>JACJYA010000001.1 GCA_020636315.1 Lewinellaceae bacterium
TAATCACGTTTATTATGAAAATGCTCCATAAATTTAGTGCCCTGTCCCTGCTCCTCGTTTTGCTGCTTGCCGCCTGCAACAAAGAGAACCTGGACGAGATCAAACCTGAAGATCCGAACTACGAACCCACGGCCATCATCGTAAATAATCTGCTCACATCAGGACGCACTTCATCCACTTCAGAAGGAGTTGAGATGGCCTGCCTGAGCATCAATTATCCCTTTGATATGGTCCTGGAATCCAATGAGGCCATTACCATTAATTCTCAATCAGACTTTCAGGCGGCGGTGGCCCCGAACACTTCGAATCCTGTGGTCGATTTTGCCTTTCCACTTACTGTAGTGGATGCCAAGGGGAATACCAAAATAGTCAACGACAACAACGCACTGGGCAGAGACTTTGCCTCCTGTATCCCGGAAACCGGCTGGGCGGCATCCGCCAGCAATGGCGAGACTGTCCCTGCTTGTTTAGTGGGAGCGCCGTTCTGCTTCGAATATGTTTACCCGGCCAACCTGGCGGACGAAGATGGCAACACGTACACTGCCGGGAATGAAGGGGAGTTTATCGACCTGTTCGCCACCATTCCTTCCTTATCTCTCCAACTGCCGGCCTCCTTTTTGGATGAAGAGGGCAACACCATCGTTGTCAATGATTTCGATGCCTTTTTTAACCTGACTTTTGAATGTGAAGACATCACTCCCCCGGTTACTGGTGAAGGCATAGAGATCCAGGGCTTTGGCTGCCTCGAGCTCGTTTATCCATTCAATGTCGTCGATTCTGATGGTACGGCCATCACGGTCAATGACGAAGATGAATATGCCAACCTGATCCTCAACGGAGCCGAAGTAGAATTGCAATATCCATTTTCACTGACGAATGCCGAGGGAGATACCTTTGTAATTGAAGAAATCTTTGATGTCATCGAAGCCCTGGAAACCTGCGGTGTGATCATCGACATCAACACCGACACGCTTTCCTGTGGAGACACCCAGGCTCATGTACTCTTGTTTTTTAATGGTTTGAATATTCTTACCCTGAACAATTATGAATACGACATCAATTTCCCAGTGTCCTTGATTGTGGAAGGCAATCAAGTCGTTGTAAACAATGAAGATGAATATTTGCCTGCTGTAGGGGGATCTCCTTTTAATGTGAAGCAGGCCGAAATCGTATATCCTGTAACCGTTACCCAATTTGGACGACAAATCGTACTCAACAACGATGATGAAGTATGTCAATTCTACCAGACGCTTGACGAGCCTTGTGAAAATAAACCGGCCCACATTCAATTTTTCTACAATGAAGGGCCTGGAACTCCAATCAACTGTGCATACTTTATTGAATACCCAGTGGAAATTGTTTTAAATGGCGCTACCATCCAGGTTCAATCCAGAGATGATTATGTAACGGAACTGAACACGCCAGGTGCGTACGATGAAATAGAGCTGGTTTATCCAGTCAGTGCGATAAAATACAGCAGTGGCCAGCAGATCATATTTGGATCAGATGATGACATTTGTGAATTCCTGGATAATTGTCAATAAGGGCATCTTTGGAGGCCGGTATTGAAGATAAAAAGTGTCAAAACCTGCCTGCTCTCCGGGCTCGCTGGCAGGCAGGTTTTGATGAGACAAAGCCTGCCCCGCAAAATTGCGGGGGGCGTTTTCCTTCGGATATTCCACATAGAATTCGACGGCCAAATTGGTATTGGCCTCCCCTTTTTTGTATTTGTCCAGGTGCTGAACGGTTAGCAGAATTTCCCGTCCTCCACAAAAGAAGGGAACAGGGCGCCTGCGAAGAAGGAACCCGGAAAGAAATCGATGTGTTGTAGTTAATCCTTACCTTGGCCCCATGAAACGCAACATCGAACAAATACGCATTCAGGAAGCCTACCAGCGGCAGGTTCCCTGGCTGCGGTGGGGGCCTTACCTCAGCGAGCGGCAGTGGGGCACCGTCCGGGAAGATTACAGCGATGACCAGGCCGCCTGGAAGTACTTCACCCACGAGCAGGCCCGCTCGCGCGCCTACCGCTGGGGGGAGGACGGGCTGGCGGGCATCTGCGACCACCAGCAGCGCCTGTGCCTGGCCTTATCCCTCTGGAACGGGCAGGACCCCTTCCTCAAGGAGCGCCTTTTCGGGTTGACCAACCCCGAAGGCAACCATGGCGAAGACGTCAAGGAGTATTATTTCTACCTCGACAATACGCCGACGCACTCCTACATGAAGTATTTGTACAAATATCCACAACAGGCTTTCCCCTACGATCAGTTGTTGTCAGCAAACCGGGAGCGCAGCCGGCAGGAGCCGGAGTTTGAGCTCCTCGATACGGGCATTTTTGACGATAACCGCTATTTCGACATCGTAGTCGAATACGCCAAGGCTTACCGACGATATCGCAATGCGGATCTCCGTAACCAACCGGGGCCCGGAGGCGGCGCCCCTGCACGTGCTGCCGACGCTCTGGTACCGCAATACCTGGCGGTGGACGGAAGACGCCCCCATCCCGCAGTTGCGCGCCGCCGGCTGGAAGGGAGGCCACGCCATCGAGGTGCGCCACCCGGAGCTGGAGCCCTATTACCTGTACACCAACGAGGCGGCGGCCTTGTTGTTTACGGAAAATGAAACCAATAAGCAGCTTTTGTTCAACGAACCCAATCCGGCCGCATATACGAAAGACGGGATCAACAACTACCTCGTGGAGGGGCAAAAAGAGAGCGTCAATCCACGGCAGCGGGGGACCAAAGCGGCGGCCCATTACGCGCTGGAGGTCGGCGCCGGAAGCGCCGAGGTGCTCCATCTGCGGTTCTGCAATATTGCTCCGCAGGCCCTGGGCCAGGCTTTCCTGCCGGACAAGGGCAATCCGCTGGGTAAAGGGTTCAAAGCGGTTTTTCAGGATCGCCGGCAGGAGGCCGATGCTTTTTACAACACCATCACCCCGGCTCAGCTCGATGCCGAAGATAAAATGATCATGCGGCAGGCGCTGGCAGGGATGCTGTGGACCAAACAATACTATTACTACGACCTCGACCAGTGGCTGGAAGAACACGGCGCCAATCCGCTGAACATGCGGAAGCCGAAAAGGCGCGCAACGAACGATGGGTCCACATGCTCAATGCCGATATCATCTCGATGCCCGACAAGTGGAATATCCTGGTATGCCGCCTGGGATCTGGCTTTTCAGTACCATCAACCTGGCGATGGTGGACCTCGATTTCGCCAAGGAGCAGCTCAGCCTGATGCTCCGGGAGACCTACCTGCACCCAAATGTAAGCTGCTGTACCACGAGTGGAATTTCGACGACGTCAACCCGCCGGTCCACGCCTGGGCGACCCTGTTCGTTTACGGCATCGAAAAGCAGCGCCGGGGAAGCGGCGACCTTCCTGGCTGAAGAACGCCTTCCAGAAGCTCACGCTCAACTTCACCTGGTGGGTCAACCGCAAAGACCCGCAGGATCGCAATATTTTCGAGGGGGCTTCCTGGGGCTGGATAACATCAGGGTGTTCGACCGCAGTGAAACGCTGCCCGGAGGCGCTAAGCTGGAGCAGGCGGACGGCACCGCCTGGATGGCCTGTATTGCCAGAATATGTTCGAAATGGCGCTGGAGCTGGCGCTCTACGACCCCGTTTACGAAGATATGGCGTTGAAGTTCTTCGAGCATTTCCTGTACATCGCTTCCGCCATGGACCGCATGGGGGAGCATAAGGAAAACCTTTGGGACGAAGAAGACGGGTTTTTCTACGACCTGCTGCGGCCGCCGAATGGCGACCCCATGCGGCTCAAAGTACGGTCGATGGTCGGGTTGTTGCCGCTTTGCGCGACTACCGTGCTGGACAGCAGCATCATTCAGCGCTTTCCGTGGCTCGTCAAGCGGGCGGTGTTCCGTTTTGAAAAACACCCGGAGCTGCTCCAGCGCATTCACGACCCGCGGCGGGTGAGCGCCAACGGGCGGGTGATGTTTTCCATCCTCGATGAAGAGAAGTTGCGGCGGGTGCTGCACCGGTTGCTCGACGAGGGCGAATTTCTGAGCCCCTATGGCATTCGCGCCCTCTCGCGCCACTATGCCGAAGAACCGTATGAGTTTTTTATGGATGGTGAAAAATACGTGGTGGAATACCTCCCTGCCGAATCGGACTCCCCGATGTTCGGCGGGAACTCCAACTGGCGGGGGCCCGTCTGGTTTCCGGTCAACACGCTGCTGCTCCGGGCCCTCCTCCAGTTCTACACCTACTACGGCAACGGCTTTCAGGTGGAATGCCCGACGGGCTCCGGCCGGATGATGAACCTCTACGAGGTCAGCCAGGAGATCGCCACCCGCCTGATCCGCCTGTTCCGCCGCGATGCGGCAGGCAAGCGGCCGATCCACGGCAGCCAGGAAAAATTCAATCGCGACCCCCACTGGCGGGAGCACCTCCTCTTCTATGAGTATTTCAACGGCGACAACGGCGCGGGCCTCGGCGCCAGCCATCAAACCGGCTGGACGGGGCTGGTGGCTTTTCTCATCCAACTCTTCGGCTCGGTGACGGCGGAAAGGATGCTGAAGGAAGGATTCCGGCCGGCAACCGTGTATCGGGAGGAATAGGTAGCACAGAGGGGGCTTTTCGCCGGTTGAACCGGATCGTTTTCCCGATCAGGTATTGGCATTACCCAATCGCCCTTCCCGGAACCTAAATATGACAAAAATCATTGTCCCTTACTTTTTTTATCCGGTAACTTAAAAGTTCCAGGGCAGCAAACGTTCATCCTGAAAGGAAGGCCGATGAAAACAACGGGTAAAAAAAGCCATTCTCCCCTGCGCCATTCAAAGCCATTTTTTGGTGCGCACCAAAAGGAGGATTTTTTTTCTGAATCAATTTCGGAGAACCAGCCATTTTTCAATCCTACCTTCGTTCAACCGAAACTGAAAGTTGAAAAACCGGAAGGGGAGCACTTGCAACTGGCCGGCAATCCGGGAGCCGGCAGCCATTTAAGTGTCAGAGAATATCTCGAAAAAGTAATCAGTGGATGGGAAGAGATCGGAAGAAATATTCTATACATTAAAATTGACGCCGGCTGGCTCAACAAATACCTGGCCAGCTGGATGCGGATGGCAACCAACGGATTGCGGTTGATCGATAACCAGCTCCTGGGAGATGGCCAACTGAAGGAGCGATGGAAAAGGGTTTACACCAACAATGTCAACACGTTGATAACGAAGGCCGGCAGAGACATGGGGCAAACCCAGCAACAGTTGTATGCCAGGTATAATCGTCAAATCGCGTGGTGGGCGCGCAGCAGCTTACAGACGAGGGAGAATATCGTTTTTATTTTGGGAGCCGGAGGCAAGTTCTACCGGTCGGCTATTCAATATTACCGGTTTACCGGGGAGAGAACCGTTCCGAATTTGCGCACCCTGGAAGCAGTACGGGATTATCTTGAAAACAACCCGCCCGGGAATGGCCTTCCCTGGGGCGAAGTAAGTATCGTAGCCCACGCGAACCTTTGGGGGGAACTCCCCGGTGTTCCGGTGGAAACAGGCGACCAGGATTCAGTCAGCCCCCGTACGCTCAGAAACGCTATCCAAAACCACAACTTCAATGCTTTAGATGACGACGTAGTCGATAGCGCAACCAAGATCATTATTCGTGGCTGTGCGATAGGCCGGAACCAGGCCATGCTGGAGCTGTTGCGCACCGCCTTTGGAGGGAATGACGCCGAAAAGCCCCATATTTATGCCCCGATCCACCTGCAGGAGTATCAATATTCGATACGTTCGGTAAGGCGGGGCCGCAGAAGGCGAAGAGTACGCCGGTTACAGGCACAACAATTCTTTTCCGAATTCTGGTTCGTCGGCATTCCGTTCAACCCCTGGAGAATTTTAAAAAAAGGTAAGGTCCGGTTGAATAACCGGGAATACGGCCGGCAGAGCCGGAGGTTTAGTGCCAAATATCCAAATGTACCGCTCAACTGGCGAAAAATGCTGCGCCGCCCACACAGCCGAAAGGCTTTGGGAAAAAGATTGCAATACAAGTTCAGGAACCTTTTGGCCCCGGCCAATAACAGCCAACTAACCAAATTGGTGCGTAAAACCCACAAGCACCTGGGCAGCAAACGCTGGAAAGCCATTCGCGAAACGGCCCGGCAAGTGAGCCCCACGGGCCTGGTCACCATCACTTTCAGCTATCGGAAAAAAGGCCGCACCCTTACCGGGGGCACCACACCCCAGTTGAGGCCGCGCCTGGCGGGCCAGGGAGCAATGCGGGCCTGTGCAGCCAGGCTGCCTAAACTCAGAGCTCTTTTCCCCATTGAAGAGAACCTCCAGCTCAACCAGGATGATTTTCTCTGGCGCTATAGCAGCAATGGAACACTTGCAGGCGGCAGGGTGCTGGTCAGAGTCGAAAGGGAGCTGAGGGAACCCATTCCCGGCCGGCGGCGCAGAACCCGGCGGGTAAGGCCAGACATCAGCGACCCTGCTCAGTTTGGCCGGGCGGCGCCGGCTGATTACTGAAACCGGCCAACTCTTGTGACTCATATTTCTAAAAAAAACTCAACTATTCAGCATCATCGAAGCAGACGGCAGAAAATGCCCTGTTTTGCCACAGCCCTGAAGGGTGACAGCGCATTTTCTGCCTTTGCTCCCTTTGCACCGTCGCCGGAGCAGCTTTGGCGCATAGGCGACAGGGCCGGGGCAAACAAAGGTAGAAAATGTGCTTTCCCGTTGATGCTGAATAGTTACAACTGAGGTAAAAAATGTTGCCGCTTTTTACTTTGCCGAAAATAATACGCGGGACGCGGAAAGCGGTGTCCTCAGGGAAGAGGACAAAATGCTTACAAAAATATAACGTTAGAATTTTCCCTCCATGGGCAAAAAATAATATTTTATTTCTGTTCCAGGAAAAAGCATTTATTGACGTTGCTCTTTTAATAGAAAATGAAATGAAGAAGGCATTACTTTTCTTGATGGCTGTTCTTTTCCTGGCAGCGATTGGCTGTAAAAAAGGAGATGATGGAGCCTTTGTACCGCAGGAACCTGTCGATACTATCCCTACTATAGACTGTAATCAAGACTTTTTAAGTGTAGTAGGTTTTCCTTTAACATTTTTTGTTATTGAAGATTCTACTCAACATTCAATTTTTGCTGGCCTAGCTGGTCGCTGGATAGAGTTGGTCCGTGAAGATGGAGATATAGTTGTTTCTAATTCAAATGGGGGATTTGATATTGACGGCTCAGATGGAAAAATAAAAATTTATCTTTTTGGCAGGCCGGGTTTCCCATTGTACCATGACAGCCTCATTCATCATACCTATACATTTGAATATCATAAACGTTGGCATGGATATTACGAAGATACGCTTTCCACATCCTACTATTTAAAACATGGAGAATGTCCTTATTCTTACTTGACACATCTATCCGTCAGCTTCAACGACAGCCTGTATTACGAACGAACGGACACTAACGGTTTTTTCACTTTCCCTGAAGATTTTCGCTTTTTGAGAACTTATTGAAAAGGGAAGGCATTCCCCCGTTCAATCGTTCTGGGGCTCGATTACAGTCTCCGCAGTAAAAGGAACGCCAGTCTCTGCACGAGGGTGGGTTCCCTTTATCCTGGCTAAATGATGGGGAGGCCCCTGGCTCCGGGCAAGAACAAGGCCGCCACGTGATTTGTCGATAAACTCTTGATACGCCGAGAAGATGTACAGTATATTCTTCTCTCCTGCCGGCGTTTCATCTCGTTCGAATATGTCATCATCTGAGTTCTCAGGGGTATCGGAATTACCGAACTCGAACCCAGGTTCATCAGTACCGCTGAAGGCCGGGCCGTTCCTTACAACATCAATATCATCCTCTTGATCGGTAAACTCGTGTTCAAACTGTTTCTTCCCATCCATTGTCGCACCGCTAAAGCCCTTTTGCCGGAATGCGACATCTTCCGGGTTGTAGCCGTCGTCATCTTTGAACTTAGCCTCGTACTCGAGCAAAAACGACGTGTGGCTGGCGGGGTCCATTCCAAATTTATTGGGGTTGGAGGACCACCTGACAGACATTTCCTCAACAGCTCCCTTGCGTTGTACAGTGTTGGCCAGGGTATTGCCGGTAATTTTGACTTCCCGGGCAGGGCCCGCACCCTGTGAATGATCTTTTCCGGGTTTTCTCTGTCGTTGTATTTGGGATTCTGATGAGACTGGATCTGTCGATTGACTTTTATTATCCGCAGCTCCTCAGTTAAATCTTCCTGATGGCCTCCACCGGCCTTAATTTCACCGCTTTATATGCCGGGAATACAGCCGCGGCCAGTGTAATGAAAACTACTTCCAGGGCAATTTGCACGTAATAATGGGCATCCAATACCGGATAAACGAGGTTGCCGTACCCGAAGGTGGAAAGGCCCTCCGCGTAAAAGGAGAGGTTAATGCCCGTTCTGCCCAGCAGGGTTACGGTCAGGTAGCCAAGCAATATGCCGGCAGGGCTGCCCGCCAGGCTAAGGCAGAAGGTTTCCAGCATGACCATCCAGAACACCTTAACTTTATTCATGCCGACGGCCATCAGCAGGCCGATTTCCCGGACTCGCTCCAGTACTGCCATCAGCATGATATTGGCCAGCCCGAAGGCAAGGGTCAGCAGGACGATAACGAGTATGATGTTCATCATCTGCTGGAAGGCATCGGTCATGAATTGTATCTCCGGCATCAGTTCCTTCCAGCTTTCAAACCGCAGGCCGGGATAGGCCTGACGGTACTTCGCCAGCAGGGCATCCAACTGATCGTTCTGCTTCAGGATCACGGCAATTTCGTGAAACCCGTCCCCTATCCCCAGGAGTTGCTGCAGGCCGGTTCCTTTCACGAATACATTGCTGTCGTCGTAAATGCTGTTGTTGGTCTCGAACAGGCCGGTTACCCGGAAAGCGCCCGAAACGATATTGTGGCCGGCATCCTGCATGGTGATGACCACTTTGGAGTGAAGTTTGACGTTGAGCTTCCTGGCCAGCCGGCGGCTGATGATAACCGGATTTCGGTTTTCTTCAAAATAGCTGCCTTCCACCAGTTTTTCTTTCAGGTGGGTAACGGCGGCTTCCTGAGCCGGGTCTATGCCGTTGATGCGCACGCTGTTGTTCGTCTTCGCAGAGCCGATCATACCCATCGTAACCACCCTCCAGGTGACGGCATCCACCGGTTGCTCCTTCCGGAGTTGATCCAACACTTTGTCTCCCCCGGGAATAACCAGCCTGGGGGAGTAATTTTCCTTGAAACGGGGGGCGTGAACCTGAAAATGCGAGACCTCATTGTTGATGGCCTCCCGGACGCGCTGTTCGTTCATTCCCCACGAAAAGGCGAGGAGGAAAATGGCCGCCCACAAGCCAATGGCGATGGCCAGTATGATGACCAGGCTGCGGGTAGGGTTGCGCCAGATGTTTCGCCAGGCTATTTTAAAAAGCATGATCCTGTTTTTTTAGGCCCGCATGGCTTCGAGCGGTTTCAGCCGCTGCATCTTCAGCACCGGGTAAAGGGACAATACGGCCGCGATCAAAAAAACGATCAGGGCCTGATTGATGAAGATCATCGGGTCCGTAGAGGCATTCAAAACCGGATCGAACCCAAAACGGCGGTATCCTTCCGCCGCTTCGCCGGTAAACCGCAGCGGGTTGATATAGAAGTAAAAAACAACCGGAATGGCCCCGATCATACCGGCAAGCGCCCCCAGGAAGGAAAGGATGATGGTTTCAATGAAAACCATCAGAGCTAACTGGCGTTTTTTCATGCCGATCGATTCGAGGATGCCAAATTCGTGATAGCGTTCGGCAAACATCATCACCAGAGTCGCCAGCGTTCCAAACGCCACAATAATGTACAGCACAAAGATCATGATAAGGCCGCCGGCATTATCGGCCGAAATGGCCTGGACCAGGTCGGGCATCATCGTCTTCCAGTCCAGCACCTCATAATCCGGCCCAAGCATTTTCTGCAGCCGTTTTTTTTCCGGGAGCATACTCGCGGGATTGTCCAGATCAAGAGAAAGGGACGTCAGCCGGCCATCGGCGGAAAAAAGGTACTGAGCGGTTCGAAGAGGCAGGTAAACCATCTGGTCATTGAGCTCAGGGGAAGCAAACCGGACGATCCCGCAAACAGAGAATTTGCCGGCAGCCATGGCCCCGTGATAACCCTGCCCGATGATGATAAGGGTGTCGCCGGTATGCAGATTGAGATACGAAGCCATGCCCTCCGTCAATAACACAGCCTCCTCACTCCTCTCCGGAAGCCTCCCATCTGTAATCTTGCTGCGAATGCCGGTCATCTCATCTTCCAGGGAAGGGATAGTGCCAACCACCATGCCCCCTTTTGTAATGCTGTCGGATGCCATCAGCGCAACCGATTCCAGCCTCGGAACCACCGTTTTTACGGATGGCGCCGACTGTATCTCCTGGAGCAGGCTATCGCTTTCGGCGAACGAATTCTCCAGGGACCTTTCCTCCCAGTAACCATCGTGGTGTACCTGAAGGTAACCGTAATAGAAACTGACCACATTGGCGATCATGCTGTCGTAGGTGCCGTTCTGCATGGAGCGGGTCACCACCGCCAGGATGACGGCAAAAAACAGGGTGGCAACCGTGATGAGCGTACGCCTCTTGTTTCGCCAGATGTTTCGCCATGCTAACTTGAGGAGCATAGTACTTTTGGTTTTTTTGAAGGGCGCGCAGAAAGTGATTCCTTGAAATGCCGGAAAGTAGGACAAAACGGGCTAACATGCAATGACCTAGGTCAGTGGGCAGGTGATCTTGCTGTTAAGCCCTTTCCCATCACTCCGTTTTCAATACATCCGCCGGATTGGCCCGGGCCACCCGCGCTGTTTGCCAGGCTACTGTCGCCCATGCGGCCAGCAGGGAAGCCAGGCCGGCCAGCAGAAATACCCCCACCCCTATCGAAATGCGGTAGGCGAAATCCTGCAGCCAGGTGTTCATCAGGTACCAGGCCAGCGGGGTTGCCAGCAGGAAAGCGATCAGGACCAGCCAGGTGAATTCCTTCGACAGCAGGGTGATGATGCTCATCCGGGAGGCGCCCAGCACTTTGCGGATGCTGACCTCCTTCCTTTTCTGCTCTGCCGTGAAAGAGGCCAGGCCAACCAGGCCCAGGCAGGCGATGAAAATGGCCAGTGCGGCAAATATCCCGAAGATCCTCCCCTGCCGTTCTTCGGCCCGGTAGAGGGCCGCAAAATTCTCATCGACAAAGGTATATTCGAAGGGAGCATCGGTATTGAAACGCTCCCAGACGCCCTCGATGTAACTGATGGTTTCCGGTATGTCATCGGGTTTGATGCGGATGACGTAGTTCCAGGCCATATACGGCGCGACGAAATAAACGGTAGGGACAATCTCCTCCTTCATCGATTCAAAATGGAAATCTTTCAGGACGCCGATGACGGTGCCGTCGCGGTCCTGCCACTGCCCGCTTTCCCAATCGGCGATCTCCGAGCTGCCGAAACCCTTGCCGATGGCCGTTTCGTCGGTCCAGCCGATCTCCCGGACAGCGGCCTCATTGAGAATGAATGCCGTTCCGGCGTCGGCGGGGAAGTCCCTGGAAAAACTGCGCCCGGCAGCCATTTCGAAGCCCATAGTTTCAATAAAATCGAAATCTGTCCATACGGTTTGCATCCCCTGTTGTCGTTCTTCGGGTATCCCTTCGGGCCGGGTGCGGAAAGAGCTGCTGAGGCGCCCCGGCGGCACCCGTGAGGAGGCGGCTGAAGATACGATATGCGGGTTGGCCGCCAGTTGCTCGGCAAACTGATCATATCTGCCCCGCATTTCGGTTGGAGTACCCTCGATCAGCACCAGGTGTTCTTTATCGAAACCCAGGTCCATATTCCGGCAGTATTCCAGTTGCTGATAGACCACCCCGGTGACGATCAGCAAAAAGATAGAGGTCATAAACTGGAAAGCCACCAGCACCTTGCGAAGATTGCCGCCCCTGAATCCCTGCTGAAGCTGCCCTGAGAAGACTGCCACCGGCCGAAACGCCGACAACAGAAAGGCCGGATAGCTGCCGGCGGCGATGCCGATCAGCACCACTATCCCGGCCAGCCCGGCCAGCAGTCCCCAGTTGTCGAGAAGCGAAAAGGGGATCTCCTGGCCCGCCAGGTTGTTGAAGGCAGGCAAAACAAGATAGACGATGCCCACTGCCAAAACCAGGGAGATCAGGGCAAGCAGGGTGCTCTCGCTCAGGAACTGGCCGATCAACTGAGACCGGGAGGCGCCTACCACCTTGCGCATGCCCACTTCCCGGGCCCGGACACTGGAACGTGCCGTAGCCAGGTTCATATAATTGATGCAGGCGATCAGCAGAATGAACAAGGCGATCAGAGAGAAGGCGTAAACATAGGTGATGTCCCCTCCCGTAAAAAAGCTGTGAATGTTTTTGGAATGCAGGTACATCTCCGGCAAAGGCTGCATGATGAGCTGCGGGGAAAATTCCTTCCAGCCCTCCAGCTTGACATCCACAAAGGCTGCCAGGGCCTCCTCATAATCAGCGGGGCGCTTGCCCTCCGGTATCATGGCAAAGGTCTCTACATAGCCTTCCCCCCAGTTTTCCAACACGATGCGGGAAAACACCTGGCGGGCGCAATTCATGGAAGCCAGCACATCGAAACCCAACTGAGAGTTTTGGGGCACGTCTTCCATTATGCCGGTTACCTCAAAGGGCTGTTCCCGGATGGTGAGTGCCTTCCCGACCGGGTTGGCATCCTTAAAGTATTTCCGGGCGGCGCTTTCGGAAAGCACCACGGAAAAAGGGTTGTCAAGCGCAGTTTCCGGGTCTCCGCTAAGGAGTGGGAAATGGAATACCTGCAAGGCTGCAGGGTCAACAAAAGCAAAGTGTTCTTCAGTAAAGATTTCATCCCCCAGTTCGATCAATTCCCGGTCCTGGACGGCAAAGCGGATGAGGGTGAAATCCGAAAGATCGGGTTTCATCTCCTCCGCCAGGCGATACGGGCCGACGGCGCGTTGCATGGTTTCCCGGGTCTGCGGGTTAGTGGCCTCCATAGTCAGACGGTAAATTCTATCCCGGTTCTCATGGAAGCGGTCATAGCTCAACTCCGACCGGACATACAGCAGGATCAGCAGCACGCAGGCCACTCCGATGGCAAGGCCCAGAATATTGATGAGGGTATAACTTCTGAATTTCCAGAGGTTGCGGAAAGCGGTTTTCAGGTAATTTCTAAACATGAGTTTTGTTTTGGGTGCGGGGTGAAGGGGAATGCCCCTGTAGCACTAATTTATTCAATTCTTCCCAGTTAAGTAACTTTAAGGGATAAAAGTCAAAGATCATGTTACACCGTTCTATTTTTGTAATTGGCATTTTCCTGTTTGCCGCGGGGTGCAGTTCGTTAAACAAGGCCTCTACCAAAACAACAGCACTTCCTGAGTTGAAATTTGCGGTTGAAGCCGCACCGGAGTGGACCGGCCTCTTCAACCGTAAATCGGGGTGGTTCGGAGCCGATGGCATCTTTTCCTTTTCTCTCGATGGTGATGAGCAACCCCGCAACGATCCCAACCGGGAGGTAATGCTGATCTTCAGTGACACCTTCATCGGCGAAGTGGAAGAGGGCAAGCCGGCCGAAGGCTACAAGATGGTTAACAACAGCGTCGCTTACCTCACCGGGCAATCGCCTCATCCGGACAGCATCCATTTTTTCTACAAGCAGGATGAAGAAGGCCAGCCTCAAACTTTTTTCGTACCGCACAACGAAAATGCCAGGGAAGGCCAGTACTACTGGCTCGGCGATGGGTTCGTCAACAAAGAGAAAGACAATACCCTTTACCTGTTTGCCTACCACATAGAAATGACAGGGCCCAATGTTTTCGATTTCATCGAACCCAATGTTTCCCTTTTGGCAATTCCGGCCGGCAGCCGCCCTCCTTTTGAGGGCCAGCGGCAGTTGACAACTCCCCTCCACGTCAAAAATGAACGCCTGGGAGAAGGCAATATGGGCGCCGGAATCCTCGTCAACACCAATTGGGCCGGCGCTCCGCACCCCGACGGCTACGTTTACGTCTATGGCTGCATCGGACAGGATAAAAACCTGATCGCGGCAAGGGTAAAACCGAAGGATTTTGAAAATTTCAACCGCTGGCGCTACTGGAACGGGGAAAAATGGGTAAGAGATGAGAATGAAATGAAGCCGGTGACGAACGCCGTTTCCAATGAGTTGAGCGTAACGCCCCTGGCCGACGGCCGCTACCTGCTGGTTTTCCAGGTGCTGGGCATTTCAGAAAAAGTAGGCCTGCGCGTGGGCGAAAGCCCGGTGGGCCCTTTCGGCCCCATACAGGAGATCTGGCGCACCCCCGAGATCGATGAGGGCCTGTTGCCCTACAATGCCAAGGCCCACCCCTGCCTCTCCAAACCGGGCGAGCTGCTCATCAGCTACAATACCATCACTTTTGATTTCTGGAACGATATACAAAAGGATGCCCACATCTATCGGCCGCGGTTCATTCGGCTGAAGTGGGAGTAGAAGGGGAGAAGTTTAGAGGGACTGTTCGCTATTTTTACCCGGCCGAATGGACGGGCGCATGTTCCTGAAAATCAAGCGGCTTTTTCAGGAGACACTAAAATTTGAACTTTCTCATTAGAAGTTGGGAACACTGGCTATTGGCAGCGCCTCCCTCCTACACTCCTAAACTTCTCCGCTCCTGAACTATTCCATCTACTTCGGCACTGCGCCCCAGGTGAACTTCCAGTCCCAGATGACGCACCCGAAAGCCGTCAGGTCAACCGTTTGCTCGGAATTGATCTCCATGGCGTCAAAGGTAGTGATGCGGTAAACCTCGATCTGTACATCGGTGGGATCAAAGACATTGGTATTGGTGATGGTAAGCTCGGTCTCATCCGCGTTGAGTTCCCAGTTGGTGGCCGGCCGGATGCCGTCAAAGTCACAGGTTCCGCCGCCTGACCCGGTGAGGTCACCGTAATCGATCGTCATGGTCCCGTCTTCATTGAAGATGTAAACATTGTCCTTTTCACAATCGACGATCATCTCGGTCTCCGGTTCGGAATCCAGGCATTTGCCCATTTTGGATTCCCACTGCCAGTTGAAGTTGAGGAGCAGATACTTCATAGAGAGCTCCGTGGTGATGATGAAATCTGCGTCACCTGTCTGGCCCTTGTCATCTTCCGCTTCGAAGTTAAAGCGGACCGGCGTTTCCAGCCCTTCATCCGATAGCGTGTAATCCAGCGTAAAGGAGGAGGAAGTAACTTCCATGGTGCCGCCCGTACCGTAGGAAGGATCAATATCCGTTCCCAGGTATTTGGTGACCCTCAGGGTTTTCAACCCCCCGGGAGCCGTCACGGTGGCAGTGGTGGAAGCCGTTTCGCCAATCTTACCGGTAAATGCGGCTTCGGACAGAGAAACCGAAGGTGCGGCCACCGTTGGTTCCTCGTCTTTGCAACTGCTCACCATCAGCATGCTCGCGGCGACAAAGCTCACTGCCAGAAAAAAGATCAAATTTTTGTACCTCATGATGCGATATTTTTGGTTACTAAATGGATGTGTTGTTCATTTCTTTTTGTTGAGGCGCCTCCCCCCCTCCTTCGAATGTTCTCAGCGAATCATTATTCACGGCCGCCAGTATCCAATAGAGGCCGGTTTCCCCTCTTCGGGCCATTTTCAGGCCTTTCACCTCCCCTTCCGCCCAGAAGCCGCTCTGCATGGGCCCCGCAGGCGAGAACCTTCCGCGACCATCGCCCAGCAGCAACAGCCCGTTAAAGGCATCACACCGGCCGATATTCACTTCAGGCGAATAGTCATTCCCGGCCAGGAGGGCGTCGGTATGTCCATCCTCATTAAAATCCATACAAATGATGCCGGAAACAGGCGCAAACTGGGCGGACAAAGGCAGAGGACTAAGGCTAAAATTGCCCTCTCCCTGATTTTCAATATAACTCGATTGGAAGGTGTTGCATTCCAGGGTATAGGCCTGCTCCAGTTTTTCTTTTCCGAACAGCTGCTTCAGTTCCGCTTCGGCGTAAAGGCCGTACCTGGGGTATTTTTTTTCAAGGCCGGGGATCTGGGAGAAAAGCACATCCCGGGAGGGAACGGGCGATTCAACGCCTTGAATGTAGTAAGACATAACGGCATCGATGCTCCCGTTATTATCAAAATCGCCTGCGTAGGCCCGCACGGGCTCGGAAGGGGTGGCCTGAAACATGGTATTCAAGCCCAGATTCCCCGCCAGAAAATCGGTATCGCCATCCTGGTCGAAATCTCCTGCCGCCAGGCTGTACCACCAGCCATTGCTGTTTTCCAGGCCTTCTGCGGGCTGGCGTTCCAGGCGCCCGCCTTTATTCCGAAAGATCGTAACCGGCATCCATTCTCCAACCAGAACTAACGCCGGCCCGGCGCCTTCTTCAAGGCTCGCCCAGACAGCATCCGTCACCATGCCTGTGCGTTCCAGCCCGGGCGCCAGTTCGGTAGTTACATCCGAAAATACGCCGCCATCATTTTGCAGCAGATACGACCGCGGCGGAAGGGGATACTGACCGGTTTCCACTCTTCCTCCTACAAATAGGTCCAGGTCGCCATCTCCTTCCAGGTCGGCAGCCGCGACACAGGAACCGCTTGCCGGCATGGCGGGCAGCGCCTCAGCGGACAACCGCAGGCCTCCGCTGCCGTCATTGAGGTATAACCGGTCCTGATAGCCTTTGTCGGCCGCCGGGTATTCGCTGCCGCCGCTGACTACGTAAAGGTCTTTGGCGCCGTCATTATCGGCATCAAAGATCAGCGCATCAACGTCCTCGGCTTCTGCGCCCTCAAGCAGATCCCTGTGCTCGAAGCGGCCATCTGGCGTTTGACAGAACACGCGCCCGGGCTGGCCCTTAGCGCCACCAATGTAAACGTCATCCAGCCCGTCGCCATTGAGGTCGCCGACGGCCAGGGCCGGTCCGGATCGGGAAAAACTGTGAGGAAGCAAGGGTTGTTGAAGAAAATCATTGAAAGAAGATCCCCGGTGGATAAAATCCAGGCCGTTCTGTCCGCTTACATCCCGGAGTAAAGGCCCTGTATCAGCTACCAGGGGCAAAACTGCATGTTCCGCTGCTTCTTCGTATTTCAACGCTATTTCTTTACCGGCGCCTACCGGCCCGATAGCCTGGCGGCGCCCTCCCGGCCACTCAATGATGAGGCTGTCGGCATAAGTACTCGCCCCCAGGCCAAAATTCAAAACCGTGGAAACCGAAGACTGAAACCCTCGGTAGGGATATTGTTCAAGGTATTGTTTTTGCTCCCCCGCATACAGCCATAACCGGGCCCCGATACCATGGGGGTTGCCGGCCGGGCCGAACAGGCGAACCTTCAGGAAGTGGGCATTGGGCCGGCCGGCCGACCTGTTCTCCAGCACAAAAGCCGGCCCGTTGATGTTGTTGGTAACCAGGTCCAGGTCGCCATCTCCGTCGAGGTCGCCGTAGGCAGCCCCGTTGGAGAAGGAAGGAGGCAGGGAAAGGCAGGAGGTAAAAGAGAGGTTCCCCTCATTGCGAAAACAGTAATTCGGCAATTTCACCCCTTCGAGCTTCCGGATCTGCTCCAGCACGGCCTGATCGGCTTTTTTCTGAGACTGGAACATGCCAAGACTGGCGCTGTAATCGATAAAATCCTTATCGGTAATATCCCGCAGATAACCATTGGTAATGAACAGGTCCTTCCACCCATCATTGTCGAGGTCGGCGAACAGCCCGCTCCAGCTCCAGTCCGTCTGGTGGACTCCGGCAAGCTGGGCGACCTCACTAAAGGAAGTCCTGGCGGCGCTATCCCGCCGGGGGTAAGGGCCGTTATTCAGCTGCAGGGTATTGCGCATGTACTGAGGAGCATACCCGTTGGCCAGCATCAGGCCCCACTTGTCGTAGTTCATCGTACCAGCCATGGTTTTCTTGCGCTTCCTGTCTTCGGGAAGCATATCCAGAACCAAAATATCCTGCCAGGCATCGTTGTTAAAATCGGCAATTTCACACCCCATACCATTGTAACTCTGGTGGCGCAGATAATCGGCAGCCTGTTCCCTGAATGTACCGTCCTGTCGGTTGATGTAAAGCAAATCGCTGTAGATGAAGTCATTGGAAATGTAAATATCGGGCCAGCCGTCCCGGTTGATATCGGTTATGGCGATGCCCAGCCCGTATCCTTCAATTTGAATGCCGGCAGCTTCGGAAACATCGGTAAACGGTTTTTGAGCAGCATTGCCGTCGTTACGGTACAGGTGGTCTGTACTTGCTCCTTCTCCGTGCAATTTTCGGGGCAGGGGGGTGTTCAAGGTACTGCGCTGGTTGGCATGGTTAAGCACATACAGGTCCAGGTCGCCGTCGAGGTCATAATCGAAAAAGGCGGCGTGGGTGGAATAGCTGGTATCGGCAATGCCATATTCGGCGGCGGCTTCGCGAAAACGGGGCAACCCACCCGGGCCAGGCCCTTCGTTGAGGTACAGGCGGTTGGCCCTCAGCGCAGGATCGCGGTGCCCGGCCATACAGATATAGATGTCATCAAACCCATCGGCATTGACATCCGCAATGGCCACTCCGGTAGCCCAGCCGTCCGTCTGCAGGCCCGCCGGTTCGGTAATGTCTTCGAAGTGCATCCCGCCCCGGTTGAGATATATCCGGCAGGAGGTTTCATTTCCGGTAAAAAACAAGTCTTCAAGGCCATCATTATTGAAATCGGCAATGCCTGTCCCGCCCCCGTTGTAATAATAGACGTAATTGAGGATGTTGAGGCTGTCGCCTTCGGAAAGGCGGTTGTTAAAATCAACGCCGGTTTGCCCGGAAGGCAAAAGTTCCAGCAGAGGCTGTTCTTCTTCCAGCAACCCGCAGGAAGCGGGGAGCAAGCCCAACAACACCAACCCGATTATATGCCTTGATACTTTCAACATCAAATCCTTCAATTTCTTTCATCCGACATGGAAGGGGGAGCATCTTCCGGGCGGCTGCCCCATTCTTTATTCGGTTCCGGGCCCATTTCCAGCACCAGTTTGCCGCCATCGGCCAGTTCCCGGAAGTAGAACCAGGGCTTGTCCAGCGGTTTTCCGTCCAGGGTAGCCGATTGAATGTATTTGTTCTCCTTTGAATTATTAACTGCTTCGATGACGAAGGCCCCTCCCGAATAATAGCGGGGGTCGAGCTGTATGGTAATTTTGTCAAAGATCGGGCTGCCGATCTCGATAACCGGGTCTGTGGCGCACCCTCCTTTCATTTCGAACAGGCCCATGGCGCTCATGACATACCAACCGCCCATCTGCCCCTGGTCTTCGTCTCCCGGCCAGGCATCTTTGATCGCAGAGCCGTAATAGATCTCCATGATCTCTCTGGCCCAGTACTGGGTTAGCCAGGGCCTGCCGGAGTAGTTGAAGAGGTAAGCGGCCTGCATATTGGGCTGATTGCCGTGGTTGATGGGCAGGACGCCCATAGCCAGCAGGTTGTTCTCGTGGGTCCACTCGCTGTTGAACTTCCATTTCCTGGATTTTTCAAACCCGGCCTGCAGGCGCTCGTTGAACTCCTCGCGCCCCATCAGCCCGATCAGGCCGCGCAGGTCGTGAGGAACGAACCAGGTGAATTGCCAGGCATTGCCCTCCATCCAGCCCTCACCCAGAAAGGTGGAGCAGCAGTAAGGATCGAAATCCGGCACAAAAGAGCCGTCCTTTTTTCGGAGGTTCATGTAGTTTACGGTGGGGTCCCAGAGGTTCAGGTAGTTGTGGGCGCGGCGGCGGAAGTAGTAAAAATCTTCCGTTTCGCCCAGGGCCCGGGCCATTTCACTTACGGCCCAGTCGTCAAAAGCATACTCCAGGGTGTTGGAAACCGGCCCGGTTTCGTAGGGCACGTACCCGTATTTGAGGTAATCTTCCAGGAAACGGTTGCCCACAATGCCGCTGCAAAGGTGCTTGGCCGGCAGGGTGGTTTGGATGTGTTTGATGGCCTCATAGGCCGTTTTTACATCGTAGTTGCGAATGCCTTTCTGATAAGCGGCCACGATCAGCTCGATCTCATGAGAGGCTTCCATGATACCCGAATATTCGATGCCCGGAGGGCCTTTGGGTAGCCATCCTCCGGTTTCGTAGAGCTCCAGCAGGGCCTTCACCCATTGGTTGGCGATGTCGGGAGTGGCGAGGGTCCAGAGCTGGTTCAGGTTCCAGAAAGTGTTCCAGAAGGCGTCGCCGCCCAGCATGGGGGAATTGGGGTCGGCCAGTTGCCGGGGCTTTTCGCAAACGTCCATGTACTTGCCGTTGATATCACTCCAGGTGTTCCTTCCGGCGTAGGCGCGGTACATATTGGTGTAGAACTTCACCTTATCCGTCTCATTCTTTCCTTCCACTCTGATGGCGCCCAGCAACTCGTTCCAGGTATTGCGGGCGTTGCGGCGCACAGCGTCGAAATCCCAGCCGAAGGGGCCTACCAGTTCCTCCTCCAGGTTGAGGCGGGCCTGCCCGATGCTCACCAGCGAAATGCCGGTTTGGATGAGCAGGGGCTTTCCGTCCCGGGTGTCAAAGTGGACGAAGGCGCCCAGATCCGTATGGTCCCAGCCGGAGAAGATGCGATCGGTATGGCGCTGCACGCCGTCGCGGGTCCATCCGTTGAAGTCCTTGAACGGTTTGTTGAAACGGATGACAAAGTTGACGGTGTAATCGTTCCAGCCCGCTCCGCGCAGGCTCTGTGACATGGCCATCCCTTCGATCTCCGTATCGCTCACTTTCCGGATCTCGGAAAGGAAGAGCTCATTGCCGTATTCCGACTCGATATCCAGGTCGATCAGGACGCGGGCGGAATCGGTTTTCGGAAAAGTATAACGCTGGAAACCGGCGCGTGTGGTAGTGGTGAGCTCCACCTGGGTTTGATAGTCATCGAGCACTACCGAATAATAGCCGGGCTCCGCCACCTCCGTTTCATGGCGGAAGCGGGAACGGTAGCCGGAGTCGGGGTCTTTTTCCGTCCCCGGCCGGGTTTGCAGCGGGCCCGTCTGAGGCGCCATCAACAGGCCGGCCATGGTCCACTCATGGATGTGGCTGAAGCCGGTGATGTTTTCTACGTCGTATTCATATCCTGCTTTCCAGCCGTTGCGCTCATTATCGGGGCTGAGCTTGACCATACCGAAAGGCATGGATGGCCCGGGAAACATCATCCAGCGCGAATCGTGGTTGCCCAGCATGGGGTTCACGTAGTCCACGGGCTCTTTATCTGTATTTTTTTGAGCCTTACCTGGAAGGGCCAGGCAACCAGCCAGCACAAAAATCAGTATGGTCCTGTTCATCGAAATTCTTTTTTCTCAATTTTTAGTATCAGACTCCTGATTTTGATAGATAATGTAACCTTGCACTCCTTACTAATTGCCCGATCACCCCAATCAAAAATCGCTAAATCCCAGATCACTAAATCAAATATATCTCTCTTCCCTCACCAGCTCTGCTCGATCTCTTCCAGCGTCTTCTCTTTGGTCTCCGGGATCTGCGTCCAGACGAAAACAAAGGCCATCATGGAAACGGCGAAAAATATCCAGAAGGTATAAGCCGGCCCGATCTCTTCCACCAGTATGGGAAATAACTGGGTGACAAAGTAAACCGCCACCCAGACGGAAAGCGTGGCCACCGACATGGCCAGCCCCCTCAGTTTGATCGGGAAGATCTCGGAGAGGATCACCCAGGGCACCGGCCCGAAAGAGGCGGCAAAGCAGGCTACGTAGGTCAGAATGAAGATCAGGAGCACATAGCCTCCCCAGTTGAAAAAGAAAGCCATGCCCGTTATGGCCAGGCTGATGCCCATCCCGGCGCCGCCGAACAACAGCAGTGCTTTGCGCCCGGCGCGGTCCACCAGCCAGATGGCGACAAAGGTGAACAATACGTTGATGACCCCAACGATAACGGTCTGGAAAAAAGCCGAATTGGTGCCGGTGCCCACCTCCTTGAAAATTTCCGGGGCGTAGTACATAATCGCGTTGATCCCCTGCAATTGAGTGAAAAAGGCCAGCAGAATGCCAATGACGATGGCCTTGCGGAAGCGCCCGCCGAAGAGCTCCCGAAGGGTGCCCGATTCTTCTTTCAGCGTCTCTTTGATCTCCTGCAGGATCGCTTTGGCCCGGCCAAGGCCGTTGATCCTGGTAAGAATGCCAAGAGCCTCCTCCTCTCTGCCTTCTTTGGCCAGCCAGCGCGGGCTTTCCGGGACGAAGAACATGGCGACAAAGAACAGGATGGCCGGCAGGGTTTCCGAGCCGAGCATGTAGCGCCAGCCCCATTCTACATTCCAGGCTTCATCGCCCATATTCTGCACCAGGAGGTTGACGAAAAATATCAGCAATATACCGATGACGATGGCCAGTTGGTATAACGACACCAACATGCCCCGCACCTTTGCCGGCGCCAGTTCGGTAATGTAGAGCGGCGACAACATGGAAGCGGCGCCCACGCCCAGCCCGCCCACAAACCGGGCAAGGGCAAACTGAGTAAGGTTATTGGGCAGGGCTGATCCGATGGCCGAAATGCCAAACAAGAAAGCGGTCAGGATCAGGATCTTTTTCCGCCCGAACCGGTCGCTCATATATCCGGCGAACATAGCCCCGAATATACAGCCGATAATGGCACTGGAGGCCGCCCAGCCCTTCATGGCGGCCGTCAGTTCGAACTTCTCCTGCAGGAAACCGATGGCGCCCGAAATGACGGCCGTGTCATAACCGAACAGCAGGCCGCCCAGAGCAGCTACTGCCGTCAGTACATAGACGACACCCATGTTGACGGGCTCGGCGGAAGATTGATTTGTTGTTGGCATGTTGTTCTGTATTACTCTTTTGATTTTTCAATACCGGCTAAGTCCGCACAAAGGCCTTTATGGTCGCACACTCCTTTCCTTCACTTTCTCCGTATGGCCGGATACTGTAAGCCCCTACTGCCGCCGGAACAATAAAGGTTTCTGCGTAGTGGACGACGAAAGGCTCAAAGGCGCCGTCCGGGCTCTCCACTATAGCCTCTCTCCCTTCCACCAGGTTGAGCACATTGACCCCGCCGCCGGTATGGTGATCCACTTTTCCGGTAAACCAGTGCCGGCGGGACTCGATGAATTCCAGCTTGTGCAGGCCCGTCTTTTCCTCTCTCCACCCCTTGCCTTCCGCTACCGGCTCGATGCGGTTGACCAGGTTCCGGCCCACCCAGGAGGTGTCCCGTTGCCACTGGATCACATTCCTGCCGTGCTCAATGTTGATGGGCCGTGGTTTGCCGTCCAGCCCCAGCCTTCCCCAGTCCCACAGCTTGAAAGTGAAAATGTAGGGCGTAGCGCTGATCTCCAGCACCATACTGTCTTTGCCGGAGCAATGAACGGTTCCGGCGGGAATGAGAAAGTGGTCGTGTTTGCGCACCGGCCATTTTTCCACGTACTGTTCCGCCTCAAAGGGTGCTCCACCGTTCTGAGCGTCCTGAAGTGCTTTGATCATAGCTTCTTTATCGATACCCTCTTTAAGCCCCAGATACACGAAAGCCTCCTCTCCGGCATCCAGCAGGTAATAGCTTTCATCCTGCGTATAGTGCATCCCGAAATGCTCCTGTATGTATTCCGTAAGGGGGTGAACCTGCAAGCTGAGGTTTCCTCCGCCCATGGTGTCCAGGAAATCGAACCGGATGGGAAACTCGGGGCCGAAACGCGAATAGACACTGCCGCCCAGCAGCTCTTCCGGGTGAAAGAATACCAGGTTGACGGAGGGTATTTCCACCACCGCCTCACCGTAGCCCAGCAGCAGGCTGTTCTCCTCCGGTACGCAGTCAAAACACCAGGCGTAGTTGGGGAGCGAGGGGTCCAGGCCGCAGACTTTCTTCATCCACTGCCCGCCCCAGGGCCCGGGGTCGAAAAAGGGCGCCACCCGAAACGGCCTGCAGATAGCCTGTTTCAACCCCGCCAAAAGTGCTTCTCCGCTGACCATCTTCGGTTGCCCGGGTTTATTGGTATCGAGCAGGAAATCGCTTCGGGGCAGCAGTTGTTTTTTGACCCGGTCACAAACGCGCCAGTCCACGAAGTAAGCTCGTTTGTACTGCCGCGCAAAATCCTCTGTGAAATTGGTGGCGCCCAGGTTGGCTACCTCGTGCCGGCGCATGCGCTGCTGGATCTCCCAGCGCGCCATATCGGCGTAAGCCAGCACATCCCATTTCTCGGCGAGGTGAGCAGCCCCAACACCCAAAACCAGCACCAGGCCGCGCTCCACACCCCTCAACTGCCGACGGGCCGCCTCCAGCTTGCCGGGATCGAAGAACCTGTCAATGGTGAGCCGGGTCATAAATCCGAAGATGCGGTCGTCTGTAACATCCGGAAAGGTAAGCTCATCGAGCTGCTCCTCGGATAGATATGCCTTTTCGGCCTCAATAACTACAACAGGGCGCAGGCGCTCCAACAATGCCTTTCGGGCTTCCTGTTCCTCTACTCCATGGTAGCATTCGACCACCAGGACGGCCTTTTCCCGGCTGGTGTCAGGAAGCTGCTGCCGGATCGCTTCAGCTATGGCTTCCCAGCCGGAAAAGCAGCCCCTTTCAAACCCCGGAACCTTCACAACTGGGAACTTATCGTAATTTGACTGCAAGTTTTCTGTTCTTTTGTTTTCTTTAAAACTATAGGCCAAACCTTTGAGGTTTTGAAAACCTCAAAGGTTTAAAGTTTACCTCCCTAATACCCCGGATTCTGAGGCAGCAGGTTGGGGTTCAGGTCGATCTCTTCCTGCGGCACGGGAAAGAGGTTGTGAAAGGGCTGAGGCTGGACACCGGGCTTGGCCTTCGGCACCTGCTCTTCCAGTCGGCCGAAACGCACCAGGTCGAACCAGCGCTGGCCCTCAGCCACGAACTCCCACTGCCGCTCTTGTAAGAGCGCGTCTTTGAATCCCTGGTAGGAAAGCCCCGACAAGTCAGGCAGAATGGGCAGTTCTTCCGTACCGTTGAAACGGGCCCGCTTGCGAACGCTGTTGATGGCCTGATAGGCCTCGGCCGTGGGGCCGTTGTTCAGCTCATTGAGGGCTTCTGCGTACATCAGCAGGACGTCCGAATAGCGCAGGTAAGGAAAATCATTGTCGGTATTGCCCGCGGCCGGCTCGCCGATGCGGTCCCAGTACTTCTGTATGTGCGGTTCGACGGTAGTGGTGGATCCGTCGGTATTGTGGATCGTAGTCAGCAGCGTCACCTCCCGCCTGCGGTCCTGCGGATCGTAGGAATCGTAGAGGAACTGAGTGGCCACCTGCCAGCCCTGGGCATTGACCCCGGGGATCTCCCCGGACAATTCGCGCGGCAAAAGCCGCACATTGAACTGCCCAACCTCCCAGAATGAGATGGTGTTGTTGGCCGTGCCAAAACCGATGTTAAAAACGGATTCCTTGCCGTTTTCATTAGCCAGCCGGAAAACTTCGGCAAAATCTTCCCACAATCCGTAATTGCCCGAAGATATCACTGCCTGGCAGTGATCAATGCACTCCTGCCAGCTGCCCAGGGTGAGGTGTACTTTGGCCGCCAGGGCGTTGGCAGCCCCCAGTGTCGCCCGGCCAAGTCCCTCCCCGGCAGAATAAGAAGCCGGCAGGTTTTGCTTGGCAAACTGCAGGTCCTGAAGGATTTGATCATAAACCTGAGCGGCCGGGGTGCGGGCCGGGGTCAATTCCGCATTCAGGCTAAGGACCAGAGGGATATCCCCGAACAGGCGCACCAGGTCGAAATAGAGCATGCCCCGCAGGAAATGGGCCTCCCCAAGCAGGCGGTTCTTCAAACCTTCATCCATTTCCACCCGGGGAATGCCTTCGATGGCGAAATTGGCATTGCTGATGCCTTTATAAGCATTTCGCCAGATGTCGTACAGGAAGGAATTGACGGGTTTGAAAGTGAAAGTTTCCAGTTGGTCCAGGTCGGGGTTGCCGGCCTGCCGGTTCTCCATATCGTCGGAGGCCAGCCCCGCCACCACCCAGTAACTGCTGTGGTAAACTCCTCCGAAGGTAGGAGGCGAACTGGTGGAATTCAGGATGGCGTAAATAGAGTTGACCGCAGCCACGGCGTCATTTGACGTCTGGAAATAATTCTCCACAAAGACCTGGTCTTTGGGGTTTTCTTCCAGCAGGTTCCGGCAGGCCGGCAACAGGCCGGCTGCCAGGAATAACATAACTAAAATGTGGATGTATCTTTTCATGCTGATGAATTTCTTGAATTTAAACCTTTAAGGTTTTTCCTCATCCTGCCAGTTCAGTGGTGTTAGGAGACTGTCTCAAAAGATTAAATCAAAATATTGCCTCAAAATAATATTCTGCCCTAGCTGCCCGTCCGGTTCTCCCCTTCGGGGAGTTAGAGGGGCTGGGACGGGCAGCAAAACATTATTTTGGAGCCTTTTTCAAGTAATTACTTTTGAGACAGCCTCCTTATCTTAGAACCCCAGTTGAACGCCGACGATCGCCGTCCGCGCCAGCGGATAGCTTCCGTAATCGATGCCCTGCAGGAGGTTGTTCTGCCCAAAGGCATTGATCTCCGGATCATACCCCCGGTAATCGGTGAGGGTATAGAGGTTGTTCACCGTCACATACAAACGGGCGGAACTCATTCCGGCCTTGCTCAGCCATCGCGCCGGGAAGGTGTAGCCCAGCGTGATGTTCTTGATGCGAATAAAGGACCCGTTTTCCACCTGTGCATCGCTGAAGATATTCCGCTCATTGGGGTTTATTTTGGGGTATTCGTTGTTCGGGTTTTCCTCCGTCCAGCGGTTTTCCCAGAATTCTGTCAGCACATTGGTTTCTCCGGCCATGGTGCCGATCTCGAACAGATAAGCATTGACGATCTCGTTGCCATGGACTCCCTGTATGAAGACTGACAGGTCAAGCCCTTTGAAAGAGAAGGTGTTGGCCAGCCCCCAGATGAAAGCCGGGTTGGCGTTGCCGATGATGGTGCGGTCGGCCTCGTCGATCACACCGTCCGGCTGGCCAGTCAGGTTGCCTTCTGCATCCCTGCCGTTGATGTCCTCATAACGGCGGTCTCCGGCTTCCGCATCCTGGCCGCGAAGAACTGGAGATGACTGGGCTTCGGCATCCGACTGGAAGATGCCGGCCGACTTCAGCCCGAAGAAGGTGCCCAGAGGCTGGCCCACCCGCAGGATGCTCCATCCTGCGGGCGCCTGGAGCACACCGGGAACGGGGATGTCACTGTCGCTGGACAGCTCGGTGATCTCGTTTCGGTTCGCGGAAAAGTTCAGGCTGGTCTGCCAGAGGAAGGCCCCGGTGGTATTCCGGGAGTTCACCGCCACCTCAAAACCCTGGTTCTTCAGTCCTCCGATGTTGGCCAGGTAGGAGGAGAAGCCGGTGGTGGTGGGCAGCGGAGCGAACAGCAGCAGGTCGGTTGTATTTTTCTGATATAAATCAGCCGTGAAACCAATGCGGCCTTCCAGAAACTCTGCATCGATGCCCAGATCCGCCTGGTTGGTCCGTTCCCATTTCAGGCCGGGGTTGGGGTAGCGGAGGGGCTCCTGCCCGATGTAGGGCTCGTCGTTGTTGAACACCCCCTGCCCTAGCGGCCCGACGGTCGCCAGGGAGCCGAAGGGGCCGATCTCCTGGTTGCCGATGATGCCGTAGCTAAACCGGGCCTTCAGGCTGGTAAAGACGCCCAGTTTCTCAATGAAAGGCTCCTGGTGGAGTTTCCATGCCACAGAACCCGAGGGGAAAAACCCGTATTTGCTGTCCTCTCCGAATTTGGAAGCGCCGTCCAGGCGGCCGGTGACGGTGAAAAGGTATTTATCATCCAGGGTATAATTGACGCGGCCGAGATAGGAAATGATGCCCCAGGAAGATTCTCCGTTAGCCGGCGGCTGGGGGTTCAGCGCACTGCCCAGGTTGTGGTAGCCGGTCCGGTTGTCCGGGAAATCCAGGGCGAAGGTAAAGAGGCGTTCCGACTGAAACCCCTGGAAAGTGGCGCCCGCCAGGGCGTCGATGGCGTGCTTTTCCTTCAGGGTTCGCTTGTAATTCAGGGTGAATTCCGTCAGCCAGGTAAAGCCGTCAACAGTGGCCACAACCGCTTCGCCGTTATTGGCCTCGGTGCGTTTGAGGAAGTTGGGTACGAAGCGGTTTTCCTTGACCGAGTAGCCGTCGATGCCGACGCTGGCCTTCAGGTTGAGGCCCTCCGCCAGGAGAAGGGTGCCGTAGGCGCTGCCGATCACTCTGGAGTTTTTGGAAATATTATCCGTTTCCGCCGCATCGGCCACCGGGTTGGCGAGGTTCCGCCCCCGGTCATCTTCAAAGGTATATCCGCCGGGTTCGCTCTCGTCCAGCACCGGAAGCGTCGGCGGGAAGAGCAGAGCAGAAGCGGTAGCTCCGGGCAGCAGAACGCCGGTGCCCGGGCTCTGGGCGCCGGTCAGCACCCCTCTGGAGTTGATGTGGCTCAGGCTGATGCTGGCGCCTACTCTGACCCTGTCATTGACTTTCTGGTCGAGGTTGGTGCGCAGGTTGTAGCGTTCGAAATCGGAATTGAGAATGATGCCCTTTTGCAGGTAATAACCGCCGGAAACCGAATATTGGGTATTGGCGTTGCCCCCCAATGCACTCAGCTGATAACTTTGCATGGGCGCCTGCTGAAAGATGGCTTCCTGCCAGTTGGTGCCGGCGCCGATCTTGTCGGGGATAAGGTATCGGGGATCGACCGGAAAGCCGGCGTCCTTGTTGAAGGCATTGATGTAATTGGCAAAGCCTTCCCCGTCCAGCATATCCAGCTGCTGTTGAACCTCCTGCAAGCCATAAAAGGCGTCCAGCGTAATGGATGAGCGGCCCTCTTTGCCCCGCTTGGTCGTGATCAGTACGACCCCGTTGGCGCCTCTGGAGCCGTACATGGCCGTTGCCGAAGCATCCTTGAGAATCTCAATAGACTCGATGTCGCTGGGGTTGATGGCGGACAAGCCGTTGAGGTTGCTGCCGGCGACGCCGCCGACATTGGTCTGGCTGTTATCACTGGTGATGAGCATGCCATCGACGACGTAAAGCGGCTCATTGCCGGCATTGATGGAACTGCTGCCCCGGATGCGGATAGAAGTTTCCCCTCCCGGGCGGCCGCTCACCTGAGTAACCTGAACACCTGCCGCCCTGCCCTGCAGGGCCTGATCGAGAGAGGTGGGCGCCGTGCGCAGCAGGTCTTCACCCGAGATCGAAGAGACCGACCCGGTCAGGTCGCTTTTCTTTACCTGTCCGTAGGCGATGACCACGACGTCATCCAGCAATTCGGCTTCCTGAAACAGCTCCACATTGATCACCGATTGCGCCCCCACCTCAATTTCCTGAGGGGTATAACCCACGTAGGTGAACACCAGGGCGGCCGATCCTGCGGGCACCCGCAATTCATAGTTGCCGTCAACATCGGTGACCGTTCCGGTGGGAGTGTCTTTTACCTGAATGTTTACGCCGGGCAGCGGGAGGCCATCGGCGCGGTCCGTAACCTGGCCGGTGATGAAGCGGGACTGGCTGTATCCGCTGGCTGTTCCGGCCATGAGGGCTAACAGAAGGATTAGGGCATGTAGGGAAGCTCTCATGATAGCGTCATTTGGGCGACGGGCCAGGGGCCCATTGCCTGTTTTTTGTTTATTTAAGTTCTGCCCCCAAAGGAGCTATTTCCTCTCAATATCGATGGAATACGAAAACCCTTCTCCCTGATAATAGACCTTATTAAACTCCATGGCCTTGCCGTCGGAGTCGAAGACGACCCGCTTGCGGAACAGGATCGGCGCCCCCTCCCTGACCTCCAGCCGGGAAGCCAGGCCCTTCTCCGCAGCTATGGCGCTGATCTCCTCCCGGGAAACGGTGGGATAAACCCCGATTTCCTTCTCCAGCATCTGATACAGCGGCTGGGAAAAGTCCTCCTCACCGGTGATGCCCAGGCGAGGATGGAACCAGGACAGGGATAATAATATGGGCCCCTCCTGGGTGCCCCGAAGCCGGGATAATTTCACCAGCCTCGTCCCCGGTGAGATGTGGAAAACCCCGGCGACCTCCTCATCGGCGGCTACCGGCTGGGCTTTCAATTCATAATTGGCCACTTCCATTCCCTTGGCCTTCATCTCTCCCGAAAAGCTGATCCAGTGGTCGAGGCGGGTCGATACTTTCCGGCTGGCTACTTTGGTACCGACTCCTTTTTTCCGGACCAGTAAGCCCTCGTTGACCAGTTTACTGATGCCATGGCGAACCGTGTTCCGGGAAATGCCCAGCTGGTTGGCCAGGTCAACTTCCTTAGGCAAAAAAGCACCCTTCTGGTATTCCGGCTGCCGGATCAGCATCCTGAGCAGGCGTTCTACCTGATTGTGAAGGGGAACCTTGCTGTTGGGGTCAACCTCATGAATCATTTTTAATATGTTTGAACATACTCAAAGCTAAATGATTTTTCCTGATCGGCAAACATAGAGGATAAAAATTTTTTTCAATGCGCCGAAAAAAGAATAAAATTCTGAATACCGATGTGGTTATAAAAAACTATAACCCCTATCGTTATCTACCTGGAAGACAAAGCTTTATCTTTTCCCTTTCGGGAACAGCCATCTATATTCCCCCCATTTTGTCCTTTATTAAATGCACCGGGCTACCTTACTTTATGGGATAGATAACCAAAAACTCATCGCATGAAAAACAGCCACCCGACAATCTGTACACTACTACTGCTATTGTTCTTTTCTGCCGGGGCCTCCGCCCAGGAGTGGGCCCATTCCTGGCCCGGGCCTTACCTCAAGCAATCCGGGCGGGATATTGCCGCCCTGCCCAACGGCAACTTCATGGCAACCGGAAGGGCCATTGAGGGGGTTTACGATGCCTCCGGCTTTTTCACCCCCAACGAAGCCGATATTTTTCTGCTGGAGATCACCCCTGAGGGCGACACCGTACGCAGTATCCTGGTGCAAAACCGGGAAGTTGGCTCCCTGGAACTGGTTTCGGTTCTGGCGCCAACTGAGGACAATGGTTTTATCCTCGCCGGGCAGATGGAAGGCTCGTCCGGTAACGGAGAGGAAGACCTGCTGGCCATGAGAATAGACGGAGACGGCGATAAGATCTGGGAAACGATATTCGACTTCGGAACCAGAGAGGACTTCAAGGAGGCCAGGCGCACCGAAGACGGGAATTTTGTATTGGCAGGCTACTACATGGAAGAGCCGAACCAGCGCACCGGTTTCGCCATGAAGATCGATCCGGACGGCAATATTCTTTGGAACCTGCCCCTGGTTTGGCAGAATGGGCGCGCCAGTTCCGTACTGGACCTGGAAGAACTTCCCGGCGGAGATTTGCTGATCTGCGGCAGAGGAGCGCTTGCCAACCATACTATTGAAGGCGGCTTCCTCCTTAAGGCCAACACCGCCGGCAGCCTGATCTGGGTTAAAGAATACGAAGAGGCCTCCTTTGTGGATGCCATTGCCGCTATGCCGGATGGCTCTGTTTTCCTCGGTTTATTTTCGGGTTTTAACTTCATCACCTCCGAATATCAGATCATGAAAACCGATGCCGATGGCAACACCATCTGGCTCAACAGCTACCCTTCAGAAGATTTTGACCTCAGCATTCACCTGAAGCGGGTTGCCTCCGATAAAATTGCTTTCGTCGGCAACTCTCTGATCTACTCACAGGCAGGCCTTGATGTTGAGGATGCCTACACCTATTTCGGCCTGATCGATACTGTGGGCAACCTCCTTTCGTCCTTTGCTCATGCGCCTGCCGAAAGCTCCGAAACTCTGTTCAGCACTGCTTTGGGCGCCAATGGCTGCCTGGCGGCGGTGGGAACGAGCACCGATACGGCCGCCGGTTCGGAGCCCCGCCTGTTCTGCACTGTCCTCCAGTGTTTTGAGCCCCTCAATACGGCCCGGCCCATCGTCAGGGGCACCAACCCCGGGCTGCGGATATTCCCCAATCCATCGGCTACCTCCTGTTTCATAGCATTGCCGGAAGGAATGGAGCCTCCCGATGGAAAACTGTCCGTCTTTGGCCCTACCGGAAAAATGGTTCTTTCAAAAACCGTTGGCGGGCGGCGGCTGGAAATTTCCATGGAAAGCTGGCCGCCGGGAATTTATCAAATTCTTTGGGGAATTGGCCCAAAGGCTTATTCCGGGCGGATTGTCAGGCGGTGATGCCCTCCCCGATTCGTGTGTATAACAAATTGCACTTTTTGCTTGGGTAGTGGATTGGTAAGCCCGCAGCAAAGCGAAGGGATTGCTAAGCCTTTCATAATCTGACTGTGCAATTTGTTATACACACCCCGATTCGGGCATCATTGATGAATTCAGCATGTTTGTGTAAATTTGGGGAAACTGTTGTTATGCCTTCTCCCTTTCCCGGTATGGATCCTTATCTTGAAGGACACCTCTGGCCCGATGTCCACAACAGCCTGGCTTATCTGATAAAGGTGCAACTGGCTTTGCGGCTTGCAGAACCTTATGTGGTGCACCTCAACACCTATACAGTTGAGGATACTTCACCGGAAGAGGATGTCGGGATCATGTACCCCGATGTTGAGGTTTTCCGCAAGCCAGGAGAGGTAAAGGAGCCCGCAGGAGGTTATGAACCGCCTATTACACCAGAAACCGCCATCCTTCCAGCCATCAGAAATGTTCAGGCCCGAATACCTGTAGTTGAGATAAAAGACAGGAAAAGCAACCAATTGATCACTGCAATCGAGATCCTATCGCCGGTCAATAAACGCAAACCCGGACTGATTCCCTACCGGGAAAAACGGGAACGCCTGCACAACGCCGGGGTGCACCTCGTTGAAATAGACCTGCTCCGGCGGGGAGAGCGCCCCTTTGAACACCCCTTCCTGCCTAAATCGCATTACCTTATCTGCCTGCTCCGGGCCGGCGTAGGCAAAACGGAAGTTTGGGCAGTGGATGTGAAAGATCCCCTGCCGGTTATTCCCATTCCGTTAAAGCACCCTGATAAAGACAGTATTCTGGACCTGGGCAAGGCCTTCAAAGATATGTACGAACAGGGAGTTATGGAAAGATCTGTCGATTATACGGAGGCTCCGCCGCCACCCGCTTTCTCAGAAGAAGAGTTAGACTGGATGAAAGGGTTGGGGGTGACGGCTGAATAATCCTTCTAAGTAATAAAAGCCATCAAGGGTAACCATGCTCTGTATTTTAATATCAGGGATGAGGAGTGGCTGAAGATGGCAGATGAAAATGCCTGAGTTCCCGGCCAGCCATCGTTATTGGTTATTGCCCGGCGGGAAGCGTTGGAGGCCCTGAAATCGTTATGGGAAAGATCCCGATCCTTTTCACCCGATAATTTATTGATCATGAAAAACCTGCCCTGTTTTTTCCCATTCCTGGTTGTACTTCTATCCCCCTCGGGCTTATTATCCCAATCCCAACTCACCGCACACATGCTATACCATTAAACTTTCAGTAGTATGAAATTCCTGTTTCCTATCGGTTTATTCCTTCTGCTAACCACTTTGGCCTTTGCCCAAAGCGCAGCCATTCCTCAGCCTGCCAACAGCTATTTCCAGGCCCTTAAATGGCGCAGCATCGGCCCTTTCCGCGGCGGCCGCTCGGTAGCTGCCTGCGGTGTGCCTGGCAATCCGCTCACCTACTACATGGGCGCCACCGGTGGTGGCCTTTGGAAAACCGAAGACGCCGGCCAGATCTGGACGAACATTTCGGATGGCTATTTCGGAACCGGGTCTGTAGGGGCCGTAGCGGTTTCGGAGAGCAATCCCAATATCGTTTACTGCGGCATGGGCGAGCATGCGGTGCGAGGCGTGATGACCTCCCATGGGGATGGAGTGTATAAATCGAATGACGCCGGTAAAACCTGGCGCAAAACAGGACTGAGCCCTACCCAGCATATTGCCCGCATCGTTATTCACCCCACAGACCCCGATATCGTTTACGTTGCCGCTCAGGGCGCCCTCTTCGGCCGCACCGAGGAGCGGGGCGTTTACAAAACTACCGATGGCGGCGACACCTGGAAAAAAGTGCTTTATGTTGACAACCATACCGGATGCGCCGAGCTGGCGATCAGCCCCGGTAATCCGCTGGTGCTCTACGCCGCCTTATGGGAACACCAACGCCTCCCCTGGAAAGTGATCAGCGGCGGCCCGGGCAGCGGCCTGTACAAATCAACCGATGGCGGCGACACCTGGGAAAAGATGCACAAGGGCCTACCGGAGGAGATGGGTAAAATGGCCGTAACAGTATGCCCTTCTAACCCGGACAAAGTATTTGCCCTGATCGAAAGCGACTCTGAAAAGGAACTGGGCGGCCTCTTCGTTTCCGCCGATGCCGGCAAAAACTGGACACGCGTAAGCAACGACCACCGGCTGGTGCAAAGGGCATGGTACTATATCGAAGTATTTGCCGACCCCGAGGATGAAAATACCGTCTATGTGCTGAACGCCGATGCCCTTCGCTCCATCGACGGGGGCAAAACGTGGGAAACCCTGTCGGGCACCCACGGCGACTTCCACGACCTCTGGATCAACCCCGACAACCCCCGGAATATGGTGATCGCCAACGACGGTGGCGCCGCCATTACCTTCAACCGTGGAGAAAGCTGGTCCACCCAGGATAATATGCCCACCGCCCAGGTTTACCGGGTGAACGTGGATAACAGCTTCCCCTACCGGCTGTACGGCGGGCAGCAGGACAACTCTTCGGTGTCTATCGCTCACCGGGAGTTCAATAACGATGGAATAACCGAGCACAGCTGGACCTACAGCGCCGGGGGCGAAAGTGCTTTTCTCGCCTTCGACCCCGACAACCCCCGCTACGTGCTGGGCGGCAGCTATCTGGGCGCCATCGAAGTGCTGGATACGAAGGCTGAAGCCGCCACCAACATCATGGCCGCCCCCATTCAGTACCTGGGGCGAGACGCCAAAGACATGAGGTACCGATACAATTGGAACGCGCCCATCATCTGGTCCCGGCACGAACCGAATACCTATTACCATGCCGCCCAGTACCTGCTGCGCACCCGGGACCTGGGCTTCACCTGGGAGGAGGTATCGCCCGACCTGACCCGAAATGAAAAAGAAAAGCAGGGAAAAGGCGGCGGCCCGCTGACCAATGAGGCCGTCGGGGCCGAAAACTACGGCACCATCAGCTACGTTGTGGAGTCGCCCCACGAAAAGGGAGTGATCTGGGTGGGCAGCGACGACGGGTTGGTGCACCTCACCCGCGACGGCTGCAATAGCTGGCGGAATGTAACGCCCCCAGGCATGAAAGAGTGCCTGGCCAATGCCATAGAAATATCCCCCCACGACCCCGCTACAGCCTATATCGCCACAACCCGGTACAAGTTCAACGACCACACTCCGGGCCTGTACAAAACCACTGATTACGGCAAAACGTGGACGAATATCAACGATGGCATCCCTTACGGAGCGTTTACCCGGGTGGTTAGAGAAGACGAGCAGCGGCCGGGGCTGTTGTTCGCCGGTACGGAAACGGGGCTTTACATCTCCTGGAACGGCGGGGAAAAGTGGGAACCCTTTCAGTTGAACCTGCCGGTAGTACCCATTACGGACCTGGCAGTACGGCACGGCAACCTGATCGCCGCCACCTCCGGAAGAGGGTTCTGGATACTGGATGACCTTAGCCTGCTCCGGCAATACGGAAAAGTAAGCGGCAACTTCATCCTGTATCAGCCGGCAGATGCCATGCTGGCCAACGGCTCCAGTGAGCTGGATGAAACGTCCGCCGATTTTGACGGCACCAATCCTCTGAGAGGCGTCAATCCCGCCAACGGGGTAGTCATCTATTACCAACTGGCTGATACCAGCCATATCACGCTGGACATCCGAGACAGCGAAGGCCAACTGGTGCGCCGGTTCAGCTCACACCCGGATACCACTTTCCAGGAGTACGCCGGAGGGCCTCCGGCCGAGCCTGTACTGACAAAGGATATTGGCCTGAACCGTTTTGTCTGGGATATGCGCCATCCCACCATGGCCGGGGCGCCCACCGTTTATATCGAAGGCAGCTACCGGGGCCATAAGGCTATTCCCGGGGAATATACCGCTACCCTGACAAAAGAGGGCAATGAGGCGGAGGCCACCTTCAGCATACTGCCCAACCCCACCTACCACACTGATGCCGAAGATTACGAGGCCTATCACATCTTTATGTCCGCAATGGAAAAAAACCTCGACGAAATGCACCGGATGGCCAATAGGATGGACGGCATGCGGAAACAAGTGGAAAACATTGGGCAGGGCCTCCCTGAGGAAGAAAAATACAAGGACATCAAAAAAGAGGGCCCGGCGCTGGCCGCCAGGATGAAGGAATGGGACGGCGAAATGGTGCAGCGAAAGACAAAGGCCTACGACGATGTCGAGAATTTTCCGAACAAGTTCACCGCCAATTACCTCTTCCTGATCAACCAGACAGAAAGCGATATTCCCCGGGTCAACAACGCATCCCGGGAGCGGCGGGAGGAGCTCGACGCAAAATGGGAAACCTTGCAGGCCAAAGGGCGAAAGATACTGGAAGAGGATGTACCGGCATTCAACCAGTTGTTGTGGAAAGCGGGTATTGGGGCGGTGTGGGGGTTTTGAGAAGTGGCCCAACCAAAAAGGGAAAACCTCCTGAGGGAAGGCCTTCTCTTTTGGTTGGGGCTATTCTTAAAGCTTACCGGGGGGAGCTGTAAGAAATTTTGCTTTACTGCACCACCAGTTTCTTCGTCTTCACTTCCCGGTTGATCAGTACACTTACCAGGTAAGGGCCTTTGGGTAGGCCGGAGGTGCTGATGGAAATGCGGTTATCGTTCAATTGCCGGGCATCTTCCATCCTGAGCAGCCGGCCGTTATTGTCGTACAAATTGATCCACTTAATTTCAGTATCCGGGGTTACGTTTACCATTTCGAGGGTAAAGCTCTCGGATGCCGGGTTGGGGTACAGGTTGAAATGGGTTTCCTCCTCGGCCGCAGGAGATACATTCCGGGTTGGCGAGATGCCCCCCTGGCGGTTTCCCGTACTGATGGACTGGACATCGTTGTAAATGACTGCTACAAAAGCGCCCTGATTGTCATACAGAGGGAAATCATTCACTTTTAAATACAACCTTCCCGCATCCTTGATGTAGGCCCGTTCTCCCACCAGGAAAGGGTCGCCGTTCACGCCCAGTTTGCCGATCAGGCCTGTCGCGGTGCAGGTTTGACAGGGGAAAGCATTGTTCAGTTGATTGGGGCCTCTACCGGCAGGGGTGGCGTAGTTGTCGAAGGACATAGACGGATAACTGTGACGCAACACATAACCCGAGGCAAAGACAAAGCCGAGCTTATTCCCATCGAAGTCAAACCCGGTATCCACCCAGTCGGAGTTGCCCGGCACGACAACCAAACTGTTTTGGGCCTGCAGCCCGGCGATACTACAAAATAAGCAAAGAGCAATGATGGAGAGCCTGATGAAGTTCTTCATGATCAGAGATTTTGGTTACTAATAAGGTGCGCGCTTTCTATCCGGTTGGGTTCAGGGAGGAGTTCCCTGGGATATTATCTAGGTTAAATATAGGAAAACCCTTTATAACTTTTGAATATTACGGCTTTTTAGGTGGAAGGAACTTCAGGACTTCATAAGCGCTTCCCATCTGATCGGAACAAAACCATGCTTATGCGCCCGGCACCGGCAGCTGAAACGTAAAGGGTTGTGGCTTCCGCGGTTCCACCACAACCTTCATCAGCCAGTCGCTTTCCTTGCCGCCGTTGAGTTCGAACCGCAGGAGGTTAGGCGCCAGGAAGCGTTCGAGTTCCAGCTCATGGCCATCGCCGTGCATGAAAAGGAGCGGTTTGCCGAATGCTTCGGCTTCGGTTTTCAGCGCATCAAAGAATACCTGGTTGGGGTCTTCCTTGTCAAAAACCGGCTGGGCGTGGCCGAAGACGATGGCGCATTTTACCTTTTTCCCGTATTCATCAAAATTCCGGCGCATCCATTCGGCATCATCGGCCAGGCGCTGCTCTCGCTCCTCTTTGTCGTGTACTTTGCCGCCCACCAGGTTCAGGCCGATGAAGAGGCATTTCCGGTGAACGAAGGCAAAATTCTCATCCCTGGAGGGCTGGTGGCGGACTTTCAACGTGCGGCCGGGCCAGTTTTGCTCGAACGCCATGAAGTGCTGCTCCCAGAGCTGCCAGGCAGAATCCGGGTCCTGACAATCGTTCCACTCGTTGTCTCCGGGGATAATAAAGGTGGTTTTGTTGATGCGTTTCAGAATGCCGGAAGCCTGCGTATAGTATTCCAGGTTGCAGGGGTCCTTCCCCGCCTTAATGTCTCCGAGGTGAATGGAGAAGTCGTAGTCATCATCCCGGTTGATGGCCTCCACTCCGTCTTTCAGTTTCTCTACTTCTTTTTCCTTGTAGGGCAGGTCGGCAAAGGCGTAGAAGGTAGTTTTGGGGGCAGTGCAGCCGGGAAGAACAAAAACGGATAATAAAATAACAGCAACGGAGGGTATTTCGGATAGCCTGAACACGATAGGGTGGTTTTGATTTAAACAGTTTTTTTCAGGGGTTTTAAGGGGGAAGCGACACCTTTTTCACCACGCAGCCATGGGGGAAAGGTTTACCCGGCTGCCCAGTCGGGCGTCACTTCAGGGTTTTCATGTAGGCGATGACCAGGTTGCGCACATCGTTGGGCACCGGCTGGCCGCTGATCTCGAGGGTTTTCCGGGTTTTGTATTTAAAATCCCCAAGGAACTCCAGGTTCTGTTCGTTGCCCTGAGCGACAAATTCCGGCAAAACTACCTCGTAGGTATTGCCAATGTTCACCGGGTTGCCCCCGACGATCCATTGGCTACCCCGGCGTTCGACATTTTTAGCCTGAAAATAGCCTCCGTCACCCCGGTTGGTTATCAGGCCGGTTTCCAGCAGTTTTTCCAGGACATTGCCGGGCAGTTCCATCCGGACGATTGGGCCGCCAAAGGGAAAAGTACGCAGCACATCGTATTGAGTGACCACCCCCTGAATATCGTCATCCATGCGCATGGAGCCGCCATTTACCAGATAAACGTCGGCGCCGGGCCAGGCGGCGGCATAGGCGTCCACGGTAAGTTGCCCGTAATTGGTCGGGCGGCTGCGGATAGCCGACTCCTTGCATTCCAAAGGTACTTCAGCAAACATCACCTGCTCATCAGGGTCGTACCCCAGCCCTTCCATAATGCTGTTGACGCTCCCCTGCCATTTGTCCACCACCGTTTTTGTAGCAGGGTCATCCTGTATAGAATCATCGATCTTCTTCAGGGTGGAGCGCACTCTGGCAAACCCGGATGCGGGGTTATAAGTGATGCGGTGAATGTAAACGGATTTTACATTGGCGTCGGCCTTGGTGATGATGGTCTCTTCAGAATAATGATTCATGTTGACGTGGTCGTGCCCCCCCATGAAAAGCAGAGGGCCGGGTACTTCCTGCGCCAGCTCGATATCCTCATCTATGTTAAGGTGGGTCAGCCCCACAACCAGGTCCACCTTCGGCCTCAATTCTTCGTAGGCTTCCCGGAAGGCCTGGGTAACGGGCTCATAGGCAACATAATCCGCCTTGTTGAACGGCAGGACTACCCCTATGATGCCGAGGCGAGCGCGCTGTCCGTTCTTACCGGTAAATTCATGGATGATGTATCGGGGAATGGGTTGCTCCCTGCCGTTCACCTCCTGTATAAAAGGGCGCTGGTTGCCGCCATCCGCGCGCTGAACATTGCAGACCGTATATTCGAAGGCGCTCTGATTGATGCGTTTTTCCAGGAGGTCCGCATCTTTGAGGTCGAACTCATGGTTGCCGAAGGTCGCATAGTCCAGCCCCATGGCATTGAGCACCTCCACCATCTGCTGGCCGGCGATGCGTTCTCCATCCTCCTTTTTCAGGGTGCCGATCACCGAAGGGCTGAGGAAATCACCGGCCAGAACGGCAATCGTGTTCGGGTTCTCGCTCATCAGTTCCTTCTTCACAGTAGCTACGCGCGCCAGCCCGCCGGCCTTTCCGCCTTCCAGAGGTGCGATCTCGTAAACGTCATTAAAATGCAGGATGGTGAATTCAATATTTACCGTGGGATCAACGGTAAGAGCGGTCCGGGTGGTATCGCAGGCGCTGAGCAGGAGGGCCAGCGCCCACAACCAGGGCCAGGAGCGATATTTCATGTGCTATGAATTTGTTCTGCCTCTAATTTATTTCAGATAGTTCAGCTCAAAGAATGCCCGATAGTTCTGAACCGATTTTTCTTTGAGGATCTCCCGATAGTTGTTGGTAGTAACGGGAAACACCTCATAGGACACAGTGCCCGGAATGAAATCCGCCGGGTTTTTCCTGATCCCATCGTAGTATTTCATGGCGTCGGCCTTGTCTTTAAAGCGGCGCAGCACCAGGATGGGCAGGCGGGATTCAGCATCCGTCCCCAGGTAGATGTTGGAAATGCGAAGGCGGTCCAGCTTATGGTATTTCTCGTTGTAATCCGATACGATGATCTTATTTTTATTGAGGTCAACATCTTTATCGCCGAATACGATAATGACGTAATGCAGGGCATCATCCTCCACCTGGAACTGTTCGATCTGCTCGCGGGCTCCACCCGGAAGGCTGGCTGAAGCTTCCCCAAGCAGGCGCAGGATCTCTTTGGCGCGCCGTTGTTCGTCCGTATCCGGATAACGGGCGACCACACCGCGCAAAGCATCCACATAAGCATCTTTGCCTTCGAGGCTGCCGGTGCTCATAGCGGCCAGCAGGGCGAATTTCGGCTGATAGGCATTGGCAGCGCCGAATTTTTCTTTTGCCGCGACGCTTTTATCATACGCTTCGCGATAATTGCCATTGGTAAAGGCGGCGTAGGTTTGATTATAGTATTCGTTGAGCAGGCGGTCTTCTCTGGCCAGTTCTTCGACGAAGGCGGGGTTTCTGATCACCATGGCATACTTGGAGTTCTGGTATTTTTCGAGGATCTTACCTGCGTACAAGTCTGCCTTGGCTTTTTGTCCCATTCCATCGAAAATGATATACAGCTGGTACCAGGATTCCAGTTCGTAATTGTTGTCGGGGTAACGGCTATCAAGTGTTTCGAACATTTCGATCGCTTTGGGGAGGTTCTCCAGGCGTTCCCGGTAGAGGGACCCCAGCTTGAACATCGCCTCCTGAATCTTGAGGTTGGCCGCCATGATCTCGCCTTCTGTTTTCGGCACGTTGCCCAGGAGCTGGCTGATCTCTTCTTCTGTGAGAACATCCGGGGTTGTAACGGCCAATTCCTCTTCTCCTTCTTCTTCGAAGGCGCCGGTTTCCTGTTTACCCGAACGGCGCCAGTTATCTTCCAGCGGCCGGGCGCCCCATTTGCGCTGGAATTCCCGGGCGCCCCGTTTCAGGGCCCGGTCATCATAAGCAAAAAAGCTGCTTTCCTTCTGGAGGGCTCCGCCGCCGCCGATCGAGCGGCGGGGGGTGGTAGCCAGGCTGGAAGGAGTACCGGCCTTGGCGGCTATCTTCTGGCGGCGCAGCTCATCCTGTTGCTTTTTGATGGCCCAGGCCAGCTCTTCCCTTTCCTTGTCGCTCATACGGCTGATCCGCAACAGGCTGTCCTGTAAGGCAATAACCTGAATATTTTCAGCGATCTCCGTCAGGTTGTTGCTCAGCCCCTGCACCCGAAGGTACCGGCTGTCTGTGGCAGGCATCACCTGCAGGGTGCTGTCGTAATAATTTTTTGCCTGCACATAGTCCTCGGTTTCGTTGTAGAGGTCGGCCAGGGTCAGGTATGACTCGGCCCGCTGGGCCTGGTTCTGGGTGCTGAACCGGAGGGAAAGCTCCAGATTTTTAATGGCTTCTTCCTTTTCTCCGTTTTTCAGGGCGATCTGGGCAAGAGCAAAATAGACCTGATCCTGGTAATCGGCATTTTTGGGGTCCTTCAGCAGGTTGGCCAGGTTTTCCCTCGCCTCAGAAGCGGAGCCGCTGCCACTGGCCCAGGCGTTCTGGGCAATGTTCAGCTTGCAGTTAAACTCCATTTCATACCCGGGCTTGAGCTTCAGCGCCTGTTCAAAGGCAGCATAGGCGGCCGTGGCGTTGCCATTCATCTGGTAGATCTGGGCCATGATATAAGCATAACGGGCCCGCTGTTTTTTATCCTTTTCGGCGGCAATGGCATTTTCCAGCGCGGGCAGGGCCTGTACGTAATCCTTGCGATGGATGTGATAATAAGCTCTGACGGCTTCCAACTGGCCGCGAATATCCGAGTAGGTATTCATATCATTTTCCAGCTCACCCATATAAGCCACTGCCGCGTCATAATTGTCGCGTTCTATCATCGTGCGCGCCAGCCAAAGCAAGCCTTCCTGATAGGCCGGGCGGTGCTTGAGAAGGCCGTCATCGTTACCGGGCTTATCTTCTTTTTCTTCCTTTTCTTCTTCAGCCGCCGCCATTTCTTCTTCAGCTTGTGCCTCATTTCCGCTATCGCGTTTCAGGATTTCGGGGCGGGGTGGAGCTTTGGCTCCCTTTTTCTTGGCTTTTTTTACTGCTTTCTTATACTGCTTAAGGGCGCGTTCCTTTTGTTTATCGAGCTTGCTCATCTTGCCCTTTTTACTGCTTTTCTTTCCCCGGCGGCTCTTTCTTTTTTTCTTCTTCTTTTTGACCTTCTTGTCCTGCTTGCTTACTTTTTCCCTTTCCTTCATCTTTTCCGGGCTGTACTCCGCGGCCAGATAGCGCAAGGTCTCCTCGGCCGCCTCATAGTCCTGTTTCAGATACTGGGCTTTGCCCACCAGCAGGTAGCAATCATCGGTCCATTTGCTATAGCGATGCAGGTTGACCACCACTGTGACCTTCTTGATGGCTTCATCCAGGTTGGGCGATTCAGCCTGGGCATTTTCCACCGCCACATACTCATACATAGGAAGCAGGCGGGTGTAATTGTCCTGATGTTGCTCATTCAGGGATTCCATACTGGCGGCCAGCAATTCTTCGGCATTGAAATAACCGTTGTAATGAGCCGTCGTATTGTGATAAAGTTCCCCCAGAGCAGACATGTCACTTCTGCTCTTCTGCGTGGTGCAGGCGGAAAGAAGGGAGAGTATTATGAGAACCAGCGATACCTTGATTATGCGTTTCAAATCCTGATCTTTTTGTCTTCTGAATAATGGCAACACCTGTCTTTTATTGACAGGTATAAAAAGAAAATGTTATTTTTCTTGCAAACCTCTGCACTGTCGGCATAACTTTGTAGCCCGGAGGCAAATACAGCCGGGCGTTTTTGACGGCGCCGATTAATCCATTTGGTTGGCGGCGTCGTTATATTAACGTCGAAAGGCAAAATTATTTTATTATTTAAAGACTTCAAAGCGGGTATTTTAACCTTCATCGTTTATTTTCCGGAAACCTCCCTTATTGGCGAGGGGTGGAAGGCCTGCAAGATTTGAAGAAACGGAGCAATCCTAATGGCAGCGGAGAACGAAAATGCAAAAAGCAGGTGGAAGAGGCTCAAAGAGCAGATGAGCCATACGTACCGGCTCATAGTGATGAACAATGAGACCTTTGAAGAAGTGGGGTCATACCGGCTGACCTTGCTCAATGTCTATATCCTCATCAGCACTATACTGGTCATGGTCGCGGTCCTGGTAGTCCTTGCCGTGGCCTTTACGCCACTCAAACGTTATATGCCCGGATACGGAGAGGGGGGAGAGAACCGCGAGGAAGTGGAGGAGCTTTACCGGGAAGTAAAAACTCTGGAAAAACAACTGGCGGCCCAGAAAGAATTTTCCTCCAGTATGCAAAAAGTGCTGGTAGGTGATGTGGAAACTGCCGACGACATCATTCGGTCCAACAACCCCGGTGATACCGTTGGCCAGGTAGAACGCTCCCTGGAAGAAGAGCAACTCCGGCAGGAGATGGAACTCCAGAAAGTAGGCCTGGCCGCTCAGCGCCCCCGCACCGCCAATTTTTCACCCCGCGATGTGCCTCTCGAACAAATGTATTTCAACTCACCGGTCAGAGGAGAGATATCGGCAGGCTTCATGCCCGACAAGAAGCATTTCGGGGTCGATGTGCTCGCTCCTAAAAACACGGCCATTCAGGCTGCAATGGACGGTTACATCTTCTTCTCCGACTGGACCCTGGAAACGGGTAATACCATTGGCATACAACATGCCAATAATACCATCACTTTCTACAAACACAATTCAGCCCTGCTCAAAAAGGCCGGAAGCTTCGTCAAAGCAGGAGAAGCGGTGGCCATAATCGGCAATACCGGCACACTCTCCGACGGGCCACACCTGCATTTTGAGCTCTGGCATAAAGGAAATCCGGTTGATCCCAGAGACTACATAAAATTTTAGAGATGCTTGTCTGGAATTTCAGCCCAAAGGATAAATTCCCATCAAGCTCGTAATCCCCGAAACAGCAGCTACCTGCTTACCTCCCAGCTTCCCGGCCACATTAAAACCAAATTATCCATGCCGGCAAGGAGCCTTTATGCCGAAAAGGCCCGGTTGCCGGTTTGAGAACGAATTATTGATTATAGCCTGAACCCAATAGTTAAGTGTCCGGACAATCTCAGCCTGATCTGTTCTACTTCGGAAGTAATGCGATAAGGGCATTTTCTGATTGGATTGTTATATGGCTGAATTGTTGTATTGTTCTGGCCCGGGCACAGCCTTGGCCGTTCATCAGTTTGTGCATTGCCCGTGCCATAGCTATTTGGCCACCCTTTACTAGATTTAAACCAGTTGTCCATGAGTACACAAAAAAATCAGAATTTACAGGATGCCTACAATAAAAAAGGGGAGAAAGTCAGCCCGCTCCTGCCCGAAGGGGTCAAGAATTTTATGATCGACATAGACGGGACGATATGCGATGACATCCCCAACGAAGAGCCCGAACGCATGCTGACGGTCCTGCCCTATCCCGATGCACTGAAGATCATCAATAAATGGTATAACGAAGGCCACATCATCACCTTTTTCACTTCCCGGACCGAAGAACACCGGGAGATCACTGAGAAATGGCTGCATAAAAACGGGTTCAAATACCACAATATGATCATGAACAAGCCCCGGGGCGGCAATTACCATTGGGTCGATAACCACATCGTCAAAGCCACCCGTTTCAAGGGCAAGTTCACCGACCTGGTGGTCCGCAATCATGATATTGAGGTGTTTAAGCCGTGATTCGGGATCCGGGATTCGTTTTAACGGATTACGAATCCGCGAATTACGAAATCACACCTTGCGTTCCAGCAGGCTGGGCAGCGCCTTTTCCAGTGTAGGGTAAGAGAATTCGAAGCCGGCCTTTTCTATTTTTTCCGAACTGGCCCGGGTACTTGACAGTATCGTATCGGCCATTTCCCCCATCGCCAGGCGCAACGCGAAAGCCGGGGCGGGGAAAATGAATGCCGGCTTGCCAAGGGCGACTTTAATGGCCTCCGTCAATTCCTTATTGGTAGCCGGGTTGGGAGCCGCACCATTATACACTCCTTCCATAGCGGTATCTTCCATAGCGCGGATGAACATCCGGCAAATGTCGTCGATATGGATCCAGCTATACCACTGGCTGCCGTCTCCGAAGTAAACGCCGGTTCTGAACTGGAAAGGCAAAAGCATTTTTTCCAGTGCTCCTCCCCGGGTTGAAAGGACGATACCGATACGCAGGGCCACGGACCGGACGCCTGCCCGGGCAATTTCATCAATCGCATTCTCCCAGGCAATGCAGCTTTCAGAGAGGAACCCATCGCCGGGAGGCGAGTCTTCATAGAGCCATTCATTGCCACGGTCGCCGTAATAACCTATGGCCGCACTGGAGAGATAGGCCTGCGGAAAATGCTGCAATCGCTCGAAGGCGGACAACAAGGTGCTGGCGCTATCCACCCGGCTTTGAACGATCACGCGTTTCCGGGCGCTCGTCCAGGGTTTGTCGGCAATACCGGCGCCTGCCAGGTTGACCACAAAATCCGAACGACGGATGGCTTCGTCTTCTATCTGGTTTTGGGCGGGATCCCAACGATAGGTAGTAAAAACGGCATTCGGCCGGGGGCGGCGGCTGAGGTGAAGTACTTCATGGCCCGCCTCCCGAAGCAACTGGCTTAGCCGGCTGCCGATCAGGCCACTTCCTCCGGGAATGAGAACTGTTGACATATCTTCTTAGCTGGTTTTAGTTTACAAACAAGGATGAGGAAGCAAGGTTTAATGTTCACAATAGACTGTGCCTGACAAATTTTTTTTTTATTTGCTGCTCAAATCCTGTAATTTAGGGCACTTTTAGAAGCTTTTGAATTTGATGCTCAGGTTTTACCTCTCCAGTCCGCCATTGCTACATGCCAAAAAATCCCAAAGAAATATGATCAACTTCCGTTCTATCTGCATTTTTGCCCTCATCTCCCTCGTCCTGGCCGCATGTAAAGCAGACAAGCAGCAGGAACAGGGCCAGGATGCCACTGATTTCAGATACAAAGACAATACCGTATATGCCCGCCTGCCGGCAGAGCCCGACCGGCTCAACCTCCTTATTTCCACCAATGTCTATGCCCGTGTGGTCAATGAGCAGATCTTCCTTTACCTGCTGCACTTCGACCCCCAAACCCTCGAACTTGCCCCCCAACTGGCCAAGGGCCGCCCCGTAGTCGAGGAAATAACCGAGGGTCCTTACAAGGGCGGAGTTTCCTACACATTTGAAATCATCGAAGAAGCAAAATGGGACAACGGGCAGCCCGTGACCGGCAAAGATTTTGAGTTCACCCTCAAGGCCCTTTTCAACCCCAAGGTCAATGCCGCCAACATCCGGGCTTACCTGGACTACATCAAAGATATCAGGATCGATCCCGATAACCCCCGGAAGTTTACGGTAATTACAGACAAAAAATACATCATCGGCGAAACCGCAGTGAGCAATATCCCCATCCTGCCGGAATACATCTATGACCCCAACGGCCTGTTGAAGGACATTCCTCTTACGCACCTCACCAGCCCGGCCTTTGCCGAGCAGGCGGACGAGCCCACGGATGAAGAAACGGCAGAAGAACAAAAAGCTGCCCAGGATTTTGCCGACGCCTTTAATGCTCCTCAGTACTCCCGGGAAAAAGGTTTTATTTCGGGCGCCGGGCCGTATGAATTCGAAGAATGGGTGACCGGGCAGCGCATCGTGCTGAAGCGCAAGGAAAACTGGTGGGGCGACAAGGTTTCGGATCAATACCCCATGCTTAAAGCCTACCCGGAACGGCTGGTTTTCCTCATCATTCCCGACCAGAGCGCTGCTGTGGTCGCTCTCAAGGACCAGCAGATCGACGTTACGAGCCAGATTGACGCCAAAGACTTTGTCGATCTCCGGGAAAATGAGCTGGTTAACCGCTATTACAACCTGCACACTCCTTCTTCCCTGGGGTATTACTTCATCGGCCTGAACAATAAAAAACCCCGGCTTTCGGATAAACGGGTGCGCCGCGCGCTGGCCCATCTGGTTGATGTGCCCGCTCTGATCCAGGACCTCTACTACGGCCTGGCCGAACGCACCGTGGGCCCTTTCCACCCGACCAAGCCGTATTACGACAAAGAGCTCCCTCCTATTGAGTACGACCCGGAAAAGGCGCGCGCCCTGCTGGCGGAAGCCGGCTGGGAAGACACCAATGACAACGGCATCGTTGACAAGGAGATCAACGGGGAAAGGGTGGAAATGGAACTGGAGTATAAGATCAGTGCTTCCAGCAAGTTTGCCAACAGCCAGGCCCTTCTCTTTCAGAACAATGCCAAAAAAGCCGGGGTCAAGCTCAACATCGTGCCCAAGGAATTTACCGTGCTGATCGACGATACCAAAAAACGGGATTATGAACTATACTCCGGCGCCTGGGGCCAGGATCCCGTCATTGACGACCCCAAGCAACTCTGGCATTCGGAAAGCGACACCCCCGACGGAGGCAACCGCGTCAGCTTCAGCAACCCGGATGCCGACCGGTTGATCGAGGAAATACGAGTAACCCTGGATGAGGACAAGAGGAACCGGTTGTACCAAGAGTTCCAGGAGCTGATCTACGAAGAACAGCCCTACATCTTTCTTTTTTCCCCCTTGGAGCGCATTGCCATCTCCAAGCGTTTCGATGCAAAACCCTCGGCACGCCGCCCCGGCTTCAATGTTAACAGCTTTATCAAGCGGGAAGCAGCGCCGAAATAACTATCTTGCATTCCAATAGGACAATTTTCAACAAGAGGCCATTCCTTTGAGATGCAGCCCTAAACCCAGTTTAATAATATTACAATCCAAATCGAATGAAACATTTTAAAGTGAACTACACACTTTCAGCCCTCATTCTGCTGTTATGGGCTGGTTGTAAAGGAGACCCCAAAACAAATGACAAGGACGTCGTCTTTTCCATCGGCCGCCCGCTGAATGAGGCCGTTGTTCAACTGGATGCCGAACCGGACCGGCTGAATATCCCCCTCTCCACCAGTTCTTATACCCGCATCGTTGGCAATAACATTTTTCAAAACCTTCTGTCCATCGACCCGGAAACCCTGGAGATCATCCCGCAACTGGCCAAATCCAGGCCGGAAGCTACCCCCATCAATGAAGGCCCCTACGCCGGAGGGATGGCTTACACCTTCGAGATCCATGAAGAAGCCACCTGGGATGACGGCAGCCCCGTTACCGCCAACGACTTCATCTTTACCCTGAAAGCAGCGCTGAACCCTCAGGTGCCCGCCCCGGCCTATCGCGCCTATCTTTCTTTCATTAAGGACATTCAGGTTGATGCTGACAACCCTCGCCGGTTTACGGTGCTTACCAACCAGAAGTACATCATCGGAGAGGAAGCCATCGGCGCCGCGCTTCCCGTCATGCCGGCCTACCTTTACGACCCCGAAGGGCTGCTAAAGGACATCCCCCTGGCCAGCCTCGCCGATGAAAACGAGGCCAAAAAACTGGCGGAAGAGGACGAACGCCTGGCGGAATTTGCCTCCCTTTTCACCAGCCCAAAGTTCAGCCGGGAAAAAGAGGGGATCTCCGGCAGCGGCCCCTACCGATTCGATAGCTGGGAGACCGGCCAGCGCATCATCCTTTCCAAAAAGGAAAATTACTGGGGAGACGCTCTGGCGGATGAATACCCCACGCTTGCCGGCTATCCCGACAAGATCATTTTCCGCCCCATCCCGGACCCCAACGCCGCCATTACTACCCTCAAGGACGGGCAGATCGACGCCATGGCCAATATTGCCCCCAACGACTTTAAGGCGCTTCAGGAAAATGAGTTTACCGCAGCCCGGTACAACTTTTACAGCCCTCCCCTCCTCGGCAACACCTTCATCTATGTCAATACCCGAAACCCGAAACTCTCGGATAAAAGAGTGAGGCATGCTCTGGCATACGCCATTGACGTGCCGGAGATCATAGCTGCCGTTTACAACGGCATGGGAACGCCATACGCCAGCCCGGTGCACCCCTCCTTCGCCTACTACAACAAAGACCTCAAACCCATCCCCTATGACCCGGAAAAGGCGAGGGAACTGCTCGCAGAGGCAGGCTGGGTGGATACCAACAACAATGGCATCGCCGATAAGGAGATCAATGGCAAAAGAGAGGAATTGTCCCTCAATTACAAGATCGTCGCCGGGAGAGACAACATTCAGAATGTAGCCCTGCTGGTTCAGGAATCAGCCAAAAAAGCCGGCATAGACATTCAGATCGAGGCCAAGGAATTTGCCGTTCTGGCCGATGATTTCAAACGCCGGGACTACGAGCTCGTCCCCTGGGGTAAAACCATTCAGCCCACCCTTTGGGAACCGAAACAGGATTTCCACTCGGAAGGAGACGACCGCACCGGCTTCGCCACCGCTGAATCCGATGCCCTGATCGACCAGATAGAGGTGACTCTGGATGAGAAAAAGCGCAACGAACTGTACAAGCAACTGCAGGCCCTCCTCTACGATGAAATGCCGTTGATCTACCTGCTGGTGCCAACCAGCCGCATTGCCATCCATAAACGGTTTGAAATGGAGCCTTCACCCATATATCCCGGCTATTCCCCCAACCTGTTGAAATTGAAAGAACAGGAGTGAGGGGGGGGAGATGGCGGTTAGCGGTGGCTATTGACAGTTGGTTGTTGCTGGTTATCAGTGAAATATTCAAAAAAGGCGGTAAGGCGGAACCAGAAATATTCTTTTGCGTAAATTTAACTGTAACTTGAGGCGAGGCAGGCGCCCGCAGCCCAACAATCCAACAATCTAACTATTCAACAATCCAACCCCAAGAACAAAGCTGCCGGCGCCCCGCCTTCGAAGCGGAATCATTTGAAATAACCGTGTTCTTCTTTACTATATAGATCCCATGCTACAATATCTGCTCAAAAGAATTCTCATTTTCATTCCCACCCTGCTGGTGATCTCCCTGCTGGCCTTTGGGCTGAGCAAGATCGCCCCCGGCGACCCGGTGGAACTGAAGCTGAGAGGATTCGGCCCCGACCAGCAAAACCTGGCCAATGCTGAGCGGATATACCGGGAAACAGCCGATTTCCTGGGGCTGAACAAGCCGGTCTTCTACGTCGGCCTCACCTCGGCCGCCTACCCGGACACGCTTTATAACATCCTTCGAAGGGACCATCGCGAGAACCTCTCGAAGCTCATCGCCCAATATGGCAACTGGAAGCCCATATCCGATTATTACCAGCAACTCCTGAAGATGAACTATACGCTGCAGGAAGTTTCCGCCCGGCAGGAAAGCAATACCTTCCGGTCTGTCCGCTCTTCCCTGCAACAACTTTTTCTCTCCCATGCCGACGTAAGGATCACCAGCCTGCTGGAAGAAGCGGAGACGCAGGCGCTGCAGGACAGCAGCCTTCAGGCCGCCCTGCTGGGCCCCATCCGAGAACTGCGCAGCAGTTATGAAACCATCAAAACGGAGGCCCGCCCGGATCTGCTCTATCTCCCCGACCTCAAATGGTATGGACTGGACAATCAGTACCACAACTGGTTGACGGGCTTTCTGCAACTTGACTTCGGGATTTCTTATTATGACAGCCGCCCGGTGGCCGACAAAATGAAGGATGCTCTGTTCTGGACCGTTCTTATCAATGGCATAGCCATTCTGCTGGCCTACATGCTCTCTATCCCTCTGGGGGTTTTCTCGGCCATCTGGAAGGGGTCTGTTTTTGACCGTGCCTCCACCATCGTCCTTTTCATCCTGTATTCCCTGCCCAGCTTCTGGATCGGCACCATGCTGCTGGTCTTTTTCACCACCCCGGAATACGGAATGGACTGGTTTCCGTCCATCGGGTTGGGCAACCTGCCGCCGGAGGCGTCTTTCTGGAGCAGGTTCTGGGAAACGGCCTCCCACCTGGGGCTACCGGTTTTCTGCCTGGCCTACGGCGCGCTGGCCTTCATTTCCCGGCAGATGCGGGGAGGGATGCTGAACGTCATCCGGCAGGATTATATCCGCACGGCCTGGGCCAAGGGCCTGAGCAGCCGGGCGGTCATCTGGAAACACGCTTTCCGGAACTCCCTCTTTCCCATCATCACGATGTTCGCCAATATCTTTCCAGCCGTCTTTGCCGGCTCGGTTGCCATAGAAGTCATTTTTAACATTCCGGGAATGGGGAAACTCACCATCGACGCCATCAACCAACGCGACTGGCCGGTGGTCTATACCGTGCTTATGCTCTCCGCCATACTGACCATGGCGGGCATCCTCATCGCCGACGTACTATATGCCTGGGCCGACCCCCGGGTATCATATAGCAGAAACAAGAGATAATTTATGCTTATCGGGGTAAAAAAGGAGAAGGATACGGCCGAAGGGATCGCCCGCCGGCAGGCCATGGGGCAAAGCTACCGGGCAATTGTCCGGCGGCAATTCCGCAAGAACCGCATGGCCGTATGGTCCCTGCGCCTTTTGTACCTCTTGCTTTTTATCGCCCTGACCGCTGATTTCATCGCCAACGAACGCCCCCTTTACTGCAAGATCGACGGGGAAACTCATTTCCCCATCTTTAAACAATACGCCGTAAGCCTGGGGCTGTCTAGTTGGGAAGCCCGTTTTTTTCAGAAAGGCTGGAGGGAGCACGACTACGACAAGGTAATCTGGGCGCCTATCCCCTATTCGGCCACCACTATCGATCGCAGGAACAATAATTACAAAGCGCCGGGCAGCGAACAGGATGTGGACTCCGCCCGATTCCGGCACTGGCTGGGCACCGACCAGTTGGGGCGGGATGTGGCCGCGGGGATGATCTCCGGAACCCGCATTGCCATGCTGGTCGGAGTGGTTTCCATGTCGATCGCCGCCCTCATCGGCATCTTTTTCGGCGCTCTGGCCGGATATTTCGGCGACGACCGCTTTCAGGCTTCCCGGATCGGGCTGGTGCTGAATATCCTGGGGATTCTGGCCAGCATATTCTACGGCTTTACGGCACGGGCTTACGCCTTCAGCGAAGGGACATTCAGTGTAGAACTGCTGAAAAGCCTCGGCATAACGGTGGCCATCATGGCCCTCATGAACCTGCTGGCCAGAGCGCTGAAGCGGATCCCCTCCCTGGGCAAGCCTGTCACCCTCCCCCTTGACATCATGGTCATGCGGCTGATCGAGGTCATCAGTTCCATACCCGGCCTGTTGCTGGTGCTGAGCATAGTGGCGGTGATCGAGCACTCCTCCATTTTCTCCGTCATGGCCATCATAGGACTGATCCGGTGGACCGGCATCGCCCGCTTCATCCGGGCCGAACTGCTGCGCATCCGCAGCCTGGAATACATCGAGGCCGCTCAGGCGCTGGGCTTCAGTGAGTGGCGCATCATTTTCCGCCACGCTATCCCCAATGCGCTGACGCCGGTGCTTATCACCATTGCCTTCGGGGTGGCCAGCGCCATCCTGCTGGAAGCCTTCCTTTCTTTCCTCAGCGTGGGCGTACCACCCGAGCAGGTCACCTGGGGATCGTTGCTGCGGCTGGCTCGCTCACAGGCCTCCGCCTGGTGGCTGGCCGTCTTCCCCGGCTTCGCCATATTCATCACCGTGACCATCTTTAACCTGCTGGGCGAGGGGCTTACCGATGCGCTGGACCCGAGGTTGAGAAATTGAGGATTTGCTGCGAAAATAGCTCAATTCAACAAGATTTCGCGAGCAATAAATTGTTATTGCTCGCGAAATCTCCTTATCTTGGATGAGATTCCGCGAGTAATAAATTGTTACTATGACAAATACTCCACTAATAGGAAGGGTTGAAGAACAAAAAATATTGGAAAAGGCTCTCCAATCTCCCAAAGCCGAAATGGTTTCTGTGATCGGCCGGCGAAGGGTAGGAAAAACCTTTTTGGTAAAATCCACATATGATGGCAGGATCGATTTTGAGATCACTGGAATACAAAATGCCACGCGCAAGGAACAGCTTCGGAATTTTATGATCCAGCTATCCAGTTTCTCGAAAGGCAGTTTCCCTCAAACGGAGCCCAAAGACTGGCTGGAGGCATTTCATTTTCTGTCAAAGTTTCTGGAAATGAAGCAGAAGCAGGAAAAAATGATGGTGTTTCTGGATGAATTGCCCTGGCTGTCCACCCACCGGTCGGGTTTTTTAAAAGGGTTGAGCTTTTTCTGGAACAGCTGGGCAGTAAATCAGAATATAGTAGTCGTCATCTGCGGGTCAGCAGCCTCATGGATGATCAGAAAGGTAGTACACCACAAGGGCGGCTTGCACAACCGAATTACTCGCCGTATCACTTTAAAACCTTTTACCCTGGCGGAAACCGAAGATTTCCTGAAATCCAAGAATATCAACCTGGACCGATACCAGATACTTCATTTGTATATGGCAATGGGAGGAATACCGCATTACCTTAATGAAGTTGAGGCTGGCATGAGCGCTGCTCAGAATATCAACCAGATTTGTTTTTCTCAGAATGGGTTGTTGAATGATGAATTCTCAAAATTGTACAGTTCCCTGTTCGAAAACTCAGAAATACATGTAAAAATAATCAGGACGCTGGCCGCAAAGAGAAAAGGACTTACCCGCTCTGAAATTGTTCGAAAAGGCAACCTGCCGGAAGGAGGAGGAATAACAAAGGTACTAGAGGAATTGCTGCATTCCGGTTTCATTTCCATGAATTACCCTTTCGGCAAAAAAAAGAAAGACAGCTTGTACCGCTTATCTGACGAGTATTCCCTTTTTTACATCCGATTCATTGAAAAAAACCGAAGCGAAGGCCAAAGCGTTTGGCAACAGCTCAGCCAAACTCCGGCTTATACGAGTTGGGCAGGTTATGCTTTTGAAAGCATTTGCCTCAAACACCTTCCACAGGTCAAGAAAGCACTGGGAATTTCCGGTGTTTATTCAACAGCATCCTCCTTCTACAAAAAAGGAAATGAGGAGGAGGAAGGCTTGCAGATAGATCTATTAATTGACCGCAAAGACCACGTGATTAACCTGTGTGAAATGAAGTTTTATAGTGCAGAAGTTACCATCACTAAATCTATAGCGATGGAATTGCGCAATAAAATAGCCTCGTTCAAAGAGGCGACAAAAACCAGAAAGCAAGTTTTCCTTACCCTCATTACAACTTTTGGCCTTAAGCAGAATCAACATAGCCTGGGTTTAGTTGACATCACCTTGACAATGAACAGCCTTTTTGAAAAGGAAATACCAGGATAAATAATCGCTGGTTGGCTTTCTGGCGCAGAAGGGCTAATTTTATCTGCGAACAAAAAAACTCGATCTAAAAGAATCCCGAATCCTGACCGCCCTTTGCCAGACAAGCTGCTTCCAGGGCAGGTAAAGATTCACGGATACACCAATCACGAAATACGAAATGTACAGCCAGGAAGAACAACGCACCCTTTTCGACTTGTCGAAAGCCTACCTCAACGGCGGAGGCGCATTGGAAAAAGAATCCCCCGACGAGCAGATCAACAAGCTGCGCCGCCTGATCGAGTACCACGAGTACCGGTACTACATTCTCCACGACCCTATCATCAGCGACCCGGAGTACGACCAGCTCTACAAGATGCTCGAAAAGCTGGAAGCGGAGCACCCGGAAATGGTTACTCCCGACTCCCCCACCCAGCGCGTTTCTTCCGACCTGTCGAGCGACTTCCCGTCGGTGGAGCACCTGACGCCCATGCTCTCCCTGGCCAACTCCTACAACGAGGAAGACCTGTTCGAATTCGACGCCCAGATCAAGCGCTACCTCAACCTCCCGGAAGACCAGGATATCGAATACGCCGTAGAGCCCAAGTACGACGGAGGCAGTATTGCCGTTGTCTATGAAGATAACCTCCTGGTGCGCGCCGCTACCCGCGGCAACGGCGCAGTTGGAGAAGAGATGACCAACAACGCCCGCGCCATCCGCTCCATCCCCCTGAAGGCCGACTTTGCCAGCCAGGGTATTTACAAGGCGGAGATCCGGGGAGAGGTGCTTATCCGTAAAGATGTATTTGAAAAGATCAACGAAGAACGGGCGGAGGAAGGCCTGAGCCTCTTCGCCAACGCCCGCAATACCGCTACCGGCGGCCTGCGCATGAAAGACCCGCAGGAGGTGGCCAAACGGGGGCTGGAAGCCTTCATGTACACGCTGGGGTACGCAACGAACGAGAACGGCGAAGACGTATTGTCCAACTTCGCCACCCACCAGGAAAGCCTGGACACCCTGGCCCAGCTGGGCTTTAAGGTGCCCGATAAGGGGACAGAGCGCACCGTTTGCGCCAGCATTAAGGAAGTGGTGGACTTCTGCCACGGCTGGCAGGAAAAGCGCGACGGCTACCCCTACGAGATCGACGGTATGGTGGTGAAGGTCAACAGCCGGGAGTTACAGGAACGGGCGGGCTCCACCAGCCACCACCCACGCTGGGCCATTGCCTTCAAGTTCAAGGCCAAGCAGGCCACCTCCCGCCTCTTGCGGGTGGAATACCAGGTGGGCAAGATCGGATCCATCACCCCGGTGGCCAAGATCGAGCCGGTACATCTGGCAGGCGTCACCGTCTCTTCCGTCTCCCTGCACAACGAAGACTTCATCAAATCCAAGGACCTCCGCATCGGCGATATGGTGCTGGTCGAGCGGGCCGGCGATGTGATCCCCTACATCGTCAAGCCCATGGAGGGCCTGCGCGACGGTTCCGAAGTGCCCATCGAGTTTCCGAAATACTGCCCCATCAACGACACGGACGAACCGGTCGAGCTGGTGCGCATCGAAGGGGAGGCGGCCTGGCGCTGCCCGGTCTGCGTCTGCGGCGCGCAGAACCTGCAGAAAATCATCTTCCACGTCTCCAAGAACGCCATGGACATCGAAGGGCTGGGCAAATCCATCGTCGAGCGCTTCTACGAGCTGGGCTGGCTGCGCACCATCGCAGACGTCTATCGCCTGGATTACGACAAAGTCGCCGAACTGGAGGGCTTCGGAGAGAAATCGGCCGCCAACCTGAAAGAATCGGTGGAAAAATCCAAGCAGAACCCTATCCACCGACTGCTCCACAGCCTCAGCATCCACCACCTGGGGCAGAAGGTCTCCAAAATTATCGCCGCCGAGATCGATCACGTGCTCGATCTGCGGGACTGGGACATGGAGAAATTCACCCACATAAAGGACATCGGCCCGGTGGTGGCCGAAAACATCATCGCCTTCTTCAGCAATGAGCACAACATCAAGCTGCTCGAAGAAATGGAGGAACTGGGCGTCAACATGAAACGGACCGAAGACGACCTGCCCAAGGCCGCCAGCGGCGAAGGCCCCTTCGTCGGCAAGACGATCCTCTTCACCGGCACCCTGCAAACGCTGAGCCGCAAGGAGGCCCAGGCCAGGGCCGAGGCGGCCGGCGCGAAGAACATCTCGGCCGTCAGCGGCAACCTGGACATTCTGGTGGTGGGGGAAAAGGCGGGCTCGAAACTGAAGAAAGCGAAGGAGTTGGGCACGGTGGAGATTATGACGGAGGAGGAGTTTTTGGAGAAGGTTGCGAATTGAATGAAGCCTCCCCCAGCCCCTCCAAAGGAGGGGAGTAGGGCTAACGGCACTCCAAAGAGCTTCTGATACTTTCTTTGAAAATTGAAAGTTTGACTTTTGATTTTCAAACTTGCCTCTTCTATACAAAGGGATTTCCCTCACCAAAGAAAAAGGCATTGACACGAACCGAAAATACACGTATATTGTTTTTACTTTAAACACGTGTTTTCATGTCAACCAAATTAACCTTAACAGTAGATAAACGGGTAATTGAAGAGGCGAAGAAATATGCCAAGAAACAAGGCAGGAGTCTATCCAATCTGATAGAAGATTACCTGAAATTATTGATCGAGCCTCAATCTCCAGCAAACGATGAGTTCGAGTATACTCCAATAGTCAGATCCCTCAAGGGGTCAGTGAAGGTTGGAGAAGAGGACTTTGATTACAGAGAGGTACTAGAGGAAGAACTGATGAAAAAATACCTAACAGATCAGTGAGATGGAGCAAGTATTCATAGATACTGACGTGATCATCGATTTTTTAATTGATCGGAAACCCTTCTCAGAAAAAGCTGCAGAAATATTCAGCTATTCGGAACTGGGCAAGATAAAGGGATATGTGTCTTCATTAAGCTTCAGCAATGTTTTCTATATCGTGAGGAAGCTTGAAGGAAGAAAAAAAGCAATAGGCTCATTGGAACAATTGGAGAAAATAATAACTATTCTGCCCGTAGATGGCAGGATGGTGAGACAAGCTTTAATATCGGAGATCCAAGACTTTGAAGATGCACTTCAGAATTATTGTGCACTGTCAGGAGGGGTGAAAGCTATAGTCACCAGAAATATTAAAGACTATTCGAAAAGCAGCCTGGCTATTCATACTCCAGAGAGTTACCTAAAAATTATTAGAAGGAAATTGAAGAAAGAATAAACCGCCTTTTGATTAACTCCTCCCCTTCAGCCGCTCCATCAACGCCCCCTTCCGCGCCTTTGCCAGCGGAATGCCGGCGCCATCCTCCAGCTCTACGGTATTCCCCTCCAGTGTTTTGATCTGTTTGATGTACCGGAGGTTGACCAGGTGAGACTGGTGGGCCCGGAAAAAAGTATCCTTTGGTAATAGCTCCTCGTAGTACTTCAGGTTTTTGGAGGCCATGACCTTTTCTCCACTGTCGAGGTGAAAAGTGGAGTAGTTGGCGCTGCCTGCCACGTGTACGATGTTCTCAACGGAAATGTAATGCAGCCCTCCATAGTGGGCACGACGATTTTCTCCTGCCTGCCCGCCTTCAGCGTTTGCAACAACTCCCCAGCTGCCGCTCCAGCTTTCCGGTGCGGCTGGACTGCCAGCCTTTTTCCACGGCGGCAGTAGCTGCTGCGGCTGGATGGGCTTCAGCAGGTAATCGACGGCGTGGTAGCGGAAAGCTTTGACCGCAAAGTCGCTGTAGGCGGTCGTAAAGATGAGCTGGAAATCGGTTTGCTTCAGCTGGTCCAGCAACTGGAAGCCGTTCTGCTCGCCGATCTGTATGTCCAGAAAGACCACATCGGGCGCCCATTGCCGGATCAGGGTGATGCCCTTGTCGATGGTATTGGCGTCGCCGGCGACCTGCACCTGGGGGCAGTAGAGTTCCAGGAGGGTGGCGAGGCCCTGGCGGGCGGGTTGTTCGTCGTCGATGATGATGGCGCGGAGCATGGTGGTTTGTTTTTAAGTTTTAGGTTTGGTTATACTAAGCTGAAGGCTGCCCTGCCTTTTTTTGCCCCGCCCTAGCTCCTTCGCTAAGTAGCTTCGGCGCTCGCGGAAAGGGTGAAAAGGCAGGGTAGCCTTCAAGTACAGCTTCGATATCGCTACTTCGCTTTTCTAAAAAGGGATAAAGCATCTCAGATATATTTTATCAAGCATATTTTTCCACTTTCACCCTACAGAGCCTGTTACGAATTCATTTCGGAAGGCGGGACAAAAAAGTGGAAAAATATGCGGATTTGGAATTCAACTAATACCTGGATCATTATCAGCCTTTGTTTGCCCCAAGCCCTAAAGGGAGCAAAGGCTGATAATGATCCAGGTAATATAAATTAATGTCATTTTTCCTCATCCAATTCTCCTTTTCACTTCCTCCCGTATTTCTTCCAGTACCTCATCCAGGTTTTCCAAAACCGCTTCATTCTGAAAACGAATGACCCTCATACCTAATTCCTCAAGATTGTTTGTCCTATCGGCATCATAAAACCGCTGCCCATTCTCTTCATGGTATTTTCCATCCAGCTCTATGGCTAGTCTTGCCTGATGGCAATAGAAATCCAATACATATTCGTTTACTGGATGCTGTCGCCTGAACTTTAATCCTTCGAGCTGCTTTTCTCGCAGTGCTTCCCAAAGCACCTGCTCTGCTTCTGTCATTTGGTTTCGGAGTGCTTCGGCGTTACTGAAGATTTCCGGGGTGGCGCCGTGGTGCATTTTTGTTGGTTTGTCTTTTTTGTCCATCGGGAGGTATAGTTTATTCAATTCGACGATGCCTGGCTTTGCCTCGGTCCTAAAGGATGGCCAGGCATCTAAAGATAAGGGATTGTTCAATTAACTGGAGATTCAGGCATGGAGACAGCCCAAGAATAAAACCATTTGGCCGTGCAGCTATTATATGCTTGCTAACTGTCTCTTTTTCTGACATTAAGCGCTAATTTTCCATTAGCGCTTAATTTCTTTCTGCAATGATATCCTGTTTTAGCTGCCCGTCCGGTTCTCCCCTTCGGGGAGTTAGAGGGGCTGGGACGGGCTGCGAATCATCATTTTGCGTCCCTTTTCAAATCCTCATTTTTGTGGCAGCTTCAATTCACTCCTGGTAAGCAACTTAGGCGCTAATACCCACCGCAGCCCAGACGGCAAATTAGCGCCTAAGGCTAACTGCCTCTTTTTCTGCAAAGTATACTGGGAAAGGCTGGGGAGGGTTCAGCCGAATGAATCTAATATGTCTTGAAGATCCCTCTTCAGGATGGGAAGGTTATTTGACCTGCCTTTTTCAGATAAAGATGGCATCTTCCAATATCTGCTCTTTTGTAGTAGGGTTTGATGTATTTTTCCCGGCAAACATCGACTTTGAATGGAATTGTTCCTGAAAAACCTTTCGAATCTCTTCCTTGATCTCATACAGGTTTTCCGTTCCCGGCTCAAATTCTACGATCAGGTCAATATCGCTACTGACCCCTGCTCATCTCGGGCAAAAAGAACCGAACAGCCCGATTTTTGTCAGGTGGTATTTGCGGAGCAGATTCTCCTTCTCCCGCCGTATGAAATCCAATATTTCTTTTTTCTCAGCCATTTTTAATTAAAAGCCTTTTTTTTCCGTTGAAGCACAAATTAGCTAAAAGGTTTCTTTTTGCAAACCTTTCCAAATACCTGTCGCTCTTTCGGAAAGGACGGCAGGGGGGCGGTATACCAAAGCAGTTTGTGCTGGCACGATGAGTGCGGGAAGAATAGAACACAGGTGGCGTGGATTTGGGCTCCCCAATTCGTTGGTCCAGGACGGTTCAAAATGCCTGGCTTTACTTCAATCCTAGCGCCTCCGCTGAGTAGCTTCAGCGCTCGCGGAAAGGATAAGCTCAGGCATTTTCAGCCTTTACTCCCTTCAGAGATTGGGGGAAACAAAGGCTGAAAATCCCGTTTTCAAGTTCCCTAAATAGTTTTAAAAATACTCACCTTAATTTCCCTATTTTTACCTATCCAAATTTTCAATCCAGAACCATGTCCAAGAACCTCTTTTTAAAGCTTTCCAATGTATCCCCATCTAAGATTGGACACTACCGACGGACAATCTGTTGAAGAAGGCCTCGTGGCTTTCCGATTTCCGATTTCCGGTTTCCGGTTTTCTTCCGGTATTAGCATGCTTGCTCTCCTCTTCCTGACACTCTCCCTCACCGCCCAGCCCGCCCTCTACCTCACCCGGGAATTCGAACAGGCCGTAGAGGCCGGCACCCGCACTCTGGTAAGTAAGCCGGGCCCCAACTACTGGCAAAACCGCGCCGGTTATACGATCGACGTCCGGGTAATCCCATCGGAAAAGCGAATCGAAGGACAGGCCAGTATCGATTACACCAACAACAGCCCGGACACCCTCCGGCAGCTCAACCTGAAACTCATACAGAACATACACCTGCCGCAGGCGCGCAAGGACTCCTACGTCGATCGGGCGTTCCTCACCACCGGCATCAGCTTGTCGGATATCCGGGTGAACGGGGAGGAAGCGGCATGGGACAATGCTTTTGTTCAGCAGTCCGGTGACCCCACCAACGCCTGGCTCCCGCTGCCCGAGCCGCTGTTGCCCGGCGCCAGCCTGCAGTTGGATGTGAAATGGAATTACCAGCTGCAAACCTCCCGCCGCGAACACCGGGAAGGCATGGTGGATGAATCGTCTCTCTTCGCCGCCTACTGGTACCCCCGCATCGCCGTCTTTGACGACATCAGCGGCTGGGACCGCATCCCCACAATATTCAGACGGAATTTTACGGCGACTTTAACGACTACGACGTCACCATCCGGGTGCCGAAAGGCTTCGCCGTGTGGGCCACCGGCGAGCTGGCCAACATGGAAGAAGTGCTCAGCCCCCTCTGCCCTGGAACGCTTTCTCCATTCTATGGAATCAGACACGGTGGTGCACATCATCACCCCGGAAACCCTGGCGAACGGGCAGGCCCTGCAGGACAGGCAGGAACTGGCCTGGCACTTCACCGCCCGCAATGTCACTGACTTTGCCTTCGGCACCAGTGATCATTTTCTCTGGGACGCCACCAGCATTGCCGTTGGCCCCTCGGGTAGGCGCGTAAGCGTACAGGCCGCCTACCAGCCCGAAACCCGGGATTTTCATGAGGTGGCGGAGATCGCTCGTGCCTGCATCGGGTATTTTTCTATCCAAATGCCGGCCATTCCCTACCCCTACCCCACCATGACGATCTTCAACGGCTACGGGCAGATGGAGTACCCCATGATGGTCAATGACATGGAAATGGAAACCATGGACGATACTAAAGCACTTACCGCCCATGAGATTGCCCATACTTACTTTCCCTTTCTGACAGGCATCAACGAAACCACCGACGCCTGGATGGACGAAGGCTGGGCCACTCTGCTGGAGTTCTTCGCCTGCACCGAGCTCTACACCCTGGAAGAACCGGAGCTGGTATTTACCCGGGTTACTACCTGCATGGTTATATGGGCATCAAAGGGGCAGAGGTGGATGTCCCCATGCTCACTCCTTCTAACCAGCTGTTGTCGCTTACCTACCAACTCAACTCTTACGGCAAGCCGGTACCAGCGCTTATCTGTCCCTCTATTATCTGCTGGGGCGCGAAGAGTTCCTGAAGTGTGTGAAGGAATACGTCGAAAACTGGGAGGGCAAACATCCGCAACCCTACGATTTTTTCTTTACCATTTCAGAATGCTCCGGAGAAGGCCTGGACTGGTTCTGGAAGCGGTGGTTTATGGAGTACCACACCATGGACCTGGGGCTGGCTGGCTACCGGATGGCTGATGGGGCACTTTTTGTCACGGTACGCAATGACGGTGGCATGCCCCTGCCAATCGTACTGGAAGCAAAAACGGTAGATGGAAAGGCACAACAATACACTTTCAGCCCGGCCCTATGGGAAAAGCAAGAGAAGTAGAAGTGAAACTGCCGGTGGAAACGCCCCTGAAAAGCGTATCGCTGATATGGAAAGACTTCCGGGATGTCGATCCGACGGATGACCGGCTGGAGGTAAAATGAACTCAAACGGTTATCCTGCCAAAATCACCTCTTTCACTAAATTTCAAAAAAAAAAATTCCCTCAATCACCTCTGAACAACTAGAGAAAACACTACTTTTACGTACCGGGCTAAAACCCCGTTTAGTATTTCACCCTCCTCCCCCTTACCCTATCCCCGAAAGGCTGTATTTTCAGAGAAGTGCTATCTATTCTTCAACTTACACCACTGTTCCTGCCAACGGGACATCCTTTCGTACCCTAATCGGATGGGTAGCGAAAAGTACTGAAATTATTATGGCTAGAATTGACTATCATAAAACCAAGATGTTATGCAGAGAATATGCTCTTTACTCCTGTTTTTGTTCACCCTGGGGGTGGCCTTAAAGGCCCAGCCCACTACCTTCGGCACAGCTCTGGTAGATGGCTCCTATGCATCATACAATCTTGCAGACCGCGGGGCCTTCCGGCAGGTGCGCCTGCAAGCTGCCAGCAGCGCCGGCGCCCTTTCCCGCAACTGGAATTTCGCGCAAGGCACGGCGCCCAACCAGAATTTCTTCAACAACTGGCGCCCCTACAGCGGAGCCTGCAACGGCAGTAACCTTAACTTGGTTATCAGCGGTTTCAACCAGGTTATTGCTCCGGATACAGGGAACCCTGTGCTTTCTGCCTCCGCCACCTTCAACTCCAACTCTGGCGGCTGCGACGGCTTTCTGCCCCCAATAACGGCAGGGAACTACTACACCGTCAACGTAACGGAGAATACCGGCGACAACTACATGGTAATCCTGGAAACCAGCTATAAACCGGACACTGTCACCACCGTTTCCGGCCCTTCCTGCGCTACCAACTGCGGTTATGAGGTAACGGTTATCCTGAGCAACGCACCGGCTGCCGGCGAGTACGCCTATGTGCGCTACTCCACCGACGGCTTCACCACTTCCGGCCTGGTGGAGCTGAACTTCAGCGGCATTACCGGCACGGTACTATTCCCGATCAGGGGAGCAATACAGTCACCTACTATGTTTATACTTCAACCAACACACTGGCACAAATCATCAGCGCCGTCAGCAATTACGGTAAGGTGGCGCACGATTTGCTCACGCTGAAACTGGGCAACAACAACGGCAGCAACTACAGCTACGGGCCCTGCACCACATCCAACCCGGTTGCCGTCTGCCAGAACACCACCGTGACCCTGGATATGAACGGCAACGCCAGTATCGCGGCCGCCGACATCGACGGGGCAGCACCGACAACTGCGGCGTGCCGGCCCCTGAGCCCCAGCCAAACCAGCTTTTCCTGCAGCGATGTGATCACCTCCAAACCAACTGACCTGTTCTTCTCCGAATACGTGGAAGGAACCAGCAACAACAAATACCTGGAGATCTATAACGGGACGGGCATCGCGCAGATCCTGGCAAATTACCAGGTCAGGACATACAGCAATGGATCAGCCACACCGTCCACGACCACCACTTTGAGCGGGATTTTAAACCCGGCGAGGTGATCGTTCTGCGGAACGCCAGCGCAACGATATATCCTGGCACCGCCACTGTAGCCGGCGCCGTCAATTTTAACGGTAATGACGCCGTCGAACTGTACAATATCGGCTTAGGCACCACTACCGACCTCATCGGAAGGATCGGCGAAGACCCCGGCTCGCAATGGTTGCCGGTGGGAACAGCACCCAGGACCAAACCCTGCGCCGGAAAAGTACCGTAACTGGTGGGGTCACGGCCAACCCGGCCAGCGGCTTCCCCACCCTGGGCACGGAATGGGATGCTTTAGGCACCAATGTCATCTCCAACCTGGGCACCCACGGTATCGGCTCAACCGTTACCCTGACGGCTACCGGCGATGGCGGCGTCCAGACTTCCTGCCTGGCGGTCGTAACTGTTGTGGACAACACGCCGCCCGAGGTAAGCTGCCAGGACATAACGGTCGAGCTGCCAGCCGACGGCTCTTTTGAGCTCAGCACTGCCTTCATCCTGGCAGAAGTGCCCACCTCTTTTACCGACAACTGCCAGACCAGTACCAATATTGGGGTTGGGGCTCCCGGGTTGGTAGCTTATACCTGCAGTGAAATAGGCACCTTCCCCGCCACCTTCGGCTTTAAGGACCTGGCGGGGAACAATACCGATTGCACCATCAATGTAACTGTGGTGGACAACCTGGCCCCCACTGCCGCCTGTAAGGCTGCTTCCGTGCAGCTCAACGCTTCCGGAATGGCCAGCATCGCGCCCGCAGATGTATTCGACGCCACCAACTCTTCGGACAATTGCGGCGCCGTAAACCCTCAATCGGTAAGCCCTGCAAGCTTCACCTGTGCCGACCTGGGTTCCAATATGGTAACCCTTACCGTGAACGACAACCACGGCAACACAGCCACCTGTATGGCCACCGTAACCGTAGCCGATGATGTTTACAGTTGCAACCAGGCGCCCACCGCCGCCTGCCAGCCGGTGACGGTAGATGCCAACCCCAACTGCCAGGGCGCCGCCGCCCCAACCGACTTCGACGGAGGCTCCACCGATCCGGAGATGGGAATACTTTCCTTTGGTGTAAGCCCGGTACCGGCCTGTATCCGCTTGGCGTAACCAACGTCACCCTCACCGTCACTGACCCGTCGGGGGCCTCAGATGATTGTACGACGACGATCACCGTTGTGGATAATAGCGCCCCCTCGATTTCCTGCCCCGGCGATTTTGCCATCAACGCCAATGCCCAGTGCCAGGGGGTGGTGCCCAATTTCACCGGCAGTACCCCATCGTGCTGGCCAATTCCGTCACCGAATTCTCCGGTACTCAGGGTAGCGGCGGCTGGCTGTACGGCCAGTACTTCGCTTTTGACGCCGGTAACTTCAGCCAGTTGCCCGTTTACAACAATAATTTATCGCAATGGCAGGACAACCAGGCTTTTAACACGCCCTTCCTGGATGCCTACGGCGGCCATCCGGGCGTGGATGACTTCAAATGGGCGGTGCGCCGCTGGGTGAGCCCTTATTCGGGAACGGTGGATATCAGCCTACTATTCTACGACCGCGACGGCAACTGTGGGGACGGCGCCCACGTCCGGGTTCTGCTCAATGGCAGCCAGATCTGGGAATACCTCAATATACCCAATTCCCTGGTTACGCAATCTCTCAGCCAGGCCATCACGGCAGGGGACGTTCTCGATTTCGTGATCGACCCCAAATTTGATGCCGGTTGCGACAATACCCAGTTTACGGCTTTGATCACCGTACCCAACGGCCTTTATCACTTCTGACAACTGCGGTACCAGGTGACCGTGGATCAAAACCCCGCTCCAGGCACACCGGTAGCTCCCGGTACCACTATCGTTACCCTTACGGCAACTGACGGCAACAGCAATTCTATGTCCTGCGATTTCAACCTTGTCGTTTCAGAACTAATACCGCCTGTCGCCGCCTGTAAGCCTGCTACGGTGCAGCTCGATGCAAACGGTACAGGCAGCATCGCCCCTGCCGATGTATTCGACGCCACCAACTCCTCAGACAATTGCGGGACGGCGACTCCACAGTCGGTGAGCCCCGCCAGCTTCTCCTGTGGGGACATTGGCCCCAATACCGTAACCCTAACCGTGAACGACGGGAACGGCAATACCGCCACCTGTACCGCCACCGTAACCGTCGAAGACAACAGAGCGCCCAACCCCGCCTGCAGGTACCGGCTACCGTGCAGCTCAATGCAAACGGCACAGGAAGCATCGCCCTAACCGATGTGTTTGACGCCATCAATTCCTCAGACAATTGCGGGACGGTAACTCCGCAGTCGGTGAGCCCCTCCAGCTTCTCCTGTGGGGACATTGGCCCCAACACGGCAACCCTAACTGTGAACGACGGAAACGGCAACACCGCCACCTGTATGGCTACCGTTACCGTGGAAGACAACGTGGCGCCTGCCGCCGCCTGCCAGAACACCACGGTACAGCTCAGTACTACCGGAACCGGCAGCATTATGCCTAATGATGTGTTTGACGCCACCAATTCTTCGGACAACTGCGGTATGGTGAATCCTCAGTCGGTAAGCCCCGCCAGCTTCTCCTGTGGGAATGTTGGTACAACACGGTAACCCTAACTGTGAACGACGGCAATGGCAATAGCGCTACCTGTACACCACCGTAACCGTCGAAGACCCGAGTGGATTCTGCAGCCAGGTGGTGTGCCTTGATGCTGAGATCGACAACCTCGTGAATTATATTGAAGGCCTTTGGCTGGTATCGGGGCTGGAAAGGGCAATAACCAGGAGGCTGGAAACCGCCGCCATACGATTCTGCCGGGATTACCCTGCCAGCATCGTCATTAATGGACTGAACAGCGTCATTGATTATGTGGATTACCAGAGCGGTGGCAGCATACCGACAGCTGAGGCAGACTATATCATTACTGAGGTGCAGTCGCTGATCGGCGCCATCAATGCCGGAATAGCGGAATGTTGCTCCGGGAGGGGCTTCCCCATACCAGGCAATTCCTTTACATTGGAGGACGATGCCACTGGACTGGATGTGGCTCCCAACCCCTTCAGCAATGAAACTGTCATCCGATTCTTTTTACCGGGAACAGGGCCGGCTACCCTGGAGGTTTTCAATATGCAAAGTAGCGGGTAACCGTATTGTGTGCCGAAACCCTGGACCGCGGATACCATACCCTGCACTGGGATGGGACAGCTTTTAATGGCGAGGTGCTCGGCAGCGGCATTTACCTGGTTCGCTTAAGGAATGGAAAAATGGCACTCACCAGGAAAGTGAGTTTAGTTCGTTAATTTTTCAGGAACAAGCCATAACCAGACAGAAAAAATGGACGGAGAGGGTGCAGCCCCTCTCCGTTTTTTTTTCTTTAGCTCTGCATCCTGGTGATAAGTTAAAGCAACACCCCCACCGAAGAACAACTCTGCCAGGCGGCTACCTGGTGCCATTTCCTTCCGGCATACCCATCATCCAACCGGAAATACTGTCCCATTTCGGAAAAAGTAAGTAACTTGCCCTTTCCAACAGACGGATAGCAAGCTATGGCGGCGAGACTTTTAGTAGTAGATGACGAGCCTCAGTTTGAGCGGTTGATCCTTCAGCGGTTCAGGAGGAGTATTCGCGAGGGTAAATATGAGTTCGTATTTGCGGGGAATGGACTGGAAGCATTAAAATTACTGAAGCAGGATGCCGCCATTGACATGGTCCTCACTGACATCAATATGCCGGAAATGGATGGTACTTACCCTGGTCGGAAGGATCCGGGAGTCCTACCCAATGCTCAGGTACCGTCGTCGTTTCCGCCTATGGAGACATGAAGAACATCCGGACAGCCATGAACCTGGGAGCTTTCGATTTCGTGACCAAGCCCATCGAATTTCCTGACCTTGAGGCCACTATCGGAAAGACACCTCAAAGAGGTACCGAAATGCTCAGGCAGGCTGAGGCAGCAAAGGAGCTGAAGGAAAAAAATGAACAACTCCGGGAAATTGACGACTTAAAGACGCAGTTCTTCACCAATATCTCCCATGAATTCAGAACACCGCTTACGGTCATTTACGGCATGGCGGAACAGATTGAGGAAAACCCGGATCGCTGGCTCGGCTGAGGGATTAATATGATCCGGCGGAATACCCAGAACATGCTCAATCTGGTAAACCAGATCCTCGACCTTCGCAAGCTGGAAGCCGGCAAAATGCCTCTGCGGCTGATCCGGGGTGATGTTCTTCCTTTTTCCACTACCTGTTCGAATCGTTCCACTCCCTGGCGGAAAGCCGGGATATCCAGATGCACTTTCTCAGCAACGAGCAGAAACTGGTAATGGACCACGACCCGGAAAAACTGTTGCACATCCTGTCCAATCTTCTAAGCAATGCCATCAAGTTTACCCCTGAAGGAGGAGATGTTTATTTTCAGGTTGATAATGTTGCAGATTGCCTTCAGATCCGGGTGAAAGACACGGGAATCGGCATTCCTGCCAGCCAGTTGCCTTTTATTTTCGAACGCTTTTTCAGCGGCAGTGAGGACAGCCCCTCTCCTACCTACCTGGAAGGGGAGACCAAACCCCTTTTTGTACCTGACACTGACCCATTCGCCACTCCCCCCAGGGCTCGTCCTCTTCCGGAGCGAAACCTTTACGGGCAGGACGGACACAACACCATACCGGCATTGGACTGGCATTGGTAAAGAACTTACCACTCTGATGGACGGAGAGATCTGGGCAAATAGCAAAGAGGGTGAGGGCTCTACTTTTTACCATAAGGATACCCATCCGCCAGGAAGCCCCTCTCCAGAAGGAAGGCAGCCCCATGCCCTCCTTTCCGGAAGCCGAAATCTTAGTAGCTCCTCCAGCCGAACCAGGCTCTCCGGCAGAATCCGCTGTAGCCGGAGTGGAAGCCGAACTAGCAGAGCTGCCATCTCTTCTGGTTATTGAAGACAACCCAGACGTGGCGGCATATCTGTTCGCCTGCCTGGAAGGCCGTTACCAACTGGAACACGCCAAGGATGGTAGCAGGGCATAGACAAAGCCCTTGAACAAGTACCCGATATCATCATCAGCGATGTGATGATGCCCGGCAAGAATGGGTACGAAGTCTGCCAGTACCTCAAACCGACGAGCGCACCAGCCATATCCCCATCATTCTGCTGACTGCCAAAGCAGGTAGGGCTCAAAATCCGAAGGGCTGTCCCGGGGCGCCGACGCCTACCTGTCCAAACCCTTTGACAAGCAGGAACTTTTTATCCGGCTGGAAAAACTGCTGGAGCTCCGCGCCACCCTTCAGAAGCGATACAGCACTATGGAGGAACTTCCTGCAAATGAAGATCCAGTACTCCGGTAAAGACCAGTTCGTTATGAGACTGAGAAAGGTAGTAGAAGCGAACCTGGAAGATGAGCATTTCGGCATTCATGAACTCTGCCGGGAGATCGGTACTGAGCCGCACGCAGCTTCACCGCAAGGTCAAAGCCCTGACCAGTACTGCCCAACGTCCGGTTTCATCCGCTTCATTCGCCTGTTAAGAGCTAAAAAGCTTCTGGTAGTTTCCGATCTGAATATTTCACAGGTCGCATTTGAGGTAGGATTCAGAGACCCTAAATACTTTTCCCGCACCTTCCAGGAAGAATTTGGCAAACCGCCTATTGAAATGCGAAAGTAACTCAGTGAAACAATATTCCACTCTTTTGGAACAATAGTAGGGGCATCTCCTGCCAAACCCCTGCACCTTTGTATTGTAATCAAACGTGAACATCCAAAAACGTGGAACAATGAGAAAAATGATCCTTTCCTGCCTCTTCGCCGCTGCTTTTGCCACTATTTCCCAGGCCCAGCACTTCATCAACAGTCTCAGTGCGCCCACCGCCGGGCAAGGCCATACTCTCTGCCGGAACCGATGCCCCCGATACAACGCCCAAGGCTCCCGTTTACAACCCCAACGCCCGAACCTGCCTCCCTCAGTTCCCGGGAGGAGAAAAGTCCATGTTAACCTTCATGGATACCCATCTTCAGTATCCGAAAATGGCTAAGTTAAACAGCTTCGAAGGCAAAGTGGTTGTCCGTGCTACTGTTGCAGCCAATGGCACCCTGGAGAAAATCGAAGTTAAAAACCCGGTTGACCCGATCCTGGATGCCGCTGCTATCGAAGCGGTAAAAAGTATGCCGAAATGGCTGCCCGCCCTGCAGATGGGAAGGCCCGTAAAATGTAACGTCAATATCCCTGTGAATTTTAGCCTGAACTAAACAGGACGTAAGCAGTTGGACATAATTAATTTACGTATCGAGGCTGGCTGACTGAGCCTCCCCCAACCCTCCCGACACGTTGTGTGCAGGACAGGCTCTCCAAAGGAGGGGGCTTTTGCCCAATGGGAGCTGCAAAATGGCCGCCAGCCCAGTGTTTCCAGTTCCTCCTCCTTCGGGGGAGGCGCCGGAGGCAGAGAGCCTGCCCCGTACACGCAGTGTCGGGGGGGCTTGCTCAGGCGAAGCAGCCTTTGGGATACCGATTTATACGTAACCTAAATCTGTCCGGCTACTTATCACCTCATCCCAAATAAAGCCTTATAACCCTATGAACTAAAAAACCGGCTTTGGCCGGAAACACTGTGCATAAAGGGGAATCTTCGGGGAATGCCGGCTGGCGTTCCCCTTTTCTTTTTAGGGGAGTAATGTAATTCTACTTTCTCTTTACCAGGAGCAAAGGCCTCCAGGCCCGCACTCCGGAATGCCTGATAATATAAAGTGCTACAGTAGTATGATAATTCCCGGGCCGTCAGCTCCGCGAGCCCTCTTTCTGCCTACCCGTCTAACGTTGGACACAGTTGGAAACAGGTAAGCTGAAGCCGCCCGGCGCTGTTGTGGACACCGAAATCCGAACCGCGAACTTGTTCCGTGCTAGAATGGCAGCCCTCTTTCTGCCTTTATCAGCAAAAATGCCTCCCTGGCCGGACAAAACCGTTTATTCATAAATAATTAATATTTCCTGGTAGGGGTAGCCGGCGCCCTCCCGCATCTGGGGTATGAACGAGCGGGAATCCCCCTTCCCGAAAAAACAATCAAAAACAATCTGCATTATGAAGCGAGCCCTATTGACGGCCTGCTTGCTGCTGGGATTGCTATGCTCCGCAACAGGCCAACCCAACGCCCCTCAGGAAGAACGGTTTACCATCAGTGGCTATCTCAAGGACGCCACTTCCGGAGAGGAACTCCTCTACGCCAGCATCTTCGAACCCACGACCAAATCCGGCACCACAACCAACCTCTATGGTTTCTATTCCCTGACCTTACCGCCGGGCACTTACGAACTCACATTTTCCTATATCGGTTTTCAGCCACTGGTAAAGACAGTGGCCCTCAGGTCCGACGTCGAACTCAATGTGGAAATGCAACCCGCTGCGGCCGTGCTGGAGGAGGTGGTCGTCACCGATAAGAAGGAGGATCAGTCCGTACAGCAGGTGGCCATGAGCCGGCTCGACGTACCCATCGAGGAGATCAAAAAGCTGCCGTCTCTGCTGGGCGAACCCGATGTGATCAAGACGATACAGACTTTGCCGGGGGTCACCAGCGCCGGCGAAGGCACCTCCGCTTTTTTCGTCCGCGGCGGAAGCGCCGACCAGAACCTCATTCTCATCGATGAGGCGCCGGTGTATGACGTATCGCACCTTTTCGGATTATTCTCCGTTTTCAACGCCGATATCATCAAAAGTGCAGAGTTGTACAAGGGCGGCATACCTGCCAAATACGGGGGCCGCCTGTCCTCTCTGCTGGAAGTCACCACCCGCGACGGCAACGCCAAACAGTTCTCCGCCACCGGCGGCGTTGGGCTTCTGGCCGCCAAGCTGACTCTGGAAGGGCCCATAGTGGAAGACAAGGCCTCCTTCATCGTATCTGGCAGGCGCTCATACGCCGACCTGTATATGAAGAACTCCAGCCAGTTCGACGGCACGGCGGTCAGCTTCTACGACCTGAACGCCAAGGCCAACTGGAAGGCCAACAACAAGAACCGGTTCTTCCTGGCCGTTTATGGCGGCCGCGATATCTGGCAGTTTGACAACAACTTCAAAATGGACTGGGGCAACCAGACGGCCACTTTCCGCTGGAACCATCTGTTCAATGACCGCCTGTTCTCCAACCTGACCCTGGTTTACAGCGACTTCGACTATGTCCTGCACGACAAAGACCCCGTCGATGGGTTCCTCTGGGAGGCCAACCAGCGGGAAGCCTCATTCAAAGAAGACATCACTTACTTTATAACCCCTGATTTCACTCTCAAATTCGGTTATCAGGGGATCTACCGCCGGTTTACTCCCGGCACGATCACCAGCAACGGGGCAGAGTCCATTTTCAAATCCACCAGCCTGCAGCAGCAATTTGCACTGGACCACGCCCTGTACCTCGGCGCCGAACACCAGGTGACGGAAAGGCTGAGCCTCGAATACGGCCTGCGCTACAGCCTCTTTCAGAATATCGGAAAAGGCACGATATATGAATACGAAGACCCCGCAGATAATGTCGATATCATCATTCGCGATTCTACTACTTACCAGAATTTCGAAACGATCAAGCTGTTCCACAACCCCGAGCCTCGCTTTGCCGCTCGCTATATGCTCGATCAGCAGAGTTCTTTCAAGGCCTCCTACAACCGCATGGTGCAGTACGTGCACCTGATCTCCAACTCCACAGTGCCGGTTCCCTTCGCCACCTGGGCGCCCAGCTCACCCTATCTCGGCCCTCAGAAGGCCGACCAGGTTGCCGTGGGTTATTTCCGGAATTTCCGGGACAACATGTTCGAATTCTCTGCAGAGGCCTATTACAAAAAAGCCGACGGGCTTACTGAATTTGCCGACAATGCCGAATTGTTCTTCAACCCCCATCTGGCCACCGAGTTTCGCCAGGGCAGATCCGAATCCTACGGGCTGGAGTTCTACCTGCGCAAAAGCAAGGGCAACCTGACCGGCTTTGCCAGCTATACCCTGTCCGAAGCCACCATGGAAGTAGCCGGCGTCAATAACGACAAGGCCTTTCCCGCCAACCACGACCGGCGCCACAACCTCAACCTGGCGATGGCCTACAGCCTCAGCCCACGGTGGAGCCTCGGCGCCAATTTCACCTATGCCTCCGGCCGCCCCATCACGCTGCCTGCGGGAAAGTACGACTTCGACGGATATCTGGTCAATTTCTACTCCAGCCGCAACGGCTACCGCCTGCCGGCTTTCCACCGGCTGGACCTCTCGGCCACCTACGAACCCAAAAAGAACGAGAACCGCCGCTGGCAGAACTCTTTCGTCGTGGGGGTTTACAACGCCTACAACCGCCAGAACCCCTGGACGATCTACACCCGCACCAAACAGGATGACGACGGGAACATCATCGGCGACGGCACCGAGAAAGAAGCGAGAATGGTCTATCTGTTCGGCGCCCTGCCCTACTTCAGCTGGAATTTTAAATTTTAAATGAAGCTAACCTCCAATCAAAAAATATTTGCATCATGAAAAATATCCTTCTTCTCGGCCTTTTTGCCCTTGCCCTTATAAGCTGTGAAAAAACGGTGGAACTGGACCTGGAGCAAACCGAACCGGCAACCATTATCGAAGGGCTGATCACCAACCAGCCCGGGAAGCAGTATATCCGCATCAGCCGCTCAGCGGGTTTTTATTCTTCCGGGCAGAACCCGGCGGTCAGCGGCGCCATTGTCAGGGTTGAAGATAATGAGGGCAATACGTTCTCCTTCATCGAGCAGGAACCCGGCTTCTACGTCCCCGAGGCGCCTTTCAGCGGCAAGGTGGGCAACACCTATACCCTGTTCGCAAAGGTGGGCCAGGAAACCTACACCGCCAGCGAACCCATGAACTATGTGCCGCCGTTCGACAGCCTCAGCATCCGCATCGACCCGGAAGAACAGGCCGGCCCGGAAGACGAAGGGCGGTTCTACGAGGTACTCGTCTATATCAAAGAACCGCAAGCCACTGTAGATTATTACCTGGCCAAGTTCTACCGCAATGATACCATCATGAACTGGGACGGGGAGTGGGCCTTTGCCTACGATGACCTGCTGCTCAGCGAAGACATCAGCAATCTTCCGGTTCCATTTTATTACGCCAAGGGAGATATGGCCAAAGTGGAGATGTACGCCGTCACCCGCGAGTGTTATAAATATTACCTCGGCCTCAACGAAAACATCAACAGCGACGGCGGTATGTTCAGTGGCCAGCCGGCCAACCTTCGCACCAATATCGAAGGTGGCGCCATTGGTTACTTTCAGGTGTCGGGTTTGGAGGATGCCGAAATAAAGGTCGCAGATTAGCGTACTTTGACCGAAGCCGGGAAGTGGCCCGGGATGAATTTACCTGTGGGCTGCTTCTCAACTTTTTAATTGCTGTCGGGGGGTGTTCATAGTTTCTGGGTTCTGGGTTCTGGGTTTCTGGTTTCTGGGTTCCGCAACTCGCAACCCGGCCCCCATACCTTTCCCCCTCCATCCCCTCTAACCGTGCACTGACAAAAATCACCTTTCCGGACTATTCTTCATCATCGCGTTCGATTATCAATCGGGTTACATTGAAGAGAACAAAAAGCCCGATATCATGAAAAAATGGGTACTTCTGTCAGCAATAACCTTTGGCCTGCTGAGTGCCCTCAACGGCCAACCCCGGGAATGGGCTTACCACGCCGGAACCACCGTACAGTTGAGCGAAATTAACGGCCCCAATGCCGTTTCGGCAGGGATGACGGCCGGGGTTTCCAATGGGCGTATCCTCCTGGGTTTTTATGGCCTTAAGGCCCTCACGCCGGCCCAGGCCCCCACCTTCGAATCTACACTGGAAGAATATGGTTTTCAGGGAGCATTCCTGTATCCGGCCACATCCCGGCTCAACCTCACTTTCGGGTTACGGGCAGGGTACGGCGAGGCCGGCATGAAAGCCATTTACAAGCGGGTCAGTGAAGGGACGGAGAAAGCAAACATCTGGGCTATCAGCCCGGAAGTGGGCGTGGAGTTTCCCCTCAGCCGGCGCCTGAGCCTGGCCTATTCCAGCGGTTACCGCTGGCTTTGGGGAGCCGAAAACCTGGAAGATGTCAGTTGCGGCAGTTACAGCAGCCTGTACTCTGCGCTCAGCCTCAGGGTTGGCTTTTTTCCGGGGCGTTGATGAAAATCAACGAAACGAGATGATATTTCTCATAAGGCAGGAAGGGAAGAGAAGGATATATTTGAACACAATTGATTAGTAACCAATACTTAAACCAAAATAAAAGGAACCATGTCACTGATGAAAAGAACCAGCCTGATGCCGTGGGTTGACCGTTTCTTCGCAGATGACGACTTCTTTAACAGGTGGTGGAGGGAAGACCGCCTCCCTGCTGTTAATGTAGCCGAAACCGAAAAGGAATTCAAAGTGGAAGTTGCGGCTCCCGGCATGAAGAAGGATGACTTCAAGATCGAAGTCAAGGAAGGAGTGCTGTACATCAGCGCCGAGACCAAAGCAGAGAAGGAAGAGAAAGAAGAGGACTACATGCGGAAAGAGTTCAGCTACAGTTCCTTCAAACGCTCCTTCTATCTGCCCGAAAACGTGAAAGAGGAAGAGATCCTCGCCAACTACAAAGAAGGAATTTTGTACCTGACGATACCGAAAGTAAAAGTTGAGAAAAAGGAAAAAACGAAAAAGATCGAGATCAGGTAAGCGGAACCCAGGCAAGGCTGCTCCGGCAACAGGGCCAAAGCCGGCTTCCGGAAATGAACCACACAAAAACAGTGCACCATGAAATTTCTGGTTCGGGTAGTATCCATTATCATTCTAACCTCACTGATCACCGGTTGCGAAACTACCGAGATCAGGAAAGCCATGGTGCACTTTGACCGGGCATTCATCCCGGTGCTGGCCTATACCTATGAAGGAGATATCCACCAGGCCAAGCGTTCGGTTTTTTACCTCGAATTTCAGTGGCAGAAAGTGAAAAAGCAATACCAGGGCTACCTTCCGGATGAAAAGGAGAGGCTGAACAGGGTCGATAACTGGCTGGGCGACGCGTACTTCGCCATTGACGCCAACAAGCCACTTACCGCTGCCAATCAGCTGGAACATGTGAAGTACGAATTCATGGAACTCCGCCGGAAATATGGCGTGGATTATTACCTGGATGGCCTCTATGAATTTCAGGATGCCATCGCTCTGCTGGCCGAAGCTGCCGAAGATGAAATGATGTGCCTGATGGAATGGGGCGAATACGAACACCTGCTTTACCAGGCAATGGACGACTGGCAGGCCATCAGAGCAAAAAAACTGGATGCCGAACTTTTCGAGTTTGACGAAGCCCGGCTCCGGCAACTCGTAGCCAAACAAGACGCTATGCAGGCAGTTCTGGATCAGTATGCAGAAACGTTCAGCTGCGCTAACCGCAAGCAATTGGCCATTGCCAGCCAAAGCCTGCAGCCGGTGTTTTTTGATGTACTGATACTTTTTGGCAATTTCGAAGCCTCACAAACATATTTCGCACAAAAGTAATTGACTAACCTTAAAAACGGCCACCATGAATCCGGACAAAGCTATTCGGGAAATAATGACCACCAAGCTGGTAACGGTTTCCCCCGACAGGCCAGCAAAAGCCATTCAGGATATATTCCGCGAGAAGGATTTTCACCACATCCCGGTTATCGATAAAGGGGAACAACTGGTAGGAATTATCAGTAAGGAGGATGTTTTCAAAGTTGCTCATGTCTTATCCCTGCAGACAACCGGTAAAGCTTATTCCGAAAAGGAATACACGCGGCTGACTGCCGCTGATATCATGACCAGGTACCCCATCACTCTGGACCCCGATGACACCATTGGGCTGGCGGCTGATATCTTCCTGGCCAACAAATTCCATGCGTTGCCAATCGTCGAAGACAACAGGCTCGTCGGCCTGATAACCACCCATGACCTGCTCAACTTCAGCTTCAACAGCGTTGAGGTAGAGAAAACGGAAGAAGCGTATGAAGAATGATGAATTCACAATAAAAACGCCTCCGATGAAAGATAAAACCACCACTGTCGGGCAAATCATGACCACGCCGGTCATTACCGTGTCTCCCGACGATACAATGAGCAAGGTGCAGGATATTTTCCGCATGAACAATATCCACCACATCCCTGTGGTTGACAAAGGCAAGGTGGTGGGTATTATCAGCAAAGCGGACTATTTTCGCTTACTGCACGGCTTCACGCTCTTCAGGACGGAGAAGAGCAATGAATATAATGACGCCATTATGCGTTCACTCCTTGTGGGAGAAGTGATGACCAAACAGGTTGCCACTCTCAACCCCGACGATTCGCTGGAAATGGCGGCAGGATTTTTCCGGGAGAATCTCTTTCACGCCCTTCCCGTCGTTGACAAGGGCAGGTTGATAGGGATAATTACAACTTTTGACCTTATCACCTATGCATTCTCAGAATACACTGTTTTGAATTCGTGAAAGGTTAGGCCCCGGAAGCACCAGGCGGCGGGTTTCCCCAAGGCTGCGGAGGCAGATATGTCATCAGGCCCTGCAGGTGGGGAACCCTGCCGTTTTTTTTTGCCCCTCTTTGAAAGGCCAGGGGGCATTTCGTTTTTTCAAAATCCTACCCTGGCAGCTTTGCTTTAAAAAAAGTACCTTTACGAATACCAGAAAAGGCAACCTATTCCTGCAATTACAATGATCTTGGCATGAAATTTCCCGTACTTTGTTTAATACTTGCCTCTTTTATCCCTATATCCGGCCAGGCTCAGCTCACCATTACAACGGAGAGCTTTCCCGGCGCCGGTGATACTTTATTCACAGCAATAGACAACCTGCCCTCCGGCAATTATATCACCGGCGCCGGCGAAGCGCAAAGCTGGGACTTTACAACACTCCAGGCGCCTTTTCCACGCCGGACGCTCCTTCTCCCCGCTCTGCAGGGCCCCGGAAGTTATGCCTTCCCCAATGCGAGTTTCTATGCCAGTATGGATGCGAATCTGGCCGCCTATTTCCGCGTGAGCAATACGGCTGTAGAACTACTTGGCTTTTACGGCCAGGACCCGCTGGGGTTGGGAGTGGAAAGCGCCTACCGTTTCACCCCGCCCGTCATCTGGCAACGAGCCCCTCTCAGGTACCAGGATGTCAACGAGTCGCAGGCCAACCTCTCTCTGGCTTTCTCTGCCGATGACCTCCCCGCCGGTGTGCTCGACAACCTCCCCATCACACCGGACTCTCTCCGCATCCGGCTCAACATTCACCGCTCGGACGTGGCCGATGCCTGGGGCACGCTGACCATCCCCGGGGGAATCTATGACGTGCTGAGGGAAAAACGGACGGAAGTCCGTGAAACGCGCCTGGACGCCAAGGTCGGTTTCTTTGGCTGGCAGGACATTACCGACATCGCCATCCAGGCCCTGGGCGCCACTCAACTGGGGCCCCAGGTTACTGTCAGCTACTACTATTTCAGCAATGAAGCAGTGGAACCCATTGCCCTGGTGGTGGCCAATGAAGATGAATCTCAGGTATTGCGGGTTGAATACAAAGCCAACAATATCACTACCAATGTCCAAAACGCCGAAGCCTTGAAACCCGGTGTCTGGGCGTTTCCCAACCCGGCCATTGTAAATGTCCGATTTGAATTTACCAACCTGCCGCCCGGCCAATATAAACTCAAGATCCACAACATTCTGGGTATTGAGGAGTGGCGGAAAAGTTACTTCATCAACGGTAACCACACTGAAAAAGTCGATATTTCTGCGCTGAGAAAAGGGACCTACCTGTACAGCCTCGTCGATGAACAAGGAAAAACCATCACCACCCGGAGGCTGATCGTGGTGCGGCCCTGAGGGAGTGTTTTGTTTTCGGAATTCGGGGTTTGGGAATAGAGGTTCAAACAAAATTGTCTAAGCGCAAAATCCACCGTATCTTTCCCAAAAAAAGGACGGGCATGGAACGCTTTGCACTTTTTGTTATTCTGACAGGCTTTTTAATCCTTTCCGGCTGCCAATCGGGCCAGCCAAAACAAGAAAGCGGCCAGGAATCCCGGGAAGAGGCCTCCTCCGGGCAGCCTGCCGGAGAAAAGCCCTACCCCAGCCTGCCCCTGGATACCCTGCAAATGCTCTGGAACCAGTGTGATTATATAGACTATGTCTTTTATTACAAAGACTTCAGCGTAAGCCAAAATCAGCAGTCAGATATCCGGGCCTCCATCCGGCATATTTCTGAAGAAGTTCCCGCCATTTCTCCCAGCTGCCAGCCTGTAGGCCGCATTTTTTACCAGGTACAGGGGGAGAACCGGCTGGAGGCTGACTTATACTTCAGCCCGGAATGCTCGTTTTTTGTTTTTTACGAGGATGGGAAAAAGGCCTATGCCAACGCCATCATGCCGGCCGGTGTACAATTCTTCAACCAGGTGCTGAGCACCGGCGCTAACCCGCCGGCGGGCCAGTGAGCCAGAACCTTTAGAGAACAGATAATAGTAATTCGACGAATTCCGAATTTCACCTGCCTCTGCAGGCTGCAGGCCCGGCTGGGCTATGCGGATACAGACAATCAATAAACCAACAGATGAGCCGCTACGCTGTCATAGACCTGGGCACCAATACGTTCCACCTGCTTATCGCGGAGCGGGAAGCCTCAGGCAAGATCAAAGAGGTCTTCCGGGAACGCCGTTTCGTAAAACTGGCGGAAGAAGGCATAGATACGATCGGCCCTGCGCCTTATCGCAGAGGTATGGAAACCATGAAGCGCTACCGGCGGGTACTCGCCGCCCATGACGTTCCGGTTGAACAGGTACGCGTATTTGGCACAGCAGCCCTGCGCACCGCCGGCAACGGGCAGGCATTCATGAAAGAGGTAAAGGAATCCACAGGTATTGAGATAAGGCTCATCAGTGGCGAACGAGAAGCCGAACTCATTTATAAAGGTGTCATTCTTGCCGTGCCGCCCACCGAAGAACGCATGCTGATCATGGACATAGGCGGAGGGAGCGTAGAATTCATCATTGCCAGCCTTCAGGGGGTGCTATGGGCGCAGAGCTTCCCGGTAGGTGTTGCTGTCCTGTACAAAAACTTTCACCGGCACGAGCCGATCCTGGCCGAAGAAACAGAGGCCATACAAAAATTCCTGAAAAAAGAACTCTCTCCTTTAACCGAGGCCTTAGGCCGCTTCCCCACCCAACGCCTGGTCGGTGCTTCCGGCACCTTCGATGTCCTTGAGTTCTTTCTGGGAGAAGAAAAAGCCCACCTGCTCAGCGCCACCATACCCTCTGAAAAATTTTTCCCATTCTATGAACAACTGGTGAGTATGGACAGCAATCAGCGCCGTAACCTGAGAGGTATGCCGCCAGACAGGGTAGATATGATCATCGTCGCCCTCATCCTGATAAAAACGATCCTGGAAATAGCTGCTATCCGGCAGATCACCGTTTCTGCCTATGCTATGAAGGAGGGGATGCTGCACGAGATGATGCAGGCTTAATTGGATTAAGGGAAGGCAAAAAAAAGGCCAGGTAGATAAGCCTACCCAGCCGGAATCATAATCCCAAAAACTATTCTTATAGAAACCCCTTCAGGAAAGGGGATGACTTATCAGCACGATATTATAGGACAAATATACTTATTTGATTTTTTTATACAAAGAAATATTTGCCCTTCCACACAAAAATATTTAAAAAAAGCCTATCCACACAAGGTAAAAGCCGCATTTTTAACGGATCCTGTGGCAAAAACCTGAAAAAGAAGGCCGAAGCGGCCGCATTTCCGCACCTCAGGCCTCCTCTTCTGCCTTGACGAGCAGTTGAAAGCCGTTGCCATGAATGTTGACGATCTCGATGTTCTCGTCTTTTTTGAGGTATTTACGGAGTTTGGTAACGAAAACGTCCATGCTGCGTGCAGTGAAATAATTATCTTCTCCCCAGATTTTATTCAGGGCCTCGGAACGAGGCAGAATATCGTTCATATAGATGGCGAACATGCGAAGCAACTGAGCTTCTTTAGGAGATAATTTGTTTTTTTCCTCATCTTCATCCTCTCCCGGATTGTAGGTCAAAATCCGGAGCGGATAATTAAAGTGGTATTTCCCGATATTGAATTCTTTGATCTCCTCGCGGGGGTCGGCTTTGGCCTGGCTCCTTTTCAGGATAGCCTGTATCCGGTACAGCAGCTCCTCGGAATTGAAGGGCTTTGTGATGTAATCGTCGGCGCCGATCTTAAACCCCTCCAAAACGTCGTTCTTCATCGTTTTGGCGGTAAGGAAAATGATGGGCATGTCCTGATCCTGTTCGCGGATCTCCTTGGCCAGGGTAAAGCCGTCTTTTTTGGGCATCATCACATCAAAAATGCACAGGTCGAATTCACCTTGATTGTAACTTTCAAGGCCCTGGGCCCCGTCAGTAGCCAAGGTGACCTCGTAATCGTGCATTTCCAGGTAAGACCGGAGCACGTCTCCAAAGTTCTGATCATCTTCAACCAGGAGGATTCTATTATTTGCCATAATCCGTTGTTTTCTATTCTGGAGTTTGGAGCATTGCCATATCAGCAAGACTCAGAACTATTGTTTGGAAGGAAAGGACAGGATGAAACTACTGCCTTTTCCCAATTCGCTTTTCACATCGACCGTACCCTGGTGAGCTGTCATAATCGCCTTGACATAACTCAGGCCAAGGCCGAACCCTTTCACATCGTGCAGGTTTCCGGTATGCACGCGATAGAATTTATCAAAAATGTGCTTGCGCTGCTCCTTGTTCATGCCGATGCCTTTATCGGTAACCACCACTTCTACGCCGTTGGGCACGTCGCGGGTATGTACTTCTATCTCCGGCTTTTCGGAAGAGTACTTATTGGCGTTGTCCAATAAGTTATTAATAATATTGGAAATATGGGTAACATCCCCTTCAATTATCGGGTTGGAAGCTTCCAGGCGGGCAGCCACCGAACCTTCCCTTTTTTCCACCTGCAGGCTGATATTTTCCACTGCGTGGTTGATGATGTCGTGCAGGTTGGCATCTGTCAGCTTCAGAGAAAAGTCCCGCTTATCGATCAGGGCCATCTGCAAAACTTTCTCTACCTGACTATTCATACGTTTATTTTCCTGTTTTATTATGTTGGCGAACCGGCTGACCTTATCGGGTTTGCCGGCAATAATCGGGCTGGTAATGGAATCGGCAGCCAGAGATATGGTGGCGATCGGCGTTTTGAATTCATGGGTCATGTTGTTGATGAAGTCCGTCTTCATTTCCGAAACCTTTTTCTGGCGGAAGATGACATGTATGGTGTAAGCGAAACAGAAAAGGATAAGGGAAGTGAAAATTACCGACCCCAGAAAGTTCATCCATAAGGAGCGCCACACGAAACTGGTGCGGCCCGGAAAGTGGATCATGAGCAGGCCCGGTGAGGGCATATCTTCCGGAAAGAGGTCAACCTTGTAAGGAGAGTTGTAAATGGTGCGGTATCCCGGCAGGATCTCTTTGGGCTGGGCGTCTTCAACAACATAGTGCCCATCGACAATAATGAAGCTTTTTTTGTCCCGAGAGAAAATCCCGTAATTGTAATCAGTGTCTATACCCCGGTTGGCCAGTTCCTGCTTCACAACATTGTTGAGGTGCTCCAGCTTGATGCGTTGTTCGAGGGGAAACTCCTGGGTGTTCTGCTGGAAATATACCATCAGGGTACGGTAGGTATTGTCTTTACGCGCCATACACTGGGAACAGGTGCAGGGGTTGGCGAATTCGGCCATCAGTTCATCCAGCAGGTCGCTGTGGCTGATTTTGGGGGAGAGCACCCCAGGGCCTTCATTGAGGGGCAAATCAATATTGAGGCGGCCAGGCTCGCCGCCATTGTGCTGAGCCTCCTGGTAGTAGGTCGTCATGAAACCATTGATGGAATGGTTGAAGACTTCCCTGTTCTCTTCGGCCTCCAGCCTGCGCACTACCGTATTCAGCGCAGCAAAGACGTTTTTTTCAAAGCGTTCTTCATTGACGTGTACAGCGGTGCGGATGAGATCCATTTGCAAAACCACTACGCCGATTACCGCAGCGCTCATCAAACCAATTATGGCCCAAATTGCCTTCTTATTCATTCGCTAACTCCTGGTTTTCGCTTATATAACCCCATGAGCGGGGAAATATTTCAAAAAGAATACAACAAAATTAGGCAATCCGTAATCGCCAGTGGGCAGTTTAACAGACTTTTAACTTCACCCTCAGCGAGCACTGTCCTTTGTCCACAAAAGAGTTATCAATTGTTAAATTTCAAATTTATATGTGAAAAAAGCAATTTTCAACTCCTGTAAATTCCTGCAAAACCGTTCTTTCTAAGGCTTGCCGATCGTAGAAGAGAACAACGCAGCTATGGCCGGCGCCGCCGGAAAAGAGCTGGGAAAAGCACGGCGCTCCCAACCTGGAAAGCAATCTCCGTCCGGATAAAAACGGCTGATAAAAACATTGAATACTCAATATTGCTGCTTTTTTTGAAAGATTATGCAATTTTCCTGACATAAATTCCTTAAGATGGAAAACCAGGCAGCCCGACAAAATTTCGAATATTATTTCTCAGGACACAGGAAATTTTATTAGCGGCAAAAAAAACGGAAAAATTGGCTTTTTTTCAAAAAAAGCTGTTTTTTTTCACACAAAATGAAATATTTTCATATTATCCTTTATAGAAAATTTATTTCTCAGAACTTCCAGTATTTGGTATATTTGCAAACCAACTGCCCCATGATCGGCGAAGTACATTGTTTTACAAACACCAATTAATTGAATTATGAGAAAACGCGTCTGATCCTTCAATGCCCATAGTTAAAATAAACACATATCTCCCAGAAACACACTAGTGTTGACATATCCCATCAAAGCATCCTCTGATACCAGAAGAAAAGTTATCGTCCTCATTTAGCCAAATTGAAGAAGCAATGGGCGCTCAGCTCACATTTGAACCCGGCCCTCGCCATTTTCGGTGAATAGGGTTCAAAATCCCAAAGGCTTTAGTTTTGAACCCTATTCCTGATTGTGCAATAAAATTGAGTATGAAGAAAATTCTACTACTTCTGCTATCCATAATGGCTGCCGAACTCGCAATAGCCCAACAACCACCGGGTTCCTGCCCAGGCAATATGGCGCCGCTGGCTCCTTTCTGCAGCCAGGCTTGTGTACTTTGTGATATTGACGGATACATCGGAATGAACGTCAACCAGCCGGTATGGGAGGCTCCTTCAACATTCTGCGCCCCTCAGTTTCACAGTATCCAGTGGATCGGCTTTATTGCCGGCAGCACCTCTATCTCGTTCCAGATCTCCACCTTGTCGTGCCAAACCGGCAACGGGCTACAGGCCGAAATTTACCAGACCACGGATTGCACCAGCTGGACTTCGGTGTCCAACTGTGATCCTGGTTTTACTACGACGACCCTGAACGCCAGCGGGTTGGTACCTGGTAACACTTATTTCTTCGTCATCGATGGAAACGGGGGGGATGAGTGCGAATTTCAGATCGACGTGCTCAGCGGTTCAGCGACTGCGCCGGATGTCGTCGGCACCCCGGTTATCAACGGGCCGACCAACCTTTGTACGGGAGGTAATGGCATGTACTCCGCCACCGGTGTCTCCGGAGCAGCTTCCTATACCTGGACGCTGGACGGAAACATAGTGGGGTATGACCCTCAGGTTCAGCTGGGCAGCTTGCCGACCGGCTCCTACCAACTCTGTGTGCAACCGGCCAACCCCTGCTTCGGCCCCGGCAACTCTACCTGCACCACCATCAACGTCGGCCCCCTGCCACCGGAAAACCTCAATGAGACTCTCTGCTTTGACGAATTACCGTTTACTTATCAGGGCTTCTCTTTCTCCAGCCAGGGAAGCTACAACTTCTCTTACACCCGCCCGGATGGCTGTGAACAACCGGTCAACCTCAACCTGAATGTCATTGACCCCATTCCGCCGACCGATATTTTTGCTGACATCTGCCTTGGCGAGGAAACCTATTTCTTTGGCGGGCAGGCTTATGGCCAAACCGGCGTTTTCCCCCATATTTTCACGACTGCCGACGGCTGTGACAGCCTGGTTACCCTTAACCTGACCGCTCACCCCCCCACTTTTACCCCTCTTGGCTTCATAGACCACTGTGAATTGCTGGGGCCTTATATAGTTGGTACTACCGAAATTTCTCAACAGGGCGATTTCACCGTGACCCTGACCGGTTATTATGGTTGTGATAGCATCGTGGCCGGTTACCTCAACCTCACAACTCCCGACCTTTACGTTCTCGACACCACCATCTGTGAAGGAGAGTTTATCCAGGTCGGGCAATACATTTACTCCACTTCCGGCAATTATCAGGAAGAATATACCGAACCGGGCGGCTGTCAGAGTATGTTCAACGTCACCCTGAACGTCTATAACCCGGAAACTACTATTGACACCACCATCTGCCCCGGAGAAACGGTTACGGTAGGCAACAGCTCCTATTCCTCCTCCGGTTCCTATACCAAAGTGTTGCAGGCCCAATACCTTGGCCTGGGATGTGACAGTACCGTATTCCTCAACCTGACCGTCATTGACCCTATTGTGACCAATATTCAGGCGTCGATCTGTGAAGGAGAGTCTTATACGCTGGGGCCCAGTACCTATACTACTTCCGGGAACTACTCTGAAGTCTTTACCGCCGCCAACGGATGCGACAGTACCGTGAACCTAGCCCTGACGGTACACCCCAATGTTGAGACGACTATCGATACCAGCATCTGCTTCGCCTCAACTTTCACCGTTGGAGATTCGACTTTTGCCCAGACCGGCAACTATTCGGTCCTCCTCCAATCCGCTCAGGGATGTGACAGCACTGTCTTCCTCAACCTGACAGTGAAGGATGCCATCATCACTACCCTCAACGAATCCGTCTGTGATGGGGATTCCTTCTCAGCCGGCGGTATGGATTTCGACATGATGGGCACCTATGAAGTAGTGCTGACGGCTGCTGACGGCTGCGACAGCACCGTGGTGCTCAACCTCGATATTCTGAATAATCCGGAAACAACCCTCAACGAATCCATCTGCCAGGGCCAGAGTTTCCAGGTCGGCAGTTCCAGCTACAGCCTGTCCGGAACCTACACCGACGTGTTCACCGCTGCCAATGGTTGCGACAGCACCGTTACGCTCAACCTGAATGTCATCGCACCCATTGTCAATAATATTACCAGAAAGATCTGTACCGGCCAGTCCTATACCGTAGGAACCTCCACCTACAACCAGGCCGGCAACTATACCGATACCCTGTCCAATTTTATCGGCTGCGACAGTATCGTCAACCTTACCCTGACCATCGAGGATGTCATCCGGGATACACTGGTTACCTCCATTTGCGAAGGCGAAAGCTACAATGTGGATGGCACACTCTATACGACTACCGGCTTCTATGACAACGATTTTGTCACCGCCAGCGGGTGTGACAGCGTTTTCTACCTCGACCTGACCGTCATCCCCACCCGATACACCACGCTCGACGAAATGATCTGCGACGGAGAAAGTTTCCAGGTGGGAAGCAGCACTTATACCACTACCGGTAATTATCAGGACCTGCTCACTTCGGTGGAAACCGGCTGCGACAGTATCGTCAGCCTTAACCTGACGGTACTCAACGTGCCCCGGACTTCCCTGACGGAGAGTATCTGTGATGGAGAAACTTATACTGTCGGCACTTCCGATTACACCACTACCGGGGTGTTTGTGGATACGCTCGGCGCCGCAAACGGGTGCGACAGTATCGTCACACTAGACCTGACCGTACTGGATGTCCCTGAAACTAACCTGGTGGAAGACATCTGTGACGGCGAGGTTTATACTGTCGGCACTTCAGATTACACCACAAGCGGAAACTACACCGACGTGCTGGTGGCCGCCAATGGTTGCGACAGTATCGTTTATCTCGACCTCACCGTAAAAGACGTACCGGAAACCTTCCTCGTTGAAGAGATCTGCCAGTACGAAACCTACACGGTGGGCACTTCGGGCTATACCACTTCCGGAACTTATACGGATGTGCTGGTAGCCGCCAATGGCTGTGACAGTATTGTCCACCTCGACCTCACCGTTTTCCCGGAAAGGAGGAGAGACCTCGTCATCAGTATTTGCAACGGCTCCACTTATACGGTTGGAAGCTCCACTTACAACCAGGCGGGCAACTATATTGACACCCTGGCCTCGGTAGTCACCGGTTGCGATAGTATCGTTACCCTGGACCTCACCGTCACTGACTTTTACGAGATCAACCTGGAGGAGGTGATCTGTGAGTTCGAAAGCTACACCGTTGGAACGGATGTATATACCCAGACGGGGCAATACACCAACATGTTCATTTCTTCCGACGGTTGCGACAGCCTCGTCAACCTCGACCTGACCGTTATCCCATTACCCCGCACTACTCTCAATGAAACCATCTGCGATGGTGAATCGGTATCGGTCGGTGGCATCGACTACACCCTGACCGGAACCTTCACCGATACGCTCACTTCAGTGGCCTCCGGCTGCGATAGTATCGTAACGCTCAACCTGACGGTGAACGAGGTATTCCAAACGGACCTCCTGGAGGAGATCTGCGACGGAGAAACCTATACCGTCGGCACTTCCGGCTATACGCAAACCGGAGTATATCAGGACGTACTCACCGCATCCAATGGTTGCGATAGCGTGGTCAACCTCGACCTGACCGTGCATCCCATCCCGGAAACCAACCTGGTGGAAACCATTTGCTACGGCGATACCTACCCGGTAGGCAATTCCAGCTACAGTACAACCGGCATTTATCAGGATATCATACCATCTGTCACTACCGGTTGTGACAGCATCGTCAACCTCGACCTCACCGTGAGGGATGAGATCACGACTGAACTGACGGAAGTCGTCTGCTACGGAGGCGATTTCACGGTAGGCAGTTCAACTTATGACGCTACCGGTACCTATCAGGATATTCTGGCCTCGGTAACCGGTTGTGACAGTATTGTTACCTTGAACCTGACGGTAAGAGATGAGATCCGCACCGGCCTGGAACGCGAGATATGCGATGGAGAAACCTATACCGTGGGGCTCTCCGATTATACCACTACCGGCATCTTTGTCGATACGCTCACTTCACTGGCCTCCGGCTGCGACAGTATCGTAACCCTCGACCTAACCGTACACCCCATCCCGGTAACTAACCTGGACGAGGCGATCTGTGACGGGGAAACCTACACCGTCGGCACCTCCGGCTATACCACCTCCGGTGTTTATCAGGATGTGCTGACTTCGGTTGTCACCGGCTGCGACAGCATCGTCAACCTCGACCTGACCGTACACCCCATTCCGGTTACCAACCTCACCGAGGTAGTTTGTTTCGGAGGGAGCGTTCCGGTTGGCAGTAATACTTATGCCGCTACGGGCACCTATCAGGATGTGTTGACTTCGGTTGTCACCGGCTGTGATAGTATCGTCAACCTCGACCTGACCGTTCGGGACGAGATCCGCACCGGGCTGGATCAGGAGATCTGCGACGGAGAAACCTATACCGTCGGCACTTCCGGCTATACGACAAGTGGCATATTCATTGATACGCTGGCCTCCGTGGCCACCGGCTGTGATAGTATTGTGACCTTAGACCTGACCGTACATCCCATCCCGCAAACGGCTCTGGTGGAAGAGATCTGCGATGGAGAAACCTATACTGTCGGCACTTCCGGCTATACCACCTCCGGTGTTTACCAGGATGTGCTGACTTCGGTTGTCACCGGCTGCGACAGCATTGTCAACCTCGACCTGACCGTGCACCCCATTCCGGTTACCAACCTGGTGGAACAGATATGTGACGGGGAAGTATATGAGGTAGGGCTTTCCGATTATACTACCTCAGGTACTTATCAGGATGTGCTTTCCTCGGTAGTCACCGGCTGCGACAGCATCGTCAACCTCGACCTCACTGTACACCCCATTCCGGTTACCAGCCTGGTGGAGGAGATCTGCGATGGAGAAACTTATTCCGTTGGCACTTCCGGTTACACCACTTCCGGAGTTTATCAGGATGTACTGGCTTCCGTCATCACCGGCTGTGACAGTATCGTCAACCTCGACCTGACCGTGCACCCCATTCCGCAGACCAGCCTTGTTGAAGAGATCTGTGACGGAGAGAGCTATACCGTTGGATCATCTACCTACATCACTTCGGGAGTTTATCAGGATGTACTGACTTCTACGCTCACCGGCTGTGACAGTATTGTCAATCTGGACCTGACCGTACACGAAGTGTATGATGTTGAACTTTTTGAGGACATTTGCACCGGAAGCGAATATCAGGTAGGTGACAGTTCCTTCTCAGAACCGGGAACCTACACCCAGGTACTCAGTTCTCAGGAAGGCTGCGACAGTGTCGTCACGCTAAACCTTTTCGTATATCCCTGTGAGTTGGTTTATGACCGGGCCATTACCAACGTGAGCTGCAACGGCCTTTCTGATGGCAATTTCAGTTTCCGGCTCACGGTTGGCACCCCGCCCTACCAGTACACCTGGCAATCGCTTTCCGGTACCGGCCAAAGCGGATCCGGGACCCTGGACGGCAACAACCTGGAAGCCCTGGTGGATGGGCTGCCGGCGGGCAATTACCGCATTGAAGTGGTGGACAGTTCACCTTTCAATGTAAGCACCAGCTTCACCATCAACATAAGCGAACCCCAGCCCCTGGACATTTCCATGGAACTGTCCGATTACAACAATTACAATACCAGCTGTAACGAAGAATCGGATGGCTGGATCGATGCTTCCGTCACGGGTGGAACACCACCGTACAGCTACTTCTGGAGCACCGGTGACCGGAATGAAGACATCGACGGGCTGGCTGCCGGCACCTATGGGCTGACCATCACGGACCAGAACCTGTGCCCGGATTCCGCCAATACCGCTCTGGTGGCGCCGCCGCCACTGGAAGCCCGGCTGGCCGTTACGGATCCGCCCTGCTTTGGCGATGAACTCGGCATCATCCGGGTGAATGAGGTCAACGGCGGGGTAAGCCCCTATCTGTACGGAGTTGACGAAAACCCGCTCAGTACCGTGCCGCAATTCACCAACCTCCCGATCGGAGCACACATGGTGCAGGTGCAGGATGCCAACGGCTGTATGTGGGAAGATGAAGAAATGGTAAACCAACCGGAACAACTGATCGTAGAACTGGGTGATGATAAAGAGATCAAACTGGGCGATAGTGTACAGCTTTTTGCCCAGACTTCTTACCCGGTAGAGTTCTACAACTGGGCTTCACCGATAGACATCAATTGCGACAACTGCCCCGACCCGTTTGTCCGGCCTTTGGAATCGATGGCCTTCTCGGTTACTACTGTCGATGAGAATGGCTGCCGCGCAACGGACAGGATCACGGTTTTCGTCAACAGAAAACGCGATGTTTATATTCCCAACGTCTTCTCCCCCAATAATGACGGGCAGAATGATGTATTCCTCATTTTCGGAGGAGATGAAGCGGTAGAAATCAAATCTTTCTACATCTTTAACCGCTGGGGTGAGCCCATGTTTGAACTGTTCAACTTCCCGCCCAACGACCCCACTTACGGATGGGACGGCACCCACCGGGGCGAACTGATGAACGGCGGGGTCTATGTTTATATGGCCGAGATCGAGTTCGTGGATGGCGTGGTGGAACTGTTCAAAGGAGATGTACTTCTGATGCGATAAACGCTGCAATATATGGACTGATTTGCCTGGTGAGGCAGCAGGCATTATTGCAGGCCAATATTTTTCCCGTGCGAGGCCCATTTGCCCTTAGCAGATGGGCCTCGCCTGTATTTCAGGCGGAAAATCCATATTTTAGGCCAGGATCGATAATAAAAACCTGAATCCATGAATAGAATAACCCTTCTCGCTATCCTTTTTTCAGCTGCCCTTACAACCTGTACCTCTCCTGCCGGAGGCCCGGTGGAAGGCCCTACCTGGAAGCTCGTATATATGAACGGGGAGATACCGGAAGGGCTGAACATCACTGCCATTTTCCTGGACGGTAAAGTTACCGGCAAGGGCATTTGCAACCGTTATTTCGCCGATTATGCTATCGACGGCGGCAACATTAATATCGGCACGGTTGGCGCCACCAAGATGATGTGCCCCGAACACGCCATAGTGGAAAGCCAGTATTTCGGTGCTTTGCCTAAGGCGCAACGATTCTCGGTAAAAGGAGAAACACTGAGCATACAATGTGCTGAAGCCAGTTTGCGCTATGTGAAAGGGGAGGCAAGCGAAGTAAGCAGCCGCGGGGAGGAATAAGCAAGTAGGCCGCCAAATTGAATGGTTCAATTGCTGGATTGTTAACCTTATTGTACCCGCCTAATTGCTTAACATTGGCTACAGATGCCGCTCGGCATGGTAACTCGACCGCACCAGAGGAGCACTTTCCACGAAGGCAAAACCTTTTGATAAGCCCACCTCCTTATATTCCGCAAATTTATCCGGGTGTACGTATTCCACTACATCCAGGTGCATTTTGGTAGGTTGCAGATACTGGCCGATGGTCAGTACGTCACACCCATGCTCCAGAAGGTCATCCATGGTTTTATAGACCTGCTCGTCGGTCTCACCCAGGCCGACCATAATACCGGATTTGGTGCGCTTGCCAAAGTCTTTGGTTCGCTGTATCTGTTCCAGGCTCCGGTGGTACTTGGCCTGTGGGCGTACTTTGCGATAGAGAGCCTCCACCGTTTCCATATTGTGGGAGACGACTTCCTGCCCGGCGCTGATCATGCGCTCCAGGGCCCACCAGGTAGCGCGCACATCGGGAATGAGGGTTTCAATGGTAACGTGGGGAGTGTGCTCTTTTACAGCGCGAACGGTCTGGTACCAGATCTCAGCGCCACGGTCTTTGCGCTCGTCGCGGTTTACAGAGGTGATAACGGCGTGTTTTACCCCCATCAGGCCGATGGCCTCCGCCACCCGGCGAGGTTCATCCTCGTCGTATTCGGGCGGCCGGCCGGTCTTAACAGCACAGAAGGAGCAGGAACGAGTGCAGGTATTGCCCAGAATCATAAAGGTAGCAGTACCGGCGCCCCAGCATTCGCCCATATTAGGGCAGTTGCCGCTCTGGCAAATGGTGTGCAGGTTGTAATCGTCCACCAGGGAACGAACTTTCTTATAACTGGGGCCAATCGGCAGCTTGACGCGCAGCCAATCGGGCTTTCTCTTTCTCGGTTCTTTTTTATCTACTATCGGTAGTTCGAGCATATTCTCCTCTCATTAATTACGATTCGCCCGGCAAGCCAGGCAGTATCCGGCAACAGGATGAATTTACGGCCAGATGGCCTTCGTATGGGTAATAACAAGCAACAGCTCATAGAGTTTGAACCGGCTGCTTAACGGAAGTAGAATTTACCAGCGTTTACCCAGTTGCAAATTTATGTACAGGTTTATAAAAACAGACTTGTTTTCCGGAGTTTCCACCAGGCTGGACTCCGCCATGATGGGCACGTCCCTGAAATAAGCATCCACCATTACTCCCGCTTCGATGGCTTTGACGAATTCATCAAAAGCCCCCCAGTCAAAATGAACGGCGAACTTCCCGTGCAGGCCCGGCATAACAGAGATCTCTCCCAGCCCTTTGGAAAAGCCTGAAGAGCCATAGATGCGGCTGATGTCAAGGAATGTACTGGCATTCTCCTCAGAGAATTTCTCGCTCCGGATCGTAAAATCATCGAATGGCCCTGTTTCAGAGGAACGCACCAGCTCCAGGTAATAAGGCTTGAGCAGGCCCAGGGAAGGGCCGCCCTCATAGCTCAGGCCCACGGCAAGGCCTTTCCGTTTGGCCTTTTCCGAGAGATACCTCTTTTCTCCTATGCCTCCCCGAAGGACGAGAAAATTATTCTGCTTGCCAAATATAAAGGCCCTGGAAACGCGCGATGCAGCCGGAGTCTGAAAGTCAAAACTCTGCCGAAATTCTTTGTCGTGCTTGATCTCACCGATCTCGATATTGAAAAAACGGGTGAGGTAATAAGTCTTCAGGCGGGCGAAGTTGACACCGAGAGCGAAGCCGTTGGTATGGATCTTCATATCCACCGTGAATTCGTGATCATAGACAATCCCTTTGGATTCGTCATAGATATTCTGTTCGGCGTCGTATGTTTGCTGGGCAGTCAACGGGAGGCACCCCACAACCATGAGCAACGCGACAAGGTAATTCTTCTGGGCCATAATTTTTTTTCTTAAATAGTATTACATTCAAAGGGCACAAAGGTTCAACTTAAGCCCCGTTAAAGGGGAATGGAGGGCTGAATTGATAAAACATCAGTCAATTTAGTAAAATTAACGGATAAAATACAGATGCAGGTGCATTCATCCCGATTTGGTTTGTCAGAAAGATGGCCGGGAGGGCTTGATCAGGTAGCCGGACAGATTTGGGTTCCCATCAGATGGAGATGGGGCCCCGGAGTTTCGTTCCTGTGTTCCCCCGGCTCATTTATTTTTGGAAAATCCTTCAATAATGGCCATAAAGCGTAGAAATCATATTACCTTTCTGGGAAACCCGCCCGAACTCCGGAATGAAGATACTGGTTTATGCCCCATCTTTAAGCCCCCGGGTGAAATACGCTTTTCACCTGCTTTTCCGTTCCTGTCTGAAGGCTGATTATGAGTTGGTGGACAAACCGGAGCATTACGCCTCTGCCGGAGGCCCAAGGGTCAATTACAGTCCTGCCCCTTTGTCCGAAGGAGAATTGTGGTTGCCGGCCGGCAACCTGCTTTGGGAGGAAGGCATCAGAGAACAGGCTCCCGAAGTATTCCGGCACGACGGGCTCCCCGCTTTTTTCAGGCTGGAATACCCCGGGGCCGCGATGCCCTTTGACCTGCCTGCTCTTGCATTCTACCTGGCCAGCCGCTACGAAGAGTATCTCCATTTTGAAGCGGACGCCCACGGCCGGTTTCCCGCCAGCCAGAGCCTGGCTTTCCGGGAGGGTTTCCTCGAACAGCCCCTTGTCAGCCAGTGGGCTTTCCGCTTGGGAAAAATGCTGGAAGAACGCTTTCCGGGCCAGGCCATTCACTACCCTGCTTACCGCTTTCTGCCCACCTACGACATTGACATGGCCTGGGCCTACCGCCATCGCCCTTTGTGGCTGAATCTGGCCGCAACCCTTCGTTCGCTCGCCACTGCCCAGTGGCCAATGGCCCTTGAACGGCTGGCCTGCCTGCTGGGTAAAAAAGCTGACCCTTTTGACACTTTTTCTTACCTGAAAACCCTTCACCGCTCCAAAGGCACATCGGCACTTTTTTTCTTCCTTTTAGGAGATACTAACCGGTACGATAAAAACGCCTCCCCAAATCACCCCGCAATGCGGCAACTGATCACCCAACTGGCCGACCGGCGGCCGGTGGGGCTGCATCCTTCCTACCGCTCCAACTTCAGGCAGGGCCAGTTGCACAAAGAGGTGCTCCGCCTGAAGAAGATCACCGGCGAAAATGTATCCCGCAGCCGGCAGCATTTTTTGCTCCTCCGCTTTCCGGAAACCTACCGCCGCCTGCTGAAGGAAGGCATCCGGGAAGATTACACCATGGGCTTTGCCGATGCCGTCGGTTTTCGGGCAGGAATGGCTGGGCCATTCCGGTGGTACGACCTCGGGGCGGAAAAGGCTCAGCCTCTGACTATCTTCCCTTTTATGGCTATGGATGTGACACTGCGCCGCTACATGAGCCTTTCGCCGGAGGAGGCCTTCGCCCGCCTGCAACACTTATGCGGGCAATGCCGGGAAGTTGGCGGTTTTTTTATTACATTATGGCACAATAGCTCCTTTGCAGAAGAACACGGCTGGCAGGGATGGCGTGAAATGTATGAAAAGATTATATCCTTCGCCCGTGAATCAGAATAAATTAAGAACGTATATTTGTGCTCCGGTTTTTGAATTATTAATTTTTAACCATACCAGGCCACTGCAATGATCTACAACTTAAGTGAAACCAACTCCATCGCCAACCACTTCATCGCTGAGATCAGAGATGCCAGGATACAGAAAGACAGCATGCGGTTCCGCCGCAACCTGGAACGAATAGGCGAAGTACTGGCCTACGAGATCAGCAAAGAGCTGGATTATCAGGAAAAGGACGTCGAAACCCCGCTTGGGGTGGCCAAGGTCAGCGTGCCGTCAGGCCGGATAGTGCTGGCAACCATTCTGAGGGCTGGCCTGCCCCTCCACCAGGGAATGCTGAACTATTTCGATTACGCCGGGAATGCATTCGTCTCCGCTTACCGGAAACACCATAAGGACGGCACATTTGATATCCGCCTGGAATATATTTCCTGTCCCGTTCTGAATGACGCCGTTCTGATCGTTTCTGACCCTATGCTGGCCACCGGCGCCTCTATGTCACTGGCCACCAAAGAACTCCTGGAGTTCGGCACCCCCAAACAGATCCACTTCGCTACCGCCATCGCCTCCCAGGCAGGGCTGGATCACGTCCGGCGGATCTTCCCCGAAGCCTTCGTCTGGATGGCCGCCCTGGACGAAGAACTGACGGGAAAAGCCTACATCGTCCCCGGGCTGGGTGATGCAGGCGATCTCAGTTATGGCGATAAAGGCCTGGGAACAGAAGACTGAACAGGAAAATTCTTCCCAAAAAAATAAAGGGCAACCCGGGATCGGGCAGCCCATTATTTTTTTTAGAGGTAGTACCTCGATTTTTTCTTATTGCTGGCTAACACTGACCGTGTTGCTGTCGGAGTTGAATTCGATCTGAACGTCGCTGTGGTTATCGTAGCCCGCCTGAAGAACCTCTACGTTGTTGAAGTCACTATCGTTGTAGATGTCAACATGAGAGTCTTGCTCTTCGCCACTCTGAGCAACCGATACGGAGTTGCTCTGAGAATTCCAGCGAATATGTACTTTAGACTCCTGCTCATCGTCATTCTGGTTAACCATTACGATGTTATCGCTGGAACCGCTGGTGATCTCAACTTCAGAGTAATGCTCTTCGTCATTCTGGCCGACGGTGACGGTGTTGCGGTTGCTGAATCCTTCGATCAGGATCTCCGATTCATGGTCATCTCCATCCTGAGTGAGGGTGACGATGTTTTCGCTTGATTCGTCATTGATCTTAACGTCCGAATCGTGGTCTCCACTCCAGCGCTGATATACTGACACCGTGTTGAAACTGGAGCCGTCGGTGATCTCTATGTCGGAGTCATTGTCTTCTCCATTCTGCTGGACATAAGCCAGGTTGAAGCTGCTGAAGCCGGTGATATCCACATCAGACTCCTGCTCCTCTCCCGCCTGAAGGACGGTGACGGCGTTGAAGACAGATTGTTCGTGAATGTCCACATCGGATTCGTTGTTGCCCAGGCCATTCTGCCTCACAAAAACAATGTTATTGTCGGACATACCGGTGATATCTACATCCGATTCGTTTTCTTCACTCAGCTGCCTGACCTTTACATCATTGAAGCTGCTTTGATCGATATCCACTTCACTGGTGTTGTCCTCCTCCCTCTGGATCACACTTACCATGTTATTGGAAGAGAAGTTGGTAAGGTCGGCATCACTGTATTGGTTTTCACCTTTTTGCTTGACCTCCACTGTGTTGTTATCGGAATCGTTGAGGATCTCTACTTCAGAGACATTAAGCTCGTCTTCATCCTGTTTCTGCTTAACGGTTACAATATTGCCGCCACTTTCCAGCGAAATGGTGATGTCGGACTGGTTCTCAGTTTGGGCAAATATGGTTCCGGTTACAAAGAATGCTGCTGCGAAAAGTAATACGTGCTTTTTCATGTTCAATTAATTGTTTTTTTGTTCACAAAATTTGTGTTGTTTCGTTAATTGTCAGGCCCGGCCCAGTATCCTGGCCGATTCTGAGCAAAGTGAGCGTGCTCTGCCTCCGGCGCCGGCTCTTCCGGTTGGCAGTTCAAACTAACTTTCCGTTATGGCTTACGGGGAAGACGAGCTTCCTTCAGGCCTGGTTTGTATGGGGGGAAGTCTGAAATATTAACTTACTGAAGGTACTGCAACATCCGTGCCAAAAAACAAAAAGAGGAGAAAAAAAAGCTTTCCTTGGAAATAGACTGCTGATAATCAAAATTTAATAAGAAATTCAGGCTATCCGTCTAAGGTTGGACAACAGGGTTCTGCTTTTTCGAGAAACATGAGTCATGCGAATCAGGGGTTAAGAGCTTGTCCAAATTTCCATCAATTGGCTGCAAGCGGCAAATTTCATCCTGCACTTCGTTGAATCCCGATAGACATCGGGACGCCGATGCTTTGGCATCGCCTGCGTTTTTCGCCTTGTTCAGAATGAAATTTGCTCGCTTTCCCTCAATCATGGAATTTTGGACAAGCTCTAAACGAAGGATATTGTTGAAGTCCCGTAGGGGCGAAATATCGGTAGATCATGCCACGGGAAAGCATTGCCCGCGCCAATCCCCTAATCCGACGTACGTATCGTAGTTGAACGTTGTATCCAGCAACCGATGTAATAGCTATCGCCTGCTTTGAGGTTTCGAATGAAGACGTCTTCCTTATTCGGCATATACTGGCTGTAGCGGCCGATCCATTTGTTGGCTTCGGCCGCCACGCTCGGATCAACATTTTTGGCCTTCGCCCACATATCGATGGCGGGCCAGGTTACAACCTGGCTGTCCCAGCCGCGGCCCGGGCCGCAGAGGGGGCCGCTGGAAGCATAGAGGCGGCCGATCAGGATGTAGGGTTCCCCCCAGCCGGGGCGCATATCGGCTGCCTGAAGGGCCCAGTCGCGGGCGCGGGGGAAATTGCGCAGGTGCACATTATATATCTTGGCAATGGTCAGAGCGTAATTGGCTTTTTTGGTGACATCCTCTTCTTCTTCAATAGCTTTCTGAAAGGCTTCGATTGCCTCCGGATACTTGGCCTCACGCAGGAGGATGTAAGCCAGCTCAGCCGGGCCGGGTTCCGGCTTGCAATTCTGGTTACCCACCCGGATAAGGGCCCGGAATTTTTCATCCGATTCGGAACACCCACCCCACTTCAACCGGCTGTAAACAGTACGCACCACATCACAATCATCCGGGCTGGCCTCGAACTCCGGGTAATATTTTTCCATATAATACTGGCAGGGGTAAAACCCTTTAACCGTCTCGAAATATTCCAGCCGTACCGGGGCGTATTCTTCGATGATCTTCCAGCGGTCGCAGGCTTTGCCTTTACAGGTTTTCAGCCCCTCATCGAGCACATCCCGAACGATACCCTGATATTTATAGGCTTCTTCCTGAGATATTTCGCCGGCATCATACAGCTCCACCAGCAAGGCCGAAAAAGGGTTGAGCACGAAGTCCGGCGTCTTGAGGCCATCTATATCAATAGCCTCTTTGAACATTTCATAGACCTCTTTTTTAGTCGCCCGGTATTGATACTTGTAGTAAAGGTCGAAGGCCTTGCGCGCCGGGATATACCCCCCCTCGGGATAACATCGGTTGATCTCATCGTAAATGGAAAAGATCGTATCGACGTAGGCGTGGATCTGGGCCGAATCACGGGTTTGGGAAATGAAGTATTCATAAAAACGGATGCCATCGGCGTAAACGGTATTGCGCTGCCCGTCAGCAGCCGGGGCAACGGCATATACCTTTTTCCACATCTGGAAGGCTTTATCCCAGTCGTTAACCCTCAAAAAATCGCGATAGAGTACGTAGTTGGTCTCTGCTTCATCCGGATGGGGAGCATCCTTGAATTTAGGGCAGGGGCTGAGTTCTTCCTCCTGTTTCGGAGGTTCTTCCTTAACGACGGGGGGTTCTTCTGTTTCCGAAGAAGTAACTGGTTCTGTGGTTTTGGGCGTGCAGCCGGCCAGAAAAGCCAAAAGGAGCACGCCCAGAACGAGAGGCCTTGAATTCATAACTTTACCATTTTGAATAATACTGTTAATTAGTAGCCAAAGGCATGTCTTACCGGGTGGCCCGTTTTTCGGTTTCCCGGGCCTTTTCTTTAAAAGGCACTAAAATATTGATTTTCTGCGAAAATCTACCCAGGATAGAGATGACAAAAGGCCCACCAGCCAGTGACAGAGAGGGAATGAAGCTGGATTGATGAATTTATCTCAGGATAGAAACCGTACCCGTCAATACTTTTTCCTCTCCCTCGCAGATGAAGTTCAGCTGATACCGCATAACTCCGGAGTTGACCGCCTGCCCGCGATAAGAGCCATCCCAGCGTTCAAAAGGGTCAGTTGTTGAGAATACGGTATTGCCCCAACGGTCAATGATATCGAAGGAGAGAAGCTCCTGAACCGAATAGGGGTTGCTGATGCCGTAGGTATCATTCAGCCCGTCGTCATTGGGAGTAAAAGCGTTGGGTAAAAATATGGCGTTGCAATCGAGGTCATTCGGGTCGATCACATCGATGAGGATGGAGTCGGTAGCAATGCAGGTGCTAATGGTGTCCGCCATAGCAACGGTATATAATACTTCACCTTTTTCAATGGGTGTGATAACAGGTTCAGGAGCAAAGGGGTCGGAAACTCCCTGCGCCGGCGACCAGGTAAAATTATCGGCACAGGTATTGGTCAGCTGAATATCTAAAGACTCTCCCAGAAAAACGCTTACAACGGCGGACGCTTTCCGGATCTGGTCCGGAGCAAAATACAAATCGCGGATCTCCCGGTCGTCCAGCGCCCGGTTATACACGCGAATTTCATCTATCAGTCCTTTGAAAGGCCTTTCCGTAGCGGTCTTGCAATCGCCATTGCCGATGGTCAGGTCTCCGTCGTTGAAAACGTCAAGGCGGTTGGCGGTGGTCAGCAATTGCACTCGTTCACCATTGATATACAGGCGCGCACGGCCCCCTTCGCGAACCACAGCAACATGTTGCCAGCAAGCGGTGTTCGTCAACTGATGAGACAGGAAGACGGACTTGTCCGCCGTCTCCAGAAACACGGCGTTGACCGTCCGGGTAGTGGGTACATATCTAATGTAAAACTCATTTCCGCCAAAGCAGCTGGGGCTGCGCTTGGAGAGCACATACTGCGTACCATCTCCGCCGGTGGGCTTGATGTACAGGCTGACCGTCAGGTCTTCATCGTCAAACTCATCGTTGACCGGCCCGCTAAGAATAACGACCTCGTCGTCCTGCCCGTCCAATACCAGGGCCTGCCCTGCAGCCCCGCAGGTGAAGTAAGGGTTGCCCGCCGGGGTGCCGGTGTTGGCCGTATTGCCGGTTACATCGCGGTATATGGAATCCAGAGTATAATAGGCTACCAGGCCGACTGTGGTCTGAGCCTTAAGGGTAAGGGCACTACCCAAAAAAAACAGGGCAAGGGAAAAGCGGTACTTCATGGAATTCTTTCCGTTTTTGGAAATGAGCTTTGGTTAACCAGGTTTTTAAACGATAGAAAAGGGGTAAAGATTTTCCAGGCCTCCATGATCTGAAAAATCCATTGCAAAAATGCCTCTGGAACTATCCGAACAAATTGCCCAGGCCGTCCAGCCCGGGTGGCAACATATTCTTCATGAGGTTCTGGGCTTCTTCGGCCTCCTTCTCCGCCGCTTTCTCCAGGGCCTGGTTAACCGCAGCGATGATGAGGTCCTGCACCATTTCCATATCTTCCCAGTCGAGCTTTTCCTTGTCGAACTGAATGTCAATAAGCTCGCGGTTGGCGTTGGCCGTCACTTTCACCGCTCCATTGCCCGCCTCTGCCTTAACTTTAAACTCCGCCAGCTTTCTGCGCATTTCCTTCTGCTGCTCTTTCATATTGCCCATCAGATCTCCAAACATGATTCTGTGATTTGGTTTATTATAGAATACAAAGTTGAAAACGATGTGTTCAAAGCGGGGCAAAGGTAAGCTTTTCCTGAATGCCGTAAAAACCCTATCTTGTCCAAACCATGAAGAACATTATTCTCGAGAAGATAGAAAAAGGTGACCTCGCTCATTTTCGGGGTGCAGACATCCCGATGGATATACCGCTCTCTCAGGCACTGCTCAATGAGCAGCTCCGGGAATTGCTTGGCGAGCCCCTGCAGGAACTCGAATTAAGCCTCCAGGACGACAATATCCTCTTCCTTAACCTCGCGGCCAAAGTTCCGGTAGCCGGAACAGTGCGGCGCCGGATCAAAATGAAAATGGAAGGGGGAATGGACGGCTCTGGCAATACGCTGCTTTTCTTCCATTTTCTCGACGGGCTCAAAATGCTGGACCGCCAACTGATCAGCTTTTTTCAGAAAAAAATTGCTGAGGTGCTCCCCGAAGGAGTGCACCTCAGCAAAGAGGGGTGTACGGTTGACCTCAGAATTATGATGGCCGCTTTCGGATACGGCCACCTGCTTCCGGCCGTCCGCCTGTTGCTTCCTTCAACCGAAACGGGAAGGCTGAGGCTAAAAGTGCATCTTAAGGCTTAAAAAATGCTTTGAAGGCGAACCTGCAGGGAAAACCCTATTGTATTGCCTGCAAACCCTTATTGCCTGGCGATCATCAGTTTTTCGGTAAATATCTTCCCCTCCTGTTCAACGGTAAGCAGCAGGAAGCCCTCCGGGATGCCCTCCAACCCGATCTGCTGATCGTATTTGCCGGTAAAGTCTTTGATGTATTCTTTGTAAACCTGCTGGCCGGAGGCATCCAGCAACATGACGGTAACCGGGGCCTGCCGCCCGGAAAAGCGAACCGTCAGCTGATTATCCGCCGGGTTGGGAAAGGCTTCGAAAGCGTCGAGTTCGAGCGCCGGTTTTTCAACCTCAGGCGCTTCGACATCCCAGCCTTCTCCGCCGTCATCCTCATCTTTCAGGATGATCACTCTGTGATGGCGTTCATCACTATCGCCGTCGTCGTCATCATCAAAGAAGTAGATATTATGCCCATCATCATCCGTCCTGAATTCATAAACAGCCGGAGCATTGTCTCTCCCTTTTAATGTGGCTTCCACCTCCATGGGCTGCCCCTCTCTATTGAGCCCGACCACCACCTTTTCGCCCGGTTCCTTATCGCTCAGTGCATCGACCAGTGCTTTAAAGCCTTCGATGGGCTGGCCGTCAACAGCGGTGATGATGTCGCCTTTCCGGATGCCGGCCTCTTCGGCGGCACTGCCTTCAAAAACTTCCATAACGGCAGCTCCCTCACTTTCGGGGACGTCAACGTCTTCCACATCTCCGCTTTCGTTGAGCCGTTCTATCTTTTGCCCGACCTGTACACCGAGCATTGCCTTGTTGGGAGGGGCGCCAAAGGTGAAGTCCTCTCCATCCAGGCTCCGGAAATGCAAGCCTTTGTTTTCCAGGCGGTTTTTCAGTTCCTCGGGAAGCCCCCCCCTGCCCTGCCATTCGAACACCTCTCCGTCGGGCTCAACGATGACCTTCATGTTTTTCAGCCCATCCAGTTCGTCCAGCTCTATGTCTATATTCCGAAGGTGGCCGTCCAACCCTTCCAGGTGTTTTTCCAGTTCAATATCAAGATCATTAAGGCTTTCAATGTCAATATCGATGTCATCGCCATCCAGGGTTTGCCATTCCGCATCACCGTTGCCGAGTTTAATGATGACATTTCCGTTCTCATCCTGCCATTCCAGGGTTTCGCCGTCCTTTCCTTCCCGGACGATCTTTTCCACTACTTCATTTCCGTCTTCATCAACGGATTTTTTAATGACTACGATTTTCTGCTTACTCTTTTTACTTTTTTCGGGCTTATCCTGTGCCAGTAGCAATCCAGGCAGGAGCACGGCCAGCGCGAGAAAAAAGGTCCATTTAAATTTCATGATCCTGTTTTTTATTCATTTAAGCAGTGATAAAAAAGTGTTAATGCGCCTGTGATTTTTTATTGATCCGAATGTGGGTGTCTTCATCCACTTCTTCTCCGGTTGTCCCTTCCCAGAGCTCCTTGTATTTTGAATACGTAGCCGGCGGCTGTTTCTGGCCATTGACCTTTACCCAACCTTTGCCGGATAATTCGAATTTGTAATTGGCGGCATTGTCGATCAGCCCGTCTTCCAGGAGTTGCTGCTCAAGAGTACTCTGAGACTGGCCTTTAAAATTTGATCCGCCGGGGGAAAAAAACAGGTAGTTGCCCTCCCCTTCGAAATTAAAATTTCCATTTTCGAACAAATCCTTCATCTCATCGCGGTTTTGTCGCATTTGCTCCCTGTACTGCTCCATGGCCTCCCTGTGTTGATCGCGGGACCTTTCCTGCTGGGCTTTCAGCTCTTCCAGAAGGCGTTCCCGCTCATCGGAGTGTTCTTTGCGAAGGTTCTCCCGGGCTATCCTCATTTCCTCCTGAATGCGTTCCCGCTCCTGGCGATGCTGCTCCATGAGCTCACGAAAGGCGTCCCCTTCCTCATCGTTGCCAAACCTCAGTGTTTCCCGGCCGCCGTCTTCACCCGGCGTACCAAACCACATAAAGGGAGCCTCGGCATCCGAACGAAATCGGATGACATTCGGGGCATCTTCAACGATCACTTTGGTTTCCCCATCTTCCAGCTCCTCTCCATCCAGATAAACGATATGGCCGTCCTCCTCGTTGGAGACTTTCAGTTCGATCTTTTCACCATCCATCTTCTCTATGATGATGACGGTGCTGCCATCATCCTGTTTCTTAGCAGTAACGTGCTCCACATCCCCGGAATTCAGAAAGCCACGGGGCGCCGCGGGAGGGGCGGGGGGAGACGGGGGTGATGAGGGTGACGGAGGTGACAGGGGTGAGGGGGGAGACTGAGGTGAGGGGGGAGACGGGGGTGAAGGTGCTCTCGGGGGCCTCGGAGGTTTCGGGGCCCTGTTCATCAGTTCTTCCACCATTCCTTCGTAATTTTCCAGTTCACTCTCGGGGATCTCTTCTCCGTCGATCCGGAGTTTAACGATCTTTCTGTCTCTGATACTGGCTTTCACTTCCTTCCCGTCCCTGTGGGAATGAAAATCGACCTTGCCATCGGGTAAAGTATCCGGGCGAGCCAAGGCAGGAAGATGCTCTTCCGCGAGGCTGGCGGGCCGGATACGCTCGGGAGAAATAACAGGCAGAGGGGGCAGTTCATCGATACCCACCGGCCCATCTGCCGGGCGGCCGGCACTGGCCGAAAGGAGTAAAATAGCAGCCAGAAGTAAAGCGGTTGCTGTGAATTTTTCCATGATGTTAGACTTGTTTTGTGGTTGGTTAAGGATCCGTTTTACCCGGAGGAGCAGGCGCCCTTTGCCTCTGGAGGCAAGGGCCATAGCCATGCGGGGGGCCCTCTGGCTGGCTTCTTCGATCTTCACCAGGGCTTTCGCATAGGCCAGAGAGTTTCCGCACAGCGCTACGGCGATATCGTCGCAGCAATTTTCCCGCTCCATCCGGATATTGGCGGAGATCCACCAAACAGCCGGGTTAAAATAATATAGTGCTTCTATGATCGATTGCAATATGTTGAAAAGGTAATCTCTCCGGTAAATGTGGGCCAGCTCATGAGCCAGAACGGCCTCAACCTGTTCGGCAGTCAGGCCGTTGATGGCCCCTATGGGCAGCAGGACTATCGGTTTTAGATAACCAATGGCCATCGGGGCCTTGACCAGGGCCGACTCCATTAGCCGGACCGGCCGGTTCAGCTGCAACCGGCAGGCGAGTTGGCCCAGGCGGTTTTGCCAGGCAGGGGCAAGCGGAGCCACTTTGTAGTGTTTAAGGTGCTGAACATAGGCAATGCCCCCAAGTAGGCGCAATACAAAGAAAGCTACTCCCAACAGCCAGATACAAAGGATCAACGGAAGGTGCTCTTCGAAATAAGCCTCAGCCCCTTCAAGGGCCATGCCAAGGGCAGAAGCTGCTTCCTCCCCGCCGAATTCAGCAGGGCCGGATGGGCCTTCTCCAATACTTCCGGCGCCTGAGCTTTCTGCCACAGGTTGATAATAAATGAAAAAGGTCACAACCGATGCCAGCAGTATGGCCAGCATCGACAGGTTGGCAAGCAGGTAACGTACATTCGCCGAGCGGCGCTGCAGGCCAATAAGCACAACGGCAAGCAGAAGGGCTATCAGCATAGCCTGCCACAGAGAATGGACTACCGTCCATCCCAGAGCATACCCCACTTCACCGGTAAGGAGCGAGTAAACAGGATTCATAACGAATAAAGCTATTTTGCCGGATTATCAATTGTCATCACCACCGGATTCCATCTTCTCGATCAGGGCCTTGATCTCATCCAGCTCTTCAGGAGAGGCCTGGTGGTTGCCCAAAGCCTGCATAACCAGCTTCATGGCAGAACCCCGAAAAGTGGTATCCACGAATTTTTGCAGCAGCCGCTTCTGAGTGTCCGCCTCACTTACTGCCGCCTGGTATATATGAGTGCGGCTTTCTGTGTTGCGAAGGGCCAACCCCTTGTCAACCATGATCTGCATGAGCTTTAGGGTAGTGGTATATCCTACCTCCCGCTCTTCGTTGAGCTTTTCATTGACAAAGCGCACCGAAGAAGGGCCGTGCAGCCAGAGGATCTGAAGGATCTCCAGTTCCGATTCGGTAGGCTTGGGAATATTGTTCAGGTCCATGAATGGTATTATTTCTACGAATCATTTCGTATGCAATGATATACGAAGAGTTTCGTAAAAGCAAATTTTAATACGAATTTTTTCGTATTTTAACAAAACCCAGCTCTTCTTTGGTAAAAGACACCGGAATGAACTCCAGGGATGCAGGAAGCTGTTATGTATTTATCAGCACATTACTGGCATAGCTGCGCAAATGTGTGAAAGTGCATAAGTGTAAACGGCTGGTAGCCTTTCTCTTTTACACCTATACATGCATACGCATTAACACAATCCAAAAACTGTCCAGTAGTGTAGCAATACCACAAAATTCCTAACTTTGCCTTTTGCCGGCATCGGCTGGTTTTATTTAATCAAAAACCTTCATATCCATGAAAATCGTAATGCCTTTCCTTTTCGGCGCCTGTCTGTTTGCCTTCGCGTCCTGCGGAGGAGATGGCTCAGCCGGCCAGCAACAATCAAACGCCTCCGAACCTGACACCATCACCACCTCTGATGAGGGAAATCCCGAAGGATATGAGGGCTCTACCCTAAGGGCCAGCCACAACTGCCAGGTTTCCGGAGAGATCCTGGAAGGCAATCAGTTATGGATCCGGGAGAAAGACATCCTGGTAGTCATAAAAGCAGATTCAACGACGCTTGACCCCGACTACGGCCCGAGCCACCGCATTCTGGAAGTCTATGACACCAAAGACTGTAACCGGATCGAACGCAAAGTGCTGCCCGTTGATGTCAGCCCGGATTTCCCTTACTACATCGCCGAAATCACGTACAACAACAACAGCCAGTTGGTGGCGGCCCACGGTTTCAACAACATCTATATCTATGATGTGGAGAACCGGCAACTGCTGCCCCAACTGCAGCCCCAGTACATGACGGAACGCTATGGCGTTGACGCCCAGTCAGGTATGATCCAACGACTGGAAGTCTGGGAAAAATACCTCGTCGGTTACGCCCGCGATTACGGAAGCTTCGTTTTTGACCTGAGCGATAAACAGCACCCCAGCCCGGTGCCGGCTTTTGCAGAATACGAGGTGGAAACCCAGGTTTTTCACTCCCTCTTCCTGCTGGAATCTCAGGGAGGTTATCAGGCCATCATGCCCAGCTATGATTATGAGGCCAATGAATTTTCCATCAACCCGGCGTTTAAAAACCCCATAGCCCTGAATACAGATGTACCCAGGAGTGCCCGCAATAACCGTTTCCTGGTGTTGCGGCGGGCCGATGCCGAAAAAACCGCAGTCGCTTTTGACCTGAAGAACCGCAAAGCTGTCGCTCTGCCTGAAAATATCGCTACTCAGCAAACCAGGAACATCCTGGACTGGCTGAAGCAGAATGGGTAAGTTTATTCAAAATTTACTCAATGAGCTCCGAACAAGCTCTTAACACTTTTTGTCCTCCATTTCACTTATCTTGAGGTAATGGATAGTGGCAAAGGCTCGGGGCCGGCGTCCATAACCAGCTTGCCTCAGAGCTCTGCCCTGATCCCCTTCCCTATCGTGTGAGATTCTTTTTTGGGGTAAAAAAAGCAAGATGATGTATCGTCTTTTCTGCCTGGCATTCCTGTTTTTTCTGATGGCCTCCCCGGGTTGCCTGGCACAGCGCATGGATAATAAGAAAATGGAAAAAATATTTGAAAAAGAATCCATATATGTAGAAGGAGAGCCCGGCGCATGGATGGCCTATTTTAACGACCACGTCTTATTGGTCATAACCGATGAACAAAACAACCGGATGCGGGTTTTTACCCCTATTGTCGAGGAGGAGTCGGCCAGCATTTCGCAGATGTCGCGCATGTTAAAAGCCAATTTTCACTCTGCACTCGACGCCAAATACAGCGTTTATGAAGGTTTCGTAGTCAGTGTATTCACCCACCCTCTACGCGAACTGACTGAGGCCCAGTTGCTGGATGCCATGAAGCAGGTGGCCAGGCTGGCCGAAACGTACGGCACCACCTATTCCAGTTCCAGCCTGATATTCGGAGGAGAGGAAGAAGAAAAGAAAGAGGAAAAGAAGGAAGAAAAGTTGATTGAGAAACGGTCGTGATTTTTGATTTTTGATGTGGGAATTTTGCCCGTCTTCTGCGAACCGGGTAAAACTTTTGATTTCAGGAGGCGTCAGCCGAAAATACAGAAAGCCTAAAATAATGATGAAAATACTCTGGATGAGCCTGATGCTTTCCCCTGCGGCGGGCTCTGCCGGCCCGGTGGATACAGGCCTGGTGGTTTTGAATATTCAGAACCTGGAAACAGTGCAAGGTGCGGTTCACATTGCATTGTACGACAGCGAGGTGAATTTTATGAAGGTAGAAAAACGAGTGGCCGGGCTGGCTATTCCTGTAAAATCAGGAGCAGCAATAAAAGCGGAACTAGGCCGGTTTCCCTTCGGCGCCTATGCGCTTGCCGTTTTCCATGATCTCAATGATAATGGCATTCTGGACAAGAATGCCCTTGGCATTCCCACCGAGCCTTATGGCTTCTCCAATAATCCCCGCCCAAAATGGAGAGCGCCCACCTTCCGCGAAGCCCGCTTTGAACTACGCCAGGCGGAACTTGAACTCAAGGTTGAAATAAAACGGTGGAAGGATTATTAGAGGTGGTTTATGAAAGGGAACACGGATGGCCGGAACCACAAGGCCTCTGCAGTACTATTGGCTGCCAACTCCAGCCGGTTGCCAGATGAGAGGAAGGCTTACCGTGAAAAAACCGTCAGATTCAATAACATCAACCTTTTCCTCGGAGAAGAAAGCATAACGGTTCCTGATGTTTTGCAGGCCTAGTTTGGTAGAGGGCATGGCCTGTCGTTTGCGTTGGAGGTTGTTGCGTACGGCCAGGCGGTTGTTTTCCACCCAAAGTGTGATGTGCAGCGGCCGTTCATCCGAAATGATGTTGTGTTTGACTGCATTCTCAAAAAGGATCTGCAGAGAGAGAGGGACCAGGTTCAGCGACAGGGCCTCATCAGGCACCTGGATGTTGGCATGGAAGTTTTCGTCAAAGCGTTCCCGGATCAGGAAAAGATAGGCATGCAGAAAATCCAGCTCTTCTTTCAGCGTTATCAGTTTTTTGTCTCGTATTTCCAGAATATAGCGATAGACCTTTGACAGCTTCTGAACAAACTGAACGGCCTTTTCCGGGTCTTCGGGAATGATGTAAGTCAGCGTATTTAAGCTATTGAAAAGAAAATGAGGATTGACCTGGCTCTTAAGGCCTTCCAGTTGGGATTCAATGTTCTCCCGCTTTAGTTGTTCGGCCTCGATGATCGACCTTTTCCAGCGGTCATAAAGGAAGGCACTCTCGTAAAGCGTACCGACCAGGGCCACGATCATGAGGGTGCCAACGGTATAATCGAACTGCGTCACCCCCGGGCGTTCCTTATGGTCCAGTAAGACGTGGACATAATCCAGAGACTGGTTTACAACAGCATAGGCCGCCAAAACCGCCAGAGCCATGTAAATGATCCTTTTCCGGGTTTCCTGATGCCCTGGAAAACGGCGCCGGAAGTAAATGAAGATCGTCCGGCAAACCGTCCAGTAGGCAACCGTGTACATCAGGGAGATCCCCCATTCCGGAAAGTAGGCAACCAGGCCGTCCGCCAGCGTGGCCTTAAAGAAAAGAAGGGGAATAAAAAAGGACAATACGGGAATGCCCAGTAGCAAGACCCAGGTATCATCGAACCCCAATATTTCCTTGTTGCTTTTGTGTTTGTTCATAGCCCGTACTTTCTCTGTGAAAATAGCAATATTACCTGCATAAGTAATTCAATTGAGTGTCTATGGTTCAAAAATCCCTTTATTATGGACTGGCCGCCATTCCTTTCCGGTGAATTGTCGATTGCCGGGGGTGAGTTGTTGATTGGGTTGATTCAGTTGATTGGGTATCCTAAATCAACCCCATCAACTAATCAACTAAACCAACTTCATATACCAATCCCCCTTATCTTTGCCCGGTGAAAGCAATCTTAGGCATGATCGACTTCAAATCCAAAAACTGGTTCGAGCAGTACATCTCTTTCAGGCAGGAGCACCCTTTGATGCTAAGGGACATGCGCCCGCTTTCAGAGATACTGGAACTGAAGCTGGCAGATAATTTTGAAAGCCTGCGCCACCCGCTCTACTTGTGCCTCCAGCATTCGGGCATGTTGTATGGGTTCCCGATCCACTACCCTTTCGAAGAGTCGGCGCCCTTTATCCGGCGGCTGTCTGCCGAATGGCTGGCCAAGCTCATTCTGCTGGATACCATCATATTTGCCATCAGCCTGGAGGAAGGCCAGCCGGAAGGGCAGGCCTATATTGAGATGGTGGCCAGGGCCTGCGCCTGCCTGCGCCATTATTACCAGAAGATATCCGAATACGGCCCCGGAGAAACGATGGAATATACAGAAGAGGTTCTATTCCACCGGGTACGCTATAAAAAGAACCACCTCGATTTCAGGCACACCGGCATCAACAGCCATTTGTTCTGGGACCTTTACTTTTTCAGGTCATATTACCGCCAATATCAGCAGGAACCCATCAATGAAGCCGAATATTTCCCGGATTTGGTCGCGAAGAAAAGGGAGATGAAAGCCCTCTCGATCAAAGTGGCTGTTGCTGCAGCTTATGCCGACTGGAAGCTGGTGCGCCAGGAGAAACGCCTTCTCCGGCAGTTTCGGCGGTCGGCGCGCCTGCTGAACCGGGCGGACAAGCAGCAGATCCGGTACTTCTTCAGATGGGGCTTATCCCTCGATGACATCCGTTTTCCGGAACTGGAATGGATTGCCCGCCGGTTTTTGATGGATATTTCCCTGCTTGCCGTTTTTTCCGATTCCGATATCGACCTGCAGGAAGACTCTTTTATGCGGCAACTGGCCCTGCGCCTTCGACTCAACGAGAATGACCTGCTAAGCAGTAAGGCCGACCTGGGGTGTTTCATTTATATTCACGGAAAAGAACTGCATTTTTACGAGGCCCAGAAGGCCGGGCTCATGCTGCTCGGGCAGGCTCTTTATGAGAACATGATGAAGCTGAGCCATGCCGCTCGCATGGAAGCTGTCGAAACCCGGGATATGGCTGTCGTCTTCGGCAAAATTCTCCGCCGCCGCCTGGGTATCAACGGCAAGCAGGAACTTCCTTCTGAAGAAGAGATCAAAGCTGCCATTGAGCAGTTGAAAGACATCCCTAAATTTCTGCCATTTTTCAGTTTCATTTTCATGCCTCTTCCGGGGATTACTGAAATGTATATCTTGTTGGCTTTCAGCCTGGAAAAGCTCTCCAGGGGCACTATAAGCCTGCTGCCCAGCCAGATCCGGAAGGCTATGCGCCGGCCGCGGGAGGAAGAATAATCCCCGACAAAAACTTGGGCTTAAACTCAAATATCCTTAACTTTACAACGATAAGGCACCCCATACCATCTCCCCCAGCTGATTCATTTTCCCCCTAACGTCACCGATATCAGAGAAGGCTAAAATTAGAATGGTTTTCAAATGAGGTAGAAACCCTTTTTGTTGTTAACTTTGCCCTCCGAATAAAAAGGTGACGAAAATTATGAATCTTGAAAATCTGATTGCAGTGAGTGGCCTGCCGGGTATCTACCGCATGGCAGCCAACAGAAGTAACGGGCTGATCATCGAGGACGTAAAAACCGGAAAGCGGCGCTTTGCATCTTCCCGGAAGCATCAGTTCACTCCTCTGGAATCTATTGCCATCTATACAGATGACGGAGAATCCATTGAGTTGAAAAATGTCTTTCGCAATATGCTTCAGCAGATCGATGACACCCCCCCGGCCAGCGCCGGCGCCCGGCCAGAGGAACTCCATGAATATTTTGCTGATATACTCCCCAATTATGACCGCGACCGGGTTTTCCCCGGAGACATCAAAAAGGTGATCAAGTGGTTCAACTATCTGAATGAAAGTGGCGCCCTTTCGCTGGAAGAAGCAGAAACAGCAGAGGACGAGGAAGAGTAGGCAGCAACCGCCCGGGTTTCTTGCCGGAAGAAGTGCCCGGCCCAATGGCCACATTTAACAAAAACCCGGCAAAGAGCCCGGGCCGTTACAGCCGGCTAAAAAATTGAGGGGAAAAATATCAGATTGAAGTAACAATTTCCGGAAAGCCCCGTAATATCAATTGGTTCCCCACAGAGCCGAAGACGACCAAACATCAATTAAGGAATCAGCCCCCCCGTAGCATTGCTTGTTATCAGCCCCCCAAGCGGCAATAACACAAAAGAAGCATCTCATGAATCTCAAAACGGCAACAGTTCTACAGCAAGAGAAAGAACGAACATTTGTCCCGAAAGAATTCAAAGTAACAACCTGGTCTAAGCTTAAACCGTACTATAATGATCTGCTAAACCGCACGATCCGGTCTCGCGAAGAACTTGAACAGTGGATTAAAGATAAAAGCGAACTGGATGCTGTGGTCAGCGAAGCATTCTCCTGGCGGTATATCAAGATCACGGTCAACAGTAATGACGAAAAAGCGGAGGCTCTGTATCAGTACGCCGTACAGGAACTCTCCCCGAAAATCACCTCTTTCGAGCACGCTCTCAATAAAAAACTGGTAGAAGACCCCTTCACCGACCAACTGGACCCCAAACGCTTCGGTATCCACCTAAGGAGTATCTATAACGCCGTAAACCTTTTTCGCGAAGAGAATATTCCCCTGGCTACCGAAATTCAAATGAAATCCAAAGAATATGTCAAAATATTCTCGGAAATGACTATTGGGGTGGACGGTAAACAGATGACCCTGCAGAAAGCCAGCTCTCTCCTGGAAGAAACGGACCGGAACTACCGCGAGGCCGTTTACCACAAGATCCACCAGAGAATCCTGCAGGATACCGGGCAGATCGAAAACCTCTTTGACCATCTGCTCCGCCTGCGCCACCAGATGGCTCTTAATGCCGGGTTCGACAATTTCCGCGACTTCAAGTTCCAGGCTCTCGGCCGCTTTGATTATTCGGTCGAAGATTGTTACGATTTCCACGAGTCCATAAAGTCAGAAATTGTTCCTCTTATTGACGACCTGAACTGCTACCGGAAAAAATCACTGAAACTCGACACGCTTCGCCCCTGGGACCTCTTCGTCGACCCCATCGGGGATATGCCGCTTCGGCCCTTTGAAACCATCGATGACCTCGTAGAGAAGGTCATCTTTTGTATGAACCAGTTGCATCCGGACTTCGGCAAGACCATCGCCACCATGAAAGACATGGGCCATCTCGACCTAGAGGCCCGGCCTGCAAAGCGCCCGGGTGGATACAACATGCCTTTGCACCTGACCGGGCTGCCTTTCATTTTCATGAATGCCACCACTTCTTTAAGTGATATGCGCACTCTCATGCACGAAGGAGGACATGCAGTACATTCATACCTGACCAGGCAGTACAAGCTCAAATCTGCCAAGCGGGTGCCCTCCGAAGTCGCTGAACTGGCTGCGATGTCAATGGAATTGCTTTCCATGGAGCATTGGGGGGTCTTCTTCCCCAGTGAAGAGGAATTGAGGCGCGCCAAGATCGCCCAATTGGAGTATGTGCTGAAAGTACTTCCCTGGATTGCGACCATCGATAAATTCCAGCATTGGATCTATACCAAACCCGGCCACAGCCGGGAAGAACGGGTCAAAAACTGGATGAGTATCATGCAGGAATTCAACTCCTCGATCATCGACCATTCCTCTCTCGAAAAATATACCGCTCACCTATGGCATAAACAATTACATATTTTCGAAGTCCCTTTCTATTATATTGAATACGGCATGGCCCAACTGGGTGCTATCGCCCTCTGGATGCAGTACAGAGAAAACCCCGGACAGGCTGTAGATAACTACCTGAATGCTCTGAAGCTGGGCTATACCCGGAATATTCGGGAGATCTACCGAACTGCCGGTATCGAGTTCAACTTCTCCCGCGAGTATGTCAGCCAACTGGGCGCCTTTGTAAAGGAAGAACTGGATGCGCTGCTTTAATGTCCGGTGAAGGAACGATCGCCTGTCAGTTTTCCAGCAGTTGAAACGGATCCTCGTTCAGGCCAACGGACTGAAGCGTGCTTCCTCCTTTCACGTTGCTCAACCCGAAAGACAGGAAGCCAACTTTGTGGCGGGTGGACAACCTGGCGCCGGTTTCCAGCCTCGTCCACCCTTCCCAGCTGGCTTTGAGGCCTCCAACCGGAATGATCGAAACCCACATTTTCCAGCTCGCGGGCAACCCCTGCTTATCGAAGGACCACAGGTAAGCGTCGCCGGGAGTGACTCCTCCGCTGGAGTACCGCACCAGCAAACCTTTGTGGCCATTGCCCAGATCGACGAGGCTTCTGGTAGTCCCCGGGTCAAAAACCTTGGCCGGAGCATTGAGCCAGAAAGAATCGTTACAGAAAAAGCCCCAGGCCTCCTTCCGCAGGTTTTCAGCCGCCGTTTCCTGTTGTTCAACCCCTTCCTCCCAGGCCCGTCCGGACTGAGTGGGTGTGTGGAGCAGCACCTTTTTGTCCCCCCATTCTACCTGAACGATCCGGCGAAACTTGTCCCAGATGTATTGATGCCCACCGGGAAAATCCCAGCGAACATACCGGGTGCTGTCCCATGCCTCCTTATTTATGGTTTCCAGCATTGCCCGGGCTACCCTGTCCGCGTCCGGGCCCGTTTCACCTTCTGGTAATGGTTCGTTCAGGATCACTCCGGCAGCTATGACAACAGCCACCAATACTCCCAGGATTATGCCGGCCCACTTCAATACTTTTCGCATACTTTTTGGGGTATAAATGCAGGCAGCGCCAAATTGTTCGTAGCCCGGCAAAGGATAATGGGCATCAGGGAAGCCCGAATAATTCCCTTTTTATTTCAAACCAACTATCTTTGCGGCCACAAACCATTACAGATGTACAAAGGCAAAAAAGTGGTCGTCGTGCTGCCCGCCTACAATGCAGCGCTCACGTTGGAAAAGACTTATAAGGAAATTCCTTTCGGGCTGGTCGATGAAGTGGTCCTCTGCGATGACGCCAGCAGTGACAACACCTCAGAGCTTGCCCAGCGTATCGGCATACAACACATTATCATCCACGAAAGCAACAAGGGGTACGGAGGAAACCAGAAGTCGCTCTACAACAAGGCGCTTGAACTGGGAGGAGATATCATCATCATGTTGCATCCGGATTACCAGTACACTCCCCGGCTGATCCCTTCCATGGTCAACATCATCGGCGAAGGGCTCTATCCGGTTGTACTGGGCTCCCGCATTCTGGGAAAAGGAGCGCTGGCCGGCGGCATGCCCCTTTACAAATACATTGCCAACCGCGCCCTGACGCTGGTACAGAACCTTCTGGTCAATTACAAGTTGTCGGAATATCACACCGGTTACCGGGCCTTCAGCCGGGAGGTGTTGCTGGGTATCAATTTCAACAGCAATTCAGATGATTTCGTCTTTGACAACGAAATGCTGTCGCAGATTATCTACGCCGGTTTCCACATCGCTGAAGTGACCTGCCCGACCAAATATTTTAAAGAGGCCTCCTCCATCAACCTGTCCCGCAGCATCCGGTACGGGCTGGGCGTATTGCGGGTTTCTTTCAGCCACCTGCTGCAACGCCTCGGCCTGGCTGCTTTCGAGATCTACAAAAAGCCGCAGCAGAAAGTCCGACAACATGCCTGAGGATGTAGAAAAACTGCTGGAGGAAAACGCAGAACGCTATAACCGGCCTGCATTTATCGAAGCTGACCCTATTAGTATCCCCCACCGGTTCAGCCGGCTTCAGGACATAGAGATCACGGGGTTCTGGACGGCGATGCTGGCCTGGGGGCAACGCAAAACCATCATCAGTAAATCGGAGGAACTCCTCAGCCTGATGGGTGGGGCCCCTTATGACTTTATCCTCCACCACAAGGAAAAGGACCGCAAACCCTTCCTGAAGTTCAAACACCGCACTTTCCAACCCACCGATACGTTGTATTTCCTCGAATTCTTCCAGCAATACTACCGGCGGCACGAATCGCTGGAAGATGCCTTTGCCCGCCACCTTTCCGAAAAAGACGAGCACGTCGAAAAGGCGCTGGCCGGTTTCCATGAATTCTTCTTTACCCTGCCTTATGCTCCGGAACGAACCCGCAAGCACATTGCCACACCGGCCCGCAGGTCCTCCTGCAAGCGCCTGAATATGTTCCTGCGCTGGATGGTTCGGCAGGATGATAAAGGAGTGGATTTCGGCCTTTGGAAGCGCATCTCTCCGCGCCAGCTGCTGATGCCCCTCGATGTACACGTTGACCGGGTGGCGCGCCGGCTGGGCCTCCTGGAACGCCGTCAGACGGACTGGCAGGCCGTCCTCGAACTCACTGCCCGGCTCCGGCAGTTCGCTCCGGAAGACCCTGTAAAATACGATTTCGCTCTGTTCGGGATGGGCGTGCTGGAAAAACAAACAGGAGGCTTACCCTGATTGGATCGGGAAAGCCTCCTGGCTAATTTGAAGTTGAGAGAAAACCGGCAGGATCTGAGCAGGCAACTGTACCTGCTGCATCAACCGGCTTATTCTTTGTCGAAGCGCAGTTCCTGAATGAGGTACTGCCCCCCCGTCACTTTCATGTAAATATATACCCGGAAGGCCTTGCCTCCGGCGACGAGGTTTCCGATGCAATACTGAGAATCATTATTGGGAGAAGCGCCTTTATGAACCTGGCTGAAAGAGGTTGGCTTGTTCTGCGTAAAGAACGTACGCACCACATTGATAGCCTGGGCCTTATTGTAAACGTCTTCCTTATCCAGAACCGCGACTTCAACCGTTTGGTCAAAATACTGGCCAAGTGCATCGGCATTGCCTTCGCTTATCGCTTTGGTAATATTTGCCAGGTTGGCATTATCAAAGCTGCTCAGCCAGGGCGTCAGCAGGATTAACAACAAGAGGTTTTTCATAATCTAGGGATTTTATATTCATGGGAAAATTCCACTATTACCTAATCTTAAATCCGCAAAATCGTTCCATTCGTTACCGAACATTATGCGAAAAATTCCCATTTGCATTAAATCCAACGTTAAGACGCGGGCGTGGCGCGGAGGCCACATTTGTTAACATTCATTAATATCACGCCCAGAGCCATTAAGAGTGTGTTCAAATTTCGTTTTTGGAGATGAAAACAGTCAATTTTTTGATGAGACAAGGCGGGAAAACCGAAGTTTAGCCATCCGCGAGCGCCGAAGCTACTCTGCGGAGGCGCTAGCTAAATGAGGATTTGAGTAACGCAGTATCATCAAAAAAGGGGCGTTTTCAGCCCGAAGTATGAAATTTGAACACACTCTAAAACGATTCCACAGGGCATTAAATTGCCCTGGCGGGTTTCCTACCCTCTGGTCCGCATATCTGCCCGGATCAGCTTAAACACCCATTCCCGGTCTGAAGCGCGGGAGCAATCCACACAGAGGTTGTTGATGGGGTGCTCACTCCAGGTATAGATCAGTTCTTCCGCACTATATCGCTGGCCCTGCACCTGCGGGCAAAGGGTAATGCCGTAGGAGGTCCTTTCCCAGTAGTGAATGCCGTTCATGCGTTCAAATACAATGACATCTACAATGCGCCCTCCCTGGTCGGGCAGCCGTTCCAGAAAGTGTGCGCTGTACATCGTGTGGATGAACATCCAGAGGGAGGCTTCGAAATTTGGGAAAGAAGCAAAATCCGAAGGTTCAGGATCATTTCGCACCACGCTTTCACAAAAATTAAAGGACTCACAGATCCAGGGTTTGGCCTTGTGCCGGATTCCAAAGTAATTGTTGGTGCGGTTACACAAATAGGAAGTGCCCCAGAAAGTCTCGCGGGCCGCCTTACTGGCCAGTGCCCGCCAGTCGGCCAGATATTTGTACCCGTATATCCGGCACAGCGGCGCAATATCGTAATAAAAGGCATCCTGCAACCGGGTAAGCTGTTCGGGAGTTACGGTTTCGGAGCGCGGCACTTTCAGATGCCAACGCCCTGTCTCCGGTATCTGATCCACAAGGTGAGGGTAAGCAACCGAGAACTCATACAGGACCGACTGCACGCTGTCTCCGCGGAGAGCCTGCCCATGAGCCAATGAAACAAAAAAAAGGAAAGCCAGGAAGATGATTCTGTCGGGACGCATTGGGATCCAAATTAAATATCCAAAAAATAACAAAAGCAGATAGGCCGCAATTTCAGGAGGGTTATGATCGGGCAGCCAAAATTAATGATTAATCCGGAAAGTGGAGCCCCTCTGGTTATCAGGTTTTTTTTAGAGGAAAATACCAGCGCTTACCACCATCAAAATGGTTATACGTAATGAAAGGTAAAATGTTAAACCTCAAAAAGTTAAATTTCTCCGGCCGGGTGTTGAAACTTCCCGGGGCCCATTGAGTTCTATTAGAAAGCACGGCGTATGCCAGTTTAAGTTACCCTGGCCGCCAGGCATTTCTTTGAATTCAAATTGGTACTTTTGCGGTTATGGAAAAAAAACGCGTCATACTCGTCATACTCGATGGCTGGGGCCACGGCCCGAACCCGAAAGTCAGTGCTATTGCTCAGGCCGAAACGCCTTTTGTGGATAGCCTTTATAAAAAATACCCCAACGCAGAACTCACCACATTCGGCGAGCAGGTCGGCCTGCCCGAAGGGCAGATGGGAAACTCTGAAGTCGGCCACCTCAACATCGGGGCGGGGCGGATCGTTTACCAGGAACTGGCCCGCATCAACAAGGCCATCCGCGACCGGGAATTGCACAAGAACCCCGAATTGATCAAGGCCCTGAAACGAACCAAAGAAGAAGGGAAAGCCCTTCACCTGTTCGGCCTGGTCTCCGACGGAGGCGTCCACTCTCACTACCGACATTTGCTTGCTCTTTGCGACATAGCGCTGGAAAACGGGGTGGAAAAGGTTTACATACACGCCTTTACAGACGGACGGGATACAGACCCCAAAAGCGGGAAAGGGTTCCTCCGGGAAGTACTGGAACACATAAAAGATACTCCTGTCCGGCTGGCCTCCGTTATAGGCCGTTACTACGCCATGGACCGCGACAAAAGATGGGAACGGACCAAACTGGCCTACAACCTGCTCGTGAAGGGGGAAGGAGAATCCACGGCCGACGTGCTGTCCACCATTCAGGAACGGTACGACAAAGATGAGACCGACGAATTTCTCAAACCCATCGTGTGTACGGGCCCTGACGGGAAGCCGATCGCCACCCTGCAGGAGGGCGATACTGCCCTCTGTTTCAATTTCCGCACCGACCGCCCCCGGCAGATCACCACTGTCCTCACTCAGAAGGATATGCCGGAACACGATATGAAAACCCTGAGCCTCTACTACGTCACTATGACTCGCTACGACGAGACCTACAAAGGCATTCACGTACTCTTCACCAAGGAGGATGTGTCAAACACCCTGGGCGAAGTACTCTCTAAAGCAGGAATGAGCCAGGTGCGCATCGCCGAAACGGAGAAGTACCCACACGTCACCTTCTTCTTCAGCGGCGGGCGGGAAGCTGAGTTCGAAGGCGAACGCCGCCTACTCATCAATTCCCCTAAAGTAGCCACCTACGACCTCAAGCCGGAAATGAGCGCCTATGAGGTGACAGACGCCATTGTAGAGGATATCGAAAAGAACCGTCCGGACTTTATATGCCTCAATTTCGCCAACGCGGATATGGTGGGCCACACCGGGGTTTTTGAAGCCGCCATGAAGGCCGTTAGTACGGTTGACACCTGCCTTAAACGGCTGATGGAAACGGCGCTGAAGCACAACTACGAGGCGATCGTCATTGCCGACCACGGCAACTCGGATTACATGGTCAATGATGACGGTTCTCCCAATACCGCCCATACCAAGAACCCCGTCCCGATATTTTACATCTGCAGGGAACCGGAAAAATTCAGGATCAAAGGAGGAAAACTGGGCGATATCGCGCCAACGATCCTCACGCTTTTCGGCATGGACATTCCTAAAGAAATGGACGGAGAGGTGCTGGTGAGCCGGAAATGACCTTCCGCCCGCCCATCACCCTCATTCCCGGCTGGCCCGTAAAATTGCTTCAGGCAGAATAACCGGAGGAGAACCTTCCTGTTCCTTGCCGGTTAACTATGCAAAACCCTGGTATGAAACGACCATTACTGTATATGGCCCTCCTGATGGCCGCGCTCTGCGGCTGTTCCCGGGATGGCCGGGCGCCCGTCCGGTTGCCGGACGCCTTCTTTGACCTTAAAGGATTCATGGAAAGTGAAGCTCAGCACCTTTCCCAAACCCAGCCCCGGGCGTTAAAACGGATCGCCATCGATGGCCAGTCTGAAGAAAAGGTATTCGATTCCCTCGATTACAAAAAAGAACTGGACATTTTTTCCCGTTCCGATATCAATAAAACTGCCTGGCTCGATAAATATCAGGTGGATAGCCTGTTCCAGGATGGGAAACTCCAACTGGTCAGATATACCGCTCAGGACAAAAGCCTGAAAACACACCTGCTCGAAGTGAAATACTCGGGTGGCCAGGTTTCAGAGGTCCACATTCAGAACCGGACGGAGAGCCTGGTCGCCGATGTCGGGCAGGAATTATGGTACCGCCCCGGGCAGGGATACGCTCTGAGCAGCCGGCAATCTACGGCACTGACGAAGGAAAAGGAAATAGAAGTAGAAGTGGAGTTCCAAAAATAAAAAAAGAGGCAGCGCTTGCGCACTACCTCAGCCCTAACCAAATAAAACCAAATTATTCTTGTATGAGAAAAACTCTCTTTTTCTATTCGATAATACAAATATAAGGACTTTGTGTAAAAAATACAATTACAAAATTGGTAAAAAATTCAGCCCGCCGATAAATTCCTAAAACAAAAGGCGCCATAATGTTTAGAAAAATCCATATCCAGGCTGGATCCAGCATTTTGCCTTCTGAGGTCCAAAAACTGAATTTAGACACAATGAGGCCGAAAAGGCTATTGTCAGAAATTTTATTCTGGAGCTTCCAATGCTACCAAATTTTTTTTTAAATACCGGATTACTTTTTTTTAGGATTAAAACGGCGATCTTGCTCCCGAACGGCCCCCCAGGAGTTTTAAAAAACCGTTCTCTGCCTGAAAAAAAATTTTCCTCCCCTGAAAATTTTATCTTTGGAGCCTGTAAAAAACCCTGTACTTTTCTGTAAAATCTCCGAAAAGAGGCCCTGATGAATCGTTTTGTCCTTTTGTTTCTCCTGCTTTCTCCCCTTCTGAGCGTTGCTCAGCAGGATGCTCAGGCGGAAGACGCTTTTTTCATTCGAAAGATCTATGACGAAGCGCTGACCCGCAGCCGTTGTTACGACTGGCTGAATTTTCTGGCGCGGCGCATCGGTGGCCGCCTGGCCGGTTCCCCTCAGTCGGCAGCCGCCGTCGAATATACTCGGCGGGTGCTGGATTCTCTGGAGTTGGACAGCGTATGGCTGCAACCCTGCATGGTGCCCTACTGGGTTCGGGGAGAAAAGGAACAGGTGCGTATCGTCAATTCCCGGAAAATGGGCACGGTTGAACTGAATGCCCTGGCCCTGGGCAATTCGGTAGGCACCGGCCCTCTGGGCATCACAGCGGAGGTAGTGGAGGTAAAGAACCTCAATCAGGTGGATAGCCTCGGAGAAGCGCTGCGTGGCAAGATCGTCTTCTTCAACGGGCCCATGGACCCCACTCAGCTCCATACTTTCAGTGCTTATGGTAAAGCAGCCGGCCAGCGGGTCTGGGGAGCTTCCCGGGCATCCCGTTATGGCGCCAGGGGCGTTATCGTCCGTTCGCTCACCACCCGGCTGGACGACATTCCGCACACCGGTTCAACCGTTTATGAGGAAGGCGCCACCCCCATACCTGCCTTTGCCATCAGCACTCTGGATGCCGAGCTTCTCAGCCGCCTGCTGGAGGAGGAGCCGGCCCGGGTGTTCATGCGCAATACCTCTCAGAATCTGGGAGAAGTACCTTCCTACAACGTCATCGGGGAGATCAGAGGAAGCGAGCATCCGGAAGAGATCATCCTGGTCGGCGGGCACCTCGACTCCTGGGATGTCGGCACCGGGGCTCACGACGACGGCGCCGGGTGTGTACACGCCATGGAAATACTGCACCTGGCCAAAATGATGGGCTACCGCCCCAAAAGGACCATACGCTGTGTGTTGTTCATGAATGAAGAAAATGGCCTGCGGGGAGCACGCGCCTACTGGAAATGGTCGGATGACAGGGGAGAATACCACATGGCGGCCATCGAATCCGACCGGGGCGGCTTTACCCCCCGTGGCTTCACCGTTGACGGCCACGAGGACGTGTTCAACAAAAAGTTCCGTAAGGCCATTGAATGGCTGCCTTTCCTGGAGCCCTATGGCCTGCATTTCCGAAAGGGGGGCTCCGGAGCGGATATTTCCGGGCTCAAGAGCCAGAAAGGGCTGCTTTTCGGTTTTGAACCCGACTCGCAGCGCTATTTCGATTATCACCACACCCCAATCGATGCCGCAGATGTAGTCAATAAAAGAGAACTCGAACTGGGCGCCGCCGCCATTATGAGCCTGGTTTATTTACTGGATAAGTACGGACTTTAAAGATGAAAGACAATATCGAGATCCACGGCCTTTCATTCCGGCCCTACATCAGCCAGGCACAGATCGCCGAAAAAATTGCCGAAATAGGGCAGCAGGTCAGCCGGGATTATAAAGGCAAAAGCCCCTTGTTTCTGGCAGTGTTGAACGGCGCCTTCATGTTCGCTGCCGACCTCATTCGCGCCTGTGAGATCGACTGTGCGATCAGCTTCATCAGGCTGGCTTCCTATGACGGCCTGAATTCCTCCGGCGAGGTAAAAACCGTTATCGGCCTGCAGGATGAGGACGTCAAAGGCAAAGACGTAGTTATCATTGAGGATATCGTCGATACCGGCCAGACCATGGCTCATTTCGTCCCCCAGCTTGAAGAAATGGGGCCGGCTTCGGTGGCCATCGCCTCCTTCCTGGTAAAAAGAGAAGCCCTCGAAAGCGATGTTGATATTAAATACGTAGGATTCGAGATCCCCAACAGGTTTGTCATCGGATACGGGCTGGACTACGATGGGCTGGGGCGGAATATCCCGGATATCTACCAATTGGCGGATTAGAAAGGATTGATTTATCGAAGGATTGAAGGATTGAATCGCTTTGCCCTAATCATTCCTTCATTCACTCATTCACTTATCCCATTATCCACATGAACCTCGAAAAGATCTGCAATCAGGTTATCCCTATCGTTGAACAAAGTGGCCGTTTCATCCGCCAGGAGCTGGGGCGGGTATCCGGTGAAGACATCGAAGAAAAAGGGCTGAACAGCCTGGTTAGCTATGTGGACAAAACCGCCGAGGAGCAGTTGGTGGAGGGGCTGGGCCAGGTACTGCCCGGCAGCGTATTCCTTACCGAAGAAGACACGGTCGATAACCAAAGCGGAGACCTGCAATGGATCATCGACCCACTGGACGGCACCACGAATTTCCTGTTCCAACTGCCCGTGTTTTCCATCAGCGTGGCCTTGCAGCGGGAGGAGCAAACCGTACTCGGCCTGGTTTACGAGATCAACCGGCAGGAATGCTTCTACGCCTGGCAGGGCGGCGGCGCCCGGCTCAACGGCCGGCCAATACGGGTAAGCAGGAGGGCGCCACTGGAACAATCCCTGCTGGCCACCGGCTTCCCTTATCATGATTACAGCCGCATGCAGGCATATTTCCAGGTATTCGAACATTTCATGCGCCATACCCGGGGTATCCGGCGCTTTGGCTCCGCCGCAGTTGACCTGGCTTATGTCGCCTGCGGACGGTTTGACGGTTTTTTTGAATACGGGCTCAACCCCTGGGATGTAGCCGGAGGAGGTTTCATCGTCCGGGAAGCCGGAGGAATGGTTTGCGATTTTCGGGGCGGAGAGGAATATCTTGACGGCGGAGAGATCATCGCGGCCAATCCGCCGGTTGGAAAAGAGATGCTCGAAGTGATAAAGAGAGCGTTTGGATGATACGGCAACTGCATTCCCTGCTTTGCTCGTGGCTATAACGCCCGATTGCCAGCCAGGGGAATCAATACCTCTAAATATTGGCTCCTTTCATCGAACAAATGCAGGCGCACCTGTTTTTTATGCTTAAATTAGGGGGCAATTTGCCACTACAAGAAAGAACTACCGGCCGATGAAACTAAGCGAAAACATCATACTTGCCTTCCGCGCCGTTCGCTCCAATCTTCTGAGGGCCATTCTCACCCTGATGATCATTGCCTTCGGCATTATGGCGCTGGTCGGCATTCTCACCGCTATTGACGTAGGCATAAAATCCCTGGGGGATAACCTGTCTTCTCTGGGGGCCAATACTTTCGACATCGACCCCAAAGGGTCGGGTATCAGAGGGCACCGTGGAGGGCGGCAGGAAAAGCGGGGCGAACCGATCTCTTTCGAGCAGGCCATAGAGTTCAAAGAGAGGTTTGATTTTCCGGCGCGGACTTCTGTCTCTATGTACTGCACCGGAACGGCCGCCATCAAATACCAGGATGAGAAAACCAATCCCAATGTCGCATTATTCGGTATTGATGAAAACTACCTCGAGGCCAAAGGTTTCGAACTGGCCGCCGGCCGCAACTTCACCAACCGGGAGATCATGCACGGAGGATATATCACCCTCATCGGTGATGAGATCCTCTCTACTCTTTTCGAAGGAAAGCCCGATAAGGCACTGAACAAGTTCATCTATGCCGGGAACATCAAACTCAAAGTAGTGGGGGTCATAAAATCCAAAGGGTCCAGCATGAACCAGAGCGAGGACCGGCGCATTCTCTTTCCCCTGCAAACCGCCAAGCGATACTATGCTTCTGATAATACCAACTACAATATTCTCGTCGCGGTCAATGACGCCTCTCAGGTGGATATGGGCATCGACTATGCCACTGGCCTTTTCCGCAATATCCGGGGGCTGAAAGCCGCTCAGGAAGAAGACTTCGAGATCACCAAGAGCGACAGCCTGATCAGTATCATCAAGGAAAACACCACCTACTTCCGGTTGGCCGCCATTGGCATCGGCCTCATTACCCTCATTGGCGCCGCCATAGGCCTGATGAACATCATGCTGGTATCGGTAACCGAGCGCACCCGGGAGATCGGCATCTGTAAAGCCATCGGCGCAACCCGCCGCTCCATAATGGCCCAGTTCCTGTCGGAGGCCATCATCATCTGCCAGATGGGCGGAATTATCGGCATCGCCCTCGGCGTCATGGCCGGCAACGTAGTGGCCATCCTCGCCAACGGCAAGTTCCTCTTCCCCTGGGCCTGGGTTCTCACCGCAGTGGCCACCTGTACCCTGGTCGGGCTGGTCTCCGGTATGTACCCCGCCCTGAAAGCCTCCCGCCTCGACCCGATCGAAGCGCTGAGGTATGAGTAGAGGTGTTGAGGTGTTAAGCACATTTATACATTTACACCTTTTCACCTTTCCCAAAAGGGCTATCTTCGCCTTCACCGATGAAGCGCGAATTTTTAATCAATATCATCTTCCTTCTGGCGATCAACCTGTTGATCAAGCCGTTTTACCTTTTCGGCATTGACCGGACGGTACAGAACACCGTTCCCATCGGGGAATACGGGATCTATTTTGCCCTTTTCAATTTCACGTTCCTCTTTCAGATCGTCAACGATTTTGGCATACAGAACTTCAACAACCGCAACATAGCCCAATACAACCACCTGCTGGATAAGTACTTCCCCAACATACTGATACTGAAAACCCTGCTGGCGCTGGTATATATTGTCCTGGTGTTTTCCACTGCCTGGCTTGCCGGCTACGGGGCCAGCGCACTGCCATTGCTGGCCATCATTGCCGCCAATCAGGTGCTCAACTCTCTGGTGCTCTTTCTGAGGTCGAACATTTCCGGCCTTGGCAAATACCGGCTGGACAGTGTGCTATCCGTGACGGACCGCCTGCTGCTCATCCTCATCTGCGGCATCCTGCTATGGGCGCCGGCCTTCCGCGGGCAATTCCGCATAGAATGGTTTGCCCTCTCTCAGACTGTTGCCCTGAGCTTCACGGCAGTTCTGGCCTTCTTGGTCATTTACCGCCAGCTTTCCGGGTTGCGCTTCCGGTTCAACCGGCCATTCCTGCTGATGCTCCTTCGACGGAGTGCGCCCTATGCCCTGGCGTTCTTCCTGACCTCCATTTACAACCGGATTGATGGCGTAATGGTCGAACGGCTTCTGCCGGACGGGGAGATAGAAGCGGACATTTACGCCTCCGCCTTTCGCCTCTTCGAGGCCAGCAATATGGCAGGCTTTCTGTTCGCCGGCCTTCTTCTGCCCATCTTTTCGGGAATGATCAAGCGGGGAGAAGGGCTTAGCGGGCTGGTACAGATGAGCTTCCGCCTGATCGGCGCCGGTGCTCTTACCCTCTTTGCCGGCATATATTTCTACCGCACGGAGATCATGGTTGCCCTATACGACAGCGGCTCGGCATATTCCGGAAGAGTATTGCTGTACCTCATGGGCGGATTTTTTGCGGTGTGCGGGACTTACATCTTCGGCAGCCTTTTGGTGGCCAACGGCAGCCTGCGGCAGCTGAACTACCTGTATGCCGCCAGCCTGCTGTTCAACGTGGTGCTCAACCTGCTGCTCATTCCGAAATACAAGGCCGAAGGTGCGGCCATCGCCACCTGCCTTACTCAATTTGGAGTGCTGATAGCGAAGCTGGCCCTGGCGCACCGGTTGCTGAAGCCGGGAAATACCCTGAGCACCCTGATCCGTTTTCCGGCACTTCTGGCACTGTCCTTTACCACCGGTTTTTTCATCCATGGATATCTGGATACAGGCTGGTTCTGGCGGTTCCTGCTGACGCTGGCCGCCGGAGGAATTGCGGCGCTGGGCCTGGGGCTCGTTAACCTTCGGGGGCTGGCCCAACTGAAGAATGAATAATGACGGGGGCCCGGCCTCTCCGGACACCTCCTAATGCAGGTTTCATCTTCCGGCGCAGCCAACGCTTTGCCGCACCTTTCCTGTCTTGTTTTATGACGCCGGCAAACATTTGCCCAAAAGTTTAAAAATAAACACCAAAGGGCATACTTTTGCGGTGTTTATCAAAAAGGAGCAGCAACGGGAGCAATGGAGGCGAAAGAAAAGCTGCCGGCCACCCTGCCGGGCCTCCTCATTCCAAATCCACAGGAAAGTACCGATGAAAAATAACGACAACCTGATCGATGTATTAAAGACCCTCTTCAAGTGGAAAAGGCCAATCTTCTATGTATGCCTGATCGCCGGAGTGGGCAGCATCGTTATCAGCCTTTTCCTCTCCAATTATTACGCCGCCACCACCATTTTCCTGGCTGTGAGCCCGGATCAGGCAACCCCGGAGGCCCTCTACGGCAAAGGCCAGCTGCGTAATGAATACTATGGCAATGAAAACGACATCGACCGCCTCATGACCATTGCCGAATCTACTGAACTGGTTAACTATCTGGTCGATTCTTTCAAGCTGTATGACCACTACGACATCAATCCGGATCTTCCCAGGGCGGCGTTCAAAGTCCAGGAGAAGTTCATGGGCCTCTATTCCGTTGAAAAGACCAAACGCGATGCCATTGAGCTGTCCGTGGAAGACAAGGATAAGGAACTGGCGGCACGGATTGCCAACGCCGCCCGGGAAAAGATCGACGAGATCGCCCGCCGCCTGATCGATGAAGGCCTGGAAAAGGCCATTAGTTCTTATGAGGAAAACATCAAATCGAAAGAAGCACAACTGGCCATTCTCAGCGACAGCCTGATCGCCATGCGCGAGAAATATGGGATCTACAACATCGTCGGGCAAAGCGAAGCGCTGACCACTCAGGTTTCCGAATCGGAAGCGCTCCTGGTGCGCAACAGGGCCAAGCTGGAGGCCATGAAAGAAACCAAGGGCATCCCACTGGATACAATCCTCCTGCTGCAGGCCGCTGTAAAAGGGCTGGAGGAAGAAAATAAAGTTCTCAACAGCAAAATGGCCAAATTTAACCTCGGCCTGTCCAGGTTCGGCATATTCGAAAGGCAGTACATCGAGGCCAACCAAACCCTGAGTGAAGACAAGGAACGGCTCAAGCAGGCCCGGGCCACCTACAACTCGGTCATACCGGCCATGGTTATCGTAGAGAAAGCCCGGGTGCCGGTCGTCAAATCGCGCCCCAAACGCAGTATCATCGTCCTGGCTACGGTGGCCATTGCTTTTCTGTTCAGCGTCATTGGCGTACTGATCTTCGACACCTATAAAGACGTAAACTGGAAGCAGATCTATCATGCGAAGTAAGCTCCTGCAAATGCTGGATACTTCCGATACACCTCATTTACTTTTCGGGGTATTTGCGGGCCTGCTCCTGATATGCCTGTTCACAGGCATCGCCACTGAGATGTATTATCTGGTGGGAATTCCCGCCTTCCTGCTGCTGGTTTACCTGACCATCGTCGATTTCCACAAGACCTTTCTTCTGCTGCTGGCCTGCATCCCGCTGTCAACTGAACTGGTGCTGCCCAGCGGCTTTGGCACCGACCTGCCCACCGAGCCTCTGATGATCGGCCTGATGTTGGTTGGGCTGGCCTATATAATCCGCCACGGCAAGGAGGCCAGCGGGCAATTTCTCCGCCATCCCATTACTCTGCTGTTGCTGCTGCATCTGTCCTGGATCGCCGCAACGGCGATCACCTCTCACTTACTGGTTGTCTCGGTAAAATTTCTGCTGGCAAAGATCTGGTATGTGGCCACTTTCTTTTTTCTGGCCAGCCTGATGCTCCGGGATGAACGGGACATACGCCAATTCTTCTGGGCCGTTTTCTCCACGCTCATGCTCACCGTCCTGATCATTATGGCCCGCCATGCAGCGTATGGCTTTACCTTTGCCGATGTTTTCCGGGTATTGCACCCTTTTTACCGCAATCATGTCACCTATGCTTCTATAATTGTGGTTTTTCTGCCGTTCGTATGGTTCGTCCGCAAGTGGTACGCCGCTTACAGCCTGCCCTGGTGGATACTCACGGGCAGCCTTTTACTTCTTATACCTGCCATTCAGTTTACTTACACCCGAGCGGCTTACCTATCGGTAGTCATCGCCATCGGAGCTTACTACATCATCCGGTGGAAGTTGACCAAATACGTTCTTATTCTTGCTTTGGCCGCAGCGGTGGGCTTCGTCGCTTTCATGAGTTACGGAAACAAGTACCTCGATTACGCTCCGAATTACGAAACCACGGTTACCCATAAGAATTTCAACAACCTGCTGGAGGCGACTTACTCGGGAGAAGACATCTCGACGATGGAACGCGTTTACCGTTGGGTCGCCGGGTTCCACATGAGTATTGCCGAACCTGTTTTCGGATTCGGCCCCGGCAATTTTTACAATTTTTATAAAACCTACACGGTCACCAGCTTTCAGACCTACGTCAGCGACAATCCCGACAAATCGGGTATCCACAGCTACTACCTGATGACGTTGGTGGAGCAGGGCCTGCCCGGGCTGGCCTTTTTCCTGCTGCTCGCCGCCTATACTTTACTGAGGGGGGAACGCATTTACCACCAGGCGCGCCGGAGGGAAGGCCAGCACATTGCCATGATGGCCCTTTTGTCCCTGGTCATCATTCTTTCGCTGCTCATCATCAATGACCTGATAGAAACGGATAAGGTAGGCCCGTTTTTCTTTATGAACCTGGCCATACTCGTCAACCTGGACCTTAAGCAGCAGGCTGAAGGCAGGGGGGGGAGGGTGTGACGGTATTTCGGTGTTTGGGTGTTTCGGTTTTCGGTGGAGACTGTTTAGAAATGTGTGTCTTTAAAAGAAAACACCCTCTATTTTCAGCGGCCTGGCGAATGGCGCCCGTCTCGGCAGCCGGGTAAAAATTCCGAACAGCGCCGTTCGGTGTTCGGTGTACTTACCGATCCTCTGTCACATACCCATTCTGACGCCTAAATAGATACAAACGAGGCAAAGCAGCAGGCTGCCACCGACGTTGAGCAGGCCCAGTGCCAGGTGGCCGGACTGCAGGAGGCTGAAAGTTTCATTTGTAAAAGTAGAGAACGTGCTGAAACCGCCGCAGAATCCGGTCATCAGCATAAATTTATAGGTATCGCTCACCTGGCCCCGGAGGCTCAGCCCCGCCAGCAGGCCGAGAAGGATACAACTCAGCGCATTGGCCAGAAGAGTGGCCAGAGGAAAATTCAGGTCGTATTCCGCCAGCAGGTGAGCAATGCCGTACCGGCAGATACTGCCCAGGCCGCCACCAAAAAAAACGAGAACATAAGAGATCATCGGAGCATTAGCTTTTTCTGTTTCTTCCGGAGAACGGCCTTGTGCAGCCAGTAGGTCAGCGAAGATGCCAGTCCAAGGATCAGAACCAGCAGCAAGTGCATTTCCAGAGCCCGGTTAAGAGAAAAAGCCAAAAGTATGAAAATTACATTTACCGAAACGAGTATTCCGGTTGCCTGCATGTGAGAAAAACCATAATCGATCAGAAGGTGGTGAATGTGGCGCCGGTCTGCATTCAGGGGCGACTGCCCTCTCAGGAGGCGGGTGACGAATACCCTCAGTGTATCGTACAGGGGCAGGATCATGACGCCAATGGCTACTACCGGGCTGGCCAGGATCTTCCCCTTTTGCCCGATCTCCATATAATAGTTCATATCGATAAACTTGATCACCAGTATCACGCTGGCCGTACCGACCAGCAGGGAACCCGAATCTCCCATGAATATCCTCGCGGGCGAGTAGTTGTATTTCAGAAAGGCGATGATAGCGCCAACAATGGTAAAGGCCACCACCGCGAATTCGATCCTCCCGACATAGAAGAACCAGCAACCCAGTGTTCCGCAGATCAGCGCACCGATGCTGCCCGCCAGGCCGTTGATTCCATCGATAAGATTGAAGGCGTTGACGATACCCAGAATGGTAAAGATGGTCAGGCCGGTATAAAACGGAACAGGCAGCTCAGCGTGCAGCCCGAAGAAGCCGTAAAACCCGCGCAGCATGATATCCGATTTAAAAACCAGAATGGAAGCAGCCAGTGCCACCCCAATGATCTTATTGATGGGCGATACGGGGGAAATATCATCTTTTACCCCGATCAGAAAGACTATAATAAAGGCGCAGAGGATGTACTGAAGGTTGCCGAATTCGCGGAAGGGCGTCCAGAGGACGATAGCGAAGATGGCTGCCGAAAAAATGCCTATGCCACCAAGGGCCGGGGTGCTGATGGTGTGAGAGCTGCGCTCGGATGGCTCATCGCAAAGGTTCTTGTCGCGAGCAATGTTGATGATGTGAGGGATGGCAAAGTATGCCAGGGTGAACGCCGTTAGAAAGCTGAGAATGAGTATGAACATACGGGGGGATTATGAGTGTTGTAGTTTTCTTATAGTTGCCTGCAAATATACCAATTTTTTGGATTAACTGCCGGATTTATCCAATTCCCGGCATCCGCTTAAAAGGCCATATCATCCACTTCGTCCAGCCAGGCGGTGATGGTATTTACCACCGAGGCGATGCATCCGTCATCGAAAGGCGAGCGCAGGTTGGCCAGTTGCACCAGTTCCAGGAAGGAGTGGCTGCCTCCTGCGTTGCACAGGCGCACGTAATCCCCCCAGGCCCGGGAGTGTTCTTCCTGGTCTTTTTTCCAGAACTGAAAAGCGCAGATCTGGGCCAGCGTATAGTCGATGTAGTAAAAAGGCATGACGAAAATATGGCTCTGTTTCTGCCAGTACCCTCCGCTTTCAAGGAAAGGGTGGCCGTCATAATCGCGCTGGGGAAGGTATTTGTGTTCGATATCGCGCCACGCCCGGTTGCGTTCGGCGGGAGAGGCATCCGGGTTTTCGTAAACGAAATGCTGAAATTCATCTACCGCTACTCCATACGGGAGAAAATAGAGGGCATTGGAAAGGTGGCTGAATTTGTATTTTTCGGTGTCTTCCCGGAAGAAGAGTTGCATCCACGGCCAGGTGAAGAATTCCATGCTCATAGAATGGATCTCACAGGCTTCGAAGGTCGGCCAGTTGTATTCACTGATGCCGATATCGCGGCTGCTATAGACCTGGAAGGCGTGGCCGGCTTCGTGGGTCAACACGTCAATGTCGCCGCTGGTGCCGTTGAAGTTGGAAAAAATGAAGGGGGCGCCGAATTTACCGATGAAGGTACAGTAGCCACCGGTGGCTTTCCCGGGCCGGGTTTGCAGGTCCATCAGGTTGGCCTGCCGCATGAAGTCGAAGAACCGGCGGGTTTCATCGGAAAGTTCACTGTACATCTGCCGGGCCTGCTCAACGATCCACTCCGGTTCTCCTTTGGGCTGGGGGTTGCCGGAAGAAAAGCGCAGTTCTTCATCGTAGTATTTGAGCCGGCTCAGGCCGAGGCGGCGGCGTTGCCGTTCGTAGAGCTGGTTGGCGATGGGGACAATATATTCCTCCACCTGGCGCCGGAAATTGGCCACCTTTTCCGGGCCATAATCCGACCTCAGCATACGGGCATACCCCAGCTCAACGAAGTTCTCGTACCCCAGTTCCCGGGCGATGCGGTGGCGGACCTGCACGAGCTGGCTGAAGATGCCCTCCACTTCAGCGGCGTGTTCAGCAAAAAAAGCCCATTTTGCCTCGGTTGCCTGTTTTCGGACAGTTCTGTCTTTATCCATTTCATACCTGACGATGGAAGACAGGTTGTGCTCTTCCCCCCTGAAATCGATCCTGGCTTTGGCTTTCAGTTTGGTATATTCGCTGCTGAGCTTATTTTCTTCCTGAAGCAGGCCGATAACCGATTCGTCAAAAGTCTTGAGGCTCAGTTCGGCGATGGTGAACAACTGCCGGCCCCACTTTTCCTCCAGGCTGGGGCGGAAAGGCGATTGCATCAACACTTTGTAAAAATCGTTGACCAGGCCTTCGTAAGCAGGCATCTGCCGGTCAAAGTACTCGTTTTCTTTTTCGTAGAACTCGTCGCGGGTATCCATGGTGTGCCGGATGTGGCAGATGTTGTACATGGAGGTGAACTCATTGCGCAGGCCGTTTATCCGGGCCAGCGCTTCCCCCTGCTCTTCTGCCGAAGATGCCTGGCGGAAGTGGCTGAGTTCTTCCCGGAAAGAAGCTGAAAACCGGTCGAATTGAGGGCGCTCGTACTGAAAATGCTCAAATGTCAGGTCCATTATTCCTTGTTACTTTTCCAGGGCGGGAAAATACAACGGATTCTGCACATATTCAATTAAACACTTTTGCGTTATTGACATTGCATTTCTAAAAAGTGCCTTTAGTTTCGTAAATTTGCATATTTGATTGTAATTATTCTTACAGGGCTACTAAACAAGCAAGCCGTTAGCGGAAAAAAATGGATTTAAAGTCTCAGATCAACTTTGAAAAACTGCCCCGCCATATCGCTATCATCATGGATGGCAATGGCCGGTGGGCCAAACAGCATGGCAAACCCAGGGTTTTCGGGCATCGCAACGGTGTTACCGCCGTTAGGGAGACCACCGAGGCTGCCGCCGAATTGGGCGTAGAATATCTTACCCTCTATGCCTTTTCCACCGAAAACTGGAGCCGCCCCAAGCTGGAGGTCAGCGCTCTGATGCGCCTGCTTGTCGATACCCTGCATAAAGAAATTGACACCCTCAACAAAAACGATATCCGCCTTCAGGCCATCGGCGATGTCAGCAAGCTGCCGGAAAAAACTTATAAAGCCCTGCTGGACGGCATCGAAAACACCAAAGACAATAAAAGAATGACCCTGGTGCTGGCCCTGAACTACAGCGCCAAGTGGGAGATCACCGAAGCCAGCCGGCGACTGGCGCACCGGGTACTAGCCGGAGAGCTCAGCCCCGAGCAGATCGATGAAACCGCCTTCGCCAATGCCCTCAACACCAGCGGAATGCCCGACCCGGAACTGCTCATCCGCACCAGCGGGGAAACCCGCCTTAGCAATTTCCTGCTCTGGCAGATCGCTTATGCAGAGCTGTATTTTACCCCTATTTTCTGGCCAGACTTCCGCAAGGAACACCTCTATCGCGCCATCATCGACTTCCAGAAACGTGAACGCCGGTTCGGAAAGATCAGCGAGCAGGTGGTTCCGTAGGGAAGGTGAACAGTTCCTTAGTTCTACTTACTCTGCTTCGAACTCGGGTGCCAGTAGCATTTTCCCCGGGGTTCGGAAACCATTGTTATATGTTATGCGAATCCGGCTAAAAAGCCCTGTAAGGGCGACACCACGCTTGTATCGCCCCTACAGGGCTCAAACCAGCCTACATTCTGTTCCTGGGGCGTTGCCCCAGGCAATTATCTATCACCCTTCCAGGGTTTTGCAACCATTTAGCCCTGGATCCGCATATAGTTATATTGTTTTTTGACAAAGCGGAGTGCTTATTCAAGGATTCGTTTATGAGGGGATAGTTCAATTAAGTGTGTCCGCGTTAAGCTAACCCGCTGGTTTCCAGGGCAACGAGGAACTCAGAAACCAGAAACTATGAACAGTCCCTTTATGAGTTTAGAAGACCGATACACTGCTCTCCGCTCTCTTTTACACTTCTCAACCTTTACACTTTTACACTTTTCAACATTTACACCTTTACACTTTCCCCCTCCCCCATACAACCCTTTCCCGCTCCCCCTGCTCTTTGTAAAGAGCCGTTACAACCGGCGGGGCAGCCGCATTGCCAGGCCATTTTCCAGTAAAATGTCCCGGGCTTATCACCTTTCGGCGATTTTTTTGATAATCAGGCAACTGAATATGCGGTTATCCTGGCGGCAAGCGTTATTTTTGCGCAGCTAAAGAAATTACAGCTTACGATCCGCTGTCTTAAAGATTAATCTTACGATTGGAATGAGAGAAATTGCCTTGATCACCCTCTGCAGCTTATTGATACCTTTCTATACGATTGCACAATCTGAAACAGATACCCTACCGGTGCTTCAGTACAGCGAACCGCGCGATTATGAGATTGGCGGCATCAAAGTCCTGGGAGCAGACTTCAGCGACGACAACGCCATCATCAGTATAGCGGGGTTGCAGGTAGGAGATAAGATCCGCATTCCGGGCCCTGCCATTCAAAAAGGCATAAAGGCTTTATGGAAGCTCCGCCTGTTTACCGATGTGCAGATCATCAAGGAAAAAACGATCGGTGATGTGATCTTTCTGGAGATCAAAGTCCAGGAACGGCCGCGATTGTCGCGCCATACTTACCGGGGAGTGAAAAAATCCTATCAGGATGACCTCAACGATGAGGTTGATAAATATCTGCTCAAGGGAGGCATTGTCACCGAGAACGTTAAGGTCAATGCCAGCAAAGCCATCGAAGGGTTCTTCATCGGCAAAGGCTTCCTGGATGCCCGCTGCCGGGTACTTGAATCTCCGGATTCCAGCCGGGCCAATGCCGTACAGTTAACTTTCGACGTCAGCCGGGGAGACCGTGTCAAGATACAGGACATCATCTTTGATGGCAATGAAAACGTCAAAAGCAGAAAGTTGGCCCGGCAGATGAAAGGCACCAAACCCAAACGGCGGCTTTTTGCCTCTTCGAAGTTCATCAAGAAAGACTACGAAGAGGACAAGGAAAAGCTGATCGCCTTTTACAATACCCTGGGCTACCGCGACGCGCGCATTCTCGGTGACAGCCTCTGGCGGGAGGAAGACGGGGATCTCATTGTCAAGATCAACCTCGAAGAAGGCAACCAGTATTATTTCCGTGACATCAGTTGGAAAGGCAATTCCATATACGATACGGAAACGCTGGCAAGCGTACTGGGCATCGAAAAGGGAGAGGTCTATAATAAAGAACTCCTGGAGACGCGCCTGCGGTTCAGCCAGGATGGCCGGGACGTCAGTACGCTCTACATGGACAACGGTTACCTCTTCTTTCAGGTTGACCCTATCGAAGTAGCTGTTGAGGATGACTCCATCGACCTGGAGATCCGCATATTTGAAGGGCCGCAGGCCACCATAGATAAAGTAGTGATCAAGGGCAACGACCGCACCCACGAGCACGTCATCCGCCGGGAATTGCGTACCCGGCCGGGACAGAAGTTCAGCCGGTCCGATATCATTCGTTCCCAGCGGGAGATCATCAACCTCGGCTACTTCAACCCGGAAAACCTGGGCATCAATACGCCGGTGAACCCCCAGCGGGGTACCGTAGATATCGAATACACCGTTGAGGAAAAACCCTCCGACCAATTGGAACTCTCCGCCGGCTGGGGCGGCGCCCAGCGCGTAATCGGCACCCTTGGTGTATCCTTCAACAACTTCTCCCTGCGCAATATTTTCAACAAGGAAGCCTGGAAGCCCCTGCCCCAGGGCGACGGCCAGCGCCTGTCTCTGAGGGCACAGACCAACGGAGATTATTACCAGTCGTACAACCTTTCTTTTACCGACCCCTGGTTAGGTGGCAAGAAACCCAACTCCCTCACGGTGGCCGGTTTCTTCAACCGTTTCGCCTTCGGCCGGCGGGGCACCGAATCCTACCAGAGCTTTAATATCCGTCAGGCCTCCCTCAGCCTGGGTACGCGCCTGAAATGGCCGGATGACAACTTCGTCTCCAGCACAGCCATCAACATACAGACGCTGACACTCGACAACTGGGTGCGCGGGCTATTTCGCTCCGATGATGGGGAGATCGTCCAGGAAGGCAATTACAATAACTTCAGCCTCAAGCAGACCATCGCCCGTTCGACGATCAACGACCCCATATTCCCCAAGGAAGGCTCCCGCATATCTCTGTCTCTGCAGCTGACACCGCCGTATTCCCTCTTCGATGGCAAAGACAACTACAGCGACCTGCCGGCGCAGGAACGCTTCCGCTATCTGGAATACCACAAGTGGCGCTTCGACGCAGAATGGTACACTCCCATCGTCGGCAACCTCATTCTGAAAGCCCAGGCCAAGATCGGACTGCTGGGCTTCTATAACCGGGAGATCGGTTCCTCGCCTTTCGAGCGCTTTCAGCTGGGCGGCGACGGTATCAACAACCAGCAGTTCGGTTTTGCAGGTGTCGATATCATCTCCCTGCGCGGCTATGAGGTCAACGAACTGGAGGCCAACCGGGACCCATCCGGCGGCACCTCGGCAACGCCCCTCTTCGACAAGTTCACCCTCGAACTGCGCTATCCTTTGTCGCTCAATCCCAGCTCGACGATCTACGTACTGGCATTTGCCCAGGGTGGGAATTCCTGGCGGGAGTTCCGCGACTTCAACCCGTTTGATGTGAAACGGTCTGTGGGTATGGGCCTTCGCGTATTCCTGCCTATGTTCGGCGTACTCGGTTTCGACTACGGTATCGGTTTCGACAAAGCAGGCGATGACCGCTCATTGCAGGCCCTGGGTGACTTTAACATCGTGCTCGGATTCGAACCCGAATAGTGTTTCTTCCGTACCCTGTCTTCGCACCAACCAGAGCACAGCCGTATGGATAACCTCACCCCTTATTGGGAAGCCCTCCGCCTCTTCGGCATCGAAGGGCCCTGCCGGGTATTTCTTGCCGGCCCCTTCGAAGCGGATGAGGTGGCCCTGCGGTTCATTCTCAACAAGCTGGGGTTTACTCTGCTGGACCGGTGGAACGCCCGGGCAGCCCAGTGGGTGGTCTGTGGCGAAAGTAGTGAATGGCATAAGGCGCCTTCCACCAATGAGCAACGGCTGGCTCCTGCTTTATTTCAGGTAGAATCCCCTTTTCACCTGCTCCGGGAAGATGCATCCTCTCAACAGCGACGGCACAGCCTGTTCAGGCTCCTGAAAAATGAGGATGCTAAAAACATAAAGCTCGGTTTCACACTAATGGAAAATGGAGGTGCCGACACTTCACTGATGGAAGAAGTGCTGGCGGCATTCCACCTTCATCACCAGGACGAAGAAAAACAGGGGCTCTTCCTGCGGCATCTCGCCCCCCTGCTTCCGGATGAGGTGCTGGAGCTGCTCCGGGAGGCCCCGGACAGCCTCCCCTTCCGGCTGGGGCTCATACGGGAACAGTTGCCCCGCTTCTCCCCGCACCGTTTTCTGAAACTGATGGAAGGGGAACATTATGTTCCTTTAGAGAATAATGAATTCTTAACAGGCTTATACTCAGACAAAGCCGAAGACAGGGAGCGTACCTGCCGGGAAATCAGCAAAACCAAAGCCATTCACCTGCCTGCAGAACAGTTGTGGATACCGGCCGACCTCCCTCAGGGTGGGGGCGTTATTGAGTTGCAGGGAGAGCTGAGCCTGGAAGGGCCTCCCCGGCCCGAATGCCTGGAAAAACTACTGAGGCGCCACCCCGGTTTCTTTGCCAACCTGAAGAGCATCATCATGAAAAGGGCGGGATTGGCCGCCATCCACATCATAGGCCCAGAAGCCCTCCGGCTGGAAGCGCTCAAACTGGAGGTTCCGGCCCCGCTCTCTATAGCGGCCCTACTGGAAGAATTTTCCACCTCCTCCCTGCGGAAGCTCGACATCCAAAGCACCCACCGGCGGACGGCGGTGACCGGCCTGCCTTCACAGGCGCATCCGGGAGCAACGAGTATGGCGCCCAATCTCCGGGAGTTATCCATCAGCGGTTTCCGGAGCCTCAATCTGGACGGCATCGAACTGTTCCGCAACCTGAAGGCGCTCACCCTGATCGATAACCGGCTGAAGGCCCTTCCCTCCGGCATCGGAGCACTACACAATCTGGAGGAACTCTACCTTTTTGAGAAAGAACTGGAAAGCCTGCCCGGCTCTTTCTATAAACTTCCACTGAAGAAAATCTGGCTGGGGCCCAACCAACTGCCTGAACACACCAAAGTATTACTGGAAAAGGCTTTTCCGGCTGAGGCATTCCAATGGGATCAGGGGCTGGGGTGAGAAAGTGAGAGGGAGATTGGGTGAAGGGGGGATTTGCCTGGTTTCATTTTTTTCTGCTTTGGGGATATCTGCAGTTTACCCGGCGGAGGCACGAAGACGGCGGTAGCCCGTCCGAACGAACGGCGGGCAACCCGAAACCCCCGGATCGCCCGCCGGCACCTACGCACTTTTATACTTTAGCACTTTTACACTTTAGCACATATTTACCCCATTTCCGCCACCACTTCCTTCACCTCGGGGATCATCCGCTTAAGCATGCCTTCAATGCCGGCTTTCAGGGTAACTGTGGAAGAGGGGCAACCGCTGCAGGCGCCCTGCATGGTGAGCACTACCGTGCCCTGGTCCCAGGATTTGAATTCGATGTTGCCGCCATCCATTTCAACGGCAGGCTTGACGTAGGTCTCGATCAGGTCTTTGACCTTTTTAACGATTTCCGCTTCGTCATCGGAGTATTCATAACTGGCGCCGCGTTCTTCCTCGATCTTTGCCATGGCTTCATCGAAGCCTTCTTTGATAACCTCTCCCCCGCCTTCGACATATTTCTTGATGAATTCTTTCAGTTTGAGCATGATATCCGCCCAGTCGTAATTCATCTCCTTGGTCACCGTAACGAAATTGTTACAGATGTAAACTCCTTTGACATACGGCAACTCAAAAATGGCAGTAGCCAGAGGTGACCACTCTTTAGCCATTTCTTCTTCGCGGAAATCGGCGGTGCCTTTATACAACATGCGGTTGGTAACGAATTTAAGCGACTCCGGGTTAGGGGTCTGCTCAGTGTAGAGCATCACAGGGCTCTTGGTAACGGGATTGCTCATTATCTTTTTCTTTTATGTTGGCGTTCTAGCTTATTTAGACCAAATCTATGAAGGATAACAGATAAAAACAAAGGAGGTTTGAAGTTCTTTTCGGTTTTCTGGCTACTTAGGGGCAGCCAGGGCAAAGTCTTATTCAACCAGGATGAAGATATTTTGGGCCGTACCGCCCTGAATGCCTTCGGCCTTACAAGGCCAGGCGCCCAATTTTCGTTACATTTACTTAAAATACAACCGGCCGATGCTCAACACAAAAACCATGTTTTTCCTTTTTTTCATAATCTGGCTCACTATCATGCAAACCTCCTGCAATAACCACAATGGCCAGCCCGGCGCTACTACGGACCGAGAAGGTTATTTCACAAGTGCCGATGACATCCGGCTATACTACCGGATCATGGGGCGGGGAGAAGACACACTGGTTATCGTTCACGGCGGCCCGGGCATGGACAGCGAATATATGATCGCCGATTTTGAGCCCCTGGCGGAAAAATTCAGGCTTTTGTTCTATGACCAGCGCGGGGGCGGGCGTTCTACTTTGCCGGAAGACACTTCCCGCCTGCACATGGCCGACCACATTACCGACCTGGAAGCCCTGAGGCAGCATTTCGGTTTTGAGAAATTAAACATCGTGGCCCATTCCTTCGGGCCGGCCCTGGCGGCCAGCTACGCCATGACCCATCCCGGTCGGGTGGAGCGCATGGTGTTCCTCGGGCCGATCCCTCCCATGCGGGAGAATTTCTGGGAGCGTTTTGGGGATGCGGTTAACCGGCGGCTCACCCCCAGGGAACAAAAAGAACTGGGCGTACAGTACAATGCCATGATCGAAGGCCCCGACACCAAGGAAGCCTGCCGTAAATTCTGGGAGATTGCTCTCAAGCCCCGACTGGCCGCCGGCCGGAAGGTTTCCATTATCAAGGGCGATTGTTGCGCAGCCTCTCCTGAAGCAATACGGTATGGCATGGGCATCACCAACGCCGTCACCCTGGCCTCTATGGGCGACTGGGACTACCGCCCGGAGCTGCCTCTGGTCCGGGTGCCTACCCTCATCCTGCACGGTGAGGAGGAAGCCATCCCTATGGATATGGTGGAGGAATGGGTAAAGGCTATGCCCGAAGCCCGGCTCGTTAGTGTGCCCCGCGCGGCCCACTTCCCTTATGTGGAACGGCCGGAGGTGGTGTGGCCGGCTATTGAAGCATTTTTCGGCGCCGAAGATGAATAAAAAGGCAGCCGGAGTCGGATAAATTGTTGAATGGATTGATTGTTTTTCGCAGCCTATTCAGGTTTCCCCGCCTTTCAGTACTTAACTATTTTCCGGATGGCCGGCACATCCTCCCCTTCCCCTTGCAACCGGATGAAATAAGCCCCGGGGCTCAATGCACTGATATCCACCGGCTGGTTCCACTCGGCCCGCTTATCCTCAAGAATAGCTTTGCCGGTGATATCGTAGATCGAATAGCTGAGCAGGGGGGCGGCAACCGCTCCTTCCGGTGCAATGATGAAATGCGTTCCTGCCGGGTTGGGAAAAAGGCGTATGGCCGGGCCCGTTTTCCGCTGCCCATCAGTTACATTTACCAGGTCATTGATGCGGGAGCGGGTGAGCTGATTGACAATGCGTTTTCGGAAGCTGCCGTGCGTAACGTCAAAGGCGGCCCCAACGGTAAACACATCCACATTACCCCCAAGGGAGTGCTGGGTGGAAAAATTGACCGGGCCCTCATCAGGCAGGGGCTGCTCAAAGCTTTGGCCATAGCTAAAACCCACATGCGGATAAAAGACATACTGAAGGCCGGAAGCAGGCGTAAAGTCCGGCGAATATTCAATCTGGTAGTCCACCTCCACGGATCCACTCTGCCAGAAATTTTCGTTGCCAATACTGACATCTATGGCAGGTAAAACCACCTCCCTTCCGGCAACCAGGATGTTTTTCTCTTCGGTTTTGACCAGGTTGCCAAATGTGTCGAAAGCCTGGAAAACCAGGACGGCATCGCTCAGCTCCTCAACGGCAAACTCCAGCGTATCCTGCAGGTAGCTTCCGAAGGCCTGCCATTCGTTCAGCAACTCACCGTTCAGGTGGACTTCCACCCGGGCGATGGTGTCATTGAGGAACATCTCCACCGGCACCCGGTTGGGGTAGATCTCAGCTGAGCGGGGCAGGGTGATGATGGCCGACTGGAAGGCCCTCACCGCATCCCAGACGGGCCGTTCTGTCCCGAAATGGTCAGACAGGCTGCTGTACTCCACCAGGCCGAACCACTCTTCGGGGCTGTCGTCATGTGAAAACTCATTGCCGCCCTTCCACCATCCGTCACTGTAATTGAACATACAGGAGCCCGCAGCGCCCCCATCCACCAGCGCTTTGTACATGTACAGATCGCCCTGCAGCTGCTGCTCCAGGCTGTTGCCGCCGTACCCCCAGTTGCCAGGGCCGGAAGGCGAAACAGACAGGCCGTACTCGGTGAGGATCAATGGCCGGCCCGGAAGGTTCAACTGCTGAAGGTATTGAATGAAATCCCGGTAGCGGTGGAGATAATTGACCGTTACAGGATTATAGATATACACATTGTAGGCGCTGAAGTCAAAAGCCCCGGGGTTGATGTAGGTACCGTTGCTGGTGTTGGCGATACTCACCGGCCGGCCGGGGTGTTCGGCGTGAATGATGTCGATCAGCTCCTTCCAGAGATCCTCGGTTGCTTCATAGCCTGCCGCTGCGATGGTTTCGGGCAGGGGCTCGTTCATGATGAGGTAGGCGATGATGTTGTCGTAGTTTTTGGAGTAGCTGAGCACATCCGAGACGATAGCCCGGGCCTGGTTGACAAAGGCCGGCTGTGAAAAGTCGGCATGGGGGTCGATCCAGATGCCCATGATGATCTTGATGTCGTAATCCTGCAGCAGGTTCAGTTCCTGAGCAGTGAACGGCGCCCAGGTGCGGATGGTGTTGAACCCTCCGGCGAGAATGCGCTGTATGTCGGCGTGCAGCACTTCGGGGTTGAACGTATGGGCCCAGGGAAGTTCCCCGGGGGTGGCCCCCACCTCGTAGCCGATGCCCTTAAGAAAGATCTTCTGTCCGTCGAGGTAGAAAAAATTGTTTTTCAGTTCGATTTCCTGTCCGTTAGCCAACAAAGGAAAAAGGAGGCAACATAGGAGCCACTTTGTAAAACTGGTATTTTTCATTTCTTCTTATTTTCTGTTCTCCTCTTCCAGCAATTGCTTCATCCACTTCCGGGCATCTTCGCCAAAGGGTGGCGGCGGCGGCTTTTCCTGATAGTCTATGGAAAGTTCATAACGGCTGCGTTCGTACAGTATCTGTAACGATTGGCCGAGATCGAGCACGCGGTCCTCATCAGCAGGCAGGAGGGGCACCGGCACAGCAGGTAGGGCATCCTGAACGTTGAATGCCCAGATATCCGCCTTTTCGGACCCCGCCCGGACCAGCGTAACCCAATAATGGGCTTGGGGAACATCAAGGTTGTAGAATGGGCGTTCTCCTCTGCGGATGAGGTCGATCTCCAGAAGGTGCACACCGGCTCTGTAAAGGCGCAGGCGTTTTTCCCGGTAAGGTTCAAATCCCGGCTTCCTTTTATTGACCGGCGAGAGGATCTCTATGGCAGTGATTAGCCGGTTGTCTTTCCGATCCCGGATCTCTACTACGGGTATTCGTACTTCGATCGGCTGAAGGAACGGAATGCTGATGGTAGGGGGAGTGGGAGGCGAGGTGGATAAGGATTGATATGTCTCTTCCGGTTCCTGAAGTTTTTGCTTCCTGTTGAGTATATCCACATCGGGATACATGATGCCCACATCCTCTTCCGGAGAGGTATCCCTGACGATATAGGTATCCGTACGCACAACGTAGCCGGGGCTTACCAATGGCACCAACTGCTCTTTAATGACAAAGGCCAACCCATTGTGAACGTCCGGCCAAAGGTAGCCTTCCAGGTAAGGGTCCATGCCGGGAAAAGGGGAGGGCATAATCCGGGTTTTCTTCAAAGTTAGGGGAATCGCGGCAGGAAAACAAGGAGGGAACCGTTCTACTCTACTCTTCCCATTTCACCACTCTCTGCCGTTCGCGGCGGACTGTCAGCTGGGGCACAGCCAGGCAAGGGCGATCTGGGCAACGGCTACTTTCAGGGTATCTTTCGGTTCCATGATCGTTCATTTTATAATGATTATAAAAGTAATCATTATTTTTATAATCACTTCAGCCTGGAATCCGTTTTTTTTCTTTAACTTGCTAAAGTCGATAGGGAATTTAGAGCTTTAAACCCAGATCGATCGTTGTCCTTAGCCGCCAATTAGGCCCTGAACACCTAACGGCCCGAAAACGCACTTCCCGGGAGTTTTCCTTAGGTTTGTTTACCACGCCTTTGCAACAGGAAAGCCGTAGGGCGGCAAAACTTTTCTGGCCTATTTCCAGCACTTCACCGAAAAAAGCGCTCCAGCCGGAGTTCAAAGAAAAAGTTGGTTTTCCGATACCTGGAGCACCCCTCCATTTCCACCGGGCCTACCTGGCCATACCAGAGTGAGTAAGCCGATATTTCACTTATCCTTCTTTCTGCAAAAGCGAAGAAAACAGGCGCCAGATCATTCACCAAATCCATTAATACCATGCAAAGATCAATCTACTTTTGCCTGGCCATTCTGGCCGTTCTTGCTTTTCAACCCATTCAGGCACAGCAAGTTTATTTGCCCGTATCTTCGGAATCTGAAACTGCGGTGAAATTGTATCAGGAAGCCACAGACGCCCGCTACAATTACAACTGGGATCAAATGTGGGAGCGCTTTAACAAAGCTATTGAAGAAGACCCCGACTTTTTTATGGCCTATTTCCGGGCCGCCATGGTCAACTGGGGATGGCAGAACAAACAGTATTTTGACGAGAATTATTCCAAAGCCATGGCCTGTAAAGGGGAGCTGAACAAAACGGAGAAGATCTGCCGGCAAATCTTGATGGCCCTGAAAGAAAACCCCGATGCCGGCCTTTGCAGTTTTGGCAAACAACTGGCGGAAGCGGCGCCGGAAGTGTTGGAGGCGTACTTCTGGCAAGGGGGCCTTTGCCATTCAGCCGGTGATCTGGAAGCGGCCATTGCGGCTTATGAAAAGGCGGAAAGCCTGAACCCTGAGCTCTGGGGAATCCAGGGCCTCCTCGGAAGCGCCTACAAGGATGCCAATCAGATGGACAAAGCAGAAGTGGCCTTTGACAAAAACATCCAGCAGTACCCTGATCATCCCGGCCCCTACTTCGAGAAGGGAAATCTACTGATGGACACCGGCAAATACGCGGAAGCGGAGAAGATGTTCCGCAAGTCCTTCCAGCTGGCCGAGGGCTTTCGCCCCGCCCAAAGGAGGGCCGAATTGATGGCGGCCATGCAGGTGGCGGCCAGGGAGACGGAAAACTTCTTCCGGCGCGATTACGACGCCTGGGCAGCGTGCTACACTAAAAACCGCGTCGTCTATTTTGCCTATACCGATAAGAATAACACCTGGCAATACCGGGGCTGGGAAGAACTCAGCAAGGGGGTAAAAGAGATGTTCAGAGAGAACCCCGATCCGATCGAGGGGGAAGTAACCCGCTCCAATTTCCTCTTTGGTGTAAGCGACAACGTAGTCCGGGTTACCTACGACCAGACGGTAGGAGACAACACCACCATGGAGTTGCGCGTACTGGTCAAAGTGGACGGGGAATACCAGATTACGATGATGAATGCCATTGGTAATTCCAGCTACGAGTAACCCCCTAATACACTGAAGAGCATTTCCGTTTTCAAAGCCCCCGATGCAGCAGCCACCAAGGAGTTATTTGCATCCATGGATCGGGTAAATGCCGCCATTGACGGTATCGGCTACCCTGATACCGGCTACCAGATGTGGGTGCAGGAGGGAGAAGACGGCTCCGTTTCCCAGATCGTTATCGAAGGGTACTGGCCCGGCCAGGCGGCGTATGGCCTCATTCATGAACACGAATTGTACAAGGCGGCCACATTGGAGGCGGAAGCCCAATTGAAAGCGCTGGAACGGGTTTCTTACAACCGGTTTAAAAAGATGGAATAATCAGGAGTAAATTAAGTTGGGGTGCAACTTGCAGTTGCGCCCTAACTTCAAAAACCGTAAACCTTCCACCTCCCCGGGCTCTCCACCGGCCGCCCCTTCCCCGATTATTATGGCTAAAAGTCGTATATTAACAACAAAAAGGCCTAATGCCCCGCTCGCTAAGAATTGTCTTGCTGGCGCTTCTGCTGCCAATAGTTGCCGTCGCTCAAGGAGAAATGGCTTCAGCTGATATAAGCGCGCCTACCCCCGAATTCGAGCGATTCGTGCTCCCGGGTGGGCTGGAAGAAAACCAGGTGCAGCAAATCGTTCAGGACTCCACTGGCTATTTGTGGTTTGGTGGTAGAGGCGGGCTGCATCGCTATGATGGGCATCAGTTCAATACTTACCGGCATGACCCCGGCGATTCCACTTCTATTTCCGGCAATTATGTAGAACGGCTGTATGTTGACAGCCGAGGTAAGCTATGGGTGGGCACGTACGGCAGAGGCTTGAACCTCTTTGACCCGGAAACGGAAAAATTCACCCGTTTTATAGCCGATCCAGAAGGCCCCAAAAGTTTGAGCCACTGGGCCTGTTTTGCCATTGAGGAGGATAGGCATGGGAATATATGGGTTGGCACTGCCAATGGTTTGAACCGCCTGGAAAAGGGAACTTACGCCATTACACGCTTTCTATACAATCACAACTTTAAAGATAGAAAAAATCGGAACTTCATCCGAGAGATCCATAAAGGCCCGGAGGGCAACCTTTGGCTCGGAACCGGATTAGGGGGAATAACCGGAACCAGGATATCTGGCCTGATCCGATTTGATCCAATAACCGGGCAATACAAGGAATTTGTACAAAACGCTCACGATCCTGGCAGTAGAACAACTGATATTGTCCTTAGAATAGCCGAAGATCAGGAGGGGCATCTGCTTATTGGAGCGGGAAAGGGCTTTTTGGGCAGGTTTGATATTAAGGGCAGCCATTTTATGCCTGTTTCAACAGATCCGGCGCTGGCATCAAAACTTGCCTTTGATGTTCAGAGCCCGAGGGTGATCCAGCCACTAATCACTTCGATCTTAAAGGATAAGGAAGGCTGCTACTGGTTCAGTTCGGATGAAGCCGGACTTAAGCGCTACAACCCCAGAAATGGCGAGGTATTGCACTTCACCGCAGATTCCAATGGCATAACCAATAATAGAATTGTGAACATTTTCCAATCCCGTGACGGTACGATCTGGGTAGCTACAGGATTAAAGGGCGAGGTATTTAAAACCACCTCGAAAGAACCCGTTCACTACCTGACCAAAGGAGCATTCGTTTTTGATGAATTTAAAAAAACCAGTATTTATCAGAACCTGGGAAAGAATGCCGCCCACAGCCGCTGGGTGGGTAATTTATTGGCTATACTATGGCGTTTGACCCCAATACCGAAACCATGTGGATGAGTATCTGTTCGACGTCCAAAATCAACAGGATACCTTTCACTTTCCTATTTTGGCGAACCTGGGACTCAACACCAAAAAAGCTCAATTTTATTACCTGGAAAGCCTGGACCTGAGCCGGTTAAGTACGGCTCCCTACCTTGGAAATAGTGGTACTGAATGGTTCGCCGTCGGGATGGCGGTTGATAAAAATGGGAATATCTGGGGAACTTATCCTCCTTCTGACGGCGTTGGCGTATATTGTTTCAACCCTCAAACCTAACATATCAATACCTATATCTTCACGATCCTGTGGACACCAATAGCCTGCTCTCCAATTATGTGATCCAGATGTTAATGGATAGCAATGGACAGATATGGACCGCTCATCTTCATCTGGGGGTGAGCCGCCTGACCCCGTCAAAGAAACATTTACGCACTGCTTTCCCCTACCGAAGACCCATACGCATTCTGGAACTCCCCTGCCATGCTGGAAGTCGAAAAGGGCAAAGTCTGGGCAGGCGGGTTTGTTTCCAGATCCCAGCATTTTATTACGATTATTGACATAAATTCAAATACTACTCAAAACAGCCCCTTGCCTTTTACTGACTTAAAACTACTTTCGCCTCTTTGCCAAAAACGAAAAAACTCGCCTATGCGATCGATGATTCGGGAATAAGGGTTATGGATCTCACTCCAAAGACAACCGGTACCATAGTCAGTTATAGCCCTGATGAGAATGCATTTCCCATCGCAAAAGCAGCCAGCATGGCCTTTGACAAAGAAGGCATGCTCTGGGTAGCAGACTTTGATGAGAACCTATTGGTTCGGCTGGATACAGACCATCAAACCTGGACCTCCATCCGGAAAAAGGCGGATTCGCCTGTGGCCTCCCGGTCTGTCGGCGTCCTGGGGCCTGATGGGCGCCTTTATTTTTCAAACGCCGATATGACTGGCTGGACGGAACTGGACCCCGAAGCCCTCCCGCTTCCCCCTTCTGATCTTTCCTCCCTTCAACTGACTGGCCTGTACATAAAGGGGGAAAGGCAAATCCCGGGAAAAGGCGGGCCGCTTCATAAGCCCATCCGGGAACTGGAGCATATAGGCCTCTCCCACCAATCCGTACCCTTCGGTTTCTGCTTTTCCAGTTTTCACTTCTCCTCTTCCCGGGTAGTCTATCATTACCGCCTGTATCCCTACGAAGAGAACTGGCAGGTCCTGAACGGCGATCCGGAGGTCCATTATTCCCATGTCCCGGCCGGAACGTACCGGTTTCAGGTAAAGGCCTATACCATGTATGGCCTCTCGGACAGAAAAGGAATTGACCTAACGGTCGTCCTCCATCCTCCCTGGTGGAAGTCCTGGTGGGCCTATACCTCCTACGTTGTTATAATAATGGGCCTGATCGCCGGCTTATTACTATACCAGCGCCGCCGCCTGCAGTTTCAGGCCCGCCTGCAGATCGAACACGAAAGAGCTGAACGCCTGAAAGAGCTGGATCAATTCAAAAGCCGCTTTTACACCAACATCACCCACGAGTTCCGCACCCCGCTCACCGTGATCAAAGGCATGGCCGAACAGATCAGCGGGCAGGACAAAGTGAAAACCCTGATCCGGCGCAACAGCGACCGCCTCCTCAACATGGTCAACCAACTGCTCGAGCTCTCCCGCCTGGAAACCAACAGCCTGGCCGTCAACTGGGTGCAGGGCGACGTCATCCCCTACCTGCAATACCTCACCGAATCCTGCCATTCGCTGGCCAACAATAAAAAGATCAACCTCGCCTTTTTCTCCAAAGCGGACAGCCTGGTGATGGATTACGATGAAACCAAGCTACAGCACATCCTTGTCAACCTGGTATCCAATGCCATTAAATTCACCCCGGAGTATGGCAGCGTTAAGGTAACCGCCGCTCAGGTGTTGGAAGACGACAGGCCTGTTCTGGAACTCGCAGTAAGCGATACCGGCCGGGGCATTGCCGAGGAGCATCTGCCTCATGTATTTGACCGCTTTTATCAGGCCCATTCCAGCCCCCCTCAATCCCCCCAAAGGGGGGAGGTTCCAACAGAAGGCCTGCCGGAGAGGCCCAATGCTGGTAATCCCCCCCCCTCGGGGGGGCTAGGGGGGGCTGGAACCAGCTCGGGGATTGGCCTGGCCCTGGTAAAGGAACTGGTGCAGTTATTGGAAGGGGAAATAAAAGCAGAAAGTGAAGTAAACAAAGGGACGACATTTTTGGTGATGCTGCCGGTCAGAAATGAGGCAGTGGCTCTCCATTTTCAGAAGGACAGGGGGAAACTGGCGGCGGACAGCAAATCCATTTCTTCCAGCCAACCCGCGACCCCTGGCCCTCTCTCGCCTGCGCCAGTATATGGCGAGCAAGGAAAGGGGGAATCCGCGCACACACCAATGCACAAAAGCACGGATACACCTATATACAAACCCATGCTCCTCATCATCGAAGACAACGCCGACGTCACCGAATACATCATCTCCTGCCTGGACAAGGACTATGCCCTACACACCGCCCGCAACGGCAAAGAAGGAGTAGAAAAAGCCCGGGAGATCGTACCCGACGTCATCCTCTGCGATGTGATGATGCCGGAGATGGACGGCTTTGAAGCCTGCCGCTTCCTGAAATCGGAGCGGAGCACCAGCCACATCCCCATCATCCTGCTGACGGCCAAGGCCACGCAGGAGGACAAGGTCGCCGGCCTGTCGCAGGGCGCCGACGCCTACCTGACCAAGCCCTTCGACAAGGAAGAACTGCTGGTGCGCCTGAAGAACCTGGCTGCGGTCAGCCAGCGCCTGCGGGAACGCCTGTCCATGGCTCCCGGCCCGGATGAACAACCCAGCGAGCAGGAGCAGCGCGAAGCCACTTTCCTAAAGGAACTCCATGAGATCGTCGAAACCAACATGAGCGACGAGTCCTTCGACACCAACCGCCTCTGCCGGGCCATCGCCATGAGCCGCACCCAGCTGCACCGCAAGCTCAAGGCGCTCACGGGGCAGGCGACGGCTTCCTACATCCGGTCCATCCGACTGCAAAAGGCCAAAACGCTTCTGGAATCCACTGACATGCCCATCGGTGAAATTGCCATACAGGTGGGGTATAAAGATTTTTCGCATTTCAGCCGCTCGTTTGCCAAGGAATTTGGGGTGCTGCCTTCTGAAGTACGTAAGTTAACTTGAGGCTGTCTCAAAAGATTAAATTCAGACTTTGTCTCAAAATAATATGCTGCTCTAGCTGCCCGTCCGGTTCTCCCCTTCGGGGAGTTAGAGGGGCTGGGACGGGCAGCGAAACATTATTTTGCCTCCTTTTTCAGGCTCTTACTTTTGAGACAGCCTCAAGTTGCATCCCATCCAATTCTAACCCTCGATACCAAGAGTTGCCTGCTTACTCCAGCGAAACACACAAGCTGTTGATAATCAGGCAACACCTCCCCCTTTGGGATTTAGAATGGAACAAATATTCCATTCCCTCTCCCCGGGTTTGCCACAAATATCCCAAAGCCTGGAAAGAATAAACTACCGCCTCGCCGCAGCCTGCCCCTACCTTTGTCACATATCAAAAAGAATTATTTAACTCCTAAAACTTTACAGCAATGGATTATTCTAAGATCCTATTAGTAAGCGCTCTGATCATTGGTTCACTGACGCTTTCCTGCCAGAAAGACGAACCTGAATTCGAGACCAAAACCTTTGAAGCCACCTTCTTTACCGACCTGGTTTCCCTCACCCCGGATTCCATAACCTGCGAAGCGCCCATGAATTTCCGGAACATTCAGGAAGGCAGCGGAACGGAGGCCACCGTCGGCAACTTCACCACTACCATGTCCTTTTGCATCAACCCCGCTACGCTTGAGTACGGCAATACCGAAGCCAGCTTAGTGGCGGAGAACGGGGATGAGCTTTTCCTGGAGGCAGGCGGCCAGGTCGTGCCCAGCACTGAACCCGGCTACGACCTGGAATTCGAAGACCCCTTCACCATCATCGGCGGCACCGGGCGGTTTGAGGGCGCCTCCGGAAGCGGCGTCACGGAAAGCTACGTGAATTTGACGACCAACCGGACGGATCATGTTTGGAAGGGGACGATCACGCTGAAAAACCGATAGCCTCCTTGTGTAACCCTGATAAGAACCCAGGCAAATTTTTTTTCACCAAAAAAATTAGATCATGAAGACCATTAAACACCTCTGCCTTGCCCTGATCACCCTCTCGATGTTCTTCGCCTGTGACCGCGAAACGCGACAAGACGCTACTGCCATACAGGACGAGGTTACCGTCACCGAAAGGAGCAACCACAATTCGCGCCCGCTGCCCTTCCGCGCCAATTTCTACACAGACCTGAACCTTCCGGCGATATTGGCTGGAGAAAAGGTATGCACCAACCCCATGTTCGAGGCGCCAAATATTCAGACCGGTGAAGGCAATGCGCTTCACCTGGGCAGGTTTTATACCCGCCTGGAGTTCTGCGGAACGAGAGTTGATCCCCCAACGCCTGAAGGGCTGGTTTCCATATACGGTGAGGTGGAAGGCTATTTTGAAGCGGCCAACGGAGACCTTCTCTATATCGGCCTTTCCGGGATCGGCGAGATCTATCTGAGCGATGAACCAGGATACGACCTGGAGTTCAGCGATGATTTCATCATTGAGGGCGGTACCGGCCGCTTTGAAGGGGCCACCGGGCTGTTGACCAGTGACAGTTATGTCAACCTAGCTACCCAACGAACAGACCACGTCTGGACCGGGACGATTACGCTGGATCATTGAGAACAGCTATTGTCCATAACTCTATGTGTGCAGCCCTCAGGTTACTGGAGGGCTGCAGCTTCACCTATTGTCGGCCTTACCTGCAAATAAGCGCTTGTCCAAATTTCCGCCTTTGAGCCGAAAACGGTATTACGTCTCTGTATAACCCTGAAACCCATGTTTTTTTTCACATTCTGGCAAAACAAAAAGTCATGAAAAACATTGTTTCCAACCTTTTTTTCCTTCTGGCGCTCACCACCGCCAATGCCACTAATTATACCGTAGTAAATACCAATGACAGCGGCCCCGGCTCTTTGCGGTGGGCCATCATTCAAGCCAATGCAGGGCCGAGCTCCGACATAATCAATTTCAATATCCCCGGGGCCGGCCCACACGAGATCAACTTGCAAAGCCCCTTACCTATTGTCAACTTTGAAGTTGACATATACGGATATTCTCAGCCGGGGTCTTTTCCAGCGGGGGGGGCCAACCCGGCAGGCATAAAAATTGCACTAAACGGTACGGCGTTGGGAACAGGCACTTCCGGACTGAATATGACCGGGAATTCCTGCTACATCAACGGCCTGGCCATTTATGGCTTTGAAACAGGTATTATGATCGGTGGCAACAACAATGCTGTGCAAGGATGCCACATCGGCCTGGACGCAACGGGGATGAACCCGTCAGGCAATGCCTCCGATGGTGTCATCATCACCGGGCAGCAAAACACGATCGGGGGCGCCGGCGCTTCCGCCAGGAACGTGATCGCCGGCCATTCCAGAAGTATAGCCATTTTCCCCTATGCTACGGCGAACCGCATCGAGGGCAATTACATTGGTACGGACGCTACCGGAAACGCTGTGATCTCCAGCAATGGCTTAGACGGTATCGCCGTAAGCAGCGACAATAATACGATTGTGAACAATGTAATTGTGGGCTATGGCAGCAACAATATATTGATCACCTTATGGAATGCCGAATCTCCCTTTCCGGAGGGCAATATTATCCAGGGCAACCGGGTCGGGCACCATGCCAACGGCTCCTTCAGTTCCTTCGCCAACAATTGCCAGGGCGTGAGCCTCAACAATGCCCGCAATACCATTATTACGGAAAATACCATCTTTGGCAATGGCTGCCACGGAGTGCTCATTGACGGCAATGCAGCTACCGGTAATCTCATCAGTGACAACTCCATTTATGGCAACCTCGGTATTGCCATCAACCTGGGGCTGGACTGGGTAACCCCCAATGATGCCGGCGATGCTGACACCGGCCCCAATGGCCTGCAAAATTTCCCTGTACTGGAAAGTGCCAAAGCCAACTTCGCCCAAACAAAAGTGAAGGGGTACCTGGATAGCCCTAATCCAGCCACCGCGAGGATCGAGTTTTACACGGCCCCGGCAGCCCACCCTACCGGCCACGGGGATGGAAAAACCCTCATTGGCATTGTTTCTCCAAAAAGCAACGGCAAGATTAAGGCCAATTTGCCTCCCCTTCCCCCGGGCATTTACCTGTCCGCTATCGCCATCGATAGCGAAAACAACACCTCTGAGTTTTCACTGAGCATAGCCGTTACCAGTACGGGCGGTGGTTCTGGCCGCCCATCCCCAGGCGATCCGCAAGCGGTAGCTTCCGGCAAAGGCCATGCAGGATTATTGGAGGCCAGCGTTTTTCCCAATCCTTTCTCCGGCGAGGCTACCATAACCTACCGCCTATCGGAAGGCCAACCTGTTAAACTATCGATCTTCCATTCGAACGGCCAGCTCCTCCGCGTGCTGCAAAATGGCTTTCAGGCGGCTGGCAGCCATGAGGTTCAATTTGATGCTCAGGGGCTCCAGCCCGGTATGTATTTCTATCGGCTGGTTGCAGGCAGAGAGATGAAGGCAGGGAAGATAGTGCTGAAATGAGGAGGCAGGTAAATACCTTTTTTCCCTACTAACATCTTTGGAGGTTAACAACCTATTGAGCGCCTGTTAAAAAAAGGCGTTTCCATACCCCGGCCGATGCCGCAGCGTTTGGAAATCAGAAGATCACTAAGAGCATGTTTGGAGGCCGCTTTTGGAGATGAAAAGTGTCAATTTTTTGATGAGACAAGGCGCTTTTTGAAGTTCATACCTGGAAGGTATGGACGAAAAAAGCAACGCAGTATCATCAAAAAAGGGGCGTTTTCAGCCCAAAGGGTGGCCACCAAACATGCTCTAAACCCGCACTCTGATGAAAAAACGCTGCACCCTCCTGGCCTTTTGCCTGGCTGTCGTCAATCTGGCGGCCGCCCAACCAACTTTTTTCAAGCAGTACCGATCGGATAGCCTCCTCGTCTGGGCCGGGCTGTCCCCTGGCAACGACGGAGAGTCTATGGTGGCCCTCGCCACCAATTTCACGGCGGCTATTCTCTGCAAACTGGACTCCAATGGCGATGTAATATGGGGCAAGGCCTTTCGGGACCCGGCCCCGGAAAATTTGTTTTTTATTATTGGCGATATCATCACTACCCCGGATGGAAGTATTGTCGCCGTAGCTTCCCAGACTGATTCCGGGCCGGGGTTGAGGAATAGTGTGGTTTTAAAGCTAAGCCCCGGGGGGAACCTCCTATGGGCCTACCGTATTCCGGATGTCGTTAGTGGGACAGATTACGAGCTGGACGTTGAGGGCAACGATATTCTGGTCAGTACTTCATTCAACAGGAGTGGGTTCTACCTGGCCCGGCTGGACGAGGAAGGGCAGCCTCTGTGGGCCAAGCAATACCAGATCCCAGGCTATGAAGATTACTATGGCTGTGGGGCAGTGTTTGTGCCAAATGGAGAGATCTTACTGCGAGGCGGTGTCAAACCTGCCCGGAACTCTGATTTCGGGAACTCGGTAAGGATGAAAGTGGACGCCCTTTCCGGGGTAGTCATTCAGGCATCGATTTTAGAATACCATTATATCAATTCCATCGATTTTGATGAAATGGGCAACCGGTATGAGTCTTTTCGCTTCTACACCAATGAGGTTTTTGGCCCGCCCCAATATGCAAAATATGATCCTGAAGGACGGCCGGTATGGTGTAAGCAGTTGGCCGGCCTTTCTGATAACAGGCTTCTGGCCGGTTATTTTGACCTTGCTAACGGCTACCTGGACTTCCTCTTCAGCTACATAACAGAAAGCGAATCCTATGCTTTCCGGCTGGCGCAAACGGATGGCAGCCTCATTTGGAGCAAGGTCTATCTGGGAGCTCATTACGCTTCGCTTGGGAGCAATGCGAGCTTCATCGCCCGTCCGGATGGCGGGATGGCCTGGCTGGGCACTTCCGGCAACCCGACAGCAATGGCCATCACCCAGGTGGATGCCGAGGGCGAGGTGGAGGGGTGCATCACGCATTCCCCCTGTGCCCTGACGATTGAAGATGCCCCATTTCCGGATGTGATGCCGGTTGCCTGGGCCGAAGAAGAGTATCCAGCCTATGAACCGATAGCCTTATTGGAAGAAAATTTTCTTGTAAGAGACAGCCAATACTGCCACGAGCCCTGGTTCGCCGCCGATTTCACCGCCACCTCCCCGGTATGTGCGGGCGACACCGTGCAGGTGCGGCGGCAGGAAACAGGCCTGGACTTCACCTCCGAGTGGGCCTTCGAAGGCGGCGCCCCCGCCAGCTCCGGCCAGCCCGCCGATACCATTCGTTATGAAGCCCCCGGCAGCTACACCATCCGCCATATTGCCGGCGCCTTCGGCTGCCGGGATACGGCCTTTACGGAAGTAGTGGTTCGGGAGGGGCCAGTATTTACTCTCGGGCCCGACACGTCCATCTGCCCGGGCGCAAGGCTGTTCATCAACAGCGGGCTGGCTGCCGGGCAGTACCAGCTCGAATGGCAGGATGGAAGCGCCAGCCCTGCCCTGGAAGCAGAGGAACCCGGCGCTTACGTCCTCACCGCCACCGGCGCTACCGGCTGCACCCGCTCGGATACGCTTATTTTGAGCCTCCACCCGTTGCCGGAAGTAGAACTCGGCCCGGACACCACCCTCTGCGGAGGCGCCTCGCTTGAAGTCACGGCCCAAACCGGCGCTTCCGAACCCCTTTACCTGTGGAGCACCGGCGCCGCTTTGCCCCGCCTCACCGTTTCGGCTGAGGATAATTACGTTCTCACCGTCACCGACGCCGCCACCGGCTGCGCCGGGCAGGACAGCATCCGGGTAAGCTTTGCCCCGCCTCTGCTTCTCCTGCCGCTGCCGGATACTTCGGTGTGCCCCGGCCGGCCCATCCTGCTGGACGTCCGGGCCCTGGACGGCGCCCCCCTTTCGGTACAATGGCAAGACGGCTCCACCGACAACCCCTACCCCATCACCGCCCCAGGCGCCTACCAGGCACTGGTTTCCAATGGCGCCTGCGACACTACGCTCACTTTCTCTATCCCCGCCGGCGATTGCCGCCCCGGCATCTACCTGCCCAACGCTTTTTCCCCCAACGGCGACGGCCGCAACGACGTCTTCCAGCCCTATGGCCCGGATATCGAGATTACCGAACTCCAGGTGTTCAGTCGATGGGGCGCCCTCCTCTACGAAGGGCAGGGCCCCGGCGCCCGATGGGACGGCTCCGCCTTCGGGAAAACCGCTCCGGCGGGGATCTATGTGTATAAGGCGGCGTACAGGAGATTGCCCGGGGAGGCGATGGAGGTAGTGTCGGGCGAGGTGCTGCTGGTGCGGTGAGGGAAATAGTTCGGGACTGTTCATAGTCCCCGGCACACCCCAGGTGGCGCATTTCCTGCGCCTCCTGGGGTGTGCCTTGGGATAGTTCAATTAAGTGTGTCTGCTTCGCGCTAAACCGCTGGTTTCCAGTAAGCCAGGAACTCAGAAACAAGGAACTATGAACAGTCCCTGTGCCTTCGAGACGCAAACTATCGTTCCGCCTCTGCGTGTACCGTAGCTGCTGTGGTTGATAACACTTACGGGCTTGCGGCACAGCCCAACTGCCCCTGTTTCACACACACTCATCCCTCTCTCCGACAGCTTCATCTTACCCATCTGCGCGCCCATCCTCTTTTACTTTCCTTCCGCCCGTTCAGCCCATACTTTTGCATTGAATGATTTGAAAAACAGCTAAATCAAAAACAATGAAAAAGCAAGTATTGGCAATCATCGCACTGGCAATCATGGTATCCATTAGCAGTAACGCTCAGAACAACAGCGGCAGGTTCGGCATCGAGCTCACCGGCGGCGCCTCCTTCGCCACCCAGGAGCTGGGCGGAAACGATTTGAACACCGGCGCCGGCTTCGAAGCCCTCCTGCACTACCGCGTACTGCCGCACACCGGCCTGTACGCCGGCTGGGGTTGGAACCGCTTTGCCGCCGACAATAATCTCGATTACGAAGAAACCGGATACGTCATGGGCGTTCAATTCAAACACCCGATCGGAACATCTCCGGTGGCGTACTATCTCAGGGCTGGCGCGCTGTACAACCACATCGAAGTAGAAAATGAGCATGGCGACATCATCGGCGACACCGGCCACGGCTGGGGATGGCAGGCTGCCGGCGGCGTAGATATCCCTCTGGGGTCCGGATGGAGCCTGGCGCCGGGCGTAAAGTTCAACTCGCTGTCCAGAGAACTGGATGAGGATGGGGTGAAAACGAACCTGAACCTCAGCTACTTCTCCGCCCGGTTGGGGGTAGTAAAGGTATTCTAGTGTCGGATAGATGGAAGGCACTTCGAAAGTGCCTTCCATCTTGATCGAATGCTCCTCTGGAGTAAAATGAGTCGAATTTTAGAATGATATACCTTTGGATATTATTTCAGGCCTTCAGCCTGAGTTATTTGCTTCTTTCAGGCTTGGGGCGGTGCCCCAAGCTCCAATCTGTCAGGCTTTCAGCCTGAAAGGCTGTTACATTGCAGCCCCGGGCCTCGCCCGGGGAAGGGTAACCCAAGCCCAGATATCAGGCTGAATGCCTGAAATAAAAATTCGGGATGACTCCTGCTTTCCTGTCAGGGCAGAACAAAAACCATAACTATCAGAAACCTTATCTTACCGAAAGAATACCCGTTGGCCCCAACCAAAAAGAAAGACTCATGGCCTTCAAACGGATAAACGAACTCTTCCCCTTACAAAAGCTGTTGTACCTGCTGCTGGCGATCGCCATCGGCGTGCAGCTCATAGTCATTTCTTTCAATCACTATACCGGCTTTTATGTACTGGACGGCTTCGGCCATTTCCTGTGGCGGTTCGCCAGAGGGGTAGCCCTCAGCCTGTTGGCGGGGTTTATCATGGCCATTCCCGGCCTGCTGATCATCCGCTTTCTCAACCAAACCTTCCCGTGGAAAGAACGGGCGCCGCAACGGCTACTTGTACAACTCGGTTTGACAATACTGGTGGCCCTGGCCGTTTCTACCCTCACTACACTGGCCCTCCATACCCTCCGCCCTTATGAGAGCCCTCTGCCGACGGTCCTGGTTTACAATGCCCTGATTTTCTCGGTGGTCAATATCATCCTGACAGCCATCCTGGAAGGTATGCTGTTCTTCAGCAAGGGCGACGCCGCCGAGCAAAAGGCAAAGGCGCTGGAAAAGGAGCTTTCGCAGATCCGGTTTGAAGTGCTCAAGAGCCAGATCAACCCACACTTCATGTTCAACAGCCTGAACGTACTCTCCGGGCTGATCGACAAGGACGTCAACAAGGCGCAGCAGTTTATTGACGAATTTTCATTAATTTATCGCTACGTGCTGGAGACCATTGAGAAACCGGTAGTGACACTTAACGACGAATTGCAGTTTGTAAGGTCTTATGTGTTTTTACAGCAGATGCGCTACGGCGAGGCGCTGGAAGTGGAAGTCAACCTGCCGGCCCACCTGCTGAGCAGCCTCCTGCCCCCGCTCTCTCTGCAGGTGGTGTTCGAGAACGCCATCAAGCACAACGTCGTCAGCCCTTCCAGCCCGCTGAGGATCGAGGTGTTCGCCGAAGATGAATGGCTGGTGGTAAAAAATAACATTCAGCCCAAAGTGTCCTCGGGCGCCTCCACCCGCCTGGGGCAGGACAATATGGTAAAGCGCTATAAAATGGTCTGCAGCAGGACGCCACAGTTCATGGTGGACATGCACCACTACACCGCCAGGCTACCACTCATTGAAACCATCCAGGATGAAAGTGATCATCATTGAAGACGAGGCCATCGCAGCCGAACGGCTGGAAAAACAGCTCAAAGAGATCGACCCGGACATCGAGGTGCTGGCCACGCCCGGCTCCATCAAAGAGTCCGTAAAATGGCTGACCACCCACAGCGCCGACCTAATTTTTCTGGACATACAGCTATCCGACGGCCTGAGCTTCAGCATTTTTGATCAGGTGCAGGTGCAGACGCCCATCATTCTCACCACCGCTTATGACCAGTACGCCATCAAGGCCTTCCAACTCAATAGCGTCGCCTACCTGCTGAAGCCCATCCGGAAGAGCGAGCTGATGGAGAGCCTGCAGAAGCTGCAATCTCTCCGCTCCGCTTTTTCCATCAATTTTGATCATCTCCTGTCCATGATGCAGGGGCGGCAGCCGGCCTACCGCAAACATTTTCTCATCCAGGTGGGCGAAAAATTCCGCCAGGTGCCCACCGAAGAAGCCGCCTACTTTTTTGCCGCCCACAAGGCGGTGTTCCTGCGGACCTTCCAGGGCAAAACCTACCCGCTGGACCTCACCCTCGAGGCCCTGGAGCAAACTCTGGACCCTGCGCGCTTCTTCCGCATCAACCGCAAATACCTGGTCAGCATGCCCGCTATCGATAAGATGATCGCCTGGTCGCGCAGCCGGATCCGGATAGAACTACAGCCGCCGGCCGATGACCGCCATGACACCATCGTAAGTATTGACCGGGCAAAGGACTTTAAAGATTGGATGAATAAGTAAGGGTTTCTCTTGGCAATTTCATTTTATCCTCTCATATTAAAAGGAAAATACCTGCATCTCATGCCCGACACCACCCACCACCTCCGCCACTGGAGCTGACACCGCCAGTGCCTCGGCCGGCAGGGAGAAAGTGCTGAAAAAGCCCTCAGTGCCGTCCTGGGCGTGTACAGCTCCCATCCGTCCGCCCCCTGTCTCTGTTCGCCAGGGTAAGCGGCCTCACGGAAGCCGGTTTTCATCAGATAGACCAGCAAAAGCCAGGCCTGCGCGTGCCCGCCATGCGCAAATCGGTGTACCTGCTGCCCCGCAAGACGGCCCACCTTTTCATGGCCGCTTCCATTCCGCCTCCGGGCGATGAGTCCTGGGCGCGCCGCTATTCCCAAAGCGGGAGAAAGATCCCTCCCGAATTTTTTGACGAGTGGAAGGAGGATATCCTCCGGGTAGCCACCACCCCCATGAAAGCCGCTGAGCTGAAAAAAGAGGTGAAAGTCCCGGGTGACAAACTAAAGTTCGTCCTCAACCGCATGGCCTTTGAAGGCTGCCTCCTGCGAATAGGGGCCGACAGCCTGCGGTCCAACATCATTTCCTATGTAGGCGCCGAAGCCTGGATGGGAAAGCCCTTCCCGCAGGAGGAAACAACAAAAGCCCAGGCGTGGCTGGCGGAGCAGTACCTCCGCGCGTTCGGGCCGGCCCGCGTTCAGGACTTTCAGTGGTGGGCCGGCATCACCAAAACTGCGGCAGTAAAGGCCTTTGCTGAAGTGGAAACGTCCGATACGGGTGATGGATACCTGCTGCCGGCCTCCCTGGCGGATGAATTTGAATCGTTCAAGCCTTCTAAAACCGATACCATTGACCTCCTCCCGCAGTGGGACAGCTACACCACGGGCTACGCTCCGGACGGGCGGCAGCTGTTTGCCGGCTCCGATGTCCTGGAGAAAATCTACGGAAAACTTGGCGCCACCGGAGGTAATGCCTTCGGCGTTGTGCTGGCCAATGGGCTGGCGCATGTGGTGTGGATACCGAAATTTACCGGGAAGAAAATGCAGGTGGAACTGGATGGTTTCGAAAAACTCTCCGGCCCGATGATGAAAAAGTTAGAAGAGGAGTTCGAAAAAATTGCCTTATTTTTAAAGGCTAAGAATTTTGAACTGATATAAGGTGGCTTTCCCCTACGGGGGGAAATCCCGAACGCCCGGCAACACGCAGGAACCTTTTGTGATGCTTTGTGCCTTAGTGGCGAAAAATGTACACCATCATTTTTTAACAAAAAAACCACCCGACATGAGCGATCTCAAAACCAAACCCCACGACGGCAACGTAGAAAAATTCCTCCACAGCGTAGAGCACGACAGGCGACGCGAAGACAGCCTCGCCATGCTGGAGGTCATGAAAGAACTCACCGGGGAGGAGCCAAAGATGTGGGGCCCCAGCATCGTCGGCTTCGGCAGCTACCACTACAAATACGAAAGCGGCCGGGAAGGCGACTTTTTCATCACCGGCTTCTCTCCCCGCAAACAAAGCCTGACGCTCTACATCATGTCCGGCTTCAGCCATTATGAGGAGCTATTGCAAAAGCTGGGCAAGCACAAAACGGGCAAGTCCTGCCTTTACATCAACAAGCTGGAGGATGTAGATATGGACGTCCTCAAAGAGATGATCCGGGAATCGGTGAAGATGATGCGGGAGAAGTACCCGGAGGAGTAGAGCAACTTGCATCTATCAGTGAGTGCTCAAAGTTTCTGGTTTTTAGGGGACTGTTCATTGTTTCTGATTCCTGGGTTTTTACCCGGCAGAGCGGTAGCGAGGATTTATCCGGCACCGCAAAGCGAGTGTCCTCGGCAGAGCCGGGACTGGCTAGACGGACGGGGCTCGTTGCCCTGGAAACCAGCGGGTTAGCTTAACGCGGACACACTTAATTGAACTATCCCTGCTAATGTGTAAATGTGCTAATGTTCCACCTGGCACCTTTAAGCAGGTGGGCAATAACAATCTAACAATACAGCCATATAACAATCTGCCCGGAACCCCATGAACAAAGAGATTTGAGGCCTGATTCCCAAGCAACCTGTGTGAAACTACAATTGTCCAGTCACTTACTTACTTACACATTTACACATTTACACCTAAGCACCTTTACACCTTCCCCTCATACACCCTCAGCATACCTTTCAGTTCCTCCAGGGTATTTGCTTCTCGTATGGGTTTGTCCTTTCGCCAGCGGCTGATGCGGGGAAAGCGCAGGGCTACGCCGGATTTATGGCGGTTGGAAGCACGTATGCCTTCGAAGGCGATCTCGAAGACATGCGCAGGCTCAACGCTGTGGACCGGGCCGAAGCGCTCTTTGGTGTTGCGGCGCACCCAGGCGGTGATCTCCCGGAATTCCTTATCCGTCAGGCCGGAATAGGCTTTGGCGAAAGGAACAAGGGTGTTTCCGTCCCAGACGGCGAAGGTGAAATCGGTGAAGAGGTTGGCGCGGCGGCCGTGGCCCCGTTGTGCATAGATCATGACGGCGTCGATGGCCAGCGGATCGACTTTCCATTTCCACCAATCTCCCTTTTTTCGGCCCGCTTTATACTGTGAATCCCGGTGTTTAAGCATCAGCCCTTCACTGTGGTGCTCCCGGGAGTTCTTCCGTTCGCGGGCAAGGCTCTCCCAATTGTCGAAGGAGAGGGTTTCGGAAAGGAGCAGTACCTCCTGTTCTTTTTGTGTTTCCATCATCTCCTCCAGCAGTTGCCGGCGCTTGTGGAGTGGGTAATGGCGAATATCTTCCCCCCGCCATTCCAGCAGGTCGTAGGCCATCATCACTACCGGCGCCTTTTTCAGGATGCTTTTGGTGAGGTTTTTCCTGCCGATGCGGGTTTGTAGGTCATTGAAGGTGAGGGGGCGCCCCTCCTTAAAAGGAAGGATCTCTCCGTCAATAACCGTACCGTTGGGCAGCAATTCGGCAAGGGGATGGTATTCCGGAAATTTATCGGTCACCAGTTCTTCTCCTCTTGACCAGACGAAGAGTTCATCCTTACGGACGATGAGCTGTCCGCGGATGCCATCCCATTTGCGTTCTGCAATCCATTCGGCGGGGGCGCCCAGCTCTTCGGGTTCCTCGTCCAGGGCATAGGCGAGATAGAAAGGGTAGGGCTTGGAAATGTCTTCCAGAGGGTCTTTGGTCAGGATGAGTTTTTCAAAGGTAGTCTCTGCGGGATCCCAGTTGCCCATAATGCGATGGGCCAGAGTGTTTTCGTCGATACCGGTGTACTGGGAAAGAGCACGGACCATCAGCTTTTGGGAAACGCCGATCCGAAAGCCTCCCATAATGAGCTTGTTGAAGACAAGCCGTTCGGTATAGTTCATGCTTTCCCAGGCAGCGGTTATCCGTTCTTTTTTTTCTTCTTCCTCCAGCTTTTCCAGGCTTTTGATGTATTCGATCCAGTAGGTGAGGGAGAATTCGTTTTCCGACTGCCGCCCGGGAAGGGTGAGCGCTATGGCCTCGCTGAGGTCGCCCACCACGTGATACGATTCCTCGAAAAGCCATAGGGGAATGCCCGCCATTTCGGCAGCCCAGGTTCTCAGCAAGGTGGAATTGACGGTTCGTTTCGGGCGCCGGTGGGATAGTATGGCCACTGTCCACAGGCGGTCTTCTTCACCGGCCTGGCTGAAGTACCGGGCCAGCACGTTGACCTTGGTGTTGGTCCTGGTGGTCTGGTCGAGTTGGGTGTATAAGTTGGCGAATTGTTTCATGGATCTCTGCTTTGTGGGGGCATAAGGTGTTGTTAGATTGTTGCCTTTTTGAGGCCTTTTTTAGTTGTTTAACGGTTGGGTGTCCTGACGGATGTGAAGCTTTTCCTGGAGACGGCCCGGGGATAACCCACTGGTTTCCAGAAACCCATCAAACCATTTCGAATGCTTGCGCAGACGGCAATAAAACAATCCGCCAGGGCCTCAGATTGCCAGCAATCTAACTATCCTCACCCTCGGCTTCCGTCTCATTGATCTCCGACAGTTCCCCTTCGAATTCGGTTTGAGCCTCGTAAGCTTCCAGCCCCCGCTCCTCCCTGAGCCATCGGGTGAAGATGTTGGTATAACCATGAGTGACGATCACGCGTTCGGCGCCGGTGGCGGTGATGGCCTCGTTGAGGCCTTTCCAGTCGGCGTGGTCGGAGAGTACAAAGCCACGGTCGGCGGCGCGGCGGCGGCGGGCGCCCCTGAGGGCCATCCACCCGGAGGCGATGCCTATCGAAAGGGGCTTGAATTTGCGTAGCCAGGGAGCATTTAGCGCCGAAGGAGGGGCAATGACCATTCCTCCGATGTAATCCTCTTTTTTGAATTTGGCGGATACCTTTTTAGCCTTTGGAAGCTTAACCCCCTGCCTGCGCATTACCTGGTTGGTATTTTCGATGGCGCCGTGGGTGAAGATGGGCCCGATGCTTTCATCCAGGCCTCGCATCAGGCGCTGGGCTTTACCCAGGGCGTAGGCGGTGATCAGGCTTACTTTGCGTTCTGCTTTGTTCCTGCGCCACCAGCTGTTGATCTCCTCAAAGACCTCGCGCTGTTCCTGCCAGCGGTAAACCGGCAGCCCGAAGGTGGATTCCGTAATGAAGGTATGGCAGCGAACTGGTTCGAAAGGCTCGGACAGGCCGTCGTTCTCCAGTTTATAATCTCCTGAAACGGCCCATATTTCTCCCTCGTGTTCCACCCGGATCTGAGCGGAGCCGAGGATGTGCCCGGCGGGGTGGAAGGAGAAGCGCACTCCATTATGGGAGAGCTCCTCTCCAAAGCGAACGGTTTGGATCTGTACGTCGCCGAGCCGGTACCGGATGACGGGCTTTGCCGATTCGGTGCACAGGTAATATTTGTGCCCCCATCGGGAGTGGTCGGCATGGCCGTGGGTGATGAGGGCTCGTTCCACCGGCCTCCAGGGGTCGATGTAAACGTTGGCCGGCGGGCAGTAAATTCCTTTGTCGGTAAATTCGAGTAATGCCATCTCAGGAATAACAACGATCAGGGGCTTTGGTTGTGCTGTTGTTCCAGGGCGGGGCGGCTTTGGCTGGCATCATAGATGATCTTGAGTTCGGTAATCTTCTCTTCTTCGTTCCATTCGAAAAGGTCAACGCAGTCAAAAGCCACCTGGCTGCCGTTGGCCAGTGCCCATTCGTAAATAAAATTGACGGCCGCCCGCCGCCCTCCCGGCTGATGGTAGATATGAAGCAGGCGGATGCGGGAGGCGGAGCTGTCGTCCAGGAGTTCCCGGTAGAAGGTACGGGCGGATCGCTTTCCGTAAAGGGGAGAGTGGACTACCGCATCATCGGCAAACAGGCTAATCAATTGTTGATAATCGCCGGCTTCCAACCCTTGAAGGTAGGCCTTGATCTTTTCTTCCATAGGAATTATTTGGGAATGGTAAAATAAAAAGTGGAACCCTGGCCGGGGTGGGAAGAAACCCATATTCTGCCGCCATGCTGTTCTACCACTCGTTTGCAGAGCGAAAGGCCAATGCCGGAACCGGGATAGAACCTCCGGCTATGCAGGCGCCGAAAAAGTAGAAAGATCTGTTCCTGGTATTCTTCTTTAATTCCAATTCCGTTATCCCGTATGGCGAATTTCCAGTTATCCAGCCCTTCCTGAGCAATTATATCGATAACTGGCTTTTTCTCCTTTTCCACGAATTTTATGGCATTAGAGATGAGGTTCTGGAAAAGCTGGTTGATCTTTGTCCAGTTGCCCCTGATGGTAGGCAGAGGGGTACATATATTAACAGAGGCCCGCCGTTCGGTGATCAGTCCGCTCAGGGCGTTGGTGACAGCATGGAGCAGTTGTTCTACAGGAATGTCCTCTACAGGGTGCTTGCTGGAGTTGAAACGGGAATACTCCAGCAGGTCTTCGATCAGGGTGTTCATGTTGGCGGCGCTGGAGGCGATAAAGTCCAGGTAGGTATTGGCATCCTCGTCCAACCGGCCGTGGTACTTCTTTTGCAGGAGCCGGGAGAAACTGCTTATGGTTCTCACGGGTTCCCGAAGGTCATGGGAGACAGTGTGGGCAAAGTTTTCCAACTGCAGGTTGGAGTCCACATATTTCTGGAGTTTCTGGTTGTTCAGGTCCAGTTCGCGGACTTTTCCTTCCAGTTCCTGTCTGGCCAGCTTCAGGGCAGTGATCTCACGGACCACGGCGACTACTTCATTGTCATTGACTGCGTTGATGCGGGCTTCGTAATGCCGCAAAACTCCATTCAGAGATAATGGATATTCAAATGTCTGGACCTTTCTCTGATCAGTGGCCAACTGGAGGTTCTTCCTGATGGCTTTGGAGAGGTATTCGGGAAAGACGTCTTCCACCTTTTTACCGAGAAACTGCTCGGCTGGTATGAACAGGTCCGGGTCTCCATCTGGATTGGCGAAATAATCCAGAAAAACGCCGCTGGAACTCAGGCGAAACTTGAGGTCGGGAAGAGCATTGAGGATGGCCTTTTGGATATACTCGCTTTTTTCCAGAGCCATTTCTCTCTCTCTGATCCTCTCTTCAGCAGCATCGAGGGCCATCAACTGGCCGAGGTGCTGGCAGAAGGCCTTGATAGACAGGCTATCCCTGAGGTTAGTTTCCGGGCCGGAGGCTGTCAGCAGGCCGGTAAGCCTGCGCCTTGCCAGAATGGGGAATAACAGGCAAAATGCTCCCCGGGGCTCAGGGATCAGGCCCCGCCAGCTTGCTGGTATCAGGCGGGTGCTTTCCTGTAACGCCAGGCCCTGGGCGAGCTGGTTTTTCAGAGAAGCATGCAATAAGAGGCATTCAGAGGCCTGTTGTGCAGAATTCGGAGTGATGAGGGATAAAGACAGGTTGTTGGTATCATTCTCAGTGTGCAACTCATATACATAAACGGAATCCAGGCCGAGGGCCCCGCAAAGAGCTTCTACTGCAGCCGGAAGCGAGTCTTCCCACCTTTCTTCTTCCTGTAACAGAAGAAGGGCTTCCAGAATACCTTTGGGCCAGGTATCCTCGCCAGCTTTCTGGGTTCCTGTGATGGTGGTTTTACCCATTTGAGGTGTTGGTTGTAAAAGAAGGCTATAAATTTACAAAGAAGCTCTGAACCGTTCAAAATTCCATGCCTGCCAGATATTTATAGCTGATGGCGGCGCTTTCCAGGGGAGGGTGGTTGCGGCAGGTGTCCTGTTCTACGTAGAAGTGTTTTAACCCTGCTGTCTCCTTTTCCCGGAAAATGGCCGGGAAGTCGATGACGCCGTTGCCCACTTCCGTGAAGAACCCTTCCGGAGAGTCTTCCATATCCTTGACGTGCCAGAGGGGAAACCGGCCCGGAGCTTTGCGGAAATAAGCGACGGGGTCTTTGCCGGCTTTGGTGGCCCAGTAGAGGTCGAGCTCCATGGCCATGTTTTTTTCTTCAACCTCCTGCAGGAGCAGTTCGTAAGGCATTTGCCCGTCCAGTTCCAGAAATTCGAAATCGTGGTTGTGGTAGCCGAAGGTTATCCCGTATTGACGGCAGGTTTCCCCGGCCTTATTGAGCACCTCGGCCAGCCTTTTGTAGTCGTCAATATTTTTGCGCTCTTCTTCGGCCAGGTAAGCGAGGACAATGTATTCCTGCCCGGCTTCAACGGCATCTGCCACCGCCATTTCCCAGTCATTATGCAGGGTGCCGCGCTGATCGGGAGCAGTGGCGCCGGTGGAACAGTGGCCGCTGGGCATACTAAGCCCCAGAGACTTCAGATATTTTCGGAAAGCTTTGGGTTTCATCCCGTAAAAACGCCCTTCGTGGTATCCGGCGGATTCTACCTTGGCAAAGCCGGTCTCCGCGATACGGCGGAGGGTGCCTTTGGCATCCCGGGCCATATCATCGCGGACGGTATAAAGTTGAATGCCGATTTTGCTCATCTTGTCGAATGTTTTCAAAAAGCCGAACGGGAGTGCGGCGCTCAGGGAAATGGTGGTTAAGTTGCGCAGGAAGTTTCGCCGGTTCATATCTTTTAATTTTTCCGGGAAAGGTAGCTAAATTCAGAGGAACGGGACTGTCCGGGAAAGAGCTTTCACTAAAATTTACTGCCGGCCCTTCATGTCCGGCCTCATACCTCAGCCGGGTAAAAACCCAGGATAATATGAATGTTCGAATACACCAACGTCCACTTACCTCCCCGCCTTCCTCCAGTGCCACCCCAGCGCCAGGCCGCACAGCGACAGCCCCAGGAACTCCCGCGTCAGTTCTACATGCGGCGATTCCGCCTTCATGGAACCGGTGATCGTCGGCATGCCCATTTTCATCCAATGGATGAAATCGGGCAGGAGCGTGGCCATCCAGATCAGCACCACGCCCATGCCCAGGTAGAGGAGGTATCGGTGATAACGTCCGAAAGCCGCAAAAGCAGAAACAACCGCCACGAAGCCGTACATGGCCACCCAGCCCCAGGGGTCGGGGTCATTGAGCTGTACAACGGCGAAAAGGGCGAAGAGCAGGGCGAGAAAGAGGTTGATGTATCTCATAACAATTCGTTGTATCCTGGCCGTCAAGTTAACGCGGGGATACTAAAAAACTCCCTATCTTGGCCTATATTATTCCAAAAATATGAAATCACTCAAAAGAATCGCCAGGATTGCCGGCCTGGGCTACCTCTTCATTTTTATCACCGGTTTTTTCGCCAACTTCTTCGTGCTGGAAGGCCTGGTGGCGGATGGAGACGCAGCGGCTACTTTCGACAATATCGGGAGCAACCTCATGCAGTTTCGCCGGGGCATCTTCAGCTTCCTGATCATGGTCATAGCGGATGTGTTGCTGGCCTGGCCGCTTTACCTCCTGCTCAGGCCGGTAAACAGGCACCTTTCGCTGTTGTCTGCCTGGCTCCGCCTGGTGAACGGAGCCATATTCGGCGTGGCGCTGGCCAACCTGTTTGGCGTATTGCTGCTGTTTAGCGGAGCTCCGTACCTGGAAGCTTTTGAACCTTCTGAATTGCATGCACGCACCCAGTTTCTGCTGGATACTTTCAACTACACCTGGCTGATCGGGCTGGTGTTCTTCGGGCTGCACCTCTCGGTTTTGGGGTACCTGGTGTTCAGGTCCGGTTACATCCCAAAGGTTTTGGGGCCGCTGCTGATACTGGCGGCCCTGGGCTACCTTACCGACAGCTTCGCTCATTTCCTGCTCCCCAATTACGCTGATTACCAGGCGGTGTTTGAAATGATGGTAATCATACCAGGGGTTATCGGAGAATTCTCACTTACGATCTGGTTGTTGGTAAAAGGGGTGCAGCGAGCTGCCCTGTCATAGCAGAGCGTTGGGCCATTTCAAAAGTGGTAAAGTAATAGAATCCACAATAAGCAGAGGGTTGCCATCATTTGCGAAATTAGCGGTGGTAATACATGAGCTTACCAAATCCAAAAGATGAAAAATACATTACTATTATTCCTATTGCTATTCACAATATCTGTTGCCGGCGCCCAGAACGGCGCCAAAGAGCGCATCAAAGTGTACAGCCAGGCCATCGAAGGAAACCTCGTCAATGACCCGGCCGAGCGGGATGTGACGGTTTACCTTCCTCCTTCTTATCAGGCTGATTCCGGCAAACGTTATCCAGTGCTTTATATGCTGCATGGCTTTACGGACAACGACAGCCGGTGGTTCGGCTGGGAAGAACACTGGATCAACCTGCACGAGGTGATTGATTCCGCCTTATCGGAGGGGCAAACTAAAGAGATGATCGTGGTAATGCCCAATGCCTACAACCGTTTTAAGGGCAGCATGTACTCGAGTTCGGCAACCATCGGCGACTGGGAAACCTTCGTTTCCAAAGAACTCGTCGATCATATCGATACCCATTACCGGACCATTCCGGAGCCCGCCAGCCGGGGGCTGGCCGGGCATTCGATGGGAGGTTACGGCACGATCCGCCTGGGGATGAAATACCCGGAAGTGTGGTCGGCCATCTATCTGCTGAGCCCCTGCTGCATGGATGGGGTATTGACGGATGTAAACCCCCTTTTTGCCAAAAGCGTAGAGGATGTCACTTCGGTTGATCAACTGGATGCCGCCAATTTTTTTGTAATAGCCACCCTGGCATCAGCCGCCGCCTGGGCGCCAAACCCGAAAAAGCCTCCTTTTTATCTCGACCTGCCCTTTAAAGATGGAGAAGTGCTTCCGGAGATCGCCGCCAAATTCTCCGCTAACCGGACATTGTATATCATCGATCAGTACATCCACAACCTGAAAAAACTGAGGGCCATCGGTATGGATGCCGGCCTTCAGGATTATGGGATCAGCGAAGCTACCAAAAGGCTGCATGAGCTTCTGGAATCCTATAATATCCCCCACCAGTATGAGAGCTACGAAGGGGATCACCTCAACCGGATTGCCGAACGGATACGAACTAAAACGCTACCGTTCTTTTCAAAGCATTTGTTGTTTGAGTAAGGAGCCTGGGATTGGGAATGGTTCAAATAAGTGGGTCCGCGTTACGCTAACCCGCTGGGCCCCAGGCAACGAGGAACTCAGAAACCAGGAACTATGAACAGTCCCTAGGATTGGCCCTCCTTTTTTCCCTTCTTGCTTTTCTTTGAGCTTGCTTTTCTGTTGGTTTGCGGCCTGCCCCGCCTGCCGGTGTTTCCCTGGGGCGCGCCGCCACCCTGTTGCATGCCACCCGTACTGTCGCCCCCCTCCATCAAATCATCATTTCTGACCGAACGCGTCTTTTTGCGGCTGCTTTGGGCGTCCAGTTTGCCAAACCGGTAATTGAAATTGACTTTGACATTTCGATTGATCAACAGCATATTGCTGGACTGGCTGAAGGCAGGTGAAATTAACTCAGACGTTACCTTCCATCCTCGGTTCAGGAAATTTTCAGCACCCAGGCCTATGCTTCCCAAACCATTTTTTAAGTCCTTGTTGAGGCCAATGGAATAAATGCCAAACCCACCTCTGTTTCCCTGAAGTTCTACTCTTCGGCCGTGCATAAAGCCAAATGCCTGAACCGTCCATCCGCCATTGAGTTTGTACTGGGACATCATCCTGCCGCCGTAGTTCCAGCCCGAATTTGTAGCGGTTTGAGTGGCGCCGTCGATGCCGGTTACCTGCCCTTCTAATTGAGCATAGCGCAGGTCAAACCCTCCATTCAGCGTCCATTTATCCGAGATCGTTATGTTGGCAAAGATGTTGGTGCCCAGCGACTTTTCCTTGCCAATATTTTCAAAAGTAGTGAGGATGGCGCCCGGTATGGAGTCAATAGGGTAACGCACCTGGTTGATGGCATTATCCGTAATTCGCCCAAAAACGGACACATTCAAATAGACATTCCTGATGGGTTTGCTGATCCCCAGTTCGATGTTATCTGCCAGTTCCGGCCGTAAATTGGGGTTGCCCACCTGGATATCCTGGCTGTTTTGTACGTTGACATTGGGGTTCAATTGCCTTAACCACGGGCGTTGGATACGCCGGTTATACCCCAATTTAATAGTCGTAAAATTCTTGAAGTTTTTAGATAGGTTCAGGCTGGGCACAATATTGCTGTAATCGGGAATATCGATTGCTTCTCCATCCTGAATGGCGTCGATACTGGTTTTTTCCCAGCGGACGCCTGCTTTGAAAGTGTATTTACTGGCTGTTTGATAGGTGTAAGTCGTGTAAGCCGCCGTTACATTTTGGTCATAATCCAGAGCACCGGCCGGGCGTGTCAGGTCAGGAGTGAAAACCCCTTCGCTGGTGGCGAATTCGTAGGAATAATCACTATTGACCTTTCTGAAAATACCTTTCCCGCCTACTTCAACAATTTGATTGCCGCCAATGGGGCGTATGTAATCCGATTGAAAGGTCAGTTCCTGGTTTAAGTTGTCATCCAGGTTTTTAATGCTGCTGATGAATGACTGGTTTGTATCCAGGTTGTCAGAAACAAAATTGCTGTTTTCATCCGTTCGGCTATAGAGGGTGGAAATACTGAACTCGTGGCCCGGGCTGAAGTTTTTCAGGTAGTCTAAGTTTACATCGGCCGTTCCGGAAAAACGCTTGCTGTTGATGTCCCTTAACGAAGAATTTAAAAATTGATCATCTGCATACAATTCAGTCGTTTGCTGCTCGTCTCTCCTGAAGTTTCGGATTCCATAGCGGATGCCCCCCGACAGAAACTGGGTTTTATCAATGTCGTAATCGAATCCTAAATTATAGCGGCCGAAAAGGCCATTATCGGAAGCATCAGAAAATTGCCGGGTTAGATGAGAGGCCCCCTCTGATCGGGTCCGTTGTTCCATGTCCAGTTCTGCTTTATTATAGAAGGCGCGGCCAAACCCACCCAGCGTCATTCCGAATTTTCCACTGCGCATACTGCCATTTAACCCTAAATTGGAGCCTCTCAATCCGATGCCGGTATTCACGTTCAGATAATACCCTTCCAGGTTGTTCTTCTTGGTGATGATATTGATGATCCCACCTGAACCTTCGGCATCATATTTAGCGGAGGGCGAGGTGATCACTTCAACGGTTTTTATCATATCGGCGGGCAGCATTTTCAGGGCGTCGGAAATATTTGCCGCCACAATGGTGGAAGGTTTGTTATTGATCAGGACCTGAACATTCGAGTTGCCCCTTAAAGAGACGTTACCTTCCAGATCGACGGATAAGAGCGGGACCTTGCGCAACACATCGGCCGCATCCCCGCCTTTGGCCAGGTTGTCTTTTTCGGCATTATAGACCATTCGATCGACCTTTTCTTCGATGAATGCCCGTTGGCCGGTTACGGTCACCTCATCCAGCACTGTGGCCGATGCAGACAGGTAGATGTCATCCAAACTGACGGTTCGTTCTTTTTCAATGACTATATCCTTAAGCACGATCTTATCATAGCCCAGGTAGGATACTTCCAGGGTGTAGTTGCCGTCAATTAATTCGTTCAGGGCAAATTTTCCGCGATCATCCGTAATCGTTCCATCAATCAGTTCTCCCTCCCGGAAAAGAGAAATGGTGGCAAATTCCACACCTGAACCTCCTTCGTTATCGAATACAGTACCTGTAATTTTCCCGATTCCCTTAACCCTTTGGGAAGCGCCGGGCAACTGGCTGGAAAATTGGCCATAGATAAGCAGTGTACTGAAGAGTAAAGCGGAAGAGAGAATGAGTTTTTTCATTTCGAACGATTTAAAGGCCTGGAAAGCAGGTGGTTCCAGAAAATGATCAATGCCGCAAAGATGCACCATTTTCCCTTGATTTTTGGCCGGTTTATATGATGGGGGAAAAGAAATCGGCATACAGGTGATAATATTCTATTGGCCGGGATTGCCGAAAATAGGAGAGGAGTTATCGGCTGAAATGGCCGGATGGCCTAAGACAGCCCCGGAATTCCGTTCTGAGTGGTATATTTAACGAGTTTGGTGCTTCCATCACAACAGCCACAGGCCGGAGTGCGGGGAACAACCTGGTGAAAAGTGTTGAAACGAATGGAATCATTTATACAGCGTCATAAAAAGTCTTTACTTCACATTGCATTCTGGTGCGTGTATGCCTCTTTTTTCTTCTACCAGATCAGTTTCAATAAAGGCGGAGGGGAACCGGACTGGGCCAGGATATCCAAGGATTTTACTTTTCACATGATAGCGATGATCGGCATTAGTTATCTCAACTATTTTTTCTTTTTGCCGAGATTGCTGAGATCCAGAAACTTCGGGCGATACATTTTAGAATTCCTGCCGGTCTTTTGCGTATTGGCCTATTTAGTAGTTGTAGGCAAGCGTTTCATTTTGGCCGATTATATTCCCACCCATTGGCTGTACTCAACCCGATTTACCGTAAATGTCATTCTTGGAGCCTTGTTCCTGGCCGTATTTGTAGGATTGCTGAAATTTGTGGAAGACTGGTTTGAACTGGAAGCCAGAAAAAAGGAACTGGAAAATAAAAGCTTGTCATCTGAACTTCGGTTTTTAAAGGCCCAGATCAATCCTCACTTCCTCTTCAATACCCTGAACAACCTCTATTACCTGGCCTATACCAAATCGCCGAATACTACCGAAGTGATCTCCAAATTATCGCAAATGATGCGCTACATGCTCGACGATAGCAATCATTCGCGGGTTTCATTGAGCAAAGAGATCGAGTACATGCAAAATTATGTGAGTCTGGAACAGCTGCGCCTGGGAGAGCATGTACCCATTCGATTTGAAGTACAAGGCGATATTTCCGGGGTAACCATCGCTCCGTTGGTGTTGATCACCTTTCTGGAAAATGCCTTTAAACACGGGGTCAGTAATTCGAGCTCAGATTCCTGGATCGATGTTCTTATTCAGGTTAAAGGCAAGATGTGTAATTATAGGGTGGCCAACAGTAAAATTCCGGAATCCGGTAAAACGGTCAAGAAGAAATCAGGCATTGGTTTGCAGAATGTGAAACGCCGCCTGGAGCTGAGTTATCCCGATAAGTACCAGCTCAAGGTAGAAAGCCTGGAAGATCGCTATTCTGTGGAACTGAAATTAAACTTGGAATGAACTTAACCTGCATCATAGTTGAAGACGAGCCTTTGGCGCGCAACCTACTCGCTGAGTACATCAGCAAGATCCCCTCATTACAGCTACTCAGGTCTTTTTCCAACCCTTTGGAAGCACTGGACTTCCTGCGCGCCCAAGAACCTGATATCTTATTCCTGGATGTGCAAATGCCTGAGATTACCGGCATTTCTTTGTTGAAAATATTGAAAACAAAACCCGTGGTTATTCTGACTACGGCCTATTCCGAATATGCTATTGAAGGATATGAGCTGGACGTGACAGACTATTTACTGAAGCCCATAACGTTTGAGCGGTTCTTAAAATCAGTCGAGAAGGCTACGGAGCGTTTAGCCGGCTCCCGTGTTCCTCCACAAAGAGAGCCTGTTTTGCATGAGAACGAAGGGAATCCTTCTATCCCGGAGGAGATTTCGTTTCTTTTTGTAAAAGACGGTACAAAGCACGTCAAGGTGAAACTGGACGATATCCAATTCATAAAGGGCCTGAAAGATTACGTGGCGATTCATACGCCCAAAGGAAAGATCACCACACTGCAACGGTTAAAAACCCTGGAAGAGCAATTGCCTTCGTCCAGGTTCATTCGCGTTCATCATTCTTACATTATCGCCATCGAATGGATCGATGTGATCGACCGGGACGGGGTGCAGATAGGGGAAGCGTTTATTCCCGTTAGTGATACTTACCGGAAGGCCTTTAAAGCCCTCATCAATAAAAGAGGCCTGGATAATATTGGGCATTGAGGAGGAACTCCATTTTCTGTATTGGGCATAGCCACTTTCCAACAGTGATTATAATCATTGCGGTTTGCGGAATAGTTTTACATTATTCAGTTTCTCTTTACGGCAATTGTAATTACAGCCAGAAGGGTGGATCTGGTTATTATTGGAGTGGTAGGGAGAAAACCCCGGGCTACCCCATTTACTACGCCTTTTTCGGTGGCATTGGCTCGCTATACCGGAGTACAATGCCTGAATCAAGAGGGTATAGTTGCCGTTGCATCAGGGATTGACTATAACAATTCAACAAAATAGCAATCCAGCCATTTACCAATCATAGCTTACTCAGCTCCGCTACCCCAACATCCGCTGTTCCCCCAGGAAGGGCTGATGATAATGGCGCTTGCCCGTCGCTTTGTACAATGCATTGGCCAGTGCTCCGAAAACAGGAGGGAAGGGCGGCTCGCCCATGCCCGTGGGAGCTATTTCGTTTTGCACGAAATGCACATCTATCTGTTTGGGGGCCTCATTCATCCGGATCAGGCGATACGTGTCGAAATTGGTTTTTTCCGGCACGCCGTCCTTAAAGGACATAGCGCCGTAAAAGGCATTTCCGATGCCGTCCACAATTGCGCCTTCCGCCATATTCGTAGCTGCATCCGGATTAATGACAATACCGCAGTCGATGGCGCAGCAGACCCTTTTTACAACCGGCTTGCCGTTTTCGATGGCCAGGTCCAGGACCTGCGCCACGTAGGTATTGTGGCAGAAATAGGCGGAAAGGCCCCGGTGCACTCCAGGCTGCTCCTGGCCCCAGCCTGATTTTTCCCGCACCAGTTCCAGCACGCCGGCGTATCGGGCCGGGTCGTAATCGTTGTTTTCACCAACGGGATTGTTTTGGGCGCGTTCTAACAATTCAAGGCGAAACTCGATGGGGTCTTTGCCCGCAATTTCGGCTACTTCATCCAGGAAGGACTGTTCGGCTCCTGCGGTAAAATTAGACCGCGGCGCCCGGAAAGCCCCTATGGTAATGTTGGAATCTATCTTCCAGGCCTCGGCGAGGTAATTGTCAACGGCACCGGCCGGGAAGCGGTCGGGAAATACCGAATGCTCGGGAATACCGCCCCCTTTTACATGGAAAGCGATAAGGTTATTGTCAGCATCCAGGGCCGCCCGGTAAGTGATCTGATAAGTAGGGCGATAAATGCCGAAAGTCATGTCGTCCTCCCGGGAATAGAACAGTTGGACGGGGGCGTTCACTTTCTGAGAAATGAGCGCCGCTTCCACCATGTGATGGCCATAGGCTCTCCGGCCGAAGCCGCCGCCCATTCTGGTCAGGTGGATTTCTATCTTTTCTAGGGGTAAGCCGAGCCGGGCGGATAAGGTCTGCTCCATGATCTCCGGCGCCTGCGTCGGGCCGGCCAGTTCCGCTTTGCCTTCCGTCACATGAGCAAAGAAGTTCATGGGCTCCATGCAGTTGTGCGCCAGGAAAGGCGCCGAATACGTGCGCTCGATGACCTTTGCGGCGGTTTGGAAAGCAGTTTCCGGGTCGCCGTCTCTACGCGGGGCCTCGCCGGGCCCGGCGGCCATTTTTTCCATTTCGGCAATGTGATCTGTCGTATTTTCACGGCCAGCAGGGATATGAACGGTTTGTTTGTTGCCAAAAACGTTTAATGTTTCAGTTGAATCGGCAATCGGCTCCCATTCGATATTCAAGGCCTTTTTGGCATTCATCACCTGCCAGGTCGATTCGCCTGCCACCGCTACCAGTTCCGGGAAAGCATCCGTATCGAAATATCCCTTTTCGTAGCCTTCCTTATAGGTTTTAATGGTAAAAATGTCTTTGATGCCGGGCATGGCCCTTGCGGCGGTGTCGTCAACGGATTTCAGCTTCAGGCCGAAAGCCGGCGGGTGGGCGATCATGGCGAAGAGCATGCCTTCCCGCCTGTAGTCAACCCCGAACAGGGGCTTTCCGGTTACGATTTCCCTGCCTCTTACATTTTTGCGTGATGTGCCGACGATCCTGAAATCTTTCACTTCCTTCAGCTGTACCTCTTCCGGTACGGGAACCTGTGCTGCTGCGGAAGCGATCTCACCGTAACCCAAGGATCGGCCGCTGGCCTTATGGTGCACGACGCCTGCCTCCGTGGAGGTTTCCTCCACCGGCACCTGCCAGGCCTGAGCGGCGGCTTCCCGCAGCATCTGGCGGGCCGAGGCGCCGGCCATGCGCAGCCCTTCCCACCCTCTTCGGATACCCTGGCTGCCGCCCGTAAACTGACGGGTATATTTTTCAGAATTGAACGGCGCCTGCTCTACGACGACGTTTTTCCAGTCAACGTCCAGTTCTTCCGCCACGATCATTGGCATAGAAGTAATGACGTTCTGGCCGAATTCGGGATTAGGAGACATGATCGTAACTATGCCGTTGTCGCCGATCTTCAGGAAAGCATTGATGTCGAACCACTCTTCCGGCATGGCCAGGGCCTCTTCCGGTGTGGGGTTGCAGGAGGCCAGCCAGCTGAAGCCGAGCAGCATGCCGCCTCCGGCGAGGGTGGTGGTTTTGAGGAAGGAACGGCGGTTGTATGTTGTTTTGATGAGTGTCATGGTGGTGGTTGTATTGCTGAATTGTTATGGTTATGCGAAAAACAATTTAATAATCAAGTAATTTACCAATCTGGCCTTACCCTGCAGCTGCCGATTTTATCGCCGCTTTGATGCGGAGGTACGTACCGCAGCGACAGATGTTGCCACTCATGGCGGATTCTATGTCCTCATCGCTGGGGCTGGGGTTGGCCTTCAGGAAGGCGGCGGCGTTCATGATCTGTCCGGCCTGGCAATAGCCGCACTGCGGCACGTCGTGTTCGAGCCAGGCTTGCTGGACCGGGTGGCCGCCGTTTTCGGAGAGGCCTTCGATGGTGGTGACGGCCTGGTTGCCTACCTGAGAAACGGGCAGCATGCAGGAGCGTACGGCTACTCCCTGAAGGTGAATGGTGCAGGCTCCGCAGGCGGCGATTCCGCAGCCGTATTTGGTGCCTACCAGGTTTAGGTGGTCTCTCAGCACCCAGAGGAGGGGGGTGTTGGGGTCAACATCGACCTGTTGTTTTTTTCCGTTGATGTTTAAAGTGAAATTTGCCATGATATTGGAATTGAAAAAAATTACAGAACAGTTCTTTAGGATTTGCGCATGGCGCAAAATAGGGTTTGGAGTGTCAATATATAATAAACAAATATTTACGAAAAACAAACATGCTCTGTAGGGCTGTGCTTGAATGATGGTTGATTCAACGGGTTATCCTCTTTCGTGGAAAATTCCTTTTACGGATTAGTTTGAATCCAGCATCCGGTATTCATTGGGGGGGTATCCAACCCGTTTTTTAAATACCCGGCTGAAATGCTGAGGATATTTAAACCCCAACTCATAAGCCACCTCGCTGACGGATTTGGCAGGGTCGAACAGGCGCTCCTTAGCCACATCGATCAGTTTCTGCTGGATGTATTCCTGTGCGGATTTGCCTGTTTCTTTTTTGACAAGGTCGCCGAAGTAATTGGCGGATAAGTTCAGTTTCCGGGCACAATAGGCAACGGATGGCAGGCCAATTTCCTGTGGTTTGTCCGATGAAAAATAACCATTCAGCAGTTCTTCAAATTTTTCTAAAATCCCCAGGTTTACATTGTCTCTGGTAGTGAATTGACGGTCGTAAAAACGGACGCAATAATTCAAAAGCATTTCGATATTGGATAGGATCAGTTGTTTGCTGTGCTTGTCAATGGCGTGTTCCAATTCATATTCAATTTTTGCAAAGCAATCCAGCACGAGCCTCCTTTCGCGTTCCGATAAATGAAGTGCTTCATTTGATTGGTAGCCGAAGAAGGTATAGTCCTGAATATGCCGCCCGAGGCCAGTGCCAAGTATAAAATCAGGCTGAAAGATGAGCGCATATCCTTTCGGTTGATAAGTCTCCCCGCTGTTGTCAACGCTGACCACCTGTCCGGGGGCGATGAACACCAGCGTACCTTCCTGGTAGTCATAAGTTTGCCGGCCGTACCGCAGGTCACCGCATTTGACTTCTTTCAGAAAGACCGTGTAAAAGCCAAAATACATATTGGAAGCCTGCCTGGGGCTTGCCTTCGACAAGTCAACGACGCTCACCAACGGGTGTAGCGTTTCATGGTTGTTGAACAGGTTGTAATCGCGGATCGTCTCGAATCGCCGCAGGTTATCCATATCGCTGGTGTTTTACCCAACTAAAATTACGGCTTTATTTATCCCCTTGCTACTGAGCAGTGCCAAATCAGTAATATTGGTAGGCATATCCGTAATTTGTATACTGCTTAGCCTGTGAAATACCAAGACCTTTACATAAAAAAAATCGTGATGCGCAATTCAACAATCCCAATATTTCTGCTCCTGACTTTATTCAGCTTACAATCCACGGCACAAACCCCACCTGATATTCTCAACACCATATTCCCATCAGGCGATAAAATAGAAGGCGGCAATTTTGAAGGAACCGTATGGGTGAAACGGCTTCTACCGGCCGACAGCGCTTTCAACGCTGCACTAGGCAATGTCATTTTCGAACCCCAGGCACGGTCGAAATGGCACAAACACCCCGGCGGGCAAACGCTCATAGGGTTAGATGGCATGGGTTACTACCAGGAAAAAGGAAAGCCCTTGCAGATCCTGCGAAAGGGCGATGTGGTGAGGTGTCCGCCGGATATAGAGCATTGGCACGGCGCATCGCATGATAGTTGGTTTGTACAACTGGCCATCACCCCGGAGCATCCGGAAGGAAGAGTGATCTGGCTCCATGAAGTGACAAAGGAAGAATATGAAATGGGCCTGCCCCAAAACCTGGAAGAACAAACCCACCTCCAACTGAATGAACTGGAGCCCCGGCACAGGCATTTCGTGGCTATTTCATCCCTGGCCGCCAAAGGGGATTTGGGCCGGCTCACAACAGCCCTGCACGATGGGCTGGATGCGGGCCTCACCGTCAATGAAATCAAAGAGGTGCTGGTGCACCTGTATGCTTATTGTGGTTTTCCCCGGAGCATTCAGGGGTTGAATACGCTGATTTCCGTACTGGAAACTAGAAAAGCACAGGGCATTGCCGACAAAACGGGCAAAACTGCCTCAGCAGTCACAGATACGCCGGACAAATATGAAAGGGGCAAAAAAGTGTTGGAAACCCTCACCGGAAAGCCACAAATTACGCCTCCCCAGTCGGGTTATGGCGCATTCAGCCCGGAAATAGACGTGTTTTTGAAAGAACATTTGTTCGCCGATATATTCGGACGGGACGTTTTGAGTTTTAAAGACAGGGAAATTGCCACGATTTCAGCACTTGCCAACCTGGGTGGCGTATCCCCCATGCTGAAAGGCCATATTGGGATAGCCCTCCACCTTGGCTTTACCGAAGCGCAGCTTATGCACCTGCTCGCTATTGTGGAATCAACGACTGGAATGAAAGAAGCTGAGAACGGCAGAAAGGCATTGTCGGAAGTGATGGAGCCTGCAAAAAAGTAACCTTCTTTGACAAATCCTGTGGACAGTGCATCACGCGGAAACAATGCGACTGGAAAGAGCAGGGTTTTTGAGTGATGCACTGTCTTCAGATCACAGGATTTGTCAAAGAACCAAAAGTATAATGCAAAACAATACAAAAATGAGATACCTGACAGCAAAGCTTCTGCCCGTTTTATTCCTGACAATAGCATCAGGGTGCGCCGTCAACAGGGCAAACCGGGCAATAGTTCTTCTGGATCAGGGCAGCTTTGCAGTAGGCGGTTCAGTCCTAACCAATCCAGGCACATTTGATCCGATCAAACGCACTCCGGAAGGTCAAACGTTTCACGGCGACCATGCTTACGTATTTTATCAGATCCCTGAAAATGCCAGGAAACTGCCCCTGGTATTCTGGCACGGCATCGGCCAGTTTTCAAAAACATGGGAGACTACACCAGATGGACGGGAGGGGTTCCAGAACATTTTTTTAAGACGAGGTTTCAGCGTCTATTTGCTGGATCAACCAAGGCGTGGACGTGCAAGCCGCAGTACCGTAGAGGCTACCATAACGCCTACCCCGGATGAGCAGTTTTGGTTCAACATATTCCGAATTGGAGTATGGCCAGACTATTTCCCAGGTGTGCAGTTTGCCAAAGACGAAGAAACACTCAATCAATATTTCCGACAAATGGCCCCCAACATTGGGGGATTTGATGCAGAAGTGATCACCGATGCAACGTCAAAACTCTTTGATAAGATCGGTAAAGGTATTCTCGTTACCCATTCTCATTCCGGCGGATTTGGGTGGTCGACAGCCATGAAAAATCCAAAGGTTCGCGCTATTGTTTCGTATGAGCCCGGCTCCAGCTTCCCATTTCCCAAAGGAGAGGCGCCCGCGCCTATAGCGAGTTCGGCAGGCCCGTTGGAGGCCGTTGGCGTTTCAACAGGTGAATTTTTAAAGCTTACAAAAATCCCGATCATCATTTATTACGGAGACAACATCCCGTCCACCCCTGACCCCAATCCGGGAACTGATGGTTGGCGCGTGCGGCTTGAAATGGCGAGGCTATGGCGAGACGCCGTAAACCGGCATGGCGGCGACGTGACGGTTGTGCACCTACCAGAAATCGGCATAAAGGGCAATACGCATTTTCCATTTTCAGATTTGAACAATGTGGAAATTGCCGGCCTGATGTCAGAATGGTTGAAGGAAAAGGGATTGGATAAATTATATACAAATTAGGTAGCCATGAAATTAAAAAGCAAACACCAATTTTTGATCGTTATGTTTATGACAACAAGCATTATTTCTTCTGGCCAGGCTGAGGTAAACAATCCCTTTGGCCTGGTTTACCGGGGTGCCCTTACAGAAAATGTGCCGGGCGAGGTGAATATCCATCCGGTAACTTATAAACTGAATGGCATTGATATTTCGGCCAATGTTTACACCCCCGCCAACTACGATTCGTCAAAGAATTATCCGGCGGTGGTGGTAGCCCACCCCAACGGCGGTGTCAAAGAGCAGGTGGCCGGATTATACGCGCAGCGCTTAGCTGAGTCAGGTTACATCGCCATTGCTGCCGATGCTGCCTATCAAGGAGCCAGCGGCGGAGAGCCGCGTAATGTGGATAAGCCGGCGAACCGCATCGAGGACATTCGCGGGATGGCGGATTTTATCACGCAGTATGAAGGCGTAGATGCCGATCGCCTGGGCTTACTGGGCATCTGCGGCGGCGGTGGCTATTCATTAAAGGCCGCTCAAACCGACAAACGCTTTAAAGCCGTGGCAACGCTGAGTATGTTTAATTCCGGCCTGGTAAGGCGCAATGGATTCATGAACTCGCAACTTTCCACCATCCAGGAACGATTAAAAATGGCATCTGAAGCTCGCGCCCTGGAAGCCGCAGGCGGAGAAATTCGCTATACTGCGGATACAAAAATAACTGATGAGATGGCAGACAAAATGCCGTTTGACCTGTATCGCGAAGGGCATTATTATTACAACAGAACCCATGCGCACCCCAATTCCACATTCCGCTACACCATGAGCAGCCTGCTCGACCTGATGGAGTTTGACGCAGCCACCAACATGGATCTGATCAATCAGCCCCTGCTGATGATGGCGGGAAGCAAAGCCGATACCTACTACATGACAGATAAAGCTTTCCAGCTTGCTACCGGCACAACAGAGAAGGAATTATTTCTGATTGAAGGCGCTACCCATATTCAGACTTATTATGTCCCTGAATATGTAGAACAGGCCATGAGCAAACTCAACGCGTTCTTGGGTAAATTCTTATAAAAGTACAACAGTATGAAAACATCAATAATTGGACTGTTTTTTATCCTCGTGAGTGCGCAATGGGTCTTCGCACAAACCTCTGCGGCCGAACAGGAGGTCATTGATCTTTCCAAAGAAAAGTGGCAGTGGATGTCAGACAAAAATACTGACGCCCTGGATAACCTCTTTCACGAAAAAGCGGTGTTTGTTCACATGGGAGGCTCCTGGGGTAAAGAACGAGAACTCGATATCATAAAAAGCGGAGCGATTTGGTACAAGAAAGCGGATATCCATGAGGTGTCGGTGAATATTATCGGGAACACTGCCATCCTGCTTAACAGGATCACGCTTTTAGCTGAAGTGGGAGGCAATGAAGTAACCAATCCTTTCGAGATTACTGAGGTGTATATAAAACAAGATGATGGCTGGAAGTTGAGCTCGCTATCCTTCACCCGATTGATGACAAGCGGGGATCATTAGGGTTCCTGAATATCAGCCATCCGAAAAATTCCTGTTACCCAAACCGGCAACGGCAGTAATAGCCTATACCGGACAATCAAGCTATTCCAGTGATTATGAACTTCCTGAAAATAGGATTACTAGCCCTCTTGCCTGCCCTGGCCTGCATGGCATGCAGTAAAATGAACCAAAATAATAAGGAATTCAAGGCGGACGATATGATGATCAGAATGGCAGAAATCGAAATAGACTCCGCTTACTTTGATGAATACATTGCCATTCTTAAAGAGGAATCGGCGGCATCTGTCAGATTGGAGCCGGGCGTCATTTGCATATATCCCATGTATCAAAAAGAAAACCCAACTGAGATCAGGCTACTGGAAATTTATGCCAGTAGGGAAGCCTACGAATCTCATTTGCAAACACCGCATTTCAAGCATTACAAAACGGCCACCCTTAAGATGGTCAAAGCATTGAAATTGATAGATATGGAGGCAATAGATGAAGAAACAATGCCCGAAATTTTTAAAAAGCTTAGCCAATAGCATCTCCTGAGCCGCCTTCCTCCTTACAGGCCGAAATTAACGCAGTGGCTAATCTGGTTTGCTAATACCAAGATTTTCGTTCTTCCATTGGTTGGGATGCCGGATTATTTCCGCGCTAAGTGGTGTTTCATAAATGCCGATGGAACTGATGGCAATCATTTTTTTGGCGTCTAGAATCGCCACGTAAATCTACAATCAATCGAGGTGGTAAAGCAACCATAATAGTTGCTTAAAATCATTAAACGCTATGAAAAAATTTATCGTTTGCGCTTTGCGTCATTGCCGCTTTTGGCAAAAAACTGATTTTGGGCAACCAGGAGTTCGAACTGAAAAACGGCACGATTGAAGTAAAAATGTATAGCCAAATTCTGCCAAGCTCAGTCAACCAATGCCTGATAAACCAGCGCCCTGAGTTTCTGGTGGTCATCGAGGCCCTCTGCCGGGATCAGTTGGGTGAAATATACCACGAGAAGCTCTTCCTCAGGGTCTGCCCAATAAGTGGAGTGGTAGGCCCCACCCCAGCCAAATTCTCCTTTTGAGCCCAATTCCCCTCTTAGCCCCAGGTCTTCCACGACGGAAAAGCCCAAACCGAACCCCACCCCTTTTGTCCATGGAAAAGGTGTTTCCCCCAGGTGATTGACTGTCATGAGTTCTACGGTTTTGGGGGAAATGACGCGCTTTCCGCCGAAGGTGCCGCCATTCAGCATCATTTGCAGGAACTTTGCATAATCAGTTGCGGTACTCAGCAAACCTGCGCCGCCTGAAAAACATTTCCGCGGCCCATCCACATAGGCGCCCTGGCCGGCCATCGCTCCCGGGGCCGGAGCCCGTTCCAGGCCATCATCAGTCGCGGAGTACACTACAGCAAGCCGTTCCCTTTTTTCTTCCGGGAGATAAAAGTAGGTGTCATTCATACCTAAGGGCTCCAGGATGCGGTTTCTGAGAAAAGTGTTTAGCGGTTCGCCGGAAACAACTTCGATCAATGCGCCGAGGATGTCCGTGCTGTAGCCATAGACAAATTGTTCTCCGGGTTGTGCATCAAAAGGCAAAGCGGCCATTCTTTTAACGGGCTCCAGAATAGGTTCATCCCGGTTGGCGAAGTACCAGCCTTGTATTCCTGCCTCTTGCCAAAGATCCTTGGCTGCCCCGTAACCGTATCCAATGCCTGAAGTATGGGTGAGCAGGTCACGGATAGTAATGAGCCGGTTGGCTTTGACAATTTCATAGGCGCCATCATCCTTTGGTTCGGCAACGGTAGTTTCGTTGAATTCAGGGATATATTTCCCCACCGGGTCGGTAATCAATAATTTGCCTTCTTCCTGCAGGATCATTATTCCGACACTGACGATGGCCTTTGTTTGTGAGGCAATGCGAAAAATGGAATTCTTTTCCATTGGAATGTCGTTTTCCATATCGCTTTCTCCGAAGGGCTTAAAGTAGGCGATCTGTCCTTTCCTGGCCACCAGCACCACCGCACCGGATAATTTACCATCGTTTACATAATCCTGAAATGTGCTGGTTAAATATGCTAACCTTTCGGAGGACAGGCCCACCTTTTCAGCAGGCGCCTCTGAAAAGCCCTGGGCATACAGGGCGCCATGCACTACAAGGGCTAAGAAGAATATGAGGTGCTTATTGAAATGCCTGGTTTTCATTTTTGCCTTTATATTTTAATATTTTTCCGTATTTCTTAAAGAAATTGCTGAAATGGGCCGCTTCGGAAAACCCCAGGGCGTAGGCAATTTCGGACACGCTCCATTGGCTGTGCGCTAACCCGGACAAGGAACCGGTTTCTACAATTTAGTATAATTCCCGCCACCAAACGAATAAACCAGGCTCACACTGATGTTCCCGGCTATGGAATAACTGGGCGACACTTCAAAAACGGGGAAAATCGAAGCGTTTGGATAACCTCCTGCATTTGGCCGTCTTTTTCCACCATTGCAGTACTGAAATTCATCAGCCTGGTGTTTTGTTTCAAGCTACAAATTAACCGGCTTTACCCCCGCTTTGTTAACAAATTTCAAACAATAGGCTTAGAGTGTGTTCAAAATTCAATCAATGGCCTGCGAACGGCAAATTTTGTTCCATCCGGCCCCGACACCTCGTGTACGGGGTAAACTGTTAAATTTTTCGCCGGATTGCCCGCATCCGGCTGCAAAATTTGCCTTGGCTGGAATAAAATTTTCTCGCTCTCGGCTCATCATCGAAATTTGAACAAACTCTTAATGAATCCACAGATAAATGCCAGGCCTAAAAATCTCTGAGCGTGGTATCCGAATGTGCGAACAGCGCCCGTCCGTTTGTTCAGTCGGAGAGCCGGGTAAAAATAGCGGATGGCGGCTACACAGAGCATTACGATTTCAGGCTGCTCAGTGCAAAGGCGAAACCAGGCAGCACCTCTTCGCCGGAAAGTGCCTCATCGAAGCTCTTAATAACGGAAATAGAGCCATCCGCCCGGTAAACCCTTGCCTGCTCCAGGATGGGGTCGATGAGCCAGGCCAACAGGGCGCCGTTTTCGACCCACTCTTCCATTTTCTCGAACAGCTTGTCTTCCTTATCTGTACTGGAGCGGACTTCGATGATAAATTCAGGAACTACAGGGGCAAAGCTCTTCCTTTCCTCTTCGCTGAGGGCCTTCCATTTTTCATTCGATAACCAGGAGGCGTCGGCAGAGCGCACAGCGCCATTGGGTAGGGTAAAGCCGGCGGAAGGGCTAAATACCTTACCGGGCTCGCCATTCTTTTTGTTCCATGACCTTAATTCGCCGAAGGCTTCTCCCTCATAAAATCCGGTTTTTGTATAAACTGGGGGCATAATGATGACATTTCCTTCACTGTCGCGTTCGATGCGCAGTTCTCTATTGAGTGCGCAAAAAGCATAAAACTCTTCCATGCTCATCCGGTGGAGAAGCCCTTTGATGACGACTCCACTTACGATCAACTCTTTACTTTCGGTGGCCACCTCTGCAGGCATAGTAGTACAATTTTCCTACCAAGATAATTAAATCAATTCAGTGATGCAATTATGGAAAACTTACCTGATCGGGGAAGGATTCGAGACAAAAAACCCTTTATTCTTTTCGTTGGGCTGCAGCAGGTCCCAAAGGTTGCCATACAGGTCTTCAAACACGGCTACTGTTCCGTATTCTTCTTCTTTGGGCGGCCTTACGAATCTGACCTCCCTTGCTCTCAACTTTTCATAATCCCGCCAGAAGTCGTCCGTGAAAAGAAAAAGAAAAACGCGGCCGCCGGCCTGGTTCCCTACGCTTTCCAGTTGATTTTCATTAGCTGCTTTGGCGAACAACAAGGCGCATTCCTGAGCGCCCGGCGGGGCGGCCAGAACCCATCGTTTGTTTTCATCTATGCGGGTATCTTCAACCAGCCTGAAATCCAGCTTTTTGGTGTAGAATTCAATGGCCTCGTCGTAGTCTCTTACGACTAATGCGATGTGTGCTATTCGCTGTTTCAATGGCTTTTGTTTTTGGAAGGAAGGCACTTCCGAAAGTGCCTTCCTTCTGCATGCTGGCCGGGTTTATTCAACGCTCTCCCACACCCAGGCACTCATCATATCCTTTCCAATGGCATCTGCCCATTTTTTCTCCGGATGAGCCTTCGCCTGTTTCGCCAGAGCTACCTGTCGGGGTGAAAGTACTGCTTCCGGTGATTTCCCCTGGCCGATCAGGGCATTGGCGCGGGCGGCCTGCAGCGGGAACATGGGCACAAAGCGGTAGGGAGTTTTAGAAAGGTAATATTTGGGTTCCCGGTCCGGGCGGAAGGAGGACTTCGAAACGGCCTTCGCTTGCCCCAGCATAGCAGATGCGGCGGCTTTCTGAGCTTCGTTATGGGTATAGACGCGGTCGGCGCAGCGGGCCTGCTGTCCAGCTTTTACCACTTCCGCAAAAGAAATGGCCTGAGGGTTGTAAGTCACCTGCACCACCTCGCGGCCATCCATGAAACCGGCCTCTGTGGCAACTACGCCGTCGAGTTGTCCCAGCATCTTTTCACCCGTCCAGAAGCAGTACATAGACAGGGTAGTGGTTTCGGTGCCCTGCTCCCGGGCCGACAGCTCCTCATAAAGCAACTGCAGGTAGTCGGGGATGGCCTTGCCGCGCCGTTCCAGGGCAAACACCATAGCCTGCACGACGCCCAGCTGAGAATAGTTGCCGCTGACCCGGGGGATGATATTCAACCTGTCGTGATCGACAATCCGCACCACCGGGTTGTTCCAGGAGGGCTCGTTGTAATAGCGCAGCACTTCTGCATCCCTGCCGCCTTTGTTGTTGAAGATGGCCACTGGCACGAAAAGTGTCTCGATGGCCTCTACAATGAGCGGGTGGCTGAGAACATTGTTCCCATAGTTGCGGCAGGTGGAGCAGCCGGGCACCTCCTGGAAGAGCAGGAAAACGGGCTTACCTTCCAGAGAGGCCCGCTCGAGGCCCTTGTCGAAATCGCGCAGCCAGCCAACTTTGCCGAGTTCTTCCGGGGTATTGGAAAGGCCGGGATGACTGCATCCAAAGCACAAAAATAAGACGGGAAAAAATATAGATATACGCATAATGAAAAAGGAATTTATCACATCCAATATATCGAATGAAAAGGTACGGAATTGGAGTGGTGCGGACAAGTGGCGGAAATTCGGGGCTTTTCGTTACTTTTATAATCGTTATAAAAGTAATAATCATAAAAGTAACGATTACTTTTGTAATGATTACAAAAGTAATAATTATGTTTGTAATGATTTGCAGCCGGGCGAGCCCGCATCCTCGCCGGAGGTGAAAGTGCAAATCGCGGCCGGAAGAGCGCCTCGTAACTTTTTCCTATTTTCGTCCTTTCCAAAATCCATTTGACTATGCGATTCTTTTTACTGGTGCTGTGGTGGAGTGCCTGCTGGCCTGCTTCATTTGCCCAAATACCGACGATATCCGAAAAAACGAATGGTTTTCGGCCCTTTGAAGGCTTCTTCAAATTTTACTACGACGAAAAAGAGGGTAATATCTGGCTGGAAGTGGATAAATGGGAGGTTGAATTCCTTTACGTCAATTCCCTTACTGGCGGCCTGGGCTCCAATGATATTGGCCTGGACCGCAATCAACTGGGAGAAAGCCGGGTGGTGAAGTTCCTGCGGTCTGGCCCGAAGGTGTTGCTGCTGGAACCCAACTTCAGGTTTCGCGCGGAGACGGGCAACCCCGAAGAGCGCAGGGCGGTGGAGGAAGCCTTTGCCCAATCCGTGCTCGGCGGTTTTAAAGTAGAAGCGGAGGAGGGCGGCCACGTACTGATCGACCTGACGCCCTTCCTGCTGCGCGACGCCCATGGGGTGGCGGAGCGGCTCAAAGACAGAAAGCAGGGCAATTATAAACTGGATGAGAAACGCTCGGCCCTCTGGCTGGAGCGCACCAAAAACTTTCCCAAAAACAGTGAATTCGAAGCCCTGCTCACCTTTGAAGGCACCCCGGAGGGCAGTGAGGTACGCTCGGTGGCCCCTACGCCGGAAGTTTTGTCTCTGCGTATGCACCACAGCTTTGTGGAGTTGCCCGACAGCAATTACCGGCCCCGTGTCTTTGACCCCCGGTCCGGGTATTACGCATTGAGCTTCCAGGATTACGGCGCTCCTATTGGCCAACCGCTAACCCGCCGTTTCATATATCGGCACCGGCTGGAAAAGAAAAAACCGGGCCCCAGGATGAGCGAGCCGGTAGAACCGATCATTTATTACCTCGACCGCGGCGTGCCGGAACCCATTAGGTCAGCTCTGATAGAAGGTGCTTCCTGGTGGAATGAGGCTTTTGAAGTTGCCGGCTACCGCAACGCATTCCAGGTAAAGGAACTACCCGAAGGCGCCGACCCCATGGACGTCCGTTATAATGTCATCAACTGGGTGCACCGCTCCACCCGAGGCTGGTCTTACGGATCCACCGTTTCTGATCCGAGGACCGGAGAGATCATCAAGGGGCACGTCCTGCTGGGGTCTCTGCGCGTGCGCCAGGATTACCTGATCGCTCAGGGCCTGATCCAGGCTTATGAAGACGGCAAAACACCGGACCCGCGGCTAGAAGAAATGGCCCTGGCGCGGCTGCGGCAGCTTTCGGCTCACGAGGTTGGCCATACCCTGGGCCTTACGCACAACTTTGCCGCCAGCTATAACGACAGGGCTTCGGTGATGGACTATCCGCATCCCTACATTACCCTTGACGATAAGGGGGAAATGGACTTTTCCCAGGCCTACGATACCGGCATCGGCGAGTGGGACAAGCGGGCCATCCTATACGGTTATCAGGATTTCCCGGAAGGAACAGGTGAGGCGGCGGCGCTGGAAAGCATTTTGCGTGAAACCGTGGGCATCGGCCTGAAGTTCATCTCCGACGAAGGCGCCCGCCCGGCGGGTGGCGGCCATCCCTATGCCCACCTCTGGGACAATGGAGCCTCGGCGGTGGAGGAACTCGAACGGCTGATGGAAGTCCGAAGAAAAGCACTTGAGGAATTTGGAGAGAAGAACATTCCCGAAGGCTTACCCCTGGCTACCCTGGAAGACGTGCTCGTCCCCCTTTACTTTGCTCACCGCTATCAGGTGGAGGCGGTAACCAAACTCATCGGAGGCGTAGAATATTCCTACGCCGTCCGGGGAGACGGGCAGGAAACGGTAACCGGGATAGTACCTCCTGAACAACAGGTTCAGGCGTTGAAGGCGCTCGTGGGAACCCTCCGGCCCGGGCATCTGGCCCTTCCCGAATCGACACTCGATGCAGTGCCGCCCCGGCCGGCCGGTTATCACCGGGGCCGGGAACTATTCAAAACCTATAACGGCGGGATCGGCCTCGATGGCCTGGCTGCCGCCGAAAGTTCGCTCAACCACACCATACAGCTCATGCTCAATCCCCAGCGGCTCGCCCGCCTGGTGGAGCAGCACGCCCGGGATGAAGAACAGCCCAGCGTCAATTATCTCATCGAGGAAATGCTCACCGCCGTGCAGGTTTATAGTGATCAGAGCCCTCTGGAAAAGCAGATCGCCCGCATCGGAGAAAAACTGATCCTGCACCAGTTGCTTCGCCTGGCAAAGGGCGATGAGGTGATGTCGCAGGTATCTGCGATCGCGATGTTCAAGGTAAACCAGCTTGAGGATTATGTGAGCATTCTCCCGGATAAGGAATCGGATGTAGAACAACAGGCACATTATCTATATATGCTGGAGCAGATCCGGCGCTTCCGGAATAACCCGGAGGCCTGGAAAATGCCCGAGGCCCTGCCCCTGCCCGACGGAGCGCCGATCGGATGCGGGAGGAGAGAATAGGAGTAGAAAGCGGAGATCAGAGCGTTGAGAGCAGAGATCAGGGTGCGGGGGCTGGATGCCGGCTTGTGCGGCTACTAATACATTTACCTGTAATAAACGATATTTCATCTGACAGGCACGCTCCAGAAGTTTTGCCAGATCTTACGATATTTGCATTTTTCCTCCGGTGTTAACATCTATAAAAATTATGGTAGAGATTAAGCATAGGAAGCCACTTGGGATTAAATTAATTTTTCAATCTTTTGTTTTGCTTTTTATTGGTTCTTGTTCCTTCCTGCCTAAGGGTTCAATAACCCACAACGTTAATGCAGGTTGCATTAGCCCAAAAGAAAAAGAATCAGTTGAAAGAAAAGTTCAACTAGAGAGTGGAATGCGTGGGCAAGTGAAGTTTTTGGGAGAGCCGGAAAATTTCAGCTCCATAACAAACAAAATGTCAGAGTATAATATTCCGGCATTATCTCTTGCTTTGATAAATAAGGGTGAGATTGAATGGGCAGACATTTATCAAAATGTGAATTTTCCCGAAGAACAAAAACTGGATTGTACGAGCATTTTCCAGGCCGCATCACTGTCTAAACCAGTAACGTTTCTAGCGGCAGTACGTATGCATGCTGCTGGTGAAATAGACCTGGATAAAAATATCCAAAATTACCTGAAGGATTTTGTATTACCCCAGGGTAAACAAACAGCAGAGAACCCGGTTACGTTTCGCAATATTTTCTCTCATACTTCAGGAATCACTGCTGGTGGATATGAGGGATACGCTAAAGATGTCGCCTTACCCTCAGATCTGGATATTTTAAGGGGGAGTGCCGGGGTCAATTCCCCCGCAATAGAAGTCGTCACACCACCTAATGAAACACTGGCTTATTCCGGTGGCGCCTACACATTAGCTGAAGTGGCTCTTCAAGACATATACAGTGAGGAGTTCTCGAACATCATGAATAAATGGATTCTTGTACCTGCCGGAATGAATCACTCTGAGTTCACACAACCCTTACTCGCCTCGAGGGCTGATCAGGTAGCAAAAGGTTACACTCAATCAGGGAAGGTTTTAGATGGTGGCTGGCGAAACTATCCAGAGCAGGCTGCAGCCGGGCTTTGGAGCAACTCTATTGATATGGCTAAATTTCTAATTGAAATTTATAAGGCCTATCAGGGCAAAAGCCCGATATTTTCACAGGCCGATATTAAATCGATAATAAGCCAGGAACGAGACGGCCAGGTTTATGGATTCATACTGAACCGGTCTGGTGATGATATTTCTATCACCCACTACGGAGGAAATGCAGGTTACCGTACAGGAATGACAATAAGCCTTACAAGCGGAAATGGTTTGGCCTATTTGACCAATTCGGATAATGGTGGGGCGCTGGGGAATGAACTCCTTTTATCTGCCGCCCAGGTATATAACTGGCAGCATTTTAAGCAAACTAATGCTCAGCGGGAACAGGTAAGTTCAGAAGTTCTGAAAGGGTTGTCGGGTGAATACAAGTGGAACGATCAAATAGATCTTTCTATCAGATATGATGCGAGCCATAACCTGATTTCACTAATTTTTCCTAATGGGGACGAGTATAAGCTTACCCCAATTGTTGGCGATGAACTTGATTTTATTCATCCAAATACCGGTGTCAAAGTCACGTTTTTAATGAAGGATGACTTCCGGTCTTTCACCCTCTATGGGCAAACTGCTGTGAAATTGTAATTCGACGCAGATGCTAAATAGCATTAAAACGACTTCAAATTTAGGTTGTTGCAATTTTTTCACTTTACTCTCCACTCCCTGCCCCGTAAAAATCCCCGTGCGATATTTTTACTGTTTTTCAGCAAGTTACGTTTTTCGACAAGTACTTTTTTTTAGGAAAGGCTTGGTTATTGCGTAAAAGAGATTTACCTTTGCACCTGCCTTTTCGGAGGCGGCCCGATCAACCCTGATTTTGGGGTAAGATTGCTCACATTTAAAAACAAGAAAAGTGGATACGCTAAGCTATAAAACGCAATCGGCAAAGAAAGAAGAAGTGGAGCGTAAGTGGTACGTCGTTGACGCGGAAGGGGAAGTCGTCGGACGCCTCTGCACCAGGATCGCTGCGGTCCTTCGCGGTAAGCACAAACCCTCCTATACGCCTCATGTTGACTGTGGCGACCACGTGATCGTGATCAACGCAGGCAAAGTGCGCTTCACCGGCAACAAACTGAGCCAGAAGGAATATCAAACTTATTCCGGCTACCCGGGAGGCCAGAAGTCAACGTCTGCAAAGGAAATGCTCAAAAATAAGCCTGTCAGGGTGGTTGAGATGGCAGTAAAAGGCATGTTGCCCAAGAACCGCCTCGGCCGGCAGATGTATAAGAAACTGCACGTTTATGAAGGTGCCGAGCACCCGCATGAAGCGCAGAAGCCGGAACCATTTAATTTCTAATCAGATTTTCCTGGCAGTGGCAGCACCAGTCGATAGCCTGCCTGGCCAGCATAAAAAGAAGGTAAAGCTCGAAGATATATGGAAATGATCAATGCCATCGGGAGGAGAAAGTCATCTGTCGCCCGCGTCTATCTGACCAAGGGAGAAGGTAAGATTACCATCAACGACAAAGACTACAAAGAGTATTTCCCCCAGGTCCACATTCAGCAGAACATCACCTCCCCGTTCAAGACGGTGGAAGTAGAAAATATCTACGACCTGAAAGTCAACGTTGACGGAGGAGGGTTTAAAGGGCAGGCGGAAGCCGTGCGCATGGCCATTGCCCGCGCTTTGGTGAAACTGAACGAAGATTTCCGCAAGCCGCTGAAAGACAAGAAATACCTAACGCGCGACGCCCGCGAAGTGGAACGCAAGAAATACGGCAAGCCCAAGGCCCGTAAGAGCTTCCAGTTCAGCAAGCGTTAATTTTTGTTTTCAAATGCCGGCGCCCGGTGAGCCGCATTCCCTCCGGGCGCTACTTACTAATTTCAAATTAAGAGCATAATAATAATGGAAAAGCCTACATATAAAGACCTGTTGGATGCCGGTGTCCACTTCGGGCACCTCAAAAAGAAGTGGAACCCCAAAATGGCTCCCTATATCTTCATGGAGCGCAAAGGTATCCACATCATCGACCTGAACCGCACGCTCGAATCCCTGGAGCGCGCGGGTAACGCCGCCCGCAGCATCGCCCGCGCCGGCAAGAAGATCATGTTCGTCGCCACCAAGAAGCAGGCCAGAGACATCGTTGCCAATGCTGCCCGCAGCGTAGGGATGCCCTTTGTGACCGACCGCTGGCTGGGGGGTATGATGACCAACTTCTCTACCATCCGCCGTTCGGTAAAGAAGATGAACAACATCGACCGCATGCTGCAGGACGGCACCCTGTCCAACGTCACCAAGAAGGAGCGCCTCACCCTGACCCGGGAGCGCAACAAACTGGAGCGCGTACTGGGAGGGATCGCCAACCTGAACCGCCTGCCTTCGGCCATCTTCATCGTGGATATCCACCACGAACACATCGCTGTGGCGGAAGCTCACAAACTGGGCCTCAAAACCTTCGGCATCGTCGATACCAATTCGGACCCCAATGAGGTTGATTACGCCATCCCCGCCAATGACGATGCTTCCAAGTCGGTGTCGATCATTACCAAATACATCGCGGAGTGCATCCGCCAGGGGCTGGAAGAGCGGGAACGCAATAAGGCCGAAAAAGAATCGGCTAAATAAGGGATAAAGAATACCATTACCATAAAAAATCAACGGACTGAATAATGAGTGCAATAGTTACGGCAGCTGATGTAAAAAAACTGCGCGAGATGACCGGCGCAGGTATGATGGACTGCAAAAAGGCTCTCTCCGAAGCCGGAGGAGATTTCGATAAAGCCATTGAAATTCTTCGCAAAAAAGGACAGAAAGTATCCGCCAAACGCGCCGACCGCGAAGCCAATGAAGGCGTGGTCATCGCTGAGGTTTCTGATGATAAGACTAAAGGGGTAATCGTCAAACTTAGCTGCGAGACAGACTTCGTGGCAAAGGGTGAGGAATTCGTCGGTTTCGCCAAGAGAGCCGCAGAACTGGCCCTTGCACACTTCCCCGCTTCTCTCGATGACCTGCTGAAGGTCGATATGGATGGCCTGTCCCTCGGTGACCGGGTTACCGAACTGGTAGGTAAGATCAATGAGAAGATCGAATTGGCCGCATACGAAAAGATGGAGGCTCCCATGATCTGCCCCTACATCCACATGGGTAATAAGGCAGCCGTACTGGTGGGCCTCAATAAGGCCAACGATGATTTCTACGATGCCGGCCGGGACGTAGCCATGCAGGTCGCCGCCATGAAGCCGGTCGCCCTCGACAAAGACGGTGTTGACCAGGCTACGATCGAAAAAGAGATTGAGATCGGAAAAGAACAGGCCCGGCAGGAAGGCAAGCCGGAGCAGATCCTCGAAAAGATCGCTCAGGGCAAACTCCAGAAGTTCTTTAAAGACAATACTCTGTTGAACCAGCAGTTCGTCAAGGACAACAAACAGTCTGTCCGGGATTATCTGCATACTTTCGACAAGGACTTAACGGTCACTGCATTCGAGCATGTGACACTCGGATAAAAGAAAAAAGGCGAATTATTTTTAATTCGCCTTTTTTTTTGCCTTTCTTCTCCTATTACAATTTTGGCGGATATGATCAAGTATAAAAGAGTACTCCTTAAACTAAGTGGTGAATCCCTCATGGGAGAGCAGAAGTACGGGATCGACCCCAGGATGCTCAGCCACTACGCCAGCCAAATCAAGGAACTGACCGAAATGGGGGTTCAGGTAGCAGTGGTGATCGGCGGAGGTAACATCTTTCGGGGGCTTCAGGCCGCTCAATCCGGTATCGAACGGGTGCAGGGCGATTACATGGGGATGATGGCCACGGTTATCAACGGCATGGCCCTGCAAAGCGCTCTGGAAAGTATTGGCGTCTATACCCGCCTGATCTCTGCGATCGAGATGAAACAGATCGCCGAACCTTATATCCGCCGCCGGGCCATCCGCCACCTCGAAAAGGGCCGCGTGGTTATCTTTTCCTCCGGCATCGGCAGCCCCTACTTTACCACCGACTCGGCTGCCGCCCTGCGCGCCAACGAGATCAATGCTGACGTTATCCTCAAAGGAACACGGGTTGACGGCATCTATTCCGCCGACCCGGAAAAGAACCCCGATGCCACCAAATTTGACAAACTTACCTTTGCCAAGGTGATCAGCCTCGGCCTTAGCGTTATGGATATGACCGCATTCACCCTCTGCCGGGAAAACAACCTGCCCATCATCGTCTTCGATATCAGCCACAACGAAAACCTGGCCCGCATCGTGAAAGGAGAAGCGGTGGGAACACTGGTGGAAGGGTAGGATGGGAGGCTGTTTCACAGCCGCACGGATAAACGGTTTCACTGGTTCACTTTTTGAAACCATCCCCCTTACTGAGCAATCCCTATTGTCGCCATACTCACCTTTGTACCTTCCACTTCCAGGACCTTCAATGCACAGGCCTCCAGTGTAGCTCCGGTAGTGGCCACATCATCCACCAGCAGTACGTGTTGTTGCTTTATCTTTTCCGGGTGAGGTATTACGAATGCCTTTTCCACGTTATTGAAGCGTTCCAGCCGGCTTTTCTTCGTCTGGGTGGCAGTGTATTCGGTTCGTTTTAGCCCGTCGGGCAGCCATGGGATGCCCATAGCTTCCGACAGGCCCCGTGCGAAGAGGGCACTCTGATTGTAGCCCCGCCGGTGCTGCTTGCGAGGGTGCAGAGGTACGGGCAGGATGAGGGTAGCCTCCCTGAAGACGGGCGCTTCGCGCAGCTCCTGCCCGTATAAGTTCCCCAGGTAAATACCGACTTCCCGTTTGCCCTCGTATTTGAGGTGGTGAATAAGGCGTTGGGTTCTTCCTCCTTTGGTGAAGTGCAGAAAGGCCGCTCCGGCCTGCAAAGGTATCCTGCCCCAGAACCTTTCGGTGAAGGGATTATCGGCTTCCTGGTGAAAATGGGTCCTGGGAAGCTTGTAGCGGCAGCTGATGCAGATGCCTTCCTGCCGGGGCGGAAGGTTGCGGCCACAGGCCAGGCACAAATTCGGATAAAAAAGGCCGAGCAGGTTGTCGAGCCAGCGGAGTCGGAGGGTATTCAGCATGGATTGGGTTTTTAGGCCGGACAACAGGGTTTTGTTTTAACGAGAAACGGGAATATAGATTCCCGTGTTATACCTCCTTATAACAGCGCAGGAATCTATATTCCTGCTTCTCTGTCCTGCCTTAGACGGATAGCCGGCCTTTAACTCTAAATTACAAATAATAAAGGAATGGCCCTGATTTGGCATTTGGACAATATGAACGCCAGGTGAATAGGCCAAGGTGCTGTTTATCAGTGCATAACATCTTTTTTACCCTCGCAATAGCCCCAAAAAGGAGGCGCATTATTGGTGTTAACTGTCCCGGAAGGAAATTATTTAGGTGTGGCGGTTTTATGGTTTCCTGGTAATGCGGCCAGGAGGAGCCAGAAGAGTTCATGCGGGCTTTTCGAAGGCATGGCGCCAGCCAACCGCAATACCAAAACACCATAACACCAAAATACCAAAATACCACCAGGCCTGAAAGCACAAAAAAAAACGTCTGCCCAGCAAAGCTAGACAGACGCATCAAAACAAAACGAAAAACCAACTTTAAACAAGTTTCTTATATATACCTGTAAAAGGCTTTTTTCAGGTTTATAACCATTTTCGGGAACAGTTAGTTTCCTTTGAAACTACACTTTTCCATTTACCGTATTAACTGCATTCTGCAAATTTTTGTTGCACCCTGACTGTTAATAATTTCTTAAAACGAAAAGGTATCGCTTTAATTGCCAAATGGTTAGCTTAGCGGTTGCAGGAGCTTGCAATTTAAGAGGTACAGGCATTCGATGCAACCATAAATTTGTCCGATTCCTGTAATTTTTTTAAAAACGGGTTTATCCACACCCATGGAAAGTTTGGGCGAGTCTGCGTAAATGTGTCCCTTTTCTGCGAACCGGGTAAAAAAGTGCGTAAGTGTAAACGGCTGGTAGCCTTTTTCTTATGCACCTCTACACACATACACATTTACACAATCCACAAAGTGCCCAGTTGGGCTTATCCTGCTTTGAGCCTTACCGGAACTTCCAGGATATCGCCACGCCGGTTGATCTTAATGTTGATCAGGTCCCCTGCTTTAGCCCTTCCAATGATCTCCTGAAGTTCGGGAACGGTTTTTACTTCCCGTCCATCAATCCCAATGATAATATCTTTGGGCTGCAGCCCGGCATACTGAGCGGAACCTCCGTCCGCCAGTTCTTCGATGACGACGCCCTGGGTGATGTCCACGCCCAGTTCCTGTGCATATTCAAAGTCGAGGCCTGAAATGGTAACGCCCAGGAATGCCCTTTGGAAACTTCCGTACTCGATAATGTCATCGGCGATGCGGGCTACGAGGTTAACCGGAATAGCGAAAGAATAGCCCGAGAAGACGCCGGTGCGGGTAGCAATGGCCGTATTGATGCCCAGCAGGCGGCCTTCCGCATCAACGAGGGCGCCTCCGCTGTTGCCGGGGTTTACGGCAGCATCGGTCTGAATAAAGGATTCAATAGCGCGGCCACCTTTCAGAAGGTTGATGCTGCGCCCTTTGGCGCTGATGATGCCTGCCGTAACAGTGGAAGTCAGCTCAAAGGGGTTGCCGACCGCCAGGACCCATTCGCCGATCTCCGCCTCATCCGAATTGCTCAGCTCAAGAGTGGGGAAATCGTACCCCTCGATCTTGATAACCGCAACATCGCTTTTTTCATCGGTGCCGATCACCTTGGCCTGGAAAGTGCGGTTGTCATAGAGGGTGACTTCCACCTCGCCGGCATTCTGCACAACGTGGTTGTTGGTGACGATGTAACCATCGGAGGTGTAAATTACACCTGAGCCGGTGCCGCCCTGGGGAGGCGTTCCGTTGCCAAAAGGATTGAAGTCGTCGCCAAAGAAAAAATGGAAGGGGTCATTGCTGCGAGGAGCGTTGGATGCCGTCCTGTCAATGATAGAAGATATGTGCACCACTGCCGGCATTGCCCGGGCAGCAGCTGTTTTAAAGTCAAATGGGACAGCATTTAGGTGTGCTGGGACGTTGATGTTTTTAGCAGCCTGCGCATAGAAGGGCGCCACCTGGGCAGCCGGAGTATCGGGCAGCAGCAGGCTGTAGCCTCCCAGGGTGATCATGCCGCCGGCCATACCGGCCAGGATCAGGGAAAATAGTTGTTTCATCTTGTATTTTGATGTAAAATTTCAAAAAGACCGACAAAGAATATAAATTACAAAAAAAAACTACTATCCCAAAAGCTTTGTTATCAGCTGCTTTTCCTTTAACAGGAAATTAACAGCGATCCATTTGTAACGTCCTTTTCGCAGCTACACTTTGAAATCAGGGGAGGGCCATTCTCCAAACGGCGCCGATGGCAAAATGCCGGCCCATAAATTTCAGTATAGGATGAAATATTACAAAGGCCAATTGGATAGCAACCGTAACCGAATGAAAAAGACGCCTATCGATGAAGTGGGCCTGGAATCAGTGCTGCAACCCGAGACCCCCCTGGAACGCATGCTCCTTCGAGACCCTGAATTCAGGAAAGGCCTCAACTGGGGCGTGCCCCGGTTCGGCCACCCGGAAGGCGAAGTTTACAAACACATTCGGGAAGTTCTCGACAATATTGAACGCCTGGACATCAACCGTGACGACCGCGAAAAGCTCCGCCTTATCACCTTCGCCCACGATTCCTTCAAACACCTCGAAGATAAAAGCTACCCCCGCGACTGGTCCAAACACCACGGTGTCTTTGCCCGCCGGTTTATTGAAAAATTTACCGATGACCCTTTGGTGCTCAAAATCGTTGAACTGCACGATGAGGCTTACTATGCCTGGCGCCACAAACACCTCTACCACCAGCATGTGGAAGGGGATGAACGCCTGCAGCGCCTCCTGGATGCCATGGGAGACGGCCTTCAACTCTACTATCTCTTCTTCAAGGTCGATACCCAGACGGGCGACAAGAACCAGGCGCCGCTGAAATGGTTCGAAATGGAAGTAGAGGATATTGACGTGGTGCCTTCCGTATGGTGATGCCCTATTCCACAGGCAGGATGCTCACCGCCTGCCCGCCACCCGGCGCCAGCTTCAAATTCAGCGTATCTCCTTTCTTAACCTCCATGCTGGTCACAATATAGGCCATGGGGTTGTCCTTCCAGTGGGCCGTTTCCCCGTCCTTATAGATGCCGGCGCGGTAGGTTTTGCCCTCTTCGAGGAAATCCAGCGTGATGGCAAACTCCCGCGGCTCCTCGTTGGTGATGCTGCCGATGAACCATCGGCTTTTACCCTTTTCCTTACGGGCCACCGTAAGGTACTGCCCGATCCCGGCGTTGAGGATGCGGGTGTCATCCCAATCGGCCGCCACATCGCGGATGAACTGGAATGCAGGGTGCCCCCGGTAGTTCTCGGGCAGGTCGGCTGCCATCTGCAGGGGGCTGTAGATCGTGACGTAGAGGGCCAGTTGCTTAGCCAGAGTGGTATGCACCCGGTTGTCGGGTTTATATTTATCCAAAGTAATATCGAATATCCCTGGCGTATAGTCGATCGGCCCGGCCAGCATACGGGTGAAGGGGATGATGCAGGTATGGCTGGGAGGGTTGCCATCACTCCATGCGTTGTATTCCATACCGCGCACACCTTCCTGGGCCATCAGGTTGGGAAAGGTGCGGCGCAGGCCCGTCTGTTTGACCGGTTCGTGGGCGTCGATCATGATCTGGTATTTGGCGCCCATTTCGATCACCCGGCGCTGGTGGCGCACCATATACTGGCCGTGGTGGCGCTCTCCGGTGGGCGTTACCGGGCCAGCGTAGCCCGTTTTTACGGCTTTGACCCCCAGGTTATGGTAAAATTTAAAGGCCTGTTCCAGTTGTGAGTCGTAGTGGTCCGCCTGCCCGCCGGTCTCATGGTGGCCGATGAGGGCTACATTTTTGCTTTTGGCGTATTTGACGACTTCCTCGATGTCGAAGTCGGGATAGGGGGTGTAAAAATTAAAATACCCCAGTGTATCCTGCCCCCAGTATTCCCAGCCCTGGTTCCAGCCTTCCACCAGCAGGCCGCGGATGCCGTTCTCGGCGTTGAAGTCGATGTATTTTTTGGCATTCTCGGTGGTGGCTCCGTGGCCGGCGCCTCCTTTGTCGCCCCACGAACCTTCCTGTTGCTGCAGGCTCCAACTGGTGATTCCGAGGTGCAGTTCCCACCAGATGCCGGTATATTTCATGGGTTCTATCCAGGAAACATCCTTGATCTGATTGGGCTCGTTGAGGTTGAGAATGAGGTTGGAAGTGAGGAGCGCCCCGGGGGTATCGGTTACCAGAATAGTGCGCCAGGGTGTGGTGAAAGGTGCTTTAGCGTGCACCTTGGCGCCGTCGGCCCAGGGCACCAGCTCGCTCTGCATCAGGTTGCCGGGGTGAATGCCCAGAGTCATGCCGGCATAGTCCGTCAGGTTGGCTTCGTGGAAGCTCAGGAATAGCCCATCGTCCGTTTTCATCGTGACGGGCGTATTTACGGCGTGAGGGTTGGCGATGAAGCGGTCCGGGCGGTTCTCGATACCATAATTCATGCCGGCGGTATCGACTTCGCTGAGGCGGGTATGGTTATAGAGGTATTCATAGCTGTCGTAGTCGGCCGGTATCCACCAGGCCAGGTGGTCGCCGGTGAGCTGAAACTGAGTGTATTCGTCCATGATGGTCACCTCCGTTATTGCTTTCTGCTTGGGAAATTCGTAGCGGAAGCCCAGCCCGTCGTCGAAGAGGCGGAAACGGAGGTTGAGCTTCCTTGGGTTGGCGCCTCCTTCCGCCAGTTCTAAGAATAGTTCATTGTAGTGATCCTGGATTTCCTTTTGCGGCCCCCAGACGGGTGTCCAGCTTTCCCGCACCTCGCCGGTTTGGGTGGAAACGATAGTGAACCCTTCTCGCAGCACCCCCGATTCGCGCAGGTTGAAACCCAGGGCGGAAGTATCGATGACAGTGCTTCCGTTGCGGGAGAGGGTATATTGGGGAATACCCGTATCGGATAAGATGAACTCCAATTTGAGTACTCCATCCGGAGATTGAATAATGGTTGTTTTTTCAGAAGTGTCTTGACAGGAAAACAAAAGTGTCAGGAAAAGAAATGGTAAAAGAGTTTGGTTTTTCATCAGTCTGTAGCTCTTAGTACTTTGTCAATTAAATTCTGTAACAAATTTATCCGGTATTAGACTTGACAAGTTTACCGGAAGGCGCCCGGGAGAAAACTTGTCAAGTCTTTCCCAGTGTTACAAAACATTATTGACACAGTACTTGGTTTGACAATACTATAATAACAGCCAGGGCCGCCCACTGGTGCGGACAGAAAGGATATTTTCCACGGGCGGGTTTTACATCTGCTTCCATTTGTTTGCTTACCTTCATGAGGAAAGACCAAAACATCCAAGCCATGAAATTGACCCAAAAAATTCTGCCGGCCTTCCTGCTCCTGTTTATTTTTCAAGGCGCTTCCGCCCAGCTCAAATACCTCCACTGCGGCCGCCTGATCGATGGTGCCGGCGATCAGGTGCGTGAAAAGGTGACCATCATCGTCGATGGGAAAACCATCAAAGAGGTGCGCGACGGCTACGCCGGAGCCGGCGAGGAGGTGGAGGTTATCGACCTGACGGACAAAACCGTGCTGCCCGGCCTGATGGACATGCACGTTCACCTGGAAGGAGAGAGCAACCCCCGCAGCTACCTCGACCGCTTTCGGCTCAACGATGCCGATATTGCTCTGCGGGCCACCGTTTATGCCCGCCGAACGCTGATGGCCGGCTTCACCACTGTACGTGACCTGGGCGGTTCGGGAGTCAACGTCTCCCTGCGCAACGCCATCAATCAGGGATATGTGGAAGGCCCGCGCATTTTCACCGCCGAAAAGGCTATCGGCACCACCGGCGGCCATGCTGACCCTACCAATGGCACGCGCCAGGGCCTGATGGACTACGCCGGCCCGGAAGTCGGGGTCATTAATGGGCCGGACGAGGCCTGGCAGGCCGTGCGCCAGCGCTACCAGAACGGGGCCGACCTCATCAAGATCACCGCCACCGGCGGCGTGCTCAGTCTTGCCAAAGACGGCAGTAACCCCCAGTTTACCCTGGAAGAAGCCTCCGCCATCGTAAAGGCCGCCAAAGACTATGGTATGACGACCGCCGCTCACGCTCATGGCCCTGAAGGCATGAAGCGGGCAGTGCTGGCCGGCATCACCAGCATCGAACATGGTACTATGATGACGGAGGAGGTAATGGATCTGATGATTGAGAAGGGCACCTATTTCGTTCCTACCATCTCTGCCGGAAAGTTCGTGGCTGAAAAGGCAAAAGAGGAAGGCTATTTCCCCGCCATTATCGTCCCCAAAGCACTGGCCATTGGCCCGCAGATACAGGAGACGTTTGCGAAAGCGTACAAAAAGGGAGTTAAGATCGCTTTCGGGACCGATTGTGGCGTCAGCCCTCATGGTGATAATGCCAGGGAGTTTGTCTATATGACTGAGGCAGGCATGCCTCCTGCAGAGGCGATCCGCTCTGCTACCGTTACTGCTGCTGCTCTGCTCGGCATTTCCGATCAACTGGGTGCCATCGAAGCCGGCAAACTGGCCGATATCATTGCCGTAGAGGATAATCCTCTGGAAAATATTGAAACGCTGCTGGAGGTGGCATTTGTGATGAAGGAAGGGAAGGTTTATAAAGAGTGAATTATGCCGATTTCAAACCTCACTTGGAGATACCCCAAAGGCATCCTTGTAGCTTTTCGAGAAATAAGAGAGGTTGGAATACCCCACCTGATAGGCGATCTCTGAAACGGAGCCCGCCTTTTGTTCCAGCAGCTCTTTGGCGCGGGCCAGGCGGAATTCCCGGATGAGTTGGTTGGGCGATTTATCGGTGAGGGCCTTGAGCTTGCGGTGAAGCTGGGAGCGGCTGAAGCCGACAGCGCGGGCCAGCTCTTCCACCGTATAGAATTCATTGCCAATGTTTGCCTCTACCTGTTCTTTTATGGATTGGAGGAAGCGTTCGTCCATGGAGTTGAGGGAAACCTGGTCAGGTTGAAGTTTGAACCCTCCGCTGAACCGCTCCCGGAGGCGTCGCCGTTGTTCAACCAGATTGGCCATGCGCACGTTCAGTTCCCGGACGTCGAAGGGCTTGGTGAGGTAATCGTCGGCGCCTTGTTCCAGGCCCTCGATCTTGTGCTGCTGGCCGGCCTTGGCGGTGAGCAGGATGATGGGGATGTGGCTCGTCCGGGCGTCTGCCTTAAGGGCCGAACAGAGCTCGAATCCGTTTTTCCCGGGCATCATGACGTCACTGATGATGATGTCGGGAATTTTTTCTATGGCAGTGTCTATCCCCATCTGGCCGTCTTTGGCCACAATGGGAAGGAAATCGTTCTGAATATTCTCAACGATGTATCGGCGCAGGTCCGGATTGTCTTCCACTACGAGCGCCAGTGGCTGGCCGGAGGAGGGGGAGGCGTTGTCGATTGCGCCTCCTTCTTCGAAAAGCAGCCCCTCTGCCGCAGCCCGGGCGGGGCGCTCCTCTTCGTCCATTTCCGGTGGTATGGCCGCCTCCGCCGGAAGGTATTCCCGGCGGTACGGCAGGCGGACTTTAAAGGTGGTGCCTTGTCCTTTTACACTTTCGACACTGATCTGTCCATTGTGCAATTCTACAAGTTCCCTGGCCAGGGACAGGCCGATGCCGGTTCCCTGGGATTCCGTGCCTTCAACCTGATAGAACCGGTCAAATACCTTATCTATTTCCCTGGCATCCATCCCTGTCCCGGAATCGGAGACCTGTATCTTAAGGAAACCTTTGTGTTCTTCCACCAATACCCGGATGGCGCCGTGTTCAGGGGTGAATTTAAAAGCATTGGACACGAGGTTCACCAGTATCTTTTCGAGTTTATCCCTGTCGAACCACGCTTCTTCCGGTTCTTCAGGGAAGCTGGTGTGGAAATGAATATGGCGATACTCCGCCAGGCTTTCGAAAGAATGAGTGATGGCGCGAAGGAACGGGACAACCTGTCCGCGGGCGGTGGCCAGCTTCATTTTGCCGCTGTCCAGTTTAGACAGGTCGAGAAGTTGATCCACCAGGTTTTGCAGGCGCAGGGAATTCCTTCTGATAACCTTCAGGTGCCTGCCTTTGACCGGCACTTCCTCAGCATCATCGACTGCTTCACTGGCGGGGATGCTTTCCATTGCCTGGTTGACCGGCCCCAGGATGAGGGACAGAGGCGTTCGGAATTCGTGGCTGATGTTGGCAAAGAAACGGGATTTGATGGCATCCAGCTCCCGAATGCGTTCGGCCTGCGCCTTTTGCCGTTCGCTTTCCAGCAATTTGTAACCCAGCCCCAGAGCGTAGATCATCAACAGCCCGATCTGCCCTACCGGCCAGGGCACTACCGGGAGGTGGATCACGTCCATATTTGTCAGAATGCCCAGAATACTCCAGAAGATGAACCAGGCAACCCCGGCGCCGAATATCTTCGCCAACCGGTGTTTGCCCAGAATGAATTTTATGGATGCAGGCATTATCAGGACGAAGGTCAGGAAAAAACCGATCATTACATTATTGTATGGCAAATACCAGGAAGAGATAAAATTATAGATGGAAAACGCCACAAATAGGCCGGTCACAATGAGCAGGTACTTGTCCCAGAAAGGAAGCCGTCCTTTGGTCTCCGAAAAAGAGCGCCCGAAAAGGAGCAGAAAGGACATAGAGCCCAGAGCGGCCAGGTTGAATAAGGGAAAAGAAAGGCGGGGGTGGTTGGGGAAAAAAAGATCCACATAACTATTGGCCGGCTCAATATTGGAATAATGCATGCCGAACAACAGGCAGAAAAGGCCGAAGTACAGATAGGAACTTTCCCGGACAAAAAACCAGAAGACCAGTACGTAAAAACCGATGATAAAATACATGGCCTGCCCGCCGTAGATGAGCCATTTGTTCTTATCAGTGGTATAGGAAATGTTGGAAACCGGATGGCTCAGTACAGGTTCCAGGTGCAATACCCTCATTTCCTCGGCGGTGCCGGCCCGGATGAAGAGCGTGGTGCTATCCCCTCCTCTGAGGGAAAAGGGAATAATATTAACCGCCGCTCTTTTTTTTACCGCTTTTTCCCGGCGGGGAACAAGATACCCCGACCGGTAATGCTCCTTTACCACCCCGTCCTGCACGAAGTAAGCATCCACATAATCCAGGGCGGCTAAATAGGGGTAATTATCGTTTTCCCCCTTGAACACCATCCACAGGCTCTCCATGTCTTTATCTGCCGTTATTCGGATCTTCAGCCAGTGGGCGGCAGGATAGGCTGTAGGCTGGCTGGTTTCGAATTGGCCGGAAAATGGAAAATGGCCTGTCAGGATATCCTCAATCGACAGCTCCCCGCCCGGATCAGTGTATAGAGCTGCGTAAGGCGCCAGCTCTTTCGGAGCAAGCCCACTGTCCTCCAGGTGCAGCATTTCACTGCTCGGCTGCCCCGGCAGGTTACTGAAAAAGAGAAATAATATGGCGAAAAAAAAGAACCGCATAGCTTGGTATCCTAAAAATAGTAATCCTGCAACTATTCAACAACGGTTCAAAGATAGGGAAGGAGGAACGCCCTTGTTTGCAATCTCGTCGCAATGGATGACAGGTTTGTCGCATGGGAATAATTATGCGGCAGGAGTGGCAGATTTTGATTCAGCACCGGGCAATAAAAACCCGCCCCCAACCTCAACTGAAACAGCCTCCGGGTAAGGAGCCCTTTGAGCCTGTTCAGTGAGGTAAAGGGGTAGGGGTTTTAGGGGTTATACAGGGCTATTTGTTTGGGTAGGCTGCCCTGCAGACTAACCAAGGGTATAAAAACATGGGATTATACTTTTTGCGGTTCATAGGGTATTTTACTTTCTCAGTGCAGAAATAAGCCGGATTTAAACAACTGCTTATTTTTTTTTAATTATTTTCCTCCTTCGGGTTTAATTTCCACGCTTTGCTTCACTATTTCAGTAATACGAGTTATGCGCAACTGCAAAAGGGCCATCAATAAAATGAGAGCAGGAGGGGAGGAAGGCGTTGCCGAGGGGATGACATTATTACTTGAAGACCTGGACCTTCACAAAACGGCGAAATACTTCCACGGCCGTTACCGCCAGCTTTCCCGGATACTCAGTTGGGAAGACCTTTTGTATGAAACGATCCTGCGGCTGGTTACTGAGGTTCAAAGCGGGCGCGGGCCAAATAGAAACTGTAAGGGCTATATCCGCAATATTTGCCGGAACATCTGCGAAGAGTACCGGCGGGAATATCAAAGAATGGATAAGATCATGGACGTACTGGTTAGAATGTACCATAGCCCATCCAGTAAGGTGTTGCCTGAAAAGGTCAGGGCCTTCCTGGCGCAGTTGGGGGGGCAATGTGAGTTGCTCCTCCGGATGTACTTTTTCGAGGAACCACCGGTGGAAAACCACGAAGTGTTGGCCGGGCACCTGAACGGAAAAGGCTACGAAGTCAGCCCTTCTTCTGTTTCCTCATTACTGTCCAGGTGTAAAAGAAAGTTCAGAGAATTACTGGGGGGTAACCCAAGCAGCTTGTTTGAAGAATAAACCCTGCCAAAAATGAAAAACCACGATCATCATAACCGGGCGAAAGCCTACCTGGAAGAAACCATGAGCAACCGGGAGCGGCAGGCATTCGAAGCCGCCCTTGAAAAAGACGAAGGCCTTCAGGAGGCTTTTCTCAAATATGCGCTCTCCATGGAGCTGCCAAGGCCGGAACAAGAGGATAAATGGAGGGAAATTCTGGAACGGATACGGCGGGAGAAAGGCCCTTTGCCGGAACCCACCCTGAACTTCTTCGACTACCTGAGGTACGCCTTCTCTCCTGGCGTTTTTTGGAAAACGGGCCTGGGCCTCCTGGCTGCTGTATTCGCCGGTATAGTGATATGGGCGAACCTGGCCCTGAAACCGGACGAAGAGTTGATCGATAAATATTTTATAGAAGCCTACTGTCCCGGTGTTGCCGGAGAAGGCTCCTCTTCAACCGAAATGGACAGATCCTTTGAGCGAGCCTCGAACTTCTATTGCGGATACGCCGAAGGCGGAGCCGATAGCCTGAAAGTACAGGCTGAACGGTGCCCTGGATTTTGTATGGCGAAATATTACCTCGCCCACTGGCAATTGAAGAGCGGACATTTCGAATCAGCAGCTGAAGGATTTACGCAGTGCCTGGACAATGAAGCCAGCCTGCTTCAATACGGCTATACTTCCCTGGCGGAGCCGGTGCGGCTCAACCTGCTGCTTGCCCGGCTGGGCGCCGGGTACAACCGGAAAGATATTCTGGAGGGCCTTCAGGCGTTGAAAAACGGCGAAAGCGCCGAAGAAACCCGGGCGGCTGAAAGCCTTTACGACGAACTATCCGCTCCTTTCCGGTTCCTGCTGGTGCGGTGATCAATCCGTAGCCCCGATCAGGATCAGGCCCGCCCAGTCATTGGGGTGGTGCCGGCGGGCAACTTCCCTTTTGGCCCTGGCCAGCGCCTCGTCTTTGGGCGCCTCGTCCTGCAGAAGGTAGCGGTAGAACGCGGGGGCAATCCGGGCCTTTGCCGCCGTAGGAACATTCCAGAGGGTGGTGGCCAGGCTCCGCACGCCGGCGTAGGCCATTCCCCGGGCCAGGCTGATGTTTCCTTCCCCCTCCATGAAGCGCCCGGTGGCCGTCTGGCAGGCGGAAAGGAAAAGAAGGTCGAGGTTCCAGTGCTGGGCGTAGAGGTCTTTTACAAAGAGCAATTCGGAAAGGTCGATCTGTTCACCCAGCTGGGAAAAAGAAATGAAACTGAAACCGGGATCTCCCTCATTGAGTATGCCGTGCGTGGGGACGTGAATGATGGAATATTGCCGGCAGGCCTTCAGGAATTCCTCTTTGCTGGCCGCTTCCTGTTCATAAACCTTCACATTTGGGATGGTTTCCCGAATCTTTTTTACTTCCGTTTCCTGGTTAACTCCCAGAGGTGTCAGATACGGCAGGACGTTCAGAAGGGCCGGAGGAAGTGCTGAATGGCCGGCGTTCCGGCTGATGCTATGGTTGAACGCCGATACAAAAACCGCCATTCCTTTATCGCCTCCGGATTTGCCTTTCGGGCCCGGCTGCATCAACGAAAGCAGATTGGCGGAAAAACAGTAGCTGACGCTGTGGTTGAAGAGGACGAAGTTGCCGGCATTGGCCTGTTGAGCGATGCCACCGGGAATTCTGCTCTTCAGCAGGGCCTCAAAGGGAAGGTTGTTGAGTGAACCGGCGGGGATGATGATCAAACGGCCGGAAAGCTTGTCTTCGGCCGGCGCAAGGAGCTTATCGTAAAGGCTTTGGGCCAGCCGGCAAAACTCGTCTTCCTCATTCTGGTTTTGCGATTGGCCCTGTTGCAATAGTAACCGGAACCGGCTCACCTGGCGGTCCAGGTTCCTTCTGGAAACAGGAACGGTTTCCAGGGAAAGAGAGTCCTGGTTCAACAGAAATATATAGAGGGCGGAGTCCAGTTGAAAATACTCGATCAGAGATTGGCCGGGCTTCAGAAGTTCTTTCCTGATATCGGTACTGGAAAGTTCTGCGCCCTGGTATTTGAGTGCAAAGTAGTTGGGGTAGTCTTCCCGGAGCTGTCGTTGAAAGGCCCGGATGTTTTCAAAATTGCGGGACAGTTCTTTTTTCAGCTCCTTTTTTTGAACCGGGTCGTTCCAGTTTTCCAGCAACTGGCCTTTTAGGCGGGCGCGGGCGAGCAGTAGTTCTTCTTCCTGGCGCCGGGCGGTTTCAGGAAGCATACTGCTTACATTCTTCAGCCGGGCGGCTTCCAGGAGTACGAAGGCCTTGCTTTGTTCCGATATCCGGAATGCCTGTTCCTTGTAGGTGGGGTCATTGGTTTTCCGGTAGAGCTTCAGGCAGCCTTCAAATGCCTTGCTCAGTGTTTCCTGGGCTCCGGCTGCCAGTTCGAGTTTGGCCTCGTCGCTGATAAAATCTCCCCGGATATGGTTGATGAGGCGGTATAAAGTATCATAGGCTGCAACCGCATTTTTTAAATATTCGGCCTCTCCTTTTTTTTCTTCGGAAAGGGCCAGGTTGGCCAGGGCGATATCGGCCAGCAGGGCCATTGCCCGCCTGTGGTTCCCTTCGTAGGAAGAGGCCGGCGGCAGCGGCCGGCCGGCATAATGAGGATGAGAAGGAGCCAGAAAAAGGAGGGCGGAATCGTAATCGACTAAAGCTGCTTCATACTGCCTCCGGCCGAAATGGCTTTCGCCCCGGTTGATGTATAAAGGGACGAAGATATTGTTCAGTTCATCCTGGTTTTTCAACAAGTTGATCGCATCGGTCAGCACCTGGGTAGCTTTTCCCAACTGGCCGGCCCTGCGGTAGAGTTCTCCCAGGTTGCTCGCCGCCCGGGCAATTCTCGCCTCTTTTTGTGGCCCTTCCGGCGCATTCTCGTAAGATGACAGGGCTTTTTGAATGAAAGATGCGGCCTTTATTCCTGCCTCCTCCTCTTCACTGGCTAACAGCGAGTCCTGCCAGATATTGCCCAGCACCAGGTAAAGGTTGGCAATGCCAATGTTCTGGCCTTCAGGGCCCGGCCGGTTTAGCTCCGCCCCGGCCCTTTCTATTCCCTTATCGTATTCCCGAAGCAGGCGGTAACAGGAGGACAACGACCAAGCCATTTCCAGCTGTTTCTTCGGGCTGATGGGATACACTTCCATGCTGTCGGAAGCTATTTGATAGTGAAAAAGAGCATTGTTCAATTCGCCGATCTCCTGGTACGCCTGCCCCAGTTTTAAATGGCTCAGAATAAAAAGCTGAGGCAGGCCTTTGAGAAGCCGGACGCCGGCTGAATCAAAGTAGGAGATCGCCTGGTGGTAGTTTTTGCGAAGAAAATGGGCGGAACCGATATTGTAATACATTCTCAGAACGTCCTGGTGAAAAGGGCTTTCGAACAGGCGCTTTCTGATACCCAGGGCCATTTGAGAGTAATGCTCAGCATCCAAAGGCCTTTGGAAAAGCAGCTTTTTCCCAAGTTCATCTGCAACTGAGGCCCACAAGGAATCTTTCTGAAAACCGGTACAGGCTTCCAGTTCAGGGCGGAGAAGATCCAGTTTTGCGGTGATGGAGTCGGGAGCGGCGCCTTCACCGAGCGAACTTAGCATCCCTGCCAGTTCCGTTTCCAGAGTTGTATCGCAGGGGGGAAAGGCCGGTTGGTTTTTGCAGGCGGAAAGAGCAGCCAGTAGAATGGTGCAAAAAAGAAGGGGCTTTGTCATTTGTTTAAGGGTTAATGGTATTTTTCCGGGAATCAGGGGCTGAATTGCTTCTCCGCTTTATTTATTAAATACCCGAAGAAGCAGTTCAGCCCCTGAATGGCATGGTTTATGTCTGGCCGTTATGGGAAACCAGGGCAAACCTGATGTACCGCTGCCTGATGATTGAGGAAAAGGAAGCCTCCTGCATTATACCCTGTGTTTTTAATGGCCGTTATCACCTGGTCAAAAGGCATGTCCGGGTCCTGGCTCCAGATGGCCGCTACCGTTCGGGTGACAAAGGGGGCGGCCATGGAAGTGCCCGATTGCCGGGCTAATCCGGTTGGGCTGCTTTGCAGCTTTTTAGGATAGGCCGTGACGATATTTACCCCTGGAGCCAAAAGCGTCATTTCATTTGGATTAGTGCTCCAGTTGGAAAATGAGGCCCGGCCAAAACCATATTCGCGTTGGGCCCCTACGGAAATTACGTTGGTGTGGAACTCCGCCAGGCTGGCCGGCAGGAACTTGGAAAATCCGTTGAGTTGTTCATGATCGTTGCCCATGCCGGCTACTACAATGATACTATCCGCCCTGGCGGCATCAAGGCAACGTGCTATCATAGGGATTTCCCGGTTATTGCTGTTCCCCATATAACCCCAGCTGATATTGATAACCTTTGCTCCTTCACCGATGGCGTGATAAATCCCACAGAGCCCTCGGAACAATGTCCCCGATCCCGTCGCATTATCCGTTACTTTGATGTTGAGGAACTTTAAGGGGAGGTTCAGCATAATATCGTTGTAATAAGGTATGCCTGTAACCACACCATTGACTGAGGTGCCGTGCCCATGAATGTCTTCCGGATCCTCTGCCGGTTTGGGAATGTTGAACCCGAGATCCTGGGGGTTGGGGCACCTTTCGCCCGCTATCGCCTTGTCCCAGCCAAATGCTGCCATAATGGTGCCGGGAGGGCTCCCCTCAGTGTCCACTCCGGTGTCCACTACAGCTACCTTCACTGCTTCGCCCGGACAAGGATTGATTATCTGCACCGGCTGTACCGGATCCACGATGGTATCCAACCCAGGAGGGTCAAAGGCCAGGATGAAGTTAAGAGAAGCTCCTGTCGGGTCTTCCCCCGTTATAGCATCTACTTCCGGAGGAGGGTCTTCCACCACACCGATGACATTAAAGGTGGAATCGGGTAGGTGTTGCCACAATTCCAGTTTATTACCGCATGCACAAGTCTCTTTTTTTACGAATCCATGCTCAAGGAGAAATTTCCTCCAGCCATCTATCTTTTTATTGGCCGGGTCGAGAATGATCTCATCGCAGACATAGGGCACCTTCTTCACCCGCCCGGTGGGCCCTTCGGTGGTGAGAGGTACCAAAAGGGTGTCTATGCAGATCGAAGGGCCAGGAATAGGGCCGGGGCCTACGTCGTTGGTACATCCTGTGTATAACAGGCCTGTCACCAACAAAAGGGTAGTGCTAAAAAGAACACAACTAAATTTTCTCATGATCAGATCTTTTTGCGTTACAATCTGATGTAATAGTGCACCGCAGCAGCGTTTTTAAACACTACCATAGGCCATTTCATCATGTTTCCTGCCAGGATTATAATTGCAATATGTTCAGGAACGAACCCGGGAACGGGCTACGGATATTGATGTGAAATGTAGAGTGTGAAGGCTAACAGTGCATTAAATATAAGCATTTTTCTTTTTCCTGAGGAGGCGTGGCGGAAAAACAGGAGATGTAAGTCAGAATGATGCTTCTTTTCCGTCAATGTTACGATTATAGATGATGGAGTGGACAACATCATCACCGGGTTCAATAACCAGGGTAATCCTCCAGTGTCGGCCATCAGAAAGTATTTGCTCATCGTTGAAGAAGTAAATAAATGATCAAGCAATTTGCCGCCAATGTCAGGATAGTGACGATTATTAACAGAACTATTTGGCGTTTTTGAAACTTCTGTAGACGGACATCTAATGCAGATGATATCTCAGTAAATTCTTCTTTTTGTCGGGTAAGCAGTTGAACTAAATTAGTGGTTGTCTCTTTCTGATTTGCTCTAATATCCTGAATAGCTTGAGTAATATCGTTATGAGATTTTGTAATTTTTGCTTCCAGGTTTTGTATGCCAATGGAGAGGTCAGTAGTCCTTTTAGAAACTCTACTCTCCAAATCTTTCAATTTGGTTTGAAAAGCATTGAAGTTTTCATTAATCAGAGTCCTATTGTTCTCGTTCAGGTTTGTTGTGAAGTCGCCCAAATCTTTATTTTGTTGGGATAAAAAAACTTCAATAAGAGATTTGCTTTTGTTTATTACAGTTTCCAAATCAGTTTTAACATCATCAATGCCATCTTTAAATTTTTTGTATAGCTCTTCATATTTTTCTATATGCCTCGATTGTAGGCTGAGTTCTTCTTTAATCTCCTGAGCAGCTTCCTTGTATGAATCCAGTACAAAATCAAAAGCCTGCCCAAAACCATCGACCCTAACGACAAAATCCGTTAATAATTCCTGGGATGCTTTTATAGAAGAACCGGAAATTTCCTTCAAATCATTAATAGATTCGTTAAGCTTTTTAAAAGCTCTCAATTCTTCTAGCAAGGCTTCGTATTGCTGTGCCAACTTTTCAGTCATGAAATGGGGTTATACTTTTACGAAACTGGTTTACTTTTCTAAGCAGAAAATAGCCTTTGATATGCCCTCGGAGCTTTTGAAGTTCTCGCTCTATTCTTGGTGCAATGTCTGCGATTAATTGAATACTCCTATTTAATAATGTGTCAACCTCATTTACCGATTCAAACTCTAAATAACAGAATCCATCATAAAGTTGCTCCATAGCATTTTGAAAAAGAGGTGCATCGATCAACTTATCGATCCTCTCAACTCTGGATGCCTCTAGGGAAATCACTGCAACTGCATCCAGGATTTTCAGCGAATGATTTTCCATACTCGATGTCAAGAGTAAACGCGCACAGGCGCCCCGGAGGTGTTTAAGGTTATCCAAAGGTGTTCCCAACCCATCAGGAGGCTGGCTGATGAATCGGAGATATTTAAAAACTATACCAGGGTTCGATATTTTCCCATCCTTCGTATCTTTAGGCAAATAGTTTAACCGTGCATATTTTGAGGTAAAATAGTATTTAATGTTCTCTCTAAACCTTTGTTGCCCTTCTTCAATGCCCTCCAAGCATAATTCTTTCATGTATTCGACGGCGCGCTTGCGTTTGTTTGCAATTTCACTGTGAACAAAATCAACCATAGCTTGATAATATGGCGCCAAATAGGTTTTACTAGCTTTTTCAAAAGCTTTTGAGGCAATTCTATCTGCCTGGCGTTCTCCCAAATATCGTTTTAAATATTGCTTTAGGTTTTCCCGGTATCTTTCAACTGGCTTGGCCTTAAATTTTATCTCAAAAAGCCGTCCGTTGTAATCTACGATATAGTCGTCAATAATTCCCAAAGCTGTCAATCGGTAAATAGCTTTTTGGGTATCCACTAGATTCCTAATGCTGGGAAAACTGCTTTTAATTATTCTCTGTAACGTATCGCTATGCAATGCACCTGGATCGGCTAAAAGTGGTTCTCCTTTTTTCAGATAAGACCGAAAATGATAATTAAGGTTCTCGAAAAACTCTTCCTCATTTTGGCTAAAATCGTAAGCTGAATAAATGATCTTTTCCCAAACATTACTCCACTTACTAAGAGGAATAATTTCATTCAACGCATTTGCGAATTTTTTTGCCCCGTCATTTTCAAAGCCGACTACCATTCTAAAGTCCTGTCCAATATCCATGCTTCCAAGCTGTTCCTGAATGCCTGGAGCGGTTTCTTGAGTAAGCCATTCGACGGCATTTCCATTTCCGGCATGCCATTGTATTGCGTCTAAGATTGCTTGGTGAATTAACTCTGCATCTTCCACTTTAGCATTTTGTAAGTCATAAATGCTGCTCCGATTGTTCAAGTCTATAAATCCAAAGTTGACCCGATCCTCTTTTTTTTCTTTAAAAGGTCCATTGATATAGAGCCTATTCATTCCATTTGGATTCCATAATCGAACATTCACAGAAATATTGGATGCTTCGGAAGCCTTCCGGGCAAGTATTCGCTCAAAAAACTTAGCGTCATATCGCACCTCCGTCATCAATTCTTCCAAAATCCTTTGTTCCCGTTCCGCACTTTTGTAGGTATTATTCACAAAGTCCAGGTTGACCAATCTATCGTGCTCATTATATAACAAAACACATACTGAAGGCTTTCTATTACGCCCGGCTCTGCCGGCTTCCTGGTAAAAACCCTCAACCGAAGAGGGCATTGCATAGTGAACTGTCAAACGAATGTTATCTTTATCTATACCCATGCCGAAGGCTTTGGTACAGATCATGAGATTCAGCTGATTATCCAAAAACAACTCTTGGTTTCTCTCGGAAGCTTCCGCTTCCTTAACTACATCTTCATTTACCATCTTCTGCACATCTCCTCCTCCCATAAAAATGCCTACGTCCAGTTCTTTGATTCTGTTTTTTATGCCTCGATTCGAAGAATAGCCATCCCTGACTGCAAGAACGCCATTACTCAGAGAAGGAGACTTGGTTGGGCAAAATACTACGCCGCCATTCACGTATCTTCCATCTTTTTTGATGTGCAGAAAAGCATCCCGATAATTTGCTAATTTGGATCTAGCCAACTCGGCTAATTTTTCCGGAAAGGTTTTCAGTATATTTTCCAGCAATGGGTATTTAACAAAACCGATTTCCCGATCCCGTGCATAATATGGTTTAGCAGCATCGCAATCATAATCCACCTGAATGACCTCGAAGTTGAGCTCCTTTCTATCTATAGAATCCCCAGGAAGAGTACAAATGGCATCTTCAGAGACATTCAGTTCTCTTTGTATATCTGCCAAAACATCAAAAGAAGCAGTTGCTGTCAAACCAAAGATCGCTGGATAGATTTTGGGGTCTTTTTTCGTCAGAAACCTCCTGATCGAAGGAGCGAGATTAAGATAAGAAGGCCGGAAATCATGCCCCCATTCTGACACACAATGTGCCTCATCAATAACAGCATAATGGAAGCAACCTTCGTTTTGCCTAGCTTCAATAAGGGCTTGGCGATACTCCAAAATTTGAAAGCGTTCAGGCGAAATGAATAAGAATAGTAATTCCCTATTTGCCAACTGTGTTAAACGCCTAACTCGTTTCGCCCTTGTCAGCATGATGTTTACAAAGGCAGAATTATTGATCCCGTTTCCGATCATCTTACTGAATTGGTCTTTCATAAGAGAGTTAATGGGATCAACCACTACAGTAATTCCAGGCTGGAGTAATCCACATAATTGATATGTCAGGGATTTACCGCCCCCTGTTGGCAAAAGACCTATGACATCTAATTTTCGTAAAGCCCGGTTAATTATTTTCACCTGTCCGGGAAAGAAATCGGTGTTTCGAAAAAAATTCTGGACAAAGAACCGTAGGGCTTCTTCGCGCGCAGTATTGTAAAAATTAAACCGGGAAAATGTACTGCCGTTTTCTTCCCATTCTTCTTCCTCACCTAAGTTAGGATAAGCGATACCTTCGGCAAACTGGAATTTATTCTCTGGGGACACACAAGGCTGAATATGCAGCAATACGCGCGCTAATGAAGCGGATTGGTTCTCTTCTCGCTCAAAAGAAATAAAGAAGTCTGCTTCGTTTGGCGGACTAAGTTGAAACTTCACAAGGAGTTCCGGTTTATCAGCTAGAATACAGAGATGCTCTATCCAAATGTTGAATTCTTCAAGTATAACTTTTCCGGTCTCTTCGGGCAGGCATGTTGCAATTTTGATGGGTTCTTCTTTTGGCTGTATTTGCCCAAAGACCAACATAGCAGCCAAAGACTTATGCAGTTGTGCTGCTCTCCATGGTATTTCTACCAATTGCAGAAATGGATAAAAATCAAGGTATTGATCTGTTCCCAGTGCCGGTTGGAACCAATATCGTGAAATCTCAGGTGTCAGCTTATTCCAAAAGTCAGGGTGGATCTTGTAAAAAAGACGGGACTCACTGTTATCTATAGGCCTTAATAATTCTTTGGGCACATGATGACTGAGCAAAAATTTTGTCAATCGAAGCCCTGCTCTTGTAGGAATGCCTCGAGATATCTGATTAAAAAGGACAGCATATAATGGTTCGACACTAGTTTCTTGCTCCTCCATGTCAGGCAGTGAAAACCCCGACCGCCGATAGAGGGCTTTACCCAGGCAAATACCTGTTTTCTCAAAGATTGCTTCAGCTACTTCATCAATGTAATATGCTGCTTTAAGTTGCATTACTTTATCAGTAGTTTTCTCTACATAGAAGTAATAATGAATTGAGGCTGAATCCCTTCTTACCTGATTGGGCCAAGGTGCATCGCTTTACTTTACCATCGACATTACTTATACGACAATGTACTATTCAAAGTTGCATTTTCGACAAAAAGCGGTATTCCCTCTATCCCCTCAAAGAAAAAAGCAACAAACTCAGTATTTATTTGTCTATATTGTAAATATTTTACAAAAAAAGCAATTAAAAAGTGATACACGAGTTCAGAGTTAGCAATTTCCTGTCTTTCAAAGAAGAGCAGGTACTCAGTTTTGAAGCTACTAGTGACAGGGTCTTTGAAGACATATATTGCGTCCGGAAAAAAGCCAACCTTCGGCTGCTCAAACTCGCGATAATATATGGAGCGAATGCTTCCGGTAAAAGCAATTTGCTAAAAGCCATCGATTTTTTGAGGCAATTGGCTACGAATCGGCCTGAAGACAAAACATCTCCGATCGACCTGCCTCAATTTGCTTTTGATCCAACTTGTCAAAATGAGCCAACTACTTTTTACCTCTCCTTTTTTGTTAGGCATATTCGCCATATCTATTCTTTGAAGTTAAATCAAAATGTTATTTTAGAAGAACGACTTACGTTTTATCCTGGTACACAGCCTGCCGTTGCTTTCGATAGGGTGTACGATAAAGAAGAGGACAAGGCTTATATTGATTTTGGAGACAAACTGGGCTTTGACGCCAAAGACAAACTAATCTTCGAAGGCGCTGTTTTTAAAAACTCCACCGTTTTGGCAGCATATAATAAAGCTAACGTCTCTACAACTGTGTTAACAGAGGTGCTAAATTGGTTTCAGAACCAGTTGCAGCCGATGATTAGTCCTGAGGATGACCTGACTGTCCGGGCTACCACCCTGGTGCAAAAAGAACAAGCAGCCAAAAGCCTTGTATTAGATGCTTTCTGGAGTGCTGGGCTTGATATTAAAGATATAAAAGTGGAAAAGGACAAAAAAGCGGAGACAATAGTCGTCAAAACGATAAGCGCAGCACGAGAGCAGGATCAAAAAATCACAAATGAGTATTTAAGTGGCCAGGTTTATCTACATTACAATAAGGTTACTTTTTTACATGAAACGTCTTTGGGAAAATTTGAGCTTCCCATTAGGGCTGAATCAGCCGGAACCCAACGTTATTTTGGCCTTGCATGTTTACTTTACTATTTCCGGGAGAAAAATTCAGTTGTACCTATCGATGAACTAGAGTCGTCTCTCCATTTTGAACTGATTAACCATTTTCTCAGAACCTTTTTAGTCAACACTACAGAAGCACAACTTATCTTCACGACTCATGATATTCAAATATTGGCAGAGGATTTTTTGAGAAGGGATGTCATTTGGTTCACAGAAAAGAAAGAAGATGGTTCTACGGAGTTATTTGCCTACACGGATATAAAACTGCATAAAAATATTTCTCCATTTAATGCTTATAAAATTGGTAAAATAGGCGCTAAACCAGAGTTGGGAGAAATTTATATTGATTAAGAATGGCGAGGGAAAGAAAAACACGGAGAGAGAAGTTTCTGGCAGCCGTAATAGGTGAAGGTATTACCGAATGGCATTATTTTCATAATTTGAAACACACGGAAAAACTACCCTATCAGCTAAAGCCTTCACTACCCAAACATTCTAACTATCAGGAAATATTCAAAAAAGCCCGGCAGTTAATTTCTGAAGGATATGATCAAGTATATTGTATTATTGATCTAGATGCCATTCTTTCACTTAATGTTAGAAGCCAAGCCGTTTATCAAAATGCCAAAAAGAAGTTAATGAAAGAACCCAATGTTTTTATTTTTGAAACTATGCCATGTACCGAATACTGGTTCTTGTTGCATTATAAAGAATATTCTACTCGGATCTATCCGGATTATGGAAGCCTAGCTAAAGAGCTTCAATATTTTCTCAAAGGGTATGAAAAATCAGAAGCTTATTTTCGCCAAAATAAAATTTACCAAACACTAAAAGAATCCGGCGACCTAAAAAAAGCCTGCAGTAATGCCCAACGACTTTGTGCAGAAAGAGGTGGGCAGAATAATCCGCTTTTCCCTTTTTCTGAATATGGAGCATTAATCGATTTACTATTTTCAAAAAAGTAGAATTTTTTTCCTTTGCCCATAATATTTTGAGAATTTCTTTTACTCTATGAGGAGATTGTTAAACCATAGTACCTCCCAATATTACAACCACTCCGCCTTCGCCCTAACCATGACGAAGGCGGAGCAGTACGCCAACCATCCAACCATTTTACCCGGCTGGAAGAGACGGTCCAACAATTTACCCTCCCCTTACCTCGCCAGCGTCACATCCCCGTAGAACAACTCCACCGCGCCATCCGAGAATTCCACTTCAGCCAGATAAGCGAAAACGGCCGGGTTCATCAGTTGGCCGCGGAAAACGCCGTCCCAGCCGAAGGTGGGGTCGTTAGGGGGGAAGTTGAAGGCCTGATAGACCGTCTCCCCCCAGCGATTGAAAATGAGAAGGGACCGGATATTCTCTACCGTTTCATCCCCGAAAATGTAAAAAGTATCATTCTTCCCGTCATCATTGGGGCTGAAAGCGGAAGGGATATAGATATTTCGTTTTCGGTTGACAAAGACGAAGATGTCCTCTTCGGCTACACAGCCGCTGGAATCCCGGACGGTAACTTCGTAGCGGGTCGTGAAGGGGGGAGTGGCCAACGGCGTATCGCAGTCGTTGCAGTCGAGGCTTTCACCAGGAGTCCAGCTGAAGGCCAGGTTGGCCGGCGCCCGGTTAGCCAGCGCCCGGATCAGAATGGAGTGGCCGATCTGAATGGTAGTATCGGGAGGCAGGCTGACTACAAGCTTCTGAGGCTCCTCAATAACAAGGGCTCCCAGTTCATAACGGCAGCCATAGCTGTCCTCAACCCGGGCGAGGTATTGTCCGGGCGCCAGGGAAGAAAAGGCGCCGAAGGATTGCAGCGGGCCGTCATTCAACTGGTAGCTCAGGCCTTCCCCTTCTCCCTGTAGAATGATCCTGCCGTCATTCCGCCCAAAGCAGCTGATGTCCCTGGCATCAATCTCCACCTCCAGGCTTCGTTCAGGGACTTCGACGGTAAGCGCCTGCCGGCAACCGAGGGCATCGGTGGCCAGCACGGTGTATTCTCCCGGGCCGAGCTCCGCCCGATCTGCCGTGAAAGCACCGTCGTTCCAGCTGAAAATGTAAGGAGCGGCGCCTCCATTTACCTGAATGTCAATGGCGCCGTTGTCTTTATCGGGGCAGCTGGCCTGTACGCTGGCGGTTGGCTGGGGCAGGGCAGTGGTGGACAGCATGATGGTATGGGTGGAATCGCATCCATTGGCGGAGGTGAACACTTCGGTATAGGGCCCGGGCTGGCTCTGATAAGCTCCGAAGATGAGGCTCGAATCTCCTGAACAGATGGTGCGGCTTTCATTTGTCAGAATGTTCTCCACACCCATCACTTCCACATGGATGAGGGAGTCGCAGCCGGCGGCGGTGGTGAAGAGAAAGTCCTGGGTATCACCCGGCGCCAGGGTGGCGCCATCGTAAGTGGTGGTGGTGCCTTCGCAGGTTTGCAGTTGGAGCGTCTGCTCATAGACGGGCAATTCGAGAACGGAAACCGTGACGATGGAATCGCAACCGATCTGGGAAGTGAAAGTAAAATCCTGCTGTTCGCCGGCCAGCAGGCTGGTGCCGTTGTAGTTGGCGGTACTTCCCGAGCAGGCCTGCAGTTCCAGCTCCGTTTCGAAGATATCCACACCTTCTACGCTCACATTTACGACTGAGTCGCAGCCGAACTGGCTGGCCAGCACAAAACTTTGAGTGTCGCCCGGCGCCAGCGTGGCGCCATTGTAGGTGAGTGTGGTGCCCACGCAGGCCTGCAGGAGGAGGTCCTGCTCATAGGTGGGCAGTTGGAGTACACTGACGTGGACGGTGGAGTCGCAGCCGTTCTGTGCAGCCATGGTGAAGTCCTGGCTTTCGCCCGCCAGCAGTGTGGCGCCGTTATAGCTTACCTGCTCTCCGGGGCATCCCTGGAGTTCCAGTTCGCTTTCAAAAACGGGCAGTTCAACAACAGAAACATTGACGGTGGAATCGCAACCGTTGCCGGCAGTATAGGTGAAGGACTGGCTGTCCCCCGGGTTGAGCACCGTACCGTTGTAGCTGGCCGTTGTTCCGGTACAGGCTTCCAGTACCAGGGAGGTTTCAAAGGTGGGGAGGGCCATTACGCTTACCGTGACGATGGAATCGCAGCCGTTCTGGGAAATGAATTGAAACTGCTGGGTGTCTCCCGGCGCCAGTCCAACGCCCTGGTAAGTGACCGTCGTCTGCGGGCAGGTGAAAAACTCCAGGCTTTCTTCCAGTATATCCACCTCTTCCACCATAACATTGACCACTGAATCGCATCCCTCCTGAGTAGTGAAAACGAAAGTATCGGTGAAACCGGGAGGCAGGTTCATCCCATTATAGGCTACGGTGTTGCCTGTGCAGGCCTGCAATTGCAGATCCTGCTCATAGGTAGGCAGCTCGATGACGCTTACATTAATGGTGGAATCGCAGCCATTGGCGGCCGTGTAGGTAAAACGCTGAGCAGCTCCCGGCTGGAGTTCCGTGCCATCGAAGGTAGCGGTGTTTCCGGTGCAGGCCTCCAGTTCCACGCTGGATTCAAAGGTGGGCAATTCCATAACCGTCACGTGGACGGTGGAGTCACACCCGTTTTGGGCGCTGAGTACAAAGTCCTGGCTGTCGCCCGGCGCCAGCGTGGCGCCATTGTAAGTAACGGCCTCATCGGGGCAGGCTTCCAACTGCAGGCTGGACTCGAAAACCGGCAATTCCATAACCGAGACGTTGACGACCGAATCGCAACCGTTCGCTGCGGTGAAAGTGAAACTCTGAAATCCGCCCGCCGGCAGGCTGGCGCCTTCGTAGTCAACTGTTGTTCCCGGGCAGGCCGTCAGCTGCAGGCTCGACTCGAATACCGGCAGTTCAATCACAGAAACATTGACGGTAGAATCACAGCCATTGGCTGCCGTTAAGGTGAAACTCTGATCTGTTCCGGGATCGAGTTCGGCGCCATTGTAGGTAGCGGTGGACCCGGTGCAGGCCTCCAGCTCCAGATCCGATTCAAAGACGGGCAGCTCTGCGACCGCCACATTTATCGTGGAGTCGCAACCGTTAGCGGCCGTGTAGGTGAAACTTTGGGAGGCGCCCGGAGCCAGTGCTGTGCCATCGAATATGACGGTGCTGCCGGTGCAGGCTTCCAGTTGAAGGCTCGATTCGTAGGTGGACAGTTCGATCACCGCAACACTCACTACGGAGTCGCATCCATTGCCGGCGGTAAGTGTGAAATCCTGGGTTTCTCCGGGGTTGAGTTCGGCGCCATTGTAGCTGGCGGTGGAACCGGTGCAGGCCTCCAGTTCCAGGCTGGAGGCAAAGTTGGCAAGCTCGCTGACCATCACGTGGACGGTAGAATCGCAGCCGTTTGCGGCGGGGAAGGTGAAATCCTGGCTGTCGCCGGGGGCAAGTTCTACCCCTTCATAAAGGATGGTAGAGCTGGGGCAGGTTTGAAGTTCCAGGGTTTCTTCGGCCGGCAACAATTCCAGCACCTCAACATTTACGACGGAGTCGCAGCCGTTCCGGGCGGCCAGGAGGAAGCTTTGGCTGTCGCCGGGGTTAAGCGTGGTATTTTCGTAGGTTACGGTGGTTCCGGTACAGGCTTCCAGTTGTAAGTTGGTTTCGAATACGGGCAGTTCGATGACCGACACATTGACCACCGAATCACAGCCTTCGGCTGAGGTGAACATAAAACTCTGGCTGGCGCCCGGGTCGATTTCCATGCCGTTGTAGGTGGCGGTGGCGCCGGCGCAGGCTTCCAGTTCCAGGGCGGTGCTGTAGATGGGGTTCACCGTGATGGTGATCACTTCACTATCTTCTCCGCAGCTGTTCGTAGCGGATGCCATGTAGGATTCCGTCTGGCCGGGGCTGACGGTGATCAGAGAATCGGTTGCACCGGTGCTCCACGAGAGGGCGTCCTCATTCATAGCTTCCACGGAGATCGTAGCGCTCTCTCCCTCACAGATCGCCTGGTTTCCGTCGATGATATCGACTGTTGGCAACGGGTTGACGGTGATGGTGAAGCTGGTGTCCGCCTGGCCACAATTGTTGGTTGCCAGGATGTCATAGCTGGTGGTCTGAGCCGGTGCAACGGTGAGAAAAGTAGAATCCATCAACCCGTTACCCCACTGCAGCGATGTGGCAAAAGCCGGGTTGATCTCCAGCGTTGCGCTGTCGCCCATACAGATCTCCTGGCTGCCCTGCAACACTTCAATAGAGGGCGCTTCCAGGATGTCTATGGAGAATGTCGTATCAATATTTCCGCAGGTATTGGAAATGCTGACCGAGTAATCCTCAGATTGAGCCGGGCTGACGGTAATGGTAGTGTCCGTGCTTCCGTTAGACCACATAATGGCGTCGGCCAGCTCGGGGGAAATGGTAAGCGTGGCGCTTTCTCCCTGACAGATGGCCTGGCTGCCTTCAACTACTTCCAGTGCCGGAGGGAAGGAAACCTCCACGGTGATCGCCTCTTCTACATATCCGCAGCTGTTGCTGCCGCTTACGATGTAGGTATCGGTTTGAGTAGGAGAAAAGGTATTGGTCGGGCCGGAAACGCCGTTTGACCAGAATACTTCGTCAATATTCATGGGGAATACGTCGAGCGTTACGCTTTCTCCCAGGCAGATGGACTGGTCTCCCTGGTTGATCGCGATTGACGGCATAGGGCTGACTTCTACCAGGATATTTTCCTGTAGGGTGAGGCATTCATTAGAAGCGGTTACGGTGTAAACCTGAGTCTGGCTGGGCGTCACGAAGATCTGGGTCAGTGGAGGTGCGTTATTCCAGGAGAGGTTATCGGCATTCTCAACCTGGACTTCCAGCGTGGCGACCTCGCCTTCGCAGATGCTCTGGTCTCCCTGGATGACGGCCAGGGTGGGCAGAGGCGTCACATTGATATTGACGACTTGCAGGTCCATTCCGCATTGGCTGGAGGCCGTAACGGTCAATACCTCAGAAGAGGACGGAGTAAAGACAATGGGGGTGCCAACAAAGCCATTGGACCATTCGATCAGGTCCGTATTCTGAGCCAGGGCGTTGAGGGTTACGGATTCTCCTTCGCAGATGTTAACATCGGACAGAGGGGACAGGGTGGGCAAAGGAGTAACGTTAACCGTTATCGTCTCCGAGTCGGCTCCGCAACCATTGGCGGCAGTAGCCGTTACGGCCATCGTGTTGTTGGCGGTGAAGGTGGTAGAGGGCCCCGACGCCCCATTTGACCAGTTGATGGCGGCGCCGTTGGAGGCCATGGCGGTAAGGGTGACCTGTTCGCCGGCACAGACGTCGATGGCCCCGGGGGAAATACTTATGGAAGGGGGCAGGCAGAAGGTGCCGGAATAGCCCGGTGAAGGGTTGCTGGTGCCCGGCCCGCCGGGGCAGCCGTTTTCTTCCATTCCTCCTCCATTCCAGTTGGGGGGGAAGCCATTGACGACCACCATTACGGGAAAGGTCTGAGTGGGTTCGTTGCTGGCAACGAAGTAGGGGCCGCTGCCCGGAGTCCCCCAGGTAACTGTATTGCCCGAAATGGAAGCATTGAAGGTCGTGCCGTTCAGGCTGGTGAGGCTGGGCGGTGTTACGCTGATGATCGGCGTGGCCGAGGTGAAATAAAACCCCTGGGTCCCGCCTAAAATACCTCCGGAGTAATCACTGCCGGCAATATGGATGGTCATGTCGATGGTATAAGTGCCATCGCCGTTATCGATCAGGCCATTGATCACATATCCGGAGCCATCACAGGCCAACCCCGTCAGGGGCAGGGTTAGAAAGCTCAGAAAAAGGGTGAAGATACTAGGGTAAAGTTTTCTCATCGGGCTATTATTTGATTAACATTAATTTTCCTCCACCCTCCCGGTTTCCGGAACGGATGCGAAAGAAATACAGGCCGGCCGGCAGCCCGGCCAGGTTGGCCGGGCGCCCTGTTTCTGTTTTTTCGTGGAACACCAGGCGCCCCGTAACATCGAAGAGCAGAAGAGTAGCTGGGCCGGAGTGCCCTTCCCACTCAAAGCTGACTGATCCGCGGGCAGGGTTGGGAATGGCTCTGGCGGTGAGCTGCCCCGTGGCCGGCTCGCTGGTTGAGGTAACCTGGCCGGCCTCAAAGGCCTCTACGCCTCCCCGCATGTTGCCGGCGATTATTTCCGGAACGCCATCGGCATTCAGGTCATGTAGGGCCAGGGTGGCCCTTTCTCCGACATCGATCCCGGAAAAGCCGGAAGTTATAAGTGCAAATGGTGCGTCAAGGCGGCCTTCATAGACGCTTATCGTTCCATCCCTCTGGCCGTAAAATATGAGGTAGCTCCCATCTTCCTGTTTCAGGAAGAAAGGGCTGCATTCCTGGAAATATCCCTGCGGGGCTACTGCTCCCAGAGTGTCTTCCACTAAGGTGAACTGAGGCGATGAGGGCGTTCCGGAATTCTCGATCAGCGCCATCGTTCCGTTGCGGGCGCCGCAGAGCAGGTCGAGTGTCCCGTTCTCATCTACGTCGATCAGCTGAGGCCGCGCATAACCATAGAGCGACACACCCGACAACGGATTGGGGCTCATCGGGAAATAATTGCTCAGTGCACTCTGGCTGTTGGTGTAAACCTGCATGCTCCCGTTTTCCAGCCCCAGGACGAGTTCGGGGATGCCGTCTCCGGTCAGGTCGCCGACGGCGGGATGGATGGCTTTGAGGTTGTAAATGCTGAGCATGCCGAAATCCTCGGTGGCCAGGGTGAATTCCGGCTGCCCGGCGCTTCCCGTATTGAGGTATAGGGCAATCCCGGAAGTATAGCCATAGATGGGATGGGCGGAATTGTAGGCGATCAGCAGGTCGGGCAGCCCGTCTTCATTAACGTCCCAGATGGCGGGGCTGGAGCGGAAGCCGTGGTCGATCATGTCTTTGGCCAGGAAGCGGCTGGATTGCAGGTTCCAGCTTCCGTCTCCATTGTCGCGGCGGAAGAGGTAGATGTCATTGCCGAACGGGCTGAAACCGGCTCCATTGATGCGGTTGGTGGCAACGATGAGGCGGGGGGCGCCATCTTCTTCCAGGCTGACAATATAGGGCGCCGGGAACTCGGTTAGCGGCTCCCCTCCGAAGAGCCAGTCTGTAGTAGATTGGGTGAGCTGCGCCGTTTGGTTATCCCCTCCGTTGGCCAGCAGTTGGATGTGGTAGTCGTAAATACCGCTGAACAGCAGGTCCTGGTCGCCGTCCTCGTCATCGTCCAGAAGAAGCATGGCGGAGCCGGCACAGCCCGAAGGATTGCTGAAACGCCCGGGGTCGCAGCTGTGCAGTTCAAAGGTGCCGTCCAGGGTGTAGGTGGCTTCCCCCCAGCAATCGTCCCGAAGTTCAAAGGCCAGGCTGTCACAGCCTCCCACCTCCATGGAGATGTTTTCGTAATACTGGAGTTGGGTTCCGCCCTGCGGAATATAGAGCAGGTCGGGTAGTTCGTCCCCGTTAATGTCGGCAACGGCGGGTAAGTCAAAAGCATGGATCCGGATGAGGGTATCGTTGAGGCTATTGTACAACTGGAGCCGCCGGGCCTGAAAATCCAGGCTGCCGTCAGAGGTTGGCTGGCGGAGATATACCTTCAGGGCGACATCGGCAGCGCTGCTCAGTTCCTCGGTGGTCAGCAGGTCGGCCAGCCCGTCGCAGTTGAGGTCGGTTATTTTTGCCATTTGGTTGAGGGGGGGCAGGGCTGATTCGTAAGCGGGAGCGTAGCCATAAAGGATTCCCTCGGTGGTGGAGACGGCTACAAAGGGCAGTGCTTTAGCCCCAACGCGGTCGAAGACGAGCAGGTCTGTCAGCCCGTCGGCATTGAGGTGGATGTTGGCAAACTGAGGAGCTTCCAACCCTCCGGCCAACGCATAGGCAAGCCGGCGCCCTTCCTGGAAAAATGGGATGCTTTCTGCGGGCCGGTAAGAAGGGAGCTGGGCCCAAAGGGAAAAAGCACCTGTCAGGGAAAAAAAGAAGGTGGTTGCAATGCGCATGGCGGTTTTTTTGACTGCAAACAGTCAGAACTTGCCTGGAAAATAAGCAATGACAACCTCTGGCCGAAATGTTTTCCCATAAATTTGGTTAATTATATGCCGAACGGGAAATAATTCGGGCTGAACAGGCTGTAACTGTCTGCAACCTTACGCATTCCCGGATGTTTAGGGATAGACGCATGGAAAAGAAGGAACTCCTACATATTGGCAGGCAGTGGTTCCGGCGGGAGGGCTGGGAGCCTTTCCCTTTTCAGCTGAAGGCGTGGGAGTACTACCTCGATGGTTACAGCGGCCTGGTTAATGCGCCTACGGGTACGGGAAAGACTTATTCGCTGGCCATTCCGATTTTGCTGGAGGGGATTACCAGCCTCCCCCCGGCCCCCTCCAAAGGAGGGGGAAAGGGCTCAGTGGAGGCTGGCCGGGGGCTTTTCGCCATCTGGATCACCCCCATTCGGGCATTGACGAAGGAAATCCAGAGCTCCATACAACAGGCTGCCGATGATCTTGGGCTCAATTGGCAGGTGGCCATCCGCAGTGGTGACACCAAAACCAGCGAGCGCCGGAAGCAGAAGAAAAATCCGCCCCAGGTTCTCATTACTACTCCGGAAAGCCTGCACCTGTTGCTGTCGAATAAAGGCTATTCCCAATATTTTCGACACCTCAGAGCCATTGTAGTAGATGAATGGCACGAGCTGCTTGGTTCCAAACGCGGCGTACAGATGGAGCTGGCGCTCTCCCGCCTGAAAGGCATGTTGCCGTGGCTAAAAGTATGGGGTATTTCCGCTACCATTGGCAACATGGAAGAAGCCCTGGCGGTACTCTTGGGCAATACCCTGGAAACCGGCCGCTTCAAAGTCGTCCGTGCTGAAGTTCCCAAACAGATCGAAATCGAATCCATCCTGCCCGACGAAATCGAACGCTTCCCCTGGGCGGGCCACCTGGGTATAAAGCTGCTGGAAAAAGTACTTCCCATCCTGGAGCAAAGCCAGAGTACACTGATTTTTACCAATACCCGGGCGCAATGCGAAATATGGTATCAGAACCTGCTTGAAATAGCCCCCGGCCTGGCCGGTGCGATTGCTATGCACCACGGCTCCATTGCCCGCGAATTGCGCGATTGGGTGGAGGATGCCCTGCACCAGGGCATCCTGAAGGCCGTAGTCTGTACCTCCAGCCTTGACCTGGGAGTCGATTTTCGCCCCGTAGAGTCCATCATACAGATCGGCAGCCCGAAAGGAATAGCGCGATTCATGCAACGGGCGGGCCGCAGCGGCCACCAGCCGGGGGCGCTGAGTAAGATATACTTCGTTCCGGCACACTCCCTGGAGCTGATCGAAGCGGCTGCGTTGCGCCGCGCTATCAAAGCAGGCGAACTGGAGAGCCGCATTCCCTATATCCGCTCTTTCGACGTGTTGCTGCAGTACCTGGTTACCCTCGCCGTCTCAGAAGGCTTCCGCCCGGAAGAGATCTACGGAGAAGTAAAAGGCACCTATTCTTTCAGCAGCATGACGGAAGACGAATGGGCATGGTGCCTGGATTTCATCACTACCGGTGGCCAGTCACTGGAGGTTTACGATGAATACAAAAAAGTGATCGTTGAGGATGGCTTATACAAGGTGGTGAGCCGGCGCACCGCCATGCGCCACCGCCTGCAGGTCGGCACTATCGTTGGTGATGTTAGCATGACGATCAAATATCTGAACGGCAAGCGGATCGGTACGATCGAAGAGTGGTTCATCGCTCAGTTGCGCCCGGGCGATGTGTTCTGGTTTGCGGGCCGCAGCCTGGAACTGGTGCGCATCAAGGATATGACGGTGCAGGTGAAGCGCAGCAATAAGAAAACCGGCAAGATCCCCAGCTGGCTTGGAGGGAGAATGCCGCTGTCTTCTCAGCTTTCCTCCTCCCTGCGGTTCAAGATGGCGCAGCTCAGCCGGCGGGACCTGACAGACGTGGAGTTGCAAAAACTGCAACCCCTCATCGAGTTGCAGGGCCGCCGTTCTCATGTGCCGGGCGAAGGAGAGTTTCTCATCGAGTATTTCCGGAGCCGTGAGGGATATCACCTGGTCTTTTATCCTTATGAGGGCCGCTTCGTTCACGAGGGAATGGGGGCGCTCATCGCCTATCGCATCTCCCGCCTGCAGCCGATCAGTTTTTCCATCGCGATGAACGATTACGGCTTCGAACTGCTTTCCGATTCCGAGATCCCCATTGAGGAAGCGCTGGAGAAAGAGCTCTTTTCGGTTGAAAACCTGAGCCTGGATATCCAGGCCAGCATAAACGCCGCCGAAATGGCCAGGCGGCGCTTCCGGGACATTGCCAGTATCGCCGGGCTCATCTTCCGGGGCTATCCCGGCAAGCAGAAGAAGGACCGCCACCTGCAGTCTTCCTCCCAACTCTTTTTCGAGGTCTTCAATGATTATGAGCCCAATAACCTGCTGCTCCTTCAGGCTTTTGACGAGGTGATGAGCTTCCAGCTCGAAGAGGCGCGCCTGCGGGCCGCTCTGAAGCGCATACAGGGCCAGCGCATAGTACTCAGCCGGCCCGAACGGGCCACGCCGTTTGCGTTTCCCATAATAGTGGATCGCCTGCGGGAAAGGATGAGTAGCGAGAAGCTGGAAGACCGCATCCGGAAGATGAAATTGCAGCTGATCCGGGATTGATTGTTAACGGGCAGCAGGTACAGGGAATGAAATTTGAACAAACTCCTATCTTTGCCTCTTATGAAACCTCAGGCGGAAAATAACGGGATTGCAAAGGTGGCCGTAGCCGGAGAAACCTTGTTGCTCCATCCCTTCAAGGCGGCTTTTTGGGAGGCGCGGGGAATATTGTTCCTGGCGGACCTGCACCTGGGGAAAGCAGCCCATTTCCGTCAGGGAGGGTTAGCGGTGCCTGCTCAGGTGGGCCATGCCAACCGGGATCGGCTGGCCAGCCTGCTGCTGGCCCTGCAGCCCCGGCGGGTGATTTTTCTGGGAGACCTTTTCCACAGCAACTATAACCAGGAATGGGAAGCGTTCTGCCGGCTGATGGAACAGTTTCGTACGGTGGGTTTTGAGCTTGTCATTGGAAACCACGATATCCTTCCCGAGGATCATTATCAGAGCGCCAACCTCAAGATACACCGGGAGGCCCTGGAGATCTTTCCTTTTCTACTTTCCCACCACCCTCTGAAGGAAGCTCCTCCCGCGCTGTACAACCTGGCGGGCCATATTCACCCCTGCGTATATCTGAAGGGCAACGGCCGACAGCGCGCCCGACTGGCCTGTTTTTATTTCGGGGAGCGAGGGGGCATCCTGCCTGCCTTTGGGGCTTTTACCGGGATGGCTGCAGTGAAGCCCAGAGAAGGAGAGAGAGCCTTCGTTATTGCCGGCGATGAGGTACTGGAGGTTTGAACGAGTTTTTATCCTTCCTTGCTCTTTATGGCATCCCGGATCTTGGCGGCGCTTTCGTAATCTTCTCTTTCCAGCGCTTTTTCCAGCAGTTCCTCCAGTTGTGGGGTAGAGTAATCCTGCAGGGCGCTTTTTGTCTTCGGCATTTTCACCGGAGTGGGCTCCGATTCGACGCCGGCTTCATCCAGGACTTCTGGGAAAGTGAATATCGGACAGCCAAAACGGACGGCCAGGGCGATGGCGTCGGAGGTTCGGGCATCGATCTCCACCACCTGGCTTTTGTCGATCCTGCAGATCAGTTTGGCGTGGAACACACCATTCCGGATGCTGTCGATCACTACTTCGATCAGGTCACCCCTGAGGGCCTCGATGGTATTTTTGAGCAGGTCGTGGGTCATAGGCCGGCCGGTATCAACCCGTTCGAGGGCAATAGCGATGGACTGCGCTTCGAAAGGGCCGATAATAATGGGCAGGCGGCGGCCTTTGCGAAGTTCTTCAAGGATGAGTGCAAAGTGGTCGGGTGCAGATTCGCTGCGCGCCTGTCCCAGTACCTTTAGTTCGATTTTTTCCATGTTACTCGTTGGTGTTAAAGAGGCAAATTGTTGTGCAGCTGCGGCCCACAGTGCCAGGCAACTAACAGATCCTCGGCAGTTGTTCGCCGATCGGCATATTGACTACCCGTTTGCCGCCGATGCTGCTGGCCAGCACTACCTGCCGAGGATGGGCCTCCACCACTTCACCGATGATGGCTGCGTGTTGCCCATGTTCTAATGTACGTAGTTTTTCGGTGAAGGGTTCAGCAATATCGCCGCTTACCACAGCGATAAAAATGCCCTCATTGGCTACGTAGAGCGGATCGAGGCCCAGGATCTCACAGGCGCCTTCCACCTGTTCATCAACCGGCAGCGCTCGTTGCTGAAGCTCCACCCCCAGCCTGGTGTCCCGGGCAATTTCATTGAGTACGGTGGCCGCCCCGCCCCGGGTGGGGTCGCGCAGGAGGTGAATGTCTTTCCCAAATTCGTCCAGCAAAGTTTTTATGGTGTGGTTGAGGTTGCAGGTGTCGCTTTCGATATCCGTTTCGAATTCCAGCCCCTGCCGCACCGAAAGTATGGCTACGCCGTGAGTGGCCAGGTTTCCGCTCAGGACGATCTTGTCACCCGGCCGGATGCGGCCCGGGCTGATCGCCGCCTCCGGGTGCAGGGGGCCGATGCCGGTTGTATTGACAAACACTTTATCTCCTTTTCCCTTCTCCACTACCTTGGTGTCGCCGGTGACGACCATCACTCCCGCGCGGGCGCAGGCTGCTTTGACGGCGACGAGGATCTCCCAGAAATGTTCCATGCGCAGGCCTTCCTCCAGAATAAAGCTCAGGGAAAGGTATTGGGGGATGCCGCCGCACATGGCCACGTCGTTGACCGTCCCGTTGACCGCCAGTTCACCGATATTGCCGCCGGGAAAGAAGATGGGAGAAATGACGAAGCTGTCGGTGGAAAAGGCCATTTGTCCATTAAAGGCAAGGACCGCGCCGTCGTGGTGGGTATCCAGCTTTTCGTTTTTTAGCAGGTTAAAGACGCCGCTTTCCAGCAATTTGTTGGTCAGCAGGCCTCCGCTCCCGTGCCCCATGGTGATAATGTCGAAATCCATTTCGGGCATGGGACAATCCAGCTGCATCTTTAGGTTCTTTTTGCTCATGGCCAGGCTTGGTTGGTAAATAACTCTATTCTGATCGCTTCCCTCAGTTCCCTATGAAATAAACAAGTTATTCCGGGATTTTAAACCAGAAAGGGCATAAAATGAAAATTTTTTCAAAATTCTCCGCCGCTTTTCTGTTTACTGATGAAATAACACATCAATTGCCCGAAGGAAACACTTTCATCATTGGGTGATAACTGGCGGTGGAAATAAAGGCTGTACTTTTTGCCCAGGTAATGCTGCGCCATGTCCACCAACAGGGCATTCTGGAACACTCCTCCGCTAAACGCCAGCTTCTCCACCCCGGCACGCTTTGCCACCATTTCCACCACCCCGATCAGGGAGCGATGGAACTTCGCGGCTATGTATTCCGTCCTTTCCCCTCTGCCCAGGCTTTCGAGGATGCCGGCCATCAGCCGGGATGTGGATATCTGGCCGTTTTTTTTCCATCCTTCTTCATGGAGCCCTCTTATCTCCAGGCCGTTTTTCCGGCAATATCGGTGTGCCATCTGTTCCAGCAGCATGGCCGCCTCTCCTTCAAAGGAACATACATCTCTGCCGGTGAGCAGGCTGGCCACAGCATCGAATATCCGCCCCACGCTGGAAGAGCGGAGGCCGGCGGGCCGGCCCAGCAGCTTCTGGTAAACATTCCATTCCGTAGGGCTGAACTTAGGCCGAAGCCACTGTTCTGCCCCTTCAATCCCCTGGCAGGCCATCAGGGCCGACAAACGGGGCTCGCGTGCGATCTTGTCGCCGAGGGTGTAATTAAAATATTCAAACTGGGAAAAACGCTTAAAGTTGCGATCCCGGTAGAGGAAAAACTCTCCGCCCCATATCTGGCCGTCATCGCCCAGCCCCAGGCCATCCCACACCACTCCGAGGACAGGCGCTTCGGAGGCAAGCAGGCCGTGTTCTCCCAGCAGGGCAGCAAAATGAGCGATATGGTGCTGGAATTCAAACAGGGGAACCTCCCATTGAGTAGCCAGCTCTTGCCCCAGCTGAGTGCTGAAATAGCCGGGGTGTTTGTCCGTCAGGATAACATTGGGCCGTACTCCGAAAATGGACATCAGGTGCCGGGCCGTTTCGCGAAAGCGCTCCTGGGTTTCCAGGGTGCCCAGCGCGCCCAGGTACTGGCTGGCGTAGTAATTGCCGGCCTGCAGTAAAGTGAAGGTGCTTTTGAGTTCGGCGCCGGTAGCCAGAACCACTTCTTTTTCCGGCGCCTTTACAGGAGGCAGCAAGGTAGGCGCATACCCCCGTGAGCGGCGCAGGTAAACGGGAACTTCGTAACGCGGGCTCAGCCGGATGACACTGTCGTCCTGAGGAGTGGCAATTTCGCGGTTGTTGAGCAGGAGATAATCGGCAATGGGCGGGAGCGTTTTCATTGCCTCTCCGTCTTCATAACAGATAGGGGCGCCGCTTACATTGCCGCTGGTGGCAATAATGGGGCGCTGAAATTGCCGGAGCAGCAATTCGTAGAGCGGGGCATAAGGCAACATAACGCCGATCTGTTCCAGGCCGGGAGCGATCTGTTCCAGCGCGATCCCGGAGGGGGGGGATCCCACTGCCGGCAGGAGTACGATGGGCGCGGCGGGGGAAGTCAGCAAAGCTTCGGCTGCGGCAGGCAATGAAGCGTCCTGCTTCAGGGTTGCGATATCGGGATACATGAGGGCAAACGGCTTCGTTGGGCGGTTCTTACGGCGGCGCAGTTCTTCGACGGCGGCGGCGTTGGAGGCGTCACAGGTGAGCAAAAAGCCTCCGATGCCCTTGACGGCGACAATCTTTCCATCTTTCCAGAGCCGGGCTGTTTTCTCAATGATGAGCCCGGGATCGGTGGCAACAATACTTCCATCCGATTTGCGGAGGGCCAGTTGTATGCTGCAGGCCGGGCAGGAGTTGGTCTGGGAGTAGTAGCGGCGGTCCAGCGGATCGTCGTATTCTGCGCGGCAATCCGGGCACATCTCAAAGGGAGCCATGGTGGTGCGCTCCCGGTCGTAGGGCAGCCGGCGGATGATGGAAAAGCGCGGCCCGCAGTTGGTGCAGGTGATGAAAGGGTAGGCGAAGCGCCGGTTGTCATTGTGAAGCAGTTCGCGCCGGCAGTCTTCGCAGATGGCGAAATCGGGGGTCAGCAGAAGGCTGGCTTCTCCCCCCTCCAGGCTTTCAACGATCTGAAAATTTTCAAACTCCTTTTTTTCAACCTTTCGGATAGAATGCCGGAGGATAACCGACATTAGTGGGGCCTTTGCGACCAGGCACTGGTAGAAAATGTCAGCTTCCTCCGGGCTTGCTTCTATTTCAACATGAACGCCGTCATTGGTGTTGCTCACCCATCCCTTCAGGCCGTGCTCCCGGGCCATTCGGTAAACGTAAGGGCGGAAGCCTACCCCCTGCACCTGCCCTTCGATGTGTATGTGATAGGTCGGCATTGACGGATATTAGGTTCTGGGTTGTTTGTGGCCAGGATGAGAACAATTACCTGGCCAATAATAATGAAAGTATTCCGATTTTTTATGCCTAAGGGAGCCAAAAGGATCTGGTTGCCATTAAGCGCTAATTTCCCAATAGCGCTTAATTTTCCTTTCTCCGCAAAACAAGTGGGATAGTTCAAATTTCTGTTTCTTTCAAAAAAGCGCCTTGATTTTCAGAGATTTGCGAACGGCGAATCTCAAACAGTCCCAGACAAGTCACGCTTCACGGGTTAACCTGGGCGCTAATGGGGAATTAGCGCCCAGGAAATGGCTCCCATCTGCTGCCGGGCAGGCCTTCATTCTCCCACACCAGGCTGCTAACCCATCAACGAATCCCCTAACACTCCGGCACCTTTATAGAAATATTCACCGCCAGCCCTCCCTGGGAGGTTTCCTTGTATTTGGTGTTCATGTCCTGGGCGGTTTCCCACATGGTTTTGATGCATTCATCGAGGTGGACGCGGGCCTTTCTCGGGTCGCTTTCAAGGGCGATGTTGGCGGCAGTGATGGCCTTGATGGCGCCCATGCTGTTGCGTTCGATACAGGGCACCTGCACCAGCCCTCCGATGGGGTCGCAGGTGAGGCCCAGGTGGTGTTCCATGGCGATCTCGGCAGCCATCAGCGCCTGAGCGGGGCTGCCCCCCAGCCCTTCGGCCAGAGCGGCGGCGGCCATGGCGGACGAAACGCCGATCTCGGCCTGGCAACCCCCCATGGCGGCAGAGATGGTGGATCCTTTTTTGAAGATGCTCCCAACCTCGCCGGCCACCAGAAGGAACCTGACAATGTCGTTTTCGGCAACCTCTTTCTCTGTAAAGCAGAGATAGTACATCAACACGGCGGGAATAACCCCTGCCGCCCCGTTGGTGGGCGCCGTGACGATGCGGCCGAAACTGGCGTTCTCCTCGTTGACGGCCATGGCAAAGCAGCCGATCCATTTGAGCACTTTGGAGAACTCAACGTCGCAGCGGACGAGGCAGCGCACCCATTCGTCGGCGTTGCTGTATTCACAGGGCAGGCGCAACTTGTCGTGAATGTCGGCGGCGCGGCGGCTTACGTCCAGCCCCCCGGGCAGGATGCCGCGCGTGTGGCAGCCGCGGTACATGCATTCCTTCATTACATCCCAGATGCGGAGTAAGCCTCTTCTGACTTCCGTCTCAGAGCGCCAGGCCTTTTCGTTTTCCAAAACGACCTCCCAGATGGCGGCTTGCCGGGCGGAGCAGTATTGCTCCAGTTCACGGGCGGTGGCGATGGGATGGGGAAGTTTTATGGGGTTTTCTTGTGCCTCTTCTCCCTCTTTTACCACAAAGCCGCCACCGACAGAGTAGTAGGTAGCTTTTTGGATAAGCTCCCCCTGCTTGTCGAAAGCTTCGAAGGCCAGCCCGTTGGCGTGCCCCGGCAGGCGTTTGGAATAGTGAAATTCTATGGCCTCGGTGGGGTTGAAGGCGATGGGGTGGCTGTCGCCCAACTGGAGGATATGTTCCGTGCCGATCCTCTTGGGAATGTGTTGCACCTGTTCTACCGGTATGGTTTCGGGGTCCTGTCCGCACAGTCCCAGCAATACGGCAATATCGGTGCCGTGCCCTACCCCGGTAAGGGCCAGCGAGCCATAGAGGTGGGCTTTGACGCTGTAGGTGATGTCCATCAGCCCCTTGGCCTTTAATTCTTTCCAGAATCGCTCGGCGGCGCGCCACGGCCCCAGGGTATGAGAACTGGACGGGCCTACGCCCACCTTGAGCATGTCGAATACGCTTATTGGTTCCATTGGTTAAGGCATTTTTTGAAGTTGGAAGTTCGAAGTCCGAAGTGGGAATTGATCACGCGGTAATCCTGCCATCCGCCTTCTCTCAGCCGCCGGAGCTTTAGCGAAGGAGGCCGGCTTCCGCCCCTGCTTCGCTGTGCGCTTCCGGTAAACCCGTCCTCCCTATCGTTTGGCCGGGCAAGCTTCCGGCTTCAAAAATACGGGCTTTGCGGAGGAACTGGTGGATAAGTGGGAAAAATTGTTGCGGAGAGCCTGGTTTCCAGCGGCAACGCCCAACCTGCCGGGTAGGCTATTCAAAATATGAGGATTTTAAAAAAACTTCTCTATACTTTTGGGGCGCTCCAACCTGCCGGGTTTTCGGGGTGATCCTGTTTAGCTATAACCCGGCAGCGTTTATCGGAGATGCTGAATAGGGCCCTTTTGTTACTCCTGGCAAAACCTGCCGCCCGCTGGAAGGTTACGGCCGCAATTGGTTTGGTGCATTACTCAAACGTTTGGAATGTTTTTGCTACCTTAAGGTACATTTTGGCACAACGGAAGCTGGCCTTAAAGTTATTCATTTTCCATTTTTCGGTTCTCAGTAATTCTTTCGGCCGGACGCCATTCCTGCTTCAGGCGCTGAAAGAATACATGCCAGCAGGGGTTCACGCGCTGGTAATATTGCGTTCAAAATGTTCTGGCATAGCTTTTATCAATTCCATGCAACTGGAATTGAAACAAATCAAACCAAGAAAATTTGGAGAACCTTTTACTTGGCATCCCCACTATCCTTTTATGTAGCACAGGCTTCTACTTTGCCTGGCGGGCTGCAAAAGCAGGAAATTTTCAAGTAGCGATCTTTTTAATAGTAGCTGGTGGGCTCTTCTTGAGGATCTATGCCGGAACCGATTTTTTCCTGCATGAATGGGATGAAAGATACCATGCCCTCGTCGCCAAAAACCTTATGGAACAACCATTTAAACCCACCTTATACAGGCATCCGGTTTTGCCGTATGACTACACGGACTGGAGCAGCAATTATATCTGGCTGCACAAACAACCGGCGCCACTTTGGGCAATGGCCCTCAGTTTAGGCATCTTTGGGGTCAACGAAATTGCATTAAGGCTGCCTTCCATTCTCTTATCCAGTTTAGCTATTTGGTTGACATATAGAATTGCCTGTCATTTCGTCGGCCGGAGAATGGCGCTCTTAGCTGCTTTTCTTCAAGCCATTCACGGCCTGATAATAGAATTGACCAGCGGCAGGGTTGCCACTGATCACATCGACCTTTTTTTCCTTTTCTTCATTGAGCTTGGAATATACTTTTCTATCCGGTTCATTAAAACGCCCAAATGGTATTTCAGCATCTTAATAGGAATAAGTACCGGCCTCGGTATTTTAACAAAATGGATGCCTGCCTTGATTGTTATCCTGATATGGGGATTACTGGCCGTACACAAAAAATTGCCATGGCCGCAAATTTTTGTCCATGCATTCATAATATTTGGAGCAACTGCTCTGACCTTTCTTCCCTGGCAGATCTATATTGTTCATACCTTTCCTCAGGAAGCCCATAGAGAATATGCTTATAATGTCATGCATTTATTCGAAGACCTTGGTGATCACGGAGAGCCATGGTATTACTATTTAAACAGGATGCGGATCATTTATGGAGAACTGATCTATTTGCCTCTTATTTGGTTCATTTACATAAAGGGGCAGCGGTTGTTCAAAAACAGGCCGGTTGGCCTGAGCCTGCTAACCTGGATCTGGATACCGGTATTTTTCTTTTCTTTTGCCGTCACAAAAATGCAGGCATATACGATCTTCTCCGCGCCCGCCTTTTTTATTCTGACGGCATTATTCTTCCGCTATTTCAACATCTGGAAAGAAAAGTTTTTCTTCCCTAAATACATCTCTAACCTGATCCTGGCTTTGCTTGTTTTACTCCCGGCCAGATATTCGATTGAACGGGTAAAGCCTTTCACCATAAGAGAAAGAAGGCCTGAATGGGCAGAGAATTTTAAGGCCTTAGAAAAACAATTTCCATTGGATTCCACAACCGTAGTCTTCAATATGCCAAAACCCATTGAATTCATGTTTTATACCAATGCTATTGCTTACCCCTTCCTGCCGGAAACAAAAACCTTAGATAGCTTATCGCATTCAGGATACAAGCTGCTTAAATATGAATCCAAAACACTGAAGAAGATAGGTAACTGAACTCAACATATTCTGCTGGTTCAAACATCTCTGAGTAGTATTTCCATCTCTGGGATAGTTCAAATAAGTGTGTCTGCGTTATGCAAACCCGCTGGTTTTCAAGGCAACGAGGCCCGTCCGTCTAGCCAGCCGGATAAAAACTCAGCCCGTCTTCATTTCTCAGCCGGATAAAAAACCAGGAACTATGAACAGCCCTCACCTCTCACCCCACATACAGCTGCACCCCCTGCACCACTGCCAGCACAAGGAACAGCCCGCTGAGGAAATAATTCAGGTTGCGGGCGAAATAGCTGGCCCGGTTCAGAATGAACTGGGCGAAGCGGGCATAGGCCGCCAGCATGGTGAAAGCGCCAATTGTGATGCCGCTGACAAAAAAGAGGTGGTAAGGAGTGTTCAGCCGGATCAGCCCTTCTGCTTTCAGCAGGGCGCCCATGGTGAAGAAATAGGGGATATTGAGTGCATTCATGCCGGCGATGGCCACCCCCAGCAGGAACGGCCGCCCTTTCCGTTGGCTGGCCTTCACCTCTTTGCTGCGGAGGGCCTGGTAGAAAAAGAAAAAGGCCAGCGCCAGGAAGATGGCCACCGAGGCGGCCCGGATGTAGAGAAATACTTCGGGGTGCTTGCTGAGGTAACCCGCGAAGGCCACAGCTATGTATGCCTGAAGGAAAATGGTCACTGAACTGCCGGCGCTGTATAAAAAGCCGGAGCGCAGGCCTCGTTTGATGCTGACATTTACCGATGTCATATTTACCATGCCGGGAAGGGCTATGCCTATCATGGCTATGGAGAAACCGAAGAAAATAGGGTTGAAGAAATCCATAGGGCGAAGGTACGGAAAATTTGAGGCGATCAGCAACAGCCTGTGCTCAGCCGCCGGGTTTTTCTATACCGTTCTCTCTGAATCTCAGTGCATAAAACCGGTTTCCCAACTCCCGGGAAGGCTCATCAAAGAGGAAAAGGACGAAGGCGGTGCCCTGGCCATCCTTGTGCAGGGCCAGCAGTTCGCAGTGTTTCCAGTCGGCAAAGCCGGTTTTGGGGCGGAAAAAGTACTGCATGCCCCAGTCGGCATTGAAGAAACCGGAAAGGGCCTCCGGAGCCACCTCTCTGCCGGCAATGAGAAAGTCCTGGTCGTTGGTGGCCAGGTGCATCACCAGCCGGGCCGCTTCCACGTGAGGGGCGTCGGCTACCGGAGAGTCCTGACGGTAAGGCCGGATGAGGTAGCGGATCTCGATGCCTTCTTTCCGGGAGCGGATGGCATAATCGTAGTTCTGAAAAGGATTCTTCTTTACGTGAGCCGGCTTGTAGCGGGCCTCCACCGGTTCGAGGAACTCAACGCCGGCCTGTTTCAGTAACTGCCGGAAATGCTCATCAACCCGGGCCTGGCCTGTGGCCTTGGCAGTGAGCAGGATCAGTATTGCGAACGTTAAAACCTGAAGATTCATTGTTAATGTTTTGTTTATCAATGATTTATGAACATGAGCATTCACTGCTCGTTCTATAACAAATAAGTTACCGGAAAAAAATTAAACGATGAAAATGAATGTGATAAGATATTTTTCCATCTCTCTGGCGGCTTTCTTGCTGATCGCCTGCCAGCAGACGCCCAAAGAGGAAGCCCTACAGGAAAACAACTATCGCTTTGAAGGGCTCGCGGTCTCCAATGAAGTGAATGTTTTAACAAACTATGCCGCCAATACGCTGCTGTCAATCCGGCTGGCGGATATTGCCGTCCAGGATGCATCTACCAGCCAGGTGCGCGAACTGGCGAAAATGATGGCTAAAGACCACCGCCAGTTGTACGGTGAGCTGGAAAAACTGGCGGCCAACTACAACATGGCCCTGCCCGCTGAATTGTCTGAAGGGCAAAGGGAAACGGTAAAGATGCTGGAATCAAAAACCGGCGCTTCGTTAGACCAGTCCTATGTCGATATGTCCATCAGTTACCACGAGGCTTTTTCAGATAAGATGGAGAACATCATCAAAGATACTTCTCATGAGAGTATGCTTGAGTTCGCCCGTTTAGTCGATTCTCACCGTTATGTCCACCTTAACGAGGCGAAGAAACTAAAGATGGAACTGGAGGCTTAGAGTAATATTACATTCAGAAAAACCTTTTGGCGCTGCCCCGGCAATTTGCTCCGGGACAGCGTTAATTTTTTTGAATGGTACAGAGGGAAAGCCTGGGCGAACAGCCGCTGGCTTTTCTGGTGAATAGTGGTGGTAAAATGAGGAAAAGAGGCCCGGTCAGGCGGGAGCGATCCGTATTTTTTCTTTAATGGACTGGATCAGGGCAGGAGAGGGTTTACGTCGGTGGATCTTGCTTTTTATAAATTCCCGGAAGGATTTTTCCTGGCTTAGAACTTTCAGGTAGGCGGGGTTCGATTTAATTTCTCTCAGCAGTTCTCGCTCGGCACTTTCGCTCAACTCGTTATCCAGATACATAGTTACCTTTCTTACGAGCTCCTGATAGTTTTGATCTCTCATTGTTGACGTTTTTTTACCACCCACAGGGCCCTGGAACTCGTTGCAGGCAAATCAGGCCGGGACAAAACGCCCATCCCGCCGTGGCCTGCCCGAAGGGGCAATGGGGCCGGGGATGAAACGCCGTGCTAATATGTCCTTTTAAGTTTGTCATAACAGCCTGTTTGCTTTTAACGAGTGAAACTTGCCTGTATCCATTGCCCGCTGAAGGGCATCCCGCAAGGTGGCGCGGCATCGTTTTTTTGCCGCCTACCCCGGGAGGCGTTGGCTACAGACAAGTTTCATGGGATTGAGCCCTGCCGAATGGCAGAGGTTAACGAATCATTTCCTTTTGTCCTTATAGCCTAAGGACTTGGCATATTCTTGTAATTTTTCTTTCAGCATATTTCTGGCGCGGTGCAGCCTGGAGCGCACCGTACCGATGGGAATATCGATGATCTTCGATATTTCCTCGTAAGTAAACCCTTCGATATCACACAGGAGGATCACCACGCGGAAGTCAACCGGCAAAGAGTTGATGGCGTTGGTCACTTCATCGCCCATCATGTGCTGGAACATCTCTTCCCGCAGGTCCATGTAGCTGGAATAGCTGGTGTCTTCTTCATCGTGGTAGTTGATTACCTCCTCGTAATCGACCTGGGTAGGTTGCTTGCTTTTTTTGCGATACTGGTTGATGAAGGCATTCTTCAGTATTTTGAAGAGCCATGCCTTGGCATTGGTGCCTTCTTTGTAGTTTTCAATGAACCGGTATGCTTTCAAGTAGGTTTCCTGGACGAGGTCGTTGGCATCTTCCTCGTTATAGGTCAGGTGATAGGCAAAGGTATAAAGCGCGTCTATCTGAGGCAAAAACTCTTGCTCAAAAATCCTATCGTACCTTTCTTGAGTGTCGTTGTATTCCGTCATCAGGGTCATAAAGATAGGAATATTTTGAAAATGGCAAAGCCTCATTTCAGATGTGCCCTTGCCGGCTGGTTGATTGATAATGTTTTGTTTTACAGCAAGTTGCACAGGCATGTGTGTTTTCCTGTACGCTCACATCACCACTAACTGGCATTTTTTCAAAAAAGTTTCCGGGAGGGGGGAAAAGTTTCCGGGGTTTCTGGTTTCTGGTTTGTGGGGTTTCTGGTTTGTGCGCTAACCCGCTAGTTTCCATGGCAACCAGGAACTCAGGAACCAGGAACTCAGAACAGTCCCCCCTATGGACCCAGAAACCCACACCCCCTTTTCCCCTAAACCATTTCCCCCACCCATTGTTTCCCATGCAATCGGGTAGTATCCAGAGGACTAATCCCCGGAATTGTCTGTTTTTCTGATGAAAACCTCCTAATTTTATGGCTTTTATGAGCAAAGGATCAATAGTGAAAACATCATCACCGAAGGATAAGGAAGACCCAACCGCCGAATCGCGCAAGCGCGACCACATCGAGCTGGCTTTTCAGTCGCAGGTTGCCCGTGCAGCGCTTGACGAACGCTTTTATTATGAGCCTTTGCTTTCGGCCCACCCTGCACGCGGCAGCCTCAAGAGCTTCCTTTTTCTTGGTAAGGCCATGCGGGTGCCAATGTGGGTGTCGAGTATGACCGGAGGTACGGAACTGGCCCGCACCATCAACCATAACCTGGCGCGGGCCTGCAAGGATTTCGGCATGGGGATGGGCCTGGGGTCCTGCCGTTCTTTGCTCTACAGTGATGACACACTGGAGGACTTCGATGTGCGGGGCATTATTGGAGACGGCCTCCCGCTGTTTGCCAACCTGGGAGTGGCCCAGGTCGAACAACTTATTGAAGAAGGCGAATTGTATCGGGCCGGCGAATTGGTCAACAAGCTGCAGGCAGATGGGCTGATCATACATGTCAACCCTTTGCAGGAGTGGCTGCAACCGGAAGGGGACCGCTTCCGGCAGCCTCCTTTGCAGACGATCACTACTTTTATGGAGAAGATGGATATCCCTGTGATCGTAAAAGAAGTGGGGCAGGGTATGGGGTACGAAAGCCTGAAGGCCCTGATGCAGTTGCCATTGGCAGCCATAGATTTTGCCGCCAATGGGGGCACCAACTTTGCCCGCCTCGAGATGCTGCGTGGCGATAAACAAAAAGCCGGCATTTACGAACAACTGGCTTATGTGGGCCACAGTGCTGCTGAGATGGTGGCCTTGTATAATGGACTCTTGAATGAACTGGGCTCCAGCGTAGCCTGCCGGCAGGTCATCATTTCCGGAGGAGTGAAAAACTTCCTGGATGGCTATTACCTTATCCATAAAGCGGAGGTGGCGGCCGTTTACGGGCAGGCCTCCGGCTTTTTGAAGCACGCCCGGGGAGACTATGAGGATTTGTACGGCTATGTGGATGCCCAGATACAGGGGCTGGAGCTGGCTAATGCCTTCCTTCGGGTAAAATGAAGCCTATTCCCGGGAATTTCCGGAAATTTGTGAGAAGCTGGAAAACTCGACAGGATTGACAGGGAATTGATGTTTCCTCATGGAAAATTTGTGTATAAAGCAATACTGATGCAGGAAAAAACCATTTCAGGCTTTTCGAAGCTCTCAAAAAGAGGAAAGGTCCGCTGGGTAGTGGAAAATTTCTTCAAAGACCCGGAGCACGTCGCCCGCGAGTTGATGAGCTTCTGGCACAAGGATGAAGAACAGCAACGCATCCTTGATGGTTTCAGCGAGAATACCATCAGCAATTATTACCTGCCTTACGGAGTAGCTCCCAATTTTATGATCAACGGTAAACTATACACCGTGCCTATGGTCATTGAAGAAAGCTCGGTCGTGGCAGCGGCTTCCAGTGCTGCCAAATTCTGGCTGCCCCGTGGTGGTTTCCATGCCACAGTACTTTCTACCCGGAAGCTCGGCCAGGTCCACTTCAGTTGGAAAGGCGATAATGCCAGGCTCTTCCGGCATTTTGGCGAACTCGAGAAAAGGTTGCGGCTGGATGCTGCTCACATCACGCGGAATATGGAGGAGCGCGGCGGGGGGGTACTGGATATCGAATTGCTGGATATGACGCACCTGGAGCCCCATTATTATCAACTTAAGGTGGCCTTTGAAACCTGTGACTCTATGGGCGCCAATTTCATAAACTCTGTGCTGGAAGAGTTTGGGAGCACTCTGGAAATATTTGTCCAGGAGCACGATGCCTTCGAAGGGGAGGAAAAGCATCTGGAAGTGATCATGGCAATTTTGTCCAACTATACCCCTGAGTGCATCGTCCGGGCCTGGGTGGAATGCCCTGTTGAAGCGCTGGGCTCCGGCTGCGATGAGATGAAACCGGAAGACTTCGCGGAGAAATTCGCCAAGGCCGTCCGTATTGCCCATATCGATCCACATCGGGCGGCTACCCACAACAAAGGTATTTTCAATGGCGTGGATGCCGTCGTGCTGGCTACCGCTAATGATTTCCGGGCAGTGGAAGCCTGCGGACACACCTATGCTGCCCGCGACGGGCAATATCGCAGCCTCAGCTCCTGCCGCGTAGAAAACGGTATTTTTAAATTCTGGCTTGATCTGCCTCTGGCTTTGGGAACCATAGGCGGCCTTACCCGCTTGCACCCTATGGCCAGCCGTTCTCTGGAACTGCTGGGCAACCCCGGCGCCGAAGAACTCATGATGGTCATTGCCGCCACCGGCCTGGCTCAGAATTTTGCCGCCCTGCGCTCCCTGGTGACTACCGGCATCCAGAAAGGCCACATGAAAATGCACCTGATGAACATTCTCAACCATCTGGAAGCCAGCGAGCGGGAAGTAGCCGAAGCCATCGAGCATTTTAAGGATAAAGTCGTTTCCTTCACGGCAGTTCGCGAGTTTCTGAAATTGTTCAGAAACAAAAAAGGTAGCCTGGCTTAAGTTATGAAAGGGATCATCTTCGATATGGATGGCACGATGGTTGATAACATGATGACTCACCATCGCGCCTGGCAGAGAAAACTGGCGTCCCTCGGCCTGGAAATGCCACTGGAGGAAGTCCGGGAAAAGGTCCACGGCGTCAACACCGAGATCCTGGAGCGCCTGTTCGGCGACAGGTTCACGCCTGAGGAAAGGCTTCGGATCTCGGAGGAGAAGGAAGCGGAATACCGGAGGATATTCCGGGAAGAACTCCGGTTGGTTAGCGGGCTGCCCGAATTTCTGGACGAGCTGAAGGCCGCAGGCATTCCCATGGCGGTGGGCACAGCCGCCCCACCGGAAAATGTAGATTTTGTGATGGACGAGCTGAGCATCCGCCATTATTTCAAAGGGGTGTTCCACGCGGGAAGCGTTTCCAAAGGAAAGCCCGACCCCGAGATATTCGAGAAGGCCGCCGAAAGCATGGGGCTGCAGGCTAAGGATTGCATTGTTTTCGAAGACAGCCCGACCGGTGCGGAGGCGGCCCGCCGGGCGGGGAGCCCAACAGTGATCCTGACGACTACGCACGAGGAATCAGAGTTTCAGGGCTTCCCAAATGTGAAGAAGTTTATCCCGGACTTTTCGGAGGTGACGGTGGACAGGGTTAGAGCGTGGTAGGCGCCTGGGTGTGTCAGGCTCTAATAAGGAGCAAGGTGCAAAGAGACACTGGAGGCGGAGTGCCTGCTCCGAACTTGCTGCGGGGGCCTGTACTGCGGAAGCGGCCTTCGGAATGCTGTTTTGTGTTCAAATAAGAGTGATAATTCAAGTGCTAATGGAAAATTAGCGCTTGAAGGGCGTATATTAAGCGGCAATTTATTATTTGAGGCCACCCGTTCTGAATGAGCCATTCACTGAGTGGCCCGCGTAACTTTTTCACCCAAAACCAACTCCCATCGAAAATACAGTTCACGCCAACGGCAAGCTTCTCCTCACCGGCGAATATTTCGTGCTCGACGGAGCGCTTGCCCTGGCCCTGCCCGTCCGTTTCGGCCAGCAGCTGACAGTAACCGAACAACCTCATCTGAGCGGACACCACTGGGTGAGCTTCGGCCAGCAGGGGCGCCCCTGGTTTGAAGGGCGTTTTTCGTCCACCGGCGTATATGCCTCCGGCAACGATGAAGAAACGGGAAACCGCCTGGAGCAGCTCTTCCAGGCCATCGCAAAGCAACGGCCGGACTTTTGGCTGGGCCGCCCTCCCCTCCGCTTTGAAACGCATCTCGAATTCCCCCGGCAGTGGGGCCTGGGCAGTAGTTCTACGCTGGTGGCCGCCCTGGCGGAATGGGCAGAGGTGGACGCTTTCCAACTTCTGGCGGATACTTTCGGTGGTTCAGGTTATGATATTGCCTGTGCTTATGCCCGGCAGCCCATCCTCTTTCAGCGGCGCAATGGAAAAGCTCAATATGTGGAGTGCCCTTTTACCCCCTCCTTTTCCGATAATGTCTGCTTCGTTTACCTGGGTAAAAAACAAGACAGCCGGGAGGGCATCGCCCGTTACCGGAAAGTGGCCGAAAACGCTTCCCGGCTTTTAGATCCTATTTCCCGCCTGACGATGGATTTTCTTCGCGCCCGTACGGTAAAGGAGGGTATTGCCGTGCTGGAAGCCCACGAAGAACTCGTGGGTGATACCCTTCAACTTCCAAGAGTAAAAGAGCGCTATTTCTCCAACTTCCCCGGAGCGGTCAAATCGCTGGGCGCCTGGGGCGGTGATTTTGTGATGGCGTTGAGCGAGAAATCTGCGGAATCTACTCGTCAGTATTTTCGGGTGAAGGGGTTTGAGGTGGTTTTCTCCTGGAAAGAGATGGTGCTGGCGCCCTAATTTACAACCAACCGCAACTTATCCGTCTTCACCCGGGCTCTCAGCCAGTCCTCCAGTTGTTTGATCTCGGAACGGCGGGGGCGGCGCTTGAAGTTGGCATAGGCCAGGTGAAGCGTATCGAAGCGGGCGCTGTCGATCCTGGACAGGACGGTGGGGGAGACGGAGAGCTCCAGGATGTTTTGGTTGATGGCCTTCACCTCTTCCACAAAATCGGCAATGGGCACCTCCCGGGCGCGCATGCGCAGGATCTCGTCCTCCAGCAGCCGGATGCGGTCATCCTTGCCCCGAAGGATCTCTTCGTTCTTCCTGTACAGGTCTTCGATAATGCCGGTGCGCATCTGCAGGTTCATCTTCTCGAGGGTAGCCAGGTCGAGGGTGTCATTGCCGTTATAGCCTTGCCGGACGAGCAGCCGGGCTTTCGGAAGGTGGTAATTGGGCAGGCGCTTTTCCAGTTCCAGCAGCCGTTCGTCGCTTACTGGTTCGCCGAACAGGGTGACTTCGATCCGCCGCTGGCCTTCCTCCTCGACAAAATTTTTGCTGATCACCTGGCAGTTGTCGAATTGCATCTCCTGGCTTACAAATTGCTGGGCGTTGCGTTCAAAAATGCTCTGGTTGACCACTTTGTACGCGGTATAAATGCTGGGAATGACCGTAAGGATAATGAAAACGGCAATGTACTGCTTCACTCTTCGCTCCCGTGCCGGGTCAACGAAATCCTTGGTCTTAAAACCCAGCAGGCGGACGATCAGATAGGTGGAAAAGCTGATAAAGACGCTGTTGATGAAAAACAGGTAGAAAGCGCCGAAGAAGTAGTTCCACTGGGCGGTGGCCAGGCCGAAGCCGGCGGTGCAGAGGGGAGGCATCAGAGCAGTAGCAATGGCCACACCGGGGATGGCATTGCTCTTCTCTTTGCGGCTGCCGGCTACGATGCCCGCCAGCCCGCCGAACAGGGCGATGAGTACATCCCACAGGGTAGGAGAGGTGCGCGCCAGCAACTCCGACTGGGCATCATTCAGGGGGGAGATCCAGAAGTAGGCCGCTGAAGTCAGTACGCTGATGCCCACGGCGATGGCCAGGTTGCGGAATGCCTTGACGATCAGCTCCAGGTCAATAATGCCAACTCCCAGGCCAATCCCCATGATCGGGCCCATCAGCGGGGAGATCAGCATAGCTCCGATGATGACTGCCGGGCTGTTCACATTGAGGCCCACCGATGCCACCATGATGGCGAACATGAGAATCCAGAGGTTGGTGCCCCGAAAGACAACCCCTTTTTTGATCTCCTCGATGGTTTGTTGTTCGCTGGCTTTGTCCTCATCCAGGTTGAAGCGGTCTTTCAGAAAGAGGCGCAGGTCGCGGACGATGGTTCCGGCTGTGATTTGAGGTCTTGAAGGCATGGTCTTGATGTTTCGGGAAACAAATTAGCAAAAAATATTTTTGCCATTTTCCTTCCGGCATGCCCTGCTGTGTTTTTTTGGCCCAAAATAGAAAAGCGGCAGGCCATGGGAAAACCTACCGCTCTCTGGCAATTGGGATACTATGGAAATGGATGTTATATTTTGAAAACGGCCTAATATGGGCCCCTTTAATAACTCTTTTTATTCAAATACGAGAAAAGAAGAGAGGCCGGATTATTATTCGGGCAGGAAATTCAAAAAAAACCTCCACCTGGGACAGATGGCGATGATTTAGTCGCAGTACCGGAAACTGGCCACATGAAAGTGGCCGGCCCTGCATCTCTTTGGTATGGGCCATTTGGGTTTTGGGAAGGTTTAAGACAGTGTTTTTCATGACATTTAGGGTTTTAATTGCCCCTCCAGGCTCCAAGCTCAGGCCTGAAGGGGCGGCTTGCCATAGTTATTAGTGTTTAGAGCTTGTCCAAATTTCCATCAATTGGCTGCAAGCGGCAAATTTCATCCTGCACTTCGTTAAATCCCGATAGACATCGGGACGCCGATGCTTTGGCATCGCCTGCGGTTTTTTCGCCTCGTTCAGAATGAAATTTGCTCGCTTTCTCTCAATCATGGAATTTTGGACAAGCTCTTAATCATTTTCAATAGGAACCGGCTCAACAATGGAGGCTGCCTGTGGCGCCGGTTTACCATTGTGGCCGCCCTTGAGGAACGGGATCAGTTTGGGGGTATTCTTCATGTACTGAGCATACAGATTTCCGAATTCCTGCATCAGGGTTTTCTCTTCATAGTGGATACCCACTAAAAGATAGCCGGTAAGCCCCAATGCGTAAACCAAATGAGTAACCGTCATAGTGGGAGTAGCCCATATTCCCAGCAGAATGCCTACATATAAGGGGTGGCGCACGTACTTGTAGAAAGCTACGACCTTAAATTTCAATGGGGTATAGGGCCTGCCCGTAACGTAGAAGTAAGCCTGGCGCAGGCCGAACAGGTCAAAATGGTTGATCAGAAAACTGCTGATAAAAAGAATTACCCAGCCGCTGAAGAAAAGGGAATACATGATGTAATACCCTGCCGTTCCGGCGCTTATATTCCAGATCGTTCCACCCAGCGGTTCCCACTGCCACATCAGTAGGAATAGCAACAGCCCGGAAACCAGTACGAAGGTGCTCCTTTCCAGAAGAGAAGGAATGAACTTAGTCAGCCATGCCTTGAATGATTGGCGGGCCGTGATGGAATGGTGTAAGCCGAAAAGGGCTACAAGAGCGAGGTTTTTGGCCAGAGCAGGCAGGAATGCCATTTCCGAAGGGCCGTCGATCGAAAAAGCCGGGATCAGGTTTCCGGAAAAGATGATCCAGGCCAGTATTGCGGCAAATCCCGCCAGGTAACTTAATAAAGCAAATACAGAAGCTCCTACTTTTTTCATGATAAGGGTTAAATTTAGGTTTGAAAGAATTGTTTTCATCTGGTTTTTGGAAGTGATACTACAAGTTTACGGAGAGCTTCCCCGTAATGAAAGCGGATTTGATTGGTGGGTTGATCTTTTCGCTTGGATGGTAGGATAACGTTATTTCCCTTCAGAGAATATGGCCGGGGGAGGGCTTTTCAGACAGTGCTCAAAAGAGGAGGTGATGTACTCAACTTAAGGATGTCTCTGATCAAAAGGAGACGGGGAGAGAGGGAGGTAGGGGGAGAGGGAGACTAGAAGGGACTGTTCATAGTTTCTGGTTTATGAGTTCCTCGTTGCTCTGGAAACCAGGAACTGAGCCCGTCTTCATTTCTCAGCCGGGTAAAAAACCAGGAACTATGAACAGTCCCCATTAGCACATTAGCAAATTAGCAAATTAGCAAATTTACACCCTCAAACATTATCATGCCCCGAAATGTACAGAGGTGCTTTTTTCAGTTTAGCCGCCTCCGCTTCCGGAAAGCCCTTCAGGTTTATGATAAACCGGGCGTCCGAATCACCCACAAAACGATGCAGCAGGCCCATGCTGTTATGCTCCAGTAACACCTGGTGGAAGGGGTCGCGCTCGTCGAGCCAGAAGAGGGCGGAATGATGCCCGTAACGAGCCAGCAGGGCTTCCAGGATATCCTGCAGGCGGTGCTCACAGCCGGGTTCGACGAAGAACCCTTCGAAGGTGAGAAAGCGAAAATCACGGGGGTTGAAGATGCGGCTGATCAGAGGGGTGTAGGGAATAACCGGTAAGAGCGCTCCAACCAGGCCCGGTAGTTTTGCAAGCGCCCAGTGGCCCTGATGAACCTGAACGCCCGCAATAATCTTTCCCTCTTCTTCCAATACGAAATAATCATTATCGAGGAACAGATTATCCGTCATCCAGAAGGCGTAGCCGGAATATCGCTCTTCGAGCCGGGGAAGGAAGGCCGCAAACTCTGCTTCAGCCAGGGCCCTCACTTTGCTATTTTCCCGGGGGAAGAACCGGCTGAAGCCTATGGTTTTCACAGTCGCCAGTTCGCTGAAGCCTACAGAATGCACTACTTTTCGCACCCGGGCATTCCTGGCCTCAATGGAGGCGTAAAAGGCCGTTTGCCGCTCCTCGTTATCGATGGCCCACTTCATCACCGTCCGGCTGAACCGGCCGACCAGCCCTTTTCCCTGCATTTCCGGGCCGGCGGCAAAATAGCGGATATATACGCCGGTGTTCTCCTGCCCGTGGCTCCAGATGGTGCGCCGGCAAAAGGTGACCGCCGCATGGAGTTTGCCTTCCCAGCGAGCAGTGAAAAAATAAGGGTCGGGAATACGGCTGAGATGCTCCCGGCTGTAATAGTGGTGGTAAAGCGTCTTACTTGTGCCGAATGAGACGTGCTCCATAATGTTGAAGAATTCCTCCTCCATCACATACTCCTTGTATATCTGATAGCCGTTTTCTTCGAAGAGTAATTCGCGCTCCATGGCCTTTCGTTTTGGATTGATGCTGCTTTCCTGTAAACCGACAGGAAAAATAAGAAAAAAAAGGCCTATGCAACAGCAGCCCTAAAATTCAATCCGGTAAGTTAGAATGGGAATAATACCCAGCTGATACTTCTCCACCACCTTCATCTGCTGGGTATCGTAATAACTGAACGCCACATTCTGTGTATTGGCCAGGTTCTGAATATCCAGGGCCAGCGTAGAGTTGAACTTTTGCCGGTTCCATTTCCGGTAAACGCGCAGGTCGGTGCGGAAATAGGCCGGCTGCTGAACGGAGAAGGCCTTTTCCTGAAGAAAAACAGCCTCCCCCGACCCTGCAGAAGCCTCTACATCGATGGGGGTATCCCGGAACCCACCCAGATATACCAACCTGATGCTGGCTCCCCAGGCCACCAGGCGGCTCGCTTTCTTTTGCTTTGCCCATTCCTTTCCGAGAGTGCTGTTCAGAATGTAATTGCCGTTGAAACGGGTGTCTCGTTCGACCCCGTCACTTCCCTTGTATTTCGACTGGTATAAGGTGCCGTTGAGCAGGTAAAAGACACCATCGGTAAACAAACGCTGCAACGTTACTTCCAGGCCGTAGTTCATCCCCGTACCTTCATTAACCAGGGCGTGGTTGACAAAGCCTTCGGTGAGGTTCAGTGCGGAAAAGGAGTTGCGGGCATCGGCAGCAATGGGAACGTCAAAAAGAGACTGGTAATAAGCCTCGGCCTGCAGAGAAGTAGCGGGGCCCAGTTGCCGGCGATAGCTCATAACGATATGATGAGCCCGGGTAAGGCCCAATTGCCGGCCTTCATTTGCATTATGAATGAAATACAGCTGTGCCGGCTGCAACTGGCTGTGCAACCCATAGGCCAGGCTCAGGCGATCCCTGGGAGTGAAGCGCCACTCCATCGAGATGCGGGGCTCAAGAGCGCTGCTGCCGGAAAAGCTGAAATACATGAAATGAAGGCCGGCATTTATCCGGATGGCCGGCGATAACATCCCGCTCCAGCTGAGATAGGGTTGCAGCAAAAGGCCCCCTCCATCACCGGAAGCCAGGGTATCCACAGCTCTGGCAACGGACAGCATATCATAGTACTGCCGGGTAAGGCGAAAACCCAACCGCAGGGAAGCCGCATGCGCCAGCTTCCGGTTGACAAAACTGTGCAGCGTGTATTTGGCTTCAGTTTGTTCATCCTTTTCCTCCCGGACAGGCACGTATTCACTATCCAGGCGCTCCCCAATGCGGGAGCTGTTGGCCGCTGAAACCGCCACAGCGGTATGCCAGAGGGTGCGCTGGCCGACAGGCAACTCATAGCTTCCTCCCAAAGCTCCCATCTTCGAACGGAAGGTTATATCAAAACCGTCTTTTGCAAACTCCCAGAGGCTGGAGTCCCGTTCTGCTTCGAAGAGGTTTTCGCTTATTCCTCCCAGGCCGAACAAGGTAAAACAGCCTCCGTTCTTTCCCGGAAAGGAAAGATTAAAAGAAAGGTCCTGGAAGTTGATCTGCTCATCGCCAAAATCAACGCCCAGGCTGGTGATCAGCCCTACCGTGCTGTAGCGGTAATTGGCCAGATAGGAAGCTCCGCTCTGCCGGGAAATCGGCCCTTCTGCCGAGAGGCCGATCCCGATCAGGCCCGCCTGCAGAATCTGCTCATGTCGTTCGTCGTTGCCGGAACGCAGGCGCATGTCGAGCACTCCGCTGAGAGCATTGCCGTAACTGGCGGGAAAAGCGCCGGTGTAAAAGTGAGATGTTCCCAGCATCTGGGCGCTGAGAATGTTGACACCGCCCCCATTCCGGGTAGGGCGGTCGCTGAAAGTACCGGCGTTGGAGGTGTGGTTGGGGTTGACAATATCGAGCCCTTCCAGCCGCCAGATCAGGCTGTTGGGCGAGTTGCCCCGAACGACCAACCCGTTCGCCTGATCGTTATCATTTACCACCCCGGCAAACGCAGTGGACAGGCGCGCGGGGTCATAAAAAGTAGCGGGGAAACGGCGCGTTTCCTCCACTGTGATGGTTTGCACGCTGAGCGGGTGCGGCACCCTGATGTCGCTGCGCGATGCACTCACCTCTACCGCTTCCAGGCCCATGGGCCGCTCCTTCAGCTCCAGGTTCAGAATGGTTTCCTTTCCGGATTCAGCCAATACCTCAGCCAACAACAACTCTTCGTAGCCAACGTGGCGGGCTTCCAGCGAATACCGCCCCACCGGCACTTCTTCAAGGCGAAAATAGCCGGCCGTATCCGTCACTGTACCTCTATTCAGGTCCGGGATAGCTACGGTTGCCCCAACCAAAGGCTGCCGGCTATCGGCATCGGTAATGCGGCCCCGGATCGTTTGAGTAGGCGCCTGAGCGAATGCAACCAGGGGAAGGGCCAGGAGGATGGCCTGAAGGAAACGTCGCTTCATGAATCGTTTTTTTTGAGCTTGTTCAGACGAGGCCTCAGGTGCGGGGCAAAGGTAGGGAAGAATTGGGAAAATCAGCAGGCGTTCGAGGCCTGAGCACCCCTAACGCTTGCAGCCTTTGGGGTATCTGTGTTAAAGGAGGAAATATTTGGAAATGCAGAAGCTCAAATTTAAGCGGCAATGGGTAGGGCTGCAGGTTGAAAATTTGTTGTGGTGTCAGATGGAAGGCACTTCGGAAGTGCCTTCCATCTGATATAGTTATCCGCCATCGGTTTTTACAGCAGGCAGGGTTCCAAAAGCGGACATTTGCAGCCCAAACGGCCACCTCGAAACATGCTAAAGGCCAAGCACCTTTCGGTTCTGCTCATCATCGGCACCACCTCCGGCGAAATCGTCGAAGGCTTTTTCCGTCACTTCGATAATATGGTCCCGGATGAATAAAGCGCCTTCCCGGGCGCCCTGTTCCGGGCTTTTGATACAGCATTCCCACTCCAGTACGGCCCAGCTGTCGTAATCGTATTCCGCAAGCTTGCTGAAGATTGCGCTGAAATCCACTTCCCCGTCGCCCAGCGAACGGAAGCGGCCGGCGCGCTTGAGCCAGGGGCGGTAAGCTCCATAGACCCCCTGTTTGCCGGTGGGGTTAAACTCGGCGTCTTTCACATGGTAGGCCTTGATGCGCTCGTGGTAAAAATCGATAAACTGCACGTAATCCAGGCATTGCAGGACGAAATGGCTCGGGTCGTAATTGATGCAGGCCCTTGGATGGCCATCGAGTGCTTCCAGAAACTGCTCGAAGGAATCACCGTCGTGCAGGTCCTCGCCAGGATGCAGCTCGTAGCAGGCATAGACGCCACATTCTTCGAAGACATCCAGGATGGGGCGCCAGCGATCGGCCAGTTCCTTAAAGCCCATCTCCACCAGCCCTGCCGGGCGTTGTGGCCAGGGATACATAAAAGGCCAGAGCAGGGCGCCGGAGAAGGTAACATGAGCATCCAGCCCAAGGTTTCGGCTGGCCTGCGCTCCCCACTTCAACTGCTGTACAGCCCATTCGGTGCGGGCCTTGGGATTACCGTGATAAGCTTCGGGGGCAAAACCGTCGAATAGAGTATCATAGGTGGGATGAACGGCGACGAGCTGTCCCTGAAGGTGAGTGGAAAGTTCGGTGATCTCCAGGCCGTGTTCAGCGATCCTGCCTTTGAGCTCGTCGCAATAGGTTTTACTTTCCGCCGCCTTTTGCAGGTCGATCAGGCGGCTTTCCCAGGTGGGGATCTGTACGCCCTTGTATCCCAGGCCGGCTGCCCAACGGCAGATGTTATCCAGTGAATTGAACGGTGCTTCGTCTCCCATGAACTGCGCCAGGAAGAGGGCAGGCCCTTTGATGGTTTTCATATTGTCGGTTTTTGTTTTGTAAACGGGCCTTAATTTAAGGAATTTCTGAAGAAGTTAATGTTCCTGGAAGCTTGCAACCTCCTCTTCTACCTCAACTCCTTTCTCAGTGTCAATGTACTCATAATGCCGCCATTCGCCCAGGATCAGGCCCGCTATCCCAAAAACAAGGACATTGGCAACCGTGTCAGCAATGGCGAACCACACAGGTTCACTAAGCAAGGCTGCAGCGCTCATCAGGCTGACCAGGTTGAAAGCTGCACCGATCAGCAGGCCGGCGATCAGCCCACCCTGCCCGGAATCGACCGGAACCTGAATGAACATCCACGCCATGAAGTAAAAAGCGACAATCGCCCCGACTACACTGGCGACAAATAGCCAGGCGCCTCCTCCGTTAACATCCAGGTACTTGCTGAAAACGTCTCCCAGGGAAACGGTGCCGTTGTAAAAAAGGCTGTACCACAGCAGAGGGATCAACTGCGACAATACAATGCACAACCAGATTGCTTTGTGATTAAAACCTTGACGTTTCATAATAAAAGGCTTTTACTTATAGAACCGTTTCTTCTCCCCCGACGTTTGCTCCTGCCTTCCTATTAACAGTCCGGAAACAGATATCTGCCAAAAAAAAGGCTGCCTGGGAATCAACGCTCCCAGGCAACCGGTTAGAATTGCGTCCACCAAATTTTATTCTTTGAGCAGGCTTATCCGGCTTCTGCTTCTTCCAGATAGCTTACTTCTCTTTCTTCTTTACCCCGGGGCAGGATCTCGTACTTCCTCCAGGCCCCAAGGACCAGGCCGGCCAGTGCATATATCAGTACGTTGGCTCCCCCATCTATTACAGCCAGCTCGACCGGCCGGAAGGAAAACATATTTATGGTGATCAGGCTGATCATATTGAATGCTGCCCCGATGATCAGGCCGGTGATCAAACCGGCGCGCCCTGACTCGACCGGCAGGCGGCGGAATATCCATGCCAGAACGTACATACTCACCACTCCTCCCAGAATACTGGTTACGAACAACCACGAGGATTGGTTAGCTTCGATATACTTGGCCGTCAGGTTGTTGAGCGTCATCCAGCGATCTTCGAATATGCTGTACCAGACAAGGGGAACTATCTGAGATAGAACGACACAACTCCAAATTGCTAAATGATTGAACTTCAGGCGCTTCATGTTTCTGTTTTTGTTATATAACCGTTGATGCAGGGGGAGATGTTCACTCCCGCCTGAAACACGATAGCGCCGACAGGTTATTTTTTGCAAAAAAAAGCCTTCCCCCACATCGTGAAGGAAGGCCTTCGGTTTTCATGGCGGATTGTCCCGCCCGATTATCTTATTCTACAATTACGGAGTGCGTGTATTGAGCGTTGCCGTCCATCACCTGCACCAGGTACATTCCCGCCGGAATGTTGGAAACATCGATCTGGAGGTTGCCGGTTTGCAAAGCGCCATAGTAGCGCTCAACCACTACCTGCCCGAAGGTATTCACCATGCGGATGGCCAGGTTGTCGGCAGCTTCCGGGAGGTCAACATTTACATTGAGCAGGTTATTCGCCGGGTTGGGGAAGACTTTTACGCCTTGCTCAAGAGCCGTTTCATCTACGCCGGAAACAAAGTCAATTCTCCAGATGAACGGATCGGCACTGCGGTCATCGATCCATTCGAAGTAATAAGTGGTGCCGGCGGTAACTTCCAGTCCTTCGATGAGAGAAGACAGGCCGCAATCATTTTCGCTGGAAGCGATCAGTTCCAGAGAGTTGTAATCGCCACAGGTACCGGTATATACGAATAGGTAAGTGTCGGTGCCGGAATCACAGGAAGTAATGGTGGCAGTACCATCTCCTTCCGGGGTCCAGGAGTACCAGTTGGAACCGGTGTATCCTGCCGGGCAACTGCCGGAACTGGAACACAGGTCGAAAATATTGTCACCGGCAACGGCAGCCTCGCCTACGAAAGCGTTAACGAAGAGGTCTTCTCCGGCAGTTACCGCCTGTGCAGACTGGCAGAAAGCCGCTTCAGTTGGAGCATCGGTAGAGAAACCAAGATCCCACTTGAAGCCGACGTTGTCCCAGCGGTCATCCCACATGATGTAGTAGGTGGCGCCCGCTTCTACATAAGCTTCCTTGTAGGAGGCGTAAGCGTCACCATTGGACTGTTCGCAACGGTCGTCGTTCATACCGACCAATACGAGCTCATCACAATCTCCCTTGAAGAGCCAGGCGCGGGAGTCGGAATCGCCATTACAGGAAGAAATGGAAAGGATGCCATTCTCCGACGGTGTGTAGGAGTACCAGACTGCAGCCAGGCCGCCCGATGCCGAACCGGTGCCGCCGTAGTGGTAGCCCGCGCCGAAGCAGCTCGCCCCGCCGACGGTGTGTTGGCCCACATCGACCGGGGTGGCCTTGTAGCAGTACTGGCCATCACCGGCTTCCGGGATCTGCCAGAAGTTGACGTTGTCGAGGTAAATAAGGTGGTTGGCGTCAATCGGATAGAAGTTGATGCTGTTCAGCTGATTCAGCGGGAAGTCGGCGCCGCCGTTTGTTACTCCCGTGCTGAACTGCCATTGGTCAACATAATAATCAGCGACCGTCATACGAGCCACATCATTGTCCATATCAACAAAGATAAGAACCGAGAACCACTCATCATACGGGTATTCAAACTCTGAATCACCGGAGCCATCGTATTTGGTGAGTACGCCGACTCCATCCGGATCGAAAAATACATCGAAGGCCCAGAATCCGGCGGTAGTGGTCGGCGCCTGGTGTTGCATATTGAAATAGCCCTGGCTGCCGGACGGGATGAACATATCCCAGCGGATAATGTAATGGCCGGATGTCTGATCATTGAATTTCAGCAGTACATCCTGGCTGCCAATGCCGCTGTTGCCGGAAACCTTTATCGACTGAGAGCCGCTCTCGGCCTGCTCAGTGGTGACTTCACCGCTAACTGCTCCGCCGGGCCAGGCGCCCCACCAGGCTACCTGCCCGTTGGCGTCACCCACAGCAAGCCCTTCGATGTCATCTTCAATGAGGATGGCAGGCTCATCACAGGTAATGGGGCGCATGTAGTCCAGGGTCCAGGTAAAAGCATCGCTGCTGCGGTCATCGATCCACTCAATGTAGTAGGTCGTACCGGCAGTTACTTCCATGCCTTCGATAAGAGAAGACACGTCACAATCGTCTTCGCTGGAAGCGACGAGTTCCAGGGAGCTGTAATCGCCACAGGTACCGGTATATACGAATACATACGTATTAGTGCCGGCTTCACAGGAACTGATCGTGACTGTGCCGTCTCCTTCCGCTGTGTATGCATACCAGTTGGAGCCGGTGTATCCTGCCGGGCATCTGCCGGAGCTGGAACAAAAGTCAAAAATATCATCGCCGGCAACGGCAGCCTCGCCTACAAAAGCATCGACCATGATATCGCCGGGGGTAACCACTTGGGCCGACTGGCAGAAAGCCGCTTCAGCCGGGGCATCGGCGGAGAATGTCAGGTTCCACTTGAACCCGGCATTGTCCCAGCGGTCGTCCCACATGATGTAGTAGGTGACGCCCGCTTCTACGTAGGCTTCCTTATAGGAAGCGTAAGGGTCGCCATTAGACTGCTCGCAACGGTCGTCGTTCATGCCAACCACTTCGATGTTATCGCAATCTCCTTTGAAGAGCCAGACGCGGGAGTCAGAATCGCCGTTACAGGAACCGACGGAAATTGTACCAGACTCCGCAGGCGTATAGGCGTACCAGACTCCGGCCAGGCCGCCCGATGCGGAGCCGGTGCCGCCGTAGTGGTAGCCGGCGCCAAAGCAATCCGCCCCGCTGATGGTGTGTTGGCCCACATCGACAGTAGCGGCGGTATAGCAATACTTGCCTTCCTCCGCGGCCGGGATCTGCCAGAAGTTAACGTTATCGAGGTAGATCTGATAGGTTGCGTCGATCGGATAGAAGTTGATGCTGTTCAGTTGTTTCAGCGGGAAGTCGGCGCCTCCGTTGGTCACGCCGGTGCTGAACTGCCACTGGTCAACATAGTGTTCGGCGACGGTCATGCGGGCCACGTCATTGTCCAGGTCAACAAAAATAAGGACCGGGAACCATTCGTCATACGGATATTCAAACCCTGAATCATCAGAGCCGTCATATTTGGTCAGGACTCCTGCGCCGTCCGGATCGAAGAATACGTCAAAGGCCCAGAAGCCGGCGGATGCGGTCGGCGCCTGATGCTGCAGGTTAAAATAGCCCTTGCTGCCGGAGGGGATGTACATATCCCAGCGGATCACGAAATGGCCGGCTGTTTCGTCGTTGAATTTCAGCAGTACATCCTGGCCGCCAATACCGCTGTTGCCAGAGACTTTTATCGACTGCGAGCCGCTCTCGGCCTGCTCCGTGGTCACCTCGCCGCTGACTGCCCCGCCGGGCCAGGCTCCCCACCAGGCCACCTGGCCGTTGGCATCCCCTATGGCAAGCCCTTCGATATCATCCTGAATGAGAATATCCGGATTGTCACAGGTGATCTGAGCCTGAGCAGCGAAGGCCGTCATGCTCATCACGAGGGTAAGGGTGAAAAAATGGATTAGCAACTGGTTGGTGGTCAACCGAGACAAGTAGTTTTTTTTCATACCTCTTGCATTTAGGATTTTGAAATGGTGTTCAAAGGGAAAAGCCCCATGATTAATGTTTGGCGTAATATAATAAAATTTGAGGTGTAGGCATACAGGCTCCCTGGAAAAGGGTGTAGGACAGTTTTCCAAAGCCCTTATTTTCTTACTTTTCTGCCCCGGACCCTGATTAAACTTTATCACTTTAATGGGAGCGCGGGCCTCATTATTCCACGATCAAAGGCCGGGTGGATCGGGCCCTGCCGTCCATTACCTGGAGCAGGTAAAGGCCAGCCGGAATGTCCGTAATGTCGATCCCGATGCTGGCAGTTTGCAGCGTGCCGCAGTTGTACTCCCTGGCCACCTGGCCGAAAGCATTCAGCAAGCGCACTGTTAGGTTGCCGGCAGCTTTTGGAAGGCCAACACGAATGTTGAGCTGGCCGCTTGCGGGGTTTGGGAAGATATCGATGTTTTGTGACAATACCGTTTCATCAATTGCCACCATAGCACAGGATGTACAATAGTCAAAACAGGGAAAATCCGTTGCAGTATCTTCCTCGCCGACGGCAAGGGTGCGGTTGAGGCCGCCCTGTCCGTCATCAACCCCACAACCCGAAGTCAGAGGGGTCCCGGGCTGGCCTTCATCTGCACCCCAGGTATTGCCATTGATGAACTTATATTCAAGCGTCTGGTTCGGGCCTACAATAACATCAACCGACCAGGTGCCGTCGCCATTGTCGCTCAGCGGCGTCGTGCCCGGGTTCCAGCCCTGAAAATTGCCGGCAACGTGTACGCCTTCAGGGCTCACCGTTTCAACCATGGACATATCGACGTTGAGGCTAGCCGTTACAGCGGGCAGAGGCAGCCAGATGAGGGCTACGTCATCCAGATAGTAGCGGTTTTCCGTATTGCCGAAGAATTCAACGGCCCCAAGTTGTTTGGTTCCGGTAGGTACAAAGGTGGCCCAGTTGGCCGGCCACTGGTAAACCACAACGCCATCAACGACGAGGGACATCCAGTCATTATCCAGATCGATGAAGTGCTGAATGTGCATCCAGGTGTCCGGCGTCCAGGAAAAGGCAGCGACGTCTGCCCCACCCGCGTCCAGGGTTGCCGTACCATCAGCGAGCCATTCCACCTGCATGCCGACTTCAGCGGCCGGGTTATCCTGAAACTTCTGGAGGTTATAGTATCCAAGATTGCCCTCTGGAATATACATGTACCATTCCAGCAGGTAGTTGCCTTTGGTCCGGTCACCCAATAGCAGCAACTGGTCATCCGGGCCATCATCGGAGATCAACAGCGACCGGCAGCCGGTATGGGCGAAGGTTGGGCCGTCCTGCACCATGCCGTCATCGGTGGGGCTGTTGGACCAGGGCGCCCAGTGTGCACTCTGGCCGCTGACCGGGCCTTGGTTATATACTTCAAACCCGTCACAGATGATGGCGCCTCCCGGGCAAGGGGTGAGCGGGCGCATTTCAATATCATCAAGATACCACTGGTTCGGGCCATTGGCGTTTGTATAGAAATCCAGCGAGCCGATGCTGAAGCCGGGGCCATATTGCCAGTTCCAGACATTCACCCCATCGATGATGAGGGAAGCGTTATCGTTGTCGAGATCGATGTGGTGCACTACCTGGAACCAGGTGTCATGTGGAAAGCTGAAGTTCCCAATGGCGGTTCCGCTCTCGATGATCTGCCCTTCATTACCTGCATTGAAACCCACTTCCAGGTTCCATTGGGTGTAGTTGAAAGGCAGGCCATCCTGAATGTTGTAATACGCATACTTCCCGGAGGGGATGTACATCCGGAACGACAGATACCAGTTGCCTTCCGGCTGCTGCCCGAGGCCGAGCACCAGGTCGGTGGGGCCGTTCTGCCCTTCGATCAGAATTGAATTGGGCGGGCTGAATGCCTGGGTATCAGAAACCAAGGCATCCTCATCGGTGCCAGGGAGGCCGTTCCAGGTAGTCCAGGCTTCCGATTGCAGTCCAACGTATTCACCGGTTGTATAATCATCCAGATTTTCAAAAACGACCGGATCCATAGCGCAGCTTTCCACAGGCAAACCTGTTTCTTTGGGGACAAATTCGTCAATCAGGCCGGTTTCGTTTAGGCTTTCCGGCTGGCAATGCTGGCCCTGAACCGTAAAAACACCCAGGTAAGCTACTGCAATGGTGGATAATGAGGCCAGGTAAGCTTTTTTCATATTTTTTAATTCTTTTCTTTTCTGTAAGCAAGTGGCCGGACCCATTTAGATTACGTATAAAATGGCGGACTCAAATTAAGCGGCAATGGGAAATTGCCGCTTAAAGATGGCCTTCAAGCGCTAATTTTCCATTAGCGCTTGAATTATCATAACTTAAAATAATTCTGCCTACCTACTCATCACACAAAAAGGCCTTCCTCCACACTGTGAAGGAAGGCCTTTTTCTTTAGAAGCTGTTTGAATTTAATCCTTCAGTTTTGTTATGGCTCTTTTTGCGCTACTTTTCCCCGACACTTCGTGTACGGGGCAGGCTGTTGCCGTCCCGCTTTTTTCATGGAAAAAGTGGGACATTTAGCGCTGCCAGACTCCGGTTTCGGCGCCTTCCTCGAGCGCCGAAGCTACTCAGCGGAGGTGCCAATTAGCACAAAAACAGCTCATAACCAATTCTAAAAACCAAATTCAAACAGCTTCTTACAGGGCAGCTTCAACGAGCCACCGGTATTGTTATTCCACGATCACAGACTGAGTGAACTGGGCCTTACCGTCCATTACCTGGATCATGTAAGCGCCAGCCGGTACGTCCGTTACGTCGATCTCGATGTTGGCGTTTTGCATTGCGCCGTAGTAGCCTTCCTTGATCACCTGGCCGAAGGCATTCAGCATGCGGACCGTCAGGTTGTCAGCGGCTTCCGGCAGGTCAACGCGAACGTTGAGCAGGCTTCTGGCCGGGTTCGGGAAGACCTTGACGCCTTGCGCCAGCGCCGTTTCATCAACACCTACAACATTACAGGTCACGCAGTAGTCGAAGCAGACGAATTCGGTGACAATGTCATCTTCACCCACTTCCAGGGTACGGTTGATGCCGCCGTTTCCGTTATCGACACCGCAGTCCGTGGTCAGGTTGGTTCCCGGCTGGCCTTCATCAGCACCCCATGCGTTACCGTTGATGAACTTGAACTCGAGGGTTTGGTTCGGGTCAACAACCACGTCAACAGACCAGGTGCCGTCGCCATTGTCGTTCAACGGCGTAGCGTCCGGAACCCAGCCCTGGAAGTTACCGGCAACGTGTACGCCTTCAGCGGCCACCATGTCAACTAATGACATGTCAACGTTCAGCGTAACAGTTACGGCAGGAAGAGAAAGCTGAGTGACCTGGAGGCAGTACTGGCCGAACGATTCGAATTCCGGCCCGAAGCCGTCCACCATTACGTAGTAGGTGGTGCCGGGTTCGGTAGCGATCGTCACCTCGGCTTCGTAAATGCCGTTGGGAAGGTCGATGTCCTCACCGCAGGTTACCGGAGTGAGGCTGCCACAGCCGTCGCCGGAGTAAACCGCGATCTGCGTATCGGCATTGTAGTCCTCATCCGGGGCATCGCACTGGACAGTAGTCATGTAGTACTCAGCGCCATCGCCTACGAAGGTGAACCAGGTGGTGCGCTCCAGGGTAGGCACTGTAGGAGCACCTGTACCGGGCTCAGCAAAGCACTCATAGCCTGTCGTCGGGTCCTGGCCGGTGGAGGTGTAGTTGGTGTTGTCATAAATGCCGGAAGTAGCCGGGACATCTACACCCTGGCCAAAGAGGTTCTGGATATCCACTGCGCCGGCACAGGCGTTGCCCGGCATGGAGGGCAGCTGAATGAGGTGTACTTCGTCGAGATATTGAACAACATCCGTATTCCCATAGAAGTCAATAGATCCGATCTGCTTGGTGCCACTCTGTTGAAAGGTGCCCCAGCTGATCGGGAAGGAATAGATCTCCTGGCCATCGATCATCATGACCGTCCAGTCGTTGTCCAGGTCAATAAAGTACTGTATGTGCATCCATTGCCCAGCGGTCCAGTCCCAGGTAACTACGTCCTCGGCACCAGCATCCAAAGTAGCGGTTCCATCCGTGAAGAATTCCACCTGAATGGCAAATTCACCACCCGGGTTGTCCTGGAACTTCTGGAAGTTATAATATCCGGCATTACCTTCAGGAACGAACATCTGCCACTCAAGCAGATAATTGCCTTCAGTGCGATCGCCCAACAACAACAGCTGGTCATCCGGATCTGCGGCTGAGATCAGTAACGACTGACAACCGGAATAAACAAAGTTGGGATCATCCTGAACCACCCCGTCATCGGCGGGGCTGCTGGTCCAGGGGCCCCAGTTGGCACTCTGGTCACTGACCGGGCCAAGGGTATAAGGCTCGAACCCGTCACAAATGATGGCGCCAGCCGGGCAGGGGTCCATCGGGCGAAGAACGACGTCGTCGATATAGAAGAGCTGGTCGGCAAAGTTGGAAGCGAAGAAGTCAAACGAACCAATGTTCCAGGGATAATCCCAGGTGTAAACCGACTTACCCTCGATGATCAGTTCGGCCCGGTCATTGTCCAGGTCGATGATGTGCACCACGTCAACCCATGTTCCCGGAGTGTAGGTTCCGGTGACGTCATTGCCGAGTGTGCCATCCGTATTGAAATCGACCTCGAGCGTCCAGGTATTGGGCGCTGCTGCATTTTCAGTATTCTGCAGGTTGTAATAACCGCCGAATCCAGGCTCAACGTAGATCTTAAAGCGAAGGTCCCATAATCCTTCAGACTGGCCGCCCAGGTTGAGCACTACATCGTCCGGGCCGTTATTGCCTTCGATCTTGACAGAGTTGGGTGCACTGAAGGCCTGCTCATCGGAAACAGGAGCATCCTCAGGGCCACCTTCGGTGCCACCCGGCCATACGGTCCAGTCATCAGATTGCGGGCCGACAAATTCTCCCGTAATGTAATTGTCCAGGTTCTCCATAAGGACCGGAGCCTGAGCACAGTCTGAAGACGGACAGAATTCCGAACAGGTGCCGAAGCATACATTGGGCAGGGTTATGGGGTCGGCTGAATTGACGATCAGCGGGCGAATGTTAAAGCCAAAGCCGGAATCCAGGCCACATTCACCGGGTACTGCTTCAATATTGGCAGGATCCAGCAGGCCGTTCATAAAGGCATATCCGATGGTATCAAATGAAGTCAGGGAAACGGTGCCCGACCAGGTGCCGTCACCATTATCCGCCAGGGCAACAACACTGACATCGGTAATGTCGGTGGCATCGGAGAATGCCCAGACCATACTCACGCCGTCAGGGCTGACCACTTCATTGGACATATCAACTGTAAAGCTGACATCGACGGCCGGCAGGGCCTCTTCGACGAGCTCGAAGTCAAAGCCTTCGGCGCTCCAGCGGTCATCCCAGTAGATGTAATAGGTGGTGCCGGCGGTAGCCAGGAAGGTGCCTTCGGAGGCAAAATTGGCGTTGTCGGGGTCGCAGTCGTCAAACAGGCCAACCTCAGTGAGGTTTTCCCACTGGCAATCCGGGCCGGTCAGAACGGCAAGGCGGGTGTCAACCGTGGTCAGCCCGCAGGAGCGAACCGTTACCAGAGCGTTGCTGGTGGGGGTGTAGGAATACCAGGCGGCGTTACCACCATTGTAGTATTGCTGGCCAAGAACATCGTAGTTCACTACCCCGAACCCGGAGTCAATAGCGTCAACCGTATGGGTGCCGGCAGTGATTCCAATCGCTGCATCGCAGATCTCACCGGCGGTGGCAGGCCTGCCGGTATCATTCAGCGTTACCATCAGGCCATTGCCGATCTCAACGCGGATCGCCTGGCAGATGTTGTAGGAAGTCATAACCGTGGGGATCATGACGTCGGGTGCGGCGTCGTAAACCGCGAATGCATTGTCGGGAACATCTGTCCGGTTGTTACAGATGATGACGCCAATGGCGCCGGCGGCCTGCGCCTGAGTAGCCTTCTCGACAAAAGAACAGACCCCTCTGTCGATCAGAGCGATCTGGCCGGTTAGGTCAACAGAGACACCGCCACAGCCTAAAGCAGACATGCCGGAAGTGTCGATGCCCAGCGCAACCGGGCCGGAAACGCCTACATCCAGGCCGGAGCCGAAAGACATAGCCGCTGCATCATAATCACCGGCAATATTCGCCGGTGCAGTTACCTGGATCGTAGCGGTCACCTGCGCCCGGGCGGCAAAAGCCGTCAGGCACAGCACTACGGCTGCAGATAACAAATTGGTTAGGAATGGGTTGAAGTTCAACCGAGACAAGTAGTCTTTTTTCATACTAAACGCATTTTGGTTTTATGAAAATTTATGTGCGAAAAATAAAGGAAAAACTATTAATTCCAACATCTCACCTCCCTGATTTTGAGGGTTTGGTCGGTCATTTGCGTGTTAAAATTTAACTTTGCTGTAACAATATCAATTGTTTTCCGTAAAAGGGCGGTTTTTGATTTTTGATTTTTGATTTTTGATCTCACGAATCACGAATCAACGAACTACCCATCACCTCCGCACCACCACCGGCCGGGTTGCTACCGCCCCATCTGCGGCTACGCGCAGCATATACATGCCGGTGGGCAGCCCGGTAAGGCTAATTTCCAGGGTGCCGGCGGAGACATCATTCAGGCGGGAGCTGCGCAGGCTTCGCCCGAGGGCATCCACCAGTTGCACGTTCAGGATATCGGCGGTTTCCTCAAATTCATAGCGAACGTTGAGCAGATCGCTGGCCGGGTTGGGAAAAACCTGCAGGCCGGCATCCAGCTCGGCTTCGGTGACATCCACCAATGGTTCAAAATTGAGGTACCAGATGAATGGTTCATCATCCCAGCCGTCCGCCCATTCGATATAATAGGTTTCACCGGCCACCATTTCTATACTGTCCAGTTGAGATTGAAAGCCGTCTCCGCATCCGTCATAATCATCGCTGAGGCCGATGAGGTCATAATCAAAAAGATGGGTGCCACAGGGCCCGCGGTAAACGGCGACGCGGGTATCGCTGGCGGCGCCTTCACAACTGGTGACCTGCGCCAGGCCGTCCATCTCCGGGGTAAAGGAATACCAGATCGATTGAGCGTGGGGCGTTCTGCCGCCACTGGCGTCAATCGTAGGCCCGGTAACCGCTGCATCGCCGAGGATCTCATCAATAAAATATTCGCCGGGGCCTATGGGGATGGCACTCTGGCACCACTGGCCTTCTTCCAGCGGGTCGGTGGAAATATCCAGTGTCCATTCAAAACCTTCCCGGCTCCAGATATTGTCCCACATGATATATACGGTTTCCCCGGCGCTCACCAGGGCTTCGCGGTAAGAGGCGTAATCATTGCCGTCGGTCGAAAGGCATTGATCGTCATTCACGCCGAGAATTACGAGGTTGTGGCAGTCATCGCCGCGGAATATCCAGCCCCGGCTGTCAAGCGCATTCCCGCAGGAAGAAATGGAAAGGATGCCGTCCGTTTCCACCACGTAGCGAAACCAGTAACCCGATTCGCCTTCCAGGCCGTCCGAACTGCGGTCATAGCCCCCGCCAAAACATACAATTTCAGGTGTGGTATTCGTGCCGAGGCTGGCTTCAACGGCGGTATAACAATACTGGCCTTCTGCCGCCGGCGGGATCTCTGACAGGCGGATGTTGTCGAGGTAAAAAAGATATGTTTCATCATCGGGATAGAAATTGATGGAATTCATCTGCAGGAGGTCCGTAGAGCCGGTGCTGAACTGCCAGGCAGCCACCGTTTTATCTTCAATCCACAACCGGGCCTCGTCATTGTCGAGGTCCAGCAAAAGGGTGACAAAGAACCATTCGCCGGGCGGATAACTAAAAGCCACATCATCGGACCCGTCGTAGAGTTCCAGCCGGCCGGCTCCCCCTTCCGAAAAATACACGTCAAACGCCCAGGCTCCGGAGGCCTCGGTGGGCATTTCGTGCTGCAGGTTGAAATATCCCTGCATGCTGTCGGGCACCAGCATGTCCCATTGCAGGATATAATGGCCGGAGGTTTGGTCGCCCAACAGGAAGAGAGCATCGGTATTGTTGCTGCCGTCGATCTTCAGGGATTGGACGCCGCCGCTGGCCTGCTCATCGGTTGCGACAGCACCCACGGCGTCGCCGCCGGGCCAGACGGTCCAGTTGGGCGATTGCATGGAGACGTCTCCGGAGGCATAACTCTCCGCATCATCTTCAAGTATCACTACCGGGTCTTCGCAGGTCGGCTGCGCCCGGAGGGAATAAGCAGCCAGGAAAAGAATAGAAAAAAGGGCGTAAAAATTTTTCATACTGACACGGTTTTTGGTTAGCCGGAAATCATCAATTAACATGGCCTCACTGCTCTTTCCCGGGGAAAGGCAGAATGTGTTCCAATACAGTTTGGGTCATTGGGGGCTCAGAAAGCCATCCACTTCTGGTCGCTTTGTGACGATTCCACCACTTTTTGAATGAATTGCATGCCCCGCACCCCATCGCTTACTGTTGGGAAATCAAGATAAAGGGGGTCCGGTTCTTTGCCCTGCAGTTGAGCCCGCAGGCAAACGGCAAAATTGCGGTAGATGTTAGCGAAGGCTTCGAGGTACCCTTCCGGGTGGCCGGCCGGAATGCGGGTGTGGGCCTGGGCTTCGGGTTGAAGATTCCCTACGCCCGTGCGCAATACCTGCATCGGCTTATCGAGCCATTTGATGATTAGGCTGTTGGGCTCCATCTGGCGCCATTCCAGGCCGCCTTTTTCTCCGTAAACGCGGATGTTGAGATCGTTCTCTTCACCTGCGGAGATCTGGCTGGCGTGGAGGATGCCTTTGGCGCCGTTGTTGAAGTGCAGCAGAATATTGCCGTCATCATCCAGCAGTCGGCCTTCAACAAAGGCAGTAAGGTCGGCACACAGTTCGGTGATCCGGAGCCCTGTAATGTATTCGGCGAGGTTTTCAGCGTGTGTTCCTATATCTCCCATGGCGCCGGCGATCCCCGAACGTTTCGGGTCGGTGCGCCAGGAAGCTTGTTTCTGTTCCGTATCTTCAAGTTTGGTGGATAGCCATCCCTGCGGGTATTCCACCACCACCTTTCGTATCTTGCCCAGTTCCCCCCGGCGGACCATTGCGCGCGCCTGCTTGACCATGGGGTACCCGGTATAATTGTGCGTCAATGCAAAGAGCAGGCCGGTTTCTTTCACCAGCTCTTCCAACTCCAGGGCCTCTTTCAGGTCAAAAGCCAGGGGTTTGTCGCAAATGACCGGAAAGCCATTTTCCAGGGCCATTTTTGCCGGCCCGAAGTGGACGTGGTTTGGAGTTACTATAGAGACGAAATCCATCCGCTCCCCTTCCGGCAGCTTTTTCTCAGCGAGGATCATTTCCTCGTAGTTCTTATATACGCGGCCAGGGGGCAGGTACAGCGCTTCTCCTGAAGCTTTGGATTTTTCAGGATCACTACTGAAAGCGCCGCACACCAGTTCTATTTCTCCATCCAGTGCTGCGGCCATTCTATGAACAGCTCCGATGAAGGCCCCAATGCCTCCACCAACCATTCCCATCCGGATTTTTCGATTCATAGGGTTGGCTAAAATTTCTTTCGAAAAAAAATAAGTCCAAAGAAAGAACTTATTTTTTTATCACTTCAGTCCTCATAGTCCTTTCAACAAGGCGTAATAATAAGAAGAATTTTATTAAAACAATAGTATTTGACCCGGAGAACTGTACCCAAATGAGCTGGTTCAGCAAAATAAATGTTCGGGAATTGTTGATTTGTGATTTGTGATTCGTGGAATCGAAGCCTGACGAACCCCGAAGCCTGACGAACCCCGAAGCCTGACGAATCCCGAATACACGAATACACGAATACACGAATACACGAATTAACGAACCCCGAAACGCCCTAAGCGCTTTCCAAAGCAGCTGCCTTGCGTTTTTTCATATAAAAGAACAACCCGCCAAAGAGCAGGATAAGGATGGCGGGCAGGATGGCCACAAGCTGCAGCGTGCCGGCCCCTGAGACATTCTCATCCATCACACGCCCCATAAGAGGCAGGACGATAGAGGTGGAAAGCATCCCCAGGCCTCCCATGACAGACAGGCCCAGAGCGCCGCTTTCCGGTACGTTTTCCGCCACAAAAGAAAGCATTGTCGGCCAGAAAAAAGTGATGCCAACGGCAAAAACGGCAGCCGCCACGAAAGTCATGGCGCCACTGGCCATGCTCAACGCCATCAGCCCCAGGAAGGAGAAGATGGCCGAGAACCAGAGCATTCCGGAAGTACTCAGCCGATGGGCAATGGGGCCGGCAAAGCCCCTGCCGATGGCCATGATGCCATTGATGAAGGCCAGCACCAGCAGGGGCGCCACTCCCGTATCGGCCAGCAGAGAACTGATCCGCTGGTTGGTCCCCAGTTCAGTGGCAGCGGTCAGCAGCATGCAAAAGGCGATGAATAAAAACAGTGGCTTGCCCAAAGCCCCCCACATCTGGCCGGTTGTAACCCCCATTTCCACTCTTTCGGTGCGGGGAAAAACCTGCCCCCAGAACATCAGCCCGTATATGATGAGCGGAATGAACAGCAGCCCCACCATCAGGTGCCAGCTCCACCCAAAAACATCCATCACCAGATACCCCATAACGCTGCCAATGACAATGCCTCCGGGAAACCAGACGTGGAACCGGTTCAGCATTTTGGTTTTGTCATCCTTGTACAATGTGGCGACCATGGGGTTCAGAGCCGCCTCTACAAAACCGTTGCCGATGCCGATAGCAAGCGTACCGAAGAACAGGGTCCAGAAATCGGTGGCAAAAATCGTCGCCACAACACCGATCGTATGAGTAATGAAAGCACCCCATACGATGCGCTTCATCCCCAGGGCATCAACCAATGGGCCACCGATAACCATAGCCAGGGTGAACCCCCAGAATGCCGGGCCAAAAGCAATGCCGATCTGTTCCAGCGTCAGGCCTATGCCATCCGGCCCGAAAACGGTCTCCAGGCGGGCCCGGATGGCAAAGGTCATCGAAGTAACAGCAAGGGCCATACAACTGGCAATAAATAATCGATTGCGGTTTATCGTATCCATCTTTCTGATTTTAATTTTATCAGTTGGTTAATCATTTTCGTTTTTGCTTACTCAAACTCCCTGATCTTAATATTCCGGAACCAGACCATGGCATCCCGGTGGTCCTGCAGGCAGATCCTGCCCTTTCTGGCCTTGCCAAAATCGGGCATATCTTTGAACTTGCTGTTTCGGATCATGCGCTCCCACTCGGGCGTAAACATTTCAAAGTCAACTACCCGGCGGCCATTGAGCCAGAATTGAGACTTGCCGTTCCTGATAATGATCCGCACCTTGTTCCACTCCCCTGCCGGCTTTACGGTTTCGTATTTCACCGGAACCAGGTCGTAAAGGCAGCCGGCGCGGTGGGTTTCAAAACGGGCGTCCGGATGGCAGGTATTGTCAATCAACTGGTGTTCCGGGCCCGTCTGCCAGGGGTAGTCGTATTTATCGGCCTCCACCACATTGAAAATGATGCCGCTGTTCCCGCAGGCGCTGATCTTCCACTCCAGCCGCAATTCGTAGTTCTCGTATTCCTGATCGGTGAGCAGGTCGCCGCCATCTTCCGTACGCAGGGAGCCGTCCGGCTGGCGAATGGCATTGAGTTTCAGGGCGCCCCCTTCAATTACCCAACCGGAACCTGCCTTATCTTTCTTCCAGCTGTGCCAGCCATCCAGCGATTTTCCATCAAAGAGCAGTTTCCAGCCGGCGGCCTTTTCGGCGGCCGTCAGGGTATTCGCAGGGATGGGTGAAGAGGCCCCGGCAATGAGGCCGGGCTGCCCTTCGGGAATTTGATTCAGGGTGTACCAGGCCTCCGTTGACCACAATTCGTGGCCCTCAGCACTGACCCAATCGTTGGGCAGGCGCAGGTAAATGACGTGGTCCGGCTTCATACCTTCCAGCTCCAGAAATACACGGCGGCGGTTTTCTGAAATGTTTACGGAGCTGATCCTGAGGTTTTCCAAATCCTTTTTCGGGCCGCCGTACTCATGGGTTGGCAGATACCACCACTGTTGTACCGTATAGGCTTCAGGAGCCCGGCCAATACCTTCTTCCAGGGGTTCGGTAAATTCGATTTCCACTCCGTTGGATTTTGCCCGCACGGCCAGCATCTCAAAGGTTGGTTGCCCGTTGTACTTCAGGCGCTGCAGGCCGTACCAGTTTCGGCCGGAATGCTGCCAGTTGCCGGTGGAGCCCACCCCACCGATGTAGAGGGCGCCGTCGGGGCCCCAGGCCAGGCGGTTGACACCGGCTTCCAGCCCCTGAATGAAACGGAAAACACAACCCTGGTACGCTCCATTCACTTTTTCAACGAATACCCTTTTAACCCCTCCGTGGGTCACCTCCCCGTGGATCATCTGCCCCTGGTATGGGCCGTCATTGAGGAAGGAGGGCGTCGAGGGCGAATTCCCTATCTCGTCCTGCGGCAACCAAACCACCGGCGGTTTCACCGGCAGTTGAGCGACCCGGGCCGAATCCACTGCCCGGGACCCGAAAAAGTCGCCGGGCGTAACGTGAAGGATCTTGCTGGAAGGCAGCCAGTCTCCCTGATTATCGGCAATGAACAACTCATCATCAGCGCCCAGCCCGACGCCATTGGGGGTGCGCAGCCCCTGAGCGATAAACTCAACGGCGCCGGTATTTCGGCTGATGCGCACCGCCTTGCCCCGGTCTTTGATCTGGGGGTTGGCGCTGGCCCCTCCCGGCATGATGGCAATGGCAAGCGCCGCATAGAAAAAGCCTTCCTTGTAGGCCAGCCCGAAAGCAAACTCGTGAAAGTTGGCCGAAACTTTCCAGTCGTTGGAGACGGTGAAGTATTCGTCGATCATTTCATCTCCGTCGTGGTCTATGAGTTTGGTGAGTTCCTGTTTTTGCAGTACAAAAATGGTGTCGTCCACCACTTTCAGCCCCAGCGGTTCCGCCAGGCCGCTGGCGATCTTTTTGTAGCTCATTTTCGACGGGTCACCGGACTGGACACCTTCGACGAGATAAACGGCGCCTTCCGCATCCCAGGTGCTGACTGCCAGGCGGCCGTCAGACAGAAAGTCCATCCCTCCTACCCTGGGCATAAAATTATCAGGGCGGGCCTGAGAAAGAGAATAGCTTGGATGTACACCTTCTACCGGATACTGGTCTCCGGGTATCCGGAGGCGTTGAGCCATGGGAGGGGTTTTGGCGCCGGGGCCGGGTTGCTCGGAAGCGGAGTGGAAAAACTGAGTGGGAGGTACAAATTCAAAAGTGGGGTCATCAAAGGAACTCCACTCGAGGGAAATGAACCTGCCTCCGCCACCCTGGAAATATTCAAGGCTGAAAGAGTGCAGGCCTTTTCGCAAGGCGACCTCCCCGTCTCTTTTATCTGCTCCGTGCAGGCCGTCAAAATTGACCACTTCCCTACCGTCGATCAACAGGCGGGAGCCATCATCGCTGCGCAGCCGGAAGACGTAGTTGTTGTCTTTGGGAATGGCAATATAGCCGCTGTACCGCAGGCCGAAATTGGCCTCCAGTTCCTGAAATTCGCCGTTCTCGATATGAACCTGGCCGATGATGCCTTCGTAAACAGGTGTGCCCTTGAAGTTGAGGTCCGCCAGGCGGCTGAGGGTGGCGCCAGACTGGTAAATCTTCAGTACCAACCCCGGTATGAGGTCCTTCTCCTCCACCCCTTCTACTGCATCGGTAAACTGAAGGCTCGCCGGGCTTTTGGTTCCTATCTGTTCCTCCCGGGCTTCTTCCTCTGCATCCAGGCTCATAATGTATTCCACCATTGCGCGGATATCCCCCTCGTCGAGATCCGGGTGAGGGGTCATCGCAGCCGCTCCCCACACTCCGGAGCCGCCGTTCTGAATCTTTTTGACCAGCATCCCCACATTTTCGGCATTGTTGGCATAGCGTTTAGCGACGTCCGCATAGGCAGGGCCCACCGTTTTAAGAAAGGTATTGTGGCAGGTTTTGCAATCACTGCGGGCGATGAGGCGAGCGCCGGGCGGAAGGGCATCTTCCTCTTTACCTCCTTCAACCTTGTTTGGGTTATGGACCAGAGGGTATTTGGTAAAATAGGCGGCCAGGCGGGTAGGGCCTTCGTTTTTCAGTTCCAGGCGGCCTTTGAGGGCAACTGCTTCCAGTCCTTTTCCTTTGCCGGGCTCCACATCGAGGATCTCCAGCCCGCCATCTGTTTCCAAGGTGTGGGCGGAGGGTAAGGAATTCAGGTTGAAATCGAGAAAAAGGCGGGCGCCCTGAGGCAACCCCCGGACAAAAAAGGTGCGTTCGAAACCGCTCTGCCGGCCTTCAGCCCGCTCCAGGTATTCCGGCCGCTCGCTGACCTGCACCATCCGGCCATCCTCTAACTGAAGGCCGTAATTGATATATACCTGGCCGTTTTTAAATCGATGCCCCTGGTAACGGATTTCAGGCTGAAGAGGCTTTTCCCCCAGGCGAATGGACCAGGGCCGGCTCACTTCATTGACAAAATAGGCATCTCCCAGGCTGCTGGGTTGCGGGCCGTGCACGGTAGTATAAACGGCGCCGTCAAAATTTACGTCACCCCGCCAGACCTTATAAAGATTGCCATCCTGAGCGCTGTAGGCCGCCCAGAAGCGGTTGGCGAGCGCCAGGGTGAGCATACGCGGCTGGCCGTCGAGCACCGACCGGAAAGCCCAGGGGCTGTTTCCCCGAGTCAACGGGAGATTAACTGAGTCCCGTTCACAACTTCCAAACAATAACAGGAGGAGAAAAACGGTCAGGTAAGAAACCAGGGCCTTCATTGGTGGCATTGCTGTCTTTTACGGTCGATCAATTGGGTGAATATCGTTCAGAATTGCCAATATCCGTAATTTTCACCTTAAAAAGCCCTGGTTGACAGGAAAAAATTTGGTGGAGTGCAACTTGAAACTTAAGCGGCAAAGGGAATTTACCACTTAATGGGCCATTTCATTCGCATGACTTATGAGAAGAGGAACAGAAAACTCTATCGCTAAGAGCTTGTTTGGAGGTGGTGCTTTGGAAGCGAAAATGGCTGATTTTGGGTTCTCACAAAGGCATTTTTGAGGCTCATAGTGGTGCTATGGGGCTCAAAAATGGCGAAGTGAGGTTCCAAAAGCGGACATTTGCAGCCCTATCGACCACCTCCAAACAAGCTCTAATTCCATCGCCCGCCGTCATCCGGCCCAGGTTCAAAATCCGAGAAGCCGGAAAGGAAGGAGCCGTCATCATCCGGGCCATCCTCATCGTCCGGATCATAATCGTAATCGGCTCCGGGGCCAAAATCTTCTTCATAATACCCCCCCTCCTCATCAAAGAAGAAGTCCTCATCCTCCTCTTCACCGGGCAGGCCCTCTTCCTCGTCCTCTTCCTCGAAGAAAAAACCGGGCAGGCGAGGTTTTTCGATCAGGGCTTCAAGGGTTTCTTCATCCGGCAAACCATCTTCGTCTATATGAGTGAGCCACTGTTCATAGACCTTGCACTGGCAGAAGGATTCTCCGAAAGGACAGGTGCGGGGTTCGTATTCACAAAAATCGATTTGCCAGGCATTATGCACAAGGATGGGCACTTCTTTACCCAGCTGAGCGACCAGAACATCATATCGTTTGCGCAGAGGAAGGCCACTGGGGAAATGAGGGATGAAGTTATAAGCGTCCAGGCATTGATCCATGGCTTCCAGCAGGCGGGCCACCTGCTTGTCACTGAGGCGGCTGACGGGAGGGAACAATTCCTGCCGAAGGCCGATCCATTCTCCCAGGATCTCACGCCGGGCCATTTTCTCTTCTTCATCCAGGGGGATGAAGGAGGGCCCTTCTTCGGAGTCTTCGACCGCAGAGACGGGAACATTGGCCGCGGCCGCAGCAATATCGGTGAGCAGGTAATTGAGGTATTTTTCCATAAACCGATTTTTCTCCTGCGGCAATTTAATAAGTTTTACCCGGCAATGCCAACGGTAAACGTAATTCCTGGCATTTTTTTGGTATAGCCGAGCTTCGTTCCGCAGGAGAAAATGATTTCCGGGAAAAAACGGGGAATTCACCCCTTTACCAGCTCAATGAACGCCTGTATCTTCTCATTGGGGACGAGCGCCGCCAGGTTATAGTGGCTGATTTTCCAGCCTTCCGCTGTTTTGGTGAGCACGCCGGAACCGCGGCAGGGCCCCATCCAGGTATCGAGCTGTTCCTCGAACCATGCCGTCTGGCCGTTTTGAGCAAAGTAAAGCTGCCGGTTGTGCGGCGAAAAGGCCCAGGCAGTATCGCGTTCGAAAGCGGCTTTGGCCCAGGTTCGCAGTTCATCCCGCAGCCAGCGCTCCGAAGCATCGGTGCCCAGGTAAATGCCATCGGCCGTCATGCTTCCGAAGAACACCTCCTCATCGGCCGTAGCGGCAGCCTTGTGCCAGCCGTCCAGCAACGCATTGATGGCAGCTGCTTCATCAGGAGCAGACGCAGGGCAGCCCTCCCGCCGGCGGGTATCGGTAATGTGGCTGATCTTCCAGCCTTCCGAGCTTTTGAATAGTTGAAAAGCATTGACGCCGCAATGGCTCAGCTGATCGCCCAGGAAGAAGGTGTATTCCGTCCAGGCAGTGGCCAACAGGCCATCGATGCGGATGTCGTAACTCCAGATCTGCTCGTTGTAGGTTTGCTCATGGGGAGCACCGATAGCCTTGATGAAATCATCCACTGCTTCATCTCCCAGGTGAGGTTGGCCATCCTTGCCTGTGTAGGCCGTCTGAAGGCGGGCCCCGGGAAGGAATGCCCTGCGAACCATACTGCTGTCGCCGGCACGCATGCCGTCAAATAACAATTGAATGGGGGCCTTCACGGCGGCCAGTTCTTCGGAGGTTTGGGCCGCCGCAACGGCCGGAAGGAAGAGCAGAAGAAGGAAGAAGTTTTTCATATTGAAAAGTTAATTGCGCTAAATATCCTCCAAATCTCTGAGGATCGGAAAAATCGTTCCAAAAATGCGCCGGGCCGGCTCCTGTGCATTACCATAATGGCCCGGCGGCTTTCGTTATGACAAAAATACTTTCCCGGCAAAAATAATGGTGTTTCCGGCTTGAGATGGTGGGAAATCTTGCGGAATGGGAGTTTGTTGCGGGTTGGGGCAGCTCATTATGCAACTCGCAACCGGCAGAAAAAACAAAGAAGCCTCCTGTCCGCCGACAAATGTTAAGTTCACCATAAATCTTTACCTTTGAACGTTTAGGAATGGGAGCAGCTGCCCCAGGCCCTCCAATAAACGCTTAGTATGGACATTTACACGAGGAAATCCCGCCTGAAGTTATACCTGGCTATTGCCGGAGGCATTATCGTAGCCATATCGATGTTATACACCAACTATCTTACCGGTAAGCTCGCCAATGAGGAACGCAAGAAAGTTGCGCTCTATCTTCGGGCCATGGAAGACCTCAGCGACACAGATGATGAAGATGCCCAGTTTTGCGATTTCACCCTGCACTTTCAGATTCTTCAATCCAATACGACCATTCCGGTCATGGTCGTCAACGACCGGGGAGGGATCGACGATTTCATCAATATCCGGGGAGACACCAGTGTACGGGCGCTCCAGCGGGAGGTTGAAAAAATGAAAGAAGAAGGATTCGAGCCCATCCGGGGCTTTGCCTATTCCATTTACTACAAGGAATCGACACTGCTCAAGCAGTTGCGGTACTTCCCACTGGTACAACTTTTCCTCATCGCTGCCTTTGTGGGCTTTGGCTACATGGGCTTCAACTCCGCCCGCCGCGCCGAGCAGAACCGGGTATGGGTGGGCATGGCAAAGGAGACCGCTCACCAGTTGGGTACACCTATCTCCGCTATCGTCGCCTGGATCGAACACCTGAAAATGATCCGGGAGCAGGACGGCGAAGTCCAGGAAATACTGGGAGAACTGCGCGATGACGTCAGCCGGCTGGAACTCATCGCCGACCGCTTTTCCAAGATCGGCTCGGCGCCCAAACTGGAGCCCATAAATGTGTATGAGGAGCTGGATAAATGCCGCGCCTACATGCAGCGGCGGGCTTCCCGCAAGGTGGCATTCGAATTCCCCGGCCCGGACAGCCAACCGCCACGGGATATCCGCATCAACCCTCACCTTTTCGACTGGGTGGTCGAGAACCTCCTGCGCAACGCCCTCGACGCCATGGAGGGCACCGGCAAGATCAGCGCCGAGGTGTATGACGACGCCGACTACATTTACATCGACATCAGCGACACCGGCAAGGGCATACCGGCCAATAAGTTCAAAACGGTCTTCCAGCCCGGCTTCACGACCAAAAAACGCGGCTGGGGGCTGGGGCTTTCCCTGGCCAAACGGATCGTGGAGGAATACCACAAAGGCAAGATATTTGTCAAACGGTCCGAGGAGGGAAAAGGGACGACCTTTACGATTCAGATGCCAAAGTCTTAGGGAAAACCAGGAGTAAATAATGGCATAAAAAAACTGGAAAGGCCCGTAATTTTATTGTAAATTAGGAGGCTATGACTACGCAACCTGCAACGATCAACCTGAAGAGGCGGCGCTTTTCTGTCGATGAGTATCATCAGCTGGCAGAAGTGGGTATCCTCAGTGAACAGGATAAGGTAGAATTGATCCATGGCGAAATTATTGAAATGAGCCCTATTGGCCCCAAACATTCCGGCAACCTGGACCGGCTTTCTCAATTTTTAACCCTGTTTTTTCGGGACGCCGCTATCGTTCGGGTACAAAGCCCGGTTCAGCTCGGCTCTGATTCTGAACCGGAGCCCGATCTTTCGGTGTTGAAAGCCCGCAATGATTTTTATACGACATCTCATCCGCAGGCAGCTGACATTTTGCTCGTTGTTGAGTTCTCCGATAGTTCGCTGAATTATGATCAAAATGTGAAGCTACCCCTCTATGCCATTCATAATATCCCTGAAGCCTGGATCATCGACCTTCAGGAAGATCGGGTGCTGGTTTTTCAGGATCCTAAAGGGGAGGCTTACCTTTCCATCCATACTTATCAGAGGGGAGATTCCATTGCCAGTTCTATCCAAAATCTGGAAATTTCGGTAGATGAGTTATTAGGATAGCTCCGGGCCAGTGTAAAATCCAAAGGCAGAATAAAAACAAAAAGATGCCAGACCAGTCCCTCCTCGGCCGCCTCAACCGCTGGGCGCGCAACTCCGTCACGCTGAAGCTCTTTGTCATCGGCATTCTCATTTTGCTGTTACTCATCCCGGCGAGTATGGTCACCTCCCTCATCCGGGAGCGGGAGAACATTCGCGATGAGGCGGTTAGGGAGGTAAGTTCCAAGTGGGGAAGCGACCAGACCATCGCCGGGCCGGTGATCTCGGTTCCCTATCGCTCCACCCGCCTGAACGAGGAGGGCAAAGAGGTGATCACCCGCGGCTATGTTCACTTTCTGCCCGACAGCATCGACATTAATGGGCAAGTAGCCCCCCAGAAGCGCTACCGGGGCATTTATCTGGTGGTGTTGTACAACAGCCAGTTGGAACTCAGCGGGCGTTTCAAGGGGCTGAATGCAGAAGCCCTGAACGTGCCGGAAGAGGATCTTCTGTGGAAGGATGCCCTTTTCACCGTCGGCATTACGGATATGAAAGGCATCGAGGAGGCCATTCCCGTACGCATCAACGATACTACTTATCAGTTTGGCCCGGGTACCGTTACCAACGACATACTGGCTTCCGGCGCCAGCTTTCCCATCCAACTCCCCGAAGAAGCTTCCAGTACTATCGACTTTTCCTTCCGGCTCAACCTCAACGGCAGCACCAGCCTGTACTTCACGCCTTTCGGCAAGGCCACCGCCGTCAACATCCAGTCCTCCTGGCCGGACCCCAGCTTCGAAGGGGCTTTTCTGCCGGATGAGCGCAGTGTATCCGGCGAAGGGTTCACCGCCAGTTGGAAAGTGCTGCAGCTCAACCGCAATTACCCGCAACAGGGAGAAGGCCCATACATTGGCAACAGCCCTCAGCGGCCGCAGAACATCTATGTGAATGAATACGACCCCTTCCGCGCTTCCACCAACGCCTTCGGCTTCCGCCTGCTGCTGCCCATCGACGAATACCAGAAGGCCATGCGCTCGGCCAAATATGCCGCTTATTTTGTGCTGATCACTTTCCTGGCCTTCTTCTTCATCGAGGTGCTCAACCGCAAGAGGCTGCACCCCATTCAGTATATACTGGTAGGCTCGGCCATCATTCTATTCTATATCTTGCTGCTCTCCATATCCGAGCATTTCAATTTCGATATGGCCTACCTGATCGCCTGTATCATCATCCTGGCGCTGATCACCGGTTATTGCTCCTTCATTTTGAGCAACCGCCGCCTGACCGCGATGATGTTCGGCATCCTGGCGCTGCTGTACGGCTTTTTCTACTCCCTGCTGCAGTTACAGGATTACGCCCTGCTGCTGGGCAGCCTGGGCCTGCTGCTGATCCTGGCCACGATCATGTACCTGACCAGGAATATTGACTGGTATGCGTTGAGGGGGGAGGAGGAATGAGACATTTAGAACGTGTTTAAATGTAAAAGTGCGTCAATCTTTGGATGACGCATATTACGATATTTTCACGGCCTCCACCGGAGTGAATGGAGCCCTAAAATTTTTAATCTTTCTCTCTTCCAAGTTTTTTTAGATCATCAAGGTCGATGCCCCTGCCCGTAGCTTGTTTATTCTTTGTCAGATCCTCCAGACTAATAAAGCAAACAGGCAAGCCATCTATCTCAACAATATTCCTGGCTGAATAAGCTTCCCGAAAATCCACCCCATCAATACTTGTCAGGATATCAATCCGGTATGGAGGATAACCAATTTGAATGACTTGTTCCGCCTTAGTGAAATGATTAGGCGTTAGGCCAAAAGAGGAAAGGCCAAAATCATCAAATACAGCGACAAGTTTTTCACCATTTTCCCGGGAAGGTTCCACCCAGAAGTCAATATCTCCGGTATAACGTGGATGTCCATAAACTCCGACTGCGTATCCACCAGTAACAAGATACTTCACCTCATGGTGAATCAATAATTCTACAAACTCTCTGAAGTCTGGGCTCAATACGTTTGATTCTGACATATTGTTGACGAAGGATTTCTATTGCTGCAAGACGTTCATGGGGCATTTTGCTGAGCCAGTAAGACAAATCTGAATGCTCTTCTCTCAAGCTTATGATTCTAACTACTTTTTCCATATTACAATTTACAAAAATTTTTACTTCGCACCTACTCTTCGAAATCCCAGTTATCTTACCTTTTTTAGTATTGTCTCCACAATCTCCCTCCTGCACCGCTGAAACACCCCATTCTCCCCCTCCGGCGCCTGCTCATTCTCCACGTTGTTGACAAAAACATACGCCTCCTCGCCTCTCTCGAAGAAGCCTACGAACCAGCCAATGTTGCGCCCATCGGGCTGCGCCCAGCCGGTCTTGCCGTAAAGCTTGTATTCCGGTGTTTCTTCCAAAAGCATGATCTGTTTGACGGTGCGCTGATGTTCCTTCCGGAAGGGCAGCTCTTCGCGACAAAGGCGAACGAGGAAACTTACCTGCTGAAAGGGCGTCACTCTGGAATGTCCCTCCAGCCAGAAGGTGTCGAGGTTGTCCTCGTTAATGTCCAGCTGTCCGTAATCGGCTTTGGTTGTCCACTCCCGCATGCGCTGCACCCCCACTTTGCGGGCGATCTGCTGATAGCAGGGCACACAGGAGGCCCGGAAGGCCCCGGCGAAGGTATTGTCTCGGTTCCAGTCCGGGTTCCAGTGCTCCGTACCGTCCCAGAAGATGGTGTCCTCCGGGCTTTTCATCACGCCGGTTTCCAGGGCGATGAGGGAATTGGGGATCTTGTAGGAGGAGGCGGGCAGAAAGCCCTGTTCGCAGCGGGTTGGGTTGTAAAGGGAAAGGGAGTCGTTCTTCAGGTTGTACAACACAAAGCAGCCTTCAACGCCGTAGGATCGGTAAAGGCTGTCGAGATGGAGGAGGGCCGCGTTTTCCGGCTTCAATGAGATCCCGGCATCCGGAGCCGGCAGCTTCGGTTCATTCGACGATTGCCGGCCGGTATCGGAGCAGGAAATTAACAATCCAAGCACGGCAAGAAGAAGTGTCGGGCGCATTTTTGTCCTAAAGATAAGATTTTCCTGTCCTCCTCCGGCCCTGGAAAATCTTATCTTAAAACTCACTCGATCGGCACGCCGTTCTCATCAGTAGTCAGCACTTCGCTCATATAATCAAAGAACGGGCGCATGCGCTGGAATGCGAGCACCATTTTGTCGAGCAGATCAGCAGACATTACTTCCTTATCGGTATAGGATTGGCTGACCAGGAATTGCTTGTAGCGTAGCAGGTCGATGTTGGGATGATCCTGGCTGTAGCCCTGAGGCGCCGTTTTGAGCTGTTCGCCCTGCAGTTCGCCGAAGGTTTCCAGGAATTCCGGAGCGGCGATGATCTTCCGCAGGGGCTCGCTGTCGGCGGCCAGTTCCTGGCGGATGCGCTTGAGGTCGGCGGCGTTGGGGCCCCAGAAGCCACCGCCTACGAAGGAGCCGCCCGGTTCGATGTGGAAGTAGTAGCCGCCGCGCAGCCACTTGGTGTCCCGCTTCATGGTGCCGCTGAAAGTGGCCTTGTAGGGCGACTTATCCTTGGAAAAGCGCACATCCCGATAGATGCGGAACAGGCTCTGCTTGCCGGTCATGGGCACGAGTTGGTCGTGCTGGCCCATTCGGGCGAGCAGCGTTTCCGCGAATTCGATCATCTGGGCGTGCTCTTCCTGGTACCAGGCCTTGTTGGCGTTGAACCATTCGCGGTTGTTGTTGTCGCGCAGGGCTTTGAGGAAATCGAGGGTGGATTTGGATATTGAAGTGGCGGGCATGACGGGTGAATTTTAGGATTTATTGATTAAGATTGTGAACAGTAAAAAAGAGGGGAAGGTTGATTGCATTACCGGTTAAGATTTCCATCTTTTTGTAATTGCCAAAATATTAAATTATACTTTCAGTATTCTTCACTCCTAAAAACCTTATTGCCATGCTCAATGAATCATTAGCCACCTATATAGGTGGTAGCTCTTCATAATCCTTCCTGATATGTTTGTTTTAAGATACTTCAATACGCTATTCCTGTTTTTGGCCTATCTGGCAGCAACCAAGGCCCAAAGCACTTTTAATATTTCTGCGCATCTTGGCTGGCCCGCCAATCATTTTCGGGACATGATCGTGGATAAGGACACCATCATCGGCTATACTATGGCTTACCCCGATAATACCTACTCCCAACAAAGTATTTTATCCTTTCCAAGTTTGACTCTTCCGGCAACCACCTGTTCTCCAGAATGCTACTCGACCCCCTTGGCGAACATCTATCTATCAGTTACAATTGGGGCAAGATCACCAAAACCCGGGACGGTGGATACATCATGACGGCTGCCCCAACCCACGGCGACGCCGCCTGGCTGATCAAAGTGGATCACCAGTTTGAGGTGGAGTTCATCAAAGAGTATCTGGATACAGTGAACCGAAGCCATTTTAGATATATTGCTCCAATTGAACTGAGCGATGGATACTTACTGAGCGGCGCTATACAGCGTCCTAATTATCTTGATAATTCTTTCGCCCGGAGAGTAGATCAACAGGGTAATACAGTTTGGTTTAAATATTTCGGGGATTATGATGTTGGTAATGTCTTCAATGATATGGCAAAATAAATGACACTTTATTTGTTGGCTTTTGTACTACTGAAACTAGTCCTAACAATGCTTTCTCTTCAGTCCAATACATAGACTTAAGTGGAAACGTTGTTCGTTTCTGGCAATCTGAGTTAAACCCAGAGGTAGGTTTTGCCCGAAAGATCCTTTCCATACCTGATGGAGGAGTCATTACTTTTTACCTGTATCCAGTAGAATTAATTGGCGAAACTTTGATCGTCCAGCCCACCCTCGCCAAGCTAGACACCGGGTTTCAGATAGAATGGCTGCGCCATTTTGGCTTAGAGGCCCGCCTGGGCGCCGATGTCATATTCTGGGACATAGAGCCAACTTCCGACGGCAACTACATCGGCGCCGGGGAAAGTTTCGTCAGAGTAACAGGGAGCCGACCCGAAGGGTGGGCTGGCTCCACAAATTCTCTCCCGAGGGAGACAGCGTATGGGAAAACCTGATAGACGCCCCATTTCCCATAGTATATACCAACCAGGGCACCCTCGCCGGCGTAGGCGAACTATCCAGCGGCAGCATCGTGGCGGCGGGAGAAACCATCAACGGCAACCAACGATACATCTGGCTGGTGAAAGTCACTGCTGACGGCTGCCTGGATACGCTCTGCTCCACGGTATCTCCGGTGGTGGAGGCGCCGGCGCCGGAAGAGCCGGCCTTTCTCTGTTTATCCTAATCCCACCAACGGCCCGCTCACGCTGGCCTGGGCCGGCGCGCCGCCGGTCCGGGAGGCTGTTCTTCAGCTCTTCGACGCCACCGGCCGGGTGGTGTGGCGGGAGCGGCGGCAATTGCATCGGCAGATGGAGCTGGCATTGGGCCCGCTGCCGGATGGGGTTTATTTTTTGCAGGTGCGACGGAGCGGGGAAGTTGGGTGGAACGGCTGGTGGTGAAAAAGAATTAAAGGGCGCCAAATGCCCAGCCACAAACCCCACAACTTTTTAAAGATCAACCCATTAGGCTTATTTCAATTTATTTCTCGCCTGTTTTGTGAGCAGACAGGAAGCTGCAGACTGTCCTGGTTCCTGCAGAAAAAAGGCGTAACTTTGGCTTAGGCCGTATCCTTTTTGGCGCCGGCTAGTGGCCAGGCGAACTTAAAGTCGCCTGGCCACTAGCATGCCCCCTAAATGAAAAAAACCGCAGCGGGATTCGCTGCGGTTTTTTTCATTTAGGAGAATGCCATTAACTTCCGAAGTCGTCAAAGGCGATGTTCTCATCCGGAACGCCCAGCTCGTCGAGCATCTTCAGGGCAGCCTGAAGCATCAGGGGCGGGCCGCAGAGGTAGTATTCCACTTCCTCCGGCTCGGGGTGGTTCTTCAGGTACTCATCGTACAGCACCTGGTGGATGAAGCCAATGAAGCCGTCGCCCGCTTTGTCATTGATGTCTTCCTTTACCTTCCACTTATCGACCTCCTTGGCGACCTTGACGTCGGACAGGGCGATGAAGTAGTTGAAGTTGTCGTAATCTTTCTCGATATCGCGGAAGTCATCCGTATAGAACAGCTCACGCTTGGAGCGGCCGCCGTACCAGTAGGACACCTTCCGGTCTTTAGTCTTCAGGGTATGGAAAAGGTGGAAGATATGCGAACGCAACGGGGCCATACCGGCGCCGCCGCCTATGTAAACCATTTCTTTCTTCGTCGGCTTGATGAAGAACTCGCCGTAAGGGCCGGAGATTGTCACCTTGTCACCCGGCTTCTGGGAAAAGACGTAGGAAGAGCATACACCCGGGTTGACGGCCATCCAGGTGTTGTTCTTGCGGTCCCAGGGGGGCGTGGCGATACGGATGTTGAGCATCACGATGTTGCCCTCTGCCGGGTGGTTGGCCATGGAGTAGGCGCGGAACTGCTCCTCGTCGTTCTTCATCTTGAGGTTCCACATCTTGAACTGGTCCCACTCTTCCTTGTATTCGTCCGGCTTCTTGTCGGTCATACGCGGGTGTGCGGTAATATCGAAGTCTTTGAAGTCCACCTCGATCACCGGCACGTCGATCTGCACGTAACCGCCGGATTCGAATTCCAGGGTTTCCCCTTCCGGCAGCCTTACCACAAATTCCTTGATGAAAGAGGCCACGTTGTAATTGGATACCACTTCGCACTCCCACTTTTTGATGCCGAACACCTCCTCCGGCACGCGGATGCGCATGTCCTGGCGCACCTTCACCTGGCAGGCCAGGCGCTTGTGCTCGGCCACTTCGCGGCGGGTGAGGTGGTTGAGCTCGGTGGGCAGTACGTCGCCGCCGCCTTCATCTACATGGCATTCACACATGGCGCAGGTACCCCCGCCACCACAGGCGGAGGGCAGGAACACACTCTTGTCGGAAAGGGCGGAAAGCAGAGAAGACCCCGGCTGCACCAGCAGCGGGTTTTCTTCATCTCCGTTGACGATGATCTTCACATCACCCTGTGGCACCAGCCGCTTCCGTGCGAAGATCAGCATGAAAGCCAGCGCCAGTATCACAAAGCTAAAGACCAATACGGCTAATATGATGGTAGTCATTGTATCTGTGTAATTTTTATTTTCAAATCATTGGGCCGGGCAGTTGGTGGATGTCGTCAGTTGTCAGCTGGTTATTGTTGGTTGGGCAGTTAACGGACGACGATCAACGGGCAACTTCCAAACATGCCCTAGTTGGCCGCATAAGCTGCCGGGTCAATCCCCATCAGGCTCATGAAGGCGATGCCCATCAGGCCGGTCAGGATGAAGGCCATTCCCAGGCCGCGCAGCCCCGGCGGCACATTGGAATAGCGGATCTTCTCCCGAATGGCGGCAATGGCAATAATGGCCAGGAACCAGCCGAAACCGCCGCCCAGGCCGAAAGCAATGGAATCGCTGAAGGAATATTCTCTCGACACCATGAACAAAGAGCCGCCGAGAATGGCGCAGTTTACCGTGATCAGGGGGAGGAAAATACCGAGAGCAGCGTATAGAGAAGGCGAAAACTTCTCCACCACCATTTCCACCAGCTGAACCATGGAAGCGATCACCGCGATAAAGAGGATGAAGCGCAGGAAGGTCAGGTCAACCCCGAACAACCCGTTCTCACTCAGCAGGTACTCGCTGATCACCCAGTTGATCGGCATGGTGATGCCCAGTACGAAAATAACCGCCAGGCCGAGGCCGAAGGCCGTCTTAACACTCTTGGAAACCGCCAGGTAAGAACACATGCCCAGAAAGTAGGCCAGTACGAGGTTCTCGATGAAGGCGGCTTTTATGAAGGTATTCAGAAATTCCATGTCTTGGTTGTTTGTTGGCTGTTGTTAGTTATTGATTGTTGGCCGGCTAACAAAACCGGGCATCAGGATACGTCCACCAGTTTGGTGTTGTAGCTGCGCTGTATCCAGATCAGAATGCCGATGATGAACATGGCTGCAGCAGGCAATACCATCAGGTTGTTGTTGGCGTACCAGCCGAAAAAAGCGCTATCGGTAGTGTTGATAAAGTAATCTGCCGTAGGGCCGATGATCTTCATCTCGATCGGGCTGCCGGCGAAGAGGCTCCCCTTGCCGAAGATCTCCCGGATGATACCCACGATGATCAGGATAGCGCCGTATCCCAGTCCGTTGCCGATGCCGTCCAGGAAAGAACGCCAGGGTTTGTTGGCCATGGCGAAGGCTTCCAGGCGGCCCATCACGATACAGTTGGTGATGATCAGCCCGATGTAAACCGATAATTGCTTATAGATCGGATAGTTGAACGACTTCAGCAGGAGTTCCACAACCGTAACCAGAGATGCGATGATGACGAGCTGTACGATCATGCGCACCTGCTTGGGAATGTAATTCCGCAACATGGAGGTGAACAGGTTGGAGAACGCAGTTACAAAAGTCACCGCAACAGCCATTACGACCGACGGATAGACCAGCGAGGTCACGGCCAGGGCCGAACAGATACCCAGCACCTGAACGGTGATGGGGTTGTTGTCGTTCAGCGGGTCGGTGAGGAGCTGGCGCTCTTTTTTCCCAAACTGAAATAAGGGTTCTTTCTCTTTAACAGCAGTTTCAGCCATTGTTATCTGTTTTTATGCTCGGGGCGCCACAGGCGCCGAAAGTTCATTTATTGCATCAACAATCCCTGGGCGCTATCGGATTGTCGTATTTCTTTCAAAAAGGGTTGATAGTAGTTTATCCCCCGGTAAAGCATTTCCGTCACGCCGTCGGAGGTCACGGTGGCCCCGGAAATGGCATCTACTTCGTGTTCCGGGTTCTTGGCGCCGCCTTTGCGCACTTTTATCGAAACATACTGCCCATCTTCATAAATCTTCTTTCCCTCAAATTGTTTGTGGAAAGTAGGATTATCCTTGATCTCGGCGCCCAGGCCCGGCGTTTCCCCCTTGTGGTCGAAAGCAGCTCCGGCGATGGTATTGCCATCGCTCTTCAGGGCGATGTTTCCCCATATCTCATCCCATAGCCCGTTGCCGCGAACCGAGAGGATATAGAATTTTTGGCCGTTGTGCTCATAAATATACAGGGGCAGGCGGCGTTCGGCCTCCGGTTTCTTGCGCTCCTTGGCCATATCGATGTCTTCGGCCTGTACGCCATCCAGGACTTCTCCCTGCATGTTCAACACGGGCTGCTGCATGTTATCAAAGATCTGGGCAACTTCCTGGTCCGAAAGGTCTTTCACCTTCTTGCCATCGGGCAGGTAATCTTCAACGGCAGACAATATAGCCCGCTTGTTGAAAATATCTTCATTCTTTACGGCCATATTCTTGGTGGCTTCGCGCAGGCCCGTCAGGCCTACCGCTACCGATGCGGTTAGAATGAAGATGAAACCAATAACATATCTCGTTGTGTACATTCTGCTGATTTTATTTCAGGAAAAATGAATTCACCAACTTTCTTTTGAGGTTGGCGTCAGGCTACCGCCCGGGCTTTTTTGAGCCTCCGGCTGATGTTGGCCTGATAGACGTAATGGTCGATAAGCGGCGCGAACACATTCATGAACAGAATGGCCAGCATCCAGCCCTCCGGATAAGCGGGGTTCAACACCCGGATGATCATCCCGATAAAGCCGATGAGGAAGCCGTAGATCCATTTCCCGGTTGGCGTCCCGCTGGCAGTCACCGGGTCGGTGGCCATAAAGGCCATGGCAAACCAGAAACTACCCATATAGAACTGATAATACCAGGGAACCTGCATGAAAGGGGTCGCTCCCCAGGTGTTGAGCAACAGGGCCATAACCACAGCGCCGACCACCATGGAGAACATGATGCGCCAGTCGGCGATCTTAGTCAACGCCAGGTACAGAGCGCCGATGATGATCAGCGGTTTGCTGGTCTCACCAACAGAACCTGGAATGGTGCCCCACAACATCTGGGAATCCGAATATACTTCGGTGACGTGCTCCCAGCCACTGTGGAAGGCCAGGCTCAACGGAGTTGCCCCCGTATAGCCATCAACGACGGCCGAAGCGGGGTTATACCCCGGAAGGTTGAGTGCCTCAAACAGCGGGTTGAACACGCTGAGGTGTATCCAGCCGTAATCAGGAGGAGAGCCGGCGGCCAAACCCTGAAGGCCAGCGACCCAGACTTCGTCGCCGGATATGTAGGTCGGATAGGCGAAAAAGACGAAAACCCGGGCCAGCAACGCGATATTGAGAATGTTCATTCCCGTTCCGCCGAAAGCTTCCTTACCGATAATAACCGCAAAAACGATGGCGAGCGTCAGTATCCATAACGGAATATCCGGCGGCATGATCAGCGGGATCAAAGCGCCCGATACCAGAAACCCTTCCTCGATGCCATGGCCTTTCCGGTAGGCGTAAAAGAATTCGATGCCCAGCCCTACCACGTGAGTGACCACAAAAATGGGAATGATCTGAATAAGGCCGTAAACCAGTTTGAGGTGCACCCCCTGCAGAAATCCGGGATACTCTCCCAGGGCAATGAAGTGCTGATGGCCAATGTTGTAGATCCCGAACAAATATAGGATCAGCAAGGCAAAAACCACCTGCACCATCTGGCGCTTGAGGTCCATACCATCGCGGATGTGGACACCGCCTTTGGTCACGGTATTGGGTGTAAAGGCAAAGGTGAAGAAACCATCATAAACCGTGTGCAGGAAAGGAGATTTTTCCTTATCCGGTTCGATCCTGTGAAGAAAATTCAATAATCCTTTTTTCATATCTCTATATAGTGAGATGATCGTTTTTGTTAATTCTCAATGCATTAAGCCTGTTCGCGCATCATGTCCAGGCCCTGGCGCAGGATCTGCTGAACGGGCTGTTTGGATACACAGGCAAACTCACAGAGGGCAACGTCTTCCTCAATGAGTTCATAAATACCCAGGCCCTCGATTTTCTCGAAATCACCGATAAGGATGCATTTCATCAATTCCTGAGGGTAGATATCCATGGGTAACATAGATTCATAGGTGCCCGTTACTACGAATGCCCGCTTTTCACCGTGCATATTCGTTTCCGCCCTTTTCTTCAGTTTGGGGAACAGGGCAGAGGGGAGGGTCGGTGAAATACTGGGGGTATTAAGGGCGGGGATCAGCCAGCCGAACAGCTCGTAATCATCCCCCTCCAGGACCACCGTCAGCTGGTCATCGTATATGTTCATGAAGCCTTCCGCTGTCTTCTTCTTTCCGGAGAGCACATCACCGGAGATCAGCCGGACATGGTCGTTGGCCAGATTGTCCTTGGCGAGGTCACCCACATTGGCGCCGATATAAGTGCGCACATACCGGGGTTGCCTGAGCTCGGCCCCCGTCAGGGCTATCACCCGCTGTGCATTGAAGCGTTGTTCTGTGAAGACCCGGCCTATGGTGGCGACGTCCTGTACGCCAAGCGTCCACACCTTATCACCGGCGCCGATGGGCCGGATGTGGTGGATCTGTATGCCGACGTTGCCCGCCGGGTGCTTGCCGTGGAAATAATGAACCTCTACGCCTTTGGCCTCGGTAAAGGCGGCATGGGGCTGCTCCTTGCCGCGGCCGTCGAGCCCGAGATAGACGGCGCCGTCGGTCAGCTTATTGAGCACATCCAGGCCTTTCTGGAAGGCTTCCTCCTGCCCTTCGATAATGAAATTGAGGTTGGGGGCAAGGGGAGCGGTATCAAAAGTAGAAATGAAAATATCGCGGGGCGCCACATCGTGCTCGGCAACAATATCAAACGGGCGCTGGCGGATCAAGGGCCACACCCCGGCGTCAAGGAGATGGCTGACCAGTTCCTCCCGGCTGGCGGATTCAGGGTCAATCGCTTTCAGCTCGCGGTACTTGATTTCCTTATCGGCAAGGATAACGACCTCGGAAATGGAGCGCTTGGCTCCCCGGTTGATCGCAATAACCTCTCCGCTAACCGGCGCTACATACATGACCTCCGGGCGCTTCTTGTCGAAGAACAGGTGGTCACCCGCCTTGACTTCATCGCCGACTTCCACCATTACTTTGGGAATCGGAGAAATGCCGGGAAAATTCGGAGGCTGAACGGCAAAAGTCTTCGCCTGAACAGACTCATCCAGCACCCGCTCCGCTTCGCCTTCCAGGTTGATGTTGTGCCCGCGGCGAAGGACGGTCACCGGTTTGCCTTCCAGGTATTCCGGCAGCCGGGGAGCGAAGAGTTCCTTCCAGTTGGGGAAAAGAGAGAAGTTGGCGCCCTTACTGGCTACACCGGATTGTTTAGCCTCGATGACCAGCAGATTGTCGGCAACCTGCAGAATGATCATGAAGAAAACCAATACTGCTACGACAATAATGCCATAGAGGAGGTAGGTGCCATATCCTGAGCTGCTTCCTTCAGCCTGTGCCCAGCTGGCGTTGGCTGAAAGCACGGCAACAATAGTAAATACTGCCTTGCTCGTTTTATTATTCATTCGTTTTGACGTTTGTTAGTACTCAGCTTCACAGCGTAAACCTATGATAACCAAGTATAATAGGCTTCTCAAAAAACACCGCAAAGATATAAAGCTTTTCACGTAAAAAAGAACCTAGCTTTTGGTAAAGTTCAGAGGGGGAAATTATTTAGACCGTATCTAAATAAAAAGAGATTGTCCTTTGTTTTCAAGGGCTTACAAAGCAAGGAAAGGAGAATTTCTCTTTGAGGCCTACATGTGGGTAAGGAGCCTGCGGCAGATGCTTTTGTTGTCGGCGCGAAGGGCTGGGGATTTAACTCTCGCTTTGCATTCTCCCAGGGGCATATTGTTTGCAGAAATACCCTTCCCGCCAAATTCTGTTAACATTACGTTATTTACAGGCCTGGGCGGCGGGGGTGGTTCAAATCCTGAAAAAAAAGATGCCTGTTATCAACTTGTAAAAGGCCTGAAATTTAAGCGGCAAGGGAAAATTGCCGCTTAAAGATGGCCTTCAAGCGCTGATTTATTCCATTTCATTCCCTGCCTGCTCGACCGCCTCGCGGGCAGGCAGGCATCAGCCGCTTCGCTCGTGTCCCATTAGCGCTTGAATTATCACAACTTAAAATAAATGTGTCCGGCTACTTAACAATCCAAATAGTGCCCGGTGGTGTAGCTACTCCGGGAAATAGGTTGCCATCAGTTCCTCGTAGGCTTCTGTATTTCTGACCTCTTCCAGGTCCGGGTCCATCCGGACGAATTCAGCATCGTAGAAGCCGTTCGCAAAAGCCAGTTCCAGGGCAGACAAGGCTTCTTCGGTGTTGCCGGAGATGGCGTGAAGCCGGGCCATTTCGTAAGGAGCATCCGGGTCTTCGGGGTTGATGAGCAATACCGTGTCGAAGCATTCGTAGGCATCCTCGTAATAACCGGCATCCAGGTACAGAAAACCCAGCTCGTACCATGCCGTTTCATCCATAGGGTTGATGGTCAGCAGATCGAGCAATTTCTCTTCGGCCTTTTCATAATCGCCCTCTTCGGCGTAGATCAGCCCCAGGTAATACAGAGCATCGGTATTTTCCGGGTCGAGCTCTGCCATTTGTTGGAAAGCCTCAATAGCCCTGTCGGTTTGCCCGTCCAGATAATAGGCGAACCCGAGCCCGAACGCCGCATCGGGGTCACTGTCCGAAAAGTCATCCAACTGCTCGATGGCATCGTCATAATTGCCCTCCTCAAGGGTGTTGAACGCTGCGCCAACATCTTCATTTTCAATATTTTCAGGGCGCCGGGGGCCGCTCAGGCCCATCTTTTTGTCTTTGGGCTTGGTCCTGGTCTTTACCATGGCCATGCTGCCACTGCCGAATTTCGCTGTTTTGCCGGAAGCGGTGACCCTGTCATTCTGCCCGTAAACACTAATCTGAAACAATAAAGGCAAGAGTAAAAGGAGCAAAGTATTTTTCATAATAAATGGATTTTAAAGTGTGGTTTAATGCTATTAATTGTTCAGGCTCTGAATAAATTCCTGCAGGCCCTGCGCGCCAGGATTGTCACTGGCATTCTGGATTACCGTAAGGATATCCTTTTGAATATCCGGATCGACATAATCTATGAACTCCTGGATCGCATCCTGAAGGGACATGTTGAAAAATTCAGGGTCGGGTTCATTATAATCTTCTATGGCAAAGTTGAATATAAGGTCGATGGTTTCCGGGTCATATCCATATTCCCCCATTCCGTCGTGATAACTTTGATAGGCCTTGTCAAGTTCATCCTGGCTGACCGCTCCATTGTCCAGGGTCATAGCATAGAGTAGGATATAGGGCAGGTCTTCCAAAGCCAGTTCTTCCATCTCTCCCTCGTCGAACTCCATCTCCCATTCCTCCGCATAATCATCTTCGTCAAAATCATCCAGTTCCAGGTTGTCATAATAATCATCACCTTCTTCATCAACCTCAAACATATCCAGCCCCAGTTCGTCATAGGAAACCTCCTCCTGATAATTTTCCTTACCCTCGGAATACATTTTTTTATTGCCGGCAACGATCAGGAACTGAGGGCGCTGGTCCGGCTTCTTTTTCTGCACCTCATCTCTCGTTTTTTTGAGCATGCTCGCCCAGGATGTCGGATTTTCTGCGAAAACCATCCCGTCCAGCAATACATTGGTCAGTTCATTAACAAAATAGGACCCATCCTCATCATTGGTATAGGCGAACTGGCCGGGAGAAGCGCCGGAGGCAATGATATGGCCGCTGAAACTGGTGAGAAGGGCCAGGTTCTGCATTTTGTTTCCATCCGGCTGGCCCGGCTTGTCCTTTTTCAACCCCTGCGCCCGTTTGTTGGCGCTATCGTCCCCCGGCACGTTGTTGCAACTGTTGCCGATGGTGATGGACATGCGCGGCCCTTTTTTGATCAATACCTGATGGACCCAATCGAGGGGCACGCCGCAGCTTTTCAGGCCTTCGCCGCCCGTGGGCGCCTCATTTTCTACGCAGTAATACATCAATGGCCAGATCACATTATCATCTTCGGTGCGGAAGCCATGGCCCGAATAGAAAAAAACGACCACATCATCCGGGCCGCAGGTAAAGCCCTGGAAAAAGTTGTAAGCATCCTGCTGGCTGAAGCCGTAGGTGTATTTTTGAATGCCCATGCCGGCATCCTCGGCAAGCCATTCCAGCGTAGAGGTCAAATTGACATCGTCGATCTCACAGCCCTTGCTGATGTCCTGGTTGTATTGGTCAATACTGAGGATGAGGTGAAGTGTACTCTGGGCCGGCAAGTCCAACGGTTGGGCAAAAGCAAAGAGCAGTAGAATGAATAAGAGTTTTAGCGGTTTCATCTCAACTATTTTAGGTATAGGTTAATCCTCGTCGAAATTTGTGCTGTCGCTTAATACAAACAGCAAAAAATAACACTCTTGCGGTTTCGTTCAAAAGAATCCGGAGATTTATTTGATAAACTGCACGTTGGTTACCTTCCGTAACCTCAGAATAATGCTACCTCCCGGGAAAAAACTCGCTCATCAACGCTCTATACCGTTCATTCTCCCGGAGCGGCTCCAGGGCCTCATCTGTTGTTATCTTTTCATAGTAATCTTCATTGGCGGCGCGGGCTTTTTCCAGGGTGGTTTCCAGGGCGTCCAGGGCTGCTTCCTGTTGACCGAGCAGTGTGTAACAGGTGCAAAGCCAGTAGTACCCGGAAGGGGCCTCCGGGCCGAGTGCTACAGCCTCCTGGAAAGCCTTCAAAGCAGGGCCGGAAGCCTCGTACTGCGTCAGCAAATTATACCCCAGCTGTTGCAGGAATTCGATCTTATCATCAGAAGTAAAGGGGGCGCCCTCGAGCAATACGGCTATCTTCTCCCATTGATCCTGCACCCCATATACGATGCCCAGGTTGAGGTAAATGGGGAAGTTTTCAGGGTCGAGCCGAACCACTTCGAGAAATTGATCCTCCGCCTCCTCTAAACGGCCGAGAACAAAATAAAGGATCCCGAGGTTCTGATGAGCTTCTGAAAAGCCGGGCTCAATACCTATTGCTGACAGGAATTGCTCTTCTGCATCCTCCGGCTGTTCCCGGGAAAAGTAAAATACTCCCAGGCTCAGATGGGCCTGTGCGTACTCCGGCCTGAGCTCAATAGCCCGGCGGTACATGGCTTCCGCCGAATCGGCCTGCCCGAGGTAGTCGTACAGATTGCCCAGTTCGAAATACGCTTCAGGGTAGCCGGGGTCGAGCCGGAGCGCCTGCCGGTACATGCTGTCGGCTTCCGCTTCCCTGCCGTCATAAAGGCTGAGCAACAACCCCAGGTTAAAATAATTGTCCCTGTATTTCGGGCCCAGTTCAATGCCCTTGCGGTACATGGAGTCGGCAGCACTGTATTGCTCCTCCTCGACCAGGAGGTTACCCAGGTTGGCGTAGGCGGAGGAGAAATCCGGCTTGAGGGCAATTGCTTTCCGGTAATGCGCTTCGGCCGCCTCAAGATCGCCCTGCCGTTTGTATTCAATGGCCAGGTTGTTGTAGGGAATGGCCCAGGTAGGCGAGATCTCAATGGCCTTCTGAAGATGGCCGATGCCTTTTTCCTGTTCTCCCAGTTCCGGCAGCAATATTCCCAGTTCATTATGTATATAGGCGGCGCCGCTTTCCAGTTCAAGCGCATTTTCCTGTTTTTCCAAAGCAAGGCGGTAGAGCGAATCCTGGCTGGCGGCCTGTTCCGCTTCCAGCCGAAGGGCCAGGCCCTCAAAGTAGTATTGTTTGGCCCGTGTGGGCCGGTATCTGGGGTCCTGAGGGCCGAAGATCTCGGCAGCTTTTTCCAGGTAACGGGGAAAACGGCCGTATTTATCGTCATACTGTGCCCGCTGGGCCAGTTCTCCGGGGTCCGTCTTAAGGTAGGCATTGATGGCCTGTTGCACCGAGTCCATCAGCGCAATGGAGAAGCGTTCATCAATAAAGCTCCTCAGCGGAATGAAGTTGGTATCGGCATAAAGGCGGCCGTAGAAATCTAATGCCGAGCGGCCTTCCGGGCTGAGCAACCTGCCCTTTTTCAGCGCTTCGTCAAAACCCACATAGTTGTTATAACCGTCTTTCGTTGCCAGTTTGGTGAGCACTTCTTCCTCCAGGCTTCTTTCCAGTTCTTCCTTCTCCACACTTTTCATTTCCTCCAGCGTAGCTTCATCGACCTGGAAAAGCGCCTCCTTTTTCAGCCCCCCGAAAATATCGGGGTGCTGCGCTTTATCGGTCTCTTTCCGAACCTTATCCTGGAGGAAATCTTCCAGTTCGTAAAGGTCCACCACATCTTTGGCGCCCTGATTGGCCCTGCCCTTGAGTCCCTGGATCAGATAATAGGAAAATACGCCGCGGCCGCCGCCCAACGCTCTCTTCTCCTGAGCGAGTTCATACGGCTGGCAGGACATGATCCGGACCTCGCTGGCATAGCGTTTCATCAGTTCAGCCGCCGTCGCCTGCCGACCTCCGGCGCCCTGCCCGGCCAGGGCGCCCGAATGACAGGCATCGGTAATAATTACTACTTTCGCATTCTTTTTGCTCAGCTCGCGGATAATGTGCTCATTGAGGTAATCCAGGCCTATCGCATTGAGGCGGTAATTATTAAATGGTGTGTCGTAGGCCAGCAAATAGCCTTTTTCCTCGTCGTTCCTGGTTTCCACATCGCCATGGCCGGCAAAATAGAAAATAGCCTGGTCACCGTCGCCGGCTTTTTTCACCAGCCATTCCAGCGCCGATTGAATGCGGGCCAGAGTAGCCTCCTCATTGATCAGGCTTTTCAGTTCCCGCCGGCCCAGTTCACCGCCGGCTCTCGATTTCAGGAAATTCACAAACGCCTTTGCATCCTTATGAGCATAGCTCAGGTCCCTGATCCCTTCATCCTGATATTCGGAAATGCCTACCACCACCGCATAGGTGCGGATTCCCTCCGGATGAAAGGAAAGGGTTTGGCCATAGGAGGCCAGCCCTGACAGCAGAAAAACGATGGCAAACAGTTTCCTCACAGCAAGCGTATTGAAAACATCCTGTCGAAAAAAGCCCATAATGCCAAAGGCAGATGCCATTCCTCAAAATTAATAAATGTACCGCATTGATCCTTCAACGTTATTCCGAATTGGAAAAACGCTGACTGTAGTAGGCCTTTGACCAGCTAACCAGTGCAAAAGATGCAATGATGACATATACTACCATCACCAGTGAAAAAAGATAAGCGCCACGGCTGAAATACAACCCTATATAAATGAGGTCAACAACGATCCAGTACGCCCAGTTGTCCAGAACCTTCCGGACGAGGATCAGGGTGGCGATGATGGAAAAAACCGTAGTAAAGGCGTCCCAGTAAGTTGCGGCGGCCGGGGTATATTCATCAAAAAAGTAACCAAACGCCAAGGACCCGGCAGTGCCGCCCGCCAATAGGAGCAGATGCTGCCGGGCACTGAGGCGGCTGACGGGCATCCCCTCCCCTTCCCTCCCGCCGTACTTCCATTGATACAACCCCACAATTGCCATGGCCACGTAGAAGAGCTGAAGCAAAGCATCGAGATACAGGCCGTAGAAAAAGAAGGAAGCATAGGCCCAAAGGCTACAGCTGATGATACCCCAGAACCAGCACCACACCTTTTCCCGGGCGGCCAGCACCACGTAAATGAGCGCAGTGATGGTCACCACCCAATCGATCCAGCTGAGTGCGGCGGCTTCCCGAAGGATGGTTGCTAACATAGTGAAATGGAATAGCGGTAAAAGCAAACGCGAACGCCGTCGCCAAACCTATGGCTGACGGCGTCCGCGTTCTGTCATCCCGAAGAAACTTTTCTCTAGGAGTTGGTGATGTCAAACCGGTACTGCACCGTTTCCCGGATGGGAATGCCTTCATTATCCGACTCTTCCAGGAAAATGTCGATATCGATCTCTTCAGCTTCCTCTTTTTCCGAGCTGTCGAAAAGGACTTCAATGACGCCCTTTTCGCCAGGGTGGAAAGTATCTCCGGTGGGGTCGTTCTCGATGGTGGTGCAGTCGCAGGCCGAGAGGAGGGAGATGGTCAGCGGGGCATCACCGGCGTTGACAAATTCGTAGCTGAATCGGCGTTTTTCTCCTTTTTTGACAGTGCCCAGTTCGAGCACCCTCTGTTTAAACTGCATGATGGGCAGCCCTTTGAGGTCATCCTTTCCATAGAGAGAAGAAAGCATGCTGATCTTTGTGGTATCTGCCTTCCAGCCACCGATCAGGCTTTCCCGGTCGGGGCCGGGCTTGGTGCTTTCTTTCTTCCTCAGGCGGGTACTTTTAATGGTAATGGTGGTGGGCCCTTCGATGATCTTGAACTCGGTGCGGCGGTTGAGCTCGTGGGCGACCTCTTTCTGTTCTTCAGTAGAAAGGGAATCGATAAACCCGGGGGTCAGCACATCGCCTTCCTTCAGGAAGCCGTTCAGGGCGGCCGCACGGGCGCTTACCGTCTGCGGCTGGCTCTCCCCATAGCCCTTGGCGACGATGCGGTCCCGGGAAATGCCTTTGCGGACCAGCCAGCGGCGGGCCGATTCGGCGCGGCGTTGCGACAGGTCTTCATTGTACTGGTCATTGCCCCGGTTATCGGTATGAGAGCTGAGTTCGATCTTCATGTCCGGGTACTCCGTCATCAGTTCATATACCACCTCCAGGTCGCTCTCCGCTTCCTCCCGGATGCGGTCATCATCGAAATCATAGAGGATGTTCTCCAGAACGATCGGCTCCTCGATGGTGATGGTATCGTATTCCGGCAGTTTCGGTTTGGGTTTCAGATAAAAGAAGTGCTGGAAAGTCTTGGATTCGGTCAGGCCTACGGTGTTGAACTGCATGGTGTCCGGGAAATAATCCGGGTGGGTGGCGATGACCATGTAGGGCATATCCAGGCCAAGGTCAAAATCGAAGCGGTTGCCATCCTCGCTGGTCTTGCTGTCCGGAGTGCCCGGCTTGTCATCCTGAGTAGGAATGAGATAAACCGTCCCGCCGGGAAGTGGTTTTTTGTCTATGGTGAACAGCCCGGTCACCAGGTCGGCGTAAAGCTTGGCAATGGTTACTGTGTAAAGGTCATTGCAACAGGTGCGGCCATAGGCCGAACGGCCATCGGGGCGGTTGGAGACCAGCATCCCGAAATAGCCTTCGTCATCGAGGGTGAGGCTCTGGTCATCGACACTGGTATTGTATCCACGGCCCATATTTATGGGATCACTCCAGCGGGTGCCGTCCCAGGTGGAATAAAAGATGTCGAAACCTCCCAGGCCGGGGTGGCCGGTAGAGCTGAAGTAGAGCGTACCGTCCCGATAATAAGGCGTTTCATCATCGCCGGCGGTGTTGATCACATCGCCGAGGTTGACGGGGTCGGCAAAGGCGCCTTCACCTGTCTTGGTGGCGTAATAAATGTCAAACCCTCCGTAACCGCCCGGCATATCGGAAACGAAAAAGAGCACTTCTTTGCCGAATAATTCACCTACGGCCGGGTGCTTGGCGAGGTAATCTCCATTGATGCCCTGCACTTCCTGGGCGCCCGACCAGCCTTCACTGCCGCCGGTGCTGTAGTAAACTTTACTTTCGGAAAGGACATTGCCTTCGAGCTGGGCACGGGTGAAGTACATCGTCCGTCCGTCCTTACTCAGGGAAACGTTGCTGTTGTGGTATTCCGGACGATTGATCTCACCACCCAGCTCCTTGGGTTTTTCCCAGCCGTTGTCGTCCTTCATAGCCTTATAAATAAGGGCATAGGACGATTCCTTATTCTTTTCATCAACGTAGATAACGTCGTTGGCGTCAAAGGTAGCGAAATACAGTTCCTGGCCGTTACTGGCGAGGGTTGGAGAATATTCCGAGATCTTGGAATTGAGATCCCGCCCTGCATTTTCAACCGTCACCCCCTTCATGGTCTGGGGCAATTCCTTAGCCAGTTCGGCGCCGGCCATTTCATTTTTGGCCAGGTTATTAAGGCTGTCATTCGTGGATTGAGCCAGGAATTTCTGAAACTCTTCGATGGCCTCATCGTAGCTCTCATTCATCTTGAGCAACTGCCCGTAAATGTAGCGGTACTCATTGAGCTCGCCCTCTTCGGCGCGTCGCAGGATGCGGGCGAACCAGCGCTCAGCACGGCGATAATCGCGGATCTGAAAATTCAGCCAGGCGATGGTATCGATCAGAGAACGGTCTTCCTTATCCTCATAAGCCTCCTCGTACCGCTCCAGTGCATAAACGTAGTTGCGGGTTTTGTATGACTCGCGGGCCGCCTTCAGCGTTTGCTCATAGGAAGACTTTCGGATGGGTTGCGCCATTAGCGTTCCGCAACCCAGAAGGAATAACAGGATGAGTATTGATATATTTTTCATAGACTTCTTTAATTGCCACGTTTTCTCAACGTCAAAAACTGGGTTTTCTTTCTAAATATTTTGTTAAGTTCTGCTTAAAATCGGCCTCTGGCTTAACCGGGCAGAATGCAAGAGCCCCCGGTTGACAGGATCAGAATTTCGGGCAGAGGATCGTCTGCTTGATCTCTGGATCCTTATAGATCTTGATGATGTACCAGGCGGCGATCTCAAAGGCTCCCTGATAGTTGGTGGCGCTGTTGAGTTGTGAAAAGTTCACATCGTAAGCGGCAGCCACGCGCAGGTCTTTGTAATCCAGGCCCAACAGCACCTTACCGGCATCGCCAAAGCGGTATCCCAGGCCAAAATTCAGCTTCACCTGCATTTCCGGGTTGATCAGGTAGCCTGCCCAGGCCTGGAGGCTTACTTCCGTAGCGCCTTTAGAAGTTTGGAACATGGCCGTTGGGGCCGCCGACCAGCGGTCTGTCAGCGCCCACTCGTATTTGGTGTGAGCAGTGAGGCGCAGCGGGCGCTTACCGGCCCCATCCACATTAATGGAGTCCTGGTTTTCCCGAAGATTACCGAACAGGTAATCGGGCTGGGTGACGTGAGCTCCCGAAACGCCCAGTTCAAAGTTGGTTGTCTCATCGATCTGGCTCCGGAACAAAAGGCCGGCGGCAAAATCGAGATAGTCCGTCTTATCCCTTCCGCCTCCGGAAGTGCCCCCCCCGATGAAAGGGTCGTTGGAATTGCCGGCATTGTATTGCAGGTTGGGGCCGTAGCCGTCCGCTACCGTGATATTTTTGGAGTCGTAACGGCGTTGCACACTACCGCCCTGCAGGCCGAGAGTCAGCACCGATTTTCCATCCTTGCCGAGCCCCAGGTGATAGGAGGCGGAGATCATGGTGGCGTTGGTCCGCAATTTATTGGACCCCGCCTGGTCATTGTAGATCACACCGCCGACGCCGACCCAGTCCTGCTCCCGAAAGCCCCGGATGATCGGAGCATCGACGTAAAAAGAAGGCGTCTCATACCCATCGGCACCGGAAACGCTGTACCACTGGCCGCGGTAAATGCCTCCTACCCGGGCCGTACCCAGAAAAGCGCCGGTATTGGCGGGGTTGAGGGTCAGAGGCGACATATTGAACAGTGAAAAGTGAATGTCCTGTGCCTGTAGTGTTCCCAATATGGCTGTAAGGAGGAAAAAGAGTAGAGGTTTGATTAGCTTCATAGAAGTCATATTTGTTAATGGTCCTGCTTTTGGGTGACTGAACCCGAAAGATAGTTTTTTTCTATAAAAGTTTGGGCACCTGCCCGGTGCTGTTTCGCAAATCGTGGCCGCCGCATACGCCAATCCCGCCGCGCTGCCTTCCGGCTGCTCAAAAACGCACCCAAGATAGATTTTCCGAATCTACTCTACAATCCGGGCTCCGTAAAAATTAACCCTCCATTTGACAAAACGAGTATTTTAGAGGGCCATTGTTTTACAAGGCCATAGTTTACTTTACGGTTTTGTGGCTTGCGGGTTGCGCCAGAGATATAAGTTAAGGAGATTATTGCTACATTCGGAGGCTGTAAGTAAGCAATCATTTAGCCAGGTGCCTTGGTATTCCGGCATCATGGTTTTGTGGCCGGCGGGACTGTTCATAGTTTCTGGTTTCTGAGTTCCTCGTTACCCTGGAAACCAGCGGGTTAGCGTAACGCAGACACACTTATTTGAACAATCCCGCCGGCCTCTTCCACAGCCTAAACACCTCAAAACCGAAACACCATAAACCCGAAACACCTACCAATTACCGACAAACTATGATCAAGCATTCCATTTTATCGCTTGTTGTTCTACTCCTGTCTTTATCCTCCGCCTTCAGCCAGGAGGTGATCCCGCTATACAACGGCCCTGCTCCCGGATCGGAAAACTGGAAATACCCGGAAGTGACGGACACCATAAAAGAAGCCGGCGGGATGGTATTCGTCAGGAATATCACCCACCCTACCCTGACGGTTTTTCAGCCTGAAACCTTAAAGAACCGGACCGCCGTGATCGTCTGCCCGGGTGGAGCCTTCCGCGGGCTGGCCATTGAGAAGGAAGGATATGATGTAGCGCGGTGGCTCAACTCCCGGGGCATTACCGCCTTCGTACTCAAATACCGGGTAGTAAATGCGCCGGCCGGTTTTGACCCCATGCTCGGGCAGGATATCCGCAACTCCAATTTTGCCAGGATCGATTCCATCAATGCCCCCTTTGTGCCCCTGGCCGTCGCCGACGGGCGGGAAGCGGTGAGGCTGGCCCGGAAAAATGCTTCCCGGTTCGGGATCGACCCCAACCGGATCGGTATGCTGGGCTTTTCCGCAGGCGGCACCCTGATCGGTTCAGTCGCTCAAACCTATGATGCCGAAAGCCGGCCTGATTTTGCCGCACTGATCTACGCCTACTGCGGCGCCATCCTTGGGGATAGTGTCCCTGAGGACGCCCCGCCCCTGTTCCTTGCCCTGGCGGGCAACGACCCTATCGCCTTTGGCAACCCCGCCCTTTATGAAAAATGGCGCGATGCCGGCCGGCCCGCAGAGTTGCATATCTATCCGGAGGGAGGGCACGGTTTTGCCCTGCAACAACAAGGCCTGCCGGTGGACCTGTGGACAGACAGGTATCTGCAGTGGCTGCAAACCCAGGGGCTGCTCCTCCCTCCCGAAGAAGCAAAAAGAACCGACCTGAAAGGCCACTGGCGCTGGCGCCGCTACTGGGAAGAGATGATCCGCACCGACTTTGGAGGGTTGAACAGATTTTCAGAAGCAAACCAGAAACTCATGCCACCGGAAAAAAATGAAAAGCGCATCGTTTTCTTCGGCAACTCCATCACCGAAGGTTGGATCGGGGCCCGCCCGGAATTTTTTGAAGGAAAACCGTATGTCAACCGCGGCATCGGAGGGCAGACAACCCCTCAGATGCTCATCCGCTTCCGGCAGGATGTAGTGGCACTGAAACCCGCCGCCGTCGTCATCCTTGCCGGCACCAACGACATCGCCGGCAATACCGGCCCCACCACCCTGGAGGCCATTTTCAACAACATCGTTTCTATGGCGGAAATAGCCAGGGCAAATGATATCCGGGTAGTGATCTCCTCGGTTTTGCCGGTAGCAGACTACCCCTGGGCGCCGGGGTTAGAACCGGCTGAAAAGATCATCCGGCTGAACGCCATGCTGAAAAAATATGCCGCAAGTAATGATTGTATTTACCTCGATTACCACAGCGCCATGAAAGACGAGCGGAACGGACTGCCTGCCGCTCTCGCTTCAGATGGGGTCCATCCGACTGTCGAAGGGTATAAAATGATGGAGGGAATGGTGGAGCAGGCGATCAATGAAGCGATCAATGTGAAGTAAATTTTCCGGCAACTCAACCTGTCGGGTTTTCGTTCCAGCACCGCTTCCTGCCAACCCGGCAGCGTTTATCGGAGATGCCGGACATGGCTTTTTGTTACTGCTGGCAAAACTCTTCCAGGTTTTGAAAACACTGTAAGGTTTAGCTCCCCTTCAGTTCTTTGAATATAGCCTCCTCGGGAATATCTCTCATACAACGGAAATGGCCTTTGGGGCATTCCTGAAAGCCGATCTTGGAACAGGGCCGGCACGAGAGCCCCTTCACTTCAAAGGTAGTGTTCCGGTTGATGCCCTCCGGATAATAAGGGTACATGCCGAACTCCGGAATCGTATTGCCCCAAATGGAAAGAATATCTTTACCAAAGGCGGCGGCGATGTGCATCAGGCCGGTATCGTGGGATATGACCTTATGGGCCTGCCGGACGATGGAGGCGGACTGGTTGAGGTTAAACTTTCCACACATATTCAGCACCTGGCCGCCGGCGGCATCGGCGATCTGCTGCCCTTCCTCTGCCTCTCCCGGGCCGCCCAGCAGCAGCACGGGCATGGGGGCCTGCCGGCAAAGGGAGATGATCTTATCTGTGGGTAAGCGCTTGGTATTGTGCGCTGCGCCGATAACAAAGGCTATGTATTTCGGGGTTTCCTGCTGAGGGGCCAGCACATTGGTGGCCAGCAGGTTGCCCACCGCCACCTCGTCTTCCGGAGGAATGAAATAGTCCAGCCCCTGCCCATCATTCCTGGCGCCCAGCGCTTCCGCCGGTTCCATGTAACGGTCAACGATGTGTTTATCCGGCAGCCGGTTGGCCTTCAGGTTGACGATGAGCCATTTCTCCCAGTTGATCTTGTCAAAGGAATAAGCCTTTGCCTTCAGCCGCCATTTTACCTGAGCCGAACGGAGGTTTTTGTGCAGGTCGATCACATAGTCGTAATTTTCTCCTTGCAGCCCGCCTATCACTTCCGATACCTTTTTCTCAATGGCATATACTTTATCCACGTTGGGATTGGCTTCCACAATTCCGCTAAACGTTCGCTTTGTCAGAAAGTGGACTTCCGCCCCCAGTTGCTGTTTCAGCGCCCGGATCACCGGAGTGGCCAGTACAATATCACCGATTGAAGAAAAGCGTATGATGAGGAGTTTCATGTCTCTCTTGTGTTAGGGTGAATGTGCAAGGGGTGTAATTAGGTGGACAATTTTAGGTTAACATGGCCTTCTTTGAATGCGGAGCGTAATGGCCGTTGCTCTTTGGGTAATTGTTGAATTGCTATATTGCTATATTGCTATATTGTTAACCTGGTTGTGTCCACCTGCTTACACGATTACACTTTTTCACATTTGTCCCTACCAGTAATCCAGCACCACCCGCACGTGATCCAGTTCAATATCGGACACCTTTTCCAGGCCGTCATTCTCGAAAAGGGAATCGAACTCCGCCACGTTGCGGTTGTCTGCTTTGGGCTTATAGTTGTGGTAATTGGCGAACCGGATGCCATTGGATGTCCTGAAGGCATAGGCTTCCCGGAAGCGGGCGCCGCCGCCGTTGACGTGGAAGTTGTAGGCCAGGTAGTCCATGGTGTGTTCATCTCGGTGAATCCAGTACATATATTCATCTTCAAAGTCCTTGCCCCCTCCTTCCCGCCGGAAAGTGACCCTGACCTTTTGATACGGTTTGCCTTTGATGGTTACCTCGCCGGCGTATTTTTTGATCACGGCCGGGTCGTTCAGGAAGTAAGGCAAAAGGGCAAAATAGATGACCGAATTGACGGAATTGGCATAAGCGGAGCTGTCTTTCTCACTCAGTTGCACCCGCTGCCCCTCTATCTCCCGGAAAAAGCCCTCGCTGGTGAGCACATCTCGGATTTCAGCTCCGGAACTGTCGGTAAAAATGCGTTCATACTGGAATTTCGAACCTTCACGGATGGCCAGGTAGAATTTATCCCTGAAATTGAACTGAACGCGGCAGTCTCTGTATTTGCTGCCGCCGTGTTTTTCAATGGCGGCATCAATGATCTGTTGTGCAATTTCATCTGTTGTTTCTTCCACTGCACTTTCCTCCGCCTGGGTTACATCCGGGCCACCTTGTCCGCTGCACCCGCCCATGGCGAGCAGGCAAAAACACCAAAATGCCCAATATTTCATGATTTTTTTTCGCAAAGATAAATACTAATAGCAGATATGAGGCATGGCCGGTTCAAGGCCGGGGTATATAACTCTGATTAGCCCCGTCAGATCGACTGATCAGGGTTGTGGGTTACGCACCAGATGGACCTGGTGCGTCCGGTCATTTTTCAGAAGGGATCTCCACCGACCATTCTTCATTCCCATCGGCATCGATTACCCGGATGGTGAGCACCCGCCCGGTGCGGGGGCCGGAAAATTCCAGAAGCCCGAAATTGTGTTTTTTCACCTCTGTGCCCTCCACACGCAGTTCATTTTCTTCCTCCCAGGTATTCACTCCGGCGGTCAGCGGGGAGATCGTCAGGTCATAAATGGTGTTATCCTGAGCATTGACGTATTTGCTCAATTCCGATTTATGGCGATCGCCCGTGAGGAAAATGACATTTTTAAGGCCCTCCTCCTCAATTCGCTTCAGGAGGTAAGCGCGCTCTTCCGGGAACAGGTTTTCGTAAGTTTCACTGTTTTTTACCGGGTTGAGCACCTGGTTGCCGATGCAGACCATCTTAAAGGGCGCGTAGCTGGCAACCAGGGCATCGATCAGCCATTCCAGCTGTTCTTTGCCGAGCATGGTCTTGACTCCCTCCTTCATCCGGTTGGGGCTCCGGAAGTAGCGGTCGTCCATTAAAAAGAAATCAATATCGTTGTACTGGAAAAAGGAGGTAATGCCCTTCTGCCCGTTGACGCCAAAAGTGGGGTTGGCCCAGAACAGGCGGAAAGCCTCAAGGGTAGTTTCCTTATGCACATAGGAGCGGTCGGAATCGTTGGGGCCGTAGTCGTGGTCATCCCAGATGGCGTAATGATGGGTAGAAGCAAGCAGCGGCTGCATCTCCGGAAGGCTGCGGGTATGGGTATAGCGGTTGAAAATGCCCGTTCGGGAGTACCAGTCCACCTCCCGGAGATAGACGTTGTCTCCCAGCCAGATCATAGCGTCAGGACGCATCCGGTGGATGGTGCTGAATATCTGATAGTCGCTGCCATAAGGCGTGCCCGGGCGGTCATACACGCTCTCATTGATATAAGAACAACTGCCTATGGCCACACTGAAAGCCGGAGGGTCATGGCGCCATTGCCACAGCTCCTGGGTTCTGAATTCCGTGGGGTAGTCCAGATCCACTTCCTGCCCGTTGATCAGCAGCCGGTATTCGTATTCCGTTCCCGGTTCAACCTCATCAGCCGTCAATTTAGCGGTGAAGGCCTCGCGCTCCAGGGTCATCTTTTCATCGGTAGAAAATTTTTCGCCGGGCTTGCCCTTCACCCAATAACTGAACTGAACCCGGGCCGGCTCCCTGGTTTGTACCCAGAGCATGACTTCGCGCATCTCGTTGTAGCCCAACATGGGGCCGGATTGCAGGAGAGATCTTTGAGCAAAGGCAAAGGCCGGCAAAATAAGGAGCAAAAACAGTGGGGAGTGATACCGCTTCATTTTTTGCCCTAAAGCTAAGGAAGGATGGGAGAAAATCTGTGATTTTTGATTTTTGATTTGCGATTTTTGACTTTTCGCTGCCTCTCCGAAGCTCATCAATTACTTGAGTAAAGCAGCGTACAACCCGGCTTAAACATTGCTTTGCCGCTATTGGAATTATAGTGGAATATCCGTAACTTACAAAAACTGCGATTCGTCGGTTCAAAATGTTACCCAGAGATTATTACCGTTGACGAATAAATCTATTTTTTACTATTAAAACCCTAACGCTATGATGAAGAAAAACATACTGAAAAGATTTACCCCCCCCTGTCAAATCTAAAAAAAGCTAAATTGTTTATTGGCGGATCTTTTCTGATCCTGAATGTTCACCACACCCTTGCACAGAGCAGCCTGTATAAAGGGATACAGGCCTGCGGCGTCACGGAAGAAACGCCATCCTACGCCCCGGAATCGGAACCGAACTTTTGTTTTGACGCAGAGGAAATACAAGAGAGCTGCATCAAAGTTTGGATACGAATAAACCTGCATTTTTTCCTGGACGACAACTGTGAGGGTACGCTCGACCCGTTGGGCATTCAAAATATACCCGGCGATGATGCCTATGAACTGGCCGAGGATATTATCACCAGGGCTAATAATGCTTTAGAAGGCAACTATGTACAATGGGTGCAGGATACGCTTTGGAATATTCAGCCGGAAGATAAACAAGATGCACAGTGCGTCCCTTTACGGTATGTGCTATCCGGGGTGTATGTTTGGTGTAGTGATACAGCTAAAAACACAAGTGGGTTTAACTATGATTTTTTCCAAAGCAATTTCGGACAAAACACTAATTCGGAGTACAACGCCTATTTTGTGAACGTTCCAGGTAATGCTAATGGTGTTGCCAATGGGGAGCCCGGTAATGCTTTTACCGCCGAAAATTTTGGCGTTGGCGTGTTCAATCATGAAATGGGCCATGTGTTGAGCATAAGACATTCTTTTTTTGACGACGGCCTGGATGACACATCTGAGATAGGATTTCGATATGACTACAATTGCGATGGGGATACGGACGATAATTTTCCTGCCCCTGGGGTAGGCTCAGAATTGGCATGGCGGCAGTGCTGGGATATTCTGACAAGTACAGACCCAATCTATGACCGATCCCTGGATTATGATGGAGACAGCATGACGGATTACCCGGATCTGTGCGACATGCCTGAGCCATGCATGCCGTACCCTTGCTGCAGCTGGCTTTATGTCAATAATAACATCATGTCTTACTCCCGATATACAGAATGTTGCGCCGCCTATACCGCAGGACAGATCACCCGAATACTGGAGAACCTGAGCACGGATACCTATTGCGAATACATTGAAGAGATAACCGACGATTGTCCGCCGCCGATGGCCAATATCCATGTTTTGTCCAATGAAGGCAGCCTCGACGATTGCTCTTACTGCCTGTACCTGACGGCAAGCATGCACGACGATTATTATCAGGTTGATTTTTTTAAAAGCTCCGGGGCCTTCCTGTACAGCACAGGCCTGCTGAGCGGACCGGCCAACCGCTTCTGCATTTCCAAGGCGGTTATCCCGCCTTACGGCTACCCTCACGGCTTTCAGCCCGGCGAAACCTATAGGGCAGTACTGAAAGTGGAAAACTACTGTGGGGATGGGGCGGAAGAGGAAATAACCTTCACTTTTGAGGAAGTAGATTGCGACACAGAGGATCCGGTTGGCCGGATCACCATCACGGGAAAATACCCCAACCCTTTTTCCAGCACATTGCAGGTGGACTTTACTACCGAAGAGGCCGGCCACCTGGAGATCTGGCTGGTGCCGGCGGCCGGCGGCCCGGATGTATTGACCCATGCTGAGTACCTAGCTTCACCGGGAACTTATCAGCGGCCGCTATCTACTGGCCAGATATCTACGGGCACGCATTACCTGGCCCTGTGCCTGGACGGGGAAACCATTGCCGAAACCGTTATCAAACAGTGAGCCATGACACGTTTAGCTTTCTTAATATTCTTGTGTGCGGCCGGCTGGCAAATTGGGCGGGCGCAGCCGGCCGCACAGTTTGAAACCACTTTGTACTTTGAGGATGCGGTTGGCAACAGAGATTCTGTTGTTGTGGGGTATGACACGCTTGCAACTAATGATATAGACACCGAATTCGGCGAAGCAGAGATATTGTCACCTTTCGACTCAACCTTCGAAGTAAGGGCTGGGACACAAGAATATGCTTTTCGGGATAAACTCTCAAAAAAAATAATAAACAGGGGCTCGCCCGCTTCCGGGTTTTTGCCTCCTGAAGATTGTTATCGAGGTATAAGGATTTTCATTTACATCTGGGCAAAGCACCAGCCGGTCAAAGTATGGTGGAACCGAGCAGTTTTTTCGGAACGGCGCTGTTACCGGGCCTCTGCGTTGTTAAACCATTGGCTGGACGAACTGGCCGGGCCTATTCCACCGGATGAAATACCGCCGGAATACGCCTGCCTGGCCGCCGAAGACTCCGTTTATTTCGATCTGTCGGAGGAACACTTAATGAATGGTGTTATTTTTTCTGCTCAGCGAATCATTATAGAAAAACCCGTACAAGGCCTGGGTCTGCAAACCATCTACGGCCTGCGGTTTTATCCGGCTTCCACCCCCTATGATTATTCCCCCTGCTATTGGGTCACTTCTACCCGCGAGGAAGAAGCCCCCGCGCCTGTCTCCATATTCCCGAATCCAACAGGCAGCAAAATTTGGTTTACCCTGCCGGAAGGTGTCGAAGCAATGCACTGGCAGCTGTTCGGCATCAACGGCGCAATGCTGCGGGAACAGCGGGCAACCGTAGCGAGCGAAGTCGAGCTATCAGGCCTGCCGGCGGGCGTTTATCAGCTTTTGATACTGGGCAGCGACGGGAAGCGATATCTAGGGCGGATAGTTAAGCACTAATAGAGCCTCATCATGAAAAAAACAAAACCAACACTACTGGCCTTTCTTCTTCTTTCGTGCTGCTTGCCGGCTCAGATCCCTAATTCAGATTTTGAGCTATGGGTGCCAGACAACCCTCCTTCCTACGATGAGGAGTATCCCCAACAGTGGAGCCAGCCTCCCTATTTAGGGCCTCAACACTACCCGGTGGAAAAGGTGAGCAACCCCAACATGGGGCAATATGCCATGAAAGTGAAGAACAACCTGCCCACCCCTTCGGCAGTCGGGGGCGCATCCTGGCCGATGGAAACCACCTTTATGCCATCTTCCGAACATTTTATCCTCAGCATGGAGGTGCGGTACGACAGTATCGTGCCGCCCGGCAAGGCTAAAATTGAAGTAAGAGGCCCCGGCGGCTATCGCCTCACCCACTGGGTCGATGAAGAGGCCACCGGAGAAACGGAAACCATTCACATCGAAGTGGCGCTGCCGGAAGCGTTCGATCAAATGGCCCTTCGCATCGAACCCCGAGGAGTGTACAACCCAAACTACGGCACCCCGCCCTTCAACGGCGGCTACGACGGCTACGCCGAGATCGTCGTCGATAACATCGTTTATGAAAATGTAGTTTCCAGCAAAGAGCCTCTTAAAGAAAAAGAAGTGCAGGTATTTCCCAACCCGGCAAGCGAGTCGGCCTGGGTGAAAACCGAAGCGGGAAAAATCATACGGGCAATAAATGTTGTAAACCAAAAGGGCGAGGCCGTCCTGAGGGCGAACCCCAGCAAACAGGAATACCTGCTTGACATCAAAGCAATCCCTAATGGAACCTATTGGATAGAGATCGCGCTGAGCGGCAAACGTATTATCAAGCCATTTATAAAAAACTAATCTTCTTTGAAAAATCCCGTGGACAGTGTTTCATGCGGAAGCACTGCGCACAGTAGGAGCAGAGGTTTCGCATGAAGCACTGTCTCTAAATCACGGGATTTGTCAAAGAACCAAACCTAAAAACATCGACACGATAAAAGACACCATCCTGCCGGAGCCGGCGCGGGAATCCGGCACGCCCCTCCGCTGCTGGTCCGCCGGTTGCGCTTCCGGAGAGGAGCCCTACACGCTTTCCCTCATCTGGCGCCTGGGGCTTAAACAACGGTTTCCGGGCATGGATACAGAGGTCATCGCCACCGATGTGGAAGCACACCTGCTGGATAGGGCGCAGCGAGCCGCTTACCAGGCTTCTTCTCTGAAAGCCCTGCCTTCGGCCTGGATGGGAACTCACCCCCTGTGTCTCCAGTCGGAGACACTCCCCCCTCTATCGCGAGAGAGGGGAGAGAGTTGCCTACCGATTTCCATCGGTAGGCAATTCGGGGGGTGAGTTCCCGAAAAGCATGGCCACAAAGTTTATTTGACACAGTATTTAGGCAGAAAATATGAATTTACGATTACATTCCGGTGAATGGCTACCTCTTCTTCGGCGCAAACACATTATCCAACACCTCACTGTCGTAATATTTCACCGGCTCATCATTAACATGGCGGTAAGCCGCTGCCAGAAATACCGTTTTAGCAGCCGAAACGAGTGTGATCAGGAACAAAAAGGAAAGTACTCCTGCGGCAATGGCAACAACAGGGTGGACAAAGAATAACAATACGCTAATGATACCAATGAACAAAATGCCCAATAGGTAGAAAAGGCCAAAACTGAAGTTGGCACCTATAGCATCCCCCCATTTATCTTTCATGATCTGGGCGGAACGCTTTACCGCCTGGATGGGCGAAAGGTTCTCATAGGCCACAACCGGCACGACAAAGAAAGTGGCGACCGACCAAACGATCCCGACGATGCCAATAAGAAGCTTACCGATAGCTCCCAGGCGGTCTTCCAGCGTTTTGAGGACCACCCCCACAGTTGCCGCCAGGAGCGCCCAGGAAACGATGGCCTCGATGCGGGAAAGGCTGTAGGCAATGCCATCTCCGACGTTAGCCTGCTCCCCGTCCATGATCAGGCGGGCGCAATGGATCAGCCCTACATTGAAAAAGACGACTACCGTGAAGTTGACCAGGTAGAAAAAGAACAGGGCCACGTATGCCAGCCAGTCTCCTCCACCTCCGAGCCGGGCGAAGATGGATTCGAACTCAAACCCGAAAAAGGCGGCAATACCTCCCAGGAATGTCGCGCAGATGAACAGCAGGGATACACCGGAAAGCACCGGGAAGAGCATCAGGCTCGGGGTTTCGCGAATAATGCCGAAACTCGTCATTCCCAGCTTCCAGCCATTGCTAAGGCGGCCAAAAAAATTCATGTGATGTGTGGTTTAGGTTCTCAAAGTGAAAAACAACCCGCCAAAGATACCTGCATTCGTGGCATTTCTCAAATACAATAGATAAATGGGGGCTTTGTATCGATAATATTACCTTGCTCCATTCCACAAAATTTTTTCCGAATCGATCAAGGCCCCTCCTTCCCGCAACAGCCAAAGCTGGCAAACCAGGAACGGCCCCTGAGAGCCATCCATCGTCAAAGGATAATTGTGCGTTCCAGGTTGCTGATAGCCGAGATCCCGGCGAAACAGCAGGCGGCCGTAAGCATCAAACAGAAATAGTGTCACTTCTCCGCTTGCCGGCAGGCGGTACTGCAGACCGGTTGTCGTTCCGGCGGGGTTGGGAATGGCCTTTACTTCCAGCCCTGGTCCGCCGGCGGGTTCTTCTACGGCTACAGGGTCACAGGGTTCGAAAAATTCCGTACAATACGTGCGCTGCGCTACGGTGCAATCCAAAACAAAGGGATTGGGGTTGCCCTGGTAAAAGGCGATCTTCTCACTGCGCTGGTATTCCTTGTCATCTGCCGGGTCGGCGAGGTGCCATTCACAAAGCGTTTCCCGCTGGGATTCGAAAAAACTGGGGTCCTCTGCATCGGCCTCCTGCCGGTAAATGGTGTAAAAATAGAACATGGCGCGGGCCACATCTCCCTTGTGGGCTTCCGGCGGCTCGAAACCGGTGGAGCTGTATTCGCTGTACAAATCAATATGATCTGTGGGAATACTGCTCTGTTGCTGGTCCAGATAGTACCAGGTTTCCGCCTGGCCATCCGGGACTTCCCGAAAGGGCAGGTTGGCGCGGGCGGCGTTGACATCTTCACGGGTTGGAAAGAGGTTGTGCATATCGGCCTGGGCGGGCTCCTGGCCTGCACCGAACGCTCGGGGGTAAGTGTGCTCCGTATTGATGCCTTTGGCAAAAGCATCCTGCGTGGGGTCCTGGGTAGGGTCCAGGTATATGGTATAGCCGGAGTACACACCGGTGAGGCTGTCATTATGGGCATCGACCCGGGAGAAAAGGGTGTCGCGGGAGTTGGCGAAGGGCAATACCTGATTCGGCGAATAATTGGCTCTCAGGGCCTGCAGAAGAGCCGGGCCATCGAGGTTTGGGAAAACGGATTCATACTGAGCATGGGCATTCGTCAGAAGGAGAAAAAAAGAAGAAATAATGATCAGTAAGGTACGCTGCATGGGACAATTTTTTAGCTCGCCAAAGATACGAAATGGGGAGGAGATGAATTACCCCCGCCCCCGATCATCCACATACTCCTCCACCCGCGAGGCCGGGTCCGTACAATACTGATAGAAATCGTAGGCCACCAGCAAGCTCTCGCCGGTATAGTGCCGCCCCTCGTCCAGCCGCCTTTGGTGCAGGCTCAGCAGGCCTTCCTCCTTTTCCATGAACTTGTAAAGGGTATTCATCACTTTGGCGAATCGCTCCATATCGTTGGCCCTGGGGATGTCTCCGCTACCCAGTTTTTTCATCAACAGGCGGAAGGCATTGGCATTGTAAAGCGTGTAGCGACCGGGATAGCGAAAAGCCAGGTAGAGCGACACCATCTGGTAATCGTCGTCGTGATAATGGTTGTTGTCTATGGAGCGGGGGTGTGCGTCTTTGTACTCCTGCAGGAGCATATCGCAGTAGTAAACGAAACGCCCCACCCTGCCCTCCAGGCTTTTCTCTTCATTGAACAGGTCGAAGAACATGTGGCGGACAAAATCAGGTTGCATCCGGGCCAGCTCCAGCATCATGCGCTTGGGTTCATAGGCTTCGCGCTTCCAGAGCCGTTTGGTTTGAGAATTCTGCAGGGCGCTGTCATACATACCGGGCCAGTCTTCTGCATCCATATCCCATTTTTCCTGAAAAATGCGCTGGGATTCCCAAATGTAAAGGCGCAGTTCCCGGGCCTTTGGTGTCGAAAGATATTGGCGGTATTGACGTAGGTAATGGTGAATGCGTTTTAGCTGCATGGGAGGAAGGGGTTGGTGGGGTTTATGGGTTCATGGGGCTATGGTTAGATGGTTGTACAGTAAAATTGCTGGAGGGGAGGCTTTCCAATGAAAAAAACAATGAAACCATATATCTTCCTGTGAAATAATTTACAACTGTTGCCGCACGCCGATAAACAGTCCGGTAGTTATGTACCGCTGTTGTACGCCGTACTGGTCCTGGGTAAGTGATTTGGGATAGACTTTCAGGTGAGGCTCGATAACCAGTTGCAGGTTGGGCCCGGCCTGATAGGCGAAGCCGACGCTGCCGTACCACCCAAGGCCGGCTTGTTGTTTGAAGGCCGGATAAGCGTCGGGGTCGCCGGAATCAAAACGGACGGGTTGCAGGTCATTGGGAGAGAGGAAGTCCCCTTTCTGGCGGAACAAAAGGTTAAGATAAGCACCTCCGTTGACCGACACCTTAATTTTCCTGGACGTAAGCTCATACCCGAGCAGGAAAGGGATATCGAGCATGCGGTAGTGGTTCTGGGTGATCTTCCGGCGGGTGCCGATCTTGACGATCGTATCCGTGCTGATGATGTTCCCGTCCTGGTCATAATTGTTGATCGTTTCGATGACCTCTTCACTACCGTTGATGTAGGTGAAACGTTCATTGATCTGGGAAAAGTTCAGCCCGGTGCGCAGCGCCAACCCTTTATCGGAAACCAGGGAAAGGCGAAGGGCGCCGCTGAATGCATACATATTGGATTCGGTCTCTTCCCGGGTATTGACATATTCCTCAAACTCGGGGTTGCGGGGCTGTAGCTGCCGGAAGGTAAGGTCCGGAGAAAGCAGGGCATCGAGGTAAATACTCCAGGAGCCGTTGCCGAAATTGGCGCACTTCGGGTCCGGAGTAAAAATTCCATCAAAGATAGACAACCCTTTCTTCGGCTGCTGTTCCAGGGTAGTGGGAAGCGACGGAGGAACTGCTTCCCGCATCGGGCGAACCGAAGGCATACCAGCCGCCACGGAATTCCCGGCGAAAGGAGGTCCGGCCGACACTGCCTCTGTTGCGAGTTGCCTTGCCTGCTCACTGTTCTTGTTTTTTACGATGCCCGCTACGGGTAACGCTGAGGCAGCAGCAGTATGGAAAAGGGAGGGCAACTCTTCAGCCTTTTTCTCATCCGGAACAGCCAGAGGGGCGGTAGGGGCAGAGGAGTTTTCCGGATTAACCTGAGCGGCTACGGGGCCGAGTAGTGGAATTGGAAAGTTATTGAGAGCAGGTTGCTGAAAAGACCACACCCCCCAGCTAAGGCCGGCCACTAACAAAGCAGCGAACAGGCCAACCAGCGGCTTTTTCTGCCGGGCCTGGTTCAGAAGGCGGTGTTTCCAGTCGCGCTTCCGGCTGATTTGTTCCCAGAGATGCATTGGGGCTTCGGCGTCCATGTCCCTCAACTTACGCCGAAACACCTCATCCAGGGGATGGTGCTTGTTCATACTGCAATTTTTTGCAAGTCAATAATCATTGCCTGTAGCATTTTCCTGGCCTTGACCAGTTGCGAGCGGGAGGTACTCTCCTGAATGCCAAGCATGTCGGCAATTTCCTTATGGCTATAGCCTTCGATCACATTGAGGTTGAAAACGAGGCGATAGCCCTCCGGCAGTTTGGCGATCAGGCGGAGCAACTCCTCCTCCTGCAAGTGGGAATATATCTCCGGTTCCATCGGCAGGTCCGGATAATTTTCAAGGCCGATCTGCTCCTGTTTAAAACTTTTTTTACTGTAGTTCTTGAGGGCAGTGTTTATCACGATCCTCCGGATCCATCCTTCGAAGGACCCTTTGAATTCAAATTTGGAAATATTGTCGAAAACTTTGATGAAAGCATCCTGAAGAATATCCTCAGCTTCCATTTCGTGGCGGGCATAGCGCATACATACCACCAGCATTTTGCCAGCGTAGCGCCTGAACAATTCCTGTTGGTGATACTGGTCTTCCTGAATACAGCCTTTGATCAGTTCCTTTTCGGTCACAGGAATGAAGTTTATCCGCTCCGCCCACACCATTTTCGTTTTCCCCATCAGTAGGCAAGTACGGACCTTTTCATTTGTCAGGCGCGCATGGTGCATATTCAGCTCTGCCTCTGGTTAATAGACCTCTTCCCAGGGAAATACGCTGCCTGAGTTGCCTCCAAATAATATTTCCCCCCAAGATAGGGATTATTATGCGATATTTCGAGGCCCCCGGGGCCTTTTCACAAAAAGATAACTTAAATTCCAGCCAAAAATGGCCTCAGAAGAAAGCGCACGAAAGATCGTCAGCCAGATGTATGAGAACGACCCGTTCAGCCAATGGATGGGCATCGAACGCCTGAACGTCGGCCCCGGCTATTGCGTACTCCGCATGAAGATCCGCCGGGAAATGCTCAACGGCTTTGGGATCGCCCACGGAGGCATCACCTTCAGCCTGGCCGACAGCGCCCTGGCCTTCGCTTCCAACTCTCAGGGCCGGCACGCCGTGAGCATCGACACCTCCATTTCCCATATTGCTTCTCTGCAGGAGGGCGACGTCATCACCGCCACAGCCATCGAAGAACAACTGGGCCACCGCATCGGCCACTACCGCGTAGAAGTGCGAAATGAAGAAAAGGAAATGGTAGCCCTCTTTCGCGGTATCGTCTATCGGCGAAGTACGGAATGGTAAGGGGGTGGGGGCGTTGATACGGGATTCGTCGATTCGGATCGCAAATCCTCGGATCAACAACAGCTCCAAGCTACCCCACCGGGGGTTGCAGCAGTTCAAAAAACTCGTCCAGCTTTGGGTATCATTCAGCCAGCCAGGCCAGGATGTTGCGCAACAAGGGTATATTCCGGGCAGCGGCGGGGTTGTTGAGCCCCATAGGCGCCCGATTGGGGCCGGCCAACTGGGCGGAAAACATAGCCGCTTCGCCCGACACCATCACCTTGCCTCTCCCATAAGTCCGGAAAGCCAGCTGGTAAAACCCATTTCCGCTGACAAAGGGGGTATCGTCGGTGAAGTTCCAGGCCTGCTCCGGCATCAGGATCGTGTAATGCTCCCCCAGGCTGATCAATGGCGTAGCGGCAGTAGGGATCAGAAATGCGCTGCCGGTGAAGGTGACAATGGAGTCGAGCCCTACTGTGACAGGGCTGTTCTTTAGCGTCCCCTGCCGGCGGGTGAAGTATTCGATCTGCCGGTGGCGGTTGTCCATGCCAAAGCCATTGAGGAATTCGAAACCAAATGCCCGCCCCAGATCGGCAGCGGCCCCGGCAAAAGGCATGTGGTCTGCGATCAGGAACAGGCGGCCGCCGCCGGCCACCCATCGTTCCACCGCAGCGATCTCTTCCGGAGTAAAGGCAGAGGGCGTCGGGAGCTGCCAGTTCCCCTGGTTGGAGGCGTGCAAAGGGTTGGAAATGACCAGGACATCACAGCGTCCCAGGCCTTCTTCCGTGAACGGCTGCTCATTGGAGCTCAGCCGGTAGCCATCTGCCTCCAGAATGTTGCCGAAAGCCCGGTATCGCCCTTCGAGCGTGTGAAAGTTGCCGTGCGCAGCATCGATCATCACTATTGGCCCCTTTCCTGCCGCATATCGAGGGGTTTCAATCTCGAAAAACCGGCTGGTGTCCGGAACCTGCTGGGCCAAGATAGAGATGGAATTGAAAAACAACAGAGGCAGAACAATGGATCTGTACATACTTAAAGGTTTTGACTGCTTACCTCTCCCCCAGGCCAATTCTGCGGCCAGGCGTATAAGGCGCCCCGACTTTATCCAGTTCCGCTTCCAGGGCTTTCAGCTTGACATCCGCCAGCTCGTTGATCCGGGGAGCCAACTGGCTAAACTGCTTTCGGACAATGCGCAGGGCTTCCCGCTGCGTTTCAGTGGGTGCAGAAGAAGAACGCCACATTTCATAAACCGCCCACCCCATCCGGCTGGCGATGCCCATCGGAGTGTCCTGGTCAAGCTGAGTGGCCACATCATCGCCATACATGGCCTGGCGGATGGAACGCAGTTCTTCTTTCATATCCTGAACCTGGGTATTGAAGGTCGCAGTTGAAGCCGGGCTGGCCGCCAGCGCCTTTTCGATCAGTTCCAGACGCTCACTCACTTCCCGGATACGGCGGGAAGCGCCATCGATAGCCCCATCCAGTTTGCTGGCTTCCTGGTGGAAAGCCGCCAGCGCCTGGCGGTCCTCCGCCGGGAGGGTCACTCCGCCCAGGGCATTCAGCCGGAAAGGCTGAGGGGCAGCCAGTTCGGTAAGTTGTCCATTGACACTCCTGGAAAGCGAAACGGTATATTCACCGGGAACGGCCAGCGCTCCGGAATCTTCGTTGGGGTCCGAGGATTCCCGAATGGGGCTCGGAGATGGCCGGCGGCCGTCCCAGGTAATGCGCTGCACGCCTGCCGGGGCAGAAGCCTTCAGCTTGCGGACGACCGCACCGCCGGCATCGCGTATGGTAAAGAGCAGATAGGGCTCTTCTTCCTTCTCTTCGGCCATCAACTCTTCATAAGTAGGGTACCGGATCGGCTCTCCCTCCTTGATCTTTTTCTTTTCCTCTTCCCGGCGTTGTTCGCGAAGGGTTTTCACACCCTCCTTAATATAATAGGTAAAGGTAACGCCAACCGGCGGATTGGGGGTGTTGAAAAAATTCGAACCCTGGAAACCCTTATCCCGGCGCCCCAATGGAACGCTTTCAATGAAAACCAACCCATCTTTAACCGGGAATATCCGTCCCTCGGCCTGCAGGTTCTCCTCCGCCAGTTGCCGCAACGGCGAGTAATCGTCCAGCACGTAGAAGCCGCGGCCGAACGTGGCCAGCACCAGGCTGTTCTCCCGTTTCTGAATGGCCATGTCGCGAACGGCGATAACCGGCAGGCCGGCTTTGAGCTGCTTCCAGTGCTGCCCTCCGTCGATGGTGAAGAAACAACCGAACTCTGTGCCTGCAAAGAGCAGGCCGGCCACTTCATGGTCTTCGGCGATACTATAGGCGGAACCGCGTTCCGGCAGGTTGCTGCTGATGCGCTCCCAGGTGCGCCCTTTATCGGAGCTCTTGTAAAGGTAAGGTTTGAAATCCCCGTATTTGTGGTGGTTGAAAGCAGCATATACGACATCCTTATCGTGCTGAGAAGCCAGCAGGCAATTCACATAGGTACGTTGGGGAGCGCCGGGGATGTTGTTGACATCCACCTTAACCCAATTCTCACCCCCATCTTCCGTAATCTGTATCAGGCCATCATCGGTGCCGACATAGAGAAGTTCTTCATCCAGCGGGCTTTCCGAGAAAGCAACGATGGTGCCGTAGGGAGACGTGGATGCATTTTTTGCCACTGCATCGATGCTCTGCACCCGGCCCATGACCGGCAGGGTGTTGCGGTCGATCTGCCGCGTGAGGTCCGGGCTGATGGTTTCCCAGGCGTTGCCCCGGTTATCGCTGCGGAAAAGCTTATTGGCGGCGAAGTAAATGCGGGAGGGTTGGTGTTCAGAAATGGAGAGGGGCGCATCCCAGTTCCAGCGGAAAGCCGGCTCTCCTTCGCCCGGCTTGGGCTGAATGCCGGTCTCTTCCCCGCTTTGCCGGTCGTACCGCACCAGCACCCCGTATTGAGACTGGGCATAGACAATGTCCGGGTTATTCGGGTCCACCTGTGATTCAAAGCCATCTCCGCCTTTGGTCACAAACCAGTCGGAATTCACAATGCCATTGGCGCTGCGGGTGCGGGATGGCCCTCCCAGGCTGAAGTTGTCCTGAGTGCCACCGTAAATATTGTAAAAGGGCAAAGCATTATCGACAGCCACTTTGTAGAACTGGGTGACCGAAAGGTTGGGCTTGTAGGCCCAGGTGTCGCCGGCGTCGAAGCTTTCGTAAATGCCGCCGTCACATCCCACCAGGAAGTAGCCGGGATCATTGGGGTCGATCCACATGGCGTGGTTGTCAACGTGTTTGAACCTTTCCCCTAACGGTTTAAAGGTTTTCCCTCCGTCCTTAGTCCAGTGCATCAGCGTTTCCATGGTGAACACCACATCAGGGCCGGTAGGGTGAGGCGTCATTTCACCGTAGTAATTGCCGTGGGAGGAGGTGGTGTGGCCACTGCGTTTCTCCCAGCTTGCGCCACGGTTGGTGGATCGGAAGAAACCACTTTTGCCCTCTGCCGCTTCCACCCAGGCGTAGATTACCTCCGGGTCGGCAGGAGATATCGCCAGGCCGATGCGGCCGAGGTCAACCGAAGGGAGCCCCTTATTGGCCTTTTCCCAGTTCTTCCCGCCGTCGGTGGTCTTGAAAATTCCGCTGCCCGGCCCTCCGCTTACGTAAGTAAAGACGTGGCGACGGCGTTGGTGAGCGGATGCATATAACACGTCCGGGTCGCGGGGGTCCATCACCAGGTCATTGACGCCGGTGTGTTCATCGATGGTTAGGACAGCTTCCCAGGTTTCGCCCCCATCCATGGTTTTATAAACACCCCGGTCGCCGCCTTCACTCCACAGGGGCCCGATGGCCGCCACATACACCACTCTGGAATCGCGGGGATCGACGATGACCTTTCCGATGTGCTCGGAGTTCTTCAGGCCCATGTTCTTCCAGCTCTTCCCTCCGTCTTCCGACTTATAAACACCATCTCCATAGGCGACAGAGCGCTGGTTGTTGTTCTCTCCCGTTCCCACCCACACGACATTGGGGTTGTTCGGGTCGATCGTTACGCAACCGATAGAATAGGAGCCTTCTCCGTCGAAAACCGGCTCGTAGGTAGTACCGGCATTCTCCGTTTTCCATACCCCTCCGGAAGCAACGGCCACATAGTAAACCGAACGGTTTTGCGGATGGACGGCAAAATCGGCGATGCGGCCGGAAGTCAGCGCCGGGCCCACGGCCCGGAATTTGAGGCCTCCGATGGACAGTTCTTCGAGATAGTGCTTAGGTGCATCTTTCTCTTCGTCTTTCTTTTTTTTCTGTGCCTGCCCGGGCCAGGCCAGGGCGGCGATGATCAGCAAAGTCAGGGCAAATCGGATCGTACTCATATCAGCTCTTTTTTTAAGTGCCGATAAAAGTAGGGAAAATGGGAGTTATGGGCAAATATGGACAGGACTGGAGGTGTTGCTCTGGTTGGCCAGGCCGTTTTTTTAAGAGGCTAGTGGCCAGGCGACTTAAAGTTCGCCTGGCCACTAGCCCGCATCAAAAAAAGTTACGGCCCAAGCCAAAGTTACCGCTTTTTTCCGGCAGAAACCGGGACAGTCAACCACTTTCTGTCACCTGGCAAACCTGGCAAAAAACAGCCCAAAATAATCACATCATTTTGACTGTCAAACCATTACCACATGAGCAATTTGCCGGTTTGCCTCCCTTCTGTCTTCTATGCCACCTTCCGCTCTGCCTATCTTGCCCCGCCCATTTGCGCCAGGACAAAAATGCTCTCCTGGTAACTGCCCAATCGCCAACTCCATATCCCTTTGCAAGCGCTGCTGTCCCCACAAAATTTATATTAAGCTTTTTTTAACATGGCAGCCAAGTGACTTTCCCCCACCCTCCCAAGTCAAAACTGCATAAACCAAATCCAAAACACATGAAGATCAGGAAAATCCTTTCTGTTTGTTTCATTCTCGCGATCACGCTTGCCCTCGCCGGAACCGCCCAGGCTCAATCCGACAACAGCCGGAAGGCTCAGGAAAAACAGGAAATGAAAATGGAAAAGCGCGAAAAGGCCGCCAACCACGAGAAGCCGCTGAAGCCTACCAAAGAAGAAATGGCGCAGGCCGAAAAGCAAAAAGAGAAGAACAAAGAAAAAAATAAGGAGAAGAACAAGTCCGGAAAACACAAGGTAAAAAACGGGAACAATGGCAAGGCCTACGGCCGCCACAAACAAGCGCCGGGTAAAGAATTCGGGCAGCAGCGCGCCGCAGACGCCAAAGCCAAAGAGAAAGAGAAAGGCGAGAAGGAAAAAGCAGTAAAAAAAGAAAAAGCTGAGAAGGGAAAGCCTTTCCAGAGGAGGTAGAGCATTAACATACTATGAATAAACTACGGCAGGGCCCGGCACCTCAAAGGCGCCGGGCCTTATTTTTATTGGAAGTTCAATACCTGATTTTTCTATCTTTGGGGCAGGATCAAACCCCTGGTTTATGGACTTCTTTACTGTACTTACCATTCTTATCGTTCTCTCCGCCTTATTCGGCTACATCAACATTAGATTCCTGAAATTACCCATCACTATAGGGTTGATGATAATTTCCATCGCCTTTTCACTGGCCGTGCTCGCCCTGGGCCAGGTGGTTCCCAGCCTCCTGGAATGGGAATCAAACCTGTTGCGGCAGATCGATTTCCACCGGTTGCTCATGGAAGGAATGCTCAGTTTCCTGCTTTTCGCCGGCGCTCTGCACGTCGATTTCGGACAGTTGAAAGCCCAACGCTGGCCTATATTGTTATTTGCAACCCTGGGGGTGGTCACCTCAACTTTCCTGATCGGAATTCTGTCCTATTTCCTGCTGCAAGCCCTCGGCGCCGGGCTGCCGTTTATCCACTGCCTGCTGTTCGGGGCGCTTATCTCCCCTACCGACCCTATTGCCGTGCTGGGCATACTGAAAAAAGCCGGTGCGCCTGAAAAGCTGGAGGCCAAGATCGTCGGGGAGAGCCTCTTCAACGATGGGATCGGCGTCGTGGTCTTTATCACCATTTATCAGATTGCCCAGGCAGGCGCCGGCCATTTCGAAATGTCGGAAGTCGGCCTTTTGTTCCTCGAAGAAGTTGGAGGCGGCATTGTCCTGGGCCTGGGGCTGGGCTTTCTGGCCTTTCACCTGATGCGAACCATAGACGATTACGAAACGGAAGTACTGATCACCCTGGCCCTGGTCATGGGCGGATACCTGCTGGCCAGCTCCCTGCATTTTTCCGGCCCGCTGGCCATGGTCATCGCCGGGCTGATGGTTGGCAACGAGCGCTTCCGGACCAGTTCCATGTCGGAAGTCACCGAAACGTATGTCGATAAGTTCTGGGAACTGATGGATGTACTCTTCAACGCCATATTGTTTGTGATCATCGGCCTGGAGATACTCGTACTGCCTTTCGAAACTCCTTACCTCATTGCCGGCCTGCTGGCCATTCCTCTAACACTGCTCGCCCGCTACATCTCCCTGGCCGGCCCGATCGCCCTTTTCAGTAAACGGCTGGAATTCGTGCCCAAAACCGGCCTGATCATGACATGGGGCGGGCTGCGGGGAGGCATCTCCATCGCACTGGCACTTTCCCTGGCTGAGCACATGAGCCGGACTCCCCTGCTGACGATCACCTATGTCATCGTGATCTTTTCCATTATCGTCCAGGGACTTACCGTTGGAGAACTCGTAAAACGAACGCAATTGGGCAAAACCAATGCCAGCTGACGAAACAGCACCCGATTCTTACATTCTTAAAAATGCAATTTACTTACCATAAAAAGTAATTGCTTCACGTATTGCATTTTACAAGATATATATTATTTTTGTATCAGATATTTATTTATGCGCCCATGAAGCACTACTAGGCACAACTGCCCAGGGTTTCAGCGTACACTCCTGCTTTAGGGCCCGAATAAACATTCCCGTTCCGGGACTTCCCTGCACTTTCTGCCTCTGGTGACATTGCGACGGAGGCAATACTTTGAGAAAGCCACTTTTCTATTCCTCAAACCGGCTTATATATACAACACGGATCCTTCTTTTGCGAGCTGGAATGCCGGCAGGCCGCAGGCTTTTCAACCGTGATAAGGGATAACACACATTACCCAAATAAAATACACGAAGGCTATGACTAAGCGCATAACCCCAATCCTGCTTTTATGGTTTGTGGCGAGTTCAGGTTTCCGGCTTTTTGCCCAGGATTATCAGATCAGTTTTCAAACCGGACCGGCCCCCGATTCCACCCTCTACGCCGCCGGCTTTTTTCCGGAAGACGGGGCCTCGCTTGCCCAAAGCGCCTTTCAGGGTGGCCATTACCTCATCCTGCAGTTTACCTCCATACCATCAGCGGAAGAGCTGCAGGTTCTCAGCGACATGGGGGTAGAATTGTTTGATTATATCCCCAATTATGCCTACCTGGCAAAAGTGCCGGTGGCCGTCAGCCTTCCAACCCTGAATATCCGGGCGGCAGCCATTTACGAAGGCAGGTACAAGCTACCCCAAGGCCTCGCCAACGGCGATTACCCGGATCATGTTTTTGAAAATGGCCAGCTGCAATTGCTTTTGTATCCCTGGCCTTCCGTTTCCCCGGAGAGCCTGAAAGGAGCATTGGAGGCTGAAGGGTTTGCCCCCGAAACGCCCAGGGGAGAAGCCATTCCCATCCGGATTGCAGACAGTTTGCTGCTCGTGCTGGCGGCCCATCCCGGTATCCGGCGCATCGGGTTGCCCGAACCGCCGCCGGAACCGGAAGGCGTCGCCGGGCGCAGTTCGCTCCGCCTCAACCTGCTCAGTTCCGGCTATAGCGACGGGCTGGACGGCGAGGGCGTGAGCATCGCCATCGGCGATGACGGCTCCATCGATCACGAAGATTTCCGGGGCCGGTTATTCGATCATACTTACGCCGACTACGGAGAACATGGGGATATGACATCCGGGCTGGCCATCGGCGCCGGAAATATCAATCCGCTCGGCACGGGGATGGCGCCCGGTGCAACGCTGCACCTTTACAACATTCAGGGCTATCCCCACATCACCAACGCCATACCATACTATCAGGCAAATGGCACCCTGATCACTTCCACCTCTTACAGCGAAGGCTGCGGCGGAGCCTATACTTCCAGCGCCAGAGCGATCGACCAGCAGGCCCGGCAACAACCCGAACTGCTGCACATCTTTTCCGCCGGCAACTATGCCGATTACAGCTGCAGCCCCACCTACGGAAGCCTGATCGCTCCCGACGGCAACCACTACGGCAACATCACCGGCGGGCGAAAAGCAGCAAAGAATGTAATGGCCGTTGGCAACCTCTACTACAATGACCTTCGGGTGAATTCCAGCAGCCGGGGCCCGGCGGAAGACGGCCGCATTAAACCCGACATCAGTGCTTTCGGGCAGGGCGCCTTTACCACTGCCTCCGACAATTCCTATCAGCAGGGAAGCGGAACTTCCGCCGCTGCCCCCAGCGTTGCAGGTGCTGCTGCTACGCTTGTACAGGCTTACCGCCAGCAGCACAACGGAGCCGACCCTTCCTCCGCCCTGATCAAGGCTTCCATACTCAACTCGGCGGAAGATCTGGGACGGCACGGGCCCGATTATGATTACGGCTGGGGCCGCCTGCATGCGGGGCGGGCGCTGGAGGTTATTCAGCAAGGCCATTTTTTTTACGGCACAGTGGCCAGTGGCGGGCAGAATGTTCATCCGGTCAATATTCCCGGTGGTGTGAAGGAAGTTCGCATTATGCTTTACTGGATCGATCCGGAGGGTTCACCGGTTGCGGCAAAAGCACTGGTTAACGACCTCGACCTCACCCTTACCACCCCAAACGGTGTTATTCACCACCCCTGGGTATTGAGCACCCACCCTCATATCGACAGCATTACTAAACCAGCCTACCGGTATGTTGACCGCGTTAACAACGCTGAGCAGGTAACGCTGGAAAACCCAGCCCCCGGCGCCTATTCGGTGACGGTGAAAGGGCACCTCCTGGGACAGGGGCCACAACAATATTACGTTGTTTATTCCTTTCTTAGAGACGAGATCACTGTGACTTATCCTTCCGGTGGTGAGCATTTCGTTCCCGGCGAAACGGAATCTATCCGTTGGGATGCCTATGGCAACAATGGTTCCTTCACGATACAATACTCCAATAATGGCGGCCAATCCTGGAGTACTGTCAGCAGTAGTATCCCCGGCAATACCCGTTATTACAACTGGCAGGTGCCGGCTTTGGCTACCGGCCAGGCCCGCATCCGGGTGCTGCGCAATAGCCAGTCCGGCCAATCCTTCGGCAATTTCAGCATACTAGGCGTTCCCGACTTCCAGGTTGAGCCCGGGCCGGCCGGCGAGGTGCACCTGAGCTGGGCGCCCGTCTCCGGAGCTAATCAATATGACGTATTTACGCTGGGCCAGTATGCCATGGAAGTGGCTGCCACCACCACCGCCAATTCCATAGGCCTGCCCGCAGCCGTTGGGCAGGGGCAGTGGTACAGCGTCCGGGCCCGCTATGGAAACCAGGCAGTGGGGCGGCGGGCAGTGGCCAAATATTACACTTACTTTCCCTGCGAAACCAATGTGTTTCTCACCCTGCATTTCGACAATTACCCGGGAGAGACCCGATGGAGGATCACTTCCTCCGCCGGAGACATACTGGCATCGGGCGGCCCCTATACCAGCCAGGCAATAGGGTCAACGATAACCGTTCAGGAATGCCTGCCTTTTGGTTGTTTCAATTTTACCATTTTCGACGCTTACCAAAACGGAATGTGCTGCAATTTCGGCAATGGTTATTACGAATTGCGGGATGCCAATGGCAACCTGCTGGCCTCCGGCGGCCAGTTCGGCAGCTCGGAGTCCACGCCTTTCTGCCTCAGCAGCAACACTCCTCTGCAGGCCAACATCAGCATTCTCAACCAGGCCAGCTGTTACGGCGGACAGGATGGCGCAGCAGCCGTACTGGCCAGCGGTGGGTCGGGAATTTACACCTACAACTGGAGCAACGGCGCCAGCACAGCCACCATCAGCAACCTGGGCGCCGGAAGTTATTCGGTAACCGTATCTGATGGACAGAGCGCGGTTGAAGCTTCCACTATTATCAGCTCACCCCCTCCCCTCACCCTCCAGGCCAACGCCACTCCAACTTCCTGCAGCAGCGCCCAGGATGGAACGGCCTTCGTGCAGGCCGGCGGAGGGCAATACCCCTATTCCTATAGCTGGAGCAACGGGGCCAACGGCCAGCAGGCAACCGGGCTTTCGCCGGGCGCCTATTCCGTTACCGTTTCCGACCAGAATAATTGTTCGGCGGCTACAACGGTAGAAGTATTGAACGCCAACCCGGTTACCGCCACCCTTAATACCTATAACCCCACCTGCCAGGGCGCCGGCAATGGTTACATTCAGGCCAGTGTAAATGGTGGCACAGGCACTTACTCCTTTTCCTGGAGCAACGGCGCCAGTGGCCCGCTGGCAACCGGGCTGGATCCCGGCATTTATCAGGTAACCATCAGTGATGAGAACAACTGTTCTACCATTGAAACGGCAATACTGATAGCAAGCTCACCACTGGCCCTTTCCCTTCAAAGCGAAAATGCCTCCTGTGCCGGCTCCAGCGACGGGCTGGCCCTGGCGCTGCTCAGCGGAGGCTCCGGCGGCTATTCCTTTTCCTGGAATAACGGAGCAAACGAACCCCTGCTAACCGGCCTTGGCCCCGGAACTTACATCGTAGAAGGCCGGGATGCCTCAGGTTGTACTGCCACCGGACAGGTAGAAATACAGGAACCGGCGCCCGTAGAGGTACAGGTGTCTTCTGCCCCATCCCCAGACGGGAATTCCTGGTCTGTCAACCTGTCTGCCACCGGGGGAACACCACCCTATCTGTACAGCTGGCAGAATGGAATGGCGGTTGCCAGCGCCGACAACCTGGCTGCCGGGGATTATCTTATCACAGCCACAGACGCTGAAGGGTGTACCGGACAGGCAGCATTCACACTCCAGGCCGGCGCACCGGAGCCTTGTGATGCCCGTGGCGCATCCACCAGCTATGAATGGATAGAGGGCATACGGTTCGGCTCCTTTTTCTATTCCAGCGGCAACAACGGAGGCTACGGCGATTTTCGCGAAACTGACAGCCTCGTGATCCATTCGCATGCCGGCGCCATTCACTCTGTGGCCCTGATCCCCGGATTCAACGGCACCTCCTTTTATGAATACTGGCGCCTCTGGATCGACCTCGACCAGGACGGCAACTTCACCGGCAGCGGAGAGGAAATGCTGGCGCCGCCCATTTCTTCCGACACCATCTTCGCCACCGTCACTTTGCCGGATAGTTTGCTGCCTGGCGACTACGCCGTCAGGATTGCCATGAACTACGGCAGTATTCCGATGCCCTGCTCTAATTTTCCCTACGGCGAAGTGGAGGATTACACTCTCAGGGTAGAACCTGATACTTCGGTTTACTGCAGCTCCGGGGCCCAAAGTTCCGCTTCGGAGTGGATCGAAGAGGCACGCATCGGCGACATGTCGAATCCCTCCGGCAATGACGGAGGCTACGCCGATTACACCGATAAACTAATCTCCGTCATTGTCGGCGCCGCTGTGCCGTTCCATTTTCAACAGGGCAATAACGGAAGCCCCTACCCGGAAAGCTGGCGCGTCTGGGCGGACCTCAACCGGGACGGAGATTTCGAGGACAGCGGCGAGCTTCTCCATTCCCGGCAGGGAGCGCCACCATCCCACAGCGGACAGTTCATCGTACCGGCAGATGCTATGCCCGGCCTCACCCGCCTCAGGGTAAGCATGAAGTTCGGCCCGCTGCCCGGCCCCTGCGAGCCCTATACCTGGGGGGAAACGGAGGATTACAGCCTGCTGGTCGGAGAGGAGGAACAAATCGGGAACCGCCAGCAGCAGACCGCGGCGCCGCCGGCAGTTTCCACAAGGCACTCGTCGGAAGAGGATCCGGTATTCTACCCAAATCCTGCTTCCGGAAAGATCTTCACCCGTTTCCGGTTGGAGGAAGGCAGCACTATCCGGATCGCTCTTTACCGTGCCACCGGCCAACTCTGTATCCAGAAGCAACTGTGGGCGGAGCCGGGTTGGATAAATATCCCCCTGGAGGCCGGCCAACTGCCGGAGGGGCCCTATTTTATAGAGTTCCGTACGGAAAAGGCCAACTGGACGGCGCCGGTACAGCTGCTGAGGTAATGTGAGGTTTGAGGTTAAGGTAAAACCTGAATATCGGGGCAACCCGCAATTCTCCTCTTTTTACCTTAGTTTTGGCAGATGCCAAAACTGCCGAGCGACCGAAGATTGATAACCGGTGCGGCCTTAGTGCTGCTGGGGGCTGTATTGTTTTCCACAAAAGCAGTGATCGTCAAGCTGGCTTACCGGTATGAGGTGGACAGTATTTCCCTGCTGGCCCTGCGGATGCTTTTCTCCCTGCCTTTTTTTTTGCTGGTAGCTTCCTATTCGGGAAAGGCCAGTAACCGCCGCCATGCCCGGCTCAGCCACCGGGACAGGTGGAGCATTCTCATACTGGGGGTAATGGGCTATTATCTGGCCAGCCTGCTCGATTTTCTGGGCCTGCAGTACATTACCGCCGGCCTGGAGCGCCTCATTCTGTTTGTCTATCCCACACTGGTGCTGCTTATTGGGGCGCTGGTTTTCAGGGAGCCGGTTTACCGGCGGCAACTGGGTGCGTTGGTATTAACCTACGTTGGGATTACTATTGCCTTTCTGGAAGGGCTATCACTGAGCGGAGGGAAGAACTTCGTGCTGGGGACAGTCATGGTGTTTTTCGGCGCTCTGGCTTATGCTGTTTACATCGTTGGCAGCGGCCGCCTGCTGCCCCGGATCGGCACTCTGCGCTTCACTTCCCTGGCCATGACGGCAGCGGCGGCGGCAGTACTGATACATCATGGAATAGCCCGGCAATGGCACCTGTTCGGTTTTCCGGCGCCGGTCTATGGGCTGGCGTTCCTGATGGCCCTCATCGCCACGGTCCTCCCTTCCTTTATACTATCGGAAGGCATAAGGATCATCGGCTCCGGCAATGCCTCAATTGTGGGCAGCATCGGGCCGGTCTCAACCATTGTCCTGGCTTACATTTTTCTCGGAGAGCAACTAGGTTGGATGCAGTGGTCAGGAACCATACTGGTGATTTCAGGAGTGCTGTTCATCACTTTACAGAAACACCGTAAACCCAGGTTAAAACCGGAATAGATAGCTCGGCCGCAGATAAGTCTGAAGTCAACACCAAATGAATGGATGGAAAGGTTAATGAGTGGAAGGGGTAGAAAGGTGTTTGGGTGTAAAAGGGTAAACGTGAGAAAGGGTATGAGTGAGCAGAGAGAAGTGTATCAGGACAAGCTCATAACGCCTCCTCTCACAACAACCGCCTTTGGCGGAGCGCCAGCAGGATGAGGCTCAGCAGCAGGACGCCGGCAGCCAGCCCCATCTGCATCCATTGGGCCTGCGCGTGGCGCACGCGGCTTTCCACGTAATAAGGGTTGGCGGCATTGGGCGAGCCTTCCCCGAAACGGAACTCCCAGTTTTCGGGGTCGCTGTTATCGAGATGAGGAAGGAGTAAGTTCAGGGTGAAAGTGGAATCGACGGGTGGCACCTCGTAGGAAATACTGTCAACCATGGCTCCCAGAATAGAATAGAGGACCAGGGATTCCCTTCGTTTATTCAGGCCGAAATTCAGCCCACTGAGTACGTTGTAAGCGCCGGGATAGGCCTGTACGAATTTCGCCGAATCTCTGGCCAGGACCAGATAGTCGTTCGGGCCGATATAAACTTCGGGGAAGGTGAGCTCATTGCGTTTCAGGTCGCTGAGGGTCCATCCCTTCAGGGGAACGCGGTGGCGGGAGGTATTAAAAATTTCGAGCCAGTCGCCGGCCTTTCCGTTCTTGGGGCAGATCTCGTTGATCACCAGTTTACCCTCCATGGGATGTATGAATTCATCGAAACGGGCATGGAGGCGGGTGGCGTCCTCATTCAGGTTCAGGGTAAATTCCCGCAGCGTCTCATTGGCCTCGATGCCTTCCCAGCGCGACAACTGATAGCCGTGATGGGCCACCGCCTTGATGGTTATGGGAAAGTTCTCGAAATAGACCAGTTCCACGGTGTCATTACTCACCGATATCTGGTTGTTGATAATGATGCGGCCACCGGCCGAGGCGCTGACCACCAGTTTGCGCTGAGGGCCGGTATGGAAACGCCCCATCAGGTGCATGCGAACGTAGCGCGGCCGCTCCTGGGCAAATTCGCGCACCAGGGCCACTTCCTCTTCCCATTTACTGTGGCTCAGATTCCAGCGGCTGAGGTGGCGGGGGATCTCAGGCAGCAGGTTCTGATAGATGGAATCTATGCGGTTGAGCACCGTTTCCTCACTAAAGGAAGTGCTGAGGTAACCGGCAAAGCGGTTGACAAAGGCCGCTTCGAATTCTTTATTCTCCAGCAGTTTTCGCAGCAGGAAAGTGCTCCAGGGCGGGTTGGGCCAGGAGGGCCCATCTGGTTCGGTGTGAAAAGCCAGGCTGTTGTTCCGGTAAGTATTTCTGCCGTGCAGCCCGAAGCCCCAGTCCGTATCGTAGAGGATCCAGCGCCACCGGCTGCCCGGTTTCTGCGAGCGCCAGAATTTTATATTGCCGCCGGCGTCCTGGTTGTCGAAATAGATCTGAGCGATCTGATAATCCATAAAATTCCGGACGTCCATCTGGGTTTGCACGTAGGCATAGTTGGCGGGGTCGGCCAGGCTGTGCTCCTCCAGGAAGCGGAGGAGGCTCAGATAGTGGCGGGTGCTGCCCCGTTTGCGGGTATAACGGTGCTCGATCAGGTCGATACTGTCTTTATCGACTTCCGGATGGTGGCCGGCGATGAAATACCGATTGACCTTTTCCCGGATATTGTAGATGCCCCAGTATTGGCCGTTTATATAGACATGGGCGGGGCGGTAATCCTGCTTTTCCAGATCCCAGTCATCAACGAGGCTGGTCATGAGGGCATCCCGAAAGTGCGTTTTTCCAAAGTCGCTGCCCGAATTTCGCAGAACCAGAAACTTGAATTTGTTCAGCCCTTTCTGCCCAAAAACCTCATGGCGTATCCTCGCCTCTCCGTAGCGCTGGCGCGCCACGATGGCAATGGATTTTTGAGGGAACAACCGGCTCATCCCGCCAAAGAGCCGAAAACCGGACTGGCTGCGGTAGGCACATCTTCCGTTCGTCTCGAAGAACTCGACGCTGGAAGGAAATTCGCTGCGGCTCCAGAAATTGGCGCCGGGCTTTTTCCACAGAGTATCCACCACATTGTTGCCCAGCATGAACAAACCGGAGCGCGGATGAAAAAGGATCTCCGGGGAAATGCCAATGGAGACCACCGGAAACTCAGTGCGGGGTTCATCAATGAAGTAGGTATGGCCGATGGCTCCGCTGCGGCGGCCGTCAGAATGATAGGCCACAGCACGGATCACTGTGGTTGCTTTAATGCGGATGCCACGCTTGTATCTTTGGGAGCGCTCGGAAGGAGTGCTGCCGTCAGTAGTATAATAAATGACAGAACCGGGGGAGGATAATTCCACCACCACCTCATCGGGGAAGAAACCTCCGTCCACCGAAAAATTGAGCTCTACCGGTGGAGGCCCTTCGGAGGGGAGTGCCAGTCTTTTCTGTGCCCACACGGGCCCCAAAAGCAGAAAAAATAATATGCAGAGGGCCGCTTTCTTCAATGTTGTGGTTGATTTTTTGGCTACCTGCTTCTAAATTACTGATTCCCAATTTAATTCAGAGGCATGTTTTCCTTCAAGTGACGCAAAATAATACTTTTTTAGCTGCCCGTGCAAGGCCCGGGCGAACATTATAAGTTTGGAAACAAACAGACTGCTCAAAATGGCGTAGTTATTTTTTCCAAACCTCTTATCATATACGCAGGCCGGAGGCGGAGGTTACATTTTCGGGCGAAGCAGGGAGGTTCCAATGAACAGAAAGTCTTATTTTGTGGTAATAAGCAATTAAAAGCAAAACGCAGATATGTTCAGGACGATCAGTAAATCTTTGCTCCGGGCATTGGGCTGGACGATCATCACAGAATTTGAGAAGCTGCCGAAAAAATACGTCATCATTGTCATTCCTCACACCTCGAACTGGGACTTTCCCATCGGCCTTATGGTGCGCAGCGCCATGGGCTTCGACGCCAAATATGTCGGTAAAGATTCTCTGTTCAAAAACCCCGTTCTGGGCGCCATCATGCGTTGGCTGGGGGGATATCCGGTAGATCGAAGCAAAAGCACCAACTTCGTGGATGCCGTGGTCGATATTTTCAACAGCAAGGAGGAATTCGCCATTACGATCGCCCCGGAAGGCACCCGCAAAAAAGTAGATAAGCTCAAATCGGGCTTCTACTACATCGCCCTGGGCGCCAGGGTGCCCATCATAATGGTCAAATTCGACTGGGAACACAAAATGGTCGTGTTCAGCAAGCCATTTTTCCCGTCCGGCGATAAAGAGGCCGACTTCGAACACATCACTTCCTACTTTAGAGGCGTTAAAGGCAAAAATCCGGAAAACAGCTTCGCCTGATAACGCAAAGTATCGCATCCTTTACCTTTTTTCTTTTGACAGGTTTAAACCTTTCGGGGATTTTCCTGTCCTGTCTGGGTACATGATTGACTCCTAACTGAAATCGCTTATGAAATTCAGAATGATCTACACATTTTTTGGCCTTGCCGCCGCGGGCCTTTTATGGACTAATAATTCCAGTGGGCCGGCTTCGGTACAGGGGCTCGACCGTACGGGCAGCCCCCTTAGCCCGGGGCCCTGTCAGACGTGCCATAATTCCGGCGCTTTTTCCCCGTCCCTGGCCCTTCAGGTGCTCGACAACGCTACTCCCGTTGAGGAGTACGAACCCGGGAAAACGTACCGGCTGCGGGTAGAGGCCAGCACCAGTGGGAATCCGGCAGGTTATGGATTTCAGGCCGTTGCGCTTACCGGCGATGCTAATCTCCAGGCCGGAGCTTTCACGAATCCCGGAGATGGTATTAAGGTCACCCCGCTAAATGGGCGCCAGTACGCCGAGCACAGCATGCGCCGCACCAGCAATGTCTTTGAAGTGGACTGGACCGCCCCGGAGGCGGGCGCCGGTGAGGTGCGCTTCTACTCCGCCATAGTGGCCGCCAACGGGAACAGCAACCAGAGTGGAGATGGTTCCGTATTTCTCACCAACCCGGTAACGCTTTCCGAGGGCATGGTCAGCAGCACCGGAGAAAACAGCCTGTTCGAGGCATTCAGCATTTTTCCCAACCCGGTGGAAAACAGGCTCCAACTTCACATTCAAAGCAGAGAACAGGGTGAATACCAACTCAGGGTGGTTGGCCTCACCGGGCAAACTATACTGGAACGCCGGATCGAGCTGACTTCCGGCAGGCAACTGGCCGAAGTAGATGTTAGCGGGCTCCCTGATGGGGTTTACACCATACAGGCCACCGACGGAAAACGAATGAGCAGCCGGAGGATGGTAAAACAATGAGCCAAGCCTCAATATGAGTCCTGTTAATTTTATACCAGCCCGGGAATATTTCTTTCCTCGCAGACCATTTTAAACAGCTCACGGGTGGAATGGGAGGGTTCAATTTTCAATTCTCTTTCCAGGGCTTCAGCACATTTGTAATACTGCTTTATGGCCTTGTCCCTTCGGCCCAGCCTGTAATAACAAAGCATCAGTTTGCGGTGCGAATTTTCCAGGCAGGGGTCTTTTTCCAGCATTTTCCGGAAGGCTTCCTCCGCCATGGAACAGGCTTCCTCCTGCAGAAAATACGTGCCCAGCCGGTCCAGCAGTATGAGATAGGTTTCCTTGAGGTTGTCCCGTTCCTGCTCACACCACTCTTCATAGTGAATATCCTCCAGGAAATCTCCCTGGTATAGGGCTGTTGCGTTCTGATAGTATTTCAAAGCCTCCTGAGGGCCCTTGCTGGACTCAACGGCCCGCCCTTTGTACCAATAGTCCAGAAAACGCCCCACATCTGAAGTAATATTGATTTCGGGGTTTACGAGGTAGTTGTCGTTGTAATACTGAATGAATTCCAGGTTGGGCACCAGGCTGTTGAGGTGCTGGCGAAGGGTGTGTACGGCTACGTTGAGAGATTTCCGGGCGGAGGAAGGAGAAGTATATTCCCAGAACCGGGAAAGAAGAATTTCCCGATGGACGGGCTTCTTATGATAATACAGCAGGTAGGCAAAAAAGGCGTTGACCTTTTCTCCCGGCAATAGAGGCAATTCCCTGCCTTTTACCTGAAGCCCGAAATTGCCGAAGAAACGAGCTTCTACTTCTAACAACGCTTTGTTCCCATTGGGCTCGTCCGCCTTCCCCACCTGGGGAGCCCCCCATGTGAATTCAGTTGCCAGGCCTGCAGGCCTGCCGCCCCCGGCCCCTATTCCGAACCATTGCTGCAACTTTGACCTCCAGTTGTGCAAAAGCGGGGAAGCCGATGGCGGAAGCCCTGCCTTACCATGCTTTTCAATAGCCAACTGAAGCTCTTCCACCTTCAGCGGCAACAACAGATAATCCTGAACCCCGAAACGAAAAGCGTGGATGATGTCTTCCCGGGCGGGCCTTTCGGCCAGAACAATAACCGGCACGCGGGGCAGCTTTCGTTTAATGGCTTGCAGAAAGGGAAGGGCATTGGAAAAGGAGGCCTCCTGGATCAAAAGGGACAGGGCGGGGCCCGGTTTTATTTCGGCTCCCTCAAATAATTGTACCGTTGGAAAAATGCTTATTACCCATGAGCCGGCGATGCATTCGGCCACCTGGTGCAACTGATCGGAGTTGCCGCCAAAGATGATGATCAGGGGGTCAGTCATTATTTGATCTTTTTGGGGCTTGGCAACCTTTTAAGTTAACCCTTTTCAGGAACAATTGCAGGTGCTTTTTAAAACAATTGTTACCTTTTTACGTTAAAGAATTTTATATTTGGATTCAGGCTAAAATCAAAACACGCTTTTTCCCTTCACTGGTTGATCAAAATGAGTAAAAATTTATACATTTTTTACTCCATCCCAGAAGCTGCTGAATTCTAACAGCCTCTAAAACCCCACCCCGATCATTTTCCTAAACCCCGAATCAAAAGGTTTGAACTATTTTAAAAACAATATGTTTTCATCTTAACTATTTGTTTTACCAAAGTCAGTTGACTATGCCAAATCATGTTGAATTTCATTCGGAAGGTTTCGATAAACATGCCTGTGAAGGCCGCCGGGAAGGTGACTGGTACATTTTTGAATGCCCGGAATGCAGCTACATCCGGAAATGGAACCCGACGACCAATGAGATGAACCTCGTTGACAGCGGAGACGAGAACGTACTGCACAACGGATGGTTCAAACCAGTAGGGCTGCAGGCCGATAAGTACAATCCGAATTAGAATAATTTCTTATCCTTTTAGAAAGGCTTTTACACCACGCCTGCGCTGCTTGCAGGCGTGGTGTCCAACTCTTCCGGCATGGATCTGGCCTCCTGAAAGCTTCTTCAGGGACCGGTTCCCTTCTTCCCTCCTTTTACCATCATTTTACCGCTTTTTTACCGCTGGCTGGCCAGTAGCTAAGGATAAGTTTATCGCCTGTCTTTATTTAGGGAATAAAAAGATTTCCTAACCATCTTATCCTTTTTCCCTCAGGCAAAACCAATCGCCGGAAGAAAAGGATAGGCCAAAAATAAATAGTCATGACAGGTAATCTCATTTTTGAAGAATCGTGGATGGGGCCGTTCTGGCGCATTAAAGATGCTTTTGTTTCCTGTGCCGAAGATTATGCTCCACCTGCAGGTGGCTACCACGGGCCATTAAGAGTAGGCGAAAGCCAGGAAAGGGTCATCCGGGATGACCAGCGCATGAACGTTCATTTCCACTGGATCAATGAAGGTTTCATGACCAACTTTGTCGATCCGGCAAAAGTTGAGTGGCACCTCGACCTGTTTGTCGAAGGCATGGGGCAATTCTTTGAAGGCGCAGCACTGCATCAGGCAGAAGCCTACCTTTCCACCCCTGGCCCCGTAAACTATGACTTCAACTACAACCTCGACCCCTCCAAGTTGATCCCGAACACTGGCAAATGGCCGGCCGGCGTTTATGAACTGGTGGCTACCATCAGGCTGGTCGAAATTGATGCCAATGGCAATGTAGTACGCACGCTGCCGATGGTTGGCTTTGCCGAACTTGGAAAGCTGGCCATCTATAAAGGCTAGCAACTAAGGCCAAACGCGTGCCAGAATGAATGCTTATTCCCGCTGCCCTCCTTAAAAAAGGTAGCAGGAAAAAGCAGGGGTTGAGGGAGGAAACAGCGATTGGAACCTCTCAACGCAACCCCGGTTACAAGGGTGGAAAGAAAAAGGCCGTTCACTCCAGGGTTGAACCAATCTTTCCACCCTTGATTTTCAACAGAATAACGGCTTATCCTGATTATTTTCCCAACTGAACTTTTAAAACCACAGAACACCCCGGCATGCATGTAGGGAAGGAGATGAAATGCAGACACACAGCCGAACTCCCACAGGAGCCGGCGCAAAAATATACCACAATGAAAACTTCAAACTACCCAAAAGAAGGAGGCGGCCCGTTGAAGTACGGATTCGCAACCTTCTTTAAGGAAGACGGGAAATACTATTTCCAGTTTAACGGCAAAGATGGCGCCCCCATCTTTTTCAGCCACGGCTACCAGTCGGAGAGAAGCCGTGATAATGGCATACAGGTAGTCATTCGCAATGCTGCCGATGATACGAGTTACGAACGGCAGCAAAGCAAAAAAGGAGAGCATTTTTTCCTCCTGAGATCCGGCAACAACCAGGAGATCGGCCGCAGCGCCACCTTTGAGGGCAAGGCTGCCCTGGAGGAAAAGCTAAACGTCATGAAAAGTATCGCTGAAGATGTTCCCGTTTTCGAACTGGCAGAAGAAGAGGCTAAAACCAGGGTAATGGAAGAAGAACCGGATAAACCATCCTCCAGGGAACTGCCCATCGAAAAGATGCCGAGGTACAAATTCTCTATCATTTATTATCCGGATTCCGATGTCTGGGCCATCAAACACGACCAGTCCGGAAATACCAAGCAGTTCAAAAATTGTGACGGGGAACTGATCGAAGAGTTCCTGAAAGCTCATCTGCCCGCAGAAAAAGCAAGAGCTGCGCTGGTGCCAGGACAACTACTGGCCCAACCCAAAGCTCCGGTTCAGGAAGGCATCCCGAGGAAGGCAGATAAGGCCGTCGAAGAAGAAATTGAACTGAAACTCAGAAACTTCAGAGGGGAGGAGGCTCAGCATTTTACCAAGGCTGGCAGCCTCATTCGCCTGGAAGCCCAGATCAAGGGAAAAGAATTCGTGCCCGAGCAGGCCTATACTGCAAAAGTTACCGCCAGGCCTCTGGAAGGTAAGGAGGAAATCATGTTGGGAGAGATTGAAGAAGAGTTGCCCCGGCAAGGGCGGTTCCTCATTCCCATATACGGCGCCAACAACCTCAGGCCCGGTATGTACCGCTTCAGCGTCCGCATCCACCAGGGAAAAGAAGGCGAAGAGGAGCACGACTATAAAGGCAGCCGGATGGTGATGCTCAGGTAGTAGCCAGGGAGGAGAGGGGGGATGGGAACACTTGGAGACGGGGTGAGAGGGTGAAGGAGGTATGCAATTGTAAAACGTTTATGTTATGCTGGATTCCATCCTCACCACCGGTGCAGGGGGCTGTTTGTAGTTTCCGGGTTTCTGGGTTTTTGGTTTTCTGGGTTTCTGGGTTTCTGGAAACCAGTAGGTTAGCGTGAAGCAGGCACACTTGGGACTGTTCATAGTTTCTGGTTTTTTACCCGGACTTCGGCGTGAGCTCAGTCGAACGCTGAGGAACGAAGACAGGCTGAATTTTTACCCGGCAGAGCGGTAGCGAGGACGGGCCTTGTTACTCTGGAAACCAGCGTGTTACCGTAATGCGGACACACTTATTTGAATTGCCCCTTAGCTTTACGCGGACACACTTAATTGAACTATCCCCGGTACAACACTATTTTGGTTTGCTCAACACAAGAATATCCTGAAAATCCTTACACCTTTCCTTTTTCCTCCCCGCCCAGTAGCCATAGTGTGCTTGTTCAACTTTCAAACCGGCGCCTTCTATCAACTCCCGCCGGAGGTAGCCTTCCTCATACGCCACATTGGCGGCCTGCACCTGCTCGTCCATCAGCCGGTAATGGCCCCGATCATAGGGGAAGGTGAAATGGGGATTGGCTCGGGAAAGGCGTGCAGCCTCCTCATTCCAGATGAAGAAGGTGGCAAAGCAGCGGCCACCCGGACACAGCACCCGGCCGATCTCCCGCAGGTAGTTGGCCACCTCACCAGGCAACATGTGTGTAAAAACGGAGGTGAGCACCACCACGTCAAAATCTTCATCCGGATAGGGAAACCGGAAATCCGCCGCACTGCCTCCCCCGGAACGGTAGAGATCGTTGTCCAGGCTAACGTATGTAAAGCGAAAGTTAGGAAAATGGGAGGTGATGGCCTTCTCGCACCAGCGCACCCCCACCTCCACCACATCAAAACCCTCGTAGCTACCCTGCTCATCGAGGTATTCCGTAAGGGGCACGGCGATCCTTCCGATACCGCTGCCCACGTCCAGCACCCGGTGATGGGGTTGAAGCCCTGCCAGTTCTACCAGATCTTGGCGCATTTTTTCCCCCTGAGCACGAAAATCACCGGAACCAGTATAGATCAGGCCCCGCGGCGGCGTCATGGGGCCCCGCCGGCCGCTCAGCCCTTCGTAAAGGTCTGTCGGCAGGTAGTAAAGGCGCCGCGCCAGGAACCGCCAGGCGGGAGGAAGGGAGTAGAAAAGCTTGCGGATGGTAGGCATAGAGTGGCGGGTTGTTATTCGGGATTCGTAATCCGTTATTCGGGTTGAAACGGCGTAAAATTAGTCAATTTGCAGCAGACCGATACCCCCTCATTTCCCGCAAACCAGTAAATTATTTAGCGGCCCGCCATCCTGGCTTTCCTCCTGCACCTCTCACTCCACCAAATGCGCCCGTCATTTGTTATCTAATTAAGGCCGGTTAAAGGAGTTGATCGCCCAAAACAAACTGGCCCGCGTAGTTTACGAAGGCCAGGCCTTTTATATCCGCAAACTGGCTCCGGCCCAGTTTCCCTGATATGCTCCCTACCACCGCTGCACACCATCGAGGCCGGCCTCGTACTCGGGATAATTCTCCATAGCTTCATACACCGTCGTCAGGATGCGGCGGCGCGTTTTCATCTTGTTTAGCTTATAGTTATTCATGGAGGGATAGGTGCGGTTGGAAAGAAAAACGTAAACCAGCTGTTTCTCCGGGTCAGCCCAGGCGCAGGTACCGGTAAAGCCGGTATGGCCGAAAGTATCGTCGGAAGCCTGGGCAGGCAGGTTGATCCAGCGGCTGGGGTCCAGCTGGCGCATGTCGAAACCTATGCCACGCCGGGTCTCCCTGGGGTGCCGGGTAGTGAAGGTGGCGACCGTTTCGGGTTTGAGGAATTGCCTGCCCCCGTATTCCCCTTTATTGAGCAGCATTTGCATGATCACAGCCACATCGTGGGCATTGGCGAACAGGCCGGCATGGCCACTTACGCCCCCCAGCATAGCCGCCCCCATATCGTGAACATAGCCCTGAACCGTCTCCAGGCGAAAGTAGTTGTCCCTTTCCGTAGGCACCAGCTTTTCTTTCGGGAATTCCCGCCAGGGATTGTAGCCGATATGGCTCAGGCCCATCGGGCCGTAAAAATGGGTGGCCACATATTCGTCTAGTGGCTGCCCACTCAGGCGTTCCACCATACGCGCAATCATATAAAACCCCAGGTCGCTGTATTCGTATCCGCGGTCCGGGCGCAGCTCCGACCGAAAGATCTGCTGCCAAATGCTGTCCACAAAATCATGCCGCAGGAAGAGGTGGCCGGCAACCGCAACGGAAAAGTTGGCGTCAGGGGTGCGGTGGTAAAACTCCGGACGCTGGCGGGCCCGCCGCCTCCGGGTTGTCATGGTCTGTTTATAAAAAGGTATCCAGCCGATCAGCCCGGCCCGGTGGGCCATGATATCGCGCAGCACCATATCGGCCTTGTTGGTGCCTTCGAGCTCGGGCAGATAGCGGACGATAGGGGTATCCAGGCTGAGGCGGCCTTCTTCGTACAATTTCATGACCGCCAGCGTGGCAGAAGTGATCTTGGTCAGGGAAGCCAGGTCGTAAAGGTCGTCTGGCTCTACAGCCTGTTCTGCCCGGTAGGTGTGATGGCCGAATGTCTTTTCGTAAATGATATTTCCATTCCGGGCCACCAGCACTGCACACCCCGGCGTTGCTCTGGCCTCTATGGCATTTTCGGCAATGGTTTCGATCCGGGCGAGGGTGCCGCTGTCCAGCCCCATACTCTCGGGTGGTGCATACCCGAACCGCTGAAGCTTGCGGGTAAGGACACCAGCCCCATAGGCAGAACGCGAAGAGGCCGTCACGGGGAGGCGGCCTTTGAGCGCGATGGCCCCAAAGAGGGCCTGCGCCGCCAGGTCCTGGGTTGCAGGGTCTTCATCGTAGGCCTCGAGCACCCAGTCGATATCGTCAAAATACTGAAGGCTGTAAGGAGTACCAAAAACGGTGAGAATTACCCGGGTGCGGTGGCTCAGCAATTTCAGGAAATCGCGGGTACCCCGCTTCACTCCGAAGTCGCTGCCGGCCTGGCTGTTCAGATCATGCAGGCCTATGATTACAGCATCAAATTTTTCCAGCTCTTTGGCCAGTTCCTGCCCTCTTGCCGGCGAGATGTCACCACTTTCCCGGAAGGTTGGCATGTCCTGATAAGAAAGCAAGCGTTCCTGAAAGGGGTTGGAGGCACCTCCTCCAATGCTGAGGCTGGCCAGCTTCAGCGTGTCGAGCGCCTGAAAAGGGATGAGCTCTTCCGGATTGCGCACCAACGTCAGAGCATTGGCAATAAGGCTTCGCTTCAGCTGAATGGCCTGCCCGGTATTTAACTGCTGCCGGATATTATTGGCATCCAGCGGTTTAAAGGTGCGGACGCCCAGCCGATATTTATTGGCCAAAATCTTTTTTACACTTTGCTCAATGCGTTCCCAGCTCAGTTTCCCCTCTTCGATGTATTTTTTGATCTCGGCGAAGGCGGCGCCCAGGTCTTCGGGGAGCAACAACATATCATTGCCGGCCAGCAGGGCTTCCGCTTCCACCTCTCCACCTTTAAAATGACTGGTGACCCCCTTCATATCCAGAGCATCCGTAACGATAAGCCCTTCGAACCCCAGGCCTTCCCGCAGCAGCTTGGTGACGGTATTGTAAGACAGGGTGGTCGGCCGGTTCTCTCTGGCATCCAGAGCCGGCACATTGAGGTGGGCGACCATCACGCTGCCCACTCCATACTGGGCCAGTACCCGGAACGGATAAAGCTCGACGCTGTCCAGGCGGCCGAAATCATGCCGGATGACCGGCAGGCCGTAATGGGAATCCACATCGGTATCACCGTGGCCGGGAAAATGCTTGGCGCAAGCCAGGACGCCATAATCCTGCAGCCCCTTGGCGTACATATAACTTTTGACGGATACGTTAACCGGGTCTTCGCCGAAGGAGCGGGTATGGATAACCGGGTTGGCGGGGTTGTTATTGACATCCGCTACAGGTGCGAAGTTGAGGTGCACTCCCACGGCCTTGAGCTGGCGGGCAATCTCCCTGCCCATATTATAGATCAGGCGGTTATCCTGAATGGCTCCCAGCATCAGCTGCTTGGGAAAGCTGATCGTGCTTTCTTTCATGCGCATACCCAGGCCCCATTCGGCATCCATGGCGATGAGTAAGGGCACGGGCCCCGCCAGTTGCTGATATTCGTTGATGAGCTGTATCTGCTTTTCCGGGGTTCCCTGGAAAAAACACAGGCCCCCTACCCTGTATTCACTGATCAGGCGCTTTATTTTATCGACGTGATCCTGCCCAAGGTTGGAATGAGCCCGCAGCATAAAGAGCTGCCCAAGGCGTTCCTGTTCACTCATGGCATTATATACAGAATCCACCCATTGCTGCTCTTTCGATACCGGCCGCCCTTCCCCTGGCGACTGAAAAGCCGAAGCAAAGGCCAGCAAGGCCAGTAAGAATGGTAAAATAAGCCGCCTTCTTCTCATGGTCATCTCATTTGAATGTTCGATCGTTTTTTCACTGTTTTCTTTTCCACTTTTCCACTTTTACACCTTTCCACATTCACTCCTTATCCATTTCCGCCTTCAGGCCGGGGTCCATCTCATAGGCTTTGCGGCGATACTGCTGGCCCAATTCCGTGTTGCCCAGGTTCAGATAGGCAGTGCCCAGGTCATACCATCCTCTGGCTTTGGCGGGGTCTGCCTGGGTAGCGAGGGTAAAGTATTCCACCGCCTTTTCCCGGTCGCCTTTTATGCCATGGGCAACGCCCAGCAGGCGGAGCACTTCATATTCATTGGGCAATATTTCTCTGGCCTGGTTGAGGTAAAGAATGGCCTGGTTCAGGTCACGCTTTTGTTCACCGAAATACTTTCCGGCATCCTTGTAGGTGATTCCCAGATTGCGCCTGGCTTCCGAATAATCGGGGTCAAGGGCCAAAGCGTTCTTATACGCTTCAATAGCGTTTTCGTATTGCTGCAGATAGTTGTAGGCATTGCCGAGCAAAAGATACGCATTTTTATAGGCGGGATGAATGCGGAGGGCTTCTTTCAGGTGCTGGATGGCCTGGTTGAGCATAGCGGCCTTCCGGGCAGGGTCCTGAACGGACAGAGATTGAGTGACCAGTTCGCCTCCCACGGCATTGCGCAGTTTTGCACTGTTGGGAGAATGCCGGATATCTGTAGTGAAGAGCGTGTAATTGTCTTTCCAGGCGGGATTGCGCAACACGGTGCGAACCGAGTAGGCCAGCGCAACAACCAGCAATAGCCCCAGCACAGGAGTGAATTGCCGGAAGGCGGGAGCTTTACCTTTGGGCTTCCGTGCAACAGCCCACCGGTACCCCAGAATGGCCAGCAGCAGGCAGTACCCGACCGAGGGCATGAACATCAGGCGCTCGGCCATGTGGGTGCCCACCGGGAAGAAGAGGTTAGAAACGATGGAAAGAGTAGCCAGGTAATAAAGGAGGGCAAAACTTACCGGATCTCTTTTCGGCAGTTTCCGCAGGGCGTAAACCAGCATGGCGGCATATACCACCAGGCTCAGCCACACACTCCAGTCGCCAAAGTCCATCACTCCAATCTGGCGCGGATAATAATCATGGGTGAGCACAATGGGGAAAAACAGCAACAGGATGTATTTGCCAAGCGTGTAAAAAACGGTAGCGAAGCGTTCTTCGGCAGTAAAGGGCAGATACTGTCCTCCTTCGGCCTTTATAAAGGGGTTGTTCATCATTTCCATTGTCGGTTCGCTCAGGCTAAAACCCAGAACGGAAAAGCGAATGGCCAGAAAGACAGCAGCGGCGACAACAAAAGGTGCTGCCTGATGCACGATCACCCCCGGGCTGGCCTTAGTGAAGCAATAATACGCCAGAGGCGTAACGGCCAGAAAAGTAATGGCATTCTCTTTGGACATCAACCCGAGGAAAAATACAAGGCCGGCAATCACATTCCAGGCCGGCCGGTTCTCCCGGTAGGCCCGGAAGGAATAATAGAGCGCCGCCAGGCTCCCCAGCAGCGCAACGATCTCATCACAACCTTTGATATTGGCCACCACCTCGGTATGGATGGGGTGAACGGCAAATAAAACACCGGCAGCCAGAGGAATAAAGAAAGCTTGTGGTTTACCCTCCGAAGCATTGAATATCTTCAGCAGGAGCAGGTACAGGACAGCCGTCGTCAGGCCGTAAAGCAGGCCGTTGGACAGATGCCCCACAAAGGGTGTCTTTCCGAAAAGCTGTACTTCCAGCGCAAAGAGCACCAGTGTCAGCGGGCGGTAGCGGCCGCCGGCCACCAGGCTGGCTTTGCCCTCCTCCCTGAAGAACCCGTAAAAAGTATCCTTCGACAGAATTCCCGGGATACCTGACACGCCATCTTCCACGAACATGTTGTTGTAAATGACGATAGCGTCATCCAGCGCGTAATCGTGCGTCAGCGTGTTGGCATAGAGCAGGAAGCTAAGGGCAAAGAGGCCCCAGGCCACTGCACGCTTATTGCTGAACCATGCGGGAAACCCCTGGCTCGCAGCCGCCGCTTTGGGAGGAATAGCTCCCGTTTTTTTGTTCGCCTTCTTACTTCGTTTCGCCATTTGCCCGATAAAAAGGAAATTCTACGTTGAGCAGGAAAAGCCCGGAGCGGTATCCCGTTATGGGCCATTTAAAAACTATATTCCTGATGAACCAAAATATTGATTTTTTCAGGACTTCCGGTAATGCCTTTCGGGAAAATTATTGTTAAGGAATGATAAAGGCTGTAGTTGGCCATAATAAAACTACTCTTAACTTCCCGGCATGAAGAACATCGAAGAATTGCTCGGCCTGCTCGACCTGGAGGCCATTGAGGAGAACATATTCAGAGGGCAAAGCCGCAGCGTCGGCAGCCAGCGCGTATTCGGGGGCCAGGTACTGGCCCAGGCTCTGCAGGCCGCCATTCATACCGTCCCTGAGGGCCGGCTCGTGCACTCCCTGCATGCCTATTTTATCCTGCCCGGCGATATTGAACTGCCCATCGTATTCGAGGTGGACCGCATCCGCGACGGGGGAAGCTTCACCACCCGCCGGATCAAGGCCATACAGAAGGGGCATGCCATATTCAACATGTCTGCTTCTTTTCAAAAAAAACAGGAAGGGTTCAGCCACCAGATCAGTATGCCCAATGTGACGCCTCCCGGCGGGCTGATGAGCTGGGACCAGTTGGTGGAAGAATTCGGCTCCCAGTTGCCGGAAACCATCCGCCGCTTTCTGGAGATCGACCACCCTATCGAGTTTCGGCCGGTAGAACGCGTTCACCCTATGCTGGCCGGCAAACAGGCTCCCCGGCGCCACGTCTGGATGCGTTCCAAAGGGTCCATGCCCGATAACATTACCGCCCACCAGGCGGTGCTGGCTTACGCTTCCGACTACAACCTGCTGACCACCGCCCTGCTGCCCCACGGCAATGAAGTGGCCGGCGGCAACATCCAACTGGCCAGCCTGGACCACGGCATGTGGTTCCACCGCGATTTCCGCATGGACGACTGGCTGCTCTACGCCATCGACAGCCCCAGCGCATCCGGAGCGCGTGGGTTCACCCGGGGCAGTGTCTTCGACCGTAATGGGAGGCTGGTTGCTTCAGTAGTGCAGGAGGGGCTGATGCGGCCGGTGTGAAACCAGGTTTAATTTTTGTATATTTATTTGCTCATTGATCAATCAACATCATGGCTGTAAAACTGGCGCAGCGGTTAATTACCACCGAGGAATATTTTAAAATGGCGGAAGCCGGCATCCTGAAACAGGATGACAGGGTAGAATTAATTGATGGCAAAATCATAGAGATGAGCCCTATTGGCAGTAAACACGCTGCATGCGTAGATAAGATCATCGCTACACTCAATAGATTGAATAACCCGGATGTTTTGATCAGAGGACAAAACCCGATCAGGTTAAATAAGTATTCAGCGCCGGAGCCGGATGTAGCGATCGTAAGGTTTTCACCTGATTATTATTCAAGTGGGCACCCTTCGGCTGACGATATACTTTTGGTTATTGAAGTATCCGACTCCTCCCTGGAATATGACAGGGAGATTAAGCTCCCGCTTTACGCTTCCGCAAACATTCCGGAATGCTGGATCGTCAATCTGGAAAAAAGGGAAATCGAAGTGTACCATTCTCCTGTCGGGGATCGATATAAAAGCAACGAATTATTCCTTTTCGAGGATGAAATGCCCGCCAGGCCGGTTGGAGTTACTTTCAAAGTAAGCGAACTCCTGGTGTAATTATTCCAACACCAGTTCTTCATCTCTGCGAACCGCCTTGTACCTGCCCTTCCCGAACTTCGTCCCGTTGAATTCCACTTTTCCCCTCAGTTCTTTCTGCTGCTCCTCCGGCAACCGGATGAAATCGCTGCACTTCTGAGAGCAGCACTGATGGTATTTTTCGGCGCACTTCTCACACTGAATGAATAGAATGTGGCAGGCGTCATTGGCGCAGTTGACATGCGTATCACAAGGCTGGCCGCACTGATGGCAACGGGCTATGACCTCTTCCCCTATATGCTCGCCCATGCGCTCATCGAAAACGAAGTTCTTGCCCCGGAACCGGATGGGCAGGCCCTTCTCCCGACACTGCCGGGCATATTCGATGATGCCGCCGTCGATCATATACACCTTGCCGAAGCCCTTGTGAAGGTAATAGGCGCTAGCTTTCTCACAACGAATGCCACCGGTACAGTACATGATGATGGGATGGCCTTTTTTATCCTTGAGCAGCTCTTCCACTACCGGCAGCGCCTCGCGGAAAGTTTCCACATCCGGGCAGATGGCTCCCTCGAAGTGGCCGACCTCGCTCTCGTAATGGTTGCGCATATCCACAACGATGGTATCAGGATCTTCCATCAGTTCATTGACCTTTTCGGCGCTGAGGTGTTGACCCCGTTTGGTGACGTCGAAGCTCTTGTCATCCAGCCCGTCCGCCACGATCTTGTGACGCACTTTGATCTTGAGCTTATAGAAAGACCTGCCATCATCATCGACGGCGATGTTCAGGCGGGCCCCGTCCAGCCACGGGATAGCATACATGTCCTGCCGGAAAGCTTCAAAGTTCTCATCCGGCACGGAGATCTGTCCGTTGATGCCTTCGCCGGCAACATAAATACGGCCGAAGACGCCCAGCTTGCTCCAGCGGCGATACAGTTCGTCACGAAAGCCCTTGGGGTCTTCAATCTGATGGTAGCGGTAAAAGGAAAGGGTCGTTCGCGCCTCCCCGCTTTCCAGCATACGGCGCTTCAACTCGTCACTATTGACGAGGTTATACAATCTCGGCATTTTCGATGGTTTGGTACGTTAAGCAATAAGAACAAGTTGCAGGCTTGTTGGGCATAAGCCCGGAGCTGCCAACTGTACCCGCCGCAAGCTTTGTTAAGGGCTCTGCGGATGAATTTTTCAGAAGGCAAAGATAATAGGATTTTGCTGGAATGGAAAGAGGGGAAGGAACCGGCGCCTGACTAGTGGCCAGGCGACTTAAAGTTCGCCTGGCCACTAGTCGGCTTAAAAAGGATTACTTTAGTAAAGTTACGATTTTCCGCTCAGAAAGAATGAGACAGTTTCCCTCCCTTTGTTGGCTGCTGCTTTAGCCCTGAACACAAAATAAAAACTCGTAAAAATCTGATTTTCAATTAATTAAACACTTATAATAATCAACTAAACGCCGAACCCTCCAACGCCAACCATTCCAGAGTGTTGTCTGCGAATATGCCTTCTACAGTTTGCTGCGGCAGGCCCATCTCTTCAATAAAAGCGCCGATCTCAAGGTCGCCCAGCGGGAAGGGGTAGTCCGAACCGAGGCAAACCCGGTTCTCGCCGGCCGTATCCAGCACATACCGCAGCATACCGGGGTCGTGGGTGATGCAGTCCACCCAGAATTGTCCCAGATAATCGCGAGGCGGCACACCATTGTCAATGGCCACCAGGTCGGGCCGGCAGTTGAACCCGTGCTGGACCCGCCCGATCGTGGGCAGGAAGGAGCCTCCGGCGTGGGCAAAGCAGGCCCGCAGGCGAGGCAGGCGTTCGAAGACGCCTCCGAAGATCATCGAACAGATGGCGCGGGAAGTCTCCGCCGGCATGCCCACCAGCCATGGCAGCCAGTATTTGCGCATGGAGTGAAAGCCCATCATTTCCCAGGGATGGACGAAGAGGGACATATCCAGGTCCTGGCAGGCCTGAAAAACGGGGAAAAATTCCGGCTCACTCAGGTTCTTATCATTGATATTGGAGCCGATCTGTACACCTGCCAGGCCAATCTCCCGGCAGCGCTCCAGTTCCTGAACGGCAAGGCCCGCATCCTGCATGGGTATGGTGCCCAGGCCGATATAATGCCGGGGGTGATCCGCCACCGTTTGGGCGATATCGTCGTTGAGGAAGCGGGAAAGCTCCAGGCAATCCTTTGGTTTTGCCCAGTAGGAAAACATGACCGGAATGGTGCAAACCACCTGCACCTGAGTATGGTATTTTGCGTACTCCCCGATGCGTTTTTCGGGGTCCCAGCAATTGGAGGCGATCTCGCGAAAGAACTCCCCGCCTTTCATCATCCGTGCCCGTCCGGGTGCGTGATGTTCCAGATAAATGAAATCCCCGTAGCCGAACTTATCCGCAAAACGGGGCAGCTTTTCGGGAATGATGTGCGTATGCATGTCGATCTTCAACATAGGGGCATGGCTGGTTTGGTTAGAGCAGTACCGGCGAAGGTACAGCTTTTGCCCAGCAGCTACAAGTCCAGCAGCCAGGCATCCAGCAAAGCCTGAACATAAGCCTTTTTGGCAGCGATCAGTTGTTCCCGGCTGTTTACCAGGGTTTGCAAAGCATCAAACACGGGCTGGAACCCGGCCACTTCGTTCTGATAGTTAAAGCGGGCCAGCTGCAGGTTTTTTTCCGCCGTTTCCATGGCTTGCCGGGCCAGTAGTGCCTGTGCCCGGGCGCTTTCCATCTGAAGTGAAGCCCGGATGGCCTTGTTTTCCTGCTCAATACGATAGGCCTGCACCTGGTTGCGCACCTGTTCCATTTTCAGGTTTTCTATCTGCTCGCCGTATTGCCGGTCCTGCCCGTCGTAAATGGGAACGGTGGCCGTCAGGCCGACATAGCTCTGGCCATACCAGCGGTTGAGGTCATAAAGGTTGGGCGACTGGGAAAAGAACTGGGCGCCGAGATGCCCTTCGGCATCTACTGTGGGCAACCTGGACCGGTTGAGGCGGCCCAGTGCGTTGCGCGATTCCTCCAGTTGAAGATCATAATTGCGGATGTCGTAATTGTCGGCCGTATTCAGGCTAACCGTATCTTCCATGGACAGGCCAAGGCTGTCTGTAAGCCGAAGCTCCTCCCCGGAGGGGAAGTGCATCTCCAGCTTCAACCCGGCGAGGCTAGCCTTCCAGTTGAGGCTGTCGGCATAGGCCTTGTTCTGCTGTTGCCGGTACTGCTGGTTCAGAGCGTTGAGCAGGCTGAGGTTTTCCAGCTCGTTTTCCACTCTAATTCGCACATCCTGCCGCAGGGAATCCAGGCTGCTTAGCAAACGCCGGCTATTCTGGCAGGCTTCCCGATTCAGCAGCGCCTGATAATAAGCCGCCACCACTCTGAGCCTTATCCTTTTTTGCTCGAACTCCTCATCCAGCACCGCTTTTTCCCGTCCGATTGCTTTCAGTTCCCGCTCAAGGTGAAATACGGGGTCATAGACTTTCTGCCGCACCGTTATCCCGACAGCGCTGGAAAAAGCCGTTCCAAACTGTACTTCAACAAGCTCATTCCCGGAACCGCCGGTAAGGCTTGCCGGCAAAAGGGTGGTCTGCAGGATGGGGTTGTACCGAAAATCGGCGGAAGCTGAAACCTGCGGGAGCCATTGCCGCTCCAGCCGTTCTTCTTCTGCTGCTGAGGCCTGCTGTTCCAGCCGGCTGTTGGCCAGTCCGGGATGATGCTCCCGGGCATACCCCACCGCATCCTCAAGGCTGAAAGAGCGCTGTCCCATCAGACCATTAGAAAGGAAAAGAAAAATTAAAATATTAAGCACACTTCTCATGGTGATAATTTTGGGCGGTCAACGGAAAACAGAGGCAGGTTCTACTTTGCGGATGCGGAAAATGGCCAGCAACGCTCCCCCCAGAGAAAGCAGCAGGGTAGCCAGCAACAAGCCTACCCAAAGCATCCAGCCGTATTCAAAGATCACCCCGGCGCCGGCGATGCCTTTCCTGAAGCCAACCAGAAGGACGGCAGCCAGGGAGAAACCTACTATTGCGATCAGCAGCGCCTGGGATAGAATGATGCGGGTGACGTACCCGTTGGAAGCCCCGATGGCCTTCATGGTCGCATAGTCGTTGAGGCGTTCAATGGCCGCAGAATAAAGCGTCAGGCCAATAATGACCATACCGGAAATGATCGCGAAAATGATCAGGGTGAAAGTAGAAGTACCGATGCCGCTGTTGCTGAGGTTCTCTTTTCGCGTCTGTTGTGAAAAAGCTTCCCGTTCCCAGGCGCGGATACCAAAAAAACTACGGTTAATGGCCGCCACCACGCTGTCTGCCGGGAAACCATCCCTAACGGCCAGCAATATGGCGCTGGCTTTATTGGCAGGCACCTTGCCCAGCGTTCTCGCCCGGTTGACAGTAGTGACCAACAGCGAACCTCCGAATCCCCGGGCGCCGCGGGTAATGGTTTTGATGTAAGACCGCCGGCCGCTGATCTCCAGCGGTTCGCCGAGTTCCAGGCTGTCCATACTGTTGATGTCGAAAACGTCAACGGATACCCCGCCGTTATCCAGCAGGCCGTATTTACTGCCTTTTATCACCCGCCAGGGTTCCAGCAGAAATTCCGGAGCTTCCACTCCGACCAGTTGGACGGGCAGCTGTTCGCCGTTGCGCAGTTTGGCGTTGGCGCCAGCCAGTACCAGAGGGGATACGATATCCACCCCCGGGATGGATTTCAGTTCGCGGGCATACCGCATATCCACCTGCCCGAGGCGATTGGCGTCGCGGGCCTTATCGTTGACCACCCAGATGTCCGCTTTCGAATTATCGACCAGAGTAGTCATCAGGCTGGTGAGAAAAATGAAAATACCCGCCTGCTGGCCAATGAGGAAAATGGCCACCAGGACACCGAGAGTGGCCCCAAAAGCTTTGGGTTTATCGTAATTGATGAATTGTAACGCCTGGCGGAACATCGATTAACTTTTTTCATTAGTTTGAATGAGGGCTTCCACTTTCATGCCCAGCAGAAGCCGGCTGCCGTCTTCCAACCGGATCTTTATGCGGCGCACCTGCAGGTCTTCAAACTGGCTGTTGTCTTCTGATAAAATGGACTTGTCACTCAGCTTTTCAGAAGTAAAGACGACCTGCCCTACAGCCAGCGTGTCGGTATAGCCTTCGCGCCGGATAATGGCCTTCTGCCCTACTTTCACATCAGTAGCGAAGTATTCGTCCACTTCCGCTTCCACGAGCAGTGGGCCGGCAGGTGCAAATTCACCGGCCAACTGATAGGCGTTCAAGGTGGCGCCCTGCCGCACCTCCCAGCGTACGATGGTTCCCTCTCCCGGAGCCGTCAGTTCTTTCTGCCGGCGGCGCAGCCTTACTTCCTCCTGCTGGATGCGCAATTCCCGGGCCTGCACTTCCAGGCGTTGCAACAGCCGGGCTGCCGCGGCCGCCTGGTTGCGGCTGTTCGTAATGTCGAGCTCAATGCGGTCGAGCTCGCTGGCGGGCAGGGCCTTGGCCTCCACGGAACGCTTCAGGCGCTGGTAAGTCTGGCCCTGCTGTTCGAGTACCTCTTCGTAGTATTTTTGCTGGGCGCGGGCGTCTTCCTGTTCCAGCCGGTTGCGTTCCAACTGGGCTTCGAGGGCCTTCAGCTGGTTGTCTTCCAGCGCGGCATCCAGCACAATAAGAGGATCGCCGCCCTGTACTTTCTGCCCCTCTCTGAAATAGATGCTCTTTACTCTGCCGCTGGTTTCAAAGGCCAGCTCCAGCATTTCATCCGCCGGTACGATCTTGCCGAGGGCGGCTATCTCTCTAGGATTTTGCAGGCGGCGGATAGCGTCGCGGCGCTCTGCCGCGGCATTTTCCTGGCCTTCTGCCGGGCCCGCATTGCCACTGCAGCCAACCACCATTACAGATAGGAACAAGGGCAAAAAAATGGCAACGGACTGAACGAGTTTCATAGATTACTGTTTTTTCGTTCCTTATATAATGAAGTCATGCCTTGAGGCATCCCTGTTCGTTCTTTATATGTTATCCTGAAGTTTTTTCATCCACTATCCGCCCATCTTCCACCCGAACGATACGGTCGGCATATTCCTCCAGCCGGGGGTCGTGAGTAACGACCACTACGGCCTTGCCCTCGCGGCTGAGGTTTCTCAGTTCACTCATGATCTTTTCCAGGGAGGTATGGTCGAGGGAAGCGGTAGGTTCATCACAAAGCAGAATGCGTGGGTTGGTGACCAGTGCCCGCGCGATGGCCACCCGCTGTTTCTGGCCGCCGGACAGTTCCTTCGGCCGGTTCTTCCGGCGGCCGGCCAGGCCCAGTTTCTCGAGTTGGGCGAGGGCTTCCTGGCGGGCATCCTTACCGCTTTTCCCCATCAGGCGGAGGGGAAAAGCTACGTTGTCAAGCGCCGAAAAGGGAGCGATCAGGTTGAAGTTCTGGAATACAAAGCCAATGTTCTCCAGGCGCAGCTTCGATAGTTGGCGGTCATTGAGGCCACTGGTATGTACATTGCGGACGAATACCTTACCCTCAGTAGGATAGATAACACAACCGATGAGCGATATCAGGGTGGTCTTTCCCGAACCCGATGGCCCTTCCACCAGGACGAGCTCCCGGCTGCGGACTTCCATCGTAGTGGAATCCAGGGCAGTGATGGTGGTATCTCCGCTCTGGTATATTTTTTTGGCCTGCTCCAGCCGGGCCAGCACTTCAGGTTCGGGCATAGCAATAGTTGTTTAGTACCGAAGAAACAACGGCTGGGTGATCCGGCAAGGGTGGTGGCAACGGCCGGGTGGCCGGAGGGGAAACCTCCCCTGCCATCATTCAGAATTTGCTCAAATTATTGCTCATCTCCCCCTCCAGGCAAGCTTCAGAAAGAAATCGAAATCTGAACATCTGTTAGCATAACGCAATCTGGCAGGAGAGGTTTGTTATAATCAATGTTTTATCAATTTGCCTTCGTATTGTTTTTTATCCGTCACTACCCGGTACCAGTAGATGCCGGAAGGCAGAGAAGACAAGTCAACCTGCATGATGTCGCCATTGGCGGCATTCCACCGGCCGGAGTACACGAGTTGGCCGGAAGGTGTAAAGGCCTGCGCCAGAGCGCTTCCTTCAGCCCCTTCCACCTGAAAGAAGGCCCGGCCGGAAGTGGGGTTGGGAAAAACCCTGAGTCCCTCTCCGTTCACCTTGCTGTTTTCCGCCGATACTGCCAGGGCTTCCATCACCGCCGCCAGGGCATCTACCCGGCCGTAACCGTAAACGGCATTGGGGATCTGCTGGCCGGAAAACTCGCTACAATCCTGGCCGCTAAGCATGGGCGCCGCCGTTTGTTCAATAATGTTCTCGATCTCTTCTACCTGGCCGGCGAGTTCGGGCTTTGCAGATATCAGCAGGGCAACCAGGCCGGCAACGTGAGGCCCGGCCATGCTGGTGCCCGAATAGGTGGCGTAGCCGCCATTCAGGACACAGGAACGTACGCCTACTCCCGGGGCGGATACATTGGGTTTCAAACGGCCGCTGCCATCCACCATTACCGGGCCGCGGCTGCTGAAGCCGGCAATGGTATCGTTTTGCTGGGTGGCTCCAACGGAAAAGCTGTTCTCGTACATGGCTGCCGGCGTATTGACCGTTGCACAGCTGCTTCCATTGTTGCCGGCGGAAACCACTACCACGATACCGGCTGCTTTGAGGTTGTCAACCACCATTTCCATGGTAGCAAAGTTGGAAGGGTTACAGCCTTCCGACTCGGGGCAGCTCCAGGAATTGTTGATGACATGAGGAGCATATCGTACATCTGCATTTTCTCCGTTGAGGCCGTAAGGCGCCAGGAACCATTCAAAACACTCGATATAGGTTGCCGGCGTGCCGGAGCCTTCCTCCATATTCCGGCAGGCGATCCAGCGGGCGCCGGGCGCCACACCGATGCTTTTGCCATCGTCGCTCTTATCACCTGCCATGGTGCCCATGGTGTGCGTGCCGTGGCTGTGGTCATCGCAGGGCTCGGTAGTATCCAGCCCGCAAGGGTTTTCATCATTGGGGTCCCCGATCAGGCTGTGGATGGCATCGTGCCAGTTGTAGTTGTGGTCAGCGCTGGTTCCATCCCATCCGCGGTAAGTATCTTTAATAGCAGGATGCTCCCAGTCATAGCCGGTATCCTGCCCGCCGATGACAACCCCCTGGCCGGTGTACCCCATTGCCCAGACGTCATCGGCGTTGATCTTGTCAATGCCCCATTCCACTAACCCGCTGCGGAAATCCACAGGAGTTTCATCACTTTCAGCCAAAGGTTCCTGAAGGTGCACCACCGGGTTATCCTGAACCTGGGCAACGGCTTCCATTCCCGCGACCTGGCGGATGAGGCCCATGTCACCTTTGGCAAAAATAGCATTCACGATATAGAATGGGCGATACTCCGCCCTGGCTTTTTCCAGCACTGCAGCCACCGGCCCCTGGGTTTGCCGGGCGATTGCCTGCAACTGCTGTAAAACGTATTTTCCCTTCTCTTCCTTTTTGCGAAACTGCCGGCTCCCGCTGAGGTCCGCCTGCTCTTCCAACAGTATGAGAAATTCAATTTCTCCTCCCCCCGCCGCTTTTTCCAGAAGAGAAGGGTCAACTTTTTCTTTCCATTCACCTTCTTCCCGGTTTTGCCAGGAAACGAGCGAGAGAAATCCGATGGCAACTAAGAGTATTTTCTTCATATCCAAAATTTTCAGCAAAGGTAATTGTTCTTTCGAGGAATCTGTGTAACCCAGGTTGCAGTCGGCCCAAATGAGAAAAACAGGAGTAAAAAACAATAGATATATCCTGATGATCAAGACATTTAATAAAAAAATCAATCCGAAAGTTTTTTGCCGCCGGAAAATCTGCTATTTTTATAACGCTTTGATTCTGACGGCCTAAAACGAGAGCGCTATGCCATACCAATTCACATTGTATGACGCCTTCTCCGGGATGAACCCCGTAGAGAAGAACAAGGTGGTTCGCTTTCTGTGCGACCACACCCACAATTCCAACCGGCAGAGTGTACAGGAGGCAGTAGAATACGCCATCAAACTGAAACCATCCTTCGGCGGGTTTATCCTGGCCGTGGAAAAGGAGCGGCAGTTGATCGGCGTCATCGTTGCCAACCGCACCGGAATGGAAAGTTATAATCCAAAGAACATCTTCGTTTTTGTTACTCTCCACCGGGATTATCAACAGGACAAATCCCTCATACAGACTCTGATACAAAGGGCCATTCGTTATGCCGACGGCGATATCGCCATGCATGTCGAACCGAATAACCCCGCCCTTGACCTGTATCAGGAACTGGGCTTCAAAGCACAGTACCTGGAGCTCCGGCTATCCAACCAACAGTCCTCAGCTGTTGCCTGACTCCTGAAGGCCTTCCTTTGAAAACCTGGCCCACAACAAACACAAGGTGCCCTAAATACACCAGCAACACGATCTCCTTTCCCGGAACATATTTTGTTATCTCCTGCTTAGACAGCCACTTCGGCCGCCAGAAACCTTTACCGGGCTGAGCGGACAGGCCTGTTTTTTACCTATGCTGAACAATTGACAACAATCATCCGCCTTTCCCGTATACTTTTACGTGCCGGGAGTGTTATTCTAGATGATGAGCGAAGCCGGGTAAAAACGATATTTCATGATATTTACTAATTTTAGCCGCAAAGCGGCTAAAGCAATGGACACAGGAACAGAACGCATCATTGGCCAGTACGAGGGGGCAGAAAAGGGGCCGCTCCTGATCTGCCTGGGAGGCATGCACGGCAATGAACCCGCCGGAGTGCAGGCTCTTGAGATCCTTTTTAAACTGCTGGAAATAGAACCGGAAACCAACCCTAATTTCCAGTTCAGGGGGCGCCTGCTTGGCCTGCGCGGCAATGTACGAGCCATTTCCAGGAAGATGCGGTACCTGGAAAAGGACCTCAACCGGCAATGGACCCCCGCCAATATCAACCGCGTAAAATCAACTCCCACCCTCCATCTGAATGCCGAAGACCTGGAACTTAAAGAACTTATCACCCTGATCGAGCACAATATCAAGGCTTATCAGCCGGAAAAGATCGTCCTCCTCGACCTCCATACCACTACGGCATACGGAGGCATCTTCTCTATTGCTACCGACGACCCGGAAAGTGTGCAAATTGCCGTAGGGCTCCATGCTCCGGTCGTGAAAGGCATGTTGGAGGGTATCCGGGGGACGACACTCCACTACTTTAACAGCGATAATTTCAACTGCCCCACCGTCGGTGTCTGCTTCGAATCCGGGCAGCACGACGAACCCCTGTCCGTCAACCGGGCCATCGCTTCTATTATCAACTGCATGCGGACGGTCGGCTGTGTGCGTGCCGAACACGTTGAAAACCGCCACGACGCGCTGCTGATCGAATATTCTAAAAACCTGCCTAAAGTGCTGGAGCTTATCATGTGCCACGAAATTGAACCCGGTGATGATTTTCACATGATGCCGAATTATGAAAACTTTCAGGCCGTGAAAAAAGGGGAGCTGCTTGCCCATGACCGCCATGGCCCCATCTTTGCACAAGCTGACGGCCGAATTCTCATGCCTCTGTATCAGCAGCAGGGGGATGATGGGTTCTTCCTGATCCGGAACGTTGAAGAGAAGGAGTGACGCCTTAACCATCTAAAATGCCTGGGCAACCGGGGTTGAACCCATCCTGCTTCGTCAGCGAAACTCCGGAAGCTTTACCCCCGGAGTTTCGGGCAAATTGTAAAATGGCTGCATTGTTGTTTCGCTATTGTCCGGATACAAACCTCAAACAATTCAGCAATCTAACCATCCACCCGCCCTTACCCCTCTTCCGCCATCTGCAGGAACTGCATCTCATACAATCGGCGATAGTGCCCATCTTCAACCTTGAGCAATTCTTCGTGGGGCCCGACCTCTTCCACCTTGCCTTTACTCAATACCATAATATTATCGGCATGCCGGATGGTGCTCAGGCGGTGAGCGATGATGATGGAGGTGCGTTTGTCAATCAGTTTTTCGATGGCATGCTGGATCACGGATTCGGTTTCCGGATCTATCGAAGAAGTCGCTTCATCCAGTATAAGGATATCGGGGTTGAAAACCAGTGCCCGGACAAAAGAGATCAACTGTCGCTGGCCCATGGACAGGGTTGCACCGCGTTCCATCACCTTGTAGTCATATCCTCCCGGCAGTTTCTCGATGAACTCATGGGCGCCAATCATCTTTGAGGCTTTGATCACTTCCTCCCTTGTGAAGCGGGGATCGCGCAGCGTGATATTTTCAAAGACGGAACCGGAAAACAGGAATACATCCTGAAGGACTATGGCTATGCGCCTGCGAAGGGCCTGCAGTTCGTAATCCCGGATATCGACATCGTCTATCCTGATGCTTCCTTTCTGGATCTCGTAAAACCGGTTCAGGATGTTGATGATGGTGGTTTTCCCGGAACCGGTGCTTCCTACAATGGCCAGCGTTTCGCCGGGCCTGATCTGAAAGTTGATGTCCTTCAATACATAATCCCTGGCATTATAGGCAAAGAAAACCTGCTCGAAATCGACCTTTCCTTCCAGTTTTTCGGGTATGATAGCACCGTTATTTTCGATATGGTCTTTCCGGTCCAGCACATTAAACACCCGTTCCGAAGCGACGAGCCCCATCTGTAGGGTATTAAAGTTGTTGGCCACCGTGCGGATAGGCCGGAAAAGCATATCCAGGAATATGGGAAAGGCCACCAGGGCGCCAAGCGTTACGCCGCCTGCACGCAGAGCATCCTGGGCTCCCCACCAGACCATCAGCCCCAGGGAAAAAGCCGCAATGATCTCCACTACTGGAAAAAATACGGCGTAATAAAGAATGGAGTCCAGGTTGGCCTGGGTATATTCCCGGTTGATCTGTTTGAACTTTTCCATTTCCTGGCGCTCGGCGTTAAAGATCTGCACGATGCGCATGCCGGTGATCCGTTCCTGAAGGAAGGCATTCATGCGGGAGATCTGCGAGCGGACCTTCTGGAAAGCAGTTTTCACTTTTTCCTTGAAAATGTAACTGGCGATGATCAGGAAGGGCATGGCCGTCAGGCAGATCAGGGTGAGTTTCCAACTGGTATAGAACATCACCGCCAACACAGTTACCAAAGTCAGCAGGTCGGCAATGATGGTGATAGACCCCTGAGAAAAAACCGTGTTGATCGCCTCTATGTCATTGATGGTCCGCGTCGTTGAGGTGCCGATGGGGGTGCGGTCGAAATAAGAAAGCCGCAGGCTGGTGAAATGCCTGAATATGCGCACCCGCAGATCGCGAATCACCGACTGCCCCAACAGGTTGGTGGAATAAATAAAGACGTAACGAAAACCCGCCTCCAGCGCGAGGAGCCCGCAGAGCAGAAGCGCCATTCGCGTAAGCCCCTGGATGTCATTGACAAAGATATACTTATCCACCATCTCCTTCACCAGGTAGGGGCGCAGGGTAGCCAGGGGGGCCAGCAGTACCGCCAACACACCGGCCAGAAGAAAAACACTCCGGTAGGGTTTGGCCAGTCCAAGCACTCTGCCCAATAAATAGAAATCGATCTTATTCTTATCAAGGGAAGCCATTCCTTCAGGTTCTGGGTATTCAGTTACTTTAAAATTACACTAATTTAGGGAACAAGGGAGCAGAAGATTAGTTTTAGGCCCCCTGAATTCAGATCAATCCTTCATCTGCAAAGCTGTAGTATCCTCCATCCCCGACGATGAGGTGGTCAACCACTATGATATCCAGGGTTTCGCCCGCTTTTTTGAGCTTACGCGTCAGGTCGATATCGGCCTGGCTGGGGTTGAGGTTACCCGAGGGATGGTTATGGCACAGTACTATGGAACAGGCCGCTCCTTCCAGTGCTTTGCGGTAAACCACCTTGGCATCCACTACGGTGCCGGCAACCCCGCCCAGGCTGATCTGTTCCCGGCTCAGAATTCGGTTGGCGCGGTTGAGCAACAGAATCCAGAATTCTTCGTGGGGCAGGTCCATCAGCATTGGAGCAATGGCATTGAATGCATCGCGGCTGCAGGTGACCTGGGGCTTTTCCCGGATGCGCGACAACTGGCGCCGGCGCCCTACTTCCATAGCAGCGGCAATGGTGATGGCCTTGGCCTGGCCGATGCCCTTGAATTTCTGCAGCTCGGCAATGGAGCATTTACCCAGCTCATGGAGGTTGTTTTCCACAGAATGAAGTATCCGCTGTGCCAGGCCTACGGCCGATTCCTCCCTCGAACCTGAACCGAGGAGTATGGCCAGCAGCTCGGCATCCGAAAGGCTTCCCTTTCCTTTGGTAAGCAGCTTCTCACGCGGACGGTCCTCTTCCGCCCAGCTCTTAATGCTGAGGACAGCAGGTATATAGTTATTCATGGATGTTCTTTTTCGAAGAAAAGAGGGCGGGCCCGCTTCCCTCACGGAGGCGGCGCCCGGCGCCCTCTGAAAATAACAGTAACGCAAAATAGAAACTATTCCTGATCGGCTTTGGCGGCAGTTTCCGGAGCTCCTTCGTGGTGCTGGATGACATTGTTCAGTGCTTCGGCAAATTTGTCCAGGTCTTTGTGTAAAACGAGTATCCGGTCCCGCTCAAATTCGCCTTCATTTTCCTTACTTTTACGGCTTTCGGTAATAACCAGGTAGGGGTTGCCTTTTTCCGATTGCTTGAAGTCGAAAAAATAAGTGCGGAATACACCATTCACTTTCTCAGAGTACAGAGCATTTTTTTCCATGGTATGGAGGGTTTTAAAAGAATTAAAAAAAGTGTTCTCATAGTATTAGTCGCGGAAATCGAAAAATTCCATAAAAAATTTTCAACTTTTTTTAATTTTTCTTCGAATTCCCGGGTTAAGGACCGTTTAAAAAATAAATTTGAATTTATTTTTTATCACTACTAAAGCCTTCAAACCGGGTACTTTGCACACGTATGCCACCACCATATACATTTCTAAAAGGAGAACGCCTGAAGAGCCGAAAGGTGATCGGCGCATTGTTCAGCAAAGGGCAGTCATTCGGGCAGTACCCGCTCAGGGTGGTTTATATGCCAATGGAAGAGCGGCGCAGCGAATTCCCGGCTCAGCTCACGGTAAGTGTCCCCCGAAAGAAATTTCCCCGGGCAGTGGACCGCAACCACATCCGCCGCCGGGTGCGCGAAGCCTGGCGGCTAAACAAACACCGCCTCTACCGGGCACTGGAAAACCGGGAGCAGCAATACGCCCTGCTGATCATATATGTAGCCAGGGAAGCCCTCCCCTATCCGGAGATCGAAGGCGCCGTCCGGCAGATGATCCGGCGCCTGGTAAAAAAGCTTTAGGCTGTAATAACAATTTAAGTGCCCGGGCACAAGTGAAGAAATACACGGAAATATTTTGGAACCTGCCGGCCAGCCAACCATAAGGCCCTCCAGACATTCTCTTATTTTAGAAACAAACCGGAATTGCCATGCGAACCTTCTTTTTCCTGTTCCCCATGCTCCTTGCCTCTGCTTGGCTCCATGCCCAGAAAGTGTTGCAGATCGAGAAATACGGCAACCCCAGGGCAGAAAAGATTTTCATAGGGGACCCGGTCACCTACCAACTGAAGGGAGAGGATATTTTTCACGACAGCTATATCGAAGACATAAGAGTAGAAGACAGCCTCCTGGTGCTGGACGACCGCTACGTCAATGTCTTTGACATAAGCGCCCTTCGGTATGAACGCACGTGGCCCAGGGCCACCGGCATTTCCCTCTTCTGGTTCGGCATCGGCTGGTCGGGCTTTGCTGCTATCGGCACCGCTTTGGACGGGAACGACGATACGAAATACCGGTGGTCGGATGCGGTGGTTTCAGCCAGTGCCCTGAGCTTGTCTTTCGCCATACCCCGCCTCTTCAGAAACAAGACGGTGAAGATCGGCAAACGCAGGCGTTTACGCCTGCTGGACCTTCGTTTCAAACAGGAACCCTGGGAAGACTGAGCGTTTTTCAAATGTTAAAGCTTCATTGATGTGGTTTGGGTCTAAAAAAATTAAATTAATTTCATATAAGTTTTTTACAAAACCTTTTTCTGAACCAAAACCACATAACAATGAGATGGCTATCCCCCCTATGCCTCACGTTTATGCTATGTAGTTGGGCAAATGCCCAGAAAATGACAACCCCCAACGGATGGGCCTATCAGGTACTACGGCCCGGAAACGGCCCCCAACTCACCAGCCAGAACGGCGCGCTGACCCAAAATCAACTTTCTGATATCAATGGCAGGGTTCTGGTATCAACCTATCAGATCGGAGTTCCGGATTACCAGTTGGTCTCCGAGCTACCCTCTGCTTTCCAGTCTGCCTTCAGCGTCATGCAGGCGGGAGGAAAATACCGCTTCAATATTCCAATGCCCGATTTCCGGGAGATCATGCGAAAGGCCTCCGGTATGTCCCTGCCCGGAGACTATGCCATCTGGGAGATCGAACTCCTCGAAGTCCTCCCGCCCCTGCCCGACGGCGCCCGCCTGGTGGCGGGTACTATGGAAAGCAAAGGGCCCGAAGCCGCCTACAAGGAGTTTAAGCTCCTGCTCAACAGCTCAAAGGCCTATTTCGGGGAATGGGAGATCAATCAGATCGGGTATATGTTCCTGGAAAATAACAAGCAGGAGGAAGCCATTACCGCCTTCAGCTACAATGTGGATGAAAACCCCTTCTCCGCCAATGCTCACGACAGCCTTGCCGAGGCCTATTACAAGGCAGGAGAAATGGCCATGGCAAAAAAACACTACCAAAAATCACTGGAGCTGAACCCGCAGAACAGCAACGCCAGGAAGATGCTTGAACAATTGCGGTAAATACTCCGGCCGACTATAGCGCCTCAGTAAAATGTTTGTAACTATTCAGATGTGGCGGCTTTATGGTTTTCCGGCAATCCGGCCACCAGAAGCCTGAAGAGTTCCTGCGGCTTTTCCGAAGGCATACCGCCAGCCAACCGCAATACCACAACGCCAAAATACCATCAGGCCGGAAAAGGTTGAGCGCAGCTTAGGTTAATCAAGAAAGGGAAGTGATGTCGGCTGGCGACTAGAGTTCGCCTGTCGACTATCACTATCACAACAATGGGCCGGGAAAATGTCACTTAACCACCAGCCGCGCCCTCTCTGCCGGCGCTCCTTCCGTTTCCAGAACAACCAGATAAGCCCCTGCCCCTAAATGGGCAGGTATGCTCCACCGAAGCTGATGGGGCCCTTTTGGCAATTGGCCTGCCCGAACGGCCGCTACTGCCTGGCCTAAAAGGCTGTAAACCCGGAAACGAACCAAACCGGGGGCGGAAAGGGAAAAACTGAAAGTAACTTCTTCTCCGGCGGGATTTGGAAAAGCTGATAAAGACACCTTATTATATGTAATAGCCTCCTCCAGGCCGGTCAGAGGTTGTCCGCTGAAGAAATTCCAGATCTCCCGGCTGGCGTCAAAATCGCGGTTGACCTTTCCCATAACATCCTCCAGAAAAACAGGTACGGGGATGCTGCCCGGCCACCAGTGCCCGCCACCGTTCACCCGGAAATGCCACACCTCGGCGCCCTGTTCACAATCCAGATACTGAATGAGCGTAGCCGTACAACCGTCCTGAAGATTAATATTGGGGATCTCCCTTACAAGGGGTTCAGCTCCGCAGCCGTTGAAGGAGCCCCAACCTTCCATTGTCGCCGGAATAGAAGCAAAAAGGCCGGCGACCCCATTATACGGAACAACCTGGTCGGCCGTACCGTGAATGTCGAGAACCGGTACCGGCCCGGCGGCATTGCATTCGAAAAAGGGCAGCAACCCCGGGGATGTACCTGGCCCGCCAACCGAAGCGATCGCCGCAATGCGCCCCGAAAGCTCACAGGCCATCTGATAGGCCAGAGCACCTCCGTTGGAATGGCCGGCGGCAAACACCTGCCCGGAGTCGATATTGAATTCGGTGGAAACGCTGTCAATAAGCGCGGCCATAAAGCCGAGATCATCCGGGCCGCCGGGGTCCAGAATATTCCATCCGTACCCCTGGGGAGGGAGCAGGGGAAGGTTGCCTCCCGACGGATCATCGACCACCAGCCCCTGGGGGTAAGCGATCAGAAAGTGTTCCTCGTCAGCCAGCGCTTCGAAATTGCTGATCAGCCGTTGCAACTCGGCAGTGCCGGTGTAGCCATGAAGGCTGATGATGAGCGGCCAGGCCTCCTCGCCAGTATAAGCCTGAGGCACATATACGATGTACGTGCGGGTAGTCCCATCATGAGAAAGGCTGCGGTTGGCCACTTCGCCTTGCTGGGCAGAAAGGTGAAAAGCAGCCAACAGGCAAAAAAGCGGCAAAAGTATTACTCTGATCTGCATAGATTCTCAATATTATGAATGAGCAGCAAGCTCCATTAATCCAACCTGCCCCGGGTTTGGAGGCCTTTTACCTATTATTCCCTCACTGCACCTCCTTGTTCTGAATATAGGCGCTTACCGGAGCATTCGTCCGCCCGATGAGCAACAACCTGCGCCCATTCTGCGCAAAGGAAAGGATATGCCTCGCATCACCATTGATCCGGAAACCAGAGCGATGCTGAGGAACATAGCTCCACTGGCCATCGCCTTTGTTGAGCAATAGAACACCATGGTTGGCATCGAAGCGCCCCCAGTTGGCGCGGGTGCGTTCGTAATTCCCCGCCAACAACAGGTCCGTCAGGCCATCCCCATTGGCATCCAGTGGTTGAATGGCGAAAACGGGGGCTACCTGGGCCATTGCCGGAAGCGGGTGCAGGCTCCACCGGCCGTTGCCCTGATTTTCCAGCCATACGGTCTGAAGCTCTACTGCTTTGAGCTGTTTGGCCATCTTCAACTGTTCCGGGCTCAGGATATCCTCGATGCCGGCATCCGCATAGGAAGCATAATCGGTAAATTTCTTTTTCATAGAAACCAACTGCGAGAACAGTTCATCCCGGCTGAAGGCCGGATAGGGCTTACCCTGGATGTAATAAGTGAGAATGGGGTCAACGGCTCCATTGTCGTCAAAGTCGGCGTAATATAAAGTTGCCGGTTCCTCAGGGCTGGCTTTCATCTGGCTGTTCGTCCCGAAATTGCCCGCCACCAGGTCCTCGTCGCCGTCGCCATCGAGGTCGGCAGGGGCCAGGGCGCACCACAGCCCGGCACTGGGAGTTTCCAGCACGCCGGCACTTACATTTTTAAACTGCCCTTTTTCTTTGTGAAAGAAGGTGAGCGGCATCCAGTCTCCGGCGATGGCCAGTGTTTGTCCTCCATCCAGCCAGCAGGCAGCGGTTACCATGCCAATACCGGAGAGGCCCGGCGCCATCTCATCGGTAGCGATCCTGAATTTTCCTTTGCCGTCATTGAGCAGCAGGTAGCTCACCGGCGTTTTCGGGTATTCCCCGGGAATGAGGCGCCCTCCGACAAAGAGGTCGGCCGCGCCGTCGCCGTCGGCATCCGCCACTGCTACACAGGCCCCGCTGGTGCGCATGAGCGGCAGGGCATCCTTGGAACGGGAGAACCCGCCGCTGCCGTCATTCAGGTACAGGCGGTCCTGTAACCCCAGGTCTTCGGGAAGGTAATCATACCCCCCGCTGACGACGTAGAGGTCGAGGTCGCCGTCCTGGTCGGCATCAAAGAATGCCGCATCGACATCCTCATACACTACGTCCTTTTTAAAGGCTTCCTGCCCGGTGGCGCGGAAAGCCCCTCCGGCCTGCTGAATAAAGACTTCTCCGGCCTGAAGCTTGGCGCCTCCCATGAAGACATCTTCCAGGCCGTCGCCATTGACATCGCCTTTGGCCATGGCGGGCCCCAGGCCTGACATCATATAAGGGAGCAGAGACTGCCGCTTGAAATCAACTGTTGGCGGCTGCACATGTGTGAAAGGCAGGGGAGACTCGGCCGGGCCGAACAGCGCCGGCAGTTCGGAAACCGCCATCGTACCGGAAGCCTCCGCTTGCTTCAGGGCGAGCACCTGGCCGGCCTCAACGCCGGTTAGCAATTGTTCCTGCCCGTCCGGCCATCGTACCAGGACACTGTCGGCAACGGTGGCACTACCCAGCCCGAAATGAAGAGGGGTGTGCAGGGAAGACTGAAAGCCCCGGGTGGGGAAAAATTCCTGCATCATCACGTTTCCACCGGCGCGGACTTCTACCCGGGCGCCGATACCGTAACGGTTGCCGCCTCCGCCCTCCAGCTTCACTTTAAGGTAATGGCCGCCGGAGCTCTTGTTCTCAAAAATCGCTACCGGCTCATTGACATTGTTGAGTATCAGGTCGAGGTCGCCGTCGTTGTCGAGGTCGGCGTAGGCGGCGCCGTTGGTCAGCATGGGTGTTTCGAAGCCCCAGTTCTCCACCTGATTGCTGAATTGCAGGCCTCCTTCATTGCGGAAGATGTAATTGTGGGTTTTGGTCGATTCCATGTGGCCAATGATCTCCATAAGAGCCTCTGAGGTTTCTCCCCGGGCCTCTTTGATGCGCTGCGCGGCGTAGTAGGACATGAAATCGCGGTTGGTGTAGTCGCGCAGATAACCATTGGAGATGAACAGGTCTTTCCAGCCGTCGTTGTCGAAATCGGCCATCAGGGCTGCCCAGCTCCAATCGGTATTGGACACGCCGGCCAACTGGCCCACCTCGCTGAAGGTGCCGTCGCCGTTGTTCACCTGCAGCATATTGCGCATGACCTGATGATAAAAGCCATTGCGCAACTGAGACTGATACTTCTCATATTCATCCGGCCCGTAGAGGAGTTTCTGCCGGCGGTTGTCTGCAGGCAGCATGTCGAGGGCCATGATATCGGGCAGGGCATCGTTGTTGAAATCGGCAATATCGTTACCCATAGAGAAGTTGGGAATATGGCCGAGGCGGTTCTCCAGGTCCTCCCGGAAGGTGCCGTCGCCATTGTTCAGGTACAGGTAATCCTCCTCGGTATAATCATTAGACACATAGAGGTCGGGCCAGCCGTCGTTGTCGAGGTCGGAAGCAGCCACCCCGAGGCCGAAGCCCAGAGGGTTATTGTGGATACCCGCGGCTTTGGTCACTTCGGTAAACTTTCCGTTATCGTTGCGGAACAACTTATCGCCGGCGAATTCATCCGTCATCTTTTTCACGAAGGCCGCATCGAAGTTCTGGTATTCGTCGATAGAGTGGTTGAGCAGATAGCAATCGAGGTCGCCGTCACGGTCGTAATCGAAAAAAAGGCTGTGCGTGGTGTAGGCGGGGTCGGCCAGGCCGTATTCGGCGGCCTTTTCGGTGAAGGTGGGCACGCCATTTCCTCCCTCACCCGGGGGAGGGCCGTTGCTGATGTACAACTCATTGCGGCGGAGTTCTTCGGGCTTATCGCCGGAATAAGCCAGGTAGAGGTCCAGCCAGCCGTCGGCGTTGATGTCCACGAAGCTCACGCCGGTGTTCCAGCCGTTGGGCCGGCCGGCAAGGCCCGCCACTTCGGTAACATCCTCGAATTGAAAGTTCCCTTTATTGAGGTAGAGCTTGTTGGGCACCATATTGCCGGAAAAGTACAGGTCGGGCAGGCCGTCGTTGTTGATGTCTCCCACTGCCACTCCGCCTCCGTTGTAGAAGTATTCGTAGGACAGCACATTGAGGTCCTCGGTTTCTGTCAGCTGGTTGGCAAAAGTAATGCCGGATTTGGCAGGATCCAGGCGGCTGAAGTAAGTGCCGCCGGCTTGGTGGCCGGCTTCCCCGCCGGTTGGTTTGCCGCAGCCGGGCCAGGTGGCCAGTCCGAGTGAGACCATAAAAAGGATGAAAAACCAATTATTGCAGACCTGGTTTTTGCCGGTTTTTAAAGGATTGAATCGTAGCCTCATAATCTGTTTTCTTTCAATGCTTTATGTTTGCTTTATTTAGAATATGCCAAGGGTGGGCGCTCAAAAGGAATGGGGAAATTAACGAAATCCTGCACAAATCGGCAAGATATTTTATAAATTCATACGGCCATTTCCGGAGGTTATGCCCCTCCCCGGCTTTCATAGAATTAATGTCTCGCCAAATTTACATAAACTTTCCATGAGCCTGCAAAACTACTTCTTCAACAAAATATTCACGGCATGCGCCAGGCTTTGCCTGTTGTGCTTGTTGCCCTCTGCCGCTTCCGCCCAGGAGCCCGCCGCACTGGTTAACCCCTTTATAGGAACCTCCAATTACGGCGCCACCCATCCCGGGCCGGTTTTGCCGGCCGGCCTGGCATCGGTTTGCCCGTTCAACACCGCTTTCAAAAAGGGAGAAGGCAACGTCTTTGAAAAAGACAGCGAATGGCACTCCCGGCCTTACGTCCACGAAAACAGTTTCCTGACCGGCTACAGCCACGTCAATCTCAGTGGCGTAGGCTGCCCCGACCTCGGCAGCATCCTGCTGATGCCCACCACCGGCGAACTGGTACTGGACCCCGAACAATACGGCAGCACCTACGCGGATGAACAGGCCAGCCCCGGCTATTATGCCCACACCCTCGACAAATACGGAGTGAAGGTGGAGTTGTCCGCTACCCTGCGCAGCGGCATCAGCCGATATACCTTTCCCGCCGGCCAGGCCAATGTATTGCTCAACCTGGGGCTGGGGCTGACCAACGAGACCGGCGCCATGCTCCGCATTGTATCCGATCAGGAAGTGGAAGGCTTTAAAATGATCGGCGATTTTTGTTATCACCCCGAAGACGTACGGCCGGTGTATTTCGCCGCCCGCCTCAGCCGGCCGGCCGCCGATTACGGAGCATGGAAGAAAATGCCCAAGTACCAGGAAGCCGAAGCGGCCTGGACAAAGTACGACGACGCCTTTAAGCCCTACCCGGCTTACCGGCAGGAAATTGCCGGGGATAATATCGGCGCCTACTTTTCTTACAACCTGCCGGAAGGTGAAGTCATAGAAGTCAAAGTCGGTATTTCCTACACCAGCATCGAAAATGCCCGCCTGAACCTGGAGGCCGAACAACCGGGATTCGACTTCGAGGGCACACGCCGCAATGCCGGCCAGGCCTGGAACGAAATGCTAAGCCGCATCGAACTAAAAGGAGGAACTAAAGAAGATAAGACGATATTCTATACGGCACTTTACCATCTTTTACTTCATCCCAATATTTTTCAGGACGCCAACGGCGAATACCGGGCCATGGAGAGCGGGGAGATAAAAAACACCGGCGGCAAAAACCGCTACACGGTTTTCTCACTCTGGGATACCTACCGCAACGTCCACCCCCTGCTCAGCCTGGTTTACCCCGAGTTGCAACTCGATATGGTGCGCAGCATGGTCGATATGTACCGCGAAAGCGGCTGGCTGCCCAAATGGGAACTGCTGAGTATGGAAACCGGGGTAATGGTCGGCGACCCCGCTACCCCCGTCATTGCCGACACCTGGCTGAGGGGGCTGACGGATTTTGACGTCCAAACCGCCTACGAAGCGGCCCTCAAGGCCGCTACCCGCCTGCAGGACAACAAGCTGCGGCCGGGCCTGCTTTATTACGATTCCCTGGGTTTTATTCCGGAAAACAATGCAGAAAAGGTGTGGGGAACGGTCTCCACCACCCTGGAATACAACATAGCGGACTGGAACCTGGCGCAATTGGCCCAATCGCTGGGTAAAGAGGAAGATCACCAGCGTTTCCTCCGGCGCTCCATTTCCTACCGCAACTACTTAGACCCGAAGACGGGTATGTTGCGCCCGCGCCTGGCCGATGGTTCCTGGCTGTACCCCTTCGACCCGGAAGCCGGGAAAAATTTCGAGCCCGTCGTCGGTTACGTGGAGGGCAACGCCTGGCAGTACCGCTTTTACGTGCCCCACGACATCCGGGGCCTTATAGATCTGCTCGGCGGAGACGAGTTTTTCTTTGAGCAGTTGAAGGCCTGTTTCGATACGGATAATTACGACATGGCCAATGAGCCGGATATCACCTACCCCTTCCTCTTCAACTATATAAAGGGCAAGGAGCAGTTCACCTCTGAAACAGTGCGGCGCCTGATCCGGCAATACTACTTCAACGCTCCGGAAGGGCTGCCCGGCAATGATGATACCGGCACGCTATCCGCCTGGCTGCTTTTCAGCATGATGGGCATTTACCCCACCTGCCCCGGCGATATGTATTTCGCCATAAGCAGCCCTGTCTTTGATGAGGTAAAGATCCATCTTGATTCCAACTATTACCCCGGAAAGGAATTGATCATCGAAGCCGTAAACGCGAAAGGGGACGAACACCTGCTCATCGATAAAATGGAGTGGAACGGGAAGAGGCACAAACCTTACTTCATCAGCCACCAGGAGTTGGTGAATGGGGGGAGGTTGAGCGTGATTTTAAAGTAAGTTCGTGGATTTTTACCCGGCCGAGGGACGAGGATCCGGGCAGGCAATAGCCATTGATTATGTAAAGGAGGATACTGAACTGGAAATAACATGATAACCTGCATTTGGAGTTCTAACAGCCACTCCATTGCGTGAAGCAGTAAAAATATGGACAAACGACAATTCCTCAAGACACTGGGAAAGGGAGCACTGGCCTGCATGGCCCTACCCGCCCTTCCTTCCTGCGAATCCGGCCAACCGGCAGCTCACCCTTTAGTGGAAGGACTGCCCGCCAACTGGATCTGGCTGCGCCCCCAACTCGGCCTCAGTGATGACGAATGGAAGCAGATATTCGAAAAGATACGCGCCACAGGCATCGAGGCGGTGCTTCCTCAAATATTCAACAGCCGCGAAGCCCTTTTCCAGATCGACGTACCGGGAGTGCCGGTAAAGGAGCCCCTGCTGGAACGCCTCGTCCCCCTGGCCCATGAAGCCGGCCTGCAGATACACGCCTGGATGTGGAGCATGCCCTGCAATATTCCGGAGATCATCGAAAAACACCCCGACTGGTTTGCCGTCAACGGCAAGGGGGAGCCGGCACATGAAAAGCCAGCCTATGTGGATTATTACAAATTCCTATGCCCCTGCCACCCCGAAGTGCAGGACTTCGTCCAGGCCCGGGTGGAAGCCCTGGGCAGGATAGACGGCCTGGACGGCATCCACCTCGACTACATCCGGGTGCCGGATGTGATCCTGGCCGAAGGGCTGCAGCCCAAATACGATATTGTGCAGGACAAGGAGTACCCTGAATACGACTACAGCTACTCCACCTACTGCCGCGAGCAGTTCAAGGCCCAGACGGGCATCGACCCGCTTACCGATCTTGAGGACCCTTCACAGAATGAAGCCTGGCGACAGTTCCGCTACGATGCGGTTTCCAACCTGGTGAACGGCCGGCTGGCGCCCACTGCCCGCCAATACGGAAAAAAGATCACGGCCGCCGTGTTCCCCAACTGGGAAAGCGTCCGCCAGCAATGGCACAAATGGGACCTCGACGCCTTCCTCCCCATGCTGTACCAGGGCTTCTACAACGAGGACATCGACTGGATCGGAGAGCAGGTGAGGGCTGGACTGGATCGGCTCAATAATGAGAAGCCCATATACAGCGGCCTGTTCATTCCACACCTCCCGCCGGAGGAATTGCCGCAGGCCATTGAGGTTTCCCGCCAGGCCGGCGCGCGCGGAGTCTGCCTGTTTGATTACAACGCTTTAACAGAGGAACATTGGGCAGTTTTGAAGGAGGCTTTTAAGGAGTGAGAAAGCCGGCTGGTTTACAACACCTCGATCCCCTTATCCCGGAAAGGCCTCATTTCAGCAGCCCCGGGCGGCAGCTCGGTGACGATGGTGTGGACTTCCTCCAGCTCGACGACCCGGAAGGGTTGAATGGTGCCGACTTTATCGGAGGTGACCAGAGCGGCCACCTGGTTGGAGACTTCCGCCAGTTTGCGCTTTATCTGGGCTTCTTCGCGGCGGGTGGTCGTGATGCCCAGGCTGGCGTGAAGGCTGCGGGCGCCGATAAAGCAGATATCAGCGTTGAGGTCAGACAGAAAGTGGAGCACGTCCATGCCGATGGTTACCCGGACGCTCTTCAACACTTTGCCGCCAAAGAAGAACAGGTCTATCTCGGAGTGAGTGCACAATTCGTTGGCGATAGGGATAGAATTGGTAAAGACGGTAGCCTTCAGGCCTTCCGGGAACTGGCGCACCAGTTCCAGGTTGGTCGTGCCGCCGTCGATAATGATGAGCTGGCCATCCCGGACCAGGCTGAGGGCTTTTTCGGCAATGATTCTTTTTTGGCCGATATGGCCGATGTTCTGTTCGCGATACTCCGGCGGAATAAGGGAGTTTGCCACTGCCCCGCCGTGAACCTTTCGGACGATACCCTTGTCGGCCAGTTCCTTGAGGTCACGCCGGACGGTATCTTCAGAAACGTTAAGCATCTGACAAAGCTCGGAGGAACGAACTTTATTATGCCGCGTAACTTCATCAACGATTAATTGGAGTCTTTCTTCCTTAAACATGTAAGCACAGAAAATTGCAGCCTAAAACAATATGTAATTCAAGTCGCGATAATTACCCAGCCGGCCCAAAATGCTCGATCCCAACTTAGATTATGTAGAACGCTTTGGCCTGTTTATTGTTTCCCCAAACCAGCATACTACTGAACAAAGATGCTGTTTTATGCAAGTTTATTTACATTATAGGCTTCAGCCCTCAGCCCACCAAAATAGAAATAAATTTCAAATATACCAGCCTATTTAAAAGAAAAACACGGGATTAGCTACTTTTGTAAAATATTTATCCGGGCGTTTCAAAACTTCCCTGGAATCTGCCCGTACTTAAAAAGTCGCTCTCCTCTGCGTGTTTTTGCCGTTTTTTTTCTTCAATCTGAAAAAACTTTCATTACCTTTGATTAAAGTTTATCATCACCAAATAAAAATCCGGTCCAAATTATGGAAAAGCGACTTTTACTCTTTACATCGCTAGTTCTATTCCTCTCTATGACGGCCTGGGCTCAACGCACGGTCACAGGAACAGTCATAGATGACCTGGGAGAACCCCTGATCGGGGCCAACGTCCTGGAGGTCGGCACCAGCAATGGTACGATCACTGATATAGACGGAAAGTACAGTATTGATGTACAGGAAGGCGCCAGCCTTCAGTTCTCCCTCATCGGCTACAATTCCCAAACGGTGGAAGTAGGCGCCGAAAGCATGATTGACATTACCCTTCAGGAAGGGGTACAGCTCGACGAAGTGGTCGTAACGGCCCTGGGTATCGAGCGGGAGAAAAAAGCCCTGGGCTACTCGGTTACGGAGGTTTCCGGTGAGGAATTCACCGAAGCCCGGGAACTTAACGTGGCCAACGCCCTTTCGGGTAAGATCGCCGGCGTGAACGTCAGCAACATTGCCTCAGGGCCCGCCGGCTCTTCCCGCGTGATCATCCGCGGTAACAGTTCTCTGACAGGGAACAACCAGCCGCTGTATGTTATCGATGGTATTCCCATTGACAACAGCAACCTCGGCAACGCCGGCATGTGGGGCGGAACCGACTGGGGCGACGGCGTTTCCAGCATCAACCCGGATGACATCGAGACGATGTCGGTCCTCAAGGGCAACACGGCTGCCGCTCTCTACGGCTCCCGCGCCAGCAACGGGGTGATCCTCATCACCACCAAGAGCGGCTCCAAGCGCAAAGGTATCGGTGTGGACTTCAGCACCAACTATACCTTCGAGAACATCATCAATACTTATAATGAACTGCAACGGGATTACGGCTCCGGCAACCGGGGCCTCAAGCCGGTTGACCAGGCGGAAGCCCTGGATTACACACTCTCCGGCTGGGGCGCTCCGCTCGATGGCTCTCAGGTAGTTCAATGGGACGGCGTTGCCCGCCCTTACTCCGCCGTCGATGATAACGTCAGCCGTTTCTACCAGACCGGTAAGACCTGGACGAATACGCTGGGCCTGAGCGGCGGAAACGAAATATTCAACTTCCGCCTCGGGGTAACCAACCTTCAGAATGAAGGGGTGAACCCCAATTCCGGCCTGGACCGCAATACCTTTACCACCAAGGTGAGCGCCAAGTTTGCCGACCGCCTGACAGCCACCATGAGCGGCTCCTTCATTTCCGAAGATGTGAGCAACCGCCCGCGCCTGTCCGACGCCCCGGGTAACCCCAACTACCTGGTCTGGAACCTGGCGCCCAACCTCAATGTCGAAGACATGAAAGGGCCCAATGGAGATGGCAGCAACGAAGATAATATCGAGTTGGAAACGGACAACAGCATTTACGTGACCAACCCCTACTGGGCGGCCTACCGCTACGACTTCAGCGACAAAAAGGACCGCCTGTTCGGCAATTTCTCACTCCGTTATGACTTTACCGACTGGCTCTACCTCATGGGCCGCATCGGTATCGATACTTATCGCTCCAGAAGGCGCGAGCTCGACCCCTACGGAACGGCATTTATCATTAACGGCCGGACGGTTGAGACCAACCGCACCTTTACGGAGACCAACATGGACTTCCTCCTCGGTTTCGACAAGCAATTTGGCATGATCGGCGTCAATGCTTTCGTCGGCGGCAACCAGATGGACCAGAAGCGTGAAACGCTGGGTACGTCCGGCAGTGAGTTTGCCGTGCCGTTCCTGGAAGTAGTGACCAACGGCAAAAACCAAAGCCTGATTTACGACATTGCCGAGCAGGCCATCAATTCCCTCTACGGTTCTCTGGAACTTTCTTACGGCAACTACCTGTACCTGACCGCTACGGCGCGCAACGACTGGTTCTCCACCTTGTCGAACATCAACGTCGATGGAGAGGACAACAGCATTCTTTATCCCTCAGTAGGCCTGAGCTTCGTGTTCAGCGATGCGTTCAAGATGCGTTCCGATGTCCTGAGTTTTGGTAAACTGCGCGCCTCCTGGGCGCAGGTTGGTGGCGGCACCGACCCCTACCAGCTTTCTCTTCCTTATGCTCTGTTCGGGCAGGGGCACCTGGGCAACCCGCTGGGCCGCCTCGACCCACCGAATGGCCGCATTCCCAACTCCAGCCTGGTGCCACTGACCAATACGGAGATTGAAGTGGGCCTCGACCTGCGTTTCTTCCAGAATCGCCTGGGTGTGGATTTCGCCTACTACGACCGGAAGACCGAAGACGATATCCTGTTCGCCTCCATCACTCAGACGGCCGGTTACGGCTCTCAGGTGGTGAACGTAGGACAGGTGAAAAACAAAGGGGTGGAATTGCTGCTGACCATCAACCCGGTGCGCACGCCGTCCTTCAGATGGGATGCCACCGTCAACTTCGCCAATAACCAGAGTGAAGTCGTCAGCCTGCTGGATCCGACCAACGATGACCTGGCCGGCACCAATGACGCCGAGGGCATTTCTCAGGGTGAGGCCCGCAGCCAGAACGCCTACATCTACCACAAGGAAGGATATCCTTATGGTGTGATCATGGGCTTCGAATACGCCCGCGATGACAACGGCAATATTGAACTGGATGCCAACGGCCTGCCGATGCAGGGCAACTTTGCCGTATTGGGTAACGGTGTTCATCCCACCAGTATCGGCCTGACCAACTCCTTCAGCTACAAGAACATCAGCTTCAGCTTCCTGCTGGATTCCAAGTGGGGAGGTGACCTGTACTCCGGAACGAACATGACGCTGACCGGCGCTGGCCTGCACAGCCGGACTCTGGAAGGCCGCACCGATGGCCAGATCACTCTGGCCGATGGCGGGAAGACCACTCTGGAGCCGCAAAACGTTCAGGACTACTACAGCCGCATTACCGGCATTACGGAAGAATGGGTTTACGATGCCGACTTCATCAAGCTGCGCCAGTTCCAGCTGGGTTACAGACTGCCCAGCTCTATGCTGAAGAATACGCCCTTCGCCGGCGTAAGCATCTCCCTGGTAGGGCGTAACCTCCTGCTGCTGTACAGCAAGGTTGACAACATCGACCCGGAATCCACCTACTCCAATGACAATGCCCAGGGGCTGGAGTGGTTCGGTGCGCCTCAATCCCGTAGCTTTGGTTTTGACCTAAATGTGAAGTTCTAAGAAATTGGATAACTGCGAACGTGAGCCGGAGCCTGTTCCGGCCGCGTTCCTGATGAGGCCAATCGAAAATCAGTCTTTTAAAAACTATTGAAATGAAAAACATTCTAATAAAGCTTACGCTATCACTCTTCCTTCTGTCGGTAGTGGCCACCTCCTGCGACAAGGGCTTCGAGGAGCTGAACGTTAACCCGACGAAGGCCAACGAGATCGATCCCGCTTTCCAGTTCACCTACGTTCTGCTTCAAACTTCGGGAGAACGCTATGAGAACTGGCGCGCGGTGCTGATCTATTCTTCCACCATGATCCAGCACCTGGCCGCGCTTCCGACTTACTGGTCCGGTGACAAGTATCTGTACAATGCCGGTTATGCCGCTTCTCTGTTCGACCGGGCTTACAACAACCAGGTTCGCGACATCGTCGATCTGAAGTACAGCCTGGAGAAAAAGATGGCCGAAGGCGAGCAGGTCGCCAACCTGCTGGCGGCCGTCAAGATCTGGCGCTCCGTAATTTTCCTGCGCCTGACGGACCTTTACGGCGATATCCCCTACTCTGAAGCCGGGCTCGGGTTCCTCGAAGGCATTACCAAGCCTAAGTACGACCCGCAATCTGAGATCTACGCCGATATGATCAGCGAGATCAACGAAGCCCTTAGCATGTTCGATGCCGGCCAACCGACTTTCGGCAGTGCAGACATCATCTATGGCGGTGACATCGATAAGTGGAAGAAATTTGGTAACTCCCTCCTGCTCCGCCTCGGTATGCGCATGTCGGAAGTGGATGCCGGCACTGCTCAGTCAACTGTGAGCAAGGCGCTCAGCGGCGGCATAATGGCCGGCATGGATGATTCCGCTTTCATCCCCCATACGGACGGCCCGGAAGGCATCAACCGCAATGGTATCGGCGAAGTATGGCTCGCAGATGGCAGCCAGCACATGAGCAAGACCTTTGTGGACTGGATGCGCAACCACGGCGACCCTCGCCTGGAGATCCTCGGTTCCGTACCGGCCGGCACCCCTCAGAAGGGCCTGCCCAACGGTTATGATGCCACCACGATCAAGGAACACCCGGACACCGAACTGGAATCAGACGGTACGGTCAACATGGACCAGTTCAGCGATGTAAACCCCGTACTGGTTACGACGGCCTCCCCGATGATGATCATGAGCTACGCGGAGAGCGAGCTACTGGCTGCCGAAGCAGCTGTACGTGGCTGGGGCGGTGGTGATGCCGAAACGCACTACAACAACGGCGTTCGCGCCGGCATCCAGCAATGGGGCGAGATCTATGACGCCAGCACGGCTGTTGATGACGCGGCTGTAGATGCGTACCTGGCCGCCAATCCGTTCGACGGCTCCATGCAAATGGTCGGCGAACAATTGTGGGCCGCCACTTTCATGAACGAATACGAAGCCTATAACAACTACCGCCGTCTCGGAATTCCGGCACTGGTGGAAGTTGAATACCCGGATGCTCTGCCTGTAACCGGCGGCCACATGCCTCGCCGCCTGGTTTACCCGCAAAGCGAAGCCGCCTTTAACGGTGACAACCTCAATGCGGCGCTTTCCAACCAGGGCATCAACGAAACCGACTTTGGGAAAATACTGAACTACCCGGTCTGGTGGGATAAGTAATAACCGGATTTTTTAAGGTAAGTTCTTCTTAAACAGGGCGCCCCAAAACCATCAGTTTGGGGCGTCCTTATTTGGAGGAGGAGGTAAGGGGAAATGGACTGAGAGCATGTTTGGCCAGTACCCGGATACTACTTTAATATCAAAGAAACAAGCAAAAAGCTCTGCAAAAAATGGACAGGATCACCTTCGAGCAGGAAGTACGCCACCTAATGGAAAAGCAGGAGGCTTTTCTTAGCCGCCGAAATATACGCCTGGAGTCCGATAATGGGATCTATCACCGCTATCGATATCCGGTTCTCACCTGGGAACATACTCCCGTTTTCTGGCGATTCGACCTGAACTATGAAACCAACCCTCACCTCCTGGAAAGACTGGGCATCAATACGGTCTTCAATGCCGGAGCCATGGAGTGGAACGGCAGGATCGTTCTGGTTCCCCGCATCGAAAGCCACGATGTGAAATCCTTCTTTGCGGTGGCGGAAAGTGAGAATGGCATTGACAACTTCCGGTTTTGGGATTATCCCATCACCATGCCGGAAACCGATGACCCCGATATGAACGTTTATGACATCCGCCTGGTGCAACACGAAGACGGTTGGATATACGGCACTTTCTGTACCGAACGGAAGGATAAAAGCCGCCCCCACGACACCTCCGCCGCCCTTGCCCAGAACGGCATTGCCCGCACCAAAGACCTCGTCAGCTGGGAGCGCCTCCCCGACCTTGTCTCTCAGTCTCCCCAGCAACGCAACTGCGTCCTCCACCCCGAATTTGTCGATGGCCAATATGCCTTCTATACCCGGCCGATGGATGGGTTCATTGAAACAGGCGGCGGCGGCGGAATCGGATGGGGGTTGTGCCCGGATATCGAGAATGCCCGCATCGAGGAGGAACGGATCATCGACCACAAACAGTACCACACGGTTAAAGAAGTGAAGAACGGCCTGGGGCCGGCGCCTCTGAAAACCGAATACGGGTGGCTGCACCTGGCCCACGGCGTGCGCCGCACCGCTTCCGGCCTCCGCTACGTGCTATACTGCTTCCTTTGCGACCTGCACGAGCCCTGGCGCATTACCCACCAGCCGGGCGGGCATTTTCTTGCTCCCCACGGCATGGAGCGGGTGGGCGATGTATCCAATGTCGTATTCAGCAATGGCTGGGTGGCCCGCGAAAACGGGGAAGTACTTATCTACTACGCTTCTTCCGATACGCGCATGCACGTCGCCACCACCACCCTGGAAAAACTGCTGGACTATACGCTGAATACCCCTGCCGACGCCGGCCGCACTTTCGCCTGCGTTCAACAACGCCGGGCACTCATTGAACGCAATATGCCGGCCCTGGAAAAACTACGAGCGCGTAAAGCAGGCTCTTCAACCGGCCCTGGACAGGAGGAATTGAAATAGCGTAAGGTTGAAACCAAGGGTGAAGTTGAGCCCGGAGCACAACCGTGGGAAGAAATATTTTATCCGTTTTGCTTCGTTGATCAATCCTTGCCCCCTCAATCTCAACCTTAGCCTCAACCTAAATCTGGCTTATCTTGCTGGAAAACAGGATAACCAGGTCAAAACTTAGGTTAAAATAAGAGCAATTCAAAACCGGCTGCCCTACCCATCCGCAACCGTAGCTCTGAGCAGAGCGTGGGGCTGATTAACCACACCCAGAGGGCGAATGCGATAGGCGCCTATCTGTGCCGGGATGATAAAAGTCTCGCCGTAACGGGCCAGAAAAGGCCTGAATGCATCCGAAGGGCTTTCTACTACCACAGCCTGGCCTGCTACCAGTAACAAAATGTTGACCCCTCCATGGGTGTGGAAGGTAATGTCCTGGGAAAACCAGTTGCGCGCAAGCATGATCACATCATTGCTAAGCACTTCCTCCTGTCCGTTGGTTGCCTCAGGATGGCGTACAATATCTGAGAATGCATACCCCCGCCTTTCCTGGGCAGCAACCGGAGGGACTTTAACAGAGAAGATCTCAGGGGCCGTATTGATCTGAAGAGCAGTCAGCCTCTTACCGGCGCGGTAGGGTATGCCCGGAGGTATCTGTACAAAATCATGCCGTTGAAGCCCCAGTTCTCTGACCTTTAAGGCCTGGGGGTGCTGTTCCGGGTCTGCCAGTTCCAGCTTTGCGCCGGGTTGCGCTTCCAGCATGTAATACCCTGTGGCCTGCCGGTAGCGGCAACCGAGGCTATCTACGATCTCCTGGGTGACCGGGTTGAGCAGGAACTCCGTATCCTGGTGCTCAGTGGTATCGATGAAATTGAAGCGCACCGGAAGATAAGTGCCGAATCTTCGTACTACTTCCCGCCCGAGGAAGCTCTCCGGCTTGTAAAAGGCCAGATTGAGCAGGGGGGCTTCAAAGAGCAGGCCGTTGAAGCGGAAAAGCAGGTTATCTTCTTCGGGCACGCAGCTGAACCACCACTCCAAAGGAGGGCTTTGCGTGGAATGGCCATTGTGTTCGTGGAGCTGCTCCCACAGTTCGGGATCGAAGAAGGGCGCCATTTTGATGGGCTGACGAGTGGCCTGTTCCAGCCCCCGCCGTACAATGTCTCCGGTGGCCAGTTTGGGTTTGGCCCAGTTGTTGGTTTCCAGGAAGTAATCACAGTGGCTGATGAGTTCACGCTTCAGCTGGTTACAGACTTGCCAGTCGTTAAAGAAGGCGATCTCGTATTTGCGCTCGAAAGAAGCCCCGGCATTCTTCAATCCGAGGTTGCCGATATCCCCCCGGCGCAGCCGTTGCTGGGTTTCCCAATGAGACATGTCTGCATAGATGAGCAGGCCGGGCTCGCAGACCAGGGAGGCGCCAACGCCGTAAATCAATACCACCCCTTCTTTGATCGAATTTATGCTGTGCTGAATAGCCAGCAGCCTTTGTGGGTCGAAATAATCGGTGACAGAAAGGCCTGTAAACTTTCCGGGGCGGTTCTCATCAGCCATCCGGCGCCGTATGAGTTCCTGCAACTCTTCACTTTCCCGGAAGAGATGCGAGGTCAGGCAACTGGCATCGGGCCGCAGGCGTTTTTTGAGTTCCTGAAAATTCACTCCGTCCAGGGTACCGTGATAGCACTCCACAGCAATGACTACCCTGGGTTGGCCTAGTTTGTGAATGGCATGGCGGGCTTCCTGATGAATGGCGTCCCATCCCTCCCAGGAATTCCGGGACTCGGCATAGATCTCGATAAAAGGAAGATTTTGGTACATAAGCTCGCAGTACTTGAGCTTTGGCCAGCATGGAATAGAGCCAAAACCTGTAGAAAAAATCGCCGTAAGATACGGCTGTCTTGGAAGTTGTTTGATGTACAGGCTTGAAAATCTGCCCCGGAATATTGCGGGTAAGGTGTATTTTTAAAAGACTTACCGGGGTTGGTGGCTTAATAATAGTTGAAGATAAGAAAATTAGCGGTAAGCGGGCAATAATTGGCCGGATAGAATTTGCCAAAAGCCGACAGGAGCAGGCTCCGTTTAAAACTCAAGGTATAAACTGGCGCCAGGCTCTACCCCAGAAAAAACCGGATGGCCAGCTCATAGCCCTTCAGGCCCAGCCCAACGATTACCCCGCGGCAGTAGGGGGAAAGGTAGGAATGGTGGCGAAATTCCTCCCGCCCGTAAACATTAGAGATGTGCACTTCGATGGCCGGAGTTTCAATCGCGGCAATGGCGTCTGCAATGGCAACGGAAGTATGGGTGTAGGCGCCTGCATTGAGGATAATCCCATCGTAGGAAAAGCCTACCTCATGCAGCTTGTCGATGATCGCTCCTTCGTGGTTGCTCTGAAAATAGTGCAGGGAAATCCGGGAGAATTCCTCCTGAAGCCGAAGAAAATAATCCTCAAAGCGCTGCCGGCCGTAGATGTCCGGCTCGCGCTTGCCCAGCAGGTTGAGGTTGGGGCCGTTGATGATGATGAGCTTCATGGGGAGGGAGAATGGTTATATTGTGATATTGTTATATTGTTATGCGAATCCAGAGCTAAAACGTCCTGTAGGGACGACATATCGGAAGACGTGGCCCCGAGTTAGGGACGACCCGTGCCGTAGGTACGGGACATAGCGATCAGGCCAACGCCGATGTGCCGTACCTACGGCACGGAGGTTCATTTTTCACCATTTTTTTACCGATATTTTGTACCTAACGGCACAATATCTAAGTATCCGGCCGGCGCCGGTAGTCAAATCGCCCCCATTTAGCTCTGGATTCGCATAACAATATAGCCATCAAACCCTTTAATTCGCCATATCCGACAGGAACTTAATCCTCACCAGCTGGATCTCCTCCATGGTGATGTCATCTTCCTGGAGCTCCCGGAAAGCCTCATCCACAGAATCGGTAGAGGCCTCCATGAAGTAATCCACAATATCTTCCCGGGAATACTCATCGACATTCTCATCGATATAGTAATCGATATTCACTTTGGTGCCGGAGGTGACGATGGAGTAGAGCTCATCCATCAGTTCCTCCATGCTGAGGTTGTTGGTCTCCGCCAGGTCTTCCAGCGGCACCTTGCGGTCGATCCCCTGGATGATGTTGATCTTGACTTTAGATTTGTTGGCCACCTGCTTGACGACCAGGTCGTTCGGCCGTTCAATGTCGTTCTCCTCCACGTATTCCTTGATGAGCTGAATGAACGGGCGGGCGTACCGAATGGCCTTCCCCTTGCTCACTCCGCTGATGTTGGCCATATCATCCATACTGATGGGGTACTGAGTGGCCATATCTTCCAGCGAGGGGTCCTGGAAGATCACGAACGGCGGCACATTGTGCTTTTTGGCTTCCCGGCGCCGCAGGTCTTTCAGCATTTTCATCAAGGTATCATCCAGGACGGCGGTGCTGCCTTTGGCGGATTCTTCGATCTCCACCACCTCCTTTTCGTAGTTGTGGTCTATGGGAATCATGAAAGAGTGCGGATGTTCGAGAAAAGCGCGGCCTTTATCGTTCATCTTCAGCAGGCCGTAGCTCTCGATATCCTTCCGGACCAGGTCGTTCAGGATAGCCTGCCGGAAAACGGAGCTCCAGAAGGTGGAATCCTTATCTTTTCCGGCGCCGAACAGTTCCTTCTGGTTGAAGCCGAAATCTTTGACCTCTTTGGTGTCTTTACCCCGGACGAAGTTGATGAGGGTTTTTATGCCGTAGTTTTCGTCCAGTTGTAATACCGCTTTCAGTGCGATCACCATTTCGTCCATCACTTCGATCTTCTCTTTCGGATGGCGGCAGTTATCGCACATCTTGTTGCAATTGTCCTCATCGAAATCTTCGCCGAAGTAATGGAGCAGGAAGCGGCGGCGGCAGGAAGTCGTTTCGGCGTAAGCCATCACCTCCTGCATCAGCTGAGCGCTCATCTCGCGTTCGGCCACTGGTTTGTCCCGCAGGAACTTTTCCAGTTTGAGAATATCCTTATAGGCATAAAAGGCGACGCATCTGCCCTCCAGCCCGTCGCGGCCCGCCCGGCCGGTCTCCTGATAGTAGTTCTCGATGCTTTTGGGGATATCGTAATGAATGACGAAGCGGACGTCAGGTTTATCAATTCCCATACCGAAAGCGATGGTGGCGACGATCACATCCACCTCTTCCATCAGGAAATTGTCCTGAGTGGTGCTCCGCGTTTTGGCATCGAGGCCGGCATGGTAGGGAGCCGCCTTGATGTCATTTACCGAAAGCGCTTTGGCGATTTCCTCGGCGGACTTCCGGCTCTGAACATAAATGATGCCCGACTGTCCCGGCATTCCCTTAATGATCTGAATGATCTGCTTGATGGTCTGTTCTTTCTTGCCCTTGGGCCGCACCTCGTAGTAGAGGTTTTCCCGGTTAAAGGAAGAGATGAAGGTATTGTGCCCCTCCATCCCCAGGTTTTTCACGATATCGGACTGCACCTTGGGGGTGGCGGTGGCGGTGAGCGCCACCACGGGGATATCTTCGCCTATGGCGTCGAGCATGGCGCGAATGCGCCGGTACTCCGGGCGGAAATCATGCCCCCATTCTGAGATACAGTGCGCTTCATCAACGGCCACGAAGGAGAGGTTGACCTGTTTGAAGAACTCGATGTTCTCATCCTTGGTGAGCGTTTCGGGAGCGATGAAGAGCAGCTTGGTCTTACTGTCGGATATGTCCTGCTTAACCAGCTTCATCTGGGCTTTGGTCAGGGAGGAGTTCAGAAAGTGAGCTACCTCGTCATTCTGGCTGTACCCCCTGATGGAGTCCACCTGGTTTTTCATCAGGGCGATGAGTGGAGAGATAATGATCGCTGTACCGTCCAGCATCAGGGCAGGCAACTGATAACATAGAGATTTGCCGCCACCGGTGGGCATGATCACAAAAGTATCTTTACCATTGAGGACACTTTTGATGATCGATTCCTGTTTTCCTTTGAAACTATCGAACCCAAAGTACTTTTGTAGCGCATCATGCAAGTTTTCTTTCGTCACTGTCATGGCTCGCAAGTTCTTTTTTATGACAAATTTCCGTCTCTGACGATGCACGGGGAATGTAAGAGCTTGTTGGGAATTTAACAATCGGGCTCATTTCGCCACTAATTTGTTTATGCGGCGTTGCGAAAACACTCCCCGACCCTTCGGGTGCGGGGCAAGCTATTATACTATGGCATAAATCGTATTTCCGCGCCTTGCTTAAACCAATTATTGACAAAATCGCCTCGAAGGCCAAATTTCCCAACAAGCTCTAAATTCCGGCAAAAGCAACAGTCGTTTTTTGCGTTTTGCCATTCCCAAACACAAAATTGTCAGAGAACACCATTATTTTTGTGCCTTGGCTTAATTGGGGAGGGCAGGGCCATTAGGTAGGCAAATACAGCCGGAAAAGGCATTTAAAACGCCTGTGGACAGCACAGTATTTGCAAACAGAGTTAATTTACTCAAAATCCTCGGTTACATTACCTAAATGAGCGATTTATTTATCCACACTTTTTTTAAATAGCGCCTTTTCAACCACTCATCAGGCCATCATTTGCCGGTTTTTTAACGAACCGGGTCAAAAAATCACTTTAGAAGCTGTTTATTTTCCTACAGCTTTTTCAAAAAGCTTCCAAAAATACAAAATTCAACGTGATTTCTGAAGCATTGATCACAAAAACAGCCCTGCGGACCATAGAGATTGAAGCCAAGACCCTCAATGCCCTCAAATCCAGTATAAACGCATCTTTCGTCGATTGTGTTCAAGCTATTTATGAATGCAATGGCCGCCTGGTGGTCACCGGCGTCGGAAAAAGTGCACTGGTCGGGCAGAAGATCGTCGCCACGCTCAATTCCACGGGCACGCCTTCCCTGTTCATGCACGCCGCCGATGCCATCCACGGCGACCTGGGCATGATTCAGGCCGAAGATTTCGTCCTTTGCATCTCTAAAAGCGGTGAAACACCGGAGATAAAGGTACTGGTGCCCTTCCTGAAGAACCTGGGCAGCCCCATCATCGGCATGGTCAGTAAACTGGATTCCTACCTGGGGCAGCAGGCCCGCTACGTCCTGCACACTCCGGTGCCCCAGGAGGCCGACCCCAACAACCTGGCGCCGACGGCCAGCACCACTGCCCAGGCCGCCATGGGCGACGCCCTTGCCACCGCCCTGCTGGCCCTGCGGGGCTTTACGCCAAAGGATTTCGCCCAGTTCCACCCCGGCGGAGCCCTGGGCAAACAGCTCTACCTCCGGGTGCACGACCTCTACCCTCAGAACGAAAAACCGGCCGTCCAACTGGAAGACAGCATACAAAGGGCAATCCTGGAGATGACCTCCAAACGCCTGGGCGCCACCGCCGTCCTGAGCCGGGAGGGCGCCCTCCGCGGCATCATTACCGACGGTGACCTGCGCCGCATGCTCGAACGCGGACAGGACATCAACGGCCTGCACGCCAGAGACATCATGAGCTCAACACCCAAAGTCATCCAGGAAGATGAAATGGCGGCCAAAGCTCTGCAGTTGATGCGCAAGAACAGCATCACCCAGCTGATCGTTATTGACGGGGAAGGACGGTACCTGGGGTTTGTCCATCTGCATGATTTGATCAGGGAGGGGTTGATATAGGGGGCGGAGAACAGTGTATCAGTGGGCTTGCAGGATGATTTTAAAAATAAAAAGTTATTTAACTCAAGTTGCGATAAATGAATGCCCCCAGCCAAAAATGCTTGATTTTTATCCGGCTGGATAGACGGATTGCCCCGGCCCTGGCGCCTCCGCTGAATAGCTTCAGCGCTCGCGGAAAGGGAGATCAATCCTTTTCGGCCTTTGCTCCCTTTGCGCCGTCGCCGAAGCAGCTTTGGCGCATAGGCGACAGGGTTTGGGGCAAACAAAGGGCGGAAATGATTGATCGTAACTCAAATAGTCTGCTCATTGGCATTTGCAGATATTTATCAGCTTTGAGGGTACTCAGTAAGCTGTTTCAGGCCGGACTTAAACGAGTGGCTTCCCGACTTCCGACTTCCGACTTCCGACTTCCGATTTCCGACTTCCGATTTCCGACTTCCGACTTCCGACTTCCGATTTCCGACTTCCGACTTCCGACTTCCGATTTCCGACTTCCGACTTCCGATTTCCGACTTCCGATTTCCGATTTCCGATTTCCGACTTCCGACTTCCGACTTCCGATTTCCGATTTCCGATTTCCGACTTCCGACTTCCGACTTCCGACTTCTCCCCCTCCTTCTCCTCCTCTCCTGCCAGCAACCCAAAGAACGCACCACCCTCCCCGCCTTCTACCACTGGCAAACCCGCCTGGAACTGTCTGCTCCGGAGCGGCAACTGATGAAGCAGCTCGGCGCCCGGCGTCTCTACGCCAAGTTCTTCGATGTGGGCTGGGATCCGGAATTGCAGGCGCCCGTACCTCTGGCGCAGGTAGAACTGGCCCCGGAAACCTACGCCGGGCTGGAGCTCGTACCCACCATCTTCATTACCAACCGCACGCTGGAACGCCTCCCTCCTGATCAGGTGCCCGGCCTGGCAGAAAAGATTCAAGACAAGATCTTCAGCCTGGCGGCGCAGGACAGCAGCCTCCACATCCGGGAGGTTCAGCTCGACTGTGACTGGACGGCCGGCACCCGGGAGGCCTACTTCGGGCTGCTCGAAAACCTGAAAGAAAAGCTGGAGGCAAGACATGTTCGCCTTTCGGCCACCATCCGCCTGCACCAGGCGCGCTTCCCGGAACGCACGGGCGTACCGCCGGTCGATCGCGGCATTCTGATGTTTTACAACATGGGCCAGGTACAGCAGTGGGAAGAGCCCAATTCCATCCTCAACCTGGAAGCGGCAGAGCCTTACCTGGATGGTTATGAAGCATACCCCATACCCCTCGGCCTGGCGCTGCCACTTTTCCGCTGGGGCGTCATCTTTCGCGACGGGGAGATGATCAAGCTCGTCAACAACCTTTCAGAAGAGCGGCTGGCCCAAAGTCCCAAATTCAAGAACATCTCCCCGGGCCGGTACGAAGTCGTGGAAGGCACCTTCCTGGAAGGCCATTACCTCTACCCTGGCGACCGCATCCGTTTGGAGGCCATAGCGCCTGAACAGCTGTTTGCCGCTGCGGATCGCCTCCGCAGGCTGCCCTGGCCGGATACGCTGGAGGTGGTTTTTTATCATCTGGATAGCGTGGTGGTGGAGCGGTATCAGGTAGCCTTACTGGATAGCCTGGTAAAACGCTTCTGACTCTGGCTTCTTTCCATATTTCCACATTATTATAGTGTCTACCCGTTTTTGCCCAAGCACTCACAGAAAAGGGAGCATCCCACATTAGCCGGCCACCACTCTGCCACTTAAAAGGAATTTCCTGCACATTACCGGTTCAAACCAGCCACCTGGACTGAAGCTGTTCGGAATCCGGTTAGTTGCCAATACCTTGCATATTATTTCTCACTTAAAACCTAGTATTATGAAAATGCACCTTACTATTTTGACTATTTTTTCAATCGTTATTGCTGCCCTCCATACATCCTCCGCTCAGACTCAAATAGGAGAAACTATAGAAGGGTTGGAAATTGGTGATGGCTTTGGATACTCCGTATCGCTTTCCTCAGATGGAACCCGGTTAGCCATTGGAATGCCATACATTGACCCGGAGCCGATCGGCGGATTTGAAGGCATGGTTCAGGTATTTGACCTGATAGACGGCAATTGGGAAAAAGCCGGGCCCGATATTATTTGTCCAGACTGCGGAGAAGGTAACAGGGAGTTTGGCAGCTCGGTATCGCTTTCCTCGGATGGGAACCGGTTAGCCATTGGGAACAATACGGAACCTGGATACAGTGTAGTGATTGTCCTCGAATGGAACGGAACGGGTTGGGATGAATTAGGAAGATTTGATGGTTTCGAAAATGCCTATGGGTATGGATCCTCTATTTCGGCATCTTCGGATTGCATTCGGATAGCTGCAGCCACATCTGGACATGGGGCCGATGTCAATGAATTAATGTTGACAAATGAAGTCCCGTTTGAGATCTATAGCCGCATAGGCCAGAAGCTGGATAGGCCGGAGTTCAATGATTATGGGCGTTCTGTTTCCATTTCGGCTGATGGCAGCCGGGTCGCCGTTGGAGGAGAAGATGTTTATGGCCTTGGCCAGGTTGACGTTTATGATTATGATGAGAACGGCATGTGGGTTCAGGTAGGAGGATTTACAGCAGACAACCAGGACGATTTCACGGGTATCGCCGGTACCATTTCCCTCTCCGCTGATGGCAACCGGCTGGCGGTCGGGTCCCCGGGCTTCGGTGATCATATCGATTCACAGAGAATTAAGGTTTATGAATGGGATGGGGCAAGCTGGAACCAGTTAGGCAGTACGATCTTAGGGGATGCTTTTGGGAGTCCCGTATCGTTGTCGCCCGACGGGAAACGCCTTGCAACTACGGCAATCAGGGATGAAGTCTCCACGCAGGTACAAGTATTTGAATGGAATGGAGAAAGCTGGGCCCCATTCGGGAACAATATTTCCGGAGGTAGAGACTATGAATATTTTGGAGGTTCCTTATCCTTTTCCGCTGACGGCAACCGGCTGGCAATCGGGGCCTTCTCAGAAGAAGGCGGCCCCGCTGGAAGGGTTCTGGTTTACGATTTTACTACCATCTCCGCAATACAAGAAGCTCCGGTTGAAAACGAATTCAAAGTGTTTCCCAACCCCACCTCAGGGCAGGTTGAACTCACCGGAGCAGACAGCGGACAGGCCTGTGTCATGGATGTCATAGGACAGACGCTTTTCTGTTCGAATGTCGCTCAATCCACGATCGACCTAACCTGCCTGCCCGGTGGCGTTTATTTTATTCAGGCTTATTCTGGAGGAAAGCTGGTTACCAGAAAGGTGGTAAAAGAATAATTGGCGGCTTATGGCGCTCTCCCCCGCCCGGATTATTCCATTGGAATCCTTGCCGGACATTTCGCGAATTTGGCCTCCCAAAGGCCAAATTCGCGCATTTCAAAAATCCAGAATCCCACCTTTTCCCTATCTTACCCTCACAAAAAACCACCCGCACCATGCTGCGTCACAGCGTTCTGACCACCCTGTTCCTGTTCCTCCTCGGCTGGCTCTACCCTACGCCCATTGCCAGCAATTGCCGGACGAAGCCGCCCTTTTCCGGCTACTCCTTCATCAATCCGCTCATCATGAACCCGGAGCTGAACGGCGCTCCCTTCTTCGTCGATTTTGACGCGCTGGAACGGTACTACCAGCGCAAGGGCAACCCCCAGATCCAGGGCAACGTGGAGGAATGGTACGAGCGGTTTTGCGAAGTGCCTCGTTTTCAGGATATCGGAGTGCTGGTCTATCAGTCCTCCATTGCCGACCTGGAACAGCTGGAGTCGGCCATCCGCAGCCCGTCTGTGCCCATCAGTTACCGGTTGAGGGAGAACACCTTTGCGAAATACCTGCAACGCAACAAATGCGTGGAAACGGTGCGTTACCTCATTTTCGCCAAGCAATGCGAGCCCTACGTCATCAAAAACGACGCCTGGAAGGACGCCCCCAATACCGCCCGCCAACGCATGCAGGAGCTGATAGAAGCAGGCCTGCAGGCCTTCAGGCGCACCAAGTCGCACTACATCCGGCTGCGGTACGCCTATCAGATCATCCGCCTCGCCCATTACAGCCAGCAGTACCGGCATGTACTCGAACTTTATGACTACCTCATGCCCAAGATCGACAACGACCCCAGCATTCTCGAATACTGGATCATGGGACACAGGGCCGGCGCGCTGATGGCGCTGGGCGAAAGAGTGGAGGCCGCCTACCTCTTCTCCCGCATTTTCGAGAACTGCCCCAGCAAGCGGGAGTCGGCCTACCGGAGTTTCAGCATAAAAACCGATGAGGAATGGAAAGCCTGCCTGCTGCGTTGCCAAAGCGACCAGGAGCGGGCCACCCTCTACGCCATCCGCGCCAACAACCCCAGGAGCAAGCTGCTGGTGGAAATGCGCAACATATACAGCCTGGAGCCCAACAGCCCTTACCTCGACCTGCTGCTGATCCAGGAGATGAAAAGGCTGGAAAAACACCTCCTGGGCGTCTCCTTCAACGATAAGCGCCGCCGCAACGAATACTATTACAACATCCCCTCTAAAGATGACGGGCAGCGGGTGATCGAACTGCAGCGCTTCGTCAGCCAGGTGCTCGACGAGGGCCTCATCGGGGAAGTTGGGCTCTGGCGCCTGATCGAGGGCTACCTGTCCTTCCTCTCCGGCAATTACTACGATGCCCGCGCCGCCTTTCAAAAGGCCCGAAAGGTGATCGCTGAGAAGTCCATTTTGGATGAACAACTCCGCGTCTTTGAGCTGGCTATGGAGATCAGCAGCTACCAGGCGATCAGCGATTCCATGGAAAACCGGGTGGCCTACATCCGCCAGATCGACAATCTTTATGAGAAATATGAAGACTTCACCGATTTCACCGATGACAAAATGTACAAGCTGTACAAACAGAATGGGTACGACGGGAAGGCCTTCCTGTTTCAGCACCGGGTGGAAGAGTTGAAGCCCAACCCCCAGCCGAATATCCTGGATGAGCTCATCGCCATTTGCCTGAAACCCGGCCGGACCCGGCTGGAGGACCAGCTCGTGGCCCGCGGCGACAGCACCTTCCTCAACCTGCTGCTCGACATGAAGGCCACCTACCTGATGAACAACTATCAATTCGAGGCCGCCCTGGAAACCATGAAACGCATGCCCCGGACCGAGTGGGACAACTTCGGCCTGTACTACCCTTTCATCGAACGCATCAACGATTGTGTGAACTGCCAAAAATGGCCGGACAACGTCACCCCCCTCAACAAGGGCCAGCTCGTGGAGCGCCTGCTGGAACTGGAATACGAGGCCAAGGCGGGCACCGGAAATACCGCCTGGAACTACTACCAGATCGGCCTGGCGCTGTACAATATGTCCTACTTCAGTTATTCCTGGAAAGCAATGGACTACTACCGCAGCGGCGCCAGCCTCAACCCGGCGCTGCTTCAGGATGGCGACTACGTCATTCCCAACCCCCGCTTTCCCTTCGGCAACCGGGAGCATCTCGACTGCACCCAGGCGCGGTACTACTTCGAACGCGCCCGCCTGGCCACCGACAGCCTCAACTTCGCCGCCAAGGCCACCTTCATGGCCGCCAAGTGCGAGCGCAATGATTATTACGTCAACCGCTGGCGGGAAGGCGCCACTCAGACCTTCGAAAACTTTAACATCCTGCTTCAGAATTATTCGGGAACCCCCATGTACCAGCTCTTTATAGAAGAGTGCCTGTATTTCAAAGCCTATGCCCTGAGAGAGTGAAAGTTCCGTTTTATCGCTCAAGGGCCCGGAGGCCGTTTCTGTCTATAAATGCTGCCTCAGCAACGGTTAAAACCTTATCTTGGCGGCAAGCCTTTTATTTTTTCTAACACAAGCGACAGCGCATGTTTTTTCCCATTGGTGACGACCAGGTAAAAGGAGGGCATTACCCACTGTTCAGTTACGCCTTTATCGTGCTGAACATCCTCGTATTCCTGTACCAGTTGCAATTTCCCGACGCTCTGGTCGGAGAATTTGGTTCCGTGCCGGCGAAAACCGCACGGGGCGAGGACCTTTACACCCTCTTTACCAGCATGTTCATGCACGGCGGCTGGGCCCACCTGATCGGCAACATGATCTTCCTCTGGGTATTTGCCGACAACATCGAGGCCACTATCGGAAGCGCACGTTTTCTCATTTTTTACCTCCTTGGCGGGCTTGCCGGCCATGCCGTTCACATTTATTTCAGCATGAACAGCATGGTGCCCACCATCGGCGCCAGCGGCGCCATTTCCGCCGTCATGGGCGCTTACCTGGTGATGTTCCCCCATTCCCGCATCAAGGTGTGGTTCTTCTTTCTCATCTTCCGCATGCGGGCCCTGTTCTTCCTCGGCTTCTGGATCGCCATGCAATGGATGAACGGCACCGCCGCCCTGGAGGTCAACACCGCCCAAACCGGCGGCACGGCCTGGTGGGCGCACATCGGCGGGTTTGCATTTGGTATGATAGCGGGTTTCTATTTCCGTTTTCAGTATCCGGCTCCAAAAGAGGAAAGAGCCTATGATTATTACAGTGACAGGGGGTATTATTAGAATTTGAGGTATTTGATTTGGGGTGTTTGATTTGGGATGTTTGATTTCCCCCACATTAAACCCTAAATTTATGCTCAATCTCAACCACCGCCCTATGAAAACACCTCTGGCATTCACTATTTGCGCCCTGCTCTGCCTGTCCTTTTACCAGCTACAACAAAGCCCGGCTCCGGAATCTGCCGATGCTTTCTGCTCCCAGGCAGAGCTGCACCGACAGAAAATGCAGGCCGACGCCGCCTACCGCCAGGCGTCCCTGAGGATGGAGGAACAGCTTTACGCCCTCGCCCAGGAGGCCACCGCCCAGCGCGGCCCACTCGCCCAATATACTCTGCCCGTCGTCGTCCACATCATCCACAATGGCGGCAGCGAGAACATCAGCGACGCCCTGGTGGCCAACGCCATACAACACCTCAACGACGCCTTCGCCAACGTAGGCTACTACAACCCCGCCACCGGCGTGGATACCGAAATATCCTTCTGCCTGGCAGTTCGCGATCCTCAGGGCAACGCCACTACCGGCGTCAACCGGGTGCAATCCGCCCTGACGGGCCTCAACAGCAGCACCGACGATCAGAACCTGAAAGACCTCAGCCGCTGGGACCCCACGCAGTACATCAATGTCTGGGTGGTAAAAGAGATCTGCAACAACAACGGCTGCGGGGTAGCCGGCTACGCCTACCTGCCCGGCGCCCACGGGCGGACTTACGACGGCATCGTCCTGGAAGCCGCCTATATGGGCAGCAACCCTACCAATTCCACCGTCCTCATTCATGAGATGGGGCACTACCTGGGGCTGTACCACACCTTTGAAGGCGGCTGCCCCAACGACGACTGCCAGCAGCAGGGCGACCGCGTCTGTGATACGCCGCCCGATAATACCACCGCCCGCACGCCCTGCCCTGCCGATATGAATTCCTGTTCCACCGATGAGGATGATACTTCAGTCAACAACCCTTTCCGGCCCATCGCCATGGGCGGGCTGGGCGACCAGGTGGACATGAAGGAGAACTACATGGACTACTCCCGCTTCGAATGCTACGACCGCTTCAGCCAGGGGCAGAAAGAACGGATGTTGAGCGTAGTCGAAACCATCCGTTTCAGCCTGCTCGATTCGCCGGCCTGCATCGACCCCTGCCCTGTTCCGGTTGGGGTGGGCTTCTCCGCCAGCGCTCTCAGTGTGCCGATTGGTTCCACCGTTGATTTCACCAATACCTCCACCAATGCCGACAGCTACGAGTGGACGATCGATGGGGCAGCTTTCAGCACAGCTGCCAACCCAAGTTATACCTTCAATTCCGAAGGCAGCTTCCTGGTTACCCTCACCGCCTTTTCCAACCTGAGCAACTGCCTGCCCAGAGATTCCAGCGTCGCCATCGAAGTATTCTGCCCGGTAATGGCCGGTTTCAGCCCCGGCGACACCTCCATTCTGGCGGGCGCCAGCGTTTCGTTCACCAATACCAGCAGCAACGCCACTTCCTATACCTGGCTCGTCAACGGAACGGCAGTGAGCAACAGCCCGGATTTCACCCTGAACACTACTGCACCCGGCCCGTACAATGTATGCCTGCGGGCGGAAGGGGCCTTCTGCGAAAGCCTGGAGTGCGGTTTCGTAGAAGCCACCTCTCCGGATAATGGTTGCGGGGGCAGCACTTTTTTCTACAACCTGGGTGAAGAGGATATCCTGGAAACCTCCGGATGCCTCATCCCCGCCACTGACGGCGGGTTTTACCTCGGGGGGCGCCGCAGCAATCAATCCCTTCTCATAAAATTCGATGCGGAGGGAAACATCTTATGGCAAAAGGCTTTCTCCTTTTTCCCAAATTCATCCGAACAGGTGATCGCCCTGCTCGAAGACGGCCAATACCTGGTGGGGTCCTCGATCCTGAATGACAATGACCAGTATTGTTTCAAATACGACATGGATACGGAAAGTTTCGTCTGGCTCCGGTCGATCACCAACCCGGAAAACAACCGGACCTTCGACCTGCTCAACGTCGAAAATTCTCCCAATTATACCCTCATAGGCTACATGGCTGTGACGGGCGGGCAGGGTTGCGACGCTACCTGGGGAGAGCTGGATAAGAACACCGGCAATGTAGTGCAGTTGAAGAAATACCACCTCGGCAGTTGCGAAACAGGCCAGGATGCCGTACTGGTTAATGACAAGATCTATATGACCGGGCGGTACAATGCCGTTAATGGCGGCCAGGCCTACATGCGCCCCGCCATCACCGAACTCGAACTGGATGGAACGGACAACTGGACCCGCCTGTACCTCGTCAATACCAACACCACCGCCCGCCTCTATTCGAATTCCATTCTGGAAGATAATGGGTCCTTGGTTGTCTGTGGGTTTGGCGACCTGGCCGGCACCTCAACCAATTCCGTAGTCGGCCATGTCTTCAAAACCAGGCTGAACGGCGCCATTGACTGGGCCACCGCCTTTGATATAGTGGGAGGGGACACTGAGCGGTTTACTACAATAGTAGATCAGGGGGACGGCTATCTGGCTATCGGTTATTTCAACTCCTTTGCCGACGGCGGCACTCACCTGTGCCTGGTCAAAGTCGATAAGAGCGGGAGCCTGATGTGGGCGAAATACCTGAACACCGGCTTTCGGGAATTACCATATATTAAGGATGCCTTCGCCCGGGACGGCTATGCGTACATAGCCGCTTCCACTAACGGCGGCACCCGCAACATCCTCCTTTTCCGCGTGTCCCCCCTGGGCGAAATGGATACGGAATGCGCCAGCCTTGAGCCCCTTCAGGTGGAAAGCTGGCAGTTGGAAAACCCGTTCGACGGCTTTTTCACTTTGTCCCAATCTCCTTTCACCCCGGACGATGCCGCCGGGCAAACCAGCCCGGCCGACGCCAACCTGCCGGTAGCAATGGCCTGCAACAACCCCTGCGAGGAAATATGCATCAATGGTATCGATGATGATGGCGATGGCCTGGTTGATTGTGAAGACGACGACTGCCCCTGCTTTGTGGATTGCGGAGGCACTTTTGTGGAACGGATCGGGACACCCGGCCAGGACGAAGGCGCTGTCACCATCATTCCTTCCGGCGACGGCAATTTCTATATTGGAGGCTATGCCGGAACGGATGCCGCCATCCTCAAAATGGCGCCGGACGGCGCCGTGATCTGGCAACGCGCCTTTGACTTTTCGGACGGAGATGACCCAGTGCTGCGGCTCATCCTGGGCGACGACGGCTACCTGTACGGCTCCTGTTCGAGGACACACGCCACCGTCTTTTGCTATGACCCGGACAATGACTTGGTGCTCTGGTCCAATACGATCACCGATCAGGGCAACCTGAGAAACCTGTCCGTCAACCCAACCAACGGCAACATCATGGGGTGTGGGGGCATCGATTTCCCCAACTACAATATTTCGCTGCTGGCGGAGTTCGACCGCAGCACCGGCGCCCTGAACTGGCACCGGGAACACCACATTACCGTCAGCACCAATTTTTACGACATGGAGTGGGTAGGCGACGTACTCTATTGCCCGGCCCGCTTCACCCACGGCCCGGGCCAGGATAAAATGCGCCCAAACATCACCGCTTTTCAAAGCAATGGCGATATCGCCTGGTCCAAACAATACATCACTCCCATCAGCGCCAACGCCCGGCTGTATGCCTTCTGTATGGAACTTGCTTCCGACGGCCTGGTAACCGGCTACCTGGGCGACCCCAGCGGCACGGACTTGTACAACGCTTCCCGTACAGGCCTGTTCAAGACCGACTTTGCGGGCAACCTGCAGTGGGGCAGGCAGTACGAACTGGCCGGTTACGATGCTGTGCTCGGCGCATACGGTATGGAAAGGGTTGACGACGGCTACCTGCTCTACGGTTACGGTATTGGCCCCAGCCGGGATCTGACTGTCATCAAAACCGATGAAGAAGGAAATGCCTTATGGGCCATGGCCTACGGCGAGGCCGGCGAGGAGGATCCTTTCTACCACGGTGGCTCACAGATCCTGCAGTACGGAAACTTTATTTACCTCGTTGGCCGCAGCCTGGCTCCGGGCAGCAGTACGGAAGACATGATCATCATCCGGGCCAGCGCGACAGATGGCTCTATTCCGGGCAGCGATTGCAGCTATGCCACGCCCATCCCTATCAGCACTACAACCCTGTCCGATGCAGTGCAAAACCCTTCCAGCCCGAATGAAACTCCTTTTAGCGGCATCGCTCCGCAACTCGGTTCCGTACAATCCGTTTCCGCTAACCTCGACACCACCCTTCTATGCAGCTCCAGCCCGAAAGATATACTCCTCTTGCTGGATACCGCCTACTGCAACGGTGACAGCCTCGCCGTAGCCCTCCGCCTCTGCAATGGGGGCACGGACACCCTCTCCGCCGGCCTGCCCTTCACCTTTTACGACGGCAACCCCACTGCTGATGCTTCCGCCACCATACTGGCCAGCGGGTTCACCGTAACAGCGGACATCCCGCCCGGAGAATGTTACAGCACTACGATTTCCGTACCTTATCCACAGGGCCAGCTCTATTGCATTGCCAATGACGATGGCTCCATCCCTCCGGTATTCAACCTGGAAACGGACTTTCCACCTACCGAGCTCATCGAATGCGACTACACCAATAACATTGACAGTGTGAGTTATGAAACGACGGTTCCGCAGATCGCCCTGGGGCCGGACACCAGCGTGTGCGAGAACGGCGTCTTCCTGCTCGACGCCGGCCCGGGCTTCGCTGAATACCGCTGGCAGGACGGGACGATCGGCCAGACCTACACCACTTTTGAAACCGGCACTTTCTGGGTGGAGGCCACCACCGCCTGCGGCGATGTGTCCAGCGACACCATCAACATCGTGCTGGATACCGTTATAGCGATCGGCCTACGGCCGGACACCACCATCTGCCCGGGCGCATCTGTCGTTCTTTCTACGCCGCAAGATCCTGACTATACCTATCAGTGGGACCCTTCCGCCACTCTGGATTGCGCAAATTGCCCGACGGTGATGGCCACTCCGGATTCCACCACAACCTACAACCTGGTAGTGAGCAATGCCACCGGCTGTGTCAGTATCGACAGTGTGACGATAATGGTTGAGAACTGCGGTACCATCCTCGATACGGCCATCTGCCAGGGGGATTCGCTGCTCATCGAAGGGCAGGCCTTCTACCCCTACGACATGGATACCATACAGCTGGCCGATGGCAGTAGCCTGATCGTAAATGTTTCTCCACTGGATACTTTTTATCTGGCTATCAGCCTGGGCGTCTGCGCCGGAGATTCGGTGGATTACGAAGGCACCACCTTTCAGGCCGGGCAATCCGAGCTTTTCTCCTTCACCACCGCTGAGGGCTGTGATTCCACTGTAGAGATCACGGCCCTGCAGCTCGATACCTTTTCTACTACTCTGGACACTGCCATCTGCCAGGGGCAAAGCCTCGATTACAACGGCGCCCTGCTTCAGCCAGGCCAATCTGAATCCTTTCAGTTCACCGCAGTCAATGGTTGCGACTCTACCGTCCTGGTCCATGTCAATCCGCTGGACACCTTCTATCTGGCCATCAGCCTGGGCGTCTGCGCCGGAGATTCGGCAGACTACGAAGGCATCATCCTTCAGGCGGGGCAGTCCGAGCTGTTTTCCTTTACCACTGTCAATGGTTGCGACTCCACGGTGGAGATCACTGCATTGCAACTCGACACATTCTTCACGGCCATTGACACTGCTGTCTGCCAGGGGCAAAGCATCACGTACAATGGAATGGCCCTGCAGGCCGGACAATCCGAAACTTTCACCTTTACCGCCGAAAACGGCTGTGATTCCACGGTGCTGGTCAACGTAAATGCTCTGGATACGGTAGTTACCGCACTGGAAGTTGAAACCTGCTTTGGAGAGCCTTATATATACGAAGGTATGGAACTGCCGGGCGGCAGCACTACGCCATTCAGCTATACCGGCTCCAATGGCTGTGATTCCACCCTGCTGCTCACCGTAACCGAACTGGAAGACATACAGACCAATGAAACCATCGGCATCTGCCAGGGCGAAACCGGTTATGTATTTGGCCAGCCGGTAACCGAGCAGGGCATTTACTCCGAAACCTATACCTCTTATTTGGGTTGCGATTCCACTCACAACATTTATCTCGTCGTCCAGGATACGGCCGTGCTGAACATCGAGCCCGGCAGCCTGGGATGTGGTTCCCAATCCGGCAGCCTTACCGTGGAGATCAGCGGCGCGACGCCCCCTTATGAGATCCTCTGGAGCAACGGAGAAACTACGGCCACCATTTCAGGACTGTCGGTTGGCACCTATTCCGTTACAGTCACCGATGCTTTCAACTGCTCAAGCGTAGGCTTCCAGCAGGTATATGACATCGCCCCCCGGCCGGTTGTCGATCCCGTCGGCACGCCGGCGGCCTGCTATGGAGATAAAGACGGCGCTATTCTGGCCAGCAACCCTTCCGGCGGTACGCCTCCCTACGAATACAGCCTCGATGGAGCGCAATGGCAGCCAGAGCCGCTCTTTACTGGCCTGACGGCCGGCGATTACCTCCTTTTCATCCGCGACAAAAACGAGTGCAGAGATTCTTTCCCCGTGATGATCAGCCAGCCGGATCCTCTGAGCATTCAGTTGCCGGCCGACGCTACCCTGCACCTGGGCGACAGCATCCGCCTGGCGCCGGTTGTCATCTCGGGAGTTCCTTCATTCTATGAATGGACGCCACCCACCGGGCTCGATTGTGCCAGCTGTCCGGCAGTGGTTGCCCGCCCCCTGGAAAGCACCCTCTACCGCCTGGCGGTGCAGGACACCAGCGGTTGCACCGGCGCTGATGAGGTCTTTATCGACATCGACAGAACCGTTCGAAGCTACCTGCCCACTGCCTTTTCCCCTAATGAGGATGGCCGAAACGACCGCTTCACCGTCTTCGCCGGCCCCGAAGTGGAAGTGGTGCAGACGCTACAAATATTCAGCCGCTGGGGAGAGTTGGTGTTCAAACGCGACAACTTCGCGCCCAACGATGAGAGCCTGGGCTGGGACGGCACCTTCCGCGGGCGGGTGATGCCGGCTGGAGTGTATGCGTATTTCGGAGAACTGGTGCTGAAAGACGGGAGGGTTGTAGTGGTGAAGGGGGAGGTGGTGTTGGTGCGGTGAGCCTTCGGGCAAGCGAAACGCGGACTGTTCAAAGTTCCTGGTTCCTGGGTTCCTTGTTACTCTGGAAACCAGTGGATTAGCGTTGCGCGGACTCACTTATTTTAACTATCCCGCGGAACGTTGCAAAAAGCAAGCCGCTTCTAAGGCTCTTCACGAGGGCTTGCTTTTTGCAGCGAAATGAACTTAATTTGAACACACTCTTATTGATCAATGGGCGAATGCCAGGGGAAAACCTGCACATCTTTAACCGTGAAACCCTCGTCTCCGCCAAATACCAATTGTTTCCGGACAGGTTGGCCGGCAATTTTGCCAATCTTGTGGAGGTCCGCCAGCAGGTTCTCTTTATAAGTACGGTTGGCTTTTATTTCCGTTAAGATCAGGCTTCCAGCTTGCTCTTCCAGCAGGTCCGCTTCCACCTGGTTACTGTCTCTGTAGAAATACAGTCTTGCTTCTATTCCATCGTGATGCGCCCGCTTCATGCGCTCGGCAATGACCAGGTTTTCGAATAAGGCGCCAAGCTGATAATAATTAACGACATCATTTTTTGATTGCATATTCAGAAAGTAACAAAGCAGCCCGGTATCATAAAAGTACAGTTTTGGGCTCTTGGTAATCCTTTTTCCAAAGTTCCGGTAGTAGGGCGGGAGCCGGAAAACCAGATAACTCTGTTCCAAAACAGAAAACCAACTTTGTATAGTCGGCACACTCACGCCTACCGCTCTGGCAATGGCCGAGTAGTTCAGTAATTGGCCAGCGTAGGCGGCGCATAGTTGCAGAAACTGCCGAAAGGTATTCAGATTAGCCGCCGAGATCAATCCACTTACATCTCTTTCAATATAACTGGAAACGTAGCTGGGGTAAAACAATCGCGGTGGCACTCCGGTATCAAATTGAGCCGGATAGCAACCTTGAAAGATGGAGGCTTCGTAATCTTTCGGCAATACATCTGCTTCCTTCATCTCCCGAAGGTCCAGTGGAAATAGCCGGGCGATGCCTACGCGTCCCGCCAGCGATTGAGTGATGTTTTGGCGCAGCAAAAAATTTTGCGATCCCGACAGGATATACCGGCCAGCTTGCCGGTCCTCATCAACAGCCGTTTGCAGATAGGAAAATAAGGCAGGCACTCTCTGCGCTTCATCAAAGATCACCTGATAATCGTACTGTTTCAGAAAACTCCTGGGGTCATCAGTAGCTCTCAGCTGTTGATCCGGGTCTTCTAAAGACACGTATCGGTAATCGGGGTATAATTTCTTCAAAAGAGTAGTTTTTCCCGCCTGCCGGGGCCCGGTAAGACTAAGGATGGGAAAGTATTGGCTTAATTCCCGGAGATGAACAGTGATATGGCGTGGGATGAGCATTTTATGTAATTTTAAAGTCACACTTTAAAATTACATAAAATACCAGAGGCATACCGTTCTTATTGACTGATTTTTCTCAAAATACACTTTTCCTGTCTAAAAAGCTCCCGCCATTTGGCATTCAGATCTCAGCTGACATTGGCTGGAGGCCACAGTTTGCCTTTATCCCCCTCCTTTTTTCCACAAAATCCTTACCTTTGGCCCTGGAAAAATCGGGTAGTCAGCGGAACCAGAAGAATTTTCATTCCGTTGATGGAAGACAAATTCAAAACGGCAAGCGCATACAGACGCCCATCCTTTCGGGCCGGGCAAAAGCCGGCAGGTTTCTGAAAAGGCCACCCTCCGGGAAACTTGCCAGATTTTGCCAAAAAACAAGACCATTATGTCAGCAGAAACATTCGATAAAGTAAAGCAGATCAAGGCGGATATCGAGGCCGCCCGGCCGAATAGCCTGGAGGCTCTGGAGCAATTCCGGATCAAATACGTGGGTTCGAAGAACGTCATCAAATCGCTGTTCGGAGAGATCCGCAACATTCCCAACGAGCAGAAGAAGGAGTACGGGCAACTGGTCAACAGCGCCAAGGAAGCGGCAGAGGCCAAATTCGAAACCCTGAAGGCCGGCCTGGAGGCCGCCGCCGAGCAGGCCGCCGTTCAGGATATCGACCTGGCCGCCCCCGGCGAACCGCTGGAACTGGGCGCCCGCCACCCGGTCACCATCACGATGAACCGCATTATCCGCATCTTTGAGCGGATCGGCTTCGTGGTGGCCGACGACCGGGAGATCGAAGACGACTGGCACAACTTCACGGCCATGAACACGCCCGAAGACCACCCGGCCCGCGATATGCAGGATACTTTCTATCTGAAGGACAGCACCGAGCTGCTGCTGCGCACCCATACCTCGCCGGTGCAGGCCCGCGTGATGACCCGGCAGAAACCGCCCATCCGCGTCATTGCTCCGGGGCGGGTGTATCGCAACGAGACCATCTCCGCCCGTTCGCATTGCCAGTTTCATCAGGTGGAGGGACTGTACGTCGATGAAGGCGTCTCTTTCGCCGACCTCAAACAGACGCTGCTGTACTTCGCCCGCGAAATGTTCGGCCCGGAGGCGAAGATCCGCCTGCGGCCCTCTTACTTTCCCTTCACCGAGCCCAGCGCCGAGATGGACGTTTATCTGGGCACGGAGACGGAAAAAGACTACCGCCTGACCAAGGGCACCGGCTGGCTGGAGATCCTTGGCTGCGGCATGGTCGATCCTGCCGTCCTGGAGAACTGCGGCATCGACTCGGAAAAATATACCGGCTTCGCCTTCGGCATGGGCATCGAACGGCAAGCCCTGCGCCTGTTCGACATTGGCGACATCCGCCTGTTCTTCGAGAATGACGTACGCTTTTTGAAGCAGTTCGCTTCGGCGTTGTAATGGAGTTATTGGTTATTAAACCTTTGAGGCCCTGGAGACTCAAAGGTTTTGAAATTCCTGTTTTAGAAAAACCTTTGAGGTTTTGAAAACCTCAAAGGTTTAGACGGCACAACCGACAAGAAAAATGAAACCCAGCATACCCAAGGGGACCCGCGATTTCTCTCCCGAAGAAGTCAATAAACGAAACTTCATCTTCGACACCATCCGCGAGGTGTTCGTGCGCTACGGTTATCAGCCGATCGAGACGCCGGCCATGGAAAACCTGAGCACGCTGACCGGCAAATACGGCGAAGAGGGCGACAAACTGCTCTTCAAGGTGCTCAACAACGGAGACTTCCTGGCCAAGGCCGACGAAGAGGCTCTCGACGCCCGCGACTCCAGTAAGCTCATTCCTTCCATCTCCAAACGGGGGCTCCGGTATGACCTGACAGTGCCCTTCGCCCGCTTCGTCGTCATGCGGCAGCACGAGGTCACCTTTCCCTTCAAGCGCTATCAGATACAGCCCGTCTGGCGGGCCGACCGGCCGCAGAAGGGGCGCTACCAGGAGTTCTACCAGTGCGATGTGGATGTGGTGGGCTCCGATTCCCTCGTTTACGAAGCGGAGCTGGCCCAGATATACGACGAGGTTTTCGCTAAGCTGGGAATGAAAGTCGCCATCAAGATCAACAACCGCAAGGTGCTGGCCGGCATTGCCGAAGCTGCCGGTATCAGCGATTCCTTTATGGATATGACCATCTCCATCGATAAGCTGGATAAGATCGGCATGGAGGGGGTGGAAAAGGAAATGGCGGGAAGAGATATCCCGGATTCCGCAATAGAAAAGGTCAAAACCATTCTGGAGGCCGAAAGCATAGAGGAACTGAAGCCGCTGCTGGCCAACAGCGCTACCGGCCTGAAAGGCATCGAAGAACTGGAAACCGTTTTTGATTACCTGGGCATCGGCGAATCCACGAACGACATCGTTTTCGACATCACCCTTGCCCGGGGGCTGAGCTATTACACCGGCTGCATTTTCGAAGTGGAGGCAAAAGGGGTAAAGATGGGCAGCATCGGCGGAGGCGGCCGTTATGACGACCTCACCGGCGTGTTCGGCATGCCCGGCACTTCCGGCGTAGGCGTATCCTTCGGCGCCGAACGCATCTTCGACGTTATGGAGGAGCTGAAGCTCTTTCCCCTGGACAGCGCCATACAGCTCAAAGTTGTTTTCCTGTCCTTTGACGAGGCCAGCCATCGCTACGCTTTTCGCTGCCTGCGCAAGGTTCGGGCTGCCGGCATCAATGCCGAGATCTATCCGGAGCCCACCAAGATGGGTAAGCAGTTCAAGTATGTGGATAAACGCAACGCCCCCCACGCCATCGTCATCGGCAGCGATGAGATGGCCAGCGGCAAACTGGCCTTTAAGAATATGAAAACGGGAGAGCAGGAGAGTTTGTCGCTGGAAGAGATCATCGAAAGGTTAAGGGGATAGGGGGGCGGTTCGCGTTTGCCAGTTCGCTTTTCCCAGTTGGCGGTTTGTCCACAACAATTTAACCATCCAACAATATACCATCTTTTCATCCCTATGAGAGCAATTATACTTTCTACACTAGCCTTCTTCATCGGCTTAACCACCCTCTCCGGGCAGATAACCCTGCGCAATTCCCTGTCCAATAAAACCAGGACGCTGAAGGCAGAAGGCGAGATCGGCCTCGGCATTCCCATCGAAGGACAGAGCCTGGACTGCGGCTTCCGCATGCTTAACGGCACTCTTCATGACACCAAAAAAGGAGTGGTCCGGGTTTTGCTTAAAGGAGAAAAGAAAACAATGGCCTTTGACAACGGCCTGGCGAAGAAAGAAGAAATCTTTTACGGAAACATCAAAGGGCTGGGCCCCGTTGCCTATTCCATTGCGGACATCAGCCACCTCACTTACCGGAATAAGGGAGCGGAGGGATGGACCAATATGGGAGGGATCATCACCACGCTGGGGGCGCTTAATGCGCTGGTCGTGGCTCCGTTGGTGAGCATTAACTATGGTAGTGGCGAATTCAATTCCGAGCAGTATTTGCGCTGGGCAGGTTACAGCCTGGGCGCCACCGGGGTAGGTGTTACCTTGTTGCTCAGCAGCAAAAAGCGCCATTTTGAAATACAACGGCCGGGCCAGGCCGCCAGCAGAAAACTTTGGATAATAGAACAATGAACATGGCGAAATATACGACACTACAGCAGGTTCAGGAAGCCATTCGGGCGGGCGGGGAAAGCTGTGAAGGCTTAGTCAGGTATTACCTTTCCAGGATCGAGGCCAGCCGGAACCTCAACGCGTACATAGAAGTATATGCAGAGGAAGCGCTGGAGCGCGCCCGGCAGCTGGATGCCCGCAACCGCGAAGATCCGGAAAAGGCGGGGCGGCTCTTTGGCATGGTGCTCTCGCATAAAGACGTTATTTGCTACAAGGGCCACCAGGCCACTGCCGGCTCAAAGATACTGGAAGGCTTCACTTCGCTTTACTCTGCTACCGCCATCGAACGCTTACTGGCGGAAGGCGCCATTCTGATCGGGCGCGTAAACTGCGATGAATTTGCCATGGGCTCTACTAATGAAACCTCTGTTTACGGGCCTACCCGCAACGCCGCCAACCCCGAAAAAGTGCCGGGCGGCTCCTCCGGGGGCTCTGCCGTTGCCGTTCAGGCCGACACCTGCCTGGCCTCTCTGGGTTCGGATACAGGTGGCTCAGTCCGCCAGCCGGCCGCTTTCTGTGGAGTTGTGGGCTTCAAGCCTACTTACGGGCGCATTTCCCGATACGGGTTGCTGGCCTACGGTTCTTCTTTCGACCAGATCGGGATACTGGCCCATTCCGTTGAAGATACGGCCCTTTTGCTCGAAATAATGGCCGGGCCGGATGAATTCGACAGCACGGCCAGCCAAAAACCGGTGCCTCCATATTCCCGATTGCCCTCCCCTGTCTCAAAGGCCAGGATCGCCTATTTCAATACCGCCCTCGAACATCCCAGCCTGGATAAAAGTATCCGGGAAGCTTGCCGTTCTCTTATCACAAAGCTGCGCGAGGCCGGCCATGAAGTAGAAGGGATAGATTTCGAATACCTGGACTATATTATTCCCGCCTATTACGTACTTACAACGGCGGAAGCATCGACCAACCTCTCCCGCTACGATGGCATCCGTTATGGTTACCGCAGCACCAATGCCACCAACCTGATGAGCACCTATAAGCGGTCACGCACAGAAGGCTTCGGCACAGAAGTCAAACGCCGGATCATGCTCGGCACCTTCGTGCTCAGCGCCGGCTATTACGACGCCTATTACTCCAAAGCCCAGAAGGTGCGGCGGCTCATCAAGGATAAAACGGATGAGGCCTTTCAGCAGTATGACTTCATTTTGATGCCTGCCGCACCCGGCACCGCCTGGAACCTGGGCGACAAGACGGATGACCCCGTAGCCATGTACCTGGCCGATATCTTTACGGTTCAGGCCAATATGGCAGGCATCCCGGCCATTTCTCTTCCGGCCGGCCAGGATGCCGACGGGATGCCGGTCGGCATCCAGTTTATGGCCCCGAAGTTCGAAGAAGCACGCCTTCTGGCCTTCGGGAAGGAGGTTTTATCCCTGAAATAGGGCCGATCCCGCGGTTGCCCGATGCAACCTTTCCAAACCCCATAATGTTATTACCCCAGAAAAATTGTTGGTAAATAAAGAGCATCAATTAGTTAGCAGGCTCAATTGAATGTTTACCTTTGCAAATCGGGCAATTAATTGGCCATGCAACTAAAGCCGGCTGCCAACGTATAACAGTACCAGGCATGGCGGCAATATCAGGGCTTCCCTTCGGGCGCTGGTATGATTTTTTAACCAACTCCTGTATGATGGAACAACCTACCGCGAGAAAATTTCTTTCCCGGGCGGCAGGCCTTAGCCTGTTGTTCATCTTCCCCTTTTTTCTGCAAGCTGAACCCGGCCCTGATTACGATGAAGCCCTGGTCATCGAGCGCCTCAAGTCCATCGAGAACCCATTGGTGGAACCTCGTTACAACTCCGTTGTCAAAGGATATATTAAAGGATATTTGATGTGGAAACGCGAGAGCGCGGAAAGGGCGCTCGGGCGAACGGTCCTTTACTTTCCGCTCATCGAAGAATATCTTGAGGAAAGGGATATGCCGGAAAAGCTCAAATATCTGGCAGTAGTGGAGTCTGCGCTCAACCCACATGCCGTTTCTCCGGTAGGAGCAGTCGGCCTCTGGCAGTTCATGCCGCAAACAGGCCGGGAATACGGGCTGCTGATCAACGATTTCGTAGATGAACGCAAAGACCCCAACAAATCTACTCAGGCAGCGCTGGATTACCTCTCCCGCCAATACGAAAAATACGGCGACTGGGCCCTTGCCCTGGCTGCTTACAACAGCGGCTCCGGACGGGTAAGCCGGGCCATCAAGCGGGGCCGCAGCAAGAACTTCTGGCGCATCCGCCGATATATGCCACGCGAAACGCGCAATTATATCCCGGCTTACATCGCTGCGACTTATCTGATGGAATACTATAAAGAACATGAGATCATTCCCGACTATCCGGCGCTGGACTACCAGATCACCGAGACCGTAAAAATTTATGACCATTTCAGTTTTTCCCGTATTGCCCAGGTCACCGGACTGCCCCAGGAGGTGATCGAAGTGCTGAACCCCGCTTATAAACAAGGGATTATACCCACCAACCAGGAAGGCAATTATCTCATTCTGCCGAAAAGGGTAATGCCTGCCCTTAAGGATTATCTGGAAGCACAACGGCCCGACCACCTGGCCGACCACTATTTTGACAACACCCCGGTTGTAGTCCAAAAATCCAAGGACAACTGGAAAGAAAAATATATCCGTCAAACCTATATTGTCAAAGAAGGAGAAACCCTCAAAAAGATAGCCGGGAGCCTGAAATGTACGGTCCACCAGATCATTGCCTGGAACGCCCTGCAGTCCACTGAACTGAAAAAAGGACAAAAGCTGATGATCTATCAGCCAAAAGAATTCCGGCGTTTTAAACCTATGGAAAAGATGGCGCCATTTGCACCTGCGCCTCTTGCCAACCTCACCGGCCTCCGCATCGAACCTCTAGAAGCCGGTTCTCCCGACCCGGCTTTCCAGCAACTGGTGTACATCGTACGGGAAAAAGGCACCCTGGAAAAGCTTTACCGGCAGATACCCGGGGCAACCCTGCCCAGGCTCATCACCCTCAACAGGATCCCGCCCAATGAGAAACTAAGGCCGGGTGACCTCCTCAAAATCCCCAGAGAATGGTAACTTCCTGAATAGCGATAAAAAAATATTTTTTTCCTCTGAATACAATACACCCTATAATACTTCCGTTTATAGGGTGTTCTTTTTGATCAATAAACCTTATTAACAGATCTCCTTATCGAAGCACCATTCTACACGCCTGATTTCAAATTGATCAAAACCTGCAATGACCTGAATGGCTCGAACCTTTACCTTTCTAACGCCCCCCGTGGCAACTTTTTTTACCATTATAGTTCACATTGTTAACCGGTAAACCAGTTACCGGTACTCTTGCCCTTTAAGGGCATACTGTGAGAAAGTACGCACACTTTATCAGCAGCTATGTCGATCCCTGCATAGCCCCAGGCACCCATGGCCGTTTCCGGCGTGGCCCAAAAGAAAGCAATCATCACCCAAACCGCCTTGTGAAACAATCTACCCCCCCCTGCCGTGAATTGTGCTTCAGAGCATCATTTCATGGCAAACCGTGAAGGGCGCCGCAAGGCGTTCCTTCACGGCCCCCTTTCCGAAGTGAGAACATTACTTCAGAAAGCCAGTGAAAACAAACTCGCACGAACCATTGAGAGAGTAGTTTGAACCAGCAGCCGGCGGGCAAAGGCAACACACCCCGCCGCTGCCTTTTTCCCCTGTCCATAATCCCAAAAATACACGTGCCATTATCCCTTTTATACCCACAACCCGGTTTTATCGCCTTTTTTATTTTACTCTTTTCCGCAGTGAGGGCTTCTCCGGGAGCCCTTTTTCTTTCCGGGAATTATCAGAAAGGTAATATCAAATTCAAGCGCTAATGGAAAATTAGCGCTTGAAACCCCAATTTAAATATGTCCGGCTACTGGCTAATGCGTGGGCCTCCCCCTTTGCTCCCGGTATAGCTCCTCCAGCATTTCAAAGCCCAGTTCCCGAATATCACTGGCGGAATTGGACAGGAGCACCACCCCTATGCCGGCATCTTTGATAAACCCCAGGAACGACCGAAAACCGGCCGTTCCTCCATACATCCAGGTTACAGGCTGGTTGGACTGGGGAGTGAGCTTGGAAATAAGCCAGCCATAGCCGGCTTCGGTGGGGCGCAGCAGTCCGGGAAATTCCACATCAACTCTGGCCTGTTGCGCCTGCTCCATTGCAGCCGAAAGCCGGGAGCCATCTTCCTTAAGGTTTGCCAGTAAAAATACAGCCAGGTCTTTAGCCGTTGACCGGAGGCCGGCTGCGGGCGCCAGGCCGTCGAAGTCCCAGAGTGGAGCAGGCCGGCCTTTGGCATCGTGCCCCTGAGCAAGGCGTTCTTTCTGGCCATCAGACAGGTGGATGCGGGTATCCTCCATTCTCAGAGGGCCCAGCAATCGTTTCACCAGCAATTCTTCGTAGGATATGCCGTTCATATCACTTAGCAAGTGGCCGGCAAGGGCGATACCAATATTTGAATAGTGAAAGCTGGAACCCGGCTGGGTTTTCAATGGATATTCGGCAACCTTGAAATAAAAGTCGCGTTTGGTGAACCCTTCCCGGGGCCCCTGCAGGAAGGCGGCTGTTCCGATGGGGTGCCAGTCATACAGCCCCAGGCCCGAATTGGGCAGGCCGGAAGTGTGCGTCGCCAGGTCACAGAAGGCAATGCACACCTTCTCTCCCAGAGGGTCGGGAGTGCAACTCAGTATGCGTTCCGGGTTGCGGGAAGGGTTGGTCGGCAACGTCACTTCCACACAACGCTGGGGCTGGAAGGCCGGAGCGTCGGCGCCGTGAGGAAGATAGGGGTCGATGGGGCTGCTCATATCGAACCGGCCTTCTATGGATTCTTCGGCCATCAGGGTAGTGGTAAAGACACTTGTTAGGGCGCCCAGTTCAAAAATAGTATTTTCGCCCGGGGGCCGGGCTTCCTGGCGGCTGATCCGGCCAAAACCTTTGTATTTAACCTGCCCATCCACGACCAGGGCTACGGCCAGGCCGGGGTTGCGGCCTTTACGGACATAAGCCTCGGCCTGCTCTTCAACCTGTTGCGGGAACTGAGCGAGGGCTGTGAAGGTGCAAAACAGCAGGATTGAGCTTAAGAAATGTTTCATGGGGTGGAGTTTTAATATTATTAGCGGGAGTTGTCGCCTGCCTGGAAATTGCGGGCCAATTGGAGTTGCGCATTAACCCTCCCGGCCGTATTTTGGAGGGATCATAAACTGGTCATTTCAAAGTACCCCGAATAAGGGAATACCAGAATGATCGCAGTCAGCCGGGGGCCATGATTTTCATCAATGGCGGTAAAGAACTTCAGGATGCAAATGCCCAAAATGAATTGGAACATCTATACCGTACCTTCTTCTTTTCTGAGCATCCGGGTGGCCATCGCCCTGATGCTGACGGAATTTCTGGCTGGCATTGGAGGCTATATGGCGATCGAGGGCTATGGGCTGATCGACGCATTTTATATGACGGTAATCACTATTTCTACCGTAGGGTTCAGCGAAGTTCAGCCTTTGAACCCCCTGGGGCGGTTATTTACCTCCAGCCTTATTATTGTCAATATCGGTATTTTTGCCTACGTGCTGGCGGCTTTTTCTTATTATGTAATTCAGGGAGAAATATTCAAGAACATGCATCTCAACCATATCAATTCCTCCATAGATAAGCTACAGGATCACATTATCTTATGTGGTTACGGGAAATACGGGCGAGAGATCGCCATGCATTTCAACAAACACAAACTGCAGTTCGTTGTGCTCGACGTCGATCCCACCAAGATAGAACAGCTGCAGAAAAGTGTGGAAAAAACCCTGTACCTGGAAGATGACGCCACCCACGACGAAGCACTGCTCAAAGCGGGCATAAAGCGGGCCCATGCACTGATCTCCGCCCTGCCCGACGACTCCGATAATGTATTCGTGGTGCTCTCTGCCCGGCAGATCAACCCAAAGCTCAACATTATCAGCCGGGCAAAGGACCCCAAGTCTCAGAAAAAACTTTTTATGGCCGGCGCCGACCATGTGGTCATGCCGGAACAGATCGGCGGCTTTTACATGGCCACCCTGGTGAGCAAACCGGGAGCCGTAGAATTTTTCTCCTTCATCACCAATGAATACCGCTCAGATATTGGATTCGAGGAGGTGACTTTCGAACACCTGCCCATTGAATGCAGAGGCCGTTCTCTCAGCCAGCTCAATATTCGTGAAAGTACCGGCGCCAATGTCATTGGCTATAAAGCGCCCGACGGCCATTACGAAGTCAACCCGGCGCCCGATACCGTGCTTGGGCCGGGCTCCAGTTACATCGTCCTTGGCAGCAACCAGCAACTGAAACAGCTGCGGTACTACCTGGAGCATTACCCGGAAAAGATCATGTAAGATGAGTCATGCGAATCAGGGGCTAAATGAAGACCATTATTGAAGTCCCGTAGGGACGAAATATCGGTAGATAATGCCATGGGGAAGCATTGCCCGTGCCGTCCGCGAGCGCTGAAGCTGCTCAGCGGAGGCGCTAGGTACGGAACATTCCCCCGAAGGAAATAAAAATGTGCCGTACCCTTCTTCGTAGGCAGAAGCCCACTTCGACGGGCGGAGGCCTACGGCACGGAAGAGCCTTCTGCATGCATTTCTTCCGATATTTTGTACCTGACGGCACAAATCCCGCTGGGAGCCAAACGTGAAACTCCTATTGCTTTTGGGCAATTTAGCCCCTGATTCGCATGAGTCATCTATATCTCCCGGCCGCCGAGGGTTAATCCTTCTCAAAGAAACCCACGCTTCCTCCGACCCAATCCTTATCCCGGTTGTACCGGACCCCCACCATCAGGCCCTTGCTCACCCGGGCGAGGTTGTTGACGATGACCGGCCGCTCGGCGCCCTGATCCCAGAGCATCAGCATGCGGATCTCACACTTTGCCGGCTCGGTTGGCGTGGGAATGACCGGAGCATAATCCACCTTGCGCTGCAGAATATAGTTTTCCGGGTCGCTGATGGCCTCGATGTCATGCCGGTTGAGGTTGATGATCACCCCGGTGCCTGCGAAGGAGTAGAGTGGCTTGAGCACGTAGTTGTGCAGGTCTTCGGGTATAGAGTCCACCTCGTTTAGGAAGTAGGATTTTGGGACGTACTGGCTGTCGAGCAGCGGAAGAGTATGCTTACTGATGCGGAAAAACCAGTTGGGGTGGCCGATGAACTCTACGTCGTGGCCTTCAGTAAAATAGAACTCCCGGGGCAGGTCGTCGCGCTTGATGAGCTCGTCGAAAATGACGCGGTTGTATATCTTCTCCACCTTGACCAGCCGGCCGTCTTTGGGATAGAACACCTCCCTGCCCTGCACTTTGAGCTGGCTGACACAGACCGGTTCCAGCCCGATCAGGTGTTTGCCCGCGATGAAATCAATGGCGGTAGTCTGCTTTTCCGGCTCCACTTCCAGTAGGATGACATTCTCCGGTTCGTGATCGCCCAGGATGATGCGGCGCAGCATTTCTATGTATTCTTCCGAACTCAGGCCGCCGAACAGGTGGCTTACGTTGTCGGGAATATTATAGAACTGGCGGTAAGCACGGGCAGCCAGGTCCTGGTAAAAATAAAGGGAAGGGAAACCCTGCACCTCGATCAGTTGGGGCTTCAATTCGCCGTTCGGCTCCAGGCAAATGCCAAAATCCATCTGAAGAAAGGTTGTATGTGGGGTCTCTCCCGGCACTTCCTGGCCGGCGAGCAAGGCTCCTTTGGAAAGTTCCCGGAAGTTGGGCCCGGCGATCACATCGGTGATCTCTTCGCAGGCCTCGATCAATTGCTTTTTGAGCTTTCCTGGTACGAAAACGGGCGTCTCCGCAATGCGGAACGGCGGGCGGTATTTGTACTGCTCTGCAATGAAATCCAGCATGCCCTGGTAGGCTTCCGGACGGAAATTTTCGTTGAACTGCTTTCTGAGTTCAGTAATCATGGTTTTGGTGGTAAAGTGTGTGTGGAATTTAACAGATGGAAGGCACTTTGACTGAAAGTGCCTTCCATCTATTTTACCATTTCCATCTCCCCCTGCACCGCCCGGATGGCCCGGTTGAGAAACTGCGGCAGGACAATATCGTGAGTCAGGCCAATCTTATCGTTGTCGTTCAAATGGTCGATCATGCGGAGGTATTTCTCCTCACTGTGGTTTTTTACGATCTCTCTCTGGCGTTCCGGGTCCATGAAATGCTCCAGCATGCCCTCCGGGTCCGCCTCGGGGTGGAACTGCACTCCGAAAAACTCCCCGGAGAACCGGATGGCCATAATGGCCCGCTCCAGGGGTACATTGGGCCGGATCTTTTCCAGCGCAAGAATACTGGCGCCCATTTCCTCAAGGCGTTCCTCATCCGGCTGAATGCACTGCCACACCCGGAAATCGGCAATATAAAAAGGGTTGGGCAGGCCATCGAACAATGGTTCACTAACGCCCAGGTCAGTCATGTGGCAGCGGAAAGTACCAAAGGACATCGACCTGCGCCGGGTGATCTCCGCCAGCCCAAAATGCCGGACTGCCATCTGGAAGGAATGACAGATGAAAAAGACGTGCTTTTTCGGGTTACCTGGCACCTGGTTCCATTCCCAGGCCCGCTGCATCCAGTCAAAGTATTTCGCATCCCAGATGCCATCTCCTTCATGAGGGCTACCGGGGCCGCCGGTGGAGATATACAGGTCGAAGTCCATCCCGGGCACTTCGGCTTTGCCCCTTACATCAAACACCTGCCACTCCAGGGTATGGCCGAAGCGCTTTACAATATCCTTTATGCAGCGCATTCCCTGGTTGGGCTCGCCGTCGTACATATCCAGGATCGCCAGTTTTACCGAGTGCATCATTTCTTCATTTGAGAACGCCGGAGAAATTAATAAACAGTGCAAAGGGTTTCGGCATCTTTCGCGCGTTCCGGGCGTAAAGTTAGGATATTGGTTGATTATGTTGATGGGTTGATTGAGTTAATTGGGCTGGACTCACCAACCACAGTTAACCTAATCAACTCAATCAACCATTACCGGCTTCCCGGCCGCATTCCGGATGAAGGATCCCCAGGTCAGGTTGTCCTCTCCATCCTTTTGCGCCAGAGCACGTTCAATGGCGTAATTGGCGGCCGTTTCCACCACCCATTCGAAATTGTCCTGCCCGACGGAATGGAGGTCGGCATCAGGCGCCGGATTGCAGAAATCGATAGCATAGGGGACGCCATCGCGAATAGCGAGTTCTACGGTATTAAAATCGTATCCCAGCGCCTGATTGAGCTTCAGGACGTAATCTTCCAGGGTTTTCATCATTTCCTCGCTGACGTCGTGCCGGGCGTCGTAGCGCAGGTGGTGCGGGTTGCGCGGCTCGTAGTGCATGATGCGGACATACTTGCCGCCAATACAGTAGCAACGGAAGTAAGATTCAAAATCGATGGCTTCCTGCAGCATCATTACCAATTGGCCGGTCTCGTTGAATTTATCATAGAACTCTTCGGGGCTGTTCAGTTTATAAACATTTTTCCAGCCACCGCCGGCGAAGGGCTTCATGAAGGCTGGAAAACCCACATAACTGAAGATCCCTTCCCAGTCCAGCGGGAAGGCCAGGTTGCTGAAAGAGTCGGAAGAGGTGTCCAGTGGGTGGTCTTTGGAAGGCAGCAGGACGGTCTTCGGGACCGGCACTCCGATCTTCTCAGCCAGCGTATTGTTAAAGAATTTCTCATCGGCGCTCCACCAGAAGGGGTTGTTGATCACGGCGGCGCCACTGGCGGCAGCGTTCTTGAGGTAAGCGCGATAGAAAGGCACGTCCTGGGAAATGCGGTCAATAATAACGGCATACCCGGAAGGCGCGGCCTGCACGACTTTGTCGATCGAAACGGGTTCTGCAATGACGCCGTCAATATTTTTGGCGTTGACCCGCTCGACAAAAGCCTGAGGAAAAGAGCGTTCCTGTCCGAATAAGATTCCGATCTTCTTCATTTAAATTCTCGATTTTAGGGTGCTCAAATGAGTGAAATATAATGGGGAAACATTTCCTGCCAAAGAGGCCAGTCGTGCTCTTTCCAGCCTCTGATATCCAGCCAATGGTTAATGCCTTTCTGGTTCAACAGGTGAGAAAGGTGGTTGTTGGCATTCAGGCAAATATCCCATTCCGAAGTGCCCAGAACGATGTTCATGCGCCAGAGGTCCGGATGGTTGCTGCCGGGCAGGAAATCTACCGGGTTGTTAAAATAAATATTATCATCATAATACCCATCCGTAAAAGACCGGATGTCAAAGGCGCCGCTCATGGAAAACAGGTGGCTGACTACTTCGGGATGCTTAAAGGCAAAGTTTGCGGCGTGATACCCGCCGAAACTGGCTCCGGCTACAGCCACCCGCCCGCCTTCGGTATTCCAGCGCACGCGGCCGGCAATTTCTTCCAGAACCATTTTATCGTACCAGGCGTGGTTCCTGGCCCGGTCCGCCGGGTGAATACCCTTATTGTACCAGCTTTGGGTATCGATGCTATCCGGGCAAAAGACCTGGATGAACCCCCGCTCCAGAAACCAGTGGGCCGTCTGGATAAGGCCAAAATCCTTACTTTCGTAATAGCGCCCCATACTGCTGGGGAAGAGGATCACAGGATAACCCTGATGTCCGTAAACGAGCATTTCGATATCTTTGCTCAGGTTTGGAGAATACCACTTGTAATACGTTTCTTTCACCTTGTTTTGAATTGAGAAGTGAACCGGGCAAACCCACTAATTGTATATCTTACACTTAGAGCAAAGGTAAGGGCTTTCCCTGAATAAAAAAAGCCCAACCTACTGATGATCAAACTTTTACACCCCGGAGTAAGTTTCATTGACAGTACTAATATTTAGCATACTAATTAATTTGCCAAAACTTATTCTGTACTTAAGCATTATCATTGTCGTAAATTCCAGCCAAATATGCATTTTCTGAAAAAGAGATTTCCAAAAAAAATTCGGTTTCGCAATGAAATTTTTTTTCATCCCGAATATTCCCTTGAGATTCACAACCTGCACAACTTCTATTCCGAGTCGCTGCAGCGCACTGTACATACAGACGTTTATTTACCTCCCGGCCACTTTTCCGATGAGCGTAATTCCTATCCTACGCTATTCCTGAATGACGGCCAGGATATGCCCGCCATCGGACTGGCTGATACGCTGGAAAAACTGTACGCCAAAAATAAAATACCTAAAATAATCGCTGTTGCCATACATGCAAATGAAAACCGCATGCAGGAATATGGCACTGCGGGCAGGCCGGATTACAAAAAAAGAGGGAGAAAAGCCCAGGCGTACGCCGGTTTCCTGCTGAAAGAACTCATTCCCGAGCTGCAAAAGCGCTACCGAATAGCAAAAACAGCCGGCCAGACAGCCATCGCTGGTTTTTCTCTCGGTGGCCTCTCCGCTTTCGACCTGGCCTGGAACCACCCCGGCGCCTTTGGCAATGTAGGTGTCTTCTCCGGCTCTCTCTGGTGGCGTTCCAAAGCCTTTACTCCCGACGCCCCCGACGCCAACCGGATCGTTCACGAGATGGTAGCCGGCAGCAGCAGGAGGGACGGGCTCCGGTTCTGGTTTCAGGCGGGCACAAAAGATGAAGAGGAAGACCGCAACAACAACGGGGTCATTGACGCCATAGACGATACGCTCAGCCTGATCGGGGAATTGAAAGCGCTGGGCTACCAGGAAGGGCGCGATATCAAATACGTCGAAGTCAAGGGAGGCCGCCACAACCCGGCTACCTGGGGGAAGGTGATGCCGGATTTCCTGCAATGGGTATTTCGTTTCCAACCAAAACAACTGTAAGCATGCCCTCTCAGATGATCAGATTCCGAAATGCCAATGGCGAAGAACTGGCCGCGCGCCTGGAATTACCTGCCAGCCAGCGCCCCTATGCCTTTGCTCTCTTCGCACATTGCTTTACCTGTAACAAGAACCTGGCGGCCGTGCGCAACATCAGCCGCGCGTTGAACCTCAGAGGTATTGCCGTCCTCCGCTTTGATTTTACCGGGCTTGGAGAAAGTGAGGGGGACTTCGGGAACACCAACTTTTCTTCCAATGTGGAAGATTTAGTACAGGCTGCCCGCTACCTCGAAGAGCACCATCAGGCGCCTGAATTGTTAGTGGGGCATTCGCTGGGAGGAGCTGCCGCCATCTGCGCCGCTCATGAATTGCCCTTTGTAAAGGCCGTTGCCACCATCGGTGCTCCTTATGCCCCGGGCCATGTCAGCCACCTGTTAAAAGAGGAGAGGGATGAAATCGAAAAGAAGGGGGTTGCTGAAGCCAGTATTGGCGGGCAGCCTTTTACCGTCAAAAAGCATTTCCTGGAAGATATCCGGGAACAGAACCTGGAGCCGAAACTGAAAAACCTCGGCCGCGCCCTGCTCATCCTGCATTCTCCCCAGGACAGGACGGTAGCGATCGAAAATGCCGCCCGGATGTATCACGCCGCCCGTCACCCGAAGAGCTTCATTTCCCTGGATGGAGCCGGCCACCTGCTCCCGGAAAAGGAAGACTCGCGGTATGCAGGAGAGATGATCGCCGCCTGGGTGAGCCGCTACGTGCAACGGCCGGAAAAAAAAGCATTGAAGGTGGACAAGCAGGTAGCCGTCCGCCTCGGCCAGGAGGGGTTCACCACAGAGATCATGGTGCGCCACCACAGCCTGACTGCCGACGAGCCGGAACCCGTCGGGGGAAATGACTATGGACCCTCTCCCTATGAACTCGTCACCGCCGGACTTGGCGCCTGTACGGCCATGACCTTGCAAATGTACGCCCGCCGAAAAAAATGGCCGCTTAAGGAAGTACGCGTGCAGTTGGAACATTTCAAGGACCACGCGGAAGACAGCGAAAAAGCGGAAGACGCCAGTAGCAGGATCGATCATTTCAGCCGGATCATAGAAATCGATGGAGAACTGGATGACACCCAACGCCGAAAGCTGCTGGAAATCGCCAACAAATGTCCGGTACACCGCACTCTGAACAGCCCGGTTGAGATCCATACCGAGCTTAAATAATACAAAAGGAAAGGCCATCCCGAAAATCGGGATGGCCTCTGTATTATCCGTATTCCATTCGTACGCTTATCGCTGCAGGAGCGTGAAGTTACCGGAGATCCGCACTCTTTCCTTCTCACCGTTCGCGGCACTCGGGCAAACCACATCGATGTGGTACCCATATACGTCTGGCGGTAAGACTTTGCCATTGAAAGTGCCATCCCAGCAGAAGTAATCCCGGTCAGGCTTGTCCGTCGGATCATTCGGGTCACTTACCCAGATCTTGCGGTACAATTCCTGCCCCCAGCGATTGTAGTACATGAGGGAGATCTCATCGAAGCGGTCAAAGTCCTCGCTGCGCAGGCATATAAAGTCGTTAACGCCGTCTCCGTTAGGTGTAAAGGCCGAAGGCATGAAGAGCCGGTTGATCGGGCACTCCAGGCATTCTACCGTTACTGTCGTGCTCAGGTCCTCCGTACATGCCCGCCCTGCAACCGTAACCGTATAAGTCGTAGTCTCCTCCGGCATAGCCATCGGGTTTGCAATGCCCGGGTCATCCACCGAACCGGCAGGAACCCAGCTGTAGCTGCAGTCTTCACAACCGGTAACTTCTAACTGAACTATCTCTCCCGGGCAGATGGTATTGTCCGGCCCAAGGATCTCCAGCCCCAGTTCTTCCCCGAATATGGAAATGCTCACCGTATCCGCCACACAAGCATTGGCGGCTATCCCGTAGTAAATATTCGTACCCGCCAACGGGAATTCCACCAGGGTATCACCGGAGGCAAGCAGGTTGAAGAATTCATCGTACCAGGTGATCTGGGCCATAGTCCATCCTGGTTCTACCTGCCCGGTGATCACCACAGAATCACCGACACAGACCACGGTATCCGAGGCCATGATTGACAGCTGCAACGTATCCGGCAATACTTTAACCATTACCGTATCTCCTTCCACGCAATCTGCATCCGGGATCTGAGCAATATAGGTATGTATGCCGTAGTCAGGAACCACAGTGATCATCATGCCCGTACTAAGGGAGTCCCCATTTTCGTCATACCAGACCACGTAATCGCTACCCGGCCCTTCCACCGTAAGTTTGAGGGTATCCGGTGCACACAGAATGGTATCGGCCGGAGTGATCACCAGCTTCATACTGTCAACTACCGTTACCAGGGCCATTGCCGTATCGGCCGCGCATCCGTTGTCAGCTATTGCGACGTAGGTATAGTCACCGGTGCTGTCAGGGCTGACGGTGATCATCATGCCTGTTTCACCCAGCGGCTCGAAATTCTCGTCGTACCAGGAGATAGTGGCCATGGCGTCCGCCGGAGTAACATTAGCTGTGAGTTTGACCGAATCGCCCCGGCACAAAATGGTGTCGGAGGGCACTACTTCCAAAGAAAGATCCGAAACGGAAAGGGTGACCGTTGCTGTATCTGCAATGACACAATCCAGGCCGGGGATGGTTGCGATATAGAAATTCATTCCCGTGTCCGGAACCACACAAAGCTCTGCTCCGGCGCCGATATTGTTGCCATCGATATCCGTCCACACTACACAATCAGGTATCGGCCCGGTTGCCGTGAGGCACACTGTATCCGCTACGCAGAGCAGGGTATCGCTGGGCACGATCTCGATCCTGGAACTGTCGGCCACCACAATCACCCATCCTACATCACTCGCTGAAGAGCATCCATTGTCCACCATAGCGACATACTTATAGATGCCCGGAGTAGTGGGAGCAACAGTCAGCACCGGGCCGGTTCCAACCACAGGAACAGTCCCATCCGTCCAGGTAATTGTAGCCGTCGGGTCAGGCGGGCTCAGCAGAGCCGTCAGGGTGGCCGTGTCCCCAACACACAACTTGGATGTATCAGGCATTACGGTAATCGCAATATCATCTGGTGCATAGGTAATAACCGCCGTATCCGCCTCGACACAATCTACGCCGGGAATATCGGCTATATAGTAATTCTCTCCGAGCTCCGGCACAACACATAATTTTTCTCCCGTGCCCAGAACCGTACCGTCCAGAGCCGTCCAGATTATACATTCCGGAGCGATAGACTCTACGGTCAGGCAAATCGTATCCTGAGTGCATACGACCTCCATTCCCGGTTGGATATCCAGCTTGGTGTCTTCTCCGAATACATCGACCAGAGCTACATCCGTAGCTGTCGTGCAGCCATTGTCCGCTACTGCCGAGTATTTGAATACACCTGCCTGGGTGGCAACAAAAGTCAACATGCTACCCGTACCGACAATATTGTTGTTATCATCATACCAGGTAATCGTTGCCAGGGCTGTATCCGGATCAAGTGTGGCCGTAAGCTTTACGGTATCTCCAACACATAGTTTTGAAGTATCCGGGCTGATCGAAATGGAAATATCTTCCAATGCCAGATTAATATAAGCCGTATCCGGGATCACACAATCCAGGCCAGGTATGCTGGCAATATAGTAATTCTCACCTGGCTCGGGGGTTACACACAACTCTTCTCCCATCCCAAGGGTGTCTCCCTGGAGTGAAGTCCAAACGATGCATTCCGGCGCCGGGGCTAAAGCTCTCAGGCACACTTCCTCGGCCTGGCACAGAATAGTAGTATCCGGCTGGATCTCTATCTTCGTGCTGTCCGCTATTACCACCACCGTAGCCGTGTCGCTGTCCATCGAACAGCCGTTGTCAACCATCGCTACGTACTGGTATTCGCCCGGCGCATCGGGGCCGACGCACAGTTCGGGGCCCGTGCCCACTTCCGTGCCGCTCTCGTCAAACCAGCGGATGCTCGCCATCAGGTCGCTCGGGCTCACCGTCGCCGTCAGGCAGGCCGTGTCCCCTACGCACAGCTTCAGCGGGTCGGGCTCAACGCTTATCATCACGCTGTCCGGAACCAGCTTCACATAAGCCGTATCCGGGATGATGCAATCCAGCCCAGGGATGCTCGCGATGTACGTGTTCATACCCACTTCCGGGGTAATGCACAATTCTCCCCCCAATCCCAGCGTATCTCCTGCCGGCGAGGTCCATACGATGCATTCCGCAGCCGGGGCAACCGCTTCCAGGCACACTTCCTCGGCCTGGCACAGGATCACCATCGTATCCGGCTGGATCTCTATCTTCGTGCTGTCCGCTATTACCACCACCGTAGCCGTGTCGCTGTCCATCGAACAGCCGTTGTCAACCATCGCTACGTACTGGTATTCGCCCGGCGCATCGGGGCCGACGCACAGTTCGGGGCCCGTGCCCACTTCCGTGCCGCTCTCGTCAAACCAGCGGATGCTCGCCATCAGGTCGCTCGGGCTCACCGTCGCCGTCAGGCAGGCCGTATCCCCTACGCACAGCTTCAGCGGGTCGGGATCAACGCTTATCATCACGCTGTCCGGAACCAGCTTCACATAAGCCGTATCCGGGATGATGCAATCCAGCCCAGGGATGCTCGCGATGTACGTGTTCATACCCACTTCCGGGGTAATGCACAATTCTCCCCCCAATCCCAGCGTATCTCCTGCCGGCGAGGTCCATACGATGCATTCCGCAGCCGGGGCAACCGCTTCCAGGCACACTTCCTCGGCCTGGCACAGGATCACCATCGTATCCGGCTGGATCTCTATCTTCGTGCTGTCCGCTATTACCACCACCGTAGCCGTGTCGCTGTCCATCGAACAGCCGTTGTCAACCATCGCTACGTACTGGTATTCGCCCGGCGCATCGGGGCCAACGCACAGTTCGGGGCCTGTGCCCACTTCCGTGCCGCTCTCGTCAAACCAGCGGATGCTCGCCATCAGGTCGCTCGGGCTCACCGTCGCCGTCAGGCAGGCCGTATCCCCTACGCACAGCTTCAGCGGGTCGGGCTCAACGCTTATCATCACGCTGTCCGGAACCAGCTTCACATAAGCCGTATCCGGGATGATGCAATCCAGCCCAGGGATGCTCGCGATGTACGTGTTCATACCCACTTCCGGGGTAATGCACAATTCTCCCCCCAATCCCAGCGTATCTCCTGCCGGCGAGGTCCATACGATGCATTCCGCAGCCGGGGCAACCGCTTCCAGGCACACTTCCTCGGCCTGGCACAGGATCACCATCGTATCCGGCTGGATCTCTATCTTCGTGCTGTCCGCTATTACCACCACCGTAGCCGTGTCGCTGTCCATCGAACAGCCGTTGTCAACCATCGCTACGTACTGGTATTCGCCCGGCGCATCGGGGCCAACGCACAGTTCGGGGCCTGTGCCCACTTCCGTGCCGCTCTCGTCAAACCAGCGGATGCTCGCCATCAGGTCGCTCGGGCTCACCGTCGCCGTCAGGCAGGCCGTATCCCCTACGCACAGCTTCAGCGGGTCGGGCTCAACGCTTATCATCACGCTGTCCGGAACCAGCTTCACATAAGCCGTATCCGGGATGATGCAATCCAGCCCAGGGATGCTCGCGATGTACGTGTTCATACCCACTTCCGGGGTAATGCACAATTCTCCCCCCAATCCCAGCGTATCTCCTGCCGGCGAGGTCCATACGATGCATTCCGCAGCCGGGGCAACCGCTTCCAGGCACACTTCCTCGGCCTGGCACAGGATCACCATCGTATCCGGCTGGATCTCTATCTTCGTGCTGTCCGCTATTACCACCACCGTAGCCGTGTCGCTGTCCATCGAACAGCCGTTGTCAACCATCGCTACGTACTGGTATTCGCCCGGCGCATCGGGGCCAACGCACAGTTCGGGGCCCGTGCCCACTTCCGTGCCGCTCTCGTCAAACCAGCGGATGCTCGCCATCAGGTCGCTCGGGCTCACCGTCGCCGTCAGGCAGGCCGTGTCCCCTACGCACAGCTTCAGCGGGTCGGGCTCAACGCTTATCATCACGCTGTCCGGAACCAGCTTCACATAAGCCGTATCCGGGATGATGCAATCCAGCCCAGGGATGCTCGCGATGTACGTGTTCATACCCACTTCCGGGGTAATGCACAATTCTCCCCCCAATCCCAGCGTATCTCCTGCCGGCGAGGTCCATACGATGCATTCCGCAGCCGGGGCAACCGCTTCCAGGCACACTTCCTCGGCCTGGCACAGGATCACCATCGTATCCGGCTGGATCTCTATCTTCGTGCTGTCCGCTATTACCACCACCGTAGCCGTGTCGCTGTCCATCGAACAGCCGTTGTCAACCATCGCTACGTACTGGTATTCGCCCGGCGCATCGGGGCCAACGCACAGTTCGGGGCCCGTGCCCACTTCCGTGCCGCTCTCGTCAAACCAGCGGATGCTCGCCATCAGGTCGCTCGGGCTCACCGTCGCCGTCAGGCAGGCCGTGTCCCCTACGCACAGCTTCAGCGGGTCGGGCTCAACGCTTATCATCACGCTGTCCGGAACCAGCTTCACATAAGCCGTATCCGGGATGATGCAATCCAGCCCAGGGATGCTCGCGATGTACGTGTTCATACCCACTTCCGGGGTAATGCACAATTCTCCCCCCAATCCCAGCGTATCTCCTGCCGGCGAGGTCCATACGATGCATTCCGCAGCCGGGGCAACCGCTTCCAGGCACACTTCCTCGGCCTGGCACAGGATCACCATCGTATCCGGCTGGATCTCTATCTTCGTGCTGTCCGCTATTACCACCACCGTAGCCGTGTCGCTGTCCATCGAACAGCCGTTGTCAACCATCGCTACGTACTGGTATTCGCCCGGCGCATCGGGGCCGACGCACAGTTCGGGGCCCGTGCCCACTTCCGTGCCGCTCTCGTCAAACCAGCGGATGCTCGCCATCAGGTCGCTCGGGCTCACCGTCGCCGTCAGGCAGGCCGTGTCCCCTACGCACAGCTTCAGCGGGTCGGGCTCAACGCTTATCATCACGCTGTCTGAAACGAGATTAATATAAGCAGTATCAGGAATGACGCAGTTCAAATTCAGGCTGTCATTGACCTGAGCAATGTACATATTCAGTCCATCCTGCGTTGGTGTTACACATAGTTCCCCTCCTGTACCGATTATCATGCCATTGGCATCGACCCATTCGATGCAATCTATCAGGGTGGCGTTGGCCACTTCAAAGCATACTTCTTCAGGCCCGCATAGAGTCACCGTGTCAGCAGGATTGATCTCTATCTTTGTGGAATCGGCAATTACCGTGACAGTGGCGGTAGCCGTGTCCGCTGAACAGCCGTTATCGACTACAACCGTATATTCATTTACTCCCGGGGCCGGCGTTACGCACAGCTGCATTTCCGTGCCTACTACCGCTCCGCTGCCATCCGTCCAGGTGATGGCCGCCATCAGTGCGCTCGGGCTGATGACTGCATCCAGGCAAACCTCTTCCCCTTCGCACACTTTGGTTGCTCCTTCTACCGATACCGATATGGGATCGGACAGCAGTTTTACATAAGCCGTATCCGGCAGGATGCAGGCCAGGCCCAGGCTGTCGTTCACCTGGGCGATATACCAATTCAGCCCTTGCTGGGCAGGGGTGACACAAAGTTCTCCGCCCGTTCCGACCACCGTTCCGGTGGCATCCACCCATTCGATGCAATCGGCAAGCGTGGCATCGGCAACCTCAAAGCACACTTCCTCCTGAGTACAGACGGTAACTGTATCGGCAGGGGTGATGTCTATTTTGGTGTTCTCGGCAATTACCGTGACAGTGGCGGTAGCCGTGTCCGCTGAACAGCCGTTATCGACTACAACCGTATATTCATTTACTCCCGGGGCCGGCGTTACGCACAGCTGCATTTCCGTGCCTACTACCGCTCCGCTGCCATCCGTCCAGGTGATGGCCGCCATCAGTGCGCTCGGGCTGATGACTGCATCCAGGCAAACCTCTTCCCCTTCGCACACTTTGGTTGCTCCTTCTACCGATACCGATATGGGATCGGACAGCAGTTTTACATAAGCCGTATCCGGCAGGATGCAGGCCAGGCCCAGGCTGTCGTTCACCTGGGCGATATACCAATTCAGCCCTTGCTGGGCAGGGGTGACACAAAGTTCTCCGCCCGTTCCGACCACCGTTCCGGTGGCATCCACCCATTCGATGCAATCGGCAAGCGTGGCATCGGCAACCTCAAAGCACACTTCCTCCTGAGTACAGACGGTAACTGTATCGGCAGGGGTGATGTCTATTTTGGTGTTCTCGGCAATTACCGTGACAGTGGCGGTAGCCGTATCCGCTGAACAGCCGTTGTCTGCAATTACAAGATATTGCTGAATGCCGGCAGCCGGAGTAACACACAATTCCGGATCATTGCCAAGAACAGCGCCACTAATGTCCGTCCAGGTAATATTGACGGTAGAATTATCAGGGGTGAAAGTCGCCAGGAGGCAGACTTCCTCTCCTTCGCATATCTTCGACATCCCGCTGGTAGAAACGCTAACCGTTTCAGTGCGGTATTCCACGATTACGGTATCAGGTGTAACACAATTCTCCGCTCCCGGCAAGGTAGCTATATATTGATTAATACCCGGCTGAGGGATCACGGTAAACTGCAACCCGGTATCTACAGGTTCTCCATTGCTATTCAGCCAAACCACACATTCCGCCAACGGCCCGGAAACATCAATAGTAACAGGGCTATCGTTACAAACCAGAAGGGAATCGGGATCCGCCACCAGTGGCGCATTTTCCGCGACTTTCACCCTTGCCGTGGCCGTATCCGTATCTGCGCTGCAGCTGCTTTCCGCCACCACCGTATATTGATGGATACCGGCGGCAGGCGTAAGCGGCAGGCTGGCTCCTGTTCCTACCTGAACATCATTTTCGTCAAACCAGGTAATGGCAGCCGGAGGATCTGTTGAAGTGATAAGGGCCTCAAGGGTTACAGACTCTCCTTCACAGATGAGGGTATCCATTGTTGAAACGGCCACTTCAATGGGGCCGCAGGGGCAACCTTCTATTTCCACTTCTTTGAGTAATGGCTGACAGTTGTTGGCATCCGTTATCTTTACGGTATAGGTTCCAACCCCCAAATTGGATGGATCGGCCACCGGGTTATCAGAACTATCAGTTATATTTATGGAATAAGGTGGTGTGCCGCCGGTAACCTCGACTACTTCAATAGAACCGGTGCTAACTCCCCCCGGCGTACAATCATCCGTGACATCCACCTGCGCCGTCAGTTCTTCGGGTGTCTTGATTTCGGCGCCAAATTCACAAATGCACTGGTCTTGCGAACTGATCCTTTTTATCCGGTATTTTCCTGCGGGCAACTCTATCGTTCCGGACCGGTCCCCGTCTATTGCATGTAGGACATAAACAGAACCTTGCTGCCTGACCTGATAGGTTTCGTAGGCAGCTCCGGACCCATCAAAAATAAGATAGCCGATACCATCCGAGCAGTCGGCATCGACAGTTGTCCAGCCGATATTACACGGAGGGCTGCCATCGGTAACCTGAATTTCACGAACTTCGGAGCAGGAAATTTCTGCTCCTACTCTTATCTGATACAGGCCGGCGGGAAGGCCGGTAAAGGTATAGGGGTTATCATTTGTCGTAAAGGTGTAATCGCCATCCACTGTAATCTGATAGGGTGGAAAGCTACCCTGAATATTGACGGTAAGCGTGCCATCGGATGCTCCGCATCCACTCGTAGGAGTGGCGGAAAGGGTTACATCGAATATGTCGCTGTTATCTCTGTCCACCTGCCCGATGACAGAGGTGGTACAACCATTTGCATCCGTCACAACGAAGGTATAAGTCCCGGCAGCCAGGTTGTTGAACTCTACCGGCCCAGGGCCATTCGCCTCCCTACTTCCTCGGGTCCAGTCGATGTGGAAAGGCGGAGTTCCGCTGCTGATGTTCAGAATGATGCGGCCGTCTTCATAGAAGCAATCGGCGGGGAAGGAAGTAAGCTGAACCTCCGGCCCATCTACATCACTGACCGGAACAATGGTTTCGGTATGACAGGTTCGGAAGGACCCGTTGCCTGACACCTGCACTGTGATGGTGACAACATAGATGCCGGCAGCCAGGCTGTCGGCCTCATTGGTGGTGCTGACGCCGCCCGTCCAGGAATAGCTGAAAACGGTACCCTCCGGATACCCGAGGGGTTCCACCTTTGCACTTCCATCGTTTTGCCCGCAGTGAGCATTCACAACGATGTGATTAACCTGAAAATCAGGACAGACCAGGTCGCAGTCCTGCATGGGGAAAGGTGGGCGAATGGTATCTCCGGCCATCCATTCCCACTGCCAGTTTTCCAGGGTTTGTTGCTGCGCTTGTTGCTCCTGCCACTGGCAATGGCCTGGCTCATCCCAGTGATAGGCGGTTGTGCTCCATAGTAAGGCCGGCACACTCCACAGGAGTGCCACAAAGGCGGCCTTGATCAATGTTGGCATGTTTATGGTATTAATTATCATGGTTGTCCAGGATTTTTAGCATTTGTCTGGGTGGAGGGCCCGTTCGTTCCTCCTTCACAGTTAGTATGTTTGATACCGGTTATTTCAACTCTACGGTCCAGGGCAGCAGAAAAGAAGAGCTTACCACCTACGCCCGTATTGTAATTGAGGTCGGGGTCCGGGAAGTTGGTCGTCGCCTCCGAATCGCTCAGGGGCTCTGATACGATGGTGAGGGTTCCTCTATCCGCCTGGCTTACTCCTTCCAGCTCCTCTTCCAGGATGTCATCCAACGTCTGACGGATACAGCGGATCCGGCGCACGGCCAGGGAATCGTTATACGTATTGTAAATACCGCTCACGCGTTTACTGCAGTAGGCCCTCATCGTAATAGTGATATCCTGTCCGGTTCGCAGGTAGTTGGCCAGATAATTGGCCAGGCTGTCAAACCGCTGCAGGTTGTTTTTGATATCGCCGGAGTCAATAGCCGTACTTCCATCGGGGAGTACGATTGCGTCTCCTCCGAAGAACCCTCCCACGAGGTCTCCGATGGTGGGGTCAGGGATGATCCTGACCTGGCTGCCACTCACCTTTTCCACCATATACCGGAGGGCAGCAGTTTGGCTCTGGGGGTTTCCGCTGGCATTCCCGATGTTCAGCAAAGTGTCAATTCCTCCCGAGTCATTGCTTTCGAACCTGACCCTGTCACTGACCTTGCTCCAGGCAACGGTGTACGGCCGGAGGTTGAACTCCCGGTATGCTTCTTTCTGGGCAATATAAGGTTCGATCAGGCTGTAATCATATCGGTCATTCGTCGTTGTCCACCGACTCCTGACGATCCGGTCCGGCTTATCATTATCAAAATAAAAGATGATGTTCTGCAGATAATCCGGCGTACAGGGGATCGTAAGGTCCACGTACTCGGTTTTGGTGCATCCGGATGTCAAACGATTACGCCCCAGGGTTATGGTTTTCGGGTTATAGACCGGATTTTTCGCCTTTACGGTAAGGGTGTAATCGTACATAGGATTCAGCCTGTAAGTTTGCGGCCCCAGTTTTTCAGACGGAGCCCCCCCCTCAGAGGTAACATTCAGTGAATACTCTTCCAATTCCAGAGGCTCTTTGGTCACACTATCCCGAACGACGAAAGTCAGGTCAACAAATGCCGGTGACAGAACGATTGAAGTGTCCAGTTCTCCGCCGTAACTTCCGTCAAAATGCACCACTACATCCCGGTTCGTGACGAAGTCGGGATGGGAAGCCACCAGGCGGTACTTGTGGTATTTCTTCAGGCCTTCGACAGGCACGAGGTTATCTTCTTCGCAATCGCAATAGGTAATGTCATAGATTTTCAGGCTGGTTTCGGTTTCTCCGGTGATGTCATCACCACAGCCATAAACCCGCACATCCATCTCCACGCTGATATCGACCGGGTAGGTATAAATGTCCTGGCAACAGGCATCCAGTGAATCGATAAACCGGGTGGATTCCGGTCGGTCGGAGGAGAAAAAGGCCAGGCCCCCATCTTCATTCAGAAAATAATACTGGTCATTGTACCCGCTGTTATAGGGCAATCCCAGGTTCAGAATGGGTTGTTCAGGGGCAGAGAGGTCCATGACAAAGTTGTCGTAAAGCCCGAAGGAAGGTTCCCGGTCGGAGCTAAAAAACAGCCTGTTGGAAAGAACGTGCAGGAAAGGAGTGGCGTCGTTCCATTCGGAGTTCGCCTCTGTAACCGGCTGAAGGCCGCTCAGGCTGCCATCTTCCTCATTCACCTTACAGCGCCAAATATCCAGTTTGCCTTTTGTTCCGGGGCCTTCGCGGTCGGAAGTGAAATACATCCACTGTTCTCCGGTGAGGGGGTCATAGCTGATGCTGGGCTGAGTAGTTGTAAAGCGGGTGCTGTCAACGTTGATGCTCACGTATTCCGGCTCGCCCCAGCCGCCGCCGGTTTTTTTCCGCCGGTAAAGGGTGCAGTGAGGGTCTTCCCCCCGGCCCTGCGGGCAATGGGAGAAATACATCCACTCTCCATTATGGGTAATAGCAGTATGTATGGTATGGCTGAAGTCGTTTGCATCGTTAAAAAAACCGGCTTGTTCCAGGGTATCGACGGCAAGGATGGAATCCAGAGCTCCGGCAGCGTTTGTCGATACCTTTGCCCTCAGAACCTCCGAATAAATGCGGGACTGCCGGTTGAGCCGGTCCGGGTTGGAGGGAAATTTCACTGAAGAGAAATACAGGGTGTTGCCCCGCAGCACCGGAGCCAGGTCGGAATATTCAGAATTCACCTTGCCCGAAAGGCGCATGATGGTGTCTTTCTCCAAGGCGGCTTCCGGATGCGTTCTGGCGGCCAGGAGGGCTTCCCGGCAATCGGAGGCCCCTTTATTTGCTTCATCAATAAATCCCTGCCGGGCTTCCTCTCCGAGAGCAATGGGAGTATCTTTTGGATCTTTGGGAAAGATTTTCAGGTATTGGTGTAAACTGCTGTCCAGGAAACGCTGATAGAGTTCGCCGGCTTCGAGGAGCGCCGTGGTGTCCAGGCGCATTACATTGAGGGCAAAAACGGGCTCGGCAAGGCTTTGTTTTACGCGCGCCAGGTTGAAAGTGGAACGGGCGTAAACGTCCATATTATTCCCTTTGCTTTCCTCCAGGAGTTCGGTGTAAATCGTATTTGCTTTTTCGTTATAATTGAATCGTTGGGCAGATTCAGCATAGCGGTATTTAATGTAAAGCGGATCCCAGTTCCCTTTGTATTTTCCTTCTGCCACATAATCCAGAACCCTTTCGTAGCAACGAAAGGCATTGTAATAATCCTTTGTTTCGAAGGATTCATTCCCCGCTTTTATTACTCCGTCCAGAGACTGGCTTTGCCCGGCCACCCAAAAGGCCAGGAAAGCCACTAAGGACAATACGGCAATTTTCATATTGTAGCTTTTGTTCATACATTAAACACTTACAGAAAAAGCAGACAGTACTATTATTTTGCAGGAGCTCTTTTTCTGCGCCGGTTTTCAGGTTGTCTTATTATTTCTCCGACGCTCTTTACACTGGAGCCGCCAGGCCTCCTAAAAGCTCATAAAATGGGGATAAGTAGCAGAGGCAGGACGTCTGCGAAGCAGGCATTCTGCCGGTTTTTAAATTAAAGAAGGGGGCAGAAATATTTATTGTCGAAACACACCTTACTAATGATGTATCTGATCGTGAATTCCGGGCCTCCCCGGCGCAGCGTAGCCACCTTGAACTCCGACAGGTTGATGTCGTAAGAAAAGCTGCCGTAGATCCGGTCCACCTGGACTTCCAGGGCGGGAAAAACGGCATCTCCAAACTCCTTATTGAAGCGATAGCCACAGCTCAGGGCAACAGAAAGCTGGTTGCCGGGTGTCCGGTCGATATAGACCCGGCCTCCCAGGGCGGCCAGCCATTCGCGGTAGGGCCCCTGAAACTGAAAGTTCAGGTTACCGAATACATCCACGATTTCATTGACCTGTTTATTGGCCAGCAAATAGGGGCTGTAGCGGACAAAGATCTTAGAGTCACCATTATTGCCGAAACTCTGATCCGGCCGGTTAATGTGGAAGAGCCCCACCCCAACGTCCAGGTAAGAACGCTTGGTCAGGTCATTGACGATCTCACAGCTGCTGTAATCCTGAAAACGGAAATTGATCCCGGCGCTGAGGTCCGGGTATATATTACTGAAGGTCTCAAAATTTTCACCATTGCTTTTAGAAGGGTTCAACCCACTTATGGAAGAGTCGTACTGGGAATCGAAAGTGAGGTCACTGATATTAAAGCCCCGGCGGCTGAACCCGGCCTGTGCCCCGGCGGTAAGAAATGCGAAGCTGGTGAGTTGGTGCGTATAGGACCCACTGATGTTGAGGTTGGCCAGGTTGAGGCGTGACAAGCCCGCCTGGTCGTAATTAAACGCCATCCCGGCGGCAAAGAACCCGTTTTTGTCGAACCTTTTCGGGATCTTAATGTCCCCTCCGGCGGAAAAGGTAAGGTAATCAACGGGGACGGCCTTCCACTGGTTCCTTACGTTGGCTACGAGGCGGGTATTTCCCCTGAAAACTCCGGTGAGCGCAGGATTGAGGTTGGAAGGAGAGTAGGCGAACTGAGAAAAATGTATGTCCTGGGCACGGAGCCCGGGCACTACCCAGAAGGCCAATAACCAAAGGTAAAGTATCCTTTTCAAGGTCAATTGGTTTTGGTTAAAGTAAAACTTTCGAAGCCCTCCCACTATTTTGAGCCGGGAAGGGATAGTTGCACTTCCGGGTTGTCGCCCAAAATAAGGAAAAACTATTTTTTCACAACGGATTTGGGAATATTAATTCACCACCCGAATGTGGCGGCCAATTATACTGTTCAAAGGGGGAGTTAGAACGGGGGACTTTTGAATAACTGATTATACGGAACGATAAGTTATTTCGTTACATAAAATTAGAAAAAAACTTCAGATAAAAAAATATCCCGGTGAGAGAACACCAGTCGTAATTTTTTTTCATGCCTTCTCTGGTAAAAAGCCTTCAAATTTTCTTATTTTGCATATATATTTGTTTTTGTTAAAGGGTATTTTGCCTGTTTGGCAGCAGAGTAAAGAAAAACGAAACTTATTCGTCAAAGCACCGTTAGTGCTGTGTAACTATTCCCATGTATTAGCACAGAGCGTTTTTCCATTTGCTCATCCCATTTCCCAAGACCTTCGTTTGGCGCTTTTATGGCAGAAAGGGCGCACAGCTGCTTATTGGCGGCGCGGTATTGCTCCCGTTCGGGCCACCAAACATTTTCGAGCCTTTGTTTGGCTTTTCACCGACTTCAAAAAAATTCCAGCGTGAAACGGACATCATTAGTACTACTACTTTCAGCAACCATACTGCTGTTCGCGAGGGGGGAATCCAAAATTATTTTTGTCAGCCAGGGAGGCAAAGGTAACGGAACCTCCTGGACAAAAGCCACGGGCAACCTCCACGAGGCCTTGCTGATGGCGCAACCCGATGACCAGATCTGGGTTTCCAAAGGCATCTACCGGACAAGCGAAAATAACGACCGCACCAAATCCTTCAGGGTCCCCTCGGGAGTGAAGATGTACGGAGGCTTCCTGGGGTTTGAAACGGCTCTTGAGTACAGAGACCCGAAGAATAATCCAACTTTACTGAGCGGGGAAATTGGCACTCCTTCCATTGCGGATAACGCCTTTACTGTCGTTTTTACCCAAAATGTCAGTGAGAAAACGGTCATTGACGGGTTTTACATTACCGGAGGCAATGCCAATGGCAAAGACAAATCCCGGCCGATGGAATATCGTGGAGCTGCCTGGTACAACCTGGCCACGGACAGTAAGGCCAGTAACCCGGTGATCCGCAACTGCACCATCACCCAGAATGATGCCCGCGAAGGCGCCGGTATCCTGAACCTGGCAATGAACCAGGGCACCTGCCGGCCCACTATTTCCAATTGTTCCTTCCTCCAGAACAGGGCGGGCCTGAACGGAGGCGCCATCATGAACCTCAGCATGAACGGCGACTGCATTCCGGTGATCACCGAATGCCTCTTTGAAGACAACTTCGCCTCTTACGGTGCAGGCATCTTCAACGAACCGTGGGGTGGAAAGGTAGAACCGGTCATCAAACACAATGTGTTCAGAAACAATAAGGCTCTGGTACGCAACGGCAGTATTCACAATGAATACTCTTCCAATGGTTCCTGTAAGCCCGAAATCGGAGGAAACCACTTTGAAGGAAATGCCGCTTCTGTCGGACAGGAAAAGAACTCGCCCAGCAACAAAAGTGCCGGCGGCAATAAATCAGCGAGATATAAATAGGTATTACGCAACCAATAGGCCAGGCTAAGGCCTCTGCTTACTGGTCATCTCTTCACCAGTAGTCCTGTCAGTGTTGGTAAGTGGCTCCCCGGTGCTCAGGTTCTGGATCTCCACGCGGCGGTCAAGGGCCGGGCCGATGCCCCATATCGAGTTGGGGTCGTTATCCGGATAGTTGCTGCTGGCCCTTGATTCTCCAAGTGGCAACTCCTTGACGATGATCTTATCTCCGATATAATCTTTGAGCACCCTTCCCTCCTGGCCGGAATAATTTTCCAGATAAGTGCGCACACATTGAATGCGGCGTTCACTCAACAGCTGGTTGTACACAGGCTTGCCCCGGGGGCTGCAGTACCCCTGTATCTCGATAACCAATTGTTCGCCCTCCTTCATGTAATTGACATATTCCAGGAGTGATTTGGCAAGGTTTTCCAAAGTACTCAACCCTGCCATCACTTCCCGGTCGAAGAAAGCATCCACCCGGCGCTGCTCCGAAGGGTCGTTATTCGCCAAATAATCCTTCCGCTTATCGAGATAGCGCGTAATGGCATCATCGAAGGTTTGCCGGGTCTGGTCCGCCTGGCCTTGATACCTCAACGGCATATCATGGTCGAAATAAAGGAAAATAGGCAGATCCAGCGTTGGAGGCTGCACCTTCATTGGCACCCTCAGTTCAACCTCACCGCAAAGCCGGAGAAGTTTATCTTCATCCGAAAGGGTGAAGCTATAGGTGGTATCCACCGGAATGTAATTCTGAGTGATGGTTGTAGAGGAGGGCTGGCCGGTATTGGCCTGTTCCACGCCGTAATCCGCGCCGGCATTTACAACCACGCTGATCAAATAATTCCTGTTGGGTTCTATGCGGTAAACATGATTGCCGCTTCCCGCCGGTTGCCGGCCGGTAGCAGCCTCCCTGACCGTTACAGAGGCCACAGCATCGAGGTTGGTGCTGTCCGAGGAGTCGAAGGCGGTGACTTTCATATCCAGCCAGTTGGGGAAGAAGGGTTCCGGGCGCCAGTTGATCCTGTCTTCCCGGCTGATATACTGTTCCCCGGAAAGGTCAAATTGTTTTTCGCGGGAGATCCCCGTTGACTCACTATAGGCTACTACCTTGTAATTGTGGTAGAGTTGGAGGGTAAAAGTGGCTGTACCTTTGCCCACCACCTTTTGCGGTTCACCAACCAGTTGAGGTTCTTCGCAGGACAATTCATAGACCGCCACCGTCTTTTCCGTCCCGTATTTGTTATCGCAGTCTTCCAGGGCTACTTCAAGAACTCTGTCCACCTCATTGGCCATTGTATAGATATCCGTACAGCAAAACTCCAGTTCCTCCACAAAACGGAAGGACCTGGGGCGGTCGGAGGCGAAATATTCGTACTTCCCATCGGCGGATAAAAAGAAATATTCGTCATTGTAGCCGCTATTGTAAGGGAAGCCCATATTTTCCGGGGTCTGCCAGGAGCCATCCTGGTACCGGCTGTAGAAGATATCGTATTCCCCGTAGCTGGGAGGAGCGTCTGAACTGAAATAGAGGCGCTGGGAAGGCGCATGATAGAAAGGCGTAGCTTCGTTCCACGGCGTATTGATGTCCGACAGGTTTTCCGGTTCCCCAATGGTTTCGTCGTCATTCAGCCGGGCGCGCCAGATGTCATACCCTCCAACCGACCCCTTACGGTCGGAGGTGAAGTACAGCCATTCGGTGTTCGAAGTACAATCGTAGGCCACACTGGGCTGGGTGGTTGAGAATTCTTTATTTTCAGCACTCAGCGGCAGCTTTTGCGGAACGCCCCAGCTTCCGTCGCTCTGGCGCCGGCGCTGGTAGAGCCAGCAGAATATCTCCCCGTCTTCCTGTACGCACCGGGTGAAGAACATGAGGTTTCTCTTAAGGTTGAAAGCCGTATGGAGGGTATGAGCTCCATCGGCATTGTAGATGCTCTGTTCAGGCAACTCGTCAACAATAGTATCGGTTACTTCCACAGCCCTTTCCGGGTCATAAACCTGTGTGAACTTTGCGGTCAAATTTTTGGAGTAGAATTGGGGCTGAAGCGGGTTCCTGATCCCTTTGGGCAGGAAGCGAATGGAAGAGAAATACAGGGTGTCGCCCATCAACACCGGCGCCAGTTCCGAGTATCCGGAGTTGACGGCTCCGGTGAGGCGGTAAAGGCTGTCGGTTCGGGAAGGAAGCGCAGCCCGCATAGCGTCACAACTCTGGATGCCGGACTCAGCAGCTCGCCTGAAACGGCTTTGTATCTCCGGGCCGCCCTCTATTTTCTGATAAAGCTCATCGCTGAGAAACAGCTGATAAGTGTCGAGCGCCAGGCCATAATACCTTGTCGTATCCTGGGCCAGGTTTTGATACATTTTCGCCTGGTTGAAAACGGAGCGCGCATAAATATCGCCATCAACTCCCCGGGCCTCCCGGCTTACTTCCCCGTAAAGGGCTTTTGCCCGGGAGAAATAGTTCAATCTCTGGGCAGCCTGGGCGTAGCTGAACTTCACCTTTAGCGTATTGCCTTTGTAGGCTCCCTCGTCTGCATATTTCAGGATCGTCTCATAGCATCTGTAAGCATTATAGTAATCCCGGTTCTGGAAAGATTCATCACCCGCTTCCAGGACTTGCTTCAAAGATTGGCTATGGCCCGGAAAATGCAGCGCCAGGCAGGCCAGGACGGACAAGAATAAAATTCTCATGGGTTTAAGCTTTGTCCTAAAAAAAAATCAAGCTTAGGCCGTCTTTCTTTTATTTTAACAATTAGAATAAAACCTGGTTGCTATTTCCGGTTCCTGCCAAAATAAAGAAAAACTATTGTTAAGCGCCGGATTTTGGGAAAATTTAAAGGTTAAAATCAGGGGGGAATAGAGGCCGGTGCACTTTCACACAGGCCCGCGTGGACAGTTTACGGCAATATTATATACGCAGAGGCTGCCGAAATGTTGCGATATTCCAAAACAGGATAATTCCCGGCAGGACGTTCCCTAACAGGCCAGGCTCTATCCTCATCGAAAGTGGAGGGGTGTTTTACAGCCAGCCCATAAAAACACATATAATTACTTTTTTTATTTAAAAAATTTTCTTTTTGGACTCAGATTTGCTTATCTTGCATTCAGGTTAATGTCCATGAAAAATTGTTAAAATCCGTTATTTTTTTCCCAAGCGGTGAAACAATTAAAAAAAGTGGCCGTTAACGTGTGTAGAATTTCCCAATAATTCTATACTTTTGTTTTATCCCATTTTTTATACCCAAAACCAAATTGAACAGTTAAGCGTGAAAACCGGATTTTTTTCATTCCCAATTTATCCCATTAGAAAAAAATCCACATTTTAGCGTCTATATTTGACGATCCATCCCATGTTGTAAGTAAGAGGGCACATGCTCTCGCCCCTATGTCCCGCATTTGTGATCTTCGTTTGACACCTCTTTTGACAGGAAGGTGTCCCATCCCAGTTTTGTTTACTTGGTAATGTTTAACCACCCTGGTCAATTGAGTCCCATTTCTCAAGGCGATTTTTGTTATTACCAACTTCAAAACTTTTTTGAGCGTGAAAAGAGTATTATTACTTACAGCATTGATCCTGGCCATCAGCCATCTGCAGGCCAAGGTCATTTATGTGAAGAAGGGGGGTATCGGCAACGGTAGTTCCTGGAGCCAGGCAATGGGCAGCCTGCACGACGCCCTGCTCCGTGCCAAGTCCGGCGATTCCATCTGGGTGGCTTCCGACAAGTTCTTCACCGCCAAAGACAATGACCGCACCAAGTCTTTCGTCATTCCTGACGGAGTTTCTCTCTTCGGTGGCTTCATCGGCTTTGAGTCTTCTGTTGAACAGAGAGATCTTTCCAATAACATGACCATCCTCAGTGGGGAGATCGGGCAGCCATCCAAAGATGATAATGCCTACACCGTAGTATATACCAAGAATGCCAGCAGCGCTACCGTTATCGACGGCTTCGTCATCATGGCCGGTTCTGCTACCGGTTCTGCTTCTCAAAACCCGATGCACCACAAGGGCGCCGGCATGTACAATGAGGCAGTTAACGGCCCATCTTCTCCGGTGATCAGGAATTGCATTATCGCTGAGAACATCGCCCGCGAAGGCGCCGGCATGTACAACTTCGCCAGCAACGGCAAATGTGAGCCGGTGGTTGAAAACTGCCAGTTCGTTCACAACCTTTCCGACGTGGACGGCGGCGCCGTATTCAACGATGGCAACAACGGTTCCTGCAACCCTCGCTTCACCGACTGCTACTTTCAGGCCAATGAAGCTACCTACGGAGCCGGCATGTTCAATAAGGCGGATTATGGTACGTCTCAGCCGGTGGTGAGAAACTGCCTTTTCGTCGGTAATGTGGCTTACATCCGCGCCAGCGGTGTGTATAACGACCGCACCGCTTCTTCCAAAGGCACCTGCGAAGCGATCATGATTGGCTGCCGCTTCGAAAAAAACAGCTCCTCAGTAGGCAACGAGATCAGCACCCGGGTAGGCAACTTCAACTTCTCCAGCCTGGAAAGCAGCAACCTCCGTTCCACCGGATATTAAGATAAAACTTCTTCTTCACGCTCCGGCGAAGGCCGCTCTCATTAGTGGGAGCGGCCTTCGCCTTTTTCAGGAGCCCGCAGAGTCTTATTTTTACTTCCCGATAGTGGCCTTATCATCGAAATCCTGGCAAACCCCTATATTAGGGGCAGAGATATGGCTGCAGTTTCAAAATTATTCTATGAAAAATCTAATCTTACCGGCCCTGCTTGCATTGGTTTTGTTTTCCTGCCAGGATCAGGAAAGCCTCTCCCCGGAAATAGAGGCCCTGATCGAAAAAACCAGACAAGCCTATGCCCCCGACAAACGGGTGGCCCTTTTTGATATCACCGCCGAACAAAAGGGGGACAGGGTCACCCTCAACGGCGAATCCAACCTGCCGGATGCCATCAGCAACCTGGAGGAAAGCCTGGGGCAAGCGGGGTTCCCCACTGTAAACCACATCCGGATGCTTCCCGATAGCAGCCTTCAGGGAAAAAACTACGGTGTGGCCCGGCTTTCTGCCTGCAATATCCGGTCCGAACCGCACCATTCGGCGGAACTGGCCACACAGTCCACACTGGGCACCCCCCTGCGCATTTACAAGGAAAAAGAGGGGTGGTTCCTGGTACAGACCCCCGACGGATACCTCGGATGGCTCGACCCGGGCGGCTTCACCGCCATGACGGAAGCAGAATACAAGGAGTGGCTGCAGGCTTCAAAAGCAGTGTTTTTGCCCGACCAGGGATTCTCCCTGGCGGAGCCCTCCACCGGGGCCCAGCGCGTTTCCGACCTGCTCGCAGGTAATATACTGATAAACCTCGGGGCCGAAAATGGATTCAGTAAGCTCCAGTATCCGGATGGCCGTATCGGTTATGTACCCGAAGAGGAAGTGATGAATTACGAACCGTGGCTGGCCTCCCGCTCCCCTACCGTCGGCCATATCATCGAAACGGCTTTTAGCTTTATGGGGCGGCCTTACCTTTGGGGAGGAACTTCCGGCAAAGGGGTGGACTGCAGCGGGTTCACCAAGACCGTATTCTACCTGAACGGGCTGCTCCTGCCCCGCGACGCCTCCCAGCAGGTGCATGTCGGAGCACCCGTGCAAACGGACACCACACTGGCCGGCCTGCAACCGGGCGACCTGCTCTTCTTCGGCCGCAAGGCCTCAGGGGAAAAACCCGAAAAGATCACCCATGTAGCTATTTATCTTGGGGAGGGAAAGATCATCCATTCTTCAGGCATCGTAAAAGTGGAAAGCCTGAAACGTGGTGACCCCGGCTTTACAGAATACCGCCTTAATTCCCTGGTGCGCGCCAGGCGCCTGCTCCAGAACCCGGAACAAAATGGCGTGCCCTTTCTGAAAAATGCCTCACCGTATAATGAAATGTAAAAAACTATGATGCCTTTCTCTTATCCCGGGACTTCCGATTATCTAAAGCCGCGCCGGTTTAAGCCTGTTTTTTGCCTCTTCCTGTTTCTATTACCAGGCGTTTCTTTCCTGCCGGCCCAAACACCCTACGCCCCCATCAATCAGGCCATTGAAGAAGGAGCATTCCGGAAAGCCCAGGAAATGATCGGTGAGCGCATCGCTCAGGAAAACCTCTCTCCGGCCGAAGTTTACAGCCTCCAGTTGCAGTCGGCCCTGCTCGGCCGAATCCGGATCGACTTCAACCGGGATGAAGCCTATGTGCGGGAAACGTTAAAACCTTATTACCCGGATCTTTCCGCAGCACAACTCAGGGAATGGGAAAGCTCCGGGAAACTGGAAATGCGCATCATAGAAGGCGAAAAGCGCTATTTCCGCAATGCTGTCTGGAACCTCTTTCGGGTCGATGAAGCAGCAAAAAAACGGAAGGAAGCAGTGGACGGGCCGGGAGACAATTCCCTGGACGAGTTCCTGCAAAGTTACCTGCCCGGAGCGGTGGAATCCATCAAAAAAGCCAAGGGAACAATAGCCTCCCCCCGACAGATCCGGATCACCTACACTTTGAAAGTGGAACCTGATGCCGTCCCCCCCGGAGAGATGGTCCGCGCCTGGCTGCCCTTTCCAAGGGCCAGCCGCAGCCGGCTGTCCGCCGTCCAGTTGGAAAGCACCAGCGAACCCTTCTACATTCCATCGCCGCTCGCCTACCCTCACACCTCTATATATATGGAGAAACCAGCCCGGGCCGGAGCGTGGACGGAGTTTAAGTTTCAAGCCTCTTACACTGCTTATGATGAATGGTCTCCCATTCTGGAACTGCCCGTCGAGCCTTATGATACCACCAGTGAACTGTTCCGCCATTTCACCAGTGAGCGGGAACAGCACATTCGGTTCACACCGGAACTGAAAGCTCTTTCGGAGGAAATTATCGGTGGGGAGCAAAACCCGGTACAAAAGGCCTGGCTGATCTACCAATGGATCGGAGAACACATCCCCTGGGCCAGCGCCCTGGAATACTCCACCATGCCCAATATCCCGGCTTACTGCATCCGCAATGCACGGGGCGACTGCGGCATGAAAGCCCTGTTGTTCATCACGCTGTGCCGCTACAACGGAATCCCCGCTAAATGGCAGAGCGGCTGGTTCCTCTACCCCGGGAATAAAAACCTGCACGACTGGGCAGAACTCTACTTCGAAGGCATCGGCTGGGTACCCGTTGATCCCGATTTTAACCTGCAGGACATCGAAGGACAGGACGCCCGCCGCTTTTTCTTCGGCGGCGCCGACGCCTACCGCCTCATCGTCAACGATGATTTTTCCGGCGATTTCTTCCCGGCGAAGATCTACCCCCGAAGTGAAACAGTGGACTTCCAGCGCGGTGAGGTAGAATGGCGCGGCGGAAACCTGTACTTTGACCAGTGGACATATAACATGAAGGTGGAATATCCGGAATAAAAACAAATATTGCGCCTTCGATAAACACTTAACGGTTAGGCCTTGCGTCCATTTCCGGCAAATTTCGTCTTTAAAAGAAAAAACTCATGGAAGCAGAAGCCATCTGGATGAAGGTTCAGGCAAAACTGAAAGCCTATATACGGATGAAGATCCGGGATGACGCCAGTGCCGATGATGTATTACAGGAGATATTCCTGAAAATGCACCAGAACCTGCACCAACTCCGGGAGGAAGAAAAAGCGGAGTACTGGCTGTTCCGCATTGCACAAAACGCCGTCAATGACCATTTCCGGCGGCGCCGGGACCAATACCGGCAAACACCCGAACCGGAAGCCCCCCCTACCGAAAAAGAAAAACAGGTGCAGGCACTTACGGAAGAAGTAGCACACTGGCTGCCGTTCATGCTCGAAATGTTGCCCGATAAATACCGCCAGGCCCTTTACCTGACAGAAGTAGAAGGGCTCTCCCAAAAGGCCCTGGCCAAAAGGCTCGGGATTTCCTACTCCGGAGCCAAATCCCGGGTGCAGAGAGGACGGGAAAAGCTAAAAAATATCGTGCTCCAATGCTGTGAAGTGGCCACCGATAAATACGGTAATGTACTGGGCTATCAACCCCGGGAAGCCAATTCTGATGAAAAGATTGAAGAAGAAGAGTGTTGTTGAGGAGCTTTTAAAAAACAAGAATTTATTTTTTAATCACTACTAAACCTCTTTTGCGTCCAAAACCCAACCTACCCGTCCTATAAACGAACAAAAACAATTGAACTATGGAAAAGGCAATCAAGGAAGTCGTAAAGGAAAAATATACGGAAGTCGTCAGTTCTTCCCAAAGCTGCTGTGGGCCAGACTGCTGCTCTCCGGGCGGCATTGATTTCAGCGAAGGGTACGAAGGGCTGGAAGGATACACCGCGGAAGCCGACCTGGGGCTGGGTTGCGGGCTGCCCACCGAATTTGCGCGGATACAGAAAGGGCATACTGTGCTGGACCTTGGTTCCGGGGCCGGCAATGACGTCTTCATCGCCCGCAGCCTGGCCGGGGAAACCGGCCGGGTCATCGGCCTGGATATGACGGAGGCCATGATCGCCCAGGCGGAGGCCAACAACAAAAAGCTGGGCTACCGGAATATTGAATTCGTGCTGGGGGATATCGAGGACATGCCTCTGGAAGACAACTCTGTCGATGTGGCCATCAGTAATTGCGTTATGAACCTCGTCCCGGATAAAAAGAAGGCGTTCTCAGAGGTATTCCGCGTATTGCGGCCCGGCGGCCATTTCAGCATTTCGGATATCGTGCTGCGGGGCGAACTGCCTCCTGCGATACAGGAAGCAGCCGTCATGTACGCTGGTTGTGTGGCAGGCGCTATGCAAAAGGGCGATTACCTTAATGTCATTGAGGAAACCGGCTTTACCAACATCCGGATCGACAAGGAACGACAACTGAACCTTCCGGATCAACTGCTGCTGGATTTTCTCTCTCCGGATGAACTGGAAGCTTTCCGCAACAGCGGAACAGGAATATTCAGCATCAATATCTATGGGGAGAAACGCTCATAGGAATCACCAGCAGGGTCCGGCAGATGGAAGGCTCTTTTGACTTTTGAAGTGCCTTTCATCTGCTATCGCTCCTTCTATTCGTAATACTTCTTTCGCAGCCACCCCGCCAGGTTCACCAACCCGATCAGGGCCGGCACCTCCACCAGCGGGCCGATCACGCCTGCGAAAGCCTGTCCGGAGTTGAGGCCAAATACCGCAATAGCTACGGCAATGGCCAGTTCGAAATTATTGCCGGTTGCGGTAAAGGCAATGGATGCATTGCGCGGATAATCGGCTCCCAGCCGCTTGCCCAGAAAGAAGCTGAGCAAAAACATGACGCCGAAATAGAGGAGCAAAGGTACTGCAATCCGCAGGACATCCATTGGAATCTGGACGATCAGTTCTCCCTTCAGGCTGAACATCACCACTATCGTAAAAAGAAGGGCGATCAGGGTGGCCGGCGAAATTACCGGCACAAACCGGGCCTGATACCACTCTTCTCCTTTCCACTTCACCAGCAGGATCCGGCTCAGAAAGCCGGCGACAAAAGGTATCCCCAGGTAAATGGCCACGCTTTCAGCGATGGTGGCAATGGAAATATCCACAATAGCCCCTTCAAAACCTAGCAGGGGGGGTAAAAAAGTAATGAAGATCCAGGCGTAGAAACTGTAGAAAAAAACCTGGAAAATGCTGTTGAGAGCCACCAGGCCGGCCCCGTATTCGCGGCTGCCTTCCGCCAGGTCGTTCCAGACGATAACCATGGCTATACACCGGGCAAGCCCGATGAGAATAAGCCCGGCCATGTACTCCGGGTAGTTTCTGAGGAAGGTGATCGCCAGCAGAAACATCAGTATCGGGCCAACCACCCAGTTGAGCAGCAGAGAAATGCCCAGTATTTTCAGGTTGCGGAACACCCTGGGCATCATGCGGTAATTAACCTTTGCCAGAGGTGGATACATCATAAGAATAAGGCCGATGGCAATAGGGATATTGGTGGAACCCCTGGAAAAAGAGTTGATCAGATCTGCCGTTCCGGGAAAAAAATAACCGGCGCCAACGCCAACGGCCATAGCCAGGAAAATCCACAGGGTCAAATAGCGGTCCAGAAAAGAAAGGCGTTTTCGGGTGGCGGCTGGTTGCTGGCTCATAACTTCTTTTTTAGCTCCGGAAAAAAATGCCTGCTTCCCGGTGAACTCACTCCCCACCCGCGGCCTCCTGCATTGCAAAACAAAACTCCCGGGCGATCAGCCGACAGGCCTCATCATAGGCCTGCTCCTCTTCGGGAGTGCCATCGGCACGCTTGGGGTCTTCAAAGGGCAGCGACAGGCGAAGAGCTGCTCCCGGGACGAAAGGGCAGGCTTCATCTGCTTCCGAACAAACCATAATTGCGGCGTAACCCCGGCCGGGGTTTGCATCATCATCAAAGCGTTTGGAAAAAACCTCGATGGCAGGCTCATCCTCACCGTACCGGGCCTCATACACCGGGTTTTTCCCTGGCGTTTTTCGGGTTATTTGAAAGCCCGCGCGCTTCAGGGCAGCCACCGCATTCGGATGAAAGGCAGTGGCTTCCGTCCCGCCGGAAAAAGCCTTCAATCCCTCCACGCCATACCAGGTTGCCGCCGCCGCCGCCCACAATTGCCCCATGTGGCTGCGCCGGGAATTGTGGGTACAAATGACAACGATTTGCGCTCCCCCTTTCTGCTTTCGGATATAATCGGCCAGGCTGCGTAAAATGGCCTTTCGCGGTTCCGGGATATGGCTAAAACCGGCCGGAAGAGTGGAAAGGTATTGGCGGAGTGCCTCAAACAAGTTGGCTTTCGACATGATCGGCGGTGTTTTCTGGCACAATTTAATTTTATCATTGCAATAATAGAATTTATTGCACCAAAAAAACATCAGCAGCAATCCTGATCATCAACTGGAGTGCTGAAAAAGGAACTCATCAAGCCTTGAACTTCCTCCCACCGCTCCCGGTTGATGCAGTAATTGACCCTTACTCCATCTATCTCGCCCTTGATCAGCCCCACTCCCTTGAGTTCCTTCAGATGTCGGGAAATAGTTGGTTGGGCCAGGGGTAATGCATCCACGATCTCTCCCCCGATGCAGGCATTGACCCTGGACAGGTACTGCAGGATAGCGACCCGGGCGGGGTGGGAAAGTGCCCGGGCGATCTCTGCCAACTCAAGTTGCTGAGTAGAAAATCCTTCTTTTTTTGAAGTGCCCATAATGAGATTGATCCAATTTTTTCTTGAAGCTCAGGCCTCAGTCCCTGAACCAGCCTGCATACATGATATAATTATTTGCGATACGTTCGATCGAATCCCTAAAAGCTTCAGCACTCAGAGCTTTGACCTTTTTTGCCGGCACCCCTGCATAAATATGGCCGGACTCCAGGTGGCTGTTTTCCAGCACAACAGCGCCGGCAGCGATGAGAACGTTCTCCTCCACTACCGCGTGGTCCATCACGATAGCTCCCATACCAACCAGGACGTTATCTTTGAGCGTGCAGCCATGGACAATGGCCCGGTGCCCGATGGAAACGTTGTTGCCAATATTGACCGGAGCACGTTGATAGGTACAGTGTATAACGGCTCCGTCCTGCACATTGACCTTATTGCCCATTCGGATATAATGCACATCCCCTCGGACTACTGCCTGGAACCAGATGCTGCATTCATCACCCATGACGACGTCGCCCACGATCGTGGCGTTCTCCGCCAGGTAACAGTTTTTTCCAAATTGAGGCTCAATACCGTTTACTGCCTTTATAAGTGCCATGTGGTTTTATTTTTGGTTGTTGGTTGCTGGTTTGCCAATAGCTAACGGCTAACCGCCAACTGCCTCCTACCCCATCAACCCGATGATCAAATATAATAACGCTGCGCCGGCCCCGGCGGTTAACGCATAGGGCAGTTGAGTCCGAACATGGTCAATATGGTCTGTTGCAGAGGCCATAGACGAAAGGATAGTAGTGTCACTTATGGGCGAACAATGGTCGCCAAAGACCCCGCCGCCCAGAGCAGCGGCAATGGTGATATAAACATCCGCGCCCATATCTCTGGCCATGGGCACCGCGATGGAGATCATAATGGCGAAGGTCCCCCAGGAAGTGCCGGTGGAAAACGCAATGAAGCAACTTACCAGAAAGACGATGAAAGGCACCATGCTGGGCGACAGCCAGGCCTTTGCCACATCGGCCACGTACTGGCCGGTCCCCATTTCTTTACAAACCGCTCCGATAGCAAAGGCCAGCATCATCAGCAGGGCCAATGGCATCATGCCCGAAATGCCTTTGAGTGTCAGGTCCACCATCTCTTTCATTTTCATAATGCCCTGCAGGCCATAGAATACCATCGCAAAAATGATGGATGTCAGCACCGCGATCAGCACCGCTGTAGAGCCGGAGCCCTGGCCGATGGCAAAGAGCAGCAGCCGGAAGGTTGATGCATCCGGTTTTTGGGCCATCGCAGATTCCCAGCCGGTGGCGGCAAGCATGACGGGCATCATGAGCACCATGATCAGAATCGGTATGACCATGTTGTAAGCGCGCGGTGTGGCGCCCTCTATCGTCTGGACATCGGTCAGCTCATCGGAAATCATGGGTTGGGCATCGTCATTGAGCAATTTTCCGGTTTCCATGATCCGGCGTTCCGCTTTGGCCATTGGCCCGTAATCCTTTTTGAAGAAAATGATCAGAAGCACCATAAGCAATGCCAGAACCGGATAAAAATTGAATGCCACAGCGTGGAACAGGGTGGCAAAGGGGTCGGCAAAGCCCTCGGCAACCAGCAGGGACATGATGAAAGCCCCCCAGCCGTTGAAGGGAATGAGAATACTGGAAGGCGCCGAGCTGGAGTCGGCTATATAGGCCAGCTTCTCCCGGCTGATCTTCAACTGGTCGAACACCGGCCGGTAGAGCGCCCCTACGGTGAGCACCGAGATGCTGGATTCTACGAAGATCAGCAGGCCGGTCAGCCAGGCCAGTACCTGTATCACCGTGCGGTTGCTGCCGCTGCGCCGCTGCTCATAATGTTCCAGCACCCGGTTGACATGGCGGATGAAGCCCTCTACCCCGCCCGAACGCTGTACGAAAATGATGAGTGCGCCTACCAGAGCGCAGAACATGATCGTCCGGGTATTGCCGGCGTCCTGAAAGACGTTGACCAGAGCCTGAATGGTATTGAAACTGCCCCGGATGGGGTTGAAACCATCTATGATGATCCACCCCAACCAGATGCCGAACAGGAGGGAAATATGAACCTGCTTGGTGCGAATGGCCAGCACAATGGCTATGACGGGCGGCAGAAGCGACAGGAAACCGTAGGACTCCATTGTTTTCGGGTAAATATACTCGACTCGGTGTGGTTTGCAAAATCAAAAATGATCCCGGACGTACCGCAGCACTTTTTCCATCTCCAGTTTCACCGGTTTGCTGCTTCCCAGATAGTTGTTGTTCATAAAGCTGAAAACATACACTTTACCGCTCCGGGCCAGCAAATAACCGCTCAGGCAGTGGCGGTTGCTTAGGGTGCCGGTCTTGGCATAAATATATGGTTGCTCCTCGCCGGCATAGTATTCCCTGACAGTGCCCGACCGGCCCCCGGCGGGGAAGATGGAGAAAAGGCGCTCCCGGGGCAACTCCCGGTAAAGCAGCTCCAAAACGGCAACAATGGAGCGGGGCGTGAACAGGTTGTACCTGGACAAGCCGGAGCCATCCCGCCAGACGAGCGTGTCAGGCACCCGCTGAAACAGGCTGTCGATAGCATATTCGATGGCTATCTTACTGTTTATACTGCCTGATATCTTCTCCGAACAGGCCAGCAGTAACTGCTCCGCCAAGAAATTATCACTATCCTGCATCAGTCGGCGGTAGAGCGTATCCGGAATGGGCGTACACCTGGTTTTTGCATCCTCTGGAGTTATATCCGTTAGGGCGGCAAGCCCTACGGGGCGCCCCAGGGTGTCGGACAGCAGGGCGGCAACCGTCTGAGGAGAGCAATGAAACGGCACCTCCCGCGAGAAGGGCAGGCCGGTAAGGGCCCAGCTGTTGTATTCAAAAATGTTGGCGTGTTCCCTTCGCCGGATAACAGGCCGGTGGTTTTCCATAAGTGGATTGAAGGCGATCTGGTTCTGGAAACGGGCAGGAAGCGCCCTGAAACCCTCGGCCAGGCTATCGCGCTCGAATAGCGCCATATTGCCGTAAATGGGAAAAGGAGATCGCTCCGCCTGGTAGTAGCTGTTGTAATCATCCCAGGCCCAGCCGGGGCCGAAGCGCTCCTCCTGAAAGTTGTGAGGGGAGAAGAACAATTTTCCGGGGTTGTCCCTGAGCCATTTCAGCAGGCTGCTGTCCTGGGGCAGAGCAGGATGCAGGAACAGAGGGTTGCCCGTCCCCCAGAAAATGACGGAATCGCCTTTTTCGATATAGCGCAAAGCAGGAATGGAATCACCCAGAACTTTCAGCGCGGTATAAAAAGTGAATATCTTGGTGTTAGAGGCCGGCGTGTAGTATTTGTCGGCATCTTTTTGAAAAACCATGGCCCTGTTCTCCGGGTCGTAGAGCGCAAAGCCGGTAAATATCCTCGGGAAAAGATCAGAATCATTGAACAGGCCTTCAAGCCCGGCCAGCTTCTTTTCACTCCCTTTCTGAGCCGAAGCCCCCAGGCTCAGGAATAAAAATATGATCAGTAGTTTAAACCGCATAGGTGGAATGATTTTCGGATATTTGTTGCCTCAATAGTGAATTAGGGTTACTCAGGACACGAAAATATACGATATATGTTGGCACATGAAGAAGGAAAGTCGGTTATAAATAGCCTGAAGTATTTCTGTGGGGCCTTGCAAAAAGTCAATAGCAAGTTTTGGCTGCCGAAGCACACTCTATTCCTGTTCGCCATCCTTCTGGCAGGCTTCGGCCATGCTGAAGCCCAGCCCGGCCAGCCGGAAGATGGCGCCGAGGCTTTCAAACAAGCGGTGCAGTCCGTCATTCTGTTGCGAAATGAGGAGGGGCTCATCCCACTTAATGGGCTGGACACCCTTCGGCCGGCCTACCTTGGGGTCGGGCGGCCTTACTCGGACAGCTTTCTGTCCACCATTCGTCGATATATGCCCGTCGAACAAATCAATCTTCCCTTCGCCCAGGGGTTGGAAGAAGCGGAAGCCTGGCTGAGAAAAACAGGCCAGAATTACAATCTGCTGATCGTAGAAGTTACCGATTATACGCTTTCCGGAGAACTGCCGGACTCCTTTCTGCACAAACCCTTGCTGGAGGCTATTGCAAAGAGTGAGCGGGCCATTGTCGTCATTCACGGAGAAGGGGCCATTTTCAAGGCGGTACCCGCCCTGGCGCAGGCCCGCACCCTGATCGCCGCTCCTCACCACCTGGAATATGCCTCAGCCGTTTCCGCCCAGATTATCTTTGGCGGGCTGGGCGCGAAAGGGCGACTGGCAGGCTCTCTGCCCGGCACCGGTTTTAGCCGGGGCGACGGGCTGGACAGCGAAGGAGGGCTGCGGCTGAGCTATACCCCTCCCGGCTACGCCGGGATGGATGCGCAACTGCTGGAAGACAGCATCAAAGCGATAGTGGAAGAGGGTATTCGCAAGGGCGCCTTTCCCGGAGCCCAGGTGCTCGTTGCCAAGGATGGGAATGTCGTCTATCACAAAGCTTTCGGCTACCACACCTACGACAGCCTTCAGGCCGTGGCCACTACCGACATTTACGACCTGGCCTCCGTGACCAAGGTCTCTTCGGCACTCGCAGCTCTGATGCGCCTGCATGGGCAGGGAAAATTCGACCTGGACGCTCCGCTGGAGCGCTACTTCACCGCCTTCCGATCCTCCAATAAAAACCAGATTTCCTACCGTTCGATGCTGGCGCATAATGCGCGCCTGAGGCCCTGGATACCCTACTGGAAAGGCACCCTGCGCGGCAATGCCCGCTACCCCTGGCGCAAACGCTGGGATGATAGCCGCATCAATGACTACCGCTTCCGTTGGTGTACGTTCAAAACCGACTCTTCCAGGCGTTACCCAATATATGTTACGGACAGCCTGTGGCTTCACCGCAATTACAAGAAGAAGATATACAAGGCTATAAGAAAATCTCCGCTAAATAAAGAGCCCGGATACGTATATTCCGGCCTGTTGTTCTACCTACTCCCAGAGATCGTGGAAAATCTTACCGGTGAAGATTACGAGCGCTACCTGAAGGAAACCTTTTACCATCCGCTCGGCGCCTATACCATCACCTACAACCCTCTGCGGTTCTTTCCCCTGCAAAGGATCGTTCCCACCGAGAGAGATACTTTCTTCCGGATGGTGCAGATTCACGGCAGAGTGCACGATGAAGGGGCTGCCATGATGGCGGGAGTCTCCTCCAATGCGGGCCTGTTCGCTTCGGCCAACGACCTGGCCAAGCTGATGTCGATGTACCTGAACTACGGTTCCTACGGCGGAGAGCAATTCATTGCCGAAAGCACCGTCAGGGAATTCGCCCGCTGCCAGTATTGCGAGGAAGGCAACCGCCGCGGACTTGGCTTCGATAAACCGATGATCGAATACGACCCCGAAAAAAGTTCGGTGGCCGAGGCGGCCAGCCCCGACAGCTTCGGCCATTCCGGCTATACCGGCACCTTCACCTGGGCCGACCCGGAGAATGGGCTATTGTACGTCTTCATGTCCAACCGGGTATATCCTACCCGCAACAACCCGAAGATATACGAACTGAATATCCGGCCGAGGATTCATAAGGTGCTCTATGAAGCCATTCGGGAGTAGGTTGGTGAGCGATGTTTGATCTATGGCTTTTGATGGGGGATTTGCGGGGAGCCTGGAGGCCTGCGCTCCATGCCATCCGGAATTTTTAGTTTCAAAGAAGTATTATAAGGAATCGCAATTGAGCTTTGCCGGTGTAAAAACAAAGAATATGCAAACCAAGAATCAAGATCCAGAGGCACTGAGCTTCATGTGGGAGCATCTCACCTGGCCGGAGATTGAAGAACGGCTCAAGCACATCGATATGGCGATCCTTCCCTGTGGGGCCATCGAACAACACGGGCCACACCTGCCCGTTGACATTGACTATTTTGATGCCAGCTATCTGGCCGTCGAAGTGGCCAAGGCCTGTACGGACCCCAAACCTTTCGTACTGCCTGCAGTCCCTTTTGGCGTTTCTTACCATCATCAGGACTTCAAGGGCACCCTCAGCGTAACCAACGAGGCTCTGTCCCGTTTTGTCTATGATATCGGTATGAGCCTGGCGCACAATGGCATCCGAAAACTGCTGATCCTCAACGGCCATGGCGACAACGCTCCCACCCTGAACTTTGCGGCCCAGATGATCAACCGCGACGCCCATATCTTCGTATGTGTAGATACCGGAGAAACCAGCGACGAGGATCTCTATCACCTCGCGGAAACTCCCAATGACATCCACGCCGGCGAAATCGAGACCAGCACCACGCTTGCCATCCGCCCGGAAATGGTCAAAATGGAAAAGGCAGTGGATGAGATCCCAAAATTCGGCAGCCAATATCTGGATTTCACCTCCGCTCACGGCCTGCCGTGGTACGTGCGCACCCATAAGATCTCCAAAAGTGGTGTAATCGGCGCTCCCAGCCGCGCCAGCGCCCGGAAAGGACAACAGATGTGGGATATCATGGTGGACCATCTGGTGAAATTTACGGAGGACATAAAAAGCAGTAAATTGGAAGACCTGCACCAACGCAGGTATTAGCAGCCGACAGAAACAATATCATGAAAATAGTACAATTAGAATGCTGGGCGCATCACATGCAGCTGTCCGAGCCCTACAAGATCGCCTACGAAACCATTGATACGGCGCCCAATGTGTTCCTGAAAGCAACCACGGAAAACGGCCTCACCGGCTGGGGCTGCGCTGCTCCTGACCTCGAAGTTACCGGAGAGACTGCCGAGATGGTCGTCCGTACCTATAACGACACCATCGAACCCTTCCTTCGCGGGCAGGACCCTTTTCGCTATGCCTTGTTGCTACAGGAACTCAGGAATTTCATTCCTCAGGCCCATTCTGCACTCGCCATGGTTGACATGCTGCTTTACGACCTGATGGCCCAAAAGGCCGGCGAGCCACTCTACAAGCTGCTGGGCGGCTTCCGCACAAGCATCCCAACCAGCATCACCATTGGCATCCTCCCGGTACGGGATACGGTAGAGCGGGCAGCACACTTTATTGGAAAAGGATTTCAGATATTAAAGCTCAAGGGAGGGGCCGAACTGGAGGAAGACGTGGAAAAGGTGATGAAGGTCCGGGAAAAAGTCGGGAAGGATATCGAGATCCGCTTTGATGCCAATCAGGGTTACTCCGTTCAGGAGGCCATCGAATTCATTCAGCGGACGGAAGCCGCCCGGGTGGAATTGCTGGAACAGCCTACCAACCGGCACAATGAAGAATTCCTGAAAGAAGTATCTGCCAACGTTCCTATACCCATCATGGCCGATGAAAGCCTGATGACCCTCAAAGATGTTTTCCATCTCACGCGCCACGGCTGCATCGATATGATCAACATCAAACTCATGAAGGTGGGAGGCATTACGGAAGCGCTCCACATCAATTCGGTGGCCAAAGCCGACAACGTGGAAGCGATGGTCGGTTGTATGGACGAATCGGCCCTGGGCATTGCCGCCGGCCTCCACTTCGCTCTGGCACGCCCCAATATCATGTACGCTGACCTCGACGGCCACCTCGACCTCGTCGATGACCCCTTTGTAGGCATGGTCCGGCTGGAGGAAGGAGTGCTGTATCCAATGGAGGGCCCGGGACTGGGAGTAAAGGGGTGAATTGCTGTATTGTCGATTGTTTTTGTCCACCTACCTATAGCCCCAATCTAATGCATAGTAGCTATTTCCACGTGTTTTGCTATTGGCGCCCAAGTACTTACTTCAAATAATAAAAATGGGGAGGATGTTCCCTCGGCCGTTTTAATTCGTGCTCATAGATTAGCCGCCCCAGCTTGGCCAGCACCGGAAAACCGATCTCATCGTATTCATACACGCCATCATTATAGGTTTGGTTCTTATTGACGTGGATGTTGGCGGCCAGCATGAATTCCACCTTGTTCTTGAAATCTACGACGTAGGCAACATCAGTGAGGAAGCCGTAGGCGTCGCCCACCTTGTTGAAAATACGGATGTGATCGGGAATGGCGCCCTTGCTGTCGCCAAAAAGGAAAAATTTGACGTAGCTGTCCCATTCCTGGTACTGCGGATAATCGCTCTCCCGGGGCAACATTGACATGTACTTCCAGAGGAAGCGGAAATCCTCCGGTGCAAGGTTGAATTGCGCAGCAGCAGGCACGGCATTGGGGAACATTACCGCCAGGAGAATGTCGTGCAGATCCTGCAGGGAGACGAAATTTTTATTGCGGAAATCAAATGGTTCAGGAATGGACTTTCCCTCATCATTCATGTATGCCACGCCCCGAACCTGTTCTTTGAGCCATAATGACGGATAGAAAGCGCTATAAACCTCTCCCTGATGGTAGAGCAGTGAGTCTCCGTCATAAAAGCTAACGGGATTGGTATAGCGGTTATCTTCCACACCAAATTCACTGGCAGACAGCCGGTGGATGATGCGCAGGTTGTCGTACCCCTTTTCATGCAATTTGCGGTTGAGGTATTCCTGCCCCAGAAATTCATAGAGCCGGTTGTAGGCGTCGTTATCACTGACGAGGAAGATCTTTTTGATGTAATGGGCAATGGAAGGCAGCCCGTTCTCCGCGCTGGTATCCCGGCTTACTGCCGTTTGCGGCGGGCGGGCCGCCTCCGTCTGCATGTTGCTGTACTTATCCAGCCCCAGGATGTTGAGTTCGTTCAGTTTTTCCAGCGCCAGGAAGGCAACAGGCATCTTAACGGTGCTGGCGGGGTAGAAATAAAGGTTGGAATCTACATTGTGGTAGTAAGAAGTAAACATGGGCAGGTTACCAGCATCTCGGTCAATGCGGGTATAGATCACCTGAAGCTGAAATTGTTCGGGTTGCCGCAACACTTCCCGCAACAGGCTGTCCGAAGTGCTGCTGAGCAGCTGCTCTAATACATTTTCCTGGGCCTGCGCGAATATGCTGCCAGCCAGCGCCAGCGCGACAAGAATGTACTTCATAGCTCGTTTTTTCTGTCCGGTGGTTCAGGTATCCTTACTTTCGGCATACGCCTTTACGGCATCGGCAAGATAATCAATATCCCGTTCTTCGTGCAGGGCATTAAGGACGACCCTGGTCACGGGCTCGTCCTCCGGGGTCGGGTAGGCGAACTGGGAGATCAGGCAACCTCTTTCTTCCAGCCAGGGCGCCAGGGCAGCATCTGAAGTGTAATAGGCCGGATAATCCCCGAAGGAATGCAGCAGGCCTGAAGAACCAAACCCGGCTTCAAACCGGTGTATATTGGAAAGGAGCTTTTGATGGGCAGACTGATACAAAGGCCCGGCTTTCTGCATAGCATATAAAAAAGCAGGCGGGGCCGGAGAAGCACCCCCGAAAAATGGGCTGTGCCAAATTTGTGTGATCCTTTTACGAGAACCCAGGATCAGGCCGCCCGGAATGCCAAAAGCCTTACCAAGGGAACTGATCACCAACAGCTCAACATTATCCGGAGCATTCAGTCCCCGCCAGGCACCGGAGCCACCGGCGCCACAAACGCCAAAACCGTGAGAATCATCCACTGCCAGTATTACAGGGCGGTTTTTTGGAAGCCGGTGTAACCACTCAAAAGGGTTTTTCCGTACCAAAAGGGGATCAACTGAATTGGCGAAGAGGGCCATTGGGCTTTGTTCTTCTGCCGCTTTTTCAAGAATGTAGCCCACCCAATCGTTAAAAGAGCCCTGAAAGTAATCCCCATTACCCCAAAGCGCCGGATGGGTACCGGGTGCAAAATAAAAGGACGCCGCTCTCCTAAGATGCTCCACCACCAGGCGCCCCGCCAGTGAACCGGAAGAAGCCGTCAAGGCTGCCGGAGCTCCGGCCAGTTCGGCCAGCCAGGCTTCGGCTTCTTCAAAAACGGCAAAACGGATATTCCCGAGGCGCGACCCGCCAAAATTAGCGCCATATCGCGCCAATCCTTCTTTTAGTAACTCCTGAAAAGCTTCATTTCGCGACATCCCCAGATAGGAGGTGCCACTGAAATACAGGTACTGCCGCCCATCAATGTCAATACTACGCCCGGGCAGGGCATCCAGTATGATGTTCTGTCCCTCCATCTCGCTGGATTAGGCTTTCAAGCCGGCTCCGGTACCGTTCAATTCGGGAAACCGGGCATGCCCGTCCACGATTTCCACTCCCGTTGCCGGGTCATTGCTCAATAACAGGGCTCCGTCCATATCCACATAGTCGAGCAACGGGAGCAGCTGTGCAATAGCGGAAATGCCAACCGACGATTCCGTCATACACCCCACCATCACTTTGAGGCCGAGCCTTCTGGCGTGCTCTACCATGCGCCGGGCGGGCGTCAGGCCTCCGCATTTCATCAGTTTGATGTTCACCCCGTGAAAGAAACCATAACAATAGGCAACATCTGCTTCAATGTGGCAACTCTCATCGGCGATTACCGGCAATGCGCTTTCCTTGTGGACCAGCTTCATTCCTTCCCAGTCATTGGCTTTGAGCGGTTGCTCGATGAATTCTACTCCCAACTCTTTTAGCCTGGGCGCATTGGCGATGGTTTGTTCCGCTGTCCAGGCGGTGTTGGCATCCACCCGAAAAGTAGCGTCGGTATGCTCTCGCAGCGCCTCGATGATCTCGATGTCGTGATCTGTGCCCAGCTTTACCTTGTAGATCGGCCACGGCTGTTCTTTCATCTTTTCGACCATTTTCTCAACACTGGCCAGGCCGATGGTGAAGTTCGACAAAGGCATGTTTTCCAGCTTCAACCCCCAAAGTTCATACACAGGTTTACCCTGCAACTTGCCGTAAAGGTCGTGAGCGGCCTGGTCGAGTGCGCAGAGCACAAAGGGGTTGTCCGCCAGGTGCCTGTTCATGGTTTCCCAAAAGGCTTCTGGCGTAACAAAGGGAGTGTTTTCAATGATGGGTTTCAGTTTTTCCAGCGTTTTCACCATACCCTCCAGGGTGACGCCGTAGTAACGGGTTTCCGTTGCCTCCCCGTAGCCAGAATGACCGTCCTGGGAAAGCTCTACGATGAGGCTGGGCATCACATCCCGGGATTCGTGAGAAATTGAAAAAGTATGTTTCAGTTTTAGCTGGTAGGTATGGATTTTTAATTGCATTTTTTTGTTTCAAATTTTTTGTTTTTAATCAAAAAAGTGATATTTTGCCGGAAATGCTCTGCTCTGATGAAAACAAAGGTCACTAAAGATAAACTTTGGAAGGGAATTATTGAGGATTGTTTTGAGGACTTCTTCCGCTTTTTCTATCCGGAATGGGTAAATACGATAGACTTTGAAAGGAGGGTGGAGTTTCTGGATAAAGAGTTGGAGCAACTTATGCCGGAATCCGTGGATAACCCCCGCTACGTTGATAAATTGGCAAAATTGTACACCCAAAAGGGGGAAGAACACTGGATTTTGATCCATATTGAGGTTCAAGGTTATCGGGATAACTACTTTGCCGAGCGGATGTTCATTTATTTCTACCGCATATTCGACAAATACCGCCGGCCTATTAATGCCATTGCCGTATTGACAGACGGCAGTCCCGGTTTCCATCCCGGATCTTTCGAATATTCCTTTATGAATACTAGCCTGGCTTATTATTTCGATACGTACAAACTGCTGGAAAAAAAGCAAAAAGATTTTTATCTCCAGCCAGACAATCCGTTTTCCATAGTGCTTGAAACGGCATGGGGAAGCCTTAAGGCAAAAAAGGGAACCCAGCTTCTGGAGTTGAAGAAAAGAATAGCCAGGCGCTTATTCCAAAGCGGGTTGGCCCGAAAAAAGGTGGAAAGCATATTGAACTTTATACATTTTTACGCTAAATTTAGCAAGCGCGAGAAAGAGAATAAATTGGAATTTGAAAAATTTATTGCTGAATTAACCCAAAATAAAGAAGCTATGGCCACCGGAATCACGGAACGAATAATGGAAGCCTTGAAAGAAGAAGCGATTGAAGAGGGTATGAAGCAAGGTATGAAGCAAGGTATGAAGCAAGGTATGAAGCAAGGCATGAAGCAAGGCATGAAGCAAGGCATGGAAAAAGGCATAAAAGAAAGCATAGCACGCCTGCTCCAAAAGGGATTCCTTCCTGAAAAAGTCTCTGATATGCTGGACGTCAGCCCGGAAATGGTAGCTGAAGTTCAGGAACAACTTAAAAGATCCTCTGAAAAGGACGAATAATGCTTTGAAGCTAAATACCCAACAAGCTCTTACTTAACTGCCGCTTCCAATAAAGTCAACCTCCGCTCCTCTACATTCAGCTCCGCCTCTATACCTACCGGTAAGGTACACTGATTATCAATATGTCCAAAAGAAAGCCCGTAGATCGCAGGGATGCCCAGGCCTTCCGTCCGGTCCCGGATGGTTTCCTCCAGGGATAATGACAGATCCCCTTCTTCGGGCTGGCAGTCTGCATAGGTGCCCATAGCAATGCCGGCCGCCTGCCCGAGGCCCCAGGCCTGCCGCAGTTGGGTCAGCATCCGGTCGATCCGGTAGGGTTTTTCCCCAACATCCTCAATAAATACCAGCTTGCCCCGAGCATCCGGCAGATATTCTGTACCGGCCAGCGCTGCCAGCAGAGAGAGGTTTCCTCCTGCCAGGGTTCCTTTCGCCCTGCCGCTATGAATGGCATAAGGGTGGAAGGCGTCCTCCTCTTTTTCCATATTGGCGGCAGACAAGGGGATGTTGTAAGGCGCTTTCCCTTCCATGACTACCGCCCGGAACTGGGTTTCGGTATATTCCGTCAGCTCGGAAGCCGCCACCGGGCCGTGAAAGCCCACCAGGCCTGTCTTGTGATAGATCGCATTGAGCAAAGCTGTAATATCGCTGTAGCCGATCAGTGCTTTAGGATTTTTTTGGATGAGTGCGTAATCAATAAAAGGCAGTAGGCGCGAGCATCCGTACCCGCCCCGGGCACACCAGATGCCGGCTACGCTATCGTCGGAGAACATCAGGTGGAGGTCGTCCAGGCGTTGCTGGTCGGTTCCCGCGTTGAACCCTCGTTTGGCGCGAATGTTTTTCCCCATCTTTACTTTAAACCCGAGTTTTAAGACATTATTCACTGCCTTTTCCAGGCTCTCATCCGAAATGTAGCTGCCGGGAGTAATCATCCCGATAGTGTCCCCGGGTTGCAGGCGATGCGGCAACAGGCGCTTTTTGCGGAAGAGCGGGCGGGCAGCGGCCAACAGAGGGTAAGAAAATGCTAAGTTTTTGGCAAAAGCTCTGCGGTTCATGGATCTTTATTTTTTGGGAAAAATAAGAAAACCTCTGCAGATTACTTGTTCTCGGGCAATATCCAATCGGAATGCCGGAAAAAATGCCAGTCTGCAGCCGCCAGGTCGGCCTCCGGGTCAATGTAAGTACTGAACTCACGAAAATTGAGCCGCACCCTTATATCGGCAAAGACCGCGACGCGCTTGCCCTTTTCCCGGTAAACATCTCTCAGGTGATGAGCAAACTGCAGGATCATATCCGGGCGAGTATAAAGCTTGCGGAGTTGATCTTCATTCAGCCAGTCCAATGGGTCCTCCTCCATTTCCTTTCCGGTGTCTTTGTCCCGGACGATGAAGGCGCCATACCCCTGCTTCGAGCGCAACATCATGCGCCAGGAATAACGGTGGCCCTCCTCCGTCCAGGCGACATCACCAGGAAAAAGGTGGTGCCGCAGAGGGATTAGCAGGTGAACGGCCACAACCGCCATCACAACGGGAACAATAACCCGCTTCCATCTGCCACCCCACTGCCACAATGGCACTTCGCTAAGCTGCCCGGCAGCAGTATGTTTTGCCCACCACCTATTCACCCGTTCCAGAAAAGGAAGCCTCCCCTTCAACTTTTTGTAAACCCTAACCGGAAAATCAGGTGGGAAATAAAGGGCAGTCAGAGCAACTGACAAAAACGGGAAAATGCCGATGTTGAAAATGAGATGGTTCGCAAAATGAAAAAACAGGACACCCGCGAAGGCCCAGGGGCGGGTTTTGTGAAAGAACAGAAAGAACACTACTGTCAGGTCCAGCAGCAATCCGCCATAAGCCATAAAACAGGCTACCCCTTCCCACTCCAGGAGCGGGCCGATAATCGGTACATCAACTTTTTGCTCCAGCCATTGCTTTAGAGGTGTCGCATTCAACCAATCGGCATTGAGCTTGGCGATGCCTCCATAGAAGTAAACGACACCCATAAGAAATTGAAGCAGGAACAGGCACCAATAGGGTATGGTATCTGACCTCAAAGCCGGCCTTCGAAGCACATCTGCCGAAAACTGACGGTGGGCCGGCAGAAAGGCCATCACAAAGCCAACCCAGCAGAAGAGGTACCCGTGATTGAGATAGTGCGCTTTTTCCAGTAAAAATACATAGGTGAACCCCAATGCGAAAAGAAGGCTGCTGATGCGGTACCACTTGCCCAGCATGATCAGAAGGGCCAGCCCACAGAGTGTCAGAAAAAAGAAGGACATGAAGGGTTCCGGGAAAGGGCGCACCCATTCGAAGCCATAATACCGGAAGCGAAACTGGTCCGGGCCAAAGGCATTAACCGTCCAATGATAATAAATACAGATATTCAGCACATCGGCAAAACCCAGAATGCCAAATACAATACGAAAGAAAACGAGAGATGCGATGTTAACGGGCTGGAAGAGGCATTTGACCATAGCCAGGCAAACCCTTTTAGGAATTTGATGCCAGGCTCTAAAGCCTAAGCCGCTTGATGCGCTTGCGTTTGCGCTTTTTTCTTTTGGGTTTCTCCGGTGGAGCAAGGGCCTCCATATCTTCCCTGATTTTGGAAGCAATGGCCTGCGCCAGCCGCACCGGAACGGCATTGCCGATCATTTTGTAGGCTGCCGCCAGGTTTTTGTAGTAAAAGATGAATTCATCCGGGAAAGCCTGTATGCGGGCACATTCCCGAACGCTGAGGCGGCGATAGAGATCTTCCTTGCCGGGCACGAACCGCTTGCGGTCCTTATCCACTGTCTCCATCTTCGGCGCCTGAGGGTGGAGGGGGGCGTGGCGGCCGCCGGCCTGAATGGTGTAGGAGAGCTCATCCCAACCCCGGACGCGGTTTCTCGACATATACATGCTGGAAAAATCCCCGATAAAATATTCGTGGTTTGGCACCGGGCACTCTCCGTTGGTATAATTGCCCTTTTTCGCCGGGATAGCGCTATCGGCGAGATCTCCAATGGCGGAGCGCAGCGTGAGTTTCATGTCAACAGGAGGAGGAAACTCGAACTTGGTCTCCAGGTCGCGCCGGTAACCGACAAAAAATACCCGCTTGCGGTCCTGCGGGACGAGGTAGTCGGAAGCATTGAGCAACTGAAAAGAAAGTTTATAGCCTGCCTTCTTGAACAGTTTTTTTATGCTCTTCAAAGCGTCCTCATTGCGCGGCAGCAGCATGCCGGCCACGTTCTCCGCCAGGAAAAATTTGGGCTGCTTGGCTTCCAGTATCCGGATGAAGTCGAAGAACAATTGCCCTCTTTTATCATCTATGCCACGCAACTTACCAGCGGCGCTCCAGCTCTGGCAGGGCGGCCCGCCGATCATACCGTCCACATCGGGAATGTCATCCGGGGAAATATCTGTGATGCTGCGCCGGTCCAGTATCGTATCCGGGTGGTTCTTTTCATAAGTTTCCCACACATCACTGTCGAACTCATTAGCCCAAACGACATCGAAACCGGCCCGGGAAAACCCCAGGTCGAGCCCTCCTGCTCCCGCAAAAAAAGAGGCCACCTTCATAAGCTGATCTTTAACAAAACAGACGTGTTCATATTACTTTGAAGGCCGGCCCTTTGGTTTTCCTGCACCAACCATAGCCTTCAAAAAAGCGCTAAACTATACTTTATACGGTATATTTGAAATATAAGTAACCGTAATATGCACAAAAATAATGGAAATGGCCAAGTGTAGGCGGAAATTTTTCGTGGCGCTATTGTCCGAACGGACACTCCGGAGCTTCCCTACTACCGCTCCTCTCCTTCCCCTTCGTCCCGGAGCAGCATCGCCGGGTCTGCCATATACCACTGCTCCCGGTCCCGGGTATAACCAAAAGTAGCATGAGGCAGCAGCCGGTTCAGAACTTTCGAAACCTCGGGTTGCCTCCTGGCAGGAAGGCTTACCGACACCTCATCCCCATCCATCAGCTTGAAATACATCGTGCAACTGCTGGTAAAACGAAGGCCGAAAGGCAGGCGCTCCGTCAATACAGAATACACCCATACGATATGGCCGGGCCGGTGCTCCAGCAAATAAATCAGCCGGGGCCCTCCGGGCCTGCCCTCCCTGATTAGGCGAAAGATAAACCGGATGCCAAGCAAGGTGCAGATCAACCCAAATAATGTGAGAATGATATTTACTCCAAAAAAAGCGAAGGAAAACAGCAGCCCCAATACCGAAAGAAACAGAGAAGCCACCACCTTCAACCTCCACTCCCGGCGGATAGCATTACGCAACAGTTGCATGGACGGATGCAAAAAAAAGGCATTGTTACTCAAAGCGACACGTTATGTTTTAAACAACTCAAACAATTTGTTGTTTTAATGAAGCGAAATTCTTATTTTTGTGGATCGCTGTGGAAAAAATGCAGAAGCCGTATTGCACTTCTTCCAGCTTTTTGTTGGAAATTACGCTGCTCAAAAGTGAAACAGCGGCCCCGTTTACCGGTATAACAAAACAAGCCGCCACTTGGCAAGCACAGCATCCAATAAGTTTTAAACTTCTTTTGCCCGGGCAGGCCGGTGTCCCCGACGGCATTAAATATGCCGGAAAGCACCTCGGGCTTTCCCATGAACAAGTAAAAGCATAAAAGTAATCCATGTCAAAAGTAACCTATACGGAAGAAAATATCCGGTCACTGGACTGGAAGGAACACATTCGCATGCGCCCGGGCATGTACATCGGCAAACTGGGCGATGGTTCTGCACCCGATGACGGGATTTACATTTTGCTCAAAGAAGTGGTTGACAACTCCATAGATGAATATTTTATGGGCCACGGAAAAGCCATCGATATCACAGTGGATGACGGCCAGGTCTCCATCCGGGATTACGGCCGGGGCATTCCTCTGGGGAAAGTGGTCGATTGTGTATCCAAGATCAATACCGGAGGCAAATATGATTCCAAGGCTTTCAAAAAATCCGTAGGCCTGAACGGAGTGGGCACCAAAGCGGTGAACGCTCTTTCAGAATACTTCCTGGTGCAGGCCGTCCGCGATGGCAAGGCAAAGGCCGCAGAATTCGAAAGAGGGGAAATTACCAAAGACCACAAGGTTAAAAAATCCGCCGAACCCAACGGCACGTTGGTAGTCTTCCGGCCCGACCAGGATATCTTCCGGAAGTATCGTTTCCGGCTTGACTATATGGAAAACCAGTTGTGGAATTACGCCTACCTCAACGCCGGCCTGAAGATCAACATCAATGGGAAAACCCTGGTTTCCAAAAACGGGCTGCTCGACCTGCTGGAACGGAAGGCCAGCAACGAAAACCTCCGTTACCCCATCATCCACATGAAAGGGGATGACATAGAGATCGCCCTGTCTCACGGCAACCACTACGGAGAACAATACCACTCCTTCGTCAACGGCCAGAACACCACCCAGGGCGGCACCCACCTCAACGCTCTGCGCGAAGCCATCGTGAAAACCATTCAGGAGCATTTCAACAAAAGTTATGACCGAAGAGATATCCTCTCTTCTATTGTCGCAGCGGTCAGCATCCGCATAGAAGAGCCTGTGTTTGAATCCCAGACCAAAACCAAGCTTGGCTCCACCGACATGGGCCCGGACGGGCCGACCATCCGGACTTTCGTCGTCAACTTCGTCAAGGAAAACCTGGATAATTACCTCCACAAAAACCCGGATATAACCAAGGCCCTGGAAAAGCGCATCAAACAATCGGAGCGCGAGCGCAAAGAGATCGCCGGCATCAAAAAACTGGCCAACCAGCGCGCCAAAAAAGCCAACCTGCACAACAAAAAGCTGCGGGATTGCCGCCTCCATTTCAGCGACAGCGCCAGAAAAGTGGAAGAAGAATTCCGCAAGGCCACCACGCTTTTCATCACCGAGGGTGATTCGGCAAGCGGCTCCATCACTAAAGCACGGGACGTGCAGACGCAGGCCGTTTTCAGCCTCCGGGGTAAACCGCTGAACTGTTATGGCCTGACTAAAAAAGTGGTCTATGAAAACGAGGAGTTCAACCTGCTCCAACATGCCCTGAATATTGAAGACGGCCTGGATGAACTGCGGTACAACCGGGTTGTAATCGCTACGGATGCCGATGTCGATGGCATGCACATCCGCCTGTTGCTGCTCACCTTCTTCCTTCAGTTCTTCCCCGACCTGGTCCGCAACGGGCACCTCTTCATTCTAGACACCCCGCTCTTCCGGGTACGGGATAAACAACAAACTTTCTACTGTTACAGCGAAGAGGAAAAACAACGGGCCATTCAAAAACTGCGCGGCAAACCTGAGATCACCCGTTTTAAAGGGCTGGGTGAAATATCTCCCGGCGAATTTAAAGACTTCATCGGCGAAGACATCCGCCTCGAACCGGTCATTCTCAACGAAGATACCGACATCGATGATGTACTGGCCTACTACATGGGTAAAAACACGCCCTCCCGCCAGGAATTCATCATCGACAACCTGCGGGTAGAAAAAGATGAAGTGGAAAAAGAGAAAGAGGACACCGAAACAGAAGTTGCAGCGGTTGAAGAGGAAATGGCGAATGCCTAAGGATTCATCCTCGTTTCAATGAAAAACCGGGAATGTGGAGTTTTTTCCTTTCCACCCGGTTTTAAACTGACGTTTTGTCTGCATTTGCCCTTTGGCAGCCATTGCCAGGGCTATTTTTTTGCTTTGGCACAGAAGTTGACCGTACTAACCTATGCTCTTCGAAAAAGCTGCACTGACATCTTGACATTGAGAGCATATATAGGTATTTTACTGATCCGGCAAAAGCCGTAAATGATAAAGAACGTATGTTTGAAGAAATATTTTCGCACCAGCGGTTTGATGATGACGGCGATTTTCTCCCCCTGCTCTCCGTCGAAGAGGAAGAAGATGAAGATATTGATGAATCTTACCCAGACATACTGCCGCTTCTGGCCCTGAAAAATACAGTCTTATTCCCCGGAATTGTCATTCCGATCACCGTCGGGAGAGATAAGTCCATCCGGGCTATCAACAAAGCCTATAACCAGGATCGCATTGTTGCTGTATTGTCTCAAAGAGACAGCAATATCGAAGAACCCGACCTGAAAGACCTCTATCAGGTCGGAACGGTCGCCCGCATCCTCAAGCTGCTGCGCATGCCCGATGGCACCACTACAGCGATACTTCAGGGCCGAAAGCGTTTCCTGGCCGAAAAGCTTACCCGGGAAGACCCATACATGGAAATCCGGATCAGCCAGCTGGAATATACCCAGCCTAAAAACACCCTGGAATTCGAAGCCATGATCGCCTCCATCCTGGACAGGGCGCGGCAGATCATCGAACTTTCTCCCAATATTCCCTCGGAGGCCAATGTGATGTTGAAGAACATCAACAATCAGTCGTTCCTGCTCAATTTTATCGCCTCTAACCTCAGTTCCAAGATCAAAGTCAAGCAGAACATTCTCGAAATAGATGACCTGCCGCAAAAGGCAAAAGTCATACTCGAGCAAATGAACAGCGAGCTGCAACTCCTGGAATTGAAAGACCAGATCGAAAGTAAAGTCAGGGTTGACATCGAGAAGCAGCAGCGAGACTATTTCCTCAACCAGCAGCTGAAAACCATTCAGGAGGAACTCGGGCAGAATCCTCAGGAGGAAGAGATGCAGAAGCTGCAACGGCGGGCCAAATCCAAAAAGTGGCCACAGGATGTCAAAGCACATTTTGAAAAAGAGCTCAACCGTATCCGCCGGATGAATCCGCAGGTAGCTGAATATTCCATTCAGCTCAATTATCTGGAACTGATGCTGGACCTTCCCTGGCAGGAATTCACCAAAGACAATTTCGAGCTCAGAAAGGTCAAAACGGTCCTGGATAAAGACCACTTCGGGCTGGAGAAAGTCAAGGAACGCATCCTGGAGCACCTTGCCGTCCTGAAGCTCAAGGGCGATATGAAAGCGCCCATTCTTTGCCTGGTCGGCCCTCCGGGTGTCGGTAAGACCTCTTTGGGCCGGTCGATAGCCCGGGCGCTGAAGCGAAAGTTCATCCGCATGTCCCTCGGAGGCCTTCACGACGAATCGGAGATCCGCGGGCACAGGAAGACCTATATCGGCGCCATGCCTGGCCGCATCATCCAATCTCTGAAGCGGGCCGGTTCGTCCAATCCGGTCTTCATCCTCGACGAGATCGACAAAGTGGGCAAAGATTTCCGGGGAGACCCCTCATCCGCCCTGCTGGAAGTCCTCGACCCTGAACAGAACTCCACCTTCTACGATAACTATCTTGAAATGGAGTACGACCTGTCTAAGGTCCTGTTTGTCGCTACGGCCAACAACCTGAGTACGATACAACCGGCCCTGCTCGACCGGATGGAGATCATCAACATCAGCGGGTACTCCACAGAAGAAAAAATTGAGATCGCCAGGCGGCACCTCATTCCCCAACAGCGCAAAGAACATGGGCTGGAAGCCAAACACGTACGGCTCAACAAGAAAGTCATTCGCCAGGTCATCGAGGAATACACGCGGGAATCCGGCGTGCGCTCCCTCAACCGGCAGGTGGCCGGCATCATGCGCCATATCGCCAAAAAAGTGGCCATGGAGGAGGAGTACAACATCACAGTAAAGCCGGAAGACCTGAAGGAAATGCTTGGCCCGCCCCGCTTTTCCAAAGACCTCTACCAGGAAGTTCGCGTACCCGGGGTGGCAGTAGGGCTGGCCTGGACGCAAACCGGCGGCGATATCCTCTTCGTGGAATGCAGCCTGAGCCGGGGCAAAGGCAAACTCACCCTGACCGGCAACCTGGGCGATGTCATGAAGGAATCGGCTTCCACCGCCCTGAGCTTTATCAAGGCTCATAGTGAGGCCCTGGGCATACCGGCCAAGGCCTTTGAGGAAAAAGACATCCACCTGCACGTGCCCGAAGGCGCTATTCCAAAAGACGGCCCCTCGGCCGGCATCACCATGCTTTCTACCCTCACCTCCGCCCTCACCGGAAGGCTGGTCAAACCCTACGTGGCTATGACCGGAGAGATTACCCTGCGCGGCAAGGTGCTGCCCGTAGGCGGCATCAAGGAAAAGATACTCGCCGCCAAAAGGGCGGGAATGAAGGAGATCATCCTTTGCCAGGAAAACAAGAAGCATGTTGAAGAGATCAATCAAGAATACATCTCCGGCCTGCAGTTCCATTATGTAAAAACGATGGAGGAGGTGCTCGGCCTGGCCCTGGAGCCAATGGCAACCAAAGGTTAATGTTTTTAACTCAAGGACTCTGTTAAACCTAAGTTAATCGCCCTGCCACTTAACTGGACCCTTTTCCGGAAGGCGTTCTCCTGTTATTATTTCACTGGTTCCTGAAACGGCCCGGCAGCAGGATTTGGTAAAAATTCCTACTTTTGGGGTGTTGGCAACAAACCTTTGCCCGGCGCCAGCGGTCTTAATTACAGGCCGTTTATGCATTACTAAGTAGTGATTAAAATATAGGTTCACTATTTAGAGATCCTGAAATGGGGCTCGCCCTCAGCCCTACGGGGTTTTCAGCTTCCACCCTATTTCAGGATCAGTGAACTTATTTTTTAAGGTTTACTAAACCGAGCTTCCATGAGATTTCATATATTACTGATCGTTTCCCTCCTGATCATCACCACCAGTGCCCGGGCACAGGATAACAAAAATAACCGCCTTGTGCAGTTCTCGGGTATGGTGCTGGATGGCTCCGACGAACAGCTCTATCCCGTTCCCTATACCAATATTCTGGTAAAGAACAAAGGGCGGGGCACTTATTCCGACCTGAAAGGCTTTTTCTCGATCGTCGTGGAAAAGGGAGATGTGATCGTTTTTTCCGCCATCGGTTATAAAACGGTGGAGTATCAGATCCCGGAAGACCTGGAAGACGAACGCTATTCCATCGTTCAACTCATGACCCAGGACACGATCAACCTTCCGGAAACTGTCGTGTTTCCCTGGCCCAGCCGGGAACATTTCAAACTGGAATTCCTGGCCATGGATGTAACCCCGGAACTGCAGGAACGAGCCGCCAGGAACCTTGCCAACGAAACCCTCCGCCGCATGCGCAACGACGTGAGCGTCGATGGCAATGAACATGCCGATTATTACCTGCGACAACAAGCCCGCGAATATTATTATATCGGCCAACAGCCTCCGATGAACATTTTCAACCCGGTAGCCTGGAAGAAATTCTTCGATTCCTGGAAAAACGGCGACTTCAAGAGGAAGGACGACAAGTAACCTACCTGCCGAATACCTTTCTGCCCCAGAACAATACCTGAAAACCGTAGGTGCCCAGCCAAAAGGCGAGGGCGGCGAAGGAGAGCATACCGAGCGCCACATAAGGCTTTACGGACCGCAGGTTGATGTTCAGAAACTCGTAGCATACAAAATCGGTGACGACAAAAACGAAGTGGATCAGAAAGAGGAAAAAAAGTACCCTGATCAGGGTGCGCAGATAAAGAACCTTTTTGAGCTCCGGCGAACGCTTTCGCCTCAGTTCAAGCCGCTTGGCGCGAATGTACCGATGTGAAAAATAGAGATAGGCAACAAAAGTGGTCAGATAGAGGAACTGCTCAAAAGCCCCGTAAAAGGGATTGTAAAATTCCCTGCCCCAATGACTTTTAAATTCAACCGGCATAAAAAAGAGCCAGACAAAGAATAAGAACTGAAAAACCGGAAGGATAAAATGCTTGACATCCGACCACCTCAATTGATATGCCGGGTACAGGCTGAGTTTGACGTGATAGAACAGCAGAGTGGGAAAAGAAAGGGTATAATACAACGGCAGAAACTTCATCTTCGGAAACTGCTCGTAAAAACCACAGAAATCAAATATGTTGTGCAGAAGGGTCAGGCCGAACGTAATGAGCAATAAACCGTAGAAGCCATTAGCCCTTCGGCTCCCCGAACGCTTGAAAAAGAACAACCCTCCGACCGTCAGGCACTGAGCCGACGCCAACCCCAGTACGAGAACCAAAAGATAAAAAAAGATACTCCTGTCACCGATGTCCAGAAAGTCCATCGCAATTTTTTTGAATGCACCTCAATAAAGCGGGTTGCGGGAGGCAATTTACTGCCCTTCCGTTGCATGATCAAAGGTAAGTTTCAATTGCTGCCTCAGGGTTTTCATATCTTCCAGCAGCTCCGCCGGCCCAGTTACCGTGAGAATAAGGTAAACATCGCCTTTGGTCACCATCTGTGCATACTGATAGTAAGTCCCGGACGACAAAAGGGCCTCAAACCCCTTACCCGTTGATTCATTTTCCAGAATACTGGCATCGGCGCCGATCACTCCCGCAAAATCCGCCTTCGTAAATTCAAATATCTTCTCCGGTGTCCAGTCCATTACGTTGTAGGAACCGGAAACGGATACCTGCACCCCGTCGGGCGCCTGCAGGATAATGCCGTCGCTGTTGATGGGTGCTTCCTCCGACGGGCTGAGCTTATCCGGATAATTCAGGCAGAAGCCAAACCGGTTGTTGCAATAGGTTTTAGAGGTTTGTGCCGGCAGAAAAGAAACCGCCAGCAGCATTATTGTGGCCAGAGAAAAGACTGCTTTTTGCATGGCAATGAGTTTTTCCTAAATATAATGATAATTATCTTCAGCTACAGGATAAATGCCAATCTCACATAAACGGGGCTACCGTTTTTCATCTTGGGGCAAAGCCGAACTGCTTTTCACCGGCATATCTGTAGTATTGTATTATCTTTATTCGATGATCGACAAAATGAAAACAAAAATCAGAGGAAAATTACTTGCCCTGCTGCTTTTATTTTCCAACTACCTCCCGGCTCAGGAAGCGGATACCACCAGTGTTGGGTATAAGATCGGTTATCACATCGGAAGCTGGCTGCCGTTTGCTGTTATTGTGATCCTGGCATTAATGGTCATCCTCCGAGCCAGCCGCCAGCACCGGCAGAGTTAATTCACAAAACGAAGGACATGAGTAAAGCTGATACCTGGACGGACAATATGCTGGAACAGTTTCGGCTCCAGGGCGACCCTCTGGCCGACGAGGTAATGGCCAGCATACTATCGAACAAAGGGAAAGAAGAAGCCTACCGCCTCTTTGATCTGCTGATCCGAAATATCGACACCCCGGTTATTCAATTGCCGGAAGAAGTAAGGCCTTTTCTGGAGGCTACTCAGTCCCTGCCCGATGATACGGACCCCGAGGCCATCGCGGAAGCCCACCGCTTTTTTCTCGACCACGGCGCCAAATGCCTGTTCCTGCTCTACTATAAATCGCTTCCTTTGCTTTACTGCATGCACAAGGGAGCACCGGTGCTGGTGCGCACCAGCCGCCTGACCAATGAAGACCAGTCTCTGCGCATCTTTGCCCGCCGAATCGCCGAAACGGGCCAGTTCCTGATCGATGTCATGACCCCGGGAGAACTTACCTTCCGGGGACGGGGGATACAGAGTATTCAAAAAGTGCGCCTCATCCATGCCGCCATCCGCCAGTTTGTCCAGGCCGAAGGCTGGGACGAACAGCAACTGGGCCTGCCCATCAACCAGGAAGATATGGCCATGACCCTCATGACCTTCAGCGTAGCCGTGCTCGACGGGTTGGAACAGTTTGGCATAAACGAACCAAAGCCCATTCAGGAAGCCTACTTCCAAACCTGGAGGGCCATCGGGCACAACCTGGGCATCGATGAGGCCCTGCTTCCAGATAATGCAGCCGAGGGGCGCTTCCTGATGGACAGGATACTTGCCCGCCAGGCCGCCGCCTCGGAGGAGGGCCAGTTGCTCACCCGCTCGTTGATCGACTTTGCCCAGGAAGTGCTGAAAAGCGAAAAGCTGGCCCTGGCGCCGGAAACCCTAATCCGTTACCTCCTCGGGCCTAAGTATGCACCTATGCTGGGCATTCAGCCGAACGAAGGGTGCCTCGCCGCCCTTCTGCCCCATGCACTGCAGGCCCTCTTCCGCCTGGGCGAACGACTGGAAGACAAAGTAGATGCCCCGCTGGATGAAGTGCTGGAATTCCTCTCCCGACAAACCGTAAATGCCATGGTCGGCTATTTTGACAACTACAAGGGCAGAAATTTCCAGATCCCGCAGGCGATGCAGAAGGAGTGGTTGTAGGTAGCGGGGTGAGCGGAAGTGGGAAAAACTGCTTCGGAAATAATGACCAGGAGTTCCACCCGGAGAGGATGGGTATATTGTTAAATGGTTATATTGTTTCCGCTCCCCACTTACATCGAAGGCTTTGCAGCAATCTAACTATCTGGCAATCTAACCAATCAACCATCCATGAACCAACTCCACCACCTCCCCACCGCCGCTGACATTCGCGCCACCCACGAGGCCATCCGCCCGATGATCCACCGCACGCCGGTGCTCACCTGCAGGAGCATCGACGATATGGCAGGCGCCCGGCTGTTCTTCAAGTGTGAGAATTTTCAGAAAGTCGGCGCCTTCAAAATGCGGGGCGCCAGCAGCGCCGCCCTGCGGCTGAGCGACAAGGAAAAAGAGCGAGGCCTGGCCACCCACTCCTCCGGCAACCATGCCCAGGCGGTTGCTCTCAGCGCCAGATTGCTGGGCATTCCCGCCTACATCGTCATGCCCGACACTTCCCCCGCCATCAAAAAGGCGGCCACCGAAGGTTACGGGGCGGAGGTCATCCTGTGTGAGAACACCCTGGCCGCCCGGGAAAGCACCCTGGAAAAAGTGGTTGAGCGCACCGGCGCCACCTTTATCCACCCCTACAACGACTACAACGTCATCGCCGGACAGGCCACCGCCGCCAAAGAGCTGATCGAAGACACCGATCCGCTCGACTGCATCATCGCCCCTATCGGCGGAGGCGGGCTGATGAGCGGCACCGCCCTCAGCACCCGCTACTTTTCCCCCGGAACCCTCGCCTATGGCTCCGAACCCATGGCCGTTGATGATGCCTGCCGCTCCTTCAAAAGCGGAACCTTACAGGTGAACACCACCATCGACACCATCGCCGACGGCCTGCGCACCAACCTGGGAGAAAAGACCTTCGACATCATCCGGCGCGAACTGGAAGATATCTTCACCGTCAGCGAAGAGGCCATCATCGCCGCCATGCGGCTGGTGTGGGAACGCATGAAGATCGTCATCGAGCCGTCCTGCGCGGTGCCTCTGGCAGCCGTGTTGGCCAACCGGCCGGTTTTCGAAGGGAAAAGGGTGGGGGTGATCCTGACGGGGGGGAATGTGGATCTGGGGAGGTTGCCGTTTTAGGATATGTAGAATTGTCGGGGCGCAGGGGCTGGAGCCGAAAGTAGCCATCATCAACACCAACAACATCCGGGCATCGGTATATTCCAACGGGAGGCTATTCTGGACAGGCAGCAGCGGGCATTTTGAGATGAAACGGGAGGGAATTTCACCTTTGTTGCTGGGCGGGCTTTGGATTGGCGCAGTAGATGGCGCTGGCAATGTAAAGATTTCCCGTCAATTGTACGATGACGGTGAAGTGGAAAGCCAGTTCCAACCTGGCCTGATCAAAACTTTTTATTACCCAAAACCGGAAATCGATACCAACTTTAACTGGATCTGGCAGGTAAGCCGGGAGGAGATCCTTGCTCATCAGGCCGATTTTGCTGCCGATGGCAGGATTGACAGCATCATCCCGGCTGTTTACAGCTGGCCGGGCCGGGCAAACCCTCATTCACTAGAATACAATGGTTTCGAGATCTCTGAAGATTACGAGATCCTCGCTCCATTTGAAGATTGGAATGGTGATGGGATCTATAATCCTGATAAGGGTGATTATCCTAAACTGGCAGTCATAGGGCAAGAATTCACCCTACCTGATGAATCCACTGGTAAGCTGTACTTTATTCGGCGACCTCCTGGTGACTGATGGCCCAGTAAATACCGATCCTGATACGGCCTTTTTATCAGCTTTCGACCGTGTAATGCCTATTCAACTGGAAAAAGAAACCGGTTCTCCTTACAATGCTTTTCCAGTGACCGGCTTGGAATTCTACCGTTATCTCAACGGCAATTGGCGGGATGGCAGCCCCTTAACTTACGGAGCAGGTGGCTATAATACAGATGGCATGTCAGTTAACTTTCCTTTTACCGGATTTCCAACAGTGGATGGAGACTGGAATGAAAAAACTGCCGGGCGTACTCCCGGCCGCCGCCGCGCACTTGCCTCTGCAGGCCACTTCCGCCTTAATCCCGGCAGACTGAACAGTTTCACTATTGGCATCACCGCCCAAAACTGCTGGGGGTGCCATCCTGAAGGGGCCTCAGAAAACTACAACCAGGTATTCCACGAGATCCGAAAGATCGATTTATGGATGCAGGGAGACTGGCGCACGAAATTCCCCTGCACCCAATCAAAGATCGAATTCCCGCAGCCAGAGCCGCCTTCCCCTCTGCCTCCCGCCCTCACGGCTTTCCCCAACCCCACTAAATATCAGCTAACAGTACAGGCAGAAAATGCGCCGGTGTACTGATTCCGCATTTACAATGCCCTCGGCCAGCTGATGCTGGAGCGGAACAGCCCGGAGGCGATATCCTTCGTGGATACGGCCAACTGGCTGAAAGGGGTTTATTTCCTGCGGGCCAGAGTAGGAGGCGAAGACATCAACCAGGAGTTTGTGATAGAATAATGATATTTTTGTGAGTAAACATTGATAACAAAGCCCCTCTCCCCTATGTTAGGAAAAGAAAAAAGCATGAAAAAAACCATCCTTTTGTTCGCTATCGGCCTGTTCACCTGGAGCTGCGCCAACTCCCAGCAGACGGATATGCCCTCCCGCAATAAGGACATCAAATACGCCAAGGGCGTGTCCAGCATTTCCAAGGTAGAAAAGCAACTGCCTGAGGGCCTGTCGCGGGCTGTCTTCGCCGGCGGCTGCTTCTGGTGTATGGAAGAAGTTTTCGAGCGCGTCAAAGGCGTGGAAGAGGCCGTCTCCGGCTATGCCTCTCCGGAAAAGGACGCCAGGCCCACCTATGAGCTGGTATGCACCGGCACGACCAACTATGCCGAATCGGTCGCCGTTTTTTATGACCCGGATAAGGTCAGCTATGAAGAACTGCTCACCGCTTTCTTCGCCGGCCACGACCCCACTCAGCTCAACCGGCAAGGGCCGGATGTAGGCACGCAGTACCGCTCCGCTGTTTTCTATCAGAATGATGAAGAAAAAATGGAAGCCCAGGCCTACATTGACAAACTGAACGCTTCGGGCAAATACAACAAGCCCATCGCCACTACCCTGGAACCGCTGGGCGTTTTCTACGTGGCCGAAGCCTACCATCAGGACTATTACCCAAGCCATCTCAACCAGCCCTACGTAGCGCGCGTCTCCGTACCTAAGGTGGAAAAATTCACCAAAGCACATCCCGAGCTGCTGAAGGAGGGGTATAAAGGTGACAAGTAAGCTCCATAAGCGTCAAGAGCAATGAAACTGCCCGCAAAACAGTAGTGGCCTTTAAATAAGGGCCGGCGGATTCTCTCGTCATTTCGGGCCGGGCACACTTGGCCGTATATTTATCTCTCTTATTACGGGCCACTTAAAAGTAGCCCGTCCTAAAAAACGAAAACCATGAGCGAATTTAAGCAGGTGGTCAACGAAGGCCTCAAAAAAGTCGGTAGCTGGATCAAGCGCTTCGTTCTCATCGTGTTGCTGCTCGCTATTGCCGGCGGCGCCGGATACGTCTGGGTATCTGGCTGGACGTATAGTGACGGCACCCGCGCCGGCAACCTGATCAAGATATCCAAAAAGGGCGTAATGTTCAAAACCTACGAAGGGCAGCTCAACCTGGGCGGTTTCCAGCAGAATTCAGAGGGCATCAGCGGTAATATCTGGGAATTCTCCGTCCGAGACAGGGAGGTCTATGGCCAACTGCAAAGCCTTCAGGGCAAACAGGTGAAGCTGTACTATAAAGAGCGCTATAAGGCCATGCCCTGGCAAGGGAAGACAAATTATTTTGTGTATAGGGTGGAGCGGGTGGAATAAGTGTGTATAGGTGTATAAGTGCATTTGTATATAAGTTGGGGCAACCCTGTGGTTCACATATACACAAATGCACGAATGCACTTATACACGCTCTTCAGTTCTTCACCAGATAGACCCCCGACAATATCAACCCCATGCCCAGCAGGTGGATCATGGTGATGGGCTCTCCGTCAAAAGCGCCCCAACTGACGGCCACGATGGGCACCAGATAACTGATCATGGAGGCGAAGACGGGCGTCGTCCACTGCACCAGCTTGAAAAAGATGATAGACGCCAATACCGTGCCCACCAGTGACAGGATGGCCACGTAGCCCAGCGCCAGCCAGGCGCCTTCCCGGTGGCCCAGCACCTCAACAAAATCGGTGGAAAAGAGAAAAACCAGCGCCGGAAGGCCCACCATAACAAAGGCCGCCGCGCTGATCGTCACCGCACTCATATCGCGCAGGTATGTGCCCACTACATTGGAACTGGTGGCATAGCAAATCGTCCCCACGATGACCAGAAGGCCGAACCAGGGGTTGCCCTGAGCGCCGGCCTCCTTTCCGAAAAGGATGAGCATCGCCGCTCCGCCCAGCCCCACCAGCACGCCCAGGACTTTAGCCCAATGGGTACTGGAGCCAAAAAGGAGCACGCCCAGCAACAAGGTGAACAAAGGGGTTAGAGAATTCAGCACTCCCGCCACCGAGCTGCTGATGTGCATCTGCGCAATGGCGAACATAAAGGCGGGAATCGCCGTGCCCGTCAGGCCGACCACCAGCAGGGGCCTCCAGCGCGACCAGTCCACCCGCCGGAAGCGATAGGCCAGGATGGGCAGAAAGGCCAGGGCGGAAATGGAGAGCCGCATGGTGGCCAGTTGACTGGAGGAATACACCTCCAGCCCTTTCTTGATAAGTATGTAAGAGCTGCCCCAGATAAGACTCAGGGCCAATAGAACAGCCCAGCTCCTCAGGCCCGGGGCGGCAGGCTCAACCGCTTTTGCTTTGGTGGGTGCTACGTTCAAGGTGATGCGTTTTTCTGATACCTAGCAAACCAGGAAAGGAGGGATAAAGTTGAAGAACGGCCGCTTTTTGACGGCTGCCCGATTCCTCCTACCTTTGCATTCGTAAAAGTACAAGCAGTATGGATGAAGAACGCATTTTAGAAGAGATGCCCCAACGGCTCAGGCACCTTCGGCAGCGCGCCAAAGATGAAAAGAAGGAAAATAAACGGTATTTTCAAAAGTTGGGCCGGCGCAGGCCTAAGGAACTGGATGCGGCCGTCGCCCTGCTGCACGAAGAGGTTTTTCAGGATACCGACTGCCTTCAGTGCGCCAACTGCTGTAAGACCACCAGCCCAATTTTTCGGGATAAGGATATCGAACGCATCGCAACCCACTTCCGGGTGAGGCCTGGTGAGTTCGTGGAAAAATACCTGCACATCGATGAAGACGGCGACTATGTGCTCAACACAGCCCCCTGCCCTTTTCTCGGTTCGGATAACTACTGCTCCGTCTATGACATTCGCCCGAAAGCATGCCGGGAATACCCGCACACCGACCGGAAAAATTTCTATCAGATTCTGGATCTGACTCTGAAGAACACGATGATCTGCCCCGCTGCTTTCGAAGTAGTGAAGCGGCTGAGGGAAGCGCTGCCGATGTAATATACCCCATCAATACAACCTCGCTTTCGGCCCTTCCGCTTTCTTGATGGCGGTAAAATAAAAGCGGAAACCAACGGAGAAGTCGAATTGGTTGGTCCGGGTCATGGTCTTGGCCCGCACACCTCCGATGTTGGTATCAAAATCGGAACGGGCATAATTGTACTTCACCATCGTCTCAATGCCCACGGCATCAGAGGAGAAAATGGTAAATCCCGGCCCTACCCCAACGGCGAAAATGTTGGTGCTGATATTTTGCGGGACACCCCCCACTTCCTGGTCATCCGAAGAGTTGCCAAAGCCGAAGTTGGCTTCCAGATAGAAGGACATATCATCCGTCATGGGCACGTAGTAACGGGCAAAAGGGCCAAACAACAGGTCGCTGTCCTTATTGGTGGCCTGGTTCGGGTTTTTTACCTGGTTGAAGGTATAATCCAACCCGATACCCAGGGCCAGGTTGTCAATCAGGAAATAACCCACCGATGGCGCAATGCTGAATTGCGTGTAAGTAGGATTTTCCTTTGCCACATCACCCGTCCCGTAGTCCTGGGTTATGGTTGAATTGGCGGCCGAAAACCCCAGGGTGGACCCCATCATAAAATTGCCTTGAGCGGTGAACTGCCCCAGCAGTGTGCCCGCAGAAAGCAGAAAGGCGATCAGTACAACAGGCTTTTTCATCGATCCGCATTTTGGTTCAACACAATAAGTTATGCCGGTTCCTTCCCGCCTGCCATGAGTTTACTCACAGGCCAATGATGATTTATATCAATTTCAAGCTAATTTGTCAGCCGGGCAACTTTATTCCCGAAATCAAGGTTTTCAATTATGTTTGGGAGAAGGCCCAAGGTTTGGAAGGCCTGTGTCACAAATTTCCAACTTCCGGCCCTGTCAAATGTGTCCCAATGTCAGTACTTCAACAGAAACGTTGGGGCTTCCGACTTCTGACTTCCAACTTCCGACTTAACCAAATATGTCCAGATTATTACGCAATATCAGAAGATTTCGCAGCAGCACTGCAAAAGAAAATGAGGACGAAGAACGTTCTCCATTTATCGCCCTGCTCTGGAAGAGCATTAAAGACGGCTTTTCCAGCACTATCGGTAAATGGGTTGGCGCTGTTATGACCTTCATCGTCCTCACCGGGGGAGGATGGATAGTGAACAACGCTTACATCAACCCCCTGCAGGAGCGGGAGGTCAGCGGCTACGTTCACGAGATCGACAGCCAGGGAAAGCCGCTTCCCGGCGCCACCGTTTTTGTCGTGGGCCAGCAGGAGGTGGAGTTCGAAGCGGATGAAAACGGTTATTTCGCTGGAAAGGTAAAAGTCCGGAAAAACACCGAACAAATCACTCTGAGCTGCAATCTGGATGGCTATGAGTACTTTCAGAAACCGGTGGATGTCCCGGTTGACAAAGGGGAGCCGATCGTTACCAATTTTCAGCTGCAACCCTTGTGATCCGGAAACATCAACTGTTAATTATTATCTATTTCGTTGACAATCATGGTAAAATCATTTATTTTAGCAACTTGTGAAAAGATAAACATCCCAAAACCATGAGAAAAACCCTTCCCTTTTTAGCCCTTATCCTCCTGGCCTGTCTCTTTTTCGCATTCAGAAAGCAGGAAGTCTTTGTCGTGGTTTCCGGTAAGGTCGCTTACCAGGGCCAGGGGTTGGAAAGCGTTCAGGTCGCCGTGGTCAAGGACAAAAATGACAACCTGGACTGGAGCCTCATGTCCAAATACACCGAACCCACTTCCACCGACGGCAGCTTCCGCCTGCGGTTCAATGTGGTGGAAGGAGAACCAGCCTTCATCTACTTCATGAAACCGGGCTACTCCATTCTGAAAAAACACATCATCACTTCCGGAAAAGAAAAAGAGATCGCCCTGGGCACCAACTCCCTGATCAACATGCGGAGGGCCTCCCAGCTTTCGCAATATCAGCAGTCCCCTTCTGCAGTCAGGATCAGCAACAACCAGAATGCCCTCTACGGCCGAAAGATCTGCATTTTTGACAATAAAGATTTTCGCTCTTCCCTCCTCTCCCTCTCTCAGGATGAGATCAAATATTTCAGCAAGATCAAACGGCGCAGCCGCGACGAATACCGGCTCGATTCGGATACCGGAGAACACGTTCGCCTTGGCGGCTATTGGTATGAGGTTGCCTATGTGACGGCCAGCGGCGCACAGCGCAACGGTTGGATATTCAGTGACTGAGGAGATCCTAAATCAAAAGAGAAGGGCGTTTCCGGGTTTTCAGAAACGCCCTTCTCTTTTGCCCTCCAGGGTCAATAGCTGAACTTCAGCCGCAGAAAGAAGGCTTGCAAAGGGCTGACAAAACCCTTGCCCTGCTCCTTGTCAAAAACGACCTGCCCCACAAAATCCAGATCCCAGTTCTCGGCAACAGACAGCGTCAGCGTAGGGTTGGCAAAAAGGGCATGTACTTCCACCGGGCTGTAGATGAAAGCCGCCCCACCATTTAGCAGAGGGGTAAAAGGATAAGAAACCTGCGCAAAAACGGCGTGGCGATAAGGATACAGGTTGCGGGCCGAGAGTTCGAACTCGAACAGGTTGCTTACGCCGGCAGTGGTGCTGCCGACACTGTTGAAGAGGTAACCGGTATTGATGTATAAAGAATTGGAAAAAGAATAGTCAATGCCTACCGTAGCCGCAAAAGCGTCATTTTTTTCTTTCTCCAGCGGCAGGAAATAGGTGAGTTCCCCCTTTAGTCCGGCGTCATCGAGGTTGCCGGCCCAGCCGCCTCCGATGACCAGGTTTTGCCGGTCGTATCCTCCGAGCACCTGAATGTCATAAGAGCCGGTGTTGAATTTCCACATCCCGGCAATAGTGGCCTCGTCAAAGTTGTCGAACATCCGCACGGCCAGCTCCACGCTGGAGGCAAAACCGGTATAGTACTTTACCCGCAGGGCGTCGCTGCCGGGGCGCTCTTCGTAGTCGAAATCAGTGAAAGAAAAGGCATTGAAAATGTCATTGGGGTTCCAGACGGTGCTGATGCCCCAGTTGATCCGCTGCCGGCCCAGGCGCACCTCCCAGTTGCCTTTGAAATATTCCAGATACAGGCGGTCGATCATGGTATGCACCACCCAGGCATTCTCATTCAGCAATATCAGCGAAAGGTCGAAATAATCGTTGTTAACGTTATCAATGGACTTCCCGTAGCCGGGCGTTGCCCGAACCAGGTCACCGTAAAAGACCCGGGTGCGCAGGTCAGCGCGGAGCTTCAGTTCATCATTCAACAGCCAATGAAAATTGAGGCGGTTGTGAATAAGGTTATCCTGAAGGAAGGTATCCACCAACATCCCCTGCTGAAGGTCCGGGTAAGCATCGTTGAAAAACAGCAGGGTCTGCATATTCTTGACATAGCCGCTCAATGACCAGTTTTTCGACTTATCCTGGCTATGGCCCAATAAGGCAAAAGCAAGCAAAACAGCGGTTATGGCCCATCTTTTTCTCATTTTCATCCTTTTTATTACCGAATTTTAAAGCAGCGCCACCACTTCTTCGGCCCGGGAAACACATTTTAGTCCATGTGCATGCCTTTCCAGGCATACTGATACACCTATACACTGCTCCCTGCTCACACCCCTACATATTTACACCTTCCCCTCCCTAACCTCATCCGTCGCCACCTTCCCGTCCACCAGGGTCACCACCCGGCGCGCCCGGTCGATCACCCGCTGGTCGTGGGTGGAAAAGACGAAAGTGATCTTCTCTTCCTCGTTCAGCCGCGCCATAATGTCCAGCAGGTTGGCGGTTGATTTGGAGTCGAGGTTGGCGGTAGGCTCATCGGCCAGGATGAAGTCCGGCTTGGGAGCCAGAGCCCTGGCAACAGCCACCCGCTGCTGCTGCCCGCCGGACAGCTCGGAGGGGCGTTTATCCATCTTGTCCTCCAGGCCTACTGCGCGCAGCAGTTCTTCCGCCCGCTCCCGCCGCTCCTTCTTCGGGCGGTTCTGCAGCAGCATAACGAACTCCACGTTCTCCCGGGCGGTAAGGACCGGGATGAGGTTGTACGCCTGAAAGACAAAGCCGATGTGTTCCTTTCGGAAATCGATAAGCTGGTTATCGCTCATGGCATCGATATCATGGCCCCCAACCTCCACATCGCCTTCATCGGGGCGGTCGAGGCCGCCGATGACGTTCAACAGGGTGGTCTTCCCGGAACCGGACGGGCCAACTATGGCCGTGAATTCGCCTTCAGTGATCTCCAGGTCAACCCCGTTCAATGCTTTTACCGGGATCTTATCGGGGTTGTAGATCTTTACGACCCCTTTGGTGGTGATGACTTTCATCGCTGATTATTTTCTTTTTAAATGGTTCTCAATGCTTCTACCGGCTTGAGCCTTATGGCCTTCAATGCCGGATAGATGGAGGCCAGTACGGCCGTCAGGAATACGCCCACGGCCACCTGCCCGTAAACAACGGGGTCGAGCTCGAAGTAGATGATGGAAGACATTCCGAAATTTTCCAGGCCTTCCGCATACATCGACATATCGATCCCATTCTCCCCCACATAATCAATAGTGATATAGCCAAGGATGAGGCCCACCGGCATGGCCACCAGGCCAAGCATGACCGATTCCAGCACGATCATGAGAAAAACCTTTAGCTTGTTCATGCCAATGGCCATGAGCATACCCAGTTCTTTTATGCGTTCCAGCACCGCCATTAACATGGTGTTGATTATGCCAAATACCAACGCCAGCATGATCACCGTAAGATAAATGAGCGAAATGTTCTTGATCTGCCCCTCGTACAGCTGGAGGTCGGGAGAGATCTGCCGGTAGGTCTGCACCTTCAGGCCGGGCAATTCTGCTCTCAGGGAGGAGGCAATGGTATCAACATTCCGGATATCATCCACCATGATGGCGATCTCATGCGCCAGGGCATCAGCCGACTGGGTACTGTCGGCAGCGGGAATGAGCAGGTGGTTGAGGTCGCTTCGGCGGACGAAAACGTGGGACAGGTCGAACGGATTGTTCCCGGTGTCGAATATGCCCACGATACGGAAGGCGGCGGCCGTAATGCTCCCCCCGCGGTCCTGAAAGTTGAGGACTACCTTTGACCGGACTTTTACGTTCAGTTTTTGGGCCAGTTCGTCACTAACCAGAATAGGATTGCGGCTATCACCGGAAAAGTATTCTCCGTCCACAATATTCTCATTGAGGGCATTTACCCGGGCTTCTTCCTCCGGCTCCACCCCTTTGATGGCCACTCCCCGTGCCCCCTGGCTGGAGGAGATCATCCCATTGGCCACCGAACGGACACTTACCGCTCTCACTCCCGGTTCGGCCCGGACGGCCTGCTCTACGGCCATCAGATCCGGAATATTGTATTTCACTTCATTTTCGTCCAGAAATTCAGGCTGGTGGACCTGAATGTGGGAGACGATATTCTGAACGGCGTTATTGACGTAGCTCTTGACCATTCCCGTGGCGAAACCCGTCAGGGAAAGCGCCGCCCAGATGCCGACGGCGATCGCGCCCATCACTACCAGGCTGCGGGTCATGCTCCGCCAGATGTTGCGCCAGGCCATTATTGGTATCATGATTTGTGTATTTGTGTATTTGTGTATTCGTGTATTTGTGTATTTGTGTATTTGTGTATTCAAATGGGAAGCTCTCCCTTATACACAAATGCACCTATACACTTCTTATACACCCTTACCCTCCTCCTAAGCTCTCATCGCTTCCACCGGCTTCAGCCGCCTGACCTTCACCAGGGGGTACAGGGCCAGTATGGCCGTGATGATAAAGACCAGCAGGGCCTGCAACAGAAAAATGTGGGCCTCAAAATTGGCCGGGAAGATGGCCTCAAAGCCGAATTTTTCCATCGCTGCCGCATAATCGCCGGAAAACCGAAGCGGATTGACATAAAAATAATACACCAGAGGAATGCTGGCCAGAATACCCGCAAAGGCGCCCAGAAGGCCCAACATGATGATCTCCATCCAGACCGTTAGGCCCAACTGCCAGCGGTGCATACCGACCGAGATGAGCACCCCGAATTCGTATTCCCGTTCTTTGGACATCATCAGAATGGTGCCGAAAATGCCAAAGGCAATGATCAGATAAAGAATAAAATAAACGATGACGTTGCCGGCGCTATCGACCGTTTTGGCCTCCACCAGGTCGGGCAGCATGTCTTTCCAGTCCATTACTTCATAGGCTGAAGTATCCAGTTCGGTATGTAAAGCCCTGAGTACGGGCCTGATATCATCCTGCTCGTCGAGTTGCAGTGCCAGTGAGGTTACCAGGCCGGTGGCGCCATAAAAGTACTGGGCCACGGGCAGCGTCAGATAGACCATCTGCTTGTTGAGTTCCGGCGAGCCGAAATTGACCGTGCCCTTGATCGGATACTTGCCCGCTGCATTGACTCCGTGATACCCCTGGCTGATGAGGACAATGGTATCGCCCACACTCAGCCCCAGGTTTTCAGCCACGCCCTCAGCCACCAGAGCCGCTTCCTCGCTGTCCTCCAGATATTTTCCGTTTGATATCCGGCCCTGCAGGTTGGTCATGGCATTTTCGCGAGCCGGGTCAATGCCCACCACCATCACTCCGGAAGTATGCTCCCCGGTTGAGGCCAGTGCAAAGGATTCTATGCGGGGCAGCACTTTGCGGATCTCAGGCACCTTTTCCTCCAGTTGCTTAAGAGAGTCTGCCAGCGGAAAGGCTTTGTCGATCGTCTGCTCATCCCAGTAACCTTTTTCATGCACCTGCACGTAGCCGTAGTAGTAATTGACCACACTGTTGATCATGTGATCCCAGGCTCCCTTTTGTATGGATTCCATAAATGTGGCGAACAGCACGGCGAAAAGAATGGATGCCGCTGTAATGGCCGTACGCCGCTTATTGCGCCAGATGTTGCGCCAGGCAAGACGAAATAGCATGTCTCTTGTTTGTTGTGTTTGTCATTAATGAATCGAGGGCCGATGATGCCAGCTTCAGCAGCCAACAGCCTGCGTTTTGACCGCTTCAACCCGGCTGTTCCGGACAAGCCGGATATGCAGTAGGAAAAATCACAAATTTTACCCACCTTGATAGAGACGGGCGCACATCACACATCACAAATCGCACATCACAAATTTCACCCTGCCCTCCAGAGGCGGAGGCATGTCAACCCACCTTCCTACCGAACCCTCTTCATAGTCTGAACGGAAAAGAAGGACTCTTTGATGGGCTCATTGAATTTCAGTGTCAGATATTCCACAATGGTCTTGTGGCCCTCTTCGTCAGCGGGGATGACTTCGAGTACGGAAGGCAGCAGCCGCCCGTCCATTTCCTTGACGTTCTTGCCGTACATGGTGTTTACCAGGTATCCGTCTTCATCGTACATCTCTGTCTTCATTTGCATGAATTCCTTTGTATCGATCCAGGAGAGCACTTTTCCCCAGACTACCGGAGCATTCTCCTTCGGCGTCAATTCGATCTTGTAGCATTCTCTCCCTTCTATCGTTTCCTTACCCAGCAGCTTATGGGTATAATCTTTAACAATAGAAGATTCTCTGACCAGGTCGTCATTTGTGAAATCAGACCCCATCCAGGATTGCATCATCATGGAGGGGGGCAGCTTGATGACCCGGTCGATGGTCGGCTGCCAGTTCCATATCTCATTCTCCCGTTTCAGGAAGGCAGTGCCCTCGTCGCGGGCAGGAGAAGTGACGAGAATGAGCATGTATTCGGTCCCTTTAGACCAGCTTTTCATCTGCATCTCCCGTTTCCAGGTGGGGCGGACAATGGTCATTTTGAGTTCGCCCATACTGGTTTCCCCCCGCTGCTTCTGGTCTGCCTTCTCAATAATTTCAGTAGCTGTAAGGTTCTGGGCATAGGCTGCAGAGCAGGCTAACAGGGCCACTGCCAATACAGCCAGGATCAATCGTTTCATTATGGTTTGATTTTTTAGTTAGTCCAATTTACTCTTCCGGAAGAAAACGCTTCAGCACAAAAGCCTTCATTTCTTCTACCGGATAGGGTTCCTCCATTTGCATGTAATGCAACATGATGCCATCCAGCACAGCGCCGTAATAAAGTGCTTCTAGTTTGGGCTGTTCCGCCCCCAACCTACGGAACAAATCGGTTATGGCCTCCACCAATTCTTCCTGCTTCTTTTTCAGCTCCGGCATCAGGCTGGCCAACACATCCGTCTGAAAGGCCAGAGCCGTCATCAGTTTCCAGTAATGGAGGTCTTTCTGCACAATCTCAAAGGTGACTTCGGTCATTGCCCGCAGTTGTTCTTTCGCATCTCCCGGAGAAGACAACAACTGCCCCATCATTTCCTCCCCCATCTCCACTGCCTCCATAATGATGTCATGCAGCACTGCTTCCTTACTCTCAAAGTAGTTGTACAGCAACCCCTTTGAAACCCCTGCTTCCCTGGCGATCTGGCTGATGGAGGTACTGTGGTAACCATTGCGGGCAAACAACTCCATGGCAGCCTTTTTGATCGTTTCTATACTTTTCCGGCGGATCTCCTCAAATTGTTCCTTAGTGCGTGGCGACATAAAATTTATTAATTGACCGAACGGTTAGTCAAAAATAGACGAGGTTGGGCAATTTGTCAAGTACAGAGGTCATTTTTTTTGGAAAACACGACGAATAGAAGCCCCGGGCCGATGATTCAAGTCCATTATTCAACAAATTTGATGTTCCTCTGACAAGGCCCACTGGCAATAAATCCCGCCATTCCGTATTTTTGCGCCTCACAAAAGAGCTGCTGAAGCCATAACCCAGCATGAAAGTCACCGAATACTTTGAAAAGGCCAAAGGCCAGACCCTCATCTCCTTCGAAGTGTTGCCTCCCCTGAAGGGCGGCAGCATGCAGGCCATCTTTGACACCCTGGACCCTCTGATGGAGTTCCGGCCCCCGTTTATCGATGTGACCTACCACCGGGAAGAATTCATTTACAAAAAGCGGACAAGCGGTTATTACGAGAAAGTAGCCATTCGCAAGCGGCCGGGAACCGTGGGCATCTGCGCCGCCATCATGCACCGCTACGGGGTTGACGCCGTACCGCACCTCATCTGCGGCGGTTTCACCAAAGAGGATACCGAAAATGCCCTGATCGACCTCAACTTTCTCAACATCAATAATGTGCTGGCCATCCGCGGGGACGCCCGTAAATTCGACGGGAAATTTATACCCGAAGAGGGCGGCCATACCTTTGCCATCGACCTGGTGAAACAGGTCGTTGAGATGAATAAAGGAAAATACCTGTATGAAGATATCGAGAACGGGCTGAAAACGGATTTCTGCATCGGTGTGGCCGGCTACCCGGAGAAACACTTCGAGTCGCCCAACCTGGATTTCGACTTGTGGCAAACCAAGGCCAAGATCGACGCCGGTGCGGACTATATCGTCACCCAGATGTTCTTCGACAACAAAAAGTATTTTGATTTCGTCAAACGTTGCCGGGCTATCGGCATAGACGTGCCCATCGTGCCCGGCCTGAAACCGCTGACCAAACTGTACCAGCTCAACTCCATCCCCAGGATTTTCCACATCGACCTGCCCGACGACCTCGTCAAGGCCGTACAATCGGCCAAAGACGCCGAGGCCCGCACCCAGGCCGGTATAGAATGGTGCATCCATCAGTCCAAAGAGCTGAAAAAGAACGGCGCTCCCTGCCTGCATTACTATACCATGGGGGATTCGGATACGATCCGGCAGATCGCGGAAGCAGTATATTAAGATGTCATTAAGCACCAATTTCCTCCGGCTGCTGAAGCCATCGGCGAAAGTATGCGCATTGGCGCTTAATTTTCAGATAAAATTGCCGTTCAACCCTTAGCTTTGCATGGATAGGCATATTGTGGGAAAAAGCCTTCAATCTTACCAACTATGTTGTCACAGGACGAACTAAAAGAAAGAGTTGTCCCGCTTATGAAAAAACAGGGCGCCCTGTATGCTAAGAAGCTAAACGTCCTGGCCAGGAAGGCCATTGCCGGGGAATCCATCCGGACCATTACCGACAGCGGGCTGGAAACAGTAAACGAAGCGGAAGAAGGAGATTTCATAGTCACGAATAAAACCAGCGCCGGTGAATCTTACATTCTAAAGCCGGATGTATTTCAGGAAAAATACCGCCTCAAACGGACCGGGGAAGGAGGTATGGATGAATATGAAGCAAGAGGAAAAGCTGTCGCTCTGGAACTGACGAAAAAGATGCTGGCCCAACTGGGCCTTCCGGATCATTTCTATTTTGAAGCCCCCTGGAAAGAACCCATGAAAGCCTGCGCCGGAGACTTCCTGGCCGCTCCCCCGGACTTCAGCGAGGTCTATCGCATCGGCAGAAAAGAATTCTTTGAAACCTATTCGAAAGCAGAATAACACCATTTCACCGAACCTTAAAAACTTCTTTCAGCCATGGCAAATACCAGGAAAACTGGATACAGTACCGAACTACTGCTGAGGCCCTGAAGCGGGAAACTTACCTCTATAAAACCGGAGCCGCGGAATACCGGCAGGAGAAGGCCACGTTCCCTCTCTTTGTCCAACGCATAGAGGCCATCATCGAAGGCGACACCAGTAATTGGAAACAGTATATCAGCAGAGAGGAAGGCCCGGCGGCGTGATAACCAGGCACGCTATGGGTGTACGGGTGCAGAAGAAAAAGGTTCCCAGCCATTTACACTTATCCACATTTACACCAGGTAAGCCCAAACTGCCCGGCAGTAGGATGCCTGGCGCTTTATTCAGCCTTAACCTTCTTCTTTTCAAAGAAATAGCCTACATTTAGCAGGAATTATTCCCAGAAAGGCAAATTGAAAAATGACGCTTTATGTCTGCCCGGGAACCGGATTGTATTAAACACACTCTGCTGTTGCCTGCCTGCACCTCCCCGGCCAACGGCAAAGGCAAATACCCATAGTTAGATACCATGCCTGATCCAAACATGCGGTTAAAGGCCATCATTCACGATGCCAAGATGATCTGCCGCCACAAGCTCCTACTTGTCCAACAACAATCTGAAGAAGGCAATGAAGAACTGGATACGCTCATTGATGAGGCCAGTAATGTCTTCCAAAGGTTTGACAGGGTTGACGCCTGGTCCTCTCCCATAGAATTTGACGAGCTGCTGCTCCGCCAGCAGATACTGTCCATCAATAAAGCTGAAGAAACGGACCTGCCCGCTTTCGCCGAAACCATGAACGCACTTCTGGAAAGCCTGAAAGGCCTGGTTCCTGAGCAACCACGGGCCAGAAGCCTTTTTGACATCAACTCCCTGAACCCTCAGATGGAGGAGGCCTTGCTGAAAAACCAGAGGCTCATTGACGATATCGTGGAAAAATTCCGCGAGGCCGGCGAAAACCTGGGACAATTGCCCGAATACCAGGAGGTCAGCGAGCATCAGCAGAACCTGATCTCCAATTACCTGGAAAAACTCCGGAATAACGACCTTCAGGCCAACAGTGTGGACCTGGAGATCATCAACGTGAACTGGGGGGGCATCTTTGAGGCCATGAACGAAAACCTGCCTCCTTCCGGAAAATTTATCGAATACAGCGCCGGTTACAATGAGGAGGTCGAGGGAATATGCCCTCTGGCTGCTTAAAAAACCATGAATTCAACTGCCAAGCAAGCTATGCGAAATATCAGCGCCATACTGTTCACTTTAATCTTTCTGCTGCCTTTTTCCATTCAGGGGCAAAGCCTGGTGGAAGACACCAGGGCCCTGGCCTCTGCGCTCAGAGCGCTGAACCGGGCGGAAACGGCCGGCCCGGACACTGCCGGTTTCGAACTCGTCATCACCCGCGACACCATGGCCGGGGACAGCATCGTGTCGGATACCAGCCGAATGCCGGCCCTCGCCCGGCCGCAGCCTCCTTCTCCTGCAACCGCAGCCGAGGCCCTGGCCATCCTTTATTACTACGACAAACCCGGTGAGGCCGGTGAATTTACAGAACCACAACTTCAGGCGGTCCTTCAGCGCTATCGGGAAAACCCGCTGATGAAGGAGGCCCTGGAAGAGGAAAAACTCAACCTGCTTCGCCAGAGCAACGACTCCCTTTTCACCGAAGCCTTTCAGAAAAAATTGCAAAGCCTGAGAAATGCTCCCCGCCACAAAATGATGCAGCGCCTGTACAGCAAGGGAAGCATATCTCCTTCCGAATACCTGTCCGTTTCCCGTAGCCTGAAGCAATACAGTACTCCGCCCCTAAGCAACGTCGCCATGATGAAAAAGGCGGCGGAAAGCAGCAACCGCAATGTGAGCAAAGGCATCGTCAGTGCTCCGGATGTCATTGAAGGGCTCTTCACCTTTATCCTGGAAAGGGCGCAGGAAGAAGTGGCCATCAATTTCCTCGAACGGCTCCTGGGGGAGGAAGTGCAACTGCTCGACGAACTGTTCCCTTCGGTTGCCGGCACATTCGACGGCCACAACTTCACCTATTCCAACTCCTTCATCGAAAGGCTGCGGCTGGCTTTTTACGAGGACATGCAGATGATCCCGGTTCGGCTGCCCGAACTGATGCTGAAGGATGATTATTTTGAGCCCCTCCGGGATGACCCGGTGGCTTATAACCTTTTCGTTGTCTTCACCATGTCGGGCATGGCCCAGAACGGCCTGTCTCTCGATGAGATCCTGCCCGTTACCAACCGGTATCTGTTCGACAACTACGGGGAGGCCAGAAAGGCCGTCAACTTTCATCTGTCCGAGCAGGCTTACAAATCGGCGGAATACGACAGCCTCATCGCCACTACTGAACGGATTCTCCTGGGGATGAGGAGCATTCATTCGGAACTGCTCAGGGAAGAACAGGTGCTGCGGGATTCCATCCGCGCTTTCAAGAATGATTTCCCGGAGGCGCCCAGCACCCTGGGGATGGACCGGGAACTGCGCAACCCGGATTACGACATCAACATCCTGCTCAATGGAGGGAATGACAGCCTCGGCCTGGGCCTTTTGTGGCTTCCGGATATGCTCCGGGGGGAGCTGAGTGAGGACGCCGTACTGAGGAACAATTCCATTGCCAACTACGATAAATTCTTCGGCAAGGAACGATCACCCCAGCAATGGCGAGCGGCCGGACTTGAGCTGGCCAAAAACCTCAACGGCAACTGGCACAAGGGTAATTCCATCGACGGCATCCTCAGAAACCGCCTGGCCGCCCTGGCCGGCTTCCGGCTGCAGATCGAGCAGTGGGAAAGCGAAACCGATACCCTCGGAGCGTTGCAACGGGCCCTCCGGCAGGCAGAGGCCAAAAGGCAGGCGCTGCTCCAAACCATTGACAGCACCTCGGTTTACTGGGGGGAACAACTCAGCCGAGACCAGAAGCTGGCCCTTAAACTACTCCACGAGATCACCCGCGATTTCAGGGATATAAAATTCAGCCGTTTCCGCCCCAACAACCCCACCAAAAAAAAGTCACTCGAGTTGATGACTGAAAGGCTGCTGCAGATCGAACAGCGGCTGCTCTCGCTCAATAAAGAGGCCAGTGAAAAACAGCCTGATAAAAAGGATGGCAGCCCGGTGCTGGCCTACCTGGAAAGCCAAAAGCCCGTCAGGCCTTATTCTCACATCGGCCCGATGATCGACAAGCTGTCCGAAAACCTCCACTTACTCCAAACGCGAATGGCCTCACTTGAAAAGGCCCAGGCCAGCAGCAGCGCCAAAGCAAGAGACAATGCCGAGCCACTGCTTCAACTAACCGAACTGGCCTCCCAACTGGCCTACGGCCTGCGCTCCGGAGACCCGGAAAAAAAGTGGATCGGGCGCGACGAACTGCTCGACATGCTGAACGGCGGACTCGAACAACAGATATTCCTCGGCCTGCTGCAACAACGGCTGCTCGATATCCCTAACATCGGCCCCCTTGCCCCCCATGGCCTGTCCCAACTGATGGAACTGACCATCCGGGACCTGCCGCTGCTGATCGACAGCACCGGCCTGGAGCTCAAAGATTCTCTTTCCTTTTACAGAAAAGCTACTTTCGTCGTCAATACCTTCAACCGGATACTGGAACTCCCCTTGTTACAAAAACCAGGAGGGCTCCCGGGGGAATTTTCCTCTCTGGTAGAGCAAAACGCGAAGCTCGCCGGATTGCCGGAACTTTCCGGCCAGGCGCTCGATCTCATATTCTACCTCAGCAACCGGGACCACAGGCACGCTGTGAGCTCCTCCATCCGGCTGTTCTCCGCTCTGGATGGAGCTATTGGTGACAGTAAGGAAAAGAAAAAAGGCAAACAGGGCGCCATCATCCATTTTTTCCGGGACTATGGCGACTTTGTTGCCGACCTTGTCGATGCCGAGTCCGGAACAGAAGTAGAAGGATTGATGAAAAGCATCGCCGACCCGCCCGGCAGCGCCCGCGCCAAGCGGCGGCAGGATTTCACTGTAGCCCTCAATGCCTACCTGGGCGCCAATTTCGGCTATGAATCCTGGAGGGATGAGGCCAACAAGATAACGGAAAACTTCTGGGCGCCTGCGCCAACGATGCCGGTGGGCATTTCCATCAGCAGACTGTTCGGCAAAAAAGAAGAAAACGGGCCGGAGCACCGCCTCTCCCTTTCGGCCTTTCTATCCTTTCTCGACCTGGGCGGCCTGCTCACTTACCGCTCAGGAGACAGCATTGATGCAGAATCCGCCTTTTCCTTTAAAAATGTCTTCAAGCCAGGGCTGCAGATCCATATTAACCCCAGGAATACGCCATTCTATATTGGCATCGGCGGCCAGGTGGGGTCCCAGTATCTGCAATCCGGCGGAGATGAAGTTTCCGTAAAGTCCACCCGCGGGTTTGTGGCTTTCGGCATAGACGTACCGATAAAGATGCTGTATCAGAAATAAGATCACCAAAGCGTAAAACTACATGAACCGACCCTTTTTCAGCCTTTTGGCCCTCCTTTTTCTGAGTACCGGAATGGCTGCGCAGTTGCTGTCTCCCAACGAATTCCTCCCGCACGAATACGGCCGGCAGTTCACTCCGCATTACCAGTTGGTTGACTACGTCCGGCATGTTGCAGCCAACAGCCCCCGCGTTGAGCTCCGCCAATACGGGCTCACCAATGAAGGGCGCCCCCTGCTGCTGGCCTTTATCTCCACACCGGAGAACCTCGCCCGGATGGAAGACATCCGCCAGAACAACCTCCGCTACACCGGCCTTCTGGAAGGCGAGCCGGACAGTACCCTGAACCGCGCCATTGCCTGGCTGAGCTTCGGCGTTCACGGCAATGAAGCCGGCGCTTCGGAGGCTTCCCTATCGACGCTGTATGAACTGGCCCACCGCAGCGATGAGGAAGTTTTATCCTGGATCGGCAATACCATCATCATACTCGACCCCTGCATCAACCCTGACGGGTTTTCCCGCTATACGGAATGGTACCGCCGCTATGCCACCAAAGAACCCAGCCCGGGTGGAGACACTTACGAACACGACGAGCCCTGGCCCCGTGGCCGGGTCAACCACTACCTCTTTGACCTCAACCGCGACTGGGCCTGGCAAACTCAGGTGGAGACCCAAAGCCGCATTAAGGAATATCGGAAATGGATGCCTCACGTTCACGTCGATTTCCATGAACAATACCCCGGCGCCCACTACTATTTCGCCCCGGCCGCCTCCCCTTACCACAAATACATTACGGACTGGCAGGCCGAGGCCCAGTATGAAATTGGAAAAAACAATGCCAGCCATTTTGACCAGGAGGGCTGGCTGTATTTCACAAGGGAAGTCTTTGACCTCCTGTACCCGAGCTACGGGGATACCTATCCCACCTTCAACGGAGCCATCGGTATGACGTACGAGCAGGCAGGACATGGTTTCGCCGGCCGCGCCTACGAAATGGAAAACGGAGATACCCTGACCCTGATGGACCGCATACTGCACCATACCACCGCTGCGCTATCCACCGTGGAGATAGCCTCGAAGAATGCTTCCCGCCTTATTGAAAATTTCCAGAATTACTTCGACAGGGCCAACAACGGCGAAGCCGGCCATTACAAAACCTTCATCATCCGTGGAGATAACCCGGAAGGCCGCCTCCGGGCCTTTCGGGAAATACTGGATAAGAATGGCATACGGTACGGGAAGGCGGGAAGTTCCTCCAGCCTCTGGGCATACAGTTACCAGAGTGGGAAAGAAGAGAATATATTGATCATGCCGGAAGACCTCATCGTCAGCGCCTGCCAGCCACAGTCCGTTCTGGCCCAGGTCCTCCTGGAACCGGAACCCGAACTGGAGGATACCCTCACCTATGACATTACCGCGTGGGCCTTACCCTATGCTTACGGACTGAAAGCTTATGCCAGCACCCAGCGCCTGGACTCAGAGAAAATGGAGGAAGAAACAGCGTACTGGGAAGAAAAACAGAAACCTGATACCATCAGTCCCTATGCTTACCTCATAGAATGGTCATCAATGACGGACGCCCGTTTTCTGGCGGCCCTGCTCCGCAAAGGGGTCAAGGCGCGCTTTGCCAACGGCCAATTCACCATTGAAGGCCAGCAGTACGAACCCGGGACCGTCGTCATCACCCGGGCCGACAACCGCAAGATGGATGCCGGGCGGTTTAATGAAATAATGGCCAATACCGCCCGGGAACTCGGGCAACCCTTACGGACGGTAAGCACCGGTTTCGCCGACAGCGGGTTCGACCTGGGGTCCGGCAGCCTGGAGTTTATCGAAAAGCCCCGGGTAGCTGTGCTCACCGGAGAGAAAACCTCCGCCAACAGCTTTGGAGAAGTGTGGTACTTTTTTGAACAATGCCTGGATTACCCCCTCTTCCCAATCAAACCGGATCAAATTTCCGGAATCGAATATTCGGACTATAACGTTTTGGTTATGCCCGAAGGCGACTACGAAATCGATGAAGACGGCATTGAGTCGCTCAGCGGCTGGATCAGGCGAGGAGGCAGGCTGATTGCCATCGGCAGCGCCCTGGCGGCCCTGGAAGGCAAAGAGGGGTTCAGCTTGTCAAAATACGCTACAGAAGAAGAGGAGGAGGAAGCCCGTGAAGAACGCGAAAACACAAGCCTGGACCGTCGGCTGGACCCCTTTGCCGGACAATCCCGCCGCTATATCAGCCAGAGCATCCCCGGAGCCATTTTCAAGCTCCAGCTCGATACCTCTCACCCGCTCGCCTATGGGCTGGACACCTACTATTCCCTGAAAACCAGCAGCGACTTCTACCAACTGCTCAAGGATACCTGGAATGTCGGTTATATCGGCGAAGCACCGGAAGTGATTGGATTTGCTGGTTCCGGCGCATTGGAAGACATCAAGAATACAGCCGTTTTTGCTGTGCAGGACAAAGGGCGGGGCGCCGCCATTTACCTCGTTGACAACCCTCTGTTCCGCGGCTTCTGGGAAAACGGAAAATTCCTGTTCTGCAATGCCCTGTTTTTTGCCGGGCAATGAGAATGAAAGAAATGTGTAAATGTGCGTAGGTGGAAAGGTGTAAAAGAGAGGCAGCCCTGAAAGCAACCAAACCTTTACACATTTACACTTATGCACATTTACACCTAAGCACATTCACACCTTTACACCTTCCCCCCATATTGTCTCCGATCGGCCATAATAAAAAACTATTTTGCCCGGCCATCTATAATACCCTAAATTTGGTTACAATAACAAAGAAATGAAATGAAACGCCTGTTCATCGGCACTTTAGGTTTATTGTTCTTCCTGGGAACAGCGAAGGGGCAATACCCGGGTAACGGGATTGCCCCAACTACTACGCCCTTGTCGCAGGTTGAAAATATCCTTCTGGGGCCGCTGGACAATGAGGCGCTTCTGCGTTCGGAACTCCAGAACCGGGCGCCGGGCCGCCCCCCCCATTTCGCTCAACCTATTGAAGTCGATATCACTCCACAACTTTACGGCTTGTGGGAGCAGCTACCCGACGGTGTTGATGTGTGGCGGCTGCGCATCACCTCTCCCGGTGCTCATTCCCTCAATTTTGGTTTTCTGGAATACGCCATGCCTCCCGGAGGGCGCCTTTTGATCTACGGCCCGGGAAAAAGTGAGGTGCTGGGGCCGTTCACAGCTTCCGATAATGAAAACCACTATCAGTTGTGGACACCCGTGTTTGGGGGCGACGAGGCCGTCCTGGAAGTGCAGCTGCCCCCGCAGCAACGACATGCCCTACGCCTCCGCCTGAACACTGTAAACCACGATTTCCTGGGGTTCATGGAGGTGCTCTCCGGCGCCTGCAACCTGGATGTTATCTGCGGAGAGGCTGACAACTGGCCCATAGTGGAACCATACCGGAATGCCATCCGGTCCGTAGCCGTTTACGGGCTGGGGGGCGATACCTTCTGCACAGGCTATTTAGTCAACAATACCCGCCACGATTGCACCCCCTATTTCATTACCGCCAACCACTGTGATATTACGCCTTCCAACGCTCCATCAGTTGTAACGTACTGGGGTTATCAAAACAGTTATTGCCGGGAACCCGGCTCTATGTCCAGTGGCGGGCCTGGTGATGGACAGTTGAACAATTTTAATACCGGCGCAATATACCGGGCCGGGTATTCCGTCACTGATTTTACATTGATTGAGCTGGATGACCCCCTTGCCAGCACCTCTCAGGCCTATTTTGCCGGATGGACCCGACAGGCTGCCCCTCCGCAGGATACGATGGCCTGCGTGCACCATCCGGATGGAGCGGAAAAGCGCATTAGTTTCTCCTTCTCCGACGCCTATCCCGGCTCCTGGGGGACCGGCAGCACCCCCGTCTCGGGCGGCAATCACCTGATCGTTCCCTCCTGGGATGTGGGGGCAACCGAATCGGGCTCCTCCGGAGCTCCGCTGTTCGACCGGCAGCAAAGAGTCGTTGGCCAATTGAGGGGAGGAGCAGCCAGCTGCAACAACAGCCAATACGACACCTTCGGCTGGTTTCGCTATTCGTGGACAGGAGGAGGGAGCCCCAATACACGCCTCAAAGACTGGCTGGACCCCGACAATACCAACCTGCTGTTCCTCGATGGCCACCGGCTAAACAGTTGTAACGCCAGTATTGCAGTCAACAACAGCCCCCAGGAAGCCTGCATTCCCGGCCAGTCCTATTTTGCCATACAAATTGATGAAGGTTTCTCCGGGCCAGCCACCCTCAGTACCTCAGGCCTTCCAACCGGAATAAGCGCTTCCTTCAGCCCCAATCCGGTAAGCCCTGGCTCCACCTCGACGCTCAGCCTGAATATTTACAACACTGCAATAACCGGAGGCATTTATTCTTTTACCATTCGGGCGCAGGGCGCCTTCAGTTCGTCAGAAGCCATTGCTACTCTAAACCTGTTCAGCCAGCCCCCTCCCGCTCCGGACCTTTATTCTCCGGCCTCGGGAGCAATGGGAGAGATCGTTGCGCCGGAGTTCCAGTGGTCAGCTCACCCTCTGGCAGCCACCTACGAGCTCCAGGTAGCCCGCGACAGCAGCTTCAGTAACCTTGTCGGCGCCATATCCGGCCTTACCGCCCCCAATTGCCAGGGTATTGTACTGGAACCGGCAACGGCCTATTATTTTCGGGCCAGAGGCTCGAATGTGTGTGGGGCCGGCCCCTGGTCAGCTCCCAGGGCGTTCTCTACGGCGGCTGCAATCTGCCGGAATACAGCCTACACCGGGCCTCCAGGCATCATTTCTCCTCAGGGCACCTCTTATACTACCTCATCGATAACCATTGAGGCGGCAGGAGCCGTTGCCGGAGTGGCCATCCGAAACATCGATATTACTCATTCTTACGTTGGTGACCTGTCTGCTTTTCTCCGGTCACCCTCCGGCACCATCATCCAGCTTTTTGACCGGCCAGGCGTTCCCGGGTCTTTCTATGGGTGCAGCGGCGCCAACCTGATGCTCAGCTTCGCCGTGGATGCTCCAAATACCCAGGAAGAACTGGAATCCACTTGCGGTAACTTCCCGGCAATATCAGGCCTTTTCCAACCTATTGACAGCCTTCCCACTCTGATCGGAGAGCCGGCCGAAGGCAACTGGAAACTCACTGTTATCGACCACTTCGACCAGGACGGAGGGCAACTCAACGGGTGGGAACTGGAGCTTTGCACCACTCTGCCGAATACAGCCGAATTGTTCCCGATGCAAAACGAACACCAGGCATGTGTTGGGAGCCCATATTCCATGAGCCTGTACATTGGAGGGGGGTTTCCCGGGCCGGTCAACCTCCATGTGATCGGGGCGCCCTCCGGCTCCAACGCCAGCTTCAGCAACAACCCCGCAGCTCCCGGGTCGCTGGTCACACTTACGATCGACAGTTTGGCTCAAACGGGCACCTATCCTTTCATCATCACCGGAACGAATGGCGCCAATTTTCATTTCATCCAGCAGGAACTCCAGGTGAAAGCCATTCCACCCGCTCCTGCCCTGCTGGCTCCCTATGATGAATCCCCCGTTTTTGATGAATCGCCGACCTTCACCTGGACGCCGGTGCCTGAAGCGGATTCCTTCCTCATTCAGATCGCCACCGACCTTGAATTTCAGACGATCGTCCGGTCTGTCATGGTTGCCACCCCCTATTATACTCTCGCCAATCCACTGAACGGCGACATCTACTACTGGCGGGTGTTGTCCGTCAATTCCTGCGGCTCCAACGAAAGCGGAAAGGCGTTTACTTTTTCTCTGGAAGGGGCTCCGGTCGGAAGCCGCGAGTTCTCCATCAACGGAACATGGCAGGTATTTCCTAACCCGACAGGCGGACAACTGCACATCCGGTGGGAGGGCGTAAAGGAAGTAACCAATGCAAGGGTTGACGTATTTACCGCAGAAGGGCAGCTGATAATGAACCGGGAATTTAATAATGCGGTGAGCATTTCTCTGGAGGAACGCCCGGCGGGAATTTATATCGTCGTACTGCGGAACAAGTGGGGAGTGGAGGTGCGAAAGGTGGTGGTGCGAAAAATTACAAAATAACCGTAATTTCTTACATTTGCCCAAAACCAAACTACATGAACCGTACGAACGACCCTAACCTGCGATCCTGGGTGGAAGTGCCCGAAAACAGCGATTTTCCCATACAAAACCTTCCCTTCGGCGTTTTTAAAACGCCGGGCCTCACGCCCCGCCTCTGCACCGCCATTGGCGAATACGTAGCCGACCTCCAGGTACTGTCCGAACACGGCTTCTTTGACGACCTCGGCATCTCCCCAAAAGTTTTTGCCCAGCCCTGCCTCAACGACTTCATTGCCCTGGGCAAGGCAAAAACCAGCGCCGTGCGTAGCCGCCTCTCCGAGATCCTCGACGACGACCTGGAAGAATGGGACGCCAGCGAGCTGGCGGATTATTTCCTGCACAGGCAGGATAAGGTGCAAATGTTGCTTCCCGTAAAGGTGGGAGACTATACCGACTTTTACTCCAGCCGGGAGCACGCCACCAACGTCGGCACCATGTTCCGAGGCAGGGAAAACGCACTGATGCCCAACTGGCTCCACCTGCCGGTAGGTTATCACGGCCGGGCGTCCTCCATCGTCGTTTCCGGAACGCCGGTGCGCCGCCCAAAGGGGCAACAGATGCCGGATGGAGCAGATAAGCCCGTCTTCGGGCCCTGCCGACTGCTGGATTTTGAGCTGGAAATGGCCTTCGTCATTGGTAAGGAGACAAGCCTCGGCCAATCCATAGACATTGCTCAGGCTGAAGACTACATCTTTGGCCTTTGTTTGTTCAACGATTGGTCGGCCCGGGACATTCAAAAGTGGGAGTACGTTCCCCTGGGCCCTTTCCTGGGCAAGAGTTTCGCCTCCACCGTTTCTCCCTGGATCGTCACTATGGATGCGCTCGAACCGTTCCGGACGGAAGGGCCCAAACAGGAGCCCACTCCACTACCCTACCTGCAAACCAAAGGCCCGGGAAGCTTCGATATTCAACTGGAAGTGGAGATCCTCCCCGAAGAGGGTGAGGGGAAAGTGGTATGCCGGTCCAATTTCAAATACCTGTATTGGAATATGGCCCAGCAACTGGCCCACCATACCGTCAACGGCTGTAATATCCGCGTCGGCGATATGATGGCCTCCGGTACGATCAGCGGGCCTACGCCGGACTCCTACGGATCTATGCTGGAATTATCCTGGCGGGGCGCCAAACCCATATCTATGCCCGACGGAAGTGAACGCAAATTTATCATCGATGGGGATACAGTTGTCTTGCATGGCTGGTGTGATAAAGATGGCCTGCGGATCGGATTCGGCAAGGCAAGCGGGAAAGTGTTGCCGGCGAAGCCGTGATTTGTGGATTCGTTAGAGCAAAACCTTTGAGGTTTCGGAAACCTCAAAGGTTTTATTATGGATACACGAATGCACGAACTTAACAAAACACCCCTCCATGCTTCGATACTCATTCCTTTTCCTATTAATTTCAACGGTTCTTACCGCCTCCGCCCAGAATGCCTACCAGGCCGCCGCCAACCGCCTGGCTGCCGACCCCAGCCTGAAGAACGGCAGCCTGAGCATCAGTGTTATCGATGTAGAAAGCGGCAGGTTGCTGGCCAGTAATGAACCAGAGCGGAGCCTCAGCCCGGCATCCAATCTGAAAATACTGGCCACTGCCAGCGCCCTGGTACTTCTGGGCCCTGATTACCGGTTTCAAACCCGGCTGGAATGCGATGATGCCCTATCCGAAGAGGGAGTCCTTTCCGGCAACCTCTATCTGTCGGGCTTCGGCGACCCTACCCTGGGCTCTCCGCTCATGGAGGGAGCCTTACCAATGGATGCTCTGCTGGAGCGGCTGCGAATGGCCGTCCAGCAGGCCGGCATCCGCCGCATTGAGGGCAATGTAGTAGGAGATGCTTCGGCATTTGGCTCCAATTCCAGTGTCGGGAGCTGGCAGTGGGAAGATATGGGCAACTACTATGGCGCCGGGGCCTGGGCATTGAACATGCACGAGAACCTGCATTACCTGCTCTTTCAGCAACAGGGGGAGTTGGGCGCCACACCACCCATTGTCAGGATAGAGCCGGAAGTATTCGGACTGAAGTTCATTAATGAAGTGGCCTCAGCAGCGCGGGGCTCCGGAGACAACGCCTACATTTTCGGTGCACCCTATCAATTCAACCGTTACGTGCGGGGCACTATTCCGGTTGGCAGCGGCATTTTCACCATAAAAGGCTCTATCCCCAATCCGCCGCTGTTTGCCGCCCAATGGCTCCGGCAGAGCCTGGCCATGGTGGGTATCCTGTCGGCCGGCGCAAGCAACCGGGTCAGCGGCCGGCCGGGTTCAGGGCGGCGGCAGCTTTACACTCACTACTCTCCTCCCCTTTCCGATATTGTCAACCGAACGAACATGGAAAGCGTCAACCTCTATTGCGAAGCTATGGCCAAAGTGATCGGCTGGGAAAAAAGAGGCGAGGGAAGTACGGCCGCCGGGCTGGAAACCATCCGGTCGTACTGGGAAGAACAGGGCCTGAACTTGGAGGGGTGCTATCTTTCGGACGGCAGCGGGTTGTCAGAAGCCAATGCCGTCACCAGCCTTTTCCTGGCACGCCTGCTCCGCCTGATGGCCCTGAAAGAGGAGGCCTTTTTCAGGCCGTTCTATGAATCTCTGCCCCTGGCCGGCCGGTCGGGCAGCCTGAAAAATACGCTGAAAGGAACTGCTGCCGAAGGCAACCTGCGTGCCAAGACCGGAACACTGGAACGCGTGCGGGCGCTGAGTGGCTACGCCACCGCCCGCAACGGCAGGCTGCTGGCCTTTTCAATTATCGTCAACAATTATGCCGGTTCGGGAGGAGCAATCCGTCAAAAAATGGAACGCTTCATGCTGGAATTATGTAAGAACTAAGCGTGCATTTGGCATTTTATCCCGGAAACGGTATAACTTTACAGCAAATCGTTAGTATGAAGTTCCTGAATTCTTTACGCTACCTTTTGGCGATCTTTACGCTCTCTTTACTTGCCTGCCAGCCTTCCGGTGGAAACGATCAAACCGGGAACGGCCCGATGGGGCAGCAAACGGAGAGCGCCAATACCTCCGCCCCCGTGCAGAAAGATACGGCTAAGATCCTGGAAGATTATGACAACACCAACCGGGTCGTCTGGCAAAAACCGGAAGTGGTCATTGACCTGCTGGGTAACCTGGAAGGGAAAACCATCGCCGATATTGGCGCCGGCACCGGCTTTTTCGCGCTCCGGCTGGCCCCCAAAGCCAAAAAGGTGATCGCCATCGATATAGACCCGCGCTTCACATCTTACCTGGATAGCCTCAAGGCATTTGAACTGCCGGAAGATGTTCAGGAGCGGCTGGAGACCCGCCTGGCCCTGCCCGACGACCCCAAACTGGCCCCGGGAGAGGCCGATATCGTCATGATCGTCAACACCTTTATGTACATCAAAGACCAGGTCGCATACCTGGAAAACCTCAAGCGGGGCATTTCGGATGGCGGCCTCCTGCTGATCATTGATTTCAAGAAAAAGCGCACGCCCCTGGGGCCGCCATCCCAGATCCGCGTCCCCCTTTTCGAAGTGGAAGACAAGCTGATCAAAGCGGGATACCGGGAGGTGATGACTAACGATACGGCGCTGGATTACCAATACATCGTCACGGCGAGGAAGTGATCTCCTTATACCTTCGCAGTCCTTCTGGACTTCACGATCAGCTTACTTCGTTCCGGGCCGGTAGAGACCATGGTGATGGGCACACCAAGTTCCCGCTCCATGCTCAGGAGGTAATTTTTTACCGCATCGGGAAAGTCCTCATAGTCCAGTATTCCTTCCAGTGATTGTTTCCAACCGGGATGGGCCGTGTAAACCGGCTGAATGGGCTGCCCGCAGATATCATAGGGAAGTTCCTTTGTCGTCTGCCCATTGATCTGGTAGGCCGTGCCGGCCTCGATCTCATCAAAAACGTTGAGCACATCGATCTTGGTAATGGCCAGTTGGGTTACGCCGTTGAGCATAATGGTGTATTTCAGCTGCGGCAGGTCGATCCATCCGCAGCGCCGGGGCCGGCCGGTAGTGGCGCCAAACTCTCCTCCTTCAGCCCGCAGGCGTTCGCCGGTGGCGTTGTCCTGTTCGGTAGGAAAAGGGCCGGAGCCCACGCGCGTACAATACGCTTTGGTGATGCCGATGACCTCTCCGATCTTATCGGGTGACACGCCCAGGCCGATGCATACGCCGGCCGTGATGGTATTGGAAGAGGTTACGAAGGGATAGGTGCCAAAATCGATATCCAGCATGGAGCCCTGTGCGCCCTCCGCCAGAATGCGCTTACCGTCATTCAGAGCCTGATTGATGAAGTATTCTCCATCCACGTGCTTCAATTTCCGGAGTACCTCCAGGCTTTCCATCCATTTTTCTTCTTCCTCTTCCAGGTCGAAGGCGGTGGCGGGGTAAATACTCAACAGGCTCATGTGTTTCTCCTTCAGGGCCAGGTAGCGTTCTTTAAAACTGGAGCGCGAGATATCGCCCACTCTCATGCCGTTGCGGCCGGTTTTGTCCATATAAGTCGGGCCGATGCCCTTTAGGGTCGAACCGATCTTGGATTTGCCCTTGGCGTTTTCTGAAGCAGCATCGAGATAGCGGTGAGTGGGCAGGATGAGATGGGCTTTGCGGGCCAGCAGCAGGCGATCCTGGTAATCCACCCCGGCTTTTTCCAGTTCACGGATCTCGGCGGACAGGGTAATGGGGTCGATGACGACGCCGTTGCCTACGAGGTTGAGCAGCCCCGGGCGGAAAATGCCGGAAGGCACCGTATGGAGAACAAACTTTTTTCCGTCAAATTTGAGGGTATGGCCGGCATTGGGGCCGCCCTGAAAACGAGCGACCATATCATAAGAAGAGGCAAGGTAATCCACGATCTTACCTTTTCCTTCATCTCCCCATTGCAAGCCAAGAATTACATCGATTGCCATTATCGTTTTGTTTTGGAACCTATAGTTATCGCACAAATTATAAAAACCTAACAGGTTAAGCCAGCCTGTTAGGTTTTTATGCTGATCTCATTTCCAGAAGGACAAGCAGATACGCATCAGTTGTGGCTTAGAAGAGCCGCCACCGCCTCCTCTACTGAATTGTTAACCTGAAAAATAGGGCGCAACTTGGTCATTTCCAATAATTCCAGAACCTTCGTCGAAACATTGGCCATGGCCACATTTCCGCCTTTATCATTAGAGCGGGCTTTCAACATGATGAGAAAGTTCAGCCCCACACTATTCATATAGGGGATCTGTCCGAGGTCAACCACAAAGTTGGAGAATCCTTCGTCAATCTTGGACTGAACAGCCTGAAGGATTTCCTTATTGGCCATTTCGTTGAGCAGGTTTTTCACCTCAAGCACCTGAATGCTATCCTGTTTGGTAATGTTGTAATTAGGGTTCATGGGAAAGTAGATTGGGTATTGTATTCCTTCCGGGCGGTGGTTCAGTTATCCTCGCCGGCTATGTTTACTTCTGTTTTCTGCTTAGCCGTGCGGGGGCAGGCTCCGTCGCACTGCCCGTAAAGGTTAAGCGAATGATGGGTGATCCTGAATTTCAGCAGATCGCCCATCATGTTTTTGATCTGCTGTATGCGCGGGTCACAGAACTCAAGCACCTTCCCACAATCAACACAGATAAGGTGGTCGTGTTGCTTATAGCCGTAGGATTTTTCGTACTGCGCCAGGTTTTTGCCGAACTGGTGCTTCTTGACCAGGTCACAATTCACCAGAAGTTCCAGGGTGTTATAGACCGTAGCCCTGCTCACCCGGTAGTTTTGGTTTTTCATGTGAATATACAAAGCTTCCGCATCAAAATGATCGGTGCGTTTGTATATTTCTTCCAGGATAGCGAAACGCTCCGGCGTTTTGCGAAAACTGTTGTTCTCCAGATGAGAAGCAAAAATATTTTTAACTTCTTTTATGATTTCCTCTTGTGTTCTTCCCGCAGACATATCTCTTTCTTAAGCAGCTTTCAAAAAGCAGGTGCTTTCTCCTTCTTTTGTCTGTACCATATTCCGGACAAGGAGGCGCCCGGCCGGGAGTTTAGAAGAAGAAGCCTGTTTTCTGATCGCTATTGATTGTAAAGTTAAAAAACCCTCCTGAATATAGGGAATGATTGGTTGAAGGAATGACTGATCGCAGGTCGTCAAAATAATAGTGCCTTACCTCATTCCTCTATTCTACCCTTGTAACAGTTGAGACGCTATCCAGGTTTTTGAGCGCCCGGATAGCCAGATTGAGCTGATCAGTATTTTTTACCAGAAGGCTCACTTTCCCTTCAAAATACCCTTCATCGCCGGCGATGGTAAAGGAACGAATATTGAGGCCCAGCATGGTGGATATTTTATTGGTCAGCCGTTCGATGACCCCGGGCCCGTCGTCAATACCGGTTATCTTCAGGTCGGCCACGAAGGTAGTATCTGTCGTAGAGACCCATTCGGCCTTCATCACCCGGTAGCCGTAGTTGGCCATCAGGTTGGTGGCATTGGGGCAGTTGGCCCGGTGGATCTTGAGCCCTGCATTGGCGGTCAGGTAGGCAAAAATGTCATCCCCCTGCACCGGGTTGCAGCAACTGGCAAAGGTATAATTGAAGCGTTCGGCCGGCTCGCCGTTGATGAGCAGGCGCGGTTTGCCCGTGAATTTAGGCTTGCGGTGCTTCCGGGGTTTCGGCTCCACAACGGGCTTCTCTTCCTTTTCCTCCTCAACTTCAACCAGGTACCGGCTGCCATCCTTACCCTGCTCGACCTTGTAGGCCCGGAAGATCTCAGGGATCGTCAATTCCCCGGTCGCAATAGCATAGTAAAGGTCCGCATGAGATTCCAGGTGGTAATTCCTGACCAGAAGGTCAATACTTTTGTCAAAATCGACCTTCAGGGCGTTGAGCTTGCGCTCCATGGCCTCACGCCAGATCTCCCCTTTACGGCGGCGCTCTTCTTTCATCGCCGAACGGATCTTGGAGCGCGCCTTGCCGGTGACGACCAGTTTCAGCCAGTCTTCACTGGGTTTCTGGTTCTTATTGGTAATGATATAGACCTGGTCTCCGTTGCGCAGCTTGTAGCCCATAGGCACCATCTTGTTGTTCACCTTGATGGCCGAACAGTGATACCCCACATCGGAGTGGATGCCAAAAGCAAAATCCAGGGCGGTTGCCCCCTTTGGCAATATCCTCATATCACCGTTGGGGGTATAAACAAAAACCTCCTCGTTAAACAGGTTGTTGGCCCGGAAATCTCCAAGGAATTCCACGGCATCGCTGTTGGGGTTGTCCAGGATCTCACGGACGCTGTCCAGCCATCGCTCATAGACATCGGGATGGCGGGAAACACCTTTGTACTTCCAGTGGGCGGCATAACCCCGTTCTGCAATCTCATCCATGCGGGTAGAACGGATCTGCACTTCCACATAGCGTCCTTTGGGCCCGATAACGGTGGTGTGGAGCGATTCATAACCGTTGGACTTGGGCGTTGTGACCCAATCCTTCAGGCGCTCCGGAATGGGGATATGCACATCCGTAACAATGGAATAGGCCTGCCAGCATACCAGTTTTTCCTTTTCCACCGGTACATCCAGGATGATACGCACGGCGAACAGGTCATAGACCTCTTCGAAAGGCACTTTCTTGTTCTTGATCTTATTCCAGATAGAATAGATGGATTTTGGCCTTCCGGTAATTCGGTAAGGAGCACCGATCTCGTCGAGGCGGCCTTCGAGCGGGCTGATGAATTCCTGAATATAGGCTTCTCTCGACCGCTTGGTCTCCGCCAGCTTCCGGGCAATCTCGTGGTAATTCTCCGGGTCGGTGATCTTCATGCACAGGTCGAGGTACTCTGTCTTGATGTTGTGCAGGCCAAGGCGGTGCGCCAGAGGAGCATAGACATAACTGGTCTCAGCAGCGATCTTCAGTTGTTTGTGCCGGGGCATGGCGCCCAGCGTCCGCATGTTGTGCAGGCGGTCAGCCATTTTGATCAGGACAACGCGCACGTCTTCAACCAACGTACTGAGCACCTTCCGGAAGTTTTCCGCCTGCGGGCTTTCGGCATTGTAAGCACTATCCAGTTTGGTCAGCCCGTCCACGATCTTGGCAATGCGGCCTCCGAACTTCTTCCTGATGTCTTCCAGAGTAACATCCGTATCTTCCACCACATCGTGCAGCAGGGCGGAGATGATAGCCGTGGGCCCCAGCCCGATCTCATCGGCACATATCTTCGCTACGGCAATGGGGTGCAATATGTAAGGCTCTCCAGACTTACGGCGCTGTTTGCTGTGAGCCTGGACAGCCAGTTCGTAAGCCTGCCGAATATTGATCCGGTCCTCTTCTGTCATCTCTGATTTGATCGAACGCAGTAAGTCCCGATAGGCATTTTGTATCAGCCTTTTCTCTTCTTCATTAATTGTCGTTAATACCTCAGCCATGATTGAAATTCCTACTGTTGAGAAGCCCGCTGAACTCAGGGGGGTACTCTTTATTTTACGGTAATTGTGTAAATATGTTTAAGCAACAGGTTATCAATAAATTAACCTTAACATTTGGGACTATACAAATCTAACAAAAAAGGACGCCCGTCGTTAAATTGTTAGGTTTTTTTTATCGCCATTTTACAGGCCATGCCGCTTCTGCAATCAGCCTGCTTTTTCCACAGGCAGGCAGGCTCTCTTTTCTGAAGGTTGGTTTATCCGGAACCAACCAGAGTTTACCCATCCTCGGAGAAGGATTTTTAGGTTTCCGACTGGCATTTTTCCCAAAAAACACACTATCTTTGTCGCGCCTTTGGAAAAGCCAGGGCAAACTCTGCCATTTTTCAAGCCCGATCGCACTGATAATCAATCGTTAATGGCGGCAGTACCGGGTTTGGCAAAAATGGCCGTTTCTTTATCTTCAATCTTTTTCACAGCGGGTGTGGCGGAATTGGTAGACGCGCTAGACTTAGGATCTAGTGCCGCAAGGCGTGGGGGTTCGAGTCCCTCCACCCGCATTTGACAGTTTTTAGCTGGTGGAGGGAGGAGAACGTTTATCCCGCCTTAGCGTAGTAGCTCCTTAGAGCGTCACGTAGCTCCGGCGGGAAGTCCCTCCACCCGCATTTGACAGTTTTTAGCTGGTGGAGGGAGGAGAACGTTTATCCCGCCTTAGCGTAGTAGCTCCTTAGAGCGTCACGTAGCTCCGGCGGGAAGTCCTCCTGGTGGAGGGGGGAGAACGTTTATCCTGCCTTAGCGCCCGTCACGTTCCCTCACCCGACAGTTTTTAGCTGGTGGAGGGGGGAGAACGTTTATCCCGCCTTAGCGTAGTAGCTCCTTAGAGCGTCACGTAGCTCCGGCGGGAGGGGGAGAACGTCCAGTAGCTCCTTAAAGCTCCGGCGGGAAGTCCCTCCACCCGCATTTGACTGTGGTTTCATTACCTCACTCTGCCTGCCTTCGGCTCCATTAAAAACGGCCGGAGCCCGGGATGTGCTGCCGCGTCGAAAAACATAAAAGCTGCCTGGCTTGTATTGATTAGAACAAATTACTTCAGGGGCAGGTTGCCAGGTAGTGAAAAGCCCAGACCCTGCTGCTTTTCCATCCGAACAGCTCCAAAGTGCCGGATGTACGAGCACCGTTCTCGAGTTCCGGGAAAAATTAATAACCTAATAAGCAAAGCGTCATGCCAAAAGTTGTCAGAGAAGATATTGACAATTTGAATGCCGTCCTTACGGTAACCCTCGAAAAAAAAGATTACGAACCCAAGTTCAATTCCGAACTCAGCAAATACCGGAAGCAGGCTCACATGAAAGGCTTCCGAAAAGGGAAAACGCCTGTCAGTGTCCTGAAAAAGATGTACGGCAAATCCGTTCTGGCCGATGTCATCAACGAGATGCTCCAGAAAGAGCTTTACGATTACCTCAACAATGAGGACATGAAGATACTGGGACAACCTCTTCCTGCCGACGATCAACCTCCCATCGATTTCGAACTCAGGGAACTCCACGATTACACCTTCAAGTTTGACCTGGGCCTGGCGCCCGAGTTTGAAGTTGAAGGGGTAAGCCCGGAAAGCACTTTCGGGAAGATTGAGGTTGAAGTCACCGATGAAATGATCGATGAAGAACTGGATGCCGCCCGGAAGCGCCATGGAGAACGGCAGTTTGTCGAGGACGAGATCCGGGAAAATGACATGGTAAAGCTGCTTGCCAAGGAACTTGATGGGGTAGAGGTAAAAGAAGATGGGGTAGAATCAGAATTCAGCCTCCTGGCCAGCGCCATCTCTGACGAGAACGCCAAAAAGCAACTGCTGAATGGCAAAAAAGGGGATACTTTCCGGTTTGACCTCTTCGAACTGGAAGAGGACAAGGATGAAGCCTACGTCCGTAAGTACTTTCTCAATCTCAGCGACGATGATGAACGGGAAGTCGGCAGGGAATACGAAGTAACGGTGGAGGAGGTTAGCCGTATCGTACCGGCAGAGCTCAACCAGGAGTTCTTTGACAAGTTCTTCGGCGAGGGGAAAGTCAGCAGCGAAGAAGAAGCTCGCGAACAGATCCGCGAACAGATCGAAAAGTTTTACAACGGGCAGTCAGAAGCGCTGCTTTTCCGTGACATTCAGGATAAGTTAATGGAAATCAACGAACTGCCATTACCTGAAGATTTCCTTAAGCGGTGGATGAAAGCCACCAATGAAAAACTTACCGACGAAGTCATCGAAAAGGAATACGGTGCTTTTTCCAAAAACCTGCAGTGGTCGCTCATCCGGAGCAAACTCGTCAAGAGGTTCGATATTCAGGTGGGAAAAGAGGAAGTTCTTGAAACTCTTAAGAATCGTGTGCGTAGTTACTTTGGCGGAGTAGCACCCGGCATGGAGCATATCATCGACAGCACGGCCGCCCGCCTGATGGAAGATGAAAAACAGGTGGAACAGGCTTATGATGAAGTACTCTCCGACAAGCTCTACGAAGCTATTGCAGACGAAGTGAACGTAGAGGTGAACAAGGCCAGCCTGGAGGAATTCGAAGCCGAAGTGGCCAAGGCCAGAGAAGCTTCAGCTGCCGCCCAGGGCTACCCTTCGGGAGAGGAGGAAGAATAAATTCTGAACCCCATTCAACCGCCCGGCAACCGAAGTGTTATAAAAATGATTATTTAACAAAGGAGTAGCAATCCTAACCTAAATTATACAAAAGCTTTACCGCATGTTCCAAAAAGATGAATTTATGAAGTATGCTACCAAACACCTGGGTATGAGTAGCATGCATCTTGAAAAATACATCGATTCGACAGCCCCGGGTTTCGCTCCCAACGTCAAGGGCTTCACTACCGCTATCATAGATGAACGGATCAAGAACGTTTTCCCTATGGACGTTTTCTCCCGCCTGATGATGGACCGCATCATCTTCCTGGGAGTGCCGGTGAATGATTACGTCGCCAACGTGATACAGGCCCAGCTGTTATTCCTGGAATCTGATGACCCCAAGCGCGATGTGCAGATGTTTATCAACAGCCCGGGAGGTTCGGTGATCGCCGGCCTGGGCATCTATGACACCATGCAGTACGTGGCCCCCGATGTCAACACCATCTGCACCGGCCTGGCCGCTTCGATGGGCGCCGTTTTGCTGACAGCAGGCGCCAAAGGCAAACGCACCTGCCTTTACCATAGCCGGGTGATGATCCACCAGCCGCTGGGAGGGATGCAGGGCCAGGTTTCCGATATGGAGATATCCTACAAACTGATCAAGGATATGCAAAAACAACTCTATGATATCCTTGCCGCTCACACCGGCCAACCTTTTGATAAGATCGAAGAAGATTGCGACCGGGACAACTGGATGACCGCCGCCCAGGCCAAAGAATACGGCCTGATCGACGAAGTCCTCGACCGGAACAATCCAAAGAAAGAAGAATAAAGTATGCCGGAGATCCGGATCTCTTGATTAAATTGGAGGTTCGGATCTTCGACTTAATAGTGATAGTGGTCAAAAAAAGGCTGCTGCCCTTTGTCTTGCTGATTAAGCCGCCCCTCCCGTAACCCCGGCTCACCAGGCCGTCGCTTAATCTTCATTTCGCCAGCAACCTGTTTTTTGAGTTTTATCAAGAAAAAAGCCTATGATGCGACGTAGTAAGCAAAGTTACCGCTGTTCTTTTTGCGGCCGAGACAAGTCTGAAGCCCTCATCCTTATCGCAGGTATCGACGGCCATATTTGTGAGGTTTGTGTGGAACAGGCGGGAGAGATCATCGAAGAAGAGCTCTACGGCGGCAAACGCAAGGAAGAAGGGAAGAAAGATTTTCTGCTCCCCGATAAGATCACTCCGAAAGAGATCAAAACGCATCTCGACCAATATGTCATTGGGCAGGATGAAGCAAAAAAGTTCCTGTCCGTAGCCGTTTACAACCACTACAAACGCCTGCGCCAACCCCGGCATGACGAGATCGAGATCGAAAAATCCAATATCGTATTTGTCGGCCAAACCGGTACCGGCAAGACGCTACTCGCCAAAACAATCGCCAAATTCCTGAATGTGCCCTTTGCCATCGTTGACGCCACCGTCTTCACCGAGGCGGGCTATGTCGGCGAAGATGTGGAAAGCATTCTCAGCCGCCTGCTTCAGGTTTGTGACTACGACGTCACCTCCGCTGAAAGGGGGATCGTTTACATCGATGAGATCGACAAGATCTCCCGGAAGAGCGACAACCCTTCCATCACCCGCGATGTTTCCGGTGAGGGCGTACAGCAGGCCATGCTGAAGATGCTGGAAGGTACGGACGTGAACGTTCCTCCCCAGGGCGGCCGCAAACACCCCGAGCAAAAACTCGTCAAGATCAATACCAGCAATATCCTTTTCATCTGTGGCGGCGCTTTTGACGGTATCGAAAAGATCATCGCCCGCCGGGTGAATACCCAGGTGATCGGCTTTAAATCGGAAGAAGCCCAACTGATCGACCGGGATAATATGCTGCAGTACATCAACCACCAGGACCTGAAGAGCTACGGCCTCATCCCGGAGCTCATCGGCCGCCTGCCGGTACTGGCTTACCTGGAACCGCTCGACCTGGACGCGCTTAAGCGCATCCTCATCGAACCCCGCAACGCCCTGGTGAAGCAATACAAAAAATTGTTCGAACTGGAAGGCATAAAACTGGAATTCACCGAAGACGCCATCGAATACATTGCCGAAAAGGCCCTGGAGTTCAAGCTCGGCGCCCGCGGCCTGCGCAGCATCTGTGAGGCCATCATGACGGACGCCATGTTCGACCTGCCCTCTACTCACGATGTCAAGAATTTCGAGATCAGCCGCGCCTATGCGGAGGAGAAACTCGGCCGCAGCAAACTCAGCAAACAGCTGCGCGCCGCTTGAATTTTTCGCCGCAAAAAGAAAGCCGCTTCCGGGAATGCCTCGGGAGCGGCTTTCTTTTTGCGGCGTTCAGCCCGCCCCTGGAACTTTTTGATCTTTGACCGTTCGGAGGAAACCATGAGTAGCCGCCTTCCTACAAGCCGGTACTTCACCTGTTCTTTCCAAATTACCTACTAACTAACCGGTGAAAACCCTTCATTTTTACTGCAAAAACCTATTTTATCCAAAAAATAACCTGCGGAAATGCAAACAATTGCCGGGGAGTTCTTACCTTAGACTAATCTTGTATCTACATTGAATGTTTAAACAAATAACGAAACCAACTAAAATCACCTATTATGAACGCAGTATTAAACCTGGGTAAGTACCTGTACGCCATTCCGTTCGCGGTTTTTGGAATCTTTCACCTGATGAATGCTGAGGCGATGAAAGGCATTGCCTTTGGCAGTTCCATACTGGTTTATCTGACGGGCATAGCCCTCATTGCCGGCACAGTCAGCCTCCTGATCGGGAAAATGGACAAGCTGGCGGCTGTGTTACTGGCGGTTTTCCTGTTGCTGACTGCATTTCTGGTTCACCTGAATGCCGCTATGGCCGGCGATGCCACCAGTTTCTTAAAAGACCTTATGCTGGCCGGCGCCTCCCTGATGTACGCAGGACACCTGGCCAAGGACAATGCCGTGATCGGCTGATTTATTCGAAAATAAAACCACAAAAGCAAAAGAGCGCCCGTGGAAAAATCTGCGGGCGCTTTTCTATGCATTGCTAAATTCATTGAAGTAAATTTCGATCATTCTATCATCGCTCAGATTATCAGTGTATGCGGTACTTCGCCGAACTGGCTTACAACGGTGCACAATACCACGGCTGGCAAAAGCAGCCGGATAAGATCAGCATTCAGGAGCAACTGGAAGCGAGCTTTTCCACCATTCTCGGCACCCCCATCGAAGTGGTGGGCTGCGGCCGGACCGACACCGGTGTACACGCCAAACAGTATTTCATGCACTTCGACTTCGACGGGCAGTTCCCCAAGGCCTTCACCCGCCGCATCAACAAATTCCTTCCGCCGGACATTGCCATCTACCGCATTTTCGAAGTTGCGCCGGAAGCCCACGCCCGCTTCGACGCCACTCACCGCGCCTACGAATACCACATCGATTTCATCAAAAACCCCTTTGGCCGGGAAACCGGTTACTTCTACCCTTTCGCCAACCTTCCCGGCCCGGAAAAAATGCGGGAAGCCGCTCACCTTTTGCTGGATTACGACGAATTCTTCCCTTTCTGCAAAACCCATACCGATGTAAAAACCATGCGCTGCGACCTGCGCCGCGCCGAATGGGAAGGCTCGCCTGTAACCGGCAAAATGGTATTTCACATCGCTTCCGACCGCTTTCTCCGGGGCATGGTGCGCCTCATCGTCGGTATGTGCCTCAATGTAGGCACCGGAAAAACGGCCCTGGAGGAAGTCAGGCAGGCCATGGAACGACAGGAACGGCTGAGAAAAAGCTGGAGTATCCCTCCGCAGGGCTTATTCCTGACCGATATACGATATGGTTGAGGCCCACTTCGGGGGCGCGGAGAAGAACAACAGCAGGCATTCTATGCCGAAGTATTCACCAGGAAAATAAGCCGGAGGAGATAAAACTTACCGCCGGGCCCGCTCGTCATTGTCCTGTATGAGCAGGATGTGCCGGCTGATCTCGCCTACATTCACCGTGCTGGCCTCCGGGTCGATCTCCAGAATAAGATAGCGGGAACCAGATGCGTTATTATCCGGAATATCGATCTTAACAGGCTGAATGCTACCGCTTTCTTTATCAAAGAGAATGGATGTAGTGGCCAGCTCGTAGTCTTCTCCTTCGCGTGCATTGGAAGGATCGATCACCTTAAGTTGCACCCTGCCGCCAAGTTTTCCGTTTTTTTCAACCGCCAGTGCAATTTCCAGTTCCCCGGCGCCTTCTTCAACAATGGAATTGGCATAGGCAAAACCGACAGACGGGGGGCTGTCCACCTCAAAGACTGCGACTGACCCGCTGACTTCATTGGCGGTCAGTACATAAGGCAGGCCGGTGGGGCTGTTTTCGGGCTCGATATAGATCATACCCTCCGGGCCGAGGTCTCCTCCCAGGCTATCTACCGCCCGGGTATTAATATACTGAACGAACTCCGGAGATGCAGGCCGGGACAGGTTATATACCACTACTCCCCCAATCCGCTCCAGGGCGATAAAGGCAAAGGGAACATCATTGACTTCAACGGCTTTAACTGCTGCCGGTTCCGGCCCCTTGTCGTCAGAACGGGCTTTAAAGTCATTATCCTTGTGTTGGCTGTTGAAGATCTTCCCGAAAACCGGATCAGCAGCAGTGGCCTGTTCAAGGGCGCCGCCGCTGTCATACACCAGATCTCCGGTTTCAGCATCCCAGATGGCGAAGGAACGCCCGCCAAAAGTGTAGAGTTCTTCAAACTTACCGTCGCCATCGGTATCGCCGGATGCGCGGCTTACCCTGAGGCGGCCAAGCAGAACGTCATTCTTAAGGTAAGCGGCGCCGGGAAAAGCTTCGTCGTCCAGGGCAATTTCGTCATCTTTCACCCGAAACTCCTCGGTAAACCCCTCATAATCGCGGGCATCTCCTTCATTGGCCGTGATCAGGTAGGCTTTCCCCCTGGCGGTAAAGTAGTCAATCGCATCCGGCTGGTACATCCCACGGATGGGCCAGTTGGCAAAAAATATGCCTCCCGCCTGGTTGGAAACATCCAGAGTGCACCCCTCCGCCATCCAGTCCTTATATCCAAGAGGTAACAGGGCGGTAATTTCCGGTATCCTGAGGTCGATGATCGCAAGGGCATTGTTTTCCTGGCAGGTAACATAAGCCATGGCGCCGTCAGACGAAAGGGCGATGTATTCCGGCTCGAGATCCTGAGCAACGGTAGCCCCGGGGCCGAAGATGCGTATGCCATTTGCTTTAAGTTCCTCCAATTGATGGTTAAAGGCAGAAAACCCTAATGTCCGGCTTACTGGGTTCTCGGCCCCGTTACTGATATCAACAATGCTCACAGACCCCTCAGGATCAACCTTATAATCATCGCTGGGCTCCCCTTCGTTGGCGGTCAGCACGCTGGAACCATCAGGGGAAAACACGATCATATCCGGCATTGCGCCGACTGTTGCGGCACTGATGAAAATGCCATCGGCATTTACAAAAACCACTTTTCCCGGATCAGTGCTCACCTCTCCTTCGATGGCAAGGGCGGCGATACCATTATGAGTAGCCACTGCATTGATGTGGCCTCCAAAAACACCCAGAGGCACACTTTTTGCCTTCTTTATCTCAGATGGGTCGCTGAAATCGAGTATTTCCAGCCTGTTCTCTTTAAAGTTCGTAACAAAAAGGTGGGAAGAGGCTGCATCATAGGCAAGGATCTCTGCCGAGGAGCCTTTGGGTAGAAAATAACTGCCCACATGAGCCAGTTTTAACCGGGGCGCTGTAGGTACTGCCGGAGGCGAAACGTCACCATCTTGTATCAGCACAATATGGCTGGCCTGCTTACCCGGCGCCAGGAGGCTGCTGTCGGGAAGTTCCATCTCCAGAATGAGGTAGCGGCCGCCAGGCAGCCCGTTGTCCAGAATGTCAAGGCTGGCCTTTAAATTTCCGGATGCCAGGTCAATGGACCGGCCAACGATCCTGAAATCTATTCCTTCCACGGCTGTGGAAGCGGCAGCTACCTTAAGGCTAACGGTACCGGAGAGGTGCCCTCCGGATTCAATATTCAACCCGAGATCAAGCCTGCCAAATCCTTCGGGAACAATAGTACTTGCTTCTGCAAAACCTACTGTTGGGCGGACGAGGGAATCACTGATACCTGATAGCACCGGCCAGTGCCCCGCATAGACAGATGGCAAAAATACCGCCCACAAAATCAACATCCCCAAAGTTCTCATCGGCAAAAATAATTTCCTGAGAAAAATCTGGTTCATCCGTTGAGGGGCGAGCCTGTAAGCGCCGGAATTTTTTTTTGCCGGCAGGCCGGAACGGAAATTCCAGAGAGGTTATCCATGAGAGAGCATACGTAAAAAGGAGGGAATTGTTACTGAAGCAAATTCATTCTACATCTCAAAAATGAGCTGTCCTGAATATTAGAGAAAAAGTCCGAAACCCCGGTTTTCAACAGCAGGCAGTTGGCATCCATTAATTCTTTTCCCATTTATTACCAGACAATCAGGCGTTTCGCCCAAACACCCTTTCCGGAAACCAACTGCACCAGGTAAACTCCAGAAGGCAGAGCCGCCAGGCCAATCTCCACAAGATACTCCTCCCGCAGGGGCAGGATACTGGCTTCCCGGATTACCTGCCCGGATATGCTGAGAACCTGAAGGTGGTAATTGCTTTGCTGCAGGTGGCTAAGGCGAACGGCCACCTCCCCGGAGGCCGGGTTCGGAAAAAGCTCAATGGACTCTGCCCCGGCAACATCATCGGCGCCGACACAAACGTCAACCGTGAAATTGAGCACTGCCGGTTGCTGACAACCGAACTCATTGGCAACTACGGCCTCGACACTGTAGGAGTTTGGTGCAAAACCGGCAACCACAAAGGCAGGCAGCGTCACGCCATCAATGATAAATACGTTGCCGGCGCCCGGATCGAATTCAGTAATATCCTCCGCACAGATCATCGTATCCTGCGGGAAATCCAGCACCGGAAGTGAGTTGAACACAACATTTACCGTATCACTGTTTTCACAACCGTCGGCATCCGTAACCGTCACACTGTATTGCCCTGTGCCAGTGACACTCACCGACTGAGCCGTCGAACCGGTGTTCCATTTGTAAGCGGCAAAACCCGGAGGAGCATCCAACATTACGAATTCCCCCTCACAGGCAGCCACATCCGCACCCAGGCCAACCACCGGTAGAGGGTTGGGTACTATTGCCACCGTATCCGTAGCAACGCAACCCCAACTGGTGGCTGCCACAACCGTATAGACCCCAAGGCTATCCACAGAAACCGAAGGGCCGGATTCGCCGGTTGACCAGTTAATTTCCTGATAGCCCCCGGCCACCTCAAGTACGACTGCCTGGCCCTGGCAGATGCCAACCTCATCGGGCAGGGAAGCAATCGGACAGTTCAGGTGCAACTCAAAAACGGCCAATGTTCCGCTCCTTTCGTGAGAGGCCACAAGCAAAGGCCTGCCGTCAGGGCTGTCTTCGTAAGAGATGAGGATCAGGCTTTCCAGGCCCAGGTCACCTGATGGATAATTGAGATTGCGGGTATTGATGTACTGAACGAAACGGGGGGCCGCCGGGTCACTGAGTTCAAATACCATCACTCCGCCGATGCCTCCCAAACCGACAAAAGCATAGGGAATATCATTAATTCTACCTACGGTTACCGCTTTCGGTTCTGGCCCTCTGTCATCAGACCGCCCTTTGGGCACATTAAAATATTCATCGGCATTGAACAGTTGCCCGAACTCGGGGTCATTGGCGGTGATCACCTCAAGGCCGCTGCCGCTGTCGTACACCAGTGCGCCGGTGGCGGCATCCCAAATGGAAAAAGAGCGGCCACCATAAGTGTAAAGTTCATCGTAATCGCCATCGCCATCGTCGTCGCCGGCAGCGGTGGTGATGTGCAGCCGGCCCAGCAATGCATCATCTTTTAAGTAGCCGGCATTGGGGAAAGCCGCAGGGTCCAGGACGACCTCGTCATCACCCACCCTGAATTCCTCGCTGAAAGTATCAAAAACGCGGGCAGCCCCTTCGTTGGCGGTAATGAGATAACCCTGTCCGCCAACGGTGAAGTAATGAATGGCATTCGGCTGATACATACCTTTTACCGGCCAATTGGCAAAGAAAACGTCCGGCGCAAGGTCGGAGGCATCGAAGCCCTCCCCTTCCGCAGACCAGTCTTTATACCCCAAAGGCAGGATAGCGGCCACTGAAGCCGTTTCAATATCAATAACAGCTACGGCATTGTTCTCCTGACAAACGACATAGGCGGTGGCCCCGTCATCCGAAACGGCGATATACTCCGGCTCCAGGTCCTGGGCCACACTGGCTCCCGGGCCGAACAGGCGGACCCCCTGCACAACGAGGCTGGCGGAATCTGAGTTGTAAGGGCCAAAGCCCGCCGTCATCACATCCGAATCTGCAACATAGGCAACGCCCGGAGCCATATCTATGATGCTGGCCGAACCTTCCGGGTCAGCCGAATAATCGCTGCTCGGTTCTCCTTCATTGGCCACGAGCAGTTTGCTGCCGTCGGGAGTAAAGGTAAGCATACCCGGCAAGGAGCCCACCGCCACCATATTCAACAGCGCGCCATCTGTATCAAAGAACAGGACACTCCCATTATTGCCGGGTATTACAGATGCCATGGCTACTGCCACGATGCCCTCATATACCGCTACAGAGCGTACCCGCCCGCTGAACAAACCCGACAATTCGATTGAATTGATGGGGCCCGGGTTGGAAGGGTCGGAAAAATCAATGATGTCCAGTTGGTTTTCCCCAGCATTGGCCACAAAAAGCCGCTGGGATGCAGGATCATGGGCAATGGCCGCCGCCGATGCCCCCGACTCGTAGCTGCCAAGGTGGGTGAGGTTGAAGTCGGACATGGTTGGAGGGGAAGGCGGCTGGATGTCATTGTCTTTGATCAGGACGATCAGCCTTTGGTTTGTCCCCTGTTCACTGTTGATGAGTTCGGTGATCTCGATGATGAGGTAGCGGCCGCCCAGAGCGTCATTATCCGGAAAGTCCACATTCAGGAATTGGGGGCCGGCGCTGTTGGCCGGAAAAGTGATGGTATCGCTTCCCAATACGTAATCCACTCCCTCCACTGCCGTGGAAGCAGCGGCTACCGAAACGACGGCCTGAGGAGAAGACGAACCGTAGTTGTTGACCACCAGGGCAAGAGGCTGGATCCCTGCGCCTTCCTCTACGGCTACAGCTGCACGCTCAAAAGAGATGACGGGAGTAAGGTTTTCAGCAATGATACCCGGAGTGGCAAAGACGTCTGTATCGCCAACCTGGTTGGCCGTGGCGCGCCAGTTGAGCCCGTCGTTGTTGTCCAGGCCGGAGGCAATGAGTTCGAGCGAGGGCCCGTCGCCGTCAGCTGCGACGGGCCAGGGGTCATTATCATTGTAATTAACCTGATCGATAACGGCGCCGCTGAAATTAGTTATGATAATGTCACCACCACCATTGCCCAGGCTGTTCGGATCGCCCCACCCCATAAAATCCTCTCCGAAGAAGGCCTCGGCCACTGCTTCATCATAGGCCAGCAAAAATATTTCGCCTGCCCCCAGGCTAAGCCCGGCAGGAAAGGTAAAGCGAAACTCCCCGCTGAGCTGCAGCCCTCCCAGAACAGCCGGGCTGTCGCCGGCATTGAAGAGCTCTATGAACTCCTGTCTCTCATCCGATGGAGGATGGTAAAAGATCTCAGTAATGACGATGGAGGGTGTTGTATTGTTATAGATGTATTCAAACGTGAACGGCAGCAGAAGGAAGTTCCCGGCCACATCCGTAACCTGCCCGACAGTAAGGGTATAAGCCTGCCCGGCAGTAAAATCCTCAGTAAAGGTAATATCGGCAAATGAAGAACCTGTGCCCGGGTCGGTATAGACGATATTGCCGATGGCTACATCGGCCGTGTAATTCATTGAGTTTTCCACGCTGCCCTGATCCATGGGTTCGCTGTAATTCACCCTTACGGAATTGGCGCCTGTCAACTCAGCATTGAGCACGAGGGGCGAAATAACATCCTGTGTACTGCTGAAAACCAACACATCGTCGAAGCCGGCGTAATCATTACCACCATTCTGTTTGGCCATCAGGCGGAGGCGGACGGCGGGAACCCCAACCGGTAGGTTGATAAAAACTGTTTCCCAGCCACTGGTATTGCGGTTTAGGCCGACATAGTTGGCCATGTCGAAGCCGGAGCCGGTATCCGTTTCCAGTATATAACCGATGGAATCGCTGTCTTCATACTCGAAGGAATAGTATTTGAAGGTGACGGAATTGAACCCAAAGCCCGATACATCCACCGGCTCGAAGTCCAGGATGTGAAAACTGTCGTTGCCGCCATTGGGGTTATTCAGGTCGTGCATAAACCAGAATTTCTGGCCGGTAGCGGGCTGGATGGCGCTGGTGGTGGTGGTATCCGCCCAGACATCATCACCGTCATCGGCGACGTAGCGGGCCGGGGTTGCAGTATAATTCCAGGTGTCGTTGGCAGAGCCCTCAAAGCCCTGGTAAAACTCCCGGGCGCCCTGAGTAAAAAGGGGGGTAGAAAAAAGCGCAGCCAGAAACAGAAAGCTAAGGGTTCTTAACATAGGGTAAAGAGGCGTCATAGGGACCGGTTTTGAGTACGTCAGGCTGAAAAGTTAAATTGAAAAAGGGGGGGCAGGCCTCGCCTGTAGATTAAAGGTAAGTTAAGTTTGTGTAAAATGGAATTCTTCTGTGGTTCCTGCCCGGGGATGGGCAGAATAAAGACAAAAAGGTTGGAACGCCAACGTTCTAACTCATGGCTCCTTCCTTCATTTTCTCCGCATTTTCCGCCATCTGCAAGGCCTCGATGATGGGGCCGAGATCGCCTTCCATAACCACCTGCAGGTTAAAATTCTTATTATCGCCTTCCAGGCGGTGGTCGGTGACGCGGTTTTGTGGGAAGTTGTAGGTTCGGATCTTGCCGGAGCGGTCACCTGAGCCCACAAGAGAGCGGCGTTTGGCAGCCTGTTCGGATTCGTATTGTTCGCGCCGCACCTCAGCGATCTTGACGTAGAGGCGCTGCAGGGCGATCTCCCGGTTCTTGATCTGGGAACGGCCGTCCTGGCTTTCAGAAACGATGCCTGTGGGCAGGTGGGTGATGCGCACGGCCGATTCGGTCTTGTTTACGTGCTGGCCGCCGGCGCCGCTGGAGCGGTAGGTATCGATCTTGAGGTCGGCCTTGTTGATATCGACGTCTTCCATTTCCAGTTTGGGCATGACGGCCACGGTGGCCGCCGAAGTGTGCACGCGCCCCTGAGATTCGGTTTTGGGAATGCGCTGCACCCGGTGAGCACCCGACTCGAACTTGAGCTTGCCGTAAACATCCTCTCCGGAAACTTCCAGCACGAGCTTGTTGTATCCCCCTACGGTGCCTTCATTGACGGAAACTGTTTCAACTTTCCAGCCCTGCTCCTCAAAGTAACGGGAATACATGCGATAGAGGTCGCCCGCAAAAAGGCTGGCCTCATCGCCACCGGTGCCGGAGCGGATCTCGAAGATCACATCCTTGGAGTCTTCCGGGTCTTTGGGAATGAGCAGCATCTTGACTTCCTCCTCCATTTCTTCACGGCGGGGTTCGAGCTCCTCCAGTTCCATTTCAGCCATTTCGCGCATCTCGGCGCTTTCGTCTTTGAGCATTTCCCGGGCCGTTTCGATATTTCCCAGCAACTGTTTGTACTTTTCATAAGCCCCGACCACCGGCTGCAGGTCTTTGTATTCCTTACTCACCTTGGCATAACGGCTCATATCGGCGATGAGCTCGGGGTCGGCCATCTGCTCTTCGAGATAAACGTACCGGTCTTTTATAGCTTGAAGCTTATCTAACATGTTCTTATAAAAATTTTCGAGATAAATGAGAAGAGAGGAAACGGCCTTTCAAGGCCAATTGCGAAAAGAGGGCAAAGGGCGCTACATGAATTGCTGGGGTATGAGTTGAGGAGTAACCATTGTGACTTTATGATTTGGGATTTGGGATTTTTGGGAAGCCAGAACCCGAATGCAAAAATAATATTATCTGAACAATGGAAGAACAACAGAAGGAAAATAATAGTTTCAGGGCATTCGGCCTGGCATGAAGTTGTTGTTACAGGGGGAGTGTTCATAGTTTCTGGTTACTGGGTTTTTACCCGGCAGAGCGGTAGCGAGGACGGGCCTTGTTACTCTGGAAACCAGCGGGTTACCGTAATGCGGACACACTTTTTTGAACTATCCCTTACAGGGTTATGTTGCCTCTTCGGCCCGGATAAATTGTTTTATTGTTATATTGCTGCCGTCCGGCCCCATCGGAATAGTTATCAATAGCAATTCAACCATTCAGCCATAAAATCATATAGCCCCTGTTCGCATGTCCCTGATACTACACATAGAAACTGCTACTGACATCTGTTCCATTGGACTTAGCCGGGGCAGCCGGTTATTGAGCCTGCAAAATGCGACAGCCGGTTATCAGCATGCTGCGCAGATCACACTGCTCATCCAGCGTTGCCTGGAGGAAGCGGGTGTCCTGATGAAAGAACTGGACGCCCTGTCGCTGAGCAGCGGCCCGGGCTCCTACACTTCTCTGAGGGTAGGTGCAGCTACGGCGAAGGGCATCTGTTATACGCTCGACAAGCCCTTGATTGTAGTAGATACCCTTCAGTCTCTTGCCCTGGCCAGCCTTAAGCAGGAACGGGAAGAAGCGCTCTATTATCCCATGATCGACGCACGCAGGATGGAAGTATATACTGCCGGTTTTGACGCAGCCAACGAACAAATTGAAGGGCCGCAGGCGCTGGCCGTCGATAAAAGCACTTTCAGTGAACAACTGAAGGCCGGCCACCGGGTTGTGCTCTCCGGCAACGGAGCGGAAAAATGCCGGGCAGTCCTGCCCTCCGAGAACATCATTTTCAGCCCGGTAGCCTGTTCAGCAGCCCACCTGCTGCCCCTTGCGCTGGTTGCCTTTGAACAGGAAAAATTTGAAGATGTAGCCTACTATAGCCCCTTTTACCTCAAACCTCCAAACATCACAACTCCCAAATCCCGGTTGAAATAAAATCATATCCGCCAGATAAGATTTGAGATAAACCTTTATTTTCCGGGCAACAGCTAACCAGATATCCCTAAGTAACTGTTAATAAGTTGCTTTTGTGTCAATTATGGTTATTACACATTTCTTTTATGTGAATATTTTTTTATTTTTGCTTAGAAACTTGAAGCTTTAAGCTCAGATTTCCTTAAACCCCTTGAAAACTGGCATAGTCTTTGCCCCCTGGGTTATGAGGAAATTTTTTAATGTGTAAAACAAGTTAATATGAGAAAACAGAAGAATGAAACCGTCGTCCTGAAAAAGGGGGGTGGTGATATTAAACTGGACTATGCTGAACTCCGGAAAGCCGTACTGGTGCTCCGAGCTGTCAACCACAAACTTCGGCAGCGCATTATCGACCTACTGGAAGAAAACGATAGCATGACAGTGACTGATATCTACATCAAGCTGCGCCTGGAGCAATCCGTGGCCTCTCAGCACCTGGCAATTCTCCGCCGGGCCGGGGTGGTCAATACTGAACGGCAGGGCAAATTCATCAATTATTCTCTTAACCGGGACCGCCTCGCTCAGATATCCCGCCTCGTGGATGAGCTCGCGGCATGACGATGCAATTCCTAACAAGCGGATTACAAGCACCCCCAAAATGCTGTGGCTAAGTCAAAGCCACGGCATTTTTCATTTATGGACTTGGAAAAAATAAATAAAAAATGCATATTTGCAAAGTATTAATACAAGCAAGCGCTTGAACAAACATATTTTTTAAAACAACTTCTATGAGAAAAACTAAGGTAAGCATCAACAATGAGAAGCTACATGCTTCCTCAGAGGTACTCCGGGCAATTGCTCATCCCCTCCGCATGAAAATCCTCGAATTCATCGACCAGAACGAGGAGATCAATGTCAACAAGATCTACAATACCCTCGGCCTGGAGCAATCTATCACTTCACAACACCTGCGCATTTTACGCACCGCAGGCCTGGTGAATACGGAGCGCGATGGCAAGTACATCCACTATAGTATTGACTATGAAAAGCTGGGAGATTCGGTAAATGCCATCGAAGGCTTCTTGCAGGAATCCAGAAAGTAAGAATAAGAACCCGTTCGGCCTGGCGCCAAACGCAAACGGGGATAACAGCGTGAAGCTTTTATCCCCGTTATTTTTTCCCCCACTAAGAAGGAGGTGCTCAATCTCTTTCGACAGAAGGCCGTTTGCCTTCTCCTTCCGGCCTTTCCAGCAAGCCGGCATCTTCCCGGTACTCGCCTGGGCCTTCTGCTGTGGGTTCAGAGGCAACCTCCTCAACCGAAAGGCTCTCTCCATTATTTTCCTCTTCTCCATTCGTCTGGGCAGCGGCCTGATCCTTTTCACCGGAGGGGCCGCTGAAGAAACTGCGCTGAAATAACAGGATATTTACAACACCCAGCGTAATGGAAAGGTCTGCGATGTTGAAGACGGGTTTGAAGAACATAAAATGGCTGCCTCCCCAGAAAGGCACCCAGTCTGGCAGAAAGGTATCGATTATCGGGAAGTACAACATATCTACTACTTTGCCGTGCAGAAAGCCGGCATAGCCGCCTCCTTCGGGGAAAAGTGCTGCCAGGCCACCGTGATAAGGGGATTCAGAAAAGATAAGGCCGTAAAATGCGCTGTCCAGAATATTGCCTAAAGCGCCGGCAAGGATCAGAGCGAAACTCACCAGCAGGCCCGTCGATACTTTCGACCGAACCAGCAGGCGAAGGTAGTATATGAGAAAACCCACAGCGATAATACGAAACAGGCTCAGCGCCAATTTACCGTAAACCCCACCCAGAGAAATGCCGAAAGCCATGCCGTTATTCTCCACAAAATGGATCAGGGCCCAGTCAAATCCAAAGATCCTGATCTCGTCTCCGTAGTTCATTTGGGTTTTCACCCAAATCTTCAGGGCCTGGTCAATGAAAAGGACCAAAAAGATAACGGCCAGGACTATTGATGATTTCTTCAAACCTCAGGTTCTTTTTAAGCCATACAAAGATAAACACAAAAGCAGGAATCCATAAGGAATTGCTTTCCAAATAACATCGAAGCGCTGGCATAGGTTTTTGAGAGGGAAATTTTCACCGCTCTTAAAAAGATAGTGATTGCACCAATGGCCGGTGCAATCACTATTGGCAAGGGAAAAGCGTATTGAACCTAATGGAAACGAAATGGTTCAGCCTGCCTCCCCCCTTTTCCGGCTGGTTGGCCTGGCCGCCTCTCCTGTATCGTACTATTTATTTTTCGGCCGGTTTTGCTTGGCTTCAATGCTTAGAGTAGCATGCGGGACAGCCCTTAGGCGCTCTTTAGAGATCAGTTTGCCGGTAACCCGGCATACACCATAAGCCTTATTCCGGATCCGGATCAGTGCATTTTCCAGATGTTGGATGTGCTTGCGTTGCCGGCCGGCCATGTTCGTCAGCCTTTCACTTTCTGCCGTGCCGATGCCATCATCCAGCCCTTTCACTTTTGAGTCGGGATTGTCTGCCAGTTCGGACAACTGGTCGAGATAGAACTGAAGTTGTTCCTGTGCCCGGCCCAGTTTCTTCTCAATGAGTACTCTGAATTCTTCCAACTCCTCATCACTATACCGTGTTTTTTCAGCCTTCTGGTTCATATAATTTTTTTAGCAAGTTGGGAAATGTGATCTGTAAAGTGCGCTGGCTAAATTTTGCGAGTAGGTGATTGTTTACTAACAATTTGTGAGCGCAAAAATAGCAATAATAACGGTCAGATGGAAGTTTTATAATAATATTTGCCCGTACGGCCTGCTTTCAAAACATCTTAACACAGGAAATAATACACTTATACCTGTATCGGGATGAGCCGTTATTTTTCCACAGTTTCCGGTTTCCAGCCCGTCAGGCAATCGATGGCAGATTTGAGGCTGACAAAGATGGCCTCCCGGCCTTCTTTAGTGACCAGGGGCATTTCTTCCTCCTCTTCTTCCGCCAGGGCATCTTCGACAAAAGCCAGGAGGTCTTCCTGCGGATAATTGTCAAAAAACACATTCAACCGCTCGTGAAACCCTTTCGCTTTAACGCCCTGAAGCCTTTCCCAGTTGTGCCCCTCGGCCTGGCTAAGTTGCAGCTCTGTTACATCAGGCACACTTTCTCCGCTGAGGCCAAGGGCTTTCCATATTACGAGTATTAAATAGAGAATATACTCGTTCTCCTTCTGAGTGAACACTTTAAAATTGTCCGTGAAAAAATAAGAAAGCAGCACCGGCTGTTCCTTTTCCATTTCAGTGATAGCCTGCTCATAACTTTCTTCGGAACCATCAAGTAATTCTGCTGCCTGCTCGATCAGGCCCTGGCCAATGAATTTCATAAACAGTCAGGATTAGTTTGTTTTGGAAATGACCCTCATCTCAACGCGCTGGTTCCGCCACTGCGCTTCCGGCTTGCCTCCCACAGCAACCGGAAAGGCCTTACCATACCCTTTGGGCACGACCCTATCCTCATCGATACCGTGGCCTATAAGGTAATTGACAATGGCCTGAGCACGCTGGGTTGTCAGGCTCAGTGCATTGGTATGGCTGAGTTGGGCCCCGGCGTGAACACCGATCTCTACACTGAGGTGCTCATTCTCGCGGAGAAATTCCAGCACACGGCCCAGTTCGGCATAAGCTACAGGTTTGAGGGTTGGTTTATTGGGTTCGAAAACAACAGTATTCAGGGGGATAACACTTCCTGTCTGCGCCGGTGCAAGGAAGATGTCCTTCTGCATTTCCCGGTATTCTGTTGGGGGGGCAGGGGTTAAAGGCGCAACTGCATCGTTACTCATGGGCAAGTTTACGGCTTTGCGCCTTTCCTGCTCGATCTGCAGTTGAAGTTTCTCGTTGAGTTCCACCTGCAACTCGGCCTGCGTTTCTTTTTTTGCCCAGTAAGTGATGTCATTGGCCAGTGCGGCCCGAATATCTTCCTTTAGGTTCAGGAGCAGTTCTTCCCGCACTTTGGGTTCCAGGGCAGTTCTGATGTCTTCTTTCAGATCACGTTCCCATTCCGCTTCGGTGCTTCCTCCCCTGGCCGTCCAGTTCTCCGGCCGGCCGGCCGGTTTGGCAAAACTCTGCCGAATGGTACGCTGCAAGTCTTCCTCTTTTAATTCCAGTTGCTGGCGCTCCCGTTCGCTGAGGGAAGGAGCGACTTCACGCTTCACCGCATCCAGCATACCGGCGCTGAGTTCCTGTCCGACTTTAGGGGCCAGGCCCTCTTTTAAGCCTTGCCGCACTTCCTCCTCCAGGCTTTCGAAGCTCCGGGCGCCATCCCAGAGGTAAGCATTGCCTTCTTCGGCCTCAGCTGCCTGTTTTTGCTGGTTCTTCTGGTAGGCCACATAACGATTGTACCGTTCTTTCATATCCCTGAGCTCCTGTGCATTGTCGGCAGGAGTTTGTTCGTAAGCGTCCGGAGTGATGGTATCCTGAACGGCAGCCTGATGCTGCCGGTAACGGTGTTTCAATGCCTCCAGTTCCGGGTCGGAAGAAGGGCTCCAGCCCGGGTCATTCAACCGGCCTTCCATCATTTTTTTTTGCAGCGCATTCCGTTCCTCCCTGATCCTGATCAACTCATCATCAAGTTTCCGTAGGTGAAGCTGCAGGTCTATGATCTCCTCATTGCGCTGGGCATAGGCCGGGTCCCGGGAGAGGGAAACCAACAGAGGGGTGTTCTCCCGGTCCAGTTCCTCGAAAGCCTTTCCGGACAGTTCCAGCGGCTCACTAACGGGAAAATACCCGCTCATTGCGCCACTCAGTTCAAAATCCCGACCATAAGGCAGGATGAGCTGGAAAACTCCGTTCTGGCCGGTAATATCGGTATCGGCAAAGAAGGGATTATCCTTCAACGGCTGAACCTGTGCTTTAGCCAGAGGGAGGGCCTCTCCGGAGGCGGCATCCCTGATGGTTCCAGTCAGTAGAATGACAGGCTTTGGAAGCAGGCTGTCCGGGAGTTCTGTTTCATAAATATCCATCTCCCCTTCTTCATTCCGGCGCACCAGAAATACCGGGGAACCGGAAGCCGGCATACTCAAAAAGGTGTCATCATCCGGAGTATTGGCCGCCCTGCCCAGATTTTGCGGGGGGGTGAAATGGCTCCATTTTTCATCCAGACGACGGGTGAAATAAAGATCATGCCGTCCCAGGCCTCCTTCCCTGTCGGAAGAAAAATAAAGGGTTTCGCCATCGGCCGCCAGCCAGAGGCCAAGCTCGTCGGCAGCAGAATTTACCGGAGGCCCGAGAGGGGCCGGAGGAGAATAACGGTTTTCTCCCCGGGCAAAACAGATATAAATATCGCGCTTTCCTCCTGCGCCGCTGCCGGCAAAGGAAAGCAGCAACACACCACCGTCCGGAGTGAAGGCAAAACGCAGGTTTTTGCCTTCCAGGCTGAAACTGTCTATCAAAATGGGCATTGGAGGTTCCCACGTTCTTCCCCGGCGGATGCTATAGTAAAGAGAATGGTTGCCGGGCCGGTACAAATAGAGTTTGGCGCCGGAACCGTGAATGCCAACCACCCGGTCATCCCCCCAGCTGTTCAGAGGAGCACCGACATTGACTGCCCGTGGCCATTGCCCGTCGGCATGCCGATAAGAGATCCAGATATCTCCCTTATCGGCATCCCCCATATTCTGGGGATGCCCCAGGCGGGTAAAATAAAGAGCCCTGCCTTCCGGAGATGCCACCGGGCCCCATTCTTCATAACCGGAGTTGACCTCTGCCGGAAGAAGCCGGGGAAAGCCTTCCTGGGCAACAAGCCCCAGGGAAGTTACCAGAAAAATAAGGCCGAATGCCAGCTTTCTCATATTAACCTGTTGCAGTTTTTTGGTTTTGACGGACGATCGGGAAGAAAGTCATTTTTCCACCTGGCGCCGTTTTGTTCCAACGCCATTAACAACGCTTACAATTTAACAACTTCAGCTGCTGAATAGGTCATTGTACCATTCTTCCGGGTTGTCGGCAAGGCCCTGAAGAGGATAGGCCCGCCCATTTGCAAGGGCAGACAAAGGGCCCAGGGCCTTACCGTTCCATTCTCCAAAAACGGACAGAGGCCCGCCTCCGCTTACCGCCAGGAGGTTCCAGCGGGCCATTCCTTCTGAAGACAGGGGTAACTTCTGCTTCTGCCGGTCCACCAGCCAGAATTGGCCATTTTCCTGAACCGGCATCACTTCCGCCAGCAAACAGGGAAAAGGCTGCAGCCAGGGATTGTCGGCCAGTGCCTGAGCATAAGCCTGAGCAAAAGCGTCAATAGAGGCATATCCCAGCTTTCCCTCAAATGGCCGGCCGGAGGGCTGTTGTTTGCGAAACAGGGCGCGAAGAGGATAGGCCCCGGGATAGAATACCAGTTCTCCCTGAACACTGCTACCCACGGCCCATTGAGTTTCGTAGCCCTGTCTGCCCCAGGCGAAGTCCAGAATAAGAGCCAGCCGGCTGCTTTTTTCTCCCAGAAACCAGGTGCGCCGGTAACGCAGATTGTCATCCTCACTCTCTCTTTCCACCTGTCCGGCCGCCAGCCAGGTATCCGCCACTCCCTCCCGGGCCAGCACATCTTCTTTTTTAAAGTTCACCCCCAACTGGCTGAGTACTTCTTCCTGCAGGCCCTGAGGGAGGCTTTCCAGTTGCTTGAAGCTTTGCGCCAGCAGGTAGAGTTCCGCCATTTCTTCAAGGAGAAGCTCGAAGCCATCTTCCCTGCCTGCCAGAGATTTGAAATTGCGAATGCGGCGGGCCACGCCCCCCAGTTTGGCATCCACCATTCGGGCGGCAAAGCTATCCCAAAGGCCGGGAGGTTGCTCTGCGATGGCGGAAAGGCCATGGCGGGCCAGGTCGAGCAGCCACTCCTCCAGGTCCTGCCCTCCCTGTTGCATGAGTTGCAGGCGCTGGCTGAAACGCCGGGAACGCCCGGCCTCACTCCTGGCCCTGTCCTCGGTGGAAGGGCCTTGGTGAACCAGGGTTTTCAGCAACTGCTGGGCCCAGGCAGGCGGCAATTCCGCAGAAACGGGTTTTGCTTTGTTCCCGTTGACAAACAGCAGAAGGGCGAGAATGTGGCGGCAGGGGTGATAACGGCTGTTGCAATCGCATCGGAAGGTTTCATCGCTCAGGCTGGCAACGACATGGTAAGTACGCTCTCCACTACTCCTGCAAACTCCCCAGAACAGGCTTCCGCTGGCGCCCGTTTCCGGCCACCGGCGGGAGGAAGTAAGCCCCTTCGCCTTTTCCAGGACAAGGCTGTTGGGGGCCATTGCCGTGATCTTGTGGTAAGTCCAGTCCATAATTGAAGGAGTTCACGGCCTTAATCCTCCTCCTCATCTTCGGGGTCCAGGATACCGAGGGCGACCATTGCCTTCTCCGAGGCCGTCTGTTCAGCGCTTTTTTTGTTGAAGTCATCGGCGGTGGCCATTTTCTTGCCATTTACCATGACAGCCACTTTGAAGCGGTCGCGTTTTTCAAACTTATACCGGGCCAGCAGCTTATAGCTTACCGTCTGTCCGTTTTTCTGGCACCATTCCAGCAACTGGCTCTTGTAGTTGTCATCGAAGCTTTCCAGTTCGTGTACATCTACGTAGTTGCGCAGTACTTTATTGACCACGAAATGTTTGGTGCCGCTGTATCCCTTTTCGAGGTAAACAGCCCCGACCAGTGCTTCCACGGCATTGCCGAGCATAGAACGGCTGAGGCGGGTCTGGTTGTATTCGGAAAGCAGCATATCCAGCCCCATTTTGTCCCCGATCTTATTGAGGGATTTTCGTTTTACGATCTTGGAGCGCATCTTGGTCAGGAACCCCTCATTGCTGTTGGGATATTTCTTGAACAGGTACTCCGCCACGATCGTCCCCAGAACAGCATCGCCCAGGTATTCCAGGCGTTCGTTGTTCTGTATGGCATAGGCCTTTTCCGAAGAGGTGGATTTATGGGAAAAAGCCAGCCTGAAGATGGCCATATTGGCAGGAGTAAAGCCGATAAGCTGGCGAAGGCGCCGGGCAAACTCCTTGTCTTTCGAAAAGTGAAAGTTATAGATCCTTAATAAGAGCCGCAGCAAAGCAAAAGAATTATGTTAACGTTAACAATACCGGCTCCCCTGCCAGGGTGGTGTTACCATCGAATAGCAGGACATATCCCTGCAAAGGCAGGCGCACCAGATTACCAGAACTATTGAAAACAGCTGCTCTTTAAGGTAAGGAGGTAATACCCTGAAAGTAACCCGTTGGGGGGTAGGCATTGCCGCTTCACCTCTGAAGAGCACGGGGACAACCCCAAAGCAGGAAGTGGCCGGGTTATTGTTAATGCCTGCCGCTTTCCTGCCGTCTATTCTTCAAATTTCTTAAAGATCAAGGACGAATTGTGCCCGCCGAAACCAAAGGTATTACTCAATATGGCCCTTACTTCGCGCTCCTGCGCCTGGTTGAAAGTAAGGTTGAGCCGGCTGTCCAGCTCTGGGTCATCGGTAAAATGGTTAATGGTCGGCGGCACGAAGCCATGGACTATGCTCAGAATACCGGCGATGGCCTCAATGGCGCCTGCAGCCCCCAGGAGATGCCCGGTCATCGATTTGGTCGAACTAATGTTCAACTTATAAGCATTATCGCCGAATACCTGTTGAATTGCTTTGACCTCTGCGACATCTCCCAGAGGCGTTGATGTACCATGAACGTTAATATAATCAATATCTTCCGGATTCAGCCCCGCTTCTTTAAGTGCGATTTTCATAACGTTGCTGGCTCCCAGCCCTTCCGGGTGAGGGGCCGTAATATGATGTGCATCGGCAGTAGCGCCGCTGCCCGCCAATTCTGCGTAAATACGGGCGCCCCGTTTTTTAGCGTGTTCCAGTTCTTCCAGAACGAGTGCTCCGGCGCCTTCCCCCAGGACAAAGCCGTCGCGGTCCAGGTCAAAGGGGCGGGAGGCCGTCTTGTAATCATCATTCCGGGTGGAGAGCGCTTTCATCGCGTTGAAGCCCCCTACTCCTGCCTTGATCACCGCGGCTTCAGAACCTCCGGTAACGACCACGTCCTGACGGCCGAGGCGGATATAATCGGCTGCCACGGAAACGGAATGAGATGAAGAGGCACAGGCAGAGACCGTAGCAAAATTAGCGCCCCGGAAGCCATACTTGATCGATATCTGGCCGGCAACGATATCCACGATCATTTTTGGGATCATGAAAGGGTTGTACCTTGGAATGCCATTGCCGGTGATGAATTCTTCTATTTCCGCTTCCAGGGATTTCAGCCCGCCTATTCCGGAGCCCCAGATCACGCCGACGCGGTCGAGGTCTAGCGTCTCCGGGTCCAGCCCGGCATCGGCGATGGCCTCATCTGAAGAAATGGCGCCATAAATGGAGAACAAATCCATACGGCGGGCCTCCCGGCGGTCAATTAACTCCTCTATATTGAGGTTCTTAACCTCACAGGCGAACTGTGTCTTAAAATTGGAAGCATCGAAGTGAGTAATGAGGTTGGCGCCGCTTACGCCGTTTTGGAGCCCTTCGAGGTAAGCTTTGATATTGTTGCCGATCGGGGTCAATGCCCCTATTCCTGTTACAACAACCCTTTTCATTTTTGTTTAGATTTTTGCTTTGCGGCGCCTGTAGTCAATTTGGATTTTCTTTTCGTCGGCTTCAGCCGGAGCAGCTCCGGATGCAGGGAAGTGATAGCCAATACGATCGTTCTGCTGATGAAGGAGGAGGGAATTATTCTGGCCCCTCTTAAAACCACAAATTAGAGGCAGGCCGTACCTCTAATTTGCAGAATAGGAACATCTGTATAGAGATGTAACTGAAATTAGCCCTTGTCAGAGTTGGCTTCGAGATATTCAATCGCTTGCCCAACCGTCTGGATGTTTTCGGCTTGCTCATCCGGGATGGAAATGTCAAATTCCTTTTCAAACTCCATGATAAGCTCCACGGTGTCCAGAGAGTCGGCCCCCAGATCATTGGTAAAGCTGGCATCCGGAGTTACCTCAGATTCGTCAACGCCTAGTTTATCGACGATAATTTTACTTACTCTTTCTGCAATGCTAGACATAGTGAATTCGCTTTATTGGTTTACGATTGCGTTGCAAAGAAACGCAGAACTCCCATGATAACCAAAGTTTTTAAAAAAAAAATACTCCTACTTTTAGGAGCGTATATTTGAATATTTTTCAGATAGCCGTACTTTTACAATACCAATTATTGTAACTTTTACACTTACTTACAACCCGTCACCTTGTCACTGGAAAAGCCCACTCAATTAAAATCACCAATATCTATGAAAATAGTTGACCATCAAAATACAAAAGTTGTTGCCACGGTAGGGCCGGCCTCCAATTCCTACTCCAACCTGCTGGACCTGGTCAAGGCCGGAGTAGATGTTTTCCGCCTCAACTTTTCCCACGGCACTCACGAAGACCACCTCGAAGTGATCAACCACGTCACTTACATTAATGAGAAATATAACCTCCACATCGGCCTGCTGGCCGACCTGCAGGGGCCCAAGCTTCGGGTAGGCAAGATCAAGGATAACGCTCTGGAACTCAAAGAGGGCGACGTGATCACCCTGGTCAATGAGAAGTGCATCGGAACCATGGAGAAAATATACATGAGTTACGAGCAGTTCCCGCAGGATGTCCAGATTGGAGAGCGGGTGCTCGTTGACGACGGCAAGCTGGTCTTTGAAGTGGTTGAAACCAATGGAAAAGATACCGTTAGGCTGAAAACCTTGTTTGGGGGTGTGCTTTCCTCCAACAAAGGGGTAAACCTGCCCAAAACGAAAATATCGCTGCCCTGCCTGACGGAAAAGGACCTGGCCGACCTTGATTTCATCCTCACCCAGCCGGTCAACTGGATCGCCCTGTCTTTTGTCCGTTCGCCTAAAGACATAAAGGACCTGGCCAAGCGAATCGCCACAAAAAACCACCCGGCCAAGATCATTGCCAAGATTGAAAAACCGGAGGCGGTCGAACGCATCGACAAGATCATCAAACACTCCAACGGCATAATGGTAGCCCGGGGAGACCTCGGCATCGAAGTCCCGATGGAACAACTCCCCCTCATTCAAAAGGACATAATCGCCAAGTGCATCCAGCGGGCCCGCCCGGTCATCGTCGCCACCCAGATGATGGACAGTATGATCACCAACCCGAGCCCGACCCGCGCCGAGATCACCGACGTTGCCAACGCCGTCCTCGACGGCGCCGATGCGGTTATGCTCAGTGGCGAGACCTCCGTGGGCAAACACCCGGTGAAAGTCGTCGAAGCCATGAACAAGATCATCGAAGTGGCCGAGACACACTTTAACTTCGACGGCCGGCGCCCGTTGGCCAGCCCCAAATCCAGGACTTTCCAGTCGGACATCGTCTGTTTCAACGCAGGGAAAACGGCCATGGATATCGGAGCAAAGGCCATTGTCGGCATGACCAGCTCCGGCTACACCGCTTTTAAAGTTTCCAGTTACCGGCCCAAAAAAGACATTTACATCTTTTCGGACCGCATGCACATGTTGGCCACCCTGAACCTGGTATGGGGCGTGCGCTGCTACTATTACGACCGCTTTACCACAACCGATGAAACCATCCAGGATGTCACTGACATCCTCAAGCGGGAAGGGCGGGTCCAACCCGGCGACATCATCATCAATACGGCAAGCATGCCGTTGCATCGCCGTTTTCGGACCAACATGCTGAAAGTTACAGTAGTGGAATAGGCCAAGCCGAAAAAAATGTTATATTCACACTGCCGGGAAGCCCCAATTATTGCTTCCCGGAGCCGAACTCTGCTTCAATCCTGAATTTTCAACCGATTGTATAATTCATCAATGGGCGCCCCTGCCGCATGACAGCGCGGGCGGCAACCCGAAATTGCCCTGTAGGCCCGACGGCCCTTCCCTTTTTCAGGCGGGCCGCCGGAGCTAAGCCTGGGCCGTTCTTCCTTTTGGGAGCATTGCCGGTACTGTTCCAGCCAGGGCATCAGATGAGCTACGCGACGAAATAGATACCGCAGGAAAACTCAACGCCTCTGTCTGTATTCCCTTCGTACAGGAGACTGCGAGGCGTGGCCATGCCGGCTCAGTCCGGCATGGCTTATTTTTGAGGTTTCATTTCTTACCTTTGCCTGAAAAATTACCCTGCCAGGCGTATGGCCTTTTTCAAAATTGGATCGTATCAAAAACATGAAAGCGACAAATGCTTTATAATTAGGTGAAACCAAAACAAAACTGTTTCATGAAAATCATCATTCCCATGGCGGGGCGCGGCTCCCGCCTACGCCCACACACCCTGACCATTCCCAAACCCCTGATCCCTGTTGCCGGCAAACCCATCGTCCAGCGTATTGTAGAAGACCTCAGTGCAGCATTGGACGAGAAAGTAGAGGAGGTGGCCTTCGTCATCGGCGATTTTGGGGCCGAAGCGGAAAGAGAACTGCACAAGATCGCAGGAAGCATTGGGGCCCAATGTTCGATCTACTACCAGGAAAAGCCTCTGGGCCCCGGCCATGCCGTGCTTTGCGCCGGGCCAAGCCTTGACGGGCACTGCCTCGTTGCCTTTGCCGACACCCTTTTCAAGGCTAATTTCACCTTCAACCCCCAGGAAGAAGGCATTATCTGGGTGCAAAAAGTGGATGACCCCTCCTCCTTTGGGGTAGTAAAAGTCGATGCAAACAACATCATCACCGATTTTGTGGAAAAATCACCCACTTTTGTCTCCGACCTGGCCATCGTCGGCATCTATTACTTCAATGATGGCGCCCGGCTGCGGGATACGCTGCAGCACATGGTCGATGAAGACATCAAGGATAAGGGAGAATACCAGTTGACTTCCGCCCTGGAGATCCTGAAAAAAGACGGAGTGAGATTTCGCCCCTCACAGATCGAGGAATGGCTGGATTGCGGCAACAAAGATAACGTGCTGGCCACCAACCGGCGCATCCTCGAACTCAAGGAGAAGAGCGAAAAGCTGGTTGCCGACGACCTCAATACGATCAATGCCGTCATCATCCCGCCCTGTTATATTGGAGAGGGCGTTGTGGTCAGCAACAGCGTCATAGGCCCTTATGTTTCTCTGGGCAACAATTCCAGTATTGAAGATTCCGTTATTAGCAATAGCGTGATCCAGAACAATACAAAGGTCCGCCACGCCAACCTGGACAACTCCATGCTGGGCAATGAGGTTGATTACCAGGGAGAAAAATCGGAAATTAGCATCGGCGATTTTTCCGAATACCGGGCCTGAGTGCTTGTTTGGATTCCTGAAAGAACAAAACCTGCCCACACGGGTATTGAATAGTATGGAGGACATTTTGAGATTATGATGAAAATTAAGCAATACATGCTGAAGATACTACTCGTACTGGCCGGGTGCTTCCCTCTGGTTGCACTGAGCCAGGTAGGCGGGCAGGTGAACGAAGAGGAGGTCAACATCCAAAAGGTATTCATCGATGCCAACCGGGAAAGGCTGCTTGGCAACTACGATAATGCCATTGCCCTTCTGAAAGAAATTCTGAAAAAAGACCCGAAAAATGCCGCCGCCGCCTTCGAGCTGGCACGGGCATACGAAGCTACCGAAGAGGATGAGAAGGCCATCAAATCTGCAAAAAATTCAGTGGACTGGGACCCCCAGAATACCTGGTACCTGAAATTTCTTGCCGACCTCTATCAAAAGCTCAACCGCAATGAAGAGGCCGCCGAAATCTATGAACGCATCGTCAGGCTGGAACCCAATGATGAGTTCAACTATTTCCGCTGGGCTTATTTCCTGGTGCGCGCCGACGAGATCAACGATGCACTTAAAGCTTATGACCTGCTGGAAAAAAGGATCGGGGTTAACGAAGAGGTCATTCGCAGAAAACACTCTCTTTATCTGGGCACAGGGGACAACAAAAAAGCAGCCCGTGAACTGGAACGCCTGATCGAGGCTTTTCCCAATGACATGGAGTACCGGCACCTCCTTGCCGGCTTCTATCAGCAAATCGGGGAGGAGGATAAGGCCAGGGAGGTTTATCAGGAGATCCTTCAGCTTGACCCCGACAACGCCAAAGCTCAGCTGGCCATGGCCGGTGGCTCGGGCCAGCCAAAAGGAGAATTGCAGTTCCTGGAATCGCTGAAACCTGTTTTCCGGCAGGAAGGAGTGGACATTGACCTGAAGATCGGCCAGCTCATGCCTTTCATCCAACGCGTTGCCGATACCGGAAACCAGCAACTGGCTTCCGCTGCCCTCGAACTGTCCACCATCCTGGAACAGGTACACCCCACAGAAGCCAAAGCTTATTCTGCCTCCGGCGACCTGTTGTACTATTCCGGCAAAAAGCAGGAAGCTCTGGAAAAATACCAGAAAGCCCTCGAACTGGACGATACCGTTTTTCTCCTGTGGGAACAGGCCATGCACATTTACAAAGAAGAGAAACAGTACCAGAAACTTTATGAGTTCAGCGAACGCGCCATGGATTATTTTCCCAATCAGGCCATTGCCTACTTCATGCACGGGCTGGCCGCCCACGAACTGGACAGGCAGCAGGAGGCCCTCTCCTCCCTGCAGCAGGCCCTGCTCATGGCCGGGAACAACGGTTTTCTGAAAATGCAGGCCCAATCCGGGCTCGGCCTGGTTTACAATAGCCTTAAACAGTATGATAAGTCCAACCAGTCCTTTGAAGCAGCCCTCTCTCTGAACGCCAAATCGCCGGAAGTACTCAGCCAGTATGCCTATGCCCTGGCGGAAAGAGGCGAACGCCTGGAGAAAGCCCGCGAGATGGCGGCCCTTGCCAATGACATCCTGCCCAAACAGCCGGAATACCTGTTCGCCTATGGTTGGGTACTCTATCGCATGGAAGATTACAAGAAAGCCCGGGAATGGATGGAAAAAGCTCTCCTGAACGGCGGAGAAGAAGATCCCGATATCCTCGAACACTACGGAGATGTGCTCTTTCAGCTCAACGAGGCCGAACAGGCAATCGAATACTGGAAAAAAGCTCTCCGGCAGGGAAGCAGCTCAGAACTGCTGGAAAAGAAGATCGCCGATAAAAAGCTGTATGAATGAATAGAATAAAGGCATGAACCACCCCCAAAGGCACAGGCACAGGAAAAATATCTGACAAATCAACCGACAAGTTATTATGAAATTATTCCCTGTAATAACCATTTGCGCCCTCCTTGTGGGGAGCGCCTTGCTTAACAGTTGCTCAACCGTTCGAAAAGGAGGGAAAACAGCCAGAAAAGATATGAATACGGAAGTGCTGCTCCGGCAGCTGGCCCGCCAGAAGTTTCAACCCGAATGGTTCAGCGCCCGTGCCGTCATCGACTACGACGACAGCAGCCAGTCTTTTTCCGCCTCAGCCACCATCCGCATGCGGCGTGACAGCCTGCTCTGGCTGAGCATCAAGAAACTTGGTTTCGAGCTGGCCCGGGTCCAGGTGACCCGGGATTCTGTCTATGTTCTGGACCGGATCAACAATGAATACACCATCGAAGGGCTGGATTACCTGTCCGAATCTTTTGGCCTCCCTGCCGGTTTGGCCCAGCTTCAGGACGTCATCCTCGGCAACCCCGTATTCCTGGACAGCAAGGGCTTAAAGATGGAACCGCTGGGCCCCTCCTACCACCTGATGGGCAGAGGGGCGCCCGTCGAAAGCGATTACTACATTGACGCCGACGGCCTGATGTTGCGAAAAATGGCAATAAGCGACAAAAAGAACGGCCATCAGGTAAATATGCTGCTGGAGGAATACGGCGAAACCCCGGACAATAAGAATTTTTCGTATCTTCGCAGGCTCGAAATGGATAGCCAATACTCTGGCAAAGCCAAGGTTTCCATGAAATTTTCGAAACTCGAGACTGAAGTCCCAAAGAGCATCAGATTTGATATTCCAGACCGATATACACGAGCAAAGTAGAAGGTGGCGGGCTACCGTCCTGGTATTGCTGAGCCTTGCCTTCACAGCTCCCCTTCCTGCACAGAACCGGCAGGAACTGGAAAACAAACGGCAACAGCTGCTGATGGAGATCCGGGAGACAGAAGCCATGCTCAAGGAAACCAAGAAAACCAAAGCCGCCACCTTAGACCAGTATCTGGCCCTCCAGAACCAGATCCGCAAACGCCAGCAGCTGATCAATACGCTGCATGAGGAAGTTGATTACGCCAATGCCAGCATACACCGGGCCAATGAAGTACTCGCCGCGCTCAGCAACGATGTGGCAAGGCTCAAAGAAGAATATGCCAACATCATCCGGACGGCCTACCGCCACAAGATCAACAACAGCTTTTTACTCTTTCTCTTCTCGGCAGACAGCTTCAACGACGCCTTCCGCCGGTGGCAGTATATCCGCCAGTATGACCGGTACCGTAAGAAGCAGGCCAGGCTGATCATACAGACTCAGGAAATGTTGTCCAGAAAAGCGCAACAACTGGAAAAGGCCCTGGCCGAAAAAGAGCAGTTGCTGGCCTCCCAGGAGAACCAGCAACTGCTGCTCAACCGGGAGCTCAAGGACAAAAACCGCATCCTTAAAGAGCTCAAAACCAGCGAAGGGCGCCTCATCGCCGAGCTGGATGAACAGCAGAAAGCACACGATGCACTCAACAACGCCATCGAAAAAGTGATCCGGGAGGAAATGGCCCGAAAACGCCGGGAAGCCCGGGAAGCAGCCCCCTTCGCCAACGGTACAAATGTTCCGGATGACAACATCCCGCTGTCCAACAGCTTCAAAGGCAACCAGGGGCGATTACCCTGGCCGGTGAGGAACGGAGCCATCACCCGCCGGTTCGGCAAACAGCCCCACCCCCAGATCCGCAGCGTACAGATCACCAATAACGGTATCGATATAAGGACGGATGAACAAGCTAATGTCTATGCCGTATTTGAAGGAAAAATAGCGGGAACTCAGTTCATCCCGGGATACAAAAATACTGTTATCATTCAACATGGCCGGTACTATACCGTTTACTCCAACCTGGAGGAAGCCTTCGTCACTCGCGGAGATGTGGTCAGCACCGGCGAACCGATCGGCAAACTCGGCAAAGACAAACCGGAGGTCCACTTTGAAGTATGGCTGGAGAAAAAACGCCTCAATCCCGTTGACTGGGTGGCAAAACGGTAGGCCCGGGAACGATCGGGAGGAAATTGGTGTAAGGGGTGAAGATGTGTAAAAGTGTAAAGGGAAATGGCAAAACCCAAACGAAAAAAATCAGCGAAAAGCCTATGGCAAACGATTGGATAATAGGAGAAAAAGATAAGAAAGGGTTAAAAAAAGGCACCGAATCGGCTGTACTGGTCGGCCTGGTGCACAACATGCAAACCGAAGAACAGGTACAGGAATATCTGGATGAGCTGGAATTCCTGGCATTGACCGCCGGCGCCAAATCCAAAAAACGCTTTATTCAGAAACTGCCCCACCCCGACTCCCGGACCTTTATCGGTAAGGGTAAACTGGAAGAGGTCAAAGAATTCATCGACAACGATGAGGACATCAGTATGGCCATCTTCGACGATGACCTCAGCGGCAAGCAGGTCAACATCCTCGAAGAGGCCCTGAAGGTAAAGATCATTGACCGCAGTACGCTTATTCTGGATATCTTCGCCAGCCGCGCCCAGACGGCCCAGGCCAAAACACAGGTAGAACTGGCCCAAATGCAGTACCTGTTGCCCCGCCTGCGAGGGCTTTGGACTCACCTCGAACGACAGCGAGGCGGTATTGGTATGCGGGGGCCCGGCGAGAAAGAGATCGAGACCGACCGCCGTATCGTCAGGGACAAAATCGCCCTGCTGAAGAAAAAGCTCGAAAAGATCGACCAGCAGAACGTCACACAGCGCAAACAGCGGGGGGAACTGATACGCGTTGCCCTTGTCGGATACACCAACGTTGGAAAATCCACACTGATGAACCTGCTGAGCAAGTCGGATGTATTTGCCGAAAACAAACTCTTTGCCACGCTGGACACCACCGTCCGAAAAGTGGTCTTCGGGCGTATGCCTTTTCTGCTCTCCGACACAGTCGGGTTTATCCGCAAACTCCCGCACCACCTGATCGAAAGCTTTAAATCTACCCTCGATGAGGTGCGGGAAAGCGATATCCTGCTCCATGTGGTGGACATCGCCCACCCTCAGCATGAAGACCACATCCGGACCGTCAACCAAACCCTCAGGGAGCTCGAAGCCATCGATAAACCGACCCTGCTGGTGTTCAATAAAATAGACCTGTACCGAGAACGCAACTACGACGACTATGTGGATGAAGAAGCCCGCCAGGAGATCGAAGAGGGCCTCAAGGGCAATCTGAGGCATACTTTTGACACCGACCTGGTGTTCCTCTCCGCCAAAACCAAGGAAAACCTGGAAGAGTTGCGAAATAGACTACAGGAAATGGTCAGAGCTCAGTATCTGGTGCGCTATCCTTACCAGGCGAAACATTGGTAAGGGGGGAGGGTTGATATTGCTGGATGGCTGGATGGTTCTGGACTTTGGACGGTCCTAGGGTAAAGTCGGAAATCGGAAGGCGGAAAAACAGGCGTTGAGCACCTATTTGGACCCAAATTCCGACTTCCGATCTCCCACTTCCGACTTCAAATGGGGCACGTCCAAAGTCCAGGATGGTTGGATGGTTGGATAAAGGAAAAAAATCCCGAATAAGATGAATATGATGCTGGAAAAATACGCTAACCTGCTCGTTCACTACTGCCTGGAGATGCAGCCAGGCGAACGTTTCTACCTGCGCAGCACCACCCTGGCCGAGCCTCTGGTGCGGGAAGTTTATCGGGCCGCCGTAAAAGCAGGAGCTCATGTGGAAGTAGAACTCGACTTTCGGGAGAAGAGCCGCATACTTCTCACTCAGGGCGACGAAGGCCAGCTCCGGCACGTTCCCACCCTCTATCGGAAGGCCATGGAGGAATTTGACACCTACCTTTACATCATGGCGCCTTTCAACCTGAGGGAGGACCAGAATGTTGACCCGGAAAAACGCAAGATCCGGCAGGAAGCCCAGCAGCCCGTCCTGAAAACCTATTTCGAACGCACGGCCACCCGGGAACTGAAACGCAGCCTTTGCCAGTACCCCACCCTGGCCAACGCCCAGGAGGCAGGCATGTCGTTTGAAGAATACGAGGATTTTGTCTTCCGGGCCTGCAAACTCTTCGACGCCGACCCGGTAAAGAGCTGGCTCCAGGTCCGGGAATGGCAGCAACAGATCGTTGACCTACTCAATGAAAGAGAAACAGTACAGTATAAGGCCAATGGAACCGACATCACCTTCAGCACCAAAGGCAGAACGTGGATCAACTCCGACGGCCGGACCAACATGCCCTCCGGGGAGGTATATACCTCTCCCGTTGAGGACTCCGCCAATGGCGTCGTTCATTTTTCTTTTCCCGCGCTTTACATGGGGCATCAGGTTGAAGATGTCACCCTCTATGTCAAAGATGGTTATATAGAAAAGTGGGAGGCCCGCCGTGGAAAGGATTTCCTGGATCAGATCTTTGCGATCGAAGGGACAAGGCGATTTGGTGAGGCCGCAATTGGAACAAACTACAACATCGACCGTTTAACAAAGAATATCCTGTTTGACGAAAAGATGGGAGGAGCTATCCACATGGCCATCGGGCAGTCCTACCTCCAGGCAGGCGGGAAGAACCAGTCCTCAGTCCATTGGGATATGATCACCGACATGAAGAGCGGAGGAGAAATTTACGCTGATGGAGAGAAAATTTATGAAAACGGGCGGTTTTTGTTTGTGAATTAGGTGATTAAATGTTAAAATTAGACAGGATTGACAGGTTAGGCAGGATTGGCTTGATTGGAAGCTGAGAGGAAGAGAACATTGGCCAAGGGGCAGTGTGCGGGTGTACATTTACTCTTCAGGTTAATTTTAGAGCGTGAATTTTTTGCCGAACTTTAACAGGTATTAATTTTTCTGTATAACTTGCATAACATAAAGCCGTAATCCCAACCCAGATGAAAACGGCGAAAAGCCAAAACCAACAGAATTGAAAAGCTGAAGAAAACATTATTAAACCAACAACTTAATCTCCTTAAACCGTGAACAGTAGTACTGCATTTTTAGAATTAAAGTATGGCAATATTTACGGCGGTTACCCCAATTTCTACGCAATTAGTGAAATATGCCTTCTGGTCTTTGAGCACGGATCCAACAAGATCTTCATTGAAACCTGGCTCAATAATGCCAATGTTGACATTGTGAGTGTTTATTCCAAAGTCAATGAACTGGGACACACTGTCGGGAGGATGAAAGAAGTGATCAACATGCGGACTCACCGCCGCAAACCGTATCGCGAAGATTTCCGCCTCGACGAACGGCAGCTGAAATACTCTTTTCAGCAGTTGCGCCCCACCAAAATGCCGATCAAGAACTTTCTTCTCAAGAATATGAGGAAATACCGATTCCGCGACATCGTCACTTTTGACGGGCGGCGCGATGTTTTCCTCTGTGAGCGCTCGGGAGCCAGGTTTGACCGGTACAATATCGTTGACCTGCAGAAAGACCTCAATAAGGAAACGGACTACTTGTTCTCCCTGAACAAGCTCGCCGTTGTGATCGGCTTTGACCATGACCGCAGCTACCTGCGCTCCAACAACCTGGAGTACTGGCTGCACCCAATTGCCGACCGCCAGATCGTACCCAAATCAGCTGCCTACGATGCGGCCCGCCTCATGATGGTCCACAATGAATACATGGAGTACCACGATGATTTCCTGCTGAAAGCAGCCCTGGTACTGAACAAGATACAGAACTCCAAAACACAGGAGTAAGCATTGGATTGCATTAACTGGCTTGGCAAGCTTTCCGGTTTCAGGAAAGCTTGCCAAGCTTATAATTCGAATTCCTGCCCCAGTTCAGGGATCTCAATGCCCTGAAACCCATTCTCCAGCAGCAAGTCTCTGAACGCCTCCTGCTTGTCCAGAGTGCCATGGACGAGAAATAGTTTCTTCAGCTTATTTCGCTGATTGCCGATAAAATCCGCCAGCTCATGCCGGCCGGCATGGGCCGAGAAGGAATCCATCATTTCTACTTCCGCTTTTACGAGCTTTTCCTCTCCGAAAACCCTCAGTTGCTTCGCTCCGTCGCGCAGGGCTCCACCCGGTGTGCCGGGCGCACAGTAACCTACGATCAGGAAAGTATTGCGGGCATCTTCAATATTGTGAAACAGGTGGTGCTTCACCCGCCCGGCATTCATCATTCCGGATGAGCTGATGATGATACAGGGCTCCTGTGAATAATTGAGTTTCTTGGAATCTTCGGCAAGGCGGAGATAGGAAAGAGAGTTGAATCCGAAGGGGTCGTCATCAGTGAGCAGATATTCGTTCAGTTCGTTGTCAAAGCATTCCGGGTGAGACCCGAATATCATGGTGGCATTCACCGCCAGCGGGCTATCCACATAGACGGGGATGCGCGGCAATTTGCCGGAGCTCTCCAGTTGGTCGAGCATATAGACGATCTCCTGGGTGCGCCCCACGCTGAACGCCGGTATGATGAGCTTCCCCTGCTTTTCGATACAGGTGTGCAGGATGATCTTCAGGAACCGCTCCATCTCGTTGGGCGCCCCTTCGTGGTCGCGGTCTCCGTAAGTGGACTCACAGATCAGGTAATCTACCTGCGGCATGGGCACGGGATCCCTCAGAATAGGCCGGCCGGGGCGGCCGACGTCCCCGGTAAATCCGAGCATAGTAGTGCGGCCCTTCTCATTGATGCGCAGGGTGACGCTGGCGCTGCCCAGGATGTGCCCGGCATCCTGAAAAAGCACCTCCACCTTTTCATGAATGCGAAACCAGCGGTTGTACCCGTGCCCGTCGAAGAGGTTCCAGGCCATTTCCACATCCCGGGTAGTGTAGAGCGGCTCTTTCAGCCGGTCTTTGTGCCCCCGCCTGAGCTGCCTTTTATTGTAGTACTTAACGTCCATTTCCTGGATCTTGGCGCTATCCAGCAGCATGATCGCACAGAGGTTGCGGGTGGCAAAAGTGCAATGGATATCTCCCTGAAAACCATCGCTAACGAGCTTGGGAATGCGCCCGCTGTGGTCAATATGGGCATGCGACAGGATCAGGCTCCCGATCTCGGATGGGGAAAAATACCAGTGCTCGTTAAACTCCGACATGTCCTCAGAGCTTCCCTGGTATAAACCGCAGTCCAGCAGTATTTTGAAGCCATCGTCAAGCGTAATGAGGTGAGCGCTGCCCGTCACTTCCCGGGCCGCTCCGCAGAATTGTATCTTCATAAAGGCAATATACCGACTTCAAAAGGTTTGACAAAAAAAAAGCCACCTCTGCAAATACAAATTTTGCAGAAGCGGCGGTACACTTTCGTAAAAATTGGATTAGTATGAAGCCAAAGTTGTTTACAGTTTGTTCAAATTTCGGCTTATCAACGAAATTTGAGCAAAATCCAGTTATTCCTGCCCGACCCGCAAAGCGCCGTAATTCAACCTTGCCCGAATGACGCCGGGTGCTTTGGCGGTACCGACATACCCCCTCACCTCGTGGTTGGTGCCGGCCTCTCTTTCGTAAGTAATATCCAGATTGCGGGGATAACGGATACCGGCAAAATCGGCAACGGCATCCAACTGATATTTGGCGCCATGTTCGACCCCTACGCGAAAATCGGTGAAGCTGCCGCTGATGTCAACCTTGTTGAAATAACGCCCGACAGCTGCTATTTTCACCCCACTGCTATCCACCCTGAGCTGAAGGCTTTTATTGACCCTTTCCACGTAAAGCTCTGTGAGCATGCTGTTCACGATAACCTCCTCGGCTACCTCTATTTCAATGTTGTCGAATTCACCGGTATTGACAAAACGGCCGACCTGTTCCAGTTCATAGGTGTCATAACGGGACTCGCTGAGCACCTCTTCCGCTTTCTCGATCCAGATCCGGGAGTAACGGCTATCGACTTCTACTCTTTGGGCTTCTTCCACCCTCAGGCGGGCCTGCTGCACTGCGAGGTTCAGCCGTCCGGCCTTTTCGATAACCCCCATGCCATGTTCGAGCCGCACATCGGCGTCCGTTTCCAGCCTGTCGGCCTTGAGGTTTCCGTAGCGAACCTTCAGTTCTACAGGAGCAGCAATATCGCCAATATCCACGTCACCATGCTTGTTTTCCAATACGAGTTTACAGCCATACGGCAGATAGGCTTTATAGGAGATGGAATAGTCGGCCTCCTCTTCCCCCCAGAACCACCATTCTTTCTTCTGCTGAATGACCTGGGTTTCCGCAGAAACGTAGTCCCGGCTCTGGCTGAACTCCACTTTGATGCGGTTAAAAACCCGTTGAGCGCTCGATTCGCCGGATGCACGCACCAGGATGCTGACCTCTAGTTTCACCTTCTGCTGGGGCCAACTCTCTACCTTTATGCTTCCGTATTTGTTGTTCAGGGATAGCGTCCCCTCTGTGGAAATCGGAAATTCCTTTTTGATCACCTTAGAATACTCCTGACAGGAACCGGCCCATAAGGGCGTGGCGAATACGGCCAGAAAAAATAAGGCTACCACCCCGCGGCAGAGAGGCCAACTGGCGGAATGGCGCCATTCATATACTGGTTTCCTCATTTTCAGCGGGTTTAACCATCTCGGGATTGGCTTCCTGAAGGCGGTCCAGGACGCGTTCCAGGATGGCGACTTTAGCCTGATAACTCTGGATCAGGTTCTTCACGATCTCTTCTTCTTTCCCTTTGGGGGCGACGAGGAGTTCCTCCCGAAGTTCCTGCATCACCTTATCCAGCCGGGCAAGGTCCTTTTCCACGAAGTCGTCCCGGTGGTAGGCGGCCAATTGCTGGTATTTCTGGTCGATCTGGCTTTTGTAATACTCCTCGGCCTCGGCATATTCAGGGGCGATCTCTTCTAACTGCGCCGCCTGTTGCATCTGGCTGCCAGACAGGTAAACGCCCAGAATAGCCCCGCAGGCCAGTAGTAGCACTACCGCGGCTGCGGCCCGGCTCACCTTCCAGAACGTCATGCGCCTGGATTGCCGGCGGTCGAGTTCATGGCTGATCTCGCCCCAGGCCTTAAGGCCCGGAACAGAGCTGTCAAAAGACTCCCGGTTGTCAAGAATAAATTGCTCGATATAATCTCGCTGCATCGTACTGCTTTTTTCTGTCTTTGGCCATCTTTGCCAAAGAACCGATTTAATCAGGCAGGCCAGGTTTATTTCCCTGCCATACCCAATCGATTTGACTCTAATAATTCTCTCAGCTTCTTACGGGCACGGCTGTATTGTGATTTGGAGGTCGCTTCCGTGATCTCCAGGATGCTGGCTATTTCCTTATGGTCATAGCCTTCGAACAGGTAAAGCGTGAATACCACCCGATACCCATCGGGCAGGTACTGAACCGCCTTCCTGACCGTTTCCACATCCAGGCCTGGCGGAGGTTCATCTGTCTCCTGCCCGGCTTTGGCCGGTACTTCAGCGTGCCGTTCTTCCAGTTCTTCAAAGAACAGGCGGTTGCGCTTGAGGTGATTGATGCAGTTGTTGACCGTAATGCGTTTGATCCATGCTCCTACCGATGACTGGAACCGAAAGGTATGGAGCTTGGAAAACACATCGATGAACGAATTCTGCAACAGGTCCTCAGCGTCCTGTTCATTGCGGACCATGCGCAGGCACACGTTGTACATAGCCCGGGAATATAGGCGGTAGAGCTCAAACTGAGCCCTTCGGTTACCACGCTTACATTTCTCGACAATGTCCCTGTGTGTGCTTGCGTAATCCAATTTTAGGTGGTTGTATTCTACAGCGGGTGATTTTTTTATCGCATGCATGCTTTCAGGTCTTCAGCTTCATCTACAAGAGACAGGGGCCGGCCCGAAGGGTTGCATGTAAAATCTCTATTTTTCTCGTCCGGCATCCAACCGGCTTCAAAGGCCTGAGGCACATCTAAAATCGCACATCGCATATCGTACCTCAAACATCCTGGACTTTGGACGTGCCCCATTTGAAGTCGGAAGTGGGAAATCGGAAGTCGGAAGTGGGAAATCGGAAGTCGGAAGTGGGAAATCGGAAGTCGGAATTTGGGTCCAAATAGGTGCTCAACGCCTGTTTTTCCGCCTTCCGCCTTCCGATTTCCGACTTTACCCTAGGACCGTCCAAAGTCCAGAAACATCAAAACCTCCTACCCGTCCTGTTTCAAACGCTCCAGGCCTTCCTGGGCTTTTTCGTAGTTGGGCGCCATGCGCAGTGCCTGTTCATAATCCGCCATGGCAGCCTCTCTGTTGCCGAGCATTTCCTGGGTAAGCCCCCGGTAATAATACGCCATTATGTGAGTGGGAGAAGTTTCGATGGCAATGTCGAACTGCTTTCGGGCCTGTTCGATAGAATCCATATCCAAATAAATGAGGCCGGAATTGAAGTAGGCCTCGTCATACTGGGGATCGACGCGGCTGATGCGGCGATACATTTCAATCGCTTCCGGCAGTTCCCCCATATCGCTGAGGTAGTCGGCTTTGGCGTGCAGTGCATAGATGTTTTCCGGCGCCACCCGGATGGCATTATCGAAATAGCGCCTGGCGAGGGGGTCTCCGATCGAAGCATAAAGCTGCCCGAGGTTGATCCAGCCGTCCACCAACTCCGAATCATACTCCACCGCTTTCTGAAAACTGTTGATGGCGCGCACGGTGTCTCCCTGCTCCTTGAAGTTCATGCCAAACATGAAGTAAGCCTCAGCATTCTGCGGGTCGATCTCCAGGACGCGGCCAATGGTCTTCATGGAGGCATCATACTGCTTCAGAATCATCTGAAACTCACTCAGTTTCAGCAGGGTCGGAATGCGTTCGGGATAAAGCCCGGCAGCCCGCTCCATCGTCTTCAGGGCACGGCGCGACTGAAAATAGTCGAGATAAACATCGGCCAGCAGGTGCAGGCACTCCACATTCGTGGAGTCGAGGCTGAGCGCCTTGTTCAGGTCCCTGATGGCCTCGTCGTAGCCGTTGTTCTCGTAAAAAAGCCGCGCGCGCTCAGCATACAGGGCCGGGTCGTTAGGGTTGCGGGTGATTTCGGTAGAAAGGCCGTCAATAGCCGGGTTGCCGGTGGACAGCGCCTCCGTTGCGGCCTCTTCCGCCCCCCCCTGGCCGTTGCCACCACAACTCCCAACGATAAAAGCCAGCAAAATAGCCAACCCTGTAATTCCAAATTTAGTTTTCATAACGTAAGTGATGTTTTTTACTGAAAAGGTGTACGAATATACGGATTTTGACTGTCCTGTATTAAACTAAAAGCCCACACTAACACGTCCGATGATATGAAAACAACGACACTACTGTTAATGGTTCTCCCTCTGGCGCTCGGCGCCCAATCCTGGTCATGGGTGACGCCGGTTGACGGGAGCGGCGGGGAACGCTGTGCAGCACTACAGGTACTGGAAAACGGAGGCCTGGCAGTAGGAGGAGCCTTCACCGGAAGCCTCGAAGTGCAGGGCTGGGAAGCCCAGAATATGGGAGGCGATGACCTTTATGTAATTTATCTCAATGCCGCCCGGGAACTGGAATGGGCTCTTTCCGCCGGCAGTTCCCAGGATGACGAAACGAGTGCTTTGGCCGAACTCCCCAACGGCGATATTGCCTTTGCCGGCGCCTTCTGGTTCAGCCTGCAAATCGCCGACACTTTGCTCAGCAGCGGGAGCAACCCCAGGGGCCTTTTCGTTTCCCGTTTCAGCCCGGAGGGCCAGCTCCGCTGGGCCCGGAGCATTCCCGGAGAGGGGCTGAAAAACATCACCGGCCTGGCAGTCCGGACGGACGGCAGCATCGCCATCGCAGGATATTTCGAACAAAACCTTGGCCTGGCCCCTTTTTTTCTCGAATCAGGCCGGGATGACGGCAGCACCCATGCCTTTGTCGCCACCCTCAGTGCAGATGGATCGACCCTATGGGCCCGGCAGGCAGGCCACAGCAATGATACGCGGGCCAATGCCCTGGCTCTGCTGCCGGACAACGGCCTGGCAATCGGAGGTTTCTTCAACGACACCACCCGCTTTGAAGACATTCAGTTCACTGCCAATACTTATGATCCCGACGCCTTCATCGCCAGCTACGCCGAAGACGGAAGTTTCCGGTGGGCAAGAAAGGCCGGTGGGGTGGTCGATGATGAGGTGCGCGGGCTGGCCAGTGGCCCCGATGGGTCCGTTTACGCCACCGGCTCCATGATCGGAGTGATGAGGGTAAGCGATGATATCGTCCTGGAAACCACCTCAGGCAATCCCAATATTTTTCTGCTCAAATATGATGACAACGGCGACCCGCTCTTCGGCCGCACCCTGGGCAATGCCGGCATACAACAGGGCCTTGATATAGATATCCAGGAGGGCCTGCTGGCCATCAGCGGCTCCTATACCGGAGAGTTGGAAATAGATGGGAGGATGATCACGAGCGGCGGGCGGCCTCACGGTTTTGCCGCCGGCTTCACCCCGGACGGTGAAGGGCGCTGGCTGGTTCCCATCCCGGCTAATGTCGCCCTCGTGGCCAGTTGCCTGGATATTGGCCCGGGGCAGGAAGTAGCAGTGGGGGGCAGCTACGGCCAAACCGCCACTTTCGATGCCGCACAACTCTCCTGCACCGGCAGCACCGGCGTTTTTGCCGGGCAGTTAAACCCCGCCCTGACGCCAGCTGTCGAACCAGCCCGGCCGGAACTGGAAGTGGACATCTATCCCAACCCGGGAAGCGGCCATTTCTACCTGCTGCCGGGTGGGTTACCTTATTCTGTTCAAATATTTGACGGGCTGGGCCAAAGGCTGGGGCAATGGGAAGATACGGACGAGCTGTACTTGACATCTCTTCCCGCGGGAGCCTATTTTATTATGGTGAGCCTGGAAAATATGGACAGGGTCTTACAGGTAATGATAAAATAACCTTGGCCAGTTTAGGCCTGCTATGCTTTTTTCCACTCCTCGACGGGTATATTGCCGGGGAATCAGGCCAGCTCCGCCAGTTCCATCCACCGCCCCTCCTTTTCCTCCAGTTCCTCCTTTACGGCTGCCAGTTCTTTGGATAGGTCAGTGATCTGCTCCGGAGATAAACCGGTGGAGTTGAACTGTTCGGTGATCTCATTTTTGCGTTCCTCCAGTTTGAGGATCTGCCGCTCCAGGCGCTTCAGCTCTTTGCGTTCTTCCTGGCTCAGGCCTCCGGTTTTTTGTTGTTGGGCCTGTTGTTTTTCGCGTTCTTTTTGTTGTTCGGCCCGTTCTTCCCGGCGCTGTTCCCGCTCGCGTTCTTTCTGTATCTCCCGGTAATCGGAATAATCTCCGTTGAAATCGCGGATGTGGCCGTTGCCTTCGAAGACGAAGAGGTGCTCAACGATCTTGTCCATGAAGTAGCGGTCGTGGGTCACGATGATCACACAGCCGGGGAAGTCCATGAGGAAATCCTCCAGAACGTTGAGGGTAATGATGTCGAGGTCATTGGTGGGCTCGTCGAGGATGAGAAAGTTCGGGTTTTGCATCAGGATGGTGAGCAGGTGGAGCCGCCGCCGTTCTCCGCCGCTGAGTTTCGAAACATATACCTGTTGCTGCTTGCGGTTGAAAAGGAAACGCTCCAGCAATTGAGGCGCCGTCAGCTTCTGCCCTTTTTCCATAGGGATGTACTCGGCAATATCCTGCACCACATCGATGACGCGTTTGTCTTCCTTGAGCTGTATGCCGGCCTGGGTGTAATAGCCAAAAACGGTATTGCCGCCGACGACGACCTTGCCGCCGTCCGGGCGGATCTCCTCAGTCAGTATTTTCAGGAAGGTGGTCTTTCCCACTCCATTGGGGCCGACGATGCCCACCCGTTCCTTTTTCCGGAACTTGTAGGAAAACCCTTCGACGATCTTCTTGTCTCCGAAGCTTTTATGGATGTTGTGCGCCTCCAGGATCTTTTTTCCCAGGCGCTGCCCTTTGATATCGATCTGAATTTCCTGGTGTTCTCTTTTTCCGGACACCTTTTCCTTCAGGCCTTCAAAAGCATCGACCCGGGCCTTGGCCTTGGTGCCCCGGGCTTTCGGCATGCGGTTGATCCACTCAAGCTCTTTGCGAAGCAGTTTTTTGCTTTTCTCCAGTTCTGCATTTTCGGTTTCGTGGCGGGTGCTCTTTTTATACAGGAAGTCGGAATAATTGCCGGAATACCGGTAAACCTGGCCGTTGTCCAGTTCGACGATGAGGTTGCAGACCCTTTCCAGGAAATAGCGGTCGTGAGTGACCATCAGAAGGGTGAGGTTGGGCTGCTGCAGGTATTCCTCCAGCCATTCGATCATATCGAGGTCGAGGTGGTTGGTCGGCTCATCCAGGATGAGGAAATCGGGCTCTTCGATGATCAGTTTGGCCAGGGCCAGGCGTTTTTTCTGCCCTCCGGACAATGAACTCACCGGTTCGTTGAGCTCGTTAATGTCCAGTTTGTCCAGGACTTCCCGGATGCGGGCCTCAAAGTCCCAGGCCTTGAGGTCGTCCATCTCCGTAATGGCCTTCTGGAGGTTATCTGCCCGGCCCGGAAAAAGCATGGCGTGTTCGTAACGCCGGATGGCCTGAATGATCTTATTGTCCGAATCGAGCACAGCCTCGAGAATGGTATGCCCCTCAAAGAAGTCCGGCTCCTGTTCCAGGTACCCGATGCGGGCTTCCCGGTGCATGGCAACCTTAGCCGTTTCTCCTTCAGGGGCCTCCTGCCCGGCGATTACCCGCAGCAGAGTCGTCTTTCCGGAACCGTTCTTAGCTACGAGCGCCACTTTCTCCCCCTTGCTGATCTGCAGGGAAATATTCTGAAAGAGAACCTTCTCTCCGTAGGTCTTCGTCACATTTTCCAGTGAAAGGTAATTCACGCTCTCTCGATTTACAGGGTGTAAGAGTTTCCTTGTTTCAATGCATACCTATGCATTGTCAAGGCGCCATAAGCGATGCAATTTACGCATTTCGGCGTATTCTGCGGCAAGTAAAACAAGAACGCGGATAACGGGGGCGGGAAGGACTTCAACAGGCCGCCTTTACAAGGCAAAACCCATATCAATCCGCCGCATCCGCGCTATCCGCGTTCTATCCGGCCGAAAGGGAAACCCTTAATTCAGGTCAATAAGGTCGTGCATGATATTGACGGTTTCCCTGATGTAAATGTCCTTTTTGACGGATTCCAGCCAATCGTCATTGCGGGCAATCCGCGATTCATCCGAGTCGATGTGCGGCAGGTCCACCTGAAGGTTGGCAACGCCGTGGTTGACCTCTGTTTCAAACAGGCCTTCGAATTTCTCCGCCTCTTCTTCCTGCTTCTTCATCAAGGCCTCGTAGGCCTCGAGCTGAAGCGGGTATTCGGAATTATCGCGTTGTTCTTTCAGGCGTTCTGCATTTTCCAGAACTTTCTGGAAAGTGGGATCCTGGGCGACCCGCTCTTCACTCCGCTGCCGGAGTTCATCGATGTGTTTAACCTTCATTACGTTCTGGTTGTATTCCGCCGGCTCGATCTCCGTCCATTCCATGGCGTATTCCCTGTCTCTCTCACCGGTTTCTATGAAATGGAAATTATCCGGAAGAACAATATCCGATTCCACGCCTCTCAGTTGATTGGAGCCGCCGTTGATGCGGAAGAACTTCTGTATCGTAAGCTTGATCTCGCCCAGCGGTTTTATTTCATTGTATCCTCGAATGGTGCGGTCGAGGTCGAGGAAACGCTGTACGGTGCCTTTCCCGAAGGTCGATTTACTGCCGACGATAACAGCCCGGTCATAATCCTGAAGGGCAGCCGCCAGGATCTCTGAAGCGGAAGCGCTGTAGGTATTGACCATGACGATCAGCGGCCCGCTGTACTGTACGCGCGGGTCAACATCACGAAGGATCTCCGGCTCCTGGCCCCGGGCTTTAACCTGCACCACCGGCCCCTTTTCTATAAAATAGCCGGTCATTTTCTGCACGTCTCTCAGGGAGCCGCCCCCGTTGTACCGGAGGTCAAGAATGATGCCGTCAACCTTTGCCGCTTTGAGTTTTTCAAGTTCTTCTTCAATGTCTTTGGCACAAGACCGGCCGTCGCTGTTCTGGAAATCGGCATAAAAGCTGGGTAGCTTGATGTAGCCTATTTTCTCGCCTTCCTTTGCCCCATCCAGGATGAGGGACTTGGCAAACTGTTCTTCCAGGACAACGATGTCCCGTTCGATGGTTATATCCTTGATCGTTCCGTCGATCTTCTTGATGGTCAGGGTGACCTTAGTGCCTTTCTTCCCGCGGATCATCTGCACCACGTCATTGATCTGCATTCCGGTAATATCCACGGGGCCGTCTTCATCTTCCTGCTTCACTTTGAGGATGGTGTCGTCCTCTTCCAGTTCCTTCTGCTTCCAGGCCGGGCCTCCGATAACAATACGGACGACTTTGGTATAGTCTCCCTCGGTACGCAGGGTGGCGCCGATGCCTTCCAGGCGGCCGGAGAATTCAATGTCGAAATTCTCCTTATCGATCGGTTGGTAGTATTCGGAATGCGGGTCAAAGATGTGGGTAATGGTATTGAGATAAACACTCAGGAAGTCTTCGCGCTTCAGTTTTTCTATGCGGTTGTACCAGTCATCAAAAAACTCCAGTACTTCGCCGCGGGCCTCTTTTTCCAGTTCTTCGAAACTGAGTTTCTCCTCCTCTTCTCCTTTTTCTTCCTGCTCTTCCAGTTTGCGGGCCAGGCGCTGTACGGTTTCGTACTTGGCGTACTTTCGCCAGAATTCGCGGAGTTCGTCGTCGTTTTTGGCAAAGGTGCGCTTTTCGCCATCGAGCTCTATGTTCTCCTGCACCGTGTAATCAAAAGGCTGGGCAAGGATCTCCCGGTAAAAGCCCTGGGTCTTTTCAAAGCTCGCTTTCCTGATCTCCTGGGAAAGGTTGAAGAACTCGAAAGAACTGGTGTTGATCTCATCGTCCAGCTTTAATTTATAGGGCTCCAGCCGGGCGATATCCTTCTCGGTGAGAAAACGGCGGCTGCCGTCTATCTGATCGAGGTAAAAGTCATAAACATCCTTTGAAAATTCATCATCGATGGCCTTGGGCCGGAAGTGAAGCTGGCTGAAGCCGGTGATAATACTTTGCATCAAAACAGCTTCTTTCTCTCCGTCCTCTACCTGTGGATATATTGCTGCCGCAAGAATAGCAATGGCTATTATGGAAAAAAAGATCGGTCTTTTGAATTTCATAAAAAATGACATTTTGAAACAGTCTAGGCCTGAAAATCTTTTTAAAACTCGTGTGGAGGTAATTTTAAGAACAAACTCTTAACGAAAAATATTCGATAAATATACCTTTTTATAACAAAAAAGTTGGGGCATGCTTTCATTTGCCCCTCTTTTTAACGAATCAGTAACAACTGCCGTGCCAAAGTTCACCAAACAAAGCGCCCCGCTTCGGTTGGTCCAAAGCGGGGCGCATTGATTGGTTTCATATCTGCATCCGTTACCTCAGAGCAGCGGAGCGATCACCAGCGCGACGACTGACATCAGCTTGAGCAGGATGTTCAGCGACGGGCCCGAGGTATCCTTGAACGGGTCGCCTACCGTATCACCGACAACCGCAGCTTTGTGCGGGGCGGACCCCTTGTAGTATTTCTCTCCTTGTATCTCAACGCCTTCTTCGAACATCTTCTTGGCATTGTCCCACGCGCCGCCGGCGTTCGACTGGAAGATGGCCATCAGCACGCCGGCAACGGTAACACCGGCCAGCAGGCCGCCCAGCATTTCGGCGCCGCCGAGGAAGCCCACGGCTACCGGAGAGCCTACGGCAATAATGCCCGGCAGGACCATTTCGCGGATGGAAGCCTGGGTAGAGATCTCCACGCACTTGCTGTACTCGGCCTTGCCATCAGCTTCGTGGAATATCTTCTGGTCTGCTTCGCTCCATTCATTCAGCGGTTTGTCGCCGTTGCGCTTCATGGCATCAAGGGCAGCCTTCAGTTCCGGAATATTGTTGAACTGGCGGCGCACTTCCTGGATCATATCCATAGCGGCGCGGCCAACAGCGCCCATGGCCAGAGAAGAGAAGAGGAAAGGCAGCATGCCCCCCAGCAGCAGGCCGGCCATCACCTGTGGGTTGGCAATATTGATGCTATTGATATCCGCTGCAGTCATAAAGGCAGCGAAAAGGGCCAAAGCGGTCAGGGCTGCAGAGCCGATTGCAAAACCCTTACCGATTGCAGCAGTGGTATTACCGACTGCATCCAGCTTATCCGTACGGCCACGCACCTCTTTGGGCAATTCACCCATTTCGGCAATACCGCCGGCATTATCCGACACCGGCCCGTAAGCGTCAACGGCAAGTTGAATGCCCGTATTTGAAAGCATGCCTACTGCTGCAATAGCGATGCCATATAAGCCGGCAAACTGGTATGCGCCAATGATGGCTGCCGCCAGAATGACAATGGGAATGGCCGTGGACTGCATCCCCACTCCCAGGCCGGCAATGATATTGGTGGCGGAACCGGTCAGGGATTGATTGACAATTCCTTTAACGGGACGGGTTCCGGTACCGGTGTAAAATTCAGTGACCAGGCCAATGAGCAAACCGGCGACCAGGCCAAAAATAACGGCCAGGATAACACCCAAAGTAGAATACTCAAAGCCGTTCTTATCCGTCCAGCCCTCCGGCAACATCCAATTGACAATAGCGATAGTTGCCAACAGCATAATGCCAGAAGAGATGAATTCTCCGCGGTTGAGAGCTTTCTGAGGGTTCCCCCCCTCCTTCACCTGGACGAAGAAGGTACCCAAAATGGAGGTGACTATCCCAACACCGGCCAGAAGCAGGGGCAATAATACCGCGTTCAACCCACCAAAATCGTTGGAAGTTTCAAAACCCGTTATTCCGATAAAGGTAGCGCCCAGTACCATTGTACCAATAATAGAACCCACATAAGACTCGAAAAGGTCGGCGCCCATACCGGCTACATCGCCAACGTTGTCACCAACGTTATCGGCAATGGTGGCGGGATTGAGGGGATGGTCCTCCGGGATGCCGGCTTCCACTTTACCCACCAGGTCGGCGCCCACATCGGCCGCCTTTGTATAGATTCCACCACCTACACGGGCAAAAAGAGCGATGGAAGAAGCTCCGAAAGAGAAGCCGGTGATCACCGTGATCACCTTGTTGACATTCTGTACCGTATCGATGCCGAAAATATTGCTGTAGATCAGCAGCAACAGGCCCAGGCCGAGAACGCCCAGCCCAACGACGCCCATACCCATTACCGAACCTCCTGCAAAGGCTACTTCAAGTGCTTTGCCAAGGCTCGTACGAGCAGCATTGGTGGTACGGACATTAGCCTTGGTGGCCACTTTCATACCGATGAACCCGGCAAGTGCCGAACAAATAGCCCCGAGAACAAAAGAGAGTGCGATGAGGGGAGAGGAACCTTCCGTAGTGCCACTGATACCCAGTAGTATTGCTACTGCGATCACAAAAATGGAAAGAACGCGGTACTCCGCTTTCAGGAAAGCCATTGCCCCTTCGGAAATGTTCTTGGCAATTCTGGCCATCCGCTCCGTGCCTACTTCCTGCCTGGAGACCCAGGAGGAACGCCAGAAGGTGTACAAGAGCGCCAGCACACCAAAGACGGGAATTGCATAAGTAATTGTCTGACCCATGATGTTTTTTCGTTTATGAATAGATTATTCGTTCATAGTAAAGGCTTCACCCTAGGTTTTAGTGAAGCCATTACCGGTTTTTTTACAGGCCTGCAAAGCTAAGGCAAATTTGCTTCTTGTCCAACTAACTCTGATGTAGAGTTGTGACAAACAAGCGGTTAGGCGTGCAAAAATATATGAAAAACTATATGTTTTGGGAAAAAGCCGCTTTGATCCTTTTACGGGAGGGAATTTTCATGGTTGCAACAAATTATTTTTTTTGCCATTCATGCTCAGCCGGCAATTTGATCCGGAAGAGCTCTCGGCCAGGCCAGTCAGCAGGCCGCCAGGTTAAATGGTTCGATTGCCGGATGGTTAGATTTGGCTGTCAACGCCCAACTCGAGCAATCCAAGTAAGTGATCAAAATTGTATTGACGTTTCTGATCGAGGGGATTTTGGGCCTAATCGAGGCACGCCCGGAACCTGATAGCCCATCAAGGTGAGGACGGAACGAAGAGTAGGCCCAAAAGAGCCCATCAGAAATGATAAGCTCAATTTGATCACTTACTTAACAATTTTGGCCCTGTACTTACTCCCGGATCCACTCCACCTTTTCTTCTATCGGCTGCCGTTTGCCGGGAATCTCCGGCATTTCATGATAACCCATATAGAGCAGGCCCAGGCAACGCTCTCCTTCTTTCAGCCCAAGGAACTCGTCCGCTTCCAGGATAGAACGCGGAGAACTCCAGTAGCATCCGATGCCATAGGCCGTACAACTGAGCCACATATTCTGCACCGCACTGGCCACCGACGCCAGTTCTTCCCATTCAGGCACACGCTCCTCAGGGTCGCGCTGCATGCAGATGGCAATGACACAGGAAGAACGCTGCGGGTTGTTCAATGCTTTGTCGTACTTTCTGTCCAGATACTTGTCTGAAGGGGTGTTTTCCTTGTACCACCTGGCGAGGTATTCGCCCAGCCTGCGGCGGGCCTCCCCACGGAAAACCTTGAACCGCCAGGGCTCGGTCCGCTTGTGGGTGGGCGCCCAGTTGGCATTTTCCAGGATCTCTTTGATAACCTCATCCGGGATCGGCTCTTCTGTGTAGGTATTGGGAAAGATCGCCCGGCGGCTCCGGATCAGCTGATTGGTTTGTTCTGCATTGAGGGACATAGCCTTTTTGCCCCAAAAATAGGCCCTGGCTGCAATTTTACCAACCGGGGAATACTGAAAAATAAGGTGGGTGGTGAAGTTAGGACAAAAAATATTATCAAAACTTTCAGTAAATATTGAAAATAATGAATTAATATACTATATTTGAAGCAATGAACAATACCTTTCGCAAAGCAATGTGCCATGCAAAAAAAATTTCTCCTTGCTGACCTGGTAGTGCAGGTTTCCCTGCTGGGCCTTATTGTCGTATCGTCCCCAACGATCTTCTTTCCTCTGCTGTTGATGATCCCGCTGGGCGGATGGCAGCTGAGCAGCGCCCTGATCAAGGGAGTCGCCTGGCGCAGCCGGCTTCACCTCACCTACTTCGGGCTGGCCGCCGCCTACTGCCTGGCGCTTTGGGCAGGCTCTACCGGCGTGGTGGAAGTCCGTTTCTCTCCGAAGGCCGTGCAGGAGCTTTGGGGCGAGGAGGCCTGGTATATCCTTTTTATTGTGGTCATCCCTCTCGTAGGCGCAGTCAAATATTTGCACATTTCAAAAAAAGATTGTGGAAGGCGCACAGAAGAAAAACTGGTATAACCTATGATTGAAAGAAGCAGAATGAAAATGGATATGATCGGGCAAACGGTGCTGATCTTGAGCATAGCCCTCACAGGTTTTTCCAACCTTCCCAGGGCATGGTTCATCATCCTGTTCGCCATTTTAGGCGTTTGGCAGGGGGCCAGCGCCCTCCACCTGGCGCTGGCCTATGAATACCAGGCCCGTTATCCCTTCCTGTGGCTGTTTTCGGGCCTGCTCCTGGCTTTACCCCTGGGCATCTGGCTGATGGGAGACTGGGTGATGGCCCCACTTGGCCTGGGGCTGCTGACTTACTACATTGTTACAGTCCGGGATACGGCCTATGTGCTTCAGCGGCCACGGCCGTTCTGGGACCTGTGAGCGGGAATGAACAGCCTGTTCAGGTTTTCCTCACTGAACTGGGAGCGACTCCATACTCCTGTTGAAAAGACCGGGAGAAGTAATTGGGGTCGTTGAACCCTACCGAGTAAGCGATCTCCGAGATGTTCATCTGGGTAGTTTCGAGCATTTCCCTGGCCTTTTCCAGGCGAATGGACCGAACGAACTGAGACGGGGTCTTGTCGGTCAGCGCTTTCAATTTACGGTAAAACTGGGTATGGCTGAGGTGTGCTGCTTCACAAAGGTCAGCAATGGCCAGTTCCTGATTGCCAATATCCGCCTCCACCAGATTCCGGGCTTTTTTCAAAAAGGCGCTTTCAATGGACAGGTCCTCTGCTGGCCTTTGCTCCTCAGGCAGCCCATTGGAAAAATACAACCGGAGCCTCTCCTGCTTTTCGATGAGCTTTTCTATTCGAACCAGCAATTCTTCCTTGTTGAAAGGCTTGGTGAGGTAGGCATCGGCGCCTCTTTTCAAGCCTTTGACCTTATCAGCTTCAGCCGTACGGGCCGTCAGCAATATGAGGGGGATATGGCTGGTGCGTTCATCCTCCTTGAGCCGGGTACAGAGCTCAAAGCCATCCATCAGCGGCATCATCACATCGCTGATGATGATATCCGGAACCAGGCCGATGGCCTGTGCCAGGGCTTCTTCTCCGTTGCGGGCCAACAACAGGTTGTACCTACCTTTGAGAACAGACCGGATATAAAAGACGATATCCGGGTTGTCTTCGGCCAGTAAAAGAATAGGAGCCTCCGAATCCGGAACGGCCATTTCCTCCTGAGCCATTTCTTCCGGTAAAGGAGCAGGGGCCTCCCATTGATCCAAAAGGGCGGGAGCCTTGTGCGGAGCGTTATTGGTAATGGGAATCCTGACAATAAATTTACTGCCGGCCCCAACGTCACTTTCCACCAGGATGACACCGCCCATCAGCCCCACCAGTTCTTTGGCCAGAGCCAACCCAATACCGGTACTTTGAAGGATGGCCCCTTTATTTTTTCCTTCCGGGTTTTCCCCCTGCCGGGATGCGGGCGGGCCATCCCCTCCGCTGTAGAAGCGGTCAAAAATGAATGGCAGCCGCTGCTCGGAAATGCCGGCGCCGGTATCCTGGACGATGATCTGCAAAAACGGCCTGCCTTCAAGGCTAACCTTGCGGGTATGAAAGGTCACTTTCCCGTATTCCGGAGTAAATTTAATGGCATTGGAAAGCAGGTTGTAGGCAATATGCTGGATCTTTTCCTCGTCGAAATCCATTAACAGTTGGTTTTCCTCCGAGTAAAAGGCCAGGCGGATGTATTTGGCGGAAGCAAGCGAGTGAAAAGACTCGGCCAGGTACTGCAGGTAAGCAATGATGTCGGCCTGGATGAGATCGAGCTTCATCTGGCCCGACTCGAGTTTGGAAAGGGCCAGCATCTGGTTGACCAGCCGCAGCATGTTGTGCCCGTTCCTGTGGATGATGCTCCTGGCTTTGTCCTGCCCCTTAATCTCCGCAGCCATACCCATGATTACGGTGAGGGGCGTCCTGAACTCATGAGTGATGTTGGTGTATAACTGGGATTTCAGTTCATCCAATTCTTTGAGGCGCTCGGCTTCAGCGTGTTCCTTTTCCTGTAACAAACGGCTCTTTTCCAATTCGAATTTGCCCTGTTGCCGCTCTCTTGCTTCCACCCGGCGGCTATAGGCCAGGCCCAAAGCAAAAGCGATGATCTCCAGTACCGAACCCATTTTAAAATAAGCCGAAGAATATTCTATACTCTGCAGCCGCAGGATGATGGTGAGAAGGATACCCAGGCCCATACAAATAATACCCGCGACAACAAAGTTCCCCTTTTTGTCGCCGGTTCGGTAAAGCGGCCAGGCGAAAAGAAAGGTAGCACACAAAAAAACGAAAGTAAATGGAATAATGGCCCAATCGGAAACATTCGGGCTGAAGTTGGAATACCAGATGAGAAAAGCATCGACTATCAATACCGGAACGGACAAAACCATAAGCCAGCGAAACAGCCTGTCCCATCTGGGGAGCAAAGTTTCCAGGTGGAGGAAAGACCTCATGAAACCAAGATAGGCCACCAGCCCCCCATAAGCCACCAACCTGAAGAAGTACAGATGCTGCGGCTGCTCCACAAAAAGGACGGGCGCCAGCCAGTCGGCCAGCAGGCGGGAAGCGTAGAGCTGATAACCGGCAATGGTCACCAGGTAAAAGGAATAGTAAAAATGCGCCTTGTCCCAGATGGTGAAAGACAGAATGAGGTTGTACACCAGCATCATCAATACAAACCCCAGGAACAGGCCGCTGCTCCAGTATTCCCTGACCAGCTGAGCCCAGAAAACATCGGCAGGCAATATCTCCACCCAGAATTCCGGCAACATGGCCATGCGGTCGGCTCGGGCCCGGAAATAAAGCAAGGCTGTTTCGCCCGGCTCCAGGGTTACTTTCGCCAGGTTGGGTTGAATGCGGGGCCGAAATCCCTTCTCGTAATAAGGCCGGAAAAACCCGGTTTGATGCCGGCTGCTCACCTGGCCGCCCTGTACGATATACGCATCGACATAGGTCAGGGAGGGCGCAAAGTGGAAAACCCAGCTGGATTGGCCGCTGGAAGGGCCAAGGCGGTTGGAAACCTTTGCCCGGGCCCAGTAAAACCGGCCGGGCCGGTAACTGTCCTTGCCGGTAACCCAGGGGACGAAACCGGCATCTCCCCCAATATCAAGAACCTCCTCAATGGAAAGCCCTCCCACTGGCTCTTCCATTACCTCAACCGATTCGGAAAGCAGGTAAGAAGGCTGTAGGCTGTCAATCTCAAAAGCCTGGCCCGAAAGTGAATGTACACTGTACATGATCAGGCACACCACAGTCACTATAGAATATAATTCTTTTTGCAATTTTGATTCCCCTTGTGTGTATTCGTCTTAGTGCTTGTTTTTTCCAAAGTTAAACCATTTTAGATGTAATCTAGCCCTACGCCCCTTTTTTCAATCATCAATCCCATAAACCATTTTTTTGACCGCAAAAAAATAATTTTAAGCCAACCTAAAATAGTATCTTTGTATTGATAAATACAACGGCCATGGATATCTCACACACGGAAGAAAATTATCTGAAAGCTATTTTCAAAATATCGGAACGGGATGGCAAACCGGCCAGCACCAATGCCATTTCCACTGAAATGGAGACTACCGCTGCTTCGGTAACGGATATGGTCAAGCGCCTCTCCGACAAAACGCTTATCCACTACGAGCGCTACCGGGGCGTAACGCTTACCGGACAGGGCGAGCAGATCGCCACCCACCTCATCCGCAAACACCGGCTCTGGGAGGTATTCCTGGTTGATAAGCTCCACTTTTCCTGGGATGAGGTTCACGAGATCGCAGAACAACTGGAGCACATTAAATCGCAGAGCCTGGTAGAACGCCTCGATGAATACCTCGGTTTTCCCAAATTCGACCCCCACGGAGACCCCATACCCGATTCCAACGGCAATTTTGCCGTACGCAAACAGATATTACTTTCCGAACTGAAACCAGGTGAACGAGGGGAAGTAGTTGGCGTTCAGGACCACACCACCGCCTTTCTGCAGTACCTCGACCGGATGGAATTAGCCCTGGGAACACAGGTAGAAGTACTGGAGTACTTCGAATACGATGAATCTATGAGGGTGCTGGCCAATAATGGCCGGGAACAGGTGCTCTCCAAAAAGGTCTGTCAGAATTTATTCATCCAGAAGCATTAGCGGGCCGCCCGCCGGGCCAGAACTTCTTTCCCTGATACCCTGCTCTCAGCTAACTTTTACACCTTTCCACTTTTACACTTTTACACTTATTCCACCTTTATACGTTCCCTACGCTCCCCCCTTCATCCACACATCGCGCTGCGGGAACGGGATGGTAACGCCGTTCTCCCGGAAATTCTTGTCGATCTCGAAACGGATATCACTTTTGACGTCTTCGATCCGGATGAATTCGTGTGACCAGAAGTGGATCTGAAAGTCGAGGGAGGAGTCGCCGAAATCCACAAACCGGACGAAGGGAGGCGGGTGGCGAAGCACGAAAGCATTCTCTCTGGCCACATTAAGCAATATTTTTTTCACCAGTTCGGTATCGGAGCCGTAAGCTACTCCCACCTGGACAAAAAAGCGCGCCTTATTGTCATTGTGGCTCCAGTTGACTACCTTCTCGATGATGAGCTTCGAATTCGGGACGATGACGGTAATATTGTCCCGGGTTGCCACCAGAGAAGTGCGCACCCCGATGCGCCGAACGGTACCGACCAGCCCGTCAACTTCCACCACATCCCCTACCTCTATCCGGCGTTCGAACAGCATGATGATACCGGAGAACAGGTCTTTGAAGGTTTCCTGCAGGCCCAGGCCGATACCGACCAGCAAAGCGGCAGCACCTCCCCACAGTACCGTCAGGGAAAAACCCAGCGCTTCCAGGGCCATGAGGGTGGCAATGACATAAACAAAGTACTGCAGCAACTGATTGATCGCGTACTGGGAGCCTAAATTGATGTTTTTGCTCTTGTAATAATTCTTGAGGATCAGCTGGATCATTATCCAGATAATCAGGCGGGCAGTCAGCAGAATGAAGAGGGCATTGAGAATATTGACCAGGGTGAAAGGGGTGCCTTCCGACTGCCCCTTGGCGGGCGGGTAGGTGAAAAACCTCGGGTTGATCTCAAAGGCCTGAACGATGAACAGCAACGCCAGTACATAGACCACGTACTGCACCGTCCGGTTGGCCCGCTTTTTCGAATCCCTCCGATAGTGGTCCAGCTCGACGGGCTTCTCCTCCTTCTGTTCATAATAGCTGTGAATCAGGACTTTGGAGATCACCAGGTCCAGCAGCCGGGCCAACTGCCAGATGATCAGCGCTTCCAGGATGGTGGAAACCTTCAGGTTAGGGGCTGATTCGCTGGCCGTTTCCAGCAGCAGATGGTCAAGCTGAAAAATAAACAGCAGGGCAAGGAGGGCAACGAAAATAAAGAAGGTGCCCAGGATGCCCCGCATTTTGCGCCGGTCGGCACCGTCCAATTCAACCTTTTCGAACAACTTCGGCAAAAGGCGGAAGGCAATGAGCCAATACGACAGGAAAACGGCGGCAACCAAGGCCGCGCCAAGAGCTACCTGCCAGACGGAGATACTGATGCCCCAGAAATTAGCCAGCTCTGTATTGAAAAACTCACCCATGGGCCTTAAAATAAATGGTTTCCAGCATAAAAATAGGAGAGGAAAGCTTATTTTTCCACAAAAGCCCTAATCTAATTGCCCATGAAGATATTTCAGGGACAACTCATAGACTTGCATACCCGTGAAATTTACCCGGCGGAAGTTCGTGTTCAACACGGCCGCATTGCCGGTATCCGCCGATTGGAAAAAGCAGCGGGCCCTTACATCCTTCCCGGTTTCGTCGATGCCCACATCCACATCGAAAGCTCCATGCTGGCCCCTTCGGAGTTTGCCCGCCTGGCCGTCGTCCACGGTACGGTGGCCACCGTATCCGACCCGCATGAGATCGCTAATGTGCTGGGCGTGGAAGGGGTCCGCTTCATGATAGAAAACGGCAACCAGGTGCCATTCAAATTCAATTTCGGGGCGCCTTCCTGTGTACCCGCAACGGTTTTCGAAACGGCCGGGGCCGCCATCGATGCCGAAGCCGTGGAAGAACTGCTGCGGCTTCCGGAAATAAAATACCTTTCGGAAATGATGAACTACCCCGGCGTATTGAACGGGGATAAGGAAGTGATGGCCAAGCTTGCCGCCGCCCGCAAACTGGGCAAACCCATCGACGGCCACGCTCCGGGGCTTCGGGGAGAGGACGCCCGGCGGTACTTTCAGGCCGGCATCAGCACCGACCACGAATGCTTCTCCTACGAAGAGGGCCTCGAAAAACTGCAGATGGGGGTCAAAGTCATCATCCGGGAAGGCAGCGCCGCCCGCAACTTCGACGCTCTCATCCCCCTGCTCCCTCAGTTTCCGGGCCAGGTCATGTTCTGCTCTGACGACAAACACCCCGACGGCCTCCTGCTCGGGCACATCAACCAGTTAGTGGCCCGGGCGCTGGCCGAAGGCTGCGATCTTTTTGACACCCTGCAGGCCGCCTGCCTTAACCCCGTCGAACATTACGGCCTGGATGTCGGCCTGCTGCGCCCGGGCGACCCGGCAGATTTCATCCTCGTTGAAAACCTGGCCAGCTTCCGGGTGATGGCTACCTATATCGATGGCAAACCCGTTGCCGAAGATGGCCAGAGCCGGATCGGGCGGGTTCCGGTAAAAACGCCCAACAACTTCCACACTTCCCCCCGGAAACCGGAAGAATTCCAGATACCGGCTCAGGGCCAAAGGATACAAGTGATCCACGCCATAGATGGAGAGATCGTCACCAGAAGTTTCACCACTGAAGCACGGATCGAACACGGGATTGCCCTTGCCAACCCTTCGGAAGACATTTTGCTGATGGCCGTCGTCAACCGGTACCAGAACGTTCCCCCCTCCCTGGGTTTCATACATGGTTTCGGGTTGAAGGAGGGGGCCATTGCTTCCTGTGTGGGGCACGATTCCCACAACATCATAGCCGTGGGAACAGATGAGGCCTCCCTGTGCCGGGCGGCCAACCTGATCATAGAAAACCGGGGCGGCATTTCGGCCGTTGGCGGTGAGAAAACGAGGATACTTCCGCTGCCGGTGGCCGGCATTCTTTCCGACGGCGACGGTTATGAGATCGCCCGGGCTTACAAAGAGATCGACGCCTTCGCTAAGATTGAGCTGGGCAGCAGGCTCAGCGCCCCTTTTATGGCCTTGTCGTTCATGGCTCTGCTGGTCATTCCCAGCCTGAAACTCGGCGATAAGGGACTGTTCGACGGGAACGCATTTCGCTTTACGCCGTTGTTTGTGGATGGGTGAAGGGTGCTTATTGGGTTAGAAAGTGGAGGAGTTTAGGCTTTTCCCGGAGCTTTGCGGGGGTTAGAACCGGTGTGGGGCATTGGGAGTTTAGAAGTTCAGGCTCTTTTCGGGGGCTTTTGGAGTGGAGAAGTTTAGGGTTTTCTACCATCTAACCCGCAGGTTGGCGGGTTGGGGAAAATGCACAACATTCGGATAATATGGGCACTGTTCATAGTTCCTGGTTTCTGAGTTCCTGGTTCCCTGGAAACCAGCGGGTTAATGTAACACAGACACCCTTATTTGAACTATCCCATAATATGTAATAGAACAACAAACGGCCCCTCAGCCTCAACATATCATTCTCAACTTGGCCCAGAATAATTATCTTTGGGGCCTGAAAGACTTATTGATCTCAATCGCTGCTCATGCTAAGGTTGCTGGCCCGGTTAATTTCCTTTATTTTTCACCCTCTGCTGATCGTGACCTATATGCTCGTACTCCTCCTGCTGATCAACCCTTATCTTTTCGGAGTGAGCAGCATCGCAGACAAAGCCAGTAAGCTGCTGATCCTCCAGATTTTCCTTTCTACTTTTTTCATTCCCGGAGTAGCGGTGGCCATGCTCCGTTTTACGGGTATGATCAAATCTTTTGAAATGGAAAGCCGGCAGGAGCGCATCGGCCCTTATATCATTACCGGGGTATTCTACCTCTGGATGTTTCGCAACTTTCTGGACAACCCCTCGATCCCGACGGCTTTCACCAGTTTCGTGCTGGGAGCAGCCATTGGCCTTTTCTTTGCTTTTTTTATCAACATCTTTTCCAAGATCAGCGCCCATGCAGTGGGTGTCGGAGGGCTGCTGGGCATGGTCGTCATCACGATGTTGTTGTTCAGCTACGATTCCTTCACCATCATGTCGCCCCGCGGCGCTTTGGAAATCAGCATGAGCACCGTCCTGCTGATCACCATTCTCGTAGCGGGCCTGGTCGGCACGTCACGGCTGGTGTTGAAGGCGCACGAACCCATGGACCTCTACGGCGGTTATCTGGTCGGGTTCGCTTCGCAGTTTTTAGCCCTGCGTTTTTTATTTTAGCACCTACCTAACCAAACACTTATGGAGAAAAAAGCTATTGTCGTTGGCGCCGGGCTCGTGGGTTCGCTCTGGGCCGTACTCCTGGCCAAACGTGGTTACACCGTAGATGTTTACGAAATGCGGGACGACCCCCGCAAAGCCGGTTTCCTCGGAGGCCGGTCGATCAACCTCGCGATGAGCACCCGGGGCTGGAAAGCGCTGGAAAAGGCCGGGATAAAGGAGAAGATCCGCGAAGTGGCCATTCCCATGCGGGGGCGACTGATGCATGATGAAGCCGGTGAATTGTCCTTCCAGCCTTATGGCAAAGAAGGGCAAGCTATTTATTCCGTTTCCCGCGGCGGGCTCAACATCGAGCTGATAAGGATCGCCGGCCAGTATAAAAAACTTCAGTTCCACTTTTCCAAAAAATGCCTGGGGGTGGACCTTCGGGCCGGAACGGCCCACTTCGAGGACACTCATACGGGCGAACGCATTTCAGCGGAAGCCTCACTCATTTTCGGAGCCGACGGGGCCTTTTCCGCCGTCCGGCGCAGCCTGATGAAACTGCCCCGTTTCAACTATTCCCAGCAATACCTGGAATACGGATACAAAGAATTGCACCTCCCTGCCCTGCCCGACGGCAGCCACGCCATTGACAAGAACGCCCTGCACATCTGGCCCAGAGGACAGTTCATGATGATCGCACTGCCCAATGTTGACGGCAGCTTTACCGGTACGCTGTTCCTGCCCTTCGATGGCCCGGCCAACAGCTTCGAACAACTCCAAACCGATGAGCAGGTAGAGGCTTTCTTCCGGGAAAACTTTCCCGACAGTATCCCCCTTATCCCGGGCCTGCTGGACGATTTCCGCACCAACCCCACCTCTGCCCTGGCCACTATCCGGTGCCTGCCCTGGTGCTATGAAGACAAGGTGCTGCTGATCGGCGATGCTTCTCACGCCATCGTCCCCTTTTACGGGCAGGGGATGAACTCCGGCTTCGAAGACTGTTCCATCCTGGATGAGCTGATGGAAACCCATCGGGACAACTGGCCAAAGATCATCGAAATATTCAATCAGGACCGCCCTAAAGATACCAATGCCATCGCCGACCTGGCCCTGCGCAACTTCGTAGAAATGCGCGACCAGGTAGCGGACCCACGTTTCCTCCTGCGCAAGGAGATAGAAGCCTACCTGAATGAAAAATATCCCGAAGATTTTCTGCCCCTGTACTCCCAGGTGACCTTCAGCCACATTCCCTACAGCCAGGCTCTTGCCGAAGGCTTTGCACAGGACCGGCTCTTCGACCGCATACTCGCCATTGAAGGTATTGAGAAAAACTGGCGGGTAAACCCGGAGGTGGATGAGGTATTCCGGCAGTGGATGAGAGAACGGGAGGGGATGGGGTGATTTTCATTCAGCACCGGCTGGGAGCCCGTCGGAGAAGTGTGTCTGCCTTACGCTAACCCGCTGGTTTCCAGGGCAACGAGGAACTATGAACAGTCCCAAACTATGAACGGCCCCAGGGTGCCTTCTCCCTCCATTTAGACTCTAAACTACTTAACCTCGGAACGCCCCCCAAGCGCACCTACACCCATTAAGACTCCAACAAGCCCTAAACCCCTTATAGCTCCCATCCAGCCCTCAACTTCTCAACCCTGCAAGCTTCCACTCAGCCCTAAACTCCTAAACCCCCAAAACGGGCCCAAAAAGCCCAAACTCCGCACAGGCCCCTTCGGGAAAACAATTTCTCCCTGAAAATCATTTTATTACAGATCACCCTTTTTATCTGGAGCCATAAAATCACCCGCCATGAAGCCCATTCTGACCCTATTGCTGCTCGCCACCTTCCTGCCCCTGGAAGCTCAGGATGAAGAAGCCCCTTATCATATTTTCAGCATCTACTTCGGAGGAGGCAGCTATTACATCGACGGACAACAAGCACAGGAGCTCAGCCAGTGGCTCAAGCAGTTTCCCGGCCTGGAGGACTATGAGATCAGCGTCCACAGCCATACCGATGATATCGGCAGCAGGGAATACAATGCCTGGCTCTCCCGCAACCGCAGTGAGGCCGCCATCCGCAAGCTGATGGACAACGGCGTCCTGCCCGAGCAGATCTCCATTGAGGATTTCGGAGAGCTCAACCCGGTTTACGACAATTCTACCTGGGAAGGAAAGCTGAAGAACCGGCGGGTGGATATCATCCTGAAGCCGATCTCAACGTGATGGAGCAGGATATAAAACGAAAATTGGTTGTTCCCTGATGGCAGGCTGTTGGTTTGTTTTTTTTCAAGGGCTCAGAAACCCAGAAACCAGAAACAATGAACACTCCCGGCTCCGCACAGGCCCTCAGGGTTTACTGAAAACCCGAAGGCCGAATTCCGAAAAGCGCCTTTCCACAAAGAATTGCCACAACCTAACAACGATCAACAAACAACGGCCCACCCTTCCCTTCAATACTTGCATTTCTCCTCAGCCCTTACCATCTTGCGCTTTTTTGAAAACCGATACATGAACAAAAGAATAATAGCATTTTTCCCATGGGCATTGATATTGGCGCTCGCCTTCTTCTCCCTGTCTCCAATCGGCGGATACAAAGTGGCGTTTAAAGCCCATTATAAGGGCATGCTGCTATACGGCGAAGGCCATTACCAGCGAGCCGTCGGGCAATTTGAGCGCGCTTACAGCATTCTACCCCATAACTACAACTTCGGCCTCTCTCTGGCCGTTGCCCTCAGCCGGGCCGGAAAGGCCACCGAAGGGCTCGTCCTCCTGGAAAAGTGCGGCCGGTTGCTCACGGCCAAAGACCCGGAATACAACCAGAAACTGGCCTATCAGCAGTTTTTCCGGGGCATGATCATGATGTATGACGGCCGCTACGGAGATGCCATCAGCCCCATAAAAGAAAGCATAGAGCTGCAACGCGCCATCGGCGAACCCAAACTGATGAGCATTTACAACAACGCCCTGGGCTATGCCACACTGCTCAATCAGGGGGGCGGCAGCCACGCCCAGGATACGCTCGGCATGCACTACCACGTTCACAAACGAGACCTGCTTCACGCCTTCAGATACTTTGACCGCGCCCTCACCTACGACCCCAAAAACAGCGCTGCCCTATACAATTACTCCCTGATCCGGGATACGCTGGGCATGGAGGACCTGAAAGATTTCTACGAAACCCGGGACACCGCCATTATCGCCGAAGGGAGAGCCCTGCCGGAAAACAGCGGCCGCGCACTGCATTTCGCGGAATACGACGAACTGCTCATGCTGCTGGACATTTCCGGCTCGATGGTCATGGAGAATGTGCCCTGCATGGGCACTACCCGCTTTGACGTCATGCAGGAGACCGCTCTTCTGGTCCTTGACAGCCTGCCACTGCACACCAAACTGGGCCTGGCCACCATCGACGGCGACTGCGGCACCGAGCCTGTCGCCTGGGAACCGGTCGGGCGGCTCAGCCGCTACGATATGCGCTACCGCCTCCGCTTTCTGGTGCCCAACGGCACTACTCCCCTCCTGGAAAGGCTCAAATACTGCCCCGAGCTCTTCCTCGATGCCGACAGCACCCGCAAGGCCATCTTCCTGATCAGTGACGGGGCCAACATCTGCCGGATGGGAGGGGAAGACGTCTGCGACTGGGCCGAAGAAATGGCCCAACGCAACATCACTGTCAACATCCTGACCTTCCTCGGCACCAGCATCGACAACACCAACGCCTTCGCCGAATACGGCTGCCTGGCAGACATCACCGGGGGGCAGATCCTGTATATGGACAATTACCGCTGCAGCTACGAATATTATGGCAATAGCCTGGTCGAGAGCTGCCGCCCGAAGATACCGAGCCTGCGCCGCGTGCAATGCTGGGGCCCCGCAGTAAAGGATCTGTGGGCGGTGGAGGTGGAGTGAAGAGTGGAGCCTGGTAGCCTTTGTGTAAAAAAAAGGGCCGGTTACTATGATAATTGTCATTGTCTCAAGGAGAGGAACTGCTTTAAATTTATTGGAAAAGAACGGATATTCGGAATCATCAGAATTAGGCCATTTTTACTTGTTAAGAGGAGGCCATCCTATTGATTGTATAACAAAAAAAGTTTAATTTGAAATTCCTTCAGTAATCTCATCACAAAACGGCCTGGTTCTCATTGCCCAATCATTTGCACACGCAAGGTTATGCAACTATTGCTCTTAACTGTATTATATAAACAAACAAAAAAATTCAACCGGAATGACATCCCTGACCAAAACGTACAATCCCACGAGTGAAAGGCAACTGCTCAGCAGCCTGCGTGATGAACTGGCCCTCTATCAGGAGGAAACCCGCTTTTTTCTGAAAATATTGCGCAAAGCACATTTGTCCGATAAAGCCCCTCAGGCAAAGATCGAAAACCTGATCAACCTGCTGATAACCTTTAGGCAGGATACGCTGCCGGGCCTGCAAAAAGCGCTGCGTTCGCTCGACGGACAGAATGCCAACAATACTACCGCCGACCATGGGCTGAGCCAGGTTTCCCTTTTTTCCGATGGGCTGGAGCAGGCCCGCCGGAAGCTCAATGCCATCAAGCGGGAGGCTTTCCGCGAATTGAGTTCCGACTTCATTGCCACCCCCATCTGGTAAACAATACCTTGCCGATTATCTTTAAAGAGATCAGGTGAAAACTGAAGGCCCCGGTAGTGAAAGCTCCGGGGCCTGATCTTTTCCAGCCATTTCCTTTCTTATCTCCTGAAAGACATAACAACGTGTGTATAACAACCGCGCTGCTCCGGCAAAAAAAATATATATTAGTGCCACAATTCAGGCCTATGGAACGAAGAGATGTACTAAAGTACACGGCACTGCTGGCAGGCGCCAGCGTCAGCGCCCCCCTGATAAGCGTGATCCTTTCCGGCTGCAATACCGATCCTGCCGTACATGCAGATCCGGGCCAGTTGGCCTTCTTCAGCCCTGAGGAATTTGCCCTGCTCACCACACTTACGGACCTGATCCTTCCCAAAACGGACAGCCCCGCCGCTTCCGATGTTGGCGTTCCCCAAACGATCGACAGTATGGTGGGCAACGTTTTCAAAGAGGAGGATAAAGAAAACTTCCGAAAAGGGTTCGACGCATTGTCGGGCTATCTGAAGGCAGAAACCCAGGGCCGGGGCATCTCAGGCCTGGAACCCGGCGAGCAGCTTGGCCTGCTGCAAAAACTGGAAGGCTCAACAGAAGAGAAGTGGGAAGCAGCCCGCAGTACCTTTCTGAGCCTCAAACAACAAACCATTGCCTACTACCTTTCCACTAAGGAGATCGCCACCAAATATCTCACCTATTTACCTGTGCCGGGAGAATACAAAGCCTGTATTTCACTGGAAGAAGCAGGTGGCAAAGCCTGGGCATTATGAATTTCAATTCCAAAGGAAAAGGCGAACGCACCTACGACGCCATCGTCATCGGATCCGGCATCAGCGGCGGTTTTGCCGCCATGGAACTCTGCCGGAAAGGCTACAAAACCCTCGTCCTCGAAAGAGGCAGAATGATCAAACACGGCGAATACCCAACGGCCATGCTGGACCCCTGGGAACTGCCCAATCAGAATATGGTGACAACCGAGGAGGTCGCCAGGCACTATTTCAAGCAGGACCGCTTGTCGTGGTGGGTGCGCGAGGACCACAAGCACCTCATCAACAAAGATGACGAGTATCCCTATGATGAAGTCAAGCGCTTTGACTGGATACGAGGCCATCACGTAGGCGGCCGTTCTATTATGTGGGGAAGGCACTGTTACCGGTGGAGTGATATCGACTTCGAAGCGAACCTGAAGGAAGGCATCGGGGTGGACTGGCCGATCCGCTATAAGGACATCGAGCCATGGTACGATTACGTAGAAACCTTTGTCGGCGTGAGCGGCCAGAAAGAAGGGCTCAAGCAGGTGCCCGATGGCAAGTTCCTGCCTCCTTTCCCGCTCAACTGCGCGGAGCAGCATATCCGGGAGGCGGTGGCCAAAGTCTATCCGGACAGGGTGGTCACGCCGGGCCGGGTTGCCAACCTCACCCAATACAACCCCGATGTACACAAAGGAACGCGGGGCCAGTGCCAGAGCCGCAACCGCTGCGTGCGGGGCTGCCCTTACGGCGGCTATTTCAGCAGCCTTTCCGCCACCCTTCCCGTTGCGGAGGCCACGGGCAACCTGAGCCTGCGGCCCAACAGCGTAGTGAGCGAGATCGCATTCGATCCCAAATCGGGAAAGGCCAGCAGCGTAAGGGTGAAAGACGCCGAAACAGGCGAAGAACTGGAGTTCTTTGCCCGCATCATCTTCTGTAACGCCAGCACCGTCGGCACCACCGCCATCCTGCTCAACAGCCGTTCGGAAACCTTCCCCGACGGCCTCGGCAACAGCAGCGGCGAGCTGGGCCACAACATGATGGACCACCACTACGGCATGGGAGCCTCCGGCACCCTGCCCGGTTTTGAAGATACTTATTACAAGGGCCGGAAACCGGGTGGTTTTTATATCCCAAGGTTCAGAAACATCGATGAGGCCAGCCGGCGAACGGATTACCTCAGAGGTTTCGGCTATCAGGGTGGCGCTAACCGGGGCCACAATATTCCCGAAGGCATGCTTGGCGCCGGCCTCAAGGACGCCATCTTTAAGCCCGGCCCCTACCAGGCCGGAATGACCTGCTTCGGCGAAATGCTGCCCTACCACGAGAACCGGATGTTCCTCAATTTCGATAAACGGGACAAATGGGGCATGCCCACCATCACCTTCGACGCCAAACTGCGGGACAACGAGATGAAGCTCCGCGAAGATGGCGTGCAGTGCGCCGTGGAAATGCTGGAAGCCGCGGGCTGTAAGGACATCACTTTTTACAACGACGCCACCGCTCCCGGCGCCTGCATCCACGAGATGGGCACCGCCCGAATGGGGAGAGACCCCAAAACCAGCGTGCTCAACAAGTGGAACCAACTGCACGAGGCGCCCAACGTATTCGTAACGGACGGCGCCTGCATGACGAGCTCGGGCACACAGAACCCCAGCATCACCTACATGGCGCTGACTGCCCGGGCAGTGGATTATGCGCACCGGCAGGTGGAAGAAGGGGTTTTATGAGTTTGAATAAGTGGCCGGACAGATTTTTTAAGTCATGATAATTCAAGCGCTAATGGGAAATTAGCGCTTGAAGGCTACAAACCTTACGTTAAAATAACAATTGGGCGTACACTTCACCCTCTCGTACCGGTATCCGGCCTCGATCATCGCCGCAATGAACACTCCGTTGCTGACCTCTTCGCCAAGGCGGGCTTCAATAATACCCTTCAGGGCATGGGAGGTAACGTTCCGGTTCAACTCTTCCGTTGGTTCAAAACTCTGGGATATGGCTTCCACACACCGGCCGGCCAGTTCACTATTGTAATGCTGCCAGTTCGCCACGTCATCGGCAAAGCCGAAGGGGAAGAGGTTGACGGGGATGGCGGGTTTTTCTTTTTTCATGAGATCCTTTTTTGTATAACAGAGTTTACGGATCAACGAAAAATAGGTTCTGGCTAAGAAGAATTTCCTCCATACAACGTAACCAATCCTTTCCCCCCTCGTACCTCTTTGGAGGCTTTGCACGAAAAACAGTTAATTCTGTAAATTGAGAAGTGTCCGAATATTAACTGACTCCCACCGAATTTTAAATAAAAGCCGCCGGACAACAGAGGGCTTCCCAAAAACAAGCCGATATCTTTAAATTAGTAGCTGCTCCCCCGCTGGACTTTTTGATCTTCCTAAACTCCTTATAAATGAAAAAGATTGCCTTCGCCCTGCTCACCCTGGCCAGCCCATTACTTCTGGCCGGACAGATCACCATCACGTCCTGCCCGGATACCACCGTCGCCGTTTCCCCTTTTGCGTGTTCTTTGCCGGTGGACTATTCTTCCAGGCTGGAGTATTCTACTACCTGCCCCGGCGGTAATGTAACCATCACCAGTGATCATCCCTCCGGGTCTGTATTTCCGATGGGAATCAACACCTTTACCATAACCCTGACGGACGATTGCAGCAATACGGCCACCTGCGAAGCTTCAATAGAAGTGGCGGACAATATCGCCCCGGCTGCCAATTGCACTGACAACCTCTTTGTGAACATCAGCGGAAGCGGGCCGGCCCATATAACGGCTTCTGATATAGACCAGGGAAGCGCTGATAATTGTGCAATAGAATCCATTACCATTTCGAGGGCTTTCCCCACCCCCGACGATACACCGGACGAAGTATATTTCACTTGCGCCGATGTTGGGAGGGATATTCCAGTCGTCCTGACCGTTAAGGATTTTTACGGGAACAGCAACGCCTGCTGGATCGAGATCTCTCCTACAAATACCTCCAATTCCTGTACTACTGCCGGTTTCTGTAATGAGAACACCGGCGAGTGCTCTAATGACCTTCAGGCGCTTGTGGACAGCGCCTCAGATGGTGATGTGATCCGCATAAATGCCGGCGGCGATCTCGGCGATATTGTGGTGGATGGTAAGGCCATTACCATAATTGTCGATGCAGCAGACGCCGGTTTCGGCAATGTTCTGGTCCAAAATGGAGGGGCATTGACAATAATCGGAGATACCACTGTTGATTCCGCCACGCTCGATGACGGAGCCCTGGAGGTTAATGGCGCCATCGTTGTCGATACTGTAACGGCTACGGGTACAGGCAATAACCGGTTCCATGTTACCGGAGGGACGGTAAGGTTACATGATATCAGTATTGATGGCATTGTACAGATCGAAGTAGGCGCTGATGTTACCGGTTTTGATGTTCATCATTTCGAGGTGCAACCTGCTTCCACGGCAGAAGTGATCGGGGGCGATATCAAAATCGAAGACCTCCTGATCAACGGCGGCACGTTTAATGCCAATGCCAATGTCTATATCCCCTGTATGATCGAGGGAGAAGATGTGGAGGTAATTGCATCCGGCGGAGACTGGGAAGTAGATTCCATCACTGCCGATGGTATTATTATAATAGAACAAGAGGCAAACATGAACCTTGGAAACCTGTTCGTAGAAGCGGCCAAAGCTACCCGCGTCATTGGGCGCCTGGACATCGGGCGTGCCGAGATTCGAGGAGGACTTTGGGAATAGGTACGGATACGGCGAGTGCAGAGGTGCATGTTACAGGAGAAATAGTGGGGCAGAATATCGTTGCCGATGGCCTTGTGGTTGTTGAAGAGGGCTCCACGCTGGACGTAAACAGCCTTGATCTCACAGCGTTAAAAACCGACGTTTTGGGAAAGCTCACCGTATTCGGCAATATCCTGAACGACAGCCAGGAGCCTAAGATCGGGCTGGGCTCGGATGGCATATTAGCCACCATCACTTTCCAGTCCGATTCCGGCGATTCTACTTTGGTCAGGATCAGCAACGAAAGCCCGGGAGGACTGGACACCGCGTCCGTCGTTTTCGGCCAGGAACCGGGGATAGACACCGTTACCGTTGACGGAAGCTTAGCCACCATCACTTTCCAGTCCGAAGCCGGCGATTCTACTCCTGTCAGGATCAGCATCGCAGAAACCGGGGGGCTGGCCACAGACCTTAGAGTTGCAGGGGGAGACTGGCAAATGAATACCGTCAACATCAACGGCAGCATCCTCGTCGATCCAGGGGCCGGCCTGAACATTGAGCACCTGTTCGTAGAAGCAGCCAAAGCCACCCGCGTCATCGGGCGCCTGGACATCGGGCGTGCCGAGGTACGGGGAGGGACTTTGGGAATAGGTACGGATACGGCGAGTGCAGAGGTGCATGTTACAGGAGAAATAGTGGGGCAGAATATCGTTGCGGATGGCCTTGTGGTTATTGAAGAGGGCTCCACGCTCGCTGCAAACAAGATTGACCTTTCAGGGTACAATATCCTAGATTTAGGCACTGTCATTAACTGGACTGGTTCCCTGCCATCCTGCGACACTTGTTTTACTATTCAGGGCGGAGCGCCCGGCTCGCAGATCAACCTGGCATGTTGCAGTAGTGTTAACGAAGGAATGATGACTATCCATAACATCAATATGGATGGCATCCTTTTCCCCGGCGGCCCTCTCAATGCTGATAATCCGGATCAAAGCCTATATACAGCAGCCTCAGCCAGAAGGGTGATCCTGAGCATTGAAGATGAATTCTTCAATACACAATTCCGGTTTTCCGGCTCACCCGACGCAGTCTTTGGCACAGGCATTGGCAACGTATCCGCCAGAGGCCCTGCCACCATCTCCGGCCTGATCTCCGACGATCTCGTCGATAACACCTGGCGCATTGATTTCTTCGATGATCAGGGCAATCCCGAATCCATAGACTACGAACTGGAACTGAATTTCCCCACCGAAATACAAACCGGCGATGCGGTGATGGAAGTGCCCGTCATTGCAGTCAAAAACAACGATCAGGTGGAATACATCCTGGGCACTCCCCATCCCGGCAGGCTGCTCACCAGCGAAGGCGATGTCGCTGACCCAGGCTACAACACCGTTTCTTTCACCGGTACCGGCACCGGCGGCGATTTCGCCATCTTCGGCTGCCCCACCTGCCCCGAAGGCAAAGTATGGGTCTGCCCGGCGGCTGCCGGCACTGGTGATCCTGTCTCCCGGTGTGTCGATAAAAGCACCCTGACCGCCTACCTGGAAAGCGGCGCCACCTGCGGCCGCTGCCCCTGTCTCAACGACCCCGATAACGACATAGACGAAGACGGCGTCTGCGGCGATATTGACAACTGCCCGGATGTTTTCAACCTGGATCAGGCCGACTTCGACCGGGACGGCCTGGGCGACGCCTGCGACCCCACCGTTTCGATAACCGGAGTGGTTAATAACCTGGACGTCTATATCGAAGGGTTAAACCTCAACCGCGGGATGGCAACGGCCCTCACCCGGAGGCTGGACAAGGCTATCTATCGTTTTTGCAGCGGATACCCCACCAGTTATGTCATCAGTAACCTGAACAGCATCATTGACTATGTAGAATTCCAAAGTGGCGCCAATATCCCCGTGGAAGCCGCCAACTACATCATCGCCCAGGCACAGGCCCTTATCGATGCGCTCAATGAGGGTACAGTCGAATGCGGCTCTGGTAACAGCACAGCGCTCCGGCCCGGCATCATCAGCCCGGAGCAATCCACAGAAGCCCTAAGCATTCAGATACACCCCAACCCGGTACAGGGCCGGCTGACTGTTGCTTTTGGCGAAGAAACTTCAACCCCTCAACACATCCACCTGATGGATATGAACGGGCGCATGGTGCGCGAGCGGGTGGCAGAGGAGGGATTGCTGAACACTGAGGTGAATGTAGAAGGCCTGCCGGCGGGCCTGTATATCCTGCATGTGGAGAACGGGGCGCAGAGCAGGCAGTTTAAGGTGGTGGTGAAATAATTGTGGATGCCGGTCCTTTGAGGTTTCCAAAACCTCAAAGGACTTTCTCTACCGGTAATTCCCATTACAATTTCACTATTCTCACAGTGGCAGCCTCCCCTCCGCCAAGCCTAAGGGCCTCCCGGTTTTACCTATTTGTGTTAACGTCTCCCTGCAAATAATGTATCAGAGGATCAGAGATCAGGGGCACCAGATCTCCTGACAAATGGGGCAACAGATTGTCCATAATCTTTGGCATCAACTTTGGCATTTGTTCCTCCATATAGTCCGGCATAGGAACCCGCTCACTGATCCGCTGCAGTATGGTATCCATTACTTTGGGCAGCATGGAAGGCATCATACGGGGCATTAAGATGGGGAACAACGGTTTTATCAGATACAACAAGCCGGGTATTTTACCCATAGCGCGCATCATTTTACCCATTCCCAGCGGCATCGCATCAATGAGCTCCGGCCACATACTTTTCATGATATCAGCAAAGCCTGCCGGTGTCATCAATTCAATCATAGCCTCAAAGGTGGCCCATTGTTTTTGGACTTCCGGATCAGGTTTTTGATAGGTAACCCCAAAAGCTTCCATGGCAAAATGCGCCAGGTCAACAATTTCCAGGCCGATTGCTTTCTTTTCAGCCGTCACCCTGAATTGCAATTCACAACACGGGCAAAGCGACAATAACTTCTGAGCGCCGGCCGCCTCGGCTTCCCTCAACCTGATCTCCCCAATATCGGCCGCTACCTGAGTGTCTTTAAGCAAGGTAAGCACACTCCCACAGCAATGAGCTGCTTCCCGGTTGTGCTCAAGTTCTACGAATTCTACTCCGGGAATCGCTTTTATCAGCTCCCTTGGTTCTTCGTAAATATGAGAAGCCCGCCCTATGTGGCAGGAGTCATGCCAGGCCACGGTTTGCTTTCCGTTGTTGTTTTCCGGAAATTTCATTTTGCCGGCCCGTATCTGTTCCGATGCAATCTGGGAATAATGTTTAACTTCAATATCCCAATCGAGGTTTAGTTTTTTGGCCCATTCCGGGTAAACCTTTCGCCACATCATATCACAGGCCGGGCAGCTCGTTATCACCGTGTTCCCTCCGGCCTTTTTCACTTCTTTATAATTATGCTTCAGAATTTCTGCAAACTGATCCCATTTTCCGGCAACCAGCATGGGAGTTCCGCAGCATTGTTCTTCATTACCCAGGTAAGTGAAATCTACTCCGGCTTTTTCGAGCAGTGCAACCGAGGCTTTGGCAATATCGTTTTCAACATAACTTGCCGTACAGCCGGCAAAATATACGTTTTCAGATTTGGTGCCCGGGCCGTGTTTTTCCTTTAGTTCTTCGGGAAACCATTTATCCCGGTCCTTCTTAAGAGCGGCCCAGATGTTGCCGTTGGCATGAAGCGATTCCGACATCATATAAAAAGGAGGGAAGGTCATTCGCTGATCATCATGAATGAGCTTTCCGCGGAGTTTCATCCAGGAGGGCTCTATCGGTAAACCTTCCGAACACCGCGTGTTGCATAGTTCACAGGTGGTACATGACAGAAACGTATCCACGACTTCCTGGTCCCATTCCTCCCTGCCTTCTAAATACTCCCGCAGCCAGTACCATTTGCCACGGGGGGACTGGCTTTCCCAGCCGCGGCCATAAAACTGGTCGCATTCATCCACACAATAGCCACATTGCGAACAGGCATAAGCATACCATGCCACATCGGCAGGAATCCCTTTAATATCCTTCCCTGGCCTTTCTCCTATTTCTGTAGAAACGGCATTGCCGGCCGGCCGGATGAGGGGCTCAAACAGGTTGGCAACATTCATCAGCATGCCCAGCCTGCCTCCATTCAGTACTTTTCCGGGATTAAGCAGGCCATGCTTATCGGTGGAACGCTTAAAGTGAAGCATCCGGTTATAGGGCCCCTTACCAAGGATTTCACTGGCCGCATTGGTAAAATACATGCCGGTAGCGTAGGACCGCCCCCCATACTTCCGGGCGATCTTGATAATAGACAAGACCAGGCCAAATTCAATATTGTATTTAAACTTACGCTGGTCACTGGGGATAAAACCGAGTATGACTACTTCCGGTTTACCGTTCCTGCCCTTGCTGATTACAATGCCTTCTTTAACTACCGGCTGGCTAATTTTCTTTTCCAATTCATCCAGAAATGGCGATAAATTTTCCAGGGGTACGACTACTTCTGCCGGCACCAGGCTGGGGCCCAACCGCTTCACCACCATGAATCGAAAGCGATGTTCCCATTCCTGATCAGCGATCTTTTGGGACAAGATCTCGGCACCATTGGCTTGCACTAACCCTTTTACTGCTGACTCAACCGGAGCGGCATCTCTGGCAGCATAGGCCAATGTAAGCAGGTAGTTTTCGGGCAATAAGACTTTACTTTCCTCCGGTTGCCCATTATGTTCAAGCTGAGGCGCTTTATTCTTCAACTCGGCCATTTTGGGGTTGATGAACATCATGTTCCAGATCGGCAGGCTCTGGCCGTTCAACGATTCGATCATTCCTTGCATTCCTTTGGCTTCCCGGCTCCCAATCGACATTACTTTCAAGTCGGTATTGTCCAAAACCTTAACGGTGATTTCCGTAATCAATCCTGTTATCCCCTCTGCTCCGTAAGCAAGGTCAAGGTCCGTTCCTTCAAGAACCCGGGTATTCCCATCCGCCAGGACCATGCGGACTTTCGTCACGCAATCCCGAAACCATCCGGCACTGTAGGAACCAATACCAGCGCCGGCCTGGGCAAACCATCCACCCACCGTGGAGGAAGGATAGCTGGTAGGATAGGAATTGGCACGAAGGCCGTGCTTATGGAGTTCATGGTCCAGCTTTTCCCATATGATGCCCGGCTGAACCGTTACGAGGCGCTGGCTCCGGCCTATATCGATAATCTTACTCATGCGGTGAAAATCTACCACCACATCCCTTTTCAACGGGATCACTCCGCCATAACCGGAAGTGGATTTCCCCCTTGGCGTAATGTGGATCTTTTCCTTTCTCGCCCAGCGGATTAACTGGATGATTTCTTCCTCGCTAACCGGTTGAACAACGGCCCGGGGAATCGTATTGCCCACGATAGGCTTCACCAGGCTTGGGATATCCGCTATGTCATGGCTGTACATTTTCATCTCCCTGCGGCCGAACCTCACTCTATCCCCAAAAAGATCGATCAGGAAGCGCTGGTTTCTGTTGGAGAAGGCCCCATCTTTTACATTTATTTTTGAGGCAACCTGTTGCTTGGACTTCACATCCGTTCTCTCCTTTATTACGGGATTTTCCATGATTATTATTTTTAATCTTCCTGTAATCGAAAACCATTATTGTCAATCTAATTTCCAATACGCCCTTCAATCCATAATTTCCTATGACTTTGATCATTCAGAGGATTGATTTTCGTCAAACCCAGCGTTTGGGGGCTATCAGCACCCTGACAACTGCTTCAACAAAAGCAGTTCGTCAGGGCCAACAATCCCCTCCTGATACTTCAACATGATAGGAGAGGCCTGGCGATACGGGGTAACCACTCAAAGCCAAGAAGGCCGTTATCCCATGGGGTTGCCGGTCGAAGGCTTAACGTACCGCATCCTTTACAGAGGCACTCTACAGGAATGCCTCAAACAAGAAAAGTTGTACATTTACAACTACGCTTTATTGCCTGAAAACCTGAAGCGAAAACCACCTTTGATCCGGCCTCCCGGTAATAAAAGAGACAATTGATATGAAAGAAAAACAATGGCCGCCAATATGGATAGGAACCGAAGCATTCCATACCATTGGAGATAAGGACATCCAAGTGACAGTACTTCAGAAGGTGCTCAACAAGCACCTGTCTCTTAAGGATTACGGGGCAGGCATTAAAGAACTTCGCTTTATTGCCGTGGCCATGCCCAAAGATGATACCCTCCATCCTGATGATACCCGATATGCATCCCGTTTACACCGCCTGAGCCTGTGGCGAAACCTCGACTACGAACAGGCCATCGATACTTCGGAGGAAGGTTTTTTGCAGATGGTAGCGCTGGCGTTCTTGAAGGCTATTGGTGAAATTCCCTCTTTAGGCATTAATCGTTTCAACAGCGACGCTTTCTATAAAGATGCCGCTCAGGCGCTGAAAGAGGAAGGTTATCTCCAGCATTCGGCTGCCTGAATTAGGCAGGGGTCACCATAGGCAAGATCATTATTTTGAATAGCTTGTCATTCTGCTCTCTAAGTTTGCCGCCAGGATCAAGGTTACTTCACCTCCTTCCTTTTCCAGGTATTTAATAATTGTTTCTATTGCCTCGACAATGATCTTGCTTTTTAAGGCGCTGCCCATAGTTATTGATGGCCTGAATAACGACCCCTTCCGCAAGCATCAGATGGGCAACAACATTCCTTATCCTGAGTTGCCCCGTACAACAAAAATCATCATGCCAATTGATGAAAATCACCCTTTTTGTGGAAATTCTTATGGTAATTCAAAGTTTGACATTACCAACAATGGCCCTGAGGCCTTCCCATGTACTCTTCCTCCGAAGCTAACCTCACCGTAGTCCGAAAAGCATTTTCCGTACCGGAAGAAAAAAGATAGATCCGATGAAGTTGTAACGCCCCCGTGTCAGGAGAGCCTTTCATGCTGTAACAGCTTGAAGGCGTAAACCGAGCTCTTCCTGAATGCCAAAGCAGTCTTTCCTTTACTCTAAAATAAAAATCAGCCCCATGAAAAACGCTTTACTTTCCTCAATTTTCACCTTAATGGTATGCATACCTTCCTTTGCTCAACCCACACTGCTCTGGGAGTCCGCCTACCACGGCGCCATCGCCGACGACCAGCCCAACGCCATGACCGTTGACGATGAGGGCAATGTATATGTAACCGGATACACCGATACTCCCAGCGAGACCAGCGATTACCTCACCATTAAATACAATGCCAATGGCGATATCGTCTGGGCCCGGACTTACAACGGCGCCGCCAATGGCGACGACGTGGCCAACGGCCTGAAGGTGGATGCTTCCGGCAACGTATATGTAACCGGGCAGAGCCAGGGCGCCGGCGATGGGGTGAATATGGTGACCATCAAGTACAACGCCGCAGGATTCCAGCAATGGGCGGCTGTCCACAGCGGTGCAACCAACTCCATCAATATCGGGTACAATATCGCCACGGATGTGTTCGGCAACGTATATGCCGCCGGTGGCAACAGCATCAACGGCGGCGTGCTGGTGAAATACAACGCCTCCGGCACGGCGCAGTGGACGTCGGACCTGGCGGGGAGATATGAAAACGAAGTGCTGGTGCTTATCCATCCGAACGATGGGAATATTATTGTGGCGGGAGGAAGCAGCCTGATCAGCCGCTTCTATCTGATGGCTGTCAATCCATCTGATGGCGCCACCGTCCGGGCATACAATACAAATGCATTTCAGTATGGGGCTGGGTTTCCCAATGCGTTGGTTTTGGACGGCATCGGTAACATGTATGTTACAAGTACGAGTAATGAATTAGGGGGGTCAAACCCCGTCAGAGTTGAAACCACCAAGTTCATCTATCCCGGCACCAATTATCAGGCCTACGCCTGGCGGTCTTATTCCTACGTCATTGATTCTGATGGCCCGCTGCTTTCCGGAGCAGGCATGCAACTGGATAACGACAATAATGTATATGTCGCCATGAGTTTTTACAATGGGTCATTCTATACTTTTTCGCTGAGAAAGCTATCTCCTAATGGCGCCACGATCTGGCGGAGTCCCCCATCAGGGGCAGTCGGTGTCGAAGGCACTCCCGTTGCCATGGCCCTGAGCAACCTAAGCGACCCTCCGGACATTTATGTGGCCGGATACGATGCAGTGGGCGACTTCAAAACGGTGAAATACAGCAACGCTGATGGCAATGTCCTTTGGACTAAAACCTACGATTGCGGCAACAGCGGCGCCGACATTGCCACTACCATGGTGGTTGACAACTGCGATAACATCTACATCGCTGGCACCTCTAGCTGTTCCGGCACCTTCAAAGACGTAAAAACCATCAAATTCGCTGTTGCCGCACCTCCTGACGTTACTCCTGACGGCCCCACCACCTTCTGCCAGGGCGGCTCGGTAACGCTGACGGCCGAAGAGGGCGACGCCTACCTATGGAGCAATGGCGCCACTACGCAGGAAATTACCGTCAGCACTTCAGATAACTACACGGTCACAATCACGAATGTAAACGGATGTCCGCAGGCGTCCCTGCCGGTGGAAGTGACGGTCGTGCCTCCGCCTACGGCAACCATTACCCCGGCGGGAGTAGTATCGGTATGCGAGAACAGCCCGGTGGAGCTCACCGCCAGCCCGGCGAATGCCTACCTGTGGAGCAATGGCGCCACCACCTCCAGTATTACTGTGACGGAAGCAGGGGACTATAGGGTTACTGTCACCAATGCCGAAGGGTGTACTGCTGTATCAGCAGTTACAACCGTGGAGTTAGCTCCTGCTCCCACCGCAACGGTATCCCCTCCTGGGCTGGTGGAGATATGCCAGGGCAACTCGGCGGTGCTCACCGCCAGCCCGGCGAATACCTACCTGTGGAACACCGGAGCCACCACACCAAGTATTTCTGTAACGGAAGCAGGGGACTATATGGTAACCGTTACCAACACAGCCGGATGCTCTGCTACATCCGCCGTGACTTCAGTTACAGTACTACCTCCGCCTTCAGCGGCAATTTCTCCCGGCGGAGAGGTTGAATTTTGCCAGGGCAGTTCCGTGACGCTCACCGCCGATCCGGCAAATGCCTACCTGTGGAGCACCGGGGAAACCACGCCGGGCATCACCGTATCCGAACCAGGTGAATATGTGGTTACGGTCACCTCCGCCGCTGGCTGCACGGCGATATCCGAACCCACTACGCTCATTGGGGTTCCTGCGCCGGTGGCCACCATTACGCCCGTGGGAGCATTGGAATTCTGTGAAGGCGGCTCCGTTGTGCTCACGGCCAGCCAGGCCGATTCCTATCTGTGGAGTACCGATGAGACTTCCCAGGCCATTATTGCCGATGCCGGTGGGGACTACTCGGTTACGATCACCAATGCCGCCGGCTGCTCCGGCGAAACATCCATCACCGTAACCGAATGGCCGGTGGCCACGCTCTCGCTTGGCCCGACTGATACGGAATGCGGCGAAACGAACGGATCGATCCTCACCAGTGTCTCCGGCGGCAGCCCGATCGAGAGTTTCCTTTGGAACAACGGGGAGACTACACAGCACCTGGCAGACCTTCCGGGAGGCGACTATGCCGTTACCGCTACGGACGTAAATGGGTGTACGGCCACTGCTGAGGTTACGGTGGTTGGGCGGGTTAATCCAATCATCACCATAGATACTGTCGATCTAGGGCAGCAGTTTGAGTTAACTGCAACCGCTACGGGCTCTGGGCTTACTTATTCATGGTCAACCGGGGAAAATACTCCGACAATTATCGTCGGTAGCACTGGAATTTATACGGTTTCCGTGACCAATAATGATGGGTGCGGGGCTTCTGACTCTATTGAAATAATGATTGTATCCACTTCCGATAGGGACATCATACACCAGATCACCCTCTTCCCCAACCCCGCAACGGACGTCCTCTACATCAAATGCGAAGGCGCCCCGACCGTATCGGTAAGATTGCTGAATGTACTCGGAAAGCAATTGCTGGAGGACCGCACTCTGATGCCCGATGGGGCTATCCGAACCTTGCGGCTGGACAATGTCCCTCCGGGCAGCTACTTCATAGAGGTGGCGGGCAGAGATTTCCGCCGGGCCCTGCCCTTTGTTAGGACGGGGAGTTGACAGGCTGTAGTTCATGTGCTGGCTTTTGCATCACATAAAATATAGTGGACAGGCGACTAAAGCTCGCCTGTCCACCATTACAGAATACAGAATAAAAATCCAGAAATATGAAAACGAGAATACTTTTCATCACCACATTATTCCTACTGCCCTTTCTGGCAAATGTTCACGCCCAGACAGAAACCCTGACCAACGATGAGGTGATCACCCTCACGAAGATCGGCCTGGAGCCCTCGGTGATCATCAGCAAGATCCAGACAAGTAATACGTCATTTGACGTAAGCACAGATGGCCTGATTAATTTGAGCAACAGCGGGGTACCGGCGGAGGTCATCACCGCCATGATGAAGGCCGAGCAGCAAGCCGCCGCCGCAGAGGCCGAACAGCAGGACCTGAATGACCCGCTGACTCCCAGAGCCGCCGGGATCTATTATTACAACCCCATCGAAAAAGACAAAAAGCTGAGGCGCGTGGACCCCACCGTGGTTTCCACCAGCCAGGCCGGAGGCGTAGGAGGGGCGCTGAAGGGGTCTCTTACAGGCGGGCTGGCCAACCAGAAAGTAAAATCGAGCCTATCCGGGAGTGAGAGCCGCCTGCAGATCGTAGAGGTGAACCCGGTATTTTATTTTTACTTTGAAACCAACACCAACCCTTATACGGATAACTGGTTCTTTGCCACCGCCACCTCACCCAATGAATTTGCCCTGGTTCAGCTGGATGCAAAAAGGAACCAGCGGGAATTCGTGGTGGCCAAAGCGAATGCCTATGGTAGTTCTACAGGGATACCCGATAAAGAGAAGGTCCCATTCAATTACGAGGAGGTGGCCCCGGGCATTTACAAGGTGACTTTTGAGCCCGCCCTGCCGCGTGGCGAATACGGCTTCCTCTATGCGAGCAGCCTGCCGTCTCACTATTCCAATGATAAGGTGTTTGATTTTGGGATTTTGGGTGGGAATTAGTTGCTTGCTGTCCGAAAACATAAGACGATCATATCTTCAACACCAAATACAGTGCAGCTTCGGGCCTTTTCCGATTTGATCTTGAAATCATGTAAGAGATAGTAGATGCGGCTGGCTACTCCACCCCTTATGGCCTTGTTGTAAATGACACGGGTGCTCCTGAAGTATAGTGACATTTTGTTCACTTCCAGTTCTCCGTTCAGCATCGAAGATTGAAATTGCGTAAGCTTTGCAAACCATTTGCAAGTTCTTCAGGGGTAAAAAGCGCGTCATCGAACATGGCCGACCCGTCATTTTGTGTAGTGGGCGCAGATGGATTCGAACCAACGACCCTCCCGGCATGCGCCGGGATGCTCTAAATCCTGCTTTTGAGCGGGAAGCTATGCGCCGCCGCTGGCAATTAACCACTCGATATACTTCCGGCTCTTCTTGCTCTTGATTTCCCGCTCCCGGGAATAGGCCTCCGCCTTGCTTCCAAAGCTTTCTGTGTACACCACTTCCCAATCTTTGGTTTTGCCGGTGAAGCCCTTGTGGTTTGCCAGGTGCCGCCGCAAACGTTCCTTAAGCGGCGCTGTGCAACTACCTACATAGTAGCGGTTCAGGGTTTTGGAATATAGGATGTAGCACAAATACATGAATCCAGATAATAAAAAAGGGAATAAAACTGCATAGTTTTATTCCCTTGCGTTCGTGGGCGCAGATGGATTCGAACCAACGACCCCCTGCTTGTAAGGCAGGTGCTCTAAACCAACTGAGCTATGCGCCCTTGTTTTGCCCTTGTGATCGCTCAGCAGTGCGCCCCGGGATGCTGTTTGAGCTGCGCCCTTGCTTTGGAGGTTTCGCTCAGCAGTTAATTGATGGCCCTTCCTGCCCAGTTAGCCTTCCGCGCGAACACTAAACCAACTGAGCTATGCGCCCTTGTTTTGCCGCCGGTGATCGCTCAGCAGTTACGACCCTCCGGGCGCCGCCTTTATGAGGGATGCTATTTTGTAAACCAACTGAGCTATGCGCCCTTGTTTTGAAGCCATGTCTCCGTGGGCGCAGATGGATTCGAACCAACGACCCCCTGCTTGTAAGGCAGGTGCTCTAAACCAACTGAGCTATGCGCCCTTGTTTTGAATTTCGGATGGCAACTTTTCACCGCCCTCCTTTCAAATGCGAGTGCAAATATATACCCTTTGCCTCTCCACCGCAAGCTTTTTTGGGGAAAAATTTTAAAAAATATTTAGGGCTTTCGCGGCGTTCAATGGCAGAAGGCAGCGGGATTGGTTTTGAAAACCCGTAACTTAGCAATCCTCTAAACCAGTTTGCTCCATGAAGAAGTTCCTCAAGCGCCTCGCCGTAATTCTGCTCATCTTTTTTGTCGTCCTCATCGGAGCGGTGGCCATTATTGCCAGCCTGTTCGAAGGCAAGGTCGGGCGGCAGATCACCAAGGAGCTGAACAAGCAGCTCAAGTCGGAGCTGGTGATCGAGGGTTTTGGCCTGACGGTGATCCGCAGCTTCCCCAACGTGGCGGCCAACCTAAAAGGCGTCACCCTGAAAGACAACCGAGACGGCGCCCTGCTGGAAGCTAAGGAGCTTTCTTTCCGGTTCGGCCTGTTGAGCCTTTTAAGCTCTAAAATAAAAGTCCGATCCGTTGTCGTCAGCGATGGCGCACTGAATATTCAGATCGATCGGCAAGGCAATCCCAACTACGACATTTTCCGGGAATCGGAAGAGGCCCCGGAGGAAGGCAGCGGCAGCTCCACCGCCGTCGATATCGAACTGGCCCGCCTGCGCAATATCGAACTGATCTACTCGGACCAGAGCACCCGGCAGGAGATCGACGCCCTGGTCAATGACGCCACCTTTTCGGGTGAATTTTCCTCCGAACAGTTCTCACTCAAGAGCCAGGCCGACATCACTTCCCGCTTTGCTGACCTGGACGGCATCCGTTATCTGCCGGGCAAAAAAATAACCTACGACGCCAGCGTTTTTGTCAACCTGGAAGAGGGAAGTTATGACATCGAAAAGGCCGCCCTGGAGATCGAGGATAACGCCTTTAAGGTCGATGGCACTATAGAGAACTGGGAGAGCGGCACCTATTTCGACCTCTCCGCCAGCAGCGACGAAGGTAACCTGGAAGGCGTGCTCGCTCTCCTTCCCGAACAGTATGCCCAAAGCCTTCAGGATTTTTCCAGCACCGGCAAATTCAATTTCAACGCCTTCATCAAAGGGCAGTACAACCAACGGCAAAACCCGGAAATACGCGTAGAATTCGGCTTGGAAGACGGCCGCCTGTCCAGCCCCCGCCTCGACAACCCGCTGAAGGACGTCAGCTTCAGCGCTGTTTTCACCAACGGCAAATTCCGCGACAACAGCTCCTCCGTATTCACCCTCGAAAACTTCAAGGGCTATTTCAACCGCGAACTGGTGGAAATGCGGCTGGAAGTAGCCAACCTGGATGACCCCATCATCGACTTTTCTCTGGATGGGGTAGCTCCGCTGGAGTCCGTTTACGGCTTGCTGGGCAATCCGAAAATTACCGGTGGCAATGGGGAAGTGGAAATCAAAAACCTGCGGCTGAAAGGAGCTTACAGCGATATGCTTGACCCCGGCCGCATCTCACGGGTGGAAGCCAGCGGCTCCCTGGAATTCGACGACGCGGCTCTTTCGATCAAGGACGAGCAGCTTCTCTTCGACCGGGGCGAACTGCGGCTGGAAGGCAACCGAATGGCGGTGGAAGGGCTGCGCATCGAAGGGGCCGGCAGCGACATCTCCTTCATGGGTTCTGCTTACAATATCCTCCCCGTCCTTTTCGCCGACTCGGTCAACAGCCAGAACGTGGAACTGGTCTTCGACGCCAGCATGGTGGCCAAAACCCTCGACATCGACCGGCTGATGAAGTTCTCCGCCCTTACGCCCGAAGAAGAGGAGGCCCCGGAAGAAGTCAAAGACTCCCTGAAGGTGGCCGTAGTGCAGAAAAGGGAAGCAGTGACCAGTTTCCTGAAAGGCAGCTTCAATGCCGACGTAGAAGCCTTTAATTACAATCTGATCGAAGGGAATAACTTTAAGGGGAAACTGGAATTCGACAATAACATCATGGGGATCCGGGGAGAAGTGGCCGCCTTCGACGGCACCCTCAACCTGGACGGGCGCACCTACTTCGAAGCAGAACCCCGCCTGGAAGCCAAACTGGCCTGTAAGGGCATCGATGTAACCGAATTCTTCCGGCAATCTGAAAACTTCGGCCAGGAAGTCCTCAAATCCGAGAACCTGAAAGGCAAGCTGGACGCCCTCATCGCCATCTATGCCTACTGGGACCGGGAGGGCAATTTCGATATGGATAACCTGCGCGTTCTCGCCGGCATAGCCATCAAAGATGGCGAGCTGAAGGATTTCGGCATGCTTGAATCTTTCTCCACCTTCGTCAAGATCAAAGACCTGGAGAATATCCGGTTTGTCGATATGCAGAACTTCCTGGAGATCCGAAAACAAAAACTCTACATCCCCGCCATGTTCATTCGCAGCAATGCCCTCAACCTGACCATCAGCGGGGAACATACCTTCAATAATGAGATCGAATACAACATCAAGGTCAACGCCGGCCAGGTGCTGGCCGACCGCTTTAAGCGCTATGACCCCAACCTGAAACCCAAACCGGCCCGCCGCAGCGGAACCTTCAACCTCTATTACGCCATTCTGGGCACCATAGACGATTACAGGATCGTCTCTTCCAAACGGCGCGTGAAATCGGATTTTGAGCAAAGCGAGATCCGCAAGCGGGAGATACAAAGAGGGCTGGAACAAACCTTCGGCGTCGTACAACTGCTCGAAGAACCGGAAGACTGGAAAGACATCCCCGAATACGACCACGGTGAGGAGGAGGAGTATCTGGATTTTGACCTGGAAGGGGGGCGGTAGTGGGGAGGACTGGGGAAGGGGAGACGGGGTGAGTGGGTGACGGGGACTCCATGGCGCAGTTGGAATAAACCCGAAACCTTCTTCCGGCCTACCGTCCGAGCAAGGCCTTTGCCGTATAAACCCTTCCGTCCACAGATATGTGATAAATATAAGCTCCTTCGGCCAGGCCTCCGGCATCGAGCTGCAGGGAATAAATGCCCGGCGGCAGTTGCTCATCAATCATCTGACGCACTTCTTTCCCGGCGTTGTCATATAGTGATATGGTTACCTTCGCCGGCTCAGAAAGAGAATAATGGAGGGTGATCTGTTCCTGAAAAGGATTGGGATAAAGGGCCAGCACGGCAAATTTTTCACCCACTGATTCCTTGTTCTGCAGGCCGGTAAGCAAAGGGGGGGCATAAGGCGCCGGAACATCCTGTTGGGCTTTGGGAGGGCTAGGCTGCGTGTTTTCCCGAAGGTGGTTTTCACCCGTATTGGAATACCAGGCGCCGGCAAAATTTTCTTCCGTACTCACCTCGCCTATGGGGCTGAAATACCAGTCGGCCTGCGCCCGGCCCTGCTGCACATCCAGGATGAAATAACCATGCTGAATGAGGTCGGCAAACTTCATGTGCGGGTTGGGGTTGCCCAGGTTAAAACCGGGAAGCGGATTGATGGGGGTGTTGATCTGCCCCTGCAGGATCGAGGCGGCGGAAAAGATCAGGTTTTCATCGAAATTGGCGGAAGTAAGGCTCGGCGCAGCAAATTCCACAGCTATGGAACCCTCCCCGGTAGCTGCATCATAGCTTCCCGAGGGATTGTAAAAAGGCACGGGCCCCAAACCCTGGATAACCTGAAATTCCAGGGATACCGGTTCGGCCGTGACATCGAAAGCGAAGGCGCAGTGAAAATCGCCGGCGAGGACGACAACGTCATCAATGCCATTACCCTCGATAAAATCGATGATGGAAGCGCGCTCCGCCGGGTAGCCGTCCCAGATATCCAGGAACAGGCTTTCCAGGGTGTTAAAGGTGTAATTGCTTTCCACCAGCGCCGCCCAGCCGATGTTGAATTCTGAAAAGAGGACCTGCTGTCCAACCACTTTCCACCGGGCCGTAGAATTCGCCAGTTGATCCAGGAACCAGGCCTTTTGCCCGGCGCCCAGCAGGGTTCGCTCCGGATCGAAAAGGGCGGGGTCTTCCGCATCATCGAGCTGTTCTTCGCGGCCTTCCAGGCGGGTGTCCAGCAGGATGAGGTCCATGAGGTTGCCGTAGCTGATCTTGCGGTAAACGCTCCGATCCTCTGTATCGCGAATTGGCATCCATTCGAAATAAGCCTGTTTGGCGGCGGCCTTCCGGGCTTCCCACTCGCCTTCCGTATTGGGGTCATGGTTCTGAGCGCCATCCACATACGAATCGTTGGCGCTCTCGTGGTCATCCCATACGGTGATGAAGGGGTGCTGCTGGTGGGCACGAACCAAAGCGGTATCCAGGCGGTAGGTAGAATAGCGAGTGCGGTACTCTTCCAGGGTGACGATCTCCGTTGGAGGTTCCAGAGGGCGGTCTGCGAAAAGGCCGCTATCTCCGTACTGGCCGTCCCGGTATTCGTAGATATAATCTCCGAGGTGGATGATGGCATCAAGATCCGTGCGTTCCGAAAGGCGCTTGTAAGCGTTGAAATAGCCGGCCTGAAAATTGCTGCAGGATACGACGCCAAACTTCAGATGCCCGGCCTCATCGCCCACCGGAGTAGTTTTGGTTTTACCGATCAGAGAGTTTTTATTAAGGGCGGTAAAGAGGTAATAGTAAGTAGTTCCCGGCTGCAACCCCATGACATCCACCTTCACCGTGTAATCCTGGCCCGGGCCGGTACTCACCGTTCCATTCTGCACCACATTCTCCAGCTGCACGTCCGTAGCCATTTTCCAGCTGACTTCAATGGGTTCTCCGTTCATTTCCTCCGGCGTCACCCGGGTCCAGATGATTATGCGGCCCTCTAAAGGGTCGCCGGAGGCCACACCGTGGTAGAAAGGCGCCCAGTCCGGGTTGAATGTCGCAGGGCCGCTGCGAAAGGCGGCCCGGCTGCTGTAAAGAAGAGTTTCCTGAGCCGTCAGGGCCAAACAAGCCGTCAGGGCCAGAAAAAATGTTGGGATTACTTTACTCATGAATAAGTGAACTTTAATGGCTGCTTAAGCCGCTCTTAATTTTTCTTAACTTCGCCTCCTGGAAAACACCTGGCGCCGCAAGTCCCCCCCTGGATTCCTCTGGCCGGAAAACCTGCGGCGCCAGGGATCAAACGAAAGCCCTACCAATGGATAAAACCTATTACATCAGTGCCGATACACTGACGCTGGAACGCATAGCACAGGCTCTGCAACCGGGAAGCCGGCTGGCCCTCTCCGAAGAGCGCCGGCAACGCATACAGTTTTGCCGGGATTACCTGACCGGTAAGTTAAGAGATTCCGACGAGCTTTTCTATGGCATCAATACGGGCTTCGGCTCCCTCTGCAATATCATGATCTCTAAAGAGGAGACGGAGGCACTGCAATACAAGCTGGTGCAATCTCATGCCTGCGGTACCGGAGACGAGGTGCCGCCCGAGATCGTCCGCCTGATGTTATTACTAAAGATACAGAGCCTTTCCTATGGTTTTTCCGGGGTGCGCCTGGAACTGGTGGAGCGGCTGGTGGATTTTTTCAACCAGGGCATCCTTCCGGTTGTCTATCAGCAGGGGTCTCTTGGCGCTTCCGGCGACCTGGCGCCTCTGGCGCACCTCAGCCTGCCGCTTGTCGGGCTGGGCGAGGTTCATTATCAGAATGGGAAACGGGAAGCCGCCGAAATACTCCACGCTCTTGGAATAGAACCGCTCCGCCTGCAGGCCAAGGAAGGGCTGGCCCTGCTGAACGGCACACAGTTTTCCGGCGCCTATACCGGCTGGTGCCTTCTGGAAGCCCGGCGCCTGTTCCACATCGCCAACCTCTGCTCCGCCACCTCCATCGATGCATTCGACTGCCGCCTCTCCCCCTTCGATGAACGCCTGCACGCCATCCGCGCCCACGAGGGGCAGCAGCAGGTGGCAGCCTCCATCCGCCGGTGGCTGGAAGGCAGCGGCCTGGCGGTACGAGACAAGTATTATGTCCAGGATCCCTACGCATTCAGGTGTACTCCCCAGGTGCACGGCGCCAGTTGGGACGCCATCAGCCACACCGAACGGGTCTTCCTCACCGAGGCCAACAGCGTGACGGACAACCCCAATATTTTCCCAGATTCCGACGCCATCCTGTCCGGGGGCAACTTCCACGCCCAGCCGCTGGCACTGGTGCTCGATTACCTGGCCATCGCCCTGGCGGAACTGGGCAGCATTTCCGAACGGCGGACCTATCAGCTCATTTCCGGCGTCCGGGGCCTGCCCAGTTTTCTAACCTCCGGCGCCGGCCTGAACTCCGGGCTGATGATCCCCCAATACACGGCGGCCTCCATCGTCAGCCAGAACAAACAGCTGTGCACCCCTGCTTCCGTAGATAGCATTGTGAGCAGCAACGGCCAGGAAGACCACGTCAGTATGGCGGCCAACGCTGCGACCAAATGCTTCCGGGTCGTCCAGAACCTGGAACGCATCCTCGCCATCGAGTGGATGACGGCGGCCCAGGCCATGGAGTTCCGGCGGCCGTCGCAGTCATCGCCGGCCATTGAGGAACTACTGGGAAAATACCGGGAGGAGGTGCCGGTGCTGGAGGAGGACCGGGTGCTGCATTATGATATTTTGAAGACGGTGGAGTTTTTGAGGAAGGGTATTCCCGGTTAATCCATCTGCCAGTTTAATTACATGGACTGAATTAATGAATGACTGAATGATTGAATACCAGCACCTTAGACGCCACTTTGTGTCTCGCTAATTGTGTCCAGGTGCTTATTTGCCGGGCCTTGAACCGGGCTCGTCTCAGGTGTGGCACAGGATAGGATAGTGAAGGTGGAATGAGAAAGGAGTATCCATTGAGGTAAGGCCACTACATCGCCAACTAAGCATGAGTCATGTACCCCTACAACTCAAATATCTTTTCCATCAACACCCACTTCTCTCCGGGCGCTGCTCCCGGCAGAGGTTGCTGAAACCGCCACATTAACTCCTCCCATTCCCGTATCTTCGGATTGGCCGCATCCATAGCTGCTTTTGCTTCAAAAGAAAAACCATCTTCCGTATCCATGATCATGAACAGGAGGGAGCCGCGACGATAGATCTCCATGCTGAGAATCCCTGATTCTCTGATGCTCTCCAACACCTCCGGCCATACCTCCCGATGGTAAGCTTCGTATTCTGCAATCAGGCCGGGGTCATCCTTGAGCCCCAGCGCCAGGCAATATCTTTTCATTGTTCTTCATTTATGCCATAAAACCGGGTTGCATTTCCTCCAAAGACGAGGGCTCTTTCCTCTTCTCCCAATCCGCTGAAGAAGCCTTCCGCCACCCCGACCGCCTGCCGGTAATCATCAGCGGCCAGCAGGCAGACCGGCCAGTCGGAGCCCACCATCAGCCGTTCCACCCCAAAGGATTCGAGCACATGCTCCAGGAAGGGGTAGAAGTCCTCCGCTTTCCAGTTGTTCCAGTCCGCCTCCGTTATCAGGCCCGATACTTTACAGCATACATTGGGGTGCCGGGCCATCTCGCTGATGCTTTCCTTCCAACGCCGGCTCATCCCTTTGCCCACCTCCGGCTTGCCGATGTGGTCCAGGACGAAGAGCTGATCATCATCAAAATGTTCCAGAAAACGGACAGCAGCGGGCAACTGCCGCTCAAAAACCAGGATATCATAGGTAAAACCGAATTCCTGCAGGGCCTTTACTCCCCGGATGAAAGCCTCGCCCAGAATAAAATCATCCTCCGGCTCATCCTGAACGATGTGGCGGAACCCCTTCAGGGCATCAAACTGCGCGTAGTGCTCCAGGCGGGACTCCAGGCCTTCCTCCCGCAGGGCCACCCAGCCCACTACTGCCTTGACAAAACCGGTATTTGCCGCGATATCCAGAAGGAAATCCGTTTCCGCCTCCGACTGCCGGGCCTGCACCGCAACACATCCCTCAAAACCACTGCCAAAAAGCGGCTGCTTCAGATGTTCCGGCAGCCGGTCCTGCTTCAGGGCCGGCATGTCTTCAGTGATCCAGGAATAACCCTCGGGATTGTAGCGCCAGAAATGTTGGTGCGCATCGATTTTCATACTGTTGTTTTTTAACTCACCGATCCATACGCCACTGCCTTCTGTCTGGCCGTTCCCAGGCCGTCGATGCCCAGCTCAACGACATCTCCCGGCCGGAGATACCGCTGCGGGGTGAGGCCCAGGCCAACGCCAAAGGGCGTGCCGGTGGAAATGATGTCGCCGGGCAGCAGGGTCATAAAACGGCTGATGTAGCTGACCAGGTGGGGAATGCCAAAGATCAGGTCGGCGGTAGTGCTGTCCTGCATCATCTCGCCGTTGACCGTCAGCCAGAGCCGGAGGTTGTGGGGGTCAGGAATGTCTTCCCGGGTGGCCAGCCAGGGGCCGACGGGCGCAAAAGTATCACAACTCTTGCCTTTCACCCACTGGCCGCTCTGTTCCAGCTGAAAGGCCCGCTCGCTGTAATCGTTGTGCAGCAGGTAGCCCGCTACATGCTCCATGGCATCTTTCTCCTCCACATAAGAGGCCTTTTTACCGATCACTACACCGAGCTCCACCTCCCAGTCCGTCTTCTCGCTTCCCCGGGGAATGACCAGGTTGTCATTCGGGCCGCAGATGGCGGAGGTGGCCTTGAAAAACAGAACGGGCTCCGGGGGCACCTCCATCTTGCTCTCTTTGGCGTGCTGGGCGTAGTTGAGCCCCACGCAAACGATCTTGGACGGCCGCTTCAGGGGCGGCCCCAGGCGCGTATCGCGGGAGATGCGCGGGCAGCCTGCTCCGTGCTCCTCCAGCCAGGCGGCCAGGCGCTGAAGGCCATCGCCGCCAAAGAATTCTTCATCATAATCTTCGCCGAACCCGGATACGTCCAGCCATTCGCCATCGCCGTTGATGACGCCGGGCCGCTCCCGCCCGGGTTCTCCTGCTCTGATCAGCTTCATAGTTTTTTAAGTGTTTAGCTTCAGAAATCCCCCGTCAATGGGATAATTCGTGCCGGTGATGAAGGCTGCCTCGTCCGAGCAAAGGAACTGCGCCAGATAGGCAACCTCCTCCGGCCGCGCCATCCGGCCGATCGGCTGGGTTTTGGAAAGGCGCTCGAACATCTCTTTCTCCTTCCCGGGATAGTTGGCCGCCAGAAAGCCATCGACAAAGGGCGTATGCACCCGCGCCGGGGCAATGCTGTTGCAGCGGATGTTGTACTCAATATAGTCGCGCGCAACGGTATAGGTCATTACCTCCACCGCTCCTTTGGCCATGGAATAGGCAAAGCGGTCGGGCAAACCGATCGAGGAAGCGATGGAGCCCATGTTCAGGATTACGCCCCCCTTCTGCCGCTTCATGTGCGGAATGGCTGCCCGCATTCCGTTGTAAACCCCTTTGATGTTGACCGAATAAATGCGGTCGAGATCCTCTTCCGAGGTGCCTTCCAGGTTGCCCACATGGGCGATACCCGCGTTGTTGACCAGAATGTCGAGCCGGCCGGCCTTCGCCACGATCTCTTCGCAGATGCGGATCATCTCCTCCTGCTTCTGCACATCGCCGGTGACAGCCTCTGCCTGGCCGCCGGCAGCATTGATCTCCTCCACTACCGTACGAGCCTTGTCTTTATTGATATCGAGCAGGAATACCCGGGCGCCGGCCCTGGCAAAGGCCCGGCAGATGCTTTCCCCGATCCCGCTGCCGCCCCCGGTGACGAGGGCCGTTTTGTTGGTGAGGGTGAATGGCATGGTGGTTGGTTTTTGTTTGCTCGTTACCGGGGCTCCCCCCAGCGTTGTTGAAGGGCTAAAGTACGGAATTGTTGGGGGGATAGGGAAGAGTAAAGTATGAAAGTTGTTTTCCCACAAACTACCCCACCTCCCAAATTCGTTATCCTCCCAAACCCTATTTGTACTGACAAGCCAACTTGGGGGCCAGGTGTCAGTACGGTGCATTCGTATAAAAGTGTATTCGTGCATTCGTCAAACCCTTTGGAAATTATCTTTTTACCCACAAGTTTAATTGTCAGTACACCTATTAACTAATTAACTAACCAGGACCCTTTCCCATGAAAGCAAAAACTCCATTTTTGTTATTCCTCGCCACAGTACTGGCCTACGCCCCCCTCACCGCCCAAACCGACACCATCATTCAGAATTACCACCGCGCCGATGCGCCCAAGGCCACCGAGACGCACGTCCAGCTCTCGCTGAAGGTGCTGGACCTGCAGAACCGGGGCGTTCCCAACCTCGACCTGTGGGTCGTCAACAAAAAGCAGGACAAGGTGTGGTACGGGCAGACCGACCGCGTCGGCGAAGTGGTTTTCCTGCTGCCCCGAGGACAGGTGTTTACCGTCAATGCGGCCGATGAGGAAGGCTTTGAGAGCTTCCGGACGATCAACGACGAATTCGTCAGCAGCCGGCTGGCGATCGGCTACAGCCCGAAGGAATATACGGAAACGATCCGCAACGATACCGTTTATCAGGAGGTGGCCGAAAGCCAGATGCCGACCCGCTCGCGGGTGCTGCTGTGGCTGACGGTGGTGGGCTTCGAAGGGCAGCCCCACGAAGGCGAGGTGTTGTATTTCAATATGCAGAAAAGCGGCAAAGTGTTCGTCGCAGAGACGGACGCGACGGGCCGCGCCATCCTCATGCTGCCCAAGGGCGACAGCATTTTTATGAGCACCACCTTTGAGCCCAACGTCACCAGCTTCATCTTCCCCAATGACGACCGGGCGGGCAAACTGCGCCTGCGCTACACCACCATCGGCACCAAAGCTATCCTCGCTCGGGAAGCCGAACGGGCACGGCAGGCCGCCATCCGGGATTCCCTCTACCGGCTGGACCGGGTGCGCGACAGCATAGCCGCCGAGCACGCTTTGGCCGGAGAAGAGGACTTCCTCCACATGCTGAGTTTCGGCGGCGATCCGGAAAAAGTTAAGGAAAAGATCACATCGCGGGCTGCCAAAGAGCGGGTGAAGCTGGAAGCGGATGAAAAATACTTCGAAAAGGCGGGCATGGAGATCGAAGCGGCACTCTACCGCAAGAGCGCCGAGTGGTCCAACAAGGTGATCGTCACCGACATCACAGGCAGCATGTATCCTTATATGGACCAGATCCTGCTGTGGCACGCCCTGGCCCTGGTGCCCGGCGAGCAGAACCGCTATATTTTCTTCAATGACGGCGACAGCACCCCGGAATCCGAGAAGAAACTGGGCGCCGCCGGCGGGATCTACAGCACTGAGGAAATGAACATGAACCAGCTTCTGGAAACCATGAAAAAGGCCATGGATGGTGGCGGGGGCGGCGCCTCCCCCGAGAACGACCTGGAAGCCCTCCTGGAGGGCGTCCGCATGATGGGGGAGATCGACGAGCTGATCCTCATTGCGGATAACTACAGCGATGTAAGGGATATCGAACTGCTTACCCAGCTCCGCGCTCCGGTGCGCATCGTACTGGCCGGCGCCGACTACGGGGTGAACGAGGATTACCTGGCGATCGCTTATGCCACCGGCGGCTCCATACACACGCTGAAAGAAGACATCGATCAGCTGTCGCACCTGGCGGATGGGGAAGTATTACGGATCGGCGCTTACCGGTACCGGGTGAACCGGGGGCAGTTCATTCAGTTGTCGGACTGAGAGTATGTTTGGAGGCCAATCTTTGGGCTACGAAGGCCACTTTTTTGGTGATGCTGCGTTACTTTTTTTGTCCGTACCTTCCAGGTACGCACTTCAAAAAGTGCCTTGCCTAACCAAAAAATTGACACTTCTCGCCTTCAAACCAGGCCTCCAAACATACTCTGAAGGAGTAGTTTGTCATTCAGAAAACTGACTTATCCATATTTTTTCCTTGCCGGGCGCTGGATATTCCTGTAGTTTGGGAGGTGTGAATTATATATTCATCACCGCTCTAATTCAATCTGTATGTCTCGTCTGCACCTCTCTCTCGTTTGCCTGCTTGGCATCATGGCCAGCGCAAACAGCCAGAACACTCTTGAGATCCGCAACAACAACCTCCGGGCATTTCTGAAAAGTAATGGCGCCCTGCTCCCCGATACCGGCATCCATGGGTTTGATTTTGAACAGGAAGGGGAGTTCATTCCCCTCATTCACTACACTGGCCTCTGGCTGGGAGCCAGGGATGTGAATGGCAACCTGCTTTTCGCTCAAACCCCACAGGGCGGGCGTCCTGGCCCTATCGTGCCTACTCCCGGGTTCAATAAAGCCTGGCAGGTGAATGCTACTGAGATAGCAGCCCACCGGGCAGACTTTGAGGCCGATGGAGTGGTCGATAACCCCATTGCCGAGATCTATGCCTGGCCGGGCAGAGGCAACACGTTCTTTTTCGATTATAACGGTTTCGAACTGCCGCAGGGCCAGGACGCCAACCTCGCTCCCTTCTGGGACGTGGACGGCAACGGGCTGTACAACCCGGACCAGGGCGATTATCCCATCCTCGGCATCCGCGGTTGCAACATCCCCATCATTCCCACCCAAATGAACTGGACGGTTTTCACCGTAATGGAAAATACGGGCAATCCGATGGACATTTCCCTGAACGTTTTCTATTTCAGCTGCGAAGAGATGAACCCCCTCAATGAATCCATCTTCACGCATTACAAGATCATCAATTGGGCTGATTTTGCCCCTCCGCTGCCGGAAACCCGCTGGGGCCTGTTCACCGATGCCGACCTGGGGTGCCCTACCGATGATTATGTGGGTTCCTTCCCGGACCGCAATAGCGCTTATTTCTACAATGCCGACAATGAAGATGAAGACTGCCTGATCGTGCAGGGCTTCGGAAGCAACCCGCCCGCGCTGGGCATAAGCCTTTACCGGGGGCCGCTCGGCAATATGGGCCAGCCTGTACCACTGCTGGGCGCTATCCCCTTTTTCAACCCCAATTTCGGCAGCTTTCCCCCGGGAGCCACTGACCCCAACACCGCACCGGAGTACTTCAACTACCTGCAAGGGAAGTGGCGCGACGGCAGCCCGCTCACCCTGGGCGGCATTGGCTACGGAGGGTCCGAACCGGCCAGCTTTGCCTTCCCGGGCCTTCCGGACGAAGCCGGCGCCTGGACCGAATGGGAGGAAGGCAACGGCTCCGGCGACCGCCGCGTGCTCATGAGCTATGGATCTTTCGAGATGGCGCCTGGCGCCGTAAATGAGGTTATTGCCGGCTACACCGTACACCGGGAGGGGGAAGATCACCTGGATCAGGCCCGGGGGCTACGCGATCAACTCGATATGCTCCAGGCTTATTTCGACAACTGCCTGCAAGTGAATACGGATATCCCGGAGCTCCCGCCTTGCACCCCGGTTATGACGAGCGCCGAAGACGTCCGCCGGGATATCGTACTGGACGTCACCCCCAATCCGGCGCGGGAAGTGGCTTTTGTAAGAACGGATGCCGTCATTAAGCAGATCGTGCTGTTTGACGCTATGGGCAGGCAGGTGCTGTCCTCTGCAAAAGCAAGCCTCAACCTGGGGCAACTGCCGCCGGGACTGTACTTCGTACACGTTTGTACTAATCAGGGTATTGCGGTGGAGAAACTGGTGGTGGAATAAATGTTCAGGGAGACAAAGTGACCTCACAGATCTCAAAATTATCGTCCCGGTAGCCGGTGATAAGCAGCTTTTTGCCATCCGGATGCCAGTGCGGCAGCGTGTCCCCGTCTTCATTAAAGGTGATGCGCTGCTGCCCTTTCCCGTTCTTTTTCATGATGTAGATCTCCGGGCGGATGCCCTCCATTGAGGTGACATAGGCGATGCGCCGGCCATTGGCGCTCCAGGACGGGCAGAAGTTGTGCATCGGCCAATGGGTCAGCCGCATGAGCCTGCCGTTTTTCAGTTTCATCCGGTAGAGCTCATCGTCTGTGTTATTAGTCTCGTGGCGGGAGAAAAAGAGGATCTCCTTTCCGGAAGGGCTCCACTGCGGATAGACGTTGCGGTACTCATCGGTAAAAAGGGCAATACTGCGGCCCTTGGCCAGGGAATAAAGATAGAGGTCAAAGTTTGTTTCGCTCTCCCGGAGTGTATATGCGATCTGTTTTCCATCCGGCGAGTATCGGGCGAAAAGCCCGCCATCTATAGCCTTATCCATGCTCATCACCCGGCGCAGGCCGCTGCCATCGGTATTGATCTCGAAAAGGGAGGTGGCGCCCTCCCGGGTGGACTCAAAAAGCACCTTTCGCCCTTCAGGGCCCCAGCTGGGGCGGCGGCCACCGGCGGGATCTTTCGTTAATTGAAAAAGCTGCTCGCCATCTTTGTCCATCAAAAAAACATCCCACTTCCCGTTTCGGCCCGATTCGAAGACGATCCATTCGCCATCGGGAGAATAACTGGCATAGCGGTCATTGCCCGGGTGGTTCGTGAGATTATGCTCGGGGAATTTTGTCTGGCCGGAGAGCTGTCCGAGGGGCATCATACTGGCCAAACACAACAAGAATGGGGCAGCGGCGAATAGCATAAAAATGTTTTTCTTGAAAGGTAGTATAAATAAGGAAAAAGAGTTGGGGCGAAAGTTGCTCAAAAAAACCACACAACAGGACAACCTTCCCTTCCGTTCACTTGTAGGAGAAGGGGATAATTCAATTAAGTGTGTCCGCGTCAGGCTAACTTACTGGTTTCCAGCGAGGACATAAACCCAGGAACCAGAAACAATGAACAGCCCCAGAAAAAGTGCCATCTAATGGGATAGTTCAATTAAGTGTGTCCGCCTTTGGCTAACCTGCTGGTTTCCAGGGAACCAGGAACTCAGTCCGTCTTCGTTCCTCAGCGTTCGACTGAGCTCACGCCGAAGTCCGGGTGAAAAACCAGGAACTATGAACACTCTCCATCTAAAACTCCGAATCAACCATCAACCAAGATAATCCATGGACGCTCTCACCACCGCCTTCGAACTCCAACAGGAACGCGCCAATGCCTGGACTCATGCTCTGGGGCTCGCCCTTAGTATAGTAGGCGTACCATTGCTGCTCTTCTATAGCGCTGCCACCAGCGACACCTATCACTGGTGGAGCCTGGCCCTCTTCGGGGTTTCCCTGCTGCTCGTTTATTTTACTTCCACTCTATACCACAGTGTTCACCATCCGCGCTGGAAACACCTTTGTCGAAAGGCCGACCACATCAGCATCTATTTCCTCATCGCGGGCACGCATACCCCTTTCCTGGTCTATTGTTTTCCGGAGGATACCGGCCGGTTCTACCTGTATCTCGTATGGGGAATGGTGCTGGCGGGGCTGGCCTATAAACTGTTTTTCTTCGGCCGGTGGGAATGGTTGTCGGTCACGTTCTACCTGGCGATGGGCTGGCTGGGTGTGGTTACCATCCCCCAGGCGATGGAGGCCATGCCGGAAGCAACCCTGAACGGGGTAGTCCTGGGCGGGCTTTTCTACACAATAGGCGTTATTTTCTACGCCTGGCAAAGGCTGCCGTATCACCACGCCATCTGGCACCTGTTCGTTATAGGAGGGAGTGTGAGCCACTTCTGGGCCATCTGGGAGCTGGTGGTGTGATAGTTATTCGTGATTCGTGGATTCCGAAATGTACCCAATTAACTGTCCAGAATTCCCAGGTGCAGGATACGCCCTCCTGTCTGATTGATCGGGCTGACGCTCTTACCGATGACAATTCCGTCTTCCGGAGCTTTATACTCACGGATCAGGTCACCGAAAATATTGCGGAGGGTAGCTACTACTTCTCCGGCCTTCACTTTTTGCGCCACCTGGGGATAAACGGTGAGGATGCCCCCGGTATCGGTGTAAAGCCAATAGGAATGCCGGCAGACGACGGCAGGAGTTTCAGGCTCTTCTATGCCCGCATCTGCCATGTTCAGGGCGTGAAGCAGGTTATGGATGCCTGTCAGGCCCGAACGTATGAGCCCCTTCTGGAAGGTGTTGGGGTTGCCGACCTCCAGGGTAATGGCGTGTATGCCCAATGCGTCGGCCGCACCGCGCAGCGTTCCGTCAGATGGGGGGTTGTGCACAATGATCTGGGCGTTCTGCAAAAGGGCCATCTTCCGGGTCTCGGTAGCCGACATATCGGCACGGATGTAATAAGAATTGACCCGTCCGAAGCTGGCCGTATGCAGGTCGATGAGGTAATCAAACTTGCTGACGATCCAATTGACGATGCGGTAAGCATACACCTGGCTCACATTACCGTTGGGCTTGCCTGGCATGATGTGATTCAGGTCTGCTCCATCGATAAAGCGGCGCCTTTTTCGCAAAAGAGAAGGGATGTTGACCACCGGCACGCCAACAATCGTACCCCGCAACTCTCCGGCCTTGACTTCCCGGAAAAGGCGCTGTATGACCGGGATGCCGTTGAGCTCGTTGCCGTGCACAGCCGCCGTCAATCCAACCACGGGCCCCTCTTCAGTCCCTTTGGCTACGATAATGGGAATGAACACCGGCAACCCCATCCCGTCCGTAACAAGATGTAGTAAGAAGCGTTGTACTTCTCCGGGAGGGGTGGCTTCCAGGTTGAGCTCTTCTATTACCGGAGCATCATGTTGCAGGATCGAAACGGGGCTTTTCATTGCAGGGCCTGGTTTAAACGTAAACATGAAAATACCTGGACAATTTTAGTCATACCTGATCCGCTTCGGATTTGAAGCGCTGAGGCCATTTTTCCTGGGGTTCCGGATCCATTGTCAGATGGTTTGATTGTTCTTGTCCAGGCACAAAAAAAAGAGGATCCCGCCCAAGGGAGGGCATTCTCTTTTGTCAGATCTTTCGGGTTCGGAGCTTTGAGGTTTACAAAAATACGCAAAAGGGAGGAAAAAGAGCCATCCCTGGCTGCGGGATATTACTTGAGTAGATAGCCAAAACGGTTAGATTGCTCCAGTAGGGCGTTGACTGCCAACCATCTAAGCATCCAGCAATTGAACCATTTAATTTGGCGGCCTACTTACCCACCTTCACTCCATTGGAAGCAAAGTGGGGAAAGTATTTGAGGTTGTAAACCGAACGGTAAGGCGCCCTACCCTGCAGATAGGCCATAAAATCTTCCCTGGCCTGAAAGTCGATCAGGGGCAGCAAAGGCTGATCAACGGCCAGCAGTGCTCCCAGCGCGCCCTTGAGCTGTTCGTCCCATTGCAGATAATAACGCTCAAAGTCACCAGGGCCTACCCGGCGGCGGCAGTTGCTGTAATGGCACTGCAGTTCCATATCCCGGCCGATGTTGAAGATACCGTACTCATCGGTGATCTGTTCGCCGGGTTGTATGTCCCTGATGGCGATCTCAAAGCCGTAGCCGGTGCTCATCGTATTGCAGTTGCAGCAATGGTTGACGTATTTGGCAAAATCCCAGCTCACGATCCGGACACCTCTCTCGTCGATGTAGGAATATTTCTCGATCACCTCCTGCATAGCGGCGGAGTAATTTTCGAAATCCTCGGGAGTGATCTCCATTTCAAGGCTGTCCTTCACATAGGTAATGGTGCCTTTAGGCAGAAAATGGGTTGCGAATACGCCATACCCTATCTCATCATTGATGAATTGTATGCGGGTGTGAGGGTGGATCATTGTTCTGGTTTAAGAATGTGAGCAATATAAATGAAGCCCCCCTTGCGAGGGCCATCAGAGGCCTGGCAAGGGGGGAGCAGACAAAGGCCGTTCGTCTTTCAGCCATCCGGTAATGCTGTATCGCCGTCGGCGGGCGGGAAGCACCTCATGTTCGAGGCTCTGGCTGTTGAAACAGACCAGGCGCCCTGCCAGTGGCAGTATATCAACGTGCCGCTCGGTTCCGTCGTCCTGAGGAAAGTACAGCCGCAGTTGGCCGCCGTCTTCGGCCACCCAGTCAAAATTCAGATAGCAGATAACAGAGAGCTTCCTGGCCGTGGTATGCTGGAAAACATCCAGGTGGCGTTTGTAGAAAGTTCCTTCCGGGTAAACGGCAAAGTGCAGTTCCATATCCCGGATGCCCATGTAGAGGTTTTGGTTGAAATACCGGGCCATGTTGTGCAACCTGTCGAAAAAAGGCAGGCAGGCTTCAGGAGGATGAAAAGGGTCCAGCCATTGTATGTGGTCTCCGCGAATGTTCCGGTTGAACTGGTAGTACTGGTTCTTACCGATTCCGGCAATATTGAAGCCTCCTTCTTCATAGGACCGGGAAGAGGCTTCCAGGATATTTTTCACTTCCGGCACAGACAGGAAACCATCGGCCAGAGCATAGCCTTCGGTAAGAATACCGGTTATTAGGCCCTCAAAAAGTTGTTCGTCCGATTGAACCAGTGTATTCATGCTCAATAAATATGGCCGTCGCTGTTTTTCCTGCAAAAGAGGGGGAGAATTCTGAATGAATTCTGAAAAAAAGAGGGTTGGAATAAGAAATTTTCAGCCCCCCGGAAAAAAGGCGCCCATCCGGCCACAGCCCTTTTCAACAGCCTTATCCTCGGAAAAAATTCCGTATTTTACGGCTCATTTGGCAGAACAAGATTTCCATGAAGATCCTGATCATAGAGGAACGCCAGGGGCTGCTGGCAGAAATGCTCCGCTATTTCAAACGCGAAGGGCATGTTTGTGAACAGGCTCATACTTATCAGGAAGGATACAAAAAGCTGAACAACTACGAATACGACTGCGTCCTGGTCAACCTGGGCCTGCCGGGCCAGGACGGGCTCAGGCTGGTTCGCCTGATGCGGGAAGAAGATGCCCGGACCGGCATCATTCTGCTTTCCACCGGCAACCGGCCGGAGGAGCGCATACAGGGGCTCGAGGAAGGCGCCGACGACTTCCTTTCCATCCCCTTCGACATGGGTGAGCTCCACGCCAGGATCAAGGCCGTGATGCGCCGGAAGACCGGAGTTTATCATAAAGAGCTGGCATTTGGCGGACTGCTGCTGAAACTGGATGAACGCATCGTACTGGCGGATGGCGCCCCCGTGAACCTCACCAAGAAAGAGTTCGAAATACTCGTTTTCCTGGCCCGGAATAAGAACAGGGTCGTCACCAAGGAAAGCATCGCCGAACACCTCTGGGGAGATTATATGGAAGATGCCATCTCCTTTGATTTCATCTACGCCCATGTCAAAAACCTGCGGAAAAAACTTGCCGCTCGCGGATACAGCGACTACCTGAAGACGGTCTATGGGGTGGGGTATAAGTTTGAGGTGTAAAAGTGCATGTGTGTAAAAGTGTAAAAGTGCATTATTACTGGCCCAAAACACATAACCCTTAAAAGCGTTTCTTAAAAGACCACTCAATCCAAAGAATAATAAATGGAAGAAGTAGCCACTAAAAAGATTGAACTCCGCAACCTCGAACTCGAAGACTACCTCGGCCTGAAGGAAGCCATGATAAAAGCCTATTCCGGAGGAGGAGTTACCCACTGGAACAAAAGAGCCATCAACAAGCTTCTGGACATTTTCCCCGACGGGCAGCTCTGCGTCGTTGTCGATGGGAAGGTTGCCGCCTGTGCCCTTTCCATCATTGTCGATTATTCCAAATTCGGAGACAACCATAATTACGAGCAGATAACGGGAAAGGAAACCTTCAGCACCCACGACCCGGAGGGAGACGTGCTGTACGGCATAGAGCTGTTCGTCCACCCCAAATACCGGGGCATGCGCCTGGGCAGGCGCCTTTACGACGCCCGCAAAGAGCTCTGTGAGAACCTCAACCTGAGGTCCATCATCGCCGGGGGGCGTATCCCCAATTACATAGATTACGCAGATGAGATAACCCCCCGCCAGTACATCGACAAGGTAAAGCTCAAGGAGATCTACGACCCCACGCTGACCTTCCAGTTATCCAACGATTTTCACGTCAGGAAGATCCTGAAGCACTACCTGCCTGAAGACAGGGAGTCAAAGGAGTACGCCACCCTCCTGGAGTGGAACAACATCTACTATCAGGAGGAGGAAAAGCTGATCAACGTTCCCAAAGACGTCATCCGGGTCGGGATTGTGCAGTGGCAGATGCGCCTGTTCCGCAATTTCGATGCCCTGGTGGAGCAGGTGGAATATTTCATAGACGCCGTCAGTGATTACCAGTCTGATTTCATTCTCTTTCCCGAGTTTTTCGAAGCTCCCCTGATGGCCGATTACAACCACCTCGGAGAAGCCCGCGCCATCCGGGAGCTGGCGGGTTATACGGATGTCCTGCGGGAAAAATTCATCCAGTTTGCCGTTTCTTACAACGTCAACATCATCACCGGCAGCATGCCCAAGGTGGAAGAAGATGGCCATCTCTACAATGTATCTTACCTCTGCCGCCGGGACGGCACCTGGGAGAAATTCCAGAAGATCCACATCACTCCCTCCGAGCGGGATGCCTGGGGGATGGTCGGCGGCAATAAAGTGAAGGTGTTCGATACCGATTGCGGCAAGGTCGGCATCCTGATCTGTTACGACGTCGAATTCCCGGAACTGGCGCGTATCTATGCCGACCAGGGCATGCAGATACTCTTTGTCCCCTTCCTGACGGATACCCAGAACGGCTATAACCGGGTGCGCCTCTGCGCTCAGGCCCGCGCCATCGAAAACGAGTGCTACGTGGTCATCGCCGGGGCCGTTGGCAACCTGCCCCGGGTAAACAACATGGACATCAATTACGCCCAGTCGGCCATATTCACGCCTTCCGATTTTGCCTTCCCCACCAATGCCGTCCGGGCAGAGGCCACCCCCAATACGGAGATGACCGTCATTGCCGATGTAAGCCTGGAATTGCTGAAGGAATTGCACGAGTTCGGAAGCGTCAATACGCTTAAAGACCGGCGGAAAGACCTGTATAGGGTAGTGTTGAAAAAATAACTTGCTTTTTCCGGTACAGCCCAACATCTTTACGACTTTTCCCGATACGGCCTGTTTATTTTATCTTTAGGAGGTAAAAAAAGAAACTGAGATGGAACAGATGAAACCTGGCCAGGACGAAATATTCGACAAGCAGGTCCTGCATCATTACAGCATCAACCCGGCTTATGCGCACGACCTGTATTTTCTCCAGGTAGAGCTTCTCAAACTCCAGAAATACATATACGAGAACGGCCTGCGCCTGGCCATCCTGTTCGAAGGGCGGGACACGGCGGGGAAAGGAGGGGCCATTTTCCGCTTTTCCCAGTTTCTCAACCCCCGGCACTACCGCGTTGTAGCTCTGGGCAAGCCCTCGGAGGTCGAAAAAAGCCAATGGTATTTCCAGCGGTACGTTCAGGAACTGCCCAACGGTGGGGAGATCGTATTCTTTGACCGCAGCTGGTACAACCGGGCAGTCGTAGAGCCGGTAATGGGCTTCTGCACCCATGAGCACTACGAGTTGTTCATGAAGCAGGCTCCCCTGTTCGAAAAAATGATCACGGAAGACGGGGTCATCCTGTTCAAGTTCTGGTTCTCCATTGATATGGAAGTACAGCGCCACCGCATCGAAGACCGCCTGTCGGACCCCCTGAAACAATGGAAAGTCAGCCCCGTCGATCTGCTGGCGCAGGAAAAATGGGATGAATTTACCCGGTACAAGAACCTCATGTTCGAGCGCACGTCGATGCCCTTCAGCCCCTGGGTCATCATAAAGGGGAACATTCGGGAGGTTGCCCGTATTGCGGCTATGCGCTACGTACTCCACAATATAGACTATGAGGAAAAGTCAGTGGAATTGGCTGCTCCGCCGCAGGATGTGCTCTGGGTATATGAGCCGAAAGGGAAAAAAAGCAAGAGTCAGGAAGATTGAACTACCAGATACTGCCCATCACTTTCCGGCTTCCGGGAACAATTTCTGAATCCCCCGCCTGGAGGCCTTGCAAATTCCCCGTTCTGTGATCAGCCCGGTTACCAGGCCAGCGGGCGTCACATCAAAAGCGTAGTTGGCTGCCCGGGTATCCTGGGGAGTAATGAGCACCTTGTATATCTTTCCATTGAACCAGCCGTGGACGTACCTTACCTCATCCGGGTCGCGTTCTTCGATCGGGATCTCTTTCAGCCCGTCGTTAAGCGACCAGTCGAAGGAAGAGGAAGGGAGGGCAACGTAGAAAGGCACCCTGTTGTCTCTAGCCGCCAGGGCTTTGAGGTAAGTTCCGACCTTATTGGCCACATCCCCGCGCAGGGTGGTGCGGTCGCTGCCCACGATCACCAGGTCAACCATACCGTGCTGCATCAGGTGTCCGCCGGCGTTATCGGTAATGACGGTATTGGGCACGCCGTGATGGAGCAATTCATAAGCTGTAATGTTGGCGCCCTGGTTGCGCGGCCGGGTTTCATCAACCCAGACGTGAATGGGGATTCCCGCCTCATGGGCGGCATAGATGGGTGCGGTGGCAGTGCCATAATCGATGCAGGCCAGCCATCCGGCGTTGCAATGGGTGAGAATGTTTACGGGTTCGCCTTTCTTTTTTTTGCTGATCTTCTGGATAACCTCCAGGCCGTATTCGCCTATGGCCCGGCAATGTTCTACGCTTTCTTCCGTAATGGCGTCGGCGGTTTGCCTGGCCAGTTCGATCATCTCGCCCGGCTCTTCAACCGATTCGATGGCATTGAGCACCCGGTCAACGGCATGGGCCAGGTTGATGGCCGTGGGGCGGGTTTTTTTGAGCTCATCGGCAGCATCCCGGATGTACTTACCCAGGCGGCGCTTATCGGCCGGAGCATGGAAAAGAGCATTGTACATGCCATAAGCGGCCGTAACCCCGATCAGGGGAGCACCCCGTACATGCATCTCGCGAATGGCGCGGGCAAAATCCTCGGGCATATCCAAATCTTCGATCACCAATGCATGGGGAAGCCTGCGCTGGTCAATGACCTGAATAGTGGGCTCATTGCCCTCCTTAACCCAGATGGTTCGGTAGTGCTTACCATTGATCTGCATATATCAAGCCCTTTTTGACAAAGGTAAGGTGCAGGCAGGATATTCTGATAGAAGTTCCGGAGGAATTGAAAAACTAATTCGACTTCCAGAAATAGGGAGTGAACAATACCAGAATGGTGAACAACTCCAACCGCCCCAGCAACATCAGGATGGAGAGAATGAATTTCACCTGAGGGGACAGCCAGGCAAAGTTATCGACCGGCCCCACCTCTCCGATCCCCGGGCCCACATTGCCCAGGGAAGTTGCCACTGCCCCTATGGCAGTCAAAAAATCAAGCCCCAAAGCGGAAACGACAATAGAACCGATGAGAAAAAGCATGAGGTAAAGGAGCAGGAAGATGATGATGTGAGTGAGGATGCGGCCGGTCACCACCTGGCCGTTGAGCTTCAGCGGCACTATGGCCCTGGGATGGAGAATGCGTTTAAACTCCAGAAATGAGTTCTTGAAAAACACCAGGTGCCGGATCAGCTTGATGCCGCCGCTGGTGGAGCCCGCACTGGCCCCCAGGAACATGAGCACGAAAAAGAGCATGGTGAGGCTGTTGCTCCAGCTGGTGTAGTCGGCCGATACAAAGCCGGTGGTCGTAATGATGGAGACGATCTGAAAAATACTGTCCCGGAAAGATTTTTCCCAGCCCAGATCAGTGTTGTTTTTGACAACAAGAGTGACAATAATGCTGAACAAAATGACGAGAAGGAGATAGGCCTTGAACTCGTCGCTGGCCCATACCTTGCTGAACTTGCCTTTCAACCCAAAGTAAATGACCGTATAGTTGGTGCCGGCAAAAAACATAAAAAGCGTGATGGGGTACTGTATGGCCGGCGTATCATAATAGGCCATACTGGCATTTTTGGTTGAGAACCCACCGGTAGCCATGGTAGTGAAAGCATGGTTAATGGCATCGTAAAAACTCATTCCCGCCAGTACAAGGATCAGGATAAGAGCAGCAGTCAACGCCACGTAGATCAGCCAGAGGCGTTTGGCCGTTTCCTGAATGCGGGGGTGCAGCTTGTCGGAAGTCGGCCCCGGTGCTTCGGCCACAAAGAGTTCGATGCCACCGATACCCAGCAAGGGAAAGATGGCGACGGTGAGAACGATAATGCCCATACCTCCGATCCACTGGGTAAGGCTGCGCCAGTAGAGGATGCCTTTGGGTACTGCTTCTATATCGTTGAGTACGGAAGCGCCGGTGGTTGTCATACCGGAGACGGTCTCAAAAAAGGCCCCCACCACATCCGGGATGACCCCGCTGAGCAGATAGGGCAGCATGCCGAAGGACACCATGGAAAACCACCCCATAGCAACGATAAGGTATCCTTCCCGCTTTTTGATGTCATTGCCTCCCGGCAGGCGGACAAACCAGAACACAATGCCAACCAGGACGCAGAGCAGGCCGGAGTTGAACAGAGGCAGCGCATCTCCACTCTTATAATAAAAGGAAAAAGGAAGCCCGGTGAACATCAAACCACCAATGATGATCAGAAGGACCGCTATGACCCGTATGATGGGGCGAATGTTGATCATGGGCTAGTGGAAAAGTTGTTCGAGTTTGTTGATGGCTTCCGGGAGGGCAAAAACAATGACCTTGTCTTCGATCTGCAACTGGAAGTCTCCATCCGGGATCAGGGTGTCTTCTCCCCGGATCACGCCCCCGATCAGCGCCGTTGTGGGAAAGTGCAGGTCTTTCAGTGGCTTTTTTGTGATCTGGTTCTTTTTGTGCACCACGTATTCTATGATCTCCGCATCGACGCCGTGGAGGCTGGTAATGGCTTCAACCTGGCCTTTCCGCACAAAACGGAAAATGTTATTGGCCGCGATGAGCTTTTTATTGATCATGGTGTCAACACCAATGTTCTGGGAGATGTGGATGTATTCCTTATTCTCCACCTGAGCAATGGTTTTATATACCCCGTGGTTCTTTGCGGTAAGGCTCGAAATGATATTCGTCTCCGAGTTATTCGTCAGAGCGACAAAAGCATCCATCTGGTTGAGGCCTTCTTCTTCCAGCAGGTCGATGTTGCTGGTGTCCCCGTTGATGACCAGGGTATTGTTGAGCTGCTCGGCGAGTTCCTTACACCGCTCCTTATCTTTTTCGATAAGAGTGACGTTGTATTCTTTTTCCAGTCTCCGGGCGGTGGCCAGCCCCAGGGAAGTGCCGCCCAGGATCATCACATTTTTTGCCCTGATCTTCTTCTTCCCCACAATGTTGATGAGCCGGTCGATATTATCCTTGCGGGTAATGAAATAGATATGGTCATTCCGGCGCAGGATGGTATTACCCCTGGGAATGATGGTGCGATGCCCCCGCAGGATGGCAATGGGCCGCAGCGTAACGTCTGTATCTATGCCATGAATATCGGCAACCTGTTTGTTCGAAAGCGGGGAATATTCATCCAGCGTGATGCCGACGAGGTTGATCTTACCTTCTTCAAATTCGAACAGGTCGGTGAAAGAGCATTCCTTGATCAGGCGGTAGATCTCCTCGGCGGCCAGCAAAGTCGGAGAGATCAGGGAATCGATACCCAACTCCCTGAACAACTGCCGTTCCGATTCCGAAAGGTATTCCTGGTTATTGACCCGCGCAATGGTTTGACGGGCCCCCATCTTTTTGGCAAGAATGGCGGTCACCAGGTTGTTCTTTTCCGAAGTAGTCACCGCCAGGACGAGCTTGGCGCGGCTAACCTCTGCCTGCTCCAGAATGTCAATGGAAGAGGAGTCTCCACGCAGGGTCATCACATCGAGATGGGTGGCGGCATAATCCAGCACTTCCTGGCTGGAATCGACCAGCACAATGTCCTGGTTCTCATACACCAGCAATTCCGCCAGGTGAAACCCCACATCTCCTGCCCCCGCAATTACGATTTTCATTTTTTCTAATTTTCCCTGAAGAGAAAAACACTCAGGGCTTGAAACAAATTCCTGTTGAAATCCTTAAACAAAGATGACAGGCCTTACGATAAAGGCCTGTTCTTTTTAAAAGACAAATATCCGATATCAAATTGTAAATTCCATGAAAATACTAATGGTTTGCCTGGGTAATATATGCCGGTCGCCGCTTGCAGAAGGCATTTTAAAACGCAAATTGGAGGACCGCGGCCTTGACTGGACGGTAGATTCGGCCGGCACCGGTTTCTGGCATATCGGCGAACCACCTGACCCCCGTTCGGTTAGCACCGCCCGAAAGTACGGCCTGGATATTTCCCGGCAACGCGCCCGCCAGATCGAGCCCTCTGACCTCGATAACTTCGACCTCATCCTGGCCATGGACAGCTCCAACTACCAGGACATCCTCCGCCTCGCCAATTCCGGCCAACAGGAAAACAAAGTGGAAATGATACTCAACTATATCAATCCCGGCGCAAACGACAACGTGCCAGACCCCTACTGGAACGACGACGGCTTCGACCAGGTCTTTCACATGCTGGATGAGGCCTGCGAACGGGTTATTGAGCGGCATTCTTAGGATACCTTTTTTTTGTCATATTGCCATATTGTTTGATTGTCATATCTGATATACATGACAAAATGGCTATAAAACCCCAAAGGGGTGAAAGATCATTGCCTGGGGCAACGCCCCAGAAACACAATGGAAGCCAGTTTGAGCCCTGTAAGGGCGACACAGAGACAGGGCTGAATGACAGCAAAATTCCACCCGCCGCCCTGGCTGCCACAACGCAGAATTTCAATAAATTTTACCTTAATCCTTAAAAAATGGAACCCAATACACCACTCAATTACCTGGAAAGCGTCCGCCGCCTTTTTCGTTATTACAAATCTCTGGGAGAAAAGGCCATGGGCCAACTCACCGATACCGGCCTTAAGTTTCAGCCCGAACCGGAGAGCAACAACATAGCGACCATCGTCAAGCACCTGTATGGCAATATGCTTTCCCGCTGGACGGACTTCCTGGACTCCGACGGTGAAAAGCCCTGGCGGAACCGAGACGGCGAATTCGAAGACACCCTCGACAACCGGGAAGCAGTGATGAAAGCCTGGGAAGAAGGCTGGGACTGTGTGTTCCGGGCCCTTGACGGACTCGAGGAAAAAGACCTGCTGCGCATCGTTTACATCCGCAACGAAGGGCACACCGTCCTGGAAGCCGTCAACCGGCAACTGGCGCACTACAGCTACCACGTCGGCCAGATCGTATTCCTCGCCAGGCAGATACAAGGGCCGGAGTGGGAGTCGCTCAGCATTCCCAAAGGAAAGTCCAAAGCTTTCAACCAAGAGAAGTTCAGCCGGGAAAAGGGGCGCCGGCACTTTAGTTAGATCGGATACCCACTCCCCCAATCAATTACCTTACTGAACGGTTTGGGTACATTTGTGTACGTGTAAAGGTGTAAAAGTGCCTAAGTGCAAATGCCTGGGCGCCTTTTTCTTTAACACATTTACACACATACACATTTACACAACCCCAATAGCTCCCATTAGTGTGCCAGCAAACCCGCCTCACTCCCACCCTTTACTGAAGGCCAGCTCCTGGAGCATATTCGCCAGGTTGGCCAGTTCTTCGGGGTACCCATAGTACATTTTGATCTTCTTGCTTTTTCCTTCGTGTTCAAAGGAGAGGTACGTCGTAGGCAGGTCTGTCACCTGCTCGGTGTATTCATTGTCATACTTCCACAGATCAGCTTCCACAAAGGTGTTGAACAGATAGTTTACCGTATCGGCGGAGAAAGTACGGGAATGCTCACCTTCTAGTTCGACAAACCGCTTTCCATTGTAAGCAGCCTCTCCGTTGCCCTTAATCCGGAAGCTGTATTCGGGGCAGGAGCCGAAACAGGGCGTCTTGACGATCTCGATCACTGAGTTTTCAGTGTATTCGTATTTGTCCTTGTTGCATTTTTGGGCGGTGAGCAGCAGGAATGCCAGCGCCAGCAGGATACCGTGTTGAATGCTTTTTTTCATTTATTTTCCGTTTTGTCTGAAAGGTAGTGGAAATTTGGGGAAGTCGGAAGCCGGAATGACGGTGGCCTTCCCCTTTCCGGCTTCCGGTTTTGCACTTCCAATTTCGAAGATCACTTGCTCACCACTTTGATCAGCGTTCCCCGGGAAAGGGGGCTGTTGAGTTCCATCCCGTTGAGGATCGCCAGTTCCTCGTATCGGGAAGAAGGCATGCCGGCATCCTGCAAAGCGGCCCGAAGGTTGGTGTCTTTATCGATCCGTTCAATGCGGATGCGCTCTGGGCTGACGTTGATCTTAGAGGGGTCTGTCAGCTTTCGAAACCCCTCCATTGTCTGGCGGAAACGCGCGGTATAGGCATTGAAATCCTCTTTGTAGGCCATTCCCATCAATAGATAAACTCTACCTTCATATTCGATCAGGTAGGCCAGGACGCTAACCACCTGCTGGGTTTGCTCATTGGCCTGCTCGGCCAGTACGGATACTGCCTGCAGCCCGTTCACCGTCTCATTCCTTCGGCTCAGCTGGGTGAGCTGATATTGCTGCAGCATAGCGTCGGCAGCCTGCGAAGGGCTCTTTTCCGGAGACAACGTAAGCAGCAGCAGGGCCTTGCCGTCTTCAGGCGCCATCTGCACCTGGGAAGACATGTTATTGACCTGCCATCCCGGGGGGACAGGGTACTGGAATTTCAGCTCCGGGTGGTAAAAAGTATTCCCCTCCACATACCCCTGGCGGGGGTCTTCTCCATAAACCAGCCCGTCGATCATGCGCAGATAGGAATTGCGCTTGACTTCGTAACTGCTGCCGGTAGCCCTCTGCTGCCATTCCGAAGCCAGGCGGTCCACTTTCTTATTGCGGTCGGCCGGGTCGGGGTGGGTAGAAAGGAAGGTGGGAATACTGCCTCCGCTCTGTTTACTAAGGCGGTCCAGGGTGCCGAAAAAATCGGCCATCTGATGGGCGTCATAACCGATCTTGGTAGAATATTCTACTCCCAGGCGGTCAGATTCGCTTTCGTCATCCCTGCCGAATTTCAGAAAGAGCAGGCCGATGCCCGTCTGGGCCAGCCCGGCATATTGGCGAAAGTCCTCAGAGAGGATGGCCCCTGCAATCAGCCCGGCCTGCGCCAGGATCTGCCGGCTGTACTGCTGGGCGGAGTGGCGGGCGGTGATGTGGCCGATCTCGTGGCCCAGTACTCCGGCGAACTCCGCCTCGTTGTTGAAGTGCGCCAGGATGCCCCGGGTAAAATAAACAAAGCCCCCGGGCAAGGCAAAGGCATTGACCACCGGAGAGTCGAGCACTTTAAATTCGTATTTCAATTCGGGCCGGTGGGACACCCGCGCCATCGACTGCCCTTTTTCGTTGATGAACTGCTGAATGGCCTCATTGTCATACCGGCCGAAGGCAGCGACGATTTCCGGGTCAGACTGCTGCCCCAGGGCAATTTCCTGATCCTTGCTCAAAAGCATCAGCTGGCTCTTGCCCGTCACCGGGTTGGTGGCGCAGGAGGATAATTGAAGAGCAGTGAGTGCGAGGATCAACGCCCTCAGGCAGGAAAAAAAGCCTGGCTTTCTCATAATTTCGTTCTTGTTTGTAGAAGCGTAATTTACAAATTATACACAAATGAGAATCCGATGTTCGCTACCTATTCGTATGTTTAATTGATCTATGCCAGTTGTTCCGGGAAAATATAAACCTTTACTGGCCGCCCTGTCCCTGCTTTTTTACCTGGCGGCCACTTTCCAGGCCCCAATCCTGGAAGGGCTCCACTTTCTTTCCCATCTCCGGTGGCACAACCACTCGTCCGGGGGCCACCATTTCCACAGCCACACTCATGGCGAGAACGGGAGGCACCATCACAACATTCTGGAAGCGGCCAGCCATTTGCTTGGCCAGGCTGATGACGGCCCCGCTCCCGCCCGGGATACCGGCGAGCCACTTAAAAAGAGGCTGGAGAGCCATTTGCCCGCTGTTGTACTCCCGTTATACCCGCTAAGCACTTTTTCACCCAGGCCAGCAGATCGGCCTCCCCGGATGCTGGACCACTACCCCCGGATTCCTACTCCTCCACCCAAATTCAGCTGACTTACTCCTGACAAAACCATTCCATCCATATATCCTCTGCTGTCAACACCGGGCATGAACAGCCTGGCCGGGTATTGGCAGCAGTAAAAATCTTCTAATCATGATTAGAGCAATATTTCTTATTGTCATTGTCCATATTGGTTTACCCTACCTTTACTCCCAGGAACTGGAGGGTAAAGTAACCGACGAATACGGAACGCCCATCCCCGATGCCTATATCCTCAAACATCCGGGCTCAGGGCACTCTCATACCAATGAACTGGGCATTTTTACCCTGCCCGGGGTTCAGCCGGGAGATACCATTGAAGTCAGCTTCCTCGGTTTCGAAAAACGGCGGCTGATCCTTCAGCAAACCGATTTCGGAAAAAGGATGAACATTGTGCTTACAGAAGAACCCATCAGCCTTGAGCAGGTGGTGATTTCGAAAAAGTTGAGCACCATCAACCAGATTACGGCCATCAGCCTGAAAAACAACCCGGTGAATTCCTCCCAGGAAGTCCTTCGGAAAATACCGGGCCTTTTCATCGCCCAACACGCCGGTGGCGGCAAAGCCGAACAGATCTTCCTCCGGGGTTTTGACATCGACCACGGCACCGACATCAGCATCAATGTCGATGGGATGCCCGTCAACATGGTATCCCACGCTCACGGCCAGGGGTATGCCGACCTGCATTTCCTGATACCGGAAACCATCGAGAACATCGATTTTGGGAAGGGCCCTTATTATGCCGAATGGGGCAATTTCTCGACGGCGGGCTATGTCAACTTCCAAACCAAAGAAAAGCTCAACCACAGCCTGGCCTCGCTGGAATACGGGCAGTTCAACACCCTCCGCGCAGTCGGCTTATTTGACCTGCTGGGCGACAACCCCGGCCAGAATGCTTATCTGGCGGCCGAGTACATGCTGACGGACGGCCCTTTTGAATCCTCCCAGCATTTCAACCGCGTCAATTTCATGGGAAAATATACCGCCAACCTTCCCGATAACGACAAGCTGTCGGTAATGGCCTCTCATTTCAGCAGCAAATGGGATGCCTCCGGCCAGATCCCCCAGCGAGCCGTTGACTCCGGCCTGATCGGCCGGTTCGGCGCCATCGACGATACGGAAGGCGGCGCGACCAGCCGGTCCAACCTCATCCTCAGCCACACCAAAACACTCTCCGGCAACGCCTTTGTCAAAAGCCGGGCCTACTTCAGCCAGTATGATTTTGAGTTGTTTTCCAATTTCACCTTCTTTTTGAACGATCCGGAAAACGGGGACCAGATCAGGCAGAGGGAGAGCAGAAACGTCTATGGCCTGGAGAGCACCTGGCACCAACAGTTCGCAATGGGCCCTGCCGGGCTGAACCTGCGGGGAGGCGCCGGCCTGCGCTACGACCAGGTAGCCGGCAACGAGCTTTCCCACACCCTCAACCGCAGGACGGCCCTCGATACGCTGGCGTTGGGCGACATCAATGAATCCAATATTTACAGCTTCGTGGATGCGGAACTCGATTTTGGAAGGGTTTTGGTCCATCCCGGCCTCCGGTTTGATTATTTCCGGTTTGACTATGTGGACAAACTGGCCAGCCGGTACCAAACTCAGTCGGAAAGCAAGGCCTTAGCCAGCCCCAAACTGAATGTCATCTACAACCCCGCCCCCACCTGGCAACTGTTCCTGAAATCCGGCATCGGTTTCCATTCCAATGACACCCGGGTGGTGGTGGCCCGGGAAGGAAGGAAGATCCTCCCGGCCGCTTACGGCCTCGACCTTGGTGGTATGTGGAAACCCCTGCCCCGGCTGTGGTTCAACACCGCGCTCTGGTATCTTTTCCTCGAACAGGAGTTCGTTTACGTCGGCGATGAAGGCATCGTAGAGCCCAGTGGCAAAACGCGGCGCTACGGCCTTGACTTCGGCATCCGCTATGAGCTGGCTAATGGCCTGTTCTTCGATTCGGACGTCAATTACACCATAGCCAGGGCGGCCGAGGAGCCGGAGGGGGCAAACTACATCCCCCTCGCTCCGGAGCTAACCGCCGCAGGAGGGCTGGTTTTTCAACCTGCTTCCGGCTTTTCCGGAGGCATCCGGTACCGCTACATCAGGGACCGGCCGGCTAATGAGGACGGCAGCGTCATTGCTAAGGGCTATTTCGTGCTGGATGGCAACATCAACTACACCGTCAAAAAGATAACCTTCAGCCTGATTGGAGAAAACCTGCTGGACACCGAGTGGAACGAAGCCCAGTTTGCCACTGAATCCCGGCTACGAGTAGAGGATGAAAGCGTAGAAGAACTGCATTTTACCCCGGGAACGCCTTTTTTCCTCAAGGGGAAACTGGCCTACCGGTTCTGAATAAAAAGGGCCATGCCTTGTCGGCATGGCCCTATTCACAATGGGTGATTTCTTAAAGAGCTTTCAGGTTATTGTTCCAGCGGATAATACACTTTGGTCAGCCATTTAGAAGTATCTGGCTCCTTTTGGGGGTCGGTGATGTATTCTTCAATGGCCGGCGGCACCGTTTTTACTCCGGTGGCATTCATATATTCATCGATCGCCATGTGGGCGTCGCCCAGGCCTTCGTAGTTCCCGTAATATTCCACCAGCAGAGCCTGGGTGGAGGGGACTTCAAAAGTACTCAGCCCCTCAACTTCCGCGTTCTTTTTTACCGGAATAGCGCCCGCCATATCGGTTTTGCTGTTGGCCTCATCCCAGGTGAAGTACAGGCCGCAGGGCGCTCCCGCCATTTCTGCTCCGCTCTTCTGAACGCCCTGGAAGGCTTTCCCGAGGGAGTTGGCGTAAAATTCCTGCATCTTGTCCATGCCCACGGTTTCCCGAATGCCGACGAAGTACCGGTAGGGCATCGCCGCCGTTTTCACTTCCTGGCCGTGGTATTTTCCGCCGGCCATAGAACGGGCTTTCTCCTCCACTACGCCTTTCAGCAATTCCAGCCCCCGGTCGTAATCCTTATGGATGTTGGCCTCAAAATTCTGGAACAACATCATGGCATTCCAGGGATAGGGAAAATCGGTGCGGAACTGCCAGGTGGCCTCAGTGCCGCCTTCCGCCGGCTTGATCTTCCAGCCGCTGTCGGCCTGGCCCATGCCTTCAAATTCCACCACGACGTCCACGCTTTCATTCGGGGTACTGTCCGTAATCGACATTTTGCCGTTTCCGGAATTCTCGGACACCCAGGAAGAGGTGGCGCCTTTTCCGACAGTGATTTCTCCCATGGTGCTCTCGATGGTGGGGTCGGCCTCCTTCCAGGGCGACCAGCTGTCCCAGGTGGAGAGGTCATTGACGGTATTGAAAACGAGCTCCGGCGGAGCATCAATGACGATGGAACGGGACGTGGATACTTCTTTCGGAGCGATCAGGCCCAGGGCCAGAAAGACGCCTACCAGGCCTAAAATGACGAAAAGGATGATCTTAAGTGCTCTCATGGCTAAAGGTATTTGTTTGTAAGTTGGTGACAGTTAAATTGCAAGGGCCATTCTGGTTTCCGGCTGAATGGAGCAGCAGATGAAAACCAGAACCTTTCGTTTCTGTGTCCTTTCTTTGAGTATCTAAGACTTGGATGATGGCACTAAACAGGGAAGTATGAATAGATAGTGAGACAAAAATAAATTAATTGTTTTAAATATTCAAATAAAAAACAAATTTTTTATTTTCAGATATTCTTTTTTTACTCACAAAGGCCTTCCCGCCGAAATTCCTTAGCTTGCATCATGATTATGCGCAAGCTGTGGCTATTTATTCTTCCTTTCCTCGCCAGCCCCATAACGGCACTGGCCCAGCCGGCCAATGTACAGATCAAGGTTTTCGATGTGGATGAAGGGTTGAGCCACCGCAAAGCCATTAAGATCCTTCAGGATAGCGCAGGATTCATCTGGATAGCCACCATCGACGGGCTCAACCGGTTCGATGGATATCAGTTCCTGCGCTTTAAGAGCCAGGGAGAAGAGCAGTTTCTGCCGCACGATGCTTTCACCGATATGCTGATCGACGAAGAGGACAACATCTGGCTGTCCAGCCCGGATTTCATCACCATTTATCAACCCGAAACCGGGAAATACAGGGAAATAAAAGTCAAGAAAGGGCAGATCGTCGAGCGGCAATCTATCGTTCCGCACAGTTTGTTCCTGGATGACAACAGCCGGTTGTGGATGGCCGCCTATGATGAAAATTCGGCGGAGAACAACCTGCGGGTGGTAGAAGGCAAAGGGCGCATCCGCCAGGCTACCCGCCTGGAGGGCAGTTACCCCAAGCACCCAACGGTTCAGATCGGAGATACTCTTTACGTGGGAGCTTATGATAAAACCGCCTGGAAACTCAATTCCAAAGGAAACATCGCCGAAGCGCTGGAGCTGCCCGATGGCCCCAACCGGAGGATCTCCCAGATGCAGGTGGTGGGCGACAGCCTTTACATCCTCTGCATCGACGGCGCCCTCTTTACTTACCTACCGGCGTCCGGCAGGCTGCGGAAACACCCTATGAGCGTCGAAACCGACATGGCCAGCGCCCTGCTCGTCGAACCCGGCGGAAATATCTGGATCGGCGGCCACAGCCTGCTCCTATACTATGATAAAAAGCGGGGCCAAACCATTGATTACAACCCCAATATCCTGGAGATCGTCCGCACGGCCTGCACCTACCGGCATATCTTCAAAGACCGTTCCGGGGTGGTTTGGGTGGCTTCCGATTACGGCGCCATCAAGATCGTACAGGCCGACCCCATCTTCACCCAGTACCTGAGCGGGCGGAATGAATACTGCAGCAGCGTCTATTGCAGCACCCGGGGCATCACCGAAGACGAGGAGGGAAACATTTACATCTCCTACTACAACTCCATCCACGTCCTCGACCCCGAAACCAACAACCTGCGCCCTCTGTTCCCGTCCAACGATTTCTTCAATTATCCCTTCGGGCTCACCTATTTCCGAGGCGCCCTCTATACCGGCAACGGCAAAAGGATCAACCTGCAAACCCTCGAAATAGATACCCTGCTGAACTACCCCTCCAAAGACCTCGGCCACGTCCTCATCGACAAAGACAGCCTTCTCTGGATCGGCTATATGAACTGGCTCTACCAGTACGATCCCGACAAGGAGATCCTCCGGGAGTATCAGGACAGCAAAGGCAAGTGGGACAGCCTCAACGGAAACATCAGCTTTTTGTACCAGGGAAAAACCAACGGCTGGATCTGGGCCGCCACCTTGTCCAACGGCATTTATAAAATAGATAAGCAAAAGGGGCGGCTGGAGCACTACCACGCCGGAGAGGACAGCCCCGTCCGCCTGAATGAGAACCAGGTGAACGCCCTGTACGAAGATGGCAAGGGGCAGCTTTGGATCGCCAACGCCCGGGGGCTGCACTGCCTGAAGCTGTCCAGTAACGAACTGAAGATTTATACCACTGAGGACGGCCTTTCCAACAATTTTATCAACGGCATCCTGCCCGAAGGCGACTCCTGCATCTGGGCCAGCACCGACAACGGCCTGTGCCGCCTGAGTGTGGGCACCGGGAAGTTCACCAACTTCTTTGTCAAGGACGGCATTTCGGCCAATGAATTCAACCGCATCTCTTTTTATAAATCGCGGGCCGGCCGGATGTACTTCGGCGGCCTCAATGGCGTCAACGCCTTCATGCCCGGCCCTCAGCTCCTGGAAAAGAAAGTAGAAGAACAGGAAGCCCCCATCCTCTTTACCCGTTTCACTAAGTTCGACAGCGAAACCGGCAACCTGGTCAACCGCTTCGGCGGGCTGTCAACGGAAGACGTGATCGTCATCTCTCCCTGGGACCGCACCTTTTCTTTCGATTTTTCCCTGGCCGACTACCGGCAACCGCTGGATAACGCCTTCAGCACCTGGCTCGAAGGGTATGAAAGCAACTGGTCGCCCGCTACGGAAAACCACAGCATCCGCTATACGAACATACCAGCAGGTTCCTATACTTTCCGGGTGCGCGCCAGGGCCGGCATCAACAACCCCGACTGGAACAGCCAGGAACTGGCCATACGGGTGGTGGTGCAGGAAGCCTTCTACAACACCTGGTGGTTCTGGTTGTTGTGCGGGCTGCTGATCGCCGGCGCAGTCTTTGCCATTATGCGCTACCGGATCTATCTGGCGCGTGAACGCGAAAAGGCGCTGGAACAACTGGTGCGCGAAAGGACCCAGGAGCTGGAGCTGGAAAAGCAGAAATCAGAAGAGCTCCTGCTCAACATCCTGCCTGCCGAGACCGCCGAAGAACTCAAGAAGTTCGGCGCCGCCAAGGCCAAGCGCCACGAGTTGGTAACGGTCATGTTCTCCGACTTCAAGGGCTTCTCCCGCATCTCCGAACAGATGGACCCCGAAGACCTCGTCGCCGAGATCGACCACTGCTTCCGCGCCTTTGACGAGATCATGGAAAAGTACGGCCTGGAAAAGATCAAGACCGTGGGCGACGCCTACCTCTGCGTTGGCGGCATCCGGGATGACGACGGCGACGAGGCCACCCGCGTCACCCTTGCCGCCCTGGAGATCCAGAAGTTCATGTCGGCTTTGAAGTTGCAGCGCGAGGCCGAGGCCCGCCCCTGCTTTGAGGCCCGGATCGGCATTCATACCGGAGCTGTGGTGGCCGGCATAGTGGGCATCAAAAAATTCGCCTATGACATCTGGGGCGACACCGTCAACGTGGCCTCCCGCATGGAAACCAACGGGGATGCCGGCAAAGTCAACATCTCGGAAGCCACCTACCAACTCATCGGCGACCTCTTCCGCTGCAGCTACCACGGCCAATATACTGAAACGGACGGGGAGAACATCAATATGTACTTTGTGGAGGAATATTTGGGGGATTGAGGGTGGCGGCAGAGCTTTTTTCTATTTATCTTCCACAAGATTATTTTCCTGAAATCCCCTCTGCCATGAAAGGCCCGCCGTTTTTTAGACTGTTCTTTTCTGTGCTTATTCTCAGAAGCCGGCCGGCTCTTCATAATCCTTTCTGACATGTTTGTTTTAAGATGCTTCAATACGCTATTCCTGTTTTTGGCCTATCTGGCGGCAACCAAGGCCCAAAGCACTTTTAATATTTCTGCGCATCTTAGCTGGCCCGCCAATCACTTCCGGGATATGATCGTGGACCAGGACACCATCATCGGCTATGGCCTGGCATACCCCGATAATACCTACTCCCAACAAGGCCTTATCCTTTCCAAGTTTGACTCTTCCGGCAACCACCTGTTCTCCAGAATGCTACTCGACCCCCTTGGCGAACATCTATCTATCAGTTACAATTGGGGCAAGATCACCAAAACCCGGGACGGTGGATACATCATGACGGCCGCCCCAACCCACGGCGACGCCGCCTGGCTGATCAAAGTGGATCACCAGTTTGAGGTGGAGTTCATCAAAGAGTATCTGGATACAGTGAACCGAAGCCATTTTAGATATATTGCTCCAATTGAACTGAGCGATGGATACTTACTGAGCGGCGCTATACAGCGTCCTAATTATCTTGATAATTCTTTCGCCCGGAGAGTAGATCAACAGGGTAATACAGTTTGGTTTAAATATTTCGGGGATTATGATGTTGGTAATGTCTTCAATGATATGGCCAAAATAAATGACACTTTATTTGTTGGCTTTTGTACTATTGAAACCAGCCCCAATAATGCTTTCTCTTCGATCCAATACATAGACTTAAGTGGAAACGTTGTTCGTTTCTGGCAATCTGAGTTAAACCCAGAGGTAGGTTTTGCCCGAAAGATCCTTTCCATACCTGATGGAGGAGTCATTACTTTTGGCCTGTATCCAGTAGAATTAATTGGCGAAACTTTGATCGTCCAGCCCACCCTCGCCAAGCTAGACACCGGGTTTCAGATAGAATGGCTGCGCCATTTTGGCTTAGAGGCCCGCCTGGGCGCCGATGTCATATTCTGGGACATAGAGCCAACTTCCGACGGCAACTACATCGGCGCCGGGGAAAGTTTCGTCAGAGTAACAGGGGAGCCGACCCGAAGGGTGGGCTGGCTCCACAAATTCTCTCCCGAGGGAGACAGCGTATGGGAAAACCTGATAGACGCCCCATTTCCCATAGTATATACCAACCAGGGCACCCTCGCCGGCGTAGGCGAACTATCCAGCGGCAGCATCGTGGCGGCGGGAGAAACCATCAACGGCAACCAACGATACATCTGGCTGGTGAAAGTCACTGCTGACGGCTGCCTGGATACGCTCTGCTCCACGGTATCTCCGGTGGTGGAGGCGCCGACGCCGGAAGATCGGCCTTTCTCTGTTTATCCTAATCCCACCAACGGCCCGATCACGCTGGCCTGGGCGGGCATACCGCCGGGGCGGGAGGCGGCCCTACAACTCTTCGACGCCACCGGCCGGGTGGTGTGGCGGGAGCGGCGGCAATTGCATCGGCAGATGGAGCTGGCATTGGGCCCGCTGCCGGATGGGGTTTATTTTTTGCAGGTGCGAACGGAGCGGGGGATTTGGGTGGAACGGGTGGTGGTAAGGAGGGGGTGAGGAGGGGTTGCTGGGTTTTTTACCCGCCTCTGCGGGCAGTAGCCCGCTCTGGCGGGCGAAGGCCCGGCTGAGGAACGAGGACGGGCTGGGGGGCTGGTTTTTTTGGTTCCTGAGGTTTTTTGATTCCTGGTTTCTGGCCTTCCTGGAAACCAGTGAGCCTGCGTGCCAGCCCTTAATTGATCTATACCGCTTAAAAAACAGCTCCCCCTACATCACACAATACCCTAAAAAACAGGGGACTACATCTCTTCCGTGTCATTTTCCGCCTGTTTTACCCAATGATGGAGAGCTGCGAACTGTCCTGGTTTTTAAAGGAAAAAGGCGGTAACTTTAGCTTGGCGTAGTTTTTCCGGGCTCGGCTAGTGGCCAGGCGAACTTTAAGTCGCCTGGCCACTAGCAGGGCGCAAAAAAAACGCCGCCCCAAATTCAATTCAACACCAATATCTTGGCCACCGCCGCATCCGCCTTGCCGGTAAAGCCGGTAAACCGCGGGTTGCTGGAGCTGAAAACCAGATAGACCCCCGAGTTGACCCGCCGGCCGTTGTAGTCCCGGCCGTTCCAGATGGCCTGGCCGCCCAGGGCGGTGGTTTCATACACCAGCTTGCCCGTCACATCAGTGATCTTGACGGTGGCGTCGCGGGCCAGGCCACGGATGGCGATGGGGCCGTCGTAATCCTCCCGCACAGGATTGGGAAAGACCTCTATTTCAGTTTTGTGGGTGCGGCCGCCGGCAATGGCGTCGCTTTGGTAGGAAAGCATGCCGTTGACCGTACCGATGAAGACCTCACCCGATTCCTGATCGACGGCGATCTCGATCACGTCATTATCGAAAAGCGGAGAATTGTTTTCGGTGAATCGCGCCACCTGTTCCTCGCCGTTGGAGGAAAGCAGGAAGACGCCATTCTTGGTGCCCACCCATTTGCGGTTGGCTCCGTCAACGGCGATGGTTTGCACCACCTCGGTTTCCAGCAGGTAGGCGCCGAAACCATCGACCTCCACGATGCGGCGGGAGCCCCGGCATTCCGGCTCAAAGGCGCTGCCCCCGCATTCGAAGATGATGATGCCCTCGGTAGTGCCCACCCAGATGTTGCCCTCCAGGTCGGCGGCCAGGCAGTTGACGTTGTTGGTGGCCAGCTCGCTGTTGTTGGAGGTGAACACCCGGCAGCGGTCGTCGTTGGGGTCATCGAGCACGCCTTCATCGAAAAGCATTACGCCGGCGCTGTTGTTGCCGATCATCATCCATTTGTAGCCCTGGCCGTCGATGGCCAGGTCGAAGACCTGGTTCTGGCTGCAACCCGGCATTTCGAAGCTGCGCCAGCTGCCATCGGGTTGCAATACCGACAGCGGTTGGGGGGCAGAGTTGTTCGCCACCCACAGGTTGCCGTCTTCATCCAGGGCCAGGCCGGGCACCCGGACGCGGGGATCGCCCAGGGCTCGCTGCAGGGAAGAATTGGTTTCGATGTACTGGGTGATCTGATCTCCATCCAGTTCGATCAGGCCTTCCGTGTAGCTGCCGACATAGACCTTACCATTGCCAGGATTGGCTAGGATGGTAACGAAATCCACCGGGTCATCGTCATTGGTGTTGGGGTCGGGGCCTTTGAGGTCGTCCCGCAGCTGGCGGTTGTAGATCGTCCATTGCCCGTCGATAAAAGAAGCGAAGCCGTCGGAGTTGAAGCGGGCGCTGAGGGTCTGGTCGAGGCCGCCGGTAGCCAGCCACAGTTCACCGTTGGCCACATCCATATCCCAGGCGGACTCCGACCAGGGCGAATTAAACTCCACGATGTCGCAGAAATCCGTCACACTCCTGGCCATCCGGAAGCCTCCCCGCACCCGGTCGTTCCCGAACCACAGGCGCCCCTGGCTGTCTTCGATGGCGTAATTGGGCGCTTCCACACAATTGCCGATGATGATGCCCTGGCTGCCGTCCGGATGAAAATAAACGATGCGGCCGGGGCGAAAGCCCGCCAGCAGGTGGACGCCCTCATCGGTGAGGAATTCCAAAGTGGAACCCTGCTCATAGTGGACGAAGGACAATTGGTTATTTTCATACCGCCACAAGGTGTCGTTGACACCCAGGTGCAGTGCACCGTCGAAGGTGGCAAAAGCTTTTGCCGAATAATCGGCAGGGAAGCCGTCTTCCGGGCCGAGGAGTTTCCAGTTGCCGAAGTCGTCGAGGTTGACATTGCTCACCGGAGCCCGGTAAACGCCCTCCGCTGTTGCGGCATAGATGGAGCCATCGAAGAGGTGGACGGATTCCACCGCAATACCGGTAAAGGTGGTAAAGACAAATTCATTGGCAAAGATGTTGATCTTGGAAACGCCGTAATTGGCCGCCAGATAGGCCATCGAATCGTTCTCGATATAAATGTCATAAATGCGCTTCTCGCCGATGAAGTTGCTGAAATTCCGGATCTGGCTCATCGTCACAATATCGCCATCCGGCTTGAGCAGGTCGATGACCGTATTCTGGTAAACGACAATGAGAATATCGCTCATCGGGTTGTAGCGGATAAATTCTATGCCCACATTACTCAGCCCATCTACCTTTGAGATGAAACGGGTGGAAAGCTCTTCCTTGTCCAGTTCCACGATCATGTTATTGGTAGAGTAGAAAACCTTGTCATCACTCTGGGTAACATACCTGCCGGTACGGTGGGGCAGGTGGCTCCTCCATTTGCCGATGGGGAGGGCATTCTGCGCCAGAGCGGGGCCTGCCAGAAAGAGCGTCATATAAAGGGAGAGTAGTATTCCACGCATGAGTCGTCGAATTTTTCGGAAATGTAGATGATCTTGCACACCTGAAAATAACTGGGACCGCAAAGGTAATATTGTTCAGGGAAAATAGTTTAAAAGGCGGATCGGCGACAAGGGGGAGAGGGGGATGGGGAGAGAGGGGGATGGGAGGAGGGGGGAGGATGGGACAGTGCATTGTCAGTCTTTGTAAAGCCCGCTTTTTTCCAGGTATTCATATACGGCATCCGGCACCAGGTATTGCACCGAATACCCATCGCGGATACAGGTTCGGATATAACTGGCGCTGATGTGCATTTGAGGGGTATCGAATGACCGCACATTGGGGTGTTCGGCCAATTGGCCCAGCTCGTGGCCGGGGCGCTGATAAACGTAGATCTCATAATCCCGCAGGAGGATCTCGTAGTTCTTCCATTTGTGGAGCGTGGCAAGGTTGTCCCCGCCCATGATGAGGACGAAATCCCGGGACGGATATTTCTCTTTCAGGTAAACCAGCGTATCTATTGTATAAGAAGGTTTAGGCAGGGTGAATTCGATGTCGGAAGCTTTGAGCCTGAGGTTGTCGCCAATGGCCAGGCGGACGAGGTGGAGGCGGTCGTAATCACGGGCGAGGCTGCGCTTAAGCTTGAGCGGGTTCTGAGGAGAAACCACCAGCCAGACCTCCTTCAGGCCGGCGCGGGTGGCCATAAAGTTAGCTATAATCATGTGCCCCACATGTACGGGGTTGAACGAACCAAAGAACAGCCCTGTTTTTTCAGCCTCTGCTGCCATAACTGCCATTACCTGTAAAGAAAATGCGCGTATTCACGAAACCCGTCATTCCTCTCCGATCTCATCTTCCAGATACTCCTCCAGCAAACTGTCCGGGACGGATTCAATAACGTCATTCTCAATTATGATATCTTCCTCCGGAGCATCTACCAGCCACCGGCCTTCAATATGGATGAGGCGATAATCGGCAGTATATCGTTCATACTGGTCTTCCAGTACGCAGGAGCACTTGATCGTATCCCCCGGGCCTTCACAGGCCATCGACAGGAAGCGGGTGTCCAGCATGGTGGAATCCACCTGTTCATTAGAAATGATCGCCTCCAGCTCAGATAGCCACTGCCTGCCGGCGGGAGTACTTAAAGCCCGGGCTTCCTCAAATTTATTCTTGTCGATGAATGCCTGGTATTGCTTCAACACCTCTTCCGGTGTCTCCGATTCGGGCGTTTCCTGTTTACAGCCAATCAGCAGGAACAGGAAAGCCATCAGTATGAATATTGTACTTTTCATCTAAAACCCTTTCAGTTTTCGTGGACAGGCACAGGAGGCTTAGGCTGAATGGTATTTTCAGAGTGGCCTGCCGCTCCCGAAGTACGGCCCGGAAATGGGGCGCTAGTTGCTCAGCATGACCGGCATGACCAGCATGAGGATCTCTTCACCCTCCGTTTCTTCAGCCGGCAGCAGAATGCCTGCCCGGGTAGGGGTTGACAATTCCATCTTCACCTCTTCAGACTCCAGGACGCTGAGCATCTCGACCAGGAACTTGGCATTGAAACCGATGTTCAGTGGGGCGCCGTCATAAGAACAGGCCAACTGTTCAGTAGCTTCGTTGGAGAAATCCAGGTCCTGGGCCGAAACGGTCAGGCTGCCTTCATTGATATTCAGGGTAACCTGGTTGGTCGTTTTATTGGCATAGATGGCGATGCGGCGCAGAGAGTTCTGAAAATCCGCCCTGTCCAGTGTCAGCGTGTTGGGGTTGTCAACGGGGATAACGGCGTTGTAGTCCGGATAGCGATGGTCGATCAGCCGACAGACCAGTTCTGTATCCCCGAAAGCGAAAAAGGCATTGGATACATTGAAGGACAGCTTCACTGCATCATCGCCCTTTTCGGGAAGGATGCCTTTCATGAGGTTAAGCGCCTTTTTGGGCACAATAAAGGAGGCGGATACTTCGCTCTGTACATCCTGGAAAGTATATTTGACCAGTTTGTGGGCATCGGTAGCCACCAGGATGAGCTTGCTGAAATCCACCTGAAAATAAACGCCGGTCATCGGGGGGCGCAGTTCGTCGTTGCTGGCCGCGAATATGGTCTTGGCGATACCTCGCGAAAGAGCGTGGGCCGAAATGGAAAGCGTATCGTCTTCGGATTCCGGAGCGGGTATCTTCGGGAAGTCATCGGGGTCTCTGCCCGCCAGCTTGTATTTCCCATAAGCCGAGGTGATCTCAATCCCGTAGGTGTCGGTATCCACCGTGAAGGTGATGGGTTGTTGAGGCAAGGCTTTCAGGGTTTCGAGCAGGATCTTTGCGGGCACGGCAACCGACCCGTCGGTATCGGCCATCACCTCGATACGGGTGGTGATGGAGATCTCCAGGTCGGAAGCGGCGATCTTCAGCTCATTATCAGAGATGGTGAACAGGAAATCCTCGAGGATGGGCAGCACGGCGCTGGAAGAGATGGCGCCGCCGGCGATCTGAAGATGCCTGAGTAATTCAGAGGAAGAAACACTGAATTTCATAGTTTATCGGGTAGGGTTTTACAATTTCGGTTTAAAACACAAAAATAGTCTTTCTCAAAGACTTTATCAGCATGAATAACCAACAGCCTGTTGATAAGCGATGCCCCGTCGGGTTCCTTTTCAAGAAAGTTGTTCCTTCGCACAACTTTTTGCCGGGGCAAAGGTGTATTATTATCCTCGAACAAACTAATGAAAAATGCCAAACCGAACCAGCCCGCCACCGATCAGGGAAATAAACAACCTTCGGCTCCCCGGAATCGAGCAACATACGCTCGACAACGGTATGCCGCTATATGATATCCGCATGGGCACTCAGGAAGTGCTCAAGCTGGAAGTCGTCTTTCAGGCGGGGCGCCCCTTCGAGAAAAAGCAACTGGCGGCACGCGCCACCTCGAGCCTGCTGCGGGAAGGCACCCGCTCATTCAGCGCCGCCCGGATCGCCGAGCAACTCGACTTTTACGGCTGCAGCCTGAGCCTGCCTTTCAACCTGGATACCTCCAACGTCATTTTCTACAGCCTCAACAAGCATTTCGGCCGCCTGATGCCCATCCTTGAAGAGGTCCTGGGAGCGCCTTCCTTTCCCGAGGCCGAACTCAATGCGTTCATCAAGCGCAACCAGCGCCGGCTTGAGGTGGACCTGGCGAAGAACGACATCGTCGCCTACCGAAAGGTCACGGAGTTTATTTTCGGCCCCAACCACCCATACGGTTACAACAGTTACCCTGAAACCTATGCCGCGCTGCGGCGCGACGACCTGCTGGAGCACTTCAGCCGCCTTTTCAACAGCAGCAATTGCGCAGCCTTCATCAGCGGTAAAACTTCACCCGAGATCATTGCCATAGCCAATGAATCCCTGAGCCGCGCCATACCGCCGGGAAAGGCTGCCCGGGCAGCGCTTCAGCCCGGCACTGCCTCCCCCGAAGCCGTAAAGATCCACCGCCCGGATACGGTACAGGCTGCCATCCGGATCGGCCGGCGCCTTTTCAACCGGCGCCACGAGGATTACCTGGGTATGTACCTGCTCAATACCATCCTGGGAGGGTATTTCGGTTCCCGGCTGATGGACAACATCCGCGAAGAGAAAGGATATACTTATAATATATATTCCATGCTCGACAGTATGCAATTCGACGGATATTTCTACATCGGCACCGAGGTGGGCAATGAATTTGTGGAAGATACCCTTCGGCAGATATATCTCGAAATGGAGCGCCTTCAGCAGGAACCTCCCGGCGCCGATGAACTCGCCATGGTCCGCAATTACCTGATGGGGAACTTTCTGGCCATGCTCGACGGGCCCTTCAACGTCTCGGAAGTAGCCCGCGCCCTGGTTACGGAGGGGTTGCCCTTCTCTTTTTTCGAAGAAATGGTGGAGGCAACCAGAGCGGCCGGCGCCGATGAGATCCAGAAGCTGGCGCAACGCTACCTTTGCCGGGAGGATATGTGGGAAGTTGTTGTTGGAGTGTAGTTTTTGGGTTTCTGGTTTTCTGGGGTTATGGGTTGATTGGTGAAACAGAAATTCATGAATATCCGTTTAATATTAATCTTGAATGGTTTATTTCCTTTTTCCACAAAATTTGCGTTGTTTTGCGCGGTGATTCAGTGATTTAGCAAATTCACGCTTCGCTGCAGAAAAAGCGCCCGGTTCACAGTTTTTTTCATTTTCGCCCCCTTCAAAGGAGAGATAAACCCTGTTTTCTTTGAAGGTGGCAAAAGGAACGGGAAAAAATTGCTAATTTCATCGTTCACAAAAAACACCGGGCCCCCTATTCTGTTAGTACCGCTTATTTAAAACTCGGAGAACAGCTTTAATGAAACTGTTTAGCTTTTTTACCCAAGAACTTGCCATTGACCTGGGTACGGCAAATACCCTGATCATTCAGGATGGGCAGATCGTCGTTGACGAACCCTCAATCGTGGCTATTGACCGGCGCACTGGAGAGACCATTGCCGTGGGCAATAAGGCCATGCAGATGCACGAAAAAACTCACGAGAACATAAAAACGGTCCGCCCGCTTAAAGATGGCGTGATCGCTGATTTCCAGGCTGCGGAAAGTATGATCGAAGGCATGATCAACATGATCGGCCGCCGCCGCCGTTTCTTCTCTCACATGAAAATGGTGATCTGTATCCCTTCCGGTATTACGGAAGTGGAAAAACGCGCCGTTTTCGACTCTGCCGACCATGTTGACTCCAAAGAGACCTACCTCATTCACGAACCCATGGCAGCGGCCCTGGGTATCGGCCTGGATGTGGAAGAGCCTGTTGGCAACATGATCATCGACATCGGCGGAGGCACCACTGAGATCGCCGTGATCGCTTTGTCCGGGATCGTCTGCGACCAATCCATCCGCATAGCCGGTGATGAATTCACCAATGACATCATGAGCTACATGAAGCGCCAGCACAACATCCTGATCGGCGAACGCACCGCTGAGCAGATCAAGATCCACGTTGGCTCGGCCCTCCACGAACTGGACGCGCCCCCTGAGGACCACGCCGTCAACGGCCGGGACCTCATGACAGGGATACCCAAGCAGATTAAGATCTCGTACAGCGAGATCGCCCACTCGCTGGACAAGTCTATCTCCAAGATCGAAGACGCCATTCTCAAAGCCCTGGAAACCACCCCCCCGGAACTGGCATCCGACATTTACCGAACCGGGATATACCTGACAGGGGGAGGCGCCCTCCTGCGCGGGCTTGACAAGCGGATAGCTCAAAAGACAAAGCTAAAAGTCCACATTGCGGAAGACCCCCTGCGGGCGGTAGTTCGCGGCACCGGTATTGCCCTGAAAAATACCGACCGCTTCTCCTTCCTCATCGACAGGAAAAGCGTTTAATACTCGTTTTCCATTTTAAACAACCTCTGCCATGCGAGGCCTTTTACAATTGTTCGCGGCCTACGGCGGTTTCCTGCTCTTCGTTCTACTGGAGGCCATTTCGATTACGCTGATCGTGCAGTACAACCAGCGGCAGGGGGAAATTGCGTCCAATTCATTAGGGCTCTTCACTGCTTATATGGACCAGTCTTCCGACTGGTTCAGAGAATACATTGGACTGAAAGATGAGGTGGTCCGGCTGCAGGCCAAGAATATCAAACTCATGGAGCAGCTCGAAAATGCCCGTTACTCCAATGCAGTCTTCCGGGATTCCGTCAGACAGGACTCTCTCGAGCAGCTTTATACCTTCATAGGCGCCAAGGTCATCAGCAACTCTCTGTCCAGCGACAACAACACGCTGCGCCTCGGAAAGGGAAGCCGCCAAGGTATCAGGCCCCACATGGGCGTTATCAGCGATGACGGCATCGTTGGCATTGTGCGCACCACTACTGAACATTTTAGCCAGGTCATGTCCATCCTTCACAGCCAGTCCCGGATCAATGCCAGCATTCGCGGCCCTGGTTATTTCGGGTCCCTCACCTGGGATGGCCGGGACCCCAGGCACATGCAGCTGAACGCCATCCCCCGCCATGCCAAATTTGTTGAGGGAGATACGGTGGAGACCAACGGCTTCAGCCAGATCTTTCCCACCGGCATACCGGTCGGCGTCATCGACAAAATAGAGGAAGTGCCGGGAAACAATTTCTTCAAAATACAGGTCAGGCTCTTCATCGACCTGGCGCGGGTGAAATATGTATATGTGGTGGATAACCTCATGCGGAAAGAACTCGATGAATTAGACCAGCAGGCCAATGACTAATGCCCTCCCCATCAATATTGTCCGTTTTATTGGCCTGCTGGCCTTGCAGGTGCTGGTACTGAAGCCGCTTTCCTATGGCTGGCAGGGGCATTTTTTCATCAACTTCCTGGTTTATCCACTGTTCATCTTCCTCTTGCCTCTGCGAACTCCCATGCCGGCTGCACTGCTTTCAGCCTTTGCCATGGGTTTTTTGGTGGACCTTTCCTACGACTCCTGGGGAGTCCATGCCGCTGCGAGTGTCCTGACGGCCTATGTGCGCCCATGGCCGCTCAAGTGGCTGCAGCCCCGCGAAGGGTACAACGTCAACCACAGCCCGACAAAAAAGAGGATGGGGACACAGTGGTTCCTGGCCTATTCAAGCATCATGATGGGTTTTCATTTGCTCGTCTATTACAGCCTTGATGCTTTTTCCCCCTATTATCTGAAATCCATTTTCCTAAAAACGCTTTTCAGCTTTCCCCTGTCCATGTTTTTTGTTATTATCGTAATGTATATCTTCAACCCGGAGGATTAAAACGTAACAGCCGTGTCAGACCTGAATCATCAAAGGCAGATTATCATTCGCTGGTTTTTCACCATAGCGGCAGGAGTGCTCATCTTAAAGGCTTTACAACTACAGGTCCTGGATTCCTCTTACCGCACCAAGGCGGAAGCAACAACCATAGATGAACAGGTCATATACCCGGCGCGTGGCACCGTCTATGACCGCAACGGCAATATACTGGTTTACAACAACCCCACTTACGACCTGATGGTTACCTATAACCAGGTAGATCAGGAAATGGATAAGAAGACGTTCTGCGAGTTGTTGGGCATTACCGAAAAATACTTCAATGAAACCCTGAATAAAGACTGGCGGGACCCCCGCTTTTCCAAATCGGTGCCTTTCCCGTTCCTGACGAAAATATCCGCTAAGGATTTCGCCCGCTTTCAGGAACGGCTCTACCAGTTCCCCGGCTTCCGGCCCGTTCTCCGCCATGCCCGGGGCTACCCCCATAAAAACGCGGCTCACCTGCTGGGGTATATCCGGGAGGTCAACCGGGAGGAAGTGGATAATTCCAACGGGGAATATATGCCGGGTGACTATATCGGCACCGGCGGCATTGAACTTTATTACGAAAAAGAGCTCCGGGGGGAGAAAGGCATAAGTTTCATTCTCAAAGACAACCTGGGCAGAGAGATCGAAGCCTATAACGGGGGAAGCCTGGATGAACCTCCTCAATCCGGAAGAGACCTCATCACCACGATCGACCTGGGCCTGCAGGCCTACGGCGAAGAACTGATGCAAAACAAGATCGGAAGCATCGTCGCCATCGACCCTGCTTCCGGAGAGGTGCTCGCCATGGTAAGCACTCCCACTTACGACCCCAACATCCTGGCCATCGACCGGGATCGCGGGAAATCATACAACAAACTGCTGGAAAACGAGAACAATCCCCTGTTCGACCGTTCTATTATGGCTCAGTACCCTCCGGGGTCCCTGTTTAAGCCGGTCGTCGCTCTCATCGGCCTGCAAACCGGCGCCCTTACTCCCAACCGATCCATCCCTTGTTCCGGTGCTTATTATTACAATGGAATGCGTCTGACAGGGTGCCACAACCACCCCTTGTGCTATAGTGTGGAAACCGGTATTCAGTATTCCTGCAACGCTTACTTCGTGACGGCATTCCGTGATATTATCGACGGAGAAAACAATTTCTACAACCCTCAGAAGGGGCTGGATACTTTCAACTACTACCTCAACCAGTTCGGGCTCTATCAGAAGCTGGGCATCGACCTGCCCCGGGAAAAAAAGGGGTTCTACCCCACTTCCAAATTTTACGACGACTATTTCAACCGGCAGCAGGCCGGGCAAAAGTGGAACTCCCTGTGGATTCGCTCCCTGGGCATCGGCCAGGGCGAACTTCTGCTGACGAACCTCCAGATGGCCAACGTCGCCGCCATCATCGCCAACCGCGGGTATTACATCACCCCACACCTGGTTAAAGGCCTGATAGGTAACGAAATGGCCATTCCCGCTGAGTTTACGACAAAACATAAGGTCGAAATAAAAAAGGAATATTTCGACCTGGTGGCCAATGGAATGGAAAAAGTCGTCCTCGCCGGAACAGCCCGTTCAGCCTATATTCCTGGAGTTTCGGTCTGTGGTAAAACCGGAACGGCGGAAAACCCACATGGCAAAGACCATTCCATCTTCTTTGCTTTTGCCCCCAAGGACAACCCCAGAATTGCCATCGCTGTTTATGTGGAGAACGCCGGATTTGGCGGGACCTTCGCCGCTCCAATCGCCAGCCTCATGATCGAAAAACTGGTCAATGGCGAGATCGACCCCGCCCGGAAATGGCTTGAACAACGGATTGTGGAGGCCAACCTGATGGATGCTACCCCGTAGGGATTCGGGAATTCGTAGAGTTTGGAATTCGAAAGCCGGCAGAAGCGAATCAACTCCAGTCTCGTCAGCCAGATGAAAATACACGAATCAATGATTCCCGAATATCCAATTCACATTGAAAGCGTTTTACATTTTCCTGTTTCTCGTCTCTACTGCCGCTACCGCCCAGGAAAAGCGGTTGCGGCTGGTCTTCGCCGGAGACATAATGGCTCATCAGAGCCAGCTGGACGCCGCCCGGCGGCAGGATGGCAGGTATGACTTTTCCGAAAGCCTCGTTTACATTCAGGATGTTCTCCGGGAGGCTCATCTGGCAGCGGGCAACCTGGAATTGACATTCGCCGCCAAACCGCCCTATGCCGGTTATCCAACCTTCCGCACCCCGGGGGAATTTGCAACGGCCCTCCGAAAGGCCGGCTTCAACCTGCTGCTGGCGGCCAACAACCACGCCAACGATGGTAGTGCAGAAGGAGTGGCCTACACTATAAAGGTTTTGGACGAAAATCATTTCTACTATACCGGCACATTCGCCAATCCGCTCGAAAAGGAGGCCCGCTACCCTTTAATCATTTACAAGAATGGGTTCAAACTGGCCGTTCTCAACTATACCTATGGGCTCAACGCCCCTCACATCAGGCCCCCTGTAGTGATCAACCAAATGGTGGAGGCAGAGATGGAAAAAGACATCGACACCGCCCGGCGCATGCAGCCGGACGCCATTATTCTCATCCTGCACTGGGGCGAGGAATACACCGATACCCCTACTGAAAACCAACGGCAACTGGCGCGCCGGCTCGTTGAATGGGGGGCCGATATGGTAATTGGCGCCCATCCGCATGTCGTACAGCCCATTGAATGGATCGACAACTCCAGAGGAGAATCCAAACTGGTGGCCTATTCACTTGGCAATTTTTCTTCCGGAATGCGGCTACCGGGGACGGAAGGGGGAATATTACTGGCGGCCGAACTGAAGAAAGAAGATCGGGAAGTGCACCTCGACAGCTGCCATTTTATCCCCATCTGGTGTTACCCCGGGCGCGATAAAACAGGCCGGCGCACCCATCACGTCCTGCCCGCCGCCGCTTATGAAGAAAATGCCGGCGCACCTTTTGCCCTGCCTGCCTGGCGGCTCAGACAATTGAAATCCTTCACCCGCCAAACCCGCCAACTGCTCCAGGACAGTGGATGTCCGGAAAGAAAAGTATCTTTGCCCGAAGCCAAAAAAGAGGAACAACATGATCGTTTCCGCAATAGCAGCGGTAGGCCGGAATAACGTCATCGGAAAAGACAACGATATCCCCTGGCATCTTCCCGCCGACCTGAAGTATTTCAAGCGTAAGACCCTGAACCACCACATTATTATGGGCCGGAAGAACTTCGAATCCATCGGCCGCCCTCTGCCTAAAAGGACCAACATAATCGTCACCCGCAACCCCTTCTTCATGGTTTCCAACTGCCTGGTAGCGCCCTCCATCGAAGAGGCCTTGTCTATCGCCTACGACAATGGAGAAGACGAAGCCTTTATCATCGGCGGCGGGGAGATCTACCGGCAGAGTATGCCTCTGTGGGACCGCGTTTACCTTACGCGGGTGGAAACCGAGGTGGAAGGCGGGGATGTATTCTTCCCCGAACTGCCGGAAAAAAAATGGCGCCTCGTCTCCAGTGAAAGCCACGAGCCGGATGAGAAGAATCCCTTCAGATATACTTTTGAGGTGTATGAGCGGGCAGAATAAGTGTGAAACAATTTTTTTGAAACAAAAAATTGCTTTTCTTGTCGTTTTTTTGCAACTTGCTGTCGCTGCACGTAGAGTAAAGGCCTCCGAATAATCCATCGCATTACACGCGCAAGATCGGGTAAAAAACCAACGCACAACCGATTTAAAAACCCGAAACAGCGCGATATGAAAGAAGACTTATTGCACTTCGCGTGGCGCCTGCAGCGCTTCAACCGCGACGCTCTCCAAACCACTACCGGCGAGCCTGTGGAAATCGTCCATACCGGAACTTATAACACTGACGCCGGCCCTGACTTCCTCAACGCCCGCATTCGCATCGGCGACACCCTGTGGGCCGGCAATGTGGAAATGCACCTCAAGGCATCCGACTGGCTGCACCACGGCCATCAGGAAGACCCGGCCTATGATAATGTGATCCTGCACGTAGTTCTGGAAGAAGATACGGCCGTTCACCATGCCCGGGGCGAGCGCATCCCGTGCCTGGAGATGAAAAAACGCATACCTCAGAAGCTGGGAGCGCACTACCTGAGGTTGCTGAACAATGAAGACTGGATCGCCTGCGAGAGCCGGTTCCCCAATGTAAGCGAACTGACGCGCAACCTCTGGCTGGAACGGCTGGCCGCCGAACGGCTGGAACAAAAGGCGCTCTCCATTGCCCGGCAACTGGAACAGAACAAAGAAGACTGGGAAGAAACCTTCTACCAGTTCCTGGCGCGCAGTTTTGGCGCCAGGGTCAACGCCGACCCCTTCATGATGCTGGCTCAGCGGTGCCCGCTGCTTCTGCTTCGCAAACACCGGCACAGCCTCTTCCAGATGGAGGCCCTGCTCTTCGGCCAGTCGGGCCTGCTCTCCGGCCCTTTCGAAGAGGATTACCCACAGCAATTGAAAAAAGAATACCAGTTCCTGCGCCGAAAGTATAAGCTCCAGCCGATGCCGCCACAAAACTGGAAGTTCCTCCGGCTTCGCCCGGCAAACTTCCCCACTTTACGCATCGCACAGCTTTGTACGCTTTTATATCAGGCCGACAACCTGTTCAGCAAGGTGATGTCTGCCCTAAGCATGGTGGAAGTGGAAAACATTTTCGAGGCCAAACTCTCCAATTACTGGTGGACTCACTATAACTTCGACAAGGCCTCTGAGAAAAAGCGGAAAGCGCTGGGCAGGCAGGCCATCCACCTGATCTTTATCAATACCATCGCGCCCTTCCTGTTCCTTTACGGGCAGCGGAAGGGGGAAGAAAAATACCAGGAACGCGCCCTGGAACTGTTGGAAAATACCCGCCCGGAGGCCAATGCCGTCATCCGTAAATGGAAAGCCATTGGCGCTACGGCCGAATCCGCCTTCCAGACACAGGCACTGCTGCAGCTGAAAAACGAATATTGTGACAAGAAGCGGTGCCTGGAATGTGCGGTGGGCAATGCGATATTAAAATAATTAAGCGCATGTTAAGAGATGAAAATGATTCATCGCCGGCCCTGAGTAGGAAGTTTGGGTTACCCGTCTAAGGTTGGACATTATTGATAGACAATTAGTTGTAGAATGCTGGCCGCCATTCCGACTTCCCATTTCCGACTTCCGACTTTTGTCCAGCGTTAGAATGCCAGCTGCTAGGTTCCTGGCCACCTTGTAAACCAGTGAGTTAGCGTTATGCGGACAAACTTTAACGAACAGTCTGGTTATCCGGCCTTTACAGGAAAAATTGATGTAATATAATGCCTTGCCAAGGCAAGTTACACTTCTTGCCAGGCCGTTCCAATTGCCACAATGTTAAAATTCACCCATTATTACTTCCAACGCCATGAAACGCAGAACAAGAAAAAAGCCAGGCCAGCCTAAAGTTGTTATCCAGGATTGGATGGCCCTACGGCCCTACGATGCTCATTCAGATTACGACCTACACTACCTGCGGATCGCCAATAAAATTTATGAACGGATATTCAACTCGGGATATCCTGGATCTTATATTCCTGAGGCGCCTGATCCGGCGATGCTGGCCTGCATCATTGCCTCCTATTACGAAGACTATGTTTGTGAGATTGGCATCTGGAAGGCCTTCACTTCCCGCAATAAAGAATTGTACGGCTATTACCTGCCCTTTTACGAAAGTGAACAGTACGACCCCGGTTACATCAACCCAGAAGACATCAGCTATCTGCTCTGGCACTTTTGGGGTAAGTGGAACGATACCTTTTTCGCTCCTGATTGGGAGTTGTTCACCACGCTCGGCCGGAAGATCTATGATTACCTGGAACCCATGCTGGATAACGCCCTGGGTACGGATTTTTACGAAAGGTTTTTCACGGTTAAGGGAGATGAGGACTTCTTTGATGTCAAAGAACGGCTGAAGTGGTTCGCGGAAGGGTCTTACCTTTTTGCTACTGACCTGTATTTTGACCGGAAAGAAAAGATCGAAGAGGCGCTGGGTGACGAAACCATGAACACCTGGAGTGAGGATCCCGGAAAATACCTGTATATGGTCCTGGAGGAGTACATTTACCGACGGCGTTGTTCATTTTCCGCCCTTACCGCCCCTGAGTTCTTCGCCCGGGTTTGCCGGTGTTCTGAACCGGTGCGGAAAGATATTGCCGGCCTGAAGGCGCGGCATTGGGGCACCTTCGAATGTTTAGAAGAAGAAGAACAGCATTTTCTTTTTTCCAATATTCAGACCGGCAGAGAATACAAGGTCAGAAAAGACTCTTTCCAGCAATTCGACTCGCTTGATGTTGAAGATAAACTCGGTATGTTCGCCCTCGTACCCTGGCGGGGCGAGTGGTGGATGACCGGGGCTGCCGCTTTCTACGGAAGGTCGAAAAAAGGTATCCGCGAGCTGCGGAAACAAATGCTAACCTCCCCTTTCCTGCGCACAGAGGAACAACTCCAGAAGGCGCAGGAAGCGATCGCGGAGCAATATCAGGTATTTATGGAGCAATTCGGAGGGCCGCTGGCGACGTTTACCACCCGCCGGGCCGCCAACGATGGGATACGCCAATTTTATAAGGCGCACCGCGAAAAGATCCTGGCGGAAAAACCGGAGTATCAAGAAAATGCGCCACAACCTCTGGAAGGGAATATGATCGGCGATATCCCGGAAGCAGGTGGAATCGGCGTTTTCTTCAACCGGGAGGAAGGGATCATAATCGTCGGCGGCATACTGGACGTTATCCAATTGATGGAACAGAAAGAGCCGCTCAATCGGGAAGCCGCTGAAGGCCTTTTCGAGGCTCTTACCAATTACGATCCTGCGCTGGTGAAATACCTGCTGGACAACTACCCCACTCACAACGTCAGCATTCCCATTGAAGGCTGTGAAACCAACCTGATGAAGTACATCTGGTTTGTCAACCGCTATCAGCGCCCCGATGATTTTGGGGAAGTATTTCCCAATATTACTATGATGGACAGGGAACTTTGGGAGGAAAAACGCTCGTAATTCTCGTCTAATACCCAAACCGCGGATTCACCACATTATTATAAATGCTTCCGAAGGTATAGGAAAACCCCAGGCTGGTGGACAGCCGGAAGTTGGTAGCCTGCTGGCGTTGCTGCAGCAGCACCTCTTCCCTGGTCAGCCCGGCCTGAGGCAGGCCGACCTGGTTGCGGATAAGAGAGGCGTCGCAATCGAGGTTCAGCGTAAGGCCCTGGAAGAGGTTGAGGCTGACGCCGGCCCACAGGTTGAGCTGGTAGCGGGCAGGATCGTTGAGGAAGCTCACCACCTCGATGTAGGTGGAGGCTTCTCCCCATTGCTCCTTCATTTCGAGGGCCGCCTGCAGGTCCAGTGCCAGGAAGCCTTCCCGGATCCGGTTGTAGATGGTGGTGTCGTTGTAATGGCGATAGTCGTAGCCCAGTTCCGGGGTAATGCGCAACTGCCGGCGGCTCGACTCGGAGTAAGGGAAAAGGTTGTACTCCAGCGCCAGCCAGTACCGGTTCTGGAATTTCAGGTTGTCGAACCAGGAAGAACGGAATTCCACTTCACCGCCGTAAGACCAGTGATCACTGATACTCTTTATGGCAACATTCGAGGAGTAGAGCTCCCGGGAGATGCTGCGCACCTGGCTGTCCTCCGTATTGAAAAGGCTCTCATTCAGGCCCAGGTAGTTGTAGGATTGCAGGCGGAGTTCAGGCGTTACTTTCCGAATGGTTACAGTGCTCCTCAGGTTGGAAGAGCGGAATGAAGCTTCCTTGCGGTATCGGCCGCTGGCGGATAGGGTGAAAACCCAGTTCTTCCAGGGGTCGGCAACAGAAGCGCCGCCTTTTTCTTCGGGATGGTAAGAAAAGCTGAGGAATTTCCGGTAATTCGTCTGTGCCAGAAAGGGGATCAGAGCGGTTTCCAGCTCGGCGGTGAGCCGTTCATTCTGTTCGTTTTCGGATGTCCCCAGAGGAAGTACAAAGCTCAGGCTGTCCTTCAGCCCGGAGAAACGATCCTGGCCGATCAGTTCGTACCGCACCTCTTTGCCCCGGGCGGCGGTCGGCCACTGGCTGGCGATCAGGTGGACGTCGGCCATCTGGCGGCTGCGCACGTATTCCAGGTAGGGCAGATGCTGGCGCAGGTAATCCTGGCTGCAGAAAGAACAGTCGATGTACAGCCGAAGGGCGTCCTCACTCTCCTGTGCAGGGAGCAGGGTAATAAACAATCCAAAGAATAGCAGAGTGGACAGCTTTTTCATTTTTTCCATGAAAATAAGCTGCCGGCGCCCGGTATTGAGGAAAAGTAGAATAACAGCAGTACCGGGTAGAAAAACAACCGTTTTTATCCGGAACCGCCGAAAATGGCCCTAATTCCGGTGTTCATAGTCCTGAAATAGCCCTTGCTCTACTTCCCGCTGTCGGGCGTTCTGAATTTCCGACCTTTGTATTTGTTTGTCGTCCAGGGAAGCAACAACAATATGCGAATGCAGGCTAAAAAGCCCTGCAATAAGGGCGATACATGCATGGTGTCGCCCTTACAGGGCTCAAACCAGCCTCAATTGTGTTCCTGGGGCGTTGCCCCAGGCAATGATCTTTCACCCCGTTGGGGTTTTGCAGCCATTTAGCTCTGGATTCGCATAACAATATAACCATATGCGAATCCAGAGCTAAAACGTCCTGTAGGGACAACATATCGGAAGACGTGGCCCCGAGTTAGGGACGACCCGTGCCGTAGGTACGGGACATAGCGATCAGGCCAACGCCGATGTGCCGTACCTACGGCACGGAGGTTCATTTTTCACCATTTTTTTACCGATATTTTGTACCTAACGGCACAATATCTAAGTATCCGGCCGGCGCCGGTAGTCAAATCGCCCCATTTAGCTCTGGATTCGCATAACCATTTAACAATATAGCCATATTACCACCTCCAGCGGTATGAACCACCGAACCAAAAATATCCTTCTTCACCTGGGCTTCTGGGCCCTGTACGTGTTGAGCGAGTATATGGCCAATGTGTTTCACTACCGTTCGGAGGAAAGATACTGGCTCTGGATACACATCGCCGAGGGCCTGCCTACCATCGTACTGCCTGCCTATCTTACCGCCTACTGGCTGGTGCCCCGCTACCTGGAACAGAATCGATTGGTGCCCTTTTTCCTGGGCATTGCCGGAGTAGGGGCCTTCGTTTTTGCCTGCCGCCTGAGCCTGCTCTATCTCTGGGGATATCTGGAGGGGTGGAATGACTTATACATTCCGCCCAGCAAGGTGCTGAAAAACACGATAAGGGACTACTCCGTGATTGCACTGGCCGTCTGTCTGAAGATCATCAACGACTGGCGGCAGCAGCGGCGGCTCAACCGGCAGTTGCGCGAGGCCAAGGCGGAAGTGGAGTTGAAACTGCTTAAGGCCCAGTTGCACCCTCACTTTTTATTCAATACCTTGAACAACATTTACGGCCTTAGCCTGCAGCAATCGGATAAGGTGCCGGAAAGCATCATCCGGCTGTCGAGGATACTGGACTATCTTGTTTATTACAGCCAGAAAGAGGAGATCCCGCTGAATAAGGAAGTGGAGCTCATTCGTGATTATGTAGCGCTGGAGCAACTGCGGTATGGAAAGAAATTGCATCTGTCAGCTGAGCTGCCAGACATGAAGAAAACCATAAAGGCCAGCCCGCTGCTCCTGCTTCCTTTTGTCGAGAATGCTTTCAAACATGGCGCCAAAGGCGAAGACGGGCAATGGTGGGTGAAAATGCGCCTGCAAATGCTGGACTCCCGCTTGATCTTTTCTATTGAAAACAGTAAAGGCTCAACGCCGCCAAAGGAAAACGGGGGGCTCGGCCTGAAGAACATCCGCGAACGGCTGGCACTGCTCTACCCCGGCCGCCACAAACTGGCGATCGATGATTCGGAAAATGTGTTCAGCGTGCGGTTGGAGGTGGACCTGGAGTCGCATAACAATCTGGCAATATAACCATTCAACCATCCCCTCATGCCCACCTGCTACATCATAGACGACGAGCCCATCGCCATAGACATCATCCGGCGCTACCTGGATAAGCTGGAGGGCTTTGAGGTGAAAGGCACTTTCGAGGAGCCCCTGGTGGCCTTCCATGCCCTTAAGCAGGAGCCCGTCAACCTCATTTTTTTAGATATACAAATGCCGGGCCTCTCCGGCCTGGAAATGCTTAAGGCCCTAACCCAAAAGCCGGCAGTTATTCTCACCACCGCTCACCGCGAATACGCCCTGGAGGGCTTCGAACTCGACGTAGTGGACTACCTCCTGAAGCCCATCGAGTTCCAACGCTTTCTGAAGGCCATCGACAAATTTCTGGAACGGCAGGCTAGCTTTACTAAAAGCTACGATAACCGGGAAGAACAAGCCCCTGCTCCGGCCACTTCCCAACCCGAGCCTACCATCCTGGTGCGCGCCAACCGCAAATCCGTAAGAGTGCGGCTGTCGGATATCCTTTACATCGAGGGGATGAAGGACTATGTAAAGATCATTTTACCGGAAGAAACGTTGCTGGCCAAGGAACTGATCGGTGACTTTGAGCAACGACTGCCGCCGGGGCAGTTCTTCCGCATCCACCGCTCCTTTATCGTGCCAAGGGACAAGATCGACGCCTTCACCGCTATGGATGTGGAGATCGGAAAGTATGAGATCCCGATCGGGCGGACGTATAAGGCGGCGTTTATGGAATGGATTGAGAAGTAGAAATGGAGGCGTTTTAAACCTTTGAGGTTTCCGGAAACCTCAAAGGTTTACCTATCGTTCGGCCCCCATAATCCTCCGTATCCATTCATCGGTCATCGTCACAACATCGTAGTTGAATTTCGTCTGCAGATACTGACGGTATTCCGGGGTGGAACGCAACCTGGCTCCCGCTTCCATGCTGCCCACTTTGATCATGGAGTGGTCGGTGCCTTCCACCAGCCGGAACGTGCCGTGGCCGGGATGTCCGGTGTTGACGATGCGGGCGATCTCCTTCTGGCTTTCGTCATTGACGGCTTCTATATCGGCCTCCCCGAAGAGGGAGAGTACGTGGCCGTTTATACTCGTCCAGGCTTCGGAGAGGTTGTGTGCGTTGAGCTCCCGCCAGAAGTCCTCGTGGCGGAAGAGGATCTGGTTTTCTCCGTCAAAAGCGAAGTCGCGGTCGAGTATCTTTTGGTAGTCCGGGTTTTTATACAGCTCTTTGGAGTCTTTGCCCAGATAATAATGTTCGTAAAGCAGGGCGTAAAGGGTGCGCACGTCGCGGTCCGTTTCTACATAATCATGGCCAAGCAAAGGGTTCTGGTAGCGGATCATTTTAAGCAGATACTCCACCCATACCTCATGAGTAATGCCATAAACAACCACCCCCCTGGGTTGGGTTTGTGCGGCTACAATCGGTGCATAAACGCCGCCCATGGAATGCCCCCAAATGAATATGTTATCCATGTCGATGAAATCGTACTGCTTCATGGCGTCATAAGCCGCCCGGTAAGCCTCCAGTTCGTTGTCGAAGCCCAGTTCCAGGCAGTTGCCGGTATTGACGTTGTCGCCTATACCCGGTTTTTCTACCCGGAAGATGGCGTACCCCAGCCCGCTGAGGCTGTCGAGCAGCTTTTTGTAGGGGTGGATGGGGGAAAAACTTTCCACTGAACTGCAGGTATAGCCAGGGATAAAGTAAATGGTGGGGTGTGGGCCCGCTCCATTGGGTTTGTTGACGATGGTGCGCAGCCAGCCCCCTTTGTAGGGCACTTCCCCATAGATTACTTCTGAAGAGGCCGATGTTTCGTAGGGTATAGGGGAGACTTCTCCGTCCAGTTCTCCCTTCTTCCCATCCCGCCAGACGGTGAAATGAGCGGGTTGGCCTTCCCGCACCGTTTGCAAAGCTTCCTGAAGAGCCGATCCTGGGTTGGCCGGCAAGCCGTTGATGGCCAGTAGTACATCCCCATTCTGCCCGCCGGCATTGGCGTAGGTGGCGCCCGGGAACACCTGCCGGATGGCCATGCCCTGTGCTTTTTTCATGCCGAACTCCTGTGCCAGGCTGTCGGCCACGGGTTCCAGCTGAACTCCCAGGCGGCCGCGGCGCTGGAGGTGCTGGGCGTGGCATAAGTAGGTGGAAAGCAGCAGGAAGGTGAGCAGGTAGGACAGTTTCATCTTTTTTTTGCAAAAATAGATGGTGAATGCGGTGGGGATAGTGGGGAATATTGCTAAAAAAATGAAAGTGTAATCAAAAAAGTTTTATTTTTGATTTTTGACACCTAATAGAGAAAAATGAATGCCACCCCACAAGTCCCAAACAAGAAATTATCCAAGCGTTTGAAAAAGAAACCTTTTAATCCCTTTACGATCTAACTGCTAATTATTATTGCCGCCACAGGTATCCAAATAGGTAACAAATGGTTTTCGCCTGAAAAAGAAAATAATTTTCTAAAAAAGCAGCTAGAGCCTTATGAAGAGGCTGAATAGTATGCTCTTCTGGCTAGAAGAGATGGGTGGTATGAATGTTGTAATTGTCCTGCTGAAAGAGTATTTTTGTTAAGAGGGGAAGTATGGAAATATGGGGCGACAATCAAGAAGAACCGCTATACCGAAAGTTTTTTAGAGCAAAACCAAGTTGAATATATCGTACAATTCGAAGGAGATCTAACGGCCTGCCGAAAAGAAGAAATAAGAAAAATTCGCATGTATAAATTTTCCACCGAAAACAGGAAAAGAGAGGTTACTAAACGATTGGTAAGGCCTCCGGGAAATTGCAGGAATTCTTAAAATGCCTAATATATGGTTGTACAAAGAATGGTGCATTCGGACTTAATAAATAAGGTGGACAGCTATGTCTTAGATGATGCTTTAAAACAACTGGATGCTCCGTTGGTCGTAACCTTTGTGGCATTAGAGGATAACTATACTCCGGATGGTATCAAACAGGAAAATGGAAAAACTTATCTTACGATTCGCTTGCCTTATGAAAAAATCAGAAAATGTGAGGGCACGGCTTTAGACATGATGAAATTCAGCTTACTTTCTCAAATACGTCACCTTAAGCACCTGGATTGGTATAGGTTATATTATGAAATAAAAAAAGAGCTCATCCAACATCAGGCTAAATAGTACAGGATGAAATAATCGAGCAATGGCTGAAGTGAAAAAATATCAGGATATAATCTTAAAAGTGCTGGAAGATTATAAGGGACAATTCAAAAAAACCAGCAAAGATATTCAGGCGCTGATCGTTGCTGATAAAGAGAATTTTCATTACCAACTTATGTGGTTAGGTTGGGATGGCAACCGGCATATTTTTACAGTAATTACTTTCCTCTCGATTATTAATGGGAAAATATGGGTTCAACAGGATTCTACGGAGGCCGGGATAGCCAATATGCTGGTGGAAGAAGGTATTCCTAAATCTGATATTGTCCTTGGGTATTTCCCTTCGGACCACAGAGCCCTAACTGAATTTGCAGCCGCCTAAATTACATGCAACAACAACTCCAAACGCTCCAATCCTCCCTCGACGGAGAACTCCACTACGGCAGCCTCATGCGCCACCTTTACGCCACCGACGCTTCCGTCTATCGGGAGCTGCCGCTGGCCGTCGTTATTCCCAGACATGAAGAAGACATCCGCAAAGTGATACTCTTTGCCCGGGAGCACGGCCTGTCCATCATTCCCCGGGCGGCGGGCACCTCCCTGGCGGGACAGTGCGTGGGCGACGGTATTGTAGTAGATATTTCCAAACACCTGAACCGCATCCTGGAGGTCAATGCCGAAGAAGGCTGGGTGCGGGTGCAGCCCGGCGTAGTACGCGACGAACTGAATGTTTTCCTGAAGGGCCACGGCCTGTTCTTCGGCCCCAATACCTCCACCGCCAACCGGGCCATGATCGGCGGTATGGTGGGCAACAACTCCTGCGGCACCACCTCCATCGTTTACGGCTCTACCCGCGACCACGTACTGGAACTTAAAACCATTCTCAGCGACGGTTCCGACGCTTTCTTCCACGCCCTCAGCCAGGAAAAACTGCAGGAGAAACTACAGGGCGACAAGCTGGAAAACAAGGTTTACCGCCAGCTCTATGACGCTCTGAGCCGGCCGGAACAGCAGCAAGCCATACGGGAGAGCTACCCCAAGGCGAGCATCCACCGGCGTAACACGGGTTACGCCGTTGACATCATGCTTGACGGCCAGCCCTTCCAGTTGGATGGCGAGCCCTTCAACCTGTGCAAGCTGCTCAGCGGCTCGGAGGGCACCCTGGCGTTCACCATCGAGATCAAATTGCACGTTGACCCGCTGCCCAAGCCTTATGAGGTGGTCGTTTGCGCCCACTACCACAGCATCGATGAGTCGATGCAGGCCGTGCTGGTGGCCATGTCTTTTAACCCCGACGCTTGTGAACTGATGGACAAGTTCCTCATGGACCTGACCAGGCAGAACATCGAGCAGCGCAAGAACCGCTTTTTTGTGGAAGGCGACCCCGCCGCCATTCTCATGGTGGAATTCCGGGGAGATAGCCTTGAGGAGGCCATGGCCAAGGCAGAGGCGATGATCACCCTTATGAAAGAGGAAGGCCTCGGCTACGCTTTCCCCATCGTCGAGGCGCCGAAAACCAAACAGGTGTGGGACCTGCGCAAGGCCGGCCTGGGCATTATGGGCAACCTGGAAGGTGACCCCAAGCCGGTGGCCTGCATCGAAGATACGGCCGTTGATATTCAGGACCTGCCCGCCTACATCCGGGAGTTTACCGAGCTGATGGCCGGCTTTAAGCAACAGGCCGTTTACTACGCCCACGCCGGCGCCGGCGAGCTCCACCTGCGCCCTATCCTCAACCTGAAGGAGGCCGAAGGCCAGCAGCTTTTCCACGACATCACCGAGGCCGTCGCCCGCCTGGTCAAGAAGTACGACGGCTCCCTGAGCGGCGAGCACGGCGACGGCCGGGTGCGCGCCGAGTTCATTCCTCTGATGATCGGCGAGCAGAACTACGAGCTGCTGAAGGAGATCAAACACACCTGGGACCCGCAGAACATTTTCAACCCCGGAAAGATTGTCGATGCGCCGCCTATGAACAGCTCCCTGCGGTATAAGGCCGGCCAGGAGACGCCTGAGTTTGACACCGTTTTCGACTTCTCCCAGACCCAGGGCATCCTGCGCGCCGCCGAGAAGTGCAACGGATCGGGCGATTGCCGCAAGCTTTCCTTCGCCGGTGGCACCATGTGCCCCAGCTACCGGGCCACCCGTGACGAGAAGGACACGACACGAGGCCGCGCCAATACCCTGCGCGAGTTCCTCACCATGAACGTGAAGGAAAACCCCTTCAACCACCCGGAAATCAAGGAGGCAATGGATCTCTGCCTGTCTTGCAAGGGTTGCACCGCCGAGTGCCCTTCCAACGTGGATATGGCGACGCTGAAAGCGGAATTCCTGTATCAGTACTACCAATCGAACGGCGTGCCGCTGCGCTCCCGCGCCTTTGCCAACTTCGGCCGGCTGAACGGGCTGGCTTCCATAGCCCCTGGCCTGAGCAACTTCTTCCTCAGCAACGCCTTCTTCAGCGGGCTGATGAAGCGCTTTCTGAACGTCGCTCCGCAGCGCTCCCTGCCGCTGCTTCACTCCACTACCCTCCGCCGCTGGTTTGCCAAAAACCGGGCGAAGCTGATGCCCGTCACTGATCCGGCAGGTTCCGCCTGGTTCTTCTGCGATGAATTCACCAACTTCAACGACACTCCCATCGGCATCAAGGCCATCGAGCTGCTAAGCCGCCTGGGTTATGAAGTGAAAATGATCGATCATGAGGAGAGCGGCCGCGCCCACCTTTCCAAAGGTCTGCTGACAGCGGCCCAGCGCATGGCGCAGCAAAACGTGGAGATATTCAAGGATATTGTCACTGCCGATGTGCCCCTGATTGGCGTCGAGCCTTCCGCCATCCTTGGCTTCCGCGACGAATATCCCCGCCTGGTGAACCCGGAACACCGGCCTGCGGCCAAAGCTCTGGGCCAGAACGCCCTGATGATCGAAGAATTTCTGGCCCGCGAGATCGAGGCCGGCCGCATCCGGGCGGAGCAGTTCACCACTGAGCCCCGGCATGTCTTGCTGCATGGCCACTGCCACCAGAAGTCGCTGTCCAATGTGGATGTTTCCGCCTTTGTCCTCAGCCTGCCTGAAAATTATACTGTAGAAGTGATCCCTTCCGGCTGCTGCGGTATGGCCGGTTCTTTCGGCTACGAGGCGGAGCACTATGAGGTGAGCATGAAGGTAGGAGAAGAGGTGCTGTTCCCGGCAGTGCGCAAGGCTTCAAAAGAGGCTATCATCGCCGCCCCCGGCACCAGTTGCCGCCATCAGATCAAAGATGGGGCGGAGCGGGAGGCGCTGCATCCGGTGGAGGTGTTGTGGGAGGCTTTAGGCTCATGATGCCTGGCAAGTTTATCTGGCGGGATAGTGGTGTGGAAACTTGCCAAATCTTGAATCAACCTTTTGCCCTCAGATACCAGACTCAGTAAAAATCTACCAATCACCGCTCACAGCCACAGGTGAGGTTGTCGGAATAGCTTTGGGCTTCCAGCCGGTAACCCTTTCTGTAGGGATAGCCACCTCCCATACCCAGGTTTTCCGCTTTGATGGTATATAAACAATCGAAGGTTATCGTGCTTACTTTTTCCTTTAAATCATTAGGGTCGCAATATTGATTGAAGGCCGGCTCGCAGTCAGTCTGCGTGAGGTCGCCCAGCACATTTTCGAGGATGTGTTTTAAATCGATCTCATAAGTTTCCACCAGTTCCTGGTCAACATCTGTAGCGAAGCGCCCGCAGGGCTCGCCGCGCCGGATAATGGAATCGGGCCTTATCTCAAATTTGTCGATGAAAAAAGAGTGGATCGTCGCCGCCTTTTTGAATTGCGGGTTATCCTCAAAGGCCAAGTCTTCGAATTCAGGGGTGTAATCTTTCTTTTCCTTATCAAAGTATTTGGGAGAAAGGGGGGTTAGCCTGGTATCCACCCAGATCTCATTGATGAGGTATTCATAGGCCAGCAATACATTTCCCCTGCCCAGGTTGAGGGTATCGCTCTTGGAGCATTTCATGCGGACGTCTGCACTTTTGGCTAAATAATATACTCCCGGCTTGCGGTTTCCCGGCAGGGGCAGCTTGTATTCATCCGCAAGCGACCACGTCCCTTCATAAGCACTGCAGGGGCAATAGTCCTGCACTTCTGATTCCTTGAGGTAGGGGGAATCGAAGTCGGCGTCAAAACCCTGGTCGAAGTAAAGAGAAAGCGGGTGTTGGCCCAGGTTGAACTGGACGATCTGTTGTGGCAGGTTGGTTTTGTAATAAACATAAACGGCGGTTGCTCCCAGCAACAGCGTCAGTAAACTAATCATTATTATCCGAAGCCGGATGCTCTTATTTTGATGTTTCAGTTGCGCCACTTGCTCCAACGCCCGGTCGCGTTCTGTTGCTGCCTGCTGAGCATCCACGAGCCGTTGTACATTCCGGATGGACCGAATGTACATGCCTTCCGTCGCATTTCCAGAAAGCAATTTACTAAACTGGCTCGCACTGATACACAGGTCCTTGGCAACCTTCCCAAAGGTGGCATTGCCGAAGCGGGAAGTCATTTTTTCCCATGGGCCGTATTGCTCTTCCAGTTTTGCAATAAATCGTTCTTTCAATTCTTCAGGCATAGGGAGGCAGTGTAAAAAAGTGTAAAACAGTATAAAGTTTTGTAAAAAATTATATTTACAGAATAAAATTCTAATTTTTCTCAATTCATTCTGTACTTTTACCAGAACCTCAATGCCAGCCCAGGGCAGACACCGCATAAATTTAAGACATTTTATTGATGCAATTGCCCGGTTTCCTGGCGATCAGGGCTGGTTTATCAGAAACAAAAACACCCGTGGCAGGTGGTAACCCGATCCGGAGGATACCGCCCTGAGGGCTTTGAGTATGAATAAAAAAACATTAGGCGGCATTTTAGGGCCGGTACTTTTTTTGCTGGTCATTCTTACCTTTCATCCGGAAGGGCTGAGCCCGGCAGGCCGTGCCGTCCTGGCCTCCACCCTGTGGATTGCCGTTTGGTGGATACTGGAAGTTATTCCCATAGCCGTTACTGCGCTCTTGCCCATCGTTCTGTTCCCACTTTCCGGTGCTTTACCATTGAACGATACAACCGCCTCTTTCGGCCACCGCTACATCTTTTTATACATCGGGGGGTTCATCCTGGCTATCGCCATTGAACGCTGGAACCTGCATCGGCGCATTGCACTAAGCATCATCAGCCTGATCGGTACGAATGTCAAGAGTATTATTCTGGGTTTTATGATCGCGACGGCATTCCTTTCCATGTGGATATCGAATACGGCCACCTCTGTGATGATGCTCCCGATCGGGATGGCGATCATCAGCCAGCTCAAGGACAACCCCAATACGATTGCCAATGAAAATGTGATTTTTGGAAAAGCGTTGATGCTGGCGATTGCTTACAGTGCTTCCATCGGCGGGGTAGCCACCCTGATCGGAACGCCTCCCAACCTGGTACTGGCAGGAATCGTGCAGGAGCTTTACGATATTGAAATAACTTTTTCGCAGTGGATTATAGTGGGGCTGCCCACCTCCGTCATCCTGCTCTTTGTTTGCTGGAAATACCTGACCGGGTTTGCATTCAGTTTTCAGCAAAAGTCCTTCCCTGGCGGAAAGGAGGAAATAAAAAGGCAGCTGGCCGCTCTTGGCCCCATTTCCTACGAAGAAAGAGTGGTCCTGGCCGTATTTATCGCTACTGCATTAGCCTGGATCAGCCGGTCCTTTGTTCTGGGAAAATTCATTCCGGCCATAGACGATACGATCATTGCCATGTTTGCGGGTATTGTACTGTTTTTAATCCCTGCCGGAAAAAGTAAAAAACGCGCCATCATCACCTGGAAAGAAGCCGTAAAGCTGCCCTGGGGCGTGCTGCTCCTCTTTGGCGGCGGCCTGGCGCTGGCCGAAGGGTTCAAAACGAGTGGCCTGGCGGAATGGATCGGTGAGCAGATGACGTTGCTTCAGGGCGTATCATTGGTGTTTTTGCTTTTGATCCTGGTCTCGGCCGTCAATTTCCTGACCGAGATAACCTCCAACCTGGCCACTACGGCCATGCTGTTGCCGATACTGGCCCCTCTGGCCGCCATGGTCAATGTACACCCGTTTATCCTGATGGTGGGCGCTACCCTGGCGGCTTCGTGTGCCTTTATGCTGCCGGTGGCTACACCACCCAATGCAGTCGTATTTGGCGCGGGTTATCTGAAAATCCCGGATATGGTTCGCACCGGGATCTGGCTCAATGTGATCTCCATCATAATCATCACCCTCTTCATATACCTGACTTTGCCCTATTTATGGTCATTCGACCCGAATACGTGTCCGGTACAATTGAAATGACATTACCCTCTTTCTTTAATAAAACCAGTGTGCTATGAAAAAATTTTTACTGTTTTACCTCTTGGCAATAGCGATGCTGTCGGGCATCAGTGCCCGGGCTCAGCAGTCAGTCACCGGAACGGTCACTGACGAGGAAGGCAACCCCCTCATTGGGGTGACAGTAGTCGAAGAAGGCACTTCAAACGGAACGGTAACGGACATCGACGGTAACTACTCTTTAACCGTAAAGGATGAAACTGCCGTTCTTGTCTTTACCTACGTAGGGCTGGAAAGAGTCCGCAGGCAGGTAGGCCCTGCCAGTGTACTCGATGTGACGATGGCCGAAGATGCTGAAGTGCTGGATGAAGTGGTGGTCACCGCCCTTGGGTTTGAAACCAAAGAGGATGAGGTGGGCTATGCCAGCTCGACCGTAGAGGGCAATACGGTGACGAAAGCAGCCGAGACAACGCTGATCAATTCCCTTTCCGGCAAAGCTTCGGGTATTCGGATCTCCCGTAACTCCGGAGACCCGGGAGGCGGAGCCTATATCCAGATCCGGGGCATCTCGACCATCGACCGGGACGCACAACCCTTGATCGTTGTCGATGGCATTCCGATCAGCAACGATTCGCGGGGGGCGCAGGAAAACCTGGCGGCGCAGTCGCGCCTGAACGACATCAACCCCAACGACATTGAAAGCGTCACCATTCTGAAAGGCGCTTCGGCTGCAGCCCTTTGGGGAACCCGCGCCCTTGGCGGGGTGATCGTCATCAAAACCAAGAGCGGAAAGTTCAACAAAAAATTATCGGTCACCTACAAATCGACCTATTCCTTAGACCAGATCAATACCCGGTATCCGCAACAAACAGCCTTCGGGCAGGGAGACAATGGGGTTTACAACCAGCGGGCCCGCGACTCCTGGGGCGATAAGATCGCCGACCGCCCGGGTGGAGCCGATGAGCTCGATACCTCCGGAGCGTTTTACATCGACCAGGATGGCAATACCTATTATCCCATCCTTTCCAAAAATTCAAAGACGCTGTACAACGACAACAACTTTGACCTGGTGTATCAAAACGGCCACTTCTGGGAAAACAACCTCAGCATCAGCGGAGGGAATGCCAGCAGCACCATTTTTGCCAGCCTGAGTGATTTCAACCAGGATGGGATCATCCGGAACAATTCGGATTACCGCCGGACGACCGCCCGGGTCAACGCCACCCACCTCCTGACGGACCGCATCAAGATCAACGCTTCGATGGCTTACACCAAGAGCATCTCCAACCGCATTCGCCGGGGAGCCAGTTCTTCGGGCCTGAACCTGGGGTTGCTGCGTACGCCGGTTGATTTTGACAATACCGGCTATCGCGGCGATTACTACGCCAGCCCTACGGCTTCTCCCATCTCCAACCGCCACCGTTCCTACCGGGAACCGCTGGGCGCCGATGCAACGGCTACCTACAACAACCCCTCCTGGACCATCAACGAACAGGAGAGCCTCGTCGATGTCGATCGCTTCATCACCTCCCTTGAGCTGACCATCTCACCGGCCAACTGGCTGGACCTCATCGGCCGGGTTGGCCTGGATAAGTATTCCGAGTTGAACCAGTTGTTTTTCACACCCGGTTCGGCTGCCGGTGAATTCAATGCCGGGCTATTCTCCAAAGGCCTGGCGCGCAATTCCATTCTGAATATGGACTACATCGCCAAGGCAGGTAAGGTGTTCAGCAAAAACTTCAGCGGGAATGTCCTGGTAGGCTTCAATTTTAACCATCGCGAACTCATCACAGATGAAAGCGAAATATCCAATTTCATTCTCTTTACCGATGTGGCCAGCGGCATTCGGGACATCGATAATGCCCTTCCCGAGAACCGCACGGTAACCAGCACTTTCGGACAGGAGCGGACCGTCGGCGTATATGGTTCGGCTTCCTTCTCCCTTTACAATATGTTGTTTGTAAACGGAACCCTTCGGGCAGAGTCCGCCTCGACCTTCGGGGAAGGCGATAATACGTTCTACTTTCCGTCTGCTTCGCTGGCCTGGCAATTTACAGAGCTGCCGGGTTTGAAAAATGATCTCCTGTCTTTTGGAAAACTTCGGCTCTCGTACGGTGAAGTCGGTGTACAACCTGCCCGGTACAATACGACAAATGTCTTCATTTCACCTGTATTTGGCGATCAGTACGGCGGCGACCTGGCCGGCTCCTTATACGGCAACGGCGCCTTTGTGGCAAGTACGCAGCGGGGCAGCGCGGATCTGCGCCCCGAGCGCAAAAAAGAGACGGAAGTGGGGGTTGACCTTCGCTTTCTCAGAGACCGGCTGTCTCTGAGCGCCACTTACTATGTCAACGCAACGGAAGATGTATTGCTGGACTTCCCCATTGCCAATTCCCGGGGCGTTACCCGCCTTTACACCAACGGCGCAAAGCTGGAAAACCGGGGCGTGGAGCTCGACCTGGGTTACACCATCGTGCATACCCGAAACTGGCACTGGAACGTCAGAGCGCTATATTCTGAAGTAAAGAATGAAGTGACGCGCCTGGCGGAAGGGCTGACCATCAACCTCGGCGGCCTTTCGGCGGTGAATGCGAGAGCGATCGAAGGCTATCCGATCGGAGTGCTTTGGGGCTCCCGTACCCTCCGGGACGATGCCGGCAATATCGTTTTTGATGAAAATGGTTTTCCCGAACAGGACCAGTTGGAAGGGGTCATCGGCGATCCCAACCCGGACTGGCAGGGGTCAGCCATCAGTACGCTGTCTTACAAAAACTTCTCGTTGTCTGTGTTATTCGAAACCTACCAGGGCGCCGATATTTACGCCGGCACCAAATCTGTAATGTGGGACCTCGGCACCTGGGGAGCATCGGGTGAGGAAGTAACGGCACAGCAGAACCTGATCGATTATGAAGGCAATGTCATCCTGGCCGGTACGACTTTCAGAGGCCGCATCTATAACTTCGGCGCCGGGCCGGTGGCCCTGACCGAATCCTGGTACAATGGCGACGGCGGCTTTTTCAGCGGCGGCAACGATGAACTCTACATCGAAGACGGCTCCTGGACCCGCCTGCGGGAAATCTCTCTGAGCTATAACATCAAATCCGATTGGTTGGACCAAAAGCTGAGGATCAATAATGTCCAGCTCTCTTTGACGGGCCGTAACCTGGTGCTTTGGACGGCCTTTGAAGGCAACGACCCCGATACTAACCTTCAGGGTGTAAGTGTCGCACGAGGGATTGATTATTTCAACAATCCGAGCACTAAATCCTATGTATTCAGCCTGGGAGTTACCTTTTAATAAAAACATCGAGAAATGAAAAGATTAACAACCATACTCATACTAACAGGCCTGCTGAGCGCATGCAGCGGCCTGGTGGAGGGCCTCAATGATAACCCGAACAGCCCAACAACAACCTCTTACCAGAACATCCTGACCGGGGCAGAGGTAGGGAATACCGTTTTTCAAACCGGAGAAACTGCCCGGAAAGCCGGCATATTTTGTGGCTATTATACGGGGATCGACCGCCAGCACCTAGGTTTTAGTGAATATGCTGTGACCACCTCGGATTTCGATTCTCAGTGGAATGATGTATATGTCGGAGCTCTTGCGAATGCCCTCGCGGCAGAGCAGGCTGCAAAAGAAGAAGGACTGGAGGGAGTTACTATTGGCGTTACACAGGCTCTTCGGGCGCTTGCGCTCGGTACAGCCACTTCGCTATGGGGAGATATCCCTTTTGACGAAGCCGGCATGATCGAGGTCGAGAACCCCGCCTTCGAAGGCCAGCTGGCGGTTTACGACAAGCTGCAAAACCTACTGGATGAAGCCATCAATAATTTGAGCCTTGGCAAGGGCCGGCCAGCCAGCAATTCAGATATCCACTTTGACGGAGATCCGGTTGCCTGGACGGAGGTGGCATACACGCTGAAGGCGCGTTACTACATGCACACTAAGGAGTACGCCAATGCCTATACGGCCGCCCAGAAAGGGATCAGTTCTCCAGACAATACTCTGGCAACGCCACATGGTACTGCCGATGACAATTCCAACCTCAATTATCAGTTTTTTGCCGTTGAAGTCAGGCAGTCTGACCTGGTGACATCCGATTTTATGGCCAGCCTCATCGCGCCCGACCCGGCTACCAGCCCCGACTTCACCAACTATCGCGGCAATGCGAAAACCAATGAGGCCGGCCGTTACCACTACCTGCTGAACACTACTTCCTTCGGGATACAACCGAATACCTCGGATGGCTTTGCCGCCCAGGATGCTCCGGCGCCTCTGGTCACCTATGCGGAGAACCTACTCATTCTGGCCGAGGCGGGTTTTCGCTCTCAGGGGTTCGATACCGGCCTGCAGCACCTCAACGATTTTCGGGCCTGGATGTCCACGGGCGGTTATCTTACCAATGCCGACCCGGCGAACGTTCAATACGATGCATACGTAGCGGCCGACTTTGAAAATGGAGGTATAGAGAATCCCGATGGCGTCAGTGCAGGCGAAGCGTTGCTGCGCGAGATACTGGAAGAGCGCTATGTTACTTTCTTCGGGATGGTGGAAGGCTTTAATGATACTCGACGGACGGAAAAGGAAACTACAGTGCGGGTGCCCATTACCCCAAATACGGGTTCTCAGCTGCCTCAGCGCTTTTTGTATCCGACGACGGAGATCGACCGGAACTCAAATGTGCCGGTTCCGGTCCCGGATTTTTTTGCCCCTACACCAGTTAATCAATAAAAAGGAAGATGATGCATCTAAAGTGGAATGGGAGTATCTGGATACTGCTTCTGGGCATTCTAAGCTGGCCGGGTATCGCGGCACAGGCCCAGGAGGAGGCGCCCACACGGATACTTTTTGTAGGGAATAGTTTTATCTATTTCAACAACCTGCCGCAGGTGGTGGCGGCGATGGGAGAGCACGAAGGGATAGCTTTGGAAACCCGCCAATCGACCGTCGGGGGGTCCAACCTGGAGCAGCACTGGAAAGGCGAGAAGGGTACAAAAACGCGCGCCATGCTCGAAGAAGAGAAATGGGATTACGTGGTTTTCAACAACCATAGCCTCAGTGCCATCGACACTCCCGAAAGCTTTATGGAGTATGGCCGCAGGTTTGCGGAGCTGGTAAAGGAAAAGGGCGCAAAGCCGGTGTTTATGATGACCTGGGGATATGACTCCAATCCATTGATGCAGCCGGAGATCACCAGGATGTACAATAAGCTGGCGGAAGAAACGGGCTCGGGGGTGGTGCCCTGCGGGCCGTTGGTCGCTGAAGCAAGGAAATGGCGCCCCGATCTGGATCTGTTCTTTGATGACAAACATCCGTCGAGCAATGGCACCTACCTGCTCGGTCTTGCTTTTTACAAGTACTTCACCGGGAAGAGCCTTCAGAATATACCTGCACGCATCACCACCCAAGACCGCAATGGCGAGAAGTTGTACCTGATCTTTATGCTACCTGAAGATGCCGATTTCCTCCGCCAGCTGGCCGGAGAATACGAATTTGAAACTGCCCAGTAACCACTAATCTTTAAAACTGAATATCATGAAGTCAATATATACCCAAATTTTCAGGGCATTTTTCCTGAGCATGGCCCTGCTGGTGAGCCTTACCTCCTGCGAGAAGATGGAGGACGACGGCCTGCCCATTACCAATGACCTGCGGGTTTTGCAGGTTCGGATGAACGATATGGTGATCGCTTCCGGAGCTACTGGCCAGCCGGTGATCGGCGAATTGAAATTAGTCTTTTCACACCCCCTGAATACGGGTGCTTTTGAAAGTGCTTTAAAATTGGCGCCTTCTGCCTCCTACAGCATCAGTTATGACGGCAACAACTCCTTTGCCATTCTGAGTTTTACGGACCCGCTGGCCTATGAAACCGAATATGCGCTCAGCCTGCCCAAAGGCACTTATGGCGCAGCTGGGGAAGCCAGTATCGAAGACTTTTCCTTCACGTTTACCACTGCCCCTTTCGAGGCGCCTTCCGTTATACTGAGCAGTAGCAGCAACAGCCTGTTTGAGGGGGAATCCGTTACCATTACGGCAACCCTGGACAATGCCATTCTGGAGGATGCGAGCATGGACCTGGTTTTCGGGGGCTCCGCCACGGGCAGTGATACGGATTATTCAGTATCGGCAATGAGCATCTCCATTCCAGCCGGCAGTACTACGGGCAGTGTTGAGCTTACCGCCCTGGATGATGCAGAAATTGAAGGGGAGGAAAATATTACAGTTGAGCTGGCTAACCTGGTTAATGCTGTTCAGGATGGCTCACAAATACTTGTCCTGAGCCTGGGCGATTCGCCGCCTGCTCTGGAACTGAAAGGGGTGCTTTCACTCAAAATCGGCGGCACCAGCACGAATGGCCGGGCCATCCATTTCAGGGTTTTGGAAGACATTCCCGACCTGAGTATCTATGGGGTGGGCATTGCCAACAACGGCGGCGGCTCGGATGGCCGGGAAATTGATTTTCCGGCGGGAACCGCTTCGGCCGGAGATGATATTTTACTGGCCCGGGATATCGATGTAGCGGGCTTATCCGCGTATTTTGGTGATTGTTATAATGATTTTGACCTCGTCATTGAGTCAGGAGACGTCAATTTTAATGGGGACGACCCGTTTGAATTGTATAAAAATGATGTGGTGATAGAAACTTATGGCGATGTGGAGCTGGACGGCACCGGTGAGCCCTGGGAATGGACCGGTTCGTGGGCCTACAAGCTCAATGGCGCCTGGGAATATGCGGAATTGGATTGTTCTCAAAATTCAATGACCGCACTGGAGTCCGCCTGCCCTTATCCTTTCTGCGTACCTTTACAATTGCAGGGAGTGATGGCGATTCTCTGGGATGGCTCGGGCACTAATGGCGGCAAAGCCGTGCATGTACGCGCCAACCGGGCTATCACCGATCTGAGCCGTTATGGGCTGGGGGTAGCCAATAACGGGGGCGGAACCGATGGAGTAGAATTCAACTTCCCAATGATGGCCGCCAATGAGGGGGATCAGATCCTGGTGGCGCGGGAACCACAAACCCTGGCTTCCTACTTAGGAAGCTGTTTTGACGGTTTTGATATAGTCGTCCAGACTGATGCCATGAACCAGAACGGCGATGATGCCATTGAACTTTTTGATGGGATGACGGTGATCGAAACCTACGGCGACGCCAATGTCGATGGCACCGGTGAAGCCTGGGACTACGCCGGTTCCTGGGGTTATAAAATGGGCAGCGCCTTTATTTACGGCGGAGTGGATTGCGCCGCGGGTTCTACCTCTACTCAGGGGTCGGCCTGTGTATATCCGTTCTGTGAATGAGAGGTAGGTGAAAGGCACTTTAGAAGTGCCTTTCACCTTTAAACAACAAAAAAAATGAAAGAAAATCAGCTCCTCGGAATCACAATGGCTCTGTTGCTGAATTTGGTGTTCTCCTGTTCTAAAGAGGACACCCCTACTCCAGCAATCAACCTGTTTTCCGCAACCATCAACGGGAGCTCGCTGGTGGATGGCATGGAGAATGTGGAGCCCGATGCCATTCTGGAGCTGGTCTTCTCTGCTTCTTTAGATAAAACTGCTTTTGAATCGGCCCTGTCGATCAGTTCTGCTTCTGACACTCCGGCCCTGAATTTCGTTTATCTCAGCCAGGCTTCGAGAGTGCGGGTTGCGATGGAACTTCAACCCGGCACTACCTATACCCTTCGCCTTGACGACCGGGCTATCGGCCAAAATGGAGAGCGTCTGGAAAGCAGCCTGGAGCGTTCCTTCACCACAGCCGGAGGAGGCGTGATCACCAGCCTGCCGCCCTGCACAAGCGGTACCGGCGATTGCCTCGAAACGGTTATGCTGACGGCGGATGGCACGGCCGGTTTTCAGTTTTATTCCAGTTTTCCCATTTATGAACCTATGGCCGAATGGGAAGATCTGCGCGCTGCTGTGATCGTGGTGCATGGCGTCAACCGAAATGCAGATGATTATTTCAACTACCTCATGAGCAGCCTGAAGGCGGAAGGTTTGGAAACCAGTACGGTACTGATCTCTCCCTTTTTTAAAACGGCTGCCGAGGCCGGAGAGGGAGAGTATTACTGGGGCGGGAACGGCTGGAGAGAGGGGCAGGAGTCGGCAAATTCCGCCAGGATCAGTTCTTTCGGGGCCGTTGACCAGATAATTGCGCAGTTAGCCGATAAAGCCCGCTTTCCGGTGCTGGAAAAGATCATCGTTACCGGACATTCCTCCGGAGGGCTTTTCACCCACTTGTTTGCCGCGGCCAACCGGTCGGAGGGCGCCTTCCCCGGGATCAGCTTTGAATACATAGTGGCCAACAGCCAGTATTTTTATTATCCGGATGGCCGGCGCATTGACGAAAACACCAGCCAGTTATACATTCCAACCGGATGCACCGGCTACAGCCTCTGGCCAATAGGTTTTGCCATTGTTCCACCGTATGTCAGCCAGGCTGATGAAGCCACCTTCAATAATCACTTTGTGAACCGATCGGTCACCTACCTGCTTGGAAATGGCAACGGGCCGGATGGGGCTTTCAACGATACCGACTGCTTTGCCACCCTTTTAGGATCAACTCGCTACAACCGGGGAGAAAACATGTTTCGATATATGGAATTGGTTTACCCGGGCATACACCGGCATAGCAGGCTTATTGTGGAGGGCATCGGCCATGACGGGGCCGGTATGTACCAATCGGCAGAATTCAGGGAACTGCTGAGGGGCTTGTTGGGAGGTTAATGTGTATTGAAACTTAAGCGGTAAAGGGAATTTACCGCTTAAGGGTCCACATTAAGCGGCAATTTCCTATTGCCGCTTAATTTGAGCCTCGAGGGAATAATTATTAACAAATAACCTGCAACTCACATATGTATCGCCCGATCATCCGTAGCAGCCAGGGCCGCCTCCTTAAAAGCCTCCGTATAAGTCGGGTGAGCGTGGCTCATTCGGGCGGCATCTTCAGCCGAGGCCCTGAATTCCATGAGGGCCACTGCTTCGGCGATGATGTCGGCCGTACGCGGGCCGACCATGTGGACGCCCAGTATCTCATCCGTTTCCTTGTGGGCGAGTACTTTGATCATTCCTTCAGTATCGGTGCTGGCACGGGCGCGGCCCAGTGCTTTGAATGGAAATTTTCCTGACTTATAAGGGATACCTTCTTCCTTGAGTTGCTCTTCGGTCTTGCCAACGCCGGCCACTTCCGGCCAGGTATAGACCACGCCGGGAATGAGATTGTAGTCGATATGGGGTTTCTGTCCGGCGATCACCTCAGCCGCGAATACCCCCTCCTCCTCGGCCTTGTGGGCCAGCATGGCGCCGCGGATCACGTCTCCGATGGCATAAATGTTCTCTACATTGGTCTGTAGCTTGTCGTTGACCAGTATGCGGCCCTTTTCGTCAATTTCTACCCCTGCTTTATCCAGGCCGAGGTTGGCGGTATAGGGGCGGCGGCCGATGGATACGAGACAGTAGTCTGCATTGATCTTAAACTCCTCCTCAGAATCGCGTTTTTGCACCGTGACCGTAACGCTTTTCTTATTGACCTTTACGTTCGTCACCGCGTGCCGGAGGTGGAATTTCATGCCCAGCTTTTTCAGGGCCCGCATTAGTTCTTTGCTGCAATCACCGTCCATTCCGGGGATGATGCGGTCGAGGAATTCTACGACTTCCACCTGAGCGCCAAGGCGGGCAAATACAGAGCCCAGCTCCAGGCCGATCACTCCGCCGCCGACGATGACCATACTCTTGGGCACTTCCTCTATGTTGAGCGCCTCGGTTGAAGTAATGACCCTTTCTTTATCGTAGTTGAAACTATCAGGTACGATGGGCTTGGAGCCGGTAGCGATGATCACCTTATCCGTTTCGATTTCCTCCGTTGAGCCGTCTTCTTTGGCAATGCTGATCTTGTGGGGGTCAACGAAGGTGCCGTGTCCATTAAACACATCGATCTTGTTTTTCTTCATCAGGAAGTTCAGCCCGTTGACGGTTTGCTCCACCACCTCATTTTTCCGCTTGACCATCTGAGGCATGTTGACCTTCAGGTTCTGCAGTTCTATGCCGTGCATTTCGAATTTTTCTCTGGCATTATGGTAGTGTTCAGAGGAATCGAGCAGCGCTTTGGAGGGGATGCAACCTACATTGAGGCAGGTGCCACCCAGGGTATTGTACCGTTCGATGATGGCTGTTTTCATACCGAGTTGTGCCGCCCGGATGGCAGCTACATAGCCGCCGGGGCCGGAGCCGATAACGGTAAGGTCATATTTCATTGTGAATCAGAATTAATCTTTATTGTTCTGGTTATTGTTGTTGCCTCCTTTCTTTCTGCCTCCACGGCGGCGGGAGCGCTTATTTCGGTTTTTATCGTCCTGTTTTCCTTTATCAGGGCTTTTGGGCCTTTGCTGTTGGTTGTTGGTTTTGGCCAGGGGAGCCCCTTTTTTCTTGTTGCCTCCTTTTCTGCGCTTTTTGCGGCGCTTGCGGCGTTTTTCCTCTTCCGGCAGTTCGATAGCACCGGTGACATCTTCGAAATCCATTTCGACTTCCTTTTCACCGGCTTCGATGATGGATTGGAGGCTTACCAGGTCGGCGGGTTTTTCCCCTTTTTTGTTCATTTCCCGGATCTGATGGGCCCGGGCGGCCTCGATGGCGAACAGTTTGCCACGTCCGTTATCATGTTCGTAGCCGTAGTACATGAGGCCTTTGAAGATATCCGTTTTGACCAGGACGGCGGTACCGGCTTCCGTCTGCAGTTTATCAGCATTCTTGGGAAACCGGTCCAGGGCGTCGAGGTAAGTGTCGAGTTCGTAGTTGAGGCAGCATTTCAGCCTGCCGCACATGCCGGAGAGTTTAGATTGGTTGATGGCCAGGTTCTGATAGCGGGCAGCGGCGGTGGTTACCGATTTAAAATCGGTCAGCCAGGTAGAGCAGCACAATTCGCGGCCGCAGGAGCCCAGGCCACCGATCCGGGCGGATTCCTGCCGGGCGCCGATCTGCCGCATTTCGATCTTTACACGGAACTCTTTAGCATAATGGCGGATGAGTTCGCGGAAGTCCACACGGCCATCTGCGGTGTAATAAAAGGTAGCCTTGCGTTTGTCACCCTGGTATTCCACATCGCCGATTTTCATTTCCAGCCCCAGGGACCGGGCGATGGCCCGGGCACGGATCATGGTTCGCAATTCGATGCTTCGGGCTTCGGCCAGCCGCTCGAGGTCCCGTTCATTGGCAATTCGGATGACGTTGTGCAGGATTTCATCTGCCTCTACTTTCTTTTTGCGCATCTGCAGGCGCACCAGTTCTCCGGAAAGTGTTATTCTCCCGAGGTCTAACCCGTTGCCGGTTTCCACCACGGCCATATCGCCGGTTACGGCGCGGGTATGAGGTGGGTTGCGGTAAAAGCTCTTGCGGGCTCCGTTCTTGAAGCTGACTTCAACTATATCTAAGGGTTCAACGTCTTCAACATCCAGGGCAGTTAGCCAGTCATAGGTATTGAGGCGGTTGCAACCGCCGGTGGCGCAGCCGCCGTTATTCTGGCAGCCGTTAGGTGAGCCGTTACTGCTCACGGTACATCCTGTACATCCCATATTTCAAATCATTTATGTTAGATGCGGTAGCTGATGCCCTGCATTTTAGCATGCTAGAGGACATTGGCGGCCCGAAGGCCGGTATAGGCTTCCCGCAGTTTTCCTTTCATAATTTTGTGCATCTGGATCGAGGCATCGAGGAACAGCACTTTGGGGTTGGCGTTTCGTTCCACAGCATAGCTGCAGTCGGAAAACAACTTTGCCAGTTGCTCTACCTGGCCTGTTTCCAGTATGTTTGTCATTTTCTGAGCGCTTTGCAGCTCCTGTTCCTGCAGGCGCACCCGGGCCTGCCCCTGGCTGGCTTTCAGCAGGTTGTATTCCCGCAGGAAATGCAGAGCGTATCTCAGAAAGTGCTTTTGGTTTTCCCTGCCGAGTTTGGCGAAAGATTCCACCCAATTTACCATATCTATCGGGTTTCCCCGATAGCAGTTCCTCATCCATTCCAGGAAAAGGGCAGTGTTGTTGTTGCTCTGTTGCCCGGCCATTTGAAGGGCCTCATTAAAGTTGCCGCTGGCAAGGTAGGCCACCGACAAGGCGGCTTCCCGGCTCAACCCTTTCCGGCGTATCAGCCCTTCGGTAGTTTCCTCGTCGCTCAGCGCTTTGATGTTGACGATCTGGCAACGGGACAGAATGGTGTTCAGAATAAGTTCCTGTTCTTCGGCAACCAGGATGAAAACCGTGTTTTCCGGCGGTTCTTCAATGATCTTCAGCAGGCGGTTGCCTTCTTTGCCGAGGAATTCCGGCAGCCAGATGATGAGTACTTTTCTGTGGCTTTCAAAAGTTTTCAGGCTCAGTTTTTTGATGATATTGACACATTCCTCCTTTGTGATATTGCCCTGTTTGTTCTCGGCGCCTATACCCTGCAGCCATTGATTGACATCGAGATAAGGGTTTTCGATGACGGCCTGCCGCCAGTTGGCGAGAAAGTTGTCGCTGATGGCGCGGGGGCCGATAGTAGGGTAGGAGAAATGGAGGTCGGGGTGAATGAGCTTGGCGGCCTTTTTGCACTGGCTGCATTGGCCGCAGGCGTCTTCAGCATCCGGGTTTTCGCAGAGCAGGTACTGCGCCAGCGCAATGGCGAGGGCCAGCTTCCCACTGCCCTGAGGCCCCAGAAACAGGAGAGCGTGAGGCATCCTGCCGCCGGAAGCCATTTGCTTCAGCAGCTTTTTTGATGATTCCTGCCCGATAACCTCGCTGAACAGCATGGTTTTGCTCTTTTTGTGCTTAAGCTTAAGCACCATTGCCGGACAGTTGAATCGAAAAAAATAAGTGGAAAATCAAGGGGCCGTCACCCACCCCATGATGATATCATCGAAGGGGCTTACACCGGACGAGAGAGAATGTACGAGTTGTCCTTTTTCATCTAACAGGAACTTGTGGAAATTCCACTGCACGGTACTGTCCTGTACCCCGTTCATGGCCTTGTTCGTCAGCCATTCGTAAATGGGGTGGGTGTTCCGTTTTATCCCCGCTTTGGCAGCCATGGGGAAGCTCACGTTGTAATTAGTCGTGCAAAATTCCATTATCTCATCATTGGTTCCCGGTTCCTGCCCGCCAAAGTCGTTGCAGGGGAAACCGACGATCACTAACCTATTCTTGAACTCCTCGTAGAGCTCCTGAAATTGTTGATATTGTGGCGTGTAGCCGCATTGTGAGGCGACATTAACCACTATTATCTTTTTACCCTTGTAACGGGCAAAGTCAATCTCCTCTCCTCTTATTCCCTCTACCTTGAATTTATGGATAGAATTCACTATTTACGATTCAGCTATCCGTAAAAATATGTTGCGGGTAAAATTAAGGATTTTATTGATGAAATACCAGTAAGGGGCCTGCTGCAACTTATATTTCCTTTTTTTGTTTTGGATAGCGGAGCCAAAACCAATCCTGGATATGAGAATTTCTGCTTTTCGGAGAGCGCATTTCAATGCGGCTCACCGCTTACACAACCCCAGCTGGAGTGAGGAAAAGAACCGCGAGGTATTCGGCCTGTGCAATAACCCGAACTATCATGGCCACAATTACGAACTGGAGGTGAAGGTCACCGGCGAGGTAGATCCCGAAACGGGCTACCTCATCGACCTGAAATACCTGAAAGAGTTGATCGCTGAACATGTGGAGCAGCGTTTTGACCACAAAAACCTCAACATAGATACCGAAGAATTCCGCAACCTCAACCCCACTGCCGAGAATATTTGCTACGTCATCTGGAACATCCTGCGCGGCCAACTCGAAGATAAATACGAACTGTCGGTCCGCCTCTATGAGACGCCCCGGAACTACGTGGAATACCCGGCGTAAAGGAGGCTTTTGGAATTGGGCTGAAGGGCGGGCCGGTTTTTCGCACGGCACTCAGTGGCGGAAAGAGGGCATAAACAGCCGGAAGAAAGCATAAAAAAAGCCAGCCTGAGTTGTTCAGGCTGGCTTTTTTTCGGCCCATCCCACAAAAATCACGGGCGGATGGACCGCTTGCTGAGGCGGAAGGTCTTCATGATGCTACCGTTCCTGTTCAGCAGGCTGGCAAGGTACATGCCGGAGGGCAGGTCGCCTACATAGTAACGGCTGCCGGGCGCAACGTTGAAGGAACGCATCCGGCGGCCCAGGATGTTGTAAAGGACCAGTTGGTTGACACCGGAAGCACCTTGTACTTCCAGATAATCCGTTACCGGGTTGGGGTAAACAGCCAGCCTGGCCTTGTCAATATCTCTGGAGCCCGATACCATCGTGGCATCGAAAGTATAAGTGCCGGTTAGGATCACGTTTCCGGGGTCATTTGCGACAGCTACCTCGACATTGATCTCAGCGGCCCCGGCAACGCCTTTAGGTTTGACGTGGACGTCGAGGTTGGTCGTTTCGCCGGGAGCCAGTGTCACAGGAGCATCCAGCATCAGGTCATCGGCAATATTGGAGTAAACAATCTGGACGTAACATTGATTGTAATCACAAACCTGGACTTCCCATTCCTCGGGCATGTCCGAAATAACTCTTTCCCAGCGGATGTCTATCGTTTCGGACCCTTCATTTTTCAGAGTGGCATACCCGATCAGCTCTACAAAAAGGTCATTCGGGTCGGCAAAGCCTTCCGTCGCGATGGGGTTTGGCGTCAGCGTAAGGCTGACCTGCGCGATTCCCGCCTGAAAGATGAAAAGAGATATGATTAGAGGGAGTATAATTTGCTTCATAAACGAACTTTAGCGATTGAGAAAATAGTTTGCACTGAAATATATGCTACAAAAGTCCAAATATAATGAAAATAAATCAAGGCCCGAAACCTTAAAGAATTGTCAAAGTACAGATGGTTTGGCCATTTTAGCGGCCGGCCGGGCTGAAAAAAGCCGGCCGGCCACTAAAAACGACATTTGGCAGCTGCTTTTGCCAATGGCGCAAAGCCAGCAGCAAACAGCGAAAAGCTAATAGCCAACAGCGAACCACTGCCATTAGCCCACAGATGATCTACTCCACAACCACCTTCTTCACCGCCACCTTATCTCCCATAGTGAGGTGGAAGGTATAGGCGCCGGAAGCAAGCTGAGAGCCGTCGAAAGGCAGCGTCATGCTGCCGCTGTGGCGGCCGTAATCCTGGCTGGCCACCTGCTGGCCGAGCATGTTATAGACCTGCAGTTGGATGTCGGCGGCATTCTCGAGGCTTACTGAAATGCTGAGTTCGCCTTGAGTGGGGTTCGGGAAAATATCAACCAGTTCATTGGCGAATTCATCCCTCGTGCCGACCATGATCTCGAAGTCAGCTCTTTCAGCATTCAGGATCTGGCCGGTGCTGCCGTCCAGCAAAAGTACTACAGCGTACATGTGGTCCATATTGTATCCTGCGGGAACGAGGTAGGTGTAAGAGTGGCTGGCCACATCGCCGGCAACGACGGAAGTGGGGATCACGCCGGTAGTACCGGTGTACCCACCCAGCAGCGCACGGGCCACATCCATATACACCATATCGGCCGCCGGTACGGGGTCGGGCTCTGCCTGCCAGTCATGGCCGGCGCCGACGAGCGGGAGGTTGTTAACCTCGAAGCTGTAGTAGTTGGTCTGGTTGTAACCGGAACCGGCGCCAGTGACGCTGTCCTGAAGGATAGCTACGCTGAAGCGGTAGTCAATGTCGTCGAGCTTGGTGACGAATTCGGCGGAAACATTGATATCGGCTATTCTGGATTCCGGATTGACTACGGCCTGGATGGAGGGCTTAATGGGAGAAATGCGCTGCACCAACTGGCTGTGGTAATCCTCAAAAGCAGTAGAGGAGACACCGACATCAAGCATGACCCGGTCGGCATTACATCCCGGGTAACCGGTGAGGCCAACGTTATTATCATATACCCCAACCACCATGGCGTCGCCATTGTGAACGGAAATGCCGATGAAGGACTCCGGATAGGCTTCCCTCATGTACTCCATGGCCACGTGGCCGCGCGGGCACCATCCGCACCATCCTCCGGTTCCTTCTTCGATCACCACTTTCTTGGCCGGTACGAAGGTTACGCCGGAGATCTTAGTCGTCGTCATGTCATTGGCGTTGTCTTCATCGGTTTCTCCGTTGGGTGCGCTCACCCATACGTCGATATCATAAGTGATGGCATCCGCAGCTGTGAATGCGGTGCCGTGCGTGAAATCGTAAGATTCGCCGGTGGCAATATCCAGCCCGGTGAGTTCCTCCGAATAGGTATCGACACCATCAGACCAGTTGATGGTAAGGCTGGTAATGGTTTCCGTACCCAGGTTCTGGAAAGAACCTTCGATGATAACGTCAGTATTCAGCTCCTGGAAACGGGAAGTCGAAACATTAAGGATCGCGGCATCATAGGCCGGAGGAGCAAAGACGACAACGTCATCGACACAGTAGCCGTAGTTCCAGCCACCGCCGTCTCTGTAATCGAAAGCGATCTGGATGGTGTCTCCTACATAGCCGCTGATGTTGAGGAAAATGCTTTGCCATTCGTCGAAGTTGCCGGCAAGCGAGGTTTCTTCTGTCCAGGTGGCGCCTGCGTCATTGGAGACGAGCACTTTGGCCGTTTCGTCTCCACCGTAATCACCATCGCCGAAGAACGCTTCAAAAGTCAGTACGGCGCCGGCAACCTCGGAAAGGTCGATGGGCGGCGTGACCAGCATGCCGTTGCTGCTGCCTCCCTGGCCGGCGGCATCATCGTTGACACCGACAATATTGGTGTGGTCCGGGATGGAGAAATACTGGCTGGAGAGCGCTCCCGTCGAACCCGCTTCCCAAACAGGGTCTGCCGTCCAGTCAGCCGGCATGCCTGCCTCAAAATCTTCAGAGAGAAGGGTGTTCTGGGCATTCAGCCCCATCCAAAGGAACAGTGCAAAGAATAAAGTAGAGCATCTTTTCATAACAGGAAGTTTGCGTTATTAATTACTTGTTGTCAAAGTTGATCCGGGCAAAGGAAGCCTTTGCTGTATTTTTTTCAAGTTTGGTTTTGCGGAAAATGCAGGGGATATTTTCGGGAATGCCAGTATTGGGTATTTTGCGACGTGAAAGTAGGAAAAAAAAAGAATTGTGCAGATACCTTTAACCAATATTTCCACCTTGGGCAGGAGCATGAATTTAAAAAAAATCACTTTGTACGTTGGCTGACAATCGGAGGGCGCAAAGATGGCTCCATTCTGTCTTTGCCGGGACAGTAGGGCCATCCTTTTTTGCAACGGGCCAACCATCGCCCTTTTTAATTAATTTTCTAACTTGACGACACTCCCAAAGGAACGAAATAAGCCTGGCCCTTATGCATGTAGTCATTCTTGGAAACGGCATCGCCGGCATAACCGCCGCCCGTTTTATCCGCAAGCTCAGCGATCATGATGTAACGGTGATCTCTGCTGAAACCGACCACTTTTTCTCCCGAACCGCACTCATGTACGTTTATATGGGGCACATGCGGTACGAAGATATCAAGCCTTACGAGGACTGGTTCTGGAAAAAGAACCGCATCAGCCTCGTGCGCGCTTACATCGAGCATATTGATTTCGATAAAAAAATGCTTTATGGCAATAAGGGAGAAAAAGTGGCCTATGACAAACTCCTGCTGGCCACCGGCTCGGCGCCCAATAAATTCGGGTGGCCCGGGCAGGGCCTGGAGGGAGTGAGCGGCCTTTACAGCTATCAGAACCTTCAGAATATGGAGCGCTTCAGTGATGGCCTGCAACGCGCCGTCATCGTCGGAGGCGGTTTGATCGGCATCGAGATGGCGGAAATGTTCCACTCCCGCCACATACCGGTTACCTTTCTGGTGCGGGAAGAAAGCTATTGGGATATGGTGCTGCCGCCGGAAGAATCAGAGATGGTTAACCGCCATATCCGTGAAAATGGCATCGACCTCCGCCTATCAACTGAACTCAAAGAGATCATCGATGACGGACAGGGCCGCGCCTGTGCAGTCATAACGAATACCGGTGAGCGGATCGACTGCGGCTATGTAGGGCTGACCGCCGGGGTGCATCCCAACATTAGCTTCCTGAAAAACAGCGGCCTGGAAATGGAAAAAGGCATCCTTGCCAATGAATACCTGGAAACCAATATCCCCGATGTCTATGCTGCCGGCGACTGCATGCAGCAGAGCAACCCCCGCCCGGGCAGGCGCGCCATCGAGGCCGTGTGGTACACCGGGCGCATGGCCGGCGAAACGGCCGCTTATAATATCTGCTTGTCCAGTGGAATTTCCACCGGAAATATTCCACAGGATGGGCAGAAGGTAGCTTATGATCCCGGCATTTGGTTCAACTCCGCCAAGTTCATGGATATTGAATATCAGGTTTACGGGGACGTAAAGGCCCGGCCGGAGGAAAACGAAGCTGCTGTCTATTGGGAACATCCCGGCGGGCGGAAGAGCATCCGCCTGGTTTACGATAGGACAAAAGGCCACATCCTGGGCTTCAACCTGATGGGGGTGCGGTACCGGCATGAAGTATGCGAAAAATGGATACGGGAGAAAACCCACATCGAGACGGTGCTCCAAAACCTGGGCGCCGCCAATTTCGACCCGGAGTTTTACGAGGAATATGAGGAGGAAGTAATCCGCCTTTACAACCGGCAAAGCGGGAAGCAACTTCATTTGAAAAAAAGGCGGGGGCTGGCCGAAGCGCTGCGCTTTCTCAGAGCCAGCGGATCGACTTGACAAGTTTTTCCCCGGGCTTCTCATCAGGTAAACTTGTCAAGTCTCACCCAATGGATAAAATTATTAGCATGAATACGCTACAAAAAACCGGCCTTGGCCTTTTCATTATAGCCTTACTTTTATTCACTGCCACACTGGGGCTGGATAATTACCGCCTTTCCGAGGAGAGCCTTTCGGCAGCGGTCGGCAATGAGTACCACCTCGAAGCAGTAACTGAAGCTGCCCGTGAAAGCGGCATGCTGGGCAAGGAATACGGCAGCAGTTTTGCATTTGTCCCCGCCTTTAAAGAAGTTCTGAAGGCGGCCCAGCAATCACTGAACGAAAAAGCAAAAGAGGGCGAGGCGCCGGATGATGTCAGCGAGTGGGAATACAAAATGGGGAGCTGGCTGTTCAAGGATTACTCTTTCATAGCTACCAAGAAAAGCAGTGTCGGGCCGGTGGCGGAGAACCCTTTACTGTTCTTTTTTCTGACCATCGGGCTCGGCATTGTGGGCGGGCTGCTGTACATCCTGCCAAAATTTCGGGCGATCCCCGGCATTAAGCACAACCATATTTTTCATAGGCCTATGACGCGCGGGCTTTCCCTGGGCTGGCGCGGGTTTTTTCTGGGCGCAACGGTTACCGGGCTATTGCTCTATGGTGTTTTCTACATGAATGAGCATTACTTTTGGCCGGCGCTGACGGCTGTTATCGCACTGATCATCATCGTGCTTGTATTTTTCTTTCAGAAACAGGCCAAACGTTCCCCTACCCGTTCCGCTTCTCCGCAAGTAACGGGCTGGCTGGGCATATTGGCGGGCGTATATCTAATCGGGTTTTACATCCTGCTCTACTGGGCGCCCCAGCATATAACTAGCTGGATATTGATGGCCGACCCTCTCAGCCAGGCCCTGAACGGGGGGGAGGCCAGCCAGTGGTTTCTGTACGGCCTGCTCTACACCCTTGTCATCCTGGTTATGGGCGTGCGGATGTTCGCCAAATACATGCACAACCGCTACCAGCAGGTGCGCACCTATTCGGTCATGTTCTTTCAGCTGGCCTTTGCCTTCCTCATCCCGGAGATCCTGGTGCGGCTCAACCTACCCTCCATGGACCTGAAGAACATCTGGCCACTCAATTACACTTTCTTTTTTGACTGGAACATCAACAACCTGATCAGCAGCGGCGCCATCGGCATTTTTATGCTCGTGTGGGGCATCATTCTGGTCATCGTGGCCGTGCCAGTGATCACCTACTTCTTTGGCAAGCGCTGGTACTGTTCCTGGGTGTGCGGTTGTGGGGGCCTCGCCGAAACGATGGGAGACCCTTACCGGCAGCTATCCGATAAGAGCCTTCGGGCCTGGCAATTCGAGCGCTGGATCATCCACGGGGTGCTGGTTTTCGCGGTGGTTATGACGGCCATGACGCTTTACACTTACTTTTCGGGAGAAAGAACTGTGCTGGGCTTCAGCAGTAATAATGTTCGCACCTGGTACGGATTCATCATCGGCTCGGCCTTTGCCGGTGTGGTGGGAACGGGCTTCTATCCGCTGATGGGCAACCGGGTGTGGTGCCGCTTCGGCTGTCCGCTGGCGGCCTACCTGGGGCTGGTGCAGCGCTTCCGGTCGCGCTTCCGCATTACCACCAACGGGGGGCAGTGCATTTCCTGCGGCAACTGTTCTGCTTATTGTGAAATGGGGATCGATGTGCGCTGGTACGCCCAGCGCGGGCAGGATGTGGTGCGGGCTTCCTGTGTTGGGTGCGGCGTGTGCGCGGCGGTGTGCCCCAGAGGTGTGCTCCGGCTGGAGAACAGTAGTATGGATGTGAAGGAGCGGGCGCAGGCGCTGCGGGTGCTGCAGGTGTCGAAGGAGGGGGTGGAGTTAATGAATTGAATTTATGATCCGAAAACGCTAACCGGTGAGGTAAAACGAAATTGTCAAGCTTCCAGAATAGCAATGATCTTGTTGATCACTTCATTGATGGTATTTTCGTTCAGAGTTGCCACCTTTTTGATGATAATATTTTCATCAGCTGTGAAGATTCGGTTGGGGCGAATATGGGAAAGCTTTATTAGAGAACCGCTTTTAAGATCAGCAGGTGTGGCCGGTATTGCATAAGGGTCCTTTTTGTGCTGGCTGGTAATTTGGCAAAGGATCAGGTCATCACCGGCTACACCAGCGATAACTAAAGCCGGACGCCTTTTACTGCCGGAAAGGTCAGAAAAAGGGAAAGGAATTACTACTATATCACCTTTTACAAATCCTGCCATGCCTCATCCTCTTCTGGGGACAGCCAATCTTTTGCCAGCGTCTTTTCACTGGCGAAATGAGTCAGCGTGGGCTCTTCGGCAACAGAAGGCCCTTCTTTTTGTAGCAAGTTGATAAGTTTTTGCTTCTCCTCCGCCGAAAGCTGGCGAACAAGTTCGAGAACTTGTTCGAAGCTTAGTGGAAGGTATAATTTGAAATTGTTTTCCATGCCAATACGGATAATTAAAAAGGGGCTTTACGGTCATGCCTGATAACAAAAATAAGAAATTAATAGTTTCTGCTATTGAAGCTAAACCCTTCTTTTCAATTATCAGTTTTTTGCTTTTCTTCCGCCGAAAGCTGGCGAACGAGTACATGGTCTTGTTCGGGCCTGTGACGAGGAATGGACAAACTTGTGGTTGAAGTTGAATTGTGGTAGAATAGCCTGGGGAAAAATTGGCACGATTCCTGTAATAAGACAATGGAGAAAACAGGGGAGGGGTTATTTTTTCAAAGCTTCCGGCGGATGTGCCTGTGTTGATATTGTTGGTTCAGCCTTTGTACGAATCTTTGGCCTTCGTTTTATCTACGGCTGATCAGCCTTCGCGTACCCCGATAGCTATCGGGGCGGCGGACAAGGTAAAAAAGGATGGGGCGGCAGTTCATGGGATTGGTATGATTTTGCGAACGGTGAATAGCCTCAAGATACTATCCTACCGCCCATCCGGTTTTTGGGTATTGAATATGTCAATCGGTATAATCGTGAGCATGCCGGCTTTCCGGTAGCCCGGGGGCAGCTAAGCCCGCTTGCTGTGAACGTTGTCGAGGTAGGCGCTGGCGCCGGGCTGAGACAGCAGGTTGCCGAGCATTTCCTTGGCGCGGAACAGTTGAGCTTTCACGGTGCCGAGCGGAATGTCGAGCTCTGTAGCGATCTCTTCGTAGCTGAGTTCCTCGAAATAGCGCAGTTCGATCATCAGGCGGTACTTGCTGTTGAGGCGGCCGAGCATTTCGCGCATCAGCTCAACGCGCTGGCTGCGGATGATGGCCTCTTCGGGGTCCAGGGTAGCGGACCGCAGGTTGCCGGAGTAGTCGCTGCTGCTTTCGCCGTCGATGGGCTCATCGATGGAGAACATGTTGAGGCGCTTCTTGCGAATGTAGTCGATGCCGTTGTTGATGGCGATGCGGAACAGCCAGGTGCTGAATGCGTAACGCGGCACGTAGCTGTCGATCTTGGCGAAGGCCTTGCCAAAGGCTTCAATGGTCAGGTCTTCGGCATCTTCCCGGTTTTTGACCATCTTCAGCATCATGTGAAAGATGGGGTTGCGGTAACGCTCCAGGAGGATGGCGTAAGCCTTCTGATCGCCTTTGATGGCTTTCTTGACAATTGAGTAATCGTCCAGTGCTCTGGTTGAAGTGATGTTGTTTTGTACTGCTACTTCCATTTTTCCTTCGTTTTTAAAAGGGCCGGCGCGAATACGAGGTAGGAACAAGCGTAGAGTACATCTAGGAATGGAATCCATCTGATCAGAGAACTGTCGTGTAGTTTTCTCAGTATCAGTATGTACATTGCGGAGACTACCACTATCCGTGCCAGATAGTTAAAAAATACTGTTGATTCCGAACTGTGAAAAAGGATCAAGGCGATTCCACAGGCGTAGTGGCCGAAATGGCTGGCGGACAGCAGGCCGAGAGCGAGCTGATGGGCCAACCGGTAGCTTGTGCCGGTAGTTAAGTGCCTTGACTTCTGGCGATAGTAGCCTCTCCAACTACTTTTTGGTTCTGAAAAGACGAATGCTTGAGGTGACAGGATCACCCGAGTGTTGGCTCGCGTAGCTACCTGGTTGATGAACAGATCGTCATCACCGGATGCTATGTGAGCGTGCGAATCGAAACCTCCGGACCCACGAAATAGAGATTTTCGATAACACAAGTTGCGCCCTACACCCATGTAGGGCAATCCCATTAATGCAAAGGAAAGATATTGGATAGCAGAATAGGTGGTCTCAAAGCGAATAAAGGCATTCAGGATGCCTTCCCCACGAAAATAAGGGCTGTATCCTAATCCGATCTGCGCCCTATCCCTAATGAATGCTTGCATAAAAACGAGCCACTGAGGGCTCGCCGGGCGGCAATCGGCGTCGGATAATAAAAGTATTTCAAATTTTGCAGCTTTAATGCCCTTGCTTAAGGCTGCTTTTTTCCCACGAGGAGTATTGACTTGTACGTCAATAAGGCGCAAGATGTTACTTTTTTTTTGAAAATCCAAGAGAACATCAAAAGTTTTGTCGGAAGAATTATCATTTACTACGATAACTTCGTACTCCGGATAGTCCTGAGCCAGGAAATACGGGAGGTTTCGCCTCAGGTTGTCTTCTTCGTTGCGGGCGCAAATAATTATGGAAACGGGTTCGGGAGGGCCGGATGGCGGATCAGGCTGCCGGTAAAAGGCCAGCCGGGAGAAGACGAACAGCCAGTAAATGAGCTGTACGGCCGTTGCGGCCAGAAAAAGAAAGAGGAGCGTTTCCTGGATCAAATGGGTTTTTTGGATAGCAAATTACCGGTTTTTTCCCAGATGGGCCGGCGCAGGGCCATTAACTTTTCCCGCTCGGGGCTGCGCCGGAAGCGGAAGTAACGGAAGATCCGTTTCTGATGCTGGAAAAAAGCCCAGGAGAAAAGGCCGGCAGGCAGAAGGGTGAGCAGGTAAATCAGGGCAGTCCGCCAGTCATACAACCAATAGATCAGTTTGTATTGCAGAAAGTAGAACAGCGGGAAGGTAATCAGCCCCGCCATTATCTTCAGGGTAGAATTGTATTCCACATCCAGTTTAAGGCGCCGGGCCAGCCCCACCGGAATGAAAGCCGGCAGGAAATTGTGAGCCAGGCCATGCAGAAAAAGCGGGTAAAGAAAAGTCAGCCCGGCGAAATGGAGCCACAGGGGCCGGGGAGGCCTGGCCAGCGCCCGGTCTTCTGAACGCAGGCTGTCCAGGTTGCTAAAATATTGTTCTACTTCCTCTGTGAATTGTTGATATTCCTCCGGCGACTGTTCCTGCCAGGCATGCAACTGAGCGATCAGTTGTTGGATACGGGCAAAATGCACAGGCTCTGTAACGGGCCAGCTGTTACGCAATAGCGTTTCCAGGCGGGCGGCCAGCCGGTTCTCCTCCTCATCGCGGGTATGGATCACGAGGGAACGCAGGGTTTCCTCCAGGTCGTCGGTCAGCTGGCGGGCCGCCTGGAACGGGTCTTCCCGGTAGAGGGCTTCATAGTCCTTTATCCAGATGGGTTCACCGGCGTAAATAGTGAGCCGGCTGTGGAAATAGTTGGAGGCTTCGTAGGTGAGGCCTACCGGCATGATGCTCAGGCCAAGCTCAAACCCTTCCTGGTTTTCGGCGGTTAAGGCTATTCTTGCGGCGCCGGTTTTCAGCGGCCGTACCCGGCGGCCTTTGATGCTATAACCTTCCGGTGCAATATAAAGGCAGCCTCCGCCGGCCAGAAAAGCGCTGGATTGCCGAAAGGCTTTTTCGTTGTTGACCTGGCGCCCGGACACATCAGTGGGCCGTTCTACCGGTATGCAGAAGAAGGTGCTGAAAAACCATTTCAGGAAGGGGCCGCTGAACAAACTGGAATTGGCCAGGAAGTGAACGATCATAGGCACTCTGACAGCAGCGTGCAGAGGGTCCAGCAAGGTATTCGGATGGTTGGAGACCAGAATAGTGGGCCTCCTGAACCGGAAATTCTGCCGGTTGATCACCGTTGTCCGAGGATAGTAAACCCAGAAAGAGATCCGGGTGACGAGTTTAAGGAAATGGTATATGAAGTACATTATCGGATTCAACGGTCAGGCTTTGAAATTGAGTAAAAAATCGCGAATGTCCTGGTCGAACTGCTCCCCTTCCCCAAAATGGAACTGTACCTCAACCGGTATGGCGAAAACCGGTATCCGGTCGCTGATCAGAAACTGCCGGTGCAACTCCAGCCGCATGGCGTCTTTTTCAGTAGTGATGATGGCCTTCCTGGGAGAATCCAGTTGGTCGAACTTCGCTTTGAGTTGCCCCACGTCATACTTCGTGAAATAATGGTGGTCTTCATATTCCAGTATCCGGACGCTGTTGGCCTGCTGTTCCAGATAGTCCACGAGATAATCCGTATTGGCGATGGCGCTGATGAGCAACACGTCCATATCGGAGTGAAGCTCCAGCGTATATCTGGGGTTAAAGATATAATAAGGCTTCCCATACCGGTAATAAGAAAAATAGAGCTTTTGATGCGGCAGAGGATTGATCTCCTTTATCATGGCCTCTTTTTCCTCAGCAGCAAGGGCCGGCGGGCATTTGGAAACGATGATAATGTCAGCACGCTCATAGGCGGACCGCCACTCGCGCAGCCGGCCGGAAGGCAACAGGTAGTCGCGGGTGAAGGGCCGGCTGAATTCAGTCAGCAGAATATTGAGCCCCGGTTTTACTGAGCGGTGCTGAAAGGCATCATCCAGCAGTATGGCCTGGGTATCGGGGCGGTCCATCATGATCCTGGGGATGGCAAAAGCCCGGCTTTCAGAAACGGTAACCTGTATATCCGGGAATTTTCTCTTGAACTGGAGGGGTTCATCACCAACCTGTTCGGCATTCATCCGGGTATTGACGGCCAGGAACCCCTTGGTCTTGCGCCGGTAGCCGCGGCTGAGGGTAGCTACTTCAATGTAGTCTTTCAGCAGGCGAATAAGGTATTCGATATGAGGAGTCTTTCCCGCACCGCCAACCGACAGGTTGCCCACAGAGATGACCGGTACATTGAACTCCACCCCTTTCAGCAGGCCACGGCTGTACAGCGCATTGCGGAGGCCGACCCCTATCCCGTACAGGAAGGAGAAAGGAGCGAGCAATATCTGAACGAGTACACGTTGAATCATTTAGGCGAAATCGGAAGCTGGAAGCCGGAAATTGGAATTCGTCTATAAGTTTCCCCTCACCGGCCGCCCACCTTCATGGAAAAAGGGACATCTTTTTTCTTTACCCTGCAAAAGTAAGGATTTATACCTTTGCAGGCATGAAAGCAATGATATTTGCCGCCGGCCTGGGCACCCGCCTGCGCCCGCTGACGGAAAATAAACCCAAAGCACTGGTGGAAGCGGGCGGAATGGCCCTGCTGGAAATAACCATCCGCCGCCTGAAATACTTCGGCGTCCGGGAAGCAGTGGTCAACATTCATCACTTCGGGAAAATGATCCTCGACTTCCTGGAGCGGCATCAGAACTTTGGTATAGACATCTCTGTCTCCGACGAACGCGGCTTGCTGCTCGATACCGGCGGCGGCTTGCAAAAGGCAGCCCCGCATTTTAAAGGCGCCTCTTTTCTGGTGCATAATGTGGATGTTCTTTCGGATATCGACCTTCGGGCCCTTTATCAGGCCCACCTTACATCCGGCGCTCTGGCCACCCTGGCAGTGCGCAACCGGGCCAGCTCCCGCCACCTGCTCTTCGATGAGGCCGGCTTTCTTGCGGGCTGGCGCCACAACCGCACCGGAGAGGAGCGGATCAGCCGCCCGGCTGCCCGGTATCAGCCCCTGGCATTCAGCGGGCTTTATGTGCTCAGCCCCCGCATTTTTGAATTCATGCCTCCGGGCCCGGTTTTCTCCATTATCGATGTATTCCTGGAAGCGGCAAAGGCGGAGCGCCTCCTGGCCTATCGCCACGACGATTCTCTCTGGCTGGATGTCGGGAAAGTGGCTGCCCTGGAACAGGCTGAAGCCCTGGTTAAAAAGATCCCCCTGGCATGAAGCACTACCTTCCTATCGGCACCTTTATCAATATGGCCACAGTGAGCGCAGGCAGCCTGCTGGGCCTGTGGCTGCAACAGCTCTTTCCCGTCAATGTGCAGGCCATCATTTTTCAGGCGATCGGCCTGGGCACGCTGGCCATCGGCATTCAAATGTCCCTAAAAGTGCCCGACGGATATCTCCTCATTTTTATCTTCAGCCTCATCCTGGGGGGCATCATTGGAGAACTCATCCAATTGGACGCCCTGCTCAACGGATTCGGCGACTGGGCCAAAGAAGCCTTCAGGGTGGAAGACAGCCGGTTTACTGAGGGGCTGGTCACTGCCTTTCTCCTGTTCTGCATCGGCTCCATGACGATCGTAGGAGCCATCGAGGAGGGGCTGCAGGGAAAGCGTGAGTTGCTGCTCATCAAATCCACCCTCGACGGCATTACTTCGGTGGCCTTTGCCGCCACTTACGGCATCGGCGTTTTGTTTTCCATTATTCCCATGCTGTTGCTGCAGGGGGGCACGACTGTTCTCGCCCGGCAGTTGCACCGGTTCTTCACTCCGGCCATCATCGCCCAGTTGAGCGCGGTAGGAGGTGTACTGATCATTGCCATCGGAATCCGCCTGCTTGAACTGGGCGCCATTAATATTGAAAACCTGCTACCAGGCCTGGCGGTAGTGGTAGTGCTTACCTGGGGAACGGAGCGATGGCGGAAGGCACACTGAGCAGCAGCGCGGGTTCAAATTTCGGGCATCCGTATCAGGTTGGACAACCATAGGGGCCGGAAAAGCTGAGTTCCTGTCCCCTCTGGAACCAGAAACTATGAAAGCGCCCCCCTCAACCCCAGCCTCCGCCCCCCGGCGTCTCGATAACGATCCGGCATCCCGCCTCAGCCTCAGCCGAATCCACACCCTGCAGCGGCTCCATTTTCCCATTCTTTCGGATGAGGAACTGCTCTCCCCCTCTTCCACTCTCTCCCTGCTCCATCCCATACGGCCGCTCCACCCGGTGCTGGCTCAGGATCGTCACCTCCATCGGCTCCAGGAACTCTACTTCGCGTATTATGCCGTCGCCGCCCCGGTATCGGCCTTTCCCGCCGGAACCCCGCCGCCGGGCAAAGCGGTGCAACCTCACCGGATAGCGGAACTCCAGCTCCTCCGGGTCGGTAATCTTCGTATTGGTCATGTGCTGGTGAACGGCGGAACGGCCGTGGAAGCCGGGCCCGGCGCCTGCTCCCCCGCCGATGGTCTCGTAATAGCCGAAGCGGGCGTTGCCGAAGAGGAAGTTGTTCATCGTCCCCTGGCTGCAGGCCGCCAGGCCGAACGCCTTGAGGAGGGTATCCACCAGGCGCTGGCTCACTTCCGTATTGCCGCCGACTACCGCCGGGCAGCGGCGGGCGTCATCCTCGAAATGCGGATGCAGGAAGCTCTCCGGGAGTTCGATCTTTACCTTTTGCATCAACCCTTCGTTTAGGGGGATATCCTTCTGACACAGTAGGCGCAGGACGTAAATCACGGCGCTGTAAACGATGGAAATGTTGGCGTTGAGATTGCGGGGATGCGGAGGGCCGGTTCCAGTAAAATCGATATTGACCCCTTCTTCGCCAACAGTGATCTTCACTCGAATAGGGCTGCCGTCATCCATTCGCTCTTCAGCCTCGAATGCCATACCGCGCCAGGCCTGTAGTACCTCCTGCAGGCTGTCGGCCGCCAGGGCTTTGAGCTGCCCCATATAGTATCGCACTTTTTCGAGGCTGTGGGTGCTCACCAGTTGCTGCAGGGCGGCCTCACCGGTGCGCAGGGCGGCCAGGGCGGCGTTGATGTCGGCCAGGTTTTCTTCAACAGAACGGGTAGGGTAAGGCGCTTCGGTAAGCAAGGCCCTTATGGCACTCCACCGCACCTCGCCGGCTTTGACGAGATAGGTAGGCGCAATAGCCACGCCTTCCTCCACCAGGGTAGTTGCATCGGGCGGCATAGAGCCCGGCCGCCTGCCGCCGATCTCGGCGTGGTGCGCCCGGTTGATGGCATAGCCGATCAACTGCTCATCATCGGTAAAGATGCCGCTGAGCAGGGTCACATCCGGAAGGTGGGAGCCTCCGTATTTGGGGTGGTTGGTTATAATGACATCGCCGGGCCCCAGTTGCAGCTTCTTCAGCACCAGCCGCGCGCAGATGCCCAGGCTGCCCAGGTGGACCGGAATGTGGGGAGCATTCACCAACAGCCTGGCATCGGCCCCAAGCAGGGCACAGGAGAAGTCGAGCCGCTCCTTGATGTTGACGGAGAAGGCGGTGCGCTGCAACTGGGCCCCCATTTCTTCGGCAATGGCGGAAAAACGGTTGGTGAACAGCTCCAGTTCGACCGCCTCTTTGAGGTTTTGAGCCTGTCGCTTTTTCTCTTTCCGCCGTTCCAGCACGGCATTTTTATCCTCATACACCAGCAGGCGCCATCCCGGTTCGATGAAGGCTGTGGAGGAAGGGTTGAGCAGCAGGGCGGGCCCCAGGATGACGGCTCCTTCCCGCAGTTTATCCCAGTAGAACACCGGAAAGCCGGCGCCGTCCACCTGCCCTTCCGGCTCAGGGGTGTAAAGCTTTTGTGGCGCGACTGTCCGGCTGGCCGGTTCGGCTTTGCTGGCCGCCACTACTTTCAGGCTTTCCACCTCGATGGCCCTGCCTTGGGGCCAATGGCCGAAGAGGTGTTCGTATTGTTGCTGAAAATCCTGCTTCAACTGGCCGGGGTTGCGAAATTCCACTTCCAGGGTGCTATCCTGTCCCTTGAAACGCAGATAGGCCCAGGAGTGGCGGATGTTGACGTCTGCGGGGCGGAAACCTTCAGTTGTTAATTGTTGGATGGCTTCATTGTTTAATTGTTGGAGTAGGGCGGGCAGTTCCGCCTGGCAATCATCCAAAGGTTGCAGCACCTGTTGTTCCGCCAGGCGTTCTACCTGCGCCTGGCCCATGCCGTAGGCGCTGAGCAGGCCTCCGTCGTAGGGCAGAATGATGGTTTCAATATTCAGCAACTCAGCGATCCGGCAGGCATGCAGGCCTCCGGCTCCTCCAAAAGCAAGCAGGGCATAACCTGAGGGATCAAACCCTTTGGCAACCGAGATGCGGCGTATGGCCTCCGCCATTTTCTCGTTGGCGATCTGTTCGAAACCCCGCAGGAGCTCTTCCTCGGTGTGCGGCTCGCCGGTGGCGGCGTCAATGGAGGCTTTCACTTCCAGCAGCGCCTGCCGGGCTTTCTCCCGGCTGATGGGAATGCCCATAACGGCGGGGGCAAGCTTGCCGAGTAACAGGTTGATGTCGGTAATGGCCAGAGGGCCTCCCGCGCCGTAGCAGGCCGGGCCGGGGGCAGCGCCGGCGCTCTCCGGCCCCACGGCCAGTTTCTGCCCGTCAAAAGAACAGATGGAGCCCCCGCCGGCCGCAACAGTCTCGATGGCCAGGCAGGGGCTGAGCATGCTGACATCGCCAACCCGCGTGATGTATTCGTAATCATATTGTCCGTCATAGCGGGAAGCGTCGGTGCTGGTACCTCCCATATCGAAGGTGAGGGCTTTTCCAAAGCCGAGTTTCGTGGCGATGGCCGCAGCGCCCACAACTCCGCCCGCCGGCCCGCTGAGCAGGCTGTCTTTGGGGTGGAACAGATCGGCGCTCACCAACCCGCCCGCGCTCGTCATAATGCGGAGCTGCTGCTCTTCGCCCAGCTTCTTTCGGATGTGGGAGAGGTAATCGTGTAGGACGGGCGATAGGTAGGCGTTGGCCAGGGCCGCCTGCGCCCGGGGTAGCAGTTTGATGGAAGGCGTCAGCTCCTGAGAAAGGGAAACAAAGGGAATGCCGGCCTGGCGGAGCGCCTCGCCGAGCTGTTGCTCATGCACAGGATTGCGGTAGGCGTGCAACAGAGCAATGGCGACGGAGCGGCAGCCGCTCTGGCGCACCTTTTCTACAATATGGCGCACCTCTTCTTCAATCAGGGGCTCGATGACTTCGCCGCTGGCTGCCAGCCGTTCGGCCACTTCGATTATAGTATGGTACAGCCGGGGCGGCTCTGGGATGTCCAACTGGAAAAGGTGGGGCCGTTGCTGGGTGCCGATATAGGGCAGATCCGCCAGCCCACGGGTAATGAGTAGCGCCACCTCGGCGCCCTTGCGCTCCAGCAAGGCGTTGGTGCCTTTGGTGGAACCCAGGCGCATGTGGACGAGGGGCAGGGCTTCGTTCAATGGAGTGGCCGTTGCCAGGCGGGCGGCAAGGATGGGGGCCTCTTCGCCTGCAGTGGCTTCGAAGGCGGCCACCCCGGAAAAGGGAATTTCGGCGGAAAGGCGGATGCGGCCGTCCTTCAGGCTGGTTTCCAACACCTGAACCGGCTTCTGCGGGTGATCAAGCAGATAAAAGGTGTACCCGGCAAAAATATCTCCTTCCACCGGCCAGTTGTGCCGCATTCTGAACCAGCCGTTTTCCAGTTTTTCCACCAGTTGCCCACGAAGCCGGCTACTGCTCAGTATTTTTATGCGCTTTATCCGCCCTTCCGGGTTTGTGGCGATACAATCGGTAAACGTGCCGCCGGTGTCGATATTGAGGCGCCAGATTGAAGCTGTATTTTCCATGGGGTGAAAATACGGAATTGCCTGGAGGGCACTATCCTTTTAAAAAAAGCAAATACCCAACACATTGTAAATTAACTTTATATGCACTTTGCCAGCAACTTTGCGTCAATTGGCAGAAAGTCGTTTGTTAACTTGCATTACACCCCTCAGCCGGGTTATATTTGTTGAGCGAGCGAAAAATCCAGCATTTGGCAATTGGCTTTTTGCCAGTAATACCGATTATAAAAGTAGAGCGTTATGCAGGAACCGTCCCCGGAGCTGAAAGTGATGTACGAAGAGGCCTTGCAATACGAGGCGGAGAAGGACCATTACAATGCCGTTAAGCTGTACAAGCGCATTGTAAAGGAGGCTCACTACTGGGCGGCGCCGGTTGTCCGCCTGGGGGATATCTACAAATACCGGCAGGAATGGAAACCGTCACTTTACTACAATAAAAAAGCTGTTTCGCTCGATGCCGGCAACAAATCGGCCTGGTGGAATGTGGGTATTTCCGCAACGGCCCTGAAAAAGGGGCGCCTGGCACGTAATGTCTGGGCCAAGTTCGGCCTGTCCACCGACGAGCCTTCTCTCAGCCCGGTGTCCATACGCCTTTCCCGCCAGGGGCAGTTCGAGATACTGTGGGTGAGCCGCCTGGGGCCGGCGCGTGGGGTTATCCGGAATATTCCTCACCCCGGGGCTGACCGCCGTTACGGCGATATCGTCCTTTTCGATCACGTCATAAGGGGCTACCACACCTCGGATGTTTACCGCCTGCCCGTATATGACGAGCTGGGGCTGCTCAAACGTTCTCATTACAAAACCTTTTCCTGTGTACTGCAATCGCCCACCCCAAAGGACATCAGGGCGCTCCAGCAACTGTGCCAGGACGAAAGGCTGGGCTTCGAAGTCTGGGCCAATGCTTCCCAGTCTTTCGCTTCCCAGTTCTTTGGCAATGCTCCCGAGTATTATTTTCATAACTTTGAGGCACAACCGGAACTCCTGGTGGCAGTAGCCGCCCCTGAGCGGGAAGCCGCACTCGAAGTACTGGACTCCTGGAAAGTGATAAGCCTGAAAGGCTATACGGATTTCCAGGCGCATCGGGTGTAGAGGGGAGATGGGGGGGGATTGTGGGATTGTTATATTGTTATATTGTTGGATTGCTGGATTGTTATATTGCTGCCGCCTCATTTAAGGCCGGATGCACACCACATTATTGAAGGGATAAATCATGAGAAAACCTGCTCTTGCCCAATGGCTGCTGCTCGCCGCCGCGGCGCTCTTTCTCGGCGCCTGTAATTCCGACCATAAAAATACGGAGGATACGACCACTGGCCCTCCCGGGCCAAAAGAGCAACCGGCGGCCCGTGCCATTGACTTCATCATCGTGCCCGGCCAGCGAGTGGGCGCCATCACGGCCGCTTCCACCGAGGCAGATATAAAAGAACTCTACGGGGAAGATAATGTGGAATACCGTTCCGTCCACATCGGAGAGGGCGAATCTCAACCGGGGATTGCCGTTTTCCCCAATACTCCCGACGAGCTGGAGATCGTATGGGACATCGCCGCCGCCACCGGCAACCCCGAATTCATCCGCATCAGTAACGAAAATACGGCCTGGCGCACCGTTCAGGGCGTTACGGTTGGAACTTCCCTGAAAGAACTGGAAAAAATCAACGGAAAGCCCTTTCAACTCTACGGCTTCGGCTGGGACTATGGCGGACTGGTTAGTGACTGGAAGAGTGGTAAGCTGAACAGCCACCTCATCATCGCCCTGGAACCGGCAGACTGGGAGGAGGTGGGGCCGGAGGTTTCCGGAGATATTATCCTGTCTTCGGATGATCCGAAAGTACGGAAGCTGAATGCCCGGGTGGCTTCGATGGTGGTGACGTTTGAATTGTAAGTAAAGCACTTCTGAAGCAGGGTTGAGGAAAACATCAAACAGCTGCTTTACAGGGAGGCCAGGAACTCAGGAACTATGGACAGTTCCCTAAACCCAATCCTCCCGCCGCCCTAAACTTCATAACTCAGAAGGACCCATCAAGCCCCTATATCAACCCCAGTATCCGCTTATCCCTCTTCAGCCGGTAGAAGGCATTGGGTTGTGCACCGAACTGCTCGGCGAGTTCCTTGTCCTCCGGAGCGTTAAAATCCAGGATGAGCGGCCTCCCGGCATGGCTTCGGATAAGTGCATTAAACAGATAGGGTAAAGCACCGAGCCGCCTACCTTCCGGAGATTCCACCGGCACCAGGCTCAGTACCTTGCCGTGGCTGTATATGAAAAAATTGACGGCATAGAGGTTCTGGTTTCGGTCCATGGCGCCGGAAGCGAAGCCCCAGCCCCGGTGAAGCACGTTGTACATGATGCGGTGCAAGGCGTGGTAGTTGTGCTCCAGGCCGGAGTGGGCGGGGGAATGCCGGCGGTAGAAATCCGCAACCGTTTCCGGTTTAAGGCTGGAGGTCAGAATGAGGCCTTCGTCTTCCGCCTGTTGAAGGCGGGAGGCCAGATGGGTGGAAAACCCGTCGAACAGCTCTTCGTAGGGCCGGCCCAGGAAAAGCTGGTGATTAGCCTGCTGTTCTATATCAAACCCGGCCCCTTCGGGTGGAGTGTTTTGTTCGTTGACCACAATATTGATATTTCTGAACTCAGAAGGGATAGATTCGAGAAAGGCCTGTATCCTCGGCCGGGAAAGGACGTGGATGGAATAGACCCCCATTTCCCGCATCAGGGCCGGCTGGTAGAGTTCTCTCCTCCCCAGTAAACCTTCGCGCCAAACCAGCGGGAAGACGGATTCGTAGTCTCCCTCCACCAGGGCATCCCAGTCTTTGGCCACAAAATCGAGGTACCACATATAGCCGAATATGTTGCCATTGGTAGCATAGTGTACACAGCTGTTCCACTTGACCTTGTCAACTTCAGAGCCCCTGATGTATCGAATATCCATTAATTGAATTTTGAGTAAACTCTTAATGCTTTTGCCGGGAGCATTGTTCAATCGGGTAGGGAGAACCATGTTTTTAAAAGCAGAAGTGCGAAAATTTCCGCATTTGCCCTACCTTTAAAGTTCAACTGAATACGATCTCAGGCGTTCATTTTTGAAAAGAGAAGGATGAAAACACTGCAATTCAAGACCAATATCAACTGCAACAACTGCGTACGCGCCGTGACGGGGTTTCTCAATGATGTGCCATCCGTCAAGGAATGGGCCGTAGATATCGACAACCCGGATAAGATACTGACCGTTAAAGGCGATGAGGTGACCATTGAAGAGATAGTGGAAGCCGTGGAAGACGCCGGTTTTGACGTGAAGGAAGTTGTGGCAGGATAAAAAAATAAGGGGGCATAAATGCCCCCCTTCAAGACAAACAAAGCTCCCAATTACCTAATTTTTTATCCTCCGGCGATTCACGCCAGATGGTTTCTATTTTCTTTCCGGCGAAGCCATAGCAATGAAACTCCCGGTATTCATCAAATTCTCGGGATGGCCGGCGACAGCCTCCTTTTCCTCCATTTGAACACGGATCTCTCCTTTGTTCTCAATGGTTCCGATCAGCAAAATGGCATCTTCATATTTTCCGACCCCGTCAATCATCAGCTTCCCATTGGTGGTTACCGACAGAGTAGCCCCACCCTGTACTTCCAGATAGTATATGGGGCCCGCATCTTTACTGATCACCGGATAGAAGCCACCTCTGGATTCCGTATTGGGGATGAGCACGATATCGTCAATATCCGGTACGCGGTTCTGGCTCCAGTTCCTGGGGTTGTTCCACTCCTGCTCCTGCCCGGGGGTTCCTCCTCTCCAGACGTTCTGAGCAACAAGTGTACTGTTGGCGGCCATAATAACTCCGAATGCAACGACTAAACTCAATAAAGTTTTCATGATCTTTGGTTTTGGTGTTGAAACTCAAAGCCTGTATTTTGGCAATGAGCAGAAGGTTACCCGGGCATCAAAAAAAATTTTTACTCCGGTAAATGTCCCGGCCTGTAGTTTCGCAATTGTTTATGAATGTTTATTACCGGTTCAAAGGTGCAGGCTTTTGGCTGGCGCTGCTCCCAATATTGTTTCAAAATGGTGGATTATTGTTACATGCGTTAGTTGTAACTATATTTAGGTGTGATGGTATTTTGGTATTGTGGTATTATGGGGCTGGCTTACTACTTGCCTGCAAAGGGGCCGAATGGCCTCCGGCACTCATGGCCGGACTACCGGAAAACCATAAAACCGCCACGCCTAAACAGTTACCGTTAGTTTAGGAAAGCCTACTCTGTGTTTGCCCTTTGTGATAAATGCCCGAAAGCCATTATATTGCAGGCGCTGAAAGTTATTCCCAGATGAATAAAGAAAGCCAAACCCAGTTGCAAGCCCTGCTATCCGGCGATAACGACGGTATCCGGGAGATATACCGGCTGTATCTGCCCCGGGCTGCCAGCCTTATTACCAGGAACGGAGGCAGTTCGGACGACGCCAAGGACATTTTCCAGGAAGCCCTGGTCATAATTTACGAAAAAGCTCAGCAGCCTGGCTTTCAGCTTAAGAGCTCCCTTTATACGCTTATCTACGGTATCTGCCGCAACTTGTGGGGCAACCGCCTCCAGAAAAAGTCAAGCCGCAACGTAACCTTTTCCGAAGACGACAAATACAAGTTTGACGAAGACATAGAAAAGTCGATCGAAGAAGCCGAAGAAAATAAGATATTCTGGGATGCTTTCGAACAGCTTGGCCAAGACTGCCAGAAGCTGATGCGCCTTTTCTTTGACAAAGTCAGAATGGAGAAAATAGCAGAACTGATGGGCTTCGGCAGTGTGAGTTATGCCAAGAAGCGGAAGTTTCAGTGCAAAGAACGCCTGGTCAACCTGGTGAAAGAAGACCTCAGATTTCAGGAATTAAAGCCGTAGCCGTTTTTCAACCAACCGCAATGAACAAAGAGCAGCTATATGAAACCATAGAAGCCTATCTCGAAGGGGCCTTATCGGCGGACGCCCGCCAGGCCTTCGAAAAGGAAATGGCCGACAACCCGGAGATGAAAGCCGAATTGGAACTCCACCGCCGGCTCCACCAGGAACTGGGCAAGGCGGATAAGGCCGCCCTGAAAGAACAGCTTCAACAGATCGCCCGGGAGTTCTCGCTGGAAAGCAAAGGCCGAAAGGCCGCAGTTTACCGGCTGATGCCGATATGGGGAGCAGTAGCCGCCGCCATCATTGCTGCCGTTATCTGGTGGGCATGGCCCCGGTTCACTCCATCTCCCGGCGGCGAGGGGCCGATCGTTGCCTCCGACAGCCTGCCCGGCAGCCAAACGAGCCTTCCGGATTCCCTGATGGCAAACGAACCTGAACCGAAATCGGAGGAAGTGCCTATCTCCGAACCCCAACAAAAGATACCTACTCCTTCCTCTCCGGCTGACCCCTTCCGGCCCAACCCCAGGCTGGAAGGCCTGATAGCAGCTGAAAACCGCGATGCCGGTTTCCTCATCTCTGCCGATGCCGATGCAGCGAAAATGCCCTCCGACAGCTTCAGGGCTACAGTGGCCGGCACCCTGCGTTCCATTTCCTCAACCGAAGGCGAGCACCTCACACTGTATGTCTATGACAATCAACCGGAATCTTTTCAGAAAGAGCACCCTGCCGCCAGCCTACCCCTTGACCTGAAGCCACTGAATGACGAAGAGGTTCAGGGGTTTGGAAAAATGAAAAACTATACCTTTGAAAAGGACGTGGAAAAGGAACTGCCCCCCGGGCTGTATTACTACGTTATTAAACGAGAAGGAGATAACACACCTTTATTTATAGGCAAAGTTGAGTTGGGAACGGAAAGCCAAAAATAAAGGATGAAGAGGTTCGTCAGCACCTTTAATTTTTCGATCCCCTGATTTTCAGAAATAAACCCCTTACCTTTGTAGCTCCCTGAAAAATCGTTTACGTTAAATGTGGAAGGATGACAGAGTGGCTTGCATCACTTGGTTACCTGGGAGCACTGCTGGGAGCTGTTTTTGAAGGAGAAATTTCTTTTCTGGCTGCATTGCAGACCGTTCGCCTTGGTTATCTGAATTTTTACTACGTTCTCCTGTCGGTATTCGTCGGCGCACAGGCAATTGACTGGTTTATATTCCTGGCAGCGCGGCGCGGCGGGATGGCCGTCCTCGAAAGGCGCCCCGGCCTGAGGGGAAAAGTCCGGCGTATGAACAACCTCCTGGAACGGCGCTCGACCCTGCTGCTGCTGAGTTATCGCTTTCTATATGGCTTCAGGGTTGTTCTACCCACTCTTTTTGGGATAAGCTCCATCACGATAAGGAGGTTTGCTCTGCTAAGCTTCATCAGCACAATGCTTTGGGTGGCCGCTATTGGGTACGGCGGATATTTTTTCACTTCTTATCTGGAAACCTTTCTGGCCTGGGTAGAGCAATATGCATTTTGGGTGGTTTCCGCACTGTTGCTCCTGTTAACTGCCGGATGGCTTAGCTGGCACAAGTGGGCAATTCCCCCGGACAGAGGCGAACACCCTCAAAAAGAGCAATGGGCCTGAAAATCACTTCTTTGGGGTTCTACCGGGATTCTCTCGGATTTTTATCCAGGCTCACAACCTCGCCCATCTCTTCCTCGATCTTCAGGAAGTAGAAGCCTTCGTAGATATGATTGAAGTTGAGTTGCTCGCGCAAGACTTCGAACTGCCCCTCATTCTCCGCGTAATTCGCGATCCATTCTATTGCTTCAAGCCGGCCGTTGAACCTGATTTTCATAGCTTGTGATTTTTAGTGCGTAAACAAGCAATTTTACTTTTTGATGTAATTCAGAGGTAAAAGATTACTTCATTGGCCCACAATTAACAATTATTTAATTTTTGAATGTCCGGCTTATATATTCTCCTAGTTCGCAAATCTGAGGCCGATGGTCAAGATTTTTCGGCCGGGTGGGAAGGATATCAGGTTGAGCATTGCTCACGCTCGTCAGCGAAGTGATCTACGGCAGGCCCGCCCGCTATTCCTTTGCCCATGGCGGAAAGGGCGGCAGATGGGCAACTGCGGTTGTTTTAGGGGGGAAGGGGCTGTTTCTGGGTTTCTGGGTTTCTGGGTTTCTGGGTTTCCAAGGTTTCGCCCCAACTTCTAAACCCCTAACGGCTCCCATAAAGCTAAACTTCTAAACTCCAAAGAGCCTGCTCTGGCCCCAACCCCCTGCTCACTCCACCGGACGATACCCCCGAAGGCCGTAAAACACGAGGTAGGCATAAGCTGCCATGGGCACGATAAAGGAAAACTTGACCCCGATACCAGGAAAATCGGCTACCAAACCCTGCAGCAATGGTATTATCGCTCCGCCTACGATCATCATGACCAGCAGAGAAGAGCCAATGCTGGTGTATTGTTTCAGCCGGGCAATGGCCAAAGTAAAGATATTGGACCACATGATGGAGTTGAACAGCCCTATGCCCAGTACCGACCAGATGGCCACCTTGCCGCCGTTGAACATGGTGAACAGCAACAAAATTATGTTGAAGCCGGCAAAGAGGGCCAGGATGGCCGACGGCGTATTCTTGCCGAACAGAAAAGCAAAATAGTTGAGGAGCATCATCGTCAGAAAACCGAACGCCATGGTTGTAGGCAGGCCACGAACTGAGGCGACGATAAATACAACTGCAAAGGCAATAGCCGGAATGGCCAGCATCTCCAGAGATTTTCTTCTCGTCTTTTCACTACTGCCCAGGGCTATGGCCCCCATGAAACGGCCCACCATGGCCCCTCCCCAGTAATAGGCCACATAGCTGCCCGCTGTTTTTACATCGAGCAGGATGGTCGGCTCCGATTTGAAATACTCCACCAGGAAACTGCCGATGGCAATCTCGGCCCCGACGTAGCAAAAGATGGCAAGGGCTCCCAGGTACAACTGCGGGTACTTCCAAAGGCTGAAACCCGTACGCGTCGCCTCTTCGTATTCAACAACCGGCAGTTTAAGAAAATTGAAAACGACTCCTATGGCAATCAGGGCAAACGCCAGGAAAATGTATGGCCCCTGAACAGTGGAAACATCTACGATCTCCGTATTCTGCAGGATGAGCCAGGAACCGAAGAGCGGAGCGATGGTATGCCCCAGAGAATTGAACCCCTGCGCCAGGTTGAGGCGGCTGGCGGCCGTCTCTTCCGGGCCGATAATGGCCACATAAGGGTTGGCGGCTACCTGGAGGATGGTGATGCCGGATGCCAGTATAAACAAAGCCAGCAGGAAAATGCCATAAACCTTTGCAACGGAAGCCGGATAAAAAATAAAGCAGCCCAGCCCCATCAGCACCAGGCCGATGACGATGCCCCGCTTATAGCCCGTCCGGCGGATGATGTAGCCCGCCGGGATACTCATCAGGAAATAGGCGCCGAAGAAAAAGAACTGGATGAGCTGCGCCTGCCAGTGCTTGAGGTCAAATGCCGCCTTGAGGTGGGGCACCAGAATGTCGTTGAGTGAGGTGAGCAGCCCCCAAAGGAAGAAAAGGGTGATGAGGGCGGTGAAGGTGAAACTGAAATTTTTCCTTAGGCTCATGCGTGGTTGGTTTTCGTTGGTAAAAGCGATGCAAATTACTTCATGGAGCGCGTTTCCCCAAACGATATCATAAATCCGTGTTAATGTTTTCCCGAATCCGGGTTTTTCGCAATTAACCGTCGTTCAAGGTAGGAATCTGAAAAATCAAAAAAACTACCTATGAAGTACTCTGTTGCCTGCCTGTTAGTCCTTCTCTCTATGAGCACGCTTTCCGCCCAAACTCTGGAAGGAGAGTCTGTGATCGGGATCAATGCCGGTTTTAGCATGGCCAGTGCCCTGTTCAGCCTTTCTGAGATCGACGCCAACGTGGATGCCACTACCCCACCGGCAATCCAGGCCACCTACGACTATGCCCTGACCAACCGGGTGAGCCTGGGAGGTGGCATTTCCTACCAGAATTTTAAGCTGGCTTATTCAAATTACGGAGAGGCCAAGGAGAGCTTTGATGTTCGCCTTTCTCGCTTCAATGTGGGCCTGCGCGGGCTTTTCCATTACGGCAATTCCGAAAAAATGGACATGTACTCAGGGCTGCGGGTGGGCCTCAGCAAATGGTCTCTGGATGTGGGCACCGATGACCCCAGTTTCGACCCGCCCAAAACAGCAGGCATCGTATTTGCCCCCCAAGCCATCCTTTTCGGCATGAGGAGTTATCTTTCCGGCCACCTGGGCATAGGTGGTGAAATTGCCATCGGAGCGCCTCACGTCGTTTCGTTCGGATTGCACTATCGCTTTTGAGAGAAGCTGTTTGAAATTACCTGCATATTTCTTGCATTCCACTCTCGTATAGGCATATCTTTATGAGGCGCCCCCAACATTAATTGGTTAATTCACACAGATATGCCACAGCGAGGGCTGGTTTGGTGGTTATTTCTGCTATTCCCGATGGCAGTTAAAACGCAGGATTATGTTGTTCAACACCGGATCCTCTCGGTAGAAGACGGCCTGGCCAGCCGTTTTGTTCGGAAAGTCATTCAGGATCAGCAAGGGTTTATATGGATTGCCACCTCCGAAGGCCTGAACCGCTACGATGGTATTGAAGTGTTGTATTTCAGCAAGGAACAGCACGGCCTGCCCAGCAATGACCTCAACCTGCTGTATGAAGGCCCCGACGGGCTGTTGTGGGTGGGAAGCCAGGCGCCTAAAAATTACAATGGCGTCATGGGAGGCGACGTAAAGCTGGCATTTTTCAACCCGGAAACCCGGCAAACGCTCTCTTTTCAGAATTACTGGGGCGATAAAGCTCCATTCCGGCAGGAAGAGCTATTCGGAATATTCGTTGATTCCAGCCATAATGCCTGGCTGGGCACCCGCTCCGGAAAAGCTTACCTTTACGACGGAGAAGGCTTCCAATTGCTGCTTGATAACCAGGGGGCATTCCCCATCAGTTATGCCCTGCCGGCTAAAGATAAAGGGTTCTGGGTTTTAGGCCCAGGGGCATTATTCAGGATGGATAGCCAGGGGCGGGCCCTGGAGCGAGACACTTTTTCTACCCATTTCCTTCCTTACCAGATCACCCCTTTACACAATGGCGGCCTGGAGGTGCAGGGAATGGAAAAACAGACAATTAAATATCCAGGGCAGGAGCTGAACCAATGGTATCGGCTTCCGAATGGGAAAGCGCTGGATGTGAGCCCCTACTGGAAAATCCAGGAGGGGCCGAGAGGCTGGTTGTGGTGTTTTACGCATGAGGCCCTTACGATATTCGATACAATGGGCCGGCTGGTCGCTGATATTCCTGAAACCCAGGAAGGGCCAGGCCAACACTCCTTTGAGTATCCGTTCAACAGCCTCTTTATTGACACAGACGAACTTGCCTGGATAACTTCTACCAAAGCCCTGTTGCTAATCGATGTACGAGAGAATAATTTCCGGCCCTACCTTGCCGGCCAGGAGTTCAGCCTGAGGAGCATGATCCAGCTCGATAAAGATAAAATCCTGGTAAATACCTATAAAAGCATATATCAACTTGACCTGTCTTCCGGGAAGGCCAGCCCCCTGTTCCCGGGAAAAAAGCTTCAGGGCCTTGGGAGTATTCGCACGGAAGATAAAAGCATCTGGATCGCCCTGCACGGAGGGAATGCCGCCCGGATAAACCTCGACAATGGTACGCTTTCTCTCCTGCCGATAGTAAACCGAAACGGTGTGCAGTTCGATGCACTGCGCCCTTTTGTTGACAAACACGGGAAATTATGGATGGGGACGGCCGGCGGCCTGGCGCATTTTGACCCTTCCACCGGAAACTTTGCCTTTGAAGATGGCCTCAACCAACCACAAAAACTGGGAGGCAAAGCCTGCTTCTGGTTTTGTGAAACCCCCGACGGAATGTGGATAGCCACCAATGAAGGCTTATTCTTACTTTCCCCGGACGGCAGGAAGGTAAAGCAAATCGGGCAGGTCCCTCCTTTTCACATCTTTCACATTTATCCCGAATCCCCAAATCGTTTCTGGTTATCTACCAGAGGAGGGGGCCTCATCCGCTGGGACCGGAACAACGGCACTTTTCAGCAATTCACAACCAGAGATGGTTTGTCCAGCAACATTATCTATGCAGCTTATCCGGATAAGCGGGGCTACCTGTGGCTTCCCAGCCAGAACGGCCTGATGCGTTTCGATACGGCCAGCCTGTTGGTGCGGACGTTTCATAAGGTGAATGGCCTGCCCGCCGATGAGTTCAACTATTATGCCCATCTCCGGCTGGAGGATGGGCGCCTCCTGTTCGGAACGATCAATGGCCTGGCCTGTTTCAATCCCGAAGATGTTTCCGGCAGGTATAGTGAAGATGCTGAGTTGAGGATACTGAGGGTGCAACAGTTTAACTCCAACTCAAATTCCATGGAAGACATCACAAACGGACTTAAAGCGGGAGGAAGGCTCGAACTGACGTCAAGCAAACGGTTTGCGGTGTTCCAATTCTTCCTTGATGAGTACTTCATGCCCGATAAAAACCGTTACTTCTACAAGATAGACGGATTCGATACCGACTGGCGGGTTATGCAGGAGCCCCAGGTAACTGTCAGCCAGTTGCCCTGGGGTAATTTTACTTTGCGCGTACGGGCAATCGGGCAGGATGGATACTGGGCCGGAAATGAACTGGCCATCCCGGTATTCTCAGCCAAGCCCTTATATTTCAGGTGGTGGTTCATTCCGTCCCTTGCCCTGGCCATTCTGATTTTGGGGATCTCTCTTTTCCGTTGGCGCGTATGGCGGCTCAGGCGTTCCAAACGGTTGCTGGAAGCAGAAGTGGCCCGGCGAGTCCTGCAAATCGAACGGGACCGGCGGACAATCGCCCGGCAAAAAGCCCACCTCGAAGAAATGAATGCCGCTAAAGACAAGTTGTTTTCTTTCGTCGGCCATGAATTGCGAGGGCCGCTCCTGTATTTCGGAAACCTTGCCAACCGCATCAGCTATGCTCTTCAGCAACGGAATTATGAAGTGTTGGCCGGCCTGGGCGACAAAGCAAAAAATATCGCCGCCAGTACGAACAATATGCTGGACAACCTGCTCAACTGGAGCTTGCTCCAGGGAGGGCGCCTTTCGTTTGGTAACGGCCCCTCCGATGTCCACTCCATAACCGGCCAGGTACTGGAAACCTACCGGGAAGTCGCTGCTTTAAAAGACCTCAACATTAAAAGGGAGACAGCTCCGGGCCTCTGCGTACGGATTGCCGCCGATGCGCTTGCCATTCTCTTGCAAAACCTGATCTCCAATGCCATTAAGTTTTCCTCGGAGGGAGGAACAGTTGCTATCTCCGCTCAAAAACAGGGGCAGCAAATAGCCGTTAAAGTTGAAGACCAGGGCAAAGGCATGTCTTTACAAAAAATGGAACAACTGTTTTCGGGCTCCATACAGGCTCCCGACAAAGGGACGGCAGGAGAACGGGGTACCGGCCTCGGCCTGCAGATCGTCCGGGAAATCCTCCGCCGGTATGACGGGGAGATGAAAATAGAAAGCCGGGAAGGGAAGGGAAGCACATTTACCCTCTTGCTTCCACTGGCGGAAGATGCATGAATGGTTTTAAAAGCCCCGCTGAAGCCCCCCTGAATTCGTTGATCACCTAAGAAACTTTGCCTCCCGAATCCCCCATCTACGGATCCACGATCCACGGTTCACGGTTCACGGTTCACGGTTCACGGTTCAACAAATCAACCAATTCCTGCTTGCCTGAAATCCCCAGCTTTTTATACAATGACTTCACATAGTGCCGCACCGTATTCAGTCCTATATTGTGTTCCACGGCAATTTCCTTATAGGCCATTCCCCCGGCCAGCCCCTGGGCTACCTGTATTTCACGTGGGTTCAAACCAAATTTATGCTTTAAACGTTCTACGCCTTCCCGGACGCTAATCGGCGTGGGGGAAGTATCCTTCGGCTGCCGGAAGTGCCCCAGAAGAGAACTGGCCAACCGGGGCTCGATGAAGGCCCCGCCCCTGTATGTCTCCCTGATGACTTCCAGTATCCGCTCAGGCCGGCTGCTCTTCAGGAAATATCCATGTGCTCCATTCTGAAGAGCATCCATGAGAAATTCCGGCTCCGTATGGCCGGTGATAATGACAACCTTTGTTTGAGGCAATAATTGCTTCAACTTTCCTATCTGGCTGAGGCTGTTCTGTGCCGCCAGGCTGATATCCAGCAATAGAACATCCGGTTTCTCATCCATCTGAAGCACCTCAAAGAACTGGCCTATTGAGCCCGCTTCAAAGGCCAGTTCAAACTCATCGGCGTGGGTATGCAACAGAAAAATAATCTCTTCTCTGACCAGAGGGTCATCGTCAATTATCCCTATAAGGATCTTATCTGGCATCTTAAGTTTATATTTTATCTGGCATTGAAAACACCTTCTAAATCCAGTTAGATTTGCTGGGTTTTAAAGAAAAAACCGAAAACAGATTAAATTATTTTTTAATATTAAAATATTGCCTTATATTTGTTCTATCAAAAGCTTTCCTGAGGCTTTTCTACTTACCTAAGGCTATCTCACATACCCGTCATATAATTTATTCTCCTTTTGTATTCTCACAGGCATCGTCCGAAAGGATGGCGCCTTCCCGAACTCAAAGATCCCAAAAAGAGGCAAAATCATACCAAAGGGCCCCTGGAAGGGGCATTTTTACCAAAAAGGATGGTCAAAACCCATTGGCCATGTCCGTGCATTTCCATGCCGGAGGTCAAACAAACATTCCCAATTTCACAACTAGTTTTTCTTTAACAGGAAGAGTGGAGCCAGGGTACTTTCCCGGCTTCACTTTTTTTTGGTTACAGGCAGGGGGGGTGAAAATACCCACGGGGCAGGAACCAGGCCTGCCAGAATGCCTTTCCATTTTAGTGCTTGTTTGGAGGCCGGGTTTGAAAGCGAAAAGAGTCAATTTTTTGGTGAAACAAGGCGGAAAAATCGGAGTTTAGCCTCAGCTAAATGAGATTTTTTTCAACGATGTGTCACCAAGAAAGTGTCCTTTGTAGCTCAAAGATTGGCCTCCAAACAAGCACTTAGTGCCACCGGTTGAGAATTTGATGTGGCGCCTCGGATGGAAGGCACTTCGGAAGTGCCTTCCACTTTAAGCTAAAAGGTTTTTTCCCTGGGAAAAGAGACCGTAAAGACGGCCCCCATCCCCTTAGTACTCTCCACCGCTATCTTTCCACCCATAGCTTCAACATACCTGCGGGTAAGGTAGAGCCCTTCTCCCCGGGAGCGTTTTCCATGAGGGTTATCCTGATTGAAGGCGACTCCTCTTTTGAAAAGGTGTTTCTGCTCCTGCAGAGAAAGCCCGGGGCCTTCATCCCCGACACTGAAAGATATCTCACCATCGTGGTTTTGAAAGGACAGGCTGACCGTCTTACCGGAAGGAGAATACTTAATTGCATTGGAGAGCAGGTTGGCCACGATATGGCGTATCAGGAAAGGGTCTCCTGTCAGGGTTGCGTCTGGCCGGCCGGCGCGAAACTCCAGGCTGATAGATTTACTCCGGGCAAATGGCCCGAATTCCCGAACCGATTCTTTGAGCACCTGTACCAGGTCAAAGCTGATATTTTGTATAGATATTTGCGACTCCAGTTCGTTCTCGACCTCCATGATCTTAAGGCTCGCCCGATCGATGGCATCTGCGGCCTGTTCGATCTCTGTCAGGATTTCCCTATGCTCTTTTTCCCCCATGCCTTTGTCCTGCGCAAGGGCAAAAGTATTGAGTTGGATGAGCGAAAGTGGGTTGCGAATATCATGGGCGATCAGGCTCACCATGTGTTGCTTTTCATTCATCAGGGCAAGCAACCTGCCGTTGCCTTTGATAACTTTTTCATTCAGCAACTCCAGTTCTTTTTTCCGGCGGCGCAGGCGGAAATTGAAATATGCGATAAGAACTATGAGAAGCAAAAACAGAAGAGCAGCCGCCAACAGGAGAGAGTTCCTGAAATTGGCCAGAGCAAACTGCTTTCGAAGCATCCGGTTTTCCCGGGCCTTTTCCTGAGCCTGATACCTGGTATCTATTTCCTGAATGGCCCGCGCCTTTTCTTCACCGATGAGTTGCTCCCTCAATGCTGCGTACCGGCGCAAATAAAACAGGGCGCTGTCCAGTTGGTTGGTTGAGGAGAACAGGTTCGACAACAGTTCATAACTGGTAGCCATCTCCGGCAAAAGGCTTCTGCGGCGGGCTTCCTGCAGCAAGGCACGGGCATAGAACTCTGCACTGTCAGGCCGGTTGAGCTGCAAATGGGTGCTGGACAACCCCTCGTAGGTATCGATCAGGATAATAGAATCCTGAAGAAGTTGAACGGAATGTAAGGCCCGATACAGCACCTGCTGCGCCTGCTCATAGAGGCCTTCTTTCTGATAGGTATTCCCCATGGTAATGAGCGTGGACGCCTTTTGCGGCTCCGCCTTTTCCATCTCGTAGATATCCAGAGCTTTGTTGAGATAATAAAAAGTTGAGTCATAATTTTCACCCGTCCGGTGAATAAGGGCCACGGTGCGGTAAGCATCTGCCAGGGTGAGGGAGTCTTCCATGGATTCCAGTTGGGCGACATTCTGATAGGCATATTTCAGGGCTGACTCCAGGTTTTCCAACTGCCAGTGGACGCCGGTAATATTGATACGGCTTTTTAACCGGTACAATTCCCAATCCTTTCCTTTTTCCTTTTTGGCAATATCGAGTGCCTGCAGAAAATGATAAAGTGCTGTATCCGGCGCATTACCTCTTACCGCATAGGCTACACCGGTTGCCATGTGCCCTTTGTACAGGAGCCTGGGCGCCCCCAGGCTTCGGGCCAATGGAATGAGTTGTTTCCCGTAAAAGATAGATTCGTCCGGAATATCCTGACGGTAAGATTCGTTGAGCAACTGTAGTATCCGGGCGCGCTGAAGGCTGTTCTCAGGTGCTTTTTTCAATGCCTCGGCCAGGCTGTCCCGATTGATATCCACAGCTGCCAGCGGCGGCAGAAGGAATACAATCAGCAGGAAGCTCAGAACAGAACAACTGTGATTTTTTCGGGGCATCTTTTCGGGGTTTTCAGGCTTTACCTTCAGTATTGCAGGTTGTTGCTACAGATATCGTTTCAATTTATTGCTCAGCTGAATTTTATTCGCCACTTTAAGTTTTTTGTAAAGCACTTTTACATAATGGCGCACAGTATTGACAGAAAGGTTGAGGCCCGCGGCTACCTCCTTGTAGCTTTTTCCTTCCACCAGGCCCCGGGCTACCTGCTGTTCCCGGCTGGTCAGTTGCCACTCTGGCAGGCCGGGCCCTTCGGCGAGAACTGTTCCATCATCGCCGGGAGGCGTAATGTCACCTCTGGCCTCTGGTGATTTTTTTTTATTCCTTAGCAAAGGGATCATTTGAGCTGCGGCTTTCGGGTCCAGATAGGCGCCTCCGGAAAAAGTTGCCTCAATAGCTTCTAGCAGCTTGGGCAAACCAGAACCTTTTAGATAAAAGCTATCGGCCCCCTGTTCCAGGGCCTTAAAGAGATAGCTGGGATGATTGTGGCCTGTAATGACCAGTATCTTCATCCGGGGCAGCAAACTCTTTATCTTCTGTAGATGAGCAATAGTATTGATATTTTCCGAAAGCTCTATGTCGAGCAGTAAAAGGTCGGGTTTCATTTCTTCATCCAGCCGCTCAAAGAATTCGCCCAGGGAATTGGCCACAATGATGCAGGTGAGCTCCTTTTGTTTGTTCAGAAAAAAGGACAACCGCTTTAAAAGGCTCCTGTCATCTTCTATTAGTGCAATCCGTTTCATAATAACTGAGCTCTGTTTCCCTTCATTTTGTGAAGCACTAGACGGTACGGCTGGTAATGGTGGCCGGATTTTATTCCTCATCAGCACACTCTGAATAAGGGCATTCGCCCAAAAAATTTCTTCTGCGGGCGCCAATGAGGCGCAACATTCTATAAATTTATCACATTTTCATGTAATAATGTGGCCATGGTTTAAGAAAAACACATGATTTTTACATTTCTATGCAATTGAACCATAATAATATTCTCATTTTCTTTGCAATAGAAAATAATCAACAAAGAGCTTTGTAAAAATAAACCGTGTGTAGCCGGCTTCATCGCCGGTATTTATTTCGAAACTCAAACAAACTGCCACAAAACACACGAAAAAACCATTTAAGTGTTGGGAGAATTGCAGCCTCTTGGCCGTGAAAGCGCCAGGAGGCTTTTTTTATGCTTATCCGGTTCCATCCTTTCCAAACATCGGCAAAACCGAATTTTCATTTTGGCATGATATGTACATCGTCCAAAATGCCGGCGATGGCCTAATACCCGATCCAGAAGGCCCGCTACCGGTATTTGGAACCAATTACAGCGTTATTGCTTGTTTGGAGGTAGGGCCCCTGCCCTGCCGAACAGGAGATGGGATATATGCACTGGCGGATTGAGAGCTTTCTGGAAGGGCCTCTCAACTAAGCATAAAGCTGAATTAACAATAATTTTACACAGTTGAGAGTGTAACAGAAAACAGAAGGCCCCGGACTTAAAGGAACCATCCAGGGCCTTCCATCGAATTTAGTATCGAACACAGCCGGATGCCGTTCAATGCAACAATATTGGATAGCTGCAAAAACGCACCCCGACACCTACTGTTTCACAAACCTTATCGTCTTTTGCCGGCCATCGGCCAACAGGCGGAGGAAATAAACCCCCGGCTTCAGGCCCGCGGTGGAGAAAGAAAGGTTCTGCTCACCGGCAGGTAAAATTCCAAAATCGAGGCGCTGCACCATCTGTCCGAGGGCATTGACAACCTCCACCTGGCTATCCAGTGCTTCCTTCATTCGGAAGCTCATATTGGCCTGATCATTGACCGGGTTGGGATAAAAGCGGAAGTTTTCCACCTTGAGTTCCTCCAGCCCACTGTAGGGGATGCCCACCAACTGGAACCAGAAGTTTCCAGGCGCATCGTTGGTCACCTGGGTCGAGATCCGGATTAAATATTCTGTAGGTTCTCCCGGAAAACCGGTAAAAGTCTGGTCGAAGTAAGAATTGTTCTGTTCGTCGGAGCGGACACACCAGCTGGAGTCGGCCGGCGTACCGCAGCTTTCAAAGATGTCGATAATAAATTCAGCGTTCAGCGTAACTTTGTTGAAGCGCAGAGTGACTTCTGTATTGTTCCCGGAATTGAAGCTGTACCATACATCCCAGAATTCGCCATCATTGCGGCAAACCGGATTTGGGTATTCCGGCTGGCCGGAAGCGTAGGCAGTATTGCCTTCAAAGAAGAGGTCGAAATTGTCTGCCTCTTCCTCCGTGATGATACGGGCTTCATTGGGTGCATCACAGGGGTCATTTTCCGGAGGAACGATCAGGGGGATACGCCGGACATAGAACGTGCCATCCCCGGCATCTCCATTAGCGAATCCTCCCAGCCGGAAAAGATAAGTTTTTCCTTCTTCCACATTAAACAGGGCACGGGAGGTGTACCCCGGGCAGTTGACAGCATTCTCATCTACGCCGTCATCGCTGCAGCCCACCAGTGTGCTGGGATCCGGCGGGCAAACATCTGACTCGTAAACCGCCATGCGCGAATCAAAATTGGTCGTGCCGCAATTGGACCATTCCAGCCCGTCAGTAAAAGTGGCGGTCCAGCTATACCAAAGATCTTTATAGACGTTTGTTTCATCGGCCTCGAAGCAAAGCGCAGGTTGGAGATGCTCAGGAGGCCCATTATTGGCATTAATGGATTCGAACTCGACAAAGGTGGAGTCATTGGCATTGAGCACCAGTTCGATGGCGTTTTCACAGTCGTCGTTGGGTGGGCCGGAGGGAGGGGTGTATTCCAACAGGGTAAAGGTGCCGCTGCCCTCTTCTCCCGGGCTGCTGCCTCCCCATCCGCCTATGCGAAGCAGGTAGGTTTCTCCTTCCACCACGTCGAAAGCCACCGCGGAGGAAAACCCGGAGCAACCGGCGGCATCCTCACTGCAGTCAACGAGGTCGTCATCGGTTGGCGGGCAGGGGGCATTCGGGCCGTAAACGGCGAGGTTGGTGTCATAATCGGCCATGCCGCAGGTACTGAACTGCACCATGCCCGTGAAGCCGGCAGTGTAAGTGTACCAGATGTCGTTGTACAAAGAATCCGAGGAGCTGTCGTCGGAGGGGCAATTCTGGGGAAAGCCCGGAACCCCGGTGGTGGCATCGACCGTACTGAAATCGTGAGAACCCAGATCGACAGCAATGGCGTCGGCACATTCGTCATTGGCAGGCTGGGCAAGGAGGTTGCCCTGCAGCCCAAATAGAAAAGCAAAAGCAAAAATGGCATGTAGATACTTCGTCATAGAGCTCTTATTTAGATGAATTGTTTCGTAGGGAAAGGTCTAATATAGATATTTCTTCAGAAGCCTGAAAACCTTCGGCCTTAATTTGTTAAATGGAGGTTAATTCCGGTACAGGCCGAACATTTCCGAAAATTGTGTTTTACCTTTATCAATTGTTTTGAAGTAAATATGCTGTCTTGGCTGTACGGTTTCTGCATATTGCGCTGGCTTTTCTTACCTTCTTCAGTTCGTCCGGGCTGTTGATCAACCAGCATTATTGCCGCAATGAACTGAAGCACTCGGCCCTTTTCGCCCCGGCGAAAGGTTGTCACGCAGAAAAGAAAGCCAGCTGCCCCATGCATGCCGCCGCTCACGGTTTTCAAAAGAAAGGCTGCTGTAATGATGAAAGCCTGTTCCTGAAACACAACCAGGAACAGATACAAAATGAGGTGGAACGGGTAAAAGCCCCCCTTCCGGCCACCCTTTTTGCTCTTGCTCCGGTTTTCTCTTCCGGCCTTTTTTCCGTTGACCGCCAAACCATCCACTACCTCAATTACAAACCTCCCCTGATCACCCGCGACCTGCCGGTGAGTTTACAGGTTTTCCGTTTATGAAGGCTGTCGTTTTGCCGGATGGCTGTTTGTGCCATCTGATGCGTGTGCCAGACGCGTAGGTTCGTGTTTGCAAGCATGTGCACGGACAACTGTGGCTTACCCTGCGCGGTTTGGAAAGCGCTTTGGTTCACCGGGTTTCGGCTAAATTGCCCTATTTTTAGATTGTTTTTCCCAGGCGCTTACCTGAGAAAAAACAGCCTGGCCCCACGGCAATTTAATCAGGGTTCCAAAATCCCGGAAAAAATTCTACTGGCGCCCCGAATTCGAAAACGTTGAAGTGTGGGCCCGTAAAAGACAATTTCTTTCTATAAGGAGTTAATCATTTTCTCATTCATTAATTTAAAAAATCCAATAAGATGAAAAAGCTCGTTCTAATGTTTTTCCTGGCCGTTGCCGGCATGGCTGTGGCCAATGCACAAACCGCTAAGGCCTGCTGTGCCGGAAAAGACAAAACTGCCTGTACCAAAGAAGGGGCTGCCAAGGCCGCCTGCTGCGCTAAAGCAGATAAGGCCAGCTGTGCCAAAATGGGTGCTGCGTCTTCAGATGCGGGAAGTACCGCAGCCACTGCATCTCTCACTACTGAAACCTTTAAAGTTTATGGCAACTGCGGTATGTGCAAGCGCAAGATCGAAGGCGCCCTTTCGGATGTAGAAGGTGTTCAGTATGCCAGTTGGGATGTAGATTCCAAGGTCATGACGGTAAAATACGATGCCGGAGCTGTCAAACTCGATGACCTCAAAGCCAGGATCGCAGCTGTAGGCTATGATTCAGAGACTCACCGGGCGCCAGATGAGGTTTACAACAGCCTCCACGGGTGCTGCCAGTACGAACGGCCCAAGGGATAAAATTTTATTGGGGAGCCGCATTGCTAAACAAAAATTTACGGGTGCGGCTCCCAGCGATAACAGACCTGTAAATCAAAACTAATCAAAGCATGAAATTTCGATTTTTGTTTGTTTTTATTGCCGCTCTGGCGCTGGCTTCCTGTGGCGGTAATTCAGGAGACACCCACAGCCACGGTGAGGAAACCCACAGCCATGAAGATGCCGCCCAGGACGGGCATGATCACGGCGATATGACCGCCGATGAGTCCGGCGAAACCCATACGGAAGGAAAGGAATATACCTCCGCCTACGTTTGCCCCATGCATTGTGAAGGCAGCGGCAGCGAAGAACCCGGCACCTGCCCGGTATGCGGTATGGACTATGTGGCCCGGGCAGAGCACATCAAAGATGGGCATTCTCATAATTAAAGGAAAGATGGAATGAGGGATTGAATTAAGGATGAATTGAATGTGCACGCCTTCCATTCATTCCCTCATTCCCTCATTAATTCACTAATTCACTCCTTCCCCCTGTGGCAGCTCATAGCCATAAGATCCGAAGATCCGGCGCGCCTTTTCTGAAAACAGGAAGTCAAAGAATTTTTGGCTTTCCTCCGGATTTTTTTCCTTTCCGTAAGTGGTGATCACCACCCCCTGCCCGATCGGGCTGTAGGCTTCCACCGGCAGTTCTATCCATTTGCCCTTTCCCTTCATTTCCGGGGACAATACGGCCGATTTGGCAGTGATGCCGGCTTCCACCGCTCCGGTTATGATGTACTGGTTGGTTTGGGAGATACTCTCCCCATAGGCCAGCCTGGGTTGAAGGGCTTCATAAACACCATAGTATTCAAGGTAGTTCACGGCCTGTTCTCCGTACGGAGCATTCCGCGGGTTGGCAATGGCAACTTTCCGGATGGGAGCAGCCAGGAGGAAATCGGGGATGGAGTCAAGCTCAATGTCTTTGTTGAGTGTCCACAATACAAGCGAACCGTAGGCATATACCTGGGATGGAGGTACTGCTTTACCCTTTTGCAGCAAAGCTTCCGGATATTTCATATTGGCCGACACCAGCAGGCTGTAAGGAGCACCCTGCAGGATCTGGGTAGCCAGTTTGCCCGAGGAACTGATCACTACGTTTATTTCAATACCGGTTTCCTGCCCGAAAGCTTCTTTTAATTCCTCCATTGCAAACTGAACGTTGGCAGCTACTGCCACGGTAATGGGCCGCTTACCGGCCTTTCCGGTTCCATCCGAGGCAGGCCCGGCACACTGGAGGAGACAGGCCGAAAGGATAACCACCAGGGAAAAGTATTTTCTCATCTTTTTCTACTTCGCATTTTATGAAACAGTTTGGCCTCGTTGAAAAGGCGGGAGTTCATATTTGAGCAGAATAAAAAAGCACGCTGTTTGTTCAGCGTGCTTTAAGGATAACTGGTTATTTCTTCTCTTTCCGAACCACTACCGCGCGTATGTAATCGCCCGTTTTTCGCGGATAACCGTCACTTTGATCTGCCCCGGATACTGCATTTCGTCCTGTATCTTCTGGGAGATCATAAAGGAAAGGTCATCAGCGTATTGGTCGGTTACCTTTTCGGATTCTACGATTACGCGCAGCTCGCGGCCCGCCTGCATGGCGTAGGCCTTCTGCACACCGTCGTGCGCCATGGCCAGTTCTTCCAGCTCGCCGATGCGCTTGAGGTAGCTCTCGAGGATCTCTCGGCGGGCCCCGGGGCGGGCCCCGGAGATGGCGTCACAGGCCTGAACGATCGGAGAAATGATGTTGTTCATCTCTACTTCGTCGTGGTGAGCGCCTACGGCGTTGCAGACCACGGCATGCTCTTTGTATTTTTCACAGAGCTTCATGCCTAGGATGGCGTGAGAGAGTTCAGTTTCTTCCTCTGCAACTTTGCCGATATCGTGGAGCAGGCCGGCGCGCTTGGCCATCTTGGCCTGTTTGGGGCTCAGGCCGAGTTCGGCAGCCATGATGGCGCAGAGGTTGGCCGTTTCGATGGAGTGTTTCAGCAGGTTCTGGCCGTAGGAGGAGCGGAAGCGCATACGGCCCACCATTTTGACCAGGTAGGCGTCCAGGCCGTGAATATCGAGGTCGATGACGGTGCGTTCGCCGATCTCGACGATCTGCTCATCGAGTTGTTTGCGGACTTTGGCCACCACCTCTTCGATGCGGGCCGGGTGAATGCGGCCATCGGCCACCAGGCGCTTGAGGGCCAGGCGGGCGACTTCCCGGCGGATGGGGTCGAAACTGGAGATGATGATGGCCTCCGGCGTATCGTCAACGACGATCTCGGCGCCGGTGGCTGCTTCCAGGGCACGGATGTTGCGGCCTTCCCGGCCGATGATCTGCCCTTTGAGGTCGTCAGAATCCAGGTTAAAGACCGAAACGGTATTTTCAATGGTATATTCGGCGCACATGCGCTGAATGGTCTGAATAATGATCTTCTTGGCTTCCTTGTTGGCGGTCACCTTGGCCTGCTCGATGGTACTCTTGACCAGTGCCATGGAGTCAGTCTCCGCTTTGGCTTTAACCGCTTCCAGGAGCTGTTCCTTGGCTTCTGCTTCGGAGAGGTTGGCCACCTTCTCGAGTTCGGTGATGAAACGTTCGTTGGCGGCGTCCAGCTCTTCCTTTTTGCGGGCCATCACTTTTTGCTGCTTCTCCAGGTTCTCGCGCAGAGCAATGGCGTCCGCTTCGCGCTGTTCCAGGTCTGCCTGCATGCCATCCAGCGCCTTCACTCTTTCCTCGAGGCGGTCCTGCTTTTGTTTCAGCTCGGACTCAATTCCCTTGATCTCAACCTCCCGTTCCTTCAACTCGACCATCTGTTCGGCCTTGTGCGCTTCGAATTCGATTTTCAGGCGGTTGAACTTCTCCTTTGCCTCCTGTATCTTGCGCTGTTTGATGCGCTCGTTCTTGTTCTCAGCCGTAGCATATACCTTTTCGGCCTTGCTCTCAGCCTCCTCGATGATGCGCTTGGCTGCGACCCGGGCCTCTTTCACTTCCAGGTCAGCTTTGGCGTTCATCTCATCGATATGCTTTTGGTTGGCCTTCTGCATGGTTGACCGAACGATAATATAGCCGATGATAACGCCTATAACAAGGCCGGCGGCTCCAAATATTATTTCCATAATGTTTTTGTTTTAACGGGGATGATGGAATAAAAGCGGATGTTTTTTCCTCATTCCCGGCCATAATGATAAATAGATCCGGACGTAGGCAAAGGGAAGGCTGGAAGCTGATGGCGTACTTTTGTTGGTTGTTAGTTGCTCGTAATTAGTTGATGGTTGGGGTTAGGGTTGTTCATGCCCAACAATCAACGGACAACAATTAACAAACCTGCATCACGTCAGCAGCCTGTCGAGCAGGGCATCAAGGTTGGCAAGCTTGGCAGAAAGGGCAGGGTCGTTGGCGACTGCCTGTTTGGCTTTGTGCAGTTCTACCGCATAGGTGAGGAGCGCCATGGACAGGCAGTCCTGTTTATCCTTATTGGTATAGGTCAGCTGAAAACGGTTAACCTTCTCGTTGACCTCGTTGACGATTCTTCTGATCGCAGGCTCATCGGATGCGTCGATCTTCAAAGGATAGGGCCTGCTGGCAATCAATACCGTTATATGTTTCGTCTCTTTATCCTGCACTCCGCTCATCTTTAATGCTTGCGCAACCAATCAATACACTGGCTGATCTCCTGAATGTATTGATCGAGCTGGTCATTCAGCTCTTTTGAATGCTCTGGTTGCTCTTCCCGCTGCAAGCCCAGTGCTCGCTGCGTCTTTTCGAGCTTATCTTTCAAAGCGCTGGCTGTCCCTTTCTGGCGGTCCAGCTCAGCTTTCAATTGTTTGTTTTCTTCCTGTAAAGCAGCATTTTCCCTTTGGATGCGCTCCATCTTGAGCGCCAGCTGCCTTATCTTGAGCTCAATGCTCTCGATTTGCTCTGATAAGTCCATTCGGGGATATTGAGTTGCGGGGCGTAACCGCCGTTTACTTTTTAACGCCGTATCGACGCGCCCAATTGCGACTCGTAAGCTTCAATAAGCTGATTCACGACTTTATCGACCTCCTTGTCCTTCAAGGTTTTGGAAGGGTCTTCGAAAATGAAGCTGACGGCATAGGATTTTTTTCCTTTACCCAGCTGGCTTTCATTTTCGTAAACATCGAAGAGGTTGATGTCCTGAATGAGCTTCTTGCCAACTTTTCTGGCTATCGCCACAATATCATTAAATTTTACCGAATTATCAATAACCAATGCCAAATCCCGGCGCACCGTAGGGAATTTGTTAAGCTCCTGATATTCGATCTTGTGTTTGCGTACGGCTTTCAGCAGTACGTCCCAGTTGAAGTCGGCATAATAGACGCCGCTGCGAATATCCATCTGCTTACACAGGCGGGGCGACACCTTGCCGAACTGCACCAGCACCTGCGGCCCGCGATGGTAATGCACACCATAGGCGAAGGTTTCATCACCGATGGCCGTCTCCTGGTAACCGTTCAGGCCCAGTCGGGCAAGCACGTTGCTCACAATGGCCTTGATGCTGTAGTAATCGGCATCCCCCTTGCGGTTGTCGAGCCAGCTCTCCGGATAGCGCGAGCCGGCCATGAACAGGCTGAGGTGGCGCTGTTCGTCGATGCCCTTCTCACCGTGGCGGTAGGTGCGGCCGAACTCAAACAGCTTCAGGTCCACCTGCTGGCGGTTCTGATTATGAACAACCGCGTTCAGTCCGCTGAAGAGCATATCGGGCCGCATGATGTCCAGCTGTACGTTGGAGGTATTGTGGATGTAAACGAGCTCCTCCTCGCCGACGCCTTTGTAAAGCTCCTTGTAGAACCTCGACTCGGAAAGAGAGAGGGCCATCATCTCGTTGAATCCATTAGCCGCCAGGTAGTCGCCGATGATGTTGCGCAACTCGTCCGGGTCGGGCTTCGGGGCTATGTTGAGCCCGGTCTTGACCTGCTCGGGAATAGGCACTTTATTATAACCATAAATCCGCAGGATCTCCTCGATCACATCAGCCTCCCGGGTGACATCCGACTTGTTGGTCGGGACGGCCACGGTGAACGCCTCTTCTCCGTCGGAAAGGATCTTCATTTCGAGCGCCTCAAGAATGCTGTGCACCTCTTCACGGGGAATAGCAATGCCGATCAGCCGGTCGATATGGGCGTACTTAACCGTCACCTCCGCCGGTTTGACGGGCTCCGGGTAGATGTCCACCACTTCGCTGGCGATCTCGCCGCCGCCCAGTTCCTTCATCAGCATGGCGGCCCGCTTGAGGGCATACACCGCGATATTGGGGTCACTGCCCTTTTCGAACACTTTGGCCGCATCGGTGCGCAGGTTGTGCCCCATACTGGTGCGGCGGATCCATTTGGGGTTGAAATGAGCGGATTCGAGAAAAATGTCAGTGGTGTCATCTTTGACGCCGGAGTTGATGCCGCCGTAAACGCCTCCGATACACATTCCTTCTTCCCTGCCATTGCAGATCATAAGGTCGGCGCCGGTGAGCTCGCGTTCCACCTCATCAAGGGTCGTGAACTTCGTGCCTTTCGGCAATGCCTTAACGACGATCTTATTGCCCGTCACCTGCCTCAGGTCGAAGGCGTGGAGCGGCTGGCCCAGCTCGTGCAGGATGAAGTTGGTGATATCCACCATGTTGTTGATGGGCCGCAGCCCGATAGACAGCAGGTGGTTGCGCAGCCAGTCAGGCGATTCGGCTATGGTAATGCCTTTGATCGTCACGCCGGCGTAACGGGGGCAGGCCTCGGTGTCTTCCACCACGACTTCCACCGGCAGGCTGTTGTTGTCGGGCCGGAAATTGTCCACCTTCGGAAGCCGAATTTCGCCGCTGTGGCCATGGTTGACCTTGAGGTAGGCGGCCACATCCCTGGCCACCCCGATGTGGTTGGTCGCATCCGAGCGGTTGGGGGTCAGCCCGATCTCATAAACGACGTCGGATTCCACCTTATAATACTCCCGGGCGGGAGTGCCGATGGGCACGTCATCAGGTAGCACGACAATACCGCTGTGGTCTTCCCCTATTCCCAGTTCATCCTCCGAGCAGATCATCCCTTCAGATACTTCCCCCCGGATCTTGCCCTTTTTCAACACCAGCGGCTCTTCGCTGTTGATGGGATAGAGCGTAGTGCCTGCAGTGGCAACCATGACAGTCTGCCCGGCGGCTACGTTGGGCGCGCCGCAGACGACCTGCAAAGGGCCATTGCCGTTACCGATATCCACCTTGGTGAGCGAAAGGCGGTCGGCGTTGGGGTGCCGTCCGCATTCCACGACTTTTCCAACTACTACACCTTCCAGCCCTCCCTTGATGGTTTCCACCTGTTCCATGCCTTCCACTTCGAGCCCGATGCCGGTGAGGATCTCGGAAAGCTCTTCCGGGCTGAGGTTAATATCTAGGTAATCTTTTAGCCAGTTCAGCGATACTTTCATGGTTAGTTGGCTATTTGTTTATTGCCTGTTACAGATATTATTCTGAAAGGCATTTTCACCCTTTGTTTGCCCCATCCCTAAAGGGAGCAAGGGGCGAGAATGCCTGGCCATCCTTCAGGACCGAGGCAAAGCCAGGTATTTTCGGCCGGATAGCTAAACAGAAACTATTATTTAATCTACAGTCACCACTGTCCATTTTAGTTCAAAAAAAACGATTTCGGGCAGCGGAATTTTTCAGCGCACAAAGATAGGGATTAATGGGGGATTCTCTTTAAAAATGAGGTTTAACCTCAGGGCAATCGCATTTAAATTTTTTCCTTCATTTTACCCTCCCCCGCCTCCTCAACCTCCCGTATTTATAAAAAATAAGCGTATTTTCGTCACCAAACACCCAAACTACTAAACCTACCCCACTATCCATTTGTAGAAAATAAACTGACTAAAAGTAGTCTGAAAAGATCAGTTTGCATATTGGAACTTAAGCGGTAAAGGGAATTTACCGCTTAAGGGCCCACATTAAGCGGCAATTTCCTCCGTCTGCCGTAGCCATAGGCAGACGCATACCCTGTTGCCGCTTAATTTGAGCCTATCCAATTTTTATCTGCCCGACTACATACTCCTAACTAAATAATAAGCCAATGTTTTTTGAACTCAACGAAGAACAACTGGCCGTACAGGAAGCGGCCAGAGAATTTGCCCAGAAAGAACTCAAGCCCGGCGTGATCGAACGCGACGCCACGGGCGCTTACCCTAAGGAGGAAGTCCGCAAAATGGCGGAACTGGGCTTTATGGGCATGATGGCTGACCCGGAATACGGCGGCGGCGGGATGGACACCCTCTCCTACGTGCTGGCCATGGAAGAGATCTCCAAGGTCGATAGCTCCTGCTCGGTCATCATGTCGGTTAACAACTCCCTGGTGTGCTGGGGGCTGGAAACCTATGGCAACGAAGAGCAAAAGGCCAAGTACCTCACCAAACTGGCTGCCGGCGAGTGGATCGGCGCCTTCTGCCTCTCCGAACCTGAGGCGGGCAGCGACGCCACCCACCAGCGCACCACCGCCGTGGATATGGGTGATCATTACCTGCTGAATGGCACCAAGAACTGGATCACCAACGGCGGCACGTCAGATGTGCACCTCGTCATGGCCCAAACCAACCCGGAGGCCGGCCACCGTGGCATCAATGCCTTTATCGTAGAGACTAGCTGGGATGGCGTAGCCATCGGCGCCAAGGAAAACAAACTGGGCATCCGCGCCTCGGATACTCACACTATTATGTACACCGACGTGAAGGTGCCTAAGGAAAACCGCATCGGTGAAGACGGCTTCGGCTTCAAGTTCGCCATGAAAACCCTCAACGGCGGCCGCATCGGTATTGCCGCCCAGGCTTTGGGCATCGCCGGAGGCGCTTACGAGCTGGCCCTGGAGTACTCCAAACAGCGCGAGGCTTTCGGCAAACCGATCAGCAAGCATCAGGCCATCGCCTTCAAATTGGCGGATATGGCCACCGAGATCGAAGCTGCTAAACTGATGGTTTACCGGGCCGCCTGGCTAAAGGACCAGGGCATGGATTACGATACGGCCAGCGCTATGGCCAAACTGTACGCTTCGGAAGTGGCCATGCGCCACACCATCGAAGCGGTACAAATTCACGGCGGATATGGCTACGTCAAAGAATACCACGTAGAGCGCCTGATGCGGGATGCCAAGATCACTCAGATCTATGAAGGCACCTCAGAGATACAGCGCATCGTGATCTCCCGGGCCATTCTGGAGGGGCAGCTGTATCTGCCGGTTTTCGGGAGCGCGATGGAGCAGAAGGTTTAGGGGGCTGGCTGAATAGCTGGATTGTTATATTGCTGGATTGTTATATTGCTGAGGTTTAACCAGAACAGGAGGAGGAGAGAATAACGATCAAACCATTTAACAATCCAACCTTTACGCCAAGGCTACCCAAAAAAGCATCTGTCCGATACTGGCAGGTGCTTTTTTATTAGCCCTGAACTACAAGTTGTATTTTGGCGTTTGTATATACTGATGCAATAACGAAGAATGAAAGGAGCGTTTCAAATAGCCAAGTTTTTTGGCATTCCCGTACAGGTACACTGGACCTTCATGCTCATTTTTGTCTATGTCTTTTATGAGGGAATGGGCAAATCCATGAGTTGGTCGGAAATGGGTTGGGTTATGGTTTTTGTGCTGGCCCTGTTTGCCTGTGTGGTATTGCACGAATTTGGCCATGCCCTTACCGCCCGGCGCTTCGGCGTAGATACGCGGGACATCATTCTGTCGCCCATCGGAGGAGTGGCCCGGCTGGACCGGCTGCCCGAGCAGCCGATGCATGAATTCCTGGTGGCCATTGCCGGCCCCATGGTCAATATTGCGATCGGGGCAGTGCTCTCTTTCATTCCACTGCTGGCTTCTGAGGAAAGCCGCCAGAATTTCGTCAACCTGTTCATGCAGGTGATCTATCCGCAGAGCAACTTTTTTGTTTCCGACCCTTCGCCCTTACAGTATTTCCTCTTCGGGCTGGTGGCCCTCAACATCATTCTGGCCATATTCAACCTGCTTCCTGCTTTCCCAATGGACGGGGGGCGGGTACTGAGAGCACTGCTGTCTTTGCGGCTGGGCCGGCTGCGGGCCACTCAGATCGCCGTTTATATCGGCCAGTTGTTCGCCGTACTGCTGGTGGCCTATGGCCTTTGGAACATGCATTACATCACCGCACTGATCGGCCTGTTCGTCTTTTTTACGGCTGCCAATGAATACCGGATGGTGAAACTCGATGAAGTGCTGGAAGGCCATCAGGCAAGGGATATTCTCCGAAGGCAGTTTACCAAACTATATACCCACGATGAAGTGAGCCTGGCCCTGGGGCCATTGAACCAGGGCATAGAACGCAATTTCCTGGTGTTCGATGAATGGCAGAACCTCGTAGGCGTCCTGCCGGAAGAACGCATTCTGGACGCTGCCAAAAAGGAAAGGGAAGGAGAACAGCACTCCATCCTTGCCGGACAGCTGGTAAACAACCGGTTTGAATCCATTCTGGCTTCCGATTCGCTGAAGTCGCTGTTTCCGAAAATGCAATGGAAAGGCCACCGGATACTGCCGGTCTATGACAAAGGCAAACTGGTAGGGGTGGTGGATAAGAACGCACTAAATAATTTTATATCTCTTCAGGCCCGGATGGAAAAACAAAACAGCCCCGGCCGCTTCTGGCAGGGGCTGTTCCGCAGCCGCCGGGGCAGGCTCGAAAACAACTGATCTTTTTTATTGCCTATTCTGTCATGCCGAGTTTGGCCTTTACCAGCGGCATGACGTCATCAGTATCCTCGGCAAACAATACCGCATTGAAAACACTGGTGTCAAAGATCATGGCAAAACCATTCTCTTTGGCAACCTCCTTCAATGCCGTCTGTGCTTTGTCGATAATGGGGCCAAGCAACTCCTGGCGTTTGGCTTCCACTTTTTCCCTTACCTCCTGCTCGTAAGCGATGATCTCATCCCTCCTTTTGCCCAGTTCCTGCTCTTTTTCCTGCTGCTGCACCGGAGTGAGATTTCCTGCCTGCGCCTCCTTTAAAGCGGCCTCAAAATCCTGCTGGAACTTTTTGGCCATTTCCTCGCCCTTGGCCACCATTTGCTTCCGGTAAGCCTCCAGCTCACTGTCGGCCCCTTTGGTCTCTTCCATGGAAGAGATCAGGTTGCCGAAATTCAGGTGCCCGTATTTTTCCTGAGCATAAGAAAATACGGCCCCAAAAGCTACAAAAGCAGCCAACAATACGATCTTTTTCATCATTGGTATGTATTTGTCAAAAAATTGTTGCAAAGCTAAAAAAACATCCTCTCCTTCCATAAATTTCCTCCTGTCAACGCAGGTTAAAAACCTCAGCCTGTCTAAAAAGACAGCTATATACCTTTCACTTCAACAATTTCACACTACTGGCCACTTTCCGGATTGTGTAACAATTCGTTTCACCCTTTTTAAAGCGCTGATTTTCAATTTATTAAAAACGGCTTCGCGCTGAAGTGGAAATGTGGTCAAAAAATTATAAAAACAAAACATTTTATTTCTTTTGTTTTAAAACAAAAAGTTTTACTTTTGAAGCATAACCCCGTCCTCCAAAAAAAGTACATTATGAACCTAACACCTCTACAAATTGCTAAAGCGAAGGCCTGCCGGGCCGGGCGGCAGTTCAACCGGAATGTACAGAAATACTGGTTGAGATTTGTCCTTATGGGAGTTGCCGTTTACCTGGTTTACGAAAAAGACCTGGCGATCGACCTCCAATTGAGCAACATCCCGGCATCGGCACTGCAGTGGGGAGGCCAGGCAGAACCGCCGGCCACAATGAGCGCCAGGCCGGCCTCTCTAACAGTGCAGCCATCTCAGGCTACACCTATGGCAAAAAAAACCAGCCTGCCTGCCCAGCCCCGGCCGGTAAGTTATGAGGAACAGGCAGTTAACGTCAGCAACCTTGCCAACACCTACTCCAACCTCAGCAATTCCCAAAAGGGGATACCCGGAAGTGAGGACGAAGCCCTGAAGGCGGAAAAACGCCGTAAGCAGCTAAAATACGTCAAACGCTTCGTCAAAGTAGCCCAGGCTGAAATGGAAAAATACGGCATACCTGCCAGTATAACACTGGCTCAGGGGCTGCTCGAGAGCAACGTCGGCGAAAGCAAACTGGCGACCCGGAACAAGAACCACTTCGGCATCAAATGCTTTTCCCGCAGTTGCAAAAAAGGCCACTGCAGTAACTTCACTGATGACAGCCACAAGGATTTCTTCCGCATTTACAAAAGCAGTTGGGAAAGCTACCGCGCCCACAGCCTGCTCCTCAGGCGTTCCGATCGTTACAGCAATTTATTTTCGCTGGGGCCAAAAGATTTCCGGGGCTGGGCCCACGGGCTGACAAAAGCAGGATATGCCACCGATAAACAATACGGACATAAGCTGGTCAACCTCATCGAAGAGCTCGGCCTGCACCAATACGATAACTGAGGCCAATTCAATTCAACCGGACAAGCCACCCGATTAAGATCAGGCCCGCTACCGATGCAATAATCCATAACGGCGGGATACCAGATGGCGACCCGACATCCTCTTCTGTCCCGTAGAACGCATAACCCGCCCAGAAGTGAGGGTGCGCCAGTTCGGGCCTGGCAGCCAGCCCGTCCAGATATTTTCGTCGGGCTTCCTGTAATGCGCCGGGGCCATTGCCGGTAGATTTGTATCCGCTGAGAAAAAACTGTAGCAGGTCTGCAGATGGTTGTCCGGTCGCAGGCCACCGGTGAAACAAGGCCGACCGGCTGCCACTGTAATGCAATGCTTCTGCAAGATGCTGCCAGTTGGAGCTTTCGGGTGAACGAGGGGAAGAAGAGGCCAGAATCGACAAGGATACCGGTTTGTCAATGCCATATACCTCTCTCAGGTACAGGCGGTTGTCATAAAGGCTGTCCGGCTTATCCGCAAAGGAAAGAAAAGTGTCCTCCCGGGAAGCGCCTACCTGAGTAGGCAGGGCCAGAAGCAATACTTCCGGCCCAGGGAGTTCCCGAAAAACAGCCTCCCTGGCCATCGGGCCTTCCCACAGGCGCCCGTCCTGGCGGCCTGCCCAGTTCCGGGCCGGGCCCAGAAAATAGCCCAATTCAGGCTGCTTATCAGGATAGGGCCCCTTGTTTTCCTTCAAAACGACCGGGTTGCCGGCCGTAGCCTGGACAAAAGCTTCGAACGGAGATTGCCATGAAGCAGAAGGTGCATCATCCAGTGCCTGTAATAAGGCCGTGGCAGAAGTGTGATAATATATACTATGGCTTAACCCCAGGTAAGGAAGGGTAGTAAAATCACTTCCTTTACCCACCGACGGCAGCAACGCTTCAAAAGGCAACCACTGGATCAGGCCATGCGGCAGCAGTAGTAGCCGCCCTCCTTCCTGCGGCGACAGGCCCGGCAAAAGCTTTTGGTACAGCAAGGTGGCCAGCCCGGTTATCTGCCGGAAGGTTGGCCCGGAGGCGAATTCCCCGCTCCCGGGGCCTTCATAAACCATCTGAATAAATTCGAGAAGGCTGGAATGGAATTCTTCATCCAAAGGCCATCGAAACAATTGAAACTCTTCTCCGGTAAAATGGAACACGTAGAGGTTCTCTTCATCCATATAATAGGAGTACAGGACAGCCGGCCTTGCACGCAGGGCCATTTTCAATTCTTCCAGGCTGACGGTTTCTCCGCCGAACCTGAGGCGGTAACAGGCGGGAGCTTCCTCTTTCAGTTTGTCCAGTATCGCTTCATATTCCGTTCTCTCTTTCTCTATTTTACTGGTTAGGGAATCTATAGGGCCTTCATAAAACCGGCTGTTTTTCAGTTCCCGGTACAAGGATTGAGCCTCCATTCTGCATTCACTTTCCTTTTCCTGCAAAGACGCCGGGACACGGGCAAAGCTTATGGGAGGCAGCATCAGCAACGGCAGCTGTTGGCTGAATTGTTTGCTGCGTTCCGAAAAGTAGAAAGCTTCCTCCAGATAAGCTCCCTCCTGATTTTGCTCATAAATGCTATAGCAGGCAGCGATCGCTTTATTATAAAGCTGAAGACAGGCTTCCGACAGAAAAACGGCCTGCCCGGAAGGCAACGGAGAACGAACAAGGCCTGAGAGGGTTTTGTCGCAGGTTCTGAAAGAATTCAATGCAGCTTCCAGGTTGTATAAGGTATTTCGATCCTGGCCGGCCAGTTCGCAGTGAATGCTGCCCATAGCGAGCATCGCTTTGAAGTGGAGGAACACAGTAGTCGGTTGATGAGTGTGTTCCCACTCGCTGGCCAGTTGTTTATACAATTCTATGGCCTGCTCGTATTCACCTTTCTGTCGGTAAGCGGCAGCGAGGCTAAAGGTGGCTTCCTGTGCCAGCCAGAAAGGAGTTTCGGGGTGGTTGAGCACTCTGGCGAGTTGCTCTGCCCCCTCCTCTGTCTGGCCGTTTTCGATGAGTAGCCGCCCCTGTTGAGCGCGGGCATTGAGCAGGGCATAAGGGCCCTCCTGCCGTTCCGCCCATTTCATGAACATACGGGCTGCCTCCAGGGCAGCCTTCCTGTTCCCGGAGCGCCTTAGCGCCTCGCTCCATTCCAGATAATTGGCGGCAGAAACCCCTTTTTTTGAAGAAAGAGCATGCTGAAAGCTACTGGCAGCTTCCTCATATTGCCCCAATTCCATCAGGATAGCCCCCAGCAATTGGTAATATCCAGAGAATCTCTGTTGGTTCTTGCCGGGATCAAAGGCCAGGGCCTGGATTGCCTTCCTTGCATAATCTGCAGCGGCGCCTATTTCACCTCTGTCAAATAACTGAATGGCCAGTTCATGGAATGCCTCTGCTACCAGGCCGCCCCGTTCATCCGGATTTTGCTGGAAAATATAGGCTGCTTCCCGGTATTGCCTGCCGGACAGGCCCTTTTCTCCAAGCAGACGGTTAACCCGGGCCATTGCCGCCAGTGCCGAAGCCGCCTCCGGATGATTCTTTCCGAGATGGTTCCTGATGATGTTGTATGCGGTTTGGAAATGAGTCAACGCCTGCCGGTAATTGCCGTTTGACAGCTCCAGGCTGGCCAGGTTGGTGTAGGAAATGGCAACATCCGGGTGCTGGGAACCGAGCAACGTTTTGCGCAGGCTCATAGCGCGTTCGTAAAAGTGGGCAGCCTGCTCGTAATCGCCCGCGGCACTCCAGGCTTTCGCCATCCAGTCATAAGAGCCCGCCAGCTTAATATGCTCCGTGCCATAGATGCTTTCCCGAATCATCAGGCCCATTTTGTGAACCTCGATGGCCTTCTCGTGGCGATTGGCGCGACTGTAAACTTCCGCCAGGCGGTGAGCCGCCTTGGCCGCCTCATCATTGTCGCGCCCCAGGCGCTGTATGCTTTCCCAAAGGGCCTTCTTGGCCGTCCGTTTGGCTTCATCCAGCTTTCCGCTGCTCAGGTAAGCATTGGTAGCCTGGTTGAGGCAGGAGAAGTAATGTTCCCATTCTTCGGCCTCTTTATAGACAGATGCCGCCATTTCCAGCTCCCGGATAGCGCCTTCCAGGTCGCCGTTCAGCAGTTGCGCAGCAGCCCGGTTTTGATATTGTGCTGCCTCCTGTAACCGGGAAGGCTGACACCAGAGTGTTGTGCAAAAACAAGTAAGCAGGAGGGTGCAGGAAAAGTTTTTTCTCATAGTCAATGCTTGCTGTTTTCAGTTCATGGGACTGAAATTAGCATGGCACACAAAAGCGGCCCGGATAAAGTTACACTTTTTAAACGGGAGTCAAAACGCTTTGAGGTGGCAGTTATCCAGGCTGCCTTTCGGTGAACCGGACTGTTTACCCCCCGCTTACCGGCGGAATGATGACCACCTCGTCTCCGGGTTGTATGGCCTGGTTGTCTTCCACGTATTCGGTATTGAGCGCAATAGCAAAAGAGGCCAGTTTTTCAAAGGCGGGATATTCCCGGCACAGGTGGGTTTTCAATTGTCCAACAGTCGGCGGCCCCTCCAATTCTATAAGGATATTGGTGGCTCCCAGGATATCTTTAGCGATGCCGAATGCGAGTATTTTTATTTTCATTTCGTAGCTCCAGTTGGTAAGTTTATTAACCAACAACAGCCGGAAATACGGAAAAGTTATCCCTGTCCAGTATGGCTTTAACAAAACCTTAACAAAATTTTAACACCCTTTCACCCTCCATTCCGTCTCAAACAATAAACCGATATAAATTCGGTATGCTGGCCGGCAGGAAACAATAAAATTTCCCAGAGCCACCAGCAGTTATCATTCCATTTACGGCTTTTTCAGCAACCCGAACTTTTTATAGCCTCTAAATGGTAACAATGTTTCCTGAGAATCGTATAAACGGATAGTACTGTTGAAAATCATTGACTTTTTTGGCAAAAGGGTATAGCTTTGCCTTCTAGTTGAACCATGTACAAAACACAACTGGCTGAAAGTCAGCCAAAGAGAAAAAGAGAGATTTAAAACAGCCCTAGTAGTACTGCATTACTCTAAGGGCGGGGTGCGTTGCCTTGCTCCATTTAGTGAAATGCAAAACATTTTATGCGATGAAAATCCCATGGACAATTGTTGCCATGCTGGCAGCCAGCTGCCTGTTTGCAACAAACAAAAAAGCGGCGTTTCCCCTCGACGCCAGCGCCAGCTTAGAATACAGCTGGCCCGCTGAAATGGACGGGGATATCAAAGATCGTCTGGCACAACTTAAGATTCCTTTCGAAGCCAGATACGACAATCAGATAAGAGATATTATTAAGGATTATGTGACGAGTGGCCTCCATGACACGGAGAGCATGCTCGGGCGCACCTCTTTCTATTTTCCGATCTTTGAACATTACTTGAGCCTTTACGGCTTACCGAAAGAACTGAAGTACCTGCCGATCGTAGAGACTTCGCTGCAGCCTGTAGCCCGCTCAGGGGCAGGCGCTGCCGGCCTGTGGCAGTTTATCCCTGCCACAGCGCGCGAGTACCGCCTGCGGATGAACGATTACGTCGATGAACGCTTCGACCCTTATCGTTCGACAGAGGCTGCCGTGAAAATGCTCTCTGCACTGCACAAGCAATTTAACGACTGGAGCCTGGTGCTGGCCGCCTACAACTGCGGCCCGGGCCGGGTGAGAAGCGCCATCCGCGCCGCCGGCTGCTACAATTTCTGGGAACTGCGCACCTTTTTGCCGCAGGAAACTCAGGATTATGTACCGCGGTTTATCGCGGCGGCTTACGTGGCCAATTTCTACAACCACCACGGACTGCAACCCCGCTTCCCGGTGAATACCGCCGAACAGGGCCGGGCCATCAAGATCTATGGGGGCATGACCTTCGGAGACATTTCCTATGTCACCGGCGTAGATGAACAAACGATCCACAGGTTCAACCCCAGCTACAAGAGAAGCATCATTCCGGAGAGTCAGCGCGGCAACTTCCTGCTGCTGCCTTCCAGTGCCATGAGTAAACTTCGGGACCACCTGCTCGCACTCAAGGCCAGTGAATACATCGATCCGGCATTGCTATACCCTAACTTCCACAAGTCCACCTATGTGGTCAAACCGGGAGAAGACCTCTACGGCCTCGCCCGGAAATTCAACTGCACAGCCGATGAGATCATGCGGTGGAATGCACTGCCAACTCCGGAGATCTTCGTCAACCAGGAATTGCTTCTCTTCCTTCCGGGACAGAGGTATGTAGCCAAGCCCTAACTATACCGCGGGGCGCCAACCTGGTGAACTACATGAATTTGGTTGCTGAAATTTATATACTAATGTTATCCTGAATTCCGGACTTCTGCCTCAGGGCACGGAATCCAGGGTAGCATTTTTTGTACGATACATTTTTATTTCCTTAATAGGTGGTGCGTATTAACATTGTTATGCGCGTAAAGACAGTATTTTATGTATCTGAATTATTAGCAGGTATATACTCCTCCTCCCTGCCTCTCCAAAAAATACCCTGAAAAGGTTAACAAAACACAACGGGCCTCGTAAAATATAAACAGCAGCAGAAAAGAGAATCGGACTGGTAAAACTGCTGCTGAACTAAACCTCAGCAAAATAGTCACACTATGAGAGCCCTGGCCCTAGCCCTGACCCTGCTATCGCTGCCTGCATTATCGGCAGCACATGAAAACCCACAAAGGCAATTGAAACAAGAAGCGGCTTCCTGGCCTGAGCAATTATCTTACGACATTCCCTTGCGATTGTTGCAGATTCCCGTTTCTTTTCCGGTTGAATATACTGCCGAAGTGCGGCGGCAGATCACCGATTATCTGCAATTGGGCCGCCGGGAAACGGAGAAAATGCTGGCCCGCACCAGCCTCTACTTTCCGATCATTGAACATTACCTTCAAGAATTTAACCTTCCCGATGAGCTGAAATACATACCGCTGCTGGAATCCCGGCTTATCCCCACTGCCGAATCCCCGGTTGGGGCCCTTGGCCTATGGCAGTTCATGCCGGCCACTGCCGGCCATTATCAGCTGCAGATCGACGAATACGTCGATGAACGAATGAACCCCTATCAGGCGACCGAAGCCGCGCTTAGGATGCTGGCCGGCCTGCACCGGGATTTCGGCGACTGGTCTCTTGCGCTGGCTGCTTATAATTGTGGCCCCGGAAGGGTACGCTCCGCTATCCGCCAAACCGGTTGCCATAATTTCTGGGACATCGAACACCTGCTGCCACGACAAACTCAACGCTATCTGCCGGCATTGATCGCTACCATTTACGTTGCCAATTATTTCCGCCTCCATGGCTTAAGCCCTGACCCCAAAAAATTGCATCAGCCGTTTCAGGTTTTTAAAGTGCAACATAGTCTCAACCTCGCCGATATTGCCCGCCATTGCAAAGTAACGCGCAGGCAACTTCACCGCCTCAATCCCGGTTTCCTGCAGGACTTCATCCCTCATTCCGGCCGGGGGCGCTACCTCATCCTCCCCGAAAAAGCCCTGCCGGATTTTCAGAAATACATCATCAAAGAGAGCAGGAAATCCAAAGAGAGTTTTGCCATTGCAGTCCTGAATTCTCATCACTATCAGCCGGCCGCAAAAGGCGCCCGCGACAGAGTGAAAAAAGGCATCCGCCCGAAAGCAGATATCTGAAGGCAGGCAGCCTGCTCCGCCAGCATTCTGGGATAAAAAGGAGAAAAAGTCTCTTTTCGGGACAGGGATTACCGGAAACAATGCCTAATATTGGGGCATTCCATCTGCCCCGGCACCGGCCGGCCTGAGATGGAAACAAGCCGGAAAATCCTGAACTATGGAAATCCTACTCGCCTACATCACCTGGGATGTTTCTCCCGAGATCGTTAAGATCGGCCCCCTGACCTTGCGCTGGTATGGCCTGCTGTTTGCCCTGGGCTTTCTCCTGGGGCTGTACATCGTCCGAGCCATGTTCCGGGCGGAGAACGAACCCGAAGAATGGCTGGACAAGATCTTCATTTACATGGTCGTTGGGGCCGTTGTCGGCGCCCGCCTGGGGCATGTATTTTTCTACGACTGGGATTATTACTCAAAGCATCTCTCCGAGATCCCCGCCGTGTGGAGAGGCGGCCTGGCCAGCCACGGCGGCGCCATCGGCATCATCATCGCCCTTTGGATCTTTTCGGCGCGCACCGCCAAACGCTCCGTCCTTTGGATACTGGACCGGGTGGTAGTGCCCACCGCCCTGGCCGGCTGCTTCATCCGCCTGGGCAACCTGATGAACTCCGAGATCGTGGGTACGCCCTCCGATGCGCCCTGGGCTTTTCTTTTCGTCCGTGCCTACCCTCCCGATCTGGCCGATGAGCCGCGCCATCCGGTTCAGCTGTACGAATCCATCAGTTACCTGCTCACATTCTTCCTGTTGTATTGGGCCTACTGGAAAACTCCCGCCAAAGAAAAACTGGGCCGGATGTTCGGCCTGTTCCTGGTTCTGGTGCTGGGCGTCATCCGCTTCAGCCTAGAATTCTTCAAGACCAGCCAGGGCGGGTTTGAAACGGCGTTTGGAGGCACGCTCAGTACGGGGCAGTTGCTGAGTATTCCGTTCTTTCTGGTGGGGTTGTATTTTATTTTCCGGCCGGGGAAGGTGGTGAAAAAAAACAGCCGAAAAGCATCAAAATAAACTGGCTGCCTGTCTGGAACTCACTCCTCCATCCCCTTCAGCAACGCCAGGTCCAGGCGCCACAATTCGTACGTATCGATCAGGTACCACAGCTTTTGGTGGTAAGTCCTGCTCGTAGCGTAGCCCGCCATTTTCAGGCCGGCGGCGCAGGCGGCGTAGTAGGGTACGGTGGTTTGCCCGTCGAAGAACTCCCGGGGCGCTATGCCGGAAGCGGGTTGAAAAACGTGGGCCGCTTCGGTGATGTCGCAGTCGTTGCCGACGGGAAAGGTTCGCCAGATCCAGCTGTAGCAGCCTTTCTGCCCGGGGGTACAGGGGCGGGTGAGCAACTGGGTATGGCGGGAGTAGCTGTCGCTGACACTAGGGTAGGTTTCGAAGCGGTCGTAGGAGTGGTCGTCGTGGAAATTATAGACGCCGGTGGCCGGTTTGATGAAGAGGAAATCCTCATCGCGCAACTCATTGTACTGCCGGGCTTTCACCTTCTGCCGGGCATAGCTGCTCAGGCGGGCCTTGATGCCAAAGTGGTTGTTGGCCCGGCGGGCCAGCTTAGACTGCCCGGCGCTGGATTCCAGCAGCGCCTGGGCCAGCTTGATACTGGCCGGCACCTTGTATTTGTACATCTCCCGCTGGGCGGCTTCCTTATGGGTTTCAATGTAATCGACGAACTGCCGGGCAGCACGCATCCGGCCCCCGGAAAACCCCGCTTTTTCGAGCTTGGCAAGGATCTTTTTTCCTTTCCAGGTAGAACGCAGGCCTACCTGGGGGGGCGCCTTGCTTTCCTCCTGGCTGAACAGATCGGGGGATTCATTCAGTTCGTAAAAACGCCGCAGAGCCTGCTCCGATACTCCTCCCAGAGACCTCAGCCCCACCTTGTAGGCATCACTCAACTCGTAGAGGATGGGAAGTTGCTGCGCTGCCTCCTCCCATTTGTTCTGATAGAGATACAGGCCCGACAATACCAGCACCAGCGCGAACAGGGCCGTGAAGAAGCCCCGCGCCACTTGTGAAGTCCCCTCGGTAGTGGATCGGATCAGTCCCATAATTTTTGCACCGGCATTATATGGTTTTCGGACTTTGCCAAATGGACTTTATAGGCCAAAATAGCAAAAGTACGGCAGCAGGCAGAAATAGCAAATTAAAAAAAAATACATTCGTTTTCGTTAAGGCCGGCAATCTGATTACAAAATAATACTAAAAAGTATTACATTTACCCCGCCCTGTACCCGGCGTGGTTTATTTTCGTTTTTAAAATAAACCCCATCGGTATAAGTCATAATCTCCTATTAGCCTGGCCCTTTTACTTGGGAAGCGTTCCAGATATGTATCCTGCCCGAACGGTTGGCCCGTATCGCGCAGCGCTTCTGAACCCCTCAGATGATATTAATTTTCAAGACGCCCTAGCCGGGGCATGCCCGGCAATTTGGCGCCTGGCCGGTTTTCGTATTCCATTTCCGGATTCCCGATGCAGGCGAGTAGCCAATGCCGGACTGTTGAAGAATGATTATTCAGGAAGGAAGCGGCGGCCTCCATGGCCCGCTTGAGGGCTTGCGGCGCAAGGGGCGGCAAATTCCCCGCTGGCCGCTTCCTGCTGGAAAAGAGCCAATTCCCCTTGTATGAAGAGCGTTTGGTTGCTCCCCCTTTTATGGCTACCCCTCTGTTGCCTGCCCACCGGTATGCCGGGCCAGTCTGTACTCATTCTGGAAGAATGCGGCAATTCCTATATTGACCCTCAGGACGAGCTAGGCAATACCCAGCCTTCCAGGGATACCCTCCGCTATACCACCTACTTCGATGAAGACACCTTGCTGCGGGCTTATTACATTGACATCAATGCTTTCGGGGGGCAACAGGTTGACCGCGCCCGGGTTTTTGCCCTCATGCCCGATGGCAGCCGAAAGCAACTGGCCAGCCTTGCCTTTGGCAACTGCACCGATTGCGTGGATGGCTTTGCACTGATGGACAACGACTCCCTGCTGGTAGATGCCGTCGGCGACGCCAATACCATGGAACTTTGGCTGCAGTCTCTAGGCCAGCCTCCCTATGCCCTGCCTGCCAACCTGCAAACTCTGATCGGCGTAGGCCGCATAAGCGGCCGCCTTCCTTTTTGCGCGGAGGGCATGCAGGTTGATTTCGTCGTGTACAGCAACCCCAACAGCACTTCGACTGAATTCTCTACTCATATCCACTGCCCGGAGGTGGTGCATTCCTGTGTGATCAGCAAAGAGGTGGAGGTGGATTGCCAACAGGACAGCATCTCCCTGCGGGCCATCCTTCCCCAGGATTGCTTCTCCGGCCCGGTGCAGGTGGAATGGTCCAATTCCAGTGGATGGAGCACCAATACGGCAACCGCCCAACTGGCGCTCACCGGAAATGAAGGCATGTATTACCTCCGGGTGGAAGATGGCTGCTGCACATTCATGGACTCCATAATGGTGGAAAACCCGGACTTTGCTCAGGCAGGCCCGGATCACCTGATCTGCCAGGGAGAACCGGCCAACCTGCAGGGAGGTGGAGGCGTCAGCCATTTCTGGGAAACACCCGCCGGCAATACCGTCGATGGCCCTTTGCTCAGCCTGGCTGAAGCCCGCGGGGCCGACAGTGGAGCCTATATCCTGCACGCCTTTAATGAGGAAGGCTGTGAAGATACGGATACCCTGTTGCTGACGGTAAACGTCCCTCCTGATCCGGAAGTCCTGTTCACCGAAGTATGCCTGGGAGACACCCTCCGGCTCAGCCTGGCCAATGACAGCCTTTTCAACCAGCTCACCTGGACGGGCGCCCGGGGAAATATCATACCCAACGGAGTACTAACCAACTTTCAGGAAGCAGATATCGGGGCCTATACGCTCACAGCCACCGACTCCCTGAACTGCGAAGTGATGGAAACCTTCGATGTTTTCGGCTTCTCCCCGGCTGATATAGAATCTGTGGTGGAAGAAAGCTGTGACAGCACCAGGATCTATCTTTTTCCCAACACCTATCAGTACGTATGGGATGACGGGCAGCAGGGGAATACTCTATCTACCGCTACCGGAGGAAGTTTCCAGGTCAGCATAACCGATGATGAGGGGTGCCTCAACACCCGCCTCTTCGAACTGCCGGCCCCCGACGGCCCGGACGTGGGCCTGGAGATCGAACAGCCGGTATGCCCCAATGATTTCGGAACCATTCGGTTCATTCCCGCCAATCCGGATGAGCCGCTTATCTTTTCCATCGACGGGGGAGAGCACTATGCCCTTTCTACCCGGTTCAGCAAACTACTGCCCGGCATCTATCAATTAGCCATTCAGGATGGGCTGGGGTGCATCCGGGAAGAAACGGTAGAACTCCTTTCGCCCGATACGCTGGCCGTCGAACTGGATACGGATTACCTCGAAGTCCGGCCCAATACGCCGGTGAGCCTGTCCAGCCAGGTTATCGGCGATGTGCAACGCTATCAGTGGCTGCCCCGGGAGATCGACACGGAAGGGCCTGCCACCAATTTCCTGGCCCGGCAGAACATGGACGTACGCATCATCGTCGAGGATGCCCGTGGCTGCCGGGCTTCCGACGGGTTTCAGCTGACCATCGTACTGGGAGATATTTACGTGCCCAATGCCTTCTCCCCGGACGGAGACGGCCGCAACGACCGCTTTACCTTTTACAGTGATAACGGTTCGGGAGAAATGATCGAGAGCCTGCGCATTTACGACCGTTGGGGAGCTCTGGCCTATGAAGCTGAAGAACTGTTCCTCAACGATGAATCAACGGGCTGGGACGGGCGTTGCGGTGGCAGGGAGATGAACGCTGGCGTTTATACCTACCATGGGATTGTGCGATTCGGGAATGGCGCCAAAAGATCTTTCAAGGGCGATATCACGCTGGTTCGCTAAAAGTAACAGAACATGAAAAGAACGATATTGCTGCTCTTTTTTCTGGCTCAGTTCACCCAACAACTGCCGGCTCAGGCTCTGGAAGTGGGCGTCGAAACGGTAACCGGCCAGGCGCGCACCACTTTTAAGGGCAGCCTGGCGGAGATCGTCGGTTTCTCAGAGATCGAGATCACGGAAGGTATCGTTGACTCAGCCCTGGCGGAGGCCGGCATCGACGCTCCCCGCTGGCTCCGGGAACTCTTTCCCGGTATTCGGATCGAAGTAGAGGGCGAGTTGCAGAAGAAGGTCTCCCGGAATGTGAAAGGCGCCCGCTTTTTTGTGCGCTATAAATTCGCCGGCGGCAGCTTCACCATTTCCGACCCTCGCCTCACCGAAAAGCCCGAGGCCAAAAAGCTCAAAAACCAGATAAAATCGGTACGCCTTTCCCTTTCCGGAAAAGCCCAAGAGCTGGCGGAGCACCTGGCCCTGCTGGCCCTGGAAGATGCCACCAAAGCAGAGCCTTTCTTCTCCAAACGATATGACCTGGAGGCCTACCTCCACCTGAAAAAGCTTTTCTTTCCAGGCCGGGTTCTACTGGAATGGGGCAGAAACCGCAATGCTTTCCTCGATGCGGAGGTTACCCCCGGCATCCGCTTTTCCGCCGACCCTTCTCCCGTCGTGGACCTGGGCAGCCTGTTGCTGGTCAGTGAAAAGCTGGACAGCCTTATGGAGGGCGGCATCCTCAGGCCGGTAGAAAATACAACAGACCAGATTGCGGAGGCGATACAGAATGTAGTATTCGGAAAAATTAAGGACCCCCGGACGGTCCCTTCCCTGGGAGGTTTCGTGCGAGCGGAACTGCTGGCCAATTTCGGAAGCGGGTTTTCGGCTATTGTCGGTACGGACCTCAGTTTCAGCCGGCATACCTCAATCAATGGCACCCGGCCGATGTTCTCTGCTTATGGCTTCATCGGGCTGCGGTGGGGATTAGGGGTTGGAAAGAGAAAATAATTCATTCATGCTATGGAAAACTGCTTCCCGGGCCAATCATCCTGGAAGTAATAAAACAATTGAAGGGATCATGAACGTAAAATTTTACTATTTACTGCTTTTCTCCATCCTGTTGCTCGCCCGGCCGGCGAGTGGACAAACAGTTGATGACTATCGGAAAAAAACAGGCCCCTCTTATCTGATCACGCTGGACGATGCCCGCCTGGATATCGGCCTGAAAACGGTTTCCGTTTTTGCGCTGGACGACCGGGCCCCGCTCGCCGCCAACCCGCACTATCAGGCCATGTGGAACCTCATCAAGCTCGGCGCTTCCGTAGAAGCCCTGCTGCAGGGCATGGACGAACCGATATTTGAACTGGACACTGGAAAGCAGTTCGGCCAGAACGGCTACAACAAAACGATAATATCCTTTTTCATTAGCTATGGGTTCGGCGAATCTTCCGATGTGGAGATGCAACGGCAGTTCTTAGAACTGGGCATCAGCCCGGGCTATTTCAAACAGGGGAACGGCGGTATGAACCTCCATCTCGATTACCGGTTTAACCTGGCCAATACGCGCTACGGCGCAGGGGCCAACAGCATAGACCGGCCGGTTGATTATGAGATATTCGTCGGCGCCCGGGCAGGCTTCGACTGGAGCTTCCAGCGATCGGAAGGAGAGGCAGGCTTTTTCGCTCACCTCAATGAAGAGATCAAACGCATCGCCGAAGAGAATGAGTTCACCGTCGCTCAGTTGCTAAAGCTGGAAAAACTGGCGGAAGACAGCAAGGTATTGTTGCCCGAAGACGTTGGAGGGAGAGCCTTTCATATCGGGCCGTTTGCCGGAGCCCGCCTTTCCAGAAAGTTGTTTGCCAATGGCCAGGCTTTCCTCAGCGGCCAGATATTTTATGATGTGATGGACCTGGTCAACCGGTCAAAAGATGTGGAGAATATGCGCAGCCAGCACCATGCTTCGATAAGCCTGGGCATCAGCCTGGCTATCGGAGGGGAAGGAAAAGGGGTGGTTAGTTTTTATTGAGAGTATGTTTAATGGTGGTCATTGGGCCACTATCTTCTTCAGTATTCTTTGATTATTATTAGTATAAAATTCAATGAACAAAATATTTTTGGCACTATCCAGTTCCAGCGTCCCTCTTTTGTTATTTACTGCTCGGGAGATCAGCCTGCGTCCGTAAACATCGTATACCTTGATATGGCTTATTATGCTATTTGCTGATTTCAGTTCATAGCGGATTGCTTCGCCTTTACTCATAGGGTTGGGGAATATGTTGACATCAATAGTATTTTCGGTGAAAATATCCCTATCTATGCCATTCACTACATCAGACAGCTTAAATAATTTATGATGGTTGCCATAAAAGGCCAGTAAATAAATATTGCCATCCTGGCCTTGTATCAGCTTTCGGCAGGTTCCATCTAACTGGACAGCAGAAACCACGTTGAATGCAGTATCCAAAAAAGCAACAAACCCGAACGAAAAGGTTTCCGGATCATCAATCATTACCTCATTTCCTATTCTCAGCGTATCCACCTGAGCATATCCACAGATCCCGATCAGGCCGTCCGGAGTAGTGATCATACTCAGGATATATTTTGGCCCTGGCGAGCCCTCCAACTGGAATACGGCCTGAGCTTCAAGGTTATCCGATAACTTTACCAGAAAGCCTGTTTTGCTATTATCTGGGTTGAAGAGGTAGAGGCTGTCAAATCCAATGTAAGAGGGGTTATAATATCCGGAAACGACATAAGCATTATCAGATAAGCTGGCAATTGAAGTCGGGATGGTGCCTCCATAGTAATAGTCTATGGTTTTTTTATTGATGCAATTGCCTGATGTGTCAAACTGGACAAAGTAGAGAAAATCTGTCCCCCAGTGAAAAACTGCTTGATTTACAAGGGAATCCTGGCAGAAATGAACAGTGCTGCTTGCGGAAGCTCCTGCTAATAATATTTTATTATTCCCATTTATGGCAAATTTATTTTCGATCTCGTAACCGCTGCCTCCTACACTGCGCAGCCACTGCACCTCAAGGGTTTCATCCATCATCCCTATAAATCCTTGAGGGTTTCCGGAGCCTATATCCAGAAAATGGCCGTCCAAAAGCATTCCTCCTTCGTTACCTGAATATTCACCGCAAAAGTAAACCATATCTCCTTCAGTAATGGCATGGCTAATATGATAGCCACAATGATATACTGAAGGCCACTGCTTTAATTTAATTCTTGAATTGTTCTCAAATTCAATTTCCTGTAATAGTAAGTTCGACCCCTCGCCAATGGCAACATAAAATGTATCCTGCATTTCTAATGTATCTCCATAGAATGAAGTATGTATCAACCTTGAAGAATCAGTGAGCATAACCTGGTCGGCCCACAACAATTCGACATTAGAAACAAGCAGGTTTTCATCGACGGCAACAGAATAGGTTCTACCAAAAGGAAAGACAGAATCCCTCGGAGGCAACAAGGTGATTTGATCGTTTATAACCAGTGAATCAGAAGCTCTTTCAATGATATAATATCGTTTACCATATTGATTAACATCTACATCGTGAATAAAGCCAGAACGGCTTAACTTATCTGCCAGTTCCAGTTGTTGAGCATTAAGAAAGCAGGCCAGGCTTAAAAAAATTGAAGAAAATTGAGGTAATAATAATTCCCTAAAACATCACCATCCGAAAGTAAGGTATGGAATGAAATTTCCCCAATTTCCACATATTGAGGACTTCGTTCAGTTAGTTGGTGGTTTTCATTGTTAATAGGGATTGAAGAAATTCCCATTATTTTACGCCTAATGCCTGCCTTTGAGAGCTGTGTTAGTGTAAGGCTTGCCGTTTCAAAAGAGTTATTACTATAAATCAGAATAGGAAAGAATTCCGCTTCTTCTTCATTGAGCAACATAGTAGCAAAACCCATACAGGTAAGTTCACCGGTTGAATCCGGCTCCATTTTTATCAATATGTTCTTTCCTCCGATGTCTTCCAATTTATAAAGGCCGTCCTCCAATCTTACCTGCCCGAACTTTTCCCCGTTTTTGCCGATCAGCAGCAAGTACCCGTATTCACAAAATCCTTCTACCGGTTCCAGCAGGCCGTACCAGGTGAGCGGCGGGATACTTCCGCAAGGCGGCGCCCAAAGCTCCTCAGGGGCAGCAGCAAATCTATGAAGGATTGGCGAAGCAATGTGAGGAGAAGATGAATAAGGGGTAGAACCTTGGTAACAAAGTTCCCGGGCAGTTATTAACTGGTTGGGGACGGGGGCGGTTATTGGTTATTATCTTAGCTCTCGGGTGACAGTAATAACCAATAACGCTCTCAAGGCCACAGCGGGGTTATTAACTTTGCTAATCCTTCTTCGGCCGGCGGCCACCGCCGCCTCTTTTTCCGCCCTTCTTACCTCCCCGGCTGCTGCGGCCTCTGCCTTTGCCTCCACCGCTACGGCCCCGGCCTTTTCCACCTCCGGAAGAGGCGTATTCAACAGTCGCCAGGCCGGGAGGCAATGGCAGGCGCTGCACTCTTCGTTCGATCAGGTCTTCGATACGCTTAAAGCGGCCGCGGTCTTTACGGTTGATGAAGGTAAAGGCCATCCCGGCGGCGTCAGCGCGGGCTGTCCGGCCGATGCGGTGCACATAGTCTTCCGCATCGCCGGGCACATCAAAATTGATGACGGCGTCGATGCCTTTGATATCAATGCCGCGGGAGAGCACATCGGTAGCCACGATGATGGGCTTGGCGCCGCTCTTGAAGGCCTGTAGCTGGGCCTCCCGCTCATCCTGAGTGAGGTCAGAGTGGATGGCGCCCACGTCCATGCCCCGTTTGTTGAGGCTGGCGGCCAATTCCCGCACGTTTTTTTTGGTGCCGGCAAAGATCAGCACCCGTTCCAGGCGCTTATTGGTTTCCAGTATCTTTTCCGTCAGCGCGATCTTGCTGGAGTTTTCCACCTCGTAGGCCAGCTGCAGGATCTTCTCCGCCGGCTTGGATATCGCGATATTGATCTCAGCGGGGTTGCGCAACAGCTGCTTGGCGAAGGTGCGGATCTGGCCCGGCATGGTGGCGGAGAACAGGAGGGTCTGCCGCTCACGGGGCAGCTTGTTGACAATATGCATGATATCGGGGGCGAAGCCCATGTCCAGCATCCGGTCGGCCTCGTCGAGGATGAGGTGGCGCACCGTATCCATTTTGGCATAGCCCATATCGAGGTGGGACTTGAAGCGGCCGGGCGTACAAACGATGATAGCGGCGCCCCGCTTGAGCGCCCGTTTTTCCTGTTCCATGGCGTGGCCATCGCGGCCGCCGTAGATGGCGATAGAGCTGACCGGAGTAAAGTAGGAAAGGGCTTCCAGTTGCTGGTCCACCTGCATGGCCAGTTCCCGGGTCGGTTCGATGATGATGGTGTCCACCCCTTCTTCATTGGGGTCCTTGGTCAGCCTGTTCAAAATGGGGAGAAGGAAGGCCGCGGTTTTACCTGTCCCGGTCTGGGCGCAGGCCAGCACATCGCGGTTTTCCATGATTGGAGGAATGGCTTGTTCCTGTACCGGTGTAGCCGTTTCAAAACCCATCGCATCCAGCCCCTCTAACAATTCCGGTTCAAAACCAAATTCAGAAAATTTCAAATTATTTGCGTTTCTTATTTACCACTATTCTTTCAATGCGCAAATATCCGGAAAAAAACTTGGCAATCAATGGTTTGATGCCTTTTGGATAGATAAAAAAACAAATAAAGGCCCCGAAGAGCCCTTTTCCGCCGGAAGTTATTGTTTCAGAAGCTTAAAAGCATGGGCCCACTGGTTATTTTTGAATCCGGGAATGCACCACAGGATGCATAGCGGTTCGATGACGCGGGCGGCTTCTGCCCCACCCATGTCTTCCACTTCCCATCCGAACTGGCCCAGGATGCCGGCCACTTCCCGCTTGGCGCTCTCCTCGTTGCCGCAGATAAACATGGACGGCCGGGCGCCCCCAAAGTCGGGGTTTACCATGAGGTGGCTGCCGACGCTATTGAAAGCCTTCACAAAATGCGCCCCCGGAAAGTTCTTCTGAAGGCGTTCCATCAGGGAATCGTCCAGGCTGGTGAAAAACTGCAGGACTCCATTAACAGGCGGCGCTTCGGCTATTGGGTTGGTTGCATCCATAATGGTTTTTTCGTTCAGGTTGGCGGCGCCGGCATGTTGCAGCACCTTCTCCACTGCCGTCCCTTTTACCGCCAGCACGATGGCATCTCCGAAGGCAGCAGCTTCAGCCACTGAGCTCACGTGTGCCTTTCCGCCGGTTTCTGCCTGCCAGTCCGCCAATTTGGAAGCATCGCGCGTTCCCAGCTTGACTTCATAGCCGTGTTGTACGAACCCTGTGCCTAAAGCTTTGGCCACAGCACCCGACCCGAGTATTCCAATTTTTTTGCTCATGATATAAAGTTTGTATGTACAAATATTGGGTGAAAAAAATTATACTTCCAATGCCAGGGCCGCATCAAATATTTTACTGGTTAAAATCCCTGCTTCCTCCACGCCAAGAATAGCGGCATATCTTTTATAGAGATTGCTCCAGGCCGATTTGACCTTTTCATTGAGGGCCACTGAAGCCGGCGTGGGAAAGACGAGGGTGCTCCGGCCTTCGCTGACCCTTCTGGCCAGGCCCTTCTTTTCCAGCTTTTCCACCAGGCGGGTGATGGTGGAAGGAGTGAGCATCTGCAGCTCCGCCAGTTCTCCCGCCGTCACTCCCGGATACTTGTTGATGCTCATTACCAGAAAAGCGTAACTGGGCGGCAGCCCGGTCTCGGCAAAGGCCTCCTCCGCCATCTTCGTGATGGCCCTCGAAAGAGCATTGGCGGAATAGTACAGGCAACGGCAGTAATCTTTCCTGTTTTCCATAATGACGGCAAATTATACTTTTTTATTTGTACATGCAAGTAAATTGAGCTTTTTTCCCGACTGCAGAAAAGGAGAGAGGGGCCGGCAGAGGCGGAAAAATCTCCAAAAAGAACACCCATTTCTTCGTTCGTAGAAAAAATCAGTAAAACCCTCTATATTAATTGTCAAAGAACTTGTTTCTCAAAACATTTGCCCACGTTAACCAAAACCTCATTTCATGAACGCACACGAAATCGATTACCAGATCTACGGCGAAGAGATGCAATTTGTCGAAATCGAGTTGGACCCTTACGAGACTGTCATTGCCGAAGCGGGAGGATTTATGATGATGGATGACGGCATCGAGCTGGCCACCATTTTCGGCGACGGCAGCCATAAGGAAGAGAACGCCGGCATCTGGGATAAGGTCTTTTCCGCCGGCAAGCGCCTGCTCACCGGGGAAAGCCTGTTTATGACCGCCTTCACCCATGCCGGAACCGGCAAAAAGAGGGTTTCCTTTGCCTCTCCCTATCCCGGGCGCATCATCCCCCTCGACCTGACGGAGCTGGAAGGCAAGATCATCTGCCAGAAAGACGCCTTCCTTTGCGCCGCTAAGGGCGTTTCGGTTGGCATTGAGTTCTCCCGGCGCCTGGGCCGCGGCTTCTTTGGCGGGGAAGGGTTTATCATGCAGAAACTGGAAGGGGACGGACTGGTGTTCCTGCACGCCGGAGGCACCATTGTAGAGAAAGAACTCGCTATCGGCGAAACCCTGAGGGTAGATACCGGCTGCCTCGTCGGTTTCACCCGCGATGTGGATTACGACATCGAAATGATCAAAGGCGTGCGCAATATGCTCTTTGGAGGCGAAGGCCTCTTCTACGCCCGCCTGCAGGGCCCCGGAAAAGTTTGGATCCAGTCGCTGCCCTTCAGCCGCCTGGCCGACCGGGTGGTTTCTGCATCCCGCCATTACGGGGGTAAGAAAAAGGGCGAAGGAAGTGTGCTGGGCGGTTTAGGTGATTTACTGGATGGAGATAATTGGTAAAAGATAAAATCTGTTCCAACGTCGCACAATTCACCCATCTCTCTTTCAGTTTGTTTTACAGGAAAGAAGAATGATGAAACAAAAGCCAACCATAGGAATGGTCCTCTCCGGCGGCGGTGTGCGCGGAGTTGCTCACGCCGGTGTATTCAAAGCGTTGGAAGAAAGCGGTATCCGGATCGATCAGCTCTCCGGGAGCAGCGCCGGGGCGATGGCCGGGGCTTTATACGCTGCCGGATACTCTCCTGAAGATATCCTTGAATTTTTCAAAACGAATGCCCACAATATTTTTCAGTGGCGGCATTTCGCCCGCAGCAAACCCGGCATTCTGGATTCAGATCAATATGCCGAACTGTTCGAGCCCTGGCTGAAGGGGCATACCTTCAAAACCCTTTCCAGAAAACTGTATATTTGCGTCACCGATGTACTGAAGGGCAAGGTTCGTTTCTTTTCCTCCGGCGAACTGGTCCGGCCCATTCTGGCATCAGCCGCTATGCCCGGGGTGTTCACCCCGGTGGAAATCGGAGAGAACTGGTACATTGACGGCGGCACGATGAACAATTTCCCGGTAGAACCGCTGATGGGCAAGTGCGATATTCTGCTCGGAAGTTACGTGTCCATGAAAAAGGAAGTGGAAAAAAGTGAGCTGTCCAGCACACTGCAACTGCTCAACCGGGCGAGCGACCTCAGTTACCTGGAAATATCTCTGCACAAGTTCAAAACCTGTGATCTCGTTTTCGCCCCTACGGAACTCTGGCAGTACGGCATCTTTGACGTCAAAAAGATCGAGGAGATCTATCAGGCCGGTTACGATCATGCCTGCAGCCGGATGGGGAGCCTTAAGGAGATTTTGAGTTCGCGGGCGCCTGGCGCCAGAAGGGCGAGCTAAGAGCTTGTTCAAATTTCAATCAATGTTCCTCAATCAGAGCAAAGCTTTCCCCACCAGGACAACAATGCATGGCGGGTAACCTTAGGGTTATTTGCCAAATACAGCACATTGGGTGCTGCCTTTTTCCTCCCGCAACAATTTTGAAAACTTTTGCAACATGATTATAAATTTTTCATCCCGTGTCTTTGCACCTTTGTGTTAACCGTTCTGAGCCTCACGCGAAGAAAAGAGAAAACATCATTATCATCACCTAAAAACGCTATGTTATGAGAAAAGCACTAAAGATCCTGGGCATCATCCTCGGTGCAATCGTAGTGATCGTATTGCTTGGCGCCGCCACGATTAACTTCAGCGGCATCCCTTCCTATGACACCAACCCTCCCGACCTGAAAGTTGAGCCCGACAGCGCTTTGATCGCCGAAGGTAAACGGCTGGCTACGCTGGTCTGCAACCACTGCCACATGGGCACATCAGGCAAGCTGGACGGCAAGCACATGAATGACATTCCCCCCGAGTTCGGCAAGGTTTGGTCGGCCAACATCACCCAGGCCGCCAATTCCAAACTGGCGCCCTATTCCGACGGCGAACTGGCCTTCTTTCTGCGCACCGGGATTAAGCGCGACGGCAAATACGCTCCGCCCTGGATGCCCAAATTCCCGCACATGTCAGACGAAGACCTGCACAGCATCATCGCCTATCTGCGCTCTGATGCCCGCGAGCTGCAGCCGTCCGACAAGATACAGCCTGCTCCGGAACCATCCTTCCTGGTAAAGTTACTCTGCCGGGTGGCATTCAGGCCGCTGCCTTACCCTGAAGCCTCTGTTGAAGCGCCGCCCATAACCGACAAGGTGGCCTATGGCCGCTACCTGCTCACGAGCAAGGTGGAGTGTTACTCCTGCCATTCCGCGGATTTCAAGACCGTAAACATCATGGAGCCGGAAAAGTCGGAAGGCTATCTTGGGGGTGGAAACACACTGATCAGCCCGGAAGACGGAAAAACCGAGATCTATTCGGCCAATATCACTATGGATAAGGAAACCGGGATCGGCAACTGGACAGAGGAAGACTTCATTAAAGCTGTCCGTTTCGGCCAGCGCCCCGATGGGAAGCCGCTTCGCCAGCCCATGTCGCCTTTCTCAGCGCTAAGCGACCAGGAAGTTTCCTCGATCTGGACCTACCTGCAAACCGTTCCCCCGATCAAAAATGAGGTGCAACGAAACTGGGAGTATTAGGGCTAAGTTTGAGGTTGAGGCTGAGGTATAGATTAAGGCAAAGGCTGAGGCCGGTACAATAGAGGTAACATCTCAACCTCAACCTCAACCTCAACTTCTGCCTCAACCTTAACCTCCAGCTCATTTCGGGCGCCTGCTTACATCATGTCATCGTACATGCCGGCGCCGGCCGGTGCCCCTTCTTTTTTCTTTTCCGGCGCGTCGTTGATGGCGCAGGCGGTCATCAGCACCATACCGGCAATGGAAGCGGCATTCTCGATGGCCACCCGGGCCACTTTGGCCGGGTCGATCACGCCGGCCTTCTTCAGGTCTTCGTATTCCCCGGTACGGGCATTGTAGCCGAAAGCGCCTTTTTCATCGAGAACTTTCTGCAATACCACACTGCCTTCAACTCCGGCATTTTCCGCAATGGTGCGCAGCGGAGATTCGAGGGCTTTACTGACAATGCCGGCGCCGATGAATTCGTCTTCATTGTCAAATTTCACTTTGCGCAGCGCGTTGATGGCACGCACGTATGCCACGCCACCACCGGCAACGATGCCTTCCTCAACGGCTGCGCGGGTAGCGTGCAGGGCATCATCCACACGGTCTTTTTTCTCTTTCATCTCAACTTCGGTAGCAGCGCCTACGTGCAGTACAGCTACCCCTCCGGCCAGTTTAGCCAGGCGTTCCTGCAGCTTCTCCCGATCGTAGTCAGAGGTGGTGTTCTCGATCTGAGCTTTGATCTGGTTGATGCGGGCCTGCACCATGGCCTCTTCCCCATTGCCACCGACGATCGTTGTATTGTCCTTATCTACCTTGATCTTTTCGCAACGGCCGAGGTGCTCGATACCGGCATTTTCCAGCTTGTATCCCCTTTCTTCACTGATAACAGTAGCGCCGGTCAGCACGGCGATATCCTCCAGCATGGCTTTGCGGCGGTCGCCAAAACCGGGTGCTTTGACAGCCACTACCTGGAGCGTGCCCCGCAGGCGGTTGACGACCAGAGTGCCGAGAGCTGTCCCTTCAATATCCTCAGCGATGATAAGCAGTGGCTTGCTTTCCTGAGCGGCGGCTTCGAGCACCGGTATGATGTCTTTCACGTTGGCGATCTTCTTATCGTGTATCAGGATGAAGGGGTTGTCGTATTCGGCAACCATCTGCTCCGTATTGGTGGCGAAGTAGGGCGAGAGGTAGCCGCGGTCGAACTGCATACCGCTCACCTCTTCCACATAGGTTTCCGTACCCTTTGCCTCCTCAACGGTGATCACGCCGTCGGTGCTCACTCGTTTCATGGCGTCGGAGATGAGGTTGCCGATCTCCTCGTCGTTGTTAGCAGACACGGTGCCGACCTGGCGGATCTTGTCGAAGTTGCCACTCACGGCCTCTGCCTGTTCTTTGATGTTATCGACAACGATCTTCACGGCCTTGTCGATCCCCCGCTTGAGGTCGATCGGATTGGCGCCGGAGGCCACGTTTTTCAGGCCGGCAGTGATCATGGCCTGGGCCAGTACCGTGGCGGTGGTCGTTCCGTCACCGGCCACATCCGCCGTTTTGCTGGCCACCTCCTTCGCCATCTGGGCGCCCATATTTTCCAGCGGGTCGGGCAATTCAATCTCTTTTGCCACTGTCACGCCGTCCTTGGTCACCTTTGGAGCCCCGAAGCTCTTCTGAATGACTACATTGCGGCCTTTCGGGCCAAGAGTGACCTTGACGGCGTTTGCCAGTTTATCGATGCCTTTTTTCATCTGCTCGCGGGCGTTGTTGCCCAGAGTAATTTCTTTAGCTGCCATAAGAATATTTCTTTTTCAGGTTAGAAAATGAAAGCACGTTCCTTCCGTTAGTTTTCACTTACGACCACCAGAATGTCATCCTCTCGCATGATGAGATACTCGTCACCGTTGTAGTTCAGTTCCTGGCCGGCGTATTTGCCGTAGAGCACGCGGTCGCCGACGGCGACATTCACCTTGACGCCCTCCTTGCCCGGGCCCACGGCGACAACCTCACCTTGCTGCGGCTTTTCCTTGGCGGTGTCCGGAATGATGATGCCGCCTTTGGTCTTCTCCTCGGCCGGGAGGGGCTTAACGACCACCCGGTCGTTGATCGGTTTGAAATTCACCTTACTCATGTCCAATCTTTGATTTGAAAGGTTGAAAAAAGTATAAAATGATTGAAAAGGGTGTGGTTCCCTTCGGCAGCCGGCTGCAATTCCGGCTACCGAAGGGGGGTTGAAAGGAATCCTTATTTAATCTCAATTCTCCGGGGAGCCGGCAATTTGGCCTCTTCCCGTTTCGGGATCAGGATCCGAAGGATGCCATTCTCATAACTGGCTTTGATCTTCGAATCATCAACTACGCTCTTCGGAAGGTGGAAAGTACGCACAAAGGACTGGTAGCTGAATTCCCGTCGCGTGAAACGCTCGCCTTCCTTCACTTCTTTTTCCACTTCCTTTCTGGAAGTGATCTTCAGCACTTCGTTCTCCAGTTCGATCTGAAAATCCTTCTTGCTCATACCAGGCGCTGCCATTTCGACAGTAAAACTGTCATGTGATTCGATGACGTTAACTGCCGGAATGGTCGTGTCGGTAGTAGAATTGTTCTGGACCCCCCAATCGAAGAAATCTTTGGTGAATAAATCGTCAAAGAATTGGGGCAAAGCCGGAAAAACATTGCTTTTCATCAGTTTCATAATTACCTCCTTTTTAATGGTTAGACAATCAAATTGACATAAATCGTAAAACAATTAAAAAGCGGCCAGGTAAAACCGATATTCCGCATCTCAGAAATAAACAGATCAAATCAGGTGCCAATCCGGATCCGGCAGCCTTTCAAACTGCCAAATTGACGCCCAAAACTTCCATTCACTCCTTCCTGCCGAAGTGCTGCCTCCGGTCAACCCTTATGGCTTTTGTCTCCGGGCTAAACAGATAGAAAGGCCTTGCCGGTATGCTTATGGCCCAGGCTTAAAATAAATGAAATAATCATTATGTGTAAGTCTTTGAAAAACAAAATCAGCCCTGGTGAAAATTTTACCCACGGCCTGTTTGAGACAATAAAGTGGAATCAGGCGGGATAACTGAATAATGGTTATTGTATATCCTCCCCACAATCTTGGCCGAATTCTTCCTTTTCAAAACCTTAAGTCAACCCCCATCATTTTTTATTCAGTTTAACTCGTTAGGGGAGCTTTATTATCTTAATTACTTATCCGTCCCTTTATAGCCCGGGTTATCCCGGATCATTATTTTAATAATCAAAAAACTGAAAACTTTTTTACTATGAAGAATTTAAAATTTTTCCTGCTGCTTCTCGCCCTTACAGGAATGGTTGTGACCTGGCAGAGCTGTGGTAAAGACGATGAGCCTACCCCGGAAGCGACCTGTACCGACGGCATCATGAACGGAGAGGAAACGGGAGTGGACTGCGGTGGCCCGGACTGCCAGCCCTGCGAAGTTGGCGTTCAGGGAAAATGGCAGTCTTCCGGCGACAATGTTGCGCCACTACTGGTCGCCCTCTTTGCCACTGACAGCATCTACGCCGAATTCAATACGGACAACACTTATTTGGTGGAACAATACGACACTTCCGGCACCAAACTGACCCTGGAAGGCACCTACACTCAAAAGGAAAGCGGCGTTGGCAATATCTGGGAGATCACGGTCAACCAATCTTCCCCGGCTGCGCTCACTTCCGAGGGGATCTTCGAGGTGACGGACAACACCATGAAATACGAAATTGTCCAGACATCACCTGATATCAGCGCCGTACCACCGACCGCCGCCGCCGGCTTTGGCAGCACCAACGGTGGCGCCCTCGGGGAATCGAACGTGCAGGTCTATGAACGGGTAGAGTAAGGCCCGTCACCAGACAGGTGAACCCGCCCCCCAGTGGTTATCGGCCTCGGTTATTGCCGGGCCCCAACGACTGGGGGGACTTCCTTCCCTTTTCAATATAAAAGGCAGGCAGGTGCACCGTCGAAGCCCCAGCTACAAACAAGCAAACAACAACCCTACCCGATATGAAAAACCGACACTTATGGCTCTGGCTCTTCATGCTGTCCACCGCTCCGGCCATTGCGCAGATCCCACCTTATTTCCAGCGTTTAGAAAAGAAGATCCCGGAAAAAGCCGAAAAGGAATTTCAATACATAGCGTATTTCTATAACCACTACGTTAACAGCAACATCTACCCCACCAACGACTTCCTGAAGGGGCAGGTGATCGGCCGTTTGTACGGGCAGAATACGACAACCACCACCGATACGCTGACGGCTTCCTATTTTGAACAGCGCATCCTGCCGTTTTTCATCTACCAGCCCAAGCTGTTCGACGGGCGCGCCATCCTGCGCGCCTCCTTCGAGATCGACTTCACCTGGGGCGATGTGGCCTACGGTACGGGCGGCAACTTCGGCGGTGCTGTTTCGGCAGACCAGGTCAACATCCAGACGCAAAACGTCGAGCTGGAACTGATCCCCGCCAGCGGCTGGGCCATCAACCTCGGCCTGCAGCGGATGTATGACACGCCCCACAACCCGTACCGCACGTTCTTCGACCAGATGCTCAACTCCGCCTACCGCCTGAATTACTGGGGCACCGACGGCGTCGGCATCACCCTCCGCCATGACGCCGACTACCATAAGTGGAAGGCCGGTTTCTATCAGCTCTATGAAAACAGCATCCAAAAAGACGATGACGTCCACCTATTGGAGCTGAACTACCGGCGGGCCCTGGGGTTGAAGTGGCATTTGGGAGGTTCGGTTTACTATGTCCGCGACCGGTCCAACGGGCAGGGTGGGCCTTCTATTCTGGGACAGGGGCTCAACAGTACCCTGAACGATTACAACGGCACCTTCCGCTTCCGGTTCGGCAATTCCGAATACAAAGCCGATGTGGCCTGGCTGGGCGCCTATTTCGGTTATAATGAGATCAAGATGATGAGCCCCTGGTTCCTTACCGGCTACCTGAACTACAACCTGGGCGGCACTCAGCTCAAAACCAACGGCATTTGGGCCGACGGGCCAAGCATCAGCGGCCTGGGCGCCAACCTGCGGGCCGGCTATCGCTACGGGAAAACCCCGAACGACGCCGTATGGGTGGACCTGATCTACACTACAGGAGACAACAACGGTATCGCAGACGATAAATACAGTGGGGTGATGACGGGCAACACCTGGGGCACACCGGCCGCGTTGCACGTCAGCCATGGCGCTTATCTGCTATTCCCCCATGCCAATGTAGTCAACCGCTACGTTGCCGCCGTAACCGATATCTCCAATTTGGGCTTCGGCCTGGCCGGCGGCACGGCCAACTGGGGGATGGACTTTATCCCCTACAAGTTTTCCGGAAAGCTGGGCCTGGCGGCAGCGTTGAGCAATGCCGAACCCAACCAGGGCGGCCGGGCCATAGGCCTGGAGGCCAACCTCAGGCTCGGCTACCAGATCGGCGCTTTTATGGAAGCGGAACTGCACGCCGCCCATCTGTGGCTGGGCGATTTTTATGACAGCCCCCTGGTGAACGGCGGAACGGCCGGGCGGCCGGTAAACCCCTACACGGCCCTTCTGGTGTTTAAGTGGTTGATGTTTTGATTTTCCGGTGCACCTGACAGGAGTTACTGTGGATACTTGCCAGGTTTACCGCTCCAAAATTATTAAAAGCAAACCATGAGAAATTTCTTTTCCATAGCGCTTTTATTGTTTCTCAGCGCCTGCGCCCTTCAGAAAGAAGCCCCGGCTGTCCAGTCCTTTGATGACTTAACCTATCCATTCCCAACGATGAAAGCAAAGCTGCAGGACGGCTTGGAGGTGGCCTACTTCGATGAAGGGAAAGGCCCGGAAGTGATCCTGTTCATTCACGGCCTGGGAAGTTATGCTCCGGCCTGGAAAAAAAATATCGAGGCATTGAAAGAAGACTACCGTTGTCTGGCCATAGACCTGCCGGGCTACGGAAAATCCAGCAAGGGTAAATACGAGGCCAGCATGACCTACTACGCCACCGTAGTGAAGGATTTCCTCGGCGCACTGGGCATCGAAAAAGCAACGCTGGCCGGGCACTCTATGGGCGGGCAGATTGCCATTACCACGGCGCTGGCCTATCCTGATCTGGCAGAACGGCTCATATTGATCGCCCCGGCTGGTTTCGAGACCTTCCACAAGGGAGAGCGGCAATGGTTCCGGGAGGTGCTAACGCCCAGAGCGGTAAAGTTGACCAGCGTCGAACAGATCAGGGAAAATATGGCCTGGAATTTCTACGAACTGCCCCCCGATGCTGAATTTATGATCACGGACCGCATCGCCATGCGCTCCGCTTCCGATTTTGATGCATATTGCTACATCATTCCCGAGTGCGTAAAGGGCATGGTCAACCAGCCGGTGTTCGACGAGCTTCCGAATGTCCGACAGCCGGCCCTGGCCATCTTCGGCCAACAGGACAACCTCATCCCCAACCGTTTCCTCAACGGCGGGGAAACCGAGGCTATTGGCAGGCAGGGCGTCGCCCAAATGCCAAATGCCCGCCTGCTTATGATCGACAAGGCAGGGCATTTCGTTCACTTCGAACAAGCCGCTGCTGTCAATGAGGCCATACTTGAATTCATGGGCGCTAAATAACCCGGGGAGCTTGGTAAGCTACTAAAGGCTGTTTACATTTGTAGCCCACCAATTGCTCCAAAACCATGCTCGCCAGAAATATTCTCCTTCTGCTGTTTATCGGCCTGCCATTGTTGCTATCGGGCCAGGACGAAGAAGTGCCCGTCACCCTGGAAACGCCCTACAATACGGTTTTGGCGCACCTCTACTACCTCCAGCCCGATACTTACCGGCCGGAGTTGGCCGCCCGTACGATTTATGGTGTACAGGACAGCGCCCGGGCAGTCCGGCTGGCCATTCAGCTCAAACAGGTACTGGATGGAAGAGGCCTGAAGGTAATCATGAACCGGCTGCCTCAGGACCCCGACTATAAGGAAGACAGCATTGCCGCCCGGAATGTCTATACCCTTTTCCCGCATGAACTTCCGGAAGTCTATCTCGAAAGGTACGGGGGCAAATGGTATTATTCCGAAGAGACCGTCGAGCTCATTCCCGAATTGCATAAAGATGTTTATCCCTTTGGAGCAGACCTTTTACTGAACCTTCTGCCCAAATTCGGCCAACGGGAGGTACTGGGCATGGCGCTTTGGCAGTATATCGGCCTGCTGGCCATTCTGATAATGGCAGTTCTGGTCCATCTTGCCCTCAGCCGCCTGCTGAATCCGCTGGTGCAGCGGTTTACCCGCAACCGTTCGCAACAACTGGCCGTTTCTCCGCAACTGGTATCCAGAATAGCCCGGGCGGCCAGCATTTATATCGTACTCCGCCTGATCAAGGCCTTTCTGCCCATTCTGCAGTTGCCCATCGAATCCGCCAGCTTTGCCATAATGGTTATCCGGATCTCCTCCGTTGTCCTGGTAGTATATATCCTGCTGCGCATCCTGGACGTGTTTATGTTCTATGCCGACCGGTTCACACAGCGCACCGAGAGCAAGATGGATGAACAACTGCTGCCGGTAATGAGGCGCATCATACAATTCCTCTTTCTGGCAGGAGGAGTGATACAGATCCTCCGGGTTCTGCAGGTTGATATTACCACGCTTATCGCGGGCATCTCCATCGGAGGGTTGGCCCTGGCCCTGGCGGCACAGGATACGCTGAAGAACTTCTTCGGCTCTATGATGATCTTTCTGGACAAACCCTTCCAGATCGGTGACTGGATCAACTTCTCTGGGGTGGACGGCACTGTCGAGGAAGTGGGGTTCCGCTCCACCCGGGTACGCACCTTTGCCAATTCCCTGGTTTACGTGCCGAACGGGAAGCTCGCGGATATGGTGGTCAACAACTACGGGCTGCGGGCTTACCGGCGGTTCAATACCAAGATATCCATCACCTATGACACACCGACGGCGCTGATCGACAAATTTGTGGAGGGCCTCCGGCAGATCGTCGCCACTCACCCTCAAACCAGAAAGGATTATTACGAGATCCACCTCAACGAAATGAGCAGCAGCTCGCTGGACATCCTCTTCTACATCTTTTTTGAAGCGCCCAGCTGGCCGGAAGAGCTGAAGGCGCGCCATGAAGTACTGCTGGGCATTCTGGACCTGGCCCATAACCTGGGCGTACGCTTTGCCTTTCCTACCCAGACCATGCATATCGAGGAATTTCCGGGAACAACGGCCACCACTCCTCATTACAAAACCGAAGCAGCTGCTATGGATAAACGACTGGAGGAATTCCTCGCCGGATACAGAGCAAGGGTTAACGGGAAGAAATAAAATGGCAACACCCCACTAAGAGAAAAGCCCTCTCCGGCGGAAAACGCGGAGAGGGCTTTTCTCTTTGCAGGGAGGTAAACGGGGCCCGCCTAGCCGTTCATGGAAGTCAGGAACTCTTCATTGCTCTGCGTTCCCACCATGTGCTTGCGCAGGAATTCGAAAGCCTCGTCGGGTTTCATATCCGCCAGGTGGTTGCGCAGGATGAACATGCGCTGCAGGGTATCCTTGTCCAGCAGGAGGTCTTCGCGGCGGGTGCTCGACTTGGTGAGGTCGATGGCCGGGAACATACGCTTGTTGGAAAGGTTGCGGTCCAGCTGCAACTCCATGTTACCGGTGCCCTTGAATTCTTCAAAGATCACGCCGTCCATCTTGGAGCCCGTATCGATGAGCGCGGTGGCCAGGATGGTCAGCGACCCTCCATCTTCAATGTTACGGGCAGCGCCGAAGAACTTCTTGGGCTTGTGCAGGGCGTTGGCTTCCACACCGCCGGAAAGGACCTTGCCACTGGCAGGAGCAACGGTGTTGTAGGCACGCGCCAGGCGGGTAATGGAATCCAGCAGGATCACTACGTCATGGCCGCTTTCCACCAGGCGTTTTGCCTTTTCCAGGACAATGCCCGCAACCCGAACGTGGTTATCCGCAGGTTCGTCAAAAGTAGAAGCTACTACTTCGGCATTTACGCTGCGTTTCATATCCGTAACTTCCTCCGGCCGTTCATCGATCAGCAGGACGATCAGGTAACACTCCGGGTGGTTTTTAGCGATGGCATTGGCAATATCTTTCAAGAGGAAAGTTTTACCCGTTTTGGGTTGCGCCACGATCAGTCCACGCTGCCCCTTGCCGATTGGGGTAAACAGGTCGATCATCCGGTTGCCGATATCCCTGCCGGTAGGAGAAGAAGTCAGTTTGAATTTCTCATGCGGGAACAACGGGGTCAGATAATCGAAGGGCACCCGGTCGCGAATGTCCTGAGGGTCAAGGCCGTTGATCTTGGAAACACGCAGCAGGGCGAAGTACTTTTCTCCTTCTTTGGGCGGGCGGATGGCGCCACGGACGGTATCGCCGGTACGCAGGCCAAAAAGTTTGATCTGAGAAGGCGAGACGTAGATATCATCCGGTGAAGTAAGGTAGTTGTAATCGGAAGAACGCAGGAAGCCATACCCGTCGGGCATCATTTCAAGGATTCCCTCCCCTTCAATTATGCCATCGAGCTCGATGTCAAAAGTTTCTTCTTCCTCCTCTTCCCGCTGGCGGGATGACTGGCTGCGGCGGCCACGGTTATCCGCGTCGCGGTCCCGGTCCCGGTCCCGGTCCCGGTCCCGATCGCGGTCCCGATCCCGATCGCGGTCCCGGTCATTATTACGGGGCCGCTGGTGGCGGCTATCGTCTTCACTGTCGCCCTGGTTGTCACTTTTCCGTTCCGAGGGGGGCCCATCTTCGGCGACTTTTACCACGCGGCGGGCTTTTCTGCGGGAGCGCCCTTCGTCATCATCGGTGTTGTCATCGTCATCACCATCATCGCTTTCATCAGGCTTTTCTGTATCTTTTTCGGAGCGAGAGCGGCGTTGGGAATGTTTTTTTGTTTGCTTGCCGTTGGGAGCGTCGTTATTTTCTTCATCATCTCCCTCAACGGAATCGCCACCGGCGGCCTGATGGTCCAGGATCTTATAGATGAGTTCCTGTTTATTCAGGCGCTTGTAGCCTTTCAGCCCGATTTGCTCAGCCAATTCTCTCAGCTCGGGCACAAGCATGTAGTTCAACTGTGATATATCCAACATAATATACTTGCTTGTATGTTTTTGTAGTAAGAATCTTGTTCTTGTGAAAAAATGAAATTGATGTCAGAGAATATTGCGGAAAAAATGTGGGGATCCGTGAATTCACAAACCATTGAAAACCTCCAAAACTTTTCCTCTTGTGGCCCGACAACCCTTCTTGATCAAAGTGGGAAATAGCAGGATAGAGAGTGAAAACACCTCAGGAAATGCTATAAGGCGTTAAGACGTTATGGTGTGCCATTACGCTTTCGTCGCAACAAAAATACATTTAATTTTTAAATTCAAATAGTATCTTTGCAAAAAATGTAACCAAAACTTTTCCCAAAAGTTCAATCCCCTGCTCCTTTTCTAAACCAAACCGTAACCAATACTGCACTATGCTTGAACTCAATTTTATCAGAGCGAATAAAGAGCGTGTTCTCCAGGGTTTGAAAACCAGAAATTTTCCCGATGAGGAACTACATATTATAGAAGATATCCTCCGGCTGGACGATACCCGCAAGGACGCCAAGACGGAGCTCGACAGCGTCCTGGCCGAGCGAAACCAGCTGTCCAAAAAGATCGGCGGGCTGTTTAAGGAGGGCAAAAAAGAAGAAGCGGATGCCATGCGCCGGCAGGTCACTCAGCTGAAAGACCGCGCTGCGGAACTGGAAGAGCAACTGCGCCTTACCCGGGAGGCGCTGGCCGAACAGTTATATAAGGTGCCGAATGTGCCTCATGAATCCGTACCGCCCGGCAGTACCGACGAAGACAATGAAGTGTTCAAGCCCTGGCCCGAAGAACTACCTGAACCGGGGGCAGATGCTCTGCCTCACTGGGAACTTGCCCAGAAATACAACATATTCGACCTGGACCTGGGCACCAAGATAACCGGCTCGGGCTTTCCTCTTTACCGCGGGAAGGGAGCGCGCCTGCAGCGGGCCCTCATCTCCTTTTTTCTGGATGAAGCCGTAAAAGCAGGTTATGAAGAGATCATTCCACCGCTCCTGGTCAATGAAGATACCGCCCGAGCCACCGGGCAACTACCGGACAAGGAAGCGCAGATGTACTACGTCGAACGCGACAACCTCTACCTCATCCCGACCGCGGAAGTGCCCCTCACCAACATCTACCGCGATGTCATCCTGGAGGAGAAAGACTTTCCGATCAAGCTTACGGGATATACGCCCTGTTTCCGGCGGGAAGCAGGCTCTTACGGCGCGCACGTCCGAGGCCTCAACCGGGTCCACCAGTTTGACAAGGTCGAGATCGTTCAATTCCAGCACCCGGACAAATCCTATGATACGCTTTATCAGATGCTGGAGCATGTAGAAGGGGTTTTAAAAAAACTGGAGCTTCCGTTCCGCATCCTGCGCCTGTGCGGCGGCGACCTGGGTTTCACTTCTGCGCTGACCTTCGACTTCGAGGTGTATTCCGCTGCCCAGCAACGCTGGCTGGAAGTGAGTTCCGTGTCTAATTTTGAAACCTATCAGAGTAACCGTATGAAGCTGCGCTTCCGCGACGGCAAATCCACCCGACTGGCCCATACGCTCAACGGCAGCGCCCTGGCCCTGGCGCGTATTGTGGCCGCCCTGCTGGAAAACAACCAAACCCCGGATGGAATTGTTATTCCGAAAGCTCTGCAGAGTTATACAGGGTTTGAGTTGTTAAACTAACCGCTTTTCAAAAATGGGAGCATATTACGGATACTTCATGGTTGCCGGCATCCTGTCGGTTGTCGGTATGGTAGTCAGCCAGAGGCTGAAGAGTAAATTTAAAAAGTACAGTGGCATACCTGTCAGCTCCGGCCTTTCGGGGCGGGAGGTGGCCGAACAAATGCTTCATCATTTCGGGATCAACGACGTGAAAGTTGTGGAGGGCCGGGGTTTTCTCACCGACCATTACAACCCGGCAACCAAAACGGTAAACCTGAGCGAAGGGGTCTATAGGGGCAGGAACATCGCTGCCGCTGCCGTTGCCGCCCATGAATGCGGCCATGCCGTACAGCACGCCGAGTCTTACAGCCTGCTGCAAATGCGGTCGGCACTGGTGCCTGTTGTCAATCTGTCAGCCATGGCCCAGCAGTGGCTCCTGATCATCGCGTTCCTGACTTTATCCTCCATGCCTTCTATTATGCTGATCACGATCGCAGCCTTCGCGGTAACCACTTTATTTAGCCTCGTCACGCTGCCGGTAGAGTTTGACGCAAGCCGCCGGGCGCTGATATGGCTGGACGACAGCGGAGTAGCCCGGGGGGCCGAATACGAGGGCGCAAAGGATGCGCTGTGGTGGGCTGCCATGACCTATGTGGTTGCGGCCCTGTCGGCACTGGTTATGGTGCTGTACCTGATCCTGCAGTACAACCGGGCAACGAGTGATTGAGGTTTGATTTCAAAAATGGCAGACAAAACAGCAATCTATCGCTCTTTTCTTTGAAAAAGGGGCCTTTTAGCTTATTTTTGGATGCTTCTCAGCAAAAATGAGTTGAACAGAAAAACAATCGCATCATGCAGGAAGACGTAAATGAATACATAGAAGAAGCTAAAATTGCTATGGAGGGTTCTATCGAGCACCTCCATAAAGAGTTGGCCACCATCCGCGCCGGCAAGGCTTCACCCAATATGCTCAGCGGGATCTCCGTTCCGTACTACGGCACCCCGACCCCCCTTAACCAGGTGGCCAATGTGAGCACCTCCGATTCCCGGACCATCACCATTCAACCGTGGGAGAAAAGTATGCTCGCTCCGATCGAAAAGGCCATCTTCGAAGCTAACCTGGGCGTTACTCCTCAAAACAACGGAGAGATCGTGATCATCAATATCCCTCCGCTTACGGAAGAACGGCGCAAAGAACTGGTCAAACGGTCAAAGAGTATGGGCGAGGATACCAAGATCGGCATTCGCAACGCCCGCCGGGATGCCATGGATAACATCAAAAAAGCGGTCAAAGCCGGTTACCCGGAAGACGCCGGAAAACGGAAAGAGGAAGAAGTGGAAAAACTGACCAAAGAATACGTGGAAAAAGCCGACAAGCTGATCGAAAACAAAGAGAAGGACATTATGACCATCTAGAAATATGGCCGGCGGTCAAAAGAGAGTGCTTTTTGCCGGGCATTTCGCGACGGTATATTTGTCTATTTCTCAAAATAAATTTACCTTTGTCGCGCTTTTCAGAATATATGAGGAATAGAAAAAGCGTCAACAATGAAACGTACATATCAACCTTCTAGAAGGAAGCGCAAGAATAAGCACGGTTTTCGCTCGAGAATGAGCTCCAAGAACGGCCGCAAGGTTTTGGCAAGCCGCCGGGCTAAGGGCCGTCATAAACTGACTGTGTCCGACGAAAAGCGCCTTAAGTAAAAGCGGCGGACGCCCCGAACAGCTTCTTCAAGCTTAAAGGTGAAGTAAGAAAATATCCTTACTTCACCTTTTTTTGCGTTGTTTCTCCTCTCTTACTGAACAGTGTCACCTCTCAGAACGCGGTAGCGCTTTCGAGCCTCTACGGCAAAGGTGCTTCCTGAATGATCGATAAACAGGGTTTCATATAACGCCTTGGCCTTTTCCAGGTCGTTCAGCTGGTTTTCGTATAAACCTGCCAGTTCGAATAGGGCATTATCCGCACGGATCTCATCCGGATGTTCATCGACGATCTTTTGCAGCAATTCAGCCGCCTTTTCGTAGTCCCGTTTTTTCTTGTATATCTGTGCCTCCAGGTAATAAAGGTCATCATTCAGGGAGTGGTCCGGAAACTTGCTCCTGAGGGTATCCAACTTATTGAAAGCATCTTCGAAACGGTTCTGAAAGACCAGCAGGTCGGCATCGGCATACAACTGGAGCGCCTCGGCGGTCGTGTCCAACCCAAGGTTATCCATGATGAACACGGACAGGTCGAGGGCATCATTGGCAATGAGCTTTGAGGTGGAGGCTTTGAGGATATCGAACTGGGCCTGCGCCCACTGGAAATCGCCGGTGTAGTAGGAAAGCTTGGCATTGCGAAAACGCGCTTCGTGGCCCAGTTGGTCTTCCTTGAAGGCTTTATCCACCTGAGAATAAAGCAGGGTGGCTTCCCAACGCTCCCCCTGCATGAGGTAATAATCGGCCAGCTTGATCTTCCCCATAGCCTGAATGGCGGGGTTGACATTCGGATATTCGATCATTTCCCTGAGCAGGCTGATGGCCTTGTCCAGGTCATTGATGTACAGTGCCTCCAACTCGGCAAGCTCAAGTATGATGTTGGCCGTCAGCTTGGACCGGCCGAACTCGTCGAGGAAGGATTCGTATTCCTGCTCCAGCTGTTTCAGTTCTTCCGGGCTGTAATCGTACCCCTCAACCAGTTGCCACCGCTTACAGCGCAAAGACTCTCGTTTGGCATCGATGTAAAAGGTAGAGGCCGGGCCTTTTTCCGATACGATATAATCATAGGCCATGATGGCCGCCTCATAGGCTTTGTCATTGGCAGCGATCTCCCCTATGCGGAAAACGCGCCCTCCGTTCTCGCGCAGGCGGCGGTCCAGTGCCCGGGCCTGGCGAAAGGCATTCCGGTAATCCTTCTGCTGGATAAAGACCCAGCTCAGCATTTCCGGATAAAAAACTGCATCGGGGTCGTTCTGTATGCGGGCATAAAGCTGAGCCTGCAATTCCTGATAGTCATCCGGAAGCAGGTATCGCTGAAAGATGGCCTTGACGCTGTTGGTGCGGCCGGGGTTGGCATCAATGCTGCTCAGATAGCTTTCTATCATCTTCTCCGAATCTCCTTTACGGCGGTACAGCTCGCCGAGGTTATAGGCGAAGGCCTCCTTATCCTTGAGCAGCTCGGCCCCTCGCTCATAAGTTTCGATGGCAAGGTCATATTTGGTGATTACCATAAAAGAATTGGCCAGCCGTGTGATTGAAAACTGGTCTTTCGGCAGTTTCTCGATGGCCAGGTGATATTGCTCTTCCGCCTTATCGTCGAGGACCTGCCGTTCAAACAGCTTACCGTAAGTGACGTAAAGCTGGACATTATCGGGGTCCCTCCTCAATTGTTTTTTGATGACCTGTTCACATTCCTCAAAAGATTCCATTGCCATAAGGGACTCCACGTAGCGGTCAAAATAGAAATCGTTGTAATTGCTCTGCTTGTATAGCTTTTCGTAAAGAATCGCCGCTTTCTCGAATTCGCCATCGCGATAGTACTGCTGCGCCAGTTGAGCTTCCTGGCCCCAGGCGGTAAAAGCGGTAAAAATAGCTGCTATCAGAATAAGGCTCCTCATCATCACGATACTTCTTAAGATAATGTACGATATGATAAATGTTTCACCAAAAATGCGAAGCATTTATCAGACAGTATAAAAACGCCGTTTCTTTTTAAAAGTTGCCCGGTGCAAATAGCAGAACGGCTAATGTCCATTTAAGTACATTAGCCGCTCTGCTATGGTTGGAATCCGCCCTCAGGAAAAGGAGATTTTTTACTGAGGGCGAGCATTTACTCGAGCCGGAACTTAACCGGGAGGTTGAACTGTACCCGCACGGGGCGGCCCCGTTGTTTACCCGGCGTCCATTTCAGCCCTTCCGTATTCATCATATTGACTACGCGGAGAGCTTCCTGGCCGCATTGAGCACCGATATCGCGAACGACCTTGGCGTCTGCCACAGAGCCGTCTTTTTCGACGACGAACTGCACGACCACCGTACCTTCCACGCCGTTTTCACGGGCGATGGCAGGATAGTTGATGTTTTTGTAGATGAACTCCAACATCTTTTTGTCGGCGCACTGCTTCTTCTCCTGTTTGGTAGGCAGGTCTTCACAACCCGGGAAGCGCGGCATGTCTTCAACCACTTTGAAGATCTCTTCCACTTCCGGTTCCGGTGGCGGGGGAGGCGGCGGGGGAGGAGGAGGAGGAGCGCTCTCCTGTACCGGAGGAGCTTCCACTATTGTTTCATCATCGACCGACTGGTCAACGAATTCTACTTCTTCTTCCTCCAGGATCTCTTCATCGGGCACCTCCTCGATCACGGGAGGGGGCGGTGGGGGTGGAGGGGGTGGCGGTTCAGCGGTACGGGGCGGTTCGATCTCGATCTCTTCATCGAACACCAGTGCGTCATCGGGGATGTACACTTCTTCCTCGTATTGAGTCCAACTGAATGCCAGTATCGTCAAGCCAAGAGCTAAGGCCAGGCCGAGGTTAAAGAAAGTCCCGCTGTATTTGAAAGCATCTGCCCAGGGGTACTTCGTCCTCGCATCCAATGGTGATTTGCTCGACTGGCTTGCCGCATCTGTGGAAACATTGGCGGAACGCTGCGCATAGAGTGACCGCATCACCACGATAATCGCTATGATGCCGATGACTATGGCAGACAACATTCCAGCCACGGTTCCGCCGGTAATTGACAAATCCATACTGACAAGGTTTTATTTTATCAAAAAATTTAAGCCAAGAACTCCTAGAATTGAGCCAATAATATTAGCAATAATGTCGAAGACTTCAAAAAACCTGTTTGGAAAAAAGGCATATTGGACAATTTCCATGCTTATTCCGTACAGAATGCTCGCCATCATTGCTATTGCCATTGCAACCGGAGAGGCGCCTGAGGTTCGGTAAAACCCCCACAACAGAAGGGCGCTCAATACGAGATAGGCGGCAGCGTGTTCCAGCTTATCCGGCTCAATAATACTGGAAAAGCGGGGTACTTCCACCGGCTCACCGGTTGACAGCCAAAAGATCAGTGCTGCCCACAGCAGGGCAGGGATGAAATTCAGTTGATTGGCTCTTTTGCTAGGATAGATGCGGGATGGTTTGCTTTTGGTGTGTCGAAGGTAAGAAAATTTTAATTTTTTTTTAACCCACCATTTTTTCATAGGCTTCTGCATCCATGAGCTCGTCGAGCTCGCCGGGGTCGGAAACTTCCATTTTAATGATCCAGCCCTCGCCGTAAGGGTCGTTATTCACCAGGGTCGGGTCATCGCCCTCCGACTCATCCAGAGCCGGGTTGAATTCAAGTATTTTACCAGAAACCGGCATGAACAGGTCGGAAGTGGTTTTTACCGCTTCGACGGTACCGAAAACCTCTCCCTTATCCAGTGTTTCTCCCACCGTCTCCACTTCGATATACACCAGTTCATCGAGTTCGCTCTGTGCAAAATCCGTAATGCCGACATAAGCGATATTGCCGCCTTCAACGCGGATCCATTCGTGTTCTTCTGTATATTTCAGGTTGTCCGGAAAGTCCATGCTTCTGGTTTATTTGGATGATGTTTTGATGAACGCCCAAAAATAAAGGATTTTTACAGACTGGGAACTGTTTGGGGGGAATTTTCTTCAACAAAAGCTTTCAAAGCCGGGGCCTGACACGGTAAACATGAGCCATCCTGAATTTTTCTTTTAAAGCGAAGGAAAGAATCCAGGATGACTCATATTCCGGAATTTCAACAGGCGTTACTCCTGACGCCACAAGCTCTTTAGCTCTTCTCCACCGTTTCCTGTTTCGGGGCCAGGAAGCCCTTCACCCAGTTGGTAGTCACGGATTTGGGGCGCTCCAGCGGGAATCCCAGAGCACGCGCCCAGCACAGGGCGGAGAGTACGCCCAGGGCGCGGGAGACTCCAAAGAGTACGGTGTAGAAACTGTACTCCGTCAGCCCGTAGTGCACCAATAGGGCGCCGGAGTGAGCATCGACATTCGGCCATGGGTTTTTGACTTTGCCCAGGCTCTGAAGAATGGGAGGCACGACGTCAAAGACCTTCCATACCACATCGACTATATCATCGCCCTTGATATAAGCTTCAGCGAAACGCTTTTGAGCCACGAAGCGGGGGTCCGGTTCCCGCAATACGGCATGGCCGTACCCCGGAATAACCTGCCCGGCGGCAAGGGTGCTGTTCACATAATCGGCGATCTGCTCCTTTGACGGCTTGGTGGTGCCCAGTGCATCGAGCATGCTGAATATCCATTTGATCACCTCCTGGTTGGCCAGGCCGTGGAGCGGCCCTGCCAGAGCACTCATGCCGGCAGCCAGAGACAGATAAGCATCGCTGAGCGTCGAGCCCACCAGGTGGGTGGTGTGAGCCGAAGCATTACCCCCTTCGTGATCGGCATGGATGGTCAGGTAAAGGCGCATCAGGTTCTTAAAATCCGGCTCTACATTGCCCAGCATGTGCGCGAAATTGCCGGCCCAGTCCTGTGCGATATCCGGCGCGATGTGTTTGCCATCATGATAGGAACGGCGGTAAATGTAGGCGGCAATGCGGGGCAGCCGGGCAATGAGGTTCATTGTGTCTTCGTAGGTGGGATCCCAGTAATCGGCCTTATTGATCCCTTCGTTGTAACGGCGGGCAAAGCAGCTTTCCGTCTGCATGGAAGCAATAGCCGTCACGAACTGGGTCATGGGATGCGTATCGGTGGGCAGGCTGTCCAGGAGGCGGAAGACGTGCTCGGGAACGTTGCTGCGCCGGGTCCATTGCTGGGTCAGCCAGTGGACTTCATCATCCGTCGGGATCTCTCCGACGAGCATCAGCCAGAAAAGCCCTTCGGGGCGGGGTTCCTTGCCATCCGGCCCTTTGGGCAGTTTTTCCCGGAGCTCCGGAATATGGAAACCCCGGAAGCTGATGCCCTTGATAGGGTCTAGTTGGGAGGTTTCCCAGATCATCATTTTAATGCCGCGGGCGCCGCCGTAGATCTGTTTCAGTTTTACTTCATCGACTTTTTTGTCGCCGTGTTCTTTGAGCATTCCTCTGATCTCTTCTCTCAGGACGGAAGCTTTCTTGCTAAATTTCTGTTTAAGAGGATCCATTTATATATCTGCAATTAAAAGAGGTGTATGAATAGGTAAAATCTTTGTCTAACCGACAAAAAAATAACAGCTGTCTATGGATGAAGTTCAGGGAGGGCCGCCGGATTACAAGCTGGGAAATGGCCCTTCTGCCGACGAAACGCACCCGGGTAAAGGTATCATTTTTTTAAAACAAACTTTGCCCAAAGACAGATGGATCTGACGATTGTTCCGCCGCCAGCTAATGTTACAGATAAATTGTTTAAAAAAACGGATAAAAATAAAAAAAGCGGCCCTTGACGAACCGCTTTCAGGAGGGCTTATTCCAATTCCCAGATCGCGATCTGGATCTCTTGCCGGGAGGCGCCTTCCTGTTTGAGCTGCTCTTTCACGGCAGCTTCTTTTTTTCGGCGATCAACGAGCTGCTGATGGAACACTTCCATCTGCTCTTCCTTCAACAAACGCTTAATGGAGGCCATCATGCCTTCCCGGACGGAGTTTTTCTTTTGCAGGTACAGGTTATAATCCGACTGGCGCAGCTCTTCAATAGAAGCCAGGTTCCGAAAGCGGCGCTCCTGGATCACCTGCATTTCTTCTGCCTGTCTTTCATCGAGTTGGTACAATGCCACGGCTTCCCCGGTAGCTTTCCGAACCTCCTGTTCCGTATTTTGGGCCAACAGGCCGGAGGCCAGGGCAAGGAAGAAAAAACAAAGGGTCAGTTTCTTCATAATTTAGTTTTCGGTTATCTCGGTGCAAAATACAATTTTTGAGCGTTTTATCCGGCAATAGCCCGACATTTCCCCTGCTTTGGAAATCCGGGTGACGATCCGTAAAAGTTGCATCCGCATGGCCGGCCATTGGCCTCGATCCATTATTTTTGCAGATCAAAACGGGGGTTGACTTTAAGCTGCCCCGATTGTTATTTCAGCATAATCCTTACCCATGTTGATGATAGGTAATGTATTGATCAGTGATGAAGTCATCAGAGAACAGTTCCTTTGCAACCTCAGTGCCTGCAAGGGCGCCTGCTGCTGGGAAGGCGATCTCGGCGCCCCTGTTGAGCCGGAAGAACGGCCTACCCTGGAACGCATTTACGAAGTAGTACGGCCCTACCTGAGCCCGGCGGGCCAGGCCACCATCGAAACCGAAGGGCTCTATACCTACGACGAGGAAAACGGCACCTACGCTACGCCTCTCATTGACGGCGGCCCTTGCGCCTATATGGTTTACGATGAACAAGGCATTGCCAAATGCGGCATCGAGCAGGCTTATGAGGATGGAAAAACAGATTTCAAAAAACCCCTCTCCTGCCACCTCTATCCCATCCGGGCCAAAGTGGATGAACGAGTGGGCCTTCAGTTGCTCAATTACGACCGGTGGGAGATCTGCTCCGCCGCCTGCGAACTGGGGCGCCGGCAGCAATTACCGGTGTACCGGTTCCTGAAAGAAGCCATCATCCGGAAATTCGGAGATGAGTTCTACCAGGAGCTCGATGCTGCTGCAAAAAATCTTGGCCAGGCTCAGGTTTGACTTTTGAATGGAATTTTGATACCTTTGTTGTTCAGCTGGTATAGAACCTGATAAATTCTGGTTGCCAGCACATTCCAGAACCGATATATATACGCCTCCGGAATAAGAGGAGACACTTTTTTTGTCCTCTAAGCAACTATCAAACCTTTGCCCAGCTTCTTGTGGGCCTCCGTGCGTATGCCGCCGCGTACGTGGCGGTGTTATTATCGGTAATATCCATTGATAACATCAGGAAACACTATTAGTTACTGAGCATCGTAGCTCAGATCTCTGCCCTGTGACATCAACAAGTCACGCTTAACCCCCCTTTTGAAGTTGGTTTTCTGCAGCTCCGGAAGTTTCTCCGGAGCTGCTTTTTTTTGGCCGCCCCACCTTCAGGTGGGCCGTATCAAAATTATCGGGAAAGTGCTCCCCGGCGGGCTACCCGTGAATACAGGAATATGCTTTTGCGCTGGTTTATGCCCCGAATCCCGAATAACGAATCCCGGGGCCAGCCGGCAATCACCCCTCCTCTTCCACTTTCTTCCTCACAATCCCCACCACCTCCTTCTCCAGCCGGTCTGCCTCTTCCGCTATTTTTTCGGCCCTGCCGGTAATGTCTTCTGCAAAGGTTTTATCCTTCAGGCCTTTGGCGTTGATCTGCACATTGAGCAGGGCGCCGTGAACGGCTGCCCGGGCGCACAGGGCGCCGACACCGGCATCGCTGGCGGAGTTGGGGTTGCCTTTTTCCGCCATGGCCTTTGCCACTTCAAAAGACTGCAGGGCCAGCTCCATGGTCTGATAGGGAACTTCCGTCGCGTATTTGGTGGCCTCCTGCAGGGCGCGTTCTCTTTCGGCTTTTTCCTCTTCCGTACTCTTCGGCATGCGCACCGCATCGATGATCCGGTTGAAGGCGCGGGTATCCTCATCGACCAGGTGGAGCAGAGCGTCTTTTATTTTCTGCCCTTTTTCCGCCCATTCGGAGAATTCTTCCCAGCGGTGGTCCCATACCCGGCGGTGAGAGGAAAGGTTGGCCACCATGGTGGCAAGAGCAGCGCCCAGTGCCCCAACATAGGCAGCAATGGAACCGCCACCCGGCGCTACGCTCTCCGAAGCGGTTTCGTTGGCAAAGGCCCGAAGGTTCATATCGAGCAGGGGGGTAGGCATATCTTCCCGCAATTGGTATTCGATGACCTTCTTATTCACGTCGAAAGGCCCCAGTTCGTCCAGCCCCATGGATTTGACAGCGATCTTGATGGCTTCTTCTTCCGATACCCCAAGAGAGCGGCGCTGTTGCCTCAGGAAATAATGCCCGGCGTCGAGCATGACCTTCAGAGGCACCAGCCCTACCAACTCGGAACCGGTTACGCGCAGGCCGCGTGCATTTGCGCTCTTGCGACATTCCTCGAAAGCCACGTGCAATGGCGTTTCCTTGATGTTGGTAATGTTCATCGAGATCTGGGCAATGCCGTACTCCTCTATAAACCAGCCGATGGCCTTCACCCCCTTGCAGGCGCCGGGCTCGCGAACGGGCTCCCCGTTGGCGTCCTTGATAACCGGGGCGTTCACTTTATCGCCTTCCCGTTTCACCCGGCCTTTCTCCCGCACGTCAAAGGCTACGGAATTAGCCCGGCGCACTGAGGTGGTGTTCAGGTTGACGTTGTAGGCAATCAGAAAATCACGGGCGCCGATCGCAGTGGCGCCGGCGCGGGCGTTGAAGCGGGCGGGCCCGTAGTCGGGCTTCCATTCCGGCTTCTCCAGTTTTTCGGACAAGGCTTCGTATTCCCCGGCACGGACGGTAGCCAGGTTTTTCCACTCCGGCTTGCTGGCGGCGTATTCATACATATATAAAGGAATGCCCAACTCCTTGCCGGCCATCTCGCCCAGTTTGTGGGCCCATTCCACCGTTTCCTGCATAGTGATGTTGGAAATGGGGATCAGGGGGCAGACGTCAGTGGCGCCCATGCGGGGGTGTTCGCCTTTATGCTTGCGCATATCTATTACCTCAGCCGCCTTTTTAATGGCGAGGAAGGCAGCCTGGACAACGGGCTGGGGTTCGCCTACGAAAGTCACCACCGTCCGGTTGGTGGCTTTGCCGGGGTCAACGTCGAGCAGTTTGACGCCTTCTACGCTTTCTATCTCGTCGGTGATCAGTTTGATGATGTCCATGTCACGCCCTTCGCTGAAATTGGGCACGCATTCGATGAGTTGTTTCGCCATGGTTTTAGTTTGGTTAGTTTTTTTTGATCATTTGTAAAAAGATATTTGTGTTCGCAAAGAGGCCAATATTGAGGGGTATAAAGAAGCCACGCCTGGATTGTTCAAACAGGCGTGTCCGTTCTATCAACCTTTCATTCACCTCATCAACTCAATTAACCGCTCAATGCTTCGGATAAACCCCGTCTTGGCATCAGTGTAATCATTGACACTTTCCCAGGTGCCTTTGGCCAGTTTTTTTTTCATGCGGTGATAGGCATCGCGCGCCATGGAGTGGGTGCGCAGATAGTCCCGAAAAGCCAGGTGGCGCTTCCACCAGAGCGAGCCGTAAGCAACCACATGGAGGTGGTGGGTATGGGGAAATTCATCGTGGGCAGGCAGCCGGGCAGCATCATCAAAGACCTTCCGCTGTAGTTCGTTCAGGCGGGCAAAGAAGCGGCGCTCCGGTACAGAGGCCTCATAGCAGGGGTAATAACAATAGCCCATTTCCAGGAGAGGTTCTGTAACTGAATCAAGAGCACTTTCTTCTACCCCGGCCATAATGTCAATAATGGGTTTACCGCCCAGGCCCTCTACTGCCGTGCTGCCGATGTGTTCAACCCTGAGCTGCAGGTGCCCGAGCCTGTCCTTCAATTGCCGGGATTCCCGCTCAAAGGATTCAATCCAGCCGGGGTCATAAGAAACGATATTTATCCTGGTTGCCATCGGCCCAAAGTTATGGCCCTTTCTGGTAAAAAATCAGTCTGTCCCGGTATTAATCCGGCCCATCTTCTTTTTTTCCTTCCACCACGAGGACGATCTCTCCTTTGACTTTAGCTTGAGCGCCGTAGTATTCCCGAAGGGATTCCAGCGTATCGGTGCGCACCTCTTCGTGTAGTTTTGTCAGTTCTCTGGCTACGCAGGCCATGCGTTCCGGGCCACAGGCATCAGCCAGTTGGGCCAGGCATTTCACCAGCCGGTAAGGCGATTCGTAGAGGATGAAGGTACAGGGCAGGCCAGCGAGGTAGTGTATCCGGGTTTGCCGGCCTTTCTTGTGCGGCAGAAAGCCTTCGAAAAAGAATTTGTCGCTCGGAAGGCCGGAAGCGATGAGGGCCGGAACGAAAGCCGTCGCCCCCGGCAGGCACTCTACGCGAATACCGCGACGGACGCATTCACGGGCCAGCAAAAAGCCGGGGTCGGAGATGCCGGGCATGCCGGCGTCGCTGATCAGGGCCATACTGGCGCCCTGCTCCAGTTGCCCGGCCAGCCCTTCGACAACTGCGTGCTCGTTGTGAGCGTGGTAAGCGCGCATGGGCGTATCGATCTCGTAATGCGCCAGCAGCTTTCCGGAAGTGCGGGTATCCTCCGCCAGGATGAGGCCTACCTCTTTCAGGACGCGCAGAGCGCGCAGGGTAATATCTTCCAGATTGCCGATCGGGGTGGGAACGAGGTACAGCATGGCTTAGTTTCTCCTTTTTGCCAGGTGTTGAAATACAGAAAACAGAACATACAGCAGGATGACGATCGAGAAGGAGGCTTCCCGGGTAAGGAACAGCATGACGACTGCAATAACCGCAAAAGTGAATTGCACCTCATTGCCTTTCCAGGAGAAAGACTTGAATTTCAGGCTGAACATAGGAATTTCCGAGTTGAGCAAATACGACAGCACCAGCACGCAGCCGTAAAGAAAAGCAGGGGCGCTCACCAAAGGCCGAAGGCCGAACGTATCATAAGCATAGATCAGCATCACTCCCATGGTAAAAATGGTGCTGGAAGGGGTCGGCAACCCGATAAAACCGGTTGCCTGTCGGGTATCGAGGTTGAACCGGGCCAGGCGCAGGCCCGAAAAGACAGAGACCAGAAAGCCCGGCGCCGCCTGATACACCAGCCCGGAAGCGCCGTCGGGCTGAAAGTAGCGGGCCAGCAGCATATAATATACAGCCCCCGGGACGACCCCGAAGGTAACCATATCCGCCAGTGAGTCCAGCTCTTTTCCCAGGTTCGATTGCACTCCCAGCAGGCGGGCCGCCATGCCGTCGCCATAATCCGCCGCCACACCGGCGAACACCCACCAGAAGGCAGCCACATACTGGCCGTAAAAGATACTGGCCAGGGCGCAGCAACCGAAAAAAAGATTGAGTAATGTGATCGCGTTTGGAATGTGCTTCTTCATAAATTGTGCTTTCCACCGATTTGCGGAAGTTGTTAAATTATCCGCCCCCCAACATTCTGCCTGCCTCGCAACGTCCTTACTAAAGTACTGTTAAAAAGCAGCTAATTCCCCCGATTTTGGAAAGAGTTGGCTAATTTCCTGTTATTATTTAAGCCTGGCCTGAATAGTTCTCGCTGCAAAAATAATGATAAATAATTTCCGGGCCACAACCAGCCGGTTTCCCCACAAGAGAAGTTATATGCGCTCAAAATACATCCTGGCCGCCGTTGTTCTTTTTTCCTGCCTGCCGCCGCTAACGGGCCAGCCGGAAAATGACAACTGCGCCGGCGCCTTCCTTGTCGAGGATGCTTCCGACTGGTGTTCCGAACCGGGCGCCTTTTCCCTTCAGGGGGCAGATGCCGGAAGTGTTCCACCCCCTTCCTGCTTCAACGCCCCCGGATCCGATATATGGTTCACTTTTACACCCTTTGCAGCCGATGTCACCATAACTATTATCGGCAGTACGGGCGCCAACCTGCTGGAGGCGCCGGAAATAGCCCTCTATCAGGGAACCTGTGACGGATTGCAGGAACTGGCATGCACCCCCGGCATCCCTCAATCTAACGTCAACAGCCTGTATTTCGATGGGCTCAACCTCGGGCTACCTCACTTCATCCGCATCCAGAGTGGCGCCGGAGAAAACGGCTCTTTTCAGTTCTGCATCAACAACTACAACCCGCCGGAAGAACCTTCCTCCGACTGCCCGGAGGCCGCCATCATCTGCAGCAAAGAGCCCTTTGTGGTACAGAAGCTCATCGGGCCGGGCGATAACCCGACAGAAGCCAACGACGCCTCCTGCCTCAATATTTTCGCCACAAATGTAGAATGGCATTCCGCCTGGTTCATGTGGACGGCGGGGAGCAGCGGCTCTCTTACCTTTACCCTCAATCCGCTTAACCCACCCGACGACATTGATTTCGTCGTCTATGAATTTCCCAATGGCCCGGGCAACTGCGCCGACAAGATCGTGCTGCGTTGCATGGCCTCCTCCTGTGACGGCCCCACCGGCCTGGATGAAGCCTCCACCGACTTTTCGGAACCTCCAAACTGCAATGACCCTTCACAAGATAATTTCCTCGCCGCTCTCTCCATGGAAGCCGGAAAAACCTACGGCATCATGGTCAATAATTTCTCTTCCACCGGCATCGGGTTTGAGATGGAATTTGGAGGTACCGGAGAGATCGCCGGGCCGGACGCCGCTATTGCCATAGTTCCCTCCGGGCCGGTGTGCATTGGGGAGCCCGCCATGCTGCAGGATGCTTCTTCCTTTCCAAACGGCAACATCGTGGGCTGGGAATGGAACTTCGGGCCGGGCGCTTCCATCACCGCCGCCCAGACACCGGGGCCGCACGAACTCAGCTGGAATTCCGCCGGAACCAAACCGGTATTGCTCCGCCTGCTGACCAACCAGGGCTGCATCGTAAGCGTCGTCCGGCAGGTTGAAGTGATCTGCTGTGATGCCCGGTACGATATCCAGGCGGAAATCATTGCGCCCCAATGCCCGGGAGGCAACGACGGCGCCATCATGGTGCAGGCCAGCAACCCCAACGCTCCTTATTCCTACCACTGGAGCAATGGTGAGAATGGCCCGGAAGCCAGTGGGCTGGAGGCAGGGCCACACACCCTCACTGTTTCTGACGCCCTGGGGTGCGATACCATCCTCCGGTTCGAACTGGAAGGGCCGCCGGCCTTTGATTTTGACACCCTAATCACCACTCCCGGCTGTAATGGTGGCGTGGACGGCGAGATCAGACTGGAAGTTACCGGTGCAACTCCACCCTATTCATTCAGCTGGGAGAACGGCGTTTTTACTTCCAACCACGTTTTTTCCAACCTGCCGGCAGGCGACTATTCGGTGGCCGTCAAAGATGCCAACGGTTGCGAACAGGCCCTGGACATCCCGCTGAGGGAACTTTCCCTGGAAATATTGCTCCCCAATGAGTCCTTTAGGCCCCCTTCCTGCCACGACAGCCAGGACGGCGCTTTAACCGTCATCCCCTTGAACGGACAGCCTCCCTTTCAATACAATTTCAACGACGGCAATGGCTGGACGGGCTCCAATATGTTGGAAGGGCTGGGCGCAGGCGAATACACCGTAAACATACAGGACGCCAACCTTTGCCGGGGAAGTTTCACCTTCACGGCCGAGGCGCCCCCCCCACTCGTGCTCGACTTTTCAGAAACAGGCATCTCCTGCCACGGCGCCACCAACGGCCGGCTGGAAGCGGTGGTGGAGGGCGGCAGCGGCAGCTATTCCTTTCTGTGGAATGATGGCAGCCGCAGCCCCGTTCTCACTGCCCTGAGCGCAGGTACCTACCAATTGACGGCCACCGACGCCAACGGCTGTGAAATCCGAAACACCGCCACCTTATATCAACCCTCTCCTCTGGTATTGGAAGTGGACAACCTGCAGCCTGTGCGCTGCCACGGGGAGGCCAGCGGAAGCATATTGCTGGCGGCATCAGGTGGCTCTCCGGCCTATGCATTCGCCATAGATGGACAAGAGTTCCGGGATTCGCCTCTCTTCGATAACCTGTCTGCAGGAAGTTACCTAATGTATGTACGAGATGCCGGCGGATGCACCACCTCCCTGAACATCGAAATCGGGGAACCGGCTCTGCTGCTGGTGGAAGCAGGAGAGCCGTTGGAGGTAATACTCGGCTATGAGGTACAGCTTCAGGCCTACAGCAGTGGCAATGTCATCAGCTACAACTGGCAGCCGGCGGAAGGCCTGAGCTGTTCGGATTGTCCGGCGCCGGTGCTGGCGCCCCTTCAAACCAGTTGGTACACCATACAGGTTGAAGACGAGAACGGTTGCATAGCGGCCGATTCCATTCATATAATTCTGAGTGAAAAACGGCCGGTTTATATCCCCAACGCCTTCTCACCCAATGATGACGGCCGAAATGATTATTTTAAGGCCTATCTGGGCCCGGCCGCCCGGCAGGCCGTTTCCATGAGGATTTTCAACCGGTGGGGAGCTTTGGTATTCGAACAGGAAAATTTGTCGCCTGGAATTCCCGTTTTACAATGGGATGGAAAGATGCAAAACCAGGCCGCCCCTTCAGGTGTCTATACGTATATAATAATCGTGGAATTCATCGATGGGAAGCGCCGCCGCTATTCCGGCAGCGTTTGCCTGTCCCGGTAAAAAATAAAGCTATGAACGTGCCGGTTTTCCGAATTAGCGCTCAGGGAGCCGGACAAATAAAGTACATGCTATGATCAAAAAAATACTTCCCCCTTTGCATTCAAGGATGGCTCTGTCCGCTGTGCTGATGCTTTCGGCAGCAAGCATGCTGGCGCAGCCGGCCAACGACGATTGCACCAATGCTATTTTCCTGGATGACGTCAGCAACTGGTGTTCCAATGCCGGCGCCTATACCAACGTCGGCGCTACCGATTCGGGCATTAACCCCTCCTGCTTCCCCAACAACAGCCTCGACGTATGGTTTGCGTTTACGGCAGAAGCAACAACGGTCAACATCACCGTAACCGGGGCTGTAAGCATCAATGCCGGCGGCACCCTTTCCAACCCGCAGTTTTCTCTCTACAGCGGCGATTGCGGAAACCTCACCCAGGTGGAATGCGCAAATGACGCCATCGGCACCAACACGATCGGGGCCTTTGCGAGCAACCTGAACATCGGTTCCACCTATTACATACAGGTCAGCGGCCGCCTGGGGCAAACCGGCACCTTCAAATTGTGCGTCAACAACTTCAACCAGGCGCAGGCGCCTTCCGGCGATTGCAGCACGGCAGTCGTACTTTGCGATAAAGATCCTTTTACCGTGGATTTTGTGGTGGGCGAAGGGGCCAACCCCAATGAGATATTTGACGAAGGCTGCGGCTGCGGCATCGTAGAAGACAATTCCTCCTGGTATAAATGGACCTGTGAGGAGTCGGGCACGCTCACATTTACCCTCACTCCGCTCAACCCGGCCGACGACCTCGACTTCGTCATCTTCGAATTGCCCAACGGAGTCAACGACTGCTCGGAGAAAACGCCGCTGCGCTGCATGGCCTCCGGAGAGAACGTCGGTTCCCCTCTTTCGGAATGGCAGCCCTGCACCGGGTCCACCGGCCTGGCGCTCAACGACGGCGATACCAGTGAATCCTGCGGTTGCCAGCCGGGCGACAACAACTTCGTCCAGGCCATCGATATGGAAGCCGGCAAAAGCTATGCCCTGATCATCAACAACTTCAGCGGTTCCGGCGACGGGTTTTCCATAGAATTCGGCGGTACGGGGACCTTCCGGGGGCCGGTTGCCGATTTCACCATCAGCACCGACACGGTTTGCGTTGGCGAACCGGCCACCTTCACCGATGCCAGTACCTTTGAAGGAGTCATTTCCGGCCGCAGATGGACCTTCGGAGCGGCGGCCAACCCTGCCAGCATCAGTGGAACAGGCCCCCACCAGGTAAGCTACAACCGCCCCGGCCTCAAATCCATCGTGCTGCAGATAGAAACCGATGACGGCTGCATTGTCACCGCTGTCGGCAACATCTATGTGGAATGCTGTGATGATCATTTCGATGTCAGTGCCGTTCCAACGCCTTTATCCTGCCCCAATTCATCTGACGGGGCAATCGACCTCAGCGTGAGCAGTGATTTTTCCCCCTACACCTTCAGCTGGAGCAACGGGCAAACCGTCGAAGACCTGGCCGGCCTGGGGCGTGGCAATTACGATGTGACCATCACCGATGCCTCCACCTGCCAGACAGAATTCACAGTCACCATTGGCGGCCCGCCGGAGTTCGAGGTGGATACGCTTATCGGCATGCCGACCTGCAACGGCGGCATGGATGGATCCATAACCCTGCAGGTCAGCGGGGCTTCGCCGCCCTATGAATACAGCTGGCGCGGCCAGCCGTTTTCCAATGACAACAGCATTCAGGGCCTGCCGATCGGTGATTATAATGTTACCATCCGTGACATCAACGGCTGTGAACTCGACCTGACCATTCCCGTTCGGGAACTGGAGTTGGTTCTAGATCCGAATGTGGCCAATATTATCGACCCCTCCTGCACCGGTTTTTCAGACGGTATGATCACCGTAGCGATCGGCAACGGGCAACCGGCCTATCTGTACGATTTCAACGACGGCAACGGTTTTGTCGATGAGAATGTACTGAACAACCTTCCTGCCGGCGCCTATACGGTCGATGTTCAGGATGCCAACCTCTGCCGGGGCAGCTTTACCTTTGATCTGGAAGACCCGCCGCTGCTGCAGGCTTCCTTCGAACTGCAGGGCATCAGTTGTTTTGGAGAGAATGACGGAATACTTACGGCTCTGCCTACCGGAGGTGTGGGCGGCTATTCGTACCTATGGAGCGGCGGCCAATCGACGGCCACCCTCAGCAACCTGGGGCCGGGAACCTATTCGGTAACAGTCACTGACGCCAATGGCTGCGTTACCGAGGCGGACACCAGCTTCAACCAGCCTCCCGAGCTGTTCATCGAACTGGATACCGTTATCAATGCCCTTTGCTTCGGCGAGCCTACCGGCTCTATTATAGTGCTGGGCAGTGGCGGAGTTCCCGATTACGAGTTCAGCGCCGGCGGGCAGGTATTCCAGATAGGCGGCACCTTCAATGGCCTTATGGCAGGCACCTATGAGTTGACCATCATAGATGCCAACGGATGCACCAACAGCATCAGCGCCACCATCACACAACCCAGAGAACTGATCGTCAATGCCGGGCCTGACGAAACCATAGAACTCGGCTATTTTGCCAACCTGCGCGCCGTGGCCAACGACCTCTCCGTCAGCTACACCTGGGAACCGCCAGACTCTCTGTCCTGTACGGAATGTCAGTCGCCACAGGCCAACCCGGTCAACACCACCCCTTACACAGTTACCGCTACCGATGCCAACGGCTGTACGGCCACCGATGAAGTAGTAGTCCTGGTGCTTAAAAACCGGCCGGTGTATATTCCAAACGCCTTTTCTCCCAATGAGGACGGGCGAAACGACCGGTTCACTGTCTATGCCGGCCCGGGCGCACGGCAGGTCCTTGCCCTGAAGATATTTAACCGCTGGGGCGGACTGGTTTTTGAAAACTACAACTTCCAGCCCAATGACCCCTCTCTGGGATGGGACGGCTTCTTTAAAGGCGAACCTGCACAAATGGGCGTCTATGCCTTCTTTGCGGAAGTAGAGTTTATTGATGGGATATCCATCATATACGAGGGGGACTTGTCTTTGGTGAGATAACTCATGCGAATCAGGGGCTAAACGAAGCATACTTTTGAAGTCCTGTAAGGACGAAATATCGGTAGATAATGCCATGGGGAAGCGTTGCCCGTGCCGTAGGTACGGTATATTCCCATAAAGGAAATGAAATTGTGTCGTACCTAGCGCCTCGTCCGCCGCCAAAGGCTATGGCCGACGGAGGCCGCTGAGCAGCTTCCACCGGCGGCTGAAGCCTCTGGCGGAGGCCTCAGCGCTCGCGGGCGGCACGGAAAGGCCTTCTGGATGCCCTTCTTCCGATATTTTGTACCTGACGGCACAAACCCCGGTGGGAGCCACACGTGAACCTCCCATTGCTTTTAGGCAATTTAGCCCCTGATTCGCATAACTCATGGCCATCACATCACACAAGATGATGAGCCTGGGCATATTTAATATGCTGACAAAGCTGCCGGGATCAGAAAATACTTCACCGGGCTGGATAGAGGTAAATGGAACTTTGGACAGCCGGGAGGGACGGAAGCGGAGGTTACTAATACCCTCGGAACCTGTTTGGCGCCATTGCCAAGAGGCGCTTTCCAGATCTGCCTTTTAGGAAAACGCGGGATAGGGGCTATTGAGAAAACCTGCTTTTGCGGTTGCGGCAAAGGCAGGAGCATCTTCCTTTTCAAAAAAGGAAGCATTGTTTTTCAGGTTAATCTTCTTGTTCTCCCTGCAGTTTCTGAAGCAGATACTGCGCTTTGAGAAGTTCATTCCGGCGCCTGACCGAAGGTTTGGTAAACTGCTGGCGCTTGCGTAATTCTTTGACAACTCCAACGTTGCGGTGTTTGCGCTTGTACCGTTTCAGTGCACGGTCAATAGATTCTCCCTCTTTTACTTCAATGATGATCATAAATGCCTTATTAAAATTTAAACAAAAACACCTGTTGCCGGGAAAGCAGGCCATCCAGGTGTTGGCGTTTGAAAATTAAAAGAACAGAAAGGGGCGCAGCCCCCCCCTTTTCCATGCATGGAAATCAAACAATTTCAGCTGCCAGTGGGAAAAAAGATTTCTTTTCAGGTAGGAATACCTCCAATGGAGCCATTGATTGACGGCGCAAAAATAGGGAATTTACCGGAAAAAACAATAGGGCCAGGCGATCCTGGCCTTATAGAAGGCATTCATTTGTCAGTCGTTGGCTTCAGCATTTTCTTTCTCCTGCTTATAAATTGCTTTGAGCACCTCAGTACGGCGCTTTACAGAGGGTTTGGTGAACTGCTTGCGGCGGCGCAACTCTCTGATAACTCCGATGTTACGGTGTTTGCGCTTATACCGCTTCAGTGCACGGTCGATGGATTCATTGTCTTTAACATTGATTATGATCATATATGAAATTAAGTTGGACAGGGAATCGCTCAGAAAACATCATTGCGCGATTTCCCGCCTGTTGAAAAATCTAAAAAAGCCGGAGGAGCGCCGGTAGCCTCAATGAAAACCTTTTTCCGGTTCATTCTCAGGCATCGCTCCCGTTCCCGGATACCATATTTCAAAACATAAACGCCCGGATACAGGGGCAGCGGCCGGCACTGCTCCGGCTTATCGGATTACCAGCGGTTATAACTGCTGCGGTTGTAGTTGCTGGAAGAGCGCTCGTTGCGTGGGCGCGCCTTTTTGACCACGATAGTCCGGCCGTCGAGTTCGGATTCATTGAGTTCGTGGATAGCGTCCATGGCTGCAACTTCATCATCCATTTCTACAAACCCATAGCCTTTGGACCTGCCGGTGTCATAGTCCATGATCACCTTCGAGGAGGATACTTCGCCAAACTGTTCAAATGTACTCTGTAAGTCTTCGCTGCTCGTGTCGTAACTGAGCCTTGCAATAAAAATGTTCATAACAAAAACAAAAATTTGATAAATAAAAAAAGAGGCCTCGACGGGATGCAACTGCCTGCTTTGGCCAATGGCAAAAGAGTAGCAGAAAGCTCCCGAGGGGCAATCAACGATTAGTACAACTGGTAGAAAATCTTAATCTAACTATTCAGGTAGGAAGAAAAAAAACCTTAGGCCAGAACAACTAATGATTGATGGTGCAAAGATATACAATAATAACAGGATAACAAGGCAGAGTGTTTGTTTTATTCTTTTATACAGGCGTCATTTCTCCTCTTCCTCATTCATTTTTTCCTGCAGATAGACTGCTTTGAGTATCTCTCTGCGGCGCTTCACCGAAGGTTTTACAAATTCCTGCCGCCGGCGCACCTCTCTGGTGACACCAATGTTACGGTGCTTTCGCTTGTACCGCTTCAGCGCCCGGTCTATAGATTCATTTTCCTTGACATTAATGATGATCATGTTCTTTCGGCTTTTTTACTTAAATAAAAAAATTCATATATATAACAAACAAATTATCAGCGAAGTTTACAATAACCTGAATACACAAAATCGAAAAACCGTGGGAGAAACAGATCCCGGGCGGTTTTCGCACAAAAAATCTAATAGAACACAAACTCGAACCGCTTTCAGGCAACTTTTTGCCCCCTCTGTGCTCTTTACATATTGTAAAGACACATTTTCAAACAACCAAAAATCAGCGATCATGAAAACCCAAAAATTGTGGATACTCAACGGCCTGCTCCTGCTAAGCTGCGTTTTTATGGCCAATACACTCCCCGCACAATGGGCGAAGGGCAACGGCAACGTCATCGAACAGGAACGGGAAGTGGGCAGCTTCGACATCATCAAAGTTCAAAAGGGCATTAACCTCTATCTGGTACAGGGCAGCCCGGCCTCCCTATCTGTGAAAGCCGATGAAAACCTCATGGATCACATCATTACTAAAGTGGAAGGCAACACGCTCTACCTGGACGTCAAAGGCAGCATCCGCACCGTCACGGCCATGAATGTATATGTCACTCTCCCCAACCTCAGTGAACTCCACGCCTCCGGTGGCTCCGACGTATTTGCCGAAGAGGGGCTGAAAGTAGATGAGCTGAAGCTGGTTTGTTCCGGCGGCAGTGACACCAAAATGAAACTGGAAGCCGGATCCCTTTTCTGCGAAACCTCCGGCGGCTCCGACCTCCTGCTGTCCGGCAAGGCCGAAAAGCTGGTCGTTAAAGCTTCCGGCGGCTCCGATTTCGACGGCAAAAAGCTGGAAGTCATCAACGGCAGTATTCATACCAGCGGCGCTTCCGATGTCTGGGTTTATGCTACCGGCGAGATCGAGATGGAAGCCTCGGGCGCCAGCGACATCCATTTCAAAGGAGGGGCAAAGGTGATCAGTTCGAAATCTTCCGGCGGATCGGATATTCACATGAATTAGCCGGGCAAGCCCAACCTTCGGATTTTCAGCAGGGCATTGTTGTTTTATCATCGACACTACAAATGAACAGTGAATTCAAATTAGCGCTGGATTAAGCGCCACATAAATTCCTTAACCAATTTGCTGGTTATTAGACTTGATAAGTTTTCGGGAAGGAGGCTTCCGGGAAACGTGTCAAGTCTTTTCCTATTGCGCTGAAACGTATTTGACATTACATCAACTCATCAATTTCGAGTATTCCCCACGCATTATGTCAAAAGGTTACAAGGGGAATTGCATTCTTTGCGTCCGGTGATTTCCCTCATTGCTCCTTCCCTCAGGTTTTTACAAATTAAGATTGAAACTCCCCGCCAAACTATACCTCTCTGTCTGGAACAGAATTTTTTCCCCCTTTCATTCCTAACCAAAACCCCAACGCAATGAAAAAGATATTCTCGCTTACTCTTTTGCTGGCCGCCCCGTTATGGCTGGCCGCTCAGTGTACGGACCTGTCCGCACCTTTTGTCATTTGCACCGGCTCTCAGAACATTCCGATCATGGATGTCCCGACGGGCCCGGAGGCTCTTATCTTTGCAACCGACCTGGCGATAGACGTTACAGATGACTGCAGCGCTCCGGAAGAGATCACGATTACCATCAGCCGGGATTTCCCCATCCCTGCCGTTACGCCCCAGGTACTTTTTTTCAACTGTGACGACGAAGGGCTCCGCATTCCGGTGGCGGTCATTGCCACCGACGCCACCGGCAAATGGGATTACTGCCTTACAGAGATCTATGTGGAGGACCCTATGGGGCTTTGCCCCTCCGGGACTTTCATCAATGCAACCACCGGTGTTCCCTACCCCTCCGGGCAATCCGCCCTGCTCCTTGCCAATGATGGAGATGAAATTTCAATCCTGGCTGAAGAGAAGCTCGGCAATTTCACCAGCCCCGACAACATCACGGTCTCTCTCACTTCCCCGGAAGGCGCCACCCTGCCGATCACCAACCTGGCGATAGGTACAGATGGTACGCTGAAAACAACCGGAGACTTTATCTTTACAATGGAGAACGTCAGTGGTTCAACCGACGGGAAGGGCGCCTGGGAGGTTGCCAATACCGGGGGCGCCGAAGCCGGGAGCATCAATCTACTGGGCCTGGAAATTGAAGTTTACACCCAACTCAGCGTCAGCGAAAACATCCTCGGAGGAGAACCGAACGCCCAGATCAACCTGAGCGTTGCCGGAGGAACCCTGGCCCTCTCTGATGGCATCCTCGCTCCCATCGGCCCCCTCAGTGAAAGCGAGTCTCCCACCACGCTCTATACTGCCGCTTTGATCAATGGAGAAACACCAACAGCCGAAGTAGGCATTGCCGGATCTGTGGAAGAAGTGTTCGGCGCGGCAGCCAACTCCCCGCAGGCACGAAGCCTAACCCTCACCCCTGGCCTTGCCTCTCCCTACTACGTCAACAACACCTGGCGTATCGGCTTCCTTAGCGAAACGGGAACGCCCCAATCTACCCTTTACGAAGTTGAACTGAATTTCCCCACCAGCCTGCAAACCGGAATGGCCGTAATGGACATCCCCGTTGTGGCCATCCGAAAAAACGGGCAGGTGAACTACGCCTTCGGCACGCCTCACCCCGGCAAACTGCTCACCAGCGGCGGAGCCATCTCCGATCCGGTTTATAACACCATTTCTTTCACCGGCAGCGGCATGGGAGGAGAAGTGGCCATCTTCGGCTGCCCGTCCTGTGGAACAGATAAAGTGCTGATCTGCCAGGTTCCTCCGGGCAACCCCGCCAATGCCCGCACCAAATGTATCAGTAAGGCAAGCCTTTTCGCCCACCTGGACAATGGCAGTTACTGCGGCCCTTGCCTGGAAGCCAACACTCCGGATGCCATGGCCCGGCCATTTAGTACTCGGCCCGATAACAACAGCCTGAGGGTATTCCCCAACCCAGTCAAGGGCCGCCTTTACCTGGCCTTCGGCGAAGAGGCTGACTCACCCCGCCACCTCCGGCTTTTCAACCTCAACGGCCGCATTCTCCGGGAACAGGTGGTTGGCGCCGGCAGAGCCAGCGTGGAATTCAACCTGGACGGGCTGCCGGCAGGAATATATATGTTGCAGGTGCAGGATGAAGAAGGAAGCCAGTGGGTGAAAGTGGCGGTAGAATGAATTTAATGCCCAATTGAAGCCAGAAGGCCTTGCCCTTCGGCTCTCCTGCTTCTCAATGGGCAATAATTTGGGGCTTGCTCCCGTCTCCCTGACAGCCAGGGCAAGCCCCTTTATAACCCGAATCGATCCTCGTTCCTGAATAAAATTTTGCATTTATCTATTCATTTTTGTATTTTTATTCCTTTCCATCTCATTTAAGATCAGGATGAAGCCCTTTTGGGACTCAAGGAGCGAAGCTCTGTAAACCCTACCTGATCCTTCACTTTTCCGGATAATTTTCCTTTGTTTTTTGGTGTCATCGGCAACGAGGCGGATTTGCCCTTTTTCCGCAAGTGCACCTTCCTTTTTCTGCATATTAACCTGCTTTTCCACTCATAAAAATAGAGATTATGCCAGTTCAACCAACCTATCCTGGCGTGTATGTTCAAGAGATCCCCAGTGGGGTCCGGACCATCGCCGGAGTTGCTACGTCGATCGGGGCTTTCATTGGCTACTTCAACCGCGGGCCAATGAACCAGGCCGTTCAGATCTTTAATATGGGCGACTTTGAACGGGAGTTCGGCGGCCTGGAAAGCGACAGCGAGGCCAGTTATGCTATCCAGCAGTTTTTCCTGAACGGAGGGACGCAAGCCTATGTCGTACGGGTAGCTTCCGGCAGCCCGGTAGCGGCGAATGCCACCTTAGGGGATTCCTCGAATGCTGAATCTTTCCGGGTTGCGGCCAAAAACCCTGGTGAATGGGGTAATAATATCCGAGTCCAGGTGGATCACAATACACCGACGGCCGGCGAATTTAACCTGACGGCCACGGAATATGACAGCACCGGCAATGTGCTCCGGCAGGAGGTTTTTCTGAACCTTTCGAAAACAAGTACAGACACGAATTATGTGGAGGCCGTCATCAACGATGAATTTTCCGGTTCTTCCATTATCGTTGTTGAAAATGCCGCTGCGGCAGGCGGTATCCCGGTTCCGAATGGAACGGTTTCAGGCCTGCACGGGTCAAATACCGCCATACCGATTACCACGCCCACCGACCTGGACGTCATCCTGAATAGCAGTTCAGTCGGCACAGCTGACCTGGGGCTAACTGCCGGCAATTACGACCTGGCCGACCTGGCCATCAGCCTGGAAAATGCCATCCGCTCCATCAACCCGCTCAATAAGCTGCTGGCTAATGCATCCGTTGATGTGGTGGAAGAACCAGGGACAGGGTATCGCCTGCAGGTTTTTACCGGCCCCGGAAATCCGACGGCGGTGATTTCTTTCGGGGCTGGCGCCGGAAGCACCCTTACCGAATTATTGCTGAACGGCGGCACGGAGAATTTGCAGGAATATGTACTGGGACAAAGCGCGGTGACGCCCGGGTTTCAACTCGCTAATTCCAACTCAGACCCTGAAGCAGGCGCCAACGGCGGACTGCCCGATGCTACGGCCCTGCGCGGCCTGCAAAACGCTAAAACCGGGATCTATGCCCTGGAAGACGTGGACTTGTTCAATATCCTCCATATCCCTTATACCGGTACGGATAATACTACGACATTTGATGCGGTTCATTCCGAAGCAATTGCGTACTGTGAAAATCGCCGTGCTTTTTATTTGATCGATACACCGGAGGACATAGACAACCTGTCGGAGATCAAAAAATGGAAATCGGCTAAAGGCAGCCTGATCCGGAGCAAAAATGTCGCCTTTTATTTTCCACGGGTTAAAATACCTGACCCTTTGGATAATTACCGCCTTCGTTCCGTCGGAGCCGGCGGCACCGTCGCCGGCCTGTATTCGCGCACCGACAGTAACCGGGGCGTGTGGAAGGCGCCGGCCGGCACTGAAGCCACCCTGCGCAATGTATCCCAGCTGGACTACGTCCTTACCGATTCGGAAAATGGCGTTTTAAATCCACTGGGGGTCAATTGCCTGCGCACCTTCCCCGTTTACGGGACCATCTGCTGGGGCGCCCGCACGACGGAAGGCGCTGACGCCCTCGCCTCCGAATGGAAATACATACCGGTCCGCCGCCTGGCTCTGTTCATGGAGGAAAGCCTGTACCGGGGCCTGCACTGGGCAGTATTTGAACCCAACGACGAACCCTTGTGGGCGCAGATCCGGCTCAATGTCGGAGCCTTTATGAATAACCTGTTCCGGCAGGGCGCTTTTCAGGGCACTTCGCCCAAAGATGCTTATCTGGTGAAATGCGATAGCGAAACCACCACTCAGAACGACATCAACAACGGAGTGGTCAATGTGGTCGTTGGCTTCGCCCCTCTGAAACCCGCCGAGTTCGTCTTTATCAAAATTCAACAGCTTGCTGGTCAAGTTCAATCCTAAAATGTAATCAGACATGGCACAATTTTCTGTCAATGCATCACGATTTGACCCTTATAAAAATTTCAAATTCCGCGTCAAATGGGATGGCCGGTACGTTGCGGGTATCAGTAAAGTGGGAATGTTGAAACGCAGTACGGAAACGGTCGAGCACCGCGAAGGCGGCGACCCCAGCACGGTGCGTAAATCGCCCGGCCAGACCAAGTATGAACCCATTACTCTCGAAAGGGGCGTCACCCACGACACCGAGTTTGAAAAATGGGCGAATAAGGTCTGGAACCTCGGATCCGGGCTGGGCTCCGAGGTATCTCTGGCCGATTTCCGCAAGGACATCATCATTGAAGTATATAACGAGGCCGGGCAGGTGGTGCTGGCCTACAAGGTTTACCGGTGCTGGGCTTCTGAATACCAGGCCCTGCCCGAACTGGATGCCAGCGCCAATGCCGTCGCCATTCAAACCCTTACCCTCCAAAACGAAGGATGGGAACGGGATTATGACGTGACGGAGCCCAGCGAACCCACTTTCACGGAGCCTGAATAGTCCTTCCTATGCAGCATCTTTCCGACCGCAGCCTGTTGCTGCTTTGGGAGCAGGGGCTTTCGCAATCCCTCATTGAGAAGAGCCTGCGCCTTATTGTTCATACCTTTCCAGGGTTAGACATACAAACGGCGGCAGCCCTTTCCATCGGAGACCGGGATGCGCGGCTGCTCAGAATTCGCAAGGCCCTTTTTGGAGAGGCCCTGCAAAATGCCACCCATTGTCCGGCCTGCGGTGAAAAGATCGAATGGGAAATGCCCGTATCCGGGCTGGAATTGCAAACCATCCAACCGGCCGCCGAAAGGCCTCAGTTAGAATTCCAATATCAGAATAAGGAACTGGTAATGCGTTTGCCAAACACCATGGATGTACTGGAGGCTATCGAACTGGAGAGCCCTGAGGAGCAGTCCAACAGCCTGCTCCAGCGCTGCATTCTCCGTTCCAGCCTTCCTTTTGAACGGGTGGAGGATTATCCGGAGAGCCTGAAATCCGACATCCTGCATCAAATGGAATCGCTCGATCCGCAGGCCAACATTGAAATACAGGTGCAATGCCCGGCCTGCCAACATGCCTGGAATATGCTCTTTGACATCATGAATTATCTTTGGACGGAGATTGGCCAGCTGGCTCACCGACTGCTGCAGGATGTTTTCCTGCTCGCCCGCAGCTTTGGCTGGCCGGAAGCGGAGATACTGGCGATGAGCCGCACCCGGCGCAATTGGTATATACAAATGCTGCAATCATGAGCGGATTCCTGAAAAATATCATTCATCGCCATGTACACCGGGCCGGGATCATCCAACCCAGAAAACGCGGCTTATTCGAACCCGCCCAGGCGGCCGAACCCGCACCACTGGAGGCTACGGCGAGCCCTGGCAAGGACAGCCCCCCCCGCCTTTCAGGAAAAGAGCTCCCTACTTCGGAGCCAATGCCGCCGCCTCGCACAGATAACCCGCCGTTAAAATCTAAATCTGGCGCCGAACGGCAGGAAACTGAAGTAACCAGCCCTTCAGAGGGCCCGCCCCAAAGGAAATTTGAATTGGAAGAGTTGGTTTTTAAGCCAAAGACACCTCCGGAAAAGCCCGAAATAAAGGCTCCGCCTGTAACGGGCCCGGAATTCAGAGAAGAAGGATTTGCCAGATCCGGAGTGAATAGCCCTCCGGATGAGGAACAATACAAAGAGACAAATTCAGAGCAGTTCTTATTTGAGGAAACGGACGATTCACCTGAAAAATCACCCCGGGAATTATTCCTGCGGCTGAAACAGCAGGAGCCCCCCCGGGCTATTACCGCTCAACTCAGGGAAGAAGTCAGAACCAGGATGACTACCTATTTACAGGCCCGGGCGGTTCAGCCTCCGGGGCAGGAACCACAGAGCCCACCCTCTGTAAAAATCCACATCGGCCGCATTGAGATCAAAGCCGAGAAGGCGGCCGAACGTTCTTCGCAAAAGCCCGCAAAACCAGCACCGAAAATAAAATCTTTGGACCAAATCCTCCGGGAAAGGGGCCGCAAATAATTATGAGCACCGCTTTAGGCATAGCCTCCGTTACGCAGGTTCTCAAAAACCTGCTTAACAATGGCCTGATCGAAAACAATATCAGTACCGTAATTGGCACTACTGTGGCGGTTAGTTCCCTTCCGCCCAGCCTGATCGACCAGGGCACATCTGCCACCGATACCCAACTCAATTTATTCCTGTACCGGGCCAGTGTCAACACCGGCTGGAATAATGTCGGATACCCTTCCCGGGATACCCGGGGGGAACTGGTGAACAACCCGCCTCTGGCGCTGAACCTGCATTATTTACTTACGGCATTCGGCGACGTAGAACTCCACGCGGAGATATTGCTGGGTTACGGAATGCAGTTGCTCCATGAAACTCCGGTGCTGGAAAGAGGCAGGATCAGGCAATCCCTCAGCGTTGCTAACCTTCCGGCCAACCTGCAGGCCCTCTCCGGCTCGGAACTGGCCGATCAGATTGAAATGATCAAGGTGACGCCGGAACCGATCAACGCCGAAGAGATCTCCAAGTTGTGGACAGCCTTTCAAACCAGATACCGGCCTTCCACGGCTTATCAGGCCACCGTCCTGCTTATCGAGAGCAAAAAACCTACCCGTTCTCCCTTACCGGTCAGGGAAACAGTGTTATACCCATTCCCCTTCAAGCAACCTGTACTTGAGAAAGTCCTTTCGCAGGTATCAGCCGGGGATCCGATCCTGGAGAACCAGCAAATACTGGTGGGGCATACTCTGGTGCTCCGGGGGCACAGCCTGAAAAGAGACCCTTTGCACGTTTTGCTCAGTGGCGCCTCCATTTTGATCAACCAGCCTGATGCCACCGACACTGAGGTGAGGCTCGTATTGCCCGGCAGCCTCAAAGCCGGCATCCAGGGTGTTCAGGTGGTGCACTCCATTGAAATGGGCACACCGGCTCAGGCCCGGCGCATTGTGGAGTCAAACCTGCTTTCCTTTGTATTGAGCCCTGATCTCAATAATCCGGTTGTTTCCAATACAAATAATACGAGCGGCAACCTGTTTTCGGCGGATATCTCTGTAGATGTCAGCCCGGCAGTACACCCCTACCAGCGTGCAATATTATTGCTGAACCAGATCAACCTGCCCCCGGGAAGTACTCCGGCTTCCTACAGTTTCATTTTGCCCACCACATTCTGGGACTCGAATACCAGCCCGGTGGGAACCCTGCCCTTTGAGGTAACCGGAGTGCTTGAGGGTGACTATCTGATCCGGATACAGGTGGATGGGGCAGAAAGCCCACTCACTACCAATAATGTCGGCACTTTCAACGGGCCACAAATTAATATTTCATGAGCCAGCCAACCAGAGAACAATGGACGAGCCTCAACCAGCAATATTTGCTGGCAGCCTTTGAGTTGATCCGGCTGGAAATGGCTTCATACCAGCTGCGAAAGGAAGGAAAAGAGGAGGAAAAACGCCTGGCACAACAAAAGAAAACAGTCCAGGACAAGATGTCCCAACTGGAAGAAGGCATGGCCGTTGAGCCCGCTATCCTCACCGTAGCGCGTATTTTTAAGCTTAGTCATTTCGAAAAACAATTCCTGCTGTTGTGTGCAGGCATGGAACTAGATACCGAACTGGGGCGGCTGGCCCATGAATTGCAAGGTGGCGCGGCCCCGCCGGCCATCACTTTCGGGCTGGCGCTTTCGGCCCTGCCCGAAGGCCACTGGTCTGCCCTCTCTCCTAACGAACCGCTCCGGTACTGGCAATTGATCGAATTGGAGAAAACCCGGCAGCTGACTAATGCTCCCTGTGTCATTGATGAACATCTGCTGCATTATTTACTGGGCATCAGCCAACTGGACCACCGGCTACACCATCTGATCAGGCCAGCTCCACCGGTTGAGCAATTGGTGCCCTCGCATCAACAACTGGCGGATGAACTCATTGGCATCTTACCAAGGTTCGCCCGGCAGGGCGCCTATCCCCTGATCCAGATACAGGGAGGCAGCGGCAGGGACAACCTGGCGATCATCAGCCAGGCTTTCAGCACCTATAACCTGGCAACCTTTTATCTTCCGCTGGCCCTGGTCCCTCATCATTTCCAGGATCTAAAAGAGCTGGTGATCCGCTGGAACCGCACGGCATTACTGAACAATTATGCTTTGTATATAGATGCAGAAAACGGAAAGGCATCAGATAAACCCATCGGGCATCAGGTTCTGTATTTGCTCAACCAGCTTCAGGGTGTGGTTGTTTACGGAGGCCAACTGGACCGGGCCCATCTGGGCCGCAGCCTGATCACCATCGATGGCCGGAAACCGGAACAAGCCGAACAGGCCTCTCTTTGGAGGGAAACCCTGGCCTCCAGAGTTGATCCAATGGATGAAACCATCGGAGAGATTACCTCACAGTTTAACCTGGACGCTCATTCGATCCGAAATTTGTCTAAACTGGCCCTTTCTGATTATCATGGGAATGGAAATGGTTCCGGAACCCACGGAGGGGTACAAGAGCAATTATGGAAAATTTGCTGTGAACATACCCGGCCGGAGCTGGATCAGCTCGGGCAACGCATACAAACCCGGGCCACCTGGGAAGACCTGGTATTGCCGGAAGCCCAGAAGGAGTTGCTCCGACAAATTGAAGTGCAGGTAAAACAGCGCCAGAAGGTGTATCACACCTGGGGCTTCGCCGAAAAGAGCAACCGTGGGCTGGGTATCAGTGCCCTCTTTTCCGGAGAAAGCGGCACAGGCAAAACGATGGCCTCCGAAGTGCTTGCCAATGCTTTGCAACTGGACCTTTACCGGATAGACCTCAGCCAGGTGGTCAATAAATACATCGGAGAGACCGAGAAAAACCTCAAAAAGATCTTTGATGCGGCTGAAGGAAGCGGCGCCATTCTGCTCTTTGATGAGGCGGACGCCCTGTTTGGCAAGCGGAGTGAGGTCAAGGACAGCCATGACCGCTATTCCAATATCGAAGTGAGTTACCTGCTGCAGAAAATGGAAGAATACAAAGGGCTGGCCATCCTGACGACCAACATGAAAAACGCGCTGGATAAAGCTTTTTTGCGAAGGATCCGCTTCGTCGTTCAATTTCCTTTCCCCGATGCGCAAATGCGGGAGGAGATCTGGAAACGGATCTTCCCCCGGCCAACTCCTGTCGCTGCCCTCAACCTGAAGAAACTCGCCTCGTTGAACGTAGCCGGCGGAAATATCCGCAACATTGCGTTGAACGCTTCTTTTCTGGCAGCAGGGAAAGGCCAACCCGTTTCCATGCAGGATATTCAATCGGCAGCAAAAAATGAATACCAGAAGCTGGAAAAACAAATGAGCACTTCCGAATCTCTTTTATAATATGAACAGAGAAATTGAGATCCACATCGATAAACTGGTCCTGGACGGTTACCCGCCCCTCGATGTTAAAGTATTAAAACGGATTATTCAGGAAGAACTAGCCGCCCTGGCCACCGAACAAGGCGCCCTTGATCAGCTGGCTCATTCACAACGTATCCGCCGGGTACAGGGAGGGGAACTTACCTACCGCCCCCAACAAAAGACGGCAGAAACAGGCGCCGGGATAGCGAAAGGTATCATGCAGGCCCTAAAAAGCCCTACTTCTAATGGGGAGAAAAAGCAATAAAAAGAAAAAAACGGATAACCTCGCCGTTTCCCTCGGATCGGGAAAGGCCCTGGAAAGGCCTGCCCGGCAGCACATGGAATCTTATTTTCAACACGATTTCAGTGAGGTACGGATATACAGTGGGGAGAGGCCCGCCCAACTCGCCGGGCAGGCTTCCGCCAATGCATTTACTGTTGGCAACGAAATTGTCTTCGGCCGTGGAAAATACCAACCGGGTAGTCCAGAAGGACAGGAATTACTGGCCCACGAACTATCGCATGTCATTCAGCAGGAGAAGGAAGGCACAGGCAATAATGCTGAAGGCGAAGCACGGCAAACCGCCGCCGGGTTTTCCGCCGGCAGGCCCCATAACGCCAACACGCTGGGAGGCGCTCCTGCCGGAGTTTACAAACAGGATAAAAAGGAAAAAGCCGAACCGGAACCCAAACAGGAAAAGGGGCCAAAAGAAGTAAAAGTTGACGTCAAGCCGGATGCATTGGCAAAACCGGAAAAAAAAGATGAGGCCAAGGCCCCTGCCGAAAAGAAATTGCCTTCCCGCCTGCCGGTTCCCTGGCTCACGCACGGAAGTTTCAGCGTAGGGCTGCGGTTGGGTTTCCCAAAACCGGAATCAAAAAACACGGGTATGTTTGGCCCTGACCCCTTAAAAGAGAGTTTGCAGCGTGCCCGGATCATCAACCAGGCCCTTACGGGAAAGGCGCCTTCCGGCTGGGAATCTACCGATAAGGGGAAGCTGGCGGAAGCTGCCTGGGGCATCTTTTCTACCCATATTGCTCCCGGCCTGGCCAGTAAGGTGGCGGACGGGTTAAAAGTTCCAACTGATTCCGGCAGGTTTTCTTATGAATTAGACGCCATTCTGATCACTGATTTCAGTAAAGAGATCGGAGGAGGTATAAGTTTTACCCTGAAGTGGAAATAAATTCAATCTATGTCATCACCACTTTCTCCTAAAACCCTAAAAGGCGGCATCGTACTGCTGGACCCCGTGTCTTCCGCGGTGCAGAAGATCATCCCCCTGCAATACAACCCCGAGAAGATATCCCGCTCTTTACAGCCCCAGGGGCCCGGTGAAGGCAGTGGCCAGGCTTCCGCTATGCGCCTGGTAGGGCCTCCGGTAGAGACTTATACCATAGAAGCAGAGATCGATGCCACAGACTTTCTGGAAGTAGAAGACCGCCAAACGCTGGAAGAAGGCCTTCAGCCGGCATTGGCCGTTTTGGAGGCGATCGTTTATCCCAAAAGCAGTAAACTGGTGGCCAACAATAAGCTGGCGGCTGCGGGTAGCCTGGAGATCCTGCCCGAAGAAAGCCCCCTGGTATTGTTCATCTGGAGCAAAAACCGGGTGATGCCGGTACTGATCACCGAATTCAGCATAACCGAAGAAGCCTTTGACGCCAACCTGAACCCCATCCGGGCCGCCATCAGCCTGAGTTTACGGGTGCTCAACGTCAATGACCTCGGGTTTGAACATAAAGGAGGGAACCTCTACATGGCTTACCACCAACAAAAAGAACAATTAGCCAACAAGTACACCTCAGGCAACCTGGGCACACTTGGCCAAAATTCTATCTGATGCCAAATCCAATTGAATCTTTATTACAGGCGGCGAACCTGCCTTCACATAATTTGCCAGCTTCCAGCCGGTATTATCACGTGGAAACGACAATGATCGAAGGATCCGGCCAGCAACCGGTTATCTATCTCCGCCGGCGCTTTGTGCCACCTCCTGATTATTACTTCGGGCAACAAACCCATAAGGTGCAGGAGGGCGAACGGCTGGATAACATTACCGCAAAATACCTGGGCAGCCCCGAACAGTTCTGGCAAATAGCGGATGCCAATCTGGCCATGAACCCGGAAGAACTCACCGAAGAAACCGGCCGTTTGCTTCGCATTCCCCAGGGCTACGGAATCTCAGGATAAATACCATGTTGAAAGGAAAAGTAACCATGTCGTTGCTGATTGGCACGGTAGTGCCAAAACCAGCCCCCAAGCATCTGATGGATGCCCTGGCCAGCGCTCAGGTCCAAACCTCGGCCGGAGAGGCCAGCGGCTTTCAGCTCTCCTTTTCCTTTAGCGATAAAAGCTATCTGGATGAAGCTATTGTGCTGCTGGCCGGGGTCGGGCCCATCGTCCGGGTGATCCTGACAGTGAGCCTCAACGGTTCTCAGGAAGTCGTGATGGATGGGGTGGTTACGAATCATCAGGTTGCTCCTGACATGGCCACCGGGCAAATGAACCTGACGGTATCCGGTTCAGACCTGACGGCACTAATGGGGCTGATCGATTTTACCGGAATCCCCTATCCGGCCATGCCGGCCGAGGCCCAGGTGGCCCTGATCATCGCCAAGTACGCCATGTTCGGCCTGGCCCCGATGGTAATCCCCCGCGTTTTTATGGATTTTACGATACCCTCCAAAGAAATACCGACGCATCAGGGCACCGACCTGGCCCATGTTAAACGGTTGGCCCAGGAGGCCGGCTATGTCTTTTACCTTTTCCCGGGCAGCCAGCCCGGCAACAGTTTTGCCTATTGGGGCCCGGAAGTGAAGATCGGGGCCGTCCAGCCTGCACTCAACGTAAATATGGACCAGCACACGAATGTCGAATCCTTTTCGGCGAGCTTTGACGGAGACGCCAAATCCATCCCGGTGATATTTATTCAGAATGAACAAACCAGGGCGCCCATCCCCATCCCCATTCCCGACATCAGCCCGCTCAACCCTGCATTGGGCAGGGTGAAACCTATACCGGTGAAATACCACAAACTAACGAATACTGCAAATTACAACCCGGTTAAGGCCGTTGGCCTGGGCCTGGGAGAGGCCGCCCGGAGCGCCGATGTCATTTCCGGGAATGGATCGCTGGATGTATTGCGCTATGGCCATATCCTGAAGGCAAGGTCTCTGGTAGGCGTGCGGGGCATGGGAGAGGCACTGAACGGAACTTACTTCGTAAAGAGCGTCACCCACAACATCAAACGCGGGGAATACAAACAGGATTTCTCGCTTACCCGAAATGCGCTGATTTCTAACAGGCAGGCCCTTCCGACATGACAGGGTCAACGCCTTCTTTCTTAGAACGGGTTAGCATTACGAACTGACTGAAACAATTTCTGAACAGGAATGGAAGACAAATATTACGGCAAATACCGGGGATTAGTACTCAACAACATCGACCCGGAACAGCGCGGCCGCCTACTGGTGCAACTGCCCGATGTGCTCGGGCTGGGCACTTCCAGTTGGGCCATGCCATGCATGCCCATAGCCGGCCCGCAGATGGGCGCCTATTTTGTGCCCCTGATCGGTTCGGGGGTATGGGTGGAATTCGAAGGCGGCAACCCCGATTATCCGATCTGGACCGGCGGTTTCTGGAGTACAGCGGCCGAGGTTCCGCCGCTGGCCCTGGCCGGCATTCCGGCGTCGCCTAACATTGTCATGCAGACCACCGGCCAGAACACACTGATGATAAGCGACCTGCCGGGCCCCACCGGCGGGCTGATGCTCAAAAGCGCAACCGGCGCCTCCATAATTGTCAATGATACAGGTATTTATATCCAAAACGGCAAAGGGGCCAGTATCGTCATGACCGGCCCTACCGTAACCATTAACAATGGTGCTTTAGTCATAACATAAATATTCTTGCTATGCCAGGCTTTCTCTTACACGTAGGGGCAACCGTGCAGTGTGCGCACGGCGGCACCGCTACCCCCTCCTCTCCAAACCCGAGAGTAACCGTCATGGGGCAGCCCATTGTCCTCCAACCTGCGCCCTATCTCGTGGCGGGTTGCCCTTTCAACGTGAGCAGCGCGCCTTCTCCCTGCGTTACCGCAAACTGGGTCACCGGCTCCACAAGAATCACCTCCAACGGCATGCCGGTATTGCTCCTCGACAGCCAGGCCATCTGCGCACCCAACGGAACTCCTTTAATAATCGCCGCTACCCAAACCCGGGTAACGGGCATGTAAATTTCTATGGATATCAATTTTCCTTACGGAGTAGGACAGAACGGCCGGACGGCCACCACTGATTATTCAGAGCACGTGCGCGACATGATCAGGCAGGTTTTGTTCACCAGCCCCGGTGAGCGGGTAAACCGCCCCACTTTTGGGAGCGGGTTAAACCAACTGGTGTTCGAACCCAATAGCCCGGAGCTGGCAGCCACCATTCAGTTCCTGGTAAAAGGAGCTTTACAGGAATGGCTCAGCGATGTCATCGAAGTGATCGACCTACAGGCCACTGCCGAAGATTCCACTCTGAAAGTGCAGTTAACCTACCGGGAAATAGCCACCCAAAGCACACAGGAAGCCCTCTTTCAACGATCCTTCTAATTCATTATGCAATACTATTGTAAAAACCTCGAACGCCGCCTTAAAGTCAGCACCCTGCAGGATGGAGGAGGAAACTTTATCCTCAATGGCATTGATTACCTGGAGGTAGCTTCAACGGATCAGAAAACCCTGGAAGTACATTTCCTGCACCCCCTGCCGGGAGAAGCCGGGGAAGTGCCCGCAGGGGGCGCCCCCCTTGAAGTTGGAAATATCCAGATCGAAGGCGGAGTGCGCATTCAGAATATCGAGGCCGTATCCGTTGCATCCTCGGGAAACCTGCTAACTGTCATCGTCGATAATGCCGGGGACTTTTCCACCTATACCCTGCGTTTCACCCTCTCGCCAACCAACTCCGAACCTCCTGCCGGCTTTGACCCCCAATTGGCGGCGGTTGATTTTTCCTTTAAAGCCGGTTGTCCGAGCGATTTTGACTGTAAGGAAGAAACCTTTTGCCCGGAGGAGCCCGTCGATGATCCCCGCATAGATTACCTGGCCAAAGATTACGCCAGTTTCCGCCGCCTGATGCTCGACCGGTTAAGCCTGATCAACCCGGGCTGGACAGAACGCAATGCGGCAGACCTGCAGGTTGCCCTGGTAGAACTCCTGGCCTACACCGGAGACCACCTGAGTTATTATCAGGATGCGGTGGCTACCGAAGCTTATCTGTTTACCGGCAGGAAGAGGATATCCGCCCGTCGGCATGCCCGCCTGCTGGATTATCACGTGCACAATGGCTGTAATGCCCGCACCTGGGTACATCTGGAAGTTGAGCCCGGAAGCGCCGCCGACACCGGATTATTGCCGGCCGGCACGCCTCTGCTCACCAGAAACCCGGGAGATGCCGTTACGGTGCCCACCGCTAAACTGCCGGACAAACTGCGTGAGAAAGATGTCCTGGTTTTTGAAACCATGCATGAGTCGAAGCTCTTTTCCGTACAAAATGAAATCGATTTCTACACCTGGGATGATGCGGCATGTTGCCTGCCTGCCGGAGCGACACAGGCTACACTGTACCGGCAGGACCAGGCGCCTATGCATTTAGAAGTGGGGCAGTTGTTGCTTTTTGAAGAAATCGCAGGCGCCCAAAGCGGCAAACCGGCGGACCTGGATTCCCGCCACCGGCATGTAGTGCGCCTGACAGCTGTAACTCCCAAACAGGACCCCCTCCACCAAATCGACGTGGTGGAGGCCGAATGGGACGAAGCGGACGCCCTCCCTTTCCCCCTATGTATTAATGCCCGTATAGATGGCGCACTGATAAAAATCAGCGTAGCCCGCGGCAACATCGTGTTAACCGACCACGGCTTGTCGTTCCCAGGCCAGAACGTTTATCCCAATGCAGCGTCCAAAACCGGGCCTTACCGGCCGTTCCTGGAACATCGTGGGATTACAGTTGCCACGCCTTACAACCAGGATGATGCTATTGAACGCCCGGCAACGGAACTGCTGGTTCAGGACCCGCACCGCGCCGTACCGGTGATCAGTTTGCTGGAAAACAACGAACTGTGGCAGGCTTCCCGTGACCTGTTGGCCAGCAACCGCTTTGCCGCAGAATTCGTCGCCGAGATCGAAACCGGCCTTAGGGTGCAATTGCGTTTCGGCGATAATGTGCTGGGTAAAAAACCGGCGGAAGGCTTTGCCCCCAAAGCAAACTACAGGGTGGGGAACGGCGCCGTCGGCAATATCGGGGCCGATGCGCTTGGCCGGATCGTATGGGATACAGCCGGCATCCGGAAGGCCAGAAACCCCATCGCTGCCCGGGGCGGCAAAAATGCCGAAACAATTGAAGAGGTACGTCAATACGCCCCGGAAGCTTTCCGCACCCAGGAACGCGCCGTAACGGAAGCGGACTATGTAGCCAAAACAGAACTGCACCCGCAGGTGCAGAAAGCGCTGGCCAACTTTCGCTGGACGGGCAGCTGGCATACCGTATTTCTCACCATCGACCGAAAAAACGGGCTGAAACTGGACGATAAGTTTAAAGCCGATATTTATGCCCATCTCGAAAAATACCGAATGGCGGGCTACGACCTGGAGATCCGGCCTCCACTTTTTGTGCCGTTGGAAATTGAGTTGAACGTATGTGTTTTGCCAGGCTATTTCAGGAACAATGTCCAGGAAAAGCTGATGGAGCAATTCAGCCGCTTCAATTTGCCCGATGGCACAAGGGGATTTTTCCATCCGGATGAATTCACCTTCGGCCAGCCGGTTTATCTGAGTGCGATATACGAACGGGCCATGCAGGTGGATGGGGTGGAATCCGTAGAAGTGAAAACCTTTAAACGACAGGATCGAATGGCCAATTCAGAGAAGGAAAACGGGTTGCTGGAACCGGCTGAAAGCGAAATTATCCGCCTGGATAACGATCCTAACTTTCCCGAAAACGGGAAAATAACCTTTTTGATGTTTGGAGGATTATGAGTAAACAAAAACCGACATTGGACACCTGTGGATGCTGCGATGGCATAGAACTGAAGACCCCGCAGGAGATCTCCAACACTCCTGGTTTAAATGCGCTTCTGTTTCGCGTAGGCCGCCATGGCGCCTTTAAGGAGTCCATGCTGCGCCAGCTGTCTGAGGCGCTGCCCCTCCGGGACCTGGCAACCCGGGAAGACGATGACCATACCATCGCTTTGCTGGATGCATGGGCGGTTGTGCTGGATGTGCTCACTTTCTATCAGGAACGGCTGATCAACGAAGGGTTTATCCGCACTTCGCGGGAGCGCTTCTCACTGGCAGAACTGAGCCGGCACATCAGCTATCTGCCCAAACCGGGCGTTGCCGCCGGCACCTGGTTCTCCTTTTTACTGGAAGAATCTGTTGGCGCACCTACTCAGGTGGTGATCCCGATAGGAACGAAAGTGCAGAGTATCCCGGAGCAGGATGAAAAACCACAGGTTTTTGAGACCATAGAAAAAATAACCGGCCGCACCCAGTGGAATGCGATGAAGCCCAGGCTGGCGGAAGCGCAAACCCTCGGCCATGGCAGCACCAGCTTATACCTGCAGGGCACCGGCAACCTGCTGCAAAGCGGAGATGCCCTATTGATCGTCGGGAAAGAACGGCTGGCCGAACCCGGCTCCGAGCGCTGGGATATCCGTACGGTAACCTCCGTCGAGCTCGACGATGCCAATAACCGCACACTGGTCAACTGGCGGGTGGGGCTGGGGCATACCGACCCCCTGGTTTATCCGGGCAGCAAGGCCCGCGTCTATGTCTTCAAGCAACGGGCCGCCATCTTCGGCTACAATGCCCCCGACCCGCGGAGCTTTATTGATGATGTAGCCACTAATTATGAAGATGATTACAATTCTGATGCCAACAGCAAACCTACTGACTGGAAAAGAAGCAAAGTCATCAGCAATAGTGACAAAACCATCTTCCTGGATGCTGAATACCCGAAGATACAGGCCGGCAGCTGGCTGGCCCTGGCCGACGCCGGCTATACGGAATTATACCGCCTGGATAAGGTGGAGATATCCTCGGTAAAGGCCTTCACCCTGGCCAATAAAGTCAGTAAAGCCACTTTTGATACGGGAGAAAACATGGGCCAGTTCAGTTTTCGGGATACCCTCGTGTTGGCCCAAAGTGAAGAACTTCCGCTGGGCCAAAGCCCCATTTTCGCACCGGTTTACGGTAAAGTAATTACCCTGGATAAGGATCAGCCGGGCCTGCGGGCCGGACAAAAGCTCATCGTCTCCGGAGAATTGGTTGAACAGGTGCAGGTGGCCAAACTTACGACTTATTTCAAATCCGGGGAAGAAATTATCGAATCAACCAAAACCCTGCATTTTCACGGAGATGACAACAGCGTTACGTCCTTAGCAACCGGCGACATCCTTAAAGTAACCGGCATACCTTTCACCACTCCGGATAATCTGCTCCGCTGGCCGCTCAGTTTTAACGGCGCAACCGGTCATGTTGACCTGGCTGAGGAAGGCCTCCTTCTTCCTTATGTCCCCGAAAGCAGCTCCAACGTACCGGAACCTCCGACCTCACTCAACCAACCCGTTGTAGTAAGCGAATTGGTGGAGATCCGGGAAATGGCCGATCCGGGCCAAATAATCCTGGTTGATCCGCTGGAAAATATGTACCGGCGCGATTCGGTAACCATCAACGGCAACGTAGCCCAGGCTACGCACGGGGAAACAAAAGTTGAGATCCTGGGAAGCGGCGACGGCGCCCGGCCATTCCAGAAATTCACCCTGAAACAAAGCCCGCTTACGTATATCGCTTCTTCCTCTTCAACCGGCTCGGAAAGTACGCTTGAAATAAGGGTAAATGACATCCTGTGGGAAGAGGAGCGCACCTTTTACGGCCAATCGGGCCAGGGCCGGATCTTCATAACCCGCCAGGAAGATGATGGTGCCGTTCACGTCCAGTTTGGCAATGGGGTAACCGGCGCCCGCCTGCCATCCGGTTCCGACAATATCCGGGCCACTTACCGCACAGGCACCGGTTTTGAGGGGCTTCTGAAGGCCAATCAGCTTTCCCTGCTGATGACCCCACAACTGGGGCTCAAGTCGGCCACCAACCCTATGCCCACCACCGGGGCCGATGAACCGGAATCGCTTGCGAATATTCGAACCAATGCTCCTCTTACCGTGCTCACTCTGGACAGGATCGTTTCGGTGAAGGACTACGAGAATTTTGCCAATGCATACGCCGGTATTGGCAAAGCCCGGGCAGACCTGCTCTGGAAGGGAGAAGGCCGCACGGTGCACCTTACCGTCGCCTCCGCTGATGCCGGCGAGATCGACAGCACTCTCCACGATAATTTACTGGAGGCCATCAACAATGCACGGCATGAGAATTTCCCGGTAGTCATCAGTTCCTTTCAGGAAAAGCTGTTCAACCTGATAGCGCGCATCAAGATCGATCCGGACTATCTGGCAGAGAAAGTCATTCCGGCTGTAAAAGCACTTCTGCTTGATACCTTTAGTTTCAACACCCGGGTATTTGGACAGGACGTTACGCCCAGTGAGGCTATTGCCGCCATTCAGTCAGTAGATGGCGTACTGGCGGTTGACCTGGAAGAGATCGGAGGGCAGGATCCCTTTGCCGGAGAACACTTCCGCCTGGTGTCGGACATTGCCCGGTGGGACAACGAAACTATCCTGCCCGCCAGCCTTTTGTTAATCGATCCTGATAATATTTCCATAACCTCCATGGACGCATGAAACTTAGCGCAAACTATTTGTACGATCTTTTGCCGGCATACTACCGGGTAATTGACCAGGAGCGGGGCGGCCCTCTGCGCGCCCTCGTAGAGATACTGGCGCGGGAAGGCAAGTTGGTGGAAGACAACATTACCCAGTTGTACGAAAACTGGTTTATTGAAACCTGCGACGAATGGGTGGTCCCTTATATTGGCGATCTTCTGGGAGTGCGGAATATCCATGAAGTGGAGGAAGCTGCCGTATTCAGCCGCCGTGCTTATGTTGCCAATACGCTGGGATACCGCCGAAGAAAGGGCACTGCTCCGGTTTTGGAACAACTGGCACTGGATGTGACGGGATGGCAATCCAAAGTCGTGGAATTTTTCCAATTGTTGCGTTACAACCAAAACCTCAACCACCTCCGGTTACATAGCACCGCGACCCCTGGCCTGCGGCAAATGAACGCTCTGGAACTCGTACATACGGCTTTTGATAAAGAAAGCCACACGGTTGATGTCCGCCGCATTACAACCGGCGAGGGATTGTACAACATCCAGAACATCGGGCTCTACTTATGGCGCCTGCAACAGTACCTCATCGGGGAAAAGCACATTTCCGGAGAAAATGACGCCGGGAAAAAACGCAACGTCGATGCACGGAAGATCAATCCGGCCGATCCGGAAAGCTGCTATACCTTCTGCCCTCTGGGCCTGGACAAACATCTGTTCAATAACCCAAGAACCGAGAAAGATATTGTTCATCTCGCAGAAGAGATCAACGTGCCCGGGCTGCTGCGGCGGCGCGTACTGCACGACGAGTTGGAAGCCGTCCGTCAGGCTTTGGTGGACGGAACCTCCTACCACCCCACTTACTTTGCCGATGAGCATCCGCCGGTTTTTCAGATATTCATCAACGGCAGCACCACCGCTATCCCCCTCAAGGAAATAACCATCTGCAATTTAAGTGGCTGCCGGAAGGCGCCGGAAACCAAAACCTACAAGGAATATCTGTCCGATGGCTCGGTTTCTTTAGTCGATATGCCCATTACGGCGGCAGTTGACCCGGTGCTCGGCCGCATCGCTTTTTCCGATCCAGGCAGCATCGATTACGTATTGGTCAACTACACTTATGGCTTTAGCGGGGATGTCGGCGGCGGGCCCTACAGCCGGCAAGCCTCCCTTTCTGAGTTGACGCCGGAAGAGATCGGCTGGCATGTCGGCGTAAGCAGAGATAAACCGGCTGTCGGGCTGGAAACCATCCATACCACTTTGTGGGACGCGATCGATGAATGGAATAGCGGCCCGGCCGATACCGGCCTGATCACTATTCTGGACAACCGAACGTACGAGGAGGCCCTGACGGGCATGAGGCGCATCCTGATCCCCGAAGGAAAGCGGCTTTACATTATAGCCGCAGACTGGACCATCCAGGACCCTGACGGCACCCCACACCGCAGCAAGGGGGTTTTTACTCCGGACGAGATCCGGCCCCACATCCTGGGCGACATTGAAGTAGAAGGAACCGCACCGTCCACATCCTCCGACGGCGGCGGGCTATTACTGAACGGGCTGTGGGTCGAAGGGAAACTGACGGTGTTGAGCGGAAACCTCAAAACCTGCTCGCTCAAACATACGACCCTGGTACCGGACAACGGCGGACTGGAGGTTGAGCCCCAGGAAAGCCTCATTGAGTTGAATTGCGAACGTTGCATACTTGGCCCGGTACTGGCGCCATCCGAGGATGCTCTGGTATCGCTGGAAGGATCCATTATTGACCATCAGGCGGGGGCGGCAATATCCGTGCCGAATGGCCAGCTTGCCGTACAGAAATGTACGGTCTTCGGCACCGTTGATGCCCAGGTATTGGATGCCGGCAATTCCATCTTCATGGATCTGGTGGAGGTGGTGCGCCGCCAGGTTGGCTGTGTGCGTTTCTGTTACCTGCCGATCGATTCCACCACTCCCCGGCGCTACCGCTGCCAGCCGGAACTGGAGATCCAAAGCCAGATAAAAACCCTGGAAGGACAAGGGCCGGTAAGCAATGCCCAGAAACTGGCCATCCGCAGCCAGGTGCTGAACTGGTTGTTCCCCGTATTCAATTCTATCCAGTACGGACACCACGCCTATGCCCAGTTAGGAACCCTGAGCCCCTCCCAGGTCACGACAGGGGCGGAAAATGCGGCGGAAATGGGTGTATTTAACTTTCTACAACAGCCTCAGCGCGTAGCCAATCTGCAGATCGTCCTGGAGGAATATCTGCGGCTTGGCCTCGAAGCAGGTATCATTTATGTTACTTAGAGCCGAATTGTCAACTCAAATTCGCTCCTAAAAACCAATTAATATGAAAGGGGACTTTAGTCGTCTCACCGGCCGCAGAGCTAAATATAATCATTATAACGGCGTGCTGAAACAGCAAGGCCGGGTGCAATTGGATTGGGAATGGAATGAACTCATTTCCATCATCGGGCATCAGAGAAAGGCCCGAACCATCGACACCATCGGCCAATGTGGCGCCCCTATCCATAACAGCGGGTTTGAGATCCTGCATCCCGGCAACGGCTTTGCGGGCCTCCTGATCGCAACCGGCCGTTTTTATGCCGGCGGCTTGCTTTGTGAATCCTCGCCCGGCCATAAATTGCCCATCACCGGATTCTCCGGCAATAATGACATTCTGGCGGATGACACTCAGATCGACGGCGTGTCCCTGTCCAATGGCCAATGGGTACAGATCAGCACAAAAGAAGACCCGGATGGCGTCATTGCTCAAATAACCAATGTCAGCACCGGCCAGATCAGCGTTGATCAGAACCTGTCGGGCCTGCATGACGGCCATGGCCCCACTCTGCGGTTGTTGATCCTGTTCTCGGAACAGCCGGACCTCCCCAACGGCCCCGGCTATACTCCGGTTGCCGGCCAAACGGACTTGTTGTACCTCGACGTTTGGGAACGACATATTTCGGCCATCGAAGATCCCGGAATACGGGAAGTCGCCCTGGGCGGGCCGGATACCGATACCCGTTCCAGGATCATCGGACAGGTGAAAGCCCTTACCGACGTAGGCAACGTCAGCTGCGAGGATGACATTGACAGCTGGGAAGCTTTGATCAAGCCGCCAAATGGCCGGCTGACTACCCGCTTAATTGAGCCGGACGCCCCCGACAATCCCTGTGAGCTGGGAGAGAGCGGCGGTTACCTCGGCCTGGAAAACCATCTGTACCGGGTGGAGGTCCACACCGTTGATGCGGGGGGAGCCACTTTTAAATGGTCGCGGGATAATGCCTCGACGGCTTACGCCATAAAGGAGTTTTTCGAAGAAGGCACCGGCGAAGTTTTTAAGATCAGCCTGCAACAGAATGGTAAGGACGACATCCTCAAGATCAAACAACAGGATTGGATCGAGGTGTCCGGCGAATATACGGACCTCGATACAGACAACCCGGGAACGCTGGCCAGGGTTCTGAAAGTTGAAGGCACTGTGCTGACTTTGGATACGGATGTCGCCGCGCACAAAAACGAGCCGTTGCCCAAGATCCGCCGCTGGGACACTAATATACAAACGCCAGATGACGTAGTAAAAACGATCGTATCCGGAACGGGTTTTGTCCTGGAGGACGGTATCGAGATCGAATTTTCAGGTACGGAATTCAACTCCGGCGACTACTGGGTGTTCTCGGCCCGCACCCTGACCGGAGAAATTGAGATCCTGGACATGGAGGCGCCGCATGGTATCCGGCACCATTACTGCAAACTGGGGCTGGTAACCGGCCTGGCCGACGGAAATGTTTACATTCAGGATTGCCGGCCGGAGTTCCCTCCGTTAACCGAAGTAGGCGGCGGCGGTTGCTGCACCGTAACGGTAGGCGACGGCGAGGCATTTACCGATATTCAACTGGCCATAGATTCCCTCAACGGCGGGCCCGGCGTGGTTTGCATAAAACCCGGCCTGTACCTGATCGACAAACCCATTCTGGTGGAAGGCAGAGACATCACGATCAAGGGCTGTGAAGGAACCCCCATTATCATCAATACCTCCTTAAAAGGGGATGGGGGCCCCGTATTCCAGGTGCGCAACTCCTGGGAGATCCACATTCACGATCTATGGTGCATCACCCTCGGGGGAGCACGGGTGGTGGAAGTTGAAAACACCTATTTCTTCAGCCTGCGCGAGTGCATGCTGGTCGGCGGTGGCGCAAGTGACCTGGGTGGCCTGGTAACCTTCCTGGGCCTTGGCCTGAATACCCGGGTGGAGGATAACGTCATGCTGGGCATGATCGGCATCCGTTATGATACGTCCACAGAACAAAAATTAAACTTCCAGCTGAATGCCCGGGTAGAACGCAATATTTTCTTTGTCCTGGAAAATGCCGTGCTGGAAGATCCGGGGGTGCTGATCTGGGGGTTTGACCTGGTGGACAATATTGCGCTGGGCATTAACCTGGGGCTTATGTCGAAAGGCTTCTTTCCCGACGGTTTATACGCCCCGGCAGAAAAGGCCGGCTATTTCAGCAAAGCGGACCTGGCGAAGGCAAAGGAAGCGAAGGCAAAGGAAAAAGAGACGGCTTATGCCCGGCTGAGGGAAGGGAAAAAAGAACCGGCCTACGCGATGAACCAGAAAATGAAGGCCGAGGCAGCTATGGCACACGCCAGTTACGGGCAGTACAATCCCGCTGATCTTCCCGCCGGGAAGCCTCTGGTGGACCTTAGCGGCAACCTGGTGGACGGCCGGCTCTTCGACAATTTGTTGCTGGGAGCCATTGGCATAAATGTCAATTATGCGCTGGAATGCGAGATCAAAACTAATCTGGTCGTCGCCCGGCAATACGGCGTGATGCTAGGTTTGTTCGAAGGCATGGCCCTGGAAGACAATGCCATCACTTCCGGGGCAGCCTGCCTGAAATGCAACGGCATCATGGCCATGAACCTGGTAGTGGCCAATAACCGGCTCATCAGCCAGTCGCGCGGCATTGATTTTATGGAAAAGGGGCAAACCGACAATTACCAGATCGTAATAAACAATCATTTCAATAACAACTGGATCGAAGCCGGAGAGATAGGAATTGCCATGGAAGCCTCAAATGTGATCCTGGCCGATTTCACAATGGTGGACAATACCATCCGAAATTGCGGGCAGATGGGCATTCTCATCCTGGCCCTGGATGAAAACCAATTCCAGGAAACCGATTCAATTGCCCTGCAACGGGTCATTCAGCGCAATTCCATCTCCGTGCCCGGAACGGGATTAATGTTGAGCGTTTCAGATGTTAAAATACTGGAGAACGAAATCAACATTGACCATACCGCCGAAGCCAGCGGGGCCAACTTTTCAAGAGGCATTTACCTCGTCGCAGATAACGGTATCATCAGCAACAACACGATCCAGGCCGTTGTCGATGCCCAGGGCGCCAAAGATTCGATGGGCGGTATTTATCTGAGGCGCAATGCCTCCTTCACCTCCACCCGCCGGCAGCAGGTTGAGATCCGGAACAATCAGATCCTGGGCGGCATCCAGAACGGCATTGAGGTCGATTCGGATTTCAGTGGCCTTCGGATCGAGGAAAACCAGATCGCCGGCATGGGCCTGAATGGAATCGCAGTGGCCCGGCAGGTCGCTTTGGTAGATGACCTGCTAATCGTGGGCAACCACATCCAGGACTGCCTGCAGCTGGTTGGCAGGGGGCAGTCGTACTGGAAATATGCCGGGATCGTACTCACCACTGCCCGGAAAGTGCAGATCTCCGGAAATGTCGTATGCAATAACGGCCTGTCCGTAGAGCAGGGGGTACCGGTAGGCGGTTTATTCGCTGAATTCCTGCTGGAAACCAATATCACCGACAACCAATTCATCAACAACGAACCCCCGGGGCTGGACAAACCCAACGACCAGGCGGTAGTGCATATTCCTTCCACCTGGAATGGAGAGGATTACAGTATCAATGTACAGATCACGAATAACCTGGTGCAAAGCACCCTCTCTCCTTCCCTGTTCTTTGGCGATTATTTCCCCTTCAATTTCGGCAACATCACCATCTACTTTACCACCGTAGGAAAGGCGCTGGTATCGGGCAATCAGTTCGAGTCCTCGGTGCCGGGCCCCACTGTCAGGCTGGAAACCTACAATGGGTCTTTTTCCTCCAATCAGGTTTCCTGCGGCCAGGCGGACAGCTCCGTTCTGGGACACGGCTATTCCTTTATCGCCACCAACAACATCGTCACGGACGCAATCATCTTCGTGGGAGGGAATCAGATCATTGATAAAAATTTGTTAATCTGATCATTGATCCTTTCAATTCAAAAAAATTAAAACAAATCAACCATGGGTAAAGTCAGAATCACCAACAAGGACCTGCCTTTTATTAATAAAGAGGTTGAATGGGACAATGCCGTGCTCAAAAAGATCGAAGCGCTGCAGAAGGAGCATCAGGCCAAATTTGACCGGACGGTGGAAGCCACGAAGAAGGAGGCCCTGGAGCGTTACACCCTAAAATTAGAGGCATTGAACAAAGCCAAGGCCGAAATGACCAGGCAGTACGATGCCGAGATCAAGAAATACGAGGGCCTGGTCAAGAACCTGAAGTCAGGAGGTGGCGAGGAAACACCTAACCGGCCCTCAACCAAAAAAACTTCCGGTAAAACGGCCAGTAAGCAGGCGAAAAGCGGAGGAAAGAAATAAAATCATACCCTTTTGTGGTCATTTTTTTCGCATAAAGCAAGACAGGACCTATCGCGGGATAGCACTTCCGCTACCGGCAAGGATACCGTAGCCCGTCCGGAAGGCCGCGGTTTGGATGCCGTCGGCTCCAAGCGGAGCGGCGGCTTATTCAATTTTAGCGGCATTTCTATCCTGCCAAATTCCAACCAACCCATCCAGGCCAAGCTGCGGGTGAACACTCCGGGCGACCGCTACGAGCAGGAAGCGGATGCCGTTGCGGAAGCGGTGCTTGGCATGCCTGAACCCAACCTCACCGGAGCAGCTGGGGAGGAGGAAGAGGATCTTTTGGCCAATGATCGACTCCCGGCCATCAGCAGCGTGGGCGCCGGTGTGCAGCGCCTGGAAGGCAGTGAAGAAGAGGAGGAAGAGGAAGAACTGCTGCAGGCAAAGAACAGCCCTAACCAGGCGCCCGCGGTGGATGCTCAAACTGCGGCCGGCATCCAGTCGATGCGCGGTGGCGGAGAGCCCCTGCCTGCTTCCACCCGCCGCTATTTTGAGCCCCGCTTCGGGGTGGATCTCAGCAAGGTGCGGATACACCACAACGGCCAGGCGGCGGAAACGGCCCGCTCGGCCAACGCCCGCGCCTTTACGGTTGGGCAGGATGTGGTGTTCGGCCAGGGCCAGTTTGCACCGGAGGGCCGGGAAGGTAAGCGCCTGCTAGCCCATGAGCTGACGCATGTGGTGCAGCAGCGGGGGGGGAAGGAGATGGTGCAGCGGGATGCAGTTACTGGAGTGGAAAGTGAAAATCAGCATCCATTGCCGGAAGAAACCGTACAGCGGCTCGAACAATACCTAAGACAACTAATCCTGCAGCATACCGATGATGAAACGGCCCGGAAGCGGTTTCTGGCGCAAGTAGAGAAATTTGTAGCCAATCAGGGAAATCTGGGTTCTTTTGAAAATGGTGAAGGCTTCTTTAAGTTTGAAGGGCCTCCGCACCCGTCCAAAGAACATGGATTATCTCCAAGCCAGTTGTGGGTTTTCTATAATGCCAATAATAGTGGTTCGATAACGATTACCTACCGTGATCTCAATATAAGGATCGATGAATCCCTTAAGATAGGTGAACCCATTCCGACCCAACCTCAAATCACAAACGATACGGTTCCCAACTCCAATCCTGATGGCCCGGATACTGATTCAGGTAGTCCTGATCCTGATAGGCACATTAGGCTAATCCCACATGGAGAAGCAGGGCAACGCCCGGAAACAGGAACTCAGCCAGGCACAACTTCAAGCTCAGAGAATGTGGAAGGTGGCGAGCCAACACAAGCGGTGGCTGAAAAGGAAGAGAAAAGTGACATACAGTCCCCGGAGGAACTAAAAGAAGAAAAGGAGCAGGAGCCACTGTCTGTTATGGATGTGATTCGGTACGAAGTAGCCGAGTCGAATAAGCATGATTTATTTAATAATACCGGATATAGATTTTATGCTTCAGATGGCCGGGAGCTAACCAATAAAGAGGTCAGAAGATTTATACGACAGAAGAAACAGGAAGGAGATGAAAGTTTCATAAAAGCTTTCCCGTACACCATCGAAGGAGAAGGAACGCCTCCGATGTACACCATCGACAATTCGAAATATACATATTATAAATATGATGCTCCCCAAGCTCAAGCTGAGGCGGCTTCAGATACTGCTGAAAATTTCTTCAAACAAAGTGGGCCGGTAGCTATCTATGAAGAATACAAAAAGACAGATCTCAGCGAACTCGGGAAGATGGGATCGACTACTGATCCAGATAGCTTTGAAATTGTAAAAAACGAAGGGAAGCGCATTTATGCTACGCCAAGCACCAACAGTGAGGTTACCGCTCATATTAAGTATGGCGAAGATGTTTTTATAAAGGGGGCAAATCGAAATGGCCAATTCCTGTTTGTCATTACTCCGGATGGCCGGTCGGGATGGGTGCAAAAGGAGTATGTGGCAAGGGATGTTCCCACCACAAAAGAGAATCTGTACTATGTGAAAGAGGGCGAGACACTGTCGGCAATAATGAAGAGAGAGTATGGGGAAAAATACAATATCCGTACAGGAGATGATTACCGGATCATTGCGATGGCGGTCTATTTAATGAATAAAAAAAATTCTGCCATTACTATAAATGAGGAGAAATTTAGAGAAAGTATCCAGGATAATGCACTCACCAATGCCTTTGATCCGGACAATGCAGAAAACCGGGCAGTTTATCAAAGTATTGAAGTAAATGCAGGGCGTAATTTAGTGCTTCCCAGCATTGAAACCATTGAGAAGCTTAAAGCTTCCGGGGCGATTCAGATGCGGTCCGAGGGTATGAACCAGGCCATCGACATCGGGCGGGAAACCCTGGAGGTGATGGAGGATGTGATCATGGGGATCGCCGGTTTCTCAGTGGGAGTGGCAGAGGGCTTTTTCGGTGGGATCTGGGATATGCTTACTGGCCTTGTAGATGCTGCCGGACAATTGATCGATACTTTGGGGAGTGTTTTTACGGGAGAAATTTTTTCTCAAATAGGCGACATTTATGATGAGTTAATGGCCATGGATGTCGATGATCTAAAGCAGCTACTGGACGCCATGCTTGGTGGGCTGATTTCCGAGGGCCAACAATTACTGGATAATTGGGATCAATCGGACGCCTATGATAAAGGTGAATTTTTAGGTAAAGTGGTAGGGAACATTCTCCTTGAGGTTCTTATGGCTATTTTTACCGGAGGAAGTGGAAATGCAGCTAAATGGGCCGGACGGCTTGGCAAGGTTGCTCCTAAACTGGTTAAAATATTGACCAAAGCGGAAAAGACTGCTGATAAACTCATTCCGGATAAGCTGAAGACGAAGAGGAAAGGAGATAAAGATTATGATTCGGATAATGAAACGGCAGCTAAACGTAGGAAAGCTTTAATTTTGGCTAAGGTTATTGCCGAAAGAGAAGATGCAAGTGGAGCTAATATTTCAGAAGCAATAGTTGCACTACAAGTTGTAAAGGCCAAATATCCAATTGTTAAAAGTTTTCCATATCAACAGATAAGGACTGGAATTTATAAAATAGAAATGGTGGCCAGTAGGCCGAGGACAGTTGATGAGCACTTCTCTAGCGGGAAAGGTTCTTTTCCATTTACGAGCCTAAGAGGAAAAAGTCTAAATTGGATTAAAAAACAAAAACCTAAAAATTGGCAAACAGTGCCTACCAAAAATAAAAAAGGCCAAAAAACCAATGGTTGGATTTGGAAAGACGAAAAGGGAAATGATAGGCTTAGATTCATGAGGGGTACTGGAGACCCCCCTTCTAGCGCTAAAAATAAGTATGGACGACAGTCAAACGGATATTTCCGATGGAATAATGAAAATGGAGATTTCCTTGATATTGACGGAAATATTATACCCAGATCGGATCCAGATTTCCAATGGAAAACTCATATACCTTATGAAGGTTTATAGGAATTGTATGGAGAAAAATATAGTTAATAATAATTTCGATTCGTTTTTGAACGAGTTTCCTTTAAAGGAAGCTGTTTTAATTGAATGGAACTTCAATGAAATACTGAATCAGGTCACCTTAGTTTCAGATGTTATTGATTGGACCTTGCCTAGAGGAAGACGCAAGTTTCTTAAAACAACCTTCTTTGAAGTATCAGATTATAAGCATCGGCTGTCCAGGCCTAATTACATGAAAAAATTTGGGCCTAATTATTCCTCTCAAACTCCGTATACCGTCCTAATTTATGATATTGAAATTTTCAAAACTAAAAAAAGACCAAGACTATCAATTGATTTTGGAAGCAGCTTTGGGCAAATTGAGTTCAACTTTTTGCATTTGGAATATTCTTCAAGAATTGGAAAAGGAATAAAAGAAATCCAAACTGGCTGGGTCTATAAAGATATTGATAATGGAAAAGAATTTGAATTCACTTCTCCATTTGAAAATTAATCCTCCTTGCCCATCTCCACCCCAACCACCCAGCCAAAACAAAGCGCCCTCTACGCCCGGCAGCTTCCCGAAAAGGAAGCAGATAACCTCCGGGCCCTTGAGCGCTTTTTTAACCAGGAGGCCACCACAATTGCTTCCGGGGATAGGGGCGAAGCTATGGAGTTGGGGCCGTCCGGGCTGGCATCATTCCGGAACCTTTCCATCTTTGCGCCCGCCGTCCTGCCCAGGTTAAAGGCCGATCCCGACAACGACGCCTACGAACAGGAAGCCGACCAGGTAGCCGAAAATATTGTAGAATCCACCTCTGCTGCGCCGGAAAATGCCGCACCCGCTGCCCCCACCCCGGTTATCCAGCGGCAGGAAGCCGAACCGGAAGAGCGGGAGGAAGAGGAAGAAGAAACCCGGCAGGCAAAAGCGCAGCCCGGCAAGGTCATCGATATCAACGGGAAAAACCTCCCCCATATCCGGCAATTGCAGGGGAAAGGGCAGCAGTTGCCCAATGAACTCCAGGCCTTTTTTCAGCCGCACTTCGGGATTGACCTCAGCCAGGTGCGGATACATTATGACTCAGGAGCAAATGCTGCCGCCAAGGCCATCAACGCCCGGGCTTTTACGGTAGGGCGGGACGTCGTTTTTGACGCCGGCCAATTCAATCCTCACGACAGGGAAAGCAGGAAACTGCTGGCCCATGAACTGGCCCATGTAGCCCAGCAGAGCCGTTCCGGTTTCGGCGAGGCCGGCGTTTTACCCGTGCAGCGGAAAGGAGGAACCTGGGGCGGTTTCTGGAGAAACATCGGCCGGGCCATCTGGAGTATTTTCGGAGACGAAAAGGCCTTTGATGACAAAGAGATCGAAGACTACCTGGACTACCTGAAAAAAGGGGAGATCGAAGATGATTACATCAGCGACGATAAGGCGCGGGCGGTGGTCCGCCGCTGGCAGGCCGGAAAGCTGGAACTCACCCGCCCGCTCAAGGTGCTGCTGATCAGAGAGATGTTTTCAGGCCCTACCCTCAATGCGGATGAAAACGCCATATTAGATATCCTCAATGGCTCTCCCGGAGAGCGAACCTACCTTCTCAACAAAATAAAACCAGATGAATTCAGAGAGGAGTTTCATGGCAGGGAAAAGGACGAGCTCGAAAAAATACTCACCGCCTGGGAAGAACGCACCGGGAAAGTCACCCCGTTGAATCTGGACCCCACCGACACCATAAGATACAGTAAAACCAGGATACTGGGGGATGATGCTTTCCTGAAAGCGGCAAAATCGCTTATGGGTGTGGCAGGGATCAGCATCCCGCCATATGAAGGTATGACGGTGCAGGAATTCGACCTGTACATTCGAAGACAGGCAGACTGGTTTGTAGAACCCAGTATCCAGAATGATGCTACTGCCCGGGATCAGCTCTGGGAAATAGCTGCTTTTAT
>JACJYA010000010.1 GCA_020636315.1 Lewinellaceae bacterium
GTGCATGGGGCGGTTTTGCCACCCTGGCGGAGTTCTACCACTCCTTTGGCCCGGGCGATCCCAGGTTTTTAGGCCCACGAATAACTGTGGCCAATGCCAACCTGGGGTTCAATGCCGGCTATCAACTGGACAACCACGGGGATACGATACTGCTTTTTGATGGCGCACCCCTGTACTACGCTGTTGATATCGACCCGGATGGTGCTTCCCGCCAGCAGGGCGCCCGGCCGGTAAAGTACGAACCTGCCGCTGCGCCGGGAGGCATTGCTCCGGACAATCTCTGGGTAGCCCTGCGCCTGGGAGAAGTTTACCTCATGAGGGCAGAAGCTGCTTTTAGAAAAGGCAGCGAATCGGAAGCCCTGGAAATATTGAATGAATTGAGGGAAAAAAGAGGAGCCGCACAATTGTCTGCCGTCAACGAAGACAGCATTATGGCAGAATATGGTTTTGAATTGTGGTGGGAAGGCCACCGCCGAACCCAGCTGATCCGCTTCGGAAAATTCAACCGGGAACTGAGCATCAGGCCAACCGGCAGTGAGGCTTTCTACCAGCTGTTTCCCATTCCTCAAAAAGCGCTGGACGCCAATCCTGCCCTTAGGCAAAATCCGGGTTATTAATTAATCTAAGTTGCGATTCCCATTAGCGCTTGAATTATCAGAACCAAATAAATTTGTCCGGCCATTTATTTCCCATTAATCCCGTAAATTGGCAGGGCCAAAAACATTCCTATGCCTCAGTCGCCAAACAACATTGATGATGTCCTTCGTGAGTTGGACCGCATCGTTGATCAAACCATTGCCGATAATGATTACCTCGGGGTTTTTGCCTACGTTTACCGGCGCACTACTGCACAGATCAAGTATGGAATTGAACAAGGGCGGTTTGAAGACGGCCGCCGGATGGAGCAGATGGATGTCGTTTTTGCCCGGCGCTATATCGATGCCTACTGGGCTTACCGGAACGGGCAGCCTGTGAGCCGGGCCTGGCAGGCCGCTTTTAATGCGCGCAGACAACCCATCACCCTCCTTCAGCATCTGCTTCTGGGCATGAATGCACACATCAACCTGGACCTGGGGGTCGCTGCGGCGGAAACCGCCCCGGGGCAGGCCATTCAACAGCTGGAAAAGGATTTCATGACGGTCAACGACATCCTGGCTGAGATCGGCGATGAAATGCAGGAACGCCTGAGCCGCGCTTCCCGCCTGCTTTTCCTCCTGGATTGGGTGGGCGGCCGCAAGGATGAGCAGATCGTCAATTTCAGCATTAATAAAGCCCGTTCTTTTGCCTGGCAGGTGGCCGTAAGCCTGGCCAGGCTGAAAGGCGCCGGCCGGGAAGATACCATTTCAGGGGTGGATGAAACGACGTACCAGATTGGCAAGGTAGTGGCCTGGCCGCCGGGGCGCCTGTTGCCGTGGGTGGTAAGGCTCATCCACCGGTGGGAGGAAAAAGATGTGGGCAGGGTGGTAGCGTTGTTGAAGGAATAAGGGCCTCAAATTAATTAATTCAAGTTGAGATAAAAGTACCCTGCCCACTCCTAACCTCTCATTTTTTCTCCCCTTCCACCAGCACCGGAAACCGAATCCTTTTCAACACCGGCTCCCGGACTACGGTGGACTGGCTAACCGGCACTTCGCGGGTTTCGGTGAAGTATTCGTCCCGGTAGGTTCGGCTTACCGTCACGGCTACTATCTTGACGTTGACGTTGATCCCTTCCAGATAGTTGTCGTTCGCCAGGCGAAGGGCGAAACGGCCCTGGTTGGGGTTATCCACCCGGCCGTAGCCGGTGATGCTGTTACCCTTTCCAAGTTCTTTGTATTCGCCGTTCTCCTCCAGCAGGAGGGCATATTGTACATTCTCGCCGGAGGGCGGGTTGCTGAAGACAGAGATACCCTCGATGGCCAGCAGGGCCAAAGCGCCGTAACCACCGGAAAGCAGGCCGGTGCTGATGGCTCCTTTGGTAAGGCCTCTGGCGAGGCGTTCCAGGGCGCTTTCGTTGGCTTTTTGGTACCACTCCCTGGACTGTTCGCCGGTGCCGATCCAGTACGCCCAGGAAACCACCTCGGTGGCATGAGCAGGTTCTTCGGGCGAGGGGTCAAAGCGGTTGCGGGGCAACTCGAATTCCAGAAGAGTTTCATTGTCGGCGGTGAGGTTCGTCCGGGAATGCACCCGTTCCACCTTATCAAGCAGGGTGACTACGCTAGTGTCTATCCCGGCCAGCACCCGCCGGCGTTGCTGAACATCTTTCACCTCCGTACCGGAATGCAGGGTTTCCGATTGCACGTTGAAAGTCGTGTCAACCCGTTCCTCCCAGCGCACCCCCGGATTGAAATTGACAGTGGCGGCGCTGGCCGGAAGGCGTTTGATGTGGAGGCGGCAAACCCGCTTTTTCAGCAGGCTGGCATTCTGAAGGCGAAATTGAAAGACCCCGCGCTGATATACCTTCAGGCGTTTATCATCGAAACCACCTGTTTCGTATTCCAGAATGCGGGAGTTTTCGGGATATTCAATGATCTCAAAGAATTTGAGATCCTTGCCATCCAGCAACTCCAGGCTGACGATCAACAGGTCGCCGGTTTCAAATCCATAGTAGAGGTTCTCTTCGCTGTTGGCTCCCACTTCTACCGTTAGTTCGGCTACCGTGACGGGGAGCTGTGCGGGGAGGGCGGATGAGAAAAAGAGAAATAAGGTTGTACTTGCTATGATCCGGTGCATGTCCTTGCAATTTCTTTGAATTTTCGCCTGCCCGGCGAGTTCCAAAGATAGGAACATGCAGCCTGGTGATCAAGATATCCGCGAAGCGAATTTAGCGTAAATATCCAGGCTTATGAACCTGCCGTTCTTCACTTCGCAATCCACCATGGTGCCTTCCAGGAGAAAACCCAGTTTCGCCAGGGCTTTTTTGCAGGGAAAGTTCTCCGTTTCCACAAAGCCTTCGATGCGGTGGAGGCCCATTTTATCGAAGGCATAGTCGCAGATCAATGGCATAGCCTCCGTCATGATGCCTTTGCCCCAGTGTTCGGGCAACAACCACAGGCCCACCTCCGCTTTCCGGTGTTCATGGCTCCAGTCGTTGAAACCGGCTGCACCGAAAAATGTCCCTTCCTCAGCAGAACAAATGGCCCACCAGACTCCAGTTCTATTAGTTTCTAAATCACCGAACCAATCCATCTGCTCTTGTGTGGCCTCCAGGGTGTCGAAGTGCACGCCATAGTATCTGATGACCTCCGGGTGAGAAAGCCCGTAGAAGACATTTTGAAGGTCTTCCGGCTGAAACTGCCTCAACGACAGCCTTTCTGTTCTCAATTCAGGAAACTTATCCATAGTAGGATATGGACTGAATTAATGAATGACTGAATGATTGAATACCAGCGCCTTAGACGGCACCTCCGTCAGCCAGAATTCGGTGCTGGAAGTTACCAGAGCCACCTCCTCCGGGCGGCGCATGGCCTGCCGGATATCGGCGTGCAGGTATTGAAGGTATCGGGCCAGCATGGTGTTTTCATTTGATGTTTAGAATAGCCTTCAATATGGCTGGAATTCTCTGAAAATGCCAGTCTGAATGCGTAAACCCTCTTTTTTTTCGAGTAACCGGCGTATTTTATCCACGGGCCGCCGTTTTTTTTCTCTCCACCGAGTAACCTTTCTTTTTCCCTCCAAATACAGTGTATGAAACAACACTAAAAACAGTTTCTGACTTTTTCAACCTTAAAATTCCCGTTACCATGAAAAATGCCACCCTGATCGCCTTCTTTACCTTGATATCAGTTAGCAACTATGCCCAGAATATCTGGATCGGCAACACTCCCGGCCATGAAACTGACTGGATGGAAGCACGCAACTGGAGCAAACAACGAGTGCCCGGCTGGAATGACAGCGTGCTGGTCCCCCACTTGTGGCACAACAATTACCCCAAAGTCAGCACCAGGGTCCCTGCCATAGCCCATCTGGAAGTGGAAGGTGGCGCCAGTCTGAACATCAACTCCGGCGGTTATCTGCCGATCGATGGAAGCAGCACCCATAACTCAGGCGTATTGCTGGCCGGCAGAATATACAACGAGGGCACCTTGGCCGTCACTGATGCAGGCGGGGAGGCCATAGCCGGCACACCGGGTAACCTCGCCATCCTGAAAAACGGCCAGTTCACCGTTCACGGCCATCAGCTGGCCTATGAACCCCGGGCCGGCAACTGATAAGGCGGCCGGACACCGCATAACAATCCAACAATAGAAACAACCCAGCCAGGCATCCATAAGCCCTTCCCCCTGCAACCCTCCGGGCGCTCCCGGATCACAGATAAATAAACGCAAGCATCAGCCTGCCCCTGCCGGAAGATATCCGGCGGGGGCTTGTATTTAATAACCCGGTTTTGTGTATAACAAATTGCACTTTTTGTTTGGGTCGTGGATTGGTAAGCCCGTAGCAAAGCGAAGGGATTGCTAAGCCTTTCAGAGCCTGACTTTGCAATCAGTTATATACACAACCGGTTGCTTCGGTACGCTTTTACTATATTGCAAAATAAACCGGATGGATATACAAGGAAATCCTCAATCAGGCTTTTGTTTTGATGAAAAAGTCAGGCTAAGTTAGTTCCAATATTAACCCAACTGCTAACCACTATGAAAAAACTGCTGATCCTTCCCCTATTTCTCTTTTCTGTTCAATTGCTCAGTCAAAAGCCAGAATTAATGCCTCCCCTGGGGCATACTTCGGCAATTAATGCAGTAGCCATTTCTGCCGATGGGCTTTACGTACTCACCGGGGGAAAAGACAATACCGCCATGCTGTGGTCGCGTTCTGGAAAATTGCTCAAAGTGCTCAGTGGGCATGAAAACCCAATACAGGCCGTAAGTTTTGCCCGCGACGGGCATATGCTTACCCTCGAGCAAAGCCCTGACAATCCATTATTAAGAATCTGGAGCCCCACAGGGGAGCTGCTGAAAACTTTAGAAAGCCAGGATAAAACTTTACCCTTCACCTATGCACAGTTCCACCCCGATGGCCAATCCGTTTTGGCCGGGCATGCAGGAGGTAAGCTGCAACGGATCGACTGGAGAAATGAGGGGGCAGTACTTCAAAACTATAAGGGCCGCAATATCGACGTGTTTTGCATCGCGGTGTCTCAAAACGGCCGCCGCTTCCTGGTGGGGAGTGGCGATGGCTACGCCAGCCTTTATGACATCAACCAAAGCAACCCGATTGCCGAACTGGACGGGCATTTTGCCGCCCCTCAGGGAGGATTTTACAATTCAGTAAGGTCTGTTGCCCTGTCAGCCGACGGCCAACGGCTGATAACCGGAGGAAGTGATAATACCACCATCATTTGGGACGGTAATGGACAGATGTTGGGCAAGTTTACCGGCCATAGGGATGGGGTGAATGCGGTTGCTGTTTCTCCCGATGGCCTATCCTTCGCCAGTGGGGGAAACGATATGGCCTTATTCATTTTGGAGGAGAATGGCCAGGTGCGGCAAAGCGGCGTGGTTTTTAACTTCAACGGCCTCGCTTTTGCACCGGATGGACGGCACTTAGTCGGTGTGGGATTACACAGGGACGCTATTATTTTTGATACGAAAGGAGAACTGAGAACCATTGGGGCTTTAGGCAGCAGGTCCAGTGCCGTCACTTCTGTCGCCTTTTCTCCGGACGGAGAGTATGGGCTCACGGGAGGCAGCGGCAGCAGTATTCGCCTGTGGCCAATTAACAGCCGTGATGTGCAGCATTTCTACAATTTTTCTGAATACAACACCCCTGTCACCTTCGTACCTGGGAAGGAAGCGGTCCTTGCCTGTGAAGACTTCTATCCCATGCAGGAATGGGGGTTCAACCGCGAGCCTGGGCCATCTTACGAAAACGCAGATGGAAATCCCGTGTCGGTAGTTGCCTATGCCCCGGATGGGGGGCACATCGTCACTGGCAACCGGGGTGGCATCATCAACATTTGGGCCAGCGATGGGCGTTTACTGCAACAGATAGAAGGACATGGTTCCAGTATCCAGGCGCTGCAGTTTTCTCCGGACAGCCAGCATTTTATCACCACCAGTTCGGGGCAACAGCGGGGAAGCCAAAAATCCTATGATGTCGAGGGGAATACCATTACGGTTTATGAGCTCGAAGACAACCCTGAGCCTGCTCGCCTGTGGAGCCTTGACGGACAGTTGGTCCGTACTTATGGCCGGTCCGCCAGCCTGGCTGCCCTTTCTCCCGATGGACAATATGTCGCTACAGTGGAGGAAGGTAAGGTGGTAATTTGGGATGCCGATGGCACTAAATTACACCAATGGCCTTCTGAAGCCTTCCAGGGTGGAATTAATGCCCTCACCTTCTCGCCGGATAGCCAGAACCTGCTGCTGGGGCTGGGCAACAACAACGCCCAATTACACCGATTAGACGGTGGCCTGCTGCAAGCTTTCAAAGGGCACAAAAGCAGCGTCGGGGCAGTGAGTTTCTCCCCCAATGGCAGAAACATCATCACGGGCAGCGCCGACAATACCGCCCGGGTGTGGGAAGTCTCAAGCGGGAAAACACTGGCTACCCTGATGGCAGTAGGTACAGAAGACTGGCTAACCATCAGCCCCGAAGGATTATTCGATGCCTCGCCCGGCGCCATGGAACAACTCTATTACGTGAGCGGGCTGGAAGTTATCGCCCTGGATCAGCTAAAAGAACGCTATTTCGAGCCAGGCCTGTTACAAAAACTGCTGGGCAATAACCAGGAGGAAGTCCGGGATGTAAGCGCTTTTCAGGAAGTTCCCCTCTATCCGGAAATAGAAGCAAACATTGAAGGGGATGAATTAGCTGTTAAGCTCACCCCCAGAGAAGGGGGTATCGGAAAAATAAGCCTGTTCATCAATCGCAAAGAAATGCTGGAAGACGCCAACCCGTCCCGACAAACGCAATTCAGCATTCCCCTCAGTCAGTTTCAGTCCTATTATCTCCATGGGCAGGCCAATGAAGTATCCCTGATCGCTTTTAATGAAAGTGGCTGGTTGAAGAGTCAGCCTTACCGGTTGGCTTACAGCCCTGAAGAAGGTTATATCGGAAGCCGCGGCGGCGGAGATGAAACCCCTGCTTTTTCATTTACTGCTCAGGAAGATGCGGAATTGTACTTCCTCTGTGTGGGCACCTCCAATTACAATGGAGAGCAACTAGACCTAAAGTTCCCGGATAAGGATGCCGTTTCCATGGCCCAGGCCCTGGAAGCCGCTGGCAAGCAATTATTTGGCGCCTCTGCGGTACATCCCTACCTGCTGAATACAACACCGGAGCCGGGCAGGCCTGCCGCCAGCAAAGCCAACATTCAGTCTGCCCTGTCTGAGATTGCTGAAAAAGCGCAACCTAAGGATATTCTGGTTATGTATTTCTCCGGCCATGGCATCACTTATGGTAGTGCTGAAAAGGCCCAATTCTATTACCTGACCAAAGATATTGCCAGTGAAAACCTCAGTGATGATGAGATCCGACGGCTATATGCCATCTCCTCTGAAGAACTCATCCAATGGACGAATGATGCCCCTGCCTTAAAGCAGGTGCTCATCTTTGACGCCTGCAACTCCGGCAAGGTGGTGGAAAGCCTGCTCACCGGCAAAAAAACGCTCAATTCCAGCCAGATCCGGGCCTTAGACCGTATGCAAGACCGTACCGGTATGTTTGTCCTCTCCGGCAGTGCTGCCGACAAGGTGAGCTACGAGGCCAGCAGGTATGGACAGGGGCTGCTCACCTATAGCCTGCTGGAAGGCATGAGTGGCCTGGCCCTGCGGGAAGGCCAGTACATTGATGTGATAACGCTTTTCCAGTACTCCCGTGACAAGGTTCCCGAATTGGCCAAAACCATCGGCGGCATTCAGACCCCCACCATGGCCTTTCCGGGTGGAGGCCAAAGTTTTGATATAGGTATTGTCAACGAGCAGGTCAACATTCCCGTCGCTCAGGTAAAACCCGTTTTTGTGCGCAATGTCTTCCAGGAAGAAACGGCTTTTGATGATGTACTGGATATCGGTAAAAAATTGCAGGCCAACCTGCAGGATATCACCGCCAAAGGAGCAAAGGCCAGCCTGGTCTATGTTGACGTGCCGGAGTATCAGGATGCCTATTCCATAAAGGGGCGTTACCGGCTGGAGGGGGAAACCGTAACCTTAAAGGCCCGATTGTTCAGAAACAGCCAGTCATTGGGAGACATCCAGGTGCAGGGGGCGAACGGGCAGTTGGATGCCCTGGTGGAGGAAGTTCTGCAGCAGGCTTTTGCTGTTCTACAGAAAGAATAAATGCTGCCCTAAACCTTTGAGGTTTTCAACAGGCATCCATAAGAAAACCTCAAAGGTTTTTGAGATAGTAATGAATAAATAATTGGCAGGGAACTTTGTACCTTTGGAATACCCAAATATTCCCAAACGTGCATCAACAGATCCTCCGGCTTATCCTTACTATCAGCCTGTTATTGATGGGAAAGGCAGCTTTCAACCAGATCCCCCAGCTCACCATTCCTGTCGGGCATTCAGATGACATCACCACCGTGGCCTTCTCCCCGGACGGGCAGTACGTGCTGACGGCCGGCCTGGACCGAACCGCCAAACTGTGGAACCGGCAGGGGCAGGAACTGGTGACGTTCAGCCAGCATTCGGGATACATCCTGGATGCGACATTTTCCCCGGATGGGCAGTACATCATCACCGGCGCCGACGACGCTTCTATTATCCTCTGGAACCTTCAGGGACAAGCCCTTCACACTTACCAGGGCCACCTGGGCTGGGTGCGTTGCCTGGCATTCTCCCCGGACGGGCAGCACTTCATCTCCGGCGGCCTGGACGGGCAAGGCTTCATGTGGGACCTGAAAGGGAGGCTGGTGCAGGCCCTGCCCGCTTATTCCGCCTTCTACAATAGCCTTGATTATTCTGAAGATGGAAAATACATCGTCTCCGCGGTCGGCCCGCTCATCATATTGCTGGATGGTAAAGGGCAGGTGATAAGCCAGATCAGCCAGGACAGCCAGACAGTAAACGAGGTGCGCTTTTCTCCGGATGGCCAGCTTATTGCTGCCGGAACGGACGGTGGGCGGCTTATGCTCTGGAGCCGGCAGGGAGAAAAAATATGGGATATCCCTGCCCACGAAAAAGGCCTGGCCGCCGTAAGCTTTACAAAAGATGGAAAAAAACTGCTCAGCAGTTGCCCGGACGGCTCTATAAAGATCTGGAACAAAGAAGGGCAATTGATCCGGACATTCTCACAGGCCCCCTCTTTCAATGATGCTGAATTCTCTCCGGATGGAACTTCTATTTTGAGCAGCGGGCCGGATACGGCCGCCCACCTTTGGTCACTGGAGGGAGAACACCTGCAGGCTTTCCGGGGATATGCACATTCCGTTCTGTCAGTTACTTTTACCCCGGATGGGAGGCAGTTCGTCACCGGTAACGATGATGGAATTGCTCGTTTATGGCTACCTCTTCAGGGCCGCCTCAGAACCATGAGTGGGCACAGCGGCCCGGTAACCGATTTGGCCTATTCCAGGGATGGAAGTTTTCTGCTCACCGGTGGTGGCCCAGGCAAGGCCATATTCCGGGACGCAGATGGCGCCCCTTTATGGGAGACGGCCGACAGCCTGGGGACGATGGCCAGCGCCTTATCTCCCGATGGCCAAACCATAGTCACCGGAGATGCCGAAGGCGAGTTGTACTGGTGGAACCAAAAAGGGGAGCTTATCCGCAGGGAAAAAGGACATGATTATGACGTTCGCGATCTGGCATTTAACCCGGAAGGCACCCAATTCGTATCCGCCAGTAATGACACCAGAGCCCGCTTATGGTCCGTCCAGGGAGATTCTCTTGCCACTTTTGCCGGGCATGAACTGGACCTGTTCGCCACCGCCTTTTCCGCCGATGGAAAATCAATCGCCACCAGCGCCTGGGACAACCTTCTCAAGTTATGGAGCCTGGACGGGCAGGAAAGGAAAAGTATCGGTTTCAAAGATGTCATCAATGACATTGCATTTACAAAGGACGGCAATTACATTCTGGTTGCGGGGGACCAGCGGGAAGCGCTGATGCTGGATAACTCCGGACAGCTAACCCGGGGGTTCTTCGGCCACAAAAGCGGGGTCACCTCCCTTTCCCTTGCCCCACAGGGGCGCTTCCTGCTGACCGGCAGCCGCGACAAGACCGCCCGGATATGGGACCTTTACACCGGAGTGGAACTGGCCACTCTGATCGCTGTGGGAGAAGAAGACTGGGTCGTCACTACTTCTTCCGGCCTTTTCGATGCGTCTCCGGGTGCGCTCCGGCGGTTGTACTATGTGCTCGGGCTGGAGGTGATCGACCTGGAGCAGTTGAAGGAGCGCTACTACGAGCCCGGGCTCCTGCCCCGCCTGCTCGGCCTGCAGGAGGGAGCGATCCGCGACGTGGATGCACTGGAGGCCATTGAATTGTATCCCAAAGTAGAAGCCTCAATTGAAGGGAATCAACTGTCCATCCAATTGGAAGAGCGGAACGGCGGGATTGGCAAAGTCAGCCTATTCATCAACAAAAAGGAGGTCCTGGAAGACGCCAACCCGGAGCGCCAGGCCGGCCTGACTGTAGATCTTTCTGACTTTGAAAAATATCTGCTGCCAGGCAGGCCCAACGAGATCACATTAAGGGCTTACAATACCGAAGGCTGGCTCAAGAGCCAACCCTTTGTCCTCTCCTTTGACCCTATTGGAAAAAAAGGGGAAGACAAGGAGGAAGAGGCCGGCTTTATCCCTTCTTTCCAGCCGGTAAGAGACCCGCATTTATTTATCCTTTGCATCGGCACTTCCGATTACAACGGGGAGCGCCTCGACCTGCGGTTCCCGGATAAGGATGCCGCTGATATGGCATCTGCGCTCTCCGCTGCCGGTGGTGCTTTATTTCCCTCCGGGAATGTGCACTTATTTCTGCTCAATACCGATCCGGGAACATCCAAAGTGGCTCCCGGCAAGGAAAATATTACAAAGTGCTTCTCAGATATTGCCCGGGAAGCCCGCCCGGAAGATGTTTTCATCCTTTATCTGTCGGGCCACGGCCTAACCTATGGCAGCAGTGAAAAGGGCCAGTTTTACTACCTCACCAAAGACATAGCCAGTGAAGACCTCAGCGACCCGACTATACGCGCCAATTATGCCATTTCCACGGAAGAGTTTACCCAGTGGCTGACCGGCATTCCGGCCCGGAAACAGGTCATGATGCTCGATGCCTGCAACTCCGGCAAAGTGGTGGAAAGCCTGCTTTCCGCTTCGCGAAGCCTGAATGCTTCCCAGATCAGGGCGCTCGACCGCATGCAGGGCCGCACCGGGGTTTTCGTGCTTTCCGGCAGCGCGGCCGACAAAGTGAGCTATGAGGCCAACCGCTACGGACAAGGACTGCTCACTTTCAGCCTGCTGCAGGGTATGAGCGGCCTGGCCCTGCGCGAAGGCAAGTACATTGACATTATGACCCTCTTCCAGTATTCCCGTGACAAAGTCCCCGAACTGGCAGAGGCTATCGGCGGCATCCAAACCCCGATGATGGCCTTTCCTCTGGGCGGAGAAAGTTTCGACATCGGCTTAGTGGATGAACAGGTGGAGATACCTGTTGCTCAGGTGAAACCCGTTTTCATTCGAAATGTATTCCTGGAGGAAAATGCCTTCGACGATGTCCTCGGCCTGGGGCGCCGGCTGGAGAACCACCTTGAGCAGATCACTGCCCGGGGCGCGAAGGCCAGCCTGGTCTATGTGGACGTGCCGGAGTACAAAGACGCCTTCTCCATCAAGGGGCTTTACGAGTTAAAAAAGGGGAAGATATCTCTGAAAGCCAGATTATTCAAGGGCAGGGAACCATTAGGAAGCTTCGAGGCAAATGGACAGGAAGAACAAATGGATGAATTGGTGGAGGAGATATTAGCGCGGGTGATGGAGATAATAAATTCACGGTGAATGGGGTTCTTTGCCCAAACCTGTTTCGGGACTGTTCAAAGTTTCCGGGTTTCTGGTTTCTGGTTTCTGGAAACCAGCGGGTTAGCATAACGCGAACACAATTAATTGAACTATCCCGAACCATCCCCATTGACGGATGTCATTGCGCTCCCTATCTACCTAACTTACCTTTACACCTTTAAGTACATGGACTGAATTAATGAATTAGCGAATGACTGAATGCCAGCACCTTAGATGGCACTTTCTGTCTCACTAATTGTGTCCACCTACTTACACCTTTACACCTTTTACACTACCTCATGCAACACCGCCTCGCCCACCGGTTCCACCTCAATAAACTCGGCAAGCGCCTGTACGAGTGCTGGATCTTTTATATGTGTTAGAATAGACGCTGTTCCTGCTTTCTTTCCACCAATTTTCCAAGCATGCCCGGAAAAGCCGAATTCGGGTTTTCCAGGCAAAAATTCACTTATGAAAGGACTGATCTTCGATATCAAGCGTTACGCCATCCATGACGGCCCCGGCATCCGCACAACGGTTTTCTTCAAGGGGTGCCCCCTCTCCTGCTGGTGGTGCCACAATCCGGAAAGCCGTTCGCCAAAGCCGGAAAAGGCCATTAAAACGGTGCGAATAGGGAACACGGAGTTCCGGCGGGAAGAAACCGTAGGCCGGTATTATTCGGTGCAGGAAGTGATGGCGGCCATCCTGCGCGACCAGGTTTTCATGGAGCAGTCCGGAGGAGGAGCGACCTTCTCCGGCGGTGAGCCCATGATGCAGGCGCCCTTCCTCCTTGCCCTGCTCAAAGCCTGTAAAACAGAGGGCATCCACACTGCTGTGGACACTTCGGGAATCGCCGCCCGGGCTGCCTTCCGGCGGATACTCCCTTTTACCGATCTTTTCCTGTTCGACCTCAAGCATCTCGATGATCAGAAACACAGGGAATACACCGCCGCCTCTAACCGCCTCATCCTCGAAAACCTGCGCCTGATTGCCGAAAGTGGTGTGGATATCTGGCTGAGAGTGCCCGTCATTCCCGGTTACAATGACGATGAGCGAAACCTGGAGCGGCTGCGCCTGTTCATCAAAGACAATCAGCGGAGCAATGTCCGCCGGCTTAGCCTTCTCCCCTACCATCCTGTCGAAACCAAGTATGGCAGGTGTAACCAGGAATTCAAATTAACCGACCTGGAGCCTCCTTCCCGGGAACGAATGCTCGCTTTACAAAAAGCCTTCGAAAGCACCGGAATAAAAACCACGATCGGCGGATGAAACTTTTTCCCTTTAACAATCAACAACGGCCATGAAAATCCCTGAAAGAGTACAACAGCTCCGAGCTGAGAGCCTCAACGCCCCGGAACACCTCTCCGCCGAGCGCGCCCGGCTCATCACTGAATTCTACCAAAGCCCCGACAGCAGGGAGTTATCTGCACCGGTAAAGCGCGCCAGAGCCTTTGAATACCTCCTCCGCCACAAGCAGATCTGCATCAGTGAAGGGGAGCTCATCGTCGGTGAACGGGGGCCGGCGCCCAAGGCTACTCCCACCTACCCGGAGATCAACCTGCACAGCCTGCAGGACCTGGACATTCTGAACAAAAGGGAAAAAGTTTCCTTCAAAGTTGATGAGGCAGTAAAACAGATGTATAAGGAGCAGGCCATTCCCTTCTGGCAGGGAAAGGACAACCGCAGCCGCATCATGGCAGCCATGCCTCCGGACTGGCACAAAGCCTATTCCGCCGGTGTTTTTACCGAATTCCAGGAGCAGCGGGCTCCGGGCCACACCGTACTGGGCCATAAATTGTTCCGAACCGGCTTTCTCAACCTGAAGGCCGAAATACAGGAGCGCGTGGAACGCCTGGATTGGTTTCAGGACCCCGAAGCTTTCTCCAAACTGGAGGAACTAAAGGCCATGGACATTTGCTGTGACGCCATCATCATGTACGCCCGCCGCCATGCAGACGCCCTTGAGGAGATGGCGGCGCAGGCAAAAGACGCCACCCGAAAAAGAGAACTCGAAAACATGGCGGCCATTTGCCGGCGGGTGCCCGCCCGGGCTCCACGTACCTTCCACGAGATGCTCCAGCACTACTGGTTCATCCACCTGGGTGTAGTCACGGAGCTCAACCCCTGGGATTCCTTCAACCCGGGACGGCTCGACCAGCACCTGTTTCCGGTATATCGCCGGGAGGCGGAGGCAGGCAGCCTCAGCAGGGAGCAGGCTTTTGAATTGCTTTGCTGCTTCTGGATCAAATTCAACAACCACCCCGCCCCGCCCAAGATGGGCGTCACTGCACAGGAGAGCAGCACTTATACCGACTTTGCCCTGATCAACATCGGCGGAGTAAAGGAGGATGGTTCAGATGGAGTCAATGAAGTTTCCTACCTGCTGCTGGATGTGATCCGCGAAATGCGGCTGCTGCAGCCCAGTTCCATGATCCAGGTTAGCCGGAAGAACCCCGACCGGTTCATCCACAAGGCGCTCGACATTATCCGCACCGGTTTTGGCCAGCCTTCCTGCTTCAATACCGAGGCCATTATACAGGAGTTGCTCCGGCAGGGGAAGGATATTTCCGATGCCCGCCGGGGCGGCGCTTCCGGCTGCGTGGAAACCGGCGCCTTCGGCACCGAAGCCTATTGGCTGACCGGCTACTTCAACCTGCCCAGGATCCTTGAACTCACACTCCACAATGGCAGAGACCCGCGTACAGGTGAGCAGGTGGGGCTGCAGGCCGGATTGCCGGACGAATTTGCTACTTTTGAGCACCTGGTACAGGCCTTCGCGCAACAGGTTCGCTACTTTGCCGATATCAAGATCCGGGGTAACAACCTGATCGAACAGATCTTTGCCCGACATCTGCCGGCTCCTTTCCTTTCACTACTCATCGAGGACTGTATCCAGACCGGCAGGGATTACAACGCCGGAGGCGCCCGGTACAACACCAGTTACATTCAGGGTGTAGGGATGGGCACTATCACTGATATGCTGGCCGCCATTCAGCACCACATCTACGAACAAAAAACCTTCGCCTGGGCGGAACTAATGGCCGCTCTGGAGTCTGACTTCAGGGAATTCGAAGCCCTGCAGTACGAATTGCTCTACTGCAGCCCCAAGTACGGCAATGACGATGACAATGCCGACCGGCATGCCGTCCGCGTTTTCGATATTTTCTACGATGCCATTGACGGCCGGCCTAACAGCCGGGGGGGCGTTCACCGCATCAATCTCCTGCCGACGACCGCCCATGTTTACTTTGGAAGCGTTACCGGTGCAACGCCAGACGGCCGCCGGGCCGGCATGCCTCTATCTGAAGGGGTCTCTCCCGTTCAGGGAGCTGACCGGCAGGGCCCGACGGCCGTTATCCGCTCGGTGGCCAAACTCGGCCACCTCCGGACGGGAGGCACCCTGCTGAACCAGAAATTCTCCCCCCGCTTCTTCGGGGAAGAAGGCAGCTATGAGAAACTGACAGCCCTGATCCGAAGCTATTTCAGCCTGGACGGCCACCACATTCAGTTTAATGTTGTAGATGCCGATACCCTCAGAGATGCTCAGAAACACCCGGAACTGCACCAGGGATTGATCGTCAGGGTAGCGGGGTACAGCGATTACTTCAACGACATCGGCGAGAAATTGCAGGAGGAGATCATCCGGCGGACAGCGCATGAATGAGGTGTTGTTGGCTGTTTATTCAGCCGGCAACATGTTTGATGTTTGATTTTTGGCCGCCCATGGTGGTGCACGAAGGGTAACCTTTTCCCGGTTGATTAAATCAAGGGTATGAAAAGATAATAATACCCCTGCTCTTTATTCAACGCCAAAAAGTTTTGACCATGAGAACGTTACCCGTATTATCCATAGTTCTGTTGGCCTGTTTTACCGCAAAAGCTCAGGTGTACTGGCAAGGCGGCTTTCCGGGAAGAGAAACCGAATGGACGGAACCCCGCAACTGGAGCACCGGCCAGGTGCCGGGCTGGAAGGACTTTGCAGTCATCCCCTATCAGGATCACGGCTTTTACCCCGAGGTCAGCAGTGTAGTTCCATTGATCCAGGCACTGGCGGTCCGGAAAGAAGCCACGCTGACGATTGCCCCTGAAGGGGTGCTTACCATTGACGGTGAAGGCAAAGAAGACGAGGCCATTCGGTTGCAGGGTTTCCTGTTCAACTTCGGCGCACTGATCCTCACGGAAATGGAACTGGGGCCGGTGGAAAGCCAGCTTGCTCACCTGGACAACCAGGGCGTCTGCAGCCTGGTGACCGACATGGGCCACATTCCTCTGCTTTCCGGAGAAAACCAGTGAACTGAATGTGCCGGATTTTTTAGCGCTCCCTGGATGACAGGTTCTTCATCGGCAGGAAAATGAGTCATCCCGAATTTTCCAGGGAGTAATATAGTATCTAAAAAGTGGGCCCAACCTGCCGGGTTTCCAAAACCCGGTAGGTTTAGACCTGGAACAGAACCCTCGTTTTAGGGTAATTCTTTAACAAAGAAGAGTACGGAATAAACCTACAGGGTTGGCAAAACCCTGCAGGTTAGAACAATTCAAAATTCGGGATGACTCTTGCGAATCAGGGGCTAAACGAAGCATATTTTTGAAGTCCCGTAGGGACGACATATCGGTAAATAATGCCACGGGGAAGCTTTGCCCGTGCCGCCCCCTGTCTAATGGATGAATATGATCATGCGAATCAGGGGCTAAACGAAGCATATTTTTGAAGGATCTCCCTACCGACATTTTGTGCCTAATGGCACAAGCCTTAATGGGTGCTCCGCCTGAGGCCTCCAATGTCATATTGACGAATGGATTTAGCCCCTGATTCGCATGAGTCATGTTCTGACATCAGGCCCCAACTTCCCCCTACTTGGTGTTCTCCACCACCGCCCATTTCTTTACCGTCCGGCCCGGGCCCAGGAAGAAGAGGATATTCTCATACTTCAGGATCTCCCCGTTGGTGCTCAGCATGGTACGTACAGGTTCGCCGTACTGGGTAGTGACCTCCTTGCGGCCGGCGCCCAGGCCGATGCCTTTTTGGGTTTTTCCAGTGTAACCTTTTCCGGTAAGGTGATAAAGGTATAGCACCCTTTTACTGGAGGCAAGGGTAGATTCCAGGATCATAACCCGGGAATTGTCGGGAGCATCTTCGAGAAAGAACTCATAAAAGTTGACCTTGGGGCTTAGCTTCATGGCCACCTGCCGGCCTCTGGGGCTGCGGGTGAAGTTGATGAGGTCAACGCCATCGACATCCTCGATAAGCGCTCCTGCAAATGCGTGGATATCTTCCCTTCCGCCCACATCTTCTCCTTTTAAGACTTTCTTGTTGTATTCGCCCAGGCTATTGCCCATGGCGATGGCGTTGTCAAAGTGTTTTTCAGCCTCAGCGGGCCTATTTTCCCGGCTGGCGATGATGCCCAGCAGCACCTCTACACTGCCGGCCATGTGTTGGTTGGCCGATCCGGCTTTTTCCAGGGCTTCCTTTTCGGCGTAGAAACGGGCGCGCTCGTAATCCTTCAGCAGGGTGAGCACACAGGCCTTGTTGAGGTAAGCGGGAGCGTAGTCCGCATCCAGGCCGATGGCATAGTCAAAATACCGCGCCGCTTTTCGAAGTAACGCCTCGCGCTTTTCGGCAAAACCACTACCCCGGGAACTTTTAAATTCCAGCTCCAGCTGCAGGGGAAACTGATACCTCACTTCGCTCTCACTGAAATACATCAGGGCTTCATAAGTGGCCAGCACTCCCAGATTGTTGTAGAGCTCCCGGCTCTGATAATCCTCCAGAATGTATTCGAACAGCACCTGGGCCAGCTGGAATTCCTCTTCAGAATTGCCGGTGACGGCCAGCAGGTTGGCCATGTCGAAAATATCCGCCAGTTCTCCTACCTTATCGCCGGAACTGCGCGCCATGGCCCGTCGGTCGGAAAGGCTGGGATAGCCTTCGGTGTTTTCATCCAGGCCGTATTTCTCGTAGAGGGCAGCCATGAACTCATCCCCTTTCCTGAATACATCATAGCCTGCCGAATAGGCCAGGAACCCTCCCAGATAGTCGGCCTGGGTCTCATTGATGATCTTGGTGCTCAGCTTACCCAGGGTATCGCCGATCTCCAGTCCGGCAAAGGAGCTGGAAAATTTGCTCGTCCAGCCGTGCTTTTCGTAAAAATGGATCAGCTCGTGGGCCAGCAGGGTAGCCAGCGCATTGGTGGAGTCGGGCCCGAACTGAGTGCAGACATTATAAGCCTTTTCCTCGAGGATGATGCGGTTCTCGAGATAATAGATCTTGGCCCCATTGGTTTCCGAGCTGACCAGTTCGAAGCTGGGCGGGTCGAAGCGGGTATCGCCCCGGGCTTTCACCAGCCGGTCGTAGATACCTTGCGCCACTTCCTGTTTATAGGCATTTGAGGAAGGGGCCGGGTCATCACTGCCCAGGGGTTGGAAGACCAGCGCATCGCTTTGCGAAAAAGCTAAAAAAAAGAACATCAGGAAGAAAATGGAACAATAGGTGCGAATGAATAGTACGTTCATCAGTTTAGGATTTTGGTGTAAATTAGCAATTAGCAGGGTAACCCCTGCAATTCTGAACAAATATACTGACAAGAGCCGGCAGCAGGTTCGGCAGGAAAGAACTTCAAATCGATTATAGCTATGATTCGGCGTATCCATAAAAACAGGCTCATTTTCACCCCCTCTATTTGTTCCTTCCAGGAAAAGTTACCTGCTATGAGGATCATGGCATCTCTTTTATTTCTGGCATTACTGACTACTTCAGCGCGGGGACAGATCGGCGCCATGGCCGGTAAAGGCGCTACGCGAGCCGTGATCGTCGGCATATCCGACTACGAAGACAGCCACATTCCCAAGCTGCATTTTGCCCACCGGGATGCACAAGCCATGACGGAATTTCTGTTATCCGATTCCGGCGGAAAAGTAAAACCGGAACACATCAAAATGCTCCTGAACGACAAAGCCACCCGGGGGGAGATCACTACCGCCTTCTACTGGCTCATCGAAGAAAGCAAGCCCGGCGACCGGGCCATCATCTACTTTTCCGGCCATGGCGATATGGAGAACAAGCTCCTCATGGACCAGGGCTACCTCCTGGCCTACGACGCAAAGGCCTCCAACTATATGGGCAGCGGTACTTTCCCGGTGGAAATGCTCCAGAAAGTCGTGCAAACGCTGAGCGTAAAGCTCAATACAGAGGTCATCCTGATCACCGATGCCTGCCGGTCCGGCGAACTGGCCGGCAAAGCTTCAGGAGGCGTATTGGCCACCAACCAGGGGTTGTCCCGGCAATTCGCCAACGAAGTCAAGCTCCTTTCCTGCGAACCCGACCAGGAATCCATTGAAAGTGATCAGTGGGGAGGAGGCCGGGGGCTTTTCTCTTACTTTCTCATCCAGGGGCTCAAAGGGCTGGCCGATGAAGACGCCAACCTCAAAGTCGATCTGGGAGAGATCGAAGACTACCTGGAAGAAGAAGTTTCCAAACGGGCGGACCAGGACCCGATGAAGGTGGGTTCCTCCCGCGTTGAGCTCTTCCGCGTCAACGAAGATACCCTGCTGGCGCTGACTCAGCGGGCCCTGCTGGAAGGAGAGGCCATTGCGGCCGTTAACTCCAGGGGCGCCGCAGATACGATCGTTAACCCGCTTTACCAGCAGTTTCAACTGGCCCTTTCGGAAGGGCGGCTCCTGTATCCGGAAAACAACTCCGCCTATTCTTTTTTCCGGCAGATGGAACAGGAAGAAGCCCTGCAGCCCATTCTTGGCGCCCAGCGCCTCAACCTCGCCGCCGCCCTGCAGGATGGCGCCCAACAGGCCATTAACGCCTACCTGGAGGCCAGCCCCGAAGAGATGGCGCGCCGCTGGCAGTACGACGAAAGCTACCGGCAATACCCTGAATATCTGAACGCCGCTGCCGAGTTACTGGGCAGTGATAACATCTTCTACGATGACCTCAAGGGCCGGCAGGCCTACTTCGAGGGCCTCGTCCTTCGCCTGCAGGGAGAGATCATGCCCGATAAAGACTCCATCCTGCAACTGGCCCTCGAAAAGCAGGAGCTGGCCCTGAGCAAAGACTCCCTTGCCGCCCATGTTTACAATGAACTGGGGCTGATTTACCTCAGGCTGAAAAAATACACCCGCTCTCTGGAGTTTTTCGAGCAGGCTCACCGGCTGTCTCCCTCCTGGGTCGTTCCGGTGGGCAACATCAGTATGTCAAAACTGGACATGGGCAGGATTGAAGAGGCGGCCGAGGCGGCCAGAGATGCACTGGAACTTCGGGAAGACTATGTTCCTCCGCGCTGCAACCTGGCTAAAATTGCCTTCACCCAGGGCGATTACCAGAAAGCGGAACAACTTGCCAAAGAAGCCATTGCTTATGACAGCACCTTCACCAATGCCTATCATATACTCGGAATAGCCCGGGAAAAAATGAATCAACTGCCTCAGGCAAAAGAAGCTTATCTGAAAGCCTTTCATCTCAACCCGAAAGACGCCCTGGTGAACTACAGCCTGGGCTATCTTGCCCTGATCGGCGGCCAGGCAGAAGAAGCGGCCGCCTATTTTAAGACAGCCATCCGGTTCCATCCGTATTACGCAGATGCCCATTATAACCTCGGTTTTATTTACCTGTCAGAGCTCCCCGATTTTCCGGAATCGGAGAAGTACTTCCGCCAATACATCAAACTCAGGCCCGCAGATATGGAAGGGTTGGTATTGCTGGCCTGCGCCCTTTCTCTTCAGGGAGGCCAGGACCAGGCGCTTCAATGGCTGGAAAAAGCTTTGGAAGGAGGTTTCAGTGATCTTGATGAGCTGCGCTCAACACCCTTTCTGCAACAATTGCGATCGGACCCCCGCTTTGCGGAGTTGCTGAGCCGGTATGAGAATTGAAAAAAAATCAGGCGCTAATGGGAAATTAGCGCCTGATTTTAAAGCCCTAATTCTGCCGCCGCCGGGAAAAGGCTTCCCGCATGTTTTTCGGAAGATCTCCTTTATCCGACATTTTGGTTGCTTCCTCATAGGCCTGGCCGGCAGCGTAATAGAATTCTGCTTCCTCAAGCGAAGCCGCCTCCATCAGTTTCCTGATCAATGGGTCAGCTTTTTTGTAAGCTTCCTCTTCCTGAAGCCCTTCCATTGCGGCAGCCTGTTCTCCTTCATCGGCAATGGTAAAAGAATATTTGCCGGAGGAAGCGCCTTCCCCGCCCGGCGCCTGCACTTTCCAGAAGTATTTCTTCCCGGTATTAAGCCCAAGGCTGCCCAGCTCAAGGGCATATTTTTTCTCATTAACCGTAGCAGCGTGTACAACCTTACCGGATTCATCTCCGATCACGAATTCATAGGCCGGCAGGACTTCCCTGCTCCGCCACCGGAAGGTAATGCTTTGGTTGGCGGTGGTTCTACCAATCGGAGTTTCGCCGGCAATCTCAAATTTTTTGTTGCCCCATCCGGAGCTGGACGAAGTGGTATCACTCCCCCTGGGCCCCCCAATTGCCGCCATCAGCATTCCGTTGAAGGTATTGGAGAAGCCCATGGGGGTGTATTTTAATTCGTCCTGGAACAGGTCGGCAATGGTGTATTCTCCTTTGCCCTCCAACTCTTTAAAAGAGCCGTTGCAGTACAACCTTGCTGAAGATTTCCGGCTGAGTTTCAGCACTCCGCCTGCATCGAGAGACTTGACGGCGGAAACCTTCGAAAATTTTTCGCCCTGTCCTGGTGCATATTTCACTTTCTTATCAGACTTCGTAAGAAGGATAGGAACATCATCCTGGGCATGCAGCCCAAACGCCAGTAAAAGGCATCCGATAAATAACATGATCTTGTTGCTCATAGTAATATTCTTTTGGGTTAAGGGATAGCTGGCTGCAGGAACAGCCAACCTCAAATTAGCAAATTCTATAATAGCCGCAAATACCATCCCGGATCATTCTTCATTTTCTATTTTCATGCGAAAGACGATCCACTGGTTCACTTTACCCTGTTTATCGAATCGGAAAATGATGTATTCTTTGGGATAAACGAGGTAAGTCCCCTGCCGGGTATTCACCACGCTGGCCCGGGTGGTATATTTTTCCTTCACCTCGTCCAGGGGTGCGCCCGGGCCGATCCCCAACCGGGTGGCGCCATCGTATCCATCGCCGGTAAGTTGGAAAACGGCATATTCTTTCCCATCGTCCGCAAAATGGATCAGCACTTCAGAATGATCGAAATGCTGGAGGCCGCAGATAACGTTGCCACCCATTTCCACCTGCAATTCGGGCGCCGGGTTTTCAAGGTAGTCATCCAGCAGGATATCGTCAATGCGCTCTACCCCTCTGGCGAAGTTGAGCACGGCAATGGCTGTTGTCCCTTCTCCTCTGAGAATAGACAGGTTGGTTCGGGCAAGGGGATTACCTTCTTCCGCCAGGGGTTGCAGCAGCGCCTCCGCCTCTCCTTCATTCCCCTCCATGGCCTCAATAATGGCCAACAGCACCCGGGCATCCCGGGCCTCGGAATCCAGCTTTAGCTTTTCACTTTGTTTCCGGGCCTTTGCCGCCCAGTAGCGGGCATCCTCAACCTCCCCCAGCAGGAGATAGGCACAGGCCTTGTTGACCCAGGCTGTGGTGTATTTTTCGTCCAGCAACTCCGCCCGGCTGAAAGCATCTATGGCTGCCTCCAGTAATGCCGCCCGTTTTTCAGCATTATCTCCGAACCCGCGCTTACCAGGCCCCAGTCGGGATTCGAGGTCCAGTTCCAGAGGCAGGGCGTAGGGCATGTCCTCTTTGCTGGTGTATTTCAGAGCCTCCAGTACCCGCAGCACGCCGAGGTTATTGTACAACTCCCTGCTCTGAAAGTCCCGGAGGATAAACCGGTAGTAGTCATAAGCGGGCTCATAGGCCTCTACAACGGCCAGGTAGTTGGCCACGTCGAAAGCGAGCTGAAGCTTCTGAAGCTGTTCCATGGCGTTGTTGGCGAAAGTGACCCGGTCGGAAAGCGAGGGATAACCAGGGATCTCCTCCGGAAGAATGTATCCCTTGTAAATTTCAGGCAGCAGGCGGGGTATGATGCCATAGGCCCGGAAACCTGCCGAAAGGGCCAGAAAGCCGCCCAGGTAATCCGATTGCACTTCGAGCTTGAGGCCTTCTTCAACATTGGCCAGCTGCTCACCGGCCTGCGTATTGGCATTGTTGCGGGAGAAGTGGCGGGTCCAGTTGTGCTTTTCATAGTAATGCGTGAGCTCATGGGCCAGCAGGGCCGCCAGTGCGTTCAGAGAGTCGGCCCCGAAGGAAGTACAGATGTCATAGGCCTTTTCTTCCAGCCCGACCAGGCCCTTTTTCGAATTCATCCAGGCGACGTAGAGCTGGCCGTCATTCATCACCAGCTCGGGCGCCGGCATGCGAAAGTCGCCCCGGGCTTCCACCAGCTTTTGATAAACCGAGGCCACAACTTCGTACTTGTATTCCGGAACGCCCGAACCGGGCTGAACTCCATTGCGGTTTACAACATAGGCAAATACCCCATCTTCCTGGCTACAGGCGCCGGCGATCAGGGGACAGAAAAGAAAGAGAAAAAGCAACATGCGCATCGGCCTGATTTTTATGTCCTTTATTTGTTCGAAGCTGAAAGGGTTACCTTTACGGGGGCTGCCAAATAAACCCTGTAAGGTTGTTTTTGCAGAAAATCGGTTTATGAGAAAAAAGATACAGCCATTAATTTTAAATTTAGCATCCGAACTTCCGACAATTTCTGATTCCAAACAAAATTCCAGACGATAAATGTATAAACACCTCAAAATCACATTTCTTACCCTTTTGGCCCCGGCTCTGCTGGTTGCCCAGGAGCTTAGAATAGAATACGATGTACAAAAGGATTCCCTCGCCTATTTCCGGGATGGCCAACCTGTAAAAAGAGCGATTGCCCGAAAAGGAGAAAATGTAACTCTGCAGATCCGCAATTACAACAACTACATTTATAAAGTCCAGGTGGACGAAGAAAATCATGAAACCCGCGTGGCGCCGGTAATGGGCGCCGGCCTCGGCAGCTTCCTCGGCGGCCCGGGCGGCGGATCGCCCCTGTCGATGTTCTCCGGGTTGTTCAACCTCCCGGGGGGCCAAACCAGCTTTCCCATTGAAGACTTCGGCGGAGGGTTCGACGACGGCGACGGTTTTGTAACCTCCGAATCGGCAAAGGCGGCCAACGCTCTGTTCAAGCAATTCAGCCAGACCACCCGCCTGATCAAAGGAACGGAGAAAGACCTCCGGACAATCGGTAATGAAATGAACCGCATAGCCCAGGGGCAGAGGGTCAAGGAGATTGCCGCCGGGGAGATCGAGAAGCTGCGCTATAACCCGGCCCTGCCGCCGACTCAGATCCGCCGCCTATCAATGGAATACCTCGAAACCATCCTCGGCCAGGAATCGGATATCCAGAACCTGGAAGAACTGCTGGAAAAAGCCAGCACCGGAGAGGAACTCAGCCAGAAACTCGAACTATACAACAAATACACGGACGAGCTGGCCGGTTACTACGAGCTGGTGGGCTGGATGCGGGACTCGATGAGCCAAATTGCCCTGTCCACCGATAAATTTGCGGAATTCCAGGATGCTATTGCCTCTTTTTACGGCTCTGGCAATACTAATATCGAGCAATACCGGGAAATGGCTCACGTTGCTGAGGAAGCCCTTGCCTCTATGGAGAATTATAAGCTGGAACAGCTCATTCAGCTGCGGTATATCCTGGAGGAACTGAAGGCCAACACCTTTTCCCATACCTTCCGCACCCAGGCTAAAGGCGACCGCCTGAAGATAAATCTCCGGCTCGACCCCCTCGACAGCCTGCGCACCCCCGGCATCTCCGCCCGGAAGCTTTCCGCCCTGGATATCCCGGTTTACGGAGGGTTTAAGGTCAATGCCAGCATCGGGGTAAGCTTCGGCAGTTTCTTCAACCAGCCCCAGGCCTTTTTCCTGCGGGACAGCCTGATCGTTTCGGAAGATAAAGACAGTTACCTGCCCATCGTCACCTCCTTTATTCACTTTTACTCTCAGAGTGCCCGTTCGCTATCCGTCGGCGGCGCCTTTGGCGTGGGCCTGTCGATCGGAGGGGACAACGGCGCCCAGTCCATTCACTTCATGCTCGGCCCCAGTTTTATCCTGGGCGAAGGGCAGCGCGTGGCCTTCAGCGCCGGGCTGATGGGAGGTAAGGTTGACCGCCTGGGCCAGGGCTATAAAGTGGGCGACCGGCTCATTTCGGAGGCGGGAGCACTGCCGATACGGTCGGTTTATGAGATGGGGATGTTTATTGGGTTGTCGTTTAATGTGTTGTCGAATTAGATAATATTGCCCTGAACTTCTTCAGACATTTTTTCACCACAGATAAGATGGAAGGCACTTCGGAAGTGCCTTCCATCTGGCACCACACAAATTTTCAACTTGCGCGCTATATTCATTTACATCTTTACAAATTTTCCACTTTCTACTTTGCCACGCTCATCCTGTAACTGCAAAAGGTATAAGCCTGCAGGCAGTTCCTGTACATTCAGGTTCAGTTTTTCATGAGCATCGAGCTGCCTCTGCCATTGTTTCACAGCCCGGCCATAGCGGTCGAAGGCCTGGATCTGGTAGAAGCCGGCTTCGGTAACTATCACATTGACCTGGGAGGCTGCCGGATTTGGGTACAGGAGAAGCGGCTGATGGGGCGCCGATCCAGGCTCATTCACTAAGCGGGCCTCTCCAGCATCACCATTTATATACCCGGTACTGGCCTGCGGCCTGCCGGAGCGGGTGAGATCGCGGCTTCCTCCCATGCCACTGTTCGGTTGGGCGTCGGGCCGGGCCGTTGATATAACAGCAGCAAGGCTGGAAGACTGGGGTGGTAGGCAATTAATGACAATATCGTCTTCAAAAGTGCGGTTTGGGAAGCACGGATCTCCAGAATTATCGATGCGCGTAACGGCCATCTCGACCGTGTAAACCCCATCGGGAGGAACAGAGAAATAAGCAGGCTGCTGCCCGAAAAGATCCTGGCTGGCAACCAGCGTGCCGCCTGGTCCGTAAACATTCCAGGTTATCTGGTCACAAGGATCCAGGGCATTGGCGTCGAGGACGAACAGGCCATCGAAGCAGATCTCATTGAAGGTAAAGCCCGCGTTGACATCATTGACAAATTCACCCATCGTTCCGCATTCACAGGGGTTGCAAAGAACATATATCTCCTGGGACATGGCGCTCTCGTAGCACAGGTTGCCGGCCTCATCGTACCGCAATACCGACATCACGATCAGGTATGGACCATCCACGGGCTTGGGCAGCGTAACGGTTTCATCTCCTGCCCCCGCGCTGCTTTCCACAAATACCTGGCTGGGCAGAAATAAGGCAAACTCAACGTCATCACAAGGGCCGAGGTTATTGGCCATTACGTTGATCTGGCCATTATTACAATCCACATCCGCTGTAAAGCCGGCATTAACAGCAGCAGAAAATTCCTCCTGTGTCCCGCAGGCACAGCCGCCTCCCTGCCCGCAGTCGGGCACCTCAAAGGTAAGCCCGTCAAAATGGCAGCACCAGCCCTCCCCGTCGTCCAGCATGGCCTTGAAACTGATCTCTGTGCCCGGGGCCAGCGGGGTGTTATTGAAATCATAGACCGTAAAAGAGCCGTCATACGACTCGCCAGGTTCCAGCCCGTCCAGCCATTGCAGGGCCGGGTCGAAAAGCAGGTTGGCCGTATTCGATTCCAGGATGAGGTATTCGGCGGTATGGCCATCCGCCATGTTGGTAACAGTGAATCCGACCGTAAATGTGCCGTCCGGGTTACAGAGGATATCATCGTCAATGGTAAACGACATGCAGGGCTGGCAGTTGAAAAGCTCCTTCTGGGTACAGATGATCTCCTCCTCACCGGAATCCGGGTCAATGGCCAGCCAGTGGATAAGCACCTCCTGGGGCATTTGGGCGGTGCTGTGGATGCCTTCGAGACAGAAATGCATATCGCCGGTTTCGCCCATCGGAATGGCGCCGGATGTGGGTTGCCAGTGGATCTGCTTGCCGCCGTTCTCCACTGTCGTCGTCCAGGTGTTGCCGCCATCTTCGCCGGTAAAAACCACGCCGTCTGTGATGGACTCAATGATAATGCCGGTAAAAAAGTCAGGGCAATATTCATTTGTCAGTGCCAGATCGTAGCAGCAATCTTCAGTCTCCAGCTCGCCGGCCTGGCTCACACTTACATACTGGCAGGGGTCAATGGGTTCCAGTGTGATGCAATGCTCATAGCGGCAGCATTCATAGGTACTGTTGTAGTAAACAACCTCAAAACAAACATCAGTGGGCTCGGTAATGGGGCTGCCGGGAGTGATGAGGGCTTCCAACGGGCCGGTGGTGCCGCCGTTAGGCTGCATCGGCGGCAGGTTGAAGGGCGCCGAGCTGTTGAGGTTCCAGAACGGGCTGGTGGTTCCTCCGTTGGGCAACACGGCCTGGATGTCGATGCCCGCAGGCTCTACGTTCAACAGGGCTACGGAAGTTACGGTAAATTCCGGTGAAACATTCTGCAGGCTGAAAGAATAGCTGTAGCTGCCCTGAGGGGCGCAGGCGTAGGTGAGTGATTCTTCAATGACTTCACCGCATAGGCAATGCTCCCCGGTAATGTACTCATAGCCGTCGATCTGGTCCGGCAGGAGCAGAACATCGCCATTTACACTAATATTGGGTTCAGCCTGGGTGGATAAGTCAACGGTTCCCGGAACCAGCATCTGCGGCATATAGCTATCCGGATCGGGAATGACAAACAGCGTATTGGAATTCAGCTTGGTAAAATACAGGTTGCCGTCATAAGAAGACTGGATATCGGAGATGCCGTGCCAGGCGAGGTAACTTGCATCACTGGCATTTGAAAAAGTATAGCCGTATCCTTCTACATCATCGTAAGCATCTGTGATCTGGATCTGAAGGCGCAGTTCCAGCGGGCTGGCAGTCAGGTCAATCTGTCCGAGGTAGGTTAGGTTAGTATAGCCGCCAAGATAAAATCCGCCACTGCCAATGTAAAGAAAGTTCCCATTCGGGCTGAACTCTATGTAAGCGATCTTCTTTTCAAAATTTTTCAGGAATTCAAGGGGGCCGTCATCATCATTTCCGAAGGAAGAGACGGTGCCGGCAGTGGAGATCACATTATTATCCGGCAGCAGCATCAGATCCCCTGCGCTGATTGGAATATAGTCCACATTATTAAAGGCAGCGGCATCAAACAGGAAGATGTCATTTCGGTTCCAATTCTGGTTGCGGTTCACCACTGCTATCGTCTGCTCATCGGGGCTCAACTCGATGGGCGACCCCACAACGGTCTGGTTCCACCAGGTGGCGGGCACATCGCCGGTATTGGCTTCATAGGTGATCCCGGAACCGGAAATGACAAAGCGGTCCAGGGAAAGAAAGTCATTATCTTCACTTCGACGGCAGGCAAAAAGGTAGTGTTCTCCCGGATTAACCGCCGTTCGGGATACCGCTTTTCCCAGCGTATAGGTTTCCGCAACACCATTGGCCGGGAGAAGAACATCCCTGTCAATGACCGTCATATTATTGGGCGGCGTAAAGTGGACCCTGGAATACAGGATGTGAGAAGGGGTATAGGAACCATTACTTCCGATGGCTCCAATATCCGTATTCCATTGATTGTAAATAATGTACCACTCATCGGCCACTCCCGGGACGGGCACAACCTGCACCTCCCGGTCTCCCCTGACGCCATTCAGCCCGGGGCTGTTTACATTGTTGTCAATAAGGGATGTGCCATCCGGAGCATAGACGAACAAATTGTGGTCGTTTTGCCAATTACTGGTTGCGCCTGTAAGCCCAGTGTGCAGCACATAAAAAGCCAGGTTGCCGCACTCGTCGTAGGCCGCCCCTACTCCACCGTGGTTGGATGGCGCGGTATTGGGTATATCGCTGACGGTGGGGGGCATATCCCGCCAATCCACCACCTGGGCATTGCCGGCGCTGCTGCCGCCGACGGCCAGGGGCCAGGCCGGGAGGCCGGTTTGAGCGTTAGAGAATTTAAAGAAAACAGCAAATAGAAGTAGCGATAGATAAAGTTCCTTTTTCATGGTTGTAATTGTATCAGGTTAATGAATATGGGTTTAACTATTCGGCCGGGCAGCCGGAATAATCGACGGTAAAAATGAAGTTCTTGTCGTTTGCTTTTTCAATGGCAGAGTCACCTTTATGGTCCGGTTGGAAGGAAGCTCCTGTTCCCAGGTCGATCGCAATTCCGGGCAGGCCCCAGGAAATGAGGCTCAGAAAAAAATTGCCAACCCGAAGTGCTTTTCCGAAGGTTTGGGCCGTCGGCTCGCAACTCTCCTGCTGGAGTTCTACCGTTAGCGGCCGGCCCCGGGGATAGAGCCCTATTGCCTTTCACCGCCCTACATTGTTACCGTCGATGTAGATCTGAGCCTGGGGGTGGCCGTCCGCTATGATCAACCCCGTGTATCTGCTTCCTCCAAACATGACTCCGCAACTACTGGAGGTAAAGGACAATAGGGTTAACATTGAAAGGTATTTGATGTAAGTTTTCATGGTTTTTTGAGTTTTGGTTATGTATTTGAACTTAGGCGCTAATGGGGAAATTAGCGCCTAAGTTGCGCCAAGCCAATTGGTGAAAGCGGAACTTGCTTCAACAGCTCCTCGTTGGGACGGACATTCTCAGGGGGATCTCAATAGTTCCTTTTAGAGCCCCTTTGCATTTTGTTTTCGGTATTGTAGTGGTATTCCACTTTGGAAAGGTCAATCTTTGAATCAAGCCCCAAAAGGAATTGCCCCAATTTCGAGGATTCGGGCACTTCACAAAAAGTACGTCCATCATTATCCAGATCCGGGGAGACTTTTATGCTTCCACAATCATAAGAAAGAGAGCGCCCGATCTTTTCATCATCCCAGGTCCGGTCCGTGCCCTGGTCGTTAAACACATAGGCATCCCCGGCTATGCATTGGATGTAAAATCGGGAAGGGCGTACTTCAAAGTTGGCCATTGGCGCTGCCTCCAGGTTTTCAGTGGCCATGCCGAGTAAAAAGGATGTGGCAAAAATGGAAATTGTGATCCAGGTTTTCATGATCGAATTAGGTTTTGAAGATGTTGGAAATAGGTTTAGGGCTTTAGGTGTTTTTAGCCGTCCATTAAGCGGCAATTTTTCATTGCCGCTTAGTTTCTACGCCTTTTCCCGGGGAAAAATTAGCGCCTGAGGGCGCCGCCTAATCCGAAGTATTCGACCGTCCGGAATTGGCATTGATGATCTGGGTGTTGTCCCGGTCCTCGCCGCCTTTGACCTTTTTCTGCTGTTCTTCGGTCAGGAGGATGGCTTTCTCTTTGAAGGTTTCGAAGTTCATGATTTTGAGTTTTATGGTTAATGATCAATGAATACCTTACAAACCTATTACCTTTTCTCCTGCGAAGTGGCGGGCGGCTATTATCCGGTGAGAAAGAGTACCTCTGTGGTAATAATGAGTTGATATTTGGTTTTTCCTCCTTTTTACCTATTTTGATCCTCAAATCAGCCAGCCACCACTCCACCCATGCAACAAATAAAAACACCTCTTCCCTTTTTTCTAACCCTCGGCATCCTCCTCTGCCCCCTGCTCCTCTCCGGCCAGTCGGCCCAACCCGCTTTCCGCCACTACTCCACCGAAGACGGCCTGCCCAGCCCGGAGGTTTATGAGGTGCTGCAGGACCGCCACGGCTTCCTCTGGTTCGGCACCGACAATGGAGTGAGCCGCTTCAACGGCTATGAGTTTGAGAATTTCGGCCCGGAACAGGGGCTGAACAACGTGGTGGTGTATTACCTCTATGAAGACTACAAAGACAGGATCTGGATGGTGACCTCGTCCGAAAACCTGTATTATTACGATTATGCAGCAGATAGCATTCAGGCGTATGCATATAATGGCAGCATTCAGGCCCACGTTGTCCAAAGAAGAGGCACCCCCGGAATATTTGTTGATAGCCTGGATACCGTTTATCGAACGTTATCCGAGCAAGGCGTCATTCGGATAGGATCCAGTGGCCAGGTAGCTATTTACCCGGATTCAATCGAAAGAGGGCCGTCGTTCATTGAAATGGCGGGGAATTTATTCTTCACCGAGGGCGGGGAATTCAGTAAGGACCTGAGAGCTAATAATAAGTTCCCTATTTTTTTCTATGGCAAGAAAGAACCGGCCAAGGTTATTTTACCTTTAATTACCGAAAGTTCATCGGGAGGAAATTATTTTTTGCAGCTGTCAGATGGATCTCTTCTTTGCTTTACCAAATCGGCCTACTACGCATTTAAAGGCCGTGAACTGCAATGGTACCGGCCGGGCACGGATTTCCCCCTGGTTTCGAGCTGGCAGGCAAAAAACGGCGCCATTTATCTGGGAGGGGACCAGGGCACCGGAGTACGGGTGTTTTCCGGAGAGGAGGCTCTGGCAAACAACGAATACCTCACACTTCTAAAAGGATATACCGTTTCTCACATTCTGGAGGACCGCCAGGGAGGCTACTGGTTCACCACCACTCAGGACGGCGTTTTTTACAGCCCTGGCCTCAACTACAGGGTTTACGGCCGTGCCGGCGGCCTGCCCGAAGATAACATCACGGCCCTGGCGGCAGGACGGGACACCATCGTGGCGGCAACGCGGCAAGGGCAGTTGTTCTGGCTCTCTCAGCAACCGGAAAAAGTCCGGCTGCTCCGCCGCCCGTGGGGAAAGGCCGAAGTCTTCGACCTGGAAAAAGGAGCAGATGGCAATATTTGGATTGGCACCGGAATAGGAGTATATCTTTTTGACCGGTCGGCAGAAATACAAGGCCATTCCATCACCATATACAGCCAGGAACACAAAAGGTTTCAGAAGGCAGTTGGTACTAAAGGAATTACGCTCCCCCTCTCTTCCAGCCATTTGTTCCTTCGCCTGCCCTACGGATTTGCCCGCTATCAGATCGAAGCCGATACCGTTGACTATTTTTCATTCAATTCCGGATTTCGGGAAAGGTTATATGCCATCTATGAAGATTTTCAGGGCCGCCTCTGGATCGGCATGTTCGACGGGCTTTTCCAATTTGCCGGTGACTCTCTTCTCCGGCCACAACCATTTTTCCCAAAAATGGGGCTGCGGGTGGAAAGGATCGCCCAACTGGCGGACAGCACCCTGGTGATCGGCACCAAGGGTGGCGGAGTACTGCTGTGGAAGGATGAACATTATCTGGAAATCACTAAAGCGGATGGATTGACCTCCGATATGGTGGAAACCCTGCACATCGACTCGGCCCAGCACATCTGGGTGGGCACGCTCCAGGGGCTAAATAAAATAACCCTCTATCCCGAGGTGAACGTCAAAACCTTTACCACCCGCAACGGACTGCCCTCCAACGAGATCAATGAAGTCGATTCCTACGGGGATCAGGTGTGGGCCGCCACCCGGGGCGGCCTGTTAAAGTTGCCCGCCGAACGAAAAACCACGGCAGCCTCCCCTGCCCCCTTGCTGGAAGAAGTACGCGTCAATGGCCAGGAGCGGCCGGCAGCGGCCATTGATGTTTTACCTTTCCGGGAAAATGACCTCAGGTTTACCTTCCTGTCCATCAACTATTTTCTCGACGGCCATATCCCCTACCGCTACCGCCTCAGCGCCGATGAACCCTGGGTTAATACCCAAAACCGCCAGGTGGATTTTGCCGCCCTGGCGCCCGGGCAATACCGGTTTGAGGTGCAGGCACAAAATGAGGACGGCATCTGGAGTGATAGCACAGCCCTGCCTTTTCGCATCCTCCCTCCCTTTTGGGCGGCCTGGTGGTTCTGGGCCATCATTGGGGCGATGGCGGCAGGCATCGGCTATTTGTTCTACCGCAACCGGATGGAATTGTATAAAAAAGAAGTAGCTTATCAGCGGGAAAGGGCAAATGCTGAAAAGGAAAAAGCAGAGCTGGAGAAGGAAATGAACCACCTGCAGGCCACTGCCCTGCGCGCCCAGATGAACCCGCACTTCATCTTCAACTGCCTCAATTCCATCCAGGGGTTCATCGCGGTGGGGGATAAAACCAACGCGATGCGCTATCTGGCACGCTTTGCCAAGCTGGTGCGCAGCACGCTAGACTCCTCCCTGGAAAACCGCATCTCCCTGGATCAGGAAGTGGCTATGCTCGAAAGCTACCTGGCCCTTGAACAAATGCGTTTTGACGAAAAATTCGAATTCCAACTGACGGTTGCCGATAATATCGGCCGGGAAACAACCCAACTCCCTCCCCTCCTGGTGCAACCTTTCGTTGAAAACGCCATCATCCACGGCCTTTCGGATGCCTCCCGCAAAGGCCGGATCGACATTTGTTACGAACAGGACAATGGCAACCTGAAAGTAACGGTTACCGATAACGGCATTGGCATTCGGGCATCGGAAAAGAAAAAACAAGCCAACTCCTCTCTTCATAAGTCGGTGGGGATGACCCTCACCCGCAAGCGGCTGGAACTGCTGGATCAGTCGGGAAAAGAAGAAAATGTCGTGGTGGAAGAGTTGACTGATGAGGCCGGAAAGGTGAATGGAACGCGGGTGACCGTGTGGATCAGGAGGTTCTGATTGGAGGAATAATCGCCGGAAGAGCTACCCCTTTCTCCCGAGAGATAAAATAATGCACTCCGATTGAGGGATACGGGTTGAAGGGCTACCTAACCCGACAATCGGTAGCCCTCAACAAGTTGATTACCAAATTGTAGTGAACTTTCAACTGGTTTTTCTTCGCTTTATCGGGAAAATCCGGGATAACTCCTATCCCGGCAAAAGGAACTAAAATTCAATTGGAACTTTAACCACTGTGTTTTCCCACCCCATCACCATGTGGGCGCCGTTGTCAGCCTTTTCAAAAATGATGGAAAAAGCTTCGATGGGGTTCTCAGAAGCCTCCACCGGCACAGTGACAGTAGCTACATCATGGCCTGGGTTATAGGAGTAAGCGCCCCAGGAATCAACGTCGGAACTGAAGTGGATCTTCCATTCCTTTTCACCCGGAGTAGCGTAAACCGTATAGCGGCCGGCCCCGATTTTTGTGCCGTTGACTGTCACATCCTGAAAGAACTGGATCTCGGTAGATTCATTGGCCCCGAGCCGCCAGATCTTGTCGTATTTCACCAAACTGCCGAATATTTCGCGGCCGTTCATCTGGGGGCGGGAATACAAAACCCGCATCACCGGCTGGCTACCCCGGCTGGGCCGGTAATAAACTGCGTCCATGGGGCTCTTGTCCAGGCCGGGAAAATCCTGAGCGTTGGATTGGGGCAGAAAGGCCAGGGAGGTGGTAAACAGCAGGGCGATTGTCAATAGTTTGTTCATCATCGATCTGTTTTAGGTTTAGGAATATTATCAGGATTGAAACATTCCCAGGGACAGAGTGTTCCTGGAAGATTGCGCAAATCCGCCACCGTATGTCTGTCAACTGACAATTTGCCCTCTGCCCCGAATGCTTCCGCAGCTAATGATATTTGATTATTTTGCACCCGAACCAGCTCCACCATAGATGAAAAATACAGGCTTTATCCACATTCTTTCCCTGATGCTTTCCATTGCCATTTTTTCCTGCCAGGGAGGTGGCAAACAACAAAAAGACGCCGGCGCCTCTCCGGAAGAACCTCCTTTGACGCCCATCACCCAGGGCCTGATCGAACACGCCGGACAGCTTCCGGAGGCCATTGATTTTGAAGGCCAGTTCCTCCAGGCCGCCCAGTGGGAAGGCCCGGGCTCCACCTATTACACCGTCGTTTCCAAATACGAACAGGGGGAATTGTTTAAACCTACCTGGGCTTCCCGGCTGAACATCTACCTTTTCGAAGTTGGCAACGGACAGATCCTCAGCCGGCGCGCTTTCACGGCGGAAGCCCCCAACAATTATTCAGTGGTTGAACTTCTGGGGGACAGGAGCAGGATCGTCAGCCTGCCCTCTATGGGTACTGCCTTTTCTATCGTCTATTCCATTTGCCCGGACGGGAATGACCCCTGCGGCTTTTTCTCCAATGTGATCGGGGTGGACAGCAAATACGACCTTCAGGTAGTGGAAAATGTCGGTAAGGAGGTTTATGTAGAAGCACAGGACGCCATGATGTCCGGAGTTCCTCAGGATGTGCGGGAGCACATGCTGGAGCAGTTGTTTGGGGGGAATTAATTCAATCCATCATAACTTTTCATTCTTCCTCCAGCAAATCCGGCCGGCGCTCCCGGGTGCGCTTCAGGGCCTGTTCATAGCGCCACTCTTCGATCTTTCGCTCATGGCCAGAGAGCAATACTTCCGGGACTTTCCAGCCGCGAAAATCTTCCGGGCGGGTGTAAACGGGAGGAGCCAGAAGGTTATCCTGGAAGGAATCGAACAAGGCGGAGGTTTCGTCGTTGAGCACGCCGGGCAGGAGGCGGCCGATGGCATCGACGAGCACCACCGCCGGGAGCTCTCCTCCGGAGAGGACGAAGTCGCCAATAGAGACTTCCATGGTGACGTAATGCTGCCGGATGCGCTCATCCATGCCCTTATAATGACCGCAGAGAATGAGAAGGTTCTCTTTGAGGGAAAGGCGGTTGGCCAGCGGCTGAGTGAGGCGCACTCCATCCGGGGTCATGTAAATGACTTCATCATAGTCCCGTTCTTTCTGAAGATCGTCGATACAGTTAGCCAACGGTTCGGCCATCATTACCATACCGGCTCCGCCGCCGTACTGGTAGTCATCCACCTGGCGGTGCCTGCCCAGGCCGTATGCCCGCAGGTCGTGCAGATGCACTTCCAGCAGCCCTTTTTCCCGGGCCCGTTTCATAATGGAATGCTGCAAAGGGCTTTCCATCAGTTCCGGAAGGACGGAGACGATGTCGATCCTCATGAGGGACAGGTTGTTGGTTCCCGGTTGTTAGTTGTCGATTGGCAACCCCCCAACCGACAACAAACAACGAGTAACTAATTTACCTCAAGCAGTTCCACCTCAAAGATAAGAGTGGCGTACGGGCCGATCTTGGCGCCGGCGCCCCGGGGGCCGTAAGCCAGGTCGGAAGGGATATAGAGTTTCCACTTCGAGCCTTCGGGCATCAGTTGCAGGGCTTCGGTCCAGCCTTTGATCACCTGGTTGACGCCGAAGGTAGCGGGGTCCCCTCTTTCTACGGAACTGTCGAATACAGTGCCATCAATGAGGGTGCCGTGGTAGTGGACGGTAACTTTATCGGTGGGCCCGGGTTTGGGGCCGTCGCCTTCCTTCAGCACTTCATACTGAAGGCCGCTGGGCAAAACCGTCACTTCTTCGCGTTGGGCATTGGCTTCCAGAAAAGCCTTGCCTTCGTCTATATTGGCCTGATATTTAGCCTCCTGTTTCTTCTGCATGTACTGCTGAATGATGGTATTGGCTTCCTCCAGACTAACCTGCGGTTCGTTGCCGGCAAGCATATCGTGAACGCCTGCACTGAATGACGTTTCGTCGATCTTGTCAAAACCCTGGCTATTTAGGTTCTGGCCCAGGAGTACGCCCAGGCTGTAGCTTAATGAATCCATTTCCTGTTGTGCATTTACGGTTGAAAAAAGAAAGAGCCCCCCGAAGAGGAACCCTAAGATTTTGATCTTTTGCATGGGAATTGATTTTATCCGGATCTTTGGAAATTCGATATTTTAACGACGCGAAGAAAAGAAAATTATGGGATAGTTTTGGGAATCAAAGGTGTTAATTACTGCCGAAAACGGAAACAGGTGGCGGATTTATTAACCCGCCACTAATTCTCTTCCACATACTTTTTGAAATTATCCAGAATGGCCTGCCAGCCAGTTCTCTGCATTTCAATAGAGTTCATTTTTTCCGCTTCAAAATTTTCCATTACAAAAGTGCCTCCATCGAGTTCCGAAAAGTGGACCTGCACATGCCGGCCGTCATCGATCGTAAATTCCAGGTTCTTATTTTCATTGACCGCCGTATAGGCGCCGCTGAAATCAAACCCCATGCTTCCATCTCTGGCTTCCATCCGGTAACTGAACTTTCCGCCCGGCCTGAGATTGTTTTCCGCGTGAGGCGAATGCCAGTCGCCGCTGGCGAAATTCCATTTGGTGATGTGTTCGGGCTGCGTCCACATTGCCCATACTTTTTCAACAGGAGCATTTATAGTTGCATGCACCGTAATGACCGTATTGCTGTCATCATCGGCGGCCCGGCGCACTTTTTCGATGTCGATCTTTCTCATCTGCATCATGGCGCCGACGGCCCTTTGGGCCCGCCCGGGGTCAGGGTCGAAAATAAGCCGGATGAGTTCATCCGGCACAATTTGCCAAACCAGGCCATATTTGTCTTTCAGCCAGGCGCACATCATTTCCTCTCCTCCGTCAGCGGTGAGTTTTTCCCAGAAATAGTCCACCTCCTGCTGTGTTTTACAGTGCACTTCAAACGATATGGCCTCATTGAATCCGAAACCGTGCCTGTAGCTGCTGTCCATCGCCATAAAAATATTCCCATCGAGCTGGAAGCGGCCGTGCTTGATGGTTCCGACTGCCGGGTCGCCTTCCCCTTCTTCATATCTTGCGATGTGGTGAATACCGGAATCTTCAAATAGAGAGGTGTAAAAATTAATGGCTTCTTCGGCCTTTCCATGTTGTTTTTCGGTAAACATAAGAACGGGCGATATCTTCTGGCCTACCTCCGAAATTTTACCAACAGTCAGCTGCCAGGAGACGCCGTATTTGTCCTGCACCCAGCCATATTTTTCGCTCCATGGATATTTATTAAGCGGCATCAATGCTTTTCCGCCTCCTGATAATTTTGCCCATGCATCATCAATTTCCGCTTCGCTTTCGCAAACCACATAAAAGGATACGGATGGGTTAAAAGTGAACATCGGCCCGCCGTTCAATGCCGTGAACTCCTGGCCGGACAGAAAAAACTGGACGGTCAGAACGGCATCGCCCTGGTGTTGTATTTTGCCGATCTTAGAACCGGGAAAAATGGAAGCATAAAAACCGGCGGCTTCCTCCGCCTGGGTATCGAACCAGAAGTAAGGGGTGATTTTTTGTTTGCCAGACATGACTTTACTGTATTTAACGGGTGAATAATTAGGTTATTTGTTCTTCTTTCTCTTTAAATTCTCCTCTACCCGGAATTTCACGATCCTCGCGATCAATTCAAGCGGTATAGGCTCGTCAAGAGGAAATTGCACCGAGCCTTTTCCTTGTTTGTATTTCGACAGCTCTTCGGAGAATTCCGCATGGCCGCTTGGTGTGGCATAAAAGCCAATATGGTTTTTGTACCCCGCAAAATAGGCCAGCGGGCCATTCAGTTTATATGCCGGCATACCGTAACTGATGGACTCTTCCGCTTCCGGCGCAGCCATTTTGATGGTGGTGCGGATTTTTTCCAGGACTTCCCGCACACCCTCCGGAAACCCGGCTATGTATTCGTCCACATTTTTTGGTTTTTTCATTTTTTGTTTTAAAAATAACAAAACAAAGATAAAATGTTTTAAATTTAAAAAAAATAGTCGTCCCCAACAAATGGGGAGAAAAGGGCTGGACGACTTTTGAATTAGACGAGGCATTACCTGAAGTGGTACAGGCTGCCCTGGAACTGGCCTATCATGCCGTTTTAATAAAACAGAAAAAGCCATGATAAACATCTCCATTCTGGTCCCCGAATCCGCTCTCATCATTATCCCGGCACTTTTCGGTGATTTGAGAGCAGCTCTGGAAAAAAATAAGGATCCGGTGCCATGGATCGCCGGGCAATAATACCACAGAGGAGCGGAATTAGCATCCCTTTGTGTCGGCGCTTTTCTTCTGGCCGAAACCGGCCTTCTCGGGAGCACATCGAAAACAATTTTACCGAAAAATTCACCGTGGACGAACGGGCCGGCCTTGCTGCTCTCGGCCGCTGCAGTTTTGAACGCCGGTTCAAGGCAGCGACCCATAATACCGTCATCGAATATATACAGCGGGTGAAAATTGAAGCGGCAAAACGCAGCCTTGAATCGGAAAGAAAGAATGTCAGTGAGATAATGTACGACGTGGGTTACGGCGATGCGAAAGCTTTTCGCGACGTGTTCAAAAAAGTGGCCGGGCTGACACCGGGGGCGTACCGGGATAAATACCATACGCAGTGGCGCGCCATTTGACACTTTCAGGGATTCCATTTCCCATCAAAATTCAAAAATCCCAAATCAAAAATTTTTAACCGGCAGAATTAGGGGGGCTCCCCTACTCCCCCCAGTGGTAGGTATCCACGTCCAGGCCGGCCAGGCCGAGCACCCGGTCCACCACGGTAGCAGCCAGCTCCTCAAAATTCTTCGGCCGGCTGTAAAAGGAAGGGCTTGCCGGGCAGATAATGCCGCCTGCCTCCGTGATGGCCTTCATGTTACTGATGTGAATCAGGTTATAGGGCGTTTCACGCGGCACGAGGATGAGGCGGCGGCGCTCTTTGAGGGCCACATCGGCGGCACGGGTGGTGAGATCGTCGGAGATGCCATTGGCGATGCGCCCCAGCAGGCCCATGGAGCAGGGGCAGATGATCACCGTCCCGTACTGAGCGGAACCGGAGGCAAAGGGCGCCATGAAGTCCCGCTTGCCGTAAAAAGCGAAGGGATAATTTTCATAACTTTTATCTCCCAGCTCGTATTCCCAGTTGAATTTGGCGTTGTCACTCATTACAACCCCTACGGCTTCGAGCTGATCCTGAAGTTTCACTAGTTTGTCAAGTAATACTTTGGCGTAAATGCTCCCGCTGGAGCCGCCGATGCCGATAGCTATTTTGGCCATGGATGTTTGGTATTCGTAATTCGGGGATTCGGGATTCGGTTAATTGGGCTTTTGGGTTTTCCGTAAAGAATAAAAAGAAATATTACTTCAAATGTTCACGAAAACGAGCAGATTCCAGGGCTTGCCCTGATACACCGCTCCCTGTTCGAGACTGTTCAAATAAGTGTGTCCGCTTTATTCTAACCCGTTGGTTTCCAGAGTAACAAGGATCCCAGGAACCAGAAACTATGAACAGCCCCCCCTGTTCCCGTCTTCTTCTTTTACCTTACTCCACCAACCCGTTCAACTCCACAAATTTCCAGCTCAATTCCCGTTTCTGCCGTTCATACTCAAGCAGCAGCACCTTGTCAGGCCCGAAGTCCTTTACGTACTCCGGAGCATAATCCCGGTTAACCGAATTGTTGATTCCGGACCCCAGCAGCCATATTCCTTCAGGTGTCTGAAACTCAAAGGACTTGGCCTGCATGCCAAGGTCTCCTCCGATGAGTACTACCTGCACGCCTCGATTCTGCACTTCCACCAGCCTTGGGTAAAGAACGGCAGTCAACTCCGATCCCGGGCCACAGGTGCCGTAGATTGGCATGGCGTTGGTGTTAAACGCCTCAAGTGTATCCCCTTCTTCATTGACTTTCAACTCATTGAACAAACCGTGATGATGCAGGATGATAAGATGGGAGGCTTTTTGGATGGTATCGGCCACCGCCCCGATCATGGCCCACTGGGCAGCCTTCTCTTCGCAGTCCCGCTGAGGAGGAGCCGAAGGGTAAAACCAGAAGAGGTTGGTGTTCAGGACCATAAGGCAATAGCCATTCTGCCAAACCGTGTAGAAGGAAGGCCGCTGCAGATAGTCCAGAATGACCTGAGGATTGCCATAATCATAGTCGTGGTTGCCCAGCGCCCAGTGCACTTTATCCATGCTGAAGATGCTATCCAGGTAGGGAAGTGCGGAAGGATGCTCGGCGGTGCGGGCACAGACATCGCCTCCCAGCCAGACCTGGCTAAAACCGCTGTAATCCAGTTCTTCCAGCCGGGGATCAATCCGGTCGGCAAAATTCCAATCGTAAGGATGGCCGAGAAAAATGTACTGTTCCGGCTGAGAAGAGGGGGCTTTCTGGCAGGCGGCCATCACAAGGGCAGCCACAGAAAAAAAAACAAACCACCGGGCGGAACAAAAAAACCTACCAGCTATATCGACAATGTAGTCCATTGTCCAGTATTTTGTTTAAAATAACAATATATTTACTTACACAAAATAATCTCTCAGAACATGCCGCAGACAAAATGATGACAAAAGTCACTCTTTCTCCTGATAAAGATCATCAATACGGGCTTGGGGCCCCGCTATCTTGCACCCCATATTGACAATATTCAAGGTAATTTTAGAATTGACACAAGGTATGAAAATCATTTTCCTTCTCATCATCGTGAGCCTTATCGTCGCGTTGGGTTTCCTCGGAGCTTTCCTTTGGGCGGTTCGCGATGGCCAATATGATGATGATTACAGCCCAGCCGTTCGGATACTATTTGATGACGACGGCCCGGGGCCTCACCAAACGAGCAAACACGCTCAGGATCCAACTATTCCACAAACAGAAAACAACCATAACACATCAAAATCTTAACCTAATGGCACAAGTTGAGAGATTCAGTTACGACAATGCCATCGTCCGGAAGTTTGCCTACGCTACCATTATTTTTGGCGTGGTGGGCATCCTGGTGGGGCTCATTGCCGCCCTGCAACTGGTGTTCCCTACGCTAAACCTCGGGATACCCTACACCACTTTCGGCCGCATTCGCCCGCTGCATACCAATGCAGCCATTTTTGCTTTTGTGGGCAACGGCATTTTTATGGGAGTCTATTACTCCTTACAGCGCCTTTTGAAAACGCGCATGTTCAGCAAGGGGCTGAGCGAATTCCATTTCTGGGGCTGGCAGGCCATCATTCTGGCCGCAGCGATCACGCTGCCGCTGGGCATCACCAGCGCCAAGGAATATGCAGAGCTGGAATGGCCTATCGACCTGGCTATCGCAGCCGTCTGGGTAGCCTTTGGCATCAACATGTTCGGCACCATCCTGAAGCGCCGCGAGCAGCACCTCTATGTAGCGATCTGGTTCTATATCGCCACCTGGGTGACCGTAACCGTGCTCCACATCGGCAACAACCTGGAACTTCCGGTTCATCTCTGGAAGAGCTACCCGGTGTTTGCCGGCGTACAGGACGCGCTGATCCAGTGGTGGTACGGGCACAACGCCGTGGCTTTCTTCCTCACCACGCCGTACCTGGGGCTGATGTATTACTATCTGCCCAAAGCCGCCAACCGCCCGGTATATTCCTATAAGTTGTCCATTATTCACTTCTGGGCCCTCATTTTCATATACATCTGGGCAGGGCCTCACCACCTGCTCTACACTTCCCTCCCCGACTGGGCACAGTCGCTGGGAACTGTTTTCTCGGTAATGCTCATCGCTCCTTCCTGGGGGGGTATGCTCAACGGCCTGCTGACCCTCAGGGGCGCCTGGGACCGCGTCCGGCAGGATCCCATCCTGAAATTTATGGTGGTGGCCGTGACCGCCTACGGTATGTCCACCTTTGAAGGGCCCATGCTCTCCATCAAATCGGTGAACGCCATCAGCCACTATACGGACTGGACCATCGGCCACGTACACATCGGAACCCTGGGCTGGAACGGCTTCCTGACCTTTGGCATTCTTTACTGGCTGATCCCCCGGTTGTTCAATACCAAATTGCACTCCCTGAAGCTGGCCAACGCCCACTTCTGGATCGGCACGCTGGGTATTCTCTTCTATGCCATTCCCCTGTATTGGGCCGGCTGGACCCAGAGCCTGATGTGGAAGCAATTCACTCCGGATGGCTTCCTGCAATACGGCAACTTCCTGGAAACAGTCACACAGATCATCCCGATGTACGGGCTCCGGGCCCTGGGCGGCACCTTATATGTTGCCGGTTACTTCGTGATGGTGTACAACCTGATCAAGACCATTCAGGCCGGTTCCTTCATCGGTGACGAAGCAGCTGAAGCGCCGCCCGCATCGACCTGGGCTGCCCACCATGGTAAAGAACACTGGCACCGCTGGATCGAGCGCCGCCCGGTACAGATGCTGATCGCCGCCACCATCGCCATTCTGATCGGGGGCATGGTCGAGATCTTCCCCATGGCTATGATCGACGACCAGGTGCCCAGGATCGAATCCGTGACGCCTTACACCCCACTCGAACTGGAAGGCCGCGATATATACATCCGCGAGGGCTGCCTCGGCTGCCACTCCCAGATGGTGCGCCCCTTCCGCTCCGAAACCGAACGCTACGGCGAATATTCAAAGTCTGGCGAATTCATCTATGACCGCCCCTTCCTCTGGGGTTCCAAGCGCACCGGGCCGGACCTGCACCGAGTAGGTGGAAAATACCCTCACAGCTGGCACTACAACCACATGTACGAGCCGCAATCCACTTCTCCGGGTTCCATCATGCCACCGTACCCCTGGTTGCTGAGAGATGAGCTGAACACCAGCAACACCGCCGCCAAGATACGGGCGTTGCAGACACTCGGCACACCTTATCCGGAAGGATACGACCAGATCGCGGTCGAAGACCTGCAGAAACAGGCCAAAATCGTCGCCGATAACCTCCGCAAGGACGGCATAGACGACGACAAACTGGAAGAGAAGGAGATCATCGCTGTGATCGCTTACCTGCAACGACTGGGAACAGATATCAAACCCAAGCCGCAGGCAGGAAACTGATCGTGGTTCGTAATTCGCCATTCGATGTTCGGTATTCGGCGCCTACACGCGCCAGTAAGCGAACTGCGAAAAGCGAACCGCGAACTGCCAAACCATCAAAAGCAACAAGCCATGTTTAAACATATTTTAGAAAGCGCCGGAAACATCAACTGGATGGCCATATCTGCCCTGATCACCTTCGCCGTGATCTTCATGGTCAGTGTGGTGCTTGTCTTCAAGCACAATCCGGCGTATATTGACAGAATGGCAAGCATGCCATTGGATGACTCCTATCCTGTTAACTCTGAAAATGATAATCATGAAAAATAAAACCCTCAAGTTGATACTGGCAGTTTTGCCGCTGCTGCTGTTCTCCTCCACTATCTGGGGCCAGGCAGCAGAGGGAACCGGCAGCAACCCCTACTTCTACAGCGGCCTGCTGTCTAATGGCATGCTCTTTCTGGTGGGGGCCGTATTCGTCGCTGCCCTCATCGCTCTGTACAACCTGCTCAACATCATGGTAAAGGTGCAACAGATCAGGATCTACCAGGAGCAGGGAATGGAAGCGTACATGGAGGAGGCCAAAAAACCGCAGCAATCCTTCTTCCAGCGCCTCTACAAGCGCATGACCAACGTTGTGCCAGTTGAAAAGGAGAAAGACATCATGTTCGATCACGAATACGATGGCATTCGCGAGCTGGATAACGTCCTCCCCCCCTGGTGGGTGGCTATGTTCTACATCACCATTGCCTTCGGAGTGGTCTATTATACTTACTATCACTTCACCGGCGCCGGGCCCAGCTCTGCCGAAGAATACAAAATGGAGATGGAGCAGGCCGAAAAGGCCGTCCAGGCCTATCTCGCCACCCAGTCCAACCAGGTGGATGAGACCAATGTGGAATTGCTCACCGACGAGCAGTCGCTGGCTGCCGGCAAGGCCATTTTCGAAGGCAAAGGCACCTGTTTTACCTGCCACGGCATGCAGGGCGAAGGTGGGATCGGCCCCAACCTGACCGACCCTTACTGGATACACGGAGGGGGCATCAAAGACCTCTTCAAGACGATCAAGTACGGCGTTCCGGAAAAGGGGATGATCTCCTGGAAAGACCAGCTGAAGCCTTCCGAGATGCATCAGGTCGCCAGCTACATCCTGAGCCTTCAGGGCACCAACCCGCCCAACCCAAAAGAACCTCAGGGTGAGCTTTACCAGCAGGTGGAAAACGCTCCCGCTCCTCCGGCAGACAGCACTGCCACCGGAGCGGAATCAAAGGAAGCCGACGCCATCGGCATGAATAAAGAGTAGGAGAATGAAGGAATGAGGGAATGATTGAATTGCCACTCAATCCTTCATTCCCTCAATCCCTCATTCAATCACCCACCCAATAAACGCCCATACTCGAACCCTCGAATAAAAAATGCTTTTTTATCATGAGCGCAAGCGAGCCAATTAAAGATACAGAAGCCTATCGGGATAAGATAGCTACTGTTGACGAGTCGGGCAAGCGGGTATGGATCTATCCGAAAAAGCCCAAAGGGCCTTACACTAACGCCCGCACCTACGTGAGCTGGGTGTTGCTGGCCTTCCTGTTTGGAATGCCTTTTATTAAAGTCCACGGAGAGCCGATCCTGCTTTTCAATATTCTGGAGCGCAAGTTCATCCTGTTCGGCATCACCTTTATGCCGCAGGATTTCCACCTCTTCGTGTTGGCCATGCTCACCTTTATCGTGTTCATCGTCTTGTTCACAGTAGTCTGGGGGCGCCTGTTCTGCGGATGGGTGTGCCCGCAGACCATTTTCATGGAAATGGTCTTCCGCAAGATCGAGTACGCCATCGAAGGTGACGCCAATGCCCAGCGGCGGCTGAACAATGGCCCGTGGACCACCGATAAGATCATTAAGAAAACGGCCAAACAAGCCATCTTTTTCACTATTGCCGTTCTGGTGGCCAATACCTTCCTGGCCTACATCGTCGGCATTGATGAGGTGCTGAAGATCGCTACCGACCCGCTTTCCCAGCACTGGAAAGGCTTTGTGGCCATGCTCCTGTTTTCCGGAGCATTTTACTTTGTCTTTTCCTACCTGAGGGAGCAGGTATGTGTGGCCATCTGCCCTTACGGCCGCCTGCAGGGCGTAATGCTTGACCGCAATTCCATTGTAGTAGCCTACGATTTCGTCCGGGGAGAACCCAGAGGCAAACTCCAGAAGAGCAGGAAAAACAAGCCTGCCAATAATCCACTGGACAAGATACAGGGCGAGGTTGGAGCCGCCACGGCCAAAGCCGCCGATGCCAGCCCCGCTGAGGAGATGAAGGCCAAACTGGGAGATTGCATCGACTGCAAACTCTGCGTTCAGGTATGCCCGACCGGTATCGACATCCGGGACGGAACCCAGCTGGAGTGCGTCAACTGCACTGCCTGCATGGATGCCTGCGACGAAGTAATGGAGAAGATCGACCGGCCCAAAGGGCTGATCCGCTACGACAGTTACAACGGTATCGCCGAAGGGCGCAAGAAGCTCTTTACCGGCCGGGTGATCGCCTACACAATAGTGCTGGCGCTCCTGATCATCGTCAACATCGTATTGCTGACGGCCCGGACGGACGTGGAAACACTGTTGCTGCGCACCCCCGGCGTCCTTCCTCAGAAAGTCGATGAGACTCATGCCAGCAACCTGTACAACTATCAGGTGATCAACAAGACGAACGAGGAATTACCGATCGAATTCCGCCTGGGTGACGACATCAACGGCCGCATTCAAATGGTGGGAGAAGCGCCTACCGCCCACGCAGGGAAGGTCGCTGAAGGCGCCCTGTTCATCATCCTGGACAAAAATGCCCTCGACGGCCGCAAAACGGTTGTCCATATCGAGGTCTATTCGAACGGCAAGCTGATCGACCAGGCGAAGACGAACTTCCTCAGCCCGGCAGGGATGTAGTGGAGAAGAAATTGTTGAATGGCTATATTGTTAGATGCTTATATGGCTGTGTGGCCAAAGCCCGGAGGATGTCCCTGAAATTGCCATCCCGGCAGGCGAAGCAGCCGCGAATTACCGCTCCGGGTTTTTCTCCTCCGGGCTCACCGCCGGAGAAAAACCCGGAGCAAAAACAAAAAGCAAAAGTCATGAAATGGAATTGGGGAACCGGAATTGCAGTCTTTTATTCGGTCTTTGTCCTGGTACTGGTATTCGTCGTTTACCGGTCAACCCAGTACGACCACAGCCTGGTATCGGACCATTATTACGCCGATGACCTGGCCTATCAGCAGCATTACAACAAGCTGGTGAATGCCCAGCAACTGGAAGAAGACCTGAAGATCAGCAGCAAGGCAGGAGAAGCGGTGGTAGTACTGCAGTTTCCCGCCGAATTTACAGAGGTGGGCGGGGAAATATACTTCTTCTGCCCCTCCGACCAGCAAAGTGATTTCCGGCTGCCAGTACAGGCCGATGCCACCCACATCCAGCGCATTTCTACCCAAGGGCTGCGCTCCGGGCGGTGGAAGGTAAAGGTCAACTGGAAAGCGGCGGGCAAAGAGTTCTATAAGGAAGAAACCATCAATATCTGACCATGGCGCTTTGGACGGCATTTACGATCGGACTGCTGGGTAGCCTGCACTGCGTCGGCATGTGCGGGCCCATTGCCCTGTCGTTGCCCTATCAGGGCAGCCGGCGGTGGCATGCCGCCCTAAACGTGCTGCTCTACAACGTCGGCAGAGTAGTAACCTACGGGCTGCTGGGCATGGCGGTCGGACTGGTGGGCCGCGGCTTTTTCCTGGCGGGCTTTCAGTCCTACGTTTCCATTGGGCTGGGGATTGTCCTGTTGGCCATTGCGCTGTTTTCCATCAATGTGGAGAGCCGGCTGCTGCGTATTCCGGCCATGCAACAGCTGAATGAATGGGTCAAAAAACGCCTGGGCCGCCTGCTCCGGCAACGGGGGCCCGGAAAGCTGTTCCTCATTGGCCTGCTGAACGGCCTGCTGCCCTGCGGGCTGGTCTATATGGCCATCGTTGGAGCCCTGGCCACCGGCAATATATGGGGCAGCGCCTCATACATGGCCCTTTTCGGGGCCGGCACCATCCCCCTGATGCTCGGTACTGCCCTGGCCGGCCAATTTATCAAAATGCAGTGGCGCGCCCGCTTGCGGCGGCTGATCCCCGTATTCCTGGTGGCCTTTGCCGTGCTGTTTATTCTAAGGGGGTTGAATTTTGACGTTCCCACCGGCCTGCAGTTCTGGAATGACATGCAGAATGCGCCGATGTGCCGTTAGCTAGCCAATATACCTGACAAGTTTCCGCCGTTGCACGAACTTGTCAGGTATATCAGCCCGGTAACAAAGAACTTGTGTCAATTACCTTGAATGTGCTCCCCGGTTGCCTTCGGGCTCCGGGGAGTTCTGTTTTTGGGGAGGGTTAAGTTCTGAAAAACGGCCGAGGTTTCGGTTTGGTGGGCGATGAATTTCCGGAGAGGTATGTTGTGTGTTGTGCTCTCTGGGCTGGATCAACGGTTCTTTAGGTAGGAGTAGGAAACAAAAACGGCTTCGACAAAGTTGCCTGCCATACTGCCAGCAGGCAGGCGGCGCCGGATTAAGCCAGGTAGGGCCTGCCTGTAAACTCTGTCCCGGAACGTGTGCCCCCGCAAAGCTGGACAGGTTGGGCTACCTATAAATTACGCCTCTCAACCCGCCAGGTTTCCAACCAGCTCCCGGCTGGTTTAACCTGGCAGTGTACCCTTCCCCTTTTACGCAACCGCTTTAAAGTAGAGATCTTTGTTCCGGCTTCAGAAAAGTCAGAAGCAAGGGGCAGTAAAAAAAACCCATTTCCCCTACCCCATCCCTTCTCTAACCCCTGAAAAATTTCACTACATTTGCGCAGATTATTGGCCAAGAATTTTCTCAACAGAACCATGTCCGAAAGCAAGTTCAAATGGAATTCCGATAAGCTGCTCAGCCTTTTCGCAATGGGCATCAGCTTTATCACGCTCATCATCTTTATCTATCAGACCAACCTGATGAGCCGGCAGAATTTCATCTCCATCATGCCCTATCTGGACCTTTCCACCACCAATGATATTGCTAATAACATCTTTGAACTGAATTTAAAGAACCACGGAGTCGGGCCGGCAATCATAGAGTCGGTAGAACTGACCTACAAAGGGAAAAGATATGAACTCGCCGACTATGACAACCATATGTTTTCCCTCCTTAAGGCGATCGCTCCGGCCCTGGATAGTGTGAATTACGTATCTTTCTCTACGCTCGATAAAGGGATGGCTATTCCCGCCAATACCGTTTACAACATCTTCCATGTAGAAGGTTCTGAGGAGGATTACAAGCTCATAACAGACAACCTTCAAAGATTACGGGAGGAAGGGCTCGATTATGAGATCATCTATAAATCCATACAGGACGAGCGCTGGAGGCTTCACGATAATTCTGAAGGGCCGGAGAAACTGGATTAGTTTTTCAGAAAGCGCTTAAATCCACAACGATGGCCTCAACTAACGGGAATCTCCTACCCCATCAAAAAAAAGCCCTGGAATATGTCGAAAGACAGGCCTCGAAAAAAGCCAGGGCGGCCGAAAGAGTTATTAAGGACATCCTCGCTTCCTACGGCCTGCCGGCAGCCCTTTATGAAAAGGCCCTGCAAAACATCCGCCAGAATGCCCGCGTAGCGATCCATTTTCACCCTGAACGCCTGACAAAAAACGGGCAATCCGTCGCTGAAGGACTGCTGGAGGCCGGCACTTTCAAAACCCAGTTTGAGACGGGAATATCCAGTGGAAGCCCAACGGCCTTTCCCGGCGGTGAAAGAGACTTTTGGGAGCGGCGGTTCTTCGGCGGCGCCTACCACCAAAATGGCCTTTCTCCCGCCGGCCGGCCCCGCTACGGGGCGCTTGCCCTTATGGGGCACCCCGACGGGCCTTCGCCCCGGTTTGGTTCCTGTTATTTCCTTCTCTATGCCGATGTAAACAAACGGTCTTCTTTTACCTTTGGCGGCAGCCAGGATGACCTGGAAATGGAACGAACGGGAAGCCATCAGGAACTGGCGCCATGTATCGCCCCCCTTTTCACAGAAGTGATAAAGGGCAATGGAGTTCTGGGCATGGAAGGGCTTACCGTAAACGCCCTTTTAGAGCATTTGGCGAACCGGTTGCCGGCCCCTTTTCCCAGGCCGCCCGGCAGGCCACTGGGCAATGCCCTGGACAGCTTTATTGAAGCACAGGTTCACGGTGAGGTCAGCCTTCGGAATGATGTGGAGCGCCTGGTAGCCGACCCTGCTTTCCGCGGAACGGTAATGGAAGAGTTGTTCTACCTGATCTCTTCCCGGTATGAGATCGAACTGGACTGGCACCCGGGGTTCACACTACCGGCTCAGAAGGTACCGGAGGCCTTTCGCGGTTATCCAACCCAAGCCCTCGCCACCCGCATTGCCGGCAATGGACTGCTGGATGCCGCCCGGATTGGTTCGGCCGCCAATGCCTTCACCCTGCAACCGGAGTTGTGGCATGAGTGGGATACCTTCGACGAAGGGCTCACCTCCTTCCGCAGGCTCTGGCACGTCCTGGTGAAGTACGGGGCGCCCCCTGGCACTCCATAACAGATGCTTACTCACTGTGCAGCACCAGCAATGGCAGCTCACAATGAAAGACCTCGCCCAGGGTGACGCTCGTTTTGAAAAGCCGTTCGAAGAAGCCGATGAGGCCGTGTTTGCGGCGGACCAGGCAGAGCATATCCGCATCGGCCGACTTTACAAAAGCCTTGATGCTCTCATGCAGGCTTCCCCTTTCTTCCTCAATAGAGAAGGTATGCGGAAGGCCTTCCAGCCAGCCAGCCGTTTTCAGCAATTCGGACTGATCGGCCTCTTCCTTGTCTTTCACGCTGTGAAAAATGTGAACCTTGGCATCAAACCGGCGGGTGAGCTCTTTCAGCGGAGCAACCACCTCCTCCCCGGAAAGCTCCATATTAGCAATGGCGAAGGCAATATTTCTGATGGGCCGCGGGGTGTAATCCTCAGGAATAGCCAGAATAGGAATAGGGGTATGCCGCATCACGCCTCCGGTGATGCTCCCTAGAAAGACCTCTTTCAACCCGCTCGCTCCTTTGGTCCCCATAACAATTAGGTTGAAATTGCCCTCCCCGGCAAAATCGGCAATCGTGCGGACTGAATCGCCTTTCAGGATTTTCACTTCAGGGGGCTCTTTTAGCGCCGCTCTTTCCAGAAAAGTTGCCATTTCCTCTTCGGCATCTTGCCGGAGGACGTCATCCAGTGAAATGAGCATGTCCGACCTCTGGGGGGCCTGAAAAGTATGCAGCAAAGTCAGCTTGCAATCCAGAGTACAAGCCAGTTCTCTGGCAAAGAGCAATGCATTCATAGCGTTTTCAGAGAAATCGGTGGGAACAAGGATCTTTTTCATAGGCATAGAGATTGAATGGTCTGAAAAAAAATGAGGCCAATCAAGACAGGGGTTCGATCTGTTCACTCTATACCGGTGTCGAGCTAAAAGGGAAATACCGGTGTTGAAAATTATATCCAGCTATAATTTATTATAAAACTCCAAAAAAAACGATGACTAGTATCACCCCCAGGCATTGCGAATGTCATCTGAACTGGGCCGGGAAAAAATTATTTTTGAAACTGTGGTATTTTATTCTTTGACAATCGAACTCAGGCTATGGAACAAAAGCTCCAGGAATTACTGGACAAGATCTACAACGAAGGGGTCGCCAAAGGGCAGGACGTAGCCGCCACCATGGTAAGAGATGCGGAGCGTAAGGCCGAGCGGATCGTGGAAGAGGCCAAAAAGGAAGCCGAAGAGATCCGGAACAGGGCAAACGAAGAAGCGGAAGAACTCCGGCGCAACGTATCCTCAGAACTCCGGCTCTCCGCCGAACAGGCCCTGCACGCCCTCCGGCAGCAGGTCAGCCACCTCATCATCACCAAAGCCGTCAACGAACCCCTACGGGATGCTTTCTCCGGCCGGGAATTCCTCAAAAAGATCATAGAAACCCTCATTCGGAACTGGGACCCGGGCAATGAAGCCCGCGGCCTGGCCCTGCTGCTTCCGGAAAAAGAAAGGGAAGAACTCGGACAGTATTTTTCGGCAAAAGCCAGAGAAATACTCAATGGATCCCTGGAAATCCGTTTTGACGACAAACTCGAAAGCGGTTTCCGGATCGGGCCCGAAGACGGCAGCTATCTCATTTCCTTTACGGAAAAAGACTTCCAGGCTTTCTTTTCGGATTATCTGCGGCCCAAAACCAAAGCCCTGCTCTATGGAAGTAACTGACCCGGGCAGATAACGACAAAAAAGTTTGATTATGGCTTACTCCAAAGGTTCAGAGACAATAGCCTTTAACCCTGTCCACCGAACGGACACGTATAACTTTTTTGTTGCCCCCTTAAAAAAGCGCCACTATTACTATCTCCTGTCCGGGCTCCCCGATATGGCCCTGGAACAAAGTAAAGTCCCCCTTACCCTTTCCGAACTGATGGAAGCGTTCAGGCTCTCTCTTCACCCCGAAGACCTGCAGCTGGCCCGCCTGGTATTGCTGCCGGCAGACAACCGCAACCTGATGGCCCTGCTCCAAAAGACTGAGGCCGCCTGGAAACCGGAGGGGCAGTTCAGCCGGCAAACCATGGAGGAAGGGCTGGAAGAACCCGGTTTGCTGCCATCCTACATGAACCGGTTTTACAGGGCGTATAAGGAGGATGCGCCCCTGTGGCCGGCAATGAGCTGGGAGAACCAACTGGCCCGCCTCACCCATGAATACCTGATGGCGCATACGACGGGGTTCCTGAAACAATGGTTCACCTTCGAAAACTACCTGAAAAACATACTCTCCGCCTGGAACATCCGGGAGTACAAGCTGGCGGCCGATGGACAGTTCATCGGGGAGAATGTAGTCACGGAAGCCCTCCGAAAGTCTCATGCCCGCGATTTCGGGCTGGCCCTCGAAGTGCCTTTCCTCGACAAACTGATGCACGCCCTGGAACAGGACAAGCTCCTCGAAAGGGAAAAAGCCCTCGCCCGGATAAAATGGAACTACATAGACGAACTGAACACCTTTAATTACTTTACGGTGGAGGCCGCACTGGGTTATCTGCTGAAATGGATAATGCTCGACCGGTGGACCAGGCTGGACACCCAAAGAGGACAGGAAGTGATCGGCAATCTGATGGATAGACTGGAAAATAGTATTGAGATTCCTCAAACGTTTGCTCTGGCATGAAAGAAACAGCCCAACACACGAAAGGAAAGGTAAGCGGCATCATCGCCAACCTCGTCATCGTACAGGTTGACGGGCCGGTAGCTCAAAACGAGATCTGTTACATCCGGCATTCCGGAACCGCTTTGATGGCGGAAGTGATCAAAGTACTGGGTGACAAAGCCTACGTGCAGGTATTTGAAAGCACCAGAGGGTTGCAACCCGGAATGGAGGTTGATTTTGCCGGGCACATGCTCGAAGCGGCCCTCGGCCCGGGTATCCTGTCCAAAAATTACGACGGCCTGATGCACGACCTGGATGCCATGACGGGCGTTTTCCTGGAAAGGGGCGAATACACGGATGCCTTCGACATGGGCCGGCAGTGGGAGTTCCGCCCCCTGGCCGGCGTGGGCGACACCGTGGAGGCCGGCAGTTGGCTGGGTGAGGTAGATGAGAACAACATCCCTCACAAAATAATGGCGCCCTTCAAGCTGGAAGGGCAGTACACGGTAAAAAGCATTGCCAGGGCAGGGACTTACGGAGTGCAGGACCATATTGCCATACTCACCGGCCACGACGGCAGGGAAATTCCCGTCAGTATGGTCCAGCACTGGCCCGTAAAAAAAGCAGTCAAAGCCTATGTCCGTAAGCCACGCCCTTTCAAACTGCTGGAGACCGGCGTGCGCACCATCGACACTCTGAACCCTATTGTGGAAGGCGGCACCGGCTTTATTCCCGGGCCATTCGGCAGTGGTAAAACCGTCATGCAACAGGCCATTTCCAAACAGGCCGAGGCCGATATTGTCATTGTAGCGGCCTGCGGAGAGCGGGCCAACGAAGTCGTTGACCTGTTCACGGAATTTCCGGAACTGGACGACCCCTGGACGGGGCGCAAGCTCATGGAACGCACCACCATTATAGCCAACACCTCCAATATGCCGGTCGCCGCCCGCGAAGCCTCCGTTTACACCGCAATGGCCATCGCTGAATACTACCGGTCTATGGGGCTCAAGGTGCTGCTGCTGGCCGACTCCACCTCCCGCTGGGCGCAGGCCCTCAGAGAAATGTCGAACCGGATGGAAGAGCTGCCGGGCCCCGATGCCTTTCCCATGGACCTGCCGGCCATCATTTCCAACTTCTACTCCCGCGCCGGCATCGTTTATCTGAAAAACGGGCGGACCGGCTCGATTACTTTTATCGGCACCGTTTCTCCGGCGGGCGGCAACCTGAAGGAGCCGGTCACCGAATCGACCAAAAAGGTAGCCCGTTGCTTTTACGCCCTTTCTCAGCAAAGGGCCGACAGCAAACGCTACCCCGCCATCGACCCCATCGAAAGCTATTCCAAATACCTGGAATACCCCGAATTGCAGGAAACCCTCAACCAACAGATCTCCCCCGGCTGGGTGGGCCAGGTCGAAGAACTTAAAAATATCCTGCTCCGAGGCAAGGAGGCCGCCGAGCAGATCAACATTCTGGGCGATGACGGCGTATCGGTTGACACCCATCTCATTTTCTGGAAATCTGAGGTCGTTGACGCTATTATTCTCCAGCAGGACGCCTTCGATGAAGTAGATGCCCGCAGCCCCCTACGCCGCCAGAAATACATGGTGGATAAAGTGCTGGCGGTGGCCCAAACCGAACTGGCCTTTGATTCTTACGAAGAGGTCAACCCCTATTTCAAAAGGGTGATCGCCGCTCTCAAGCAGATGAACTATTCGGAATTTGAATCCCCCGGCTTCCGGCAGTACGAGGAAGAATTGCAGGGAATACTCGAAGAAAGAAAACCCGGCTGATATGGAAACACGAGCTTTTCAGCGCATATACACCAGGATAGAACAGATCACAAAGGCAACCTGTACGGTCCGCGCCACCGGTGTAGGCTATGAAGAACTGGCCATGGTGGCCGGTAGAGCTGCCCAGGTCGTTAAGATTATTGAGGACCAGGCCACACTGCAGGTTTTTGCCGGCACGGAAGGCATCCCCACCAATGCCGAAGTGGTTTTCATGGGCAAGTCTCCAACCCTCAAAGTCGGAGACGCCTTAGCCGGGCGCTTTTTCAATGCCTACGGGCAACCCATCGACACCGGCCCGGAGGTGGAAGGAGAAGAACGGGAGATCGGCGGCCCTTCCGTCAACCCGGTGAGGAGGAAGCAACCCTCCGAACTGATCACCACCGGAATTGCCGGCATCGACCTGAACAACACCCTGGTGACCGGACAGAAGATCCCCTTCTTCGCCGACCCCGACCAGCCGTTCAACCAGGTGATGGCCATGGTGGCCCTGCGGGCCAAAGCCGACAAGATCATCCTTGGAGGCATTGGGCTGACCAATGACGATTACCTCTATTTTAAAAATGTGTTCGAGAACGCCGGAGCCCTGCACCGCATCATCAGCTTTGTAAATACCACCGAAGACCCGCCGGTAGAACGCCTGCTGGTGCCCGATATGGCACTCACAGCGGCCGAGTATTTCGCCGTGGAAAAAAAGGAAAAAGTACTTGCTCTGCTCACAGATATGACCCTTTATGCCGATGCACTGAGCATTGTTTCCAACCGGATGGACCAGATCCCCTCGAAAGACAGCATGCCGGGCTCTTTGTACAGCGACCTGGCCAAGCTTTATGAGAAGGCGGTGCAATTCGAGGAAGGCGGCTCGATAACCATCATCGCGGTGACCACCTTATCCGGAGGTGATATCACCCACGCCATCCCCGATAACACCGGCTATATCACCGAGGGGCAGTTGTTCCTGCGCCGGGATACCGAGATCGGCAAGGTCATCGTCGATCCGTTCCGGAGCCTCTCGCGACTCAAGCAGCTGGTCATCGGTAAAAAAACACGGGCCGACCACCCGCAGGTGATGAACGCCGCGGTGAGGCTCTACGCCGATGCCGCCAATGCCCGCACCAAGCTGGAAAACGGCTTCGACCTGACGGATTACGACGAACGCGCCCTGGAGTTTGCCCGGGAATACTCCCGTGAGCTCCTGGCCATCGATGTGAATATCGATACCGAAAAAATGCTGGAAGTGGCCTGGATGCTGTTCGGCCGCTATTTCTCGCAGGCGGAAGTGGGTATAAAGCAGGAGTTGATGGACCAATACTGGCCAAAAGAATAACTGGCTATGGCCATAAAATTTCAATACAACAAAACTTCCCTCCAGGAGCTGCAAAAACAGCTTCGGGTCAGGGTAAACGCCTTGCCCATCCTGAAGAACAAAGAAGCGGCGCTCCGCATCGAAGTCAAAAAGGCCCGGCGGGAAGCCGAAGAGATGGACAACCTGTTTGCCCAGAGGCTGGCGCAGCAGGCGGATATGGCCCGGCTGTGGGAAGAATTCGACACGGGCCTTATCGAAGCGGCCCGGGCCAGCTTAACCCCCCGGAAAATTGCGGGCGTAAGCATTCCCGTACTGAAAACCATCGATTTCCGGCAGCAGCCCTTCAGCCTCTATAACAATCCCGCCTGGTTTCCCGGAGGGTTGGAGGCCGTGAAGGAACTGGCCACAATAGCTATCCAACGGAAACTCTTTCTTAGGAAAATGGCTCTCCTGGACCACGCCAGGCGAAAGGCCACCCAAAAAGTCAACCTGTATGAAAAGGTACAGATACCGGGTTATGAAGACGCCATCAGAAAGATAAAACGCTTCCTGGAGGATGAAGAGAACCTGGCAAAGTCCGCTCAGAAAATCGTCAAAAAACGCCAGGAGGAAAACAACAGCCTCCGATGAAAAAAAGAGAAAGCCTATGGTAGTGCCCATGAAGAAATACGTTTTTCTGGTACACCATTCAGATTATATCGGGTTTCTGAATGAACTGCAGAGCCTGGGGGTACTCCATGTAAAGGAACAGAAGGGAGAACCCTCGGAAGAGCTGCTGGAGAGGATCCGGTTGCAGAAGGAGATCCGGGATACGCTGGCGGCCCTGCGGCATCGCATTGTAACGAAAACGGAGGGGAAAGAACTTTCAGAGGAAGGAGGCATCGCCATTGCCCATACTTTTCAGGAACTGGCTGACGAGCAGGAAAACCTCCAGCAGGAAGTGAACGCCCTGGATAAGGAGATCACTTTCCTTAAGCCATGGGGGAATTTTGCCCCCACTTCCCTCCGGATGCTGGAACAGGCGGGGCTGAAGGTTCATTTTTTCACCTGCCCGGCCAGAAAGTACGACCCGGCCTGGGAAAAGGAATACCCCATCAAAGTCATCAATACTGCTCCGCCCAATATTTTCTTTGTTGCCATTACGCCCATTGCCCAGGCAATAAATATTGATGCGGAGGAACTGCCCCAGCCGGAAGTGAGCCTGAACAGCCTGATGGTAAAAAGAGAGGCCCTGAAAAAGAAGATCGATGCCATTGACGAGAAGCTTGACAATTTCACGCTGATGGCGCAGCCGGCCCTGGAAAAAGCATTGACTAAGGTTGAAGAAAGCATTCAGTTGGTTACCGTTGTAGAGAACACCGGCCGGGAAGCGGAAGGCGCCGTTATGATCCTTGAGGGGTTCGCCCCTATAGGCCGGGAAGCCGGCCTGCTCACCTATTGTGAACAAAATGATATTCTTTTCCTTTCGGAGCGGCCCTCGCCGGAAGACCAGCCGCCGGTGCTGCTCAAAAATTCGGCCTTTTCGCGCCTTTTCGAGCCCATCGGCGAACTTTTCGCACTCCCCTCCTACCGGGAACTGGACCTGACGCCATTTTTCGCCCCCTTCTTCATGATGTTTTTCGGTTTTTGCCTGGGCGATGCCGGTTACGGCCTGGTAGTACTGCTGGGCGCTACTCTTTATAAATTCAGGGCAAAGCCGGAATACAAACCCATACTTACGCTGGCACAGTTTCTCGGCGTTGGAACCATTATTTTCGGAACGCTGACCGGCACTTTCTTCGGGGCCAACCTTCTGGATGAACAGTTCGCCTGGCTGGGCGGCATCCGCAATTTGATGATCGACAGCAGCCAGGCTTTTAACCTGGCCCTGATCCTGGGTTTGGTTCAGATCCTTTTCGGATTGTTCCTGCAGGCTTACAACAAGGCCCGGCAATTTGGCCCGGCTTATGCCGTGGCCACTATCGGATGGGTAGTTCTGCTGCTCAGCATCCTGGATATTGCCGTGCTGAACGTGACGGCCCGTCTTTCCACCTACACGGCCTGGCTGGGAGTGGGGATGATCCTCTTTTTCAACGACCCGAAAGCGGGCCTGCTCAGCCGCCTCGGCAAAGGGGTCTGGGAACTCTACGGCATTACCGGATTTTTTGGCGACCTGCTGAGTTACATCCGTTTGTTTGCCCTGGGCATTTCCAGCGCTATCCTGGGGTTTGTAGTCAATGACATTTCATTACAGATAAAAGAAGGCATCCCCTATCTGGGGCCGGTGCTGTTTGTCGTATTCCTGATCGTAGGGCACGGGGCCAACCTGTTGATCTCTTCTTTGGGGTCTTTTGTCCACCCCCTCCGCCTGACCTTCGTGGAATTCTATAAAAGCGCCGGTTTCAGGGGCGGTGGTAAAGCCTACCGGCCCTTCTCCAAGCCTTCGGAGAAATCCTGAAAAGATCCTAAGCAGAAAAAGCATTAAATAAACGAAGAAAAAGATAATATGGAAGCAGGAATCGTTCTGGCATATATCGGATTGGGCCTCATGGTAGGCCTGGCAGGAGTAGGCAGCGCCATTGGCGTATCTATCGGGGGGAACGCCACCATTGGCGCTCTCAAAAAGAATGAGGAAGCATTCGGAAGCTATATGTTGCTGAGCGCGCTTCCCGGCACGCAGGGCCTTTATGGTTTCGCCGGCTTTTTCATCATCAACAGTTCCGGAGTGCTCTCGCAAAACACTACTCTGCTTCAGGGCATGGCCGTCCTTGCCGCCGGTTTTGCACTGGGGCTGGTGTGCCTCATCTCGGCTATCCGGCAGGGGCAGATCTGCGCCAACGGCATTGCCAGCATTGGCGCGGGGATTGATGTTTTCGGAAAGACGATGGTCCTGGCGGTTTTCCCGGAGTTGTACGCTATTGTCGCTTTTGCAGCGACCTTTATCATCAATGCCGGCCTTTAGGATGGGCTACTTTCAAGTGGCCCTTGCTGGTCAATAACTGTAGTACTTCCGGATCTCTTCCTCCACCTTGCTGTCCCATATCCTTCTGAGCACTTCGCGGGCCAGCTTGCGGTATGTCTCCGCCATTTCCGGCTGGTCCAGTTTGTCAAACACCTTGGCGATGCCGTGAATGGCGGGCACGTGCATATCGTTAATCTTCAGGCAGGTTTCAAACTCGGCGATGGATTCCTTGTAGAACCCGTCCTTCATCAACTGGACGGCGATATTGTAGTGGCTTTCAATATCCTTGATGCGGTTTTCCAGCTGCAGCTGAATGACGTCCTGTGTCTTGGTCGTAATAAATGTACAGGGCACTTCGCGGATCACCTTTTCCGTCACACTGCCAATGACGACCCGGCTCAGGCCGCTGCGCCCGGTCGTTCCCATGATCAGCAGGTCAATATCCGACTCTGATATCTCCGCCAGGATCTCCGTTTCCGGCCGGCCCCTTCTGACCTCCTTTTTCCATTTGACATCCCGAAGGTTGAAATCCTTCAGAAATTCATTGAACTGAGCAATGTGTTTAAAGGCTATGCGGGTATTTTCTTTCTCCCAGTCGTATTTAAAACTGAAAGTGCTGGATGTAATAGGTTTGTAAACGCTGAGGATGATCAGCTCGGCCTCGAAACGGCGTGCAAAGATGATGGCGTCTTTCAGCGCTCTTGCAGACTGATCGGAAAAATCAACCGGGCAGAGAATCGTCCTGACATTCAGCGGCCCGTCCGGTTTTACCGCCAATACCGGCTGGCTGGCCCGCTGAATGATCCTCTCAGCGGTGGTTCCCAGAAGATATTTATCTCCCTCTTCTTTCTCTCCCGCACCAATAAAGATGAGATTCACATCCAGGCGTTCGGCAATCTGCACGATCTTTTCATTGTGGTTGCCCCATTCCAGGATGGGTTCCTCCGTTTTAATTCCTGCCGCCGTGATCCGGGCTCTTACCTCAGCTATTTGCTTCTTTATCGTTTCCCCGAATAATTTTTTCACTTTCTCGCTCCCGATATTTTCCGGAAGGACATGGAGCAGTATGATCTTCGAATGGAAGGCTTTTGCCAGATAAATGGCATCGTTCACAACATTTTCCGAAGACGGCAAAAGGTCTGTTGCCAACAGGATTTTCTCCAGTATTCTCATATCGATGGTTTTCTGTTTGTTTTCTGCTTTTGGTTACCAGCCGCCTCATCCCTTAAAAGATAACCTTTTCGAAGGGAGTTGGGATTTCCGAAACCCGTTTTTTCTCCGGGAATTTTTTCCCGGCAACTACCATCAGGACATTAAACCGAAACGGCTGAACTACAGGAAGAGGCCGTTGGCCGAAAAAATTAAGCCGATCATCTGTGGTTTGCGATACTTGCGTAGTATTTTTAGCCAGTTTTAAGAAATCACCCTTACGACATGAAATTCCTGATCACCCTTACCCTTTTTGCCTTTGGCCTGAACCTCAACGCTCAAACTGCCGGCATCCGCGGCCAGGCCCGCGATGCCGACGGTGGCCCCGCCGCTTTTGCCAATATCATTCTTTACTACGCTGCCGACAGCAGTTTGTATAAAGCGGGAGCCAGCGATGAGAACGGCGAGTTCCGCATCCAAAATATTGCAGCCGGCAGTTATCTCCTGAAGGCCACCTATATCGGAGCGCCCGACCTGTGGAAGCCGGACGTCCGGCTAACAGAAGGTCAACAACTCGACCTGGGCAGGCTGGCTTTCTCCTCCGGCACTATCGATTTGAAGGAAGCTACGGTTACTGCCTCCCGGGTTATGGTGGAAGTCAAACCGGACCGGACGGTCTTCAACGTGGATGGCACCATAAACAGCGTTGGTTCGGACGCCATCGCCCTCCTCCGCAAAGCGCCGGGAGTGACGGTTGACAACAATGACAATATCAATGTACTGGGCCGTTCGGGTGTGTTGCTTTATGTAGATGGTAAACGGCTTCCCCTTTCCGGGCAGGACCTCAGCAACTACCTGCAGAACCTGCCGGCCGAACAGATCGACCGCATCGAGATCATTACCAACCCGGGGGCCCGCTATGAAGCCGAAGGCAATGCCGGTATTATCGACATCAGGCTCAAAAAAGACAAAAGCCTGGGCGCCAACGGCACGGCAAGCGCCACCTACAGCCAGGGAAGGTACAGCCGGTCTAATGCCAACCTCACCGGCAACTACCGCAATAAGATCCTGAATGCTTTTGGCACCGTAGGCCTGGCCGATGGCAACATCTACCACAATATGAAATTCCTGAGCTTTCAAAATGGCCTGCAACTGGACGAAATAAACAACAGCCGAAACCAATGGCAAAATTACAACTACCGCCTTGGAACTGATTTTTTCCTGGCGGATCACCACACTCTGGGGTTCATGGTAAGCGGCATGAAGATGGACGGAGACAGGTGGTCGCTGAACAAAATTGGTATTTCCACTCAGGAGGCTCCGGGCCGGATAGACAGCATTCTGGTAGCCTTCAATACAGCAGACGACCGCAGGAAGAATAATACCTTTAACCTCAATTACCAGTTTGATAACAAAAAGGGGCGGAGCCTGAATATCGACCTCGACTACGGCAGGTATGAAAACGACAGCCGGCGCCTGCAGCCCAACCGGTATTTCGACGCCAGCGAAGAAGTGCTTCTGACGGAGGTCATCAACAGTTTTGATACCCCTACGGATATTGACATTTACACCCTCAACGCCGATTTTGAGGAAGAACTTTGGGGTGGAAAGCTTAGCTTGGGCTCAAAACTGAGCCGGGTGGTTTCTGATAACACTTTTCTGTTCTACGATGTGCTGAACAACACTCCGGAACTCAACACCCGCAGGTCGAACCTCTTCAAGTATGAAGAAAACGTCTTCGCCGGCTACTTCAATTACGCCCACGCTTTGGGAGAAAAATGGAATCTTTCGGCCGGCCTGCGTGCCGAGCAAACCGATGCCATCGGCAACCTTCAGGCATTCCTGGCCGAACTGCAGGAGCCGCCCGTTGAGCTCAACTATCTCAATTGGTTCCCCTCTGCCGGCATCACCTGGCAGCCCTCCGGCCAGCACATCCTCTCGGTCAACTACGGCCGCCGCATCAACCGCCCGGATTACAACGTGCTGAACCCTTTCAACAACCAGGTCAGCCAGCTTTCGTATGAAAAGGGCAACCCTTTTCTCCGGCCGGAGATCGTCAACAACCTGGAACTGGGTTATACACTGGCCCACCGCTACAACTTCAAACTGGCTTACAGCCGTACAACCGACCAGATCACCCGCCTGATCGCCCCCGATGAAGAAGACCCCCGGGCGGGCTTCATCACCTGGGCCAACCTGTCCGAGCAAACCATTTTCAGCTTCAATGCCAGTGCACCGGTTCAAATATCAAAAGGGTGGAATGCCTATTTCAACCTGAGCGCTTCTCATCTGGATAACCAGGCCGATTTCGGTGAAGGCGCCGTCGTTGACCTCCAGGCCTTCACTTACAGTATTTATCAGCAACATACCATCAGCCTGCCCGCCGATATCAAGGGGGAGGTTTCCGGATATTATTCAGGCCCGGGTGTCTGGGGCGGCGTTTTCGAATATGAATCCAGTTGGAGCCTCAACCTGGGGCTTCAACGCAAGTTTCTGCAGGGGCGCCTGAATGCCCGCCTGAGCGTTAACGATATCTTCTATCAAACCGGTTGGGATGGCGTTTCCAACTTTGACGGCCTCACCGCATACGGGAGCGGCCGTTGGGACAGCCGCCGCGCCAGCCTGAGCCTCAGTTACCAATTCGGTAATGAGAACGTGAGATCGAGAAAGCGAAAAGCCGGGCTCGAAGAAGAAGCAGGAAGGGTCGGCGAATAAATGCCTTCCCGGGATACCGCCTAAAGCTGGACAAAAAGCTCCAAAGGGTATATGATTTACGGGCCACAAGACTGTCCAGACTTTAGAATGGCAGCCCGTTCCCAGGTACGCCTGTGGGCTCCCCGCCAGTTACATATATGCATAATTTAACACTATTCCATGAGCCTTTTTTTGGGCAATGTTGTTAATATTTCGTAGTTTCGCCATGGGCTGTTCGAAAATTAAGTTCTGAATTCAACCAGTAAACCAAAAAAAGTTCTTTATGATGTTAAAATCTCCAAGCATGCACTTTTGGTAGAACACCTTCGTTTTCCATCAGAAGGTTGTACAGATAGGAATGAAAAAACACCTGCACTACAGATCCAACGCCCAATCAAGTAAACTAAAAGCAGTTTACTGAATTCCTAACCAAACCCAAAAGGGAATGACGAAAAGATCCATGAAACGCCGGCTGATCAGAGCCCGGATAGCCTTAAATCAAACTATTCAGAAAATACTCGATGTCAACCGGAACCGCAAGCGGCTATCTTTTACCAACGACCCGATACAGAGAGAAAAAGTTCTGGATGAAGAACTTCGCGTGCTGAACAAAGTCGCGCAGCAACAAGCCAAACTGGTAGAGCATTACGAAAATGCGCTCGCCCGTCCGGATTCCTGGCCCCGGCCTCTTTCTTAAGATTTTTGATTTTTGATTTACGATTTTGATTTGTCTCCCGACAGGTGCTCCGGGAGCGGCAGTTTTTTTATTGGGCCGTCACACATCAAAAATCGTAGATCGAAGATCCTGTCAGGTGGCCAGCATCTTGTCCTGCAACCGGTTAACCACCCCGGGGATAAAGGGGCGAAGTTCCTCCAACAGGTCCTTCAACTGATGCTGTTTGGCCTCTGCCCTGTAGAGTTGCCCGATGGAATCCTGAATAAGGGCGCTGACCTCATCTTTCTGAATGAGCATTTCCTTATACTGGGCCACGGCATTATACCAGAGGATGGTTGGTAAATAATTGGCATTTTTCTGGTACTGTTTTTCGCGTTCCAGCAGCTGATATTTGCGCACCGTTTTTAAAACCTTAGAATACTTCTCCTGCCGGAGGATGGCCTCCAGGTAAGAAGAGAAGAAAATGTGCCAACGGTATTCGAAGATCTCTTTTTTGTAAGCCTGTAGGAAAGACTCCGCGTAGTTCTCCGCATTTTTAAACTGCTGGTTGTAATTGAGGCATTTCAGATAGAAAGCCACAAAGCCGATACGGTTGTGGAAACTGGGGGTGTTTTTCATCTCCGGGTAGGCCGAACGCATCAGCTGAAGAGCTTCCTGGTATTTTTTTTGCCGCAACAAAACCGCACTCAGGTTATTCACGTAGTGGATGTAATCACTATTCTTTTCCCGGATAGAGAGGTAGCCGTAGTATTCAGCCTTGTCGTATTCCTGAAATTTGGTATGCAGCATCACCCGGTTGGCGTAGTAGTTGAGCAAAATACGCCGGGAGTAATACTGTCCGTTTTTGAATAGCTGGTCGATGTAGTTGTACTTCTCGCGCAGTTTCTCAAACTGGCGGTAGTTAAAATACACGAAGGTCAGCCGCACCAGTGCAAGGTACCGGTTCAACCCATCCAGTTCTTCGTTATAAAAAACCTCAGTCAGCCAGTTTTCCCAATGGATGGACTGGGCCGAGTTTTTGGAATACTGGTTGACGATATCCAGGGTTGCTTCGTGGATGCGCTCACCGGTAGCCTTACATTCCTCATATTTCTTGCGATAAGTTTTCAGGAAGTCATCCGCCACTTTGTGATGGGCATACCGCATCCGGATCAGGAGATAATGGCGATAGACCTCCACCAGCTCGTAGAACTTGGTGAAGTAAAAGTCCAGACGGCCGTATTCCCGGATGGCCTTGAGCAATTGTTTTTCCTCCTGTGGCTCGATGGAGTCGGTCATGACCTGCTGTTCCAGATGGCTCATCCAGTCGAAACGCACATCGACATCGATTGACTCCAACCGCTCTGTGATCCAGTTTTTGAGGTTGGAATATTTCCGCTTATCGATCGACTGGTCATAAGGCGTAAATTGCCGGATATTGTTGCAGTTGTAATCGATCAGTTTCAAGATCCCAAGCTTTATATCATCCTCGAACTGCTGTGTGGATAGCAGGTATGCTGTCTCGTGAGGCAGAAGCGTATTGGCGAATTCCGTGAATTTTTGCAGTTTCATCCTCATTTTACCTCCGCTTTGATTTGTGGGGCGGTTTCAGAATATTTTCTATTAAACGTTGTAACAGAGGTTTAAGTTAAGTTTTTTTTAGCAACTATTGAAATATGTATATAATTATATATTACTTGGGCGGGCACAGCTCCATGCGGCCTGCCCCGAAAGCCCGGATTGTCCCTTAATCCGAAGCAAGCCTACCTGAAAAAAAGAGGCCCCTGCGAAGCGCGGGGCCATTATTGGCGAAAAACACGTTATCTGTAAGGGAGAAAGATGGAAACAAAATTTGCCCTCCCGCTCTCTCTGAGAGAACTCGGCCGCCAGGCTTATTCCACGCGCCCAGCCATGGGGTTTGGGGCCCCTTAGGGCCAAAATGAACAAGCCTTTCCGATGGCTAGAGGATCAGCCCGCCATCCACACTTAGCGTAATGCCATTGATGAATGCGGCTTCGTCAGAGGCAAGGAAGAGGTAAGCATTGGCAATCTCTTCCGGTTTACCCATCCGGCCTACAGGCGTTTTATCTTCGATCATCTGGATCACCTTTTCCGGAATGGTATGGATCATTTCCGTGGCAATGAAGCCGGGTGCTACTGCATTGGCGGTAATTCCTTTGCGGGCAAATTCGCGGGCCCACACCTTTGTCATGCCGATCACACCGGCCTTAGTGGCCACGTAATTGGTTTGCCCGAAGTTTCCATATAACCCGACCACCGAAGCAGCACTGATAATGCGCCCATAGCTGCGTTCAACCATAAAAGGCGAAACGGCTTTGGTGCAGTTCCAGACGCCGGTGAGGTTAACGTCGATCACCTGCTGCCACTGTTCCGGGCTCATCTTTTTCATCGTAGCATCACGGGTAATGCCTGCGTTGTTGATGAGGATATCGACCTTCCCAAAATCTTCGACGGCCTCCCGCGCTGCTGCTTCTGTACTTCCCAGGTCAGTCGTATTGACCTCATAAAACTTGCTGTACAGCTCTTCTGTTCCCGGCTTACCGTTGGCCTCTCTCACCTCATAGACGGGTACTTCAACAGCCTTTTCAGCCAGTTTCTCAGCCAGTTTATTCAGCTCAGAGGCAACCGCCATGCCTTTTTCGCGGTTTATATCCCAGATGATCACCCGAGCACCCTCTTCGATAAAACGTTCGGCTGTTGCTTTACCAATTCCACTGGCGCCACCGGTGATGATGGCGACCTTGTCTTTCAGTCTATACATAGTTATTTGTATTTAGGATTCTGTCGGCTTTGAAGTTCCAATCGGCTTTGGGATAATGCCAGCCTTAAGTAAAGTATATGTCGGGAGTTCAATCAGGAGGCATTCAAATGTATGCAATCAACTGTTAAGAAGTGGGAATTGTTGAAAGGCCAGAGCGGCTGACTTAAGGCAGGCCAGTTCACAACAATTTCACCAATAATTTGATAATCAGAAAATTAAATTCCATAATTATAGGGGTTGACAAAAAGAAAGCCTTGGTTAAGAAAAGAATTATTTTTAAAATACAGCCTCTGAAGTTGTTTGTTAAATTTATTAATTGACAACTGACAACAAAAAAACCACACAACATGAAAAAGGTGTATATCGTATCTGCTGTCCGCACGCCCATAGGCAGTTTCGGCGGCGTATTCGCCGGAGTGCCTGCCACAAAACTGGGTGCGGCGGCCATTAAAGGAGCCCTGGAAAAGGCCGGAGTACAGCCGGATCAGGTCCAGGAGGTATTTATGGGCAACGTTTATTCCGCCAACCTGGGCCAGGCGCCGGCACGGCAGGCGGCCATTTACGCCGGCATTCCCAATACCGTCCCTTGTACTACCGTCAATAAAGTGTGCTCTTCCGGCGCCAAGGCCATAATGTTCGCAGCCCAGTCCATTATGCTCGGGCACCAGGATATTATTGTTGCCGGAGGCATGGAGAACATGAGTTCTGTCCCCTACTACGTCCCCAAGGCCCGTTATGGCTATGGCTACGGCCACGGCGAGCTGATAGACGGCATGGTCAAGGACGGCCTGACGGATGCCTACAACCAGGCCGTAATGGGGGTCTGTGCCGACCAAACAGCCAGGGAGTACCACATTTCCCGGGAAGAGCAGGACGAATTCGCCATTACTTCTTACAAGCGCTCAGCAGCAAGCACCGAAAGCGGTATTTTCAGGGATGAGATCGTCCCGGTGGAAGTTCCTCAGCGCAGAGGCGACCCCATTATCGTTACTGAAGATGAAGAGTACAAAAGGGTCAAATTTGAAAAAATACCGTCTCTGCGCCCGGTGTTCACCAAAGACGGCACTGTAACCGCCGCCAATGCCTCGACCATTAATGACGGTGCTGCCGCCCTGGTGCTGGCCAGTGAAGAGAAGGTTAAGGAACTGGGCCTGAAACCTGTGGCCCGGATCGTCAGCTTTGCCGATGCCGCTCAGGAACCCGAGTGGTTCACCACCGCCCCGACAAAGGCGGCTCCTATCGCCCTTCAGCGCGCCGGCCTGAAGAAAGAAGACATCGACTATTTTGAGGTCAATGAGGCCTTCGCCGTGGTCACCCTCGCTTTCAATAAAGTCATGGAAGTCGATGTGGATAAAGTCAATGTCCTCGGCGGCGCTGTATCTCTGGGCCACCCCCTTGGCGCCAGTGGCGCCCGGATCATCACTACCCTGAATAATGTATTGCATCAGAAAAACGCAAAACGCGGCCTGGCAGCCATCTGCAATGGTGGCGGAGGCGCCTCCTCCATCATCATTGAAAGAGTTTAGGGAAGCGGAAATCGGAAGTGGGAAGGCAGAAGCTGAACATGCGAAAGTCCAGATACTCCTTCCAACTTCCGGTTTTTGGCCGCAAAAAAGTCAACCCCCTTATTTTAAAACTTAAATCATTGAAAAACAAAACTTTAAACAACAACCACCCCAAACAAAAAAACCAAAGTCAGCGTTAAACATATAAAAAGCCCTATTGATAAGGGAGCCGCCTGAGGTTAACTTTGTCCTATCAATTGAACATTATTTCATTTTCTTTAAAATTTTCAATTATGGCTGGCACAAAGAATTATTTCGACCAGATACTGGAGAACCAGAATAAGCTGTACACCACCCTGCTCAAATACGCAAATACTGTGGCTGAAACAGCTATGCCGGACAAGAACGCAGCGGAGGATGCCGGCAAACTGCTGAATGAATATTACACCCGCTACTCAGAGTTGGCAGAAAAGATGGTTGACAAGAAAAACCTCGAAAAATATCAGAAAGATTTCTGGAACAGCTTTACCGCAGACTATACCAAAAGCGTTGAACTGTCAATGGACCTCTACAAGAAGACCGTTGATTTCTACCGCAATGTTTGGTCTGCCAACGCATTCGAAACGCAACAGGAACGCACCAAGAAACTGACGGAACTCTACCAGGAAACGATGAAGGCAGTTTATGACACCAGTACTGCCAACGCCAAGGTGGTTCAGGAATACCTGAATTAAACCAGCCATCCGGAATAAGCCAAAGGGGGTTGGCTGCCAGTTGTGAGTTGAACAGTTGTCGGTATCAGAACCGGCGACCAAAAAACTGACATCCGGCAACCAACTCCAAAATCTTAGCCGGGCCACAGGCTTCACCTACGATCCAAATCACTTATTCAATTCAAATCAACAAGGCCATGAGTAACCAATTTGATACCATCATAGAAGGACAGAAAAAGGCCATGGAATTCTGGTCCAACCTCTCTGAACAGATGACCAAAGCCTTTTCTCCGGAGACCACCAATGGCAAAGCCAAGGACGATGCCCAGGACCTCTTTACCGAATGGTTTAAGAAGCAGCAGGCATTCTTTGAGACTGCCATAAAAGCCGGCCAGGATCCGCAGAAGGCTCTGGAAGAGGCTCCTGAGAAGATGCGCCAGTGGCTGGATATCCAAACGGAATACGCCCAGAAGTGGGCCCGATTCTACCAGGATAACGCCGAAAAAATGGGCCTGAAGCTCCCGGAATACAAAGGTGCTTTCAACCCCGCCGGCTTTTTCCAGGAAGGCATGAACAACTGGAGAGAATGGTTGGGCAAAGGCAACCAGTGGATGAGCGAACAGGTATTCGACAAGATGCCTTACAACATGCGCCCACACTTCACCAACTTCGTGGAATCTTATGATTTCCTCCACCGCTACTGGGACCCCATGCAACGCCTCATCAAAAACGGCATGTACAACAAGGAGATGATCGATAAGTACTTCTCCCCGGATGCTTATCAGAAAGTGGTCAACCAGATGATGGGCTTCCGCCCGGTTGGCAATACCACAGAACTGATCGAAAACGTCAATAAGTGGTTCGAAACCTACTTCTCCTTCAGCAATAAGGAATCCGGAGACTGGGCCTCCATCAATGAAGGCTGGAAGAAAAAGATGCAGGAGTACATGGATAAAGGCAACCTGCCTTTCTTCGAAATGGCCACCGACTTCAACAACCGCATGCGGGACCAACTGGCGCCTTTCTACAATATTATGGCTCAAGGCCGCCAGACCGAAGTGGCCAAGCTTATGCGGGACATTCAGTTCGCCTACATCGCTTTTGTACTGAAATCTTCCGAACTGCAAAGCATGGTCTATGAGGCAGGCCAGTTTGCCATGCCTGATACCGTCCGCGAATTTTACAAGAAATACAAGGACAGTAAAGATATGCCGGATTACCAGGCTTTCTTCCAGCACTACGTCAATACCCTGGAAGACACGCTCCTGAAAGTGCTGCATTCTGAAGAATACTCCAAACTGCAGAGCGAAGTGGCTGCTACCGGCACCAGCATCAAATCCATGACCGACAAGATCATGGAACTGACCTATGCGGAGCTTCCCTTTCTGACCAAATCAGATGGAGACGATATCGCTAAAGAAGCTAACGCCCTGCGCCAGAAAATGCGCAAACTGGAGCAAAAAGTTGCCGAACTGGAAAAGGCGCTGCTGCTTGCCGGCAAACCTATGGCCGGCAAAGAAGAGGTTACCGAAACGAAAGGTGCCTCAAAAAAAAAACTGATTGACCATTTAGGCCAGGCTACAAAAGCTGAGGCCGACGACCTCAAGCAGATCAAAGGCATTGGCCCCAAACTGGAAAAAATGTTGAATGAGCTGGGGATCTTTTCCTATCAGCAGATCAGCAAAATGACAGCCCGGGAATACGATATGATCGACGAATTGCTGGGCGCTTTCCAGGGCCGCGCCAAGCGGGATAACTGGGCCAAGCAGGCTAAAGCACTGCTTTAGTATAGTATCTCAAGGTAACCGGTTTTCGGCAGACTGCGTCCTGTATCCGGCACAGAGCGCCGAAAAACCGGTTACTAAACCATAATCACCCGGCCATTGCGGAATTGCTCAACTTCGGTTGAATTTATCTTCGCCTTCGGTAATTGACATAATTTATTATTACCAGGGCAGGGCAGTTTGCCTGCCCTGTGCTTTTTCCTAATCATAACCAGAGTATTAACTAAGCCCCCGAAGCGGTGACACCCCCGCCCGGCAAGGCAGAAAAACTAGAGCAATGAGTAACACAAATGGCAAATTTAGCGATCAGGTCCTGGAACGCGTAAATACCGTATCCGATGCACTGCGCAACATCGCAGAGGTCAAAGACGTGGATATCGCCACGGCTCCCCGCAAAACGGTCTGGGAAGACGGCAAAGTGAAACTTTATCACTTTGAACGGGAAGACAAGGCCGAGGCCAAAACTCCAGCCCTGATCTCCTACGCTCTCGTCAACCGCTGGGAAATGATGGACCTGCAGCCGGACCGGAGCCTCATACGAAAACTGGTCAGCGAAGGGATCGATGTATATCTTATCGACTGGGGTTATCCGACCAAGGTTGACCGCTACAAGACCATGGAGGATTACATTCTCGGCAATATGAATGACTGCGTTGATTTCATCCGGGAAGAACACAGTATTAACAAGGTCAATATACTCGGCGTTTGCCAGGGTGGCACTTTCAGCCTGATCTATACTTCCCTTTTCCCCGAGAAGGTCAAGAACCTGGTCACTCTGGTCACTCCCGTTGACTTTGACAATGATGAGGGGCTCCTCTTTAAATGGGCCAAAGATATGGATGTGGACGCCATTGTCGATGGCTTCGGCGGGATCGTTCCCGGCGATTTCCTCAATACGGGCTTTGACCTGCTTAAGCCTATGAACAAAACACGCAAGTATATGGCCCTGCCGGAAACCATGGCCGACCAGGGCAGGCTGATGAACTTCCTTCGCATGGAGCATTGGGTGGCCGACAGCCCGGCTCAGGCCGGCGAAACCTACCGCCGCTTCATCAAGGACATGTATCAGCACAATAAACTGATCAACGGTAAATTCGAACTTGGAGGGCGCAAGGTCGATCTGAAAAATATCAAAATGCCCGTACTGACGATTTATGCAAAAGAAGACCACATCGTTCCTCCGGAAACGACCACGCCCATCAATGAACTGATCAGCTCGAAGGATAAAGAACTAATGGAGTTCCCTGGTGGCCATATCGGCGTGTTCGTCGGCAGCCGTTCTCAAAAGTTGCTGACCCCTGCCATCGCCACCTGGCTGAAGAAAAGGGATTAGGGCCGCAATTCAAAAAGCTATTTTGTTCGTCTGGTAATACCTGGTTTTAATTTGGTTAGGGCTGAGCTGGCTGTGGGTTTCCGCAGCCAGTTTTTTTTCAGACGAGCCTTCTCCAACTCAATATCCTTACCATTCCTTTAAACCAACTCTAAGTTTTTGCTCTTCTTAACTCCAATATCCTGAAATTTTATCTCCAAAAAGGCAACAAACCTCCCAACGCGCCGTACAATGTTAGGATTCCTCAGGAAAAAGGGCTACAAAACCACAGGCTTTTGTAAACCTGCATTCCTCCAACCAAGCTCACCCTCCATTCTTAAAATTCTCTTCAGCATTTTGATGTCGGGCATTTGCCGCCCGGGAATCCAATCTCAAAAACAAACACGCACCCCCGGCCGGCTGGCCCATATCGGGAAAAGTAAGGTGATAGGACAAACACTAAAGTAAACACCTGAAATACATGCATGAGAAGAACAACACAAACCTTCTGGAAAAAGTAAACACAGGACTGGAAGAATTGGAAGCAGCACAGCAATTTATTCAGAAAACTACCGATGATGTCGATATCCTGAGGGAACGAATCAGGGAACTGGTGGAAATCGCAGAAGAAAAAAGCCGGCAGCTTGAAACATTGCTTGCCCAGATCGACAATTTAGGGCTCCAGGAGAGCCAGGAGGACAATAACGCCTCATCGGGCCACCCCGAATTGCTGCAGTTGGGAAGGCAGGAGGAACTGGCCAAAGAGCTATCCTCCTACCTTGAGGAACTGGAAAAAGGGCTGAATGGCCTGTACTCCTCAGTTGAACAACTGGGGCAATCGATCAAAGAACGCAATGAATCGTTGCTCGCTTCTTCCACATCTCTATCGCAGGAAGAGGGAGGAGAAATATTGCTGAAGGAACTCAACGGATTGCGGAAAACCATAGAGGAGGAAAGACAAAAAGCCTATTCCCAGATGTTCCTGGTCAATGAACAGCAGATCAAACTCCTGTCGGGGCAAAATAACCTCATCGAGCAAATGAGCCGTCAATCCAGAGCCTTCTACAGATGGTTTCCGGGCGTGGGTATCGGGTTATTGCTCATTTTGTCTTTCTGCCTGGCTCTCCTACTTAAGAGCCCCGGGCAACCCACGAATGCAGGCTCCGATGATGAACAATCCGGCATCGTCGATGCAGGTAAACAGATAACTGCCAGTGACTATGGCGAAATTCAACAAAACAATACCAGTGAAACCAATATTGCCGCGGGCCCGGCAGAAAGTAAAAACGACAATCCTGAAAAAACAGACAGCCTGCCTGCCTCCAAAGATGAGAAAACGGCGACACCGGCAAAAAAACAGGCAGAGGGCGCCGGCAAATCCGACAGCCTGAGTTCCAAAGGAATACCGGAAGCCCCTACGACTTCCCCTCAACTCTATCCGCCCAGGAGAGCCGAAATGATGGTGACTCCCAGAGATGAATATTCCCTGACCTATTTAAAAGAGAAAAATTTTAACCGTTTAAGCCTTAAATACATCCACCCGGAAAAAGGAGTCCTTTTCCTGCCATTCGGATTGAAAACCCCCGGCAAGATCTTTTCCGCCACCAGTTTGAAAGAGGCAATGTCCAGCTCGGAAATCTACCATTGGGGCAGTGTCGAAGGCGCTGCACTGGAAATGGATTTCAAGAATTATTATGATAATTACATCTTCGATGTTGACTTTACCGACGGTACAGAACCACATTACAACGAAGTACACTTTTCCGGCAAGTCGGGACTAACCGCTGCTCAGATCGCTCAACGGTTTCCGGATTGCATTTTTGTGGAATTCTGTAAATCGGGCAAAAGTTTAATCCTGGTATTCGAAAGGCCAAGTGACAGCTTCGACTGGGCAATATCTGCGATTATACATAATCATTGATCAAATTCCACCGGATAACAAGGGGTTGAGTAACTTCAATCCGGCCCGCCAACTACCACCAGCCGGCCGGTACAGATCAGAGCAGGAGAGGTGATCTGATAATAATAAACTCCTGCCCCCAGAGAAAGGCCTTCGAAAGTAGAGGCCCCATTTCCTCTGCTCTGCCAGGCTAGTTTCCCGTTGGCATCAAACAAGGCAATGGCATACGCAGTGGATGGTAGGCTTACCCCCACCTGCAGCGGTTCTCCCGAACGAAGAGGGTTGGGATACACCACAAACTGCTGAGGCAATGGAAGCTGAATTGTTCCAACCAGGCCGCTCTGGCGAATGATCAGTTGGCCGGAACCTGGCAAGGTAATATCCGGTTGAAAAACTACCGCACCATCTCCATCGCCGGCTATCAGATGATCGGCCTGGTGCGAGGTAGGGGCCCAGGTGTCCCCCTCGGCATTATCCGGGCGGTGATAAAGGCTGAATTTATCCGGTTGAGCCGCCGCCGCATCAGAAACGGAAAGCCCTCCCATATTGAGGTAATTCAACGGGCCCCAGCTGGCATTTGCACCATAATTGTTGATGATCCAGTATCCGGAGGGCGGAAGGGCATCCTCGCCGGGGCTGGCGTCCGGGGGAATATGGAGCCGGCTCACCACCACAGGCCCGTTGGGCAGAACGCCGGCGCCTTCAAAGCTGAGGCTTAATCCCGTATCCCCAAAGTCGTAGGCTGCCTGTTGATCAACCACGTGTATGGAACTCACTCCACTGCCCACCGGGGCTGTTGAAAGGGTGCGCCCGGCATTGCCCGCCAGGCTGGCATGAGCGCCCGCCACTTTATTCAGGGCTGGGCCGTCCGGTTCGTTGAACTGGAAATAGGCAAGCAGCTCCGGTTCTTCTTCCGGCCGGGCAGTGAGGTGTCGCCGCAGGCGGATCTCATCGGTTGACAGCGCGCGGCCATATACCCTCACCTCGTCGATCCGCCCACTAAAGTTGCGGCTGTCCCAGTCGCGGTAGCGGCCGATTAGTGTAGATATTTCCCGGAAGTCTATCTCCTCAACGGAAAAATTATGGGTAGCGCTCTGTCCGTTCAGGTATAGCGTTATCCCCTCCGGGCGAACCACCATGGCCACGTACGACCATTCATCGGCAGGTACGGTGAGCCCGCTGCTCCACCACCAGGCGCCGCCCGGCCAATGGTAGCCCAGCTCCATTCCGGGGCGGAAGTTAAAGCCCGCTGCCGGCCCGTCCGCCGCCATCACAATGCCGGTGTATTCTGGTTGAATGCCTTCCGGGCGCACCCAGGCCGTTATGGACAGTTCGTTCCCATGAAGAGGCAGGCCGTCAATCGCCGCATAATCACCTGCATCCTGAAGATTGAGGGCCATCCCCGGGATGGTATCCACCCGGCAAGCCTGCACCGATATCATTCCGGGAATGGTTTTGCTGCTGCTCTGCCCCGTTCCATCCGTTACGGTTAGGGTAACAGAATACTGGCCTTCTGCACCAAACACTACCCTGGGGTTACGAACGTCAGGTGCGCTTACATACTCCGGCTCAGGGGAAAAAGCCCATCGCCAGGTAGCGCCATTGTGGTTGAGAATGGAATAGTCATCAAAATAAAATGTATCCCGCAGGCATCCGGCGGAAAGCTTATCAACAGTAGGCTGAGCCAGGGGGCGGGATGGAACGGCGAAGGGAGCTTCCCAGATGCCATGGCTGTAGGTGGCCATGCGAAGCCGGCCTTCCCGGTAGAAGGGCCGGAAGATATTGGCCTGGGTGCGCATGGGCAGGCCGTCATTGAAGAGTTGCCAATCGGCCGTGCTGTTGTCGCGGAAGAAGACTGCCTTATCGGTACCCAAATAAACGGCTCCGTCGGCGCCTCCCTGGTAAAAGATCGCCTGGGCACGGTGGCCATCCAGTATCGGGGTTGTCATGTTTTCCCAGCTCTGGCCGCCGTCCAGAGTGCGAAACACCTTGGCCCCGTCATTATTCTGATGCGCAAAAGCCACCCACAATTGGTTCTCATCCTCCGGATCGAGGGCCATGACGCCCGCCCGCTGAGAGCCAATACCGGAAGGGAAAGGTAGTAGTTGCCATTGCTGGCCGCCGTCATCCGACCGGTACAGCACCGCTCCATAGAAAGAAGTACGCTGATAGACATATAAAACCTGCGGGTTGCTGCGCGATATTTCAAAGTGCATCACCGGCCTCCCGGGATCGGCCCCGAAAGCGGTGAGCAGCTCAAAGGACTGCCCGCCATTTTCTGACTTCCAAAGCTGATGATCCCGCCCGATGTAGATGTGGTTGTAACAATAAGGCGCGAACTCCAGCTCACTGGAGTGAGCGGCAAAATAAGACTCCGAAGGATAAAGCTGAAGTTTGGGCAGCCCCAGGGCCTCTCCCGACAGCTCCCAGGGAATAAGCTGGGAGCTGATATCCGAAAAGTAGGCCACTCCCCTGCCACCAGGATTGATATACCCGGTGGGAGCCTCCCCCCCGCCGAGCCGGAGGGACTGTCCCTGGCCAAAAGAAGGCCGGATGGCGGTATTGCCATTGTGGTAACGGCCGCCAACTACCAGGTCTTCGTTCCAGGCGCTTCCAAAACCCCAGAATTCCGAAGCCGAAATGCCCCACTTGCGGGATTCGACGGTGGTGAATTCATCATCGGAAAAGTCCACCCCACCGTCAGTGGCCAGCCACAGGCCGTCCGGGCCGGTAGTGATCTCCTGCATATCGGGATGCACCCAGGTATTTCCCTGGTATCCACCTATGACATTGAAGGTGGCGCCGCCGTCGGCGGACTTGAACAGGCTGACCCCTCCGATATACACGATATCGGCATCGAAGGGGGAGATGCCCAGCACGTAGTCATAAAAGCCCTGATAAGGCCCGCCTCCGCCTTCGTTTTTCATGACGTTCTTGTGAGTGGCCGGCCCTCCGCTGTATTCATAAGGGCCTCCAATGTGCGGGCCGAGCAGTGTCCAGGTTTCGCCGGCATCCTGGCTGCGCCACAGGCCCAGATAGCCATCGTCTTCCGGCTTGGAGTTGCCGATCAGCCCGGCCAGTACGAGATCAGGGTTAAGAGAGGAAACCGCGATCTTGGCGCCGCCGTCCGAAAGGCCATCGTAGGAAGGGCCGGGCGGCTGGTACCAGCCTTCTTCTTTCACTTCCCAGCTTTCGCCGCCATCAGTAGATTTAAGGAACTCACATCGCTTCTCTGCCGTATTTCCCCGTACCAGGTAAAGGGTAAGGGGGGATCCGGGCTTAAATTCGATATCGTAAACCGGCGAGGAAAACTGCTGCTGCCAGCTTTGTGCGCCATCAGCTGAGTACCACAACCCCTGCTGCCCTCCGGCAATGACCCGTTCCTCATCTGCCGGGCTCAGGGCAATTGCGTTTATGCCCAGGCCATTCAGGCCCAGATCAGCGGCATCAAGGGCTACCTCCCAGTTGCCTCCTCCGTCTGTGGTTCGATAAACCCGGCTGCCATCGCCGGCATACACCACCTGCGGGTTATGGGGGCTGATCCGAACAATGCGTATATTGCCCATCATGGTATTGGCGGAAGCATGGCTCCAGTGCTGTCCGCTATCCGTGCTTTTGTAAACCCCTCCGCTCTCGGTGCCACAGTAAAGGACAGAGGGATCGGCATCTGCCTGATCGACCGTATAAACATTCGCCTGCCAGGATACTTCAAACTGTCCTTCTCCTTTGTTAAACGTCTCGAAAGGGCCAACTTGCTCCCAGGGGCCAGGCTGGCGAAGCGCCGGCTCCCGGCTGAGCTGCCGGCGGTATAACTCCTCTTCCTGCCGCCGCTGCATCGGAGAGGGCCACTGGATATAGCCCCTGGCATCCAGGAAAGGTTCCACCTTCCTCCTCCAGTGCTGGTAATTCTGGGTGTGGGTATTCCTTTCAAACTGATGCGCGCGGTAATAAGCCTGATAAGCGCTATCCACCTCACGCAGATTGGGATTTTCCCCGTACATGAGCGCCGCCCAGGCAGGAGTATCTTCCGTTATCGGCGGGATCGTTTTGAACCATTGCTGGTGCTGAGCCGGCAACCGGCTTCCAAGGAGCAATAAAAGGAGGAGCAGGTGAAAAGAAGCCTTCATTTTTTTAGCGTAAAGATAATACGCCATTGCGGCTGCACAAATTTAAGTGATGGCCTCCAAAAAATCATCGATGGCGGCATTTATGGCCTCCGGTTCCTCTACGGAGGAAGTATGCCCGGCATTGGGAACGAGGGCCAGCCGGGAGTTGGGAATGTGCTGATGCATGTATTCCGACTTGGCGGGAACAGTGGCAACGTCCTGATCTCCGACGATAATGAGTGTGGGGCACTGTATTTTGGCAAGGCTTTCCGGCTGCACGCCTTTTCGGGTGATGACGCCCTGCACGGCGCGGGTGATGGTGCGTTTATTGGCGGTAAGTTCTTTTTCCCATTGGAGGCGCTGTGGCTGGCGGGAGGCATCTTCCAGGAAAGCCTTGCCAAACATAATCCTCATGACTGGTTTTTTCACTGCCCAGGGCCCAAGCAACCTGACAATATTTTTGAGCATGCGATAGCGGGGAATGTTCTCCGCAGGTTCCGGCTGTGCAGTCGTCTCCATCAGGATCAGGGATTGGATGCGTTCCGGATGGCGTACCGCCAGCCGCAGCGCCACAAAACCGCCCATACTCAGTCCCGCGAAGTGGCATCGCCTGATACTAAGGGCATCCATCAAACCGAGGGCATCCTGCGCGAGGGTATCCATATCGTAACCATCTCCTGTCACCTCACTGCGCCCCTGCCCCCGGTGGTCGTAGGCAATGACCCGGTAGCGGCCTCCTAAATGCCTGATCTGTTCGGAGAACATGCGGCTGCTCCACAACAGGCCATGAGAGAAAATGATGGTTTCCTTGCCTTCGCCGGTGTCTTCGTAATAGATCCTGGCGCCGTTGGAGGTGAGGTAGGGCATAGTGTTTTTTAACTAAAGATAGAAAACCTGTACGAAAAAAGCCCCGGCAAAGGCCGCCGGAGCCTGTTATTCAACCAAAAGACGGATCAAATTATTCCTTCGTTAGCATACGATCTCCTTTCTTTTCCTGAGCTTGTACGCCCGGAAAAGTAAAAACGAAAAGAGCAACACCGGCGCCGGGCCAAAAACGAGCCTCAGGGCCCGGCGCCGTTGAATTTTATTGATGTCCGGCAGAATAAAACCGGCCGGAGACCTCAACAAAAATCAATAAACATGCTGTCCGCCGTTGATGGCATAGTTGGCCCCCGTTATGAAACCCGCATCCTTGGAAGCCAGGAATGACACCAGGTGGGCGATCTCATAAGTACCGCCCAGCCGGCCTACAGGGATGCCCTTGATGATCTTGGCGCGGATCTCCTCCGGCACGGCCATTACCATGTCGGTGGCAATATAGCCCGGAGAGATCGTATTGACGGTTACGCCCTTACTGGCTACCTCGATGGCCAGGGTTTTGGTGAAGCCGTGCATGCCGGCTTTGGCCGCCGAATAGTTGGCCTGCCCGAACTGAGCGCGTTGGCCGTTTACAGAGGAAATATTAATGATGCGGCCAAACTCCTGGTCGATCATCGGGTTGATCACATGGCGGGTGCAGTTGAACGCGCTGTAGAGGTTGGTTTTAATAACGGCGTCCCATTGCTCAAAGGTCATCCTTTTAAAAACGCCATCGCGTGTGATGCCGGCATTGTTTACCAGAATATCTACTGTTCCAATGTCACTTTGTATCTTTTCGACCATCTTGCCGACCGATTCAAAATCGGAAACATCGGCGTGGTACAGGGGCACATCGTAACCTTGTTCCTTCATCTCCTCATTCCAGCGTTCAGCCTTCGACTTGGTGTGGTAATTGGCGACACACAGATAGCCGTCATCGACCATGTGTTTGACCATCGCTGTTCCTAAACCACCGGTTGCACCGGTTACGAGAGCTACGTACTTTCTTCCGTCTTTCTTCATGATAGGTGGATTTTTGTTCGTTTGGCGATTATGTATGATAGTTCAATGCAAATATATAGATATTTAGATGTTTTATCCTAAAAACCTTCTGGAATTTGGTTTTTCACCCCAAAAAAGTCAACCGTAAAGATTAACTGCAAGGAGATTTTTTTTCCATCAAAAATACCTGAATAAAAAACACATACGCAGCAAAATAAAAAACCATTTAAAAAAACAAAGAAAAAAACTCTTATAGTCAACCCGACAAATATTTTCGCCTTTGCCTTTTTCCTTTAGAGAATGGCGGCAATTATTTTAATTTCAGCAAGCTTTTTTCCGTTAGCTTAAGGCGTTTAACATCCGGCGAATTTTAGCAAAAGCATGAAATAAGGCAAAGATCCAAACCAACTTAATAAGCTTCGATCACCCAATTCCAGCTAAAGCCTTTTCAATATGGCATCTCAGGAACTTGTATGGGCGACAACGGCCCTGTTATTACTTTACGGCGCAGCCATTCTTTTCTTCGTCATTCGTGGCGCCATGCGCACTTCTTCCATTACGGACTACGCAATAGGCAGCATCCGTTTCTCGCCGGTAGTGGTTGGATTGTCCCTGGCCGCCTCCATTACCAGCGCAGCAACTTTTATCATCAACCCCGGCTTTATTGCCCTTTATGGGTTGAGTGGCATCCTGGCTTTTGCCATAACCATGCCGTTGGCCATATTTGTTTCGCTGGCAATACTGACCAAGAGTTTCCGCAAGCACGGGGCCTCGGTCAAGGCCCTGACCATGGCCCAGTGGATAGGCAAACGCTACAATAGCCCGGGGTATGGGCTGCTGTTCGGTTTCTTGTCTCTTCTGCTGATCACTTTCATCGTGCTGATCTGTGTAGGGATGACGAAGGTATTGTCGAAAGCCTTAAATGCCGGGGAAATATACGTACTGATCGGGCTGGTGGTTTTTGTATTTGGATACATGATGTTCGGAGGGGCCAACTCCATGGTCTATACCAATACCATTCAGGCGGTTCTGATGCTCGTGGTGGCATTCATTCTGCTGACTTCGGGTTACGAACATTTCAGCCAGGGGGTACACGGTTTTTTAGACAAGCTGGCGGCCATCGACCCGCTTCTGGTGCAGTGGGTTAACCCCAGCAGTTTTCTGTTTCGGGACTATTTTGAGATCGTCTTTTGCAACCTGGTAGTTGGTATTGCCATCGTCTGCCAGCCACACATCATCACTAAGTCCCTGCTATTGAAAAGTGAATCGGACGTGAACCGCTATCTGGCCACCGGCATTCTCGTAGAAGCCGTTTTCTTTGCCGTAGTCTTCACCGGCCTGTATGCCCGCCTGAGCTTTCCGGACCTCACAGTAGATGGCGAACCGCTGAAAATGGACGGCATTATTCCCGCTTATGTCGTTAAAGAATTTCCGGTGGCCATTGGCCTGGTCGTGATCATGGGGCTGTTATCCGCCGGGCTTTCCACCCTGGAAGGGCTTATACAGTCCGTTTCCACAACCATTACCTCTGATATCATCGAGCCCCTGGCCGGGCACAGGCTGGGGGGCGCCGGGCAGGGGCGCAACCGGAAACTGGTAACCATCAACAAGGTAGTCATCATTCTGCTGGGAGTGGTTTCCATCTTATTTTCCTACAACCAATTGGTCAACCCGAGCCTCAGTGTAGGCATTTTTGCCCAGAATGGGGTCTATGCCTATTTCTCAGCTGCCTTTGTGCCCGTCCTGTTTGGCATTTTCCTGCGCGACGCCCCCAGGGCTGCCCCAATCGGGGCTACCCTGGCTGCGGTCGTGGTACACTTCGGCATGTACTACGGCCGCATTGGTGGCTATATGCAGGCTGAAGTCCGCAACCCGGCGGTCGCCGCCACATTTGCCATCCTCATTTCCCTGGCAGCCGGGCTGGCCATTTACTTCATAACCCGTTCCCGGCAAAAAAGCAGTGAAGAACTCCGAAAAGCCGCCGCGGTATCCTTAACTTCGCCGGAAACTCCTCCTACAGCTCCTTCCGCTCCGGATGAGGGCCTTAACGAGCAAGCTGAAATGCAGACTTCTATCACAGCGCCCTACCCCCCGCAATCCATCCGGTTGTCCGACGGAATGGAGATCAGCTATATTGACCAGGGGCGGGGCCGGCAGACATTGCTTCTCGTCCACGGCCTGGCCAGCAACTACAAAGCATGGTATAAACTGATCGGGCGCCTCCGGCAACAGTACCGGTGTATCGCTCTGGACCTGCCGGGCTATGGGGCTTCCAGCCGGCCGGCCCACCCGGTCAGCATTCAGTATTTTGCCGCCCGCGTCAATGAGTTCGTGGAAAAAATGAAGTTGAAAAACGTCACTCTGGTTGGCCATTCCATGGGCGGGCAAACCTCTATTGCCGCCGCCCTCCAAAAGCCCGGCAATTTCCGGCAACTGGCCCTGGTGGCTCCCGCCGGCTTCGAGACCTTCAACCGGGGAGCAAAGGAATGGATACGCGCTATTTACAAACCTGCCCTGCTGAAAGTGGCGCCCGAAGAGCAGGTTATCAACAACATAAAGGCCAACTTTTACCGCTTCCCTGCAGATGCGCGATTCCTGATCGACGAGCGCCTGGCCCTGCGCCGGTCAAAGGATTTCGATTATTACTGCCAGCTCATTCCCCAATGCGTAGTCAGTATGCTGGACGAACCCGTATTTCACCGCCTGGCTGAACTTCAACTTCCCACGCTCGTTATTTACGGAGAAAAAGACCAGCTCATCCCCAACCGCATGATCAACCCCACCCTATCGACTAAGCTCGTGGCCAGGAATGGCGCCAAACAAATCCACAACAGCCGGCTGGCGCTCATCCCGGAATGCGGGCATTTTGCCCAGTGGGAATGCGCCGACGAAGTCGCAGATGCGATTAGTGGGTTTGTGGGCTAAGTGCTGGTTTGGAGGCCTATCTTGCCGCAGCCTCTTTTTTAAAGTGGGAGGCTTTCCCAGGTAATAACCCCGGAACTATGGAACGGTTGGCCTGAAATTTTCCCAACATGGCCTTACTTTTTCCGGCTGGCGTACTCCGAAGGCAGAACCCCGAAGAACTCCCGGAAACATTTGCTGAAATATTTGGGCGTTTTGAAGCCCGTTCTGTAACAGACATCCGAAACGGCCAGGCCCGCCTGATCCAGTATCTGTGCAGCTCTTTTCAGGCGCACGATCCGGATGAACTCGTTGGGTGTTTGGTCCGTTATTGCAGGCAGCTTCCGGTAAAGGACCGGCCGGCTTACCCCCACCTCCTTGGCAAGCATGTTCACATCAAAGCTCGAATCGTCCATGTGTTTTTCAACCGCCAGTATGGCCCGTTGCAGCAGGTCCTGGTCCGGAGTGGTGATGGTAACCTCATGAGGTTCGATGGCCATCTGGCGGCCGAACTTTTCCCGCAACCGCTTTCTCGATTGGATCAGGTTCTGTGCCCTCAACTTCAGTAACCTTGGGTTAAACGGTTTGGTGATGTAGTCGTCGGCTCCCGTTCCGAGGCCTTCGGCCTGAAAAACAAGGGAAGTCCGTGCGGTAAGGAGGATAACGGGAATATGACTGGTTTCCAGCGTTGTTTTCAGTTTATTGCACAGGGCAATTCCATCCATTTCCGGCATCATGATGTCAGAGATAATGAGTGCGGGCAAATACCGCACCGCCAGATCCCACCCCTGCTTCCCGTTCAGGGCTTCCCGGATGCGATACTCCGGAGTAAAGATCTTTCTAAGGTAACTCCTGATATCGTCGTTATCTTCAATGATCAGTAGCTCCGGTGCATCCACAGAGATTGCCTGCGCCATGCCAGGCGCTTCACTGGCATCCTGCTGGTCAATCCGGTAATGGGCTGCATCCTCACTATCTTTATGTCCGGATACGATATCTTCATCCCTGAAATGCTTCACTCCTGTGGGCAGAAAGATGGTAAAACGAGTGAACTCGTTGGGGTTGCTGTCCACCCGGATCTCTCCCTGGTGCAATTTTATCAACCCTTTCACCAGTGCCAGCCCAATGCCACTGCCGAGGTAATTGCCGGGATAATCTTTATGAAACTTGTAAAAGCGGTCAAAAATGAAGGGCAGGTCCTTTTGTTCAATGCCCCTGCCATTGTCTTCGACCACAATCTCGACACTTTCCTCCTTCAAGGAGGCTTGTATGGCGACCCTGCCCCCGTCCGGCGTAAACTTAAAGGCATTGGACAGGAGGTTGAAAAACACTTTCTCCATAAGGTCATTATCGTACCAGAGCAAAATGGCATCAGGCTTGTGGGTAAAGGAGAAGTCAATATTCCGCTGTTTGGCAATCTCCCTGAAAGAAATGATGGTTTCAGAGATGAATTTTACCAGGTCTCCCTTAGCCACCTGTAGTTTGGTATGGCCGGCTTCCTGCTCTCTGAATTCCAGCAGTTGGTTGACCAGCAGCAGGAGGCGGTTGGCATTCCGGTTGATGTTGTACAACTGGTTGCGTACTTCCCGGCCGCCTTCTCCTGAAGCGATCAGTTCCCGGATCGGCCCCATGATCAGGGTCAGCGGCGTCCTGATCTCATGAGAGATATTGGTGAAGAACTGAAGCTTCATTTCATTTAATTCACGGGTTTTCTGGCGTTCCAGCCGTTCCAGTTTCAGTTCGTTGAGCAGGCGCATCCGGCCGGCTTTATGGCGGCGGACGAAGAACACCGCCCCTCCCAACAGCAGGGCGTACAAAAAATAAGCCCATATTGTTTTCCAGGGGGCCGGCAGCACCTTCACCTTTAGTTCAGTAACCTCTCCACTCCATACCCCTTCCTTGTCCGTTGCCCGCACTTTAAACACATAGTCGCCCGGAGAAAGACTGGTGTACGCAGCATAGCGGCGGTTGGCATCGGTGTATTGCCATTGCTCATTAGCCCCTTCCAACTGATAGGCATATTTTATCTTTTCTGCTCCTTCAAAACTGGGCGCGACAAATTCAAAGGCGAAGTCATCGATAAAATAAGGTATAGTAATGGACGAGAGCTCATGGATAGCCTTATCCAGAATTACCTTTTTCCGAATGACCTCTCCAGGTTGAATAGACCGGTTAAATATCTTAAGGTCGGTGATCAGGCAGGGAAATTTGTCATTGGGCAGCTTATTGATCTTATCCGGATAGAAGCGGTTGAATCCGTTGGTCCCACCAAAATACATCACACTATCCTTTGCATAGCAGGAGGCGCCCAGGTTAAAACCGTAGCCCTGTAAACCGTCACTGATGGAATAATTGATGAACGTCCCGGTTTCGGGGTCGAATTTACTGATGCCCTTCAAGGTTCCAATCCAGAGGTTGCCTTCATGGTCTTCCTCTATGCTTTTCACCACATCATTGGCAAGCCCTTGTTTTTCCCGGAAGGCGGTAAAAGCTCCCGTCAGCCGGTCAAAGCGGTTCAGGCCTCCCCCGAAAGTGCCGATCCATAGCTGCCCACCCTTCGGCGACTCAAAGATATCGGTGATCATGTCGTTGCTGATGCTCGTGGAATCCCCGGGTATAACCCGGTAATGGCTGAACGTTTCCTCATTCGGGTTAAAACGGTTCAGGCCGCCACCATATGTGCCCACCCACAACACGCCGAGATGGTCCTGGAATATCGCCCTGACGTCATTGCTGTTGATGCTTTGCGGGTCATTGGGGTCAAACCGGAATTGGTGGAACCGGCGCGTTTCCCAATCGAAACGGTTGAGCCCGCCGTCGGCAGTCCCTACCCAAAGGTTGCCATTCAGGTCCTGTTCTATCGCCCAGACAGCCTTGCCGGAAAGCCTCGTGTTCAAGGCGCCGAAGTTGAAATCGGAGAACGTTCTGGAGGTGCGGTCGAAAAGAAACAGCCCGCCGCCGTCTGTTCCAACCCAGAAACGCCCGTCCCTGTCCTCAAAGACTCGCTGGACATTATTGCTGGCGGCGTTGTCCTGCAGATAATGGGTAAACACTTCCGTTTCAGGGTCGAAATGGTTCAACCCGCTGCTGTAGGTGCCCACCCATATTTCGCCGTCGCGGGTTTCATAAATTGACTTGACGAGGTTACCGCTCAAACCATCCGTTTTGCCGACAATAGAATAGTAATGCTGGAACTGCTGCTTCTGGGGGTCGATCCAGTTCAGGCCCTTATTGACCATGCCGATCCAGAGGATTCCTGAGCTGCTTTGAAAGATGGTGTTTACCAGTTTGCCGTTCAGGCAATACGGGTCGCCCGGCGTCTCGGTAAAAGGGTAAAAGATTTCTCTGCCCCGGTCAAAAATGTTGATCCCTCCTCCGTTTGTGCCCAGCCAGAAAACGCCGTCCTTGTCTTCCAGAATACAGGAAACGTGGTTGTGGCTGAGGCTGTGCGGGTCATTCTGGTCAAATTCGTAGGAATAGAACCGGCCTTCGGCTTCATCCCAGCGGTTCAGGCCCCTGAATTCCGTGCCTACCCAAAGGGTTCCCCGGCTGTCCTTATACAGAGATTTAATAGCATTGCTGCTGATGCTGTAGGGGTCGTCAGGATCGTGCTGGTATCGCCTGAAGGAGGCATTTTCATCGACAAGGCCATTAAGGTCCAGCATATTCAGGCCGGCGGAAGCCGTTCCTGCCCAGAGCCTGTTTCTGTCATCGATGAGGATCGTCCACACATTGTCATCGGAAAGGCTGTGGGCTTCATTCGGGTCATAACGAAAGCGGGTAAAACAGGGGTTGGATACATCGCACCGGCCATCGCCGAGAGGTTCAAAGCTGATCCGGTTCAGCCCCTTGGTGAGAGTGGCGGCCCAGATGTTGCCGGCCCTGTCTGCCGCAATACTATACACCCGGTTACCACTCAGGCTGTTGGGGTTATCCGGTTCGTGTTTGAAGTTGATGAACTGCTCTTTCTTTGGGTCAAACCGGCAAACGCCCCCGCCGTCCGTCCCAATCCAGATATAGCCTTTCTCATCAATAAAAAGGGCGCGAACAATATTGCTGCTGATGCTTGTGGAATCGGCAGGGTCATTTCTGTAAGTCTTGAAGGAATAACCATCGTAACGGGCCAGCCCGAATTCCATACCGAGCCACAGGAATCCATTGTGGTCCTGAGCAATGGAAGAAACGTGCTCCTGCGGGAGCCCGCTCTTGGTAGTCATCCGGTCAAACTTGATGAAGCGCCCCTGGGAAAAGGCCACTCCAGGAAAAACAATAAAAGCCAGAAAAAGGGCCCGGAAACTCATCTTTTCTTTCTTCGTTTCATAAACTAGTAGTCCTTATTATGAAATAAAGAAAAAAAGGGCTTTCTACCAATACTACCTCCGGTTAAATTAACCGGAGGCCCTGTAATTATTTCCGGAAAGTACTTAGCTGTCAGTTGTTTCCCGGCAACAACTCCCGGAAAGGAGCCATGGGCAGGCCCGCGCTGTTGACAATGTTGCTTGCCGGAGCAGGGGCCCAGGCATATTTCACCACGACGGGCAAAAAACCGTCAGGCCAGGTGAGTTTCACCATGTTTTTCTCAATGGTTATCTTTTCAGGGGGAAGAATCGTCTCGGCAGTACCTTCTTTGATGTATCCCTGGAAGACGAAACCTTCCGGCGCTCTGCCCTCCCCTGCTTCCAGCCCTTCATAGGTATTACTGAAAAACAAGGTGGCCTGGCGGTTCTCCCAACTGCATTCCATGGTGGCCAGCATAGGGCTTTCCGCAGGAATATCTCTGCCATAGATCCTGGCGAGCGCCAGGCCGGCGAGGCGTTGCCCGATCCCTTTCTTTTCTCTTGGATGCACATTCGTTGGGTGGCCTTCGTCTATGGAAACCACCATTCCCGTATTCGGAAGAGAAAGGCATCGTGCCTGGGCTTCGCGGAATTCCGGCCACAGGCTGCGGTTGCCGATCGCCGGCAACTGGACAAACAGGAACGGAAAGCCTCCCTCTCCCCAAAGGCCCCGCCAGCAGTCGAGCATCGCTTGCATCATGGCAAAATAGGAACCGGGATGGGTGGCGTTCGACTCGCCCTGATACCAGGCCGCCCCCCGAATGGCATAAGGAGCAATGGGCCTGATGGCATTATCATACAGATAGGAAGGGGCGAAAGGATGGCCCGGCAAGGCCATTACTCCTTCCCCTCTTTCCCTGTTATCCCAGTTCTCGCGCGCCCGCACGGCCAGCCAGGGATGGATACCCTCCAGTGCCAGCCAGTTTTTTCCGGGGGGCAGGTTGGCCAGGAATTCCAACTGAGGGTGGCCCGCCAGCGCTGCCTGGCTGATCCAGGATTGAGCGGGCGACCCGCCCACCGCGTTCAGGATCAGCCCGACGGCCATTTTCAGGGAATCCTGCAAAGCTTTTCCAAAAAAATACGCCACCCCGGAAAAGGGGGCTGCCGTTTCCGGAGTAGAGCGCTCCCATTTTGCAGGATGAAAGAACTCCCCTTTTGAAAATGCGGCCAGCTGGCTGTCGCTGAACGGTGTGTCGTTCAGGGGGTGTTTCTTTTTCATCTGGAAAAAGCGGAGGAGCGGATTGCCGGCCTGGGGGATCTCTTCCGGGCCTGAAGCGCACTTCTCCAGCGGCCACTCCATATTAGACTGGCCGGAGCAAAGCCACACTTCCCCGATATAAACGTCTGTCAGCCGGATGGTTTGTCCTTCCGACACGATCGTCAGTTCGAACGGCCCGCCGGCCTGCATGGAGGGCAGTGTCGCCCGCCAGTTGCCCGATTGGCCGGCCCTTGCGGTGGCCAGATATCCACCGAGGGATAATTTCAGTGACGCCCCCCCGCCGGCCACCCCCCACACCGGGATGGGCATCCCTCTCTGCAGGACCATATGATCGCTGAAAATATCGGGCAGTTTGATCTGTGCAAGGGCGCATGCCGAAAAGGCAAGGCCGGTGAAAAGGAAACAGAACAAGCGTTTGGCAAATCGAAGCATATTAACCAGAATTTAAATCGAACAGGAGATGTGGGAATTCGCGGACTGGATTATCCCACGGGGCCCGCCCGGCTCGTTTCCATACGAGACCACCTAGAGGTGGCCCGTCCGAATGAAAAAGAGGGGATCCATGACCCCCTCCGTTAAATGTAATGTATGAAACTTTTAAAAATCCGGCAATGGCATTTAGTACCCAGGTGTCTGTTTCAGGTTGGGGTTCAGCGCCATGGTATTCTGAGAGATCGGCCATAAGATGGGTTGTTCATTTTCCCTGCCGATCAGGCTGGGGACGAGCTCATACGCCTTATCAAAGCGAACGAGGTCCCACCATCTTTTGGCCTCAAAGGCAAACTCTACGGCTCTTTCCAGAAGGATGGCGTCATCAATCTCCGCCTGGGACATTCCTCCTTCATAGTCACCGATACCGGCCAGGTTGCGGGTCATATTGAGGCCGGCGACCGCATCATCGGGTTTACCCAGCGCATTCTGGATCTCCGCCCGCATCAGGACCGCATCCGCATAACGATAGAGTTTGTGGTCATCCGTATATTCATTGGCTTCAATTCCCGGGTCACCAATGAATTTCACGAGGTGAGCCCGAAGTTCGCCATTGAAGTCATAATCCAGGACAGTGATCGGCTGGCGGATATCCTCTTGCCCATTGCCCAGAGCGGCATTTTCCGCAAACTGATCTTTCAGAATCTGGGTCGGAGCGTAGAAACGGGCGCCTCCCACCATAAGCGGTATTCTTGCCTTGTCTTCATCGGAAAGAGAAACGTAATTCTGGATCTGCAGCATGTAATTCCGGTACCAGGGCTGGTATCCGGGTTCGATCTCGTCTCTGTACATGGAAAGAATGTCTCCCCTGGTGGCGACGGTCGTCCTGAAAAGCGCCGAAAAGGGAACAAGTTCCAGGTCCGGATGGCCAACCACCAGATTGACGGCTTCCAGGGCCGTATTGAGGTCGGCGGTGCCTCCGCCTTCTCGTTTGGCGGTCCAGAGATAGACATCCGCCTTAAGGGTATTGGCTGCCGGCTTCGAAGCTGCATAACGGCTACTGATGCCATCGCCGGCGAATTTATCCAGCGCGGATCCCAGGTCGGCCTTTATCTGGGAAAAGATCTGGGCTGCCGGGTCTCTTTGGCCGGGCACGATGCCTTCCTGATCAGGAGAAAGGAAGCCTTCGGTCAGCAAAGGGGCATCGCCCCAGATACGGACGACCTGATAGTAGGACCAGGCCCGCACGAAATAAGCCTGGGCCAACAGGTCGTTTTTCTTGCCCTCATCCACAAATTCAATATCCGGCACCAGCCTGATGATCAGGTTGGCGTCATTGATCAAAGCGTAAAAAGCGCCCCAGTCAGTTCCGCCGACATCATCCTTCAATTCATTCCGGATCACATCGCTGCCGGTTCCCAGGTCTGTTTGTTCAGTATGGTCTCCTCTCCAGTCTCCGTAAAGATACATGCTGTTGGCCACGTTCCTCATTTGAGCATACATGCCATTGACCGCACTTTGGGCATCTTCCTCATTTTTGAAGAAACTCTCTACGGTGAGGCTGCTCGGAGGGGTCAGCAGGAGGTCATCGTCACAGGCTGAAAGAAAAACCAGTGCCATGGCCGAAAATAAGGTGAGTATATTTTTCATAACTGTCTTTTTTGATCTATCGATTAGCTGATTAAAATCCAACGTTCAATCCAACTGAAATACTCCTGAACAAGGGGTACAGCCCCAGGTCAAGCGCGCCCACTTCCGGATTATATCCTCTGTACCCGGTAAAATAGTGCAGGTTCTGCCCCAGCAGGTATGCCTTGATGGAGTTCAGCCCCCATTTCTGAACGAGGTTTCGGGGCAACGTATAAGACAACCTTACTGTCCTGACGGCCAGGTAGTCACCCTTTTCAGTGTACAGGCTGCTGGCTCGGTCCGCCAGGCCGCCATCGCCGGTCGTACTTCCGAAACCGACCACATCGTGGTTGCGGGCATTGCCAAAATCGAAGAAAATGAAGCGTGGAACATCTGTCACGTCGCCTTCTTCGTTCCATGCCCGCAGCAGGTCTTCAGTACCGTTGATATTGCCCTGGGAGTTACTGTTCATCCTGGCCCGGTTGCTGTTGTAGATGTGGTGGCCCAGGCCCATATCCAGGAACAGGTAGAGTTCCAGGCCTTTGTAGCTAAAGGTGTTGCCAAAACCGCCGAAGATATCCGGGTTGGCATATCCCAACACCTGAAGGTCATCGTTGTTAATGATCTTGTCGCCATTGACATCCTCCCATTTCACATCGCCACCGACGCGGTTCCTGTAATCGATACCGTTGCTACCGGTCCGGTCATTGGCAAATTCGACGAACTGGCCATCCGCCTCTGCTTCCGCCGTGGTGGAATACACATTTACGAATTGCCACCCTACGATCTGCCGCAGGGGTTCTCCCTCAGCAACACCGCCGATGCCTGTTCCGTCCGAACGTTCATACCCGCCGATGCGGTTCCGGTCGCGGCCGTTATCCGGCAATTCCAGCACTTCATTGCTGGTAAAAGAGATATTGAAATCCGTAGTCCACCTGAAGTCTCCGGAAGCGATATTATCGGTGGAGATGGACAATTCTGTCCCTTTGAATTCAACTTTCCCGATGTTCTGGGTAATGGAACCGAAGCCCGAGGTATTGGGTAAGGGGTTGCTGAACAGCAGGTCGGAAGTCACCTTCCGGTAGTAATCGGCGATCACCAGCACCCGGTTGTTGAACAGGGCCAGGTCGATCCCGAAGTTGGTTTGGGTGGTAGTCTCCCAGCCCAGGTTGGGGTTGGGCATTTGGGTAGCCCGGGCAGCGGCCTGTCCATTGTAGGTGAGGGTGGCGTCAACAACGCCCTGTGAGAGGAAGAAGCGGTTGAGGTCGCTGGGGCTTCCGAAGTCGTTGTTGGCCGTTTGCCCCCAGCTTGCTCTGAGTTTCAGGTCGGATATGCCAGGAATAAAGAAAAACCCTTCTTCCGAGATCCTCCAGCCGGCGGATACACTCGGAAAATAACCGATCTGATTATCAGAACCGAACCGGGAAGAACCATCCCTTCTCATTGTTGCTGAAAGCAGGTAACGCTGGGCAAAGTCATAGGATACCCGGCCGAAGTACCCGATGAGCTTGTCCTGAGACTTGAATGAGGAGGCGCCGTTGATCACCGGGGAGGCATTGAGGGTCTGGATGGAATTGGTGGGCCCTCCCTGCCCGGAGGCCGAGAAGGTAAAGTAATCCGTATTCAGGTTCGACCCGCCAACCAACAGGGAAAGGTTGTGATCGCCAAAAGACCGGAAGTACTTCAACGTGCCCTCAAACTGAAGCAGCCTGCTTTCCAGGAAATTGACGGAAGCATCCCGGGCGGAAGTCAGCTGGTTGGCCAGAACAAAAGCCTCGCGGGTGTTCTGGTCAATGAAGTAATTCAGCCGGCCCGTGGCCACCAGATTCTCGAAAATATTGTACTGCAGGGAAGCTCCAAGGTTCAGCTTGTTGCGTGCCGAAGAATTCAGGAATGTCGATGCATACCATTCCGGGTTGGGCAGGCCTGAGCTGGAGCCCGGCGCCACTGTACCGTCCTCATTGAATCTCCGGGTTGTGGGGGCCAGCCTGGCGGCGCGGCCGAACAGGACGCTGGAGTTGAACGGTTCATCGGAAAGGCTCCTGGTGAAGTTCACGTTCGTTCCAATATTGAGTTTATCCGATAGTTGAAAATCCACATTGGACTGCAGGCTGAAGCGGTTATAGGAAGTCCCTTTTGCAATCCCTTCCTGGGACAGATAAGAAGACCCCAGGTAGTAATTCAGCCGGTCTCTCCCTCCATCCACCGAGAAATGGACATTATCGACCCGGGTGGACCGGTAGGCGACGTCCTGCCAATCGACATCCTGGAATATCAGCTCCTGGCCGGTTACCGGGTCGGTCATGGATTCGTATCCTGCCGGTACGGATTCTCCCGGCTCCAGGACCCTAAGGGTGAAGTTTCCGTCAGGCGGGTTGCCGATGCCCGTCGCATTGGAGCCGACGCCAAAGGCGCTGTTCTCATTCAGGAAGGAACGGGTCAGCCCGATGCGTTCGATCTGGATATAATCCCTGCTGCCCAGCAGGTCCAGGCGATTTTGCAGGGACGTCCAGGTGCTCCGGTAACTGGCGTTGAAATTCGCTTTCCCGGTTTTTCCGGACTTAGTGGTCACCAGTACTACGCCGTTGGATGCGCGGGCGCCGTAGATAGCGGTAGCCGAAGCATCTTTCAGTATTTCAATGGAGGCCACGTCTTCCGGGTTGAAATCCTCAGAAGAACGTTGAACGCCATCGATAATAAACAAGGGCTCATTATTTCCCTGCAGGGAAGAGCCCCCTCGTATCCTGATGCTGGGCGGGGCGCCCGGCTGGCCGTTGGCCGTCTGGATGCTGACTCCAGCAGCCCGCCCCTGCATCACACCTTCCAGAGTGGTGATCTGAAGGTCCTGAATTTCCTCTGCATCCACGGATGCTATAGAACTGGTCAGCATTTTCCTAGACTGCGTGCCGTAACCGATGACTACAACCTCATTCAACTGGGCCGCATCTTCCCTAAGGACGACATCGATGACGTTTCTTCCGGCCACCGGCACTTCCTGAGGTACAAACCCAACATAAGAAAAGACCAGCGTATCGTTTGCGCCGGGCACCTCAAGAGAGTAAGCACCATCAATATCCGTGATCGTCCCCGTTGAAGTACCCTTGACCAGAACCGAGGCGCCGACCAGCGGCAGCCCGTCTGTTGCAGAAGTAACTGTACCGGAAACACTAAATGCCTGTTCTCCGGGCAGGCCATTGGCTTCGGCGGTAAAACCGAACATCAGCAAGATGCCTAACACCAACTGCCAGGGCCTGAGCAGCCGGGTATTCTTTGTAGAATTATGCCTCTTCATAAGAAATTTGGTTTTGAAAAAGTGAAAGTGAAATCTGCACTGTTCACCAAGATTGGAAAAAAAGTAAAGCCAGAGGGGGCCAGGATTATCGAAGATGGGGTGGAAATGTATCGATGTGATTCAATCGTCTCAAAAGGCTGGTTGAATAGTCTCAGGATTGCGATCAACCATTCCGGCATTTGTTTGCCCCAACCCTGTCGCCTATGCGTCAAAGCTGCTCCGGCGACGGCGCAAAGGGAGCAAAGGCCGAAAATGCTTGATCTCCCTTTCCTCGAGCGCTGAGGCCTCCGCCAGAGGCTATGGCCGCCGGTGGAAGCTACTCAGCGGACTTCGTGTGCCAAAGGCGGCTACGTCTGCCGACGGCGGAGGCGCCAGGGCCGGGGCAATACGTCTATTCAGCGTTCGACTGAGCTCACGCCGAAGTCCGGATAAAAATCAAGCATTTTGGGCTGGCTGGGCAGTATATCGCAACTTGAATTATTTATTAGAGCTTGTTGGGAAATTTGGCCTTCGAGGCGATTTTGTCAATAATTGGTTTAAGCAAGGCGCGGAAATACGATTTATGCCACAGCATAATAGCTTGCCCCGCACCCGAAGGGTCGGGGAGTGTTTTCGCAACGCCGCATAAACAAATTAGTGGCGAAATGAGCCCGATTGTTAAATTCCCAACAAGCTCTTAATTATTCCAGGATTGGCAGAGCCCCTTTAACATCACCGGAGTGATTTTGAGACGATCCGGCCCGGCCGGCGAGACAAACAGAGAAGGTAAAGACAAATGACAACCTTCTTTGATCTAAACCAAGAGGCCTGTTAAGAAAATTTTCTGCATTTTCGGAACTGTGAGTAAAGCAATAAACGGGTATCGAAAGAATGAGCAGATTCAAAAAGGAGGCCTTTCAGCCCATTCATGCTGGAAAACATCTGAAACCATAGTCTTTTCTGTGCATAATCAGCAAAAAGAAAGTTGATGAAATATTTTCTACTGCCCTGCTTTTTCCTGCTTCTCCTCAGCAATATTCAGGCATACGAAGACAACCCCTTCGTCAATTTCGAATGGAAAGAGTTGGCATTTATTCCCCCAGCCCCAGGAAAGGCTGTCCAGCCAGGAATAGCCGGAGCCTTCATCGGCATCCACAACGACGCCCTGATCATTGCCGGAGGAGCCAACTTTCCCGAGGCAGCAGTATGGGAAGGCGGAGAAAAAGTATATCACCGGGAGATTTACATCCTGGAAAAAAAAGAGGACGGAAGCTACCAGTGGTTTGAAGAAAAGGCATTTGCTCTGCCCCGAAACATGGCCTATGGGCTGGCCATATCCACGGGCGATGGATTGGCCTGCATCGGTGGAATGGACGGTGAAAGGCTCCTGGATGATGCTTTCCTGCTCAGGTGGGACCCCGTCAAAAAGGAAATCTCCACTTCTCCCCTGCCCTCGCTGCCCGTCCCAATGGCCAATATGTGTGGTGGACGGATTGAAAACAGGATCTACGTGGCCGGAAGCCTGGACGCCGACAGCAGCAAGCACTTCTGGAGCCTCGGCCTGGCGGCCCCGGAAGAGGGATGGCAGGTACTCCCTACATGGGCCGGCGCACCCCGCACTCACGCTTTCGGGGCCGTACAAAATGACGGAGAAGATGATTCTTTTTACCTCATGAAAGGCCGTTTCCGGGGAAAAAAGGACACCAGCACCTTACTTACCGACACCTGGGTTTACCAGCCGAAAACGAACAGCTGGAAAAAGATCAGTCCAGAGAGCGAGGCCGGCAGGTTCACTCTTGCGGCGGGAACGGCAGTGGCAGTAGGCGCCAACCACATCCTGTTGTTTGGCGGTGACGACGGCAGTACATTCAACCGCCTGGAAAGGTTGGGAGCAGATATCGAAGCGGCAAAAGACAGCACCCTGCGCCAGCAGCTGATCGAACAGAGAAACACAATTCTGCAGAACCACCCCGGCTTTTCCAGAAACATCTGGGCCTTTCACACCATTACCCGGACCTGGGCCCGGATGAGCGTCCTCCCGTCCGAAAGCCAGGTAACAACCACTGCCCTGAAGTGGGGCAACAGCATCGTCATTCCTACCGGGGAAGTCTCTCCCGGAATTCGCACCCCCAGGATATTGGCCGTAGAGATCTCTCACAAAGATGCTTTCGGATTTCTGAATTACCTGATCTTGTTCATTTACCTGGCAATGCTGGTTGGCCTCGGCTTTTTCTTTTCCAAAAACCAGCACAGCACAGATGATTTTTTCAAGGGAGGCAACAGGATTCCCTGGTGGGCCGCCGGCCTGAGTATTTTCGGCACCCAGCTCAGTGCGATTACTTTTATGGCCATTCCTGCCAAAACCTTCGCGACCGACTGGCTGTACTTCTTCCTGATGATGACCATCATCATGATCGCTCCATTCATCATACGCGTTTTTCTGCCGTTCTACCGCCGGTTCAACCTGACCACGGCCTACGAATATCTGGAGTTGCGCTTCAACCTGCCCACCCGCCTGGTAGGCAGCACCATGTACGTCTTTCTTCAACTGGGCAGGCTGGGGATCGTTCTGCTGCTGCCCTCCCTGGCCTTATCCGTTGTCACGGGGATCGATGTGAATGTCTGTATCCTGACCATGGGCACCTTGAGTATCTTTTATACTGTAATGGGTGGAATTGAAGCCGTCATCTGGACGGATGTACTGCAGGTTATCGTCCTGCTCGGCGGCGCATTGTTGTCACTGGTGTTGCTCTACTTCAACCTGGACGGGCACGAGATATCTACCTATATCGCCCAATACGATAAAATGAAGATCCTCGATTTAAACCTATCCTTCTCCAACCCGACGCTTTGGGTCGTACTGATCGGCGGCCTGGCATCAAACCTCGTGCAATACGGCAGCGACCAGACCGTCATACAGCGCTATCTGACCACCAAGGATGAAAAGAGCGCAGCTAAAGGCATCATGACAGGAGCGTGGCTCACCCTGCCCGCCACGCTGATATTTTTCTCTCTCGGCACTCTCTTGTTTGTCTATTACCGTTCAAACCCGGAACTGCTGAACCCCGCCCTTGACAAAACCGATGCGATCTTCCCCTGGTTTATCGTCAACAGCCTCCCGCAGGGGGTTTCCGGCCTGCTGATCGCCGCCGTTTTCGCCGCTTCCATGTCCAGCCTGGACAGCAGCATGAACTCTATGGCCACTGTCATTACGACCGACTTCCTCCGCCGCCTCCGCCCGGAGAAGAGCGAATCTGCTTACCTGAAAACAGCTCGCGGCATCACCATTCTGGTAGGGGTCATCGGCACCGGCCTGGCCCTGTTAATGGCCTCCTGGGGCATCTCCTCCCTTTGGGATCAGTTCAACATGATCGTCGGCCTGTTCGCCGGCGGCCTCGGAGGGATCTTCCTGCTCGGTGTTTTCAGCAAGGTGGCCAACGGGCCGGGAGCGCTGACAGGCTTGCTGGCCAGCGGCATCCTTCAATACCTGATCAAGGAATATACCAGCGTGCACCTGCTGATGTACGCTTTCACCGGCATGTTTATGAGCATCCTCATCGGATGGGTGGCAAGTATCATTGCCGGCGGGCAGGAAAAAGATAAATTAGCGCTTACTTATTCCGGACTGAAAAACAACAAAGCAAATGGAAAAACTTAAAGGACTGGTCGCTGCTCCCTTCACGCCCATGGATGCCCGCGGGGAACTGGCGCTGGACAAGATCGATGCACTGGCCCGCCTGTATGAAAAAAATGGAGTGGTGGGCGCTTTCATCTGCGGCTCCACCGGAGAAGGGGTTTCTTTGACCTTCGAAGAAAAAAGACAAGTGATGGAAAAATGGGGCAAGGCCAAAGGCGGCAAAGTGAAAGCCCTGTTTATGCTGGGAGGCACCTGCCTCAAAGAGATGCAACAACTGGCCCTTCACGCCCGGGATTGCGGCCTCGATGGGATTTCCATCCTGTGCCCCTTTTATTTCAGGCCGAAAAGTGTCGCCCATCTGGTGGAATTCTGCAAACTGGTAGCCGACACTGTCCCGGAAATGCCTTTTTACTATTACCACATCCCGTCGCTCACCGGCGGTTACTTTCCTATGGCCCGCTTCCTGGCTCTTGCTGAAGATCAGATACCCAACCTGGCAGGCATTAAATACACTGCTCAGGACATCATGGACTTCCACGCCTGCCGGATGTTCAGAAACGGCAAATACAATATGTTGTGGGGGGTAGATGAAGCCCTGTTATCCGGCCTGGCCGCAGGCGCCGAAGGAGCAGTGGGGAGCACCTATAACTATGCCGCTCCTTTATACAACAGCATTATCGAAGCCTTCCGGAATAAAGACCTGGCCGAAGCCGAACGCCTCCAGCAGTCTGCCGTGAGAATGATCGGACTTCTGGCCAAATACGGCGGTACAGGCGCAGGAAAAGCCTTTATGAAACTGATCGGCCTGGATTGCGGCTGGTTTCGCCCGCCGGTTTCCTCCCCTTCCTTAGAGGACGTCAATGCCCTGAAGAGGGAATTGGAAGAGATCGGTTTTTTTGACTTTTGCAGCAAATTATAATATTGGCCCAGGATGGAAAAAAATACTATACTGCTCACTTGCCTGTGCCTGCTGTTCGCCACTTCAGTGCCAGCACAGAAAGAAGCCTCATTTGAATCCAGGTTCAGCACCGAACAACTGCACGACGCTCCGGCAGCGCTGATCCCTTTCCCCCGGGAATGGAGTTGGGAAGGGAATTACCTGGAGCTTTCGGGGCTATTTCTGGCCCAGGCGGAGGCCTTGTCCCCTTCTTTGATCCGGATTTGGAAAAGTATCACCCACTTTTATGGCCTTAGCGAAAGCCCGGAGGAAGGCATGGAGATACTGTTCAAAGAGGACGACAGCCTGGGGCCTGAAGCCTATAAGTTGAGGGTTTCTGAAAAGAGTATTGAAATAACGGCTTCCGCCGATGCCGGCCGCTTCTATGCCCTGCAAACCCTGAAGCAGCTGATCAGCCAGGAAGGAGAAAGCCGCCGCCTTCCCCTTTGCACCATCAGCGACTGGCCGGCCTATCCGGTGCGCGGGTTCATGATCGATGTCGGCCGCAATTTCCAAAGCCTGGCATCCCTGAAAAAGCAGCTGGACATCATGTCGCAGTATAAGCTGAACACTTTCCACTGGCACCTCACCGACCGGCCGGCCTGGCGCATTGAGAGCAAGCGGTATCCCCAACTCACCGACGCCGCCAACCACCGCCCCACCCGCGACCCGGGGAAGTTCTACTCCTATGACGATATCCGGGAATTGATCGGTTATGCCCGGGAAAGGCATATTGCTATTATTCCGGAGATCGACATGCCGGGCCATAGCGACTCTTTTTCAAAGGCCATGGGCGTAAAGATGGAGTCTGAGGAAGGCATGGAGATCCTCGAAAATGTCCTGGAGGAGTTCTTCGCCGAGATCCCAACGGAAGACTGCCCCATTATTCACATCGGGTCTGATGAGGTGCGGATTGACAATCCGGAGGAATTCATTTCCAGAATGGTTGGCATCTGTGAGGCCAACGGGCGAAAGGTAGTCGTCTGGAACCCTGGCCTGAACGCCTCCGACAGCGTCATTCGCCAGACCTGGCAGGGGCGGCACCTCCAAAAGAGCAGCTATAAAGAGATCGATTCGTGGAATAACTACGTGAACAACGGTGAACCCATGACCCAGGTGTTGCGGCTCTTCTTCAAGCCCATTGGCTACCCCTCCGACAATGAGGTGATCGGAGGCATCCTCTGTTTCTGGCCCGACGTCAACCTGGACAACGAAGCCGACGCCTTCCGGCAAAACCCGGTTTATCCGTCCCTGCTCACCTATGCCTGGTCCACCTGGACGGCGGGCGTCCTTCAGGCTCCCGAAGAATACTATACGGTGTTGCCCCCTAAGAACAGCGAAGCTTTTCGTTACTTCTCCGCCTTTGAGAACATGCTCGTAACCCATGAACATAAATTCTTCACCCACGAACCATTTCAGTACTTCCTTCAATGTGATAAGGAGTGGAAGCTCGTCGGGCCTTTCGGCCAGCATGATGGCAATCTGCTCGCCGGGCCAATTAAAGAACACTATACCTCCCAGGGCCGGGAACTGGCCTGGAAGGAAGCCACCGGCAACACGCTCGTCATCAGAGACCGGTTCAAGCAGGGCGGATACTATCCTGATGCCGAACCCGGCCAAACCTATTACGCCATCACCTACATCCACTCGGATAAGGGCCGGAAAATGCACACCTGGATCGGCTTCGAAACGCCGCTGAGGGCCAACCGGACCTATACCGGCATCCCGGAGCTGGGCCAGTGGGACCCTAATGGCGGCGCCATATGGATCAATGACGAAGCCCTGCCTCCGCCCACCTGGGAAAACCCGGGGTGGCGGCCCACCAAAACCGATGGCTGGGGAACGCCCGAAGAACAGGAGGCGCCCTGGAACCAGGAGGAGCTCTACTGGACCCGCGAACCAACGGCAGTCCCGCTGAAAAAAGGCTGGAACAAAATCGTGGCCAAAATCCCCGGCACTACAGGTTATCAGAACTGGATGTTCACCTTTGTCCCCCTGAATATGGAAGGCCTGCGGTTTTCCACTAACCCCGAAGGATTTTCCACCTATTACTTCCAGAAAAAGTCGCACTTCGAGCAGTTGCCCAACGACGAGAAGGAAATCATTTTCCTCGGCGACAGCATCACTGACGGATGTGAATGGAGCGAAATGTTCGGCAATAAGAAAATAAAGAACAGGGGGATCAGCGGAGATGTTACCCGGGGCATACTCGGCCGGATGGAAGAGGTAGTGGAATCCAAACCGGACAAAATATTCCTCATGATCGGCGTCAACGACCTCGCCCGGGGGCTGCCGGCAGAAGAAGTGGTTGACAATACCCGGCTCATCGTCCAACGCATCCGCGAGGCTTCTCCGGAAACGAAGATATACCTTCAAAGCCTGCTCCCGGTCAATGATGCCTTTGGAATGTTCGCGGGCCATACCGACAAGGGGGCGGCCATCCTGTCCGTCAACCGGGAGCTGAAAAAGATGGAAGGGCCCAATGTGACATTTATCGGCCTCCATGAAGCTTTTGCCAACGCCGAAGGTAAGCTCAAGGCTTCTGTTACCAACGACGGTTTACACCTGAACGGGAACGGATACCAGCTGTGGGCCGAACTGATAAAAAACTACATTCAAAAATAAGGATATGCAAAAATTCACCCTGTTCCTCTTTTCTATATCCCTTTTGCTTTCTTCCGACTGCAACCAGAAAAAAGCCCTGGCCGGCGGGCCAGCCCCCCTACTGGCAGAAGCCTATTCTCCTGTGTTCCCCGTGCTCCTCGGCAAGGAACACAACCCGGTGTTCCGGATAAATGTCAAAGCAGCGGATACGGAAGAGGCCCAGGAGGTAACCCGAATAAAGGCCAGCCTCGCCGGAACCACCCGCCTGGCGGATGTTGCTTCGGTAAAAGTATTCTACACCTCCGATTCGCCGGACTTCTCCGATGATGCCCTTTTCGGGGAAGCCTCAGCCACCTCCGAAGTACTTACTATTTCCGGCAGCCAGCCGCTGAAAGCAGGCGACAACTACTTCTGGCTTTCGCTCTCCGTTAAGGAGGGGGCGGATATTCTCCACAAAGTGGCGGCGGTGGCCACCGAGGTAGGTGCGCAGACAGAAACCCTGGCCGTCCCCGAACCGGAACAACCTGCCTTGAAAAGGCTGGGGCACGCCCTGCGACAACACAACGACGACGGAGTAGATACCTACCGCATCCCGGGCCTGGCGACGACCAACCTGGGAACACTTATTGCCGTGTACGACATCCGTTACAACAGTGGTGTTGACCTGCAGGCGAACGTGGACATCGGCATGAGCCGGAGCACCGACGGCGGACAAACCTGGGAACCCATGAAAGTCATCATGGATATGGGAGAATGGGGCGGCCTGCCACAGGATCAGAACGGTATCGGCGACCCTGCCGTCCTGGTGGACCGGCAGACGAACACCATCTGGGTGGCTGCCCTTTGGGCCCACGGGCACCCGGACAAACGCACCTGGTGGGCCTCCCAACCAGGAATGAGCCCGGAAGAAACGGGGCAGCTGATGCTGTCCAAAAGTACGGATGACGGCCTCACCTGGTCACCTCCCATCAACATCACGGCCCAGATCAAAGACCCGGAGTGGTATCTCGTCCTTCAGGGCCCGGGCAAGGGCATTACTATGGAAGACGGCACGCTGGTTTTTGCCGCTCAGTTCAAAGACAAAGACCAAATGCCCCATTCCACCATCATCTACAGCCAGGACCGGGGAGAAACCTGGAAGGCCGGAACAGGCGCTAAATCCAACACCACGGAAGCCCAGGTAGTGGAACTGTCCGGAGGAACGCTCATGCTCAACATGCGCGATAACAGAGGTAGCGGCCCGGACGGCCGGAACGGCACCGGCGCCCGCTCGGTAGCCACCACCGCCGACCTGGGGCGCACCTGGACAGAACACCCCACCTCCCGCGAGGCGCTGCCCGAGCCCGTCTGCATGGCCAGCCTGATCAAACATTCGCGGGAGAACGATGGGCAGAGCATCCTCCTGTTCTCCAATCCGGATGACCAGTACGTCCGGGAGAATATAACCATAAAGGCCAGCGAGGACGAAGGCATGGCCTGGCCTGTAAAATACCATACCCTGATCGACGAAGGCAGAGGGGCAGGATACTCCTGCCTGACCAGCATTGACGATAATACCATCGGTATCCTTTACGAAGGCAGCCAGGCGCACCTGGTTTTTCAGAAGATCCCGCTGGAAGAATTGATGGAGGGGAACTGAGCAGATTGAAATGCACGGGGAATATGAGAATTATTAGCTCTATTTTGCCCGCGTTTCTTTAAATTGGCTGTCAGATGGCAGCGACACCTGTAGTTCTCCCACCAATGTGGGAAAACACCTGCTGAATGCTTCGGCCATTTACCTATACCCCAACCCTGCCTATAACTCATTAAGTATTCATATCAGCCTTGAAGAAAGCGTAGCCGTCCGGGCAAGCCTTTTCAACTCTGCCGGGCAGAAAGTATCCGAGGTGGTAAATGAAGAACTGAAGGCCGGCAAACACCGGTTTGAGATGAACGTACGGATGCTCCCCACTGGCGCTTATATGCTCCAAACAGAGGTGAATGGAGTATCGACGGCCTGGAAATTATTGATAACAGATTAAAAACTGCAGCAATGCGCCCATCTTTTTATTCCGTAAGTTTACCCTGCTTACTGATCTTTCTATTTATGGCCCTGGAGAGTCCCGCACAAAACAAAAGTAACATCCCGGACTGGGAAAACCCAGCCGTATTTGCGATCAATAAAATGCCACCCCATGCCGACGCTTTCCCTTACGAAAGTGAAAAGCTGGCCCTGGAAAACGGCCGCAGCCGATCCAGATGGTTCCAATCCCTGAATGGCATTTGGAAGTTCCACTGGGTAAGGAGGCCACAGGACCGGCCAGCCGGTTTCCAGGAAAAAACATTTGACGATAAGAACTGGGATGATTTTCCCGTACCCGCCAACTGGGAGGTCAACGGCTATGGCATTCCCATCTATGTAAACACCACCTATGAATTCGGGCCGGGGCACCCCAACCCTCCGGATGTTCCGGACGATTACAACCCGGTGGGGTCCTACCGCAAATGGTTCAACCTGGAGGAAGATTGGCTGGAGCGACAGGTCATCATTCACCTGGGCGCCGTCAAGTCCGCTTTCTACATCTGGGTGAACGGAAAGAAAGTTGGCTACAGCCAGGGAAGCAAGCTGCCCGCCGAATTCGATATCACGCCTTATGTCCAGCCCGGAAAAAACCTCGTCGCCCTCCAGGTGTACCGCTGGAGCGACGGCAGCTATCTCGAATGCCAGGACTTCTGGCGCATCAGCGGCATCGAACGGGATGTTTACCTCTACGCAGCCCCGGAAGTACACCTGTACGACCACTTTGTGAAAGCCGGGCTGGACGAAAAATACAAAGATGGCATACTCGATATGGAATTCTCCTTCCAGGGCCTCCGGGAAACGAAGAGCGGCCTGGACGGGTACAGCCTGGAAATCAGCCTGCAGGATGCGGAGAGCCGGGAGGTTTTCACGCAAAAGATCCCTCTTCTTCCGGATGAAAAGAACCAACTTTTTTTCAAGCAGAATATCAGCGCCCCCCGGCAGTGGTCGGCGGAAACACCTTACTTGTACGGCCTGCTGCTGACGCTGCGGGATGAAAAAGGCCAGGTGGTGGAAGCCATCACCCAAAAAGTGGGGTTCCGGCGGGTAGAGATCAAAAACGGCCAGTTTCTAGTCAATGGTAAAGCCGTTTATTTCAAAGGGGTTAACCGCCATGAGCACGACCCGGTTACCGGGCACGTCGTTTCCCGGGAGAGTATGATCCGGGATATTGAACTGATGAAACAGGCCAATATCAACGCCGTACGCACTTCTCATTATCCCAATGACCCGCTGTGGTACCGCCTCTGTGACGAATACGGCCTTTATGTGATCGACGAGGCCAATATCGAATCCCATGGCATGGGGTACGCCCTTCACCGCACTCTGGGCAACAACCCCGCCTGGAAACAGGCGCACCTCGCCCGGGTGACGGGCATGGTGGAACGCGATAAAAACCACGCCTGCATCGTGGGCTGGTCGATGGGCAACGAAGCGGGCAACGGAGTGAATTTCTACGCCTGCTACGACCAGATGAAAGGCCGGGACAATACCCGACCGGTACAATACGAAAGAGCTTCAAGCGGCTGGAGCGGCACCGCGCGATTTGAATGGAATACGGATGTGATCTGCCCGATGTACGCCCACGTGAAAGACCTTGAAACGATCACGAAAAACCATCCCAACCGGCCGCTGATCCTTTGCGAGTACGCGCACGCCATGGGCAACAGCGTGGGGAATTTCCAGGAGTACTGGGATGAATTCTACGCTCACCCACGGATGCAGGGCGGTTTCATCTGGGACTGGGTGGACCAGGCCCTGCTCAAAGTGACAGCAGCGGGAGACACCATCTTCGCCTACGGCGGCGACTACGGCGGCCCGGATGTGCCCAGCGACAACAACTTCCTGTGCAACGGCCTCGTCCAGCCCGACAGACTTCCGAACCCGCACTACCAGGAGGTCAAAAAAGTGTACCAGAATGTGCATACCGAACTGGCCGGCTCAGCTACCGGCCAACTTGCCATCACCAACCGGTATAGCTTCATCACTTTGGAACACCTTTACCTGGATTGGGAAATTACCGCAAACGGGAAGGCCATCAAACAGGGACGGCAGGAAAAACTTGCCATCGGGCCCGGCGAAACGCAGGGCTTAACCCTCGGCTACACGCTGAACATGGAACCGGATGTCGAGTATTTCCTCTCCGTGTTCTACAAAACCAAAAAGGCAGGCAAGGCCATCCCGGCGGATTTCACGCTGGCCAAAGAGCAATTCTTACTGGGAGGGCCGGCAATGCTGCCGGTTCCGGAAAGCAGGGCCTCAATACCACTGAAAATGGCCGAAACCGAGGAACAGATCGGCCTTTCCGGGAAGAACTTCTCCATCGTTTTTGACAAAACACGGGGCAGCATCACCTCCTTTAAGTTCGAAGGCGCCGAATATATCGAGAATGCTCTGTTGCCCAATTTCTGGCGCCCTCCTACGGATAATGACTTCGGAGCCTCTTTCCCCGAAAAGCTGGAGATATGGAAAGAGCCTTGCAACGCCATGCCACTGGTGCTCGCGGAGAGAACCGTTTCAGGAGCGGTTCAGATCACCGTCAGGCGTTCCTGCCTGGCCAACAATGCCCGGGTAAACAATATTTTCACCATCTTCCCCGACGGGCTGGTAAAAGTGGAGCAGGCTCTGGAAACCTTTTACGGCGATTATCCGATGCTCCCAAAGTTCGGCATGAGCATGGAGCTGCCTGCCGGTTTCCGCCGGATGGAATGGTACGGCCGGGGGCCGCACGAATCCTATGAAGACCGGAAAACAAGCGCGTTCATCGGCCGGTACAGTGGCACGGTGGCCGCCCAGTTCCATCCCTATATCCGGCCGCAGGAAACCGGAAACAAAACTGATGTGCGCTGGATGTACCTCAGCCGGGAAGACGGCGCAGGGCTCCTCATCAGCGGCGCTCAGCCGCTGAGCATGAGCGCCTGGCATTACCGGGCTGAAGACCTGGACCCCGGCCTTAAGAAAGGTCAAACCCATCACGGAGAACTGAAAGAACGCCAGTTGACGACCCTGAATATCGACTGGAAACAGATGGGCCTAGGCGGTGACGACAGTTGGGGAGCACACCCCATGGCCAAATACAAATTGCCGTATCAGCCCTATGCCTACTCGTTCTGGTTACTGCCGGTGAAAGGCACCGGCGGCCTGGGCGAAGCGCTGAGGAAAATGGGATATGAGTAAAAAAGGTGGCGGAGCATGAGAAATATTCAGTAAAACCTACCTCTGTCATATTAAAAAATGTACATTGAGCACATAACTAAACCGCTTTAGTTAAAAGTGAAAAAAATATTCTTAAAGGACATAGCAGAGGAGTTGGCCCTGTCAAAGACTACAGTCTCTTTGGTGCTGAACAATAGAGGGGATGAAAACAAGATAAGCAAAGAGACCCAAAAGCGGGTTTGGGATTTTGCCAGAAAGAAAAATTATCAGCCCAATCAAATGGCCAGGGGGTTGAGTTTGGGAAAAAGCGAGACTATTGGATTGATCGTACCGAACATTTCAGATATTTTTTATGCCCAGATTGCCCATCACGTTGAGCTTAAGGCCAAAGAATTCGGATACAATGTCGTTTTCAGCAGTTCAAATGAGAATGCAGGGACGGAGAAGGAACTGATCTATTCCATGTTGAACAGGCAAATAGATGGCCTCATCATCGCTTCCACCCAAAAGAATCAGGAAGAGATCCTGGAATTAATAGAGGCCAAATTCCCATTTGTGTTGATCGACCGGCACTATCCCGAAATAAAGGCCAACTACGTGATTGTCGATAACCTTGAAGGAGTTAAAAACATGGCCTTTCATCTGGTGAATAATGGCAGAAAGCAAATTGGCTTTATAAGTATTGAGAGCCAACTGGACGCCATGCTTCAAAGGCGCCTGGGGTATGAAATGGCACTTCAGGAGGCGGGGTTTGAAGTCAATCCGGCAATCGTGAAAGAGCTTGACGCTTTCCACTATCAAGTAGAGATGAAGGAAACGATCAAAGAAATGGTAAGCGGATCAAACCGTGTCGATGCGATCGTTTTCACTACTCATTACTTAACGGCCTCAGGCCTAAGGGAACTGAAATCATTGAATGTTAAGGTGCCGGATGAGGTGGCCATAATCAGCTTTGATGAAACCGGCGCATTCGACCTGGCCGACCCGCCGATCACCGCTAATCAGCAACCGGTAGAGGATATGGGAAACCTCGCGGTGGAAATTCTGGTCAACGAAATAGAAAAGAAAGATATAAAGATGGACAATCAAAGGGTTTTGAAAACCAGGCTTTTGATCCGAAGATCCTGCGGGGTTTAAAAAATTTACTACGTAACTGAACCGGTTCAGTTCATAAAAACTCATTGTCGAAATGCAACACACAAGTGGAATTTCAGCCCTGAAAGTAGCCTGCAGCATTTGCTTTTTCTTTCTTTTATCCAGCCACGCATCTGCCGATCCCGGTAAACCAATACCCGGTTACTTTTTCCACGGAGGCGCCGGAAACGGCCATATCCAGGAGCTCAACGTAAACCACCGGTTATACGATATTGGAAAAAATGACATAGAGGGTTATAAAGCAATGCTTTCGGGATCAGAATTCTTCTCCTATCCCTCCCTCCGCGACGATGTGGGGGTATCGATGATCGCCAGAGCGACGACGGGCCGGATGGGCTTTGAATTCCTTACCGGAGAAGTGCCGGCCAATTATTCCTCTGACAAGGCCACTTTTCTGATGCTGAGCGATATCGACCTGAATCAAAGGGAGCCTTTTGATATATACCTGAACGATGAGCACCTCCTCACCTTTCATGCCAACGAAGACGGCGCCCTGTCGGTTATCGAAAACCCCGGCCATGGCGAGGCAGAATACATACTGATCCGGAGAGATGCTAATGGCGATGGTATCGGTGTATTCCGATTGACTGTACCTACCTATTTACTGGAAAAAGGAAAAAGCGCCAGGGCCAGGTTCACCGGGCACAAAAAGAATTCGAACTCTTGGGTCATGATATTCAAGGCAACCGACGTTATTGAACGGCTCAAGCGATCGGTTTCGAGTGAAGCGGCTTTTATGATAAAAGAAAAAGATGGTGTGCTATACGTCGATGCGCCTACCCATTTTGATGGCAAACCGGTTTACCTGATCAGTGATGGCAAAAAAAGTGAACACCAGATATTCAAATCGCTGGGCGACATATCAAAGGCCTCTTTTGATATCCAACCACCCCAAAAGAGCTTCTCCATCGTTTATGGCGATTCAGAGATCACACTTGATTTTGAAAATAAGGATGGAACGCTCTCAGCAACCGATATTGAAGGACCCTGTTTATACCACCACATAACATATTATAAGGATGGCTGGCATGCTTCGCTAACCAAATTGTACAAACCCGAGTTTTTTGAGGCCTATAATGACTTCTTTGAAAGAAGGTATGAAAATGGATTGGTTTCAATTATGAACTCCAGCCACCAGGATATTGCCTGGGTCGATCGCCCCGAGGTATGTATTATTTTAAGGGATACCTTATTGCTGACGCCCGTACTTCAGGATGCCTTCATTCGCCAGGATTACGGTTTTGATATTGAAGATGGGTTGATGTTGCGGGAATACCTGGAAAGGCATCCGGAATCCAAAGAACAATTAGCCACCCTGCTGAATAAAAAACTGATATCCGTCGGCGCTACCTATAACTGCCCTTATGAAGACATGTACGATGCGGAAGGCCAGGTGCGCCAGTTATATCTCGGCAAAAAATGGGTTAAGAAGACTTTTGGAGGCTATGATTCCAAGGTTTACTGGAATGTTGACGTACCGGGCAAATCTTTGCAAACCCCTCAGATCCTGAAAAAGGCCGGCGTAGATTATATGGTTATCAGCAGGCACGGCAAAGGCATGTTCCACTGGGCGAGCCCGGATGGCAGTTCTGTATTCACCTACTCTCCCGGGCATTACGGCAATGACCTGCTTTACCTTTCGAAGAGCATGGGCCAAAAAATGAAATATGGAGCGGAGCAGGTGTTGTACTGGGAAAAAAATTTTGAAGGGAGTGAGGTGCATGCGCCATTATTGTCTAGCCAGGACATGCTGCCGGCTATCGATTATTCCGAGTTTATAGAAAACTGGAACTCACTGGATTCTATAAAAGACGAAAGTGGATCACCGAAGGCATTGTACCTCCCCGGTATGGAGCTCATGACAATGGATGAGTTTATGCCCTTAGCGGCAAAGAACGCCACACGGGCAGATACCATTATGGGAGAACGCCCCAATGTATGGGTTTACATTCATGGCCCCGGGCATCATGATGCGCTCACGGCGAGCAGAGAAGCTTCAAAATTGCTTCCCGCTGCGGAAAAGTTCCTCTCGGTCGCCCACCTCATGGATCCCGGGAAAATGCCCTACCCTTTTGAAAAGTTTGACGAAGCCTGGCAGGCCAAGATCTATCCCGACCACGGCTGGGGAGGCCACGATGGCGATATTACCGACAACCTCTTCAAGGAAAACCTGGTGAAATCAAGAGTGATGGGCCAGGGCCTTTTAAACGAAGGGATTGAGTTTATTTCCCGAAGGATCAGAAGAAATAATGAACTGGGGATTCCCCTCATACTTTTCAACAGCCTTTCCTGGGAACGGACCGACCCGGTAACCACATCAGTCAGTTTTGCCAAAGGGCAGATCAAAAACATTTCGGTAGCTACTGCCGGTAATGAGCAGGTGGCCGTTCAAACCAGCGGTGAAACCTACCATGACGACGGAAGCCTGAAAAGTGCCGATATTACTTTTATTGCCGAAGGCATTCCTCCCATCGGCTATGCGACTTACTACATTTCAAATGATCAAAGCGCCCATGGCGCCCGGCCCCAGAACGCATCGGCATCTGTGTATGAAAATGCTTTCTACAAAGTGAGCTTTGAAAAGGGTGGAATTGCACAGGTTTACGATAAGGAGCTGAATAAAGCACTTTTCGCGAGTGATAATTTCAAAGCCGGCGACGTTTTCACCCTGCAATCCGTAGGGAACGGGGCCGGTGAATTCGGCGATATACAACAGCCTGAAATGGTTGATTTCGATAAGGTGAGCGCCCATCAGGCCGATTGGGAGATCCTGGAAGATGGCCCGGTTTATACGAAGTACCGTTTGCAACAGCAGATCCTGCACGCCATGATTCAACAGGACGTTACGGTCTATCACGGTTTAAAACGCATCTATTTCGATACCGGCCTTCAGAACTGGACCGGAGAATTATTCCGGGAGTTCCGGACCGCTTTCCCCGTCAATATGGAGGGGGCCGAAATAGCCCATGAGGTTCCTTTCGGCCGGGTAAGAGTGGGCAAAGACGAGATCAAAACGGCGGGCGAGCGCTACACCCCGCTTTGCAAGGATGTACACCCAAGGGCCATTATTGACTGGATCTCGGCCACCGATGATGAGGTGTCTGTCACTTTGAGTTCCTCAGTTGCCGCTGCGGATTGGATCGACCCCACCGGGCAGAGCGGGGGCAAAGCGATGCTTCAGCACTTGTTGCTGGCCAGCCGGGTGTCCTGCCATTGGGAGGGCAACGAATATTCTCAGGCAGGCCATCACGATTTCCACAACGTATTGACCTCAAACAAAGCAGGAAGCATCGAAGGCCAGAAAGTCGCTAAACAAAAAAATGAGCCTTTGCATGTTGTCTTCTACCCTGATGCTTCGGTCGATGCGATCCTGCCCGAGGCCTTGAGTTTCTTTTCGGCCGATTCGGAAAACATCATTATATCCACGGTAAAAAAAGCTGAAGATTCTGATGATATCATTTTGCGGATGTACAACGTGAGTGATAACGAAGAAAAGGTTCATGTTTCATCGTATTTCGATATCAGTGCCTACAAGCATACCAATATTATTGAGGAAAATCCCAAACCGGTTGCACCTGAGCTAAAAGTTGGGAAATACTCCATTGAAACCTTTAGCCTGGATATTGATAACTGATATAAAATGGCCCGGCCAAACTTTTAAAATTGACGCATGAAAAAACCCTGGAAAAATGATAATGAGCTCTACGAAATCGCGAGGAAAGAGCTTTTCGTAGCACTCGTGGGCGATATTCTTGACAAAATGGGCTATCTGCACCAGTTTCTTCCGCCAAATATCAAACCTCTGAACGAAGACTTTGTGGCCATCGGAAGGGCGATGCCCGTGCTGGAGGCCGATGTTTTCGAAGAGTCCTCTCAAAGCAGCCAAAACCCTGTGATGAAAAAGCCCTTCGGCATGATGTTCGAAGCGTTGGACAGTTTAAAAGAGGGCGAGGTCTATATCTGTTCTGGTGCTTCGCCCCGGTATGCGCTCTGGGGCGGGTTAATGAGCACCCGGGCTATCAAACTGGGCGCTGCCGGGGCGGTGGTGGACGGCTGGTCGCGGGATACCAAAGAAATTCTGAACCTCAATTTTCCCACCTTTTCCTTCGGCGGCTATGCCCAGGACCAGGGCCCGCGCGGGAAAGTGATCGATTACCGTGTGCCTATAGAGTTTGGAGGGATACGGGTTAACCCCGGCGACATCGTTTACGGCGACCTGGATGGCGTGCTCATCGTGCCCGAAGAAGCCGTCAATGAGGCCTTTACCGGCGCCATCGAAAAAGCGCGTGGAGAGCAACTGGTGAAAAAAGCGCTGCAGGAAGGTATGAGTACGGTTGACGCGTTCAACAAGTTCGGAATTATGTAGTGTCCTGATTATACTGGGCCATCCAACCAAAGCAAGCAGTTCATGAGCACCACACAATCGAATTATTTACTGGGAATCAGTTTTGTATCTACTATCGGAGGCTTTTTATTCGGATATGACACCGCCATTATCTCGGGCTGCAATGCCTTTCTGGAGCAGCACTTTGAATTGTCGGCGGCCGAATTGGGCTGGGTGGCCTCATCGGCTTTGCTGGGCACTATTTTCGGTTGTGTCGTGGCGGGGAGTATCACCGATTGGTTGGGTAGAAAAAAGGCCCTGATCCTGGCGGCGCTTTGCCTGACATTTTCAGCCATTGGCTCTATGCTGCCGCCCCAGTTTCTGGGCGACCTGGACCACCCTTTCTGGATAACCTCAGATGTCGGCCTTTCCTTTAATCTACTGATCGTAGTACGCATTATCGGTGGTATCGGAGTGGGCATCACTTCGGTTGTGGCTCCCATTTACATATCAGAGCTTTCCCTGCCGGAAAAAAGAGGGCGAATGGTATCCTTGTACCAGCTATCCATCACCCTGGGCATTCTTCTGGCCTTTTTGGTGGACTGGATCGTACTGAACCGGGCCGGCGAGGCTGCCGGCACTATTTCCAGCGAAGCTTCTGGATTCTGGCACTGGCTGTTCGTCGAAGAGCTCTGGCGCGGGATGTTCGGCACTGAAATTCCGATCGCCCTGTCGTTTTTGCTGCTGCTCTTTGTGGTGCCCGAAACCCCCAGGTGGCTGGTGACAAAAGGGCGGCTGGAAGAGGCATCCGCTATCATGGTAAAGCTCCACGGTCCGGATTACGCCCGGCTGGAAATGGCCGAGATCAGGGAAATGGCCCGACAGGAGGCCGGCGGGTTCAGAGAGTTGTTGCAGCCCTTTTTGCGCATTCCGCTCCTGATAGGGGTTTTGCTGCCCATGTTCTCTCATTTGAGCGGTATCGCGGCCATCATGTATTTTGCTCCGAACATCATCAATGAATCGATAAAAAGTGTCGAAAGCTCTTTTCTGGGCGCCGTACTCGTCGGAGCCGTAAACAGTGCCTTTACCTTTGTGGCGATTATGAACATTGAAAAATTCGGCCGGAGAAAGCTGCTGCTGACGGGAGTCATCGGCGCCTTTATCTCCCTGGCCGGCGTTGGTGTTTTATTTGCGTTGGGTTCTCAATATGTCATCATTCCCCTGTTGATGTACGTAGCGAGTTTCGCTTTTTCTTACGGCCCCATCGTTTGGGTCATCATCAGCGAGATCTTTCCGACCCGGATCCGGGGCCTGGCGGTAAGCCTTGGCAGTTTCGCCCTGATGGTTACGGGTTTTTTCATCACCCTGACCAACCCCATTCTCATAGAAAAGATCATGCCTTCAGGCACCTTTTTCCTGTATGCCGCCCTGACGCTGCCGGCGATTTGGTTCATTTGGAAATTTGTTCCCGAGACCAGGGGGAAAACGCTGGAGCAGATCGAAAGGTCCTGGCGTACTAAAAGCCATTAAAAAAATTAAATTATGATAGAAACTTATCAAATAAAGGAAAACGGCTACCATCCCTTTTTGATCCGGGACGGCTGGCAGGTAGCGCAATTGAACTATATGCCCGAACAGCACATCGATAACATCACGCGGCTGGATGTGCATCATCTGACCGATGAGGCCTTCATTCTGCTGAAAGGCGCCGCAGTATTGATCGCCGCAACCATTGAAAACGGCCAGGTTGATTTCGAGATGGAGCTGATGAGAGCTAATGTTACCTATAATATCCCTCAGGGCGCCTGGCACAACATAGCCATGGCAGAAGGATGCGAAACGATCATCATAGAAAAATCGAACACCCACGTTTCCGATTTTGAACATTTTGACCTGAACGATGAACAGGTCAACGAACTTCGTTCCAGGGTCAAGGTGCTGCTTCGCTCCGGAGCCGAATTGAACCAAATGTAGATGTAAAAAGATAATAAAATGAAGACCATTGATCTAAAAGGGAAAAAGGCGCTGGTCACCGGCGGCAGCCAGGGCATCGGCGCGGAGATCTGCAGGCACCTGGCCGCTTGCGGAGCCGATGTTTTTATCAATTACAACCGGAGTGAAGGAAAAGCAGAGATCCTGGTTGAAGAGGTGAGGAAAGCCCATGATGTAAATGCCGCCTGTGGCAAGGCCAATGTGGCCGATGCCAATGAAGTCAAAGCGATGTTCCTGCAAATGGATAAGGAGATCGGAAGCATTGATATCCTGGTGAACAATGCCGGTTTCGAGACTGTGAACCACGTGCTGGATATGGAAGAGGAGGAGTGGGACAGTGTGTTAAACGTAAATTTAAAAGGCCCCTTTTTATGCTCGAAGGAGGCCGCGCGGCGGATGGAGAACCACGGCGGCGGGGTCATCATCAACATATCCTCCATTCACGATGCCGTTCCCAGGAAAGGGTTGATTCATTACTGTTCCGCCAAGGCGGGCCTGAAAATGTTCTCCAAGTGCCTCTCCTTAGAGCTGGCGGACAAGAACATCAGGGTGGTTTCCATTGCGCCCGGCGCCATTGAAACGAATATGAACCGCGAGGAAATAGCCAGGTTCGGAAAGGATAAGTTCGAAAGGTGGATTCCCCAGGGGAGGATCGGGGAGGTCTCCGATGTGGCCAACACCGTGGCTTTTGTGGCAAGCGACCTGGCAGATTACATCAACGGGACAGACATCTATATTGACGGGGCCTATATGAACCATACGATTCAGTACGACCCTCGGCCACCTAGAAAAGGAGAATAAGGTTCCTGCTTCTATTGATTATGGAACGGCCATTTTGTTAACCGCCATAATGAAATTCAATGCCATTATTTTACACAGGAAGCTATACGCAGGAAGGAGCTCCGGCGGCTAACCCGACAGGAAAGGGGATCGGGTGTTTCAGGCTGGATGAGGAAAGCGGCGAAGTGGAAAGGCTGCATTATACCGAGCAGCGGAACCCGAGCTATCTGGCCATTTCTGAAGACAAAAAATACCTGTATGCCGTTGAAGAGATGTATGAAAACCTGCAGCCAGAAGTCTATGCCTACAGCATTGGAAAAGGCGGAGAGCTTTCATGGATTAACTCCCAAAAGCTGGCCGGGGACTATGCCTGTCACCTGGCCATCATTCAGGATCGCCTGGTTGTCGCCAATTATGTATCGGGTAATGCTTTGTCTTTTCCAATTCAGGAAGATGGCGGCCTGGCCCCGTCACATCAGCTCATTCAGCACACAGGAACCGGGCCAAATGAGGAACGCCAGGAAGCGGCTCATGCACACATGATCTATCCATTTAAGGAAGATCAAATGTACGTGGTTGACCTGGGCATTGATAAAGCAAAAGCGTACCGTTTTGATCCTGAAACCCAAAAGTGGCAGGCTATGCCGGCACTGGATATTCAGATTGAACCGGGCGCGGGGGCCAGGCACATGGTGATGGATGGATCAGAACGCTATGCTTTCGTCCTCAGCGAATTGAGCGGGCATATTTTTGTGCTGGAAAATCAAAATGGCCGGTTTAAACACCGGCAAAAGATTTCCTTCGTGCCGGAGGATCACCGGGGAAGCTTCGGCGGAGCAGCCATCAGGATGCATCCCAATGGCCAATTCCTCTATGCCTCCTGCAGAGGGGCGGACACGCTGGCTGTTTTTAAAATAGAGGAAACCGCCAAAAAGCTGGAGCGGGTCGCTTTCCACCCCTCCCATGGAAAAACGCCACGTGATTTTAATATTGACCCGACAGGTAAGTGGTTGATCACTGCCCATCAGGATTCTGATACTTTAACGGTATTTGAAATTAACCAGAAAAACGGCAAATTAAATTTACGTTCAACCGTACCTGTTGAAACCCCTGTAAATATCTGTTGGCTTTAGCGCCTGTTTAGAGGTTCAGCTTCAAAAAAACAGATCGTCTTAAAACAGAAAAGTAAATATGATGAAGTTAGGATTTGGACTATACCGGCACATGCTGAACGATCAGCATTACAAGTTTGCAAAGCAGTGTGGAGCCACCCATCTGGTCATCCATTTGGTGGACTATTTCGGCCACAACAAAGACAGCGCCGACCAACCAGTTGGGGGGCGAGACGGTTGGGGAAGAGCAGGAAACCCCGACAAGATCTGGTCCTATGAAGAATTAGCGGCCATCAAAAAGGATATCAACGCCCATGGATTGGAACTGGAGGCCATCGAAAATTTTGACCCTGCCCACTGGCACGATGTTCTGTTGGACGGCCCTAAGAAGAAACATCAGATGGCCAACCTGAAACAGCTGATACGTGATGTGGGCAAGGCCGGCATTCCTGTTTTCGGGTACAATTTCTCTCTTGCCGGTGTCGCCGGCAGAAGCCAGGGCCCCTATGCCCGGGGCGAAGCGATCTCAGTGGGTATGGAGGGCAGCGATGACACCCCCATCCCTAACGGAATGGTATGGAACATGGTCTATGACGAGAACGCTCCGGAAGGGACGTTGCCCAGGATCAGCCATGCCGAGCTCTGGAGCCGCCTGCAATATTTCCTGGACGAGATCCTGCCCGTAGCAGAAGAAGCGGGAGTGAAAATGGCGGCGCATCCGGATGACCCTCCATTGCCTTATATTCGAAACACCCCCCGGCTGGTCTATCACCCCGAGATGTACCAAAAATTGATCGATATGCACCCCAGCCCTTCGAACACACTGGAATTCTGCCTGGGCTCTATTGCCGAAATGGCCGGGGGCGATGTGTATGAAGCGACGGAAGCCTACAGCAAGCAGGGTAAGATCGGTTATGTCCACTTTAGAAACGTGGTGGGCAAAGCACCCCATTATCGTGAGTCCTTTGTGGACGAAGGCGACATCGATATGCTCAGGATCTTAAAAATTCTAAAGCAGAACAATTTTGACGGGGTTTTGATACCCGACCACACGCCACAAATGGCCTGTGGCGCCCCCTGGCATGCAGGTATGGCCTATGCCATGGGGTATATGAAGGCCGCCCTCTCGCTATTGGAAGGCCCATACGGGGAGAAACCTTAGCACCTTAGCACTTTTACACCTCACCACATTACCGTTCCACCGTATCCTTCTTCACCTTTCGGGTTTCTTCGTAAAGGACAGTGCCCTGCTGAATGCGCTCCTTGCGGTCTTTTTCCTGTTGAGCGGCGATGGCCTCCAGTTGCCCTTTCACATCAATGGGGCGGCCGTTGAGGCTGCGGTGGAAAGAGCGAATGATGAACCGGGCCATATAATCGGGGTGGAAAATGCCCATCTTCCGGAGCGAATCCGAAAGGCGGGAGCCTTCATAAAAACCCCAGTTGAGGATGATCCACCGGCCAAAGCTGAAGTGGAGCTTATGGACGGCCTCCTCCTCCGGAGCAGCTTTGAATCGGGCCTTCGCATCCCGGTCCACCAACTGGTTGAGCTGGACGAGGGCATCGGAAAGATCCTGGGGAATATACACCCCATCAATGTATTCCATCTGGATACGGCGCTGATAACCTTCGTCAAATTCTTTTTCCGTTTCCGGAGGTTTCTGCGCCCACCCCTGTACTGCCATCAGCAACAGCATTGCTGAAAGAGATAACCACATTTTTCCCTTCATGTTTTCCTTTTTACTAACCTAACAGCTTATAGCGGCATCTTATTTTTACCGGCTGGAATAAACCGGCAAAAAAATCCCCGCCATAAGTGACGGGGACCAATTAATGTGCTATGAAAAAGTTAATACAACTTCCTTATTTGTCACCACCGGATCACGGCGCCTCCCCAGGTAAAGCCGCTGCCAAAAGCCGCCAGGCAGACGACATCCCCCTCCTTCACGGCGCCTGCCTCGACAGCCTCACACAGGGCTATGGGGACAGAAGCGGCCGTAGTATTGCCAAATTTCTGAATGTTGTTCCACACCTGGTTATCCTTCAACCCCATTCGCCTTTGCACAAACTGGCTGATGCGCAGGTTGGCCTGATGCGGGATCAGCATATCGATATCTTCCTTTTTCAGGCCGGCCTTGGCCAGGGCCTCCAGGATGACCTCGGGGAACTTCTGAACGGCCATCTTAAAGACGAACTGCCCTTCCATGTATGGAAATATCTGGCCTGTCTTTATCATGTGTTCATTGATGAACATCTCTCCGTATTCAGCATCCGAATACCCGTAGTCCGGTTCCTCATCGAGGTGAGCGGCATGGTATCCTCCATGGGCGCCGGGATTGATAAAGGCCAGTTTCTCGGCGTAGGTGCCGTCTGAATGCAAAACAGTGGAAAGAATGCCCTTGCCTTCTTCTTCTGCAGGCTGAAGCAACACGGCGCCGGCTCCATCTCCAAATATCACAGTGACATTGCGGCCGCGTGTGCTGTAATCCAGCCCCATAGAGTGCATTTCGGCGCCAACCAGGAGTATGTTCTTATACATACCCGAACGGATAAACTGGTCGGCTACGGACAGGCCATAGAGAAAACCAGAGCATTGGTTGCGAATGTCCAGAGCGCCGGCCTCAGAACCGGTTATTCCCAGCTCGCGCTGCAACAGCACTCCACAGCCCGGGAAGTAATAATCCGGGCTGAGCGTAGCAAAGATAATGAAGTCTATATCCTCCTTGTCGATCCCTGCTCTTTCAATGGCCACCTCGGAAGCCCGGGCAGCCATTGAAGTAGTGGTTTCTTTGTGTTTTTTGCCATATCGGCGTTCCACAATTCCGGTGCGTTCCTGAATCCACTCATCAGTGGTATCCATGACTTTGGCCAGGTCGTGATTGGTCACCACTTTTTCAGGTACGTAGTAACCAATCCCGGCAATTTTGCTATTGAACATAAATTGTTTTTTTATGCCCGCAACTGCGGGCTTTTGGTTTTACCTGGATCTTCGGGCCTCTTTTGTTTTTAATTCCCCTAATTCATTCCGGCATAAATATTTCGGGAAAGCAGTAACAGCCGGTTTTTTCCGGGGGGCACCCGTGAAAATCGAAATTTTATTGCAAACGGCAAAAGCAATTGGCGGCCAATCACCAGCCGCGGTAAAAATAAGTGTTCTTTGTCAGAATTCTTGAAGATGAGCCCTCTGAAAGTTGTTTTCGTACTATTTCCTGCCGGTGCCCGGTTGCAGGCTTACGTTGTTGCCCTCGTTGCGATAATTTTCCTATCTTTCAGTATGCTCTGCTAATGGATGGTTCAGCAAGTGCCTTGACAATTTTAGCCTTACCGGATTCTACTTCGGAAGTGATGTAATAAGGGCATTATTCCCCGGGTTCTGGTAGGGTTGTTATATTGCTGGATTGTTATATTGTTTTTGTTCGCGTGCTTCCGGCATATTGACCTTGCGGGATCAGGCAATTAACCATTGAAAGAACCGTTTTAAATATGATTTACCTGGGGATTATCGAAGATGAGCCGATGGTTCGGGAAAACCTCGAGATCTATTTTGGGGCACAACCTGAGATCGAGCCCATTCTGGCCACGGATTCCGTCGAGGCATTTATTGAACAGCTGAAGGCCAATATTCCGCTCAACACCATATTGCTGGATATTGGCCTGCCCGGCATGTCGGGGCTGGAGGGAATCCGGATCCTGAAAGGCCTTCGCCCGGAGATCGATATCATCATGCTCACCGCTTATGACGACTCTGACCGGATATTCAAGGCCTTGTGCGCCGGAGCGGATTCCTACCTGCTAAAGCGCTCGGGCCTGCCCGTTATCAAGGACGCCATAATAACGGTCAACCGCGGAGGGTCCTACATGTCTCCCAGCATTGCCCGCAAAGTGATCAATCATTTTGCACCCAAGCAAGACAAGGCTGAAGACCAGGTGCTGACCGACCGGCAACAACAGATCGTCAACGGCCTGGTAGATGGGCTTAGCTACAAAATGATCGCCGACCAGTACATGATATCAGTAGAGACAGTTCGCGACCACATTAAGAAGATATACAGGAAATTACAGGTAAATAGCAAGGCGGAAGTCATTCGCAAGAAACTGGATGGTGAAATTTAGCAGTAAACCTGAATTACTCTCTGATTTTTAATAACTTGCCTCCAGGTAGCATTAATTATTTTTCGACATTTAAGTGGCATCTGTGCCCATGGGGTATCAAAAAACGCTTCATAAATTGAGGGATGGAAGGGTATGGCTCGCCATTGTAGTCAGCCTCATTCAGTTTTTTTCCTTTTTCCTGCCGGCAGCCAAGGCACAGCCTGGTTATCCTAACGGCCTGCCGGTAGAGTATTATTCCGTCAATGACGGCTTGTCCGACCGGCTGGTTACCGATATCGTACAAAGCAAGCGGGGGCTGATCTGGCTGGGTACTCCTAACGGCCTTAACCGCTTTGACGGCTACGAGTTCATCGTTTTCAACAACCACCCGGACAACCGCCATCAGCTCTCCGACTCCAACATCCGAAAGCTGGACCTGGACAAAAACGGCAGGCTGGTCATTACTTACCGGACCACCTACGGCCTTTTTGACATCCTCGACCCGGAAACACTGGAATTGACGACCGTCAAGTTACTTCCGGAGTATGGCATTGAGGGCCTCCCGAGGCTGGTCACCGTCAATCAGCGGGGAGAGATACTGGTGCTCGCCATCAGTGAGGAGGCCTCCAATATCTACCGGTACACCGGCGACAATCAATTCCAACTGGTTGCCAGTATTCCGGAACAGCACCTGCAACTCAGTGTTACGGTCCATCTCATACAATTTCCAAACGGAGACTTTCTTCTCAATGACAGTGAAACCGGCCTGAGGCACATTTCAAGCTCCGGCAGCCTGGTCAAGCGCTTCGGCATCGAGGATTTTATTTGTGATGATTTTCTGGGCAGCTACCCTGGTTCCGCTTACTTCATGCACCTCGACCGCCAAGGCAGGGCCTGGCTTTCTCTTCAGGGACAGCCCGGAGCCTTCGTCTATCGCCCCGACAGCTTCGTTTTTGATTCTATCCCGGGCCTGAGCCAGGTTGGGTATTTCACCAATATATGGGAGGACAACAACGGCAACATTTTGCTTGGGCGTTCTGCCCGCGCCAATGAAACCTTCCCTTTGCAGGGGTTGGCCTGTATCCGGCCCAATGGCCAGGTTTTCAATTTTGATTATCTTCTGGGAGCCAGCCGTTATATCGTCAGTGTGTTCAGCCAGGATTTTTTCCGGACGATATTCCTAGGTATCGATACCGGGCTGAAGATCGTTCAAAACCGGCAGTCAAAGATCGATTCCTATCTGGCGGAAGACCTCAGCCAGGACCGCCGCGGGGCAGTCATGCGCGGAATTACCGGCGATGGCGAACGTTTTATCTACTTCCTTCGGGAAGTTCAGCACTTATACGAACTCGACCTGGAGACCAACTTTCTGGATACACTGCCGCTCATCGACCCGCAAAGCGGCGAAGAGATCGATATGGCCTGTACCGGAAGCCTGGGCCTGGACGCCGAAGGCAACCTTTGGTTCTATTCCTGCCTGAGTTCCAACTCGGAAGGAGGGCGCCTGCACAAATACAATATCGAAACCTGCAACCTGAAGACTTTTGAATATCCGTACCGGTTCAATGCTATGACAATAGACCGGTACGGCGTCATCTGGCTGTGTACCCAGCCGACCAACTCGAAAGGACAGCTTCTGCAGTTTGACCCCCAGGTGGAAACATTCCTCCCTTATGAAGATAAGGAAGGCAACAACCCCCTACACGACGCCACCCCCAATTTCATTCTGGAAGCCAGCGGCGGCAATCTGTGGATTGGTACGGAAAACGGCCTTTACCTGCTCGACCGCGAAAAGGGGCTGGCCCGGGCCTACCGGGCCATGAAGGGAAAGAAGAACGGGCTTGCCAGCGATGTCGTTTACGTACTTTATGAAGACGAACAGGGACGGATCTGGATCGGCACCACCAACGGGTTGAACATCCTGGACCCCAAAACCGGGAACTTCCAGCATTACAGCCGAAAGAACGGGCTGGCCAGCAACACCGTCTGCGGGATCGTTCCGGATAACAAAGGCCATTACTGGATCAGCACCTACAACGGGCTTTCTTTCTTTGACCCCGAAAAGGAAGTCTTCCGCAATTTTTATTCTGTTGACGGGCTGACACACGATGAGTTCAACCGCTTTTCCTACTACCACGGCATAGATGGAAGGTATTACTTCGGTGGCGTCAACGGCATAAACGCCTTCAAAAGCGAGGACCTCCTGGTCAATGAATCCACTCCTCCGGTAGTATTGACCAAGATCACGCGGTACAATGCCAAACAGGATAGTACGATCGTACAGGACAACAACCTTTCTCAACTGGAAGAACTCGTCATTAACCCGGGCGACAGCTACTTTACGATCCATTTCATGCTGCCCACTTTTACCAGCCCACGCCGCAACCAGTTCAAAGCCTGGCTCGAAGGGTATGACAATCAATGGGTATATCAGGGCAATAACCCCAACCTCCGCCTCAATAAACTGCCCCCCGGCCTTTATACCCTGCACATCAACGGGGCCGATGCAAATGGCAACTGGAGCGATGAGGAACTGGCCATACCCATTCGTATGAAACCCGCTTTCACCCAGACCATTTGGTTCATTATCCTCTGCATTGCCGCCGGTTCTGTCATCCTCTACGTCATCTTCCAGAACCGGTTGGAACAGCGCCTTCAGGTAGAACGCCTGCGCACAAAACTGTCCAGTGACCTACATGATGAGCTCAGCGGCCTGCTTTCCGGCATTGCCATGCAAACCGATGTCCTTCAGATGCAAATCCAGGATGAAAAAAGCCGTGAAAGGCTGAAACAGATCGGTGAAGTAAGCCGAAAGGCCATGTCCAAAATGAGCGATGTGATCTGGTCTATCGATTCCCGGAAGGATAAAGTGGAGGACCTGCTGCACCGGATGCGGGAGCACGCCGATGAAATGCTGATGCCCCTGAACATAGTCTATCAGATGCACATCAGCAAACTGGAACGGCAAAAGAAAATGCCCGTCACGATACGCCAGAACCTCTATTTTATTTTTAAGGAGGCCATCAACAATATAGCCAAACACTCTGCTGCCACAAAAGTGAACATCACCCTGAAAAATGAAGGGCAGGACTTCACCATGATCATCAAGGACAATGGCGGGCCGTCACCACGAAAAGAAAAGATCAACGGCAATAAGGGCGGCCAGGGGCTGGCCAACCTGGCCATGAGGGCCCAGCGCATCAAAGCAAGCCTGGAAATCGACAAAACGGATGAGGGCTATACGATAAGGTTGAAACGAAAACGGTTTGCGTAGGCCTATTCGTGATTTGTGATTTGTGATTCGTGGATCGGTTTCGGTTCACGAATTCCCAAACGGGTGTCGTTGCCGCCATGCTTCCTTTTCCGGTTCGAGCCAGCGGACCAAAGTAGGCAAAGCCCGGTTGAGGACGGGATTCAGATGGCGCAGGTAACAATACATTTCAACCGGTTCGGCGCCAACAGAACTCTTTATTTCCAAGGCAGTCCGCGAAAAGACAACTCTTTCTACCTGTTCTTCTTCCAGCCCGGCGCGGATCATGTCGTAGAGCATATTGAGATAAAGCTGGTATTTCAGGTTCACTTCCGGTTTGAAACCTATGAAGTGCGCTTCCATTTCCGGGCCGTTGCGCAGGGTAGAACAGAACCCCACCAGCACATCGTCCAGATAATATCCAAAAACCCGGAATTCCTGCGGCATAGCCTGCTTGAGCGCCGGGAAATAGCCTTTAGGCAGGTTTATCATATTGAAATCCGCCCGCTCTGCTATTTCATTGTAAAGTGTGTGTACCTCCTCCTGATGGAAACGGAGGGTTTCCTCATCCATTTCCCGCCTTACCAGCTTTTCCCCTTTTTTGAAAGCTCTTCTGGCCCGAACTCTGTATTTGGAAACCATGGCTTCAAGGTAATCGTCAAATGATTTCCAGCCGGGGCGGAAGAAAAGCACCATGTTGGGTTCAAAGGGAAAGGAGGAGTAATTCTGTTTCTCCAAAGCACGAAGGTAAGCCGGTTGCCCATTTTCCAGGTCTTTTATCAGAATGCCGCCGGCACGCCATCCCTCGGCCTCCAGCTTAAAGGCAAGCTTTTGAAGGCCTTCATCGACCAATGAGACTGCCGTTTCAGGAGGCACGGTTCCCGGCCTGAAAACAAAAGCATGCTGGCCGGTGAACTGGGTTGCCCCGCAGATGATCAGCTTGTAATTGAGGCGGCGGGCCAGGCTACGCTTAATATTTTGCCAAAGCCGGGCGGGAAAGCCACCCTCCGGAACCTGCCGAAGAGACTGGATCTGCTGCAAAGCCCGAAATTCCATCAACTGGCAGGCCGCCACGCCAATCGGCTCACCATCTTTATAGAACAGCAGATAGGCATACCCCATGCCCTCGGCCGGCGCCAGCTCCTGGGCTTTTAAATAAGCGCGGCCCATCATAACCTGGCCTTCGGGTAGAAGGCTGTCCCATAAGCCGGGCAGGCTGGCAGCTGAAGGGTAAATGGCCATTTCCAACCCGGGCCGGGACAGGCTATATTGAGGGACAGGGGCAGGAGACGCATCGGGAAGAACACTCTTATCCTCGGAAACAGAAGGAGAAAAGAAAGATTGAATAGATTGATAGAGAGGGCACTTCTCGGTGTAGTCCATTGAGGGTGGTTTCATAACGGTGTCCTGATTTTGGCCTTCCCGGACAAATAGTGTGGATTATTCAGTGCACACCATTTGTCAAAGCCCGGTTCTATGAATTGCGGGGCATTTCCCTTTAGTTAATGATAGCTATTCGAGGGGCAGGAAACAATACATTAACCAGAAACAGGGCAGGGGCAATAAAGGTTGAAACTGGCGGCTTATTTTATCGTTCTTAACAAATGGCGTTGCGCGAACTGCCGCCGGGTGATCTCGTAACGCACGCAGTCCACTCCATAGGCAAGCATATTGCCGCGACGGGCCATACCCAACTTTTCCATTACACGGATGGAGGCCCGGTTCTCCTTCATAGATAAGGCAATGGCTTTTTCCACTCCCAGGTTTTCGAAAGCATATTCCAGGACGTGAACACTCCCTTCGGTGGCGTACCCTTTCCCCCACTGCTCCTCCAGAAAGCGATACCCGATTTCCACCTCCCTGCCGCTGCTGTCGAACCGCTTCAGCGCCATCCATCCGAGGAAAGCCCCGGAGGAACGCTCTTCGGCGGCCCAGTATCCAAGGCGGCGGCGGGCAGTCCGTTTGCGCCGCCAGAGGTCTTCCCGGGCTTCCTGAATGGTCTGTGGCTTTCCGTAAGTAATGTACTGCATGACGTGAGGGTTCGCACCCATCTTATAGATACTGCCAAGGTCGCTGCTCCGGGGAGCCCGGAGGATCATTCGCTCAGTTTCCAGCCGCGGGGGCATCGGCATCTTTGTTTAGGGCCCATTTATCGATCTCCTGCATGGCGTATTGCCCGTTCTTCCAGCCTTTGAACTCCATCGTGCCCAACCCGTCATAGTACAGGAACCAGTTCTCGATGATGTGCTTGGCGCCATCATAAGCGATGCTGAAATCCTGGAAATCACTGGCATTCATAACGCGAAGTTTGGGGTCCGCCGGCACAGCGATGATCTTGGTATCTTCCTCCCCTTCGTCCAGTAAGAGCAATGCGGCAATGGGTTTGACCGGAATGACGGTACCGGTGGGCATAGATTCTCCAATGATCAGGATATCGAGTGCATCTCCATCTCCCCCCCTTTCCGGGTCCATGTAAGTGGAAGGGATGAAACCATAATTGCCAGGGTAAGGCAGGAAGTCGATGATCCGGTCCTTGCCGTTGCGCTGGTCAACCAAAAACTCCTTCTTCTCCTTGTCGTATTCTATTTTGTGGTTCGTTCCCGCCGGGATCTCCACAACGACGTTGATACCCTTTTCCGTGTAGGTGGGCAGATATTCGTAATCTTTTGTGGCTACGGCGCCATCCTTACCACACCCTGTAAGGAACAGCAGGGCCAGGGCGCCAAAAACAAAGGCCAATTGTTGTTTATTCATATACACTGATTAATTTCCGATCAAATATAGGCCGGGCAAAAGCAGCAAGCAAAAAAGAAAGAAACTTTTTAACTACATATATTTTTTCCCCGCATAAATACTTGGCCGAGCCACCGCCCGGGTTTATCCTTTTTGTTTTGCCAAAAGGCCCCAGAGCTTTATTTTTGATCCTCAACTTTTGTCATAAAATTCCATATCGCATCATGAAAAACCTCATTTTCACTTTTTCCACTCTCGTAGCCTTACTGTTTTCATCCTGTATTACCGATTATGACGGCGGCTTCTTTGGAGGAAGCATCAAAGGCGAAGGGCCGGTTGTCAGCAAGGCCCTGAGCCTGGACGGGTTTACCAAAATCGGCTTGGCTACCTCCGGAGAACTCTATCTCAGCCAGGGAGATTCCTACTCCGTAAAGGCCGAGGCTCAGCAGAACATTATTGATAACCTGGAAACCAAAGTGGAAGGCGAAACCCTCAAAATCGGTTTTGACAAGTCTGTCAGCAACTATAAAAGCCTGAAGTTTTACATCACCATGCCCGCCTTAAAAGGCGTCAGCGTCGCCGGATCAGGCGATGTAGCCGGAGAAACGCCCTTCACCGGCCTGGATGTAGTAAGCCTCAACATAGCCGGTTCGGGCAACATCAACCTGAACATAGAAGCCAATTCCGTAGAGGCGAGCATTTCCGGGTCCGGAAATGTTGAACTGGAAGGAGAGGCAGGGAAGGCCGAAGTCAATATCATGGGGTCCGGAAGCGTTGATGCCGCCGGGCTCAAAGCTCAGAAGGCCGATATCAGCATCGCCGGTTCGGGAGATTGCACCATCGACGCTACCGAACAACTCGACGTCAGCATCGCCGGCTCAGGTGACGTCTTTTATCTCGGCTCTCCGCAGATTGATAAAAGCATTGCCGGTTCGGGCTCAGTGGAGAGGAAGTGAGTGATGGAATCGTGGATTCGTGGATTCGGAAATCGTGGGTTCTCGAATTTACGATTTAACGAATCTACGAATCCCGATCTTACGAGCATTTTTTGGCATTCAGGAATTTGTAGCCATATATTTGCGGTCAACAAACTGAAATCATGAACAAGATCCAGTGGTTAGCTACCGCCTTATCCGCTTTTCTTTTTCTGAGTTGCCAGGGAGAATCCTCAACAGGTAAAGAAGATGCCGTTACTGAAAAGAAGCCGCTTAGCGAAGTGCTGCCCGGCGCCTGGGAATCGGTTTCCATCCGGGTGGAGGTCAACACAGCGGAGAACACAGACAGCAGTTACGTCTTTGAGGTAAAGGAAGAAGAATGGGCCGAGCGCCTGGCCACCCGGCCTATCCGTTTGTACTTCAGTCCGGATAACAAATACCGGCAGGAATTTATTGCACTCAACGGCGACAACCTGAGCACCACAAAAGGCTTGTGGAATACTTTCGGCGACACTCTGATGCTGATAGAACCCAATGCCACTTACCAGTACGAAGTTTCCGCCGGGAAAGGGCTGGCAGAATTTCGAACCATGATGGATTGGGACGGTGACGGAGAGGACGACGACAGCTACCTCGCCATCCACCGGCAAGTCAGCCGGGCTACCGAATGATTGGCATGAAATGGTTTTGTGGTTTTGTGGTTTTGTGGTTTTATGGTTTGGCGGTTTTGTGGTTTGGCGGTTTTGTGGTTTGGCGCCAGGCTGAGCTCCTGCCATTTAACACAGTCTCCGTGTAATTACCTAATGGAGTTGTCCTCTTAAAACCGTAGCTTTGGGGAAATCCCCACTTAAAATGAAACGCTTCAAAAAACTGGGTGGATTGCTGTTTTGGTTAAACCTCTGGGCTACCGCCGCTGCCCAGCTTAATTCACCCGAAGAGGGCCAGCCCCTGATCCGCAACTTTTTCCCCGAAGAGTATCATTCTGATATTACCTGCACAAGCCTGCTGCAGGGCCAAAGCGGATTAGTTTACGTAGCTAACGAAAGGGGCGTACTGGAATATGACGGAGCCGGGTGGCGGCTTATTTCGGTGCCAATCGGCCAGGATGTACGGGCGCTGGCACAAGCCCAAGATGGCCTCATCTATACCGGAGGGCTTAAAAACATGGGCTACCTTTCTCCGAACGACAAAGGCCAACTGCAATTTCATTCCCTGGTAAACCAATTGCCGGAGGAGCAACGCAATTTCGGTTTTTTCCGGGAAGCACTCTCGACAGGAGATACCGTCTATCTTCGGGGAGAACAGCTGCTGGTTCAACTGGCCAACCGGCAGGTGTTGAAAACCTGGCCGGTCAATGGTTGGCGGGGCCTGTTCCAACTCAACGGCAAGCTCTATGTCGATCAGTTGGACCCGGGCTTATGTGTCCTGGAAAAGGGGCACATCAAACTGATTCCGGGAGGAGAACGCTTCGCCCGTACCCACGTTTATGTCATGCAGCCTTTGGGCGGTGATATCCTCATCGGCACCATGGACCAGGGATTGATCCGTTACAAGCCTTGGCTTGCAGGCGCAGCTGCCTTTCAACCTTTCCCGTCTGAACTGAACAGCTATTTCCTCGAACACCAGTGCTATAGTGGACTGCCCCTGCCTGACGGCAGGCTTGCGCTCGGCACCTTTACCGGAGGGTTGGCCATTGTGGACAGCCTGGGAAGGCAACAGCAACTTTTTCACCGGTTTCCCGGCCATACGGTCCGGGTAGTAGAGGATATGATGACTGACCGCCAGGGCGCCCTTTGGTTCACTTCCGAGAACGGAATTTCCCGGGTGGAGATTCACTTGCCTCTCACCTACTGGGGCAAAGAAAAGGGGTTAAGCAGCCGGCTGACCAGCATTACCCGCTTCGCCGGCCATCTTTTTATTGCCACTTATAATGGCCTGATGGTATTCAACCCTGAGGAATATCCTGAAGCTCCCTTCCAGCAGTTCGGCCAGTTGGGAAAGATCATCAATCCAATCCGTTTACTACCCCTTCCTGCCATCGACGGCAAAGAACGCCTGATCATCGGCGGCAGTTCCGGCCTGGCAGAAGTGACACAAGGAGAAGGAGGCCAGTGGCAAACCCGCCTGATCGATACGGAACAGAATGCTGAATTCCTTTATCACTTCCCCGCCTACCCCCGGCGCATTTATGTGCTCAACCGGGTCAACAACCTGGTGCGCACCCTGCAATTGGAAGAAGGACAGTGGGTAGAAGACAGCCGGATCACCATTGAAGGCCCCTCCATCCTGGGTGCTGACACTGCCGGTAGAGTCTGGGCTGGCACCTATCAGCAGGGGCTGGCCCTTCTGGCTCTCGGCCCTGAAGGAAAGCTGCTGGACAGGCAACCTACCTATTACGGTAAGGATAAGGGATTGTCATCCGAAAAATATACCGCTCCTCTTCCACTTTCGGATGGGCTGTATTTCCTTACAGAAGGCTTAGCCAGCAAGTTCAATGTCCAGGCAGGCCGGTTCGAACCGGCAGCGGAGCTCAATGCCTGGTTAAACGCTTGCGGAGCTAATTTTCTGGAAACCGACAACCAGGGCAACCTGTTTCTCACCCGGTTTAACGATAACAGCTACTATCCCCTTGGTATGGCCTTTCTTCAAAATCCGGGCGCTCCGTTCGGAGAGGCTTACCAGTTGGACACGTCTTTCCACAAACGCCTTCCCCAGTCTATTTCCAGTATATTTGCAGACGGCGACAGCATCCTCTGGATAGGGACTAACAATGGGTTGTTCCGCTACAACCGGAAGCATCCAGCCAATACTCCGTATCCACTAACGGTTTACCTGCGAAAAGTAGCCGCCAACCAGGATTCGGTACTGTTTGGCGGAGCTGTATCCGGAAAGGGAGAAAATGGGCAGTCTGTCACCTTAACCCAGCCACTGGGTTACCGGTTCAACAACCTTTTTTTCAGCTTCGCCGCCCAGGGTTACGATGATGCCCAGAAAAATCAGTACAGCTATTCTCTCGAAGGCTTTGACCGAAAATGGAGCCCATGGAGCACACTCAACCAGAAGGAATACACAAATATCCCGCAGGGAGACTACACTTTTCGGGTGAAAGCCCGCGACATTTATGGTAATATAAGCCCCGAAGCCAGATTGCAATTCACCATCTCCTCTCCCTGGTGGCGCACGCCTTTCACCTACCTGGGGTTATCCCTCCTCATTATGACGGTGATTTGGCTGTGGATGCGGCACCGCACCCGCCTGGACCGGCAGAAGCTGGCCCGGCAAAAAGCCCAGCTCGAAAAAGAAAGAGAGCTGAACGAACGGCTGCGGCACGTCGATCACCTGAAAGACCAGTTTCTCGCCAATACCTCCCATGAACTGCGCACCCCGCTGCACGGCATCATTGGCCTGGCGGAATCCCTGGAGGAACGCGAGGAAAGCCCTGATAAGAAGGAGGACATCCAGATGATCATCTCTTCCGGCAAGCGGCTGAGCAGCCTGGTCAATGATATTCTGGATTTCTCCAGGCTGAAAAACCACGAAATTGAGCTGAAGCCGAGATCCGTTGACATGCATGCACTGGTGGATGTGGTCCTGCGCATCCACACTCCGTTGGCCCGGGGAAAGGACCTGGCGCTGAAAAACCGGGTTCCGCTGAGGGGAAGTATTGTGCACGGCGATGAAAACCGGTTGATGCAGGTAATGCATAACCTTGTTGGCAATGGCATCAAGTTTACCGAGTCGGGACATGTGAGGGTGGCTGCTAAACGAAAAGAAGAATGGCTGGAGGTATCAGTGGAAGATACCGGGGTTGGCATACCAGAGACTAAAAAGGAAGCCATCTTCCAGGAATTTGAACAGGCCGATGGGTCCGAAAGGCGATTGTTTACCGGTACCGGGCTGGGGTTGAGTGTCAGCAAACGCCTTATTGAAATGCACGGCGGGCAATTGTGGGTAAAAAGTGAGGAAGGCCGGGGTTCCACCTTCTATTTCACCCTTCCCCTCAGTATCGAGAAACGGGCTCCGGACATGGCTCCCCCCGAACCAGCCTCGCGCCCGGAGGAATCGCCCCGGGACGCCGGTAAAGCCCGGGCCCTTCAGATCCAACCACTGATGCTTCTGGACGACGACAGCGAAAAGGTGCGGATCCTCATTGTCGATGATGAACCCATCAACCAACGAGTGCTGACGAACCACCTGCGCCAGGAGCAGTATAAAATCATTTCCGCCATGAACGGCCGGGAAGCCCTGCAGGCCATTGATGCAGCAGACCGGCCCTTTGACCTGGTCCTTTTGGATGTGATGATGCCCCGCATGTCGGGCTACGAAGTGTGCCAGAAGATCCGGGAGCGGCACCTGCCCAGCGAGCTCCCCGTTATCATGGTCACCGCCAAAAACCAGGTTGCCGACCTGGTAGAGGGGCTGGCGGTAGGCGCGAATGATTACCTGGCTAAGCCATTTACACGGGAAGAATTCCTGGCCCGGGTAAAGACTCACCTTTACCTGCACCGCATCAATGCCGCCACCGGCAAGTTCGTCCCCTACGAGTTCCTCCAGGCTCTGGGCCGGGACGCCATCACCGAAGTGCGCCTTGGCGACCAGGCTTTAAGGGAGGTGACCGTCTTTTTTTCCGATATCCGGGGATACACCACCCTCGCCGAAACAATGAGCCCTACGGACAACTTCCGCTTCGTTAACGCCCTTAACGGCCGGCTCGGCCCTCACATCCGCAATAACAACGGGTTCATCAATCAGTATCTGGGCGACGCCATCATGGCCATATTCCCTGGCGAACCGATGGACGCGGTAACAGCCGCCGTTCAGATGCAGAAAGCATTGCATGAATACAACCACTACCGGAAGGAAAAGCAGCGACGCCCCATCCGCCTGGGCATGGGCATCCATACAGGGCCCCTTATCATGGGTATTATCGGCGACAACAAACGCATGGACGCGGCCACCATCGCCGATACCGTAAATACGGCTTCCCGGGTGGAAAGCCTAACCAAATACTACGGCGCCAATATCCTGCTTACCGAAGAGAGCCTGCAGCGCATCTCTCATAAGGAAGACTGCCTGCTGCGCTACCTGGGTAAGGTGCAGGTGATCGGTAAGAAAAAACCTTTGGGTATGTACGAATGCTTTAATGGAGACGAGCCCTGGCAACAGCAGCAAAAACAAGAGAGCCTGGCCGAATTCCGCGAGGCAGTCGATGCTTATTTCAGCAAAGACTTCTGGGATGCAGGCCATATTCTCGAGGGCCTGCTGAAACGCTACCCCGACGATGGAGCCGTCCGCTTCTTTCTCAGCGAGGCCCGCCGCCTGGCCAGCGAAGGAGTCCCGGAAGAGTGGACGGGGATTGTAGAGATGAAAAGCAAATAATCATTAAATGGTGCGAAAATTGATCTCTTCGCCATGGCTCCAGATATAAACCCTGTTTTTCCGGTAATTGATGGAAAACCGGAACTGGCTCAGGAAAGGCATTGCCAGCAACCCTTCTATGTGCACGTCATCAAGGTGAGAAAGGTCAGTGAATAAAAACCGGGAAGCATGGAGGAGCTTTCCTTCCACCTCAAGGCCATCAACCAGTGCAGAATTCTTTTTTTCGGGAATATTGGCCAAACCAAAGATCGTTTCCTCTTTGGCATTTCTTAGGGAACTGGCCGGAAGTTGCCCCATCAGTTTTTCGGAAAGCAGGTTGGCCGTACCTCCGGTATCCAGGCCGAGATGTACTTTTTTACCTCCGATGCGAGCCTTAATTACCGGTAGTTCATCGCGCATCTGGAAACGGAAACTGAACAAGGGAGTTTCCCGTTCATGTATCCAGCTGTTGCGCGGTTCGTAAAGAAGAAGAACCTGATTGCGGCAATCGAACATCACTTCATACTTATTCAGCACTTCATAACCGATAACGCCCAGTATTTTGCGGTGTGAGGCATTTTCCAGGTGGCTGATGTCCATGGCCAGAGCGTCCATGCCCTCTCTTTCAATACCTGCCCAGCTGAAGTGGTTCACCTTTACCGGGCGGCCCCGGAAAGCATAACTCTGCTGCGTATTAACCGGCTGTAAACCTTCGACATTCCTGGGGTTAACAACCACCATAGGCGAGCCGGTGTCCAGAATGAAACTCCCCGTGTCCCCATTAATAGAGGCACTGACGAGGACAAGCCCGTTCACCAGTTCAAAAGGGATCTTTACCAGGTTGCTGGATTGGGCGCCCGCAGGTACCGCTCTTCCCAGCAACGACAACATCAACAACACAGCAGTCCGTTTCATAAGCTTTCCATTTTCCAGGGCAATCAATTGGCTCAATGCACTAAGTTAACTCTAATTTAAAAATTAATTAACATTGAGTTAACATTAAAACGAAGGAAATTGGAAATTAGTTTGTAAAAACGGCTAATGTGTTGTTAATTTCCCGAAATCCGGCCGGCTTATTTCTTATCCCGCCTGAAAGCACTGGCCAGGGTGTGAAAAGCTTTGTTGAACTCCTCTCGCCACTCTTTCCATTCCTCTCCTGCCTCTTGTTGCCACTCACCGGACTGCTCTTTCAGCTTTTCAATCTTTTCCCGGGCTTCTTCGCGGAACTCTTTCCACTCTTCCACGGCTTCTTCTGCATAATGGGCGGTAAGAACTTTCAGGTGAGCCTGGAAACGGGCCATTCGGTCCTGAAAATCGTCCATCATGCCGGCGGCCTTTTCACTTCCCTGTTCTTCGAGCTTTTCGGCTTCTTCCTGCAGCTTATCCATGGTTGCGGAAAGCTCTTCCTCCTGAGATTTGGCATCTTCTTTGGTCTTTGCCGGGGCCTTCCGCAGTTTTTCCAGAAGCTGATTGAACGCCTGCCTGAACTCCCGGGCCTCTTCACCGATTTCTTCCTCCACTTCCTTAAAACGGCCCCGGTTGTCATCCATCCAGGTGCTCAGGCGCTTCTTCTGCTCTTCGAGCTTTTCGGCGGCTTCCTTACTTCCCAGATGGAGTTGTAACTGCAATTCTTCCAGTTCTCTTCTCCAGCTGTGCAAGCGGTCTTCCATTTTTTCTCTGAAGGTCTTTTCTGCCATAGTTGATCTCTGATTTTGTTATTATTGGTTTCCTGTTCAATAAACAACGAAAGAGAACCTAAAGTGCGGAATGGAAAAGATTTATCATTCCTTATCTTTACCGCTGTTTTTGATGAATATTAAATAATCAACAAACCGGAATATGCCGACTTCTCGCAATGCCCTTTCCCTCTTTCTGGCTCTGATGCTTCCTTTTTTTTTACAAAGCCAGTGTTTCGACCAGATTATATCGCAGGGCAGGCCGGTGACTGCTTCTTCCACCCTGTCCGGTTCCGCTTCCAGTATAGTTGATGGGAACATCGGCTCTCATTGGGTCAGTGAAAGGGCCGACTCACAATGGGTTTACATAGACCTTGGGATCGTGAACAGGATATGCGCCATTACCATCCAGTGGGATGAGGTGTTCTATGCCTCAGCCTTTGAGGTCCAGACTTCCGACAATGCGGAAGATTGGGTTACCCGCCAGGCTTTTACCGACAACACCATACCTGAATTCCTGCTGGATGAGCTGGACTGGGAGGGCCGTTTTGTGCGCATTTATGCTCAGCAACGCGCCGATGTTAATGAGGGGTTCATTCTGAAAGAAGTGACCCTTTACGGAGGTATCGAAGCGCCCTACCAGGTTTTGTCGTTCCCTCCCCTCCCCGGCCGCCTTTCCACGGATGAACCTTTTGAGTTGCAGGCCAGCGTTACTTCCGGCCTTCCGGTGAGCTTTGCCATCGTGTCGGGGCCGGCAACGGTGGAAGGCAACCTGCTCACCCTTACCGGAGAAGGAGGCACCGTGGTCGTCAGGGCCAGCCAGGAAGGCAATGATGACTACAACGCCGCCGAACCCATAGAACGTTCTTTCGAGGCCATCAATCCCGCCGACATCTATCCTGAGGCCATCATTACCAGCCCCGGCACTGCTTATCCTATGGTAATGCCTGAACTCGGCCGGATGGTTCTGGGCGCCAGAGGTAAGGTTGCTTACCCGCAGTGGTTTTCCATTGAATCCGTGGAGATGGAAATTGACGGTGAGCCCGTGGAAGCTATACCGGGACTCGATGGCCACGCCTACATATACTGGACTCCGGAAAGCTACGGCATGCACACCCTTACGGCAAGAGTTGCCGCCAGCAACGGAAACAACACCGAAACCAGCATTGATTTCGAAATTACCGATAACACCGGAGATGTATCCCTTCGCACTTTCGACCACGATGAAGTTATCGCCTTTGTCAATTCCTCTTATTCCAACCATTATCAGTTGCCCGGGAACCTGGGCGCTTTCAGTAAAATAACTGCTACCCTCGGCATCAGTTGCCCCGGCATCGGCTGCGACGACTGGGACCGGCTGGCTCATATCGAGGTGCGCAACCCGGCCGGTGAATGGATAGAGATCATCCGATACATCACCCCCTATGGTGTAGAGTGCGAACACACTGTCGATCTGACTGATTACGCTTCTTTGCTTCAGGGCAATCCGGAGATGAGGGTTCGCATAGGTACCTATCAGCGAGGTTGGGCAGTGACCCTCAGCCTGGATTTCGAGGCCGGCGCAGCTCCTTACCGCTACAGCCGGGTAGAGCGGCTCTGGTACGGTTATCATGCTTTCGGCGACCCTGCGAACCGGCAGCCTGCCGATACTTTTCTGGTTGATATTCCTGCCGGAATACAGGCCGCCAAGATGCACCTGGTGGGCACCGGCCACGGCTGGGGAGAGAACAACAGTTTTAACGCCGCCGAATTCTACGAAGCCACGCACTACGTGCTCGTCAATGGCCAGGAGACATTTACCCACCACAACTGGACACAATGCGACCCCAATCCGGACGGCTGTTCTCCGCAGGACGGCACCTGGTGGTTCAACCGGGCGGGCTGGTGTCCGGGCGCCATTTCTCCCTTTTTTGAGTATGATATGTCACCCTACATCGGGCAGGGCCAACAGGAGCTATTCTACCGCCTTTTCCCCGGCTATGTCGATCAGTGCCACGTCAACAACCCCGGCTGTATCAGCGGAGCGACCTGCCCGAACTGCAACGACGGCTTCAACCCCCACCTGGTAATGGCCACCAACCTGATCACATACAGCAACCAGCCCATCGGGCAGAGTGTCCTCACGCTTTCCCGGGAGAGGCTTTTAGATCCGGAAGCAGGCCAGGGCTTTTCTATTTATCCCAACCCTTCCACCGGCCGGTTTACCGTCGAGCAGGAGGCCTTTTTCCGTACACTGCGCCTGCGCCTGTTCAGCCCTGCCGGCCAGCTCGTTTACGATTCCGGTAATAAAGCCGGATGGCCCGGGCTGCTGCTACCCGTAGATGTTTCCAGCCATCCCGCCGGCCTTTATCACCTCGCCATTACGACCGAAGTGGGGACTGTGGTAAAGCGAGTTGTGATGGCTCGGTAGAGCGAGGGTATGGCAAGATGAAATGAGGGGATGAAGGAACAAGGGGGTGAATAAGAACGATACATTCACCGTTTTCTGCCATTCTGCATTACTGGGCTCCCAAAAAATCATTCCCTCATTCCCTCTTTTACCCCTGCCCTTCCCGTTCAGCCCTTTTCCTTTCCCGTTCGGCAAAACAATTGTCCTCCTGACGGATGGGGTTCGTAGCTTCTGGTGAGAAATAAATTTTGCCACCAGGCAACCCTTTACTCGTTCAGCGGGTATGGGGAGACAAACACCCATTCACCAGATGCATGCTGAAGACGCATCAGATCTAAGGCCGGTTCTTATGGGTTGCCGCAAACGGCAGCGTGGCAGCCAGCATGAGCTGTACAGGCACTTTTATGCTTATGGCATGAGCATAACGATCCGTTATGCCGACAATGAGGATGAGGCCATACAGATATTGAACGACAGCTTCATGAAGGTATTCAGCAACATCAAAAAATTCGACCTGGAAAAGCCTTTCAAGCCCTGGTTCAGGAAGATCGTGGTGAATACAGCCATCAACTACGTCCGAAAACAGAAGAAATTCAAAAGAGAAGTCCAGATGGATGAAGCCGGAAATATATCCACGGGAGAAGACATCTTGAGCAGGATCAGTTATATGGAGCTCATGGCCATGGTACAGTCTCTGACTACCGCCTACCGTACTGTATTCAATATGTATGTCATCGATGGTTTTAAACACGAAGAGATCGCCAATATGTTGGGGATCAGCGTGGGAGCATCCAAATCCAATTTATCCAAGGCCAGGAGCAAACTCCGGGAAATGATCCAGAAAAACCTGAACACCCGCTATGCCTGAGCTTTCAAAGCACGAGCTTGACAAATTATTCCAGCAGGGCGCCGGGAAGTACGATTTTGATTACAACCCTGTCGCCTGGGAACAGATGTCCCGTATGCTTGACCGGAAACGCCGCCGGCTGGTGATCTGGTGGATAGTAGGTATTGCCATTTTCCTTTCGCTCTCAGGTATCGCAGTTTATTTTTTTTGCGCCGGGGCTGATGAACCAGTAAACGGCGGGAGCCAGGATCAGGTTCAGACGGAAATCGGCCCTGACAAGCGAGGGCAGGAAGCTGTAGTGTTGAACAATGAAGCGCCAAAAACCCAGACATTCCACCTTCAGGAGATAACGCAAAAAAAGCGACACGCAACATCTCCGCAAACCTCGGCGCCAGCAAAACCTGAAAACCATAAAAAGCCGCAGCCGGGCCGGATTGGAAGTTTTCCATCTCAAATTAAAAAAACGGAAAACGGCTCTTACACCCCATTGGAAAAGAACAGTGCCATTGAGGCCGACAGATCAGCTGTTCCCGAGCCGGGAAACCAGGAGTGGGTTACGGCCAAAATGGCGAAAGTGAAGCCCTCCCCCCCTGCGCCTCTGCTGCTCAAAGGCATTACCCTTCTGGCCGAACTTCCCCGGGAATTGGATACGGGAAGTATAGCAATCCGACAGCCGGAAAAGATCCGTAACCGACGGGCCAACCACCTCTTATTGGGAGCAGGTGCTTCCGCCGGGCGGAATTCGATCGGCTGGGGTGATTTCTCCAAAAGTGGCTGGAAGGCAGGCCTTTCTGCCGAGTATCAGTATCAGCACAGGTTCGGGCTCAATATCGGGGCCCAGTTCCTGAAAATGCATTACCTGGCTGACAAAGGAGAATACCTCCCTCCGAAGGGATTCTGGACCCGGAGGATCGCTCCCGATAATACCCGCGGGCTGTGCCATATCCTGGAAGTACCGGTTTCGCTGAAATTCTATCCTAAGGGGTACTCCGCTCCCGGGCCGTTTGTCAGTGCAGGCGTTTCCTCCTATTTCATGCTGATGGAAGAATACTGGTACAATTATAGGCTCGACGACCCCGACCTCATCCGTTGGTGGCAGACAAAAGATACCCAAAGCTACTGGCTCTCAACGGCACATGCATACGCCGGTTATCAGGCCCGGCTCGGAAAAGGGTTTATGCTGCAACTTGATGCCGGCCTGCAGGTTCCCCTGGCAGGGATCGGGCATGGCCAGTTGAAGGTATATAACCTGGGAGCCAACATCAAAGTGTTCAGAAAATTATGGTAATCACCTTATGCGTAGCAAAATAACAGCAAGGGGTGATTCCTTCCCTCAAATGGAAACCCGGCTCAGGAATACAATGAATTTACTACTTCCCAAATGGAATACGAATTCATCCAAATCGTTAACTAAAAATGTGTCTATGAAAAAGTTAATATTACTGTTACTGCCTTTGAGCGGATTCCTCTTTTCAGAAGCAGGCTTCACCCAGGAGATAACATTCAACCTTACGGGCATGAACCCTCATGTAGGGCAAAAATTCGAAGCCCGGCTGATCGACAAAGCCACCATGAAAGAGGAGGATCGCGCATCCGTAGCATCCATATCCGGGCCAGATTTTTCCCTAACCCTAAACGGAGAAACCGGCCGGAGCTATTTTCTGGATTTCTATGCCGACCTCAACCAGAATGGCGTATATGATGCGCCCCCTGCCGACCACGCCTGGCGCCTCGACGCCGATAACCTGAGCGCCGGCATGAACATGTTCTCTTTCTCGCACGGAACCAATTTCACGGATATTCAATGGAAACACCAACTGCGTTTCCAGCTCACCGGCATGAACCCGCACGTTGGACAGGGTTTTGGTGTCCGACTGGTGGACCAGGCAACGGGTAAAGAAGCAGGGCGCGAAGACCTGGATGCCATTGCGATGCCGGACTTCGAAATTGACCTCCCCTTTCTGGAGCCGGGGCATACCTACAACCTGGACTTCTACGCCGACCTCAGCCAGAACGGCCTGTATGATGCTCCCCCCACCGACCATGCCTGGAGAATGACGGTCGGGCCGGTTGACGGCGACGAGACGGCCAGTTTCCCTCATGGCACCAATTTCACCGACATCGAATGGGTATATGAATTTAAGCTGGAATTCTTTGGTATGAACCCTCACGTCGGCCAGAAACTGGAACTGCGGGTCGTCAATACCGGAACGGGACAAGAAGCAGGACGGGCTACTGTGCAGGAGATCCTGCTGCCTGACTTTGAAGTCCGGGTACCAGGTATCGAACCAGGGCAGAATTACGATGCCGATTTTTACGCCGACCTCAACCAGAATGGCAGCTATGATGCGCCCCCTGCCGACCACGCCTGGAGGATAAACTTCGACGATGACGAGGGCGATGAAAGCCGGGAGTTCACTCACAATACCAATTTTACGGATATCGGTTTCCCCACCGCCACTAAGGAAATCGGCAGCCTGGAAAGCTGGGGCATTGCCCCTAACCCGGTTCAAAACCAATTAAACATCAGCCTAAGCCTTCGAACTCCCACCTTCATCACCGCTTCTTTGTATGACAATCAGGGCCGCCGGTTGCGGACGTTGTTCCGGGAAATGATACCTGCATACCAGAGCAGCTATGAGGCCCCCGGATTAGAGAACCTGAGCAGCGGCACCTACTACCTCGTCCTTCAAAGTGGGGAAGGCGTTGCGGTGAAGAAGTTCGTCAAGCAATAACCTTTGCCATAAGTAGCCGGATAATTTTATTCCAGATCTTCGCCTTTGGCTGTTAAAAAATGGCCGAAGGCTTTTTAATTTTATCACCGAGACAGAAACAAATCAGCAATAATGATACCACATCAATACCGGCAACATTTCATATTCAAAGGATTAAATATAAACGTAATATATTTGTAAGCTTTTCCGGGCACAAAAGCTCATACAGGCCCTCATATTCCCAACTTCAATCCCTATCTTTGTATCCCGTAACAAACCATACGAGTTTGGCCTTGTGGCAATGATCCGGAAGCTTTTTAAAGACCGGCCAATGCCCGGGCCAGCGGTTCATTGCCAAAAAACAGATATGACCAAGTACATTTTTGTTACGGGAGGCGTCACCTCATCACTGGGCAAGGGCATTATTTCGGCATCCCTGGCCAAGCTGCTGCAGGCCCGCGGTTTTTCCGTCACCATTCAGAAGTTCGACCCCTACATCAACGTTGACCCCGGTACCCTCAACCCTTATGAGCATGGCGAATGCTACGTGACCGATGACGGGGCGGAAACCGACCTCGACCTGGGCCACTACGAGCGCTTTCTCAACCGGCCGACCTCACAGGCCAACAACGTTACTACCGGGCGTATATATCAAACGGTTATCCAGAAAGAACGCGCCGGTGATTACCTGGGTAAGACGGTGCAAGTCATCCCTCACATTACGGACGAGATCAAGCGCCGGGTTCAGCTACTCGGCATCTCCAACGATTTCGACATCGTCATCACCGAGTTAGGCGGTACGGTGGGAGACATTGAATCCCTCCCCTACCTGGAAGCCCTGCGGCAGCTGCGGTGGGAGTTGGGTTCCGACAACTGCCTGGTCATCCACCTGACCCTGATCCCCTATTTGCGGGCGGCGAAAGAACTCAAGACCAAGCCAACCCAGCATTCTGTCAAAGAATTGCTCAACACGGGAATACAGCCCGACATCCTGGTTTGCCGAACCGAATATCCTATCGGTATGGATATCCGCCGGAAGCTGGCCTTGTTCTGCAATGTAGATGTAGGTTCAGTGATTGAAGCCATCGATGCGGAAAGCATTTATGATGTCCCTCTTCTCATGCTAAGGGAAAAGCTGGACACGGTAGCCATTACCAAACTCCGGCTTAAGGACCGCAAAGAACCGGACCTGCGCGCCTGGAAAAAATTCCTTGGAAGGCTTAAGAACCCAACCTACGAAGTAAAGATCGGACTGGTCGGCAAATACAACGAGCTGCAGGATGCCTATAAATCTATTCATGAATCCTTCGTTCACGCCGGCGCAGTCAATGAATGCCAGGTAAAAGTTGAGCCCATTCACTCGGAACAGTTGGAGAACAGCTATGAGGATGTCGTCAAGCGGCTGGAAGGCCTGGACGGGGTCCTCGTTGCACCCGGTTTCGGAGAACGGGGAATCGAAGGTAAAATAAAGGCCATACACTATGTCCGGGAAAACAATATTCCCTTTTTCGGCATCTGCCTGGGTATGCAGTGTGCAGTGGTTGAATTTGCCCGTCATGTAATGGGGTTGAAAAATGCTGCTTCTACCGAGGTGGATCCCAATTCCAAAGAGCCGGTTATCGACCTGATGCCGGAGCAAAAGAAGATCACCAAAAAAGGAGGGACGATGCGGCTGGGCGCCTATGCCTGTGAACTCCGCCGCAGGTCCAAAGCATCAGCCGCCTACGGGCACCTCAAGATCAGCGAGCGCCACCGCCATCGCTATGAATTCAACAACGCTTATCTGGAAAAGATGGAAAAAGCCGGAATGACCCCCTCCGGCATCAACCCGGAGTCCGGGCTGGTGGAGATCGTCGAACTCAAAGACCACCCCTGGTTTATAGGCGTTCAGTTCCACCCGGAGCTCAAAAGTACGGTGGAAACTCCCCACCCTCTGTTTGTCGCCTTTATCAAGGCGTGCATGCAGGAGAAATACGAAGTAAACAAGGAGGAGAAGTGAGAAGCGAGGATCGCCCCTTGATAGGAATATTTACTCCATCAGGCCCGCACAGGTTCTGGTAATAAGTTTTTCCATACATATACCGCCACTGAAGACATGGCCATCTCCTTCCGAAATATGACGCTCGGGACATTGCTTCTTCTGGCATTTGTGTCCACTTTCCTGGTGCGGCATCACATCTTTTTCTGGGATACCATACAGCTTGGGGCCAAACATGCCTGTTGGTATTACGATAATGATTTTCGGCATCTGCTTCTTCCGGATGAGATCGACAGCGGGCATCCGCCTGGTTTCGGCATGTACCTGGCTCTGGTGTGGAAGCTGTTCGGCAAAGGCCTGGCGGCCAGCCATTTCGCCATGCTTCCTTTTCTGGTGGGTATCGTGCTGCTGATCTTTCCCATCGGCGATCATTTTGGCGGGAGGGAAAACAGCTGGATGCTGGCTCTCCTGGCCGTTGCCGACCCGGTGCTTGCCGGACAGGCGGTGCTTGTAAGCCCTGATATCGCTTTAACCTGCTTTTTTTTGCTGGCGCTTTACGGTATCCTTTACCGGAAAAGCTGGGCACAAGCAACAGGAGCCATTGGCCTGGCTGCAATCAGTACACGCGGTATGATGGTGGTGGTTGCTCTTTATCTTTTCGGGCTGGCGGCGAACCGAAAAAAGGGCTGGGTATTACCTGTCCGGCATGCTTTACCTTACGTACCCAGTGGGCTGCTCGCAATGGCCTTCCTGGCTTATCACTATCACCAGAAAGGCTGGATTGGTTATCATGAAGACATGCCCTGGGCGCCCGCTTTTGAAACGGCCGGGCTCAAAGGTTTGGTAAAGAACGTAGCAATATTGGCCTGGAGAATGCTCGACTACGGGCGGCTGTTCATCTGGATGCTGCTGGGCTGGCTGGCTTACCTGAGGCTAAGGAGCCGTACTTCAGGGAAAAATAAGCAAATCAGGGAGGCATTCTGGTTGGCTATCATCAGCCTGGTGCTGCTCAGTTCCACCTTTCTGGCATACCAAGGGCTGCAGGGCCACCGCTACCTGTTGCCCGTTTTTCTGAGTATCAATATACTGGCCTATACCATGTTGGTGCAAACTTCACTTACAATTCGCGTGCGCCGGTTGCTATTCGGAGCCACTTTTGCCGGTTTGCTGACAGGCAACCTCTGGGTCTATCCGGACACTATTTCTCAGGGCTGGGATTCTACGCTTGCCCACCTCCCCTATTACCACCTTCGCCGACAGGTGCTGGATTATCTGGAAAAAGAGAGGATACCGCTGGAAACTGTAGGAACGGCCTTTCCAGAGATCGGGCCCCTGAAGTATAAAGAACTCAACGATGAAAGCCAGGGCATGAAGGAGAAAGACCTTAGCACGGACAGCCTCATCTTTTACTCCAACGTAATGAATGATTTCACCGATCCGGAGACCGGAAGATTGAAAACGGAGTGGAAAGTCGTACAGAAATACGAAAAAGGAGGCGTGAGGGTTGTTTTGTACCGGCGTCCGGAATAATACTATCCCACATCATCCGTGAATTCACGGATGATGGCTTCAACTTTATCCACAGATACCTCTACCAAGTCTGCTATCTCCCCCACAGGCATATTTCTCTTCCATGCCCGAAACACAACATTGCGCATCTTTTCTTCACGGCCTTCTTTACGGCCTCTTCAAGACCCTTTTCTTTAAATTCCTGCAGGATGGCTTCTTCAATACCCATAGCTTGTCTGGATTTTGTAAGCTTTTGTATATCTTCTTCAAATTTATGGAAATAATCACCTTTTCCAGCTAGTTATTCTTAACAAGACTGAGCACCTGGTCAAAAACCCGGTCCAGTATGCGCCGGTCTTCAGTGATGATGCGGGCCGTACCGGGTAATTCCTGGGCAAAGGGAATGGTTCGGCCGTAGGAAGTGACAAGGCTATCGGAAAGGGCGATCTCCACCAGGTAAGCTTCCTGCTCCGGCACCAGAGCAATGCTGCTGACCTGCCCCTGAAGGACACCGAATTCCTGGTAAGGATAGCCCTCCAGCCGAATATTGGCCCTCATCCCCTTCTGCACTTTTCCGGAGTTGACGGTTGGCAGCAAAGCCCTTCCCACCACTTTCCCGGAGCCCTCACCAGGCACCACCGTGGCCACTTCTTCATTGGCCTGCACAAACTGCTGCTCGCGCCATATCCGGGAAAGGGAAATGCGGCCGGCGGCCGGGCTGGTGATAAGGTAGGTTTGTTTCCACTGCTCCAGCTGGCTCTTCAGCTGCTCGAGGGCTTCCCGGACGGCAAGCCACCTTTCCATGCTTTCACTGCTTCGCCCCTGCCTGAGAGCGATGATCTGCGATCTGAACTGCTCAGCCTGGAGCTTGTTATCCACGACACGGGATTGAAGGCTTTCCAGTTGGCGGCGGTATTGGAGGTAATTCGTCTCCGCCTCTTCCAACTCCAACTGGCTGATAGCGCCGGAATGCAACAGGCTATTATTCCGGTTAAAACTTTCTTTTGCAATCTCAACCTCCCGTGCCAGCGTGGTTGCCTGCTTCTCCAGCGAGGTATTCAACCCCTCCAGATATTGAATCTGCCGGCTAAGGGAAGCGATTCGGGCAAGAGTTCCCTGCTGGCGTTCAAAAAACTGAAGATCTTTCAGCAATTGCTGCAGGCGGGCATAGCTCCCCTGCAGTTCCCCGAGCCGGAGGCCCTCTGGCGTTTGGAGATCCAGCAAATTTGAAGGCTCAGTGATTCCTTCCATCCGCCGGACAAACTCTTCTAACCGGGATACATCTTCCAGCAACGCTGGATTCTCCAATTCAGCGATCAGCTGGCCTACCTCCACAGGCTGTTGATCCGTTACCATCAGCCGGCTGACTTTTCCACTGCTGCGCGCCACCAGCCGGACCGGCGGGTTTTCTGTAACGACCACTACCCTTGCCTTAGCCACGTCAGGGTATCTGATCAACCAGGCCAGGCAGAGGAAGGCCACCGCCGCCACCAGAACAGCTGTGATGCCCCAGCGCAAGGACCAGGCCGGCGGATTTCCGAGTATGCGCTGAATCTCATCCCGCTCATTATTGAGAGAGAGGCCTTCAGGGGTAAAATGTGGTCTGTCTTCAGGCATGGCTGTATTATTGGTTGCCGATCAACTCCCCAGTTCCAGTTGGTCTTTGATGAGGTTATAATAAGCACCTCGTTTTTTCACCAGTTCCTCGTGGGTTCCCTTTTCCAGAATCTCTCCTTTTTCCAGAACAACGATCTGGCCTGCATTTTTTACCGTGCTCAGGCGGTGAGCCACCACGACTACCGTTTTCCCCTGAAAGAACTCCTCAAGGTTCTCAACGATGGCCTTTTCATTCCGGGCGTCCAGGGCATTGGTGGCCTCATCGAAGAACAGGAAACCGGGGTCTTTGTAAACCGCCCGGGCGATGAGGATGCGCTGGCGTTGCCCCTGGCTGATGCCATTGCCTCTCGCCCCGATCATGGTATTGTAATTCAGGGGCAGGGATTCGATAAACTCCCGGATATTGGCCGTTTCCGCCGCCTTCAGAAGCCGCTTTTTATCGACGTGCTCTCCGCTTTCGGCAATGTTGTTGGCAATGGTATCCGAAAAGATGAACCCGTCCTGCATTACAGCTCCGCACTGGCTGCGCCAAAAGGATTTATTGATATTGGCCAGCGGCAGCCCTGCAGCTCTGATGTTTCCCTGAGTCGGCGGATAAAAGCCGAGCAACAGCTTGACCAGAGTGGTCTTTCCGCTACCGCTGGTTCCCACAATGGCCGTAACCTTTCCCTTTGGGATATGCAGGTCTATATCTTTCAGCACAAAATCGGAAAGCTTGTTGTACTGAAAGCCGACCCCTTCTAATATGATGTCCCTGTCCTCGGTTGGAAAGCTGGTGGCATTGAAGGAGGAATCCTCCTCTTCTGCCTTCATATTCTGCACTTCCCACAAGCGCTCGAGGCTGATCCTGGCATCCTGGCCCCGGCGAATAAAGGTTACCATCTGGCGCAAGGGTACATTCATCTGCCCAATGATGAACTGCACGGCCAGCATCATCCCCAGGGTGATCTGCCCCTCTATCACCAGTTTGGCGGTAAGGACTGTGATCAGAATATCCTTGAGCTGGCTGATAAAGGAGGCGCCGGCGTTCTGGTACTGGTCAATGGCCAGAGACTGCAAATTGATGCCAAACAACCTTGCCTGTATATCCGACCACTGCCAGCGCCTTTTCCGCCCGCTGTTTTGCAGTTTGATCTCCTGCATCCCCTGAATGAGCTCGATCAGAATATTCTGGTGATAGGACAATTCCTGGAAGCGGTGATAGTCGATCTCTTTGCGCCGGCGCAGAAAGAAAAAGATCCAGAACACGTAAACAATGGCGGCAACCAGAAAGATGAGGAATATTCTAAAATCATAGATCAGAAGGACAATGCTGAGCACCAGCAGATTGAAGGCCGAAAAGAGGAAGTTCAGCGTAGAATGGGTCAGAAATTCCTCGATGCGGTCCTGGTCGGCAATGCGCTGAAGCAGGTCGCCCACCATTCTGGCGTCGAAATAGCCGATAGGCAACTTCATCAACTTGGATAAAAAATCGGAGATCAGGGATACATTGATCCGGGTGCCGATGTGCAACAACAGCCAGTTCTGGATCACTGTGACGGTGATTTGGCCCAGAAACAGTGCAAGCTGAGCAGCCAGGATGAGGTAAATGAACCCCAGATCCTGATTCTGAATGCCCACATCAACGATGGCCTGGGTGAGAAAGGGAAAGATAAGCTGAAAAAGGCTACCCAAAAAAAGGCCGATCAGCAATTGAATGAAATAGCGGCGGTAAGGCTTCAGATAGGTGGCCAGAAAAAGATAATTGGGGTTCTGGCGCTGCCCTCCCTTGCTGAAGAACTCCGGAGTCGGCTCCAGCAGCAAAGCAACCCCATTTTCTCCGTCGCCCTGCCAGTATTGTTTAAAGGTTTCGTGATCCAGTTTGAATTTGCCCGCATTGGGGTCGGCTACCCATACGTACTTTCTGGTGATCTTATAAACGACGACAAAGTGCCGCTGCCGCCAGTGTACAATGCAGGGCAAAGGAGCATCCACCAGAAAGGCCTCGCCCCGGCTCTTGCGGTCAAACGGCAGTTTGACCGGCATCGACCGCATTCCGATGTGCTCTGCCGCTTCGATGATCCCCCTCAGAGATACTCCCTCCCGGTCAATATAGCTGTGCTCGCGCAGATACTGCAAAGAGTAATCCTTACCGTAGTGCTTCGCCACCATTCGCAGGCAGGTAGGGCCGCAGTCCATTGAGTCCAGTTGGAAATAATGTGGAAATCGGTCGAGCATCAGTCGAGGAAAGGTACTTTTGTGAATAATCCGTTCGCGCCTCAGCAAGATAATAATTATCAGGGTATTGTTTTGTTGCTTAGGAATGAGGGATAAATAATAAGCACAAGTTAGGCGAAGTTATTTTGTGCGTTAGCAAGGCAAAAAACGTAGGCATAGCCTAAGCTACGGCGAGGCTTTTTAACGCGGCTAGCGTGCAAAAGAACGAGCATAAATGTGCGGTTTATTTGTACCTCATTCCTTACCTTTGCGGCATGCGAAAACTAAGCCTGAAAGAGCTCAACCGGCCCGGAATTGCCGAGTTCAGGGAACAACCCAAAGCCCCGGTTGTCCTGGTGCTGGACAATGTACGCTCCGCCCTGAACGTGGGCTCGGCCTTCCGTACGGCCGATGCCTTTGCACTTGAGAAAGCCTGGCTTTGTGGCATCACTGCCACCCCTCCTCACCGGGAAATACTGAAAACGGCCATCGGCGCAACCGAATCCGTAATATGGGAATATGAAAAGGACACCGTAACGGCCATAAGAAAGCTTCAGGATCAAGGATACCAGGTGTTGGCCGTTGAACAGGCCGACAAGCGAGATCTCCTTCAGGATATCAGTATCGGAAAAGATCAGAAATACGCACTGGTCTTCGGCAATGAAGTGGAAGGGGTAAGCGAGCAGGCCATGGCAGTGGTTGACGGATGTGTCGAAGTCCCCCAATTTGGCACCAAACACTCTCTGAACATCGCCGTTTGCATCGGCATAGTCGTCTGGGAATTTTTCCGGCAGTGGAAATACGGGAAGTGAACACGCCTTGTATAGCTTCTAAATTGATTTATCTTTGACTTCTGGTTTCCTAAAGTTTAAGGGCTTCTCATGAGTGGCCCGATCACTAACAACATCCAATTGCAAATCAAAATGGCACAAGCCGAGACCCAACCACAGATCATCGACCTGGAAAAGTGGAAGTCCGCTTTCCGGGAATACGCTTTCACTTACCAGCAGGCAAATCCTTATCCATACGCTCAATTCGACAACTTTCTGGAAGAATGGGCCGCCCGGGAAGCCATGAACGCATTCCCCCAGGTGAAAAGCCAGGGCTGGATACACTACGTGCACGTCAATGAAAAGAAACACGGGCTCAACAAAATGGGCCTCATTCCCGGCTTTATCCAGGAGGCCATCCGACAACTCAACAGCGATGAATTCGTCGCCGCCCTTAGTGAGCTGACCGGTATTGAAGGCCTCAAGGCAGACCCTACCCTGGAAGGGGGCGGCCTGCACCAGAGCCAGCGTGGCGGCTATCTCAACATTCACGCCGACTTCACCGTGCACCCCCACAAGCGCACCTGGAGGCGCCGGGTCAACCTCCTGGTCTATCTCAACGAAGGCTGGCTGCCGGAATATAAAGGAGACCTGGAACTGTGGTCCAGGGACATGAAAACCTGTGTCAAAAAGATCAGCCCTGTGTTCAACCGCTGTGTAATCTTCAATACGGATGAAGATTCGTTTCACGGCCTGCCCGACCCCATCGAATGCCCGGAGGACATGGCCCGGAAATCCATTGCCCTGTATTATTTCACCGAAGAGGAAAAGGCGCCGAGAGCAAGGGCCACCAACTACCGGGCCCGCCCGACGGATGGCATCAAAGCCCTTTTCATCTGGCTGGACAAACAGGCGGTGAACGTTTATACCAAGTTAAAAGGAGCGCTGGGCATCAATGACGATTTTGTGAGTAAGGTGCTGAATTGGTTTAACCGGAGGAAGTGAGAGGGGGTGTTTGGGAGAGGGGGAGACTGGGAGAGGGGGAGACTGGGAGACAAGGTGACGGAGGTGAGAGTGTGAAAGATATAATGAAAAATGCAAGATTCTACCAAATACAGCCTGGGCTTTGCCCTGTTGGGGGCCTTATTCTTCATACCTTTTCTAGGGGGAGTACACCTCTTCGACTGGGATGAGGTTAACTTTGCAGAGATCAGCCGGGAGATGCTGATCCTGAAGGACTACACCCGGGTGCATGTCAATTTTGTGCCTTTTTTTCAGAAGCCGCCCTTCTTTTTCTGGCTGCAGGCCGGAGCGATGGCGGTTTTCGGCATTGGCGACTTTGCCGCCCGCTTTCCCAATGCCGTCTGCGGCATCATTACGCTACCCCTGCTGTTCCGGATGGGGCAGCGGCTGAAGGATACGCGCTTCGGCATCATCTGGGCGGGCGCCTATTTCGGCAGTGTCCTGCCCTTTCTGTACTTCAAGTCCGGCATCATAGACCCCTGGTTCAACCTGTTCATCTTTCTGGGAATTTACTATTTCATCCTCTTCAACTGGAAAAACAACCAGTTCAGCAACATCGTGCTGGACAAGAGCAAATGGTGGCACCTTTTTCTCGGAGGGTTCTGGATCGGTATGGGCATCCTCACCAAAGGGCAGGTCGCTTACCTGATCGCCGTGCTCACCATGGGAGTTTACTGGGTGTATCAGCGGTTCCGGTTCTATGTAAATGTACCTCAGTTTTTGTTCTTCACCCTGGCCGCCACTCTGGTCAGCCTGATCTGGTACGGGGTGGAAACCCTCCAGAACGGGCCCAAGTTCATCTACGAGTTCAACAAGTACCAGTACCGGTTGTTCAGTACGCCGGATGCGGGGCACGCCGGATTTCCGGGTTACCACTTTGTGGTGCTGCTGGTGGGCTGCTTCCCGGCTTCCATCTTTGCCGTCCGTTCCTTTTTCAATATGCCGGAGGACAACCTGCCCTACCAGAACGACTTCCGCCGCTGGATGAAGTACCTTTTCTGGGTAGTCCTCATCCTGTTTACCATCGTGCAGTCCAAGATTGTCCATTATTCCTCCATGTGTTACTTCCCGCTCACCTATCTCGCCGCTTTGACTATCGAGAAAATGCTCGACGGCCAGGTCCGGCTCAACCGCTGGATGGCCTTCGGATTGTGGTTCGTGGGCGGGTTGTTCATCTTTGCGACGATCGCTCTGCCTTTCATCGGAATGAATGCGGAGGCCCTCAAGCCTTTTTTTAACGACCCCTTCGCCCGCGGCAACCTCGAAGCCAATGTACACTGGTCCGGCCTGGAGATCATTCCGGGCCTGTTCCTGCTCGGCTTACTGGGTTACTTTTTCAACACCTATCGCCGGGGAAACAAAAACCGCTCCTTTCTCGCCCTGTACGGCGGCACCGCTGTTTTCGTCATGCTTACCCTCATTTTTTTCATCAAACGCATTGAGGGCTACTCGCAGCGGGCAGCCGTGGAGTTCTTCACTGAAAAAGCCGGTGAAGACTGCTACCTGGGAGCCTACGGTTACAAGACTTATACCCACCTGTTCTACGGCCGCCCCGACGGCCCCGGCCAGGCCTGCTTCAAGGATACGGCCTGCATGAACCGGCTGCTGACGGCTCCGCTGGACAAACCGGCCTATATTGTCACCAAGGTGCACCGGGCCCAACCGCTGGAAGAAATGGAAACGCTGGAGGAGGTGGGGAGGAAGAATGGGTTTGTGTTTTTCAGGCGGAAGTAGTTGGAAAGCGGTTTATTCCATTCCCTGTCTGCCGGCCGACCTGGGGCACAGCAGGCAGGCATTAATTGCTACGCTCATGGTCCATTGCGCTCAGTGCTTATTTGGAGGCCAATCTTTGAGTTGGAAAGCGCCATTTTACCTTTTCAGCCTTTTGCCCCACAACACAAATTACTCATAATCAACATTTTGCTGCCCAAAAAAGGGGAAATACAGCCTAGATTTACCCTGTAAAAAGTGGTGCGAACTGTCCTTTTTTCACCCTTGAAAATTACATAGCTTGGCAGCGGCGGAGTTATTCATTGTCATGCTTTAAAAATTCAATGAAGTTCTGACATGAATAAATTCACTACGCCTAAACCGAAAAAGCTAATCCCGCCAACACCCTCCGCTGGACGAGCCCGGCCTCAGCCCCCCTTCCCGTTCTTCCCGTTTCTGGTTTTAGTTTTCCTCATCATTATTGTTTTTGGCGTCAGGCTGGGCTTAGGAATGTCCGGAAAATACCTCGAAGGAACAGAAGGTTATGTTTATCTGGATGAAGATGGAAACCCTCAAGTTATTCCGGAGGTCCGCGAACAACTGAAAAGGCAGAAGCAAAACCGGGAGGATTGCGTCCAATATGCTGCTGTAGCCACAGAAGAGGGTTATAGAGCATGTTATTCTTGCCCCAATGGCCAAAAAAATATATTTTTAAGATCAGGTGAGATTTGGAAGTTCGGCGAAACCTGCGATCTTAAATCCCGGAATAACGCTCCCGAATATAAAACCAACAACGTAGTATTGATAGCTCAAAACTTTGGGACTAAGGACTATTGTTTCAAAATACAGCTGGACAGCATCTATTTGTACAAAATACACCCTGAAAATCTCAGGAGGTTGAAAGAGACGGGCATCTGGTTCAAACGGCTTCCCGGTAACAAAATTTACCGATAATGGAATTAGAAGCACCCCAATTTTTCATACTGCTGGTTATAGACCCTCCCTTACAAAAAAAGGGCAATATAGGTTATGTTATAAATTTCATTAACGATAGGATAGATCTTTCAAAATATGGTAATTCAGTCAAGGGAATTACCTACAGCCCAATCATTAGCGAAAAAATATCAACACGGCACCGAAGTAACAAAAACGAATATTTAAAAAAAAGAAAAGAGTGGTTCCTAACCCAAGATCTGGATTTCGATAAAGCCATCCGGATGAACGACATAGAATACGGCCAGTACATTTTGTCGGGTTTCCTGGAATGCCTGAAGCGGCCGGGAGAAGTGAAAGGCTTCGACAAAACGGCTTTTAAAGAGGATATGGAAAAGATCATAGAGGCCTTCCTTCATCAGGCCGCCTGAACCCACGCATTGAGAAACATCTCTACTCCCCTCTCCTACAAGTTTCTTAAAGCCTTTGAGGAAAACCTTTGATGTTTCCGAAACCTCAAAGGTTTTCCAGGCTTAATCCCCAAAAAGCCCTAATTTTACCCCACACCAAACTCCCGGGCCCAGTTTATGCTCCTATTAAAAAAGCGGACGGACAAACGCAGTGATAAAGAACTGCTTGACGCCTACAAGCGCAAGCCCAGTGAGGCCATTCTCGGCCTGTTGTTCCGGCGCCATTCCCATAAGGTTTACGGACTGTGCCTCAGCTATTTGAAAAACCACCACGATGCGGAAGATGCCGTGATGGACAGCTTTGCCGCCCTGCCGCCTAAGCTGCTGAAATACCAAATCGAAGATTTCGAATCCTGGCTTTATCTGGTAGTCCGCAATTACTGCCTCAGGCTTCTGAAAAAAAAAGCCCGGCAACGCACTGATGGCCTGGATGAAATTTGCCAGGAAGTTTTTGTGGAATCTGCTCCTCAAAATGCTCTTCATGATACAGACGAAGAGGAACGGCGCTATGAAGTGCTCAGTGACGCCATTAACCAACTCAAAAGCGAGCAGCAAAAATGCATCATCCTGTTTTACCTGGACAACCGTTCTTACCAGGAGATTGCAGAGCTGACTTCCTTCTCGCTCAATGAAGTTAAGAGCCATATCCAGAACGGGCGGCGCAACCTCAAAAATCTTATACTCAAGCTAATATGAAAAAAGATATACCCCAAAATAAAAGATCTCTGTCCCGCCGGGAAATGCTCGAGCGGCACCGCAGGCGCGAATACCAGGACACAGGGCACGAACTCAACGAATTCTCCCGCCGTGCCCTCTCCGGCCTTCAATACCACCCTGAAAAAGAGCCGCTCGATGCCACCCTGCGCAGGCTGGACCGCAGGGTGGCCGCCGCCACCCGCCGCCCTTTTCCGATCCGTCGATTCCTCAGCATCGCGGCTGCCGCGCTACTGCTTCTCGCCACCGGTTATTTCCTCTTCCTTCAGCCTTCCGGCCAACAGGGCTTGTTTGCCCAGCATTTCGATTACCTGCCCAGCGCTGTCAAAATAGAAAGTGGCAACAGAGGGCCCTCCTCTTATGAAGAAGGCCCCGCCCTGAGGGAAAAGGCCATGCAGGCTTATGAGGCCGGCCGGTTTGAACAGGCCCGGGAGCTTATGGAACAACACCTCTCCAGATACAGAAGAGATACCGAGATCCGGTTTTACCTCGGCATTATCCTGCTGGGAGAAGGCGAAACGGAGGCAGCGATCCGAAATTTTGAGGCCACCCTGTCCGGCCTTCCCCGCCCCGCCTACGAACGGCCCGCCAAATGGTACCTCGCCCTGGCCTTTCTGCAGAGTGGCAGGGACGAATCGGCAAAAGGGCTTTTCCGGGAATTGAAAAACGGAAGCGACCGCTACGCTACCGGCGCCGGCGCCATATTAAAAAAATTGTGAGGCCAGCCAGTATCAGGCCCGCCAACGTCAACAATTGCACTCGCCCTGCCTTCCAACGCTTCGGGAGCCGGAGCCCGTCCCGGCTGCCCACATAAATAAAACCGCTCCAGAAATAGGGATGAGCGAAAAGTTCATCATACTCCAGGCAATAAAGCTTCGCCTGCCGCAAAGCCTCGCATTTCTCCATTCCCAATGACAGGTTGTCATAATATCGCCCGACCAGAATTGGCGTCGTCCTGTCCCTTACCGGCCAAAGAGACATTACCAGGTCAGCACATCCCGCATAAGCAAAAGCGTGGGCCAGGCTGGCGCTCCCCTCCCCCGGCCTGATCTCTCCGATGCCCGTATTACAGGCACTGAGCACGGCCAGGCCTGCATTGAGCTCCGTGTTGTACAATTCGAACACATGCAACCGCCCATCTTCCCCCTCACCTTTGCTCATCAGCAGGTAGGAGGCGGACGGAAGGCGTTGATCGATATTTGTATGAGTAGCGATATGGTAAACACCATAGTCTCGGCAATTTTGGCGGAAATTGGCCTCGGAAGCGCCTGCTCCCCGCAGGAACAGCCCGCGGTAAGCCTCCTCCAGGCTGTCCAGCTCAGATCGGGCTCCGGGCAACTCTGAAAATCCGGGGCCGGCAGCCGTCTCCCCGGTTTCGAAAGCGGGAGCCAGAGCCAGTATTCCCTTATGGCCAGGCCGAATGGCCATATTGTACTGCGCCTGCAAAGCAGCATTGGCGGAGAACAAATACCGGATAGAATATTTCCTCAGTAAATAAGGGCGCCGGGAGTGAGGCGAAGCAGCTGTTACCGCCTTTTCCAGCAACAGCTCAAAAGGGAGATAAGCCAGGACATTGTCCGGTACAATGGCCAGCTTTTCCCCTTCAAAGTAAGGTTCCAGAGGTTGTATCAGTGTCTTGTACAATTCAAAGCTCAGGCTGTCAAATTCCGGCTCCTGCCTCACTGCCGCGCGGCAGAGGCGCAGTATTTTATCCTCGAGCTGAAACGACGGCAGGCAAAGGAAACGACGTTGCTCCCGGGAAAGCATAAAGACAAAAAGTGTATCACCATCCCGGAAGTATTCCACCATGGTTTCTCCTTCCGCCAGCAATTTTTCCTGTAACGGCTCCACTGCCGCCAGCTGAAAACCGTGCTTCATTTGGTAATACCGGGGATATTCTACCCTGATGCGGCCGAGCAGGCTATCCTGTTCCCGGCGTTTAATAAATATCTTGTCCTCCCATGCCTTTAACAGGCTGTCGCTTTCGTAACCCCGGTTCGTTTTCACCAGGTTGGAATAGAATTCTATTTCCTCCAGCAGTTGGCGCTCGGCTTCGGTCACCGCTTCGGGAATGCCGGAGAAGGAACGGGCGTAAAGGCTATTGAGGTTTTCCAGGACAGAAAGGGCTTTGTTCTTTTCAGAGAACGCCAGGGCCTGATCAAAGTAGAGGGTGTCACTTGTCTGCCCGTAAAGGTGATAGAGTGTATGTAATGCGCCTGCGTAGAGTGCGTTAGCGTTCGCGGCGATCTGGTCGCGGGACAAGCGGCTTTGGTAAGTGTTGCGCAGCCAGGTGGCCAGGGAATCCCCTTGTTCGAAGGTAGCCAGGGAGGCCTTCAGCAAAGCAGGTTCCTCCCGGGCAAGGCCGGCCTCCCGGAGAATATCCCCTTTGAGTTTTAACAGCCCCCTGGCCTGGGCGATGCTCTCCAGGCTTTCCCAGCGTGGGTTCTCCATGGGGTTTTCCGCATCAAACCCGGGAGCAGCCCACTGCAACCCCTCCTGGGCAGCTTCCAGAGCTTCCTGGAAACGCCCCTGGGCCAACAGGGCCTCTCCCAGCAGCATGAACGAACTGCTGTTGATGTCCCGCCAGTTGCCACGGGCAGCAAGGGCCCGCCGCACCACTTCCTCCGCCGCCACCGGCAAACCACCCAGCAACAGCAATTTACATTGGTAATTACGGGCGATCTGAAGCAGGCCGCGGTTGCCCTCCCCCTTCTCCTGGGAAAGCCCGTCGATCGCCTGCTTCAGATACAACCCTGCCGAATCCAGATTGCCACTTTCCGAGTGCGCCCTGGAAATATTGAGCAGGGTGGAAAATACATTGCCATCGGAGGGCAGATATAATTCCCGCCGCAAATGAAGCGCCTGATAGAGGTTTTCCAGCGCTTCGGCGTATTCCCCAATGTCGATGTAATAAGTTCCCAGGTTGTTCAGCCCCCGCGCTCTTTCTTCCAGGCTGGTGGTCACCGCCAGAGCGCGCTTTTGATGTTGTATGGCTTTCTCAAAGTCTTCCTGCTGAGCAAAACTATGGGACAGGTTCAGCAGGGCAGAGCCAATTCCCTCCTGATAACCAATACTCCCGGCGATCTTCAGGGATGTTTCTGTATAAGCGATGCACTGGCTCCATTTCCCCCGTCTGCCATAAGCTGCCCCCATGCTGAGATAGGCATCGGCCGCCCGCTCACTGTTTCTGCCGTGGAAATGCAAGGCGGCTTCCAGAGACCGCTGGTAATAGGCCATTTGTTTTTCAAAATTGCTCAGAGCCGAATGAAAAACGCCCAGGTTCTGAAGGATGGTACAATAAAAAGAAAGCGTATCCGGATCGAGGCAGGACTCGGCAAGCAGGAGGCTGTATTCCGCTTCTTCGATGGCCTGCTGAATATCGCGGGCATAATAGGAAGCCTCACTGAGCCAGAGGTAAATATAGGCTTGGCGCCGGTAATCTCCTTTGGCAATATAATAGGGCAGCGCTTCCAGGAATAGCTCCCGGGCAGCCGGGTACTCCTCAGACTGGATACAGAGGCCCGCCTGCTCCAGGGCCACTTCCGGCGGGGTTGATTGCCCCGGAAGGAGGCCGGGGGCGAACAGGAGGAGAAAGATACAGGACAAATTGCATTTAAAAAGCCAGAGTAAAAACAGAGTCAGGCTCCCACTTCCCTCAGCAGAAAAAAGAAGATAGTTGTTTATCCGGCCCAACCTTTTAAAAATTCCCCAACGCTTCATAAGTGCCTAAAATATCAATTAACTATTGTTCTGTTTTCATTTTTTTCCTTAAAATGGAAGGACAACAGTAATTAAGTAGTCGGGTTAGATTTAGCTGGGTCAAATTAAGCGGCAATAGAAAATTGCCGCTTAATGGACGCCCCTTAAGTGGTAAATTCCCTTTACCGCTTAAGTTCCAATACATAATTAATTCTGTCCGACTATTTTTCGGTGATCAACCCTGGCCTATGATTCAGTCCATCCTTCTTTCACTGGCCATCCTTGCCGCGCTCTACGGCATTTTGTGGCTGGCGGCACCCAAAGGCAACCTGCTGCATGAGTTGTTGCACCTTCCCCCCTTCTGGTTGCACATCCTTTGGCCCCAAAAGGATTTCAGAGAGGAAAAGATCGTTTACGGAAGCCACCGCCGGCAGTATATGATGTTATGCATGCCTCCTTCCGGGGTTCCCCTGAAGCCATTCGTCCTCTTCTATTTTCACGGCGGAGGCTGGCAATTCGGCGCACCGGAGCAATTTCGCGCCCATGCTCAACAGCTCACCGGCCTGGGATATGTAGTCCTGCTGCCTTCGTACCGCAGGATTCCCCGATACCAATACAAACACCTGCGGGAAGACCTCACCCAACTGCTGCTGAAGGCCAGGGAAGTATTGAGGGAGAAAGGCCTGCCGGAGAAAGGAGCCATCATCGGCGGTATGTCGGCAGGCGGCAATATGGCGGCCCTGGCGGCGCTGAACCGGCAGGAACTGGAAAAAGCCGGCATCAACCCGGAATGGTTTAAAGGGTTATTTCTTTTGGGCGCTCCCCTTCATCTGGCTAGAATGGCAAATACGTTCAGCCTCAGGAGTTTCGCCGGGCCGAGAAAAGAACCGATGTTCCGGCAGGCCAGCCCTTATCACTATCTGGACGAGCCGGTAGCCATCCGGACGCTGATCATCCATGGAAGCAGAGATGGTATGGTGGAATATCCGGGAACGCAGGAGTTTGCCGAAAAACTCCGGGCAGTAAACCTGGAAAAAACGACGTTCGTACCTCTCCCCGAAGGCACTCACCTGGATGTAGCCAGTTGGTTCTTCCGGGAAGGCCGGGCCAGAAAAGCATTGCTGGAGTGGCTGGAAGGCTTTTCCAGGTAGCTGCGTTCCTGCCGTTCGTCTAATCAATTACACCTTTTTTCCTTTTTTGCCTGTACCTTTGATCTTATTATGCAGGAAAGCAGTGATGCAACCCAGGTTTAACACCACAAAAACATCAACGCCATGACAGACATCAGCCAACCCTTCCGCGACCTCCAGGCTCTGGCACAGCGGGTTATCCGGGGCGATAATTTCGAGGTTGACCTGCAGATATTCGAACAGTTCGCCCGGGACCTGAGGCTCTGGGTGCTTGACAATTTCGACGGTTACCGCATCCGCCAGCTGGCCGGGAGCATCCCCGAGATTGAGTACGACCGCAAGCGGGGCGGGATCTGGAGTGCCCTGGGCGCCGGCGGAATAAAAATGTACAAGCAGCACCAGGAAAGGGAAAAGGTGAAAGCGCAGGTAAAGGAAATAGCCGGAGTATTTGACGCTATCCACCGGCTGGCCAGCGATGAAACGGATGACATCGTATAAGCCTGCGTCCGAACATCAGTGGAAGACGCGGGTTTTTATTTATAGAAGAAATTGTGAAGCCAATACTGTGATGCAGTTTGGCTCTTTATATTCAACCGTCGTTTATGGCAAAGCAAAACCTGAAAGATCCTTCCCAGAACGGCAGGCCACCCTCAGGATCCGGGGATGAAGGGCCGCGGGGAAGTTTTACGTCCAATTCCTGGATCTTATACATTCTCTTAGCGCTCCTGGCTTTTCAGATATTCTATTACTTCAACAGCAGTGAAGCCAAGCAGATATCCTGGACGGAATTCAAACAGGAAATGCTGGCCAACAAGGACGTTGAAAAGATCGACGTGGTCAACAAGGAGACTGCGGAGGTATATATCAAAAAGGATAAGCTGGGCAAAGGCCGTTACAAAGACATCGATTCCTCCAACACCGGCCCCCACTACACCTTCAACATCGGCTCCGTCGAGACCTTCGAAAAGAGCCTGGAAGAAGCACAGCAGGGCGTTCCTCCCGAGGAACGGATCAACGTCAATTATATAAGCCGTACGAACTGGATGGGCAACATTCTTTCCTGGGTGCTGCCGTTTGTTATCATCATCGGAATCTGGATCTTCATACTGCGCCGCATCCGCCCGGGTGGGGGCGTAGGGGGAGGTAACAACATCTTCGACATGGGCAAATCCAAGGCCAAGCTCTTCGAAAAAGGGCAAAGCGATGTTACTTTCGACGACGTGGCCGGACTGGAGGAAGTCAAAGTCGAAGTGAAGGAAGTTGTGGACTTCCTGAAAAACCCCTCCCGATACACCCGCCTGGGCGCCAAGATTCCCAAGGGAGTCCTGCTCATCGGCCCTCCCGGAACAGGGAAAACCCTGTTGGCCCGGGCAGTGGCCGGCGAAGCCGGCGTCCCCTTCTACTCTATTTCTGGTTCTGAATTTGTGGAGATGTTTGTGGGAGTTGGCGCCTCCCGGGTCCGCGACCTGTTCAAAAAGGCCAAGCAGAACTCGCCGAGCATCATTTTTATCGACGAGATCGACGCCGTAGGCCGGTCGCGGGGAAAGGCCGTTTCCTTGCAGTCGAATGACGAAAGGGAAAATACGCTCAACCAGATCCTCACCGAAATGGACGGCTTCGGCACCAACACGGGTGTTATCGTGCTGGCTGCCACCAACCGGGGCGACGTTCTCGATCGCGCCCTGCTGCGCCCCGGCCGCTTCGACCGGCAGATCTACCTGGAGCTGCCCACCCGAAAAGAGCGGCTGGCCATCTTTAAAGTGCATACCAAACCACTCAAACTGGGCGAAGATATCGACCTGGAAACCCTGGCCAGCCAGACCCCCGGTTTCTCCGGCGCCGACATTGCCAACGTCTGCAACGAAGCGGCCCTCATCGCCGCCCGCCGCAACAAGGACGCCATCGGCATGCACGACTTCTACGACGCCACCGACCGCGTCATCGCCGGGCTGGAAAAGAAAAGCAAGATCATATCCGAAAAGGAGAAAAAGGTGATCGCTTACCACGAGGCCGGCCATGCCACCGTGAGCTGGTACCTCGAACACGCCGATACCTTGCTGAAGGTCTCTATTGTGCCTCGCGGGCGCTCCCTGGGCGCCGCCTGGTACCTGCCGCAGGAAAATGTGATCTACAACAAGGATCAGCTGGTGGACCGCCTCTGCGCCGCCCTGGGCGGGCGTGCCTCCGAAGAAGTGGTCTTCGGGAAAGTCTCCTCCGGCGCCCTCGACGACCTGGAGAAGGTCACCAAGCAGGCCTACACCATGGTGGCTTACTACGGACTGAATGAAAAACTGGGCAACATCAGCTACTACGACAGCACCGGCCAGTACGAGCAGTCCCTCCAGAAGCCTTACAGCGAAGCCACCGCCCAACTGATCGACCAGGAAGTACACAACCTGGTGGAATTCGCCTACGAGCGGACCAAGAAAGTGCTGCGGGAGCACCGGGAGGAGTTGGAGAAACTGGCTCAACTGCTCCTCAAAAAAGAGGTGGTCTTTAAGAAGGACCTGGTGGAGGTCTTTGGGGAACGGCCGTATGAGGTGAAGGAGGAGGAAGAGAGTGAGGTGGTTGATGAAGGGGATGGGGAGTAGGGGCTGGCTTTAAGTTCCTGTTTACACCCAAACCTCAAAAATATCCTTACTTCTGCACCGGATGCGCTCCTGCCGCCAGGCCTTTTTCATCCGGTACTCAAAGATGATGAATTACCCGAAGGCCAGGCCCAGGCTATCGAAATAGCCCAATAGCCGATCAAGGCCCTTTTTTGTGGTATCAAGATTCACCTATACTTTTTTCTTACTTCTTCTCTAATCAACCTTTTTACAGATTCCCACCTGATTTTTTCTTCAAGTAGAATGACCTCTTCATCTTCATCAGCATCTTCGAAATAAACAAGACTCCTGGCAACCATAAGTTCTGAACCATCATCAAATTTTCTTAGATAAAAGCTTATGAGGTCATCCAAGGAGTATAGGCGTAAAATAAAAAACAAATCATAAAAATCCCGTTTCCTGCCCCTCCCAGCAATGGCAGCCAGCTTCATGGCGGCAATGTCAGGTATAGCCAGTAAGCGTAGTCCTTCTGTTTTCAAAGGATCCGAAATAAGCGGATACCTGTAATTCACAAAATCGACTTTTACACCCTGTACATTTAGAACCAGGATATTTTTGCTTTGAGACATTATAGACAAGGGAGAAAGGGGATGTAACTCGTCCAGAATTTCCTGAGTTTCGAATGGCCGATGTCCGAAAAGATCTAAGTCGACAGAAACCCGGTGCCCGATCTGAAGCGCAAGGGAAGTGCCGCCGGCCAGGCAGAAGCCGGACAAAGCAGGCTTCTTCAGGATTGTTTTCAGTAGTTCCAGTGTGGCGGGGTGGACTGCCGTTCTGTATAGCATCTGAACTCTTCTTTTGGCACGTCAAAAATACAGCTTAAAAAGCTTAGCGTTTTTTTATCCAGGTATCTCTCTTGAAGCATTTCCTGTTTAATCCGTTCCAGGCCGTAGTAAGCTTTGATCGTGTTCCAATCGGCAATGGTGCCGTACATCAGTACCCGGCCGATGACAAACCTTGCTTTATTATCCCAGTCTATGGCCTCGTATGCCGTATCCCAAAAAATAACTTTCGACAACTGCATCGGATTAGTTTTAGCACAAAGATAATTCAATAATTTGAACAGGGTCATTGACTTAAAACGGCCGGAAGCTGGACATCCAACCTGCCCCCAATGGTCAAAAGAAATTCAAAAGCAAAGAGAACAATGCCCAGACAATGCCATAATTCAGGGCCGCCCTGTCTTTTTCCGCCTCCACATCAGGCATAGGAGGCTCTTCCATATCCAGCAGGCCCTCGGTATCCCGGGCGGAAACGGCCGCCCCCCACCGGATGCCCAATTTGCTGAGCAGGTAATTGGCGACATTGCCGATCATGACGGCAACGATCAGCATCAGGCCTCCGTCGATGAGCAAGACGAAAAGGCCATGAAAGCCTCCGCGGCCCAGGCCGCCTGACAGGGCACCGATCAAAAAGATGGCAATAATCCTGTTCCGGTTGGCAGGTTTGACCTTTAGGTTTAGCATGGGTTATGGTTTTTTAGGTTTTGATCACTTGATGAAAAAGTGCCGCCTCGCCGCCGGAGTTCTGATCACTCGACCAAAACGAAGGCGGCCCAATAAAAATGCTCCTTATACTTCTTCCGCATCTCTCCCTGCGCCGCCCGGAAAGCCTCACTCAACTCCATCCCCTCCTCCAGCCAGTACCGATAGAACAACACCATCATCTCCTGCGTCTGCGCATCCGGCACCGACCACAGGCTCATGATGAGCTTGTCCGCCCCGGCGATCCTGAAGGCCCGCTGCAGGCCGTAAACGCCCTCATTACCTTCGATGTCGCCCAGGCCCGTATCACAGGCGGAGAGGACGACGAGTTCCGTGTTGCGCAAATCCACCTGGCTGACTTCGTAGGCAGTGAGGATGCCGTCTTCCAGGCCTTCGGGCACGGGCTTGCCCCGCCAGGCCTGGTTGCCACCCGCCATCACCAGGCCGGAGCGGATCATGGGGTGTTCGGAGGCTTTGAAGGGGATAGCCTCCCCCCAGCCTTCTCCCAAGGCGGGGGAGTTGGCAGCCTCATTGCTTCTGGGATCAGGATAGAAATAGCCGTGGGTGGCTATATGGAGGATGCGGGGAGAAGGGCCGTCCTTCCCCAACCGCTTGAAAGATTCTTCGGTAGCGTAGTACCCTTCAAGCGCTTCTGCTTCCCCTTTCTCCTTTTTAATTATCACTGCTATCTCCTCCGCTTCCTTTTTGGTGCCCGGAAGTTCATCCCACGAAAGGCCCCGCTCCGGGATGGAGCGTTCCAGGTAATTAAAAGAAAGCTCGCCGCCGGTGGAAGCAATAAGCTGCTCCCCCTGATTGGCCCGAAGGATAGCGGTGCTGTCCATATCGTAGCGGATGCCGCCGTAGAGGGTGGCAGTGAGGGGCGGCGCGGATGGCGAACGGGAGCTCACATCAGGGTTTCCTCCCCCCCCTTCGAACGCCGAAGCCTCCTGGCGCAGGCGGCCGGGGGAGTTGCCCGAAGGGCGGAGGGGGCTTACCAACTGCCGCGTACTCCCCAGCAAAACCAATTGATGTTTATTCCCCCAGGTTTTCCGCTTATCCACCATCACGGCGCCCAGGTTAATGCGGTGCAGCAGGCCGGAGGGGGAGGCGTAAACTGTTTCCACATTGGCCAGCAGCTTTTCCAGGGGATGCCAGATAAGGCGGTAGAGGCTGGGAGAATCCGCTTTTTTCTTCCGGTGGCCGTACAGCTCATTGAGGTAGGCTTTTCTGTCACTGAGGTTTTCCTGCAGTTGGGCCTGCAGTTGCCTTTCTTCGAAGAGGGGGATGAAGTGGGGGGCTTCATCTCCGGGGCGGAGGACGAGGGCGGCGTACATCACACTGTCCGTAGCGTCAGGGGTGTAGTAATCATAATGCACGAACTCGACGGCGGCTTCCCCGGGCTCCAGGGCATCCCGTACCTCCTGCCAGCTAACCTGCCGGATGGCCTCGCCATAGCCGGCCACGGTGCGGACGAGCTCTTTTTCCAGTTCTTCGGCTTTGGCTTCCAGTTCTTTAACATTCTGGCGTTCGGCCATGGGTTTGGCGTATTCGGCGGCGAGGCGGCGTAAATGGGATTTGTGATTATAGTATAGTTCAGTGCTCGTTGAATCGGATAGTGCCAACCGGTTTATCCGGTTAGTAGAATTTAACAAAAAGCCTTTTTTAAATAAGGTATTATCATACAGGCCGCTACCTCCAAGCTGCAATAATTGTGAAAAAGAAAAAATTTGGTTCTGGGACTGATTGAATGTTTTTATATAACTGGAAAGTTCTGTCTCAGAAAGATGAAGGGAGGCATTGATTAAAAATTTTTGTTCAGCCTCGTTAGCTTCCCAATACAAAGGCCCCACTTTTTCAAATTTACCAATAGCCCAGTACAAATTCGCCTGAGCTTTTAGAATTTTCACATAAGTGTCGTCTTCACCGATTACTTCTTTCCAGCTTGTTTCAGCTTCCGAGAAAAAACTTTCTGCTTGTTCATAATTACCTGTTCTTTGATTCAAAGTGCCAAGATTGACAAGGATATTGGAATATAGATCATGGCCCTTTCCAAGGTTCTGTTCTACCAGATCTTTGGCTTCCAATAAAATGAGGCTCGCTTTTTCCAGGTCGCCATATTTTAGATAAAACACTCCCAGATTGACCAGGATTAAGGAGTATTGAGGAGCCTCTAATCCCAGGACCTTTGCAGTAAGGCCCCTGGCTTCCAATAAAAGAGGCTCTGCTTTTTCATAATTACCAAGAAGCGAATAAGAAACTCCAAGTTTGCTCAAAGCCAGGGCATATTCAGGATGCTCCTTACCAAGCACCTGTTCCCTGGTATTTTTGGCTTCTAAAAAGCAGGACACCGCTTTTTCGTAATTACCCACTGCTCTATATAAGTTTCCCAAATTACTGAGGACTTTTGCATAGTAATGGTGTTCTTCTCCAGTTATTTTTTTCAATATATCCCTGGCCTCCAGAAAAAGAGGTTCAGCTTTGAGATAATCGCCCCATTGCATGTACAATACCCCTAAGTTGCTCAAGGCGGTAACATATCTGGGGTGCTCCCTGCCTAATGACCTCTCCCATATTTTTTTAGCATCCAAAAAATAGGGCTCTGCTTTTTCATAATTACTTGTAGAGTAGTAAATCGTCCCAATATTTAAAAGGCTTCCTGCGTAATTGGGGTGCTCCTTCCCCACTGCCTTTTCATCGATAGCTAAGGTTTCCAAATAAAATTTTTCCGCCTTTTGGTAGTTGCCTTCCGCAAAGTATAAGTTCCCCAGGTTGTTTACAATTGCTGCATAACCACGATGCCATTTACCCAGTTTTTTTTCGAAGATCCTTTTTGTTTCCAGATACCACCGCTCCGCCTCTGGGTAGTTGCCCTGGTTATAAAAAATGACACCCTTCTTGAGACAAACATTCCCATACGCCATCGATCCTCTGCCCAGCTTTTCAAGGGTGAATTGCTCGGCAACAAAGTTCACTTCCAATGCCTTGTCAAATTCACCTTTTTCAATAAGGGAATTGGATATTTTGAGCAAACTATCCACCTGCTGGTTGACCGCGGCAGTGTCAACTGATTGACCAACAGCAAAAAAGGGAAGGAAAATGAACAGAAAGAGTACAATAAAGCGCATATCGTGTTACATTTTGGGTTAAAGGCCTAGAAATTCGGAATAGCGCTAAAATTACAAAAATGAGGGAAAATGGGGAAGCGGGGAGACTCCATGAGGGACTGTTCATAGTTCCTGGTTCCTGGGCACCTTGTTACTCTGGAAACCAGTGGGTTAGCGTGAAGCAGACGACACTAATCTGCCTCATTTCTCCCAATCATCCGCTCATCCGTTAATCTGGCGATATCAACCTTCCATTGCTCCCTGACTCGCCGGATATGCCACTTCCAGAGAGCTGTTTTTGGCAAATTCCTCCCTTACAAACCATGCTGCCGCCGCGACGGAGATTATTAAATAAGCCGCTACGGCCCAACGGGCGCCGGGAAGCAGAAACCAGTCATTTGTAAAATATATGACTGCCAAACCGAACAGGCACCGAAAGCTCTCGAACCAGATCACGTTTTTGTCGCCGTCCATCAGCGTCGTATAGGCATAAATGGTGATCATTAGGAAACCACCATAAACGAACAGCGCAGGAAAACCGATCTCTTTAAACAGCAACAGCATGTGGATCAGCATCAGGTTGGCGATCACGCATTGCGCCCACGACCAGAGATGAATTGACTGAGGCACCTGGGGGTCGTATTTGACTAACGTGTGTTCATCGACAGAATGAACGGGGAAACGGGCGCTGACATCTGCGGGCCGCCATCCGGTGGGCATAAACCAGAGGCGAAGTTTGTCCCACCAGCTTTTTGTATGCCAGGCGTCTCTTATCATCAGAAAAAGATGGGCAAAATTATGCCTGATGGGGTTCCAGGTGTTCATCTGGCGTTTGCTGCCGTAAACGGGCGGCTCTTCTTCAAGTTCTTCCTGAAAGGTGCCAAACATCCGGTCCCAGATACAAAAGACGCCCGAAAGGTTTTTATCCAGGTAGATTTCATTCAGGGCATGGTGCACCCGGTGCTGGGAGGGCGTTACCAGAATGTATTCCAGGATGCCTAATTTCCCGATGTGCGGCGTGTGGATCCAGAATTGCAAAAGAAAATGGATTGGGGTTAACAGGGCGATGACTTCCGGCGGCACCCCTGCCAGGGCTGCCGGAAACATGAAAACAAAAAACAGGCTGACAAATTCTGAAATGGGCTGCCGCAAAGCCACGGCCAGATTGTATTCTTCGCTGGCATGGTGAACCACATGCTTGTTCCAGAAAAAATTGACCTCGTGAGAAAGCCGGTGGCTCCAGTAGGTCGCAAAATCCAGGGAGAGAAAAGCAACGAGGTAGGTCAGCCAGCCGGCTTTGATCTCATACAAGGCAATGTGTGCTTCCAGCTTTTCATAACCGATGATGAACACGGTTAATCCCAGCACGCTTTTAACGGTATTGGCCAAGCCACTGCTGATACTCGAAATCGTATCAAGGCTGCGAAAGGCCTTCGTCCCTTTTCGCCATGAATAAAGGGCTTCAAGAATGACAAAGGAAAAAAGAACAGGTATGGCGTATAGCAGCACGTTGGCGTAAGCTTCCAATGAAGAATTCATAGGTACTTTCTTTAAAAGTTGATAAATGATGGAACCGGCGTCTGATTATACCTGTTTTCTACGCCTCCTTCCTGGCCACGACAAAATCGCTGATCCCTCTGAAGCAGGTTCTGCTGTCGATGATCTTAAAACCGGCGCTTTCCACTGCCTCATTAAATTCACGATGGTTATGCGTCCAGAAAACACCCTTGCGCTGCATCTCGCGTACATAAGCGTTCTGGCGGCTCACTTCTTTTCCCTGCTGCAGAATAGACAGGGTTTTGCGAAAGCCATATTTGCTGATCAGCCGGTAGCCGATCGCTATTTGCCAGTCCAGGACGTTTACCATACGCCCGGCGTTTACTAAAACGGCGTCTCCACCGGGTTGCAGCCATTCGTACATGTTGCGTAAAACTGATGTTGGATCGGGAAAAGTGTAAAGGGCGTGAACGCTGATCAACCCGCGCAGAGATGCACGCTCCAACCGGACGTCGTCGATTCCGCAGGTAATAATCTGGTGGTTGAACAAGGCCTCCCGGTTCTTCTTTTTAGCAGCCTGGCCGTTCATCCCTTCATCTCTGTCAAAATGCAGGACGGTAGCCTGGGGAAAAAGCCGTGCCATAGCCAGCGAGTAATTTCCGGTGCCGGCGCCAATATCGGCCAGGAGGCTGCCGGGCGCGACCTTCCACTGCCCGACTTCCTGCATTACTTCCTGGTGCAACTGCTGATAAAAGGGGTTGTAGGTGAACAGCATATCATAAGATTGGGCATAGGTATTCCAGCTGAGGGCGGTATTCTCTTGCATCGCATTTTATTTTTAAGTATCAATAATTTATTTCGCTCGGGGTACAGAAAAGATCCTGGGGAAGCTCCACTGAATGGCCCGAAAGAGGAGGAGTACGCAAATCAGGACTAACATAATTTGAAAGATCTTAAGCGGCCTGAGCCTGGCCGTCTATCAACGGTACATAAGCGCATATAGCAAAGCACCTGATATCCTCCTGATCGTAGCCTGGCATCCCTCTTTTCAGAATAGAGTTCAGGCATGTGTCCGTTTCATTCATCAGAAGAGATACATCCGCCTCCAGCCATTCGTAATAATGGGGCTCCGGCGAGATCGGCTCCAGGTTCAGGAAGCGCTGGTAAAAAGCGATGTGGTTAGCTTTGACAGAAGTCACAATGTATTTGCACTGATGGACCGCCGCGTTCAAACCGTGGCCGCGGAACAGCAAAAACCGGGCGAAGAGGGATTGCCTTCCCTGAAAAGTGGGGTCAACGGCAAAGCGGTTGGATTCCAGCAGGCGGGTATGGGTTCCTATTTTATTGCTCAACTCCTCCCGGAAATGGAGAACGCCTTCCGTAGGCATCCAGCCATACGCGTCAGAATAGACGCAGCTGCGAACCGTAGCGACTGCTTTATCCTGGTACCAAACCAGGAAAATGCGCGAATTGGGCTGATAGTCGTCCTCATCATAAAACATACCTTCTTCATTTTCCGGGATCATGCCGGCTTCCAGATAGGCGCGGTAGCGGATCTGAAAGGCCAAACGTTTGCTCTTTTCGTCCAGGCATACCTCAAGGGTAAAATCATCGTGAATGCTTACGATTTGATCCGGAGAAGGTTTTTCGGCAATTTGAAAAGCGGTTACTTGTTTCATGATAATGAGATTTTCACAGGTTAATATTTCAAATTATTGGAGTGGGTAATGCCCTTGGCAAAACCCGTTTCATCTTATTGAATTTGTTGTTGCTTTTACTACCTATACCTCCATTCCGGAAACCTCACCCGTTTTCTGGAATTTTTTTTAAAAAAAGTTGAATGGGAAAGGGAGGTTGCTACTTTTCATCGGGTCTCGCTCGGTTTGTTTTGTTGAAACAAAGGTAGGAGGAGAAGGCTCTCACCGCCAGAGCAGGCGAGGGAAGGGGCCGTTCTAGAATGGGAAATGGGGGAATGAAAAAGGGAAGCGCCGGAGCATAGTGAGGTTTTACTTTTCCAAGGCGAGGGTTCAGTCCCTCATTTACTCCGTCACCAGTACATACCCATACCGCGCCACCTTCCCCAGGGTCTCCCAGTCTATCTCAAAAAAGCCCCGGGCGCCCCAGTTGGGGCCGTAGCTGTTCATCAGAGTGAAGGTTTGGGTATATTCGTTGTAGCCGGCCACCACCATGGCGTGAAGCTCTTCAGCCGGCCAGGCGCCTCTGACTTCAGGGATATTGTTTCGGAAATTGTTGGGTACTTTACAGACGATGACGACTGGCCGGTAGTCCCCCACCTCATCCAGGATGTTGTCGATCTTTTCATCCATACCGGCAGACAGGCTGAATACTTTCCGGTAGCCCTTTATCCGGTTGGCCCTGGCGCGGGCGTGGTGGCGGTTTTCCGGAATTGGGGCGCAATCCTGGGAATAGGGCAGCAGAGCCGCCGGACAGTCGCCCTTTTGTTCCAGCAATTTCAGGCAGGCAGGGAAAGTGGCGCCCCGGTAACAATCGCCTGCCTGATTGTAGATATAAGCCACCGAGAACCGCATCTTTTCAATTTCCCCGGGGTCAGTTTGTTCCTTTGCAAAAGCCTGCTGAATGGTCATCGCGTTGGCCAGCGACCAGGCGGCGCAGGACGGCAGCCCTCCCTGGTCTCCCGGCCGGGGGCAGTAGGGGCGCAGGTCAACAGCGGCAGGTATCCTCCCCCGGTCCGGGTCCTTTTCCACCAGAGGCGTTTGTTCATAAGCTTCATCGTCGAGGATCACCCCCTGGCCCACGGCCGGGAAAGTAAAAAAAAGCAATAGTGTGAATAAGCAGAACAATCGCATTTGTATGGGTTTTAAGATGATCGTTTAAGGCATTCCTTCATTCCTTCACTCCTCCCACCCCGTAGCCTTCTCCAACGGCTGCCGCCGGGACGCGCCTTTTTCCAATTCATAAACCTTTCCTCCCAGGCCCAGGAAAACAGTATTACCCTTTTCCAGCCATCGGAGGGAAGCATCCTGAAATTGTTCCGGGTTTTCCGAAAATACGATCAGCGTATCGCCGGTAAATACATAAGACAGCCCTGGTTCCGGCCACTGTTGTATCAAAACGGGCCTTTTCTCAGCGGTGGGTTCGAAAGTATTGGCGTCCGGAGAAAAAACCAGCACCTCTGCTTCTTTTGGAATAGTTGCTCCCGTAGAGCCCACTAATTCTTCTTCTTCCGGAGTAAATTCCCCGGCGATGGGGGTTCCCGGCTCTACAGGGGTAACTCCCGTCCCAGGGCTTGCTCCTCCCCACTGCTGCCAGCCTTTATAACCAGCAAAGGCAATGAGGATCAAAATAATGACAGTAAAGGCGGCCCGCCGAAACAAGGTTCCGGTATAGTCAGTTTTTTTTAGCCGCTCCAGGGCAGCCTTTTCCTCATCGCCCTGCGAAGCCTGGTCCAACTGCCGCATCCAATCCTTTTTCGGCCCGTCGATGGCTTCTTTGATGCCCTTTCCAGCTGCCCGGAAGAGCTTATTGTGGAAGGCGTATTGCTCATCTGAGCGGATAAGGCGCTCCACCTCTTCGGCCTCCGCCTCACTTAGTTCTTCCGAGTAGTACTCCCGTATTTTATCCAGAATGTTATTGTCAATGTTCATTTCATCGGGCTTCCATGAGTTAATTGAAGTCGGAAATCGGAAGTGCGAAGTCGGAAAAATGCTTTGAATGTCCCTTTATTTTTCATTTTCCCACTTTCATATTCCGTATAACCTCCGGTTTACGAATGCTTTTTGGCTTTATGGGTTCATCAATCGGTTCACGACGGCGTAGTTCAGCCGTTCCATACACCTTCTCTTCTGTTCGGTCACGGAGTGGGCATTTGCATAGCCCAGTTGCTCCGCCAGTTCGCTCATGCTTTTTCGTTCAAAATAGAACAGTTCCAGTATCGTCCGGCAGCGCTCTTCGAGGCCTTCCATACCATCCCTCATCAGTTCCATGAGCTGTCCCTGGTGATCACTTCCCAGGTACTGGCCTATTCCCTTCAGGAGGCTGCCAATACAATTGGACAGTTGGGTGTTCACTTCTTCCGTCTTTCTTCCAATACTCCCGGCGATGACCCTCGCCGAAAGCCCTTCCTTAAAGTAAAGGACGAGTATTTCCCGGCAATCTTCCCCAAGGGATTGAAATTTATCTTTTACCAGGGCCGAAAAAAAATCCATGGCCAGCGCTACTTCGGGTTGTTTCTCTTCTTCCACCCCACCCCGCCCACGCCAGCGCAGTTCCTTAAGCCACAGGTTCTTCACAACGCTCATCAGGTAGGCGCAAAGCTGCCCGCCGTAGGAACGAAGGCTGATCGGGTTGAAAGCAAATTTTTCGCCTTTAATGGCTTCCAGCAGAACGATGACGGCATCCTGGAAAAGGTCCCGGGCGTCCTCCGGTAAGCCACCATGATTGCGCAGGTAACGTTCTATCCTGGGATAGCAATCCTGGCTCAGGTGCCTGTAGAGCAACGCTTCCGCCCGGGCGTCACCGGCACGAACTCTGCCCACTACCTTCTGAAGGGTGGATTGTGCTTCGTTCTCTTTCATGTATTCCTTTGGGAAGTGATTATCACCCAAATTTAACCAATAAAAATATAAATCTTTTTTTCTGGCGGGATTCTGTCCAAACATGAGTCATCCCGAATTTTTATTTCAGGCCTTCAGCCTGACATTTGGCCTGGAGTTATCCTCCCCGGGCGAGGCCCGGGGCGTCAATATAACATCCTTTCAGGCTGAAAGCCTGACAAATTGGAGCTTGGGGCGGTGCCCCAAGCCTGAAAGGAGCAGATAACTCAGGCTGAAGGCCTGAAATAATATCCAAGAGTATATCTTTCTAAAATTTGGGATGACTCATGTAAATGATCAAAATTGTACTGACGTTTCTGATCGAGGGGATTTGATCACTTGCTTTAGAAGTCAAAATGCATCAGGCGGCCTCAAAATCCACCCGATTTTTTCCCCTCCTCCCTCCTACCCCGTACCTTTGCCCCAAACATCAGGCTTTGGAAAAACACACCCTCTACGAGCTCAACGAATACGTCCGGCGGATCATCGCCCTCAACCTGCCCGATCCGCTGTGGGTGAGCTGTGAGATCGCCCAGGCCAACGAGGCCAGAGGGCACTGTTTTCTGGGCCTCGTTCAGAAGGACAGCGACAGCGATGAGATCACTGCCCAGGCCGAAGGGGTCATCTGGCAGGCCACCCTCCGGAAGCTGCGCCGCAAGCTGGGGCGCACCCTCGACAGCCTCCTGCAGGAAGGCATCGAGGCCCTGCTCCAGGTGAAAGTGGATTTTCACGAACGCTATGGCATGAAGCTCATCGTGGAAGACATCGACCCGGCCTACACCCTCGGCCAGCTGGAGCTCCGCCGCCGGCAGATCCTCGAACGCCTGGAAGCCGAAAAGCTCATCGGCAGGAACCGGCGCCACCCCCTGCCCATTGCCCTGCAACGCATCGCCATCATCAGCTCGGAACGAGCGGCCGGCCTGCAGGATTTTCTTCAGCAGTTGCAGGAAAATGCCTACGGCTACCGGTTTGACTGCCAGCTCTACCCGGCGGCCATGCAGGGAAGCCAGACGGAAGAGGAGGTGATCCACCAACTGCGCAAGGTGGAAAGAAAACGCGCACGTTTCGACTGCGCCGCCATCATCCGGGGCGGAGGCGCCAAACTGGACCTGGCCGCTTTCGACAGCTATGAACTGTGCAAAGCCATAGCCGGCTCCACTCTTCCTGTCCTCACCGGCATCGGCCACGATGTGGATGAGGCCCTGGCTGACAAGGTGGCCCATACCGCCCTGAAAACGCCAACGGCAGTGGCCGATTTCATCGTACACCGGAATATGGAATTTGAGGGGCAAATGCAACATTTGGGGCAACAGTTGCGCCTGCTGGCCAGCTACAAAACGCGTGAAGAAACACTGCTGCTGGAGCGTTGCGAACAAGCCCTGCATTACTATCCTAAGCAACTGCTCAACCAACAACGGGAAACTGTCAATCGGATAAAAGAAGCCCTCCCCCGGCTCGTGCGCCAGCGCCTCCGCCTGGAAAAACAACAGCTGCAGCAATTCGAGCAGCTCAACCTGCTGCTCAGCCCGGAAGCGACGCTGAAGCGCGGGTTCACCATAACCCTGAAAGATGGAAAAGCGGTGCGTTCAGTTCAAGAGCTAGAAAGTGGAGGCCACATCAGGACTCGTTTTGAGGACGGAGAAATGGATTCAGTGATTTCGGATAGGTGATGTTTGTTTTTTGATCTACCGGCCGCCTGGACAACCAGTTAACCCTATGAAGACCAAAAATCAACCGTCAAAAATCGAAAATTAAAAATCTGATATGAAACTAACCTACGAAGCAGCCCTGGAGGAACTCCAGCAGATCGTCGCCGATTTGCAGGAGGACGCCATTGGGGTGGATGAACTTTCTGACAAAGTGAAAAGGGCGGCCGAACTGATCGCCTACTGCCGGGAGAAGCTGCGGACGACGGAGGAAAGCCTGGAGGGGTTATTTGAATAGGAGCAGGAGTTATTTCCTTAGCCTGTCGATTGGCATTATTGGTTTTTGAGGTACGGCAGGGGATAGTTCAATTAAGGGTGTCCGCGTTGCGCTAATCCGCTGGTTTCCAGAGCAACGAGGCCCTTCCTCGCTACCGCTCTGCCGGGTAAAAACTCAGCCCGTCTTCGCTATTCCTCTGCCGGGTAAAAAACCAGGAACTTTGAACAGTCCCTACGGCAGTAACAAGCAATGAACAACCGCCTAGGCCACCACCAGTAACACGATACCCCGCCCCGTCCACAGCACCGTTCGCACCCAGTTGGTATTCATCAGGCGCCTGTGAGCTGAAGAGCGGAAGGCCTCACTCAACTGATTGTGCAAAGGCACCTGCACAAAGAAGGTGGACGCCCACAATAGAACAATTCCCGCCAGGTTAACCTGAAAAACTACAGAAAAAGGACTGAAACAGAGTAAAGCGATGCCAGTGGCCAATTCCAGCAGCATGGGCGGCGCAGTCACCCAGAACGTCAGGCGGGTGTGTCCCTGCTCATAGGTGGTAAATCGTTCCGTTCCTACCCTTCCCATCAGAGGATAATGCACCACCTGCACGAACCAGATCAGGCCAGTCATGTATAGGCTTAGGAAAAGATGGATCTTGAAGAGTAAAGACATATTTGAAGTGGGAAGTCGGAAGTGGGAAGTCGGAAGTGGGAAGTCGGAAGTGGGAAGTCGGAAGTGGGAAGTCGGAAGTGGGAAGTCGGAAGTGGAACCCGCTGGATTCCGACTTCCGCTTTCCCACTTCCGACTTCGTCTTACCGCAGCAGCGTTACATCTCCCCGGAAAGGAGACTTTGAATGCGGGTTACCATCCGGCAGCTCCACCGATATCATGTAGAAATACACCTCCGAAGGCTGGGGTTTATCGTTGAAGGTACCGTCCCAGCCAACGCCCGGGTTTTCATTGTCATAAACCAGCTGGCCCCAACGGTTGAATACCTTGAACTCGGTGATCTCCAGGTTGCCGGGAGTGCCCTGAGCGACGATATTGAAGAAATCGTTCACATTGTCCCCATTCGGAGTGAAGGCGTTGGGCACGACAACATTCGGCTCCTCCACCGTAATGTTGATGCTGGCAGTGTAAATGCAACCATTGGGCGTCGTGATCGTCAGCTCGTAGGTAAGTTCTCCGGGGATCAGAAGGGTTTCTCCGATGGATTCCAGCCCCTGGCCGGAGTCGATCAGCGAATCGTTGCGCGTCCAGGTGAAGGTGAGCGGGCCGGACAGTTCGGTAGTATAGTTCGCCGTCAGGAAAATCTGGTCGCCGATGAAGCGAATTGCGGCCGTATCAGGGTCAATGGTGATGCCGTCCAGAGCCAATTCCCCTTCTACATCGATGGTTACCGATTCGACCAGCGTCTGGCAGCCGGCCCCATCCTGGTAAGTGAGGGTGTATTCCGTCAGCCCCAAGGGCGAGACCGTAATGGTGCTTCCGGTAAAATTGGTGCCATCACTGCCCTCCCAGGAGTAGATGTCGCTGGAGGAACCGCCAATGGCCTCCGCAGTAATGACGACTTCATCATCCGGGCAGATCACATCATCCGAAGCGGTAACATTCAGCGTTACCTCTCCCACTACTTCGACGGTAATACTCGCTTCAATAGCCGGGCAGACGCCATTTTCCGCAACCAGGGAGTAGGTCGCGGTTGCCGTGGGGCTGACCACCGGTTCAGGATTGTTGAAGTCTGAAAAGCCCGGGTCGGTTGACATCCATTCATAAATGGTGTTGGGGTCGGAGCCATAACTCAGCTGTATGGCATCGCCCAGGCAGATGACCGTGTCGCTGATGGGGTTGGCCACCGGCGCCGGCAGTACTTCCACGCTTACTGTTTCCATACGGGTGCCACAGCCAATGCTGCTCGTATAAGTTATGGTGTAATCCGTATTGGACTGAGGAGAATGAGTAATCTGTTCTCCCGTTCCTACTTCATTGCCATTGGCGTCGGTCCAGATAAAGGTATCGCCCGGCTGGCTGTTCTCCACCTGAGCGGTAAGCGTAACCGATTCTCCCTGGCAGATGACCGGAGCGGAGATCCCGGCGGTAAGGACCGGCGGCGGCACCACCTCAATGGTGATGTCCACCATTACAGGCGGGCAGGCTCCGTTGTCGGCGGTGAGGGAATAGGTAGTTGTTTCATTCGGAGTCACTACCAGTAAGGGGTCTTCCACCACGCCGAAATCTGGGTCGGAAGCCGTCCACTGGTAGGTTGCATTTTCGTCGTAGGCAAGATTGAGCTGCAGGCTTTCGCCCAGGCATATTGCCGTTTGGGTATTCAAAAGGACCGTCGGAGCTCCCAGCACCTGAACGGTCGCACTGGCCTGCGACGGGCAGTCCTCATTCTTGGCTTCAAGGGTATAGGTGGTGGTGGCTCCCGGGCTGGCTACCGGATTGAGGCAATCGGTGCAACTCAGGGTTTCTCCTCCGGCTACCCATTCGAATTCCGTGGTATTATCACTGACGGTAGCCTGAAGCTGTACCTGCTCTCCGGCGCAAAGGAGGGTATCCATGGGCACAATGCTCACATCGGGGGTGGGGTTTACATTTATTGTTGCAAAACTGGTGTCCGTACAGACACCGCTGGTGGCCACCCGCTGATAGATGGTCATCTCCTCTGATTGCGCCCGGATCACCATGTTGTACAGTGAATCGGGAGTTTCCTGCCCGTCTCCGGGGCTCCACAAGAACTCGATCTCGGGGAAATCGGATGGCTCATAAATGGTAGAAGTCAGGAGGACTAATGCCCCTTCGCAAACCGTCGTATCTGCCGGCCTGATCGCCATATCATACGGCAGGGAATCAACGAGGATTACCACAGAATCAATCTTAAAGCAGCCGCTGGAAAGAGCCACTTCGGTATAGTAGGTTGTCATCGATTCAGGGCTTACCGTCAGGCTGGACGCCAGCAGGGTGTCGAACCCGGACATCGTTGACGTCCACAGCGGAATGCTGTCCGATGGAGTAATACTGGTATTGAGCACTACCTCATCGCCCCGGCAGATCCGCAGGGTATCCGGCGCCGGCATCATTGTATTGTCCAGTATCTCAATGGCGATCGGCGTAATGGTAACATCAAAGGATTCCACCACCGTACAGGCTCCGCGGACGGCCGTCAGCGTGTAGGTGCCTTCATTTTGCGGAAAGGCCACAGAATTCGGATCGGTGGGGTCTTCAATAGTAGATGGCCCCGTCCAGGTATAAGTAACTCCCGGTTCGATCTGGGTATTGCCCAGCACGACCGGCTCTTCCTGGCAAACGGCAGTATCCCCGGTGATATTCAGCTGGGGCGGCAGAAAGACTTCCACCAGCACACTGTCAATGGAAGGTACGGGGCAGTCCGGGCCGGTAGCTTCGAGGTAATAAGTAGTTGTCGTATCAGGCGCCGCCTGTGGGTTGGCCTCGGCGGAACTGAAGCCCGCAGGGCTGGAAGTCCAGCTATAATTGACTCCTGCGATCGGATCCCCACCAATATTTGCGGATTCGCCGATACAGACCTGTTGGTTGTCACTGATGTTGTAGTCCGGCGCATCCCCATCCAGAACGGTAAGGGTCATCTGGTCGCCGAGGGTGCAGCCAATACCTGCGAGGGTGACCGATAATTCATAAGTGCCCGCAGCTTCTGCAGTGACAAAAGGAGCAGGACAGTCGGTACAGCTCAGGCTCACCCCGGCCGGCGCCGTCCACAGATAGTCCGCAAACATAAAATCACTGCCGGCGACGATCTGTATCTCTTCATTGCGGCATACGGTAACATCCGGGCCGGCATCCACTTCGAAGACCTCGACGGTGACCTCAACGGTATCTATATAACAGACCGCCTGGATAATAGCCGTGTAAGTGCTCGTTTCTGTGGGAGTGGCCAGAGGGTCCGGGCAATCTGTGCAGGAAAGGGACTCCGTATCTCCCAGCCAGGTGATGTCATCCACCGCAGCATCCAGGAGCAGTTGAACGGATTCTCCCTGGCAAATGGCGGTATCCATCTGAACCAGAGAGGTGGAGAGTTCTCCGAGCACCGGAGGGTCGGAAGGGTTCCAGTCCACTGAAATAGCGCCACTGGCGATGTCATTTCCCCAGTCATTGATCAGGACAACATACACCTCTCCCTGCTGCGCCATGATGACGGAGGCGAAGTCGTCGCCGAAAGCACCGGGCACCGGGTCACAATCGTAAGGGTCGGTTACCGGGTCGCCATTGGCATTCACCTGTGCCAGGCCGGTGGGGTCGGCGCCTCCTGCCCAGGAGGAGCGGATAGGCTGGTTGCTCTCAATATAATCCTGGACGCCAAGAGGGTCTTCACAAACCTGTTCCCGGGTGAAAGGCCCCCAAACGTTAAAATCGATATCGGATTCTTCACCGGGGTTGGCCGCCTGCACGATAAAGCCGAAAGGCCCGTCGGCCTGGGCCTCGATGGTAAACCAGTAATAGTTCGGCTGGGCGGAGCCGGTATTTACCCAGCAGCCGCTGTTGACGCCGGGAGTGAAAGTAATGTCTTCAAACCCCTGGTTGAAAATAAAGGTGGACGGCAGCCCGTCGGGGTCGATGCATCCATTGAGCGGGTTGCAAAGGGAAGCCTGCAGAGAAGGGTTGAGGCTGCAGTCGGCTGCCGTAATGGAAAGCCCGAAGTCCGTACAGCCCAGCGCATTGCCCACAACGATATAGTAAATGCCGGGATCCTGAAAATCTACGGCGCTGGCCATGCCGGTAGTGCTTTGGGCCAGGCAAAGGGTGCCCGGTGCATCCGGCGGGCCGCTCAGAACGGCAACTCCGGTGCCGATGGAAGCCCCTGTCACCATCACGTCCGCACAATAATCGCCGGTCGATTCATAGGCGAAAACAACCTCCGGCCCGTTCAGGAATGGAGCCTGGTTACAGGGGGTTTCGGCAAGGTTGGAGGCGTCATCACAGGTGGAATAGCCGCTTTGATTAAAGGGCACCCCGCTGATCGGAAGGGCATTGTCAAAGGAAGTACCGTCACACGCAATCGGGCTACACGACCAGGTGAGCTCAAAGCCGGCCTGTTGCACAAAGGCGGAAGTCTGGAACTGTATGGTAACTGCCTGGGAAGAAGCCTGTATGACAAAAGGCTGCCCATTATCGAAACCGGTAACACTGGCGATCAGCGGAGCATTGATGTCACTGCCTGCAAAGAAGTTGATGCGGTCCGGCCCGTTCTCCAGTTGGAAATCGACCATGGAGATCTCGATGCACTGGTGGAAATCCGCGGGGTTGATCACAAAAGTGAGGTTCTGGTTGGCGGTGTAATCCTCATCCGGGCCACCGTTGTCATAGAGCGTCCCGAAGCAGGAGGTAGTGCCCGGCTCATCACCAATATTAATGGCCGGCACATATTCTTCCACGCAAAGGGTAAAATCGCCGGAGTTGGGCGTTGCAGAGGCCGAGTAATCATTAATGAGCAGGTAATAGGTGGTGTTGGGCGTCAGCCCCAATACGTCGAGTTGCAACTCGTTTGAACCGGAAGGAGCAGAAAAGCAATACCCCAGGAAGGCCAGCCCCCCGACGCAATCCCCCCGGTAGATGGCCACCTGCGGGTTCGTAATGGGCCCGTTTGCCCCCATTACGGACCCCTGCAACAGGATAGACACATCGATGAGGGTATCATTGGTCGTAAAAGTGAAATAGACATCCCGGTTTACGTTTCCGCCATTAAAACAACTGGGGATGTTACCCACTCCCAGGCCACTAGCAGTTGCATTCACATTGGTGTATATTTCACCCGCACAGTCCATCGGCAGCACACCAAGGTCGATGGCGCCTGAACAATTATCATTCGTCGGTGCTTGTCCTACCAGTGTTATGGTGAATAACAAAAAGAACAGGGAAAGTAACGATATTCTCATTTTTTGCCTTTTAGTGTTTTGTGTTTTTGGCGGCTATCGATTCCGGAATTCCAAACATGAGGATTTCTTCGCAAGAAACCGACCAAAATTAATCAAATTTTGGAATTTCCCTTCGCGATACAACCACTCTAGGCGGGCAAGTGACAAAGTGGCGGGTTTGGTTGGTGAATTCGGGCCTGTCTCAGTAGAGCCGGGTTGAAATTCGTGGATTGGGATCCGATTATACGACTCCACGATTCACGATTCACAAATAAAATCCGCAACCCGCTTAATCAGGTCCGGATTCTTCATCAGGCGATAGTGGCCACAGCCCTCAGTTACAAGAAGATTTGCGTTTTCCCAGGCTTCAAAGGTGGACTGAGCTTCCGAAAAAGGGACGATATCGTCTTTCTTGTCGTGTATGATGAGGGCCTGCCGCACCCGGTGCCGGCCGGAAGCTGTGCCGACATCAGCATGGCGGACCGGAAATTTCACCTTTTTTTCCAGAAACCGGAAGAACTGGCGGGCTGCCGGCGCGGGCAGGTTGAGGGTATGAATGGCGTCCTGTAATACTTTGTCCATACGGCTGGGAGCTCCTATAAGCACCAGTTTTTCCACCTCCAGAGTAGGGTCCAGGTTGGAAAGGGCAAAAACGGTGGAAGCGCCGCCAAAAGAATGGGTAATGATGCCGTAGGCGCCGCCAATATGATGGAGTACCGCCCGGACGGCGCCGCCGAAATGGAGGAGGTTGGTGCGCCTGCCACCGGAATTGCCGTGGGCAGGGCCGTCAAAGGCCACCACCCTGAAACCATTTTCCACAAGCGCCGGCACGAACGAACGCAGCGCTGTCCCTCGCGATTCCCATCCATGAACCAGAAGGACGGTGCGATCCCCCTTTCCCCATTCGTAGCCTTTGAGTATCTGTTGGCCGTAAAGGACTTCAAACAGGCGGGCACTTTCCAATATGGAATCGGAGGTGCGATGGCGGGCGCGGTGGCGGGGTGTCGAGAAAAGGCGATAGGCCAATCGCCCGGCAGCCCTGGGAAAAAGGTAGCCCAGCGTCCCGAACAGGAAGCGGATCAGCCTTAAAACAGAGGGATAGGACGGCGGCGGCTCAGGGCTGCCGGCCCAGTCAGACTTGAGGTATTCGATCTTTTTTACAGCTTCCATACTGATTTTTTCAGGACGCCGGGCGCAGGCCCTCGATCATAGCCAGCAGTTGCTGCGCCATAGCGTCAAAATAACGGACATCTTTGTACAGTTGCGCCAGCATAATGCCGCCTTCCAGAGTACCGATAAACTGAGTGGCAAAAGCCCGGCTATCGACAGGCAGGCGCACTTCGCCCCTTTCTTTTCCCTTCTCCAGAGTGTGAACGATGCGCTGCTGCCATTCGTCCAGGGCATTAATTACCTGCTGGCGTAGCCTGGGGTTACTGTCGTCGGCATCGATGGCGGTGTTCTGTATCGGGCAGCCCCCTTCGATGGGCGGGTTGAGAATGCGTTCTTTGTAAAAATAGACCACCGCCTTGAGTTTGTCGAGTGTATGGCTGATCACCCGGGTGCGTTCCCGCACCTCTTCGCTTACCCGGCGGACCGCATGCTCAAAGGCGGCCAGGGCGATGTCCTCCTTGCTGCTGAAGTTGCCGTAAACCCCTCCTTTAGACAAACCGGTCGCTTTTACAATATCATCCATTGAAGTGCCGGCAAACCCTTTTAAATTGAACAAGGATGCGGCCTTTTCCAGAATATATTGCTTCGTTTTTTCTGCTTTTGGCATGGTTCAATACTTAAAATAATAAACAAAAATAAACCAATCGGTCTTATTTTTCAAATTTTCAGAACTAAAAATACGGCCCAGGTGTTCTCTCCCCGTAGGGCAAAATGGGTTTTGGCCAACAAAACCTGTTTGAGCATCCGTATATATTATTACCTTTGCGACGCGATGAATTTCAACCAAGTATATCTGCATACCGGCGCCAACCTGGGCAACCGGGAGGACAACCTGAAAAAGGCCAATGAATGGATCAGGAAGGAGATCGGCCCGATCAAAAGCGCCTCCAAGGTCTATCAGACCAAAGCCTGGGGTATTACCGACCAGCCGGATTTTCTGAACCAGGCGTTGCTGGTAAAAACCCGGCTGTCGCCTCAGGAACTGCTGGAGAAGATCCAGGCCATCGAGCGGCGCATGGGAAGAGTGCGGGAGATCAAATGGGGGGAACGCATCATCGATATCGACATTCTGTTCTTCAACGATGCGATCATCGATACCAAGAACCTTACCATTCCTCACCCTTACCTGCACTACCGAAATTTTGTGCTGCTGCCGCTGATGGACATTGCTCCTGAGCTGGTGCATCCCGGCTTTGGCATGACGATCACCGAACTGTACGCCAACTCGGAGGACACGCTGGCGGTGGAGGTGGTGAGATAATCAGGTGTAAAGGTGTAAGGTGTAAAAGTGTAAAAGTGTGTGGGTGTATGGGGAACAAATGCACACTCGTCCCCCGTTAGCCGGGTGAAAATACACAAATACACAATCTAACAACGAAAAGCCACAATGGCAGCTTCTCTTCCATACAACTTTATTGCCGTGGAAGGCAACATCGGGGCCGGGAAGACCACCCTTTGCCGCATGTTGTCAGAAGATTTCGACTATCGCTTAATTCTCGAAGAGTTTGCGGACAATCCTTTTTTGCCTCATTTCTATAAGAACCCCGACCGTTACGCTTTTCCGGTAGAGCTGTTCTTCATGACCGAACGCCACAAGCAGCTGCAGGCCGAGCTGTCTCAGAGCAACCTGTTTCAACAGTCCATCGTCGCCGATTACATTTTCGTGAAAACCCTCCTCTTTGCCCGCAACAACCTCGTGGAAGAGGAATACAGGCTCTTCCAGCGCCTGTTCCACATCCTCAACGCCACCTTCCCCAGGCCCGACCTGCTGGTTTACCTGCACCGCTCGGTCGATAACCTGATGGCCCACATCCGCAAACGGGGCCGCTCCTACGAACTGGAAATTGCCCCGGAATACCTGCAGCAGATACAAACCGCCTACTTCGACTTTTTTAAGACCAATGATAATATCCCCATCCTCATCATAGACCTGGACCAGATCGACTTTCTCCACAACCGGGAGTATTATGATAAGATCCTGGAGATACTGCACAAACCTTACCATCCGGGAGTGCACAGGGTGAGGGTCTTTTGAGAGGTGTAAATGTACTAAATTGTAAAGGTGTAAAGGTATCTCGCCATGCAACCTCATTCGCACATTCGCACATTTACACATTTACACATTAACACTTTTACACACAACGTTATGCGATTCGACGAAGCCGCCGCCACCTGGGATGAAAGCCCCGCCCGCCAGGAACGCGCCCGCGCCCTGGCAGGAGAACTCATTCCCATCATTCAGAACAACAACCTGAAAACAGGCCTCGATTTCGGGGCCGCCACCGGCCTGCTCAGCGTTTACCTCATGGGGCGCCTGGAGCAGATCACCCTCGTAGATGTTTCCGAAGGCATGATCCGGGAAGCGGAGCGAAAGATTAAGCAGCTGGAGGCAACAAATATGGAGGCCATCCGCCGGAACCTGCTCACCGAGCCGCTGGGCCGGCAGTTCGACATTCTATATACGCTGATGACCCTCCACCACATCAAAGACGTCGGGGAGGCATTAAATACTTTTTACCGGCATCTTCGCCCGGGTGGCTATTGCTGCATCGCCGACCTCGACCAGGAAGACGGCAGCTTCCACGCCGAGTTCCCCGACTTCGACGGCCACAACGGTTTTGACCAACGGGAACTGAAGGTGCTCATGGAAAAAGTGGGCTTCACGGCAGTGCATTCTCACCTTTTCTATTCAATAATGCACGAAGGCAGGCAGTACCCTTTGTTCCTGATGGTGGGAAGAAAGGAATGATCCGTTACCTTTTAATTCCGCACCTTCTTTCCTATATTTAGCCGGCAACCCATATTCCTCCCGGCAAATAAGCTAAAAGATGAAGCACATCTTCCTGGCCTGTGCTCATGCACCGGATCAAACCCCTCTACCCGGCCTCGTCCGCGAACTGCGGGCCATTGAACGCGCGCTGGCGCCTCTGCACCAGCGCCGGCTTTACGAGTTAGCATCCAACCGTGCCGCCAACACCGACGACATTTTCAATCAATTCACCAATACCTCAGATATTGAAGTCTTCCATTATGCCGGCCACGCCGGCGGAGACCTGCTCTACCTCGAAGAGGCCGGGCACATCAAAGGCATTGCCGAACTGTTCGGGCTCAACCGGCAGGAAGACGGTGGGCAAAATACTCTTAAGCTGGTTTTTCTGAATGGTTGCGCCACGCGCGGCCAGGTAGCGAGCCTGCATGCGGCGGGCGTTGCGGCAGTCATCGCCACCAGCACCAAGGTCAATGACGAGGCTGCGCGGGTGCTGGCCGAGCAATTCTACACCACCTGGGCCACCGAAGGCCGCACCCTGGATGATGCCTTCAAAGCCGCCACCGCCAAAGTCCACACCATCCCCGAGGCCGCCAGCCGGGATGTGGTCTTTGAGATGATGGACTTGCAGGAAGGAGATTTCCGGGAGGCCATCCCCTGGGGGCTGTACCTCAACCCGGCCCTGCCCGATGACAGCATCAGGCAGTGGGCTCTGAACCAGCCGCCGCCGTTGCCGGAAATGATGCTGAATGGCATTAAACCCAACCCCACACAGAGCCTGCGGGAACTGGTATTCCTCTTCAAAAAAAGCGCTCCGGAATTGCGCAGCAGCCGGCAGGACCCCCTCATGGCCCTCATCGAGCGGCTGCCCTGGATAGTGGGCACCCACCTGCGGCGGCTGTTTGCCGTAGAACCCGGGCGCACCATGGCCGAGCCCAGCCTGGAGCGGCTTAGAGAGATCATCGTTGCCTACACTGAGCTCACCCGTTTTATGAGCTACCTCAGCCTGTCTATGCTGTGGGACGCCATAGGAGAAAATTCGGAAACCGAGCCGCTGCCTTTCCGCCTGATACCTTCGCAAGAAGATTATGCTTCCACCGACTTCGTGTTTCGCACCCGCTCCTACTTTGATCTACTGGAAAGGGCCAGCAATGCCGACCCACTTAAACTGAAACCTCATCTTAAAAACTTCCTTAAGGAGGTGGATACCGAAAACGGCCTGCGCCCGGGCTATCTGCTGATGGAAGAATGGAAGCAAGCGCTCGCCCAGGGGAAAGAACGCTTCAACAGCCTGGTGCAGTCGCGCGCGGCCAACAAGCCTGATGCCGAAAAAGGCCTGGTGCTGGAGGCAGAGGCCATCTATGCCGGTTTCCTGAAAGCCTGCCTCTTCCTCACTGAATTCAAGCTGCACACTGTGCGCTCCATCGTAGTAGATAAGATCCGAAAGCTGGAATCCGAACAACCCTATTCCCACCACCTGATCGCCCTGCACGCCGCCTTTGAAACCCCCAAAACAGCTACCACCATCCGGGAAACCGCTACCGACAATTACTGCCTGCTGCTCAGTCCCCGGCGCGAAGCCAATGGCCCTGCGCTGCTCAACGATGTCATCAACCTCAGCCCTTTTTACCTGGACCGCAGCTCCTTCATCGGCAATAACATCAACAGCTACCCTGCCGTCTTTACCCTGGATTACCAGCGCGGAGAAGGCTTTTACAAAGAGTATGTCTTCCACTACATCGACCGGGACATCAACCACGACTATGCTTTTGCGCAGGACAACGAATTGGCCATCACCACCGATGGCGCACACCTGCCGGAGCACATCGGGGCCGGGCCGGAGATCCTGGAACGCTTTGAAAAGATCCACCAGCAACTGGAGCAATTAGAAACAGATATTCCGCAAACAACCTAGCCATGCCCAGCACCATACCGGCCATCAGCCCCTTCAGGTTACTCCGCCCTTACCGGAAGGAAGACATCCGCTACTACTTCGGGCGGGATAAAGAAACCCGACAGTTGTATGACGCCCTTATGCGGTCCAAGTTCATGATGGTGTATGGCGCTTCGGGCACGGGAAAAACCAGCCTCATCCAATGCGGCCTGCAAAGCATGTACTCGCCCCGCGACTGGATGCCCGTACTCGTGCGGCGCAGTTCCGATTTTCTTACTCCGATCCGCGAAGAGCTCTACCGGCGCTACCTGGAACGTTTCGGGGAACACAGCAGGCAACAAAGAGAATGGTATCCTGAGGAACCCACCGCCGAGCCCGAAACCTTTGACAACCTCAGGGATCTGATCAAAGCCCTGTTCCTTCTTTCCTACGTGCCCATTTATCTCATTCTCGACCAGTTTGAGGAGATCTTTACCCTGGGCGGCCGGGAAGAACAGGATGAATTTTTCGCTGCCCTTGAAGAGCTCCGCCTCTTTTCCGAAGACCTGTTCTGTAAAGTCATCATTGTCACGCGGGAAGAGTACATCGCCCACTTTTACCGGTACGAACAGCAGCTACCTTTTTTGTTTGAACACCGCTTTCGGGTAGAAAAAATGCGGCCGGAGCAGTTGTTGCAAGTGGTCAACGGCACCCTTACTGCGTCCTATCCGGGCTATCCTGAGTTCAGGGTGGAACCTGGCGCCGACAAAGCGATCCTCCGCAACCTTACCGATGAACGGGGAGAAATCGATCTCACCACCCTGCAGGTCTATCTCGGCCGCCTCTACCTGGAAGACCGGGAACGGGCGGGGGACAGAGGCCACACCCTGATCGATAACCTCCTGGTGGAAAATAATAAGCTGGCTGACGTAGTGGCCGATTTTCTGAGCCGGCAGGTGGGCCGAGTCTCCGGCAAGGTATTCCGGGAATATCCCAACCTTAAAGAAAAGGGCGCCACGCTTCCCCTGCAGATCCTCTTTCAGATGGTGGCCGGGCAGGGCACCAAGCAGAACCGCAGCGCCGAAGAGATCTTCAAAGAACTCCAACTCGTCAAGGCCGCCCCTCCCCTCGCCTTCGTACAAGCCTGCCTCGACGAGTTCGCCGGCCCGGAGAGCCGCATCCTCAACCGCCTGCGCTTTGCCAAAACGGAGGCAGAACGCTACGAGATCATGCACGACCGCCTGGCGGAGCGCATCTTCTCCCAGTTTAATGCCGATGAGCTCCGGCGAAGAGAAGCGGTGACCACCATCCGCAATAAACTCAAGCGCTTCCGCGAAGCGCCTTCTAACAAAAAGAAACAGGAATACCTGAGTATCGGCGAGATCGAACTGGTGGGCCAGTCGCTGAATACGGAACGGCTGGATAAGGAGCTGAAGGCCTTTTTTGAGGAAAGCCGGTCCTATCACCGGGCAAGGCGGCAGCGGGAGCGAATGGTCACCATTGGAGCCGTTGTTACAGCAGGAGTGTTCCTCGTAATTGCCATCATCGCTTATAATGCCACACAGGAAGCCAACCGGCAAACGAAGATCGCCGTCGATGAAAAACTGCGGGCCAACAGGAACCTCGAGCGTTTCCAGTCCGAACAGGCGGAAAAAGTCCAGTCCGAAGTGAGCAATATCCTCGGCCGTGCAGATTCCCTGAAAATCATCATGGGTTACCCGGCGCAGGGGGATTCGCTGATCCAGGATGCTCACCGGCTATTACAGGATTATCGGGAAAACCCTCATCTGGACAGCCTTAGCTCAGCCCTGGAGAAAGAGCATGAATTCCTGAAAAATGAATTGAAATGAGAATCTTAGCTTCTATATTTTTCTTATCCCTGCTTGCCTTAGGTGGCCTTCATGCCCAGGAATTCTGCCGGGATATCCTGACAGAAGCCGCAACAGCTTATAAATCAGATAACCTGAACCTTGCGCTCAGCCGGCTTAAAGCCGTAGAAACCTGTGACTACAAAAACCTTCTGATCAGGGAGCGCCTTGAGGTACAGGACAGTATCTTTGCCCGCATAACCAGGCAGCGGGAAATAGCTGAAAAGGAAAGGAACCGGGCGGAAAATGCCCTAGAAGAAGCCCAAAAGGCCAGGGATGCCGAGGAGAAGGCCAAAGAACAAGCTCTGGCAAGCGAGGCCATTGCTATTGCCGAGCGTAACCGCGCCGATTCCGCCCGGGTTGCGGCGGAAAAAGCAACCCGCAATGCCCTGGTCAACGACCTGGCCTTCAAGGCCGATAAGGCGCCCAACCGCTCCACCGCTTTTCGCCTGCTGGAACTGGCCAACCGGATCGATCCTGACAATGGCCGGGCCAGGGAGCTGCTCGCAGATAACTACTTCTCGGACAACCGGTTCTACGCTTTCCGGCTCACCGGCCACAGAGGCGCAGTGCGGTTTATCGCTTTTTCCGAAAACGGGGAAAAGCTGGTTTCCGCCGCTTCCGGAGAAATTATGACGTGGGCGGTTGCCGGCCAGCAGACCACCGGTAAAATCGAAACGAATGATTTGGGCGCCGAAACCATTGCCGCTTATGCTCCCAAAACAGGCCTTTTCGCCGGGGCAAAGGGAAAACAGGTAACCATCTGGAGCCTGCCGGCGATGAATAAGCTGTACAGCATTCCCCTCCATTCGGACCGGATCTCTGCCCTGGCCTTTTCGGCCGATGGAAACAAACTGGCCTATGCCGGTGTGGACGGCGCCATCAAAATTTGGGATTTGCCAGCCCGGGCAGAGGAACTCGCCCTGGCTGGCCACTCTTCAAATGTCCTTGCTCTTGCCTTTTCATCGGATGGCAGGCAGCTTGTTTCGGGTTCCCTCGAAGATATCATCATCTGGAACCTGGCCGATGGCAGCCGGGCCGGCGCCCTTACCGGACACACGCAGGCGGTCAATGCCGTGGCTTTTTCTCCGGACAACTCCCGTATAGCTTCTGCATCTGCCGATAACAGCCTGAAAGTCTGGAGCGTCAACACCCGGCAGCCCATACTGACCCTGCTGGGCCACACCGATGAAGTTTCCGGCGTCCGCTTCTCTCCCGACGGATCCAGGCTAATCTCGGCTTCTTATGACCAAACCGCCAGGATCTGGGACGCACAAACCGGGCGCCTGCTGCATACCTTACAAGGGCACAGCGGATGGCTGGGGGCTGCTGTTTTTTCTCCGGATGGAAAGAAAGCCGCTACCTGTGCCGCCGATGGGGAAATAACGGTATGGGATTTGGCCGCCGGGCCAGACGGCTTCTCCATAGCCTGGGCCCCAAAAAAGATCCGGGGGCTTTCTCTTTCCACGGATCATTCAATAGCCCTGGCCGCCACGGATAAGGAAATCGTGGTTTGGGATATGGAAGGCCGGAAAGAATGGCGCCGAATTCAGGCAGAGGAGCGTTCGGCTTCCGGAAAACTGTTGAATACCACTTCCGAAATATATTCAGCAGCCCTTTCCCCCGATGGTAAAACGGCGTTAACGGCTTCAAATGTCATCCGGTGCTGGGATCTCACTTCCGGGCAGGAATCCTTCACCCTCACCGGGCATAAAGGGAATATCAACTTTGTTGACTTTTTTGCCGAAGGCTCCAGGATCATTTCCGCTTCCGATGATGGCACCGTAAAGATCTGGGATGCCGCCGGTAAAAGGGCGTTGGTTTCCTTCTCCGGCCCCTCGGGCCATAACGCCATATCGGCAATGGCGAGCCGGGATGGCTCCAAAGTCATTGCTTTGTTTGAATTTGGCCAGGGCCAGGCAGACAGGGGCCAATCATCAGAAAGGAATTTCGACCCTTCCTTGTTCTCCGGAGAAGTGATCGTCTGGGATGTTCAGGAAAAAAAGAAAGTATTCAGCTCCAGAGGGCTGATACTCGGCGACGTGGAACTGACAAGCGCCGCCATCTCACCCGACGGCTCAAAAATTGCCATTGGAACAGGGATTTCCGGAGAATTTGGTTCACTGGTAGCGGGAGTTAACATCTGGAACATCGCAAGAAGGAAACCCAGGCTTTTACTCCGGGATACGCTTTTTGGAGGCAAAATTACCACCCTCGGTTTTTCACCCGATGGCAATGAAATTGTCTTTGGAGGAAGTGAAGGATATGGCGGTTATTCGAATGGCCTGGAAACGGAAGGATATTTTCCACTGAACCGCAGAGGCCCCGCTTTCCTGTCCATTTTTTTTTCGAACGATGGGCGACAGATCATCGGCTTGACGGAAGACGGCGGAATACGCATCTGGGACAAAAAGGAAATGGCCGGAGGTAGAGATGATGGCGCCCTGTTACCCCTGCCTGTTCACCGGTCGGAAGTGGTTGCCGCAGCCTTGTCACCCGACGGAACCTTACTGGCCAGCGCTTCCACCCGGAAGGAAGGTATTATGATCTGGAACATGGACGATGGTTCCCTGGCTAACAACATTACCGGACTTTCGGACAAAGTGAATAGTATTGCCTTTTCGCCTGACGGGAAAAACATCGCCGCCCTTTCCGGGAGCGAAGTCAAAGTTTGGAGCCTGGACGGTAAAATGGAGCCTGTTACCACCACCGGAAGCCGTTTTGCTGAGTTCTCTCCCGACGGAAGCCAACTGGCCTGCGGAGACGGCAATGGCCTGAAAATATGGAATTGGGCCTCCCCCGCCGGAGACAGCATCATTTTTGCCGGGCATACCGGCCCTATCAACCACGCGGCCTTTTCTCCTGATGGCACTTTGATCGCTTCGGCTTCCAGCGACAATACCGTACGGTTGTGGCTACTGGTGAACGGGCCTGCCGGGGCCGCCAGCCTGAATTTCCCTGATGAGGTGGTTCAGGTTGCCTTTTCCCCCGACAGCCATCTGATGGCCACGCTTTCCGGAGATAGTATCCGGGTATGGGCCGCAGATGGCCTTCAGCAATTATTTAGCGCTGAGGGAAAAGATTTCATCCGTTTTTCCCCGGATGGAAAGAACCTCATCACCGGGAATGAAGAAGGCGGCCTTCTGATACTGAACCTGCGAACGGGAAAAGGCATACAGAACAAGCCCACCGGGCAACTGCTTTCCGCTTTTTTTCATCCGAACCCAAAATATCAACAGCTTATCCTGATCTCAAAAGACGGAGACAAAACGATGGCCCGCACTCAATTCCTGGATGCGAAAGGGCTGATAGCCAAAGCCGAGGATAATTACCAGATTGACGAGCTGCTTCCTGATCAGATCAGAGAATACGGCCTGGAAACTGGCTTCCCTTACGCCGGGATACTGGATGCCAACGGAATGCCTACTCCCCTGATCGGGGAAAGCAAACCCATCAGAATGGAACGGTACCGGGATTATTTTGCCGAACAGGCCGCAAAAACAGCTGATAAGGCGGAAAAGGAAAGATACCAGAAAATAATCACGGCACTGGACGAAGCCCTGGCACAGTTCGATCAGGGCAGCCGATAGTAGCCACAGAGCCTTGTATCCCATCCTGGCCTCCGGATAACGGCCGGAACACAGAACCCATTGATCCTCCGGTTCACGGCCAGGGGAAAATGACAAACCTCATTGCCTGCTCGAGGAAAAGGCCAGAAATTGAGCGGCAAAAACCCGCAGCACATGAATCCTCTCTCCTGGCGCTTTTTCTTTACCACTCTCTCCATAGGCCTGCCTCTGGAAGAGATCGTCGATGAAGTACGCGATTTCGATGAGCGATTCGGCATCATCCTTCAAAAGCACCTGGCTGTACTGGGCTGGTGGTGTTTCATCAACCTGGCCGTGGGGGTGCCCGGCCTTTTCCTCGTAAAAGGCTGGCTTTGGTACTTCATGCTCATGAACATGACGTGGGGTGTGATCAACTTTACCGTCATTCTCTGGATCTTTGACCACACTTTTCTCCGGCGTTTTGTGGAAGGCAATGTCTTTCAGCGCTTTGAGGTGCAGCGCCACGTCGAACAGATGCTGCTACTCAACATCGGGCTGGACACGGCTTACATCTTTGCCGGCCTTTGGCTGAAGGCCCTTGCGGCCATACCGGGTATGAACTTTCCGGAACTGTGGCTGGGGTTCGGCTGGTCGGTCATCCTTCAGGGCGCCTTCCTGTTCATCCACGATAACATATTCCACTATCTGCACAGGGCTAATTTCCGAAAGTGCAGGCCTTTTCTTGAGGATGTGATGGAGACACAGCTGGAGTTGAGGAGGCAGGGGGTATGAATGATGTATATGTGAGAGAACTCCTGGAGCCTCCCGAAACCATTCAGGGACAGGCTTCACAAGCGGGAACAGTGTTCCGGATTAGTAGTACGTTTTAGGTAAAAAAATTGGCGGTTTTGCTTCCAAAGTAACCAACTTAACTTTTCGGAGCAGCCTCGTAAGTACAAAATCCTAAAAAGCCATACCCTCCATAATAAGCTTGATATAGGAAGGATTAAGGTGATTAAAATCATTATCAGTGGTAAATAAGTGCGCCTTTATCACATGCGCAGTTGCAGCAATCCAAAGGTCGTTTTTACCCATATTCCTGGCGGACATTCCTTCCGGCAAGGATCGCCCGGGTAATTTGTTCTGACTATAAGCATCAATTTCAGCATACGCTTGAATGATGTTTTTTTAGCTATAGCCAAAGGATGTATAGCCTGAAGCGTATTTTCCAGTTGCTTCATTTTTTTGACGCCCCATTGCCTTTGCTTGGCTAATGAATAAATTTCACCAATAGATACAATAGAAAGAAAAACGCGGTTGGAAGGGCCCAAAAAACCATATTGTTCATCCATCTGATTGTACAAATTCGATTCACGTATGTAATGAACTAAAATATTTGTGTCCCAAAGAAAATCCATTATCTCGACAACATTTTTACCAATTCTTCAGCGGGTAATTCATCGTCCCAGATAGATCGAAGTGGTTCTAGTTCTGCCTCTTTTATTGCGTAGTAATCCAGGTCAAAAGGTTCTTCAAATCCTTCAATTCGAAGATTTGCAGTTAGATCTGATTCTTCCTGAAATTCCCTGATCCACTCTTGTATAAGCATCATCTTCACCTCCTTTGGGAGTTGCCTGACAGCACTCAGGATTTGTTCCATAGATAACTTAACCTGTATGGCATCCATATACACAAATTTTATCTTCCACTAACTGTTATGCAATATATCAAATTAATCCAATTCAAATTAAAAAGATTCCCATTGGCCTGAAGACATCTCTTCTTCTAATAAATCGAAATTTCCAGTATAATGAAATCGAATTGAATTGAAAAGGCATGATCTTTCTCAGTTCCGATTTGTTGAAAATTTGGCTGGGTTGATATCCGGAGCCTGTGAAGCGCTAATCAAGCCAGCCAAAAAAAAACCAATCACCCAATGAAGATCAACATCCCGGAATCTGATAAAAAACGCATTGTCATCGTCGGAGGAGGTTTTGCCGGCCTGAAGCTGGCCCTTAAGCTCGCCCACCGGCAGGAATATCAGGTCGTCTTACTGGATAAGAACAATTACCACCAGTTTCAGCCCCTGTTCTATCAGGTGGCTATGGCGGGGCTGGAGCCCAGTTCCATCGTCTTCCCGCTGCGCAAGGCCTTTCGGAAGGACAAAGAGGTATATATCCGCGTCACGGAAGTGAAGGCGGTGCACCTGGAAAAAAAACAGCTGGAAACGACCGTAGGCCTTTGCAACTATGATTATCTGGTGCTGGCTTTCGGTGCAGATACCAACTTCTTCGGCAATGAGAGGGTTGCCCGGCTTGCCATCCCGATGAAGTCTGTCTCCGAAGCGCTTTTCCTCCGCAACCGCATTCTATCCGATTTTGAGAAGGCCCTTTCCACCACCAATTACGAGGAGCGGCAGGGGCTGATGGACATCGTGGTGGTCGGTGGCGGCCCCACCGGCGTTGAAGTCTCCGGCGCCCTGGCGGAAATGAAGCGGTATGTATTTCCCAAGGATTATCCGGAACTGAACACCGATGAGATCGATATCTACCTGATACAGGGCGGCGATCAGTTGCTGAACGGCATGTCTGAGGAATCTTCCCAAAAATCCATGGAATTCCTTTCCCAACTCGGCGTCGAGGTTCGCCTCAACACCCTGGTGACGGATTTCGACGGGGAGTTCGTCCACATGAACGACGGAGAATCCATCCGCGCCCGCAAGGTGATCTGGGCGGCCGGCATTACCGGCAATAAGATGGAGGGCATGCCGGAGTCCTGCCTTACCCGTGGCAACCGCATCAAAGTGAACCGCTTCAGCCAGGTGGAAGGCTATGACGATGTTTTCGCCATTGGCGATATCGCCTACATGGAGGAAGAGGCATATCCTCACGGGCATCCTCAGGTTGCGCAGGTGGCCATCCAACAGGCCAAAACCCTGGCCGATAACTTCAAGAACCTTCACCGGGGCAATACCCTTGTCCCGTTTTCCTACAAAGACCTGGGTTCAATGGCCACTGTCGGCCGTAACCGCGCTGTGGTTGACCTGCCCAAATGGAAATTTCAGGGCGCCTTCGCCTGGCTGGTCTGGTTGCTGGTCCACCTGTTCCAGATCCTTGGAGTAAAGAATAAAGTTTTTATCTTTCTGAACTGGGTCTGGAATTACGTGACCTACGACCAGTCGCTCCGCCTCATCATCCGCCCCCGGGTGCCGAAAAGCGGGGAGGTGGAGGTGGAATCGTAGTTACAAACCTTATGGCTGGATGGTTCTGGACTTTGGACGTGCCCCATTTGAAGTCGGAAGTGGGAAATCGGAAGTCGGAACTTGGGTCCAAATAGGTGCTCAACGCCTGTTTTTCCGCCTTCCGCCTTCCGATTTCCGACTTTACCCTAGGACCATCCAAAGTCCAGGATGGTTGAATTGTCAGATGGTTGCCTGGTAGCAGCCTCCATTCTGGTAACAATCTAACCCCGCTATATGCCTCCGTATCGCCAACAATCTAATAATACAACCATTTGCCCCGCAAAAATTAACACCATGAATAAGCTACTGATCTTTTTGGCCCTGCTATTCACCACTCCCCTGTTCAGCCAGCAGCGGGTGAGGCCCAACCCGGCTGATGTCGAATCCGTCGATGCCATTATTACCGCCTTGTACGACGTGATCAGCGGGCCGGCCGGCCAGGAGCGGAACTGGGACCGCCTTCGCAGCCTCTTCACGCGGGAAGCCCGCCTGATGAATGTTTATCTGAACCAGGATGGCCTGACCGGTATGCTCACCATGACCCTGGAAGACTACATCCTGCGCGCGGAAAAACCTTTTATGGAAAAGGGCTTCTTCGAACGGGAACTCAACCGGGAAACCGATCATTTTGGGTTCATTACCCAGGTTTTTTCCACCTATGAATCCAGAAATGAAAAAGAGGGGCCAGTCGTTGCCCGGGGGATCAACAGCATCCAGTTGGTGGAACACAGCGGCCGTTTCTGGATCGCCAACATCCTCTGGAATGAGGAAACGGAAGGCTACCCCATCCCGGCCGAATACCTGCCCCGCTTTAACCAAAAGACGGTCAATCACGAAGGGGAAACCATTATGGTAGGTAAGGTTAACCGCATCGGCCTGAAACAGGAACCTTATGGGTTCTGGTTCAACACGGAATACGAAGATTACAAAGTTGACAAGGGCAGCCTGGAAGGGGTAAAGGAAGCGCTGAAAGATGTGGACATCCTCGCCTTCATGGGCACCTGGTGCTCCGACAGCCAGCGGGAAGTGCCCCGCTTTTTCAAGATCCTGGATCAAATTGGTTTTGACCTGAAAAAATTCCAGCTCGTTGCACTCAGCAACCATCCGGACCAATATAAGGAAAGCCCGCAGCACGAAGAGAAGGGCTGGAATATCGAATACGTACCCACCTTTATTTTTCTTAAAGACGGTAAAGAACTGGGGCGCATCGTAGAAGCTCCGGAAGGGAGCCTGGAAAAAGACATGAAGAAAATACTGATGGGTGGAAAGTAAGCAAACTCTTATTTCCGGAATGTAAAAAATCAGGCGCCTCGTTGATAATTATCAACAGATGTTTGGAAAACACTGTCTAAATTGCCGAATCACATCCGATTGGAAGCCTCCGTTGGAGGAACATTTTACATCAAAACCTAAGCACGATGAAAACTTTATTTACCCTTTTCCTGATCGCAATTTTAAGCCTTACCCACCTGAACGCCCAGGAATCTGTATTGGTCTCTGTTGGCGCTTCCTATTCGCACCAGTCCTATTACACCCTTGCAGACAACACCAAGAACATTGTGGCCAATGAATCCTGGGACCTGGCATTTACCACTGCGCCGGGCACGGCCGGCGTTTTCTTAAATGAAGCCGCCACCGCCTCCTTCACCGGAGAAGCCCCTGAACTGAGGCTCTACTATGCTCCCGTTAACAACTTTTCAGAGGAAGTTGACCCGATGATCCTTGGAGACAGCCTGTATAATGCCGAAATAGACTGGGAAAACGGCGCCTTCAACAGTTTAAAAATAGAAGGCGGCCCTGATGACTATGGCTGGGGAACTTACGACGCCGGCACCCAAACGATCCAGGGCTCTCAAATATTTGCTCTCAAGCTGAGATCCGGAGCCTGGAAAAAAGTCTTCATAGAATCGCTGGCCAATGACATCTACACCTTCAAATATGCGGACCTGAACGGCGCCAATGAAAAGACGTTCACCATCAACAAAGCTGACTTTGCCGGAAGCCCGTTTGCCTATTTCTCCCTGGACACCGAATTGGCCACCGCCAGCCCTGCCGGCTGGGACCTGCTGTTCACCCGCTACCGCACTGCCCTTGACCCCGGCACCGGAGAGATTGTTCAGTATATGGTTACCGGTGTCCTCAACGGACTGGGCGCAGAGGCGGCGGAAGCCCGTAATGTTGATCCGCTGACGATTGATCACGAGCCCTACCTGGACAGCCTCAGCACCCAGCTTGACATCATTGGGCAGGATTGGAAGTTCTTCGACCTGGGTTCTTTTTCCTGGATCGTGGACCTGAACCGGGCCTTCTTCGTCAAAACGGCCGAAAACCGGCTCTGGAAGATATTCTTTTACGATTTTGGCGGTTCGAGCACCGGGAATTTCACCTTTGAAAAAACCGACCTCGGCCTGGTTTCCAGTGTGGAAGCGCCTGCCAGCAATTTTGTTGACTTTGGCATCTTTCCCAACCCGGTGGCTGATGAAATGACGGTTTCCTTTTCCTTAAAAGAAAGCAGGAAGAACCTGCAACTGTCCCTCTGTAATTCATTGGGGCAGCCGGTATGGCAATCCTCAGTGCAAGGCAACGAAGGGCTGAATGTTCTGAACCTGCGACCCGGCGGAGAACTGCCTTCCGGAATTTACCACCTTACGGTTGGCGCCGGCAATGACCTGATCACTAAAAAAGTAATGGTCAGGTAGGGAGCCCGGATACCGGCAGGCGAACACGAGGTATTCCGGAGAAAGGCCATGGATTGGCTCGTGTCCGCCTGCCACCTTCTTTCATCTGGCTTCAAATAATCCGCGTTTCTTTTTGTATATTGTACCTTCCTGTAAACGACGAATAATGAAATTCCTAACCGAATATCGAGACCCGGAACTGGCTGAAAAGTATTTTCAGGAAATAAAAAAAACCGTCACCCGCCCCTGGACGATCATGGAAGTCTGCGGAGGGCAGACCCACAGCCTGGTCAAGAACGGCATCCTGAATATGCTGCCTGAGGAGGTTCGGATGGTCCACGGCCCGGGTTGCCCCGTCTGCGTAACGCCACTGAACCTGATCGATAAGGCCATTTTCCTTGCAGAGGAAAAAGGAGTTATTCTGTGTTCGTTCGGAGATATGTTGCGCGTCCCCGGGTCAAAAAAAAGCCTGCTGGCCGCCAAAGCCGACGGGGCGGATATTCGCATCCTATACTCTCCGCTGGAAGCGGTAAAGATTGCCCGGCAAAATCCGGACAGAGAAGTAGTATTCTTCGCCGTGGGTTTTGAGACGACCGCTCCGGCCAATGCCCTTTCGGTCACCCACGCCCACCGGCTGGGCCTGAAAAACTATTCCATTCTCGCTTCTCACGTGCTGGTGCCGCCGGCCATTGAAGCAGTGATGGAGGACGAAGAAAGCCAGATCCAGGCCTTTCTGGCTGCCGGCCACGTCTGCACCATTATGGGCACTGAGGAGTACTATCCGCTGGTTGAACGCTTCAGTATCCCTATTGTCGTCACAGGTTTTGAACCGATTGACCTGCTGCAGGGCATTCTCATGGCTATCCGGCAGCTGGAAAATGGAGAAGCCCGGGTGGAAAACCAGTATGCCCGCATGGTGCGGGAGGAAGGCAACCTCAAGGCCAAGGAAGCCATCTTCGAGGTGTTCGAGGTAACAGACCGGCTATGGCGCGGCATGGATGTGATACCCATGAGCGGCTATGAAGTCCGTGAAAAATATGCAGCTTTCGACGCCAAGAGGAAGTTTAACGTCGATATTGCCGAGGCGCCTGAAAATGCCGAATGCATTGCCGGATCGATCATGAAAGGCATAAAAAAGCCCTTCGACTGCCCTAATTTCGGAACCAAATGCAAGCCGGAAAACCCGCTGGGCGCCCCAATGGTAAGCTCAGAAGGTTCCTGCGCTGCTTATTATCATTTCTCGGGTATAGTCAATGAATCGCAGGCCATAGAATAATCACGCCGCCTTATCGATCACATCACCGCCCTGGCCCATATACCGGGCTCATCCATTCCTCTTTGGGCAGATATTTGCTCCCGCTGGCCCACCTTACGCCACGGGCCAGCATAGCCCATACCTCGGGCACCTCAAAAGTGTCTGGAGAATGGCCAATGGACAGATAGAACACTCTGCCCAGGCCGTAGTATTTTTTCCAAACCACCGGTATCACGGCGCGGTCGATCCAATCGTTTTGTCCACCGGTGAAAGTAGTTGTGGCCAGCACCTTAACATTAGGGTCAACATGCATGTAGTACTGCTCCGTGTGGATATCAAAATCTTCAATGCCTTTCGTGACGGGGTCGTCCCCATTTACGATATTAACGCTGTAATCGATCTCGCCTCCGGGATGAGCCACCCACTGCCCGCCGACCATGTACTGGTATTCGGTATTGTCCCGAAAAGAATCGCCCAGGCCACCATGGCAACCGGCGATCCCTGCCCCGTTCCTGACGGCTTTCAAAAGGCCGGCTTCCTGTTCTTTGGTGATCTTTCCCATCGTCCAGTACTGAACAATAAGGTCAACTTCCGCCATTAAGGCCTCATCGGTGTAAATACCGAGAGAATCTGAGATGGTGAGGATCGCCCCTTCCTTTTCCAGCCAGGCTTCCATTCTTTTGGCGAAAGCATCCGGTTTGTGTCCATCCCAGCCACCATAAACGATCAATACTTTCTTATTTTTCAGAGAAGGCAGTTCCGGAGAGACAGTAGCCGTAACGACTTTCATCTGTTGGGCAGCGGCCTTATTCACAACCGGGCCAAAAGCCAATATTAACATTAAAGCCAATAACTTAAAGAAGTTGAGTTTTAAAACAGCCATCTTTTTGAATTTTCACGAACAGGGCCTGAAGAATATTTTCAGTTCTGCCAGCTAAATTGGAAAGAAATTGTAAAAAAACCAACCTAATCCTAAGGATAGCCCCTTAAGCGAAAAAATTATCCCCGGCAATTCCTAAATTTACTCATTGGTTCGCGCCAAACCGGATATGCTGTTGGCTACGGATATTCCTACAGGCCTTCAAACAAACACTGAAACCTATTATCGTCCATGTCGCCGGTAAAACATTTTTATAAAAGGTGTTTTTTCATAATTTCTCTCCTTGCCATAAGTTCAGCCAGGGCCCAAAGTCCATTTCAATATGACTTTGACCGCCCGTCCATGCTGATCCAGGCGGAAGACGGCCTGCCAAATCACTATTTCCGTGGCCTGGCCATTGACGCCAAAGGTTTTCTCTGGATCGGGAGTTATGACGGGCTGGCCCGCTTTGACGGCACCCGGATCAGAACCTTTTTCCATGACCCGGAAGATTCAACGAGCCTGGCCTTCAACGCAATCAACTGCCTGGAAGCCAACCCTCAGGATGGCAGTGTCTGGGTCGGGACCTATGGCGGGCTTAGTGTATTCAACCCTGTTTCCGGCAACTTCCACTCCTTTTTTCACAACAGCTCTGATTCAACCTCCATTCGCAGTAATTTCATCGAATGGGCATATATTGACCGGCAGGGTGACGCCTGGGTTTCTTCCGGGTCAGAAGTACTTACCCGTTTTGAACCGGTTACCCACTCCTTTTTACATTATCATCCCAAATCAGCTGAACCGGGAAGCACAGGAGAGGAGCCGGCGCAAAAGGAAAGGATACTGGCCCTTGCCCAGGGAGCAAAAAATGACTCCCTGCTTTGGGCAAGCACCAATTTTCGCTTCTTTAACTTTAACAAATACACGGGAAAGTTCAGTTATCCGCCGGCCAGTATTAAAGAGGCCAGCCAGATATTTCCCCATCCAGACGGTAAACTATATATCGTAAGCCGGGAGGGGAAAATCCTGGTTTACGATCCAGGAACGAACCAGATACTCCGATCCGTTCAACTGAAGGGTGGCTGGGCCGCCCACCGTATTTTCCCCGGGGCCGCCGAAGCGCTCTGGTTGAGTTGTAACCATGGAATAGCCCTGCTGAATACCCGGACTTTTATCCTTTCCTACCCCTGGGAAAATGATGCCCGGAACCAGAAAAAATACGAAATCGACCTGGCCGGCCGGGAGGGCAGGTTCTGGTCGGCAAGCCCGGCTGGCATACAGGTTTTCGACCCGGCAACAACCCAGTTCAGAAATTATTTTCTGAAGACTTCGGGAGAAGTTCGGCCATACATCACCCAAAAGATCGTGGAAAATCCGGCAGGGGATCACCTTTACATCAGTATAGGCGATATGAAAGGCATCTTCAGGTTCGGCCTCAGGAACCGCCAATGGGAACTTATTCCCATGCCTGAAGGCTTTCCCTATCCAACTTTTTATGGAAAGGACATGGCCTTTCTTGAGGATGGCCGGCTGCTTATTCTGGAAGACGTAGGCCTTTTCACCCTTTCGCCATCTGGCAAATCCATTGTTTCTCACCCGCTTTCTTCTCATTTGCCGGAAGAAAATACGTGGCTGAATTTTCTTATCGATAAACAAGGTTTTCTCTGGCTGGGAGGAAGTTCAACCGGCGTTTCCAGGATGAATATTTCTACGGGTAATGTGGAATCCCTGGACAACCTGTTCCCGGGATGTAACCAACGGCGATTCCGTTATGGTTTCTGTGAAGACAGCCGCCACAATATCTGGATATCCAACTGCTCCGGTTTCGGGGTGTATTCCTATGAAAGAGATACTTTTTACCTCTTTCCCTTTGATGAAGGCGGCAGCAATGCCAATACCCTCAGAAGGGTAAAAGATTTTGCCGAAGGCCCCAATGGACAGTTGTGGGCCAGTAATGAACTCGATGGAGAACTGGGGCGCATCAACATCGGGCAGCCGGAAAAAGGCTTGTACGAAAAATTTTCGGTGGCGGAAAAAACCCGGGAAGGAGCCATCCCTGTCACTAAAGGAACGGCACCGGAAATTGCCGCCCTCACCAAACTGGCTATTGGCCCGGAGGGCAACCTGTGGGGACTGAGCCCGGAAGGGCTCGCCAAACTCGACCCGGGCCTGAGCAGCCTGGAGTTGTACAATGATCAGGATGGACTGCAATGGCTGGATCAGGAGCTAAAAGTGGTTACTGCCAATCAACTGGAAAGGCTATCTACCGGCGAACTGGTGGTTGGCTTTCGAAAAGGGTTGAGCATTTTTGACCCAAGGGAACTGCAGAAAAGCCGGGAAATGCCGGTTCCCTACCTCACTTCCTTTAAAGTTTATAATAATGAATGGGCGGCAGATTCCAGCCTGGCCTACACCCAGCTCATCAGGTTGAGCCATGAGCAGAATTACATTTCTTTTGAATTTTCTTCAATTGGATATACCCATCCGGAGAAATTTCAGTATCAATACAAGCTGGACGGAGTGGATCAGGACTGGGTCAAGGCAGGGCAACGCAACTATGCCGCCTATACCAATGTGCCGGGCGGAGCATACACCTTCCTGGTCAAAGTTGCCAACAGCGACGGCCTGTGGAATGAAGAGCCGGCAAAGATCAGGCTGGCAATTGCCATCCCCTGGTGGCAACACCCCTGGGCCCGGGGAGGAGGGATCCTCTTGCTTTTCACCGGTGCATATTTTTTCTATCGCTACCGGCTGGGGCAGGTCAGAAAGTCAGAACGCCTGAAAGCCGAGCTCGATAAAAAAGTGGCCAACCTGGAACTTACGGCCCTTCGGGCACAGATGAATCCTCATTTCTTGTTCAATTGCCTCAATTCAATCGACCATTACATCATAAAAAATGAGACCAGAAAAGCTTCCGAATACCTCAACAGTTTTTCCCGCCTCATCCGCCTCATCCTTCAGAATTCGAGGTCCAATTACGTAAACCTGAAAGATGAACTGGAAACGCTGAACCTTTACATGGAGATGGAAAGCCTGCGCTTCAGCCACCGCTTTGAATACAAAATAACCGTTGATCCGGAAATTACCCCGCGCGAGATCGAGATCCCTCCGATGCTCATCCAGCCCTTCGTAGAAAATGCCATCTGGCATGGCCTGATGCACAAAACCGGCAAAGGACAGGTGCATGTGCACCTGTCCAAATCAGATGGGTTCCTGAGGTGCAGTATCCAGGATGACGGGATCGGCCGCCACAAGGCAGCAGAACTGAAACAAAGATCCCGGACAGGGAAAAAATCGATGGGTATGAACATTACCAGGGACCGGATCGATACCATTAACAAAATTTACGAAACCAATACCCGGGCAGAAATCATAGACCTGAAAGATGAGAATGGCGAAGGCACTGGAACCCGGGTGGAGTTGACTATTCCACTTTGACACCGCATACGGGAAACGGCCTGCTCTTATACTTTATGCCGGGTTTCTTTCTTCCCGAAAAAGGAAAGAAGTACCTTACCGTCCGTTAACGGCAAAACCCTATCAGGAATGTTAAAACTTCAAAGATCAATGCAACCCTTCCGGATAATAACTTTTTTTACCCTGCTGGCCATAACCCTTATTATGGCATGCAACCCTGAAAATGTGAATAGCACCATGACCATTCTGGCGGGAACAACTACTCAAGGTAAAAGTGAAGGCATTTACAAGCTGAGTTTTGACCCGGCAACCGGAGCGCTTTCCAATGAAGGGTTGGCGGTAAAAACGCAAGAGCCTACTTTTTTGATCCCCTCCATGGATCCGGAAAGAGTTTATGCCGTCAATGAAACCGCATCGTTTCTGGGGAAGCCCGGAGGCGGCGTCAGTGCATTCCAATGGGATGAAGCACGGGAGAAACTCATCCTTCTGAACAGCAGGAACACCCTGGGAGCCCATCCCTGCAACCTGAGCAAAAACGGCAGGTATGTGAGTGTGGCCAATTATTCCGGAGGCAACATCGCCCTTTTTTCTCTCGACAAAGAGGGCAAGCTCGAGGACAATCCCCAGGTCCGCCAACACGAAGGCAGCGGCCCGGACAGCACCCGCCAGGAGGCCCCTCATGCGCACTGTGTAACCTGGAGGCCTGACAGCAAGTATTTGTATGCCGTTGACCTGGGCATTGATGAGATCATCGCCTACCCTTTTGACAAGGCAAGCGGGGCCCTGGGAGATGGGCAAACCGCCATCAAAGTAACAGGCGGCAACGGCCCCCGCATCCTCACCTTTCACCCTTCCCGAAAACAGGCTTTCCTGGTTAATGAACTGAGTTGTACGGTGCTCTCAATGTCTTATGAAGCAGGAAGCCCCGTTCTTTCCCCGATCCAGGAAGAAAGCACCCTGCCTGCTGATTTCAAAGGACAGAACACCTGCGCACACATTCAACTCAGCCCGGACGGAAGGTTCCTCTACGTATCCAATCGCGGGCACGACAGCATTGCCGCCTTTTCCGTATCGGAAGATGGAAGGCTGAAGCAGGTAGCCATAGTGTCCACCCAGGGCGCCCACCCCCGCTTTTTCACGCTGACGCCCAACGGCCAGCACCTTCTCGCCGCCAACCGGGATTCAGATTCCGTTGTGGTTTTTCGGATCAACCAGAAAACCGGGGTACCGGAACCCACCGGCATCCAGGCAGCAGTTTTCAGCCCAACCTGCCTGATGTTTGTTGACTAAGAGCTTGTTTGGAGGCCACACTTTGGGCTAAAAAATGCCCCTTTTTTGCTGATATGGCGTTGCTTTTTTCGTCCGTACCCCCGGGTATGCACTTCAAAAAGCGCCTTGTCTCATCAAAAAATTGACACTTTTTATCTCCAAAAGCGGCCTCCAAACAAGCTCTAAGAGATGCTGTGTTAACACATTTAAGAAGCCTTAATGCATGGTTAAACTGCCCCGCTTAAGATTAAAGTAACGAAGCCATAACACATCTTAACGATTCACTCCCCTTTCTTTGTGGTATGATTAGTCACAAAGCCTATACCCCGTTATCGTTCCTGAGTTGATAGATCAGTGAAATAAAGATTCACGCTACCGGACAGTTTGGGCCTTTTTGCGTAAATATGTAAAAGTGCATAAGTGTAAATGATTGGTGCCTTTTTCTTTCACACCCTTACACATTTACACAATCCAAAAAGTGTCCAGTAATGTGATAAAGATTCTGCTAAACCCTGGTAAAAAGCTGATGCTGAAAGTTTTAAGTTTTATTTAACGGACAAACCTTTTACTTTCGGCCTCCTGCCCCGTCTAAACCAACAAACGAACCATTTACCTTAAACCATAACAATCTACCTACTATGAAAACGATTATCAGCACCCTGTTTCTGGCTTTTTTCAGCCTGGCGGCCTTACAAGCCCAGTACAACAATTCATTCTTTATCGGCGCAAACGGAGGCGGGAATTTCTCCAAGTTCAAATTTACGGAAGACCTGGCGGAATTGTATCCCAATTCCAATCCCGTTTTCGGCCTGAACGGAGGCGTTACCGTTGGCTTTGAGATCCAGAATTTCACTCTCAGCAGCGGCATCCAGTACATCCAGAAGGGAGCCGAGTACCAGACCGCTAATTTTGAAGATGAAGTGGGCACCGGCTTCTTTACCGGGAAGGAAAAACTGCATTACCTTTCCATTCCTGTGCTGGTCGGTTACCGGGAATATATCGCGCCGCGCTTTGCCCTTTCGATAGCCATTGGCCCTTCATTCAATTTCGGGCTGGGCGGCAACCTCGATGAAACCACCGAATACTTTGGTACCGATGAAGTGAAAATGGATAATTATAAGATCCTGTTCGGCAATGGCCTCAATGAAGATTATCGCCCGGTGCAGCTGGGTTTCCAGGTGTCCCCGGGAGTGGTGGTTACACTGAACCAAAACAGCAAGATCACCTTCAACGTGACCTGGGACAGCGGCATTTCCGACATGTTCAACCAGCGGTATAAAGATGCCAACGAATTCTTCGACATCAATAAAGGCGATCAGCTCACTCGTTCCACCGTCTTCTCGGTAGGTTATGAGTACCATTTCAACTTCGCCGACCGGTATTAATTGATTTCTCCCGAAAACTGCCTGGAAAACCGACAGGCATACCGGGCAGTTTTCGCAGTTTCCCAAAAAAGACAAGTTATGTTGATCTGTAGCAATTGTTTCACTGTCAATCCGGATGGGGCTGAACGCTGCCAGCACTGTAATATGAAAGGCAACTTTCGCCACCAGGATGACGAGGGAAGGGCCGGCGACCCGCAGGAACCGGAGTTCAGCACCGTCCGGTGCCGGAATTGCGGTAGCGAAACCCCGGCCGAGGCAGAAAAGTGCTATGAATGTCATTTCCCTCTTCCGGCTAAAGCATCCGGCAAAAAAACAGAACCGGATTTCCGCGCCTGGAGAAGCCTCAGAGTGGGATAGCCGGAGCGGAGGTTGGGAACCGTTAGCACTGGGAACCATTATAAACCCAGAAACCAAGTAACCCAAAAACCCAGTAACCCAGTAACCAACCACCACATAATACTTCCAACAAAAAGCAACATCCATGTCAAGGAGAAAAGCAGAATTATTCAATTTGTCCTTTCTGGACCTGCTGACGAGCGCTTTGGGAGCTGTGATCTTCCTGTTCATCATCACGCCGAAAGGCGGAGCGCCGGCTGCCAAAGTCCAGCAAGCGGCAGTATATATCGACACGACGGATATGAAAATATTCGGCGGCCTGGCCGACAGCCTACGGCACAAAAGGGTTGGAGATACCCTCTTTGCCGTGCTGGTTGACTACAAGGACATGCCCGAGGAGGCCAAACCTCAGGCCTACATCCCTTCCGTCCGGCAACAGGTACCGGAAAAGGTGACAAGCCCGCCGGAACGCAGCAGCAAACCGGAACCTAAAAACCCGGAGCCGGCAAAGGCCGACAATGCAAAAGATGTCAAAAAGCCGGAAACGCCAAAGCAGAATCCGGAAACCAAGGAACCTGCGCCGGAACCAAGGACGTATAAAGGTGATGCCCCTTCGGTGCCCTGCAAAGTTTCCTTTGAGATCAGCTGGCGCAGTGCGGAGGACAATGTTGACCTCTTTGTCTGCAAAGGCGGCGATTGTGTTTATGGCGGGCGCAAAAAGGACAATAACATCGGGCAATGGGACAGTGGAAAATCCCGCAACCGCCTCTTCGGCAACGACCTGCGCACCAACCAGGAAGCCGTTCGGCAGTTCGATGACATCATTCCGGGAGAGTACAAACTGTACGCTCAGTTCAAGGAAAGCGATAAAAACCGTTCGAAAGTAATCATCAACGGGTTGATCTATACCAATAGCGGACAGAACCGGGAACAAGGAGATTCATTTACCACTTCTCTAACACAGGGAAGCCCAAGAGTACTTCTGGGAACCGTAATACTGCAGGAGAACGGCAGTTTCAAACTGGTCAAGCCATAACCGGCATTTCCGCTTTGTTTGAGTTCGGAACCAATTATTTGATTATTCTCAAGCCTAAAAGATATGTTTAACACCAAGAGTTTTCAACTGATCATCAGCATCCTGGCGGCAGCTGTCATCTGGTTATTGCTGATCCTTCTGAGCAACCTTTTTGCCTCTGATTCCGGTTTCCACCGCCTGCTCGAATTGCTGGGCGGGTCGGGCAAAGGGTACATTCAGGCAGCCATTTACGCCGTGTTCACCTACAGCCTGTTCGAACTGTCTGAAATGCAGAAGTTCATCAAAAGGCAGTATGAAGGATTCAACCTCGGCCTGTTGCCGGTTAGGGACCAGTTGGTCCTCTCCCCGGAAGAAGTGGCCAAGATCAAGCTTAACACCATCCAGCTGGAACAAAACGGCAAGAACCTGATGGTGGCCGAGTTCATCAAGAAAGCCTGCACCCAGTACCGCAACGACCAGTCGATCAGCGAGACGCTGCAGGTATTCAGCGCCCAGGTTGACACCAGTAAAAGTGAGCTGGAAGGCAAGCTGGAAACGGTGCGTTACCTGCTGGGGGCCGTGATCTCCCTGGGCTTCATCGGCACCCTGATCGGCCTGTCCTCTTCCATTGGAATGGCCCACCTGGCAAAAACGATGGAAGGCATGCCGGAGATCACCCGCAACCTCAACGTGGCCTTCGACACCACCCTGGTTGCCCTGCTTACGGGCCTGGTGCTGAACTTTTTCTACCACCGCTACCTGGAAAACCTGGATACTTTCTACTCCAGAACGAAATCGTACATCATTGACAACCTGATCAGCCGGATATACAAGGCGGCGGCGTAAAAAAGCTTATTGTTGAATAGTTCTATTGTTGAGGGCCTCCGGATGCTTCCAGGGGCCCTCAACTACGTTACCTGCCGTTACAAAATCGTTCTGCAATGCATCAGCATAACAATCCAGCAATATAACAATTTAGCACCCCCCCCTACTTCCTCACCTTCTTCCCCCGGTAAGCCTTCAGCACATAGCAATCTTCCTTGGTGATGGGAGTAAACAGGTCGGCTTCCTGAATGAGGATCTTCGCGGTGGTCTGTTCGATAGCAGCGATTTCCACCCGCACTCCCTCCCCTTTCAGATGCCTGACGAGCTCCACGTAGTCCGAATCGCCGGACAAAATAATGATGGTATCCACCTTGGTGGCGATCTGAGTAGCTTTAATGGTCAGTGGAATATCGGCAGACTTGTGGCAAGGCACCACAGAGCCATGAAAATTGTGCAACAGGCGTTCGGCCAGCTTGGGCGAGATGCTCACCCCTTCCCGAAAATACATCAGCCGGCTTAGCCCTCTGCTGTCCAGCAGTTTGGGGATCAGTTTATCAAAATCGATCAGGGCATTTTTGTCGTCCATCAGATGATGGAGGCTTTTTTCTATGTTGTTGCCGTCAATCAGGATGGCTACGGATTGGTTGATGTTTACTTTTACTTCGGGGTACTCACTCATATTATTGTTTTATGCTGTAAAAGTAGGAAAACAAACTCTAATACAGCATGAATTGTGCCTCCTGTATCTTGATGGGGTAATCAAAACAACAAAAATTCCGGACAGCGCACCTCGGTACTGCCCGGAATGAGGGGGTAAAAATACCCTGCCGTTGGGCCGGCAAGATATGTGCATGGGATATTTGGGATAAAAAATTGGGATAAAATAATCGGGATAATGGAATATCCGGGATAATAGTTTCTCAGGGTTATACTTCTGCCTATTGCTGGATCACCTGAATGTAATTGTAACCGGAACCATTGAGGACTTTCACATCGCTGATATGGCTGTTGCCCGATTGGCCGACTTCAACCTCATTTACGTCAGAGCCACCGTAGATGAGCACATCTGATATGTGCTTCTTTCCGTCCTGGCTGACATTTGCGATATTGTTACTGGAACTATTGCCAATCTCAACGTCTGAAAGCAATCTACTGCCATCCTGATCTACCTGAACATCGTTGACACTGGAATTATCGTAAATAGACACCTTGGAATCGTTGAACCGGTCCAATTGCTGTACATCAACGTAGTTGCTGCTGCTGGCGTTAGTTATGGAAACATCTGACTGCTGGCTTTTATCTTCCTGGTTGACATTTACGAAATTGCTCCAGGAATAGTCTGTGATCGAAACTTCACTTTCGTGATTATCATCTGCCTGGGCGATACTTACATGATTATAGGAAGAACCCTTGCCGACTTCTATTTCACTGGACAATCCCTCACCGATCTGGTTTACATAAGCGCTGTTGACATCGGAATCATCAGTAATACTGACCTTGTTATCAATGCCCTTTCCATCCTGAGTTACATTGATGTAATTATAGTCAGAATAGTCCTGGATCAACACATCAGAAGCCACCTTGTCGGCACCTTGCTGAATTTGTCCAACCAATACATAATTGCTATTGCTGGTATTGGAAACAGAAATGTTGGAAATTACATTTTGCTGGGCTGTCAGGAGGCTGGTGCCAATCAGCATGGCTGCAAAAGTGAAAAGAATGTTTTTCATGGCCGTAGCGTTTTAGGTTATGAAATGTTATTTGATTTTGTTTCTGTTACAAATCTATACCCAAAACAGGCCCTTTGCCGGGATTATTGATATTCGGCAGGGTTCATGAAATATTTGGCGGGTTTGGATTAGCAAAAGGGAAACAGTAGCCCCTCCCCTTTTGCTTATTGGAGGCCAGCCTTGTTTTTTAATGCATATAAGGCAAAAGATGCCAGCCAGTGTTCTCCGGCATAATCTCCACTGGTGATATGGGGCAGGCTCTTAGCCATATGGAAAGCGGCCTGGCGCTCCAGCATATCCCTTTGCTTCGGCAGCTTCCGGGCAATGGAATACAGTACCCACGCCCGGCTGAAGTTCAGCCCATCCAGGTGGACGAGCTTGCCATCAGTCCGGTCGCTCACTTCCGCCGGTTTCATCACCTGCCAGTTGGGCAGGAATTGAGCAAACCACTCCTGAAACTCTTTCTCATCAAGCACTTTGCTCATGATATCGGCCTCCTCCAGGCAGGGAGAAAGAAAATCAAAGCCACTGGGCTCCCAGGAAACAGGGCAGCCCTTGTCTCTGAAATAAAAATCGCGGGCGCGGAATTCTATGAGCTGCTGCAGTTCCCACCGCTTGGCAGCCACGGCATAATCCCAGGCGAAGGACAGAGCGAAAGCGGTATTGGTATGTTCCCCGACCCGGATCGGGTAAGTCAGCTTGGGAAGAAAATCGAGGAACTTCTGGACGATCAGGTTTTCTAAAGGGCGAATGGCCTCTCTCCACTGTTTTCCCTGAGGGTCATCCCAGGTATCCAGTTCTTCGGCGAGCTTGAGCAGCCATGCCCAGCCGTAGGTGCGTTCAAAATTCTTATTGTGTTCGTCCTTAAAAAACTCCATCTCCTTTTTGATATGCTCCGGAGTCAGGTTTCTGGAGATCGCGTTGCGGATCTTATCCGCCTGCTCAATGTCGGGATACATTTTCAGAATGCGCACCAGCGACCAGTGCCCGTGCACGGCGGAATGCCAGTCAAAACAACCGTAAAAGGCAGGGTGAAGCGCCTGAGGTTCTGCAAGGTTGGAAGAATCGCCCAGGACCTGGCCCAGTTTATTGGGGTATTCCTGCCCAATGCATTCCAGGGCCAGTTCGCTCAGTCGGGAAGCGTCTTCCCGGGTAAAGCTGATTTCCGGTGCAGGCGGTAAAGACGGAGTCATCTGTTCAGTAGTTTTAGGGGTACAGCCAAATAAAATGGCCAGCATCAGGAGGACAGGTATAGGCCTCATAGTTGCAGTTTTTTAATTAGTGAAGCGGAGTCCGAAACCGCTGATAACAGCTCCCGGCAGCCTCCTTTTAATAGAATAAACAAAGAATCCCGCCCAAAGTGCATAAGGAAGATTTCTTCCTTAAATTTAATCAATGGAAAAAAAGCAAAAAAGATGCTGACTGAATTGTCCTTCATGAACCTTCCTGAAGAAGCCATCAGGCTATTGGAAAAACCAGAGGATACCCCCGGCTAAACTGTCATTGCCGATGGGATAATCCGGTGGGGATACTCCGCTTCCCTTTTCTGAAAAGAAAGGATCTTGGGGTTCTGAATGATTCCATCTCTTATCTCGATGGCCTTCCAAACCGTTTGAGTTGATTCCCAGCTCTCAGGCCCTCCCATAATAATGGGCAAATAGGGCAGCAAACTGCTGGAGATCTCCCAGGAGGCACTGTTCCATAAATAGGAAGGAGTGTGATCTACACCGTAATAATATGCCTTCCTGACCTTCAACATGGGGTTTTCAAATGAGGTCGGCCGGGCAAAGAAAAAGCCCATCCCTTCGTCACAGCTGATGTCCACGATCAGGCAGCCCGGTTTCAACCGGCCCTCTTCACCTTTTTTAATAAACATCAGGGGATGATCGGTATCCTGCAATATTCCGTTGACAATGATATCCGCCTCTGCCAACTCTTCGATAAAGGGTACGGAATGCCCTTCAGGATGGACCGAGAGCATCCCTTCCTCCTGCGTATCTTCAAAATGCAGGTATTCCACTCCGGTGATCTGGTCGGCCACCAGGGTTGCATATCGTTGGGTATAAACGGTGATGTCGTGAATTCCCCTTCCCTTCAGAGCAAAAATAGCCCCCCGGCTGACCGAACCGAAACTAATCACAACAGCTTTGCGGTGTGGGCCGTAATTGCCGTCAATACCGGCCAGGCTCAGGGCATGGAGCACCCCGGCATATCCCGCCAGTTCATTGTTTTTGTGGAAAATATGCATCTGCCAGTCTCCATTGGGCCACCATTTATGCATAGCTTCCCAGGCGATGAGGGTCAGGCGTTTGTCAATGGCAGCCTGCGTGAAGGCCTTTTGCTGAACACAATGCGGCCAGCCCCACAGAATGCCTCCTTCCTTCATTTGTTTAAAGTCCGCCAGAACCGGCTTGGGCAAAAGAGCAATATCACACCGCCTGATCAATTCCTCCCTTGGAAGAACCCCGGCAGATAAAGAAGCAAAGTAATCATCTTCTACGCCGAACTCAGCGCCGTAATTTTCTTCGAAGAACAGGTGGCTGCGAACTTCTTCATCAATCCAGGACAATTGATCGGGATGGACCGGAACCCTTTTTTCGTTTTCTTTTGATGAGGTGCCAAATACACCTACTGTCAGTAATGCCATTATTGTGGTTTTTTATTTTCTGTACAAACCTTCCCGGTTAAACTAACCGGCCGGCAGCCACTCAACAATGACTATTGTCAGTCAAACCGGGCAATGAAAGGTGATAATTCCCCACAACCATTTTGAAATTCATCCTGTAGTAATGGTAGATTTCAGGACTAAAGGCCTTATCTTTCTGAAAAAACCACCGACCATGAAGAATACACTCAGCGGGCTAATACTGGCGCTTTTTCTATTGACAGCATGCAACAACTCCCAGACTTCCAGCCAGGCAACTGCCGACAACGCTCAGTCAGATACCACTGAAGAGCCGGTTGCGACGGAAGAGGCCAGTAATGAGGAAAGCCCAAACCCTCAGCGCGTTAGCCCTCCTAAAACGGCAACCGGAACTATTGACGGGATCGAAATAAAGATCGATTACAGCAGCCCTTCGGTAAAAGGAAGGAAAATATGGGGAAAGCTGGTCCCTTTTAATGAAGTCTGGCGAACCGGAGCCAATGAAGCAACAACCATCTCCCTGTCTAAAACAGCTTCCATAGAAGGTAAAACACTGGCTGCCGGCAAATATTCCCTTTTTACCATTCCCGGCGAAGAAAAATGGACGGTGATCTTTAACACGGTAGCCGAGCAATGGGGGGCTTACGAATACGACAAGTCCAAAGACGCTCTCCGAGTACAGGTAACCCCTGAAATGCTTGAAGAACCCGTTGAGATGATGGAATTTTCCATTGAAGAGGGCAAAGTTATTCTCCGCTGGGAAAAACTGGCCTTGCCTATCAAAGTTGCGCTTCCTGAAGCCGGGTGATCCGCACCACCGGCGGCAGAGCAACCTCATTAGTAAAATCGAAGCAGCCTGATAATGATTGGAAAAGTATGTGTCGTTACCGGCGCCACATCCGGCCTCGGGTGGGAAACGGCGCGGTCTCTTGCTCACAAAGGGGCTACTGTCATCCTCCTTGGCCGCAACGCCGATAAAGGAAAAGTTGCCATGGAAAAGATCCGGGAAATAAAACCTGATGCCCGCCTCGAATTCCTGCCGGTAGATATGGGAACCCAGGCTCAGATCAGAAAGGTAGCCTCAGATATAAAAGCAAAGTATCCAATGATTGACGTGCTGGTCAATAATGCCGGCACCTGGCACTCTCAGCGCATTCTTAACGGGGACGGATTGGAAACCGTTTTCGCTGTAAACCACCTGGCCTATTTTTTGCTGACCCACCTGTTGTATCCCAACCTGCAGCGGCCGGAAGATGCCCGGATCATCAATATTGGCTCCGACTCTCACTTTCAGGTGAAGGGAATGCATTTTGCAGACCTTTCTCTGGGCAAAAAATACCACGGCCTGCGTTCTTATGCCCAATCGAAACTGGCCAACCTTTTATTCACCTATGAGCTGCACCGCCGGAAACCGGATGAGCACATTACCGTCAATTGCGTACAGCCCGGGCTGGTAAAAACGGATATCGGGCTTAAACATACCAGTTGGCTTCACCAACTGGCCTGGAAGATCCGGCGCAGCAGCGGAGTCGAACCCGCAGAGGGCGCCCGCACGCAGGTATATCTGGCCACCTCAGAAGAAGTTAAAGGAAAAAGTGGCTTGTATTTTGACGATTGCCAACCTAAAAAATCATCCCGGGCTTCTTATGATGAGGAGGCTGCAGCCCAACTGTGGGAAATCAGCCGGGCCTTGTGCGGGATCGATAACTACTTTGAACCGGGTAGTTAACGCGGAGGCCGTCCGCTGCCCGGAAAAAGCAATTACTTATAAACCCGGAACACCCGCTCCAGGACACGCATCTTTACGGAAAGCGGCAAAAGGTTCATGGCCCGCACAATGAGAAGGGGCGTTGAGCCGGGGATGATGACCTGGCTCCCCTTCAGCATTTTTCGGATTGCGATGCGCGCCACTTCATCCGGCATGGCAAGCAACAACCTGGCGCGCCGCCCATGGGCCTTGATACGGTCCAGGCCGCTGGGATTGGTGAGTACCGGGCCCGGGCACAAAACAGTTACCCTTACATTGGACCGGCGCAGTTCTTCTCTGAGCGCCAGGGAAAAAGCGTAAACGAAGTTTTTAGTTCCGGTGTAAACTGCTTTGTAAGGTAAAGGCAGCGTAGCTTCCATGCTGCTCATATTGAGAATATGTGCCCTTGGATGTTCTTTGAGCTCCGGAAGAAAATAATAGCACAACCCCACCATCGCCTGGTTGTTGAGTTGCATCATGGAATAGTATTCCTCAATGCTGATGTTCTCAAAAAGGCCCCCGCGGCCAAAACCCGCATTATTGATCAGAATCCTGACGCGGTAACCTTCCTTCTTAACCCACTGAAAAACCCGGGCGGGGCTGTCCTGGCGGCATAGGTCTATTTCCAGATAGTGAACGGCAATGCCATACTGTGCCCGGATCTCATCAGCTACCCCGGGTAGTGCCCCATCATCCAAAGCGATCAACAACAGGTTGTCTCCTCGTCCGGCACACTCAAATGCCATTGCTCTCCCGATCCCGGCGCTGGCGCCGGTGATCAGGGTGTAGGTATTGTGCTTTTCGTCCATTGAAAGCGCCCTGTTTGGTTAACGGGCCCCAAATTACTTTTTTCTACCCTTCCTCCCAGGCAATAAACGGAATTTATCAAATTTCAAATCTTTGGCCTTATCATCATACCACCTCCTTTACCACTTCCAGTTCTGCAAAATAAGTGGAATGGTCCATGGAGGTCAGAACAAACCCCCTTCGACGGAACATCTCCACCATGATGGTATTGGCTTTAAGCACATTGGCGTATATTTTCCTGATGCCCCGCTCGGCGGCCACCTCAATGATGTAGTCCGTCAGCCTGCTGCCCAGGCCCTGGCCATGCCACTTGTCTGCAACGGCTATGGCAAATTCGGCGTTCTCATTATCTGCATTGGCAAGCAGGCGGGCCTCGCCGGCCATCATTTTTTTACCTTTCTCCTTTATTTCGGCAATGATGGCAATTTCCCGGTCGTAATCGATCTGAGTGGAGCGCCGAAGTAATTCTTTTGAAACATAAGGCATGAACCCGAAAAAGCGGAAATACTGCGTCTGGCGGGAAAAGCTTCCGATCATTTCCGCCTCCAGAGGTTCGTCCTCCGGCCGAATAGGCCGTAGCACTGCCTTTTTCCCATTATGCATGATAAATGGCCGGACATATTGCTTGGGATAGGGAGAAATAACGAGGTGGCCGTAAGGGCGGTGATGGCTTTCCCGGTAATTCTGGTCGAGAATAACGTAAGCATCCAGCACTATGCCTCCCTTTTCATCTACCACAAAAGGATTTATATCGATCTCTTTGATCTGAGGGCAGTCCATGATGAGATAGGCAAACTTGTACAGCATGAACTGTATGGATCGAATATCCACCTCCGGCATTCCCCGGTACCCCTTGAGTAATGCATAGACCTTAGTCTCTTCAATGATCCGTTTGGCCAGCGCCATATTGAGTGGCGGCAGGCCAATGCTGGAATCCTTGAATATCTCAACGGTCACTCCCCCGAGAGCAAAAACGATAACCGGCCCGAAGATGGGGTCCTTATTGGCTCCGATGAGCAATTCGTAGCGTTTATTGACCATTTTTTCAACCGAAATGCCAAAAATTTCTGCATCCGGGCAGGCCTCACGCACCCGGTTGGTTATGTGCTCAAAAGCAAGCTCGGCCTCTGCCCTGGAATTCAGCCCCACCTCTACCCCGCCAATATCTGTTTTGAGCCCTATATCAGGAGAAACGATCTTTGCCACCACTGGAAAACCGATCTCACTACCAAGCCGGGCCGCTTCGGCGGGTGTTTTTGCCAGCCTGGAGTGGGTTACCGGCATTTCATAATATCCCAACAGTTGTTTGGCCTCAATCTCAGTCAGCTGATGGCGGCCAGACCTCAGTGCATCATTGAGCATTTTCCGGGCCGCTTCTGTATCCGGAGAAAACTCCTGAGGCATGGTCGCAGGCGTTTCATATAACAATTCGATATTCCTCGTGTAATTGTACATCTTCAGAAAAACATCTACCCCACTTTCCGGGAATTGGAAGCTGGGGATGGTACTATCCGGTGGGCGGTAGTAAAATTCACGAGGATAATCCTCTTCCTCCATCCAGGAAGCCAGGATCGTTTTTTTGGTGCGCCGGGCGAGGGCGGTGATCTCCCGCTCCACTTCGGCAGCGGAGGCCACCGCCTGGGGGGTGAGGATAACCAGGATGCCATCGATGTTTTTGTCTTCAATGCAAGCGGCAACGGCCTCCCGGTATCGCAAGGCCGTTGCGTCCCCCCCGATGTCAATGGGGTTGCCGCGGCTCCAGTTCGAATGAAGGGCATTCTCAAGCCGGGCAGCTGTTTCCTCACTCAGATGGGCCAGTGCGCCTCCGTTCTCAATCAGGTGGTCGGTAGCCAGCACCCCCGGGCCTCCGGCGTTGGTTATGATGGCCAGGCGGTTTCCTGACGGGCGTTGCTGGAGAGCCAGCCCCTGAGCACAATTGAAAAGTTGTGCAATGGTCTCCACCCTTATTATGCCCGCCCGCTTGAATGCCGCTTCAAACACTGCGTCGTTGCCGGCAAGAGAGCCGGTATGGGACAAAGTTGCCTGTGCTCCCTCCTTGCTCTTTCCGGCCTTTAGCACCAGAATGGGCTTGGTGCGGGCAAATGCCCGGGCTGCACTCATGAATTTTCGGGCATCATTGAGGGATTCCATGTAGATCAGGATGCTGGACGTCAGGGGGTCACTGCCAAAGTAATCGATCAGGTCATGGAACCCTATATCGATCATGTCTCCGATGGAGACAAAATGGCTGAAACCAACCTTCTGTTTCCTCGCCCAGTCCAGAATAGCCGTACACAAAGCTCCGCTCTGAGATATAAACGCGATCTTCCCCGGAAGGGCAGTGCGGTTGGCAAAGGTGGCGTTGAGGTTCAGGGAAGGGTTAATGAAACCCAGGCAGTTGGGCCCCACGATGCGCATATTGTATTTACGGGCGTAGGCCAAAACCTGCCCGCTGAGGGCCTGGCCAGCCTCTCCGGCCTCAGAAAAACCAGCCGAAATGATCACGGCGCCACCTACTCCCGCCTGCCCGCATTCCTTAACCACCGCTGCTACAGATCCGGCAGGAGTAGCGATGAGCGCCAGGTCAACCCCATCTTCAATTTCCCCGATGCTGTGATAACAACGCACTCCCTGGACGCTGTGCTCACTGAGGTTTACCGGATAGACCGTTCCGTTGTATCCTTTACCCACCAGATTGTTAACCAGGGCGTATCCCACGGTGTGGCGTTCATTCGAAGCCCCGATGACTGCGATCGTTGCCGGCCGGAAAATCTTGTCCAGTTTGTTGTTCATGGAACAAGTATTTTACTGTTCCTTAGTGAGGCGGGCCTTTATCGGGAAAGTAAGGAGTCGGACACATTTAATTTGCATTTAAACTTAGGCAGTAAATTCCTTTCACCGCCTAAGGGGCCCACATTAAGCGGCAATTTCCCATTGCCGCTTAATTTGAGTCCGACTACTTAACTGCAGGAAGATTACCACATCCGCCATACAGGTAGTGGCGGAATGCTATAAATATAAAATTTTATCCGGACAAAAGCATCTTTGATGGAACTTAATTTATTGACAACCCCGGCAAAAAAACACCTTTTCATGCAGCCTTAGAGCACCCCGGCAAGCAAAGCCATCCCCCCTGCAAATAAGGCGGCGGCCAGAGTGCTCAAAAAATTTACCCCATGGTTGTTCAGGTAGCCGCCCTTTTGAAGGCTTCCGCCCAGAATAGAATCTGTCAGATTGCCCAAAAAGCCGGCAATGGCTATCCAGGCTACGGCCCGGTTCCAACCTGCTGTAAAACCATAAGCCAGGGCAATACCTGCGCTTCCTATCAGGCCGAATGCCGTCCCTTCAGGGCTGGCCGCTCCATCCTCTCCCCGCCGGCCGGGCCCTAGCCCCGGAATTTTGTAAAAACGGCTGCCATATACGTTGCCCATTTCTGAAGACAGGGTATCGGATGTGGCAGAGGCCAGGCTTGCCGCTATCATGTATTGCAGCAAAACCGAGTGCTCGGGAAACCTCCAGGCCAGCAGCCCGAGCACGGCCGCCACTCCTCCATTGCCCAGTACGTTGGACACCGACCTCCTGCCTTTATTTTCCTGGGCCAGGCCGGAAGAGATCTTCTTTTGCATATTCCAAACGGTTGCCAATGACCCTACCAGAAAGAACAGGCCCAGCAATATTATAGCCGGGAAGCCGCCGCCCAGGAAAATTAAAAATGCTGTCAGACAGCCGAAAACAGCACCGATGGGGTCTATGGCGCGCAGCATTACTGCTGCTAAGGCTGCAAAAGCCAAAGCCAGCATTATCCCTGGAAAAAGATCAATACCAGGCATTCTGAGGGTGGTTAAATTTTCGGCCGGCAAAAGTAGTTTCTCCTGCCCGCCACAGGATTCTTAAGATTATCAGAAAAATTTTATTCCAAAAAAATTCAGAAAATAATTTTTTGTGTTAAATTGAAAGAATAAACCGACAAAAAACAAGGTAAAGGCAAAATTTTCCAAACTTATTCTAAAAACTGACCGTATGAACGAGTATCCATCCGTTACAAAATTCATGGCCACCAAGCTGATTACATTCACTCCCCAGACAGATATAAGGGAGGCTATCGACACCATTCTTAAAAAAAAGATATCGGGAGCACCTGTACTCAATGAAAAAAAAGAACTGGTCGGAATGCTTTCAGAAGTTGACTGCCTGAGAATACTCCTGGAGGGCCCCTACAATAAAGAACCGGAAAAAATGACAACCGTTGCTGATTACATGTCCACTTCAGTCAAAACCATCAGCACGGAAAAAACCATACTGGACGCCGCTTATGAATTTGCCAATTCGGGTTACAAACGCCTGCCCGTAACGGACCACGGAGAACTGGTCGGGCAGATCAGCCGGGTGGATGTGCTTAGGGCCATCCAGAAAATGAAGCCGTACATCAAACATGTTCCCGACTCGTGGAAAGGCCGGGAGCCGGCCCTGCCAAAGCACAAAAAATCACGCTATTCCGAAAATGCCTGAGGATGTAATATGGCAAATAGCAAAACGGAGCACCAGCCGGTGTTCCGTTTTGCGCTAACAGCAGCGCAAAGCCATTCCATTTTCCGGGAATTCCACTGCACCGAAGCTTTCCTTTTTTACCGGTATCCTTCCAGCAACCGTTCTTTTATTTTCGCTTTAATTTCCTTTCCAACAAATGCCGCCTCTAAGGCATTAAGGTTGCATTGAAGCAGATGAGCCTTTTGCCAGTTGAAAGTAGCATTGAGCTTATGGTATTCTTCGGTAAGGGTTACGTCAGAGATCGTCCGGCCATCGGTATTGATCCCTATGGAAAGCCCCTGCTGATAGAGTGCGTTTACCGGATGCCCGGCCAGTTTTTCGTACATATTGGTCTGCAGGTTACTGGTAGGGCATATTTCCAGGTGGATTTTTTCCGACTTCAGGTGGCTGACCAGGCCGGGATCTTCCGAACAGCGAACCCCATGGCCGATCCGTTGGGGAGTGAAACTGCGGAGCACCTCCCAAACGCTGTCCGCCCCCCGGGCTTCCCCTGCATGAGCGGTGCAGAGAATGCCCTTCTCCCGGGCGTACTGAAAGGCCGGAATGTGTTCATCCACGGGATATCCGGCTTCATCACCGGCAATATCAAAGCCGACAACATGTGTTCCAGGAAACTGTTCCACCAGGCGGACGGACTGCATACTTTCCTGCCCGTTGAAATGGCGCAGGGTGCAGAGGATGAGCCGGGCTTCAACGCCGGTAGCGGCAATGCCTTTTTCCAGTGCCCTGTTGACAACGGCCACCACTTCCCCGGGCTCCATTCCTTTCCGGGTATGGAGTAAAGGCGCAAAACGGATCTCCGCATACAGGACGTTCTCGGCTCTGAGCTGATCCATCAGGTCCAGAGTGACCCATTCGAGTTGCTGAGGAGTCTGCATCAGCCGGATGCCATGCTCGGCCCGGGTAAGATAGTCGGCCAGATCATGGCACCGCACCGGGCCTATGAAGTTCCGGCGGTATTTGCTCCTGTCCAGTGTGGGGTCAATACGGGAGGCCACCTGAAAACTGAGTGAACAATCCAGGTGAAGGTGTAACTCTATTTTAGGTAGCCCTCTGAAGTCCATACTCCTCTTTTGAATGTACAGGCTCTGCCTATAATCTTCCAAGGCCCAGTTGCCTGAGCATTCGGCCGTGGTTCAGCAAAGCGGCCAGAAAAGTAGGCTGTATATTGTAAGGAAGCCCGAACGACTGGGCCGTCTCTCTGACGATCCTTGAGATCTTGGGGTAGTGAATATGGCAGATATTGGGAAAAAGATGGTGTTCGATCTGGTAATTGAGCCCGCCGATGAACCAGGACATTATCCTGCTCTTCGGCGCAAAGTTGGCTGTGGTAATAAGCTGGTGGATAGCCCAGCTGTTTTCCATATTGCCTTCCTCGTCGGGAATGGGATATTCGGCTTCATCCATCACATGGGCAGTCTGAAAAACACAGGCGGTAGTAAACCCGAGAACAAAATGAAATATGAGGAAGAACAGGAGGGTCAGCCACCAGGGAAGCCCGGAAAAGGCCATCGGCAGGAACAACAAGTAAGTGTAGTAAATAGCCTTCGTATAAATAAGCTCAAACAGAGCCGTTCCGAACCTGATCCCCTGGGCCTGAAGCAGCCCCATTCTCCGGTAGCGGTAGAGTTGCCGGAAATCTTTGGTGGTGATCCACATAATCGTCATCAAACCATAGAAGAACCAGGCATAAATATGCTGAAAACGGTGAAACCAGTACCGCTCCTGATGAGGAGAAAACCGGAGGATCTTCCCGGCATCTATGTCTTCATCCATACCATGGACATTAGTAAATGAATGATGAAGAATGTTATGTTGTATCCGCCAGTTGATAGCACTGCCGCCAATAAAATTCATGACAAACCCCAGCGCTTTATTGATGAATGGATTACGGGAATAAGCACCGTGATTGGCATCATGCATTACGGAAAAGCCAATACTGGCAGTAGCCAGGGCCATCACTACCCAGCAGGCGAGAATAGCCCAGGGGCTGGAGAACAGGCCACTTAAAATGAGGGAATAAGGGGCAAGAAAAGACAGGATCAAAATAATCGTCTTGACAACCATTGAAGTATTGGCATAACGGCTAATGTTGTTTTCCTGAAAGTAATCGTTTACTTTTTTGCGAAGTACCAGGATGAAATCTTTGTGCTGTGAACGATTGAATTTAATTTCCTTGAAGTTCATTTCTGAAAAAATAAAGATTTGAAAATTGAGAAACCTCCTGCGGCCACCTTCTATCTTTGATAGAAACCGGGATTCTTTCATAATGTGAAGGCCTCTATTTCAGGAGAAAAAATGGCCGGAGAATGTGCCGGAGGCTGGAATTTTTCACAAAATATTAAAGATTACGGAATCACTTCCGAAATTGCCTGTTAAATTTATGCTAATAAGCCCATTAGCCTTTAAAAACAACAGGGTAGCTCCGTAGAAGAACTACCCTGTGATGCCTTAGCTTGTTCTTACCTAAATTGTTTCTTCCAACTCCGCATTCTGCTCCTCACTGGCCTCAACACTATCGGCTTTTCCTTTCTTTTTGGTGAAAGCGACAATGCTGATCCATACCGGAATAATAAACAAAATTACCACCATTGCCAGGAACGCAGCTTTGGCTTCAAAGAGGTCGAGCAGAAACATATCGCTGGTTTTTGTGAACAAAAACTGCCGGATCTCAACTTTCCGGGCAATAATTATACCGCTAAACCTGAAATTTCAGAATGATTTTCATCAATTGCAGAGGTTGATAAAAATCACAACGGCTATTTTCTGGCTGCTTTCACCCGGTTATAGAAAAGCCGGGCGGTTCCCACGTCCACATCCTGGATCTCATAGGTGTTGCCGTCCTCCATTTTCATGACCTTTTCCTTGGTTTTCATTCCCGCCAGTTCTTCCATAAAAGCAGGGTTGTTGGAGGTGACGCTGAGAATGCCCTGCTTGAAGCCAAAGAAATAGAAAAGTTCACTGGGCGATTTGATGTAAATATACAACCGGTCATCATCGTTAGACGGCATCTTGAACTCGATATAGGACTCCAGCATGCGGTTAATGGGCTCTCCGTTAATGCTGGCCACGGCGTTTTTATCCTTCATCGAAATAAAGGATTGGTATTCTGCATTCCACTTCATGGGAATCCGGCTGAAAAGAAAAGTATAGGGATTTACTTTCTCAGGTATATCCAACAGGCCGGTGCCCAGGCTGGCCAACGCTGCGTCGGCCTCCTTGCCCGGAGGTAAAAGGTTGGCGGTCGCCTTCCGGTAGAAATCGAGGTCAGTGAGATAAACCACCGGGCTGGCATCGAAACTCATCGACTCGATATCGGTGATCATGATCTTTAACAGGCGTTCCGGCACGATCATTTTAATCCCCGTCATCACATCGGTTTCCACCTGATACACCTGCTCGGGAGGAGCCAGCGGAGCAGCGAAGTTCATCGTGTCGGATATGATCATATTCTCTTGCTCTTTCGGGGCCACTTCCACAAATTCCGAGCGCATTGTCCCGGCGGCATCCACCTTAACATAATTCAGGCCGGACCCCATCAGGAAGGCCCCTTCTCCTTCCAGCTTCCCGTCGCGGTTGCGAAATACCAACTGGTTGCCACGCATATTGCCTCCGATCACCTTGAGGGAATCCCCGAAAATGAACTGGTCTTTTTCCTGGTCGTACCGGAATACCCCTTTAACGGGGAGGATGGGGCGGTCTTTACGGAAAAACAGGGGCATCATGACTCTTGGATACACCTCTGCCGTCTCCTTGCTCAGGAAAAAACCGGTGGCCAGCGGCTCACCATCGTAATTCTTGGGTTCGTCGTAGTTGATGACCAGGTTATTCTTATCCGCTTTACTACTGACCGTAAACCAGAAACGATGAGGCAGCTTCTCTGATTCGAGGCGGGCAAACCCCTCGAAAGAAAGGTTTTTAGACTCGGCCTCAAGGCTGATCCTCCCCCTGAACTCCGTTTTATGGTCAATGTAGAAATTGTCTTCGGGCGTTACTTCTCCGGTGGCCCTGGTCACCACCCTTTTCTGGCTGTAGGCTCCCTTACCTACCGGCTGGCCCACGATGTTGGCGAATTCTATTTCCTGTTGTTTGTCTCCAATATTATACTCATAAAAGCCGGTGGCGCGGTAGAGGCGCTTGCCCAAAATGTCAACGGTAGCCCGGTTGATCACGTGATAACGGTTGAGCGTATCGGCAATGATACGGGCATTGTTCAGAGTGCCCATCACACCACCACGGCCGATCTCCAGGTAATTGCTGTCGGGATAGATAAAAGCATCGGCGGCAACTACAAAAGGCACCCCACTCACCTTGAGTTCATCGGTTTTCAGGTCATAAAATGCCTCTCCCCCTTCAAAGAACAGAGAGTCCTGGTCGGGGTGTATGGAAACGAAACGCCCGGGTTTGGTGGGGTCCGATTTGAAAGTGATGCTTTCCTTAGCCATCTCCCAGGTAAATTCGTTCATCGAGGTTTTATACTGAATGGCCGGCAGGGTCGTTTCCAGAAACTCATCATTGGCCTTAAATGTAGCTATCTCTTCATCAAAGTCCACATCGCTTTTGACGTTGCTGGTCTCCAGAGCGATATCCTTCAGGTCCTGAGTCTTGATCTTCACATCGGTGGTGTCAGCAGTAGAAGAGAAAGCGCCGAAGGAAAACAGGTGAGACCTCATGGTGGCCTTGTCCCAGTCGAAAGTGCCATCTCCCTTGAGCCCCCCAGGGGTAAGGATGAGCGTTCCGTCCAGGGTATGTACTCCTTCCTGGAAGAGGGCAAAGGGCGCCTCTTCGGAGCGAATGTACATACTGTCTTTGTAGGGCCGCCAGTCGATCTTTACATCAAAACCCTGAGCGCGAGGTACTTCCAGCCCCTCCTCTCTGCTTTCTTCCAGGTTGAACCGTTCGGCGCTGGCGAGCATTTGCTTGGGCATGAAAATGATGTCCTCCGAATAAATGGAGGCGCCCAGGTATTTTACATTCCCTTTGGCGAGAAGGCCGACATTACTCAGGCTGACCTCCCCATCGTAATTCCCCTTTTTCTGATAAGCCGGATAACCTTCCGCCGGCGTGTTGGTAATAAAACCCAGCGAGGTGTCCGCCTGGAGCGTTACCGTCTCATCGAAAGGGGGGAATATGTCCGCAGAAAAGAGCGTGCCATCGAATTGGATATCCTCTTTGGTGTAATAATCGAGGTGGTTGAAGCTGAAAGGCTCCAACTGAAAGTAGAAAGAATCTCTTTTATAGACTCCCTTTTGGGTCTTGGGGTAATCGTAAAAAACAAAAGAATTGTCCTTGCTCTGCAGGGAAGGGAACAGTGGGATATCGTCCTGCCCGGATTTATTCGATGGAGCATCGATGAGCAAAACGCCGGACAGGTGTTCAATGCGAGAACCAATAGAAACGGCTTCCGGCTGCCCGTTATTCATTTTGCCCGTGGGGATGAAGAGGTCGAAATAGCGAATGGAATCCAGGTTGAACTGAAATTCGTCGTATTTAAAATGAAAATCCTTTCCTTCCAGGGTCGAGAAGCCGGCGAAGACCTTGGCATCCAGGTCAATATCCCGGTTGGGCAGCATGGTTATCCGTTTATTGAAGGGGATGACCGCAACCCGCTGTTTCTCACTGAACTCCACAAAGTCCACGCCCCGGATATCGATCCGGTTGTCCCGGAGGTTCATAATGGCATTGGTGCTGTCTGTGTTCGATTTGATCTTCAGCACGTCGTAGTCCGTCTTCTTCCGGTGGGCATCCGCATAGAGGGCCACTTTATCCTTAACTTCCACCATTTCATCATCACTGTTGTAATTGATGAATCCCCTGGCGACCATATCGTACAGCAAACCTTTGATGTTCTCGACGGAGAACCGGTTGTTGATCTTCATGGCCACTTCGTTGGCGGGAAGGTCGTTCTTCCCCTCCTTGTCCTTCATCACCTTCAGAACGGCAATAGGGTTTACCGTAGCAATATTCTGGAGTTGCTGGTAATCCTTTTCCGTGAAATAGTTGAAAGATTCGAACTCAACCACTGGTTTGCGGTGGATGGGAATTTTTTCCCGCCCGATGGCGACTGAATCCTGGTCCAGATAGGCAATGATGTTATCGGCGTGAATATTGACCTTGTGCAGAGAGCTGAAAAAAGGGTTTCGGTCACTGGCGCGGTCTCCACGGGAAAGGGCCATCTCCCGGTTGCGAATATCAAACCGGACATTAACGGACGGATGGTAAATGGAGTCCTGCCCGAACCGGAGCACGCCTTCCACTCCCTGCCCGGCGATCAGCTCCTCCCGCCGGATGGTAAACAATTCGGAGGACCCCCGGAAAGCAGTTTTGCTGTTGGCATCCTCGATCAGGATCTCGGCCGGGCGGTCTTTGGTTCCAAAACCGTAAACCGTTTTTCCGTTCAGCCGGAAGCCCCCAATATAATGAACTCCCTCCCCAATGTTATTGATCTCCAGCACCCTTTCATCCGATTCAAACCGGGGAAAAGACCCCTCTGTGGCGTCATTGCTGGCCACCAGTTTATCGCTGAAGGAACCTTTAATGAGGCGGCCTTCTCCAAAGAAAACCGGATAGTGCATCTTGGCTTCTCTGACCTCGTACAGGCTCTTGATCACTTCAAATTCATAAGCGCCCAGCTCCGCATATACTTCGGGCCCCAGGCCGTGCCGTTCCCAGGTGACGCGCCCTCCTTCTCCTCTCCACAAGCGCTGGTTGGGCAGAAAATAACCGGAAGTATTATAAATGAATATGGAATCCGTCCGGCGGTTAGCCATGAGGTCCAGGTTGGCAAAATAGATCTCTCCTTCGCCTTCCTCATCGTTAAACCGGAATTCATAATCATTGGCCAGGGCATACCAGGAGGTGCCTCCGGATTCGGAATAACGAAGGGCCTGCCGTTCAAAGAACAATTTGGAGGCCTCGACGAACTCATCAAAAGGTTTAAGGTGGCGGTTCTCAATGTTGGCCAGTATCTTATCCAGCACTTCATGCCATTGCCTGAAGTGCCGTTCCGGGTCACTGGCCTTCTTTATCATGGATAAGGCGTTGAGGTAATTTTCAAAGTAAGGGCTGGCCATCATGCGCTGAGCCAGCATGGCGTTGCCCGTCTTCAGTATCTGCCCGGTCTCTTCTTCATTGAACATTCCGCTGCTGAAAACACTGGCAAATTCTTTATAGGCATTTTCCAGGGCCTGCCGCTTGCTGGCGGTCATATATTCTTCCAGCTGGCGCATGAATTCGGCGTGGTCATCCGAAAACTGTTCCAGGCGCTGGCCAAATGCAGAAAAAGAGAGCAATAGCAACAGGTATAGTAAAAAATAAATTTTTTTCATTGTGTAGTATGAAATTTGAGGGCAGATGGCACAACCGGCCTGAAGATGCAGAGGCAGCCATCGCAACCTTCTGTCGTTAACGAACAAAACGAAGACAACTCCACTCTCCTCGCCGGGCTTTATCGGTAAGGCCCAGGTTTGCCGCTGCCGCCCGGCCAGACACCAGGCTTTCATCAACAGTAAGAATACCGGAAACTAACAAGATCCCGCCGGGAGCGAGTTTCCCATATAACGCCCCGAGCGAGTTTAATATTACGTTTCTGTTAATGTTTGCCAGAATATATTCATACCCGCCTCCCGGAATGGCATCCAGAGTGCCATGAAAGGCGCTGATATGCCCGCAGTCATTTGCCCGGGCATTGTCCAGGGTATTTTCATAGGCCGCCTTTTCAATATCTACTGCATCGATGTGTGCAGCTCCCATCTTATCGGCCAGAATGGCGAGAATGCCGGTGCCACAACCATAGTCCAGAACTTTGAGGGCATGGAAATCCTCCCCGGCCATCCGTTCTATCATCATATAGGTTGTGGCATGATGGCCTGTACCGAAGGCCATGCGGGGGCTGATGACAATTTCGTACTCCACCCTTTCCATGGGCTCGTGAAAATCGGCACGGACACCGCAAAAATCCCCTACCCGGATCGGAGAAAAGTTGGATTCCCAAAGCTTATTCCAGTTCCTGGAAGGGATCAGGCGGCGCTCATAGCTCAAGGAGAGCCTGTCGGCAATTCCTGACAATTCGCTTTCCACCCAATCGGAATGTTGGTCCATTCGCAGGTAGGCGCAAAGCCCATCTTCCGCTTCCTCAAAACTGTCAAAAGGCAATTCACTGAGAAAGGCCAGCGCTATCTCTTTGAGCGCATCAGGGGCCTTGATATCATAGCAATAGTAATCCATACTTTGGCTTAAGAACAATGAAGAGGGCAGGATGAATCAACGCCTGGAAACACCTGCCTGGCCATTGCGGTGTTTAAGGGTGGAAGGGGCCACGCCCAGTTCTTCACCGACCGAAACATCGGGAAGGGCTTCCTTCAACCCGATTTTTATCAGAGCCAGGTGGTGCACTGCATGGTCATAGGCAAACATGAGTTCCCTTCCCACTGAGGATTCCACCACCGGCCGGCCGGCCTCCAGAAAAGAAGAAAAGTCAGCCCTGACTTTCAACAACTGGTTTTCCTCAAGATGGCGGCAGGCATTTCCCAGGCCCTGAAAGGCCATTTCGGCAAAAAGCGGGTCCTTCTCCATTTCTTCATTCCGCTGACGGGAAGCATAATCGACCAGGCCTTCCGGAATGCCCCGAAGCAGGCAATCGTAAAAATCAAAAATATGGCGAAAGTGTTGTCCCAGAGTAGCTTCATTGAAAACCACGAGAGGCTTCGAATAGGCCTGCGTAGAAATCAGCTGCAACAATTGTTTGATCTGCCGGGTAATGAAAATGGTGCCTTCTTTACAATTCATCGATAAATCAGTTGGTGCGGTATTATTTCTTGTTAAACATAAATCTCTCCTTTTGCGGCCTTAAGCGTGTTGATCAAAAGTGACACAACTGTCAGTTGCCCGACCCCACCGGGAACAGGAGTGATCAGGCTGGCTTTGGGGCTTACCGAGCCAAAGTCGATATCTCCACACAGGCGATACCCCTTTTCCGTATCCGGAGCTTCAACCCGGTTGATGCCCACATCGATGGCCACAACGCCTTCTTTAACCATATCCCCCCTGATAAACTCCGGAATGCCAATGGCGGCAATTATGATGTCGGCCCGGCGAAGGTGATCCGGCAGATCTTTGGTCCTGCTGTGGCAGATGGTAACCGTTGCATTTCCGGGATAAGCTTTCCGGGAAAGCAAAATACTGATCGGCGTCCCAACGATATTGCTCCTGCCTACTACCACCACCTCTTTCCCCTCCGTTTGTATTTCATAGCGCCGGATCATTTCCAGGATGCCGGCCGGAGTGGCGGGAAGGTAGCAGGGCAGGCCCTGGGCCATACGCCCGAAGTTGACGGGATGGAACCCATCGACGTCCTTTTCCGGATTAATGGCGAGGGTCACTTTCTCTTCATCGATGTGGCCGGGCAGCGGCAACTGTACGATAAAGCCATCTACTTCTTCATCCTGGTTCAGTTGTCCGACAATATCCAGTAATTCTGCCTCCCCAACATCCGCCGGCCTGCGGATCAGGGTGGAACGAAAACCCACTTTCTCGCAAGAGCGCACCTTATTGCGAACATAGACCTGGCTGGCAGGGTGGTCACCAACCAAAACGGCTGCCAGGTGCGGAGGCCGCCCTCCTTTTTCCTTGATCTTTGTTACTTCTTCGGCAAGTTCTGCCCGGATGTCTCTGGCAAGTTGCCTTCCATCGAGAATATTCATCAAAAGAGTTATTTGGTAAAGGTTTACAATTCAAGCCTTCCGGAGAAAGCCCCGGCATTTCGTCAAACTCAACTTCAACCGCAAATCTACAAATTTATACGGGAGGTGAAGCAGCCGGCTCGCTTCTGTACCTTCCAACCACAAACGATATGCCGGGGCCCGAAAAAAAACCTGAGGCCAATCTACCCCTCCCCTCTTCCGCTAACCAAATAATTGTCGGCGGAAAGAAATTAATTTAACAGTAGTTACTGAGTAGTTTTAGCCGAATAAAATAATTTTGCTTCACGAGAATGAAAAAGCTTAACAAATATTATGAAGATTTTTTATACAGTTTTTATAAGTTTTTTTTCTAACTTTGTTTTAGCACGTAAAACATCCTATCAAGCTTGTGGCTGTCTCCTATCCTCCGAATTCCGGCAGATAGGATACTCTGGCCCGGAGCCTGTTCTAAAAACCACCCAGTTATTTTCATTAGCTATCTTTTCTTCTCCAGATTTCTCCTGCAAGCCCGGAGCCCCGGTATTTTCGGTTTCAGGGGCCGGCTGCATAAGTTCCTGCTCCTCGTGAGCTGTCTTGCCCTTTGCTGAATAACAGATCATAATTCCAGAAGCTATTGTCAAACCATGCAAATTTTTGTTCATGAGAATCTCTACAAGGATCATGGTGCCAATTATGGCAACTATCATGGTATTTGCTGCCTTCCCGGCTGTTTCTCAAACTTTTACAATGGGAAGCCAGGCTTCCGCCAACACCTGCAGCGGGCTCTTCGTTGACAGCGGCGGCAATAACGGAGGCTATGGGCCCAATGAGAATTCCACCATTACGATCTGCCCTGATTCGCCAGGCAGCTACATCCAGCTGAGCTTTTCAGGGGTGGACATCGACTCCCTCGATGCCTTCTGTTTTTACGATGGCCCCGACGCCACTGGCATGCCAATGGTCTGTTATGCCAATAATTTTTATCCGGCCCGCACCTTCCTTGTCCAGGCTACTGCCGCCAACCCGACGGGATGCCTGACCATCACCTTCGAATCCGATGGCGCTAACGAGGGCGACGGATGGAACGCCGAGATCCGCTGCATCACTGCCTGCCAGAATATTTTCGTTGACCTGGCAGCTTCCGACCCCGCCGTAGTGCCGGCCGATACCGGCTGGATCGATATCTGCCCCGGCGACCGGGTCTCGTTCACCGGGCAGGGCATTTACCCTCAAAACGGCATCAACTACCAACATTCCGACTTCACTTCCGAATTCACCTGGGATTTCGGGGATGGAACCATGGCTGTCGGCCCGGAGGTTTCTCACATTTATGAAGAACCGGGAGGATATATCGTACAGTTGTTCATCAGAGACCAGCGCGGCTGCACCAGCCTCAACTTTCTCAATCAGCGGGTGAGGGTAGCCACCTATCCCGATTTCTCTACCGGCAACCTGCCCCAGGAGATCTGCGTGGGAGATACCATAGCCCTCAACGCTTCCCTGGACACCCTCAACCCCGCAAGCTCGATCTCGGTGATGCCTACAGATGGAAGCTTCCAGACGGCCGGCGTGCTTTCCGATTCGCTCCCCCTCCCGGATGGAACCGGCACATCTTACGAAACCAGCATCAGCTTTACTGATTTTTCTCCCGGGCAACTCCTGACCAATATCAACCAGCTGCTGGGGATTTGCGTCAGTATGGAACACTCCTGGATGTACGACCTCGATGTGGAAATCGAATGCCCCAATGGCACCAGGGTTGTTCTGCAGGATCAGGAATTCATTACCAATGAGGTCCACCTCGGAGAGCCCTACGAAGCCGATGATTTCAATACCCCCTTCCCTCCCGGCCAGGGTGTCGGCTACGATTACTGCTGGACCCCCACTTCCACCAACGGCACCTGGACCGAATATGCCCAAGGCAACGACCCGGGAGGCCCCGTCCCTTATACCCTGCCCATTGGCGATTACGAATCCTTTGAATCCCTGGATGCTCTGATTGGCTGCCCGCTCAACGGGGAATGGACCATAATCGTTACGGACCGCTGGGCCAGTGACAACGGCTGGATCTTCGAATGGAGTATCGACTTCGACCCGTCCCTTTACCCGGCCCTGGAAACTTACCGGCCCCAACTGGTGGACTTCGAGTGGAAAAACACACCGTCCATTTTTGAATATAGTGCAGACTCCCTGAGTATTATGGCTTCCCCTCAGAATGCCGGAACCGCAAGCTATAATTTTACGGTTGTGGACGAATACGGCTGCGCCCATGACACCTCAGTAGCCGTTACCGTACTTCCCTACTCCCATCCGAATTGCCATAACTGTTCGGAAAACCTCAGCCCCGCCCCTGATACCATAATTTGCGAAGGAGAGCCGGTCACCCTCGATGTATCTACGGATAATCCTGCCGGAGAGGCGATCACTTTTGAGGCCGTTCCCCAGGAGCCCTTCGGCAATGGCAATTACCCTCCGGCCAACCCCTTCGAATCCGTTATTGACATCAATAGTATCTTTCCGGCAACCCTCACCGACCCTCAGGCACAGATCGGTTCGGTTTGCATCAATATCGAAACCAACTGGAATGACGACCTCGATATTTACCTGGAGGCTCCCAGCGGAGAAATACTCGAGTTGAGCACCGGAAACGGCGGAGGTTCAGATAATTACACCAATACCTGCTTCACCCCCTCCGCTGCTACTCCGATCACCAGCGGCACAGGGCCATTTACCGGAGAGTTCCAGCCCGAAGGCAACTGGAACAGCCTCCAGGGAGCAACCATCAATGGCCAGTGGAAGCTCATTGCTTCCGACCGGATCGCCCCGAACGACGTCGGAGAATTCTTCTCCTGGTCGATCACCTTCAATTCTGAAAACATTGTGGAATACTCCTGGGCCGGAGCCGGGTTGAGCTGTAACGACTGCCCGGCGCCCATAGCCACCCCTACTTCCACCACCACTTACACGGTCAATACAACCGATTCCTATGGTTGTTCCTACTCCGATATGGTTACAGTGGAGGTGGTAAACGATATTCCCGCTCCCGTGGTCAGTTGTCAACAGAATGACGACGGTTCTCTAACCTTCAGCTGGCAGCCGGTTGGAACTTTTACCCAGTATGAATTCAACGCCACCCTCAATGGAGTGGCATCGGGCTGGCAGGGGCCCGTAACGGAAAACACTTATACTGCCAATAATCTCTCATTCGGCGACGAGGTCATCCTCGAAGTCAGGGTCTTCCTCTCTGACAACCAGGGATGCGCCGTAAACGCCGGCAGCACCACCTGTGTATCCGATGCCTGTACTTTATCGGCCACCCTCATGGATTTGCCGGCAGGAGTATCCTGTTTCGGCAGCACCGATGGGGCCGCCAGCCTGCAATCCAACGGGGGGACGGCCCCCCTCCAGTACCTGCTTAACGGTGATCCGGCCGGCAATACCGGCCAGTTCACCAACCTTGCCGCCGGCGATTATGAAGCCGTTGTGGTCGATGGGGCAGGCTGCCGGGATACCGTTCTGTTCAACATCAGCGAACCGGACAGTATCCGGATCGACATTCAGGTCAATCAACTGATCGATTGCAATGGCGCTTCTACGGGCGAGCTGGAAGCTTCCGCTCAGGGGGGCAGTGGAATGCTATCCTATGGGTGGAACACCACTCCCGCCACTAATGCGGCTATTGCCTCCGGCCTGGCGGCAGGAACCTACGAGGTGACCGTAACCGATAGTGAAGGCTGTTCTTCGGTGGCCAGCGAAACCCTGAATGAGCCACCGCTGCTGGAACTGGATTTCAATACGACCGACGCTACCTGCGCGGGTATCTCAGATGGAACAGTCCAGGCCATTGCCAGCGGCGGCAACGGAAACCTCAGTTTCTCCTGGGATTCCGGAAGTGCCGGCAGCATGCTTTCCGGGCTGGCTAACGGCACCTACTGCGTAACCGTTACGGATGTTAATGGCTGTCAGGCCACAGGTTGCACACAGGTCAGCGCCCCCGATGCTCTGCAGGTCGATTCCACAGTTATCGTGCCCGTTCTCTGCAACGGCGGCGAATCGGGAAGAGCCACCATTTTCGTTTCGGGAGGCGATGGCAATTACAGCTACCAGTGGAATGACAACCTGGCGCAGATCAGCCAGTCGGCAACGATGCTGGCCGCCAACACCTATACCGTCGTTATCACGGATGGTAACGGTTGCCAGGTCACTTCCCAGGCGGCTGTACCGGAACCGGATCCATTGTCCGCGTCTTTTGACAATACCAATGCTTTGTGTAAGGGAGCCACCGACGGAATGTCAACGGTAACTGCCGCCGGAGGCGTCGAGCCTTACACCTATGCCTGGGAGGATGGCCAAACCCTTACTACGGCACAGGGCCTCTCCGCCGGCAGTCACAGCCTAACCCTCACCGATGCCAACGGTTGTACTTTGGAAACATCTACGACAATTGATGAACCATCGGATTCAGTTGTTGCCGCTATTGAGCAGACAAGGCAGGGCTGCTTCGGTGAAAGCGGCAATGAGCTCACTGTTACCGGCAGCGGAGGCACGGGGCCTGATTACACCTACCTGTGGAGTAACGGGCAGAGTACATCCACAGCCGTCGGGCTGGATTCGCTGCTATACACCGTGACCGTCACTGACGGCAATGGATGTGAAGCCGTTGCCAGTGCAACTGCCGAAGACCTTGAACAGCTGACTTTCCTGATCATTCCGGAACCGCCTTCCTGTTACGGATACTCAGATGGCCGGCTGGGAGTGAATGATATTTCAGGAGGAACAGGTTCTGTGGTTGATGACTATTCCTTCACCTGGAGCAATGGAGCCACCGGCCCCACCGTCAGCAACCTCATGGGAGGGATTACTTATTCCGTTACGGCAACCGACAGCCGCGGATGTTCAGCCACCCGAATGAAGCTGCTAACCCAACCTGAGCGCATCACATTCAGCCTGCTGGCGGATAGTGTTCGCTGCTTCGATGGCCAGGACGGTTCGCTTGAAGTGGCGAACATTACCGGAGAATTCCCCCCCTACACCTACAACTGGAGCGATGGCCAGCAAATGGCTGTTGCCGAAGGCCTCAGCGCCGGAAATTACTCCGTTACCGTCACCGACGGCCAAGGTTGTTTCGCTTCCGCCACCGGTGCAGTTGCCCAACCGGAACCTTTGGAAGTGAGTGTTGAAAAAGAGGATAACCTGTGCTTTGGAGATAAAAATGGCAGCATCAGTACGGGGGTAAAGGGCGGTATTCCGGGATATGGCTTCCAATGGTCGAACGGCGGCAGCACTTCTTCTCTGAGCAACCTTGCCGCCGGAGAATACCTCCTTACCGTTACCGACCAGAACGGTTGTGAGATGGAATTAACCACCCAGATCGAAGAACCAGAGCCGCTGACAGCCGCTCTGGCTAAAAAGGACCCTACCTGCTATGGCTTTCAGGACGGGTCGATCACCATTAACCCTGAGGGCGGTGTTCCACCCTACCGGTTCAGCCTGGACGGAGATTTCTACAGCGGATCCAGTATGCTCATTGGGTTAAAGGCAGGCGATTATAATGTCCGCATTCGCGACGCCAATGGCTGCCGGTACTCCAGCCCGATCCAACTGGCTGACCCCGCTCCTTTCAGCGTGACCACCGGCGCCGATGATTATACCATCAACCTGGGAGATACCCTGGTGCTCACCGGCTCGGCTGAAAATGCAGTCGGCACTCCGGAATACGTCTGGATAGAGCCCTACATCGGCACACTCGAGTGTACGGAATGCCAGACGACCAGGGCCTATCCGTCAACTTCCATCCTGTACGAACTATACGGTATCGACGAGAACGGTTGTGATTACTCCCACAAATTTTATGTCTATGTAGAAAAAGACAGGATTGTGGCGGTCCCGACCGGCTTCACTCCCAATGGAGACAACACCAATGACATCCTCCGGGTCCACGGCAGGGAAGGAACCCTGGTCAAACGGTTCCAGGTCTTTGACCGCTGGGGGGAGCTTCTATTCCAGGCGGTGGACTTTCCCATCAATTCCGAGACGATCGGATGGGACGGCACCTTCCGAGGGCAGCCTGTTAACGGCGGGGTCTATATCTGGTATGTCGTTGTCGAATACGAAGATGGAATGGAAGAGTCCTTCAAGGGCCATTCGACGCTCATCCGATAACTTGTTATCGAAACCGAAAAACTGCAGCAATCAGGCAGTTTTTCGGTTTTTCCCCTTTTCAAAATGATTAAACCGATAATTATGCATAATAAAATTACACTCATTGCCCTTGTCAGCCTGTTTTGCTGGTTGGCTACACCTCAGAAAGCTCAGGCCCAGGACCCCCGTTTTTCTCAGTTTTACGCAGCGCCAACTGAGCTCAACCCTGCCATGATCGGTGTTTACGAAGGAAAATTCCGGTTAATTGCCAATTACCGGGAGCTTTATTCCAGTATTCTGGCCAGCCATCCATTCCGGACCATCGCCGCCAGTTTTGATATGCGGCAGCGGGTACAGCAGCAGGATTATTTCGGGTTTGGATTTAGCGTGCTTCGCGACGATGCGGGGATATCGGAATTTCACCGCACCAAGGCCAACGTCGGCGCCTCCTTTATGAAGCAGCTCGGGGGCAGCAAGTATTCTCCTTATGACCAATACCTCATTGCCGGGGCCCAGCTCGGATTCGGCCAACACGGCCTGAACTGGCAAAGGCTATGGTTCAGCGAGCAGTTTGATGTCGGAGGAGGATTCGTTGACGACAATGCCCCATCCGGAGAAAACTTTGATAAGCGAACCACAGGCCTTTATCTGGACTTCAACGCGGGGCTGCTCTGGTACATCCTTTTTGAAGACCACCTCAGCCTGTATGCCGGAGGGGCTTTGCACCACCTCAACAGCCCTAATGTATCCTTCCTGGAAGGTAGTGAAGACCCCCTGCATACCCGCTGGACCGGCCATGCGGGGGGAGAGATCCCCTTTACCCGGGAACTGAGCTTTCTGCCGGCAGTGGCGGTAATGGGCCAGAACACGCATTTCAGCACCACTTTCGGAGGCAATTTCCGATACACCAACCGCGACTGGAAAGAGGTAGCTATCCGGGCCGGCGGATGGGTGCACTTCTCCAATGAGCTGGAAAGCGGAGTGGCCATGGATGCAGTAGTGGCTACCGCCATCCTGGAAATGGAACGATGGAACTTCGGGATCAGCTACGACATCACAACCTCTTTGCTGGCAACGGCCAACAACTCCCGGGGTGCGTTTGAATTGTCTTTCATCTACACGCAACCTGCTCACTGGCGCACCTCCGTGAAATGCCCCAACTTTTATTAATTTGCCTATGTGCTTCCGTTTTGCCTTTGCTTCACTGCCGCAAAGGGTTGATTTTTAGGAAAAAAATTAGCATATTAATGGTGCTAATTCATCGCATTTGATCCTGCTGCCTGCTTCTGACTTACCAGGAGCAGGCAGCTTGTTTTTTTGTCCGGGCAAAAGCAGCGGATGGGCTGCTATCTCCGGCAGGCTCCGTACCTTTGCTCCATGAAAGAAAAACAACTGGATTTCGGGGACGAACGCCCCCGGGATATGGCCCAATACCTCCAATACGTTCGGGAAAACCGGCATCCCTTAAGCCTTTTGCTGGATCACGTCGAAGATACCCGAAACCTGGGCGCCATGTTCCGCCTGGCCGATGCCGCGCGCCTTGAACACATCTGGGCGCTGGGGAAACCCGGTTTGTTCGAGAGTAAGATCATCCGGCGGGTATCCCGTTCTACCCTGCCTTATGTCCCCCACAGCACCATCAGCTACGAAAAGGCCCGGGAACTGTCCCGGCAATATAACCTGGTGGCCCTGGAGATCACGGAAAACAGCATCCCCTACACGGAATACGAACCGGAAGCCCCTTGTTTGCTGGTGATCGGAAATGAAAAGGATGGCGTTTCTGATGAATTACTCGGCCTTTGCAGACAAAGCATACACATCCCGATGTACGGGGTGAATACTTCCATGAATGTCGCCATGGCCACAGCCATTGCCGTTTACGGGCTGTTGGCAAAGCTCCCGAAATAACAGGAGCCCCGCCAATTGAACTGGCGCAGGCTCCTAACATCAAATGGATTAATCCTAATGGTAATTAAATCTCTTCTTCTTTATTGCCGTCCTTCCCTTTTATCAGGTAGTAAAACCCGACCAAACCAGCTCCGCTAAACAACAGGATGACGGTAAAGTAGGCAACGACGCCCGGGAGCCCTGATTTATCGAGCAGGTATGCGATAAAAACACCCAGGCCCGCCATGATGGCCACAATGCCGATCTTAAGGGAGTTTTCCCGGTTGGCTTCCTGCGAGAATATCCTGGCGTCCAATCGATTATCGATCAGGGCCATTCGTTCGCGGTGGCGGGAGGAGAAAAACATATACACCCACATGATAATGGCCGCCCAGAAACCGGCGACGGCAAGGATGGGAATTAACGATTCTATTCCTGACATGACCTTAATTTTTACTGGTTCCGTATTTATTCATTCAAGGCCTATGACGAGGAGGGCACCGGTCGAGGTTACAGCCGAAAAGAAATTTTCCCTCTACCTTTATGATAATTCAAGCGCTAATGGGAAATTAGCGCTTGAAGCTATCTGCCGCTTAAGTGTAAAGTGTAACCTGTTACCATTCTGGCCTCGTCAAAGGCCATGATTAAGGAGGCATCAAATGGATGAAGACATAAAACTGGTAGAATCCTGCCTCAACGGCAGCCGTTCCGCTTTCCAGCAACTGGTCGAGCGCTACCAGGATTACGTTTTCACCATAGCGATGAGGGTGTTAAAATCCCGTGAAGAAGCGGAAGAAGCCGCCCAGGATACGTTCATCAAAGTATATCGCACCCTGGGGACGTTTGAAAAGAAGTCAAAATTCAGCACCTGGCTTTATACCATTGCGTATCGGACGGCAGTGGATAAAGCCCGGTTGAAGCAGTTGCCAACTTCCTCCATTGATGATGAGGAAAGCTATATTCAACTGGCGGGGCCAGACAGTGAAAACCCGGCCGCCGGCCTCTATCAGAAAGACCTGAACAGCCAGCTCAAGGCCGCCATCGGAAGGCTGAAGCCAACCGATGCCGCCCTGATCACCCTGTTCTACTTGCACGAAAAACCCGTCAAAGAGGTTGCCGAGATCCTGGGGCTGAGCCTCAGCAACGCCAAAACCAAACTGCACCGCCTGAGAGAGGTGCTGAAAACAGAATTGTCGAATCAACTGGAAACAGAAATCGAGGACCTGTTATGAACAATGAAGAATTACTTTGGAAATACATCGACGGAGAGTGCTCTCCGGAAGAGGCCGCCAGAGTGGAGCGCCTGATGGAGGAAAACCCATCGCTAAAAAAGGAATGGGCACAGCGCCTCAAACTTCATCAGGAACTACAGCAGCAGGAACCGGAACAACCGTCCATGCGCTTCACCCGCAACGTGATGGACCGCCTTCCGGAGCTTTACCGAAAGCTGAACATCAGCCCGCTGATCAGCCCGTTCTGGCGAAAGGCCCTAAGCGGCGTGGCAGGCATTTTTCTTTTGGCCTATTTTGCATTGGCCTTCAATGTCATTGAGACGGCGCCTCCCGGTAGTGCCCCTCAGTACCCCGAAGTGGATACTTTTGTGAATACCCTTACCGGGTTGCCAATGCAGGTGATGAGTATTGTCCTGGCTTTATCGCTGGGCTTTGTATTGTTGTCCTTTGCGGACCGGAAACTGAAAAAAAGGTTCGGGTAACGGCAACTCAACGGGGGCTGTTCAAAGTTTCTGGGTTTCTGGTTTCTGGGTTTCTGGGTTTCTGGGAACCAGAGGATAGCGTAACGCCGGCCCACTTAATTGAACAATCCCGCTCAACGAAAAGAAAAAGACAGCCGTTCCCCCCTCTTTCCCTCATCGAACCGCCCCTCGTGATAAGCCAGGTGGCCGCTGACAATAGTGCTCTCCACCTTCCCTCTGAAAGCATGCCCCTCAAAAGGAGACCAGCCGCACTTGTAATGGATGTTATCCTTGCTCACTTTCCACTCCTTTTCCAGATCCACCAGAACCAGGTCTGCCCAGTAGCCTTCCTCCAGGAAGCCTCTCTTTTCCACTCCGAAACAGGCAGCCGGCGCGTGGCACATTTTCTCCACGATGCGTTCCAGGGTGATCTTTCCCTGATGATAGAACTCCAGCATCACATTGAGGCTGTGTTGCACCAAAGGCACCCCGGAAGGAGCTTTGAAGTAGCTGTTCTGCTTTTCCTCCCAGGTGTGGGGAGCATGGTCGGTGGCGATGATGTCCAGCCGGTTATCGAGCAGGGCGGGGAAAAGGGCTTCCTGGTTTTCCGCCGACTTTATGGCGGGGTTACACTTTATTTGAGTACCCAGCCGCCCATAATCACCGCTGTTGAAATACAAATGATGAACGCAAACCTCGGAAGTGATGCGCTTTTGCTCAAGGGGGATGTCATTCCGGAAGAGGCCCAGCTCCTTAGCCGTTGAAATGTGCAGGATATGCAGCCGGGTATTGTGTTTTTTAGCCAGTTCCACCGCCAGGGAAGACGATTTGTAACACCCTTCCACGCTTCGGATATCCGGATGGTACTTCACCGGCACATTTTCCCCGTACTTTTCCCGGTAGGCCTGTTCATTGGCCCTGATCGTCGCCTCATCTTCGCAGTGGGTGGCGATCAGCATGGGTACCTGGGAGAACAAACCGTCCAGGGTTCGCTCATCATCCACCAGCATGTTGCCGGTGCTGGACCCCATAAAGACCTTGACGCCGCATACAGACCGGGCATCGGTTTTCAGCACCTCCTCCAGGTTGTCGTTGGAGGCGCCCATAAAGAAAGAATAATTGGCCAGAGAGTTGCGGGCAGCGATATCGTATTTTTGCTGCAACAGTTCCTGCGTGAGAGCAGGTGGTTTGGTATTGGGCATCTCCATATAAGAAGTAACGCCCCCGGCTACAGCCGCCCGCGGTTCGGTATAGAGGTTGGCCTTGTGGGTGAGCCCCGGCTCCCGGAAATGCACCTGGTCGTCGATGATGCCGGGAAGGAGGTATTTACCTTCTGCATTGATCTCGATGTCCGCATGAGCGTCAATGGAGGGGCCGATCCGTTCGATGAAACCACCTTTTACCAATACATCGGCCGGCGTTATTTTTCCCCGGTTGACGATCCGGGCGCCTTTTATCAGAATGCTCTTCATGGCCTGCAAATTTGTTGGGTTGTGAAAATAGGCATCCCGTTTTACGCCTGCAAACTTTTTCACTAGCTTTGCGGGCACAAGAAAAAAGTATTGAAAAGGTAAAAGATGAAACCCACTCCTTCCCCACTCCACCCCGATTTCAAACTCGGCGTCCTCGGCGGCGGCCAACTGGGCAAAATGCTCGCACTGGCCGCCGGAAACTGGCACCTGCCGCTTTACGTCCTGGACAGCAGTAAGGATTTCCCGGCAGGCAGGGTAACGCCCTTCTTCACGGAAGGAAATTTCAAGGATTACGACGACGTTTATCAGTTCGGCCGACAGCTCGACGTGCTGACTATAGAGATCGAGCACGTGAATACCGAAGCACTGCATCAACTGGAGAAAGAGGGGCTGACGATACATCCCTCCCCCGCCAAACTGGACATCATAAAGGATAAGGGGGCACAGAAGCTTTTCTATAAAGAGCATAACATTCCTACCGCCCCCTTCCGGCTGTTTGATGACGAGCAGGCGGTGAGGGAAGCCGTCAGCAAAGGAGAGATCAAGCCACCTTTTGTCCAGAAGACGCGGACTGCCGGCTATGACGGGCGGGGGGTAAGTGTCATCTCCGACATGGAAAGCCTCGAAGGCCTGCTTCCCGGCGCCTGCCTGATCGAAGAGCAGGTGGAGATCGAAAAGGAACTGGCGGTGATCGTTGCCCGAAATGCGGATGGGCAAACCCAAACCTTCCCGGCGGTAGAAATGGAATTCAACCCCGACGCCAACCTGGTGGAATTCCTGTTTTGCCCGGCGGCCATTACTCCCGAACTGGAAGAAAAAGCTGAGGCGCTGGCCACCGAAGTGGCCGTGGCCTTCGACATCTGCGGCCTGCTGGCCGTTGAACTTTTCCTGGATAAGGAGGGCCGGCTGCTGGTCAATGAGGTAGCGCCCCGCCCCCACAACAGCGGCCACCACACCATAGATAGTTGTTACACTTCTCAGTTTGAACAACACCTGCGCGCCGTGCTCAATTTTCCGCTGGGCAGTACGAGGATGAAAGCTCCCTCCGTCATGGTCAACCTGCTGGGCGCAGACGGGCATACCGGGCCCGCTGTTTATGAAGGGCTGGAAGAATGCCTGGCGATCGAAGGGGTTCACCTCCATCTTTACGGGAAGGCCATCACCAAGCCTTTCCGGAAAATGGGCCACGCCACCATTGTTGACGAAAACCTGGAAACCGCGAAGAAAAAAGCCAGGAAGGTAAGGGAAACGCTGAAGATCGTAAGCCGGTAAGAAAGGGGCCAACCTTATTTAACTGCTCCACTTATCCATATCGACCATTGCTTCAGGGTAGTCATCTCCGATCTTGAGGTGCAGTTCTTTCTGCTCGGAACAGGAAAGCTGGCCGGGTTGATGGACTTTTTCAGGAGGCAGGCTTTTCAGTTCCGGCAGCCACCGCTTCACATAATCGCCTTTGGGGTCGTAAGCCTTGGCCTGCGAAAGGATATTGAGGTTGCGGGCCTCTCTGGGGTCACTTCCCACCCCGGCGATATTGTTCCAGTTGCCCCAGTTGCTGGCCACGTCGTAATCGATGAGCATCGATTCGAAGTACTCGGCGCCCATCTGCCAGTTTACTCCCAGCTCGTGGGCCAGGAAACTGGCGACATTCTGCCTTCCCCGGCTGGACATGTACCCCGTCCGCCTTATTTCCCGCATATTGGCGTCAATGAACGGAATTCCGGTGCGCCCTTCAATCCATTGCTGCAGCAGTTCCCAGTCGTTTCTCCAACGCGGGCCGCCATTGTTCAGCGGGCCGGTTCTGAAAAATATCTGGTTGCCGTATTTCTTCGCCATAAAACGAAGAAAATCTCTGTACATGAGATAGTAAAAAAACTCGTAGGTCGATTTGTTCCTGCCGTACTGCTCTTCGTGCTTCCGGAGTTCGTAATAAGCCATTTTAGGGGAAAGGCATCCCTGCGCCAGCCAGGGTGAAAGCTTGGTGCTGTAATCTTCTCCCAGCATGCCATCCCGAGACTCTTTAAAGTCATCGATCAGTTCCTTTCCCCGGATATAATACTCCAGGCGCCGCAACCCCTCTGATTCTCCCCCTTTAAACAAGAAGGCGGATCGGGGGTCGGGTTCGAATTCCTCGTGGCCCAGGCAGGGAAGGCCGGGCACTTCTCCCGGTTCTAAAGCAACTGTAACGGAAGGTAAAGCTGCCGGAACCGGGAGGGGGCTGCGCACCGGCACGTAGCGCTCCACTTCTTTTCTGAACTGAGTGAAAGTGTCGGGGGTGTGCTGTATCGGAAAGGGAAGGTCGGAAGTGTAATAAAGCAACTTACCGCGGGAATAGCGCATCTCCTGCCCTATTGACCAGAGGTTTTTCTCCAGCGCATCCTGGATTTTCACCTCTTCAGCCGTACGCTCCCGGTTGCAGAAGACCCAACTGGAACGCGCTTGCTTGGCGATCCCGAATATCTCTTCTTCGGGTTTCCCTACCCGAACGATCAGTTCACTGCCAAGCCTCCGCAGAGATTGCCGAAGTTCCTCCACACTTTCGATGATGAACCTGGCGCGGAATTTTCCCGTTTTGGGAAAGCCAAAGTAATGAGTTTTCCCAAAAAAGGTGCGCTCGTCAAATACGTAAACGGGAATGACTTCATCGGCGCTATTAAGGGCTTCGTGCAGAGCTTCATTGTCGTGAAGCCTGAGATCCAGACGAAACCATAATATAGCGCGCTTGGTGTACATATCTTTTCCGTTTTCGCAGAGGTAATGCCGGTATGGAGAACAGCAGCATTGTACTGTTTAGAAATTTCAATAAGTTTTGAAACTAAACAACGGTTTGCACATTTGGTTCTCTGAGATAATGAACTATTCTTTTGCGGCTGGCGTTGGACAGGCGTAAACCAGCAAAACAATGGATTTCAAAGCATTAGAAAAAGAAGTGCGATACCGGACTACGCGGAGCTCGGGAAGTGGCGGCCAACACGTCAACAAAGTGGAAACCAAGGTTGAGCTTCTTTTCGACGTTGACAACTCCGGAGTACTTTCCGACATTGAAAAGCAAAGGGTCAGGGAGGAACTCAGGGGGCGGATCAACAAAGAAGGCATCCTCATCATCAGCGCCGGCAACCGCCGCTCCCAGGTGCTGAACAAGAGCGCCGCGCTGAAAAAATTCGAACGCCTGGTCACCAAAGCGCTCAAACCCCGCAAAAAAAGGAAGCCCGTCAGCCAGTTGACGGCACATCCCGAAAAGCGGATACAGGAAAAGAAAAAGCGTTCAGAAAAAAAAGCCTGGCGCAAAAAGGCCATCCCGAAAAACGGCGATGGCCTTCATTTTTCCGGCCGTTTCTTGGCAAAAGGATAAGTAAGGAGTAATTTCACGGCCTAATCAAAATTCCGCTTCATGTACCGCAATCTTTCCCTTTTTATACTCCTTATCCTAAGCCAGGCGCTTACAGCTCAGGACAAACCCGCCTATCAGCTCTTCAACAAAGAAGGCAAGGCCGTAAAGTATAAAAAACTCCTGAGCGCCGCTGAACAGGCAGATGTGATCTTCTTCGGCGAATTGCACAACAATCCCGTAGCGCACTGGCTGCAACTGGAACTGGCAAGGGGCATCTTTGAAGAAAAAGAAAAGGGCCTCGTTATGGGCGCCGAGATGTTTGAGGCCGACGACCAGATCCTCATTGACGAATATTTTTCCGGCACGATCAATACCAAGGCCTTTGAAGATGAGGCCAGGCTTTGGAAAAATTACCAGACCGATTACAAACCTCTGCTTGAATTTGCCAGGGAAAAGGAACTGAGGTTCATCGCCACCAACATTCCCCGCCGCTACGCCAACCTCACTTTCCGCGAGGGCTTCGAGGCGCTGGATAGCCTTTCCGCGGAAGGAAAGTCATACATCGCTCCTCTGCCCATCGATTATGACGCCAACCTGCCCGGTTATAAAAAAATGATCGAAATGATGAGCGGCCACGGCGCGGAGAACGTAGAAAACTTCCCCAAAGCCCAGGCCTCCAAGGATGCCACAATGGCCTACTTCATCAGCAGTAACTGGGCGCCGGGCCAAACATTTGTTCACTTCAACGGTTCTTACCATTCGGATGGCTTCGAAGGCATTGTCTGGTACCTCCGCCAATTTGAGCCGGAGGCCAGTATCCTTACCATTACCACGGTTGAACAGGCCGATCTCGGCCAGCTCGAAGAAGAACATCTTGACAAGGCCGATTTTATTCTGGTTGTGGATGAGGATATGGCCAAGACCTACTGACCCGGCCGCGCTGTTTTTTGCTTTGTCCACTACGAAAATTGTAGCCATGAAACCTTTTCTGCTATTTGCTACACTCCTATTCCTTCTGGTTTTCAGCTGCCGGCAGCCGGAAAAACAGCTTCCCATTCTCAGCAAGGGCAAGGAAGTAAATGGCCAGACGGTTTACGAGCAGATCCCGGATTTTGCCTTTGTCGGCCAGGACAGCAACCTCGTCACCAACGCCACCTTCGCCGGCAAAGCCTATGTCGCCGACTTTTTCTTTACTTCCTGCCCGACGATCTGCCCGATAATGACCCGGAATATGCTGGAGATCTACAAACATTTTCAGGACAGCACCAATCTGCTGCTCCTCTCTCACACCATCGACCCCCGGCGCGACACCGTCGGCCGCCTCCGCCAGTATGCCAGAAACCTGGGAGTGCGCTCCGACAAATGGTTCTTCGTTACCGGCAACAAGGACGAGATCTATGATATTGCCGATGATTATTTCAACGTCGTCATCGAAGACCCCACTCTTCCAACGGGTTTCGACCACAGCGGAAGATTTGTTCTGGTTGACCCCCAAAGGCACATTCGCGCCTATTGCCAGGGGACGGACAGCACCGCCGTGAAAAAATTTATGGAAGATATAGAAACGCTGCTCCATGAGATCTAAGGCCATCCTCATTCCTTCCCTTCTGATAATATTGCTCCTGAGCTGTGAAAGCAAACCCTACCGGCAGGGGGAGGCCCTTTACCAGCATTACTGCGCCAATTGTCACATGGATGACGGCAGTGGCCTGGCAGGCAATATCCCTCCTCTCGCCCGGTCCGATTATCTCGCTCAGAACCAGGAGCATATCGCCTGTATCATTCGCTACGGCCAGGAAGGGGAAATTACCGTTAACGGAAGAGTCTATCAGAACCCCATGGCCGGCATCCCCGAGCTGACCGAGTTCGAGATCACCAATATCATCAACTTCATCAACCAGGCCTGGGGAAACGATAACGGATACCTGCCGCTTTCGGAAGTCCGCAAAAGCCTGGAAGATTGTAAGTAGAAAGCCCAAACCGGTTAAATTTACCTTCGCCACCGCCGTTTTTTCTCCGAAATTGCTACTTTAGGGATTGCCCTGCCGCAGGCCCGGCAGAGCCTGAAAGATTTCAACATCCTATGAATAGACTCCTCAAGATCCTTTCCCTTTTGCTGGGCGTCCCGGTTTTCCTCCATGCCCAGCCCGCCAATGACGATTGCAGCAGCTCCGTTTACCTCGGCACAGCTCCCGCCTGTCCGGATACCCTGATCTTCTCCAATGTAAATGCCACTCCTTCCGATATCGGTTCCGGAAATATCCCGGGTTGTTTCAACGGGGGCATACCCGGAAATGACGTGTGGTTTACCTTTACCTCCAGCGACACCATTTTTGATTACACTTTTGTGGTTACCGGCATGCCCTCCGGCCCCACTCCGGCCATCGTCAATCCGCAGATTGCCCTCTACCGGGGAGACTGTATGGTGGACGAACTGGCGGAGCTGGCCTGTGCCTCGGCCGGAACCGGTTCAACGGAGGTGGAACTCCAGGTGGAAAGCCTCACCCCCAATGTCACTTATTTTCTAAGAATAAGTGACTACTCCGCCACCATGACGCCCAACTGGGGGGCATTTCAGCTGTGTATTGAAGAAAAAGAGCCCGATAATTACATCGATGAAGACGGTTCCACCGCCTGCTCCGGCGTGCTTTATGACACCGGCGGCCCGGATGGAGACTACTCTGACAACGAAAATCATACCTTTACCATCTGCCCGGATCAGCCGCACGACTGCATCCTTTTTACGCTCGATTATTTTTTCATCGAACCCCAGGGTATGTTCGGCCCGACCGACCAGCTGACTTTTTACGATGGCAGCCAGGCCAACCCGGCCAACATCATCGGCCAGCTGGGAAGCTTCAGTTTCGAAGATGATGGCGGTGGCGGCGTTTGTTACCAGGTGAAAGCCATTAGTGGGTGCCTCACGGTTCAGTTCACTTCTGACGCACAGGTTACTTTTGAAGGTTTCCAGGGGCACTGGGAATGCACCACCGATTGCGAAACCGCCCAGCCGATCACTGTTGATTCCGATATTTCCAACCAGCAGATCGTTGATTTTGTCTCCACTCCGGCAACTACAGTTGACATTACCAGCATAAACTGCCCTCCCGGCGCTTACGGCACCTTCCAGGCAATGGACCAATCCGGGCTGGGCCTGGAACGCGGCCTGCTGCTGACCACCGGCAGCCTCAACTGGGCCGTCGGCCCCAATACCGACCCCGGCAACGGCACCTTTGACAGTGACAACGGAGGGGAAGGCGACCCGGATCTGGACTATCTTTCCCAGCTCAGCGGCAACAATTTTCTCTCCGATAATGCCTGCATCGTCGAACTCGATGTCTTTGCCGCCACCAACGAACTCACTTTTGAATACATCTTCGGCTCAGAAGAATATCAGGAATACGTCGGGCAGGAGTACAATGACATTTTCGCCTTTCTCGTCTCCGGGCCGGGCATTGCCGGAGACCCCAACCTCAATAACCAGGTTAACATCGCCGTGCTGCCCAATGGCAGCAATACGCCTGTAGAGATCAACAGCGTCAACCAACTGCAGAACTGGGAATACTACCGCAACAACAACAACGGCATCGCCACCCAGTATGACGGGCTCACTTCCGATTTCATGGGTGTTAAAAAAAGCCTGACGGCCCGCGCCGAAGTTCAACCCTGCAACACCTATCACCTCAAGCTGGCGATCGCCGACCGCGGTGATCCATTCTTCGATTCCGGGGTTTTCATCTCCGAACTAAAAGGAGGAACTCCCCAACTGGCCGTGAATTTCAATTCCGGGATCGATTACCTGGTCGAAAGCTGTACGGACATACCGGATGAACTGGCTATCTCCCTGACCGCCCCTTCTGAGGATACCCTCTCCTATCAGGTGGAAATCGGGGGAACTGCCACTCCCGGATCCGATTATATGCTGGAGGTACCTAATACGGTTGTGTTCCTTCCCGGAGAAACCGGTTTCACCTTCCCGGTCACCGTGCTGTCCGACCAGGAGGTTGAGCCCAATGAAACGATCACCATCCGGCTGGCCAACAACTTCGGCTGCGGGGATGTGGTTTACGCCGAACTGGTGATCAACCTGGCCGATGAACTCCGGGTCGATATCAACTCCGGCCAGGACACCGCCTATATTTGCCAAGAAAATACCATAACCCTGCAGGCTACCGGGGCAAATTCCTATTTCTGGTCTCCGGTCAGTGTATTCAATAATCCTTCCGTATCTGATCCGGTAGCTAACCCCGAATCTGATCAATGGGTTACCGTCGAAGGAGTACTGGGGCCCTGTGTGGCTTACGACTCCATTTATCTGAAACGGATCATTCCATCCATCGAAGTGGAGGCGCTAAGCCCGGTGGTGATCTGCCGCGGCAATTCCGTCCGGTTGCTCGCCAATAATAATGCTTCCGGTTCGGGCCTGCAATGGTCGCCCTCCGCCGGACTGGACGAACCAAATAGCGAAACGCCGGTAGCTACTCCTGAAGAAAGCATCACCTATGTCGCCACCATAAACGTTACCGGTTGTATGGTGAGGGATTCGGTATCCATCGATGTTGCCCGCTTCGATTTTCCGGCAGTTGCCGCCGATACTACCATTTGCGAGAACTATGGAGTACAGCTCGCCGAAACGATCCCTCCTGACAGCACTACTACCCTGTTCCAGTGGTTTCCTGCCGCCGGGTTGAACAGTGAAACCCTTGCCGGGCCATTGGCCTTCCCGGATGTTACAACTCAATACCAACTTATCGGAACCGCCGCCAACGGAGCCTGCGCCGACACAGCAACAGTGACGGTTACCGTTCTTCCGGCCGATGTGGCCATCGCCAATCCGGATACCACAGAGATCTGCCTGGGCGCCTCGGTTGGCCTGTCCGCCGGCACCACTACCGGCACTGACGAGGGGCTGGCCTGGTCTCCTGATGATGGGAGCCTGAGCGATACCACGGGGCTGGCCGTCACCGCCACACCGGAAGTGTCCACCTGGTATTACACCACTTATCAACTGGGCGCCTGCACGGTATTCGATTCGGTGTTTGTCCGGGTGGATTCCCTGCCGCCCCTTGCCATCACCGCTGATCCGGAAAAAGAAGCGTACTGCCAGGGAGAGATCGTACTTTTGACGTCGGGGGTTTATGAGCCGGCTCAATTTCCCGATATCGGGCACCTCTGGGCCCCTTCCGTTGGTTTTGAAACGGCGGATACGCTCTGGAATATGGTCATCAATACTCAGGATACCACCCTGTACCAGCGCATCACCACCAACCGCGCCTGCCGTGATACCGCCGAAATACTGATCAATGTCATCGAACCTCCCCTGATCGGGCTTTCCCCTCAGGACACCGTGGTTTGTATCGGCGGCCCCGTCCCTTTCCAACTGGAAATAACCGGCGATTACGAGGAAGTGGAATGGACGGGCGAAGGGCTCAGCTGCACCGATTGCCTCGATCCCCTTGCAATGCCTTCCACCTCAGGCACTTACACCGTAATGATCACTGCCGATGGATGTGAACCTACTGTCAGTGCTTCCGTCAGTGTCTTGCAACCGCCGCTCTTTCTGCTCAACGGCTCCCCCCTCATCTGCGCGGGTGATGCCCTTTTGCTCAACCTCGCGGCGGACGCCAACAGCACCTATACCTGGACGTCAACGGACCCTGGCTTCGGGACGGTTACCGACGCTCAACCTCTGGTTAGCCCGGGAGAAACCTCCACTTATTTTCTCACTGCCGATAATGGCGTTTGCCCTCCCGAAACAGCCGAGATCACCGTGGAAGTAGCCCGGGCCGCCAACCTGCTTGCCGATGGGCCGGATGGAACCCTTTGCTCCGGCGACAGCATTCAGCTCTCCGCTTCCGTTACAGGCGGCACCTCGGCGGATCAATTCCTTTGGGAGGGCTCTGACGGCAGCAGCCAGGCCGGCCCCACAGTAGCCTTTGCTCCTTCCGAACCTGTGATTTATACGCTCACCTTCATCAGCGGCAACGGCTGCGACACCCTCCGCACCTCACTGAACATCGACGTGCAGCCGGGCATCGAGGTCAGCCTGGAAACGGACTCCCCGGGCCTCGATCCGGCCCAGCAGGGCACGCCCATCACCCTGACTGCCCTTGCCAGCCAGCCCTCACCCCTGGATTTCACCTGGACGCTCAATCAGGAAATCCTGCAACAGGGCGCCGATCTGTTCGAATACGAAGACATCCTGATCTCCGACCCTTCCGTCTATACCGTTCTGGCCCAGAACCCGGAGAGCGGCTGCAGCGATACCGCCAGCCTGCTTATCAATGTCACCCTCCCCGTCATCGAAGTTCCCAACACCTTCACTCCCAACGGAGACGGCTATAACGACTTTTTCAGCTATGTAATCCTGGGTAACGTCCGCCAAATCCTGGCCTTCCGGGTTTTCAACCGCTGGGGGCAGCTGGTTTACGAAGAATCGAACAGCGATCCGGCCAACAGTACCGGCTGGGATGGTGCCTTTAACGGTAAACCCCAGCCGTCGGAGGTATATTTCTACCAGCTCCGCCTGGAGCAGTACGATGGGGAGGTGGTGAAAATGCAGGGGGATGTGAGTTTGCTGCGGTAGGGAGGTTGTCGGAGCCTTTCTCAAAAGATTAAACCAAAATATTGCCTCAATATAATATTCTGCTCTAGCTGCCCGTCCGGTTCTTCCCTTCGGGGAGTTAGAGGGGCTGGGACGGGCTGCGAAACATTATTTTAATCCTTTTTCAAATCCTACTTTCGAGACAGCCCCGGACTTTAAGTACGGCCCGGGAACGGCGTTCCCAAATGGTACCAGCCGCTCCCGGCGCCCGATGTCTTCGCCTTTTCAGGCGGGACAAACCTCGCGCTTGCAGGTGCACGCTCCCGCCACCCATAAGTAACAGGACTCTGGCGTTGCCTGCGCCGGGACACCCGAAACCCGATATTATTGTTCTGATTGATCGGGTTGTTCCTGTTGCGTTGCTTTCTCCCGTGCAAAGAGCACGAAATCATCAACGTACCGAATATAACCCGGCGCCTGAAGCGTTTCCTTGATAAAATGGTCGAAACGGTTCAGATAGATATTGCCCCACCACTGGCTGGTCAGGTTGCCGATGGGCAGGCCGCGCTGCCTTTCATGTGGCGTAAAGAGCGTATCGCCGGGAAAATAGGCCAGGTGCGATTCCTGCGGGTTGGAGTTGTCTATTATGAGATCCATCAGCCAGAGCGTATCCGGGCAGGTGATCTTCCACCTCAACTCTAGTTTCAATAGCTCGTGGTCGATACTGGGAAAGAACTTCCGGATATCGCACTTCAGGACATAAGGATACTTCCGGGCGTAATGTTGATACCGGATAATGGCTGCATGCGTTCCCTTCCCCGCTCGGTTGGCGTAGCTGTCATGAATGAAAGTCCTTTCAAAGATAGGAGCCGTTATGTTGCACAACGCATGGTGAACCACTCGGTCCCGGTAAGGCGCTGCGCTGATCATTCGTTCCTTGGGGTCATGGATCATAAAAGAGCGGTAAGGGCCGGGGCGGTAGCTTTTTTCCTGAAGTTCTCTCTGTAAAGCAAACAACTCCTCTTCCAGGCGCAGGTTGAAACGAGCTACATTTGACTGGTTTTTCTTGCCCTTCTGAGCATTCTGCGCCGCCAGAAGCAGGTTGTTAAAAGCCGTTATCTGAGCGAAAAGATTGTTGTAGGTTTTCATAGTACAGGGGGTAAGTCTGAGCGCAATAGAACACGAGCGAAGCGACTGATGGAATGAAATGGAATAAATTGCGCCCCGACATGGCCTCACATATTCAATCATCTAATAACATCGTTTAAAATGCCAAACCAAACCATCCTCTCCAAAACCTATGAGCTGCTGAAATACTGCACTCCATTGCTCGGCCAGCTTCCCCGTGGCTACAAGTTCACCTATGGCGACCGTGTGCAGAACCTGCTGTTCACACTACTTGAAGTTTTGCTCGAAGCCTTCTACAGCCCGCCCCCGCAAAAACGGGCAATACTGCATAAAGCCAACCTCACCCTGGAAAAACTACGCTACCTCGTACGCCTCGGTTTCGACCTAAAACTGTTCAGCTCTGATGCCTACCAAAAACTGGCCACTCACCTCAACGAGATCGGAAAAATGGTTGGCGGATGGCTCAAAAGCCTGGAATAAAAAACCGAGGCGGCTACTCTGCCAAAAGGGTAAAAAATCCAAGTCTTACAAACGCCGGGACACCCGAAACCCGATATAACTGTACTGATGGAACGGGAAGAGCCTGTTGCGATAAACCGAGCGGCAACCAAGAGCAAAGGTGTACCAGGAGCCTCCGCGGACCGACCGATAAGAGCCCCTTTCCGGGCCTTTAGGATCATTTGAAGGGCTGCCTTGGTAATAATTTTCATCATACCAGTCCCAGCACCACTCGAACACATTTCCGCTCATATCGTACAAACCAAGTGCATTTTTTTCAAATTGCTTTACCGGAGTAGTGGCGCCAATGAAATCTTCCCTTTTTATCTTTTCCTGCGCCATCCATCCCTTCTGTACAGCGAAACTGTTTTGTACATGGCCGCAATCAAAATTCATTTGCCCAGGATCTGCCACATTCCGGCCATTGCCGAAAACAGTTCGATTTTCTGCCCCCCCACCGGCGGCAAATTCCCATTCTGCTTCCGTAGGCAGCCGAAAACCATCCGCCTTCCAGTCTGTTATTTCAAACCAATTGACATTACGCCCATCCAATTCATTGGGGTCAGGGGGGATATCCTCTATATTGTAAACCAGGGATAAGCCCATTTGTCGGCTTAGCCAGTTGAGGTAAGCAATTGTTTCATACCAACTCACGTTAACCACCGGCTTATCTCCCCGCCCAAAGCCGGAATCCCGGGACAGGGGCCAGCCAGTGTGAAGGCAGTAAAGCCCATACTGCCAACAGGTGACAGGAGTTTCCGCCAGTTGGAAAGGAGCCAAGGTTACTTCGTGAGGTGGATTCTCCTGAGAGAACCACTCCAGTTCACTGCCCATCTCAAACGTTCCCCCCGGAACCTCCACCATACTCGGAAAAAACCGTTCGTGCATCTGCCGGTAGAATGGTTCGTCTTTTTTCTGCAACCAGGCTTCCATCTCCGGGAAGAGGTTGTCGGGCGGCAGTTTTTGAGCCAGGGCCTGTAGCTCCCGCCAGTCTCCGTGTTTACCTTCGGAAATATCGAGGATCAATTGCAGCGCTTCCTCCAGTTTGTTGGTGGACTGCAGGAATGCCAGAGGATAAAGCAGCTCCCGGGCTTTTTCCCGCACCTTTTCCGGGTAGAGGCCTTCGCGCTGCGCCAGCTGCAGGTTGGTCAGGGCATCTTCGTGGCTGAGGTTTTCGATGTTGTCCTGAGCGGTATTGAAAGCCAGTTTGAAGTTGTTCTCGCGCTGGGCCAGATAGTACTGGCGGTCGGCTTCGATCTTGGCCTTCAGCGCCTCCTCCATATCGGGCATGCCTTCCAGTCCGGCCTGAATGGTATCCACGTCCGATTCGCTAAAACGGACCCTGGGGCCACCTTTCAGGGCGGCCGGCCCTTTGGCTTCCAGAATGTACCAGGCGCGCTGGCCGGGGCGGGCACTTTCCTCGAAACGGCGCTGCACGGCCGGCGCCAGGGCGTCGTGGGCCAGGCGCCAGAAGTGTCGGTTATCTTCGGTGTAATGGCTGACCAGGTAGTTGTCTTCCAGTGCCCGGCACAGTCGGCGAAGCCGTTCTTTCGGGATGTGGCCGTAGCGCTGTATCAAGTCCGGCTCCGCCATCTTACCGGCGGTATTGTCTTTGGTGACCAGAGCGCGCAGCAGGCCGAGCGCCAGGCCGTTTTTTTCTTCATTTGGAAAGGATTTCCCCAGCGCCTCCATCCTGTCGTCGAGCAGGCCCAGCATGGAGGCGCGGCGGTGGCGGTTGTAGAGCTCTCTGGAGAATTGTGGCGGGCGGCCCTTTTTTACTTCATTCCACATCTGCAGCAGAATGTATTGCAAGAGAGGCGCCGCGTTGCCCCGGCTGTCAGGCCGGCTCATCAGGTCCTGAGCAATGATGGTGGGCAGGTTGTCTTCTCCTTCCGCCAGGCAAAGCCCCCGGTAGCAGTCTGAAAGCTCTTTGTCATTCAGTATGCCGGCGACAGCCTGCCGAACCTTTCTCTCATTCAGCACCGGCAGCAGGTGAGGCAGCGGGGTAATGCCATTATCCCGCAACAGGTTATCCACCCTGCCGTGGTAATCCTCCCGGTAGCCCAGAATCACTCTGGCATGGGGGGAGGTATTCAGGTATTCCTGCAGGAGGAGAGGCAGGCCTTCCGCTTCCTCCGGTTCGCCATTGGTGTAAATTTCTTCCAACTGGTCAAGGATCAGCAGGGGTTGTTCGGGTTGCTCTTCTTTTATCCGCCGGATGTGTTTTTGGATAATGTCGGTGGCCGTGCCATCCCGGGTGCGGCGATAGTAGGCAGCCGCCCAGGGTTCGGGTAATCGCGGGAGGAAACCGGCATGCAGCAAAGAGGACTTGCCGGCCCCCGACTGCCCGTAGAAAAGGATTACCCGGCTGTAGCGGTTATCCAGTTTCTCGTAAAGTTTAAGGATATCCTCCTCCCGCCCGAAAAAGATGCGGGCGTCATCGGCGGTGAACCACTGCAACTCTTTATAGGGGCAGGTTGGGATGCCCCTGTCGAGGAGGATGGGCAGGTTTTCCAGCGGGTCGTACGGTTTGGGCAACTCAGCGGAAGCTTTTCTTCTATGCACTTTTTCCTCCAGGCGTTTAAGCAGAGGAGCCAGGTAGGTATCCCAGGCTTTGTCGTCTTTAAACCGCAAATGCTGGCAATCCAGCAACGATTTTATTCCATCCGGCAAAACTCCGCCGGGGGGCAACTCTGCCACTCCGAATAGGACGGGGATCACCAGATCAGCATTTTCCAGGGCAGTTTTCACTTCCAGAAAGACCCAGTCCGTCGGGTCGTCGATCCGCCGGCCGCCCAGGTCCTGATCTACGCCCAGCCACTTGCTGCGCTCGCGCATTAACACCAGCACCACCTGCGCCTGCTCTACTTTCTCCTTCAGGCTCCTGGGCCATTTTTCTCCGGCTTTTAGCCTGGAATCGTGAAAAGCCGCCTCCCAACCGAAATGATGGTTGATGGATTCACAGAGGCGGCCGGCCTGTACCGAAGTGTCGTCGGTTCGGTAACTGATGAAAATGGGGTGGTGGTTTTGGTGTTTCATATTTGGTTTTTGACCTTGGGCGCCAATTTATTTCATCAGTCGCTTCGCTCGTGTTCCATTGGCCCGCAAGTTAAGCCCAAATGGGTATAAGAATCCTGCGCCCGAGCTACAAGAATTCAGCGCCCAATAGGAAATTGGGCGCTGAAGCTACAACGACAGCTTCGCCGCAATATCCTTCGGGATGGCGTCTTTATGCACCATAATGCCGATGGTTTTCATGCGGAAGTAGGCATCCGACATGTACAAAAAGCCTTTGTACTGGCTCACCTCGCCCCAGGAGTTCTTGGTGAGGTAGTACTTCGTGCCGTTCTGGTCGGTAGCCAGGCCGGTAAGGTGCATCAGGTGGTCGTCGGTGGTGGCGTAGCTTTCGAACCCTTCCTGACGGAGTTTCTGAGTGACATTCAGTTCCTCAACCGGGTGATTGAATATGGCTTCCGAATTGGGGTCGGCCGGCATGATGGCCAGGCCTTTGCCGGCGCTGAAGCCCTTCTCTCCCACGTCTCCGTCCCAGGCGACGGTATAGCCGCTGGCCAGGGCGTTGTCAACGATGGCCTGCAGCTCATCCAGCGGCAGGTTGTAGTAGGTGCCGTTGGAATAGTTGTCCGGTATCTCCAGAATAAAGGTTTCGTAGAACGGATGGTGGCTGAAAGAGGTCAGCGTCACGTAATCATCGGGATTGATGCCCAGGCTTTCCGCAAAAGTTTCCGGCGTATAGTTCTTGCCCTTATAAGAAAACTCTTCCGGCACATCCCCCATGTAATTGTCGAGGATGCAATCTATGGCGCCCGGCCAGCGGTTGCTCAGCCGCTTGCGTTCCAGGATGCCGTCCAGCATACCTTTCATGGCCGCCTCCATTTCGCTGTGGTCGTAGTATTCATCGCCGGGGAGCAGGCCGGAATAAACCGATTCGGGCACTGCGCCCGCCATGCGAAAAGCGCGGATCACGTCGTGGCTGAGGCCGCCCTGGCTGAAGTTGGCCTTACCCTGGCGAAGGACATAATTGTAGGCCTTATCCATATAAATGGTGCGCACCATATACATCTCCGAAAGGTTCACTTCCGGCTTGCCCATGCGCATGAGTTCCGACTCCAGAAAAGAAGCGGTCGAGAAGCTCCAGCAGGTTCCGGTGCGCTCCTGGTTCTTTACAGATGTACACTCGAGGTTGTATTTGGTAGTGAACTCATATTGAGCAGACAGTTGAACGGCCAATGCCAGAAACAGGATCAGCAATATCTTTTTCATAATCGAATTTTTATTCAGTTGACAATTTTTTATCGGATGAGGGTGACATTCCCTTTCTTAAAATACGTCTCTCCATTGAAGCACCGAGCTTCCAGGTAGTACCCAAAGACGTCGGGCGACAATTCGCGGCCCTTGTAGGTGCCGTCCCAGCCGATAGCCTGGTCATCGGTTTCGAACACTTTCTCGCCCCAGCGGCCGTAAACCGCAAAATACAGTTCATCAATGGTATTTCCTTCTACAAAAAGCAGGTCATTGAGGTTGTCGCCGTTGGGAGTGAAGGCATTGGGAACGAAAATGAAGGGCTCCCGGCATTCAGAAACCACCACTACCCGAACTTCCACGGCATTGCGGCACCCTTCCTCATCGGTAACAGTTACGGTAAACACAGCAGTGCTGTCAATCCGGGCGGTTGGGTCGTAGATCGTGATGTTGCTGAGGCCGCTTCCGGGCTGCCAGAGGTAGGAATATCCGGGATCGAGGGTTGCTTCCAGTTGCACCTCTCCGGGGCCGAAAAGGGTATCCGGGTCAGCCGTAGCCGTAAGTGGAGGAAGCTGCGATGAAACAGACACCCGAATGGTTTCGGTAAGGGTGCACCCGAATTCATCGGCGATCTGCACTGAAAACATCTGGTTTTCCAGGGGGCTCACCAGGGCAATGGGGGTATTCCCGCCCTCAATAATGGCAGAAACCGGGCCCCAGGAATAGGTGAGCGGCTCCCCGGCCAGGTTGATCACTTCCAATTCCACAGAATCCCCCCGGCAGATGGCGGCCGATTCCGGTAAAAATACGAGTATCTGCCGGCTGCTCACCGCCACACTGTCCGTAACCCGGCAACCGAGGCTATCGGTAAGCTGGACAAAATACAGGCTCGCAGCCCCGGGCTGTACCAAAACCTCCGGTGTAGTCGCAATGATATTGGAAAACCCTGGATTTGTTGCCCAGACAAAGTCAATTGCCTGTTCGCTTTCGGCGTAGAGCAGGAAATCTGATTCACAGATCTGCGTATCCGCCGGCAACACATATTCGATCGGAGGAGGCACTTCCGCCCATATACTTCTTTCCAGCCGGCACAGCCCGGAAGCATCCGTTACGGTAACGGAGAACAACTGGCTGTTATTCATAGTGACAACCGGGTTAGGCTGAGCGGGGTCTTCAAAAAGCGAGTCCGGGGCCCACTGGTAGGACAGGCCGGGAACCGCCCCCGGGTTTAAGGCCGTGGGCTGGCCCGGGCAAATGATAAGGCTGTCCGGCAGGTTCAGCTGCAAAACTTCCACGGATACCGGAAGAACAACGGAATCCCGGCAGCCATCATCTGAAGTAATGGCTAACTGGACGCTCAGGTTCTCGGAGTTGTTCAGGGTCAGCTCCGGGTTCTGCTCGGAGGAGGTTCGCCCTCCGCCAAAATCCCACTCCCAGGAAACAATGGCGCTCTGGTTGTTGAGCGATTGATCGTAAAACTGAAGGGTTACGGAATCCGAACAGGCCGCCACTTCCCAGGTGAAGGCCGGGATAATAGAAGGTTCTTCCACAACCACTTCCTGAACCAGCGTATCCTGGCAGGCGATAAAATTGCTGAGGGTTACCGTCACCGGATACGTGCCCGGGCCGGAATAGACATATCCTGCAGTACTCCCCTGGGCAGAAGCAGACGGGTTGAGGGGGTCTCCAAAATTCCAGTTGTAAAACGGAGCATTGACGCTGCTGCTCGAAAACTGTACGCCATACCCTCCGCACTGCTGGGCCGCAAGGAACTGGAGCTGGCTGGAAGTATCGATCAGGGTAAGGCTTGTGCTGTCCTCCAAGGTGCAACCATACTGGTTCTCAAGAGAAATATACAAGGGATATTGGCCCGGTTCCGTCAAACGGACAAAAGCCGTTGAAGAACTCTGGCCCGCCAGGATGATATTCGCCGGCGACCAGCTGAAACTCAAGGTATCGGCAGGGTCGAGGTTGATCACCGCAACCGCTCCGATATCTCCCGGGCAAATGGCTTGTTCTGAGGTAGTGAGAACATCTATTCCATTCCCCGTCACCTGCACGCTGTCAGTGGCGATACAGCCATAAATATCCCGCGCCAGGAAATAATAGGTGGCCGGCCCCATAGGTTGCACCAGGACTGAGCTCGAACTGGAAAGGGAAGTATTGAACCCGGGGTCGCTGGCCCAGAGAAAAGAGGCGCCGGTATTGCTTTGTCCCTCCAGAAGGAAATCCGGGGTGCAAATGGCGGTATCCGGCGGAGCCTCTGCCGTCACCGGTTCCGGAACAACCACGGTGGCTGTTCGTTCGATCTGACAGAAGCCGCTGCCATCAGAGATCGTTACGTGATAGGTTGTCGTCTGTTGAGGCTGGACTACAGGATTAGGCTGGGAGGGCTCATTGATGCCCTCGGCCGGCGCCCAGGCGTAGGTATAGGCCGGGTTGAAATCGGGGTTCAGGGGGACTGATTCTCCAAAACAGATGGCCAGCGTATCGGCCGCCAGTTCTTCTTCGACCAGCGTGCCGGTAAAGGATTGCTCCAAAGACTGCTCACACCCATTGGCCGCAACAACCGTAAGCCGGATGGTGTAATCTCCACTTTCCGTAAGCACAAAGGTGGGGTTTCGCTCCATCGAAGTGGCTCCACCCGGCATGAGGGACCATTGCCATTCCAGCAGCTCAGAAACGGAATCCTGGCTCGAATCCGTCACCTGAACCACCAGGGAATCCGTACAGGAAACGAACTCGTAATCAAAATCCACAGAAATGGAATTATCCTGCAGATAGACCTGCTGGAAGGCGGTATCTTCACAAACCTCACCGGGTTCGGCGATCAGCATCACGGTATAGAGGCCGGTATCGGAGAAGGTATGCAGCGCATTGATGCTGGTTGCCATCGCCCCGGGATCTCCCGGGTCATTGAACAACCAGATAAAATCATTGGCCCCCTGGCTTTCGTTATGGAAAAAGACCGAGAGGTTGCCACACTGTATTTCCGGGGCGGTAAAAGCCGCCGCCGCCTGGCCGCACTGGCCGACGTTATATTGAAAATCGCGCCTGGTGGTCGAGATCAACTCCCCGTCCCGGTACTCTTCCACGCAAATGCCCACCACGAACTGTCCGATGGTATTGGGCAGGCCGGTCAGCAGGCCGGTCTGGGAATTGATCTCCAGTTCAACACCTCCGGCCACTCCGTTCAGCATGTTATCTACGTTGTACGGCGGATCGATCCAGGTAATGGGTTCGTAAGGCGGGTTGTTGGGCGGCTGAGGCATCGGGGCATCAGGCGTAGCCCCCGAAAGCGGAGTGCACAACCGGTAAACGATGGAATCTCCATCCTGGTCGATGGCCGACTGGTCAAAGACGATGGGCTCATTGACACAGATGTAAATGGGCGGCCACTGCTGAAATTTGGGGTTGCTGTTGCATTCTTCCAGCGCCCGCTCCGAGATGGTCACCCCGTAAGTGGCTCCGGTATCCAGCGGGTCAACGATGTTGACAATGGTCTGGTTCCGGCAACACCGCTGATAGGCCAGCTGGTACCCCCCCGTAATCGGAGGAAGGTTGATGACAGTCCGGTAAGTAGTCGTATGGACGCAGACGTTGGGCGGCACCACCAGGCATTCGCTGGTCAGCACCGGGTCGAGCGTATCGTTGTTCATCAGGGGGACGAGCACTTCCTGCAGCAGGTTGTTCTGAGCGTCAAAAACTCCGATGGAAGCCGGGTTGTCAAACCAGGCGTTGGGGTTGCCGTTGTAGCAATCCCGAAATATGGTCAGCGTGATCTCATATTCGTTATTGCCTAAGCAGGTATAGTTCATCTCCCCGCCGACGATGTGGGTGGCGCGGATCGTCAGAGGCAGAACTACCAGAAAAATGGCGCCCCAAATAGCCGGTTTGAAGATTACTTGAAAACTCACGAGACGAAAGATACAACACGTAAAGTAAGTGGCGAAATGATAGGAAAGTTATTTGGTTGTTCAGAGGACAGTCTCTAGCTGCCGGGGGGTAAGGTTTCTGGTTTCTGGGTTTCTGGGGTTTCTGGTTTCCAGGCCAACGAGGAACTCAGAAACCAGGAACTATGAACAGTCCCAATTATTCCCCGGTTCCCCGTTGCCCGTCGCCCCCCTATTCCACCCGAAACGCCACCGTCTTTACCCTCTTCGTCCGCCCAAAGCCCGGCAGCAGTTCCTCCAGCACCATAGCCCGGGCTTTGGGCTGCTCGAAAACCTCCTTCATATTGCGGATGCAACCTACCGGCACGTCCTCAGCCAACAGAACCCGGAGCGCTTCTTCGCGCGTATATTCCAGGAACTTTTTACTCAGGACGGCATTGAGGGCCTCTCTGTTTTTCACCCTTTCGGCATTGGTGGAAAACCGCCTTTCTTCTGGCAGCCCCGGAAGCCCCAGGCATTGGCAAAGCGTCCGGAACTGCCGCTCGGTGCCGGCGGCAATGACCAGGGCTTTTCCGTCGCGGGCCATAAAAATATCCCCGTAAGGAGCGATGTTGGGGTGCTGGCTGCCCATCGGCTGAGGGATGAAGCCCGCCATCAGCCAGTTGGTGGCCTGGTTGGCCAGAGAAGCGATGGCGGCCTCCAGCAGAGAAGTGCTCACATAAGCGCCCTCTCCTGTCCGCTCCCGTCGAAGCAGTGCCAGCAGAATGGCCTCCTTCAGCTGGTGGGCCGCCAGGATGTCGATCAGGGCCACCGGCATTTTTGAGGGCTCCCGCCCCGGCTCCCCCGACATGAACAGGTAGCCGGCCTCTGCCTGCAGCACCACGTCAAATGCCGGGCGTTCCACCTCTTCGCCGAAAGCGGTCAGGTGGGCGTATATCAGGCCGGGGTTAAGCCTGGAGAGTACCTCATAACTCATGCCCAGCTTCTCAGCATCTTTTCCGGTATAATTGCTGATCACAATATCCGCTTTCCGGATGAGCCGGTAAACTTCCCCCCGCCCTTCCGTTGTTTTCAAATTGACGGAGCACACCGTTTTCCGGTAATTGACGCAGCAATAATACGCCGAGATCTCTGCGTCGGGCGGTTCACTGGGCAGTTTCCAGCGGCGGGTTACATCCCCTCCGGTAGTGGGGTTTTCAATTTTGATCACCTCGGCGCCCAGTTCGGCGAAGAACATGCCAACTGCCGGGCCGGCCAGCACACTGGCCAGTTCAACCACCTTCAATCCTTCAAAAAACCGGGATAATTCCATGCGCTTATTTTGAATACTTGGCAATTTCCTAAATTGTCGGCGAACTTAATCAACCAATTCAACCACTCCTACATGAAGATCTTCACCGCAGAACAAATACGACAACTCGACGAATATACCATTAAAAACGAACCCATCCCCTCTATTAACCTGATGGAAAGGGCGGCGCTCGCCTTCACCTATTGGTTCACGGAGAAATTTCCTGATACGGCCATTCCAATCAATATCTTTTGCGGGCCGGGCAACAACGGCGGCGATGGGCTGGCCATCGCCAGGATGCTTCACCACCGTTTTTACGATGTGGTGGTTTACCGGTGCCGGATCGGAAGCAGCACTTCCGAAGATTTCGACGTCAACCTGGAGCGGTTACCTGGCCATGGCGGCGTGCCGGTTCACGAAATCGAAAAGGGTGGCGCCTTAACCGAATTGCCAGAGGGCGGAATCATCATCGACGGCATCTTTGGCTCCGGCCTCAACCGCCCGGTAGAGGGCTTTTGGGCCGAATTGCTGGAACATCTCAACCGGCAACCGGCAACTCGGGTAGCAATAGACATCCCTTCCGGCCTCTTTGCCGATAAACCTACGGAAGGGGCTGTCTTCCTCGCCGATTTTACTTTTAGCTTCGAACTGCCTAAGTTCGCCTTTTTCTTTCCGGAAAATCAGCACCGGGTAGGGCAATGGTTTGCCCGCAGTATCGGCCTGCACCCTCAGGCCATTGAGAGTACTCAGACGCCCTACTACTTTGCAGACCAGTCATTTGTAAGATCTTACCTGAAAAAACGCCATAAGTACGACCACAAGGGCATCTTTGGCCACGCCCTGCTTATTATGGGCAGTTATGGAAAGATGGGAGCGGCCGTGCTCTCCAGCCGGGCCTGCCTGCGCTCCGGCGCCGGGTTGGTGAGCGTTCACGTTCCCAAATGCGGTTATGAGATCATACAGACAGCCATCCCTGAAGCCATGGTGAGCGTGGACCGGCACCAGTACCTGTTCTCAGAAGCCCCTGAGGCAGGAGGCTACGACGCCATAGGTATCGGCTGCGGCCTGGGACAGAAAAAGGTGAGCCGGAAAGCCTTGCTTGAAGTACTGAAGAACGCTGAACGGCCCATGGTGATCGACGCCGATGCCCTCAACATCCTGGGCAAGGAAAAGGGCTGGCAAAAACACATTCCCAAAGGCAGCATCCTCACCCCCCACCCCAAGGAGTTTGAACGCCTTTTCGGCAAGGCCGCCAATGGTTTTGAACGCAATGAACGGCAAATAGAGAAAGCACAGGAACTGGGGATCCACATCGTCCTGAAAGGCGCCCACACCAGCATTGCCGCCCCGGATGGCAACTGTTTCTTCAACAGCACCGGTAACCCGGGAATGGCTACGGCGGGGAGTGGAGATGTGCTGACGGGTATCATCACCGGCATTCTCGCGCAGGGGTATGAGCCGCTCAAGGCTGCCTTACTTGGTGTCTATCTGCATGGCCTGGCGGGAGATCTTGCCGCGCAGAAGTGTGGGCAGGAAGCGATGATAGCAGGAGATATTACGGAGCAGTTAGGAGCAGCTTATAAGATGCTTGAAGCCTGAGCCTGATACCCCAAATCCTTAACCGGCCGCGGAGAGACAATAAAATTCGCCAAAAAACCACCAACCAGCACAATTTTCAATAACTTTGTGCCGTAAACAAATGGCAACCAGAGTATTAATCGCTCAAAAAACCAGCTTGAAACCCGGCTGCTGCCCGTGCATATCTCACCTAACCGACACCTTTTTCACTGCCTGAACATTGCCACAAAAAAACACAATACCTCTGAAACCAAACACATTTTACAGGTGTTCTCAACTGATTTCGGCCATTTTCAATTATTGTAACACGCATTGCATAGAACAGTGGATCTGATAAATAAACATACAGCCATCAAACCAGCCTCCAATCCCTTTGCCAACCGGCGCGTCACTTTTATTGACCTGCTGCGCGCCTACGCCATCCTGATGATGCTGCAGGGCCACTTTACGGACACTTTACTGGACGTATCTTACCGCGACCCGGATAACCTCATATTCTCCACCTGGTCTTTTATGCGGGGGATGACGGCGCCCATCTTTTTCTTTGCCAGCGGGCTGATCTTCGTCTTTCTGCTGATGCGGGACACGGCCCCCTTCTGGCAGAATGTCCGGGTTCGCAAAGGATTGAAGCGGGGTATCGAGCTCATCATCATTGGTTATGTCTTAAGAATGAGTTTCCCCCGCCTGCTTAAAGGGCATATTTACCCCGGCTTGTTTGCCGTCGATGTGCTGCACTGTATCGGGCTGGCCCTGCTTGTGCTTGTATCCGTTTATGCCCTTAGCAGCTACCTGAGGTTATCCTACCCGCTGCTGCTGGCCATTGGCGGTTCCCTGGTATTCTATTTTCATTTTGACTTCAAGAACGCCGACTGGAGTTTTCTGCCGCTGGTACTGGAAAACTACTTCACCAAGGCCAACGGATCAGTATTCACGCCCATTCCCTGGGTTGGCTATTCCATGCTCGGCGGCGTGCTGGGCTACGCCCTGAACCGGCGCCCACAGTGGGCATTCGGCCAGTTGCTGCCGCTGGCGCTCCTGGCGGCCGGCCTGCTGGTTCATTACCGCTCTTCCTGGGCATTGACGCAGCTTTATGAGGTTACCGGCCTGGAGAATTTCAAAGCACACGCCAATTTCAACTTCCTGGCCTGGCGAATGGGGCACGTTTTTATCGCAGTGGCCATTTTCATCTGGATCGCCCAGCTCTGGAGGAACATCCCGAAACTGCTGCTCCGCATCGGCAGTGAAACCCTGGTCATTTATGAGGTACACTTCGTGTTGCTGTACAGCACCTGGTTAGGCATCGGCCTGTCGAGCTACTGGTACCGCAGCCTTACGCCCGTGCAGACTATCATCGGCGCGGCCCTGTTCATCGGATTTTTCGTATTGCTCATTGCCCACATCGACAAGATCCGGAAGTACCGCTGGCCCTGGTGGCGGGAGAACCTTGCTGTTGCCGCCGGCTATGGATGGAAATGGGGAAAAGAAGGAGCAGTTTTCGGCCGGGAAAGGGCTGTTTTCATCTGGAGAGTCCTGCGGGTGCGGGTGGTGCGCTGGTACCTGCGCCGCGTTTACCGGGCGGCTTACCAAAGTGGTTCCGGGGAGGAATGAAGTTATATGTTGAAGTATTTTTTGGGATGGGAAACAGCTGTTAAAAAATTAAGGGAACAACTATTCTTCTGTATTTTCTTTTTCCACTTCTCTCCGTACCACTTCTACGAACGCTGGCGTCACCTCCAGTACCTTACAGATCACTTCCGGGCCAAAACCGAGTTTGATCATATTAGCACAGGCCTGGTGGTTTTTTTCGTCTTTGCCTTGCTGCAAACCTTGCTGCAAACCTTGCTGCAAGCCTTCAGCTTCACCCTTAGCTTTATAAATATCAAAAATGTTCATAAAGGAAGATTTTATCGGAGGCGGTAAGTGTTTGAAAAATTTATCGTGGGACTGGGGAAGTTTTTCCACCCCTGAAAGATAGGGAATACTCAAACATAAAACAAATTATTTCAACCATAAAATTGCAAAATCAATAGCGAATTTTTCGTTATTTCGCATTCACAAACACCAAAGGCTCACCTTTTTTCCCTAATCAAAACACAGCTCAGCATGAAAAGAAGCCTGCTTCTGGTTTTTTCCGCCCTTTTGCTTACAGCAACTTTGTTTGCTCAGGATAAAAAAGAAAAAGAAGACAAATGGGATGTCAACAACCCTCCCGGCGAATATAAGGAAGTGGAATTCACCGTCAATGAAGGTACCTGGATGAACCTGGACGTCAGCCCCGATGGCAAAACCATCGCTTTTGATATGATGGGTGATATTTATACCCTGCCCATCAGCGGAGGGAAAGCAACGCCCCTGCGCCAGGGCCTCGCCTACGAGGTGCAGCCCCGCTTCAGCCCCGACGGCTCGAAGATCCTCTTCACCAGCGATGCCGGCGGAGGCGATAACATCTGGGTAATGAATGCGGATGGCAGCAACGCCCGGCAAGTGACCGAAGAGAGCTTCCGCCTGCTGAATAATGCAGAATGGATGCCGGACGGGCAGTACTTTGTCGCCCGCAAGCACTTCACCTCCGAACGCTCCCTGGGCGCCGGCGAGATGTGGATGTATCACGTCAGCGGCGGGGAAGGACTGCAGCTCACTGAGCGCAAGAACGACCAGCAGGACGTCAATGAGCCCAGCATCTCCCCCGATGGCCGATATGTCTATTTCAGCGAAGACATGTACCCGGGCGGCTACTTTCAGTACAACAAAGACCCCAACAGCCAGATCTACATCATTCGCCGTTATGATCGCCAAAAGGGGGAAGTCGATAACCTCATCGCCGGCCCTGGAGGCGCCTGCCGCCCCCAGGTATCGCCGGACGGTAAAAAACTGGCCTTTGTCCGGAGGATACGGACGCAATCCGTACTCTTCATCCACGACCTCAATACCGGGCAGAATTTCCCCCTGTTCGACAAGCTCAGCAAAGATCAGCAGGAAGCCTGGGCCATCTTTGGTGTTTATACCGGTTTTGACTGGACCCCCGATGGCCGGTACATCATCATCTGGGGACAGGGAAAGATCTGGAAGGTAGCGGTGGAAACCGGAGAAGCCGAAGAGATCCCCTTCGAAGTTACCGCAAAACACCGTTTGCAGGAAACGGTTCGTTTCGAGAATAAGGCCTACGAAGAAAATTTCCATGTCCATGTCATCCGCCACGCCGTTACCTCTCCGGATGAGCAGATGCTCGCATTCAGTGCCGTTGGGCACCTCTGGAAAAAAGAGCTACCCAACGGCATGCCCGTCCGCCTGACGGATGAATCCGATTTTGAGTTCGAACCTGCCTTTTCGCCCGACGGGAAAGAACTCGTTTACGTCACCTGGAACGATGAGGAGATGGGCGCTATCTGGCGTATGAACCTCGAAAGTGGAGAAAAGAGAAAGATCACCACAGAAAAAGCGATCTACCGCACCCCTGCCTTCTCACCAGACGGACAACAAGTCGTCTATCAGAAAGAGGGAGGCAACAGCCATCAGGGATATACATTCTGTGAGGAACCAGGCATTTATATGATTCCCGCGAAAGGAGGTGAATCCAGCCTGGTGACTCCTCAGGGAGAATACCCCGTTTTCAGCCGGGACGGGAAACGGATCTTCTACCAGAAAGGAGGGTTCCTCTTCGGCAGCCTGACCAAATCGTACCATAGCATCAAAACCGACGGCAGTGATGAAAAGAAGCTTTGCGAGAGCAAATACGCCCAGCGGTTCGTACCCAGCCCGGACAACAAGTGGATTGCCTGGTCAGAATTATACAAAGTCTATGTCGCCCCCATGCCGATGACCGGCAAAACAGTGGGGCTCAGCGCCAATACCAAAGCGCTGCCCGTTGCCCAGGTGGCGCGCGATGCGGGAATCAACATCCACTGGTCCAAAAACAGTAAAAAGCTGTACTGGATGCTGGGCGACGAGCTCTTCTCCGACGAGCTCACCGAGCGTTTCAAATTCCTGGAAGGGAGCCGCGACAGCCTCCCGCCAATGGATACCGCCGGGCTGAAAGTGAACCTCGAACTCAAGTATGATAAACCTCAGGGTGTTCTGGCATTTACTAATGCCCGCATCATCACCATGGAAGGCGATGAGGTGATCGAGAACGGCACCATAGTGGTTGAAGACAACCGGATCACCCGGGTCGGCGAAGCCATAAAAGTGCGCATACCGGGCGAAGCAAAAGTGATCGACTGTACGGGCAAGACCATCATGCCCGGCATTGTTGATGTCCATGGCCACCTCGGCGATTTTCGCTACGGGCTGAGCCCACAGAAAAGCTGGTACTACTACGCCAATTTGGCCTACGGAGTGACCACCGCCCACGACCCCTCCTCCAACTCGGAGATGATCTTCTCCCATTCAGAGATGATCAAAGCCGGCAATATGGTGGGGCCGCGCCTCTACTCCACCGGCACCATCCTCTACGGCGCCGACGGCGATTTCAAGGCCGTGATCAACAACCTGGAAGACGCCCGCTCCGCCATCCGCCGCACCAAGGCTTATGGCGCTTTTTCGGTAAAGAGTTACAACCAGCCGAGGCGCGAACAGCGGCAGCAGATCATCGAGGCCGCCCGGGAACTGGGCATCCTCGTTGTTCCGGAAGGCGGCTCTTTCTTTTACCACAATATGAGTATGGTAGCTGACGGCCATACCGGGATCGAACACAACATCCCCGTTGCTCCGCTTTACGATGACGTGGTTCAGTTCTGGTCGAAAACCGAGACACACAATACGCCCACCCTCATTGTCAACTACGGAGGCATCAATGGGGAATACTACTGGTACCAGCACACCAACGTCTGGGAAAAAGAAAGGCTGCTGAGTTTTACGCCCCGGGCGATCGTCGATTCCCGGGCCCGCCACCGGACCATGATCCCCGAAGAAGAATACGAAAACGGGCACATCCTCACTGCTCAATCCCTGAAAAAACTTCAGGACGCCGGGGTCAACATCAACCTCGGCGCTCACGGCCAGCTCCAGGGCCTGGGCGCCCACTGGGAACTGTGGATGCTGCAACAGGGCGGCATGAGCAACCACCAGGCCCTTAAATGCGCCACCATGAACGGCGCCCGCTATCTCGGCATGGAGACCCAGATCGGCTCGCTGAAGCCCGGCAAACTCGCCGACCTGATCGTACTGGACAAAAACCCGCTGGAAGACATCCGCAATTCCGAATCCGTCCGCTACACCATGGTGAACGGCCGCCTGTTTGATGCCGCCACCATGGACGAGATCGGCAATTACGATAAAAAGCGGAGCAAATTCTATTTCGAGCTGGACGGCAGCGGCAATGCCTGGCCCATGATCACGGAAAGCCAGGGGCTGATGCCGGCGCAATGTGCCTGCGGGCGGTGAGGGTTGTATCGGTTTCTGGGGTTTATGAGGTTCTTGGTTCAGAGAGGGTACTGTTCATGGTATCTGGTTTTTTTACCCCCCCGGCGGGTCAAGCAAGAACTTTATCAGGCCGATGAAGATCACTGCAAAGAACACCCCGCCCAGCACAATGCCCAGGATGGAGCGCAATTTATTTCCTCTCCTTTTCAGCGCCAGGATGCCGGCAACGACTGCCCCAATGGCAAAAAAGAAGGACAAAAAAGCCACGGATTGAATAGCCAACAACCCATAAGTAAGGACTCCAAGAACGAGGGCAAAAGTAGCGAGGTTGTCCGGGCTGTCTTTAATCCGGGCCCGGGCGCTCTTTTTTTGGTGTTTTCTGATCTTTTTCTGAACGTACCTAAGGGCCAGCCTTTGTCCGAAAGTCAGTTTTTTGGCGGAATGCCTTTCGAAATGCTCAGTGGCCACATCGCCCGAAGCAGGGCTTTTTACGCGAACGGAAGAATACAAGGGGAAAACCAGCGTCAGAAAGAGTGCAGTACAACACGCCTGTAGCAGATGTTTCATAATCAGGTATTAGGTAAAAGGGGATCGATAAATGTCCCCTTTTTTCCGGAAAATCACAAATCCGGCTAACAACCCACTTCCCGGCGGACTTTCTCGTATTCCTCAAGCGTGATGAACCCCTTCTCACAGGCATGGAGAGCCGCCCCGGCAGTATCTTTTACCAGTAGCATATCCAATCCCTCTTTCTTTAAATCTCCGGCTAATTGCTGGAGGTGGACCTCTGTACGGCCGGGCCCGCTCACATCGCGAATATAGATGGACAGTATTCTACCTGGAAATTCGCGGGCTATCTCCGCATAAAGTGCAGCATCTTTCTGCCCGCTATCGCCGATAAGAATGAAATTGAGGGCCGGATAGGTGTTCAGCAGGTGGCGGATCTTTTCCAGTTTATGGGTATGGCTACCTCCGCCGGACCAGAGGACTTCCCAGAGGTTCGCCTTGTATTTCTGCAATAAAAAGGGGCCTTTCGGAATATTGCGCACTTCACAAAAATCCACCAGGAAATCGTACAGGTTCCACTCACTGCTGCTGACGTAGAAGATGGGGTTACAGCAGTCTTTATCAATACCCGATTGCAAGGCATGGTAAAAAGACGCCACACCGGTAAAAGGCAGGCGGGTTTTGGCATTTTTGGTAAGGATGAGCCGCAATTTGCGCAGCGTTTTGCTGGCATGAGAAATGAGGATGGTGTCATCTACATCAGAGATGATACCGAATTCGCTGTCTTTTTCCTGGATATAAACCGAGCTATTGGATACGGGAACCTCCTCTCCCGAGGGAAGCCCATCCAGCAATTCGTATCTGGCCGGAAGCCAGCCATTCTGACTCAAGGGTTCTTCCCACTCCACTTCTTCCTCGAAATATCCGGTTTCATCTGACTGAGTATCAAACACCTCACCGGCAAATGTGATTTTCACCCGCTGGCCGGGAATGCCTTTGCTCATATACCGGCTCAGCATGGCCAGCAGGTTCTTTCGCTTCCGGTCCCCCTTCTCTGCTTCGTACAACAGGCGGTCGTCCAGCACATGGCCCTTGAAGAAGACGCGCCGGGCATTGCCGTAGCCGCGGTAGGCCATCACAACCGGACGGCCTTCCAGTCTAAAACTTTTTCTGAGGCGGTTGAACAGGGTATGCAGCAAAACTGATTTTTTTTAGTTCCTATTCTGAAGGCCCAGTAGCGGTTTGCCACTAAGGCACAAAGACTCTAAGGTTTCACAAAACCCTTGTGTGATCCTTGTTTCTTTGTGGCAAAAGACTTTGGCTCTAATCAAATAGTGACAATTTTTGCGTATTATTCAATCCTTCAAACGCACCAACTCCAAACCATGCGGAAGCTCCTCTTTGTGATCAACCCCATCGCCGGCGATACGGACAAAGGCCTGGCTCTGGCCGAGATCGAACAATTTTGTTCAGAAAGGGGCTGGAACTCTCAGGTTCTGAAAACCACCGGACAGGACGATGCCGCCCGCATCGAACAGGCTATGAGCGATTTTTCACCGGACACAGTAGTCGCCGGTGGAGGTGACGGCACCGTCAACCTCGTAGCCCGGTTATTGCTGGGCAAAGATTGCCGACTGGGTGTCCTGCCGCTGGGCTCCGCCAACGGTTTAGCTACGGAGCTGGGCATTTCTAAAAACGTGCCGGAAGCCCTTGATGTTCTCCATTCCGGCAAAGTGGTGGAAATGGACGCTCTCCTGGTGAACGGCGAGCATTATTGCTTTCATCTCGCCGATATCGGCTACAACGCCAAGCTGATACAAAGCTTCGAAGAGGAGGGCCAGCGCGGGCAGCTCGGGTATGCCCGCCAGTTTCTGCGCACTATGCGCGAACGGCCGGTCAACCGCTACCACATCGAGGCCGGCGGGCGCCGGTTCAAACAAGTAGCGGTTATGATCACTTTTGCCAATGCCCGCCGCTACGGCACCGGGGCGGTGATCAACCCCAAAGGGCAGATGGACGACGGCCGGTTCGAGGTGTGCATCTTCCACCCCTGGCCCCGCTGGTACCTCCTCTGGCTAGGTTTCCTGTTCTTCATCGGGCGGCTGGAGGAATCGCGTTATGTGAAGATACTGTCAGTGCGGGAGGTGCAGGTAAGCAGCAGCGGCCCTCTCCCACTGCAGGTGGACGGGGAATTGCTGGGCGAACGGCGGGAGGTGCAGGTGGAAATGGCGGAGGAGAAGGTGGGGGTTTGGGCGCCTGTGGAATCCGGCAAGAGAAGGATCTAGAGATTGTTCAAAATCCAATGACAAGGTGAGAGCCAACAGATTTTGCCCCGCTCAAATCGAGCCACGGGGCAAAATCTGCCGATCGGATCGCTTAATTCTTAAGCAGCCGGAATGTCCATGTTTTCTTCTGGCTTCGGGCCAACAGCAGGTAAACCCCGGAAGGCAGATGGCGGATGTTTATCGCCTGTGTGCCGGCAGCATAAAGCCCGCTGTAAACAACCTGGCCCATCGCGTTGTACAATACGGCCCTCGTTTCCTCAGGCAGGCGCAGGCTGAACTCGCCATTATTTGGATTGGGAAAAAGAGCTGCCTGTTGCTCATAGGAATCAGCCGGCCATTCGCTTTCCGCCTGGCCCCCGCCTTGCTCCCCCGCAATGTTGACGCCTTCAGATACAATCCCACAAGCCTGAGCCTCCAGTTCATACTCCCCGTTAAACAAACCCTCCAGGCGAAAAGTATAAGGCTCGGAGGCTGGCGGAATTGCCCAGGAAAAATAGTACTCAGCCTGCCCTCCGCCGTAATTCAGGTTCTGAACTTCCTCGTAGGAAAGGCTGTCCTCGTGGAAAATCCTGAGCCGCGCCTGGCTGTAGGGAAAAGCACAGCAGCCGGTTACCGACCCGCTAATGACTACAGGTGAGCTCTGTAGGGATAAGTCCTGTGGCATGGCCTCCACCTGGCTTCGGTATCCCTGGCGGGAGCGCTGATAGAAAAAGATATCCTGATAATAAAAAAAGGCGTGAGTCCCGGCAATAAGGTAATCGCGGCCATCAGAAGTAAGGGGAATGAGGCTGCGCAACAGATAACTGAACAAAAACCCGTCGAAATAGGACGAATCCTGGACCTCTCCCTGATAATCCAGCTTATAGACCCTGGCGCTAGCCCCATAGTTGGGCAATCGGGGAGTATGGTATTCTGCTCCCAGCAATAACCCTCCATCCACCGCATGAAGGGCCCTTCCGTAATCGGGCCCGGTTCCCCCGTAGTGGCGATCCCAGAGGAGTTGTCCATTTTCAAGGCCGATCCCGGCAAGGTAAATATCTTCCTTTTGCCCGGAATCCAGATAATGGCTGCCGGTAGCATAAAGGTTGCCGTTATCGGCCTGGCAAAGCGCCCGAAATTGGGTCTTTGGAACGGTGGAATTAAAGGCCCAAAGCAGGTTGCCCCCTGGGTCAAGGCGATGCACGAAAGCATAATCACTGCCAAAAAGCGGCGCCCGGCTCCACCCTCCAAGGGCAAAACCGCCGTCGGCCAAATGGATCAAGGCAGGCGCGTATTCATAATTGGCCCCGTTAAACGAGTGATAATGCTGGAAACTGAAATCGTGGCCAACCCGCAGAAAAAGCAAGTCGGTGAACCCCCAGGTGGTGTTTGTAACCTGAGTACCCGATATGGCGGCGCCGCCGTCTGAGGTTGCTGTAACGGCTGCTGCTTCTGCTTTCCGGCCGTTGAGGCCGATCAGGGTATCCGCCAGCAGGTTGCCGCCCAGGCCGGTATAAATGACAAGTAATTTGCGGGTGGTATCCACAGGATCACAACCTTCACAGTATCCGGCGGCCAGCAATCCGCCTGCCCCCAGGCGGGCCAGGCCGTTCAGGCGGGAAACAGTACCATAAGAATACGTTTTCCGCCAACGGACTTCCCCACAACTATTGACCATCATCAAAAGGGCGCTATCCTGCCATTGGCCGGCCAGCCAGAAGGCGCCGTCCTCGGCCGGGATGATCGCCGTAGCATATTCATAGCGCCCGCTATCCGTTTCTCCAACAATACGCGCCCATCCCCGGGGTGCTCCGGGTTCTTCTGCCGAGGTTGTTTCGGGGGCTTCAAAGGAAAATTCAAAAGCACAATTGTTGTCGTCCATAACGGTTACGGTATAGGTGCCGGCGGAGAGGTTCACGATGGACAGCGTTGTGTCGCCGGTACTCCACTCATATTCAAAAGGGGGCGCGCCTCCCATAAATTGCGGGCTGATGCAGCCATTGCTCATACCGTTATCACCTACAATTATAGTATCTCCCGGCGTTGGGGCCGGATTTACCGACAAATTGACCAAGATGGTGCTGTCACAACCCGCTGCCGTCTGGAGCGTTACTTCATAAGCGCCTGCCTGGCTTACTTCCGAACCGTCGGGCAGGGTGTAGAATTCTCCCTCGCAGATGGTATCGGTTTTGGTTTCATAGAGATCGACAAAAAAACAGGGCGGCACCCGAATAAATTTAGGGCGGTAGGTGTCTGCATTTTTAAACACCAGCGGGTGCAGGCAAATGCTACAGGGAGGGCAACAGCTAAGCCCGCAATAGGAAACCGAACAGGACGCGTTTCTGTCCGGGATAACATTAAAGGAGAGCAGCATCCCCTGTTCATTGACGAACTGGGGATGCGCCATAGCGTTGTAGGTCAGCAGGCTGCAGCCATTGTAATCTCTGAAAGGCTGGGTATTGTATATAGCTGTTTTGCCGGTATAAGGCCCGGTGATCTGGCTTGCACTCCATTTGTTGATCTTTGGCCCCAGGAAGTTGTCCTGGCTGATGAGATGATATCTGCCGCCCAGCTTTATCACGCTATAAGTGGCGGAAACGGATTCACCTGACAGGAACAAGCTGTTTGCCTCGCTCGCGTCAGGCGACCATCCTGAGCCGTTGTAAAACTCCCAGGTTCCGAAATCATCCAGTGCCTGGCTGGATGGTATTCGCGCCAGGCAGGGTGTCCTTATTAGGCCGCCAAACAAATGCCGGGTGCCAAAGATGTAGATGAAGCCGTCTTCCTGATAGACAAATTGCCCGAAAATGATTCCATCCATATCGGGCAGAATGGCCGTCTTCTGAATGCTCAGCGAATCGACATCCAGCTTAACCAGGCGCACTCCGGCGCTTGCCAAACCAGGTTTTTTGTACTCCTTGAAAAATTGGTAAACCGTATCATTTATCCGGATGCCGTGGCCCGGCCACAAAATAGTGGAATCGGCGCCCGGAATATAGGCCGAAGTATCGGTATCGTTGAAGAAGGTGCTTAGGGCCCCTCCATCCTGGAGCAGTAAGGTGTTGTTCACCAGCTTTGAGGCCGGGAAGCAGGGCCGGGAAGTATCGGGAAGCACTTCTCCGATGAAAGAATCTCCCATGCCCCATAGAGTTTTGCCATTTTGGAGCGGAATGGAGATGGTTCCGTCACTACCGGTCCATCCACAGCAATCCTGTCGAAAAATTGCTATAAAATCCGTATCGATCGTAACCGATTGGCAAAAGATGCCCGCCGGCAAGAAAAGGATCGAGGAGTAAAACGCGGCCCTTATAAGAATGAGAAGGGTAAAAAGTAAATTTTTCATGGCAATCCGGTTTTAGAGTTTGTTTCAGCCCGGGCAGGTTTTGTCCTCCGGGTGTTCGTACAAACCTACCGGGTTTTACTCCTCCCCGACAAGCCGTAAATCCGGTATTTTCAGAATTCACTATTTCCGGTTAGAATCGAAAAAGCCGAGATAACGGCATACCGGAAATCCGGTAGAAGACTCCCCGGAAACCGCCAAAGGGCTTCCCCGGAATCCATGATTTTGAGCAAACAGGCGCAAGGTAAAGCAGCCTAAAGGCAATGCTTTATCGTTGAAATGGTAATGAAAAGCATAAAACACAAGAAGCGGATATGGGCCTTTCTGGCCCTTACGGCAGGCAGCCTGGCCGGGTGGCAGGCAGCATTGGCAAACCCGATAGTAGTAGATAGCGGTAATTTCTACCTCATGCTGGGCAGTGAAGTACAATTCCTGGAAACGGCAGCTGATACCTTTACCCTGAAACAAGTACTGGAAATGCCTGATTCGGCCTTCGAACGGCGGCCCAAACCGGGGTTTTTCTTTGGTTTGCAGGACAAAGGTTTCTGGCTGCGCTTCCGCCTAAGGACAAAAAATGGCGCCAGCCTGATCTTTGAGATGGCCAACCCATATATCGAGGAATTCCAGTTTTTTGTATGCACGGAAGCCGGCCTTCAACAGGCGGATACGCTCGGGGCGGACTTTGTCTTTCAGGGCCGCCCCCACCCTCACCGGAACTGGCAGATCCCCATAATCCTGCCTCCAACAGACAGCGCCCTCTGCCTTTTACACATTCCTCCGGCCAGAAGCCCATTGCAATTCGACCTTTACCTCTGGAACTTCAACAAACGGCTGAACCAGCAGTACCGGGAAAGCGCCATACTCACTGCCTTTTTTCTTACCATGCTGGTTTATCTGGCCCTCATTATATTGGTTAACCTGGTTGCGCAGTTTCGTTCCCTCTGGTATTATTGCGCCTATGTTGCCCTGGGCGCCCTGCTTCTGTTTTCAAGCCTGGGGTTAAGCTATTATTACCTCTGGCCCGAGTCTCCCTTTTTTCATAAGGCATCCGAATTGCTGATCTCCAATTTGTACCTGCTCGCCGGGCTACAGTTTGTAAGAACCTATTTCGGGACTGCCCGTTACTTTCCGGCCCTCAACCGAATGATGATCACAACCATGGGTATCTCTGCCGCCTTTATTCCTTTTGCGGCCGGCCTTCCTTATGCCCCTTTGCGTTTTGCCCATTTACTGCACCTCCTGCATTATCTCGTGTTTATGGCCGGTTTTATTTTAGCGCTCGGGGTATTCATCATGTCAATTGTGAAACGGCAGCGCATACAGGCCGGATGGTTCCTGTTCGGCTTCAGCCTGCATGGCCTGGGGATTGCCCTGACAATCCTTCAATACATCGGATGGTTTCCTTTCGTCTCCTCCTCCCGCTGGTTCTACAATATGGGGTTCCCTTTGACGTTCTTCCCCCAAATGGCCATGATGGCGGGTATGCTGATCGAAGTGCCTGTGCTGTTCTACGTCGCCTTTCACCGCTTCCGCAGCCTCTATGAAAATGCACAACGGCAGGCAGCCTCCCGGGAGAACAACCTCAACAACCTCGTAATGAGTATTGAGAACGAGCGCCAACGGTTGGGGCAGGACCTGCACGACTCTCTGGGCGTACAGCTGGCAGCCATCCGGATGAAACTTTCCATAGTTCAGGACAAGGCTCCTCAGGAGCAGCGGCAGGAACTGGGGCAAGTGATCGAGAGCCTTGACCAGGCACACCGGGAAATGCGGGCCATAAGCCATGGCCTCATGCTTCCTTCTCTGGAACGACAAGGGTTGGCCTCCGCAGTCGAACACCTGCTCCAACGGATACAATCGGCCCGGCCCGGCCTGAAAACCCGTTTCTTTAATAATGCCCCGTTGGACCATCTGACGCCGAGGGCCCGCATCCACCTGTACCGCATATTGTCGGAATTGATCACCAACTCGGTCAAACACGGCGCCGCACAGGAGCTCACCGTTCAACTCACCCACTACGACGGGCACATACAGGTTACGGTAGAAGATGACGGCGCCGGCTTTGACCCGGGCCTGTCCAAAGGAAAAGGGATCGGGCTGAGCAATGTCGAATACCGGGCCAAGGCGCTGGGAGGCCGGTTTAACCTGGATGCCAGGCCGGGGCGCGGCACTTTCGCGAGTGTCGAAGTTCCGTTGGCGCGGGCCGCCGGGGTTTGGAGCGGTTCATAGTTTCTGGGTTCTGGGGTTCTGGGTTTCTGTTTGTGGTTTCTTGTTCCTGGGTTTGCTACCCGGTTTAAGGTTGGACATTATTGATAGACAAGCAGTTGTAGAATGCTGGCCGACATTCCGACTTCCCATTTCCGACTTCCGACTTTTGTCCAGCGTTAGAATGCTAGCCCCTGGGTTCATTTTTACTCTGGTAACCAGCGGGTTAGCAGGACTCGAACACACTTAATTGAACCATTACGGGGCATAGCATTATATACAATTGAGCTCCCGCCCTTTATTGACGGCCTCTATCGCATTTTTAACCTCCAGCTTGGAATAGATATTCTTTCGGTGAGACTCCACTGTGGCAACGGATATACAGAGAATGTCAGCGATCCCGGCATTTGACTTCCCCTCCGCTATCAGGGCCAACACCTCTTTTTCTCTCCGGGTCAGTGGGCAGTCTCCATCAAACCCCACCATGGCCTCCGGTTGGCTGATCAGGCGGCTGACCAGCCTTTCCAGTATGGTTGGATCAAAAAAATAATGGCCGGCCTGAACTTCGTGGAAGGCCCGCGCGAGATACTCCTTTGAGCTGCTCTTCAACACATAGCCTTTCACGCCCCTGGCCAGGCCCTCCTGAATAAAGAAGGGGTCCTCATGTTCGGTGAGGAAGATGACTTTTATATCGGGTTGTTCGGCCAGCAACAGGCCCATTACTTCGAGCCCGTCCATATCAGGCATGCGCAGGTCGAGCAGCAACTGATCCGGCTTTTCCCGCCGGCAAAGCTCTATCCCGTCCCTTCCTCCCACCGCTACTCCGACAACTTCCACATCCTCCATTTCCGACAACAATACCGTAAGGGCCTCCAGCCACATTTTGTGGTCGTCAACCAAAGCAACGCGGATGGTTTTACCTGACATTTCACCGGGGTTTAGCCCAACAATATAATCATTTCATACAGCTTCACTATTTCATCTTTGATAGCCTGATGTTCCGCACACAACGGCAGGAAAAGCCCTGCGATTTTTCACCGAGTGCCCGGTTTATCCGGCCACTCCCGATCCGAAATTTATAACTCCAGGCTTCCTTTTCATTTTCCTCTGTGCCGGTCCAGTAATACCCGTTGCCATCGATGTTCAGAAAGCGGCCGTTGGCGCTGGCCATACCGGCGAGAGAGAAAGCAAACTCGCCCGGGCCGTCATTCTGCAAAACATTGAAACCTTCTTGCGGCCCTCCTGCCGTTCTCCGAAGCAAATTCCACTCTTCATCCGTCGGCAGCCGCCATCCCGGCGGGCAGGCCCTTTGCGCCGCCTCCCAGGTGTAAAGCCGCCCGTATGTTTCTCCATTCGCTGGGTCATTGTCATAATACGAACAACCCTCCCCCGCATCGTAATTGAGGTTTTCCGCCATCCATACCAATCCATTGAGTTCAACGGTGCGGTAGGTGCGGCCGTCACGGGGGTCGGTAAAGGCGCCGGTTTTGGGTGAGGGGGTGAGAGGGCGAGAGGGGGATTCGCTTTCCGGCCTTTGGCTTCCCACTTCCGATTTCCCACTTCCAACTTCCCGGAGATCATCCGCCGTCAACCCTTCCACCAATTCTCCCACCGCATCCGCCAGGCTGGCCATGTCCTGATCCATTTGCTTGGGAGGGACTTTGTAGCGGCGCTCCTGTTTTTCGAGCTGTTCAAATTCTTTTTGGAAAATGGACAGGCGCTCGCGGGGCTTAGCGCCCCGGCGGAGTTCCTCATCGAGGAGGGTAAAAAGACCTTTCAGGTTATTGGTGGAAATGAGGTCGTTGGCCTTACGGCGGAGGGATTGTAGGGCCTCTGATGCCGGTTCAAAAGCATCTGCTTCTATTGTTTGCGATTGGTACTGAGCCTGGACTTCGGGAAAATCAGCAGATTGCATTGCTTTGAGCCTTTCCTCCGCCCACGCCCGGTGCTCCCCCTCCGGATAGGCATCGATCAACCCCTGATATGCCGCCTCCGTTTCTTCAATCCGGGCGACCTGCCACAGGAAATACTCTGATCCGGGATAAAGTTCTTCATCAAAGGAATACCGACGGCTGATGAAAAGGCTGGTTTGCCCCGCCAGCTTGCGGAAGCCCGCCCGGTTTGGAATTACATCGGAAGCCCAATCATTAGGGGCTAAAGATCTGCGAAGGTCCAGATAATGAATATTGCCGGCGCCCATTTCTTCAATGGCTGCCTGCAGGCGTGCATTCAGGGCATCCACCATAAAGGCGGCCACACTTCGCGTCCACGCTGGTGAAAAGGCGCTGAAACGTTCCCCGAACCTTTCTTCCGGAAAATAATCGTATCCATGCACCACCACCTGAAGCCGGGAACCTAAGCTGCCCAGAAATTTGAAGCCATTCTCCCAGGAATTCTTCAATTCACCCAAAACCGTGACATATTGATCGGTCAGGATCTTTCGAATGTCCTCAACCTCTTCTGCCGGCTTCTCCACCAAAAAGCGGGTGGGCTCGTCGAACAACCGCTCCCCCATCGGGCTCAACAGCAAGGTGGCCGATGACTCCCCGGCAATCATTTTCTCCACGCGCCGCACCACCTCCTCCAGTTGCTCCCAACCCTCTAATGGTGCATGAAGCACGATAAAATCTTCCATCAGAAAATGCGGAATGTCCACCGGCTCCGCCTGGTTGAACCAGCTGTCGCCCAGGGCGATGAGGATGGGCTTTTCGGCCTTGCCCTGGAGTTGGGGGCGGAGTTGTTGCATTTGGTATTCGAGAATGGAGATTCCATCGGGGGTGTGGAAGTAGGATTGGGTGGCAGATTGCACCGTTTGCGAAAATTGAGATTCCTCCTGCTGTAACTCGATTTCCTGTTTCAGCTCATAGCGAGGCGCCAAATGAGAAGATTCGAAAAAGAGAGCCCGAAGGAAAGGTTCGGCATCGGGACGGCGTAGTAAGGCTTCCAGCCGCACTGAACTGGGAACGTTGTATGCAGGGTTATCCAACTTTATTCGCAGCAATGAAGCGACAAACGCTCCTTCTAAAGGCCTGATCGTTCCGGTATCCGCCGCTTTTTCCAAAAAATAACCTCCTTCCTCGTAATATTCCGAGCCGGGTGGGCCCGGGATTTCTTTCATCAGGTATCCAAAAGTGGAAAAAGGCTTCGGAGAGGCGAGGATCTTTACTTCCAGGTATTCATGAGGCAGGTTGTAAGCCAGAATGCGGTGCTCGATCCTGACAGGAAGGTTGATATTGCTTTGTGCACCATCAAAAAGATAGGCCTTTTCCCCAGCTTTCAGTTCCTGAAGCTCGCCCCCGGAAAAGGGCATCGAACTACCGACATAATTGGACAGAAATATGGGGCTGATGAACAGATCCTGCCCGGAATGGTTCGTCAACTGTATGCGGATGGTATTCGAATAATCATCAACTCCTCTCCGCTCACCGGAAAGCATATCTATTTGAAATACATCCTCCGGCTTAGGGGCTGATTTCCATTCACCGCCTTCCAATTGAAAGACGGTTATTTCAAGTTCCTCTTCTGAAAACTCTTCGATAAAAGGAGCTTCCAGTCCTTTCAAAAATTCCCAATTGGCCAACTGTTTGAGCAATTCCATGATCCTCCAGGTGCCGGCGGACAGCTCCAGAGGTTTACTCAACGGCCGGTAAGGATTAAAATAAAGCGCCTCTCCTTCATCATCGGGGTTTTCGAAGGCACGGGTGAGGTAAGCGTGAGTTTGGGTTAGGTGCAGAACATAGTTCAGCCAGGGGATCTCATTGGTAAAATGCAGGCCGTGTTGCCGTAATTCCCGGCTGTTTTGCAGTTCCCCAACCAGGGCGCCGTTATCGGCATGGTCCTGGATCAGAACATTTATTTCTCGTCGCGCTTTAGTCTTGATGGATGCCTGGAACACCCTGTCCGATCCGGTATTGAAGACCCTTGAAGTAGAACCGGAAAGGATGGTATAGGTTGGACAAACTTTCTGAATGCGAATACCCAGCGGGCCGTCCTCCATCTCCACGGCCACCTCCCTGTGCCAGATAGACACGCCATCTCGGCGGCCTTTATCGAAGCACCAGGCATTTTTCTCCTTATCGAAAAAGACGGAGCCCCGAATGCCTTGTTCAAAGAACGGCCGGTAAGGCTCCAGCAATTCCGTAAGCCCCTGCGCCACTGCTCTCCAGGCCTCCTCCCGGCTGTCGTAAACCGTCAGGGGCCGGGGCACTGTACCCGAACCTGCCTGCCCGAGAGGCAGCACAGGGATCTTGCCCAGTATGGGATGATCACCGTAGGTGCAATAGGCTTCCAAAACGCCCACCAGGATCTTATCATACGTATCCGCAAAATGGCGGGCCTCCCGCAACATCCGCTCATAGCCCTCCTCCCCCATCCGGTTCTCGTGGATCGGCACCAGGATCGCCTGGCTGTCGCCAAAGTAATCCAGGTAGGTGAAAAGTTCGCTATCGGGTTGCCGGATCGCCATCGTCTTGCTTTTTTCGGTTGATGTGTACAGGAAGGTTCAGGAGTTCTTCCAGGGACAATTCCAGCTGGAAAAGTTCTCTCTCCGCATCGGGCATAGCAGGGAAGGCAATAGAAAGCCCCTCCTGCCCTCTGAACAATAAAGCTTTTTCCAGAAAGCCGATCGCCTTTTCCACATCCCTCCGTTTCGTGAGGTCCAATTCCTCGGTAATAGAAAATATTTCCATAAAACGCGCCCAGCCTGCTTCAATGAGTGTAAACACGCCCTGCCCTGCTCTTCGCTCCAGGCATCCATTGGCTTCCAGCAAATCCATCAGGTAATCGACATTTGGCTCTTCTGAAAGCCCCTGGCCCAGAATGGGGCGGCGCCCGGCAGCCAGGGAACCCAAAACCAGTGGCGTTTGCTGCATATCAGCCGTCGCTTTTATCCACTCCGCTGCTTTCCGCACCAGCCATTTATTGCTTCGGTACCGGCCAACGGCCAGCACTTCCGTCAGGGCTTTGCTGAAAAGCCCATGGGCGGCGCCCTCGAAACGCTGCTCATAGGCCACCTGCCCGGGAAGGGTGGCGGAAAGGATAACGTTTTTGTCATTTCTCAGGTCCAGCCAGTTCTCCCCGCCGGCGTGGGTATCCAAAACCAGGGTAATAAAACCGCGGCAGCCTTCAGATGCCTCCCGGAATTCATATTCATAGATCACGCCGCCGGTTACTGTGCGAATGCTTTCCACTTTGGAAATACGCTGCTCTTCATAATCGTGCAGAATGAGGTAATGATCGTTTCTTTTGTTCTCAGCATGGCCGCTGAAGTAAAAAAGGAGGTGGTCCTCCGGCTTGGCCTGGCTGCACATAGCCCGCCATTGCCTCAGGACATTTTCCCTGGTTGCCCGGTTATCCTGTAGAACACTAGCCTCAACGGTTCTTCCTTCCAACAATACTTTGAGGCCGTCTTGAATGAGTTCCAGGTCATTGGCCGGCCCTTCCAGTTCAGGGAATTGCCCGGAGGCTGTCTTGCCGACCACAACCAGGAGGGCCTTCACCGTTCCTTTTTTCTCCAGCTCCACTTCCACGCCCGGCCCCGGTTTGATCAGCGCCAGGATATCCTCGGGTATTTTAGTGCGAAAAGCGGAAGAGCTGGCGCTACCGCCGGTTGTGATGTGGTCCGCCAGTTCTTTCAATGACTTTATCGCCTCGTCCCTGGCCCCCTTCTGATAATTGCGCATGCCGCGGACCAGTTGTTCTGCTACGGCCAGAGGGTCCACGCCACCGGTGCGTTCCTCCTCACTACCCCGCGTGCTGATCCAGTTGAGATAAACCTCAACGGAACTGGCAGCTGCTTTACCATCTACAGTATCGGTAAAGGCCTCCAAAAGGCGCTGCGCCGCCAGCTCGGGTTTGAGGTAAGCCTCGGCCGTCCACCGCTGCGCTTCGGCAAAAGCGGGAGAAGGCAGTTCATCGCCACAGTAGTCCAGGTAGGCCAGCAGGAAGCGCGCCAGGCGGTACAGGCGGGGGCTGGAAAAACGCTTTTCTCCCCGCAGGTGGTTCAGTAAAGGGTCCCGGAGGCTTTCGTGTATCTCGTACACTCCCTGGCCAAGGCTCCGGCAGAGGGATGAGTTCAAAAGGCCGGAGACGGCATCGAGTGGTATGTCCAGTGGCTTGCCTTTCTCATCCACCTTAAAGTTTACCCAAAGGCGGTAAAGCAAGCCCGGCGTCAATGCCACGAAAAAGGCGGCATGACAGGCCAGCCAAAGGTATCCCTCCCCGGGATAACGCTTCAGATAGCGCTCCAGGCGGCTGCTGTCGATGGCTCCTTTTGGCTGTATGGCTTGCGGCATGATGCTCTTTCTTGAATGGCCTTATGGGCTTTTACTTTATTGTTATATGGTTTGATGGTTTTCGCAACCTCTGTCCAACTACTCTCTGATACAGGGACTGTTCATAGTGGGGCCGTTCATAGTTTCTGGTTTTTCACCCGGACTTCGGCGTGAGCTCAGTCGAACGCTGAGGAACGAAGACGGGCTGAGCTCCACATCGCCCTGGGGACCGTTCATAGTTCCTTGTTTCTGAGTTCCTGGTTCCCTGGAAACCAGCAGGTTAGCGTGAAGCAGACACACTTAATTGAACTATCCCCTGATGCACTGCTCCCCACCAACTTATACACCCAGGCACCTTTCCACTTTTACACCTAAGCACCTTTCCACTTTTACACCCAAGCACTTTACCCTCACCTGATCCTCCCCACCGCCTGCTGTATTCCCGCCTCCGTACACTCCAGCATAGGCACCACCCCACCGAAGAACGCTCCGGCGCTTCCTTTCCAAAGGTGGCCCGGCAGGGGGTTGAACCACAACACATGCTCCACTTTGCTTTCCAGGCGGTTCAGCAGTTCCATTGTCACCTGCACGCGGGCCGGGTTCATTCCGTCGTGCGCGGCGCCGGCGTCACTGAGAAAGAGGACTACGGTATTCTTCTCCCAGCCGGCAAGCAGGCTGCTCAGCGTTACCGAGGCAGTATGCTCCATGTTGGTAAAGAAGCGATACTCCGGCAGCCCCGAAGCCCCCACTTTGTAGGGCGGGTAATTGGTGAAGAAGTACGTTTCGATCTCCGTATAATGCGTGCTCTCCCTCAACCCCTGGATAAAAAAATCGAACAGGTGGTGGTGGGGCGTCATGGACCCACCGTGGTCCAGCAGCACCACAAAATGCTGGCGGCTGACCTTTCTGGTTTCGAACACCAGCTCGAAGAAGAAGCCATTGCGGGCCAGCGCCCGCACCGTTCCCCGGACATCCACCTCTTCGGTGGGCTGCCGGAAGCTCTGCTGCTTGAGGCGGCGCCATGACTGCTTGGCCCGGCGCTGCTGAAAGGGAAGATATTTCTGCTCCGAAAAGAGAAAGGGTGTATCCAGTTGCGAGGGCAGCTCGCGTTCCTCTTTTTGAACCCCGGCGCCCCCTTCGCCTCCTTCATCGAAAAGGAGCTCTATCTCCTGCCAACTGGAGGACTGCTGGGGTTGGGGTTGAGGTTCAGGTTGAGGCTGAAGTTGAGGTTGAGGCTGAGGCTGAGGCTTTTGCTGCTTTATTTTTTCCGGTTCGGAAACTGGCTGCTCTGCTTTTGGCGTTTCATCTGCTCTTTTCTGAGCCGTTCGCATTTGTTCTGCAAAATGGCTCCAGTACTGCGGCAGTTCCGCGTAGGCCTCTTCGAATATCTCCTCAAAGCGGGATCGAAACTGCGGCCGGGTGAGCCACATGGCCTTGCAAAGCGCCAAAAGGCCTTCCTTGTCTTTCGCTTTACCCAGCAACAGGCAGTGGAGGAAGTTCCGATACTGGCGGGCATCCAGTTCTATCCCCACTTCCTTTCGCAGGCGGTGGAAAAAGCGGTAAAAGATCAGGCTGTGAGGTGCTTTGGCTGCCGGCATAATTTTCTTAGTAATCAAAAAATAAGTTGTCGATCTGAGTTTTTCAGGGTTATTTGTTGGTCTGTGTTTTGTAATCATCCAGGCTTTTCAGCAGCACCTCCGGGTGAGGCAATTCGCCTTTTGGCAGGCTCTCACCTTCCAGCCTGCCCTGCAGAAACTGGTAATACAGTACCCTCAGCCAGTCGATCAGCTCGCTGGTTGAAGGGGCTTTGTCGGTATTGGGGTTATTCTTCATATCGGTGTAAAGCTGGCGAAAACGGTTGACGATGTCTTCAATCAGCTTATCCGGCATGGCTTTTTTGTATTCCTTTGCCCAGTTCCCGGCGTTGGCCTTGGCAATGTCCATCAGCAACTCCTCACCGGGAAAATCGATGTAGAAAAATACACAGCGGCGCAGAAAGGCGTTGGGCAGGTCTTTTTCATCGTTGCTGGTAATGAAAATAAGCGGCGGATATTCGGCGACGATCTCCTCACTGGTCTCCTCTACGAAAAAGCGCTTTTGCTCCAGCTCGAACAACAAGTCATTGGGAAAATCCAGGTCGGCCTTGTCGATCTCGTCGATCAGAAGGATGGCGGGCTTGTCGGGTTTGGAAGCGAGGTAAGCCTGTCCGAGCGGCCCGAATTTCCGGTACCGAAAGAGATCCTCTTTTCCGGGCTGCGGTTCTCCATTGTTCTTATGGCGGGCCAATTCCACATCCCGCAGGCGGGCCAGGTGGTCGAACGTGTAAAGGCCATCTCTCGCTTTGGTGGAGGACTTGATGTACCATTCAAAATACTGGCTGCGGTAATCCTTGCGGTAAAGCTCATAGGCTACGGCCTGGGCCAGGCGGGTCTTGCCGGAGCCGGGTTCTCCCCTGAGCAGCAACGGCCGCTGGAGAATGCGGGCGTATTCAACCGCATCCTTCAATGCATCACTGGGAAAATAAGGAGGGATCTTTTCCTCGAAAACCTTTTTCTGCTCCCTGACCACCCCCCTCAATTCCTCCGTCTCATAGGAAAGCTTAGGAGTAGCCTTCAACAGCCTTTTTCCCTCGTATCGCTTGTAGTTTTTTTCCTGGATCATATTTAAAGTTTGAATACCTCATCATAGACGTCGGGGCAATCCAACAGGATGCAGATCTCTTCTACGACTTTTCTGATGTATTTCTTTTGCAGAATTTCGCCCCGGTGCTGATGAATTTTTCTCCGGAAGGGGCTATCCGGCAGAAAATGCTGGCTCTCGTCAACGTACCAGGTATTGAACACCTCGGTTTCCAAAGGGCTGATCACCGGCATTGGCACAGCGTTGCAGGCCGGGTTCTGCGCCGAAAGGGCTACTTCCGAAACGCAGCAGTGATCCGGCCGGTATCCGGTATGGACGAAGATCATAAACAGCCGGTTCCCCAGGCCGCTCTGGGGCAGATAGTCATTCAGCGCTTTCCACAGGTTTAGGATCATGTTTTTCAGTTCCGGCAGCGACACCTCTTCGACCTCATTCAGGATGATGACCAGGTCTTCCTGCTGAAGGCGCTGAGCGATCGTTCGGCAGATCTCTTCCCGGTCCGGATTCAGCGACAGGGTGTTCAGCAGGCCCTGGTTCAGGAGCATCCATAAGTATTGTTCATTGAAGCCGCTGGGTACGAGTTTCCGGACGTTGAGGTGCACCGGCTTGTTCTGTCCTCCCGGGTACAGCCCGTTGTATTTCAGTATTTTACGAATGAGCAGTTCGTGCCCGCACTGAGGAGTACCCTCGATGAGGATGAAGTTTACCTTTTTCTGCTGGTCATCAAAATCGAAGGCTTGCTTTTGTTCAACGAAGTTCAGCGCATCGAAAGCCGACATCAATTGCTCTTTATCGCTTCCCACCCCGATCAGCTCGACCAGCTTTTTCAGAAAAAGCTCCCGGTAGATCGTATCCAGGTCGCTTGCCTTCTTCAATTGTTCGAGGGTCATGAACTCGGAAAGGACAACCTGAGGGTCCCGGGCAGCCACCATATTTTCATGCTGCAAATACTGCCGGGTACTGGCCACATGCCCGGACCCGGCAATGATAAAGTGGGGTTTGGCGGAACTCAACAGCGGCTTTGCCCAGGAGAGCTGCCCCTCGAGGCTGCCCTGAAGGCCGGGGGTTGCCAGGTATGCGATGGACTGAGCCTGCTCGACAGCATACGCGCGTTTGCCTGGATCTCCCTCCTCATTCGCCTGCCAGATGTCATAAGCCATGAGGTTGGCAACACCCGACAGGGAAACCCTCAAGGCATGGCTGAAATACTCCGCCTCATCACTACTCTCGCGTACAATGAGGAGTTTGCGCAGGTTATCAGAACGCTCCAGTTGGTCCACCACACTTTCCGGCACCAGCCTCCACTCTACTGCATCCTCATCCTGATAAAACAGATGCCAGGGGTAATCGCTTCCTAAAGCAAAACCACGAAAAGGCGAATCATCCGCGTCTTTGTGGTGCTCAAAATACAATTGAGTGAGGTCGAAAGCCTGCCTGACCGTCTTACTTCCTCCTCCCAGGAGTTCGTAAAATTTGACTGCGATCTTTCTGGCAGCCACATCCTGAATGCCGCTGTCCGTGCCGATGACCACCGGCACCCCGGCTTCCACCAGTTGTTCGGCAATTTCCTCCGAATAACAACTATTCAGGAAAACGAACTTCAGGTTTTTCTGCGCCTGGAGGAAAGTTCGCAGTTCATCAGCCTTCAAAAGCTTGTCTCTCCCCCCCTCCCGCACAATAAGCCCTGAAGCCATCGAATGGCCGGTATAGTGCAACATGGCGATCCGTCTCGAGAGGTTGAGGTCATCGAACACGGCGAACATTTTCTCCAGGGTAAACTGGCTGAGTTCTCTCGGGTCACAAAGGTTCTGCTGCCGTGCCTTGGTAAGGGCAGTATGAATGCCCTCTACCTCGGCCTGAAGTTGATCGAGATATTCGGCAGGCGTATTGGCTATGCCCAGAATCAATATTTCGGGTTGTTGAGCCATGGAGCTTATTACGCAGAAGTTTTGTTGGACCGTCCTAAATTTCGTTTTTTTTAGATTAATATACTGACAGATGTAGGGAAAGATTCAAAAAATTGCGTAATTCTGCCCCGTGCCAAAACCTGGCAAGCCTGAACCTTTATGAAAAACATTCTAGATTTTCCGGAAGCCGAGCCCTCCGTTGAGGAGGCCAGCCTCGCCACCTTTATAGGCCCGGGGAAAGAATATTACCTTGGGCAATGGGCCCGCATGCAGGAGGAACGGGCGCTGAGCTTTCACTTCCAGGCGCTGCTTCTTGGGCCCTTCTGGCTATTGTACCGGCAGATGTTCCGGGAAACAGTGCTCTACATTGCCTTTTTTCTGGGGATGGGACTGCTCCGCTGGTCAGATCTGGGTTTCTGGTTGTATGAGGAAGCCTTCTTCGGCATGCGGGTGCTCATTCTGCACCTGGCATTGGGTTTTTCAGCCAACCGCCTTTACCTCCTCCATTGCCAACGGCGGGTGAATAAAATAGTGGAAACTCATGAGCCGGAAAGGCGAAAGGAAGTGCTGCAGCTCAAAGGTGGCGTTTCTTTTCTGCCGCCCATCGTTTTCCTGCTCCTTTCGCTCATCTGGCTGATCAGTAATTATTACCAGGGGAACTATGGGATCAATACCAATTTCATTTTTTAGAAGCTCTTCATAATGAATGCCAGCTCTAGATTTTCACTGTCCTCAGCCGCAGACTGTTGGCAACCACGGAAACCGAGCTGAATGCCATGGCTGCTCCGGCAATCATGGGGTCGAGCAGAAATCCGGTGAAGGGGAAAAGCACTCCGGCTGCAACAGGGATCCCGATGAGGTTATAGATAAAGGCCCAGAACAGGTTTTGCCGAATACCCAGCACCGTCTTCCTGGATAGTTTCAATGCTTTTGGAATAGATTGCAGGTCAGAAGTGATGAGCGCCATTTTAGCTGCATCCATAGCAATATCCGAGCCTTTTCCCATGGCAATGCTCACATCCGCCTGTGCTAGCGCATGAGAATCGTTGATCCCGTCGCCAACCATAGCGACAATCTTGCCCTGAGCCTGCAGTTGCTTCACATATTCTGCCTTTTCAGAAGGCAACACCTCCGCCATAAAGTGCTCTATTCCTGACTGTTGCGCCACAACAGCAGCAGTTTGCCGGTTATCGCCGGTGAGCATGTGCACCTCGATGCCCAGGCCTTTAAGGGCTGCGATAGCGGCAGGAGACGTTGCTTTGATCCTGTCTGTGATGGCTGCCAGGGCCAGTACTTCCTTCTCGTCTGAAAAAAAGATCACGGTTTTTGCATCAGCCTGAAGTTCCAGGGCTGCGCGTTCCAGTTCAGAGTTCATTGATATACTTTGCTCGGATATCAGCTTGCGGTTCCCAGCAAAATAGGTTATTTCGTCCATCCCCTCAGCACGAACGCCCTTACCCGTAATACTGTGAAAGCCGGTAACCTCAGCGGGCCTTACCTGTTCTATTTTCAACCGCTTAACCACCGCCTCTGCCAGGGGGTGTTCCGACTGCAATTCCATAGCCAGAAAAATGGCAGCCGACTCCTGTACCCTGCTCTCATCGAGCCATATTACATCAGTTACTACCGGATGGCCTTCGGTGATGGTCCCTGTTTTATCCAGAACCACAGCGTTCACACGGTGAGCCAGTTCCAGGCTTTCGGCATCTTTGATCAGAATGTTATTTTCAGCGCCCTTCCCGATACCTACCATGACAGCAGTCGGCGTAGCCAACCCAAGAGCACACGGACAGGCGATAACCAGGACGGCTATAGAGGTGAGCAACGCATGGGTAAAGGCGTTATCGCCGCCGGCTACCATCCAGGTGGCGAAGGTGAGCAGGGAGACCCCAATGACTACCGGCACAAAAATGCCGGCGATCTTATCCACCAGTTTCTGTACAGGAGCTTTACTGCCCTGTGCTTCCTGCACCATTTTGATGATCTGCGAAAGCAGGGTTTCTCCTCCTACTTTTTCCGCCCTGAACCGGAAACTTCCCTTTTGATTGATTGTCCCGGCAAAGACTTTTCCTCCTTTGGCCTTCTCGGTAGGGACCGGTTCTCCCGTGATCATGCTTTCATCGACAAAGGAGTGCCCTTCAAGCACCTCTCCGTCCACAGGGATCTTCTCCCCCGGCCGGACTACCACCACCTGTCCGGCTTTTACAGTGGCAATCGGCATTTCTACCTCTTCCCCATCAATAATGACAATCAGGGTTTTAGGCTGAAGCCCCATCAATTTCTTCAGTGAAGAAGAAGTGTTGGATTTTGCCCTTTCTTCCAGCAGCTTACCCAGTGATATGAATGTGATGATCACTGTGGCTGCTTCATAATAGACGTGGGGCTGCAAGCCGTGGCTGAGCCAGAATTCCGGAAAAAGGGTATTAAACAAACTGAAAAAGAAGGCAATACCAGTACTCAGGGCCACCAAAGTATCCATATTGGCCTTTCTGTATTTAGCCTGCCGGAGAGCATTAATAAAAAAATGCCGCCCGAACCAGAAAAGAACGGGAATGGATAGCGCCAGAGAGATCCATTTTCCCGGGCCCCATCCTGTAAAAAACATGCCCAACACCACAACAGGAATGGTAAAGACAGCCGACCAGATGGTGCGCTGCCTGGCTTCCTGATAATGCCGGTACTGCTGTTCTTCCTGAGCCTCAACGGGGCTTTCGGTGTCAATAATGAGTCCATAGCCAACACTTTGAACTGCATTCTGAAGATCTTCAGTTGAAGTGCTCTTTTCATACTCCACCGCCACACTGCCGGCGGCAAAATTCACGCTGGCACTGGATACTCCGGGTACGGTAGCCAGGATAGACTCTACACTTACCGCACATCCCGCACAGGACATACCTGTTACCGGAAAAGTCTTCTTGATTAAGGAACTGCTTTTGCTGGTTGGGGAAGTCAGAGCCATAACATGATCTGTAGCATTCATAATTCTCTTATTTTTGTGCTACAAAGTTGCCTCATGCCGACGAGGTTTGCATTACACAATTCCTGGTAAAACATACATCTTTTGGGGTTGGGCTTTCCGGGAAAGCTGATCTTCCTTCAGAGGAAAATGATACAAATCTTTCCAACAAACCGGAAAAACTTCAATTCCCCGATTCCTGTTTAATTGAGCAAAGAGCTATTGAAAAGTGGGAAAGCAGGAAGTTATGTTAATGATTTAGCCTTCAATTATGGAAAATACAACCATTTATGTGAAGAACATGGTTTGCAACCGCTGCATTCGGGTTGTCAGGGAAGAACTCAAACAGCTGGGCTTCACCATTGAAGCCATAGAGCTCGGGAAAGTCACGATTAGGGGAAGTTTATCGGAAGAGGACCTCCTGTCTATTGAAAAAACCTTGCTATCAAATGGGTTCGAACGGGTCAATGACCGCCATCATCAGGTCATTGAACAGGTAAAAACGATCATCATTGAGCACGTTCATCATGGCCGTTCAATACCAGGCCATATCAACTTCTCGGAATACCTGGAACAACAGATCGGAGTCAATTATTCCAGCATCAGCAAACTATTCTCCTCTTTTGAAGGGGTCACTATTGAGAAATATCTCATTCTTCAGAAGATTGAACGGGTCAAAGAATTGCTGGCCTATGACGAACAAACCCTCAGTGAAATAGCCTATGAGCTGGACTACAGTAGCGTCGCCCACCTGTCCGGCCAGTTCAAAAAAGTGACCGGGATGACACCGACGGCATTTAAAAATATGGCGGGCAACCGGCGCAAGCCTTTGGACCAGGTGTAGAGATATCTGGAGCGCTACTCCCTAATTTACTCCTCCTCCTTCCGAACCGGACATCTTCCGCTTAAGCAACTGCGCATTGATCGCCACTATAACCGTGCTCAGGCTCATAAAAACAGCCCCCACCGCCGGGCTCAGCACAAACCCGAATGGATACAAAATGCCCACAGCCAGCGGAATGGCGATGACGTTGTACCCCGTCGCCCAGGCCAGGTTCTGGATCATCTTCTGGTAGGTGGCTTTCCCGAAAAGAATGAGGTTGGCGATGTCTCTGGGATTGCTGTTGACCAGAATGATGTCAGCCGTTTCAGCCGCCACATCCGTCCCGGAGCCTACGGCGATGCCCACGTCCGCCTGGGCCAGCGCAGGGGCGTCATTCACCCCGTCGCCGGTCATGGCGACAAATTCGCCTTTGGACTGGAGGCCTTTGACAATCTCCACTTTCTGGTGGGGCAACACCTCGGCGTAGTAGCCATCAAGGCCCAGTTCTTCACTGACGGCTTTGCCAACTACTTCGTTATCGCCCGTCGCCATATATACTTTGATGTTGTTGTCCCGGAAGGTTTGGATGGCGCCTGATGATTCTGAGCGCACTTCATCGGCGAGGGCAATGTAACCAGCCATTTGGCCGTCGATCAGGACAAAAACAACGGTCTCGGCAGCGCTGCCAAAAGCCCCTTCCGGAACGGCTATTTTTTCGTCTTTCAGATAGCCCGGGCTTACCACTTTCACATTTTTTCCTTCCACATCCGCCTGCACTCCTTTCCCGGTTATGGCCTCAAAGCCCTCCGGAGACGGAATAGAGATTTCCATTTCCTTAATTTTCTGGACGATGCCCACCGCGATAGGGTGCTCGGAGCTTTGCTCCAGAGCGCCCGCCAGGCGAAGCATCTCATTCTTATCCAGGCCTTTCTGCAGGCTTTCATAACGGGTCACGCCAAATTCTCCCTTTGTCAGCGTGCCGGTTTTGTCAAACACCAGGGCGGATATTTTCCTGGCTTCCTCAAAGGCGGTGCGGTTGCGGATCAGCAGGCCCTTCTGAGCGGATATGGCGGTTGATATAGCTACTACTAACGGTATAGCTAATCCCAGAGCGTGCGGGCAGGTAATGACCATAACGGTTACCATGCGCTCCAGGGCAAAAACAAAGTCCTTGCCCAGGGCCAGCCACAGGGCGAGGGTGCCAAAACCAATAGATAACGCTATGTAAGTCAGCCATTTTGCCGCCCGGTCAGAAAGATTCTGCATCCTGGATTTCGTCTTCTGGGCCTCCTGCACCATGGTGATGACCTTATTCAGGTAACTGTCTTTGCCGGTGTGCTCAACCTTTACCTTCAGCGAGCCATTCCCGTTGATGGAACCTCCAATAACCTGATCATCCCCCTCTTTCTTCACCGGTTTGGATTCTCCGGTCAGCATGGATTCGTTGAGGTAGCTTTCGCCTTCTATAACAATACCATCAGCGGGCACTTTTTCCCCGGGTTTGACCAGGATGATATCGCCGCTTAACAATTCTTCCAGCTTCACATCAATAACCTTTTCCCCCTCTACTTTATGGGCTTCGGAAGGCATCATACTCACCAGGAGTTCCAGCGCTCTGGAGGCGCCCAGTACGGACTTCATTTCGATCCAGTGCCCCAACAGCATGATGACGATCAGCGTGGCCAGTTCCCAGTAAAAGCTATCCCCCGGCAGGCCGAAAGTAGTGGCCGCCGAATAAAAATAGGCCACCGAGATCGCCATAGCGATGAGGGTCATCATACCGGGCGACCTGCTTTTTATCTCATCGAAAAAACCTTTGATGAAAGGCCGGCCGCCAAAGAAATAAACGATGCTGGAAAGAGCAAAGAGCAGGTATTTATCACCTGCAAACTGCCATTCCACGCCCAGCCACTGCTGGATCATAGGCGAAAGGGCAAGAATGGGGAGGGTTAGGGCCAGAGACACCCAAAACCGCTTTCTGAAATCCGCGATCATCATGCGGTGGTGGTCATGGTACATCTGGTAGTGAGGCGGATTGTCGCCACCATGGTAAGTATGGCTTCCATGCCTGAGTGGTTCTGATGGGCGCTTTTGTGGCCCACCGGCGCCTTTCATGCGAACCGTGCCCATCCTCGCCGGCATGCGCCCCATGCATTCGATATTCCCCGACTTCCGCCAGGGCTTCATTCAAGGTTTCATCGGGTATGTGATGGTGCATGGTAAGGATGGCCTCCGGAGGATCGGGGGTTACTTTCACGGACTGGACGCCATGGACTTGTTCCAGTGCCTTTTTTACGGTTTCAAGGCTATGGTTGCTGCTTATGCCGGTGACCCGATAGGTGTGTGTCATAATCAATTTGATTTTTCTGCTTTTGTTTTTTCTTTTTTCATATCGCCTCGGCCCCCTTCTGTTCGTTTCTCACTTTATATACCTGTTCAACTCCACTTGTATAGATCAATCCGTCGCCACTGCGGCCTGCCCTTCCATGCTCCTGGATGATTCTGATGTTCGGTTCCACATCAACATCCAGGCAGATGATCTCTATCTACACCACTTTACAGTGCATAAAGGGAAACTTAAAGGACGGGAAGTCTTCACCCGGGTCAGTGTATTGCCCGGCGCCTTCACATTCGGAGAAGGTCATGCAGCATCATTTATCACTTCAATTCTAAATTATGGTTCAAAGAAGAAGCCAGCAGCCTTTAGTATTAAGTTTTAAGGCCCTCTTCCTCCTCCAGCACAGCCTTTCGCTCTTCATATTCTTCAGTGGTCAGATCCCCGGAAGCGTATCTTTTTTTCAGGATTTCCAGGGGGCTTTCTGTCTCCCTCTTCCTGCTCCTGCCGAAGGCAAGCCAGGGTGTCGCAAAGATCGCAATGAGCAATATAACCCAGAAGATCCACCACAGAAGGTGCATGCCCCAGAAATGATATCCGTTATAGAAATGCATGGCTTCAGTTTTTAATGTTGAGACTCATGGCTTTCGACTCCTTCATCAGGCTTCATCATACCCATATTCATATTCATAGGCATGCCCTGATCTTTCATCCTTTGCATACCAGACTGAAGGCACTCGTCGCTAATCATGCCTTTCTGGTTCATCATCTGCATCATCTGGGCCATCATATTCCCGTTCTTCATCATGCTATTCATCATGTTTTGCATCAACTCCGGATTGCCTTGCATCATTTGCATCATATTGCCGCCCTGCATCATCATGCCCATCATGCCTTTGTTGCCCTGCATCATCATCATGGCGTGTTCGTTCGTCATCATTTTGTTCATGAATTCCGTCATCAGTTCGTGGTTGTCCATAATGGCGGAAAAGACTTTGTCTTTAGTTTCCGCATTCTTCAGCATCGCATTGACGTCTGCTTGCTGAGCGCAACTTGTGGTAAAAAGAATCACAGAAAACAGGGAGAAAATCATTAACTTTTTCATTACAGTAGTTTTTTTTAAAAAAATGGCTTTTGCGACATTGATTTGTCTGCCTTCCTCCTGTTAATTGCAGGGATCATCAGCAGAACTTTTGAGGGCGAGGGGAATCGCCACCTCATAACCCTTTAACATTCATTAATTTACAACTATTTCATTGCAATCCTTTATGCTCTTTTGGCTAATGTTTACATGATCTTGCTTTAAGGGTGCCACGGCGCACATGATCAATTGAAAGAACCCACTAACACAGGAAGGACTGTAAGAAGCTCGTCCGTCACAAACTTAAAGAGGAGGAGAATGGCGGCGCCAAACCTTCCAGGCATGGAACACGGCAGAAGGCGCCACTCCAGGTGATCAATGTGTATGGCCGTCTTTGACGTGCTATTTGAGTGCGGCGTACGCTATTCCGCAAACCGGGCAGGAGCCGTCATCCTCACTTCCACTGCTAATGATCATGAAATTGATTCTGATCAACCTGAGCTGTCGGTTTCCGGTCCAGCGGGAACGTCTCCTTCACTGACCCGCACTTGAGCATTTTCTCTCCATAATACGGATTGCGGACCACCTCATCAGTACTTAACCAATCGGCGCCCTCATTATCGAAGGCCATTGGGCAGTGCTGCAGGTACAAAGTACTTCCTTCAGTACCGAAAGCAGTCAGGGTTTCCACAAGAGCATTGGAAAGGAAGCTGAACTGCTTTCGCTGCTCTTCAATATCTTCACTCTTTCTGATGGCGTTTCCATGAGCCTGCAGGGCCTCCATTTTTTCCATCCAGTATATATGCGCGGCGCCATTCAGCAGGCCCATATCCACTTTTTCGAGAGCCATCAACACCTGTTCTGCCCGTTGGCTGGCCTGGCCGGCATCAGAAGCGACGAAGGCGTCCTTTAACAGCAGGTAATCGTCCACGACCTTCATCAACTGCTTCCGGAAAGCCTCGGGCGTACCGGCGGTATAATCAGGTACGGTTTCCGCCATGCCGGTTTGCCTTACGTTCCGGTTCATCATGCTCGCCATATTGTTGAGCTGCGCAGCGGCGTCGATGATAAAAGCGCCATTGACCACAACATGTTCGCCAGGTTCCAGCCCTTCTTTGATAATGTATTTGTTGCCCACCTCCTCTCCGAGTGTTACCTCCCGGAATTCATAAGAGGGAACGGTAGCACCCGGCACTTCCACATATACCACCGAGCGTGGACCGGTCCATAATACCGCTGTTTTCGGCACCGACAAAGCACCTTTATCCGTTCCGACCCGGGCCGTTATGGTTCCCCTCAGGAACATTTCCGGCTTCAGCAACCCTCCCGGGTTGGGCACTTCCGCCCGCAGGGAAGCGATCCTCGCCTGAGGGTCAATAATGGGGTCGATAAAGGAAATGCGGGCCGTAAAGGTGCGGCCGGGAATGGCCGGCACCGTATAGGAAACGACATCTCCCACTCCAACTTCGGCAAGGTCTTCCTCATAAGCATCGAACAGCAGCCACACCCGGCCCAGGCTGGCAATATCGAACAACACCCCACCTTCTTTAAGGTAATCACCTACGGATACGCGGCGTTTCAGCACTACTCCACTTTGGTCGGCGTATATCGTAATATTGGTTTTAACCTCCTTTGAGCTTTCTATTTCCTCAATGGTAGCTTCGGGGATCTTCCAGTTGCGGAGCTTATTGCGGGCCGCTTCCAGCAATTGTGGCTGAGAATCCTTCCATTTCAGCGCTTCGATAAGCTCCCGCTGAGCAGTTACCAGCTCCGGAGAGTAGATGGTAGCCAGTTTCTGGCCTTTCAGGACCTCCTCTCCGGTAAAGGTGACAAAAAGCTGCTCGACCCTGCCCGGAACATGGGCTACCTGGCTGGCAACGAGCCGCTCATCGGTTTTCACTTTGCCGGTAAGGGAGATTTTCTTCGTATCACTACCATTCGTGCTGCTCACAGCAACAGTCTGCACATTCGCCAGCTTTACGGCCTCCGGCGTCATTTCCATGACCAGGGGGTTATCCGACGCAGAAGCTTCGCTCAGCGGGATGAGTTCCATGCCGCAAATGGGGCAGTTCCCCGGTTCATTCTGCCGGATCTGTGGGTGCATCGAGCAGGTCCAGACTTCGGCGGCCGGCTCGGCTGTTTCCTGATGCTGGTGGCTATCCTGGACGGCAGGTTCCGCTGATTTTCCTCCAAAAAGCAGATAACCTGCTCCCAGGCTAACAATAGCGGTTATGATGATGCTGAGAATTATTTTCCAGTTATTCATGATGTCTTTTTTCTAATTAAGGGTAACTGTTTAGGTGTGGCGGTTTTATGGCGTTCTGGTATTGCGGCCAAGCCACCTCTGTGGCCCTTCGTTATGAATCTTGGGCCCGTTTTGGACCAACCGCAAAACCAAAAAACCGAAATACCATAAGGCCTAAATAGTTACAATTAAGGAATATATCTTTCGACCTCCGCCTGCGCCTCCTGCGTTTTTACCACTGCTGAAAGCGCCATCAGGTCATACTGAACGAGTTGATCCTCCAGTTGAAGCAGGTCGATAAAGCTGGCCCCATCGTTACTGTAGGCGGCAAGCAGCAATTCAATGGCGGATCTTGTCGTAGCTTTCTGTTCCTGATAAAGCCGGTATTTGATCCGGCCGTCTTCCAGGCTGGCATAAGCCTGCTCGATAGCGCTCCGGAATTGCAGGAACAGATCCTGCTTTCGCGTTTCCAGAGCCTGGATCTTCAGCTTCTCTTCCTGTTCTTTTGCCCGGTATTTCTCGCGGTAGAGTGGTATCCTTACCCCCACGCGCGGCGAAAGGATGTCTCTGCCGTTGTTTACCGGGTTGGCATCTGAACGCCTGCCGACCGCGATATAATCCAGCCCTACTCCGAAGGAAGGCTTACCCTCCAGTTCGTTCAATTCAATGACCCGCTGAGCGGCCTCCTGTTGCAGGGCATACATGCGCAGCATCGGGTGCCCTTCCTGAATATCATTGAGCAGTGCCGCCCGCTCATAAGGCGGCTCCGCCAGCGGCAGCGTATCTGCAATCGTTACCGGCGACTGCTCCGGCCGGTTCAGCAGCCGGTTGATCACCGCCAGGGGGTTTTTCTTCTGGTTCTCCAGAATGTTCAGCTCTTCTTCCAGGTTCCGGATGCGGATCTGTATCCGCAGCACATCGGCCAGGTTGGCCTTGCCGGCCTCCACCCTCGTGGTGGCAATGGATTCGAGCGTCCTGAAAATGTCAATACTCTTCTTCAGGATCTGTCGGCGTTCATCCAGCTCGTAAAGCTGGAAATAAGCTTGCTTGACCTGATAGTGGAGGTTGAGCCGGGAGGCCGCGATTTTTTCGTACTGGGCTTTTGCCATGGCCAAAACCACATCCTCACGCGCTTTAAGAGTTCCTTTCCAGGGAAACATCTGGGTGGCGCTCAGCCTCACCCACTGCGGGCCCAGGCGGGTCTCCACCGGCAGGGGAAACACGCCCAGGCCGGCTTCCGGTTCCGGCAGCTGGCTTACCTGAGGGCCCTTTTCCAAAGCAGCGAGATAATCCTGATAAAGGGCCTTCAGTTCCAGGTTGGCGCTATCGGCCGCCGCCAGTAAGTTTTCCAGGGGCTGAGCGTTCGTTGCCTGCCAGCACCCCAGCAGGGACAAGGCCAGCACGGCTATTATTTTATGCTGATACTTCATCGGTTGATTCTTTTTTATTTCCAAACCAATTGTTCCATTTCAGCTGCCCTTCTTTCCAGATGCTGTACAGCACCGGAACGGTAAACATGGTCAGCAGCTGAAGGCACATCCCCCCGAACGAAGGAATGGCCATCGGCACCATCACATCGGCGCCCCTGCCGGTGGAGGTCAGCACCGGAAGCAGGGCCAGGATGGTTGTGGCCGCCGTCATCGTGGCGGGGCGCACCCGGCGTTTCCCGCCTTCCACTATGGCCTGGCGGATGCCGGCTACGCTGGTTGGAGCGTTTTCTTTAAATCGGTCTCTGATAAAGGTCGCCACAAGAACCCCATCATCAGTTGCCACCCCGAACAGGGCCAGGAAACCTACCCAAACCGCAACGCTTAGGTTGATGGGGTGCATCTGGAACAGGTCCCGCATATTGGTGCCGAACAGGCCGAAATCCATGAACCAGGGCTGGCCGTAAAGCCAGATCATGATGAAACCGCCGGAGAAGGCAATGAACACCCCGGTGAACACCATTGCCGTTACCGCTACCGAACGAAATTCGAAATAGAGGATGAGGAATATGATGCCCAGGGCAATGGGCAATACAATGCTCAGGCGCTTACTGGCTCTGACCTGTTGTTCGTAGGTGCCGGCAAAACGGTAGCTGACCCCGGGGGGAACTACCAGTTCGCCGCTTTCGATCTTTTCCTGAAGAAACCTTTGCGCATTGTTCACAACGGTGACCTCCGGCTGGTTGGGATCCCGGTCGAACAAGACGTATCCCACCAGAAAGCTGTCTTCGCTTTTGATGGACTGCGGCCCCTGCCGGTATTCAATATTTACCAATTCACCGAGCGGGATCTGGCCGCCGGATCTCGTGGGCAGCAGTATGCGCTTCACAATTTCCGGGTCACTGCGCAATTCCCGGGGGTAACGCACACGTACGGGGTAACGCTCCCGCCCTTCCACGGTAGTGGTCATCATCATGCCGCCGACTGACGCCTGTATGTACTTCTGCACCTGTTCTACGGACAACCCGTGGCGGGCAATGGCCTGGCGGTCGATGTCAAACTCCAGGTAGGGTTTACCGACGATCCGGTCCGCAAATACTGCCGAGGCTTTTACGCCTTCCACCTCCTTGAGGTACTTTTCAAGCTGAAGGCCGAATTCCTCGATCGTTTTAAGATCCGGCCCTTTTACTTTGATCCCCATCGGCGCACGCATGCCCGTTTGCAGCATCACCAGGCGGGTCTCGATGGGCTGCAGCTTCGGCGCAGAGGTTATGCCGGGAAGTTTGGTAGCCGCCACGATCTCCTGCCAGATGTCATCCGGGCTCTTGATATGATCCCGCCACTGGCGGTAGTATTTTCCGTTCGGATCTTCGATCAGGGCTCCGTTCTCATCTCTGAGGTATTCGCCGTTCTCATCTACTTTAAACCGGATGCGGTGGCCATCTTCATCAACTTTGTATTCCGGCTTGTACAGGATAATGTTCTCGAACATGGATACCGGCGCGGGATCCAGGGCGCTTTCCACGCGGCCCATTTTTCCTACTACCGATTCCACTTCCGGAATGGCGGTAACGGCCATGTCGAGCGCCCGCAGGTAATTCCTGTTTTGCTGAATTCCCGTGTGTGGCATAGACGTCGGCATGAGCAGAAAAGAACCCTCGTCGAGAGAAGGCATAAATTCCTGGCCGGTATTCTTCAGAATGCTCACGCCCCAGATTACAATGCCCGTCACCGTAGCCAGGAACACCCAGCGAAAGCGCAGGAAAAAACGCAGGACCTGTTCGTAGAAGTGGATTAGGGTAAAAAATACCAGCATCAAAATGGTGATGATGCCGCCGACAAAGATGAAATTCGTCAGGACGCTCACGTTGACGCCCAGTGGCATCCAGGCCCGGGTGAGGAAAAAGGCGACCAGGCCGGCGTAAATGATGTTTTTACCCCAGTTATAAACATTCGTAGCCTTTTCTGAAAGGTTATCACTGATCCAGATCCCCACCAGTTCGAGCAAGGATACGAAAATGATGATCATGCCAAGCCACATATTGAAAAGGGCTGCAACCAGGATACCGCCGGCCAGAACCACCAAATTGGAAAAGTACCGCCAGCGGCTACTCCTGGGTTGCATGGAGAACAAGCTGTGCGCCATGGGCGGCAAAACGGTAATAGCCAGCACGATAGAGGCCAACAGCGCAAAGGTCTTGGTGAAGGCCAGGGGGCGAAACAATTTTCCCTCCGCCGCCTCCATCGCAAAGACAGGCAGAAAGCTGACTATGGTAGTGGAAACCGCGGTGATAACTGCCGATGCCACCTCAACGGTTGCTTCATAAATGGTTGTCATCAATGATTTCCCCGGCGGCGCCTCCTTTATGTTCTTCACCATGCTTTCCGTCAGGACGATCCCCATGTCAACCATAGTGCCAATGGCAATAGCGATCCCGGAAAGGGAAACGATATTGGCGTCGATGCCGAACTGCCGCATGGCGATGAAGCACATGAGCACAGCTACAGGCAGCGCTCCGGAGACCAGAAGCGAGGATTTCAGGTTGAACAGCATCAGAATAACTACGATGACCGTGATGAGCACCTCCAGGGAAAGCGCCTCCTCCAGCGTGCCGACTGTCTCCTGGATCAATTGGGTGCGGTCATAGAAGGGGATGATCTTTACCTGAGATACCGTGCCGTTTTCCAGCGTCTTGCTGGGAAGCCCGGGTTCAATTTCTGCGATCTTTTCCTTCACATTTTTTATCACCTGCATCGGGTTGGAGCCATAACGGGCTACGACTACCCCGCCTACTGCTTCGGCGCCCGATTTATCCAGCGCACCCCGGCGGGCTGCCGGCCCGATATTCACCCGGGCAACATCCTTGATGTAAACAGGAACGTTGTTGTTGACGGACACCACCGTGTTCTCTATATCCTCTATGTTCTTCACGTACCCCAGCCCCCGAACGAAGTATTCGGCAAGGTTGACCTCCATGGTCTGCGCGCCGATGTCAATGTTGCTCTCCCTGGCCGCCTTCATGACCTGTTCCAGGGTAATGTTGTTGGCCTTCATCGCATCAGGGTCAACATCGATCTGGTACTCCTTGACAAAACCACCCACAGAGGCCACCTCCGATACCCCCTCGGCAGAGGATAGGCCGTAGCGCACATAGAAATCCTGAATGGTGCGCAGTTCATGCGGATCCCACCCTCCGGTGGGGTTGCCTTCAGAGTCTCTTCCTTCCAATGTGTACCAGTAGATCTGGCCAAGGGCAGTAGCGTCAGGGCCAAGGGAGGGCTGAACCCCATCGGGTAAAAGGTTGGCGGGAAGGGAGTTCAATTTTTCCAGGATACGGGACCGGCTCCAGTAGAAGTCGATATCGTCCTGGAAGATGATGTAAATGGTGGAGAACCCGAACATGGAGTTGCTCCGGATCGTCTTCACTCCTGGAATGCCCAGCAGTGCTGAAGTGAGTGGATACGAGATCTGGTCCTCTACATCCTGGGGCGAACGGCCCATCCAGCGGGTGAAGACGATCTGCTGGTTCTCGCCGATGTCGGGAATGGCATCTACGGCCACGGGGTCACGGGGCAGCCAGTTAACATTGAAGTCAAAAGGTGCGGTGACGATCCCCCATCCTGCAAAGAACAGAAGCAAGATCCAGGCGACCAGCTTATTTTCTAAAAAGAAACGAATAGTTGCGTTGAGCATAAGCCTTAATCAGTTTTCACATAAATCGATAACGCCCTTTGGGCGTATAGCAACGACTTTAGCCACTACGATGAAATATCGAGTGGCACAATAAACTGATTATGGCCTATAAGCGAAATACCTGCAACAACACCGAAAGGTCATGAAATGCGGCAGGCGGTTTGTAGGTTAAATAGCGAAGAGTAACGGAATCGGTTGAGGGAAGTTCTATATCGAGTACAACAAAAACAGCAGCCAGGAGAACCGGAAAGCTTTTAAGATGGCCTTGTACTGACGGCGCCACCTTGTCTTCATCAGATTTGATGTACTCTGTTTCGTCATTACAGCAGCCTTTCTTCTCTTTCTGAAGCCCCTTTTCACCGGAATCGTGGTAAGGACAGCCCTTCATCGCCTTTTCATGGTGGCATGGCTCCGCCCCGATGAAAACACCAATGCTTTTCAGCTCTGCCCCGCAATAGTGCTTATTGAGCACAATGCCCGTCGAGCTCAGGAGAAGCAAAAAAGCCAGGTTGATATGGACTATCCTTGCGATCAAATTTATTGCATTTCTACAAAGATATTAAAAATCAGCAGCAAGCCCTTATATAATTTCGCAGCATTTTTATATAAAGCCGGATGCCATAATCGGGAATTGGCATTTTAGAGTATGTTGGGAATTTACACTTTGGGCTGCTCTTGCCAAATTTTGCACTGCACTGCGTTGCTCCCCGACCCTTCGGGTACGGGGCAGGCTTTCGGTCACGTAGCTTGCGCCTCCGCTAAAGCTTCAGCGACACGCGGATGGCTATGCTCCCTCCCCGACACTCCGTGTGCGGGGCAGGCTATCGCGCCTTGTTCAGAACAAAGTTTGGCGGCGATCGCTCCAAAAGCAAATTCCCAACAAACTCTTAATGGTAAAGAGCAGTTATGGCCCTGCCTCTTAAATTTTAAATGCGTTTGCCCTGCAACTGCGCTGGCATGGCTTGCCGCAAAGAGGCAATTTGTTAACTTTGCGTACCCATATAAATACAGATATGCCCAAAAAGAAGAAAAGTACCATACAGGACATCGCCGACCAGTTGGGCGTTTCAAAGTCTCTTGTTTCCTTTGTGCTCAATGGAAAAAGCAAGGAAAAGAGGATCAGTGACTCCATGGCCAAGAAAGTGCTGGAAGTCGCCAAAAGGATGAACTACCGGCCCAATTATCTGGCTAAAAGCCTGAGGACGGGCAGATCTCAAACCATTGCACTCATAATCGCCGATATATCCAATCCGTTTTTTGCGAAGATGGCCCGCTTCATGGAGATAGAAGCGTCAAAATACGAGTACAAGGTCATTTTTGCCAATTCGGATGAGGACAAGGAAAAGTTCACCGCTGAACTGAGTGTTCTGAAAAACAGGCAGGTCGATGGGTTCATCCTCATCCCCCCCATTGGAAGTGAGAAAGAACTGGCAGCTCTGCAAAAGCAAAAGCTGCCTTTCGTAGTGGTTGACCGGGTATTCAAAAATATTGACTGCCCCACCGTCATTATCAATAATTATCAGGCCGGCTACCAGGCCACCCAACGGCTCATTGAAAACGACAGAAGGAACATCGCCATCCTCAATGTCAACAATAAGCTATATACCATGCAACAGCGGGTGAAAGGCTACCACGATGCCCTGATGGAAAACGGAATAGCAACCTCCCCCGTTCTGGTCAAACACCTAAAGTTCAGCCACGACAAAAAGCTGATCATGAAAGCCATCAAGGAAATTATCAGTGCAGGAGCCGACGGCCTGCTTTTCACTACCGGCAAGCTGACGATCCTGGGAATCGAATGCCTGATGGAACTCGGCATAAGTATCCCGGAAGACATCTCCGTGATCAGTTTTGATGACATGGATGCCTACAGGGTCACCCGCACCCCGATTTCCGCCATCGTCCAGCCACTTGAGCAGATGAGCAAAGAGGCAATTACCATCCTGATGAGCCTTATCGAAGAGAATACCGTTGCAGTGGAAAACAAAAACAGGGTTCTGGATGTGGATTTTGTTTACCGGGCATCCTGCGTTTAGTTTCTTTTTTTTACTTTTACTGCTAAAACGATTTAGCCATTTTCAATCACCTCCCCTGCAAACAAGAAAAAGGCATGGAAAAAGTAAGCTTAAGAGAGAAAGTATCCTATGGTTTCGGAGACTTTGCCTCGTCTATGTTCTGGACTTTATTCTCAATGTTCCTGCTTTTTTTCTACACTGATGTTTTCGGCATTACTGCCGCTGCTGCCGGTACGATGTTCCTGGTGGCCCGGCTCTGGGACACAGCCAACGACCCCCTGATGGGGATGATCGGCGACCGCACCGATACCCGCTGGGGAAAATTCAGGCCCTACCTGCTTTTTGTTGCCCTGCCTTTCGCGATCATTGGGGTCTTGACCTTTACCACTCCCGGCCTGGGCCCTACCGGCAAACTCATTTATGCCTACATCACCTACACCCTGATGATGATGGTATATACCGCGATTAACGTTCCCTATGCCTCTCTGTTAGGAGTAATGACCCGAGACACTAAGGAAAGGACTTCACTGGCCTCTTTCCGGTTCCTGGGCGGGTTCACCGGTGGGCTTTTTGTCACGGCCACTGCCAATTCCCTGGTGGAATATTTCAGCGCGGAAGCAGATATGGCCGCCGGCTACCAAAAGGCCATTGCAGTATATTCCGTACTGGCGGCCATCTTTTTCATCCTGACCTTTGCGGGCACCAAAGAACGGCTGGATCCCGAGGAAGTTGAATATTCCTCGCTCAAAGAAGACCTGAATGACCTGATAAAAAACCGGCCCTGGTTCATCATGCTTGGGGCTGCCGTCTCCGTCCTTATTTTCAACTCGCTGCGAGGCTCAGCCATTCTTTACTACTTCAAATACTTTGTCGGCGACCAGCATGTAGCTTTTTGGGGTGAAATGAGCCAGGGGGCGTTATCGGCAGCATTTATGAGTACCGGCCAGGCAGGAGCTTTACTTGGTGTGATCCTTGCCATCCCTCTGGCCAATGCGATCGGAAAAAAAAGGAGCTTTATCTTATCCGGCCTGGTGTGCGCAGGGTTGAGCATTCTGTTTTTCTTCATTCCACCGGAGCAGATCATACCCATTTTTCTCATCAACATACTGATCTCCATGGCTTCCTCGCTGGTTTTTCCTCTTATCTGGGCCATGTATGGCGACGTTTCCGACTTCTCGGAATGGAAGACCGGCCACCGGGCCACCGGGCTGGTCTTTTCCTCCTCGTCCATGTCACAGAAAATGGGTTGGACCCTGGGCGGAGCCATAAGCGGCTGGATACTGGCCGCCTATGGATTTGAGGCCAATGCCGCCCAGACAGAGGAGTCCATCCTGGGGATACGCCTGATGATAAGTATTTACGCCGCAGCCGGCGCTTTGCTGTCTGTTGGCTTTATGTACTTCTATCCGCTGAATGAGACATACATGAAAGATATCGGAAAACAACTGGAAGAAGCCAGGGCAGATTCGACAGGTAAATGGCCTAAATAAACGGAAATGGCAGCTTTTAACATAGGTATAGTAGGCACCGGCATGATGCTGGACTACCATTTTGAGGCTTTCAGCCAGCTTCCGGAAGCCCAGGTAAAAGGGTGTACCCGGGAATATTACGGCGATGCCGAACAACAGGCCCTGCAAAGGAAATCCCTGGAAAAGGCAGCCACAGAATTGGGCATATTTCCCTATCCCGATTTTGAGGCCATGGCCGGAGATGAACAACTCGACGCCCTGGTCATCGCGAGTATTAACCCATACCATTACCCGCACATTATCAAAGCGCTGGACAGCGGCAAGCACGTGCTGGCTGAAAAGCCGGTGGCAACCAACACCATCCATCTGGAAGAGATCTCGGAACTTTCCCGGCAGAGCGGATTGCTGGTTTTTCCTTCCCACAATTTCGTTTACCGGCCGGCCGTGGCCAAAGCGAAGGAAATACTGGATTCGGGGGTTCTGGGGACTATTGTTTATTCTTCATTCATTTCCTGTTTCCGCACCGGAGATGAGCACGCCCGCGGATGGCGGGCATCCGCTGAACTGTCCGGAGGGGGAGCGCTCATGGACAGCGGCTACCATCAGGTTTATCAGGCTTTACACCTGCTGGGGATGCCCCAACTGGTGCAAAGTTTTAAATCCAAACTGGTGCTGAAACACATGGAAGTAGAGGATTTTGCCATGATCAATGCCCGTTATGAAAACGGAGCGATAGCTAACATCGGGCAGGGCCATGGCACAGCCTTTGGCGATGTAGCGTCAGGCATCAAAATCGTCGGGGAAAAAGGCAATATCGTTATCACAGACGCCTGTTACCACAACGGGCAGAAAGTGGCCGGTGACGCCGGTTACGCCAATTCCTTCCGCCACCAGGCCAGATACTTCATCGAATGCCTTAAAAATGAAGGACACCCGCTGTCCACCCTGGAAGACGCCCGAAATACCCTTAAGATCATCAATGCAGCCTACGAAAGCGCTGAAAACAACCAGGTCATAAAAATCTATTAGCATGCAGGGCCTTATCCAAATCCTGACTTTCCTCCTTCTCTCTTTTCTGGTGAAACCCTCCAGCCCGGAAAATTCCACTCCGCCCCATTTCAAAATACCATACGCAGCTGGTTTTGCCGAAAGCTTCGTTCTGGACGGGGTGAACGGCGAGTTTGAAAAGTACAGTGCCTACCGGATCCAACCGGATACGGCCATCGGCCCGGAAGCCGCCGGCTGGGCGCCGGGGTCAGCTGACCTGGATTTCAAAACGACTCTGGTCATCGATGATGACTACCTCTACCTCTCCGCTGAGGTGACAGATGACGACCCCCGGCCCCTGAGCGATATTTATGAGGCCTGGCAGGGTGACCTCCTCGAATTTTACATTGGCTTTTACAGCATTAAGGAGGTAGCATCCTGGAATTCAAAGCAATTCGCCAGAAGTGACGGCGACTGGAGGATCGGTTTCCTGCCCACCGGAACCACCGCCTTTGACGGCTGGCTCGCCATGGATGTCCCCGGGGTGGAAGCGGTGGTATTTCCCAAATTTTCGGGAGACGGATATGTGGTTGAAGCCCGCATCACCCTGGATTCAGTAGTCGCCCCCGGAAGAGACTTTAAGGTTTATGACGGGCTGAAAATGCCTTTAAAGATCGAGGCCGTTGACCAGGACAGAAGGCTGAACGGAGATACGGAAAGCAGCCTTTCCCTGGGAGCGGGAGGAATTACTCCTTCGACGCGCCTGGATAACCGCTGGATGTTCCCCAGCAACTGGGGGGTAGCGGAAATCGTTGGCGCCCCTCCGGCCGGCCCCGGAAGCAGAAACACCTTGCCCGAAAAAGTGAGAACCGAAAGCCCCCCTCCTGCCCCGGTGGGCCTAAGCCCCCGGATGTTCACCGACCTGGAAACTGCCATAAAAAATGCAGAAGCCCTGGTGCGATCGAGTGTTGAAGGATCCGGTGAGGGAATGTATCCGAAAGGATCTGTAGCCACCCTTCAGGCCGCCATTGAAGAAGCTGCAGCCCATTCAACACCCGCCCTTACGGCATCCCGGGAAATCGCAGCCGTTTCGAGGTTATATGATGCCTGCTCCTCCTTTGAGTCCCTGGCCCAAACCCGGACGGCCGGCATCGTCGATAAAAAGGCGAATAAACAGACGCGTTACCTCTATCTCAACCTGAAAAACAGGATGGGCCGGTCATTCCTTTTCGGAATGCAGCACGCCACAGGATATGGCGTCGGCTGGTCCGGCGACGATAACCGGAGCGACATCAAGGACGTATGCGGTGATTTCCCCGCCATTTACGGGGAGGAATTGAGGGAGGTGCTGACTGACGAAGGAGCCGACAGATTGCGCTACCGCATCATCAGCGCCTACGAAAGAGGCGGGGTGATCACTATGTCCTGGCATCAGCTCGACCCCGGCAACCGCGGCTGGAACGCCGATAAAGTGAATAACGAAAAAATCGTGGCCCGGATACTGCCGGCGGGGCCAGAACACGAGGGCTACAAAGCAAAACTCAGGGCCGCCGCCGAATTTTTCAAGTCGCTCCGGGGGAAAAACGGGGAGGCCATCCCCGTGATCTTTCGCCCTTATCACGAACACCTGGGCACCTGGTTCTGGTGGGGAGATGGGCATTGTACGGCAGCTGAATTCAATCAGTTGTGGCGGTTCACCGTTGATTATCTCCACGATTCCCTCAATGTCCACAACCTGCTCTGGGCCATCTCGCCCGACCTGAAGTTCCTGGACAGGCCAGAAGACTACTTCAAACGCTTCCCGGGCAATGATTATGTAGATATTTACGGAGTCGATTTTTACTATCACACCCCACTTACCGATAATGTGGCCGCCGATTATCGCCACAGGCTTCGCGGCCTGGTAAAACTAGCCCTGGAGCACAATAAGATCCCGGCGCTGACCGAGATTGGCCAGGACGGGCTGGATGACCCCAACTGGCACACCCGCACCATGATCAATCCTATTAAATATGACTCCATCAACAATTTCATCGCCTATGGGGTAACCTGGAGGAACGCCGGCACTCACCATTTTCACGCACCGTATCCCGGACATCCTTCCGTCCCTGATTTCCTTGATTTTTACAATGACCCCTACACCCTTTTTGAAAGTGGCCTTCCCAACATGTATGCCTTGCCGGAAGCGGACCGGAACCCTCCCGTTTTTACTTCCTTCCCAAAGGATCAAATGGTATCGACGGAAACCGCGGTTGAAATTACCGTGGAGACAGATGAAAGAGCGCTACTGCGCTGGAGCTATACCGATGAAGCTTACGAAGAGATGCCAGGCCGGTTTAAATCGGGGCAGGGCGCTTTTCGCCATACCTCCACCATAAAAGCAGCCCAGGGCAGCAGAAACCGGATCTTCGTCAAGGCAAAGGATGTATCCGGCAATGAAACGCCGAGATCTCTCCCCGTTTCCTTTATTGTGGATACCCTTCGGGCTGCCATCAACTGGTTCCATCCCCGTTATCCTGTCGATACCTGGCAGCACGATAATGGCCCACTGGGGAACAGCCAGAATGCAGCCGATACTATCGCCAAGGTTGCCACGGCTTTTTTCACAAAGGATTTCTTACTGGAGGCCGTTCCCCAAAATGCCCGCATTATCGTACAGTACAACGGTGGCTTCGCCTTATATATAAATGGTACGGAAGCATTCAGGCATCATCTGCCCGGAGAATTGGAACTGGACTTCAGTACCCCCCCTTTGTTTACCGGCAAGAACACCAAAGCCGTACCCTTTAACAATGAAATGATGAGAAAGCTCAAAAAAGGCAAGAACAGGATCGCTATCGAAGTGCACGGCGGCGCTCAGGGCTTTACTTTTTTTGATGCCCTTTTACAGACTGACCCCGGAATGGTGTTCAATTATGGCGCCGACTGGCGATATTTTACAGAGGAGGTTCCACCCCCGGCCCTTACTTCTGGTGAGGTCAGCGATAATTAATCACGTAGCTGGCCGGCCCGGGTGCCCCTGCCTTTCCACCTGCCCTGTATTTTAATACCGGGAAGAAAAAAAAAGCATAATTCCTTTGCGTAAATAAAAAAAGCGCTAAATTAGCTAAATCGATTTAGCCAACTATCGGCAAAATCGATATTATTTGCAGAATATGCTAAATCGTTTTAGCTGGTTGTCCCGTTAAACCTGATCTTATGTGCCAAAGAATAACCCTCATATTTCTGGCAACAGTTCTCAGCATTAGCCCGTTGGCGGCAGGCCCTTCGGAGGCCCACGGAACAATATTCGGAAAAGTTACAGATGCCGCAACGGGCGAGGGGCTGCCCTGGGCGAATATCATAATAGCAGGAACGACAACGGGGATGGCCACCGATCTGGAGGGGAACTACGAGATCAGAGTGGAACCGGGAACCTACACCGTCCGTGCGTCCTACCTGGGTTACACCGGAGAGGAACAATCCGTAACGGTGAGAGAGGGGCAAAATGAGGAGGTCAATTTTGAATTACAATATGGCATACAGGGAGAAGAGGTCATTGTCACCGCCCAGGCCAGTGGACAGATGGCGGCCATCAACCAGCAGATATCCTCCAACAAGATCGTAAATGTCGTTTCGGCCGAAAAGATGGAGGAACTGCCCGATGCCAACGCGGCCGAATCGATCGGCAGGTTGCCCGGCATATCGTTGCAGCGCTCCTCCGGCGAGGCCAGCAAGATCGTGGTGAGGGGTTTGTCGCCCAAATACAACAGCGTCACCATCAATGGGGTCAAAATGGCCTCCACCAACGACTTTGACCGGAGCGCCGACCTCAGCATCATCCAGGGAGAGATGCTGGCGGGCGTGGAAGTGTCCAAGAGCTTACGGGCGGATATGGATGCGGATGCGATCGGCGGCACCATAGACCTCAGGCTCAGGGAAGCGCCGGAAGGCCTTCATTACAATGCCAATGCAGAAGGAGCATACAACGACCTGGGAAGTTCCTTTAACAATTATAAACTGGTGGGCGCTGTAAGCAACCGTTTCCTGGGCAATAAACTGGGGGCACGGCTTCAACTTTCGGCAGAGAACAGGCAGCTTCCCTCCCACCGGTTCGGGGGCAATTACAGCAGCCCGATCCTTTTTCAGGAACTGGATGACGAAGGAAACCTCACCGGCGAATCGAGCTTCAAACTTCGAACGGAAGGCACCGTTCTCACCGACCAGGCCGCTCAACGAGAACGGAACGGCGGCAACCTGACACTCGACTTCAAATCCAGGTTTTTAGATATCAAACTGTTCAGCTTATACAACCGCAAGACAGATGATGGCATAAGGCGGGTGAACACCTATACCTTCATCCGCCCCAATGAGCCCTTCTCCAAGAGTGCAGGCCAGTACGAAGCGGACACCAGGCTATGGACCCATTCCCTGGAAAACGTTTTTAAGTTCCGGAAAACGGAACTGAGCCTCACCCTTTCCCATACCCTGGCCAGGCATAATACGCCAGGCCAGTCTTTCAACTTTATTGAACTGAGCGACGGGGCCGACCCCATCAACCAGGACTGGCTGCTTCTGCGCCAGCCTTCGGAAGTCCTCGAAGAATTCGGCGCCACCCATGTGGAGAATAGCTTTTTGCAAAACATGAGCATTTCGGAAAGCGAGCTCATCGATAAGAATTACGACGCCCGCCTGGATTGGGATGTCCCCTTTACCATTTCGGATAAGATCTCCGGCACCTTTTCCGTCGGGGGTAAATACCACCGGCTGGAAAGGGAAAGCAACCGGGAACAGGAGTTCATCGAATTTCAATACGGCGCCGGGCGCCCCCGGAAGGAAGCGTTCATTGCCATGTTTCCCTGGATAGAAACCAACCTCAGCGCTCAGCGGGGCATATCAGCCGTCAATTTTGTGGACGAGAGTTACAAACTCAGAAATTTTCTGGACGGCCGCTATCAGTTGGGCTGGGGGGCTACTGTGGAACAGCTGGCCAGCATGCAGGGCCAGTTCTATCCCGATAACCAGAACTTATACCAGAGAGATGGATACCAGAATTATTTTCAGGATTACACCAATAGCGAAGAGCTCTTCGCCGGCTATACGATGGCCGAGATCAATATCGGCCCTTCCCTGATGATCCTGCCCGGTATTCGGTTCGAAAAAGAGAACACTACGTACCAGGGATATCATATCGAACTGGTAGGCGCCAACGCCAATGGCATCCGGGGAGAACCGGACTCGGTATCAACCGATCGCCGGAATGAATTTTTCTTCCCGTCTCTCAACCTGAAATTTAAAGTGAATGACTGGAGCTTCATCCGGGGCGCCGTATATAAAAGCACGACCCGGCCCGATTTCAGGCTGCTTTCCCCCACGGTTATCATCACCGAAAATACGACTGTTCCCTTCACTTCCGGCAATCCGTTCTTACAACCCGCTATCGCCTGGAATTACGACCTGGGGTTTTCCGCGTACAGCAAAAAAGTAGGCCTGCTGAGCCTGAACCTCTTCTACAAAGAGATCGGCCGGTTCATTTTTACGCTGGATAAATATTTCCCACACCGCCGCGGCCGGATCGTCAATGCACCGGCGGGCCTGCTCGACGCGCTGCCGGGTGAAGACTTTTACCCGATGGAGCGGCTGGATGAAACACACCGAACCAACGTCCCCTTCAACAACTTCGAACCTGCATCATACCGGGGAATGGAATTATCCTGGCAAACCAACTTCTGGTATTTGCCCGGCCTGCTGAGCGGCCTGGTGCTGGATGTAAACTTTACTCTGCTGCAGTCAGAAACCAGATACCCCTACTTCGAAGATGTCGTAATCGGTATCGATTCCTCCGGCTTTTTCCCCAGAGATATCATCGGCTTTGAATACAATACCCGAAAAGGCCGGCTGGTGGACCAGCCTGACGGCATTCTCAATGTCATCCTGGGCTGGGATTACAAAGGCTTCAGTTCCCGGTTTTCCTTCCGGTATCAGGACCAGACGCTTCAGTCGCAGGATTCGAGGCTGAGCCTGAGCGATTCCTTCTACGACACCTTTGTATGGGCCGATATCAGCCTGAAACAGCAAATAACGGAACACCTCTCGGCCTTCGCCAACCTGACGAACATCGGCAACCATATCGATGACTATTTCATCCGCTTCGGCGGGCAGGCCACTTTGCCGACGAACAGCGAGCAATATGGGTTCCGGGCCCAGTTTGGGGTCCTCTTAAAGTATTAACAACCTTCATATTCTGACTTATTTCAATTTTCTAACTAAAAAGAGCTGCGTTATGAAATCCATTTTTACACTCATTCTCAGCATGGCACTCGCCTGCCTTTTACAGGCGCAGGACGTGATCATGATACCCGGCGGCCAGGCCAATGCCGGCCTTCTGGAAACGACCATCAATAATGATGTAGATGAAAACGGGAACAGGCTCAACCCCAACCGGGTCTATATGCTGGCAAAGGACCAGATCCACTTCCAGTTGTCCGCCATCAACATCGATAACCCGGACGGCACCCTGAAGATCGTGGGAGAACCTGGCGGCAAAAAGCCTGTTATCGTTCCGATCGCAACCAATGACGTAGGTGTAGGGGTAAACCTGATCAACGGCAGCCTGGAACTGAGGAACATCCACTACCAGGCCAAGAATGACATCGGCGGTTTTACCGAAGGCAACGAATCCCAATGGGAGATCGTAGGCCTGAACCGCAAGCTGCACGTGGAGGATTGCCTGATGGAATTTACCAACTTCCAGCTGTTCATGGCCAATGGCGTTACCGACGGACTGGTCATTGAGATGAGGAACAACTATTTCCGGGACCTTTTCTGGGACCAGCAATGGTGGGCCAGCCGCGTTTTCCAGGCCAAAGTGCCCATTGACAGCCTGATCTTCGAGAACAATACCGTGACCGGCAGCGGAATGGCCCTTCTGCAGCAGGAAGCCCTCTGCCTGTATGCCCTCATCAACCACAATTCGTTCATCAACAATCACGCTTATGTGATCCTGAACAACTACTACTACGAGGCCTACTTCACCAACAACCTCTTTGTCAACTGCCAGATCAAAGGGGAAGATTATACCGTCATTCAACTCGAACCTGATCACATCCCAACCGACATCATGGGCCTGGATACCATCAATACATCCATCCTGGTCCAGCCGGAGGTATTGCAGGATGAGAATACGCTCGCCGCTCCCTACAACGACATCGGCAACTACAAGATCTATGTTTCCAACAACCTCTACTACAACCAGCCGGAACTGGACCCCTACTATACCGGCGCCTATAACAGCATCTTTGACGCCCCCGTTTCCTACCTCACCTGGTTCGGCGAAGGCCCTCACGCAGTGGAAGTACCAACACCCTGGATGAACTCCAGGGCCCAGGCGCTGCACGCCGACTGGGCCAACATCGTCGAAGAAAGCACCATTCTGGGGGTTGACCCTCAACTGAATACAACTCCAATCACTCCCGAAGTGGCCAACGAACTGGCCATCTGGAACCGGATCCTCTATGAAGTGCCGGATGAGACGCGGACTCCGGACCTGAGCGGCTATTATTTCGGGGACAACGACCCAACCACCATTCCCGGCATCGAAACGGAAGACGGGGACGGCATCCGCAAGTTCTCCGACCTGCTCGAGGACTTTTCATACAACGCCAACCTCACGTCCACCCTCGACGGCCATTCCATTGGTGCGCTGCACTGGACCGATGAGATAGACAGCTATGACCCGGCTGCATCATTAGATGCTATCCTCGCCGGGTATGCCGGCGCCGTAAGCACGAGAGATCTTTCCATGGTTACCCGGGATGGTTTCACCCTGGCCAGAAACTACCCTAACCCGTTCAGCGCCGTTACTACCATAGAGTACGAGCTGGAACGCCCGGCAATGGTAAAGCTGGAGGTTTACAACCTGATGGGTGAAAAAGTAGCGACGCTGGCTGAAGGCTCGCAGCCTCCCGGCGCCTACACGGTTGATTTTAACGGGCAGGGCCTGGCGCCCGGCATGTACTTCTACACGCTGATCGCCGGCAACGCCCGGCTGACCCAGAAGATGCTTTTGCAGAAATAATACCCAATCCCGGACGAGGAGGACAGGAAAAGTTTCATATAACTGTTCACTCCGGCCGATAAATGAGCGGAAGAATATCCGGGCGGGGAGTTGCATTAGAAGCATTCTCCCCGCCCCTCTTCCTCCCTCTGTGGGAATTTAGAGGCGGGCCGTTTACCGGTAAAGCCCTTCTCCGTCCGATCGGATGAGAATTATGATTTTTTGGAGGCGAACCGCCCTATCCCTCCGGATAACAGTGACCTACGGCATGAAAAACACATATTACCTTGGAGTAGATATTGGCGGGACCAAATGCGCCGTTCTGGCCGGCACCGAAAAGATGGAGATCCTGGAAAGGATACAGTTCGCTACGGAAACCAGCCGGGGCCCGGAATACGCTATAGATAAATTGTTGGAGAATGCGTCCAAGATCATTCAAAAGCGGAAAGGCCAACTTCCGGTTGCCATCGGCATCAGCTGTGGCGGGCCGCTGGACAGCCGGGAAGGGCTGATCCTTTCGCCTCCCAACCTGCCTGGATGGGACAATATCCCGATCACAAACATCTTTGAAGACAAGTTTGGTGTTCCCGTTTTCCTGCAGAATGACGCCAACGCTTCTGCGCTGGCCGAATGGCGCTTCGGGGCAGGGCAAAACACAAAAAACATGATCTTCCTCACCTTTGGCACCGGCCTGGGCGCAGGAATGATCCTGGACGGCCGCCTGTACACCGGAACCAATGACCTGGCCGGAGAGATCGGCCACATCCGCCTGGCGGAAGACGGCCCGGAAGGATATGGAAAAAACGGTTCTTTTGAAGGTTTCTGCAGCGGGGCGGGCATCGCTCGGCTGGCCCGGGAAGTGATCGGTAAAATGTTGCAAAACGGCGAAAAAGTTGCCTTTGTGAAAAGTGAAGAGGAGCTCCGGGGTATTACCGCCAAAAGCCTGGCCGCGGCTGCCGAACAAGGAGATCCTACGGCCATTGAGATCTTTCAGGTTTCCGGAAAGTATCTCGGCATAGGGTTGTCCATTCTTATTGACATCCTCAACCCACAGCGCATCGTCATCGGCAGTATTTACGCCAGAAACCCTCATTTTTTTCAAGCGGCCTGCCAGGAAGTACTCCAACGTGAGCCCCTTCGCCAGGCGGCGGAAGTCTGCGAGGTCGTCCCCGCCGCTCTCGGCGAACAGGTCGGCGATTATGCCTGCCTGAGTGTCGCTATGATGGGAAAACTGAGATCCCCGCACCAGATATAACGGCTGGCCGGAAACCCAAAGCCAACGGAAAACAGACAGCCTCATTTTATTTTACATACCAAACATCTGCTATGCACACTACCGGCACAGAAGCTATCCTGGAAAAAACGATCCGGCGCCACCCCTTGCTTTCCCCCGCTACTGAAGATATCCGGAAAGCATTCGCCCTTTTGTGCCATTGTTTTGCCAACCATAATAAGCTTCTGGCCTGCGGCAACGGCGGCAGCGCCTCCGATTCGGAACATATCGTCGGAGAACTTATGAAGAGTTTTGCCTGCCGCAGAGTACTCCCCAAAGACACGAAAAACAAACTCATCGCAGCATCACCCGATAAAGGCCCTTATCTGGCGGAAAAACTCCAACCTGCCCTGCGGGCAATTGCTCTGCCCTGCCACAGCGCCCTGAACACCGCCTTTGATAATGATGTCGGCCCGCAGCTGGCCTTCGCCCAACAGGTGGCCGGATACGGTGACCCGGGAGATACCTTACTGGCCATTTCAACCTCGGGCAATTCTGAGAATGTTATCAATGCAGTCATAACTGCAAAAGCCATTGGATTAAAGACCATTGGATTGACCGGAAAAAAAGGAGGGAAGCTAAAAGAAATTTGCGATGTTGCCATCTGCGTGGAGGGAACAGAAACAGCGGAAATTCAGGAGCTGCACCTGCCTGTTTACCATGCTTTGTGTAAAATGCTGGAGATCACATTCTTTGGCGCCCAATGAGAGTATGTTACTTGAATAACCAGGAAAGCGATCTTTATGAAGCTAACCCACAGCTTAAATTCATCGGAAGGCCTGATCTGGGAATTATACTTCGGCTTGCAGGACAAACATGCCCCTTCCTCCCCTCAGGAGCTTAATCATAGCTCTTTTCAAAAAATCACAGCCACGGTGCCGGGCAACGTAGAAATTGACCTGGAAGCTGCCGGGCTGATCAAGGACCCCAAAATTGGCAACAACGTCTATGAACTGCGAGCGTTTGAATTTTACCGCTGGTGGTACCGCTGCCGGTTCGAACAGCCCGAAATACCGGAGGGCTGCGAGGTGAAACTGTGCTTCGACGGAATAGATTGCATCGCCGATATCTGGTTGAATGATGAAAAGATCGGCCGGGTAGAAAATATGTTAGTCGAGCATCATTTTGATGTAACTGAAATTTTAAAAAAAGAAAATGAGCTGTTTGTCTGCATCCATTCCCCGGTCCTGGAAGGGCGCAAATATGAGCGGGAATTCTGGGGTGTGCGGTATGATGCGCTCGGCGGCGAGTCCGTTTATATCCGGAAAGCTGCCCACAGTTATGGGTGGGACATATTGCCGAGGCTCGTCAGTGCCGGTATCTGGAAGGAAGTAAAACTGGAAATCATTCCGCCCACCTATTTCAAAGCGGTGTATTGGGTGACAAAATCCGTCAATGTCGAAGAAAAAACAGCCTCGCTTTATGTGGATTGGGAATTTGCGACGGAGCGGTTGAACGTGGACGGCCTGATCTTAAAAATAAAAATTGCCAATAGACATAAAACCGTTTTTGACCAGTCCTTTAATATTTATTCCACCGTTTTCAGAAACAGGATTAATGATCTAAAAAATATTGACTTCTGGTGGCCACGGGGCTATGGCGATGCCAACCTATACGATGCCGTTTTGCAAATACTCGATGCCGACGAAAATATCATTGCAGAAAACAAACAGCAAATCGGCATCCGCACAGCAGAATTGATCAATACCGCCGCCAATACCCGGGAGCAGCCCGGCGAATTTGTATTTAAAATTAACGGCGAAAAAATATTCGTCAAAGGCACCAATTGGGTAGCCCTGGATGCCCTGCACAGCCGGGATAAACAACATATAAAGCCCTGTGTGGATATGCTCGTGGACCTGAATTGCAACATGATCCGCATGTGGGGCGGCAATGTCTATGAGCAGGAGGAGTTTTATGATCTGTGCGGCCAACATGGCATCATGGTGTGGCACGACTTTATGATGGGCTGCACCATGTACCCGCAGGATCAGGGCTTTTTGAAAAAAATAGAGGAAGAAGCGGCAAAAGCGATCCGCCGGATCCGCCACCACCCAAGCCTTGTTTTATGGGCAGGCAATAATGAAAACGACGTTTCGCTGGAATGGGACAACGACCAGCCGCATATTGACCCGAACACGGATATTATCAGCCGCCGGTTGTTGCCCGCTATGGTGCGGCGCCTCGACCCGAAAACGCCATATCTGCCAAGCTCACCCTATATCAGTTCCGAAGCCTTTCGGTTAGCGGGGAACAGAATAGACCAGGATTATGCCCCCGAACAACATCTCTGGGGCCCAAGAGGCTATTACAAAGCCCCCTATTACACCGAAAACATCGCCAGGTTCGTCAGCGAAATAGGCTACCACGGCTGCCCCAGCCGGGAAAGCCTGGAAAAAATGTTCGACCCGGATTTTGTCTATCCCTGGACCAACAAAACAGACTTCTCCTGGAACGATCAATGGCAAACCAAAGCGGTTCGCTCTCATCCGTATGCTACTGAAACTATCAAACGCAATGATTTAATGGCCAACCAAATCAAGTGCGTTTTTACTGAGGTGCCCGCCAACCTGGATCGGTTTATTCAAGCTTCACAAATTATCCAGGCTGAAGCCAAGAAGTATTTTATTGAATTCTGGCGCATGAATAAAGGCGAACGCAACGGTATTCTCTGGTGGAATTTACGGGACGGCTGGCCGGTCATTTCAGATGCTGTAGTGGATTATTATTACACCAAAAAACTTGCTTACCATTATATCAAAAGAGTGCAAACCGATGTATGTGTGATGATCGGTGATGCCAGAGAAAATGGGCATCCGGTAGTGATCGTCAATGATACATTAAAAGAAGTGGAGGGGCATTTTACCATTAAAGATGCGGATTCTGATCAGGTCCTTTTGAAAAAGAACTTTAAGGTCGGGAAGAATGGGAAATTGGCTGAAGGCTCTCTACCAGCAACAGAAGAACCAAAATTATGGCTGATCGAATGGGAAGTGGGAGCTAAAAAATATACGAACCATTATTTCGCTTATCAGCCGCATGTGAGCCTGGATGTTTATCTGAAATGGTTGCCACTGTTAAAATAACGGCTTCAACCGATCTGTCAGGGGTAAACTCGCCCGGAAACAACTCTAAAAATCACACCACAGCAAGGGAAAAAACGCGAAGCTTTTGCACCTTTGCAGAAAATGCAGCCTTGGGCCGCAGTTCCACCTTAATCAACAGCTCTTCCTCATGGCGAAAAACTTCAGCTTCGTTTTCCTCCTTTTATTCCTGGCCTTTACCCTTCACGCCCAGGTCAAGGAAGCCCCCGACAGGCAGCGGGGGGAAGGACCCTACAATCAACTTATTATCCGCGGCATCACCCTCATCAACGGCAACGGAGCGCCGCCCCGCGGCCCCATAGACATCGTCGTGGAAGGCAACCGCATCAAACAGATCGAAGTGGTGGGCAACCCGGGCGTGCCCATCAGCCCCGAAGGACGCCCGAAACTGAAAGAAGGCGGGCGCGAACTGGATTGCGAAGGCATGTACCTGCTCCCCGGCTTTGTGGATCTTCATGGCCATATCGGCGGAACCGGGCAGGGCGCCGATGCGGAGTACGTCTTCAAGCTGTGGATGGGCCACGGCATCACCACTATCCGCGACCCGGCCTGCGGCAACGGGCTCGACTGGGTGCTGAAACACCGCGAACGGAGCCGGAAAAATGAGATCACCGCCCCCCGCATTTATGCCTATACCGTCTTCGGGCAGGGCAGCGAGGAGCCCGTCAGCACGCCGGAACAGGCTCGCGAGTGGGTGCGCCGGAATGCGGAAAAAGGCGCCGACGGCATCAAGTTCTTCGGCGCCCCGCCCGACATCATGGCCGCCGCCCTGGAGGAGAACAAAAAGCTTGGCCTGCGCTCGGCCTGCCACCACGCCCAGATGGACGTGGGGCGCTGGAATGTCCTCAACTCCGCCCGCGCCGGCCTGACCAGCATGGAACACTGGTATGGCCTGCCGGAGGCCCTTTTTGAAGGCCGCACTGTGCAGGACTACCCCCTCGACTATAATTATCAGAACGAACAACACCGCTTCAAAGAGGCCGGCAGGCTCTGGAAACAGGCCGCCCCACCCTACTCCGATCACTGGAACAAGGTGATGGACGAACTGCTCGCCCTCGATTTCACCATAGACCCAACCTTCAACATTTACGAGGCCAGCCGCGACCTGCACCGCACCCGCCGCCTGGAATGGCACGAAGAATACACCCTGCCCTCCCTCTGGCGCTTTTACATGCCCAGCCGCATCAGCCACGGCTCCTACTGGCACTTCTGGGGCACCGAAGAAGAGGTGGCCTGGAAGGAGAACTACCGCTTGTGGATGACATTCATTAATGAATACAAGAACAGGGGCGGGCGCGTCACCGCCGGCTCGGATTCAGGATTCATCTACCAACTCTACGGCTTTGCCTACATCCGCGAGCTGGAACTGCTCCGCGAAGCCGGCTTCCACCCCCTGGAAGTCATCCGCTCCGCCACCCTCAACGGCGCCGAAGCCCTGGGCGCCGACAGCGAGATCGGCACTGTAGAAGTGGGCAAACTGGCAGATTTTGTGATCGTAGAGGAAAACCCGCTGGCCAACCTGAAGGTGCTTTACGGCACCGGCGCCATCAAGCTGATGGAAGACAACTCCGTAACCCGCGTCGGAGGCGTGAAGTACACCATCAAAGACGGCATCATTTATGACGCCAAACAGCTGCTGGCCGATGTGAGGGAGATGGTCCGGAAAGCGAAGGAGGAGGAAGGGTTTGATATCCGGCAGCCTGGGATTGAATGAAGATGTGCATTCGTGTATTTTCACCCGGCTGGCTTTACGGCCGTGCATTCGTGTATTCGTGAAGGTGCTTCCGAAGCCTGTATTGCCCGACATATACACCCCCCGTCTTCGCTACGCTCGTCCGGGTAAAAATGCACGAAAGCACCAATACACAATCAAGTGAACATCCTCCTTTTTCATTTGTATGCAAATAAGATATCTTTGGCGAAAAGCTTTCTACTTTTCACAAAAAACTGAAAGTTCCGAAACTTTGTTATACCTTTGACTCAATAAACAGCACACAATTTTATGCAAACGACCAGGCCGATAGAAGTCATTCTCAACGATAAAAAGCAGGACGCCCAACTGAGGTCCATTGCGGAGAAGGTATTCCAGGGAACGCGCATCACCGAAGAGGAAGGGCTGCACCTGTTCGAACAGGGCGACCTGGCCTTCGTTGGCGCCCTGGCCAACCACATCCGGGAAAAACGACATGGCAACGCCACCTATTTCAACCGCAACTTCCACATCGAACCCACCAATGTATGCCTTTATACCTGCTCCTTCTGTTCCTACTCCCGGCTCATCAAAAAGCGGGAGGAAGGCTGGGAATACAGCATGGAGGAGATCATGGATATCGTTCGGCAATACGACGGCCAGCCGGTGACGGAGGTGCATATTGTGGGTGGCGTACTGCCTCAGTACGATGTGGAATTCTACTCCGAGCTGTTCCGGCAGATCAAAGCGCACCGGCCGGAGCTCCATGTCAAGGCCCTCACACCGGTGGAGTACCACTACATTTTCAAGAAAGCCAAAGTCAGCTACGAAGAAGGCATGCGCCTGATGAAAGAGGCCGGCCTGGACAGCATGCCGGGCGGAGGCGCCGAGATCTTCCACCCGGAGATAAGGGATCAGATTGCAGGGGGCAAGTGCACCGGAGAACAATGGCTGCGCATCCATGAGATCTGGCACGAACTGGGCGGGCGTTCCAACGCCACCATGCTCTACGGACACATCGAGGAATTCCGCCACCGCGTCCACCACCTGGAAGAACTTCGGAAACTACAGGACAAGACCGGCGGGTTCCAGACGTTCATCCCGCTGAAGTTCCGTAATAAGGACAACCAGATGTCGCACGTTCCCGAATCAAACGTTATCGAAGACCTGCGTAATTACGCCATCAGCCGCATTTATCTGGACAATTTCGATCACGTTAAGGCTTACTGGCCCATGATCGGCCGCAATGTGGCCCAGCTTTCCCTCGCCTTCGGCGTAGATGACATCGACGGGACCATAGACGACACGACCAAGATCTACTCTATGGCTGGCAGCGAAGAGCAGAACCCCGCCATGAGCACCCGCGACCTGGTCAACCTGATCCGCCAGGTCGGCCGCAAGCCCATCGAACGGGATACCCTTTACAACGTGATACAGGATTATTCCGGCCACGTATTTGAGGAAGACACGCAATTCAAGGGTTACGTTTCTCTTCCGGTAGTAAACAAGAATTAACCTTAAAAAATAAATTCGCCGTTTTTCAAAAATGGCGATGGCTGGAAGCCTTGCAGCTGAGCCATTTTTGAAAAACCTTAAAGGCGAACTTATTTTTTAATCACTGCAACATGAAGAAAGACATTTATATCATCCGCCACGGCGAGACCGAATACAATCGCATGGGCATCGTCCAGGGGCAGGGAGTGGACACCAGCCTCAACGAGCTGGGGCGGCGCCAGGCCAGGGCGTTCTACGAACACTACAAAGACACCGGCTTTGAGGTAGTGCTCACCTCCCGCCTTCGGCGCACCCACGAGACGGTCAGCCCCTTTATCGGCCAAGGCCTGCCCTGGGAGCAATTTGCCGAGATCAATGAGATCGCCTGGGGCGAACACGAAGGCAAAAAAAGCACTCCCGAAATGATGCAGCAGTACCGTGAAGTGACGGATGCCTGGAAGCGGGGAGAATACGATGCCCGGCTGGAGGGAGCAGAGAGTGCCTCCAGCCTGGCAAACCGCATTACCCGGTTTATAGAACACCTGCGCGGGCGCCCCGAAAACACTTTGCTGGTGTGCTCCCACGGGCGGGCGATGCGTTGCCTGATGTGCCTGCTGCGGGGACAGCCTCTTCAGAATATGGACAATTTTCACCATTCGAATACCGGCCTTTATCAGGTTCAGGTTCAGAGCGGTACTTTCCACTTTCTGTTGGAAAACGACCTGAGCCACCTGGAGACCGCCGGGTTGAAATTAGCATGACGTGAGAAAACTGAAAGTTACCGCGGTTAGTTACCTCAATACCAAGCCACTGTTGTACGGCCTGCTGCAGAGCCCGATCGCTCAGCAAATAGAACTCAAACTGGAGATCCCTTCCATCTGCGCCAAAAGGCTGAAGGAAGGAGATGCCGGCCTTGGGCTTGTTCCCGTAGCGGTTATTCCCGAACTGGATACGCCGCATCTTATATCCGATTATTGCATTGGAACGGTCGGCGCCGTGAGGACGGTGGCCATCTTCAGCGACTGCCCAATGGAAGAGATCCGGGAGCTCTACCTCGACCATCATTCCCGAACTTCAGTAGAACTGGCCAAACTGCTGTTGCGCGACTACTGGAAGGCCAGCCCAGAGCTCATCCCCGCTTCCGACGGATACATCAGCACCCTGGGCGGCAAACGGGCCGGCCTCGTTATCGGCGACCGGACCATAGGGCTGGACAGCCGCTTTCCTTATGTATATGACCTGGGCGAAGCCTGGTTTCAGCATACCGGCCTGCCCTTCGTTTTCGCCGCCTGGGTGAGCAATCAGCCACTGGGCCCCGAATTTGTGGAAGCTTTCAACCGGGCCATGCAACAAGGGATTGCGCACATTCCCGAATTGATGTACCTGCTGCCTTCTCCTCATTCAAATTTCGACCTGGAGGAATATTTCACCCGCTACATCAGCTATGAGCTGGATGGGGAGAAGAGAAAAGCGCTCACTCGTTTTCTGGAAGCCGTAAGCCCGCAGAAGGTGCCGGCCAGCCTGGCCTTCTGAACCGGCGCCGGCCAGCAGGATCAGTTTCAATAAATTCAAAGGAAAAGACAATGGACGAAAAAAACGCGGATCAACTCCAACTGGCAACGCTCGGAGGCGGCTGCTTCTGGTGCACCGAAGCGGTCTTCCAGGAGGTAGCAGGCGTCCGTTCCGTAACCTCTGGCTACTCCGGCGGCTCTGCGGAAACAGCCGATTACGAAACCGTTTGTTCCGGTACAACCCGCCATGCGGAAGTCGTCCAGGTAGCATTCGACCCGAAGGTGATCTCCTACGAAGACATATTGGAAATATTCTGGGCGACCCACGACCCTACCACCCCAAACCGGCAGGGCAATGACGTAGGGCCGCAATACCGCTCCGTGATCTTTTACCACGACGAAGAGCAAAAAGCCATTGCCGAACGCTCCAGGGCGGAAGTGGCGCCAAAGCTATGGGAGCGGCCGGTAGTCACCGAGATCAGCCCCTTTGAATCCTTTTACCCGGCCGAAGATTATCATCGGGAATATTACCGGAATGTGGGCAACCGAAACCCCTATTGCACTTTTATCATCACACCCAAGGTGCAGAAGTTCAGAAAATTATTTAAAGAAAGGCTTAAAACAGGAAGCTGATACTCCCTGGAAATCAGGGTAGTAGAAATAATGCCATGCAGATCTCACCACAGAACCCAAAAGCCCCGCCGTCTTTGGGTTCTATTATTTTGGAAATAAGAAAATATCTGGTAAATTCGGTCCGAACAAAAAACATCACCTAACCACTTATGAAGCTTGCCATCCCCAGGGAACTCAAGGACACGCGCGTCGCGATGGTCCCTGAAGTTGCCGAAAAAGCAAAGGCCCTAGGCCTTGAGATCCTCATTGAAGAAGGCGCCGGGGCTTCTTCCTTCTACTCTGACCAAGATTATGCTTCAGCAGCCACCGTTACCACCCGGGAGAAACTGCTTTCCGGGGCGGATATGGTGCTGAGCATCAACCCACTTTCAGATGATGAGTACAAAAAACTGAAGAAGGACACTGTCGTCATTTCTCAGTTTCAACCCTTTCTCTACCCGGAAGTCACCGAAAAACTGCGGAGCATGGGCCTGCGGGGCATCAGCTTGGATATGATCCCGCGCACCACGCTGGCGCAGGCGATGGACGTGCTGTCCTCCATGGCTTCCATTGCCGGTTATAAGGCGGTGCTGGAAGCTGCCCGCTACCTGCCCCGATACTTTCCTATGATGATCACTGCCGCCGGTAGTATCCGCCCTGCCAAAGTGCTGGTTCTGGGCGCCGGGGTTGCCGGCTTGCAGGCCATTGCCACGGCCAAGCGCCTGGGCTCCATGGTGGAAGCCTCCGATACGCGCCTGGCCGCCAAGGAAGAGGTGCTCAGCCTCGGCGCCAAGTTCGTCGAAGTGGAGGGCGCCCGGGAAGACAAGGATGCCGGCGGGTATGCCGTCGAGCAATCCAAGGAATTCCTGGAACGGCAACGGGAGGAAGTACAGAAAAGAGCCATGAAATCCGACGTGATCATCACCACCGCTCAGGTGCGCGGCCGCAAAGCCCCCATGCTGGTCCCCAAGGAGACAGTGGAAGGAATGCGGGCAGGCTCAGTTATCGTTGACCTGGCCGCCTCCACCGGAGGCAACTGTGAGCTGACCAAAAACGACGAGATCGTCGTCCATAACGGCGTCACCATCATCGGCAATTCCAACCTGGCCGGGCTCATGCCTCAGGATGCCAGCCTGCTCTATGCCAACAACGTACTCAACTTCCTGAAGATCCTCGTCAAAGACGGAGAGTTGACGCTCAATATGGATAACGAGATCATCCGGGGGGCCTACTTTACCGCTGAGGCGGAAGCACAATGATCAATAACGGCCCCAGGGCCCGAACTCTTAAAGCATTAACTGCAAAATAAAAAATAACAACCGGTATGGACGGTTTCATTCAGTTTTTCGAAGATTACCAACTCTTAATCTACCTGCTGGTTTTCACGATCATTCTTGGCTTTGAAGTCATTTCCAAGGTGCCTACCGTACTGCACACTCCTCTGATGTCGGGCGCCAACGCCATCAGCGGCGTGGTCGTGATCGGCGGCATTCTCCTGGTTCGGCAGGCGGAAGCCGGAGATTATTTCTCTCTGGGCCTCGGCCTGTTCGGCATTATTATGGGCATGGTTAACGCCACCGGCGGCTTCGCCGTGACGGACCGCATGCTGGAAATGTTCAAGAAGAAAAAGAAGAAATAACAATCATGGATATAAAATTCCTGACAGACATAGGCTTCCTGCTCGGTTCAGTTGGCTTTGTATGGGGCCTCAAGCGGCTCAGTTCTCCAGACACGGCCCGCCGGGGCAATATGATCGCCAGCATTGGTATGGGACTGGCCATTCTTTCCATTATTTTTGCTCCTCTGGACAAGGGCGACAACAATTATGCCTGGGTTGTAGGGGGCCTGGCCGTAGGCGCAATCATCGGCTATTTCATGGCCATGAAAGTGAAAATGACCGCCATGCCTCAGATGGTTTCCATCTTCAACGGCCTGGGCGGCGCCTGCGCGGTGCTCATCGGCATGGTGGAACTGCGGCATTTCTACTCGGGCGCCAGCACCATGACCGGCGGCCAGATCGCCATTTCGCTTTCCGCCCTGCTGATCGGGGGAATCGCCTTCACCGGCAGTATGCTGGCCTGGTTCAAATTGGAAGACTGGCTGCGCGACAATTCCCTGATCCTGCCAAAGCACTCCGTTTTTAATATGGCCCTGCTCGTTGTCATACTGGCCATGGGCATCTATATTTACGTTCAGAACGTCGAGGCAGGCATGGGCCTGGCCGTTATCTTTATGATCCTGGCTCTGCTCTACGGCGTTTCTTTTGTCGTACCTATCGGTGGAGCCGATATGCCGGTTGTCATCTCCCTGCTTAACTCTTTTTCCGGCCTGTCGGCTGCCTCCGCCGGGCTGATCTACGGCAATAATTTTATGCTCGTCGGCGGTATTCTGGTCGGCGCTTCCGGGACCATCCTCACCGTACTGATGTGCGAAGCCATGAACCGCTCTCTGCTCAACGTACTCATCGGCGGCTTTGGTGGTAGCAGCGCAGCCTCCAAAGGCGCCAGCGGCGACCAGGTCGTCAAGGAGGTGACCCTCAACGATGCGGCCATCCAGCTGTTCTACTCCAATTCGGTAATGATCGTTCCGGGCTATGGCCTGGCAGTGGCGCAGGCCCAGAAGGTGTGTAAAGAGATCGACGACCTGCTGGAATCTAACGGGGTCGATGTCAAATACGCCATCCACCCGGTCGCCGGGCGGATGCCGGGCCACATGAACGTACTGCTGGCCGAAGCGGATGTCCCCTACCCCAAATTGCTGGACCTGGAGGATGCCAATGCCGCCCTGAAGAATACCGATATAGTAGTCGTAGTCGGCGCCAATGACGTCGTGAACCCCTCCGCCCTGGACGACCCGGGAAGCCCCATCTACGGAATGCCCGTGCTGCAGGTCTGGGATGCCAAAAATACCATCGTCCTCAAACGGAGTATGAACCCCGGTTATGCAGGGATACAGAACCCTCTGTTTTTCCTGGAAAAAACCCGGATGCTGTTTGGCGACGCCAAAGATACCCTGAGCAAACTCGTTACCGAGATCAAGAATTTGTAGGAAGCAAACCTCTTTCTCTATGGCTAAATTAGCGCTGCAAGAGATGAGAAAGTACTGAGACTGTCTCAAAAGATTAAATCAAAATATTGCCTCAAAATAATATTTTGCTGCCCGTCCGGTTCTCCCCTTCGGGGAGTTAGAGGGGCTGGGGCGGGCAGCAAAACATTATTTTGGAGCCTTTTTCAAGTAATTACTTTTGAGACAGCCTCAATTCGATCCAGTTTTATTTTTGTACGGCAAATTTCTTCATAACAGGAACATCTCCATCCACTGAAACCATAAGGGTATAATTGCCATTGGCAAACCGGCTCACATCAAAAGTAAGCTCTCCCTGCTCCAGGCTCTGGTAATTCCGCTCCGCCATCAACTGTCCCTGCATGCCGTAGATGCGGATCAGGGCAGGCTTGCCCAGCTGTTCTTTCAGAGATATGTTCACCGTGTTTCTTACCGGGTTAGGAAAAAGCTTTATGCCTGTATCCAGTTCCGTTTCGGCATTGATCACATTGGAGGCGGCCGGCCTGTTTGGTACAGGATCGCACACCACTGTGCCGCTGTTCAGGGCACTGATCAAAGCCTGGATCTCCGCTATAATGTGATCGGCATCGGCCGTCGGGATGTCTTCGCCGCTTTGGTACTCCACATAGTCAATGATGCTGTTCAGGGTACTGATGACATAACTGACAGGGTATCCATTACAAAACCGGTAAGCGGCGAGATCCAGCCTCCGGGTGATGGCTCTGGCTGTGCCCCCGCTGATATCAGCGGAATTGATGTAATCTTTCAGATCAGCTACAGCCTGGTTGATGTTGGTTTCAGATGAGCTGGCGATAAATTCTGCGGCGGCGTAGGTATATTGATCCGTTGCCCCTGTCCCAAAAGTATAACTCATGGTATTTGTTCCCGATGCGGCGATTTGAAAGCTGGATGCAACATCATCAGGGCTGTCGTCTATGCTAAATATAGGTGTAGTAGCTGTAACTGGGTTGGCAACTAAAGAGCAAAACATGTTGTCCACTATCAGGTTGCCGGCTGTACTAGATACGTTTAATGAAGGGGTGCTTGTACTTAGGTTTTCTATGCCAGCTGTATTTCCGAGGGGGCTGGCCTGGTCTATGTTCTGAAAAGAGGCTGCGCCTACTACTACGAAAGTTCCTCCGGTAACGGTAATGGTAGAACTTATGCTCGCTCCGCTACCCAAAGGGATATAATAGATAGAACTTATGGCAAGTCCCAGCGAGAAGGGTTGAGCAATAGCTAAAGTAGCGCTTATGGAGTTATAAGAAACATTGGTGAGCGGTGAAAAAGTAGCGTAAGAAAGAGAGATTACCAATAACCTATCCGTTCCTGCCGGGACGGTAAAAGGCAGGGAAGTTCCGGAGACTCCTGCCCCGTTTCCATCGTAGGTAGCCTGGGCGCTGAGGGTACCCACATTTGTTCCGGCAAGTAGCATCACCAGTACAAGCAGGGGCTGGAAAAGCGAAAGGGCGCGCTGCCTTTTTCCAGTTGGGCGGTATGAATAGCGCATGGAAAAGCGAAAGGGAAGCGGCTGAAGGTGTTTTAGCAGGTTCATAATTAAATGTGGTTTGTTTTAAAAATTTAGTTATTTGTTAAGATCATATTGACACGGCATGGTTTCGCGTTCCACACCAATCAGGCATTGCGCTAAACAGGTTCAACAGATGGGGGGTATCAAATTCGGGGGGATGGCAAAAGGAATTTCCAGGATGGTTTCCGGGAGAAAGCCGGAGCAGTATATCCTGATGACCAAATATACAGAAAGCTTTTATTTATTTGACAAGGCTTATTCACAAATAATAACTTCGCAGCAAAAACCGCAGCCATTTTAAAACGGCAGCAGTTCCTCGACTTTTTTAGCCTCTTTATCGTTAAAAGATGGCAAAGCTGCCGAATTGTTAGTAATTTGATAACATTATTTTTCGCAGTATAAACCGTTCCTGTATCGGTTTTCTTTTTTGGAACGGTTGCAAATATCTCCTGCTTCAGGATTTCGGCCGCCCCGGCCTCCGCAATGCTGAAGCAGGAAAAATTAACATCCTAAAAAAAAACATCATGTTGGCAACCCCATTTCTAGTATTCATCCTTTTCTTTGGGATGGTGATCATTTTCTCCGGCATTTTCACCGTTCGGCAGCAATCCGCAGCGATCGTTGAACGCCTGGGCAAATTTCACAGCGTCAAACGCTCCGGGCTACAGTTCAAGGTGCCCATCATCGACCGCATTTCCGGGCGGGTAAGCCTGAAGGTCCAGCAACTGGACGTACACGTAGAGACCAAAACCCGAGACAATGTTTTTGTCAAACTTCGGGTCTCCGTTCAGTATTTCATTCTACCGGATAAGATCTATGATGCTTTCTATCGCCTGGAGAATTCTACGGAACAGATCACGGCCTACATTTTCGATACTGTCCGCGCCGAAGTTCCCAAAATGAAGCTGGATGATGTCTTTGAGCGCAAAGATGACATCGCTCATGCCATCCGCCGCGAACTGGAAGAATCCATGAACGAATACGGCTACGGCATCGTCAAAGCTCTTGTAACGGATATCGACCCCGACCAGGAGGTCAAGCACGCCATGAACCGCATCAACTCAGCCGAACGCCTGAAGGTGGCCGCCGAGTACGAAGGAGAGGCAGAGCGCATCCGCATTGTGGCCAAAGCCCGCGCTGAAGCCGAGAGCAAGCGCCTCCAGGGACAAGGCATCGCCGACCAGCGCCGCGAGATCGCCAAAGGACTGGAAGAATCGGTGGAAGTGTTGAATAATGTGGGCATCAACTCCCAGGAAGCTTCCGCCCTGATCGTGGTCACTCAGCACTACGACACCCTGCAAAGCATGGGCGAAAATTCCAACAGTAACCTGATCATGCTGCCCAATACTCCTTCATCGGGAAGTGATATGCTCACTCAGATGACGGCTTCGTTCATCAGTGCCCAGAAGATGGGTGAAGAAATGAAGAAGGAAGCTGTAAAGCATAAGCATCCAACCAACGGAAGTAAGTGATTCGAAGCCGGAAGTGGGAAGGCGGAAAAATAATCATAAGTTTCCGCTTTCCGACTTCCGCTTTCCGACTTCCGGCGTCCCTACTACTTCCCCAAAAAGGTCATAATCCATCGCATCGGTGATGCGAACCTGAGCGAAGTCTCCGATGCGGACGTAATTGTCGGCTGCGCTCACGAGCACTTCGTTATCGACTTCGGCTGAGTCCGCTTCGGTTCGGCCGATAAAGAATTCTCCCTCCTTGCGGTCGAACAACACCTTAAAGGTTTTTCCAACTTTCTCCTGGTTTTTGCGGAAAGAGATCTCCTGTTGTATTTCCATAATGCGGTTGGCCCGCTCCTCTTTCACTTCGGCGGGCACGTCATCTTCCAGTCCGTAAGCAATCGTGTTTTCCTCGTGCGAATATTGAAAAACGCCCAGGCGGTCGAATTCCATTTCCGCCACGAAATCGCACAATTCCTGAAACTCTTCCTCCGTCTCGCCGGGAAAACCTACAAGCAGGGTGGTCCGCAGGTTGAGTCCGGGCACTTTCTGCCGGGCAAGCCTGACCAGTTCGGTGGTCTCTTTCCGGGTGATCTGCCGGCGCATGCGTTCCAGTACGGCGTCGCTGGCGTGCTGCAGAGGCATGTCGAGGTAGTTGCAGATCTCGGGGCGCTCCGCCATTACGTCAAATACTTCGGTGGGAAACTTACTGGGGTAAGCGTAGTGCAGGCGGATCCATTCGATGCCTTCCACATCGGCAAGAGCGTGGAGCAATTTCGGCAATTCCCTTTTTTTGTAAATATCCAGGCCGTAATAGGTCAGTTCCTGGGCGATCAGCATGAGTTCTTTCACGCCGAAGCGGGCCAGGTTGCGGGCTTCTTTGACCAACTCCTCAATCGGTTTGGAAACGTGCCGGCCCCGCATCAGGGGAATGGCGCAGAAGGAACAGGTTCGGTTGCAGCCTTCCGATATTTTCAGGTAAGCATAGTGCTGAGGAGTGGTGGTGATGCGTTCCCCGATCAGTTCGTGTTTGTAGTCGGCGTTCAGTTTGGCGAGCAGGCCCGGCAACTCCAGGGTGCCAAAGTAGGCGTCCACTTCAGGGATCTCCTTTTCGAGGTCATCCTTGTAACGCTGGGAGAGGCAACCGGTGACGAACAGCTTGTCAATGCCACCCTGTTTCTTGACTTCCGCGTACTCCAATATGGTATTCACCGATTCTTCCTTGGCCAGGTCGATAAAACCACAGGTATTGACGATGACGATATTGGCATCTTCGTCATTGCTGTCGTGGACTACCTCGTAATCATTGCCCCTCAACTGGGTGATGATGTTCTCCGAATCCACCAGGTTCTTCGAACAGCCCAGGGTGATGACGTTGACTTTATCCTGTTTTAGTGTTTTGGTTTTCATATATTTCCACCTGCATATTTCGAGTGCGCAAAGATAAGAAGAGTTGGCCTGGAATTTCAGGCCGCGCAAAGCTTTTACACCCCGCAAACACTGTAAACAATCTCTGAGCGTTTTAGATTTAATAAAAAGTGAAACATGAAATACTTCGCTACCCTTGCATTCGCCCTTTTGATCAGTGGCGCCGCCTTTTCTCAACTGGGAATCAACGCCACCTACCGCACCAATGACGCCCAGGACTGGCAATATACGGGAGCCGGCCAGGCCGATCAGAATTTGCTGCCGGAATCCTCCTATGCCTTTGGGCTGGATTACTGGATACCCTTGAAGAGCGTCCGTATTGACCTCGTCCCGGAGCTCAGCTTCAGCCGCATGAGCAATACCATTGAGGTAGGCAACGAGGTAGTAACCAGCGAGGCAAACCTCGATAACACCTGGCTCAGCCTTTTCTTAAACACCAACTTTTACTTCCTCAACCTGGAAGGAGACTGCGACTGCCCGACCTTCTCCAAATCAGGCGGCACGCTCCAGAAGGGGTTTTTCCTGCAGGTTTCGCCGGGAATTACCTGGATGAGAAACCAGGCTGAAACCAGTGAGAACCAATCCGATTCCAACAATTTTGCCTACAGCCTGGGAGCCGGGCTTGGGCTGGACATCGGCCTGTCGGATATACTCACCCTGACTCCATTCGCCGGATTCCGTTATTACCTGCCGGTGCAATGGAAGAACCTCGACATCCTGCAATACCCCCTGCTCCCAATAGATCCGGGAGGAGAAAACCGGGTGCGGAATGAGGAGAGCAGCGTTCGCCAGTTTTTTCTCGGGTTGCGGTTTGGGGTTCGGTTCGACCAAAGGTAGCATGCCTTGAGGCCGATAACGGAGTACTAAGGCAAAGTTTTGCCACGCCTGATTTTCAACCGGCGCTTTTTCATCTTCTGTTTGTAGAGAATATTCCCCTCGGAGGCGATCCAAACGGAATCGGGATCGATATAATCCAGTGCTTCATACTGGGTAGGCAAGATGCACCGCACTCCCTTACGCCTCTTCAGGTTTCCCTCGAAAAAGTCCGTTCCGGAAAAATCCGTCAGAACAAAAATATCGGCCGGGGTGATTGGGATAAACCCCAAAAAGAGCTTGAACCGGTAAGCCAGCAGGGCAACACTCCGGCCGTCCGGGCTGATGGCAGCGGCAGTGGTTACTCTCTTCTTCAGATACAGGCTGTCCCGGAGCACTGCTTCACAGACTCCGGGAGCGGCGGGAAGGACATAATGTTTGGTGTAATAGTTTCCTTTACTCATCTGGTTTTTGGAAAAAAGGTGAAGGCTGTCCTGAAACCAGAAGAAACCCTCCATGTCAAAATTCTGCCTCTCCGGTTCCGGCGGAAACTCCTGCTGGTCAGGATATTGGAAACGGATAGAATCCAGTTGGCCCGAAGCGGGCCTGTAGATGTAGATGGCCAGGTCCTTTCTTTGATTGTTGTTGTTACCGAAATCACCAATATAGAAATTGCCTTTATCATCAGCAGTCAGATCCTCCCAATCCCGGTTGGCAGCCCCCGGCACCGTTCCTCTCCAAAGCAGTTCTCCCCTGCTGTTGGTAAGGAATAGTTCCGCAGGGTGCCCGCCGTCATTGTGCCACCAAAGGCTGTCCGGAGAAGCAACGTATAATCCGGAAACTTCTGGGAGCTCATTGGGAAGTTTGTATTTTTTCTTTTTGAGAAAATTTTGACTGAGTAAAGGTAAGCTAAGAAATAGCAGTAATGTAATAATGAGATTTCGCTTCATCCGGATAAATTTTAGTCTTGGGAACCTCTGATGTCCTGAATATTTCAAAATGCGAAGCTAAAGAAAATCCTGGCAACCGGATAGCGGGAATACCCTACCCGATTCCAGGTATTTTATCCTTATGGCCTTTCTCCCGCTTGCCATTTTCCTCAAAAAGGAGCACATTGCATGACATCTTAATATTTTATGCATCTTTATTCGGTTCATACCATCGCTATTATTTCTGTAGTCGTGATCATTACCCCACCGCTACCGGGAGCATGGTGTTGACCTGGATGAAAGATCAGATCAAAAAAGCCGTTCTCCCGCGAGAGCGGCTTTTTTTTTGGAATTGGCAAAAGATTGAATGACTGGGCCTGGGGGATTAACACCTTACGGTAATCGTAAGAAAGGATCATGTAAAAAATTGAATTTCAGTAACTTAAATCAAAACACCCCGAACTAAACATCGTAACAATTTTCAATTTTAATTCGTTAATGCCTGAAGCCAAATTTACTTTTGAAATCCTTACGAATTAACCAATTAGACAAAACGGCCATGACATGTCAGGACCAGAACTGAACAAATACAGCAAACGCATTACCCAGGATGACACCCTGCCCGGGGCCCAGGCCATGCTCTACGGGGTAGGCCTGAGCGAGGAAGACATGAAAAAAGCCCAGGTGGGAATCGTCAGTACCGGATGGGAAGGCAACACCTGCAACATGCACCTCAATGGCCTGGCGGGCCAGGTAAAACAAGGCGTACAGGATGCAGGCCTCATCGGCCTCATCTTTCACACCATTGGCGTGAGTGACGGCATGTCTATGGGCACCAGTGGCATGCGCTATTCACTTCCTTCCCGAGACATCATTGCCGATTCGATTGAAACCGTTGCTTCAGCCCAGTGGTACGACGCGATTGCTGCTGTGGTAGGCTGCGACAAGAACATGCCGGGGGCTATGATGGCCCTGGGCCGGCTCAACCGTCCGGCTATCCTGGTCTATGGCGGCACGATCAGCCCGGGATGTTACGGAGAGAAGGTACTGGATATCGTTTCGGCCTTCGAGGCCCTCGGCCAGCGCATAGCCGGCCAGTTGGAAGAAAAGGACTTCAAGGGGATCGTGAAAAATGCCTGCCCGGGCCCCGGCGCCTGCGGCGGAATGTACACGGCCAACACCATGGCATCTGCCATCGAAGCTATGGGCATGAGCCTTCCTTTCAACTCCTCCTACCCCGCCAACACTCCGGAAAAAGTGACGGATACCATGCGGGTAGGCGCCGCCATTCGGAATCTGCTGGAAAAAGACATCAAGCCCAGGGACATCATGACCCGGGAAGCGTTCGAAAATGCCCTTACGGTGATCACCGCACTGGGCGGCTCCACCAATGCCGTCCTCCACATGATCGCCATCGCCCGGTCGGTCGGCGTCCCTTTGTCCATTGACGATTTTCAGCGCATCAGCGATAAAACGCCCTTCCTGGCCGACCTCAAACCCAGCGGCCGCTACGTGATGGAAGACCTCTACAACGTGGGAGGGGTGCCGGCGGTAATGAAACTACTGCTGGAGGGTGGATACCTGCACGGAGGCTGCCTCACGGTGACCGGCAAAACCGTAGCGGAGAACCTGGCCGAAGTGGAAGGATTAAAAGCGGGGCAGGATGTCGTCCGCCCCTTTGACAACCCTATCAAAGAGACCGGCCACATCCAGATCCTGTACGGCAACCTGGCGGAAGGAGGCGCGGTGGCCAAGATCACCGGTAAAGAAGGAGAGATCTTTACCGGCAAGGCCCGGGTATTTGACGGTGAAGACGCGGCCAATACCGCCATCGGCAACAAGGAAGTCCAGGCCGGAGAAGTGGCCGTCATCCGGTACTGCGGCCCCAGGGGCGCGCCGGGCATGCCGGAAATGCTCAAACCCACTTCCGCCATAATGGGCGAAGGCTTGGGAAAGAAGGTCGCCCTCATCACCGACGGGCGCTTTTCCGGAGGTACTCATGGTTTTGTCGTCGGGCACATCACTCCGGAAGCCCAGGACGGAGGGCTGATCGCCCTTTTGCGGAACGGAGACCAGATCACCATTGACGCCGTCAGCAATACCCTTACCGCTCACCTGAGCGAGGAAGAGATCGCAGAGCGGAGAAAACATTGGCAAAAACCAGGCATCAGGGCCGAAAACGGCCTGTTGCGCAAATACGCACGCACCGTATCCTCCGCCAGTGAGGGTTGTGTCACGGATGAGGTATAACGAAATTTGTATTCAAGTTATCTTTTTTACATTAAACTCAGCAAGCATAAGATCATGAAACAGGAGAATCAGGAACATAGTGAACAAGCGGCGGTAGCGACAAAGGCCAAGGAGAAGATCACCGGAGCGGAAGCCGTTCTGCGTTGCCTGCTCGAAGAGAAAGTAGATACGATCTTCGGCTATCCGGGCGGTGCGATCATGCCGGTGTATGATGCATTGTATCATTACCAGGACCGGCTGCGCCACGTCCTGCCGCGGCACGAGCAGGGGGCTGTCCATGCCGCTGAAGGATATGCCCGGGTAACCCGCAGGACCGGCGTCTGTATGGCCACCTCCGGCCCCGGCGCCACCAACCTGATCACCGGGCTGGGTGACGCCATGCTCGACTCTACGCCCCTGGTATGCATAACCGGGCAGGTGTTTTACAAACTGTTGGGATCCGATGCTTTCCAGGAAACGGATGTCATCAACTGCACCATGCCGGTCACCAAGTGGAATTATCAGATCACCCGCGCCGAAGAGATCCCGGAAGTGTTTGCCAAGGCCTTCTTCGTGGCCAATTCAGGCCGGCCCGGGCCGGTGGTCATTGACATCACCAAGAATGCACAGCTTGAGGAACTGGAGTTCGAATACCACTCCCGGCCATTTATCCGTTCCTATACCCCCTTCCCGAAACCAGACCCCGAATTGCTGCAGGAAGCCGCCAACCTGATCAACCAGGCCGAAAAGCCGATGATCCTCGCCGGCCACGGCATACAGATCGCCCATGCCCAGGAAGATTTCCGCGCCTTTGTGGAAAAAACGGGGATACCCCTGGCATGCACCATCCACGGGCTTTCCACCATTCCATCGGACCACCCCCTGCACATGGGTATGCTGGGCATGCACGGCAATTACGCCCCCAACGTCATGCAAAACCGCTGTGATGTCCTCATCGCCATCGGCATGCGATTCGACGACCGCGTGACCGGCAACCTGGAGAAATACGCCAAGCAGGCCAAAGTCATCCACATCGAGATCGACCAGTCGGAGATCAATAAGAACGTACACGCTCATGTGCCCATTCTTTCGGATGCCCGGCTGGCATTGCAACGCCTCCTTCCGCTGGTTAAGGAAAAGTCTTACCCGGAATGGACGGCCGCCTTCCGGGAAATGTACCAGACAGAGTACGAAAAGGTGATCAGAAAGGACCTCAACCCAACCCCGGAAGGCCACATCAAAATGGGGATGGCGATCCGCGAGGTTTCCAACCAGACCGGGGGCATGGCTATTGTTGCCACCGATGTGGGCCAGCACCAGATGGCCGCTGCCCGCTATTACGAATACAAAAGCACCAACCAGTGGGTGTCTTCGGGCGGCGCCGGCACTATGGGCTACGGATTGCCCGCCGCCTTCGGCGCCAAGATGGCCCAACCGGACAAAGAAGTCGTCGCTTTTGTCGGCGACGGCGGTTTCCAGATGACCATCCAGGAGCTGGGGCTGTGCGCCCAGTGGCATGTCGGTGTAAAGATTGTTTTGCTGGATAACAACTACCTCGGTATGGTCCGGCAATGGCAACAACTCTTTTTCGATCGCCGCTATTCGTCTGTCGAGCTTCAGAACCCTGATTTCATTAAGATCGCAGAAGGTTTCGGCGTCCCGGGCAAATCCATCGAAAAACCCGAAGAACTCAAAGGCGCCATTGCCGAAATGCTGGCCCATGATGGCCCTTACCTGCTGCACATCCGGGTGGAGAAGGAGGAGAATATCTTCCCCATGGTGCAGAGCGGAGCGGCAGTGGATGAGATCGTGCTGGAGTAATAAGGGGGGGGTGCTGAATTGTTGGATTGTTGGATCGTTATTGACCAAGCACCCACAGCATTAAAATTAATTTGAGGCTTTTTCAAGCAAAAAAACATGGAAGAAAAAAAATATTATACCATCATCGTATTCACGGAGAACCAGTCGGGCCTTCTCTCCCGGGTTGTTTCCGTATTCAGCCGCCGGCATGTCAATGTGGAGAGCCTGACCACCAGCCGGTCTTCAATGCCGGGCATTCATCGTTTCACCATCGTGGTAAACGTCGATGAGATTATGGTCCGAAAGTTGACGGCCCAGTTGGAAAAGCAGGTGGATGTGCTAAAGGCCTTCTATTACGAACCGGAGGAGATCGTCTATCAGGAGCTCGCCCTCTACAAGGTGCCTACCCACATCTTTTCCAATTCGACCAGCGTGGAAAAGCTCATCCGCTCGCACAACGCGCGCGTGCTGGAGATCGAACCGGAGTACATCGTCCTGGAAAAGACGGGGCACGAGCGGGAAACCGAAGCGTTCTTCAAGGAACTGGAAAAGATCGGGATCTACGAGTTCGTCCGCTCCGGCCGGATCGCCATCGTCAAACCGATGGAACGGCTGAACCGGTATTTGAAGTCTTTGGAGGAGGAAGCGGTTTAGGGAAGTGGGAAGGCGGAAGGCGGAAGTGGGAAATCGGAAGGCGGAAGGCGGAAGGCGGAAGTGGGAAGGCGGAAGGCGGAAGGCGGAAATCGGAAATCGGAAATCGGAAGGCGGAAGGCGGAAATCGGAAATCGGAAATCGGAAATCGGAAGGCGGAAGGCGGAAGATAAGGGTTTAAAAACCATTCATGCATTTAGGAATAATGGAAATATTTGACCCTGAAAAGCCCTACGATCTTGACAAGCGAATAAGGGCATTTGTGCTGGAAATATTCGAATTTGTTGAGGGCTTGCCCAACAATTCCGCGGGAAGAAATGTCCGAAACCAGTTGGTACGCTGTGCTTCTTCGGTTGGATCCAATTACCGGGCTGCAAGGCGAGGGCGTTCCAATAAAGAGTACATAGCAAAGCTGGGAATTTGCGAAGAAGAAGGCGACGAATCATGCTATTGGCTGGAATTGTGCATCGATGCTAAATGGAATGTAGAAAAGAAAGCCGAACCATTGCTAAAAGAGGCAAATGAGATTACTGCAATTATAGTTTATCTCATTAAGAAAGCAAAAGGAAGGCTCTAAGGGAATCGGAAGCTGGATAGGCTGCCAATTTTCCCACTTCCGACTTCCGAATTCCGACTTAACTACAGTTTCCAATCCACCGGTTCTTTACCCTGTTTTTTCAGGTATTCATTCGCTTTGGAAAAATGGCGGGAGCCAAAATAGGCGCCGCCGGCCAGCGGTGAAGGGTGGGCTGCTTCCAGCACCAGGTGCTTGCCTGTATCGATGAGCTGCTTCTTCTGGCGGGCAAACCCTCCCCACAACATAAACACCAGCCCCTGCCTTTCCTCAGACAAGCGGCGGATAACCGCATCGGTGAAGGTTTGCCAGCCGATCTTCTGGTGAGAACGGGGTTTATTGCGTTCTACCGTGAGCATGGCGTTGAGGAGGAATACCCCCTGCTCCGCCCAGTGGGTGAGGTCGCCGTGGTTGGGAATAGAAATGCCCAGGTCGTCGTGAAGCTCTTTGTAGATGTTTTTCAGGGATGGTGGTATGCGAACTCCTTTGGGCACCGAGAAGGACAACCCCATGGCCTCGCCGGGGTTGTGATAGGGATCCTGCCCGAGGATGACGACTTTCACCTTTTCGAAAGGCGTGGTATTGAAGGCGTTAAAGATCAGAGAGCCGGGCGGGTAGATCGTTTTGCCATTGGCCTTTTCCTTGCGGAGGAAAGTGGCCAGGCTTTGAAAATAAGGTTGGCCGAATTCGTTCTTAAGGGCTTCTTTCCAGCTCTCTTCGATCTTGACGTTGCTCATTGGGTGAGTGAGTTATTGGTTGCCTGGTTTCCCGAAGTCATTAACTGGGGTAAAAATAAGTTTTTCTTGCGAAAAGAACGATCGACCGACAACCAACATCTGCCGGTGAGGCTCCTCCCTAGTGCATGCCTTCTGAAAAGGGCGCCTTTTTCGTAGCCAGTTGTAATAGCTTTTCCAGGGAAGCCTCCAGCAGGGTGCGCTGGGTCCACAGCAGGTCGTGTTTGCTGCCGGGCAGCATCTGCATTTCCAGGTAAGAAGCGTTGACCAGCCGTTCTTTGGCGTAGAAGGCATTCTGAGGGTAGATGAGCCGGTCGGCACTGCCGTGCAGTACGATAGCCGCGGCGCGGATACGCCCCCAGAGATTAGCCATGGAATCCAGCTGTATTTTATGAGATAGTTTTTCCTGGTTGGCCACGTGGATGGAACCCGGCAGCATCCACCGCAGAAGAAAATGCTCTGTTATGTAAGAAAAATCATAGGTTTTTTCCTCTCCCGGCGCCACGGAAGCCGATTGTAGGAGCAGGCCGTCCACCAGCTTCGGGAAGTCCATGGCGATGCGCGCCGCCACCGTACCACCATAACTCGAGCCGTGCAGAATGACGGCAGGATGATGCCCCCGCTTCTCCCGGATGATACCCGCAATGAGTTCCGCCTGCTTTTTCACCGAAGTCTCCGGTTCCCCGTATCCCGAGTACCCATAACCGGGGCGGTCCACCGCCATCAGCTTGGCCTTGGCCAGCAAGGTGCTGTCGCGCAGAAAGCCCTTCCAGAAAGACGAAGAACTCGGCGCCCCGTGGATGAAGACGATCAGCGGCAGGGAATCGTTGCCGATCTCCAGGTAGCGGACCTTCCGGCCGTCAACCTCGTAGTAATCAAAGGTTGCCTGATATCCAAAAGGGTTTTCGGAAAGGATGTGCTGGAACGTCTCAGTGCTGATGCGCATCTCCATAAAATCATACGCATACAGGAAGAACAGCAAAGCAGCAATAGAAAAGTAGGTTCGCTTTTTGCGAAAAAGGCGGTAAACAATTTTGCTCATGGGAGGCCAATTTATAAGTGTCTTTATTAGAACGCAAAGGCGGGAGGAATTGTTGATGGGAAAACAAGCCGTTGATGGTTGACCGTTGCCGGCCCCTGGTTCAGGCCCGCTCACGGAGCCTGGAACTGACCGGTATGCCTTCTCCCAGGTTTCCCCTACCCTTTTTTGTTTGAACGATTCTTTCAGTGGATGGGTTACAGGTAAGAATGCAGTAATTTACCGGACTGGGTTGTAAAGCTGTGGTAAAAGGTTTATTTTTGCGTGGCCTTAACGAAGGCTACATCAGGAAGCGCGATTTCGAAATTTTTCATCCCACTCCGGAAAAGCCTTTTTGGAGCCCTTTCCGATTTCCGAATTCGATCTTCCGATTTCTATTTGGCCCCGTAGCTCAGGGGATAGAGCATCTGACTTTAAGTATCCGCCAAAGCTCCTGAGAGCGACGGCGGGTGAAAGGAGCCTCCGCAGGGAAACGGAACCTGCGGAGTGGACGCCACCGTATCGGGGAAACCTAAGTCTGAAAAGATAGGGCAATCCCGAGGAAACCAGTAAAGGGCGGAATGGCGCATTTGCGCCGGTACACCCGGAGGGATCCGTAGAGACTATACGTGGCGCGCCTGAGATGGCGAAGAGATAGTCCAGGCCACAAACTCTGACATTTATATCGTCAGGGGCGGTGAAAGCCGTAGCGGGTAAGCTAATCAGACGGTCGCAGGTTCGAATCCTGCCGGGGTCACTTTT
>JACJYA010000011.1 GCA_020636315.1 Lewinellaceae bacterium
AGAATATCTACTATGAAAAAATTACTACCTCTTCTGTTGCTGGCCTTCAGCACCATTCTGGCCGCTCAGGAGGATCCCATGGAAGTTTTTCGCGGCAATGCGGTCAAATACAACGCCATTGTTTTCAATTTCTACGTCGATGAGTCCAACAACAAATGGGCGGGCACCGCTGAAGGGCTGTTCCAGGTTCATGACCCCACCCTGGCCTCGCCGATAACCCTGGCCGAGGGCGAGCAGTCCCTGTTGCGGCTGCCGGACGGCAACCAGGACATCCGCTGGAAGGAAGAAGACCTCATAGCCATCACCGGAGACATATTTGACCGGCAGAACTACATTACCAGCGGCCATTATGACGCCAACCGGAAAGAGTTATGGATAGGCACCAGCCAGTTCGGCCTGTATCAGTTCAAGGTAGAACCCAAACTGGAACTGATCGAGCAATTCACCATTTACAATTCCAAACTCAAATCCGATTACATCAATACCATCTATATCGACGCCGCCGGCCGGCAGTGGATCGGTACTCAGGACGGAGTACTTTTCGGCGAAAAAGGCCGGTGGCAGTTGCTACAGCGGGGATACAACATTAAGGCCATCGCCGGAAAGGGGCTGGAAATCTGGCTCATGACAGAAGAGGAAGTTGGCCCGCTCGATTCCCGCCAGCGCTGGGAACCTATTGAAATACCCCGGTTCAAAACCGAAGGGCGCCTGCGGGACATCACCTTTGACGACAAAGGTAACCTGTGGATCGCTTCGGAGATCGTCAGCCGTTTCAATCCGGAAAGCCAGGCTTTTACCATCTTCGGCCCTGCCCAGGAATACACCAGCCAGTTCGCCAGCTGCCTGGCTGCCGACCGGGACAACGCCATCTGGATAGGCACCCAGGATAAGGGGCTCTACATCGTGGATAAGGCCTCTGCCCTCCGGGTAACCGCTCTCATAGATAAAGAAATAAGCTGCAACGGAAATGGGAAGGATGCCGCTCTTAAGGTAGAAGTTTACGGAGGACAGGAACCTTATCAATTCCAATGGAGCGGCGGCCTGGCCGGCGCCAATCCCCAGAACCTGCATCCCGGCGAATACCAGCTCACCGTCACCGACGCCAGGGGAAGGTCAAAAGCCACTAAAGCAGTTATTGAAGACAAGCGGGTAAAAGCAGTGGCTGCCCTTCTTCAACCGGAGAGCGGCCCCGGAGCCGCTGATGGCGCCGCCACCGTAAAGGCCGAAGGAGGAACGCCCCCTTACACGTACAGATGGGACAATGGAGAAACGGCCGCTTCGGCCAGCCGGCTCTCCGCCGGCCAGCATTCGGCTACCGTCACCGACCAGAACGGATGCCAATCGGTTTCCAGCCTGAACATCACTCAGGAACTGGCCGAACTCACCGCCAGCCTGATCCTCGCCAAACCAGTTGACTGCCCCGGAGGCAATGGGGCTATGCTTGATGTGGAAGCCACCGGAGGAAAAGAGCCCTATGGTTTCCAATGGAGCCAGCCCGGCCTGGCCGGCGCCCGGGCTCAAGGCATTGCTTCCGGTGATTACAGCGTTACCGTTTCCGATGCCGAAGGCAATACGGCTGTTGCTCAGATCTCCGTTACCCAGCCTGACCCCATGGTGCTCGCTACAACAGTAACCGCCCCGGCCAGCACCGGCAATGCCGACGGCCAGGCGGAGGTAACCGCAAGCGGCGGCAGCGGCGGCTATACCTATAAATGGGACAACGGCGCAACAACCGCCCAGGCGGAAAACCTCGCGCCCGGCAACCACACCGTCACCGTCACCGACCAGAAGGGGTGCTCCGCTACCGCTTCCGTGGAGATATCCGAGAACATCCTGCCTCTGCAGGTGGCCATTCAGCAAACCGCGGAAGTCGATTGCTTCGGCGGCAGCCAGGCCGCTCTGGAGGTGAAGCCCACCGGCGGGAAAGGGCCGTTCCAATATCAGTGGAGCCAGGACGGCCTCAGCGGCAAGCAGCCCGCCGGGCTGAAGGCTGGCGAATACGCCGTTACCGTCACCGATGCGGCGGGCAATGCCCAATCCGCTCAGGTTTCCATCCCGCAGCCGGAGGCCCTGGCCGCATCCGCAACGGCAACCGCCCCGGCCAGCACCGGCAATGCCGACGGCCAGGCGGAGGTAACCGCAAGCGGCGGCAGCGGCGGCTATACCTATAAATGGGACAACGGCGCAACAACCGCGCAGGCGGAAAACCTCGCGCCCGGCAACCACACCGTCACCGTCACCGACCAGAAGGGGTGCTCCGCTACCGCTTCCGTGGAGATCTCCGAGAACATCCTGCCTCTGCAGGTGGCCATTCAGCAAACCGCGGAAGTCGATTGCTTCGGCGGCAGCCAGGCCGCCCTGGAGGTGAAGCCCACCGGCGGGAAAGGGCCGTTCCAATATCAGTGGAGCCAGGAGGGCCTCAGCGGCAAGCAGCCTGCCGGGCTGAAGGCTGGCGAATACGCCGTTACCGTCACCGATGCGGCGGGCAATGCCCAATCCGCTCAGGTTTCCATCCCGCAGCCGGAGGCCCTGGCCGCATCCGCAACGGCAACCGCCCCGGCCAGCACCGGCAATGCCGACGGGCAGGCGGAGGTAACCGCAAGCGGCGGCAGCGGCGGCTATACCTATAAATGGGACAACGGCGCAACAACCGCGCAGGCGGAAAACCTCGCGCCCGGCAACCACACCGTCACCGTCACCGACCAGAAGGGGTGCTCCGCTACCGCTTCCGTGGAGATCTCCGAGAACATCCTGCCTCTGCAGGTGGCCATTCAGCAAACCGCGGAAGTCGATTGCTTCGGCGGCAGCCAGGCCGCCCTGGAGGTGAAGCCCACCGGCGGGAAAGGGCCGTTCCAATATCAGTGGAGCCAGGAGGGCCTCAGCGGCAAGCAGCCTGCCGGGCTGAAGGCTGGCGAATACGCCGTTACCGTCACCGATGCGGCGGGCAATGCCCAATCCGCTCAGGTTTCCATCCCGCAGCCGGAGGCCCTGGCCGCATCCGCAACGGCAACCGCCCCGGCCAGCACCGGCAATGCCGACGGGCAGGCGGAGGTAACCGCAAGCGGCGGCAGCGGCGGCTATACCTATAAATGGGACAACGGCGCAACAACCGCGCAGGCGGAAAACCTCGCGCCCGGCAACCACACCGTCACCGTCACCGACCAGAAGGGGTGCTCCGCTACCGCTTCCGTGGAGATCTCCGAGAACATCCTGCCTCTGCAGGTGGCCATTCAGCAAACCGCGGAAGTCGATTGCTTCGGCGGCAGCCAGGCCGCCCTGGAGGTGAAGCCCACCGGCGGGAAAGGGCCGTTCCAATATCAGTGGAGCCAGGAGGGCCTCAGCGGCAAGCAGCCTGCCGGGCTGAAGGCTGGCGAATACGCCGTTACCGTCACCGATGCGGCGGGCAATGCCCAATCCGCTCAGGTTTCCATCCCGCAGCCGGAGGCCCTGGCCGCATCCGCAACGGCAACCGCCCCGGCCAGCACCGGCAATGCCGACGGGCAGGCGGAGGTAACCGCAAGCGGCGGCAGCGGCGGCTATACCTATAAATGGGACAACGGCGCAACAACCGCGCAGGCGGAAAACCTCGCGCCCGGCAACCACACCGTCACCGTCACCGACCAGAAGGGGTGCTCCGCTACCGCTTCCGTGGAGATCTCCGAGAACATCCTGCCTCTGCAGGTGGCCATTCAGCAAACCGCGGAAGTCGATTGCTTCGGCGGCAGCCAGGCCGCCCTGGAGGTGAAGCCCACCGGCGGAAAAGGGCCGTTCCAATATCAGTGGAGCCAGGAGGGCCTCAGCGGCAAGCAGCCCGCCGGGCTGAAGGCTGGGGAATACGCCGTTACCGTCACCGATGCGATGGGAACTACTCAATCCGCCGCTTTCTCTGTTTCACAACCGGAAGCTTTAGCGGCTTTGGCCGAAGTAACTGCCCCGGCCAGCACCAACAATTCAGATGGGCAGGCCAGCATCACAGTATCGGGAGGAACGGCGCCTTATGCATACGAGTGGGACAACGGAGAAACAACTCCTACTGCCCGCGGCCTTGCTCCCGGCCAGCATGGAGTTACTGCCACGGACAGCCGGGGATGTGCAGCTACAGCTATCGTAGAGATCACTGAAAACATACTGCCCCTGCAGGTGGCCATCCGGCAGGTTCAGGAGATCAGTTGCTATGGAGAAAGCAATGCCGCCATAGTAGTGGAAGTAAAAGGCGGCAAAGGGCCGTTTCAATATGAGTGGAATGACGGCAATATCACCGGAGAGCGCGCCTCCGGCCTGGTTGCCGGTGAGTACGCCGTAACGGTAACCGATGTGGCGGGCACCACCCGATCGGCAGTGGCCAGCATCGGCCAGCCGGAACTTCTGGCTGTCTCCATAACCGAAAAAGAACCCGCCTTCAGTGATACCAGTAATGATGGCAAGGCCACGGCAGAAGCTACCGGCGGTAGCGGCAACTACACCTTCCGGTGGGACAGCGGGGAGTCCGGCGCCCGGGCGAAGAATCTCGCCCTGGGCCAGCACGGCCTTACGGTTACAGACGAAAGGGGATGTACGACAAGCACTAATTTCGAGATCACGGAACGGATCATGAAAGAGCTGGCTTCCGGAGCAGTGCGCAGTGGGCAGACCATACAGATGCAGAAGCTGCAGTTCGAGGCAGACAGTACGAACATAACCGAAGACAACCAGCCTATCCTGGATGAGATCTATGTATTTCTGAAAAGCAACCCTTCTATCGTTGTGGAGATCGGCGGGCACACCAACAACCTGCCGCCTCCGGAGTATTGCGACCAGCTATCCACCGCCCGTGCCCGCTCTGTTGCAGAATATCTGGTACATAAGGGGATCTCTCCCGAAAGGGTATTCTACAAGGGATATGGCAAGCGAAAACCGCTGTTTTCCAACGCTACGGAAGACGGCCGCAGGCGCAACCAGCGGGTGGAGATCAAGATCCTGAGGTTATAAAAGAACCGGGCCCTGGCAAAGCCTGCCGCTATAGGGCCATTTTTTCGAGGCCGAAGCGAAACTTTGTTGTCCAACAAGGATTGTGAAAAAGCCGGCGTCTTACCGGAAAATCACCGGAAAGCGAAACTCCCTGTCGTTCTCCGGCAAGCCGGAAGGATTGGCTTTTTCGAAACGCAGGTAGCCGCGTTCATCCCCAGGAGATTCAAATTCCAGAGTCAGCCGGAACGGCACAAAATCCTCCGTCATCCAGTTGCCCTGAGCCTCGGCATTGCCGGTGGCCAGGGTTTTATAATCCTTGTCCAGAAGGGTAACCGGAAAGCTCCCTTCAAAAAACCAGTATCCCCTGGCCCGTCCTTCGATACCGAGAGGAGATGCCACATTCTGGTTGGGCAGGGGCTTTTCGACCTTAAGCAGGTTTCCGATGCGTTCCTTTTCTGCTGTATCTCTCTCAGGAGAGGCAGCCGGGTTAGCCAGCGTATCGGCCGAAGGTTGCTCTTCGTGTGAGGAGGATGGCGGCCCGCCGTTACAGGCAGTGAATAGAAGTGTCAAAAAGAAGATCAGATAACGCATGTTGTTGCTTTCCTGTTGAAAGGATATTGGCGCCCTGATGTTTACTTCAGGCTCGTTAAACATGAGTTCATCCCGAATTTCAGCGAAAAGATATAAAGTGTTGGTTATCAATGGCAAACGGCGGGGCGTTTGTTGCCAGTTGCGGGTTGCGGGCTTATCCGACAACCCGCAACCCGAAAAAATTGATCATCAGATTGCCGTGAGCCTTCAATTCGGGATGGCCCAAAGGAAGCCGGCTCACCCTTCTCCTTCCGCCGGCTCTTCACTGGTTTCCGTACCGGCCGGAGCTTCCCGTTGAATGGACTGCAAATAGATCACGATCTTGCCGATTTCCTCTTTGACTTCCTCATGGGTGACCAGGTTTTCCGATTTCTGGAAAGTGAGGCCCCAGATGGGCATATCGCCGCGGCCGTGCCCTTCCACCTCTTCGGTGCCATCGATGATCTTGCGGAGCTCTTCGGCGGGGAAAGTGCCACCCCGCTCGGCAGCGATCAGGGTGAGGTCGGTCGGCTCCAGTTTAAGGAGTTCGGCCATAGGGCCGTCTCCGTGTTCGCCGTGGCAGATCTGGCAGTAAGACATATACAGCTCTTTGCCCCGGGCCAGCGGGTCCGTTTCCTCATGAACCGGAGCCTCTTCGGCAGCCGTTTCTTTGGGCTGGCCGGCATTGTTACAACTCACGGTAAACTGGGCCGCACCGGCAAGCAAAAATGCGAGGCATAAGGTGTAAAAAATTTTGTTCAGTTTAGTGATCCGTTTCATTTCAATGATTTTTATTGGTAAGATATAAAAGCCATCAAAAACAAAACAAAAATTCTACCTATTTCATGGTATTGCCAGCCAAATTTCACGAAGCCGGCGTTATAATCTCACCCCCAGGCCCAATCTCAGGAAGCGGTTCACGCCCAGGTCATAGGCAATGGAGGTTTGGTCGCGCTGCCGCTCGGTGAATAACGGGTGGTGAATGTAGCTGTGTTCTATCCCCACGCCTATGGAAAAGACAGAGGCGTTGAAGTCTGCAAAAAAACGCTGGCCGAGCGGGATCTCGAAATGGGGAATGAAAGACAGGAGGAAACCTCCCGACTTCAGGTCTCTGGGAAATCTCGTAGTCGTCAGGGGCTCCACCCGCCCGTCGTAGTAGTAAAGCAAAAGGCCGCCCCCCAGCCGCACCCTGATAATTTTGAACAAGTTGCCTTCAAGGTAAGAACCCAGCTCGTAACGAAAACCGAATTCCCGTTCCCGCGCCCGATCCATTTCCACTGTTTCATTCCGCCAGTGAAAGCTGGCCTCCACTTCGTGCACCGTCCGGCTGCCGGCATTCCGGACGCTGAAGGCCGGGGTAAAACCCATGAATTCAAATGGCCGGGGCTTGGCTCTGTAATACCGGGGCACGCGTTCGGACTTGAGGTAGAGCGCATTCCCATACAAACGGAAGCTGATTTCCGTGGGCGAATCCTCCTGGGCGTTCAGGGCAGCAACAGACAGCCCGGCCAGGGCCAGGAGCAGAGAGAGGCGTTTCATACTTTTGTTTTTTACTGTTTTACAAATGTATAAGGCAGAAACTCTATAAAGTCGTTGACCCGCAGCGTACAGGTTTTCACTTTTCCTTCTTCGATCGCGAAGGGCCACACTTTGACGCCGTAAAGCGGGTTGTTGTACGTACACAGGAACCGGTTGCCGCCCAGAGGCTCCAGGGTAGCGCTCAGCCCCGGGTGGTGCTCGAAGGATACCGAAAGCCCGCCTTCCTCCTTTTTGATGCTGATATGGCCATAAACCTCGTGTTCATAGCTCCCGGCAAAAGCCTCCAGAGGCAGTGCAGGCTCGTGATTCATGGCCACCGTGTCCCTCCATCTTTCAATGGCGGCTTCCTGATCTGCCGTCGTCTTCTTCCAGTAACCATTGTAAGCCTGGCTGTACCCCCGGTAGGGCAGGCCGAGGAAGGCGTCGAGTATCTCCCACTTCAGCGCTTCGAAGAAGTAGTTCTGGTCGGTATTGGTCAGCACCACGATGCCCAGGTTCTCTTCCGGCAGCAGGGTCACCGAAGTCACAAAGCCGTGGATGCCGCCGGTATGGGAGACGATCTCCCGCGCTTCATAATCCTCCAGTTGCCAGCCCATGGCGTACAGCCTGAAGTGGTTTCGGTTGAACGGGTGGCCGGAACGGCCGACGATGGATTCCGGCTTGCGCGTCCGCCCGATCACTTCGGCGGGGATTACCTGTTCTTCCTTGTATTTGCCGCCATTGAGCTGGGCCATCAGCCAGTGGCTCATATCGCTGATGGAAGAGGAAATGGACCCCGCCGGCGCCACGGGGTCGATCTCTCCGTAGGGGATCAGCTTCAGTTCTCCGTGGTGGATGGTATGGGCGGCGGCCCTGTTGGTTGCCCCTTCGATCTCAGAAGAGAGCGCCAGAGTGCGGTTCATTTCCAGAGGTTGGAAGAGGCGCTTGCGCAGGGTTTCCGCCCAGCTGTCGCCGCTGATGTGCTCGATGCACTCCCCGGCGAGGAGGAAGCCGGCGTTGCAGTAGCCCCACCTGGTACGGAAATCGTAGAGCGGCTTCAGCTTGCCGAAATTCTCAATGATCTGCTCGGTGGTGAAGTCGGAATCAAAGTACATAAAGTCGCCCTGAAAGGTCTCCATGCCCAGGCGGTGGGTCACCAGGTCCATCAGGATGGCGTTCTCTTCCACCCAGGGGTCGTGCATCCGGAATTCGGGCAGCCATTTTTTGACCTTATCGTCCAGCGCGCATTTTTTCTCGTTCGCCAGCATGGCCAGGGCCGTCCCGGTAAACGCTTTGGTGTTGGAGCCGATCATGAACAGGGTGTTCTCATCCACCTTTTCCGGCTGCCCCAATGCCCGCAGGCCATAGCCTTTCATCACCACGGGCTTTCCGTCTTTCACCACGCAGACGGCAACGCCGGGGATCTGCCAGTCGGCCAGGGCGCGTTCTACATAAACATCCAGGCTGTCGGTGATGAAGGCCGGCAATTGGGTAGCCGGCTGGGCGATGGCCAGTTGGACGAAAGCCATCAGCAAAAGGAACAATGGTAGTGGTTTTTTCATGGTGGTTGGTTGGTTTGGCAGGTAATTTGATATTTATCAGTTACTGTTTTGTAAACCGGGCGGAACAAACTCTAAGGTACGGCATATTTTTATTGTCCCTCATGGGCATGTTCCGTACCTACGGCACGGGTAACGCTTCCCCGTGGCATGATCTACCGATATTTCATCCCTACGGGATTTCAATTGTATCCTTCGTTTTAGCCCCTGATTCGAATTTTCCCCTACTCCGCCAGGCTCACGTCGATGGCGATATCCTGCCCGGTCTCATCATTGACGCCGATGCGGAATTTTACGGGGTCGCCGACGCGGAGCTCGTTGAAGTCCACGTTTTCCACCTCGGAATAGTGAAAAAAGAGGTTGTTGGGCGGGTAGGCAATGAAGCCATAGCCTTCTTTGAGGGAGAAGATGGTGCTGGTGTGGTAACCGTTCCCGTTGCCGGCGCCGGATTGGCTCTCCGCCTCACCAAACTTGGCAGGGGGCGTTTTGGGCACGAAAAGGTTCTTGATCACGTACGTGTCCCTTTTCTCCGGGTTGTCGATCAGGGTGTGCATGGCGATGGGGTAGGTCACTTCCTCCAGAAGGCTCTGGGAGGTGCGGGTGGAACGGTTGTTGCCATAATCATCGACAAACTCAAACTCCCAGGAGAGTACCATCACGCGGGTGCCCAGGGAATTGACCTTCCGGATGAGCGGCACGTAGTCGCCATCGGCGGCGATCAGGACCAGCACATCGAACTTCTTGTACAGGCTCTGCTCGAAGGCCTCCAGGGCCAGCCAGACATCCACCCCTTTCTCGGTTTTACGGGAGCCGAACCCCCGCAGCGGCAGGTAGTGGGTGGTTACACCTTCCGACATGAGAATGTCGTCAAAGACGCGGTCGTAGTAAAGCTGGTTGCTCTTGTTGCTGGCCTCGGCGGCGCTCAGGCGCCCCCGGAAGTAATGGGCATCGACGATCTGGCAGTGAGCGATGTTGGCGCCGCCGCCCTCCAGTTCCGAAACCTTGTAGCGGATGAAGTCGTGCAGCCCCTTGATGCTGATGCGGGATTTGCGTCCGTGGACGTAGTTGTAATAATTGCTTACGTGATAGAAGTAGTTGCCGTCGTAAAATACACCTATCTTGGTTAGAAAACTACCATTATTATTTTTGGGCATAATTTTGTAAACGCTCTTTGTTTATGGATTACTTAGTGCTTGTTTGGCCAGGCCTTATGGTGTTTCGGTATTACGGTATTTCGGCCTTTCCGTTCGGCCGGCTAAATTTTTTCTGCAAATTTACGGTTTTTAAATCATACCCGGCTTCTTATCTTAGAGCTTGTTTGGAGCCATAAACCATGCAACCATGAGCCGTATCTTTTTCGCCCTCATCCCGTTATTCCTGTTTGCCTGCAACAGCCGGGAGCAGGCCCCTGTTCAGCCTCCCCAAAGTGAAGAGAAAAAACCTGCCCCGGAAAAAAAGCTGGAGCTCAACCCGCTGTACGGGCAATTGTACGATGCATACCAGCAATACCGGGAACCTTCCATCGACAACCGGCGCTTCAAGCACAGCGATATCGTTCCCCTCATCCAGCGCCTGGGCCCGCCTTTCGAGTGGCGGGAAGCCGGGCAGTCCATCGAAGGGCGCAGCATCAATCTGGTGAGACTGGGCAACGGGCCCAAAACGGTGCTGCTCTGGTCGCAGATGCACGGCGACGAGCCCACCGCCACCATGGCGCTGATGGACCTTTTCAACTTCTTCGGCGCCAGTGATGATTTCGACGGCTTCCGCCGGCGCCTTCTTTCGGAACTGACGCTTTACTTCATCCCCATGCTGAACCCCGACGGGGCCGAAAAGTTCCAGCGCCGCAACGCCCTCGACATCGACCTCAACCGCGACGCCATGCGCCGGGTAACTCCCGAAGCGCAGCTCCTCAAGCGCGTCCGCGACGAGACCGGGGCCCAATGGGGCTTCAACCTGCACGACCAGAACGCCTACTACAGCGCCGGCAACACCCCGAAAACGGCTTCCGTCTCCTTCCTCGCTCCCGCCTACAACATCGACAAGGAGATCAACGAGGTGCGGGGCAACGCCATGCGCCTCATCGTCCTGATGGACCGCCTGCTCCAGGAGTACATCCCCGGCAAAGTAGGCAAATACGACGACTCCTTCGAGCCCCGCGCCTTCGGCGACAACATCCAGAAATGGGGCACCAGCACCATCCTCATCGAGAGCGGCGGGCTGGCCGGCGACCCGGAAAAGCAGGAGCTGCGGCGCCTCCATTTCACCATCCTGCTGGCCGCCTTCGACGCCATCGCCTCGGGCAGCTACCGGGCGGCGCAGATCCAGGATTACGAAAAGATCCCCTTCAACAACAGCAATGCCTTCCACGACCTCATCCTCCGCGAGATACAGGTGGAAAAGGAAGGCCGGTGGTTTACGGTTGACCTCGGCTTCCGCCATTATGAGGCGGAATACAACGACTACAAGGAGCACTACCACCGCGGCGCCCTGGCCGACATCGGCGACCTTTCGACCTTCTACGCCTACGAGGAGCTCGACGCCCGCGGCTATCAGGCCGTGCCCGGCAAGGCCTATCCCGCGGCCTTCGAGAACCTCGACGCCCTGCGCCGGCAGAACGTCCCCGCCCTGCTGCGCCAGGGCTACACCACCTTCCAGCTCACCAAGCTGCCGCACCGCAGCCAGTGGGCGGATATGCCCATCGAGGCCGTGAGCGCCGGCAAAGCTCCGGCCAATGAGATCCGCCTGAACGGCAACCCCTCCTTCCTGCTCCAGAAAGGCGGGCAGTACTACTATGCCGTGATCAACGGGTATTTGTACGACCTGACGAATGAGGAGGGGTTGAAGGAGCGGATGAAGTGAGAAGGGGGGGAGGATTCAGGGTTTAGGATTTTTGATTGGGGATTTTTGATGGTTGGCTTTCTCTGATCGAGCCGGGAAAATTTTTGATGATTGTAACATTTTGCGTAGCTGCCCTGAAAAATTGAACCCGGCCCCTCCAAACAAGCACTCAACAGGGCGAACCGAGTTAACGTTGAGTTTCATTTTGTGCCCAAACCTGCTGCGCCAGGCGGGCGGCGGCGAAATAGATGTGGTTTTTGACGCTGGCCTCCTGTTGCAGGAAGGTGATTTTCCTGCGCAGAAAATTTCTGAACACCAGGGCGATCAATACTTTTCCTTTTCCGGTCAGGTGAATGCCGTGCTGGTTTTCAGAAAAGAAAGAGGCCGGCAGTTCTTTGTCCAGGCAAAGGCCGATCATCAGGCGGCCGGCCCTGGGGAGGAAGGGCTCGGCCAGGCCGGAAGAAAGGGAGGAGGCCTTGTAGCCGCCAACCTGAAGAATGTCCAGGTGGGGGTTCAGGCCAACCGCGTACAGGGCGCCTTCCACGACGGCGTACAGCAGGCCATACAAATAATTGACCCCGGCACTGAAAACGTCTTTGGCGGGATATCGCCTACTCCCCAGAAATGTGTAGCGGTGGAGAAGGGCGCGCCCCTGTGCCTGCCGGTAGATGCGGGTGAGGCTGTTTTCTATCTCCATCAGCTGCTGCCGGCACTCTTTCGGGGGCTTGCGCCGAAATTGCTCAAGGGCCCGGCTCTTTCGGCGGAGCTGCCGGATGGGCTGCACAAGGGTGAGCCTGCTTCCGCCCTTTTGCAGGTATTTGAGGTTTTCAATTTGCGCCTGGGTTCTGTAAGCGAGCAGGTCGAGCAGCCATACCATGGCTTCAGCGCTTTCAAAGAACCGCGCCTGATGGCGGCGCAGGGCGGCTATTCTTTCAAAACAGGGTTTCCAGAGGCGGGTTTGGGCCTTGCTGATGTGGCCAAAAAGAAGAATGGGCACATCGTGTTGGATGGCCAGGGCAATGGCGTCCGAACTGATCATTACCCCGGCGGTGATGGCGATACTGTCCAGTTCGGCGGGGCTGATGGCCTTGCCTCCCTTCCCGTCCCTGATGAGAAAGGCGCCGTCTTTTAGGAGGACCTGTGCGCCCTCAGTATCGATAATGAGCTGCATAGGGATCTTAATTATTTTGGCATGATGGCATTTCGGTATTATGGCCAGTCTGGGCAGCCGGGTAAATATTGGGGCTACCTGATGCGAACCGGGCCGCAATACCGAAAAACCATAAAACCATCATACCTTAAATAACTACTATCTTTCAGTATTATGACGCAGCCGGGCCGAAAAAAATTTCAGCTTAATATTCGGTTTGGATCGTACCAAAAAATTCCTATATTTAGGAAGCATTACCACAGTTCTTTGACACAGATGGAGATATCAACCTTGTGCACCTGGTTAATATGTTCATATTTTCGTATGAGCTGACTGAAAAGGTTTTACAATTTAAGTGTTTAACAATTATATTCACTTTTGGCATTTACGCATATAGATTTTGCCATACCAAAGCCAAAAGTTTCCTGAAAAAGAAACTTTTGGCAAAACACATTAGCGGTTTAACAATTTCACGCATACCCTAAATAGGGTATAAATCGTTATTATGTTAAATAGAAAACGTTTACAAACGGCGTAAAACATTGGCTGGCAGTTAGAAACATATTACGTCGGGAGGCACTTTCAAAAAAACGCATAAAACGTTAATTTGTTAATATGTTTTTTGATGGCGATTTTCGCATAAGTAGTTGGTTTTCAGCGCCTAATGTGTTTTTCGCCTTTGCTTTTTTGTCAAAAAAAAGATTTTTGTGACAGGGTTAGTAGGCGAAAAAACGCATTAAAATTCCAATAATATGGGTTTTTCGGGGGACACCGGTGTTAAAGTGCTGATGCGTTGTGTGTTGGTGCACAGCGCGTTGCGAACATATTAAAAGTTTTAAGGGTAGGAGAGCACATCCATTGTAGATAGGATTGCGATCCCGCTTAAGAAGTTGTAAGGCTCGCTAGCGCTTCGCCAACAACTTCTAAAAAGCGGGACTGTCGCTGTGCTCCAGCTTTCCCCTGGAGATGTAGGGAGTAGGTTGAGGCCTTGCCGAAATCCCGCTTTTCTAGTGAAGCAGCAGAACGCAGTGATGCGTTGCGCAACTAAAGCGGGAAGAGCACATCCAATTGCCTGCATCCACCGGATGCAAGGGCATCCCGGACAAAGCCCGGTGGGCTTTGATTCGGGAGTAGATAGTTAGGCAAAACAAAAATGATAATAAATAGGTGCTTGTATTTGGGATCAGAATTATCGAACTTAGTGAAGGAAAAGCTGAAAGTCTATGCCAAGATTTGAATGGGATGACCAAAAGAATTTCTCAAACCAGAAGAAGCACAAGATATCCTTCGAAGATGCCGTTGACATATTCAATGATGATGACAGAATACATTATACTTCAAACCGTAATGGAGAACGGAGATTTAAAGCGTTAGGAAAGGCTTTCCAGGCAATAATCGTTGTGATATATGCAACAAGAGAATTGTTTGTAAGGATAATTTCGGCACGACGAGCAAGCAAGGAGGAAAGGCGAACCTATTTGACAAAAAAATTAAGCGATCAAGAAAATGACACAAAATAAAATCTCGGTAGCAGAGGCACTAAAAAGATTGGAATCGGGAAAATCAGTCGCCGATTATTCAATTGATTTTGAGCGAGTTAAAGTAGAGGCATTGGACGTCATGAAATTGACCAAAGCTGGAGTAAACGTGCCGGAAGAAGCGATTTACTATGACGATGATGATATTGTATATGATGAAGAATTTGAAGGAGACTGGGAAAGAATAGACTACGATCCAATTCAGGAACTTGAGCCCCAAACAGAGGTGAAAATATTCTTGAAAAAGGATGTTCGGCAGTGGATAGAGAGTGAAAATATTAAGCTGGATAAGTTAATTGAAATCCTGGTTGACGGCTTTTACCGATCTCAAAAGGTAGTAAAAGAAAAATAGCAGGACCAAGTAATATGAAGCTTACCCGAAACCCCATCAACTAGTGTATCCAGACAACCTCACTCGTGAACGACTGATAAGCATATACCTGTGGCGCACACCCTCAACTGGGTGATCTCCAGCATTTTGTCGCTTGGAAGGTGGTAGGGTTTGGGCTTGTTGAGCTGCCCGTACAGGGCCAAAGCGCAGGCGTCTTTGGCGTCGGTTTTGGTGGTGGACAGCAGCACGCCCTGGATAAAGCCCTTGCTCTGTTTGGGGTTCAAAACAGAAACAGGAACCTGATTTTCGCACAGCGCAAAGACGGCTTTCATGGAGTAATTGCCGGTGGCTTCGAGCACGACATGAGGCGCGGGAAGCTCCTTAACTTTCTCCACCAGGGCGGCGATCCCGGCATCGGTGTTGTCGAATTTTTCCACCTCCCATTGCTCAGGTGCGAGCGGAAAAGCGGCCACCAAATCGTCCTTGCTCACGTCGATACCGATGAGGGGAGCATCCATATTAGTATTCGCAGTTATAAATTATTGGCACATGCGCTACTGATCATCGAGGCACTAGATGTCCAGATGGTAATGGTAGCGGGCACATCCCTAGTGTAGCAACTGCGACTCACAGCCGTTTTTGTGAAGACTTTTCTGTTTCGATTTTGCTAGTTACGACGCGACGGTCACTCAATATACCCTTGTGCGTAGGAGAGCACATCCATTGTAGATAGGATTGCGACCACCACGCATACACATTAGAAAATAATGGTAGGAGAGCACATCCATTGTAATAGGATGAACTGTGTTACCAGGGAGCCAAGCAGCTTTCTTTTTCGTGGCCACAATCCATATTTGACTGCGAATATTGCGGCCACACCGCCAGCATGGCTACTTGGCTTCCTCTTTCCCCGGAGGTCATAGAGCCTTGCAGGGCTGTGAGGCTGCAGCGGCGCCTGGAGAGCAACAAATTGTTCTGTCTTGAAATGCCTCCGTTTTTGATGCTCGACGACTGCACGGGCTGCGAATCGTAGTGTCAAACGCAGCTGATGCGATGAGCATACGGGGATGAGAGCCCATACAATTTCCGCCTGTCAACAATCCGGATGCGCAGGGGCTATCCACGGACAAAGCCTGGCTTTCAGGGAGACGCCAATTCGGGAATGGAGCAATACGGTGCCAGCTTGAGCTGTTCGCCACCTCAACTGGGGATTCCCATCGCTTGAAGTGTAATGGGCTCGCTAGCGCTTCGCCAACAACTTAAAGCGCGGAACCGTCGCTGCGCACAGCTTTCCCTGGAGTGTAGGGAGTAGGTTGAAGCCTTCTTTGGGCCGAATCCCGCTTTTCTTTGGAAGCGCGCAGAACGCAGTGATGTTGCGCAACTAAAGCGGGAAACATGCACATCATTGCTCGTATCCACCGGATACAGGCATGGCAAAGCGCGGTGGGCTTCTGATTCGAGAAGATAGCTTCGGTGCCTATCTTTACCGCTCGTTCGACTGCGATGTCGCTGCGCTCACGTGATCCGCTTGAAGTTGTAAGGCTCGCTGGCGCTTCGCCAACAACTTCTAAAGCGGGACTGTCGCTGCGCTCCAGCTTTCCCTGGAGATGTAGGGAGTAGGTTGATGCCGAAATCCCGCTTTTCTAGTGAAGCAGCAGAACGCAGTGATGCGTTGCGCAACTAAAGGGAAGAGCATATCCAATTGCCTGCATCCACCGGATGTAAGGCAGATCTGGACAAAGCCCGGTGGGCTTTGATTCGGGAGTAGATAGTTAGGCAAAACAAAATGATAATAAATAGGTGCTTGTATTTGGGATCAGAATTATCGAACTTAGTGAAGGAAAAGCTGAAAGTCTATGCCAAGATTTGAATGGGATGACCAAAAGAATTTCTCAAACCAGAAGAAGCACAAGATATCCTTCGAAGATGCCGTTGACATATTCAATGATGATGACAGAATACATTATACTTCAAACCGTAATGGAGAACGGAGATTTAAAGCGTTAGGAAAGGCTTTCCAGGCAATAATCGTTGTGATATATGCAACAAGAGAATTGTTTGTAAGGATAATTTCGGCACGACGAGCAAGCAAGGAGGAAAGGCGAACCTATTTGACAAAAAAATTAAGCGATCAAGAAAATGACACAAAATAAAATCTCGGTAGCAGAGGCACTAAAAAGATTGGAATCGGGAAAATCAGTCGCCGATTATTCAATTGATTTTGAGCGAGTTAAAGTAGAGGCATTGGACGTCATGAAATTGACCAAAGCTGGAGTAAACGTGCCGGAAGAAGCGATTTACTATGACGATGATGATATTGTATATGATGAAGAATTTGAAGGAGACTGGGAAAGAATAGACTACGATCCAATTCAGGAACTTGAGCCCCAAACAGAGGTGAAAATATTCTTGAAAAGGATGTTCGGCAGTGGATAGAGAGTGAAAATATTAAGCTGGATAAGTTAATTGAAATCCTGGTTGACGGCTTTACCGATCTCAAAAGGTAGTAAAAGAAAATAGCAGGACCAAGTAATATGAAGCTTACCCGAAACCCCATCAACTAGTGTATCCAGACAACCTCACTCGTGAACGACTGATAAGCATATACCTGTGGCGCACACCCTCAACTGGTTGATCTCCAGCATTTTGTCGCTTGGAAGGTGGTAGGGTTTGGGCTTGTTGAGCTGCCCGTACAGGGCCAAAGCGCAGGCGTCTTTGGCGTCGGTTTTGGTGGTGGACAGCAGCACGCCCTGGATAAAGCCCTTGCTCTGTTTGGGGTTCAAAACAGAAACAGGAACCTGATTTTCGCACAGCGCAAAGACGGCTTTCATGGAGTAATTGCCGGTGGCTTCGAGCACGACATGAGGCGCGGGAAGCTCCTTAACTTTCTCCACCAGGGCGGCGATCCCGGCATCGGTGTTGTCGAATTTTTCCACCTGTTTAATCAATATAGATCATGTTCGAATTTTACAATCATTCCCTTCGGGAATTGGGCTAATTTGGCCCCGAATCCTGTATAGGCTCAAAAAAGCTAATCATTCAGCCCCAACCAGGTGCGTATTCTCCGGATCTCCCTTTTGAGCCTTTTCCACCAGAGTTAGCATTTATTTGCGTTAAAGCGTCCTCTCTTCCGAAAAAAAAAATCCAATTCCGTGAAACATTGAACAGGCGAAGCCAGTATATGAGTAATTAGCAATGCGGGAAAATTTTTACAAAAAAGTTGTTTCCAACTATTTGTATAGCCCGTGTATTAGCGCACCCCCCGCTGGCCTGGCGCCGGGCTTCGAACAGAAGAAGCATATCATGCTTTCCGGAAGTTCCTGGAAGAAAGGGCTTTCGGAGGCAAAAACCGAGCTACGGAGGTAACATACTTTGACTGAAAATCCGACCCGCTGCCACTGGCCGTTGTTGAGCTGAGAACTTAACTCTTAAGAACCAATTAATCCTGAAAACTATGAAAAGGGCAGTTAGCGGGCTATTTATTATTTATTGTTTCATCATTATAGCCTTCGGGTTCAGAGATTCTGATGGAAACATCGGCATTCACTACCTGAGGTTGCCGGGGTGGGAAGCGCTGCACAAAAAATTCCACACTGAGCTGCACGGGCTCGACGGCCCCTACCTCCTGGGGCAATCCTTGTACCAGGTTGATGAGAACAATGAGGTCATTAAAACGGGCCTCTTCCAACGGGATTCGATAAAAGTGGTGGTGAACAACGAGGCGAAAGACTCTTTTTTCGTCCGTTTAAAAAGCCACCATGAAGTTGAAGAATCGTCCTATCCGCAACCCTCGAAGTTGATCGCCATATCAGATATAGAGGGCAATTTCAATGCCTTACACAGTTTCCTCCTTTGCAATGAGGTGATAGACAGCAATTACAACTGGACCTTCGGCGACGGCCATCTGGTGCTGTTGGGAGACCTCATGGACCGCGGAAAAGATGTGGTTCAGGTTTTGTGGCTGGCCTACAGCCTGGAGGAAAAGGCCGAAGCACATTGCGGGAAGGTGCACTTCATTCTCGGCAACCACGAGATACTGGACATTCAGGGGCATCACCGGTTTGTAGATGAGAAATACATCAAGTTGGCCCAGGTGGTTAGCGGAGAGGAAGATTGGGAAAAGGCTCTGAGGTTCCTCTATTCGGAAAAATCCGAACTGGGCCAATGGCTGAGGACCAAAAATGCAGTGGAAATGATCGGGGAGCACCTCTTTGCCCACGCTGGGCTGAGCCCCGAAACCATACATCTCTGCCTGTCGCTCACCGAGATCAACGACATTGTCCGGGAGCATATCGGCCAGGACCTGTATCACCATCCGGGCGATGATAAACTGGCCAATTTCATGCTCGGCGAGGAAAGCCCGCTCTGGTATCGGGGCCTGACGGAAAAATACAAGTACTATCTGAAGGCTTCCGAGGAAGAGCTGGATGAGATCCTGGATTATTTTCAGGCTGAAAAGGTCGTGGTAGGCCACGTAGTGGTGGATGATATCTCCACCGATTACCATGGCAAACTGATCAGAATTGACCTTAAGCATGGCACTGATAAATGCTCGGGAGAAACCAAAGGCCTCCTGATCAAAGACGGGACAGAATATAAGGTCGATGACATGGGCAACCAGGAAATATTACTGGATGACGCTCCCGTTTTTTCCGAATTACACTTATGGCCGACCTGAATCCGGCATTCGTCCGAAAATCTGGAACTTTTGCATGCAGCGGAACATCTTGCAGTTCGTTATCGTTACGACTATCAGACGCGATAGCACATTTTTAACAACAAAAACCTGAAATGCAAGAACCGCTTGATTCTCATGAAACCAGAGAAGGATTGATTCCCGATAAGGACGAACTGATGTGGTCCACCTTTGCCCACCTCGGCTTTCTGGCCGGGCTGGTCATACCGTTTGGCAACATCGTAGCGCCTCTGGTCATCTGGCTGGTTTATAAAGACCGCTCTTCCTACATCGATTTCCATGGCAAAGAAGCGCTCAATTTTCAGATCACTATGACCATTGCCCTTATTGGCAGCGCATTTTTGATCCTGCTCTTCATCGGCATATTTCTGGTGATCGGCGCCGTTATTCTATCATTGGTGCTTTCGATCATTGCAGCAACCAAAGCCAACAACGGAGAATACTACCGGTACCCGTTCTCCATCCGGTTCATTCAGTAAGGGCCTTAGAGCTTGTTTGGAGGCCGCTTTTGGAGATAAAAAGTGTCAATTTTTTGATGAGACAAGGCGCTTTTTGAAGTGCATACCCGGGGGTACGGACGAAAAAAGCAACGCCATATCAGCAAAAAAGGGGCATTTTTTAGCCCAAAGTGTGGCCTCCAAACAAGCTCTTAAATAAACCCTGAAAAAATTTTTCCGGAGGCTCAAAAGTAATTACCTGAAAAAGGATATTAAGAGTATGTTGGGATTTTATCTATTGCGCTGAAATCGCCACTTTTTTGTGTTGATACTTCGTTGCAGAACCGGGCTTCGTAGCCCGGCTACGATCCCGAACCTGCGCCTTGTCTCATCAAAAAAATGACTGATTTCATCATCAAAAACAAATTCCCAACATATTCTAAATAATGTTTCGCCGCCCGTCCCAGCCCCTCTTACTCCCCGAAGGGGAGAACCGGACGGGCAGCCAGGGCAGAATATTATTTTGAGGCAGCCTCGGAACTGTTGTAAGGAATGCCTGCCCGGCTTTTACTGGTCATTCCGAGGGTTTTAAATAATCCTGTTCATTTGGAGTTCGTTATTGTTACAACTGGCTTTTATTTACGTCAGAACAACACATGAACTACAAAGCCGGAATGCATACCGCCCGAACCATCTTGTTGTTTTTTTTCATGTTTTTTCTGCTCTTTTCCTGTTCGGATTCCCCACCCAGGACGGGTTTCTATTACTGGAAGTCCACTTTTCAGCTTACCAAAACCGAACAGCAAGCACTTGACACTCTTAGTGTGAAGCGCCTTTACGTCAAATTCCTCGATGTGGATGTGGAGAACGGGCGGCCCGTGCCCAGGGCTCCGGCCCGTTTTCCGGAAGGGGTTCCGGAAAATTATGATATCGTGCCCTGCGTATTCATTACCAACCGGACTTTTCAGGGGAAGCAGAACCCCGATGTTCTGGCAGAGCAGGCCTGGGGCTATTTGCAACAGATCAACCGGCGTTACGGCCTGGAGCCGCAGGAATATCAGTTCGATTGCGACTGGAGCCCTTCGACCCGGGAGGCCTATTTTGCTTTTCTCCACCGCATGGGCCGGCTGAGCCGCGGAGCCTCCCTTTCCGCCACCATACGCCTGCACCAGTACCGCTACCCGGATCAGGCCGGAGTGCCGCCGGTGGATAAAGGAACCCTCATGTATTACAATATGGGGGATATCGAAGACGTTGAGGAACCCAACAGCCTGCTGAACAATCAAAAGGGGTTTGCTTACCTGGCGAATACAGAATATCCCCTTCCGCTGGATGTGGCGCTGCCCATCTTTTCCTGGGCGCTGGTTTATCGCCTTGGCAGCCTTGCGGTCATCATCAACCTGGCGGACCAGAAGGTGCTGGACACCGAACCCCGCCTGGAAAAAATCGGGAAGGTAGCTTATCAGGTTAAGGAAAACTTCTATTTTGAGGGCCATTATCTGAATGAAGGAGACCTGTTGCGATTTGAACAGCCCGAAAGGCAAAGCCTTGAAAAGGCTGCGCGCCGGCTCCGAAAAATCAAAAGTAAAAGTGGATACATCCTCTTTTTTCACCTCGATGAACAATTCATCCAAAAATACCCGCCCGGTTTTCTACGCGATCTTGCTGGCCGTTTTTAGCAACCTCGCCCTGCCTGCGCCCGCCAACGCCTGCGGCCCCATCGATGAATCTTATCACTATTTCAACCTGTTCGTTCCGGAATGGATGTTCGGCCAGGAATACAGCCCTGCCTTTTACACCAGCAACGAATACCAGAACATCTGGAGCAGCCCCGACTACAGTGATGACAACCTGCAGTCCTGGCTCTCCTTTTTCCGCAACAGTGTCGGCCGGGAAGCGCTGGAGCGGGTGCTTACCGGCCGCTATACCGAAAATTATGGGGAGCGTAGAGCGGGATGCCCTGGTCCGCTCTGTCCTTTCAAAGGGTCAAAATTGCCCGCCGGGCAGGTTAAGGCCAGCCAGAGGTACCTGTTGCTGGCCCTGGAGATCGAAAAGCTGGCGGACAGGGCCAACACGCCCTGGTCTTATGAGCCGGATACTTTGGGCCGGGAGGAAACCCTGGCCCTGATCGGGCGCCTGGAAACCGCTCTTAAGCAGGAAAAGGATCCGTTTCTCAAAGAGCGGTATGCTTTCCAGCTCATCAAGAGCTATCGGTACAGCGGGCAGCCGGAAAAGGCCGTGGAGGCATTTAACGATCACTTTCGGGGAAGCGCTGAGAAAAGCCTGATTTACTACTGGGCGCTTGACCATTTGGCGGGTATCCAGTTACAACTAGGGCAAAAAGCACAGGGTTTTTACAACTTCCTCACTGTTTTCAGCGCATGCCGCAGCCGCCGGTACAGCGCCTATTACAGCTTCAACATTCCTTCTGAGGAGATTTGGGAGGATACTTACGCCCTCTGTGGGGCCCCGGAAGAGAAAGCCCTGATGCATTTCCTGCGTGGAAGCAAAGAAGGCATTCTCGGCCTTCACGACGCCGAGGAGATCTTCAGCCTTGTCGGCAATCACGAATGGCTGAGGTTGCTGGCCGCCCGCGAGGTGAATAAAATGGAAAGCCTGAACCTGTCTTATTTTAATGAAGAACCTATAGAATCCCTGTTTCAAAACCTGGAACAGAACGGCAGCCTTCTTCAGAGCCCGGAACATGCTGAATATGCCGCCCGCCTCCTGCAATTTGCTTCTACGGTTTATTACAACTATCGGGGCGACCATTTCTGGGCGGCAACCAAGGCCTATCTGGAATTTCTCCTGGGGCGCTTCGACGCCGCCAGGGCTACCCTCGCCGAGAACGAGGGCATGAAAAGCCCCTATGACAAAGTGAAGCGAGAGATTGAACTGGCCCTGTTCATCTTTGGGCGGAAACAATTCTCGGCAGAGGAAGAAGGTTTCATCGCCCGGGAAATCATCAGCCTCTTTGACGATGAGCGGGGTACTTTCTATACCGATAGAAATAATGAGGAATTCATTCTGGACCTGCTGGCCTACAAAGCCCGTCAACGCGGAGATGTACTCATGGCCGATTTCCTCGGCCGGAACCTGCTGAGCACTTTTAAGGTGGACCCCCGAATAGGGAGGGTGGATTCTCTGCTGGAGTTCATCGGCCGGCCCCGGCACACCGGCCTGGAATTGCTGGCCCTCAAGCATTACACCGGAAACCAGGCCCCCTGGGCAGATTATTCGGACATGCCGGACAGCCTGCTGGAAAAAATGAAGTATGAAGTCCTCGACATTAAAGGCACCCTGCTGATGCGAAGCCCCGGCCGGCTGGAGGAAGCTCTGGACATATTCGAATCGCTGCCGGCGGGCTATGATTTTCCTTTGGAACATAATCCCTTCAATATGAGGATCAACGATTGCGTTTGGGATTGCCCGCCCCGAACCAGCGCAAGTTTTACGCGCATCACTTTTGTCCGCAAGCTGATCGAAATACGGGACATTGCCCGGAATTCCAATAGCGCCGTCGATTACTACCTGTTGGGGAATGCCTATTACAACATGTCCTATTTCGGCCCGGCTTACTACCTGATGAACTATTTCCGGAGCGGGGCATATTATTCCGGATATTGGGATAACACCCAGGCGCTGGAGTATTATCAGCAGGCCATCCGGTATGCTCCCGGGGAGGAAGAAGCCGCCCGTTACTGCTTCATGGCTGCGAAGGCCGAGCAGAACCTCTTTTTCAAATACATGGCGGAAAACCGCCCCCCCGACGAATACTGGTGGGGCAAATACACCATCGATGAATGGGACCCGGAGGCCTATGCCCGGTTTCAGGAAGATATCAGCCGCCTGGGCTACCGGAAATACTTCGGCCGCTTGTGTAACGAATACAAGGACACTGATTTCTTTCAGCGCGCGGCCCGGGAGTGTAAATACCTGGAGTATTACGCCCGGAGGAATTAGAAGGGAGGGAGGGTTTTGGCCGTCTTTTCGAACCGGTAAAAATTTTTGATTTTTGATTTTTGGCCGTCTGTACCAATCGGCTTGAATATTGGGATATTTGAGGTTCATCCGACAGCTTTCGGCCCCTTGTCAATTCTCCGATAATCCGTACATTTGGGCTTATGGCAGGTATGTCAGAAGAAACCAGGAATGTGCCCGGTAATTTACCTAGGCTGGTGCTCACGCTGGGCGCTCCGGTGTTGTCCGCACTGGTTATCTTTTTTGCCGGCCTGGAACCAGGCAAGCCGGAAGTCACGGCAACGCTGGCTGTCGCCCTGCTCATGGCCTTGTGGTGGATAGCCGAGGTGGTGCCGCTGGCCGTTACTTCCCTTCTTCCCGTCGTCTTGTTTCCCGCTCTGGGCATTATGGATGGCAAAGCGGTGTCCATAACCTACTTTAACCACGTTATTTTTCTTTTTCTGGGCGGTTTTCTGGTGGCTTTGGCCATTCAGAAATGGAACCTCCATCAGCGGATCGCGCTCAATATTCTTCGGGTGCTGGGGCTGAGCCCGGGGAAGATCCTGCTGGGCGTCATGTTCGCTTCTGCCTTTTTGTCGATGTGGATCTCCAATACGGCTACAGCCATGCTGATGGTGCCGATCCTGATCTCCATTATTCAAAAACTGGAAACCCTGAATGGGAAAGAAGCGGCCGGAAAATTATCTGTAGGCTTGCTGCTGGGCATTGCTTACGGTTGCTCGCTGGGAGGCATTGCCACTCTTGTGGGCACACCGCCCAACCTCTCTTTTGCCCGGATCTTCAACATTTATTTTCCGGACGCACCGGAGATATCCTTTGCCTCCTGGTTTTTCTTTGCCTTTCCTGCCACTGTCCTGCTGTTCATAGTGGTGTGGGTATATCTATACTTGCTGTTTATCCGTAAACATGAGGGAGGGCAGGTATTAAGCCGCCGGGAACTGGCCCGGGAAAGCCAGGCATTGGGGCAATGGAGCTATGAAGAAAAAGTGGTGGCGGTATTGTTCGTCGTCCTGGCCTTATTGTGGTTTTTCCGGGCGGATATCGTCATCGGCAAATTTGTCATCCCCGGCTGGTCGGGCCTGTTTTCTCATCCGGATTATTTTAACGATGGGACGGTAGCTATCTTCATTTCCGTATTGTTGTTCCTGATCCCTGCAAGGCAGGAGAAAGGTTTTCTGATGGACTGGAAGGCGGCGGAGGGCATTCCCTGGGGGATTATCCTGTTATTCGGCGGCGGTTTTGCGCTGGCCAGCGGCTTCAAGGAGTCAGGCCTGTCTTTATGGTTCGGCAACCAGCTGGCGTGGCTCAAGGGGGTTCACCCTATTATTTTGATCGCCTGTATTTCCTTTTTGGTCACTTTCCTGACCGAACTCACCTCCAATACGGCTACGGTAGAAACCATCCTGCCCATCCTGGCGGGCCTTGCCATCAGCATCGAGGTGAACCCATTGTTATTTATGCTCCCGGCAACAGTCGCCGGCTCTCTGGCCTTCATGCTGCCGGTGGCCACCCCTCCCAACGCCATCGTTTTTGGCACCAATCGGCTGGAGGTCATTCAGATGGCCCGAACCGGGCTGGTGCTCAACTTTCTGGGGGTTTTCATCGTCACTCTGGCGACCTATTTCCTGGGGACTGCCGTTTTCGGGATCGACCTGGGCGTTTTTCCCGACTGGGCCGCCTCTGGGCATAATTAACGACAGGCAGGCTCGCATCCCTGGCCATTTTTCCCTAAATTGAAGCGGTTTATCAAATTGAGGATGCTCCAATGGATGAACAACAGATCTACAAACGGGCTAAAGAGCGGGTTGAAAAAAAGAAGGGTTTTTACAAACACCTCAGCGCTTTTATTGCCGTCGGCTTTTTTTTCCTGGCCATGAATATTTTTACCATCCTGAAAGGGGAGTCCGATGGTTCAGGTGTATGGTTTTTCTTTCCTTTGCTCCCCTGGAGTATTGGTTTAATAATCCACTATTTCACCGTTTTCGGCCTGCCGGGCAGCAGGGCCCTTTCCGAAAAGTGGGAAGAAGAAGAACTGGCCAGAGAGATGGCCCGCCTCCGCAGAAGGCAGGCGGGCAGGCTGGAAGCGCCGGCAGAGGAAGCAGAAGGGCTGGACCTGAAAGAACTGGAGAAAGAAAAACAGGTGCGGCCTGGCTGGCAGGATGAAGATCTGGTATAAGCAGGTGAACCATTATAGTTTAACATGGCCTTCTTTGGAGGCAAAGCGTAATGGCCGTTGCTCGTTGGGTAATTGCGGAATTGATATATGGCAATATTGTTAACCTAATTGTGTCCGACTACCTACTTGAATCCCGAAAAAAAGGTAAATGCAAATCGAAACTCCCCGCCTGATCCTTCGCTGGCTGCGGGCAAATGACCTGGAAGACTTCCTGGAATACCGATCAGACCCCACCGTAATGCGTTACCAGTCGATGAGCCCGATGACGCGGGAAGAGGCGGTTAGCTTCATCCGTAGCCAGTCCGGCAACTCTCTGGACAGGATCGGAGGGTATCAGCAGTTGGGCGTTGAGTTGAAAAACGAGGGCAAGCTGATCGGCGACTGCGCCCTGAAACGCACTACTGCCCAGCCGCGTATCGCAGAGCTCGGCTATACCATCAACCGGCGTTTTCAGGGAATGGGGTATGCTACCGAGGCCGTCGGGGCACTGGCCGGGCTGCTGTTCTCCAAACTTGATGTGCATAAAGTTGTAGCGTTGGTGGATGTGCGCAACCCCGCTTCTTTCCGGGTGCTGGAAAAGCTGAATTTCACCCGGGAAGCCCACCTCCGTAAAAGCTATTTTGATGATGTGGATGGCGACTGGTTCGATGAGTACTGGTACGGGCTGCTGAAGGAGGAGTGGGGGTAGGGGAAAGGTGGAAAGGGGGAAAAGTGTAAAGGTGTAAAAGGTGTAAGTGAGTTGGAACCGAGAGAGAGGGATAGTTCAATTTAGTGTGGGGATAGTTCAATTAAGTGTGTCCGCGTTAAGCTAACCCGCTGGTTTCCAGGGCAACGAGGAACTCAGAAACCAGGAACTATGAAGAGTCCCAACAAGGAACCCAGGAACCAGAAACTATGAACAGTGAGTTGGAACCCTATTCTTTTACACGCTTTTCGGCTGCCTAAAGTATCGGCAAATTTGAGCCGGTTAAAAATGTCTTATAGTTTGAATATCAAAGTTTTAAATGTCCTAAAATCCAATTGCCATGAATAAAAAATGTCTTGTACTCATCCTGTTTTTCGCGATGTTTTCACAAGTTGCGTTTACCCAAAGCGCCCGTTTCCATCCCCGTCAGCTTATCCTGAAACTGAAACCCGGGGAGGATTTTTCTGTGACAGAAGGCGCCTGTGAGACCGGCCTGGCTGCGATAGACGCAATCAGTAAGGAAATGGGAGCTGTAGCCGTGGAGCAATTTATCAAAAGCAGGCCTCAGTTGGCCCGCCGCGCGCGGCCCAACACCAACCTGGTTTTGTTGCTGCGGTTCGGGCAGGATATTGATGCAGAGGCGGCTGCAGAGCGTTATATGGCCACCGGCCTGGTGGAATACGCCGAACCCAACTACATCGGCCACGGTGGCGGCGCCGATGGGCTGGTGCCGAATGACCCGTTCTATTTCCGGCAGTGGGGTTTGAAGAATGACGGTAGTTTTGACGCGGCCAGCGTGGCGGGGGCCGATATCAATATAGAACCCGCATGGGAAATTACCCGGGGGAACCCCGACAACCTCATCGCCGTCCTGGACAGTGGCACCCGCCTGGGGCATCCGGAATTTAACGGGCGCCTCTGGCAAAATACGGCCGAGATCCCTGGCAACGGGGTGGATGACGACCAGGATGGTTACATCGATGACGTGCAGGCCTGGGATTTCGTCAACAACGATAATGAACCCGCCGATGACCATGGCCATGGCTCCAACGTCTCCGGCATCATGGCGGCCACCGGCAACAACGGGATTGGCTATGCCGGGATAGACTGGGAAAGCCAGGTGATGATCTGCAAGATACTGAATAACCAGAACAGCGGTTATTATTCCTGGTGGACGGAGGCGATTTATTACGCTGTTGACCACGGGGCCAGTGTGATCAACATGTCGGTCGGAGGGCAGAGTTACTCTTCCGCTATGGAGCAGGCGGTGAATTATGCCTATGACAATAATGTGGTGGTCGTGGCCTGCATGATGAATACCAACGAAAGCACGCCGTTCTATCCGGCCGCTTACGCCGCTACCATTGCTGTCGGCGCTACCGGGACCGACGATGTTCGGGCCGTACCCTTTTTCTGGAGCAATACCAGCGGCAGCAATTATGGCTCCCATATAGACCTGGTGGCCCCGGGCAATTACATGTACGGGCTGGACGATGCTTCCAATACGAATTACAACAGCTACTGGGGCGGCACCTCTCAGGCTTCTCCCCTGGTGGCGGGGGTAGCTTCTCTCATGAAAGGGCTGTCGCCCGGCCTGGACGTGGAAACAATACGTTCCATCCTCCGCAATACGGCCGATGATGAGGTCGGTAACCCCGCCGAGGATATTCCCGGCTGGGACATTTACTACGGCGCCGGCCGCCTCAATGCCTTCAACGCCCTGGAGTTATTGAACAATATGGTTGGCCTGGAAAACAGCCCGCCCGCTTTTGGAACGGTAAAGCTATATCCCAATCCGGCCATGCCGGGAGAGCCCATTATGCTGGAAGCCCGGGTGGAAAGGCCACAGGAGGCTCAACTCACGATACGGAATGGCCTTGGCCAGCAACTGTATTCGGGCAGATTGTGGCTGGACGGCTATACTTTGCTGCCGCTGCCGGTAGGCCTTCCGGCCGGGTTGCACTGGGCCAGCCTCACAAATGATGAGGGAGAGCAGGTGAGCCGGAAGATACTCCTGGGCAGATAGGAGAGAAAGCGTTATATTGAACTCCGGAAAACCACTAGTGCCCGTGGCGCTAGTGCGGCTAGATCTTAACTACAATCATTGCTATGTTACGCTCCCTGATCCTTATTCTCAGCTTAGTTCCACTGGCACTGGCGGGCCAACCCATTGAAATGTCCGTCTCTTCCCGCCTGGCCAACGACCCGGCTTCAACGGCTATTCTGGTCAGCAACCAATATGGCGTTTTGAGATATTACAAAATTCTGGAAGAAGAACTGCAGGAGGATTTTTCCGTTACCGTTAACCGGCGCCTGGGGGAAGAGCTCTCCCTGACCTTGGTCAGAGCTGTTGAAGACAATGGGTTCTTTGCCTTTGAGAACGCCACCTATTGCGGACTGTCTGATGGGGCCCATATTGACAGGGTGAATGAGGAAGAGGAGGAGGGCGCGAGGGTTTTCCGGCAGGTGGAAATATTTGTGGACGGCGTGAATGCGGTGGAAGAAGTTGTGGCTACCGGGCCGGTGGCTATGGAACCCATTTACCGGATCATCGGCGGCCGGTTGTTCGTTGCCTTCTCGGCGCCACCCTACAACGGCATGCTGTTGCTCTTTAAGGTCAATGAGGAGGAGAATTACCGGTACTTCTATACGCCGCTGGGAGAGGAAAGCCTTTTTGAACTGGCCCTTCCTGATCTCAAAACCGACCTCACCGAACACAGGGTCAACCTTCCGAAAGACGGCGAGTGGAAAGGGAGCATTCAGGCCTACGACGGCAATTCCGGCCAGTATTTCTGGGTGTATAACAGTGATCAAATGCTCAGAGCGGCCAAGGAACCATTTATTACTGCATACATTCCGGGTGAGGTGCCGCCGGCCCAATATGAGTTGCAGCTGTCCAGCACCGGCCCCGATGGCTTTGCTTATTATGGCCGTTATAAAACCCTGCCCTCCCAACTGGAGGATTTTTTCTTTGACCCTCTGTTTGTGGAGAACCAGAGCAAGGCCTTCCGCTTTAAAGTGACGGAAGAGGAAGTAGGGCAGTTCTACGAAGTGGACTATGTTTACGAGGCGGGGCGGGGAATTCCCGATTCCCGCTGGAAGATATTCGGCGCAGTAAGCCGGCCCGCCGATGTCGATTTCATTCTTCCCGATATACCCGAGGATCTCAATGCCCTGCTTCCTTCCCTGGACCGCTTGCTGGAACCAACGACGGCGGTAAAGCGCATGCTGCGCTGTACTCAGGAGTGCGATTACGACTTCAGCAAGAAACCATACCTTCTGGAGAGTAAGGAATGGCGGATGGAGCATGGCGTGCAGGCCAGAAGCCAGCAGACGGAGTTTTGAGGGTAGGCGCAACTCGCCGTATTCTTCACAACAAGGCCTTCGTAGCGATCAGATATCCAAAATTCCGGTTCACGGCCGTGGGGCAATGGGTGAATTTGGCGATCTCAAAGCCATGAGCCCGGAGGTGGCGCGCCAGCGTCAGGCCGGTATGGTCCTGCCGTTTCAGGTCGTGAAATTCTATGGAAATAGTTGTAATGCGGTCGAGCAGGGCGGCGCCGGCTTCCAGGATGATGGGGTACTCGGCGCCTTCGCAGTCGAGTTTCAGGAAATCGGCCTCTTCAATGTCCTGTTCCTGGAGGAGGGTGTCGAGGGTGATGCTGCGCACCTTTTCCGTTTCCACCGGGCCGTCGCCTTCCCGAAAGAGAGAGTGGTTTTCGGGGCGCCCCAGGTACAGGTCGGCCTCACCGGATTGGTCGGCGATAGCGGCGCGGATGGGATAGACGTTCTCCACTTTGCTGTCCCTGATGTTTCTGCGCAGGATATTGTAATTGTGCTGGGAAGGCTCTACGGCAATAATGGTGGCCTCCGGGCCGGCATTGAGAGAGGCGAATATGGAAAAGTAGCCGAAATGAGCACCGACATCCACGATGACTGCCTCTTCATACAAGGGAAAATAGTCGGCATAAATGCGGTTGGCGAATACTTCGCGCAGAACGGGCAGCCCTTTGCGCTGCATCCGGTAATTGAGTTCTATACCGTTTGCCCGGCAGATGCGCCGGAATGCCGAGCGGTTGCCGCCCAGCAAGCCCCATAATTTTTGTACCATGTGCGGTTGTTTATCAGGCTAAAAATACAAAAGTACAGGAATCAACTCCACCAAATTGCAGCTCTGAGGGATCTTGGTTGTACTTACAATAAGTACAACCTCGCATTTTAGTGCTATTTATAAGACTAAAGCTGAAATGCGGCAATCCGGATTATGGGCAGGACATATTCAGCACCGGTAATTATGACGCCTGGCTGAATTCCATCACTGATAACCTCGTACTCAGCGCTCTCTCCAATCCAGGTTTGATGCCAGTATGGGAACTGTGTGAAACCAGCGCCCGCAGGCAGGAAGTGGAAGAAGCATTCCAGCAATACGCTTCCGGCTTTGAACTGCCATCTATTGTTACGGACGCCAAACCTGCCATTACCGAAATACTGATCAGATCCGGGCACAGGAGAACCTGAATGAGGGCGCCGGCGCCGGCGACCCGGAATTGTACTTGTGTTTTAAAAAGGGCCTCAGTGAGAATCCGGCCAGGTCCAATCCGGGTAAAACAATTAAGTTAAATCTTTCCCCCAACAGAAGCAAGGGTGAAAATCACCGGCCCACCTGAGCGATTTCATTGAATAATAGGTGTAAAAAGGTATTGATTGTCTAAGTTGGACACTGCGTCGGGAAAAAGTTTTTTTCCAAATAAAAACCTAAGATTATGAAAAACCCACTAACCAGCACCATTGGCCTTTTTCTGTGGGTTATGGGAGTGGCAATCGTTTTGGCCTTCTCTGCCTGCGAAAAGGATAAAGTTGAACCCGAACCCCTTAATGTGGCGGTTTTGCCTGGGGTTGATTACCTGGGCCGCGGCTACGATGCCTTCGGCGAATTTGCATCTGCCGATGAACTGAAAGCAACTTTGCTCGATTTTAACCAGTACAAAAAAGTGTCGGCAGGTGATAAAGAGTACAAGATACCCGAAGAAGCGGAGATGCAATATCTGGATGAGAACACTTTCCAGGTTCTTGTGGGAGAAACCGTTGAAGCGTTCCAGAACAACCGGATGGAGTCGGTAGGCCTGAGCACCGGTTACCCGTTTTTCAGCGATGAGGTTACGGCCAACTTCCAGGCAGCTCATTACCGGACAAGGGAATATGCTTTCGCCCAGGTGAGCAATACGGTGAACCGCTGGGCTATATCCCTGCCTCATGATGCCGGCCTGCTGAGGGCCATGCTCACTGAGGAGGCAAAATCGGACCTGGCCAACCTATCGCCCACGGCCCTTTTCACCAAATACGGCACCCATTTGCTGACGGCCGCAAATGTCGGTATCCGGGCCGACTACTACGTCGCTGCCGAGCAGGGCATTACCACCCAACTCAACCTTGCCGTGGCAGCGGAGGTATCCCTCAAAGCCAGCCTGGGATTGATCGGCCTGAATGGAGAGCAACAGCAAATGGTAACGGCCCTCCGGGAGCACTCCTACATCGGGGTCAAAACCCGGGGAGGAAGCCAGGAATGCGGAAAGAACATTTTCACTCAGGGTTATTATCAGGACTGGTTGAATTCAGCCGATGATAACCTTACCCTCAGCGCCCTGCCCAACCCCAGCCTGATGCCGGTCTGGAACCTGTGCGAGAGCAGCTCCCGGAAGGCGGAGTTGGAGGAGGCTTTCCAACAGTATGCCGCCGGCCACGGGCTGCCGGGTATCGTTACCAACGCCAGGGCCAGCATTACGGAAATCCTTATTAAATCCGGCATTCATGATAATCCTTATTACTATCAGGAGGCAGGCTATAAGGTAATCCCCGAGAACCTGAATGAGGGGAACAACGGCGATTATGTATTCCTGATGTATAAAGAAGGGCTGGATGTGGAAGAAAGCATTAACGAACTGGCCACCGTCAGCGGGGTAGGGGCCACCGCGCCCGCCGGCTGGTTCCGGATCACGGCCAACCTGAATGAAGGGACCGGCTCGGGTGACCCGGAGATCTATCTGTGTTACAAAAAGGCGTTCAGTGATAACCCGGTCCGGCAACTTAAGGTCCTGAAAGGGGAGGATCCCCCACTTCCTTCTGGATTTGAAGTGGTGAAGAACTTTTACTACGGCAATAATCAAAACCTCAACCACGGTGCGGGAGGAGAAGCCCTCTACCTGGCTTTTTCCAGAAATGAATCGCAGCCGTGAGCGAAATGAAAAGACTTGACAAGTTTTCTCCGGGGCAACTCCCCGAAAACTTGTCAAGTCTGTTGCATTTAAGAGGATGGCCGGACACAATTATTTGTGTATTGGAATTTAAAGGGGCCCTTCATGTCATAGGAGCAGTTCATGGAGGAAAACCTTTGAGGTTTCCGAAACCTCAAAGGTTGAAATTCCTGTAATTTCCTACGGCCGGGCCTGTTCCAGCTGCCGGAGCAGTTCTTTCACTGCTGCTTCCAGTTGCTGGTCCTCGCCTTTGCTGACGACGCCGGGTTCGTTCGGCACTTTAATATCCGGCTCCAGTTGGTTGTTTTCCAGGTATTCTCCATCGTTGGTCACCACGCCCACCTGGGGGATGCCAAAGATGAGGTCGCCGGTGTGCAGGCGTTCCCACCATACGGCGGTAGCTGTTCCCGGTACGGGCATGCCAATGAGCTTGCCGATGCCGAGAGCCTTATAGGCGTAGGGGAACATGTGGGCGTCCGAATAATTGCTTTCGCTCATTAGCACAACCGAAGGCTTGTACCACTTTGACATGGGTTCGCTGCCGAGGTCCTGCCCGCGGGGCATCATCGTCACGTATTTCTGGCCGCTGAGGAAGGTGGCGAGGTTGTCGTGCAGCCAGCCGCCGCCGTTGAAACGGGTGTCAACGATCAGGGCTTCCTTGTTGGCGTGGCGCCCGAGCACTTCCTCATAAACGGTCCGGTAGCTGTCGTCATTCATTCCCCGGACGTGTACATAGCCGATGCGGCCTCCGGAGAGTTCTTCCACCGCCTTCCGGCAGTTCTCCACCCAGCGCTGGTAGCGCAATTCACTTTCTTCTCTGAGAGAAATGGGCTTGACGACCTCCTCCCAGCGTTCTTTGCCGGCCGGATCGTAGAGGGAGAGGAGCGTGTTTTTATCCGCCTTGCGGTTGAGCAGCTGGTACGGGTTGGTTTGAGGAGTAATGGCCTGGCCGTCGATCTTTTCAATGACCACTCCGGCTTTTATTTTGGAATCTTCTTTGACCACCGGGCTTTTGTCCATCACTTCGGTGATTTTCAGCCCATTCCCTTCGTAATCATAGTCGTAGAACAGCCCCAGAGCTGCCGTTTCGTCTCCTTCCTCGTTTTCCGGGCGGTAGCGGGCGCCGGTGTGGGAGGCATTCAGTTCCCCCAGCATTTCGCTGAGCATATCGGCGAAATCGTGGTCGTTGTTGATGTGGGGAAGGAAACGCGCGTAGGCTTTTTTGTAATATTCCCACTCCACATCGTGCAGGCTTACTTTGTAGAATTTCTTTTCGACCTGCCGCCAGACGTGCTCGAAGAGATAGGCCCGTTCAGAAGGTTCCTGCAGGACCATTTCCCCGTTGATGCCGATGGGCTTGGCCTCGGCGGATTCGATCTCGACTTTCTTGATCTGCCCGTCGGCCAGCACAAAGATGTTCTTCTCTTCCTTATCGACGATAAACTCACTGGGCGATTTGCTGTCCAGTTTGGTTAGCTTTTTAGTCTCCTTGGTTCTGAGATCGGTCTGCCAGATGTCGTATCCCTTTTCAAATTTGGTGAGGTAGAACAGCTTCTCGCCATCTTTGGTGACGTAGGCGTCCGCCATTCGGGAAGAGTGGATGGTCAGGCGTGCTTTGCGGTCCTCGATGCCGTCCAGTTCTATCTTCACCGGTTTGATCTCTTTTTCTTCCTCTTTCTTTTCTTCTTCTTTGCTTTCCTCTTTTTTCGCTTCCTTCTCTTTTTCTTTCATCAACTTGTACTCTTCCTCATCCATGGTAAACTTGTCGTAAGCCTCCTGGGTGAAGAACATGGCGTAGGCATCGGCTTCACTACCGCGGCCGGAGTGGTTCTGCATGCCGTCGCGGTCGGAGAACCAGAGCATCATCTGGCCGTCCATCATCCATTTGGGGCGCCCGGCGCCGTAGCCGCTTTTGGTGAGGTTGACGGGTTCTTTTCCTCCTTCGGCGCTCACCAGCCCTGCCTGGCTGAGCCACTGTTTGGGCTGGAGGAATTCCACCAGGAACCACTTGCCGTCCGGTGACCACTCGTAGTACTGGTCGCCGTCGGAGTAGGAGTAGTTTTTATCGCCGCTGAGGATGGTGCGCGTCTCTTTGCTTTCCAGGTTAATGACTTTCAACGTTGTCCGTTCCTCCAGGTAGGCCATTTCCTTGCCGTCGGGAGAGTAGGCGGGCTGGAATTCCTCGGCCGGGCTGTTCACAACGGGCTTTTCATCGATGAGGGTGGCGTTGAAGAAATAGGGTTCTTCATCGCGGTGGATGGAAGCCTGATAGACATTCCAGCTCCCGTCCCGTTCGCCGGCATAGGCCAGGGAGCGGCCATCGGGGCTGAAGCTTACCGAGCGCTCCTGTTCGGGCGTGTTGGTGATGCGGCGGGTAGTGCCTTCCGCCACTGAAGCTACAAAGACCTCGCCCCGGTGGATGAAGGCCATTTCCTTGCCGTTGGGGGAGAGGGCCATCTCGGAAATGTCGCTGTTCACCTTTACGGTCTGGGCATCGTTGTACCGGTCGCCGGTAGCGATCTTTACGGCCACTTTCTGAGGTTCCTGTCCTTCCTTCATGGTATAGATCTCGCCGTTGAAGTGGAAGCAGAGGGTGCCGTCGTTGCTGACAGTGAGATAGCGCACCGGATTTTTCTCAAAATGGGTTAGCTGCTTTCGATTGGCCGGCGCGTCCAGAGGCATGCGGAACACGTTGAAATCTCCGCCCTCTTCACTGAGGTAGTAGATGTCCTTTTCCCCGGGGGCGAAGACGGGGTTGCGGTCTTCTCCCTCGAAGTCCGTCAGTTGCTTATAGCTGTCCGCCTTGATGTCATAGAGCCATACATCCCTGGTCACGGAAGAAGTGTGGTGTTTTCGGAATTCATCCTCATAGCCTTTACGGTCGTGGTAAACGAGCAGGTTGCCGTCTGAGCTCATGCGGGTATCGAGAGCGGGCACCGGCAGGGCCTGCTTTGGCATGCCTCCGTCCACAGGTATCAGGTAGAGTTCCGGCAGCACCCCGGACGGGAACTGCACATTGGAGGCGATGTCCAGGCGGGAGGAGGTGAACAGGATGGACTGTCCGTCGGCGGTAAACCCGGAGGGGTAGTCGCCGGCGGAGTGGTAGGTCAGGCGCTTTGCCGGCCCTCCTTCGGCCGGCATGAGAAACACATCGAAGTTGCCGAACCGGTCGGAAGCGAAGGCGATCTGCTTCCCGTCGGGCGACCATACGGGCATGTGGTCGTATGCCTCATGCAGGGTCAGTGGGTAGGCCAGGCCGCCCTCGGCAGGCACGCGATACAGGTCGCCTTTATAGCTGAAGACGATGGCCGTGCCGTCGGGGGAGATGGCGGGGTAGCGCATCCACAGGGGGGCGTCCTGGGCGTGGAGGGAGGTTAGGGCAGTGGTTAATAGTAGTAACAGAGGGATGAGTATGCGTGACATTGGTTTGGTATTTGGTTGTAGAAAGTATGCTCAAAAGTAGTGCAAAGATAGGGAAATACCGGGATTTGGAGGGGTCTCAAATTGTCAAAGGCTGGGTGTGTGCAATACTCTGTGTTTGAACTTCAATAACCAGCTTATTTTCCTGGATGTTATTTTATTTTTCGATCAGGCAGCGCAGTTTGAGCCAGTATTCTATTCGATGAACCGGTTGGTTGGCATAAGGGCAAAGTTCAAAAAAAGGGGCCTGGTAGAAGTTTTTTGGCCCTTGATTTTTTGGACGAGTATTTTGGACTCTTCTGGCGGGCGAACAGATTGTTTTTGCTGAAAGGGCAGCAGCCCATTTATATGGCCGGTTTGGGTGGCTTTACGAGAAAGGATTTCCCGACCGGGAATCAAAAATAGAAATAATGGTAACGGACTTCAGCCCTACTCATACACCAAAAAATATCGCGGTTTTCACAACGGCGGTTTGCCAATGGTTTGCTGAAGGTGGGCATAGATACCTTTTGGAGGTTTCTTAAAAAAGCATCCATCGCATCTAATTCGGGACTATATTTCCCTCTGATCCAGTGCCGGACAGATCTTCTTCTGCAGTCTTGGTGAAAACCGATCATTAATGCTGTCGAAACAGTTGCAGAAACCTTTTGCTTTATCTGAACCTGAGCATAACTATCAGTCTGGTAAGCGTCATTTTTCAAGAAAACTCAATCCTTTGAAAGCCCGTCTTCAGTTCCTGACAAGGAATCCATTTGCAATCTCATGTCGTTCAGCATGGTTTGCAAAGAGGGCTTTTATTGTGATTAAGATTAGAACAGGTAATCGGAATTCCACTATCATCCGTGTATGATTCCAATTTTGGGAATCATTCCAATGGTTTGTTTGACTTAAAGATAACGGTTTTGAAATCATTTCGTTCTGTTGTTGCGTGTGACATCCTAAAATTCGGTTAGGTTAAAGCGAAACACCCTTATTGTTGCCTTATGGTGTACGTTCATTCGTTCCAACCTTTCCATACACTATCAATCGCCGATTGCCTCAACTAGACCATAAGATTCGGATGCCTTGTTCGGGATTTTCGAACCAGCCAAGTTGCAATTTCCAATCCAAAACATTGTGCTGTTGACAGTAAAAGAATGCAAATATCCATGGTTATTGCTCATTCACGTTAACAACCTTGATTGCCAGCTTTGTGACGTATGCTGATTTTGCAGAAGCGGCGGCAAAATGTCTGGATTTCATGGACACCTTCGAATCATTATTCTAGCTTGTTCGGGATTGACGGCAGAAAGTTCACATTGTCCTGTGTTGTTCGTGTGGATCAAAAAAACGAGTTATTGTTCTTTTGACATGGAATATACGGTTGAGAATGGGGTTTTGCCTTGGCCTAGCAATGATGGTGATTGAAAAACTCCAAGGCTTTTCAAGTCGTAAAACAATCTCAAAAAGTCTGGGTTTTGAATAATGAGCTCTCTTTTAAAGTCATCCATATATCTAAGCCATTGGCGCGCCTTCAAGTACCGACCATCCTGACGGGCAGGTATTAAGATTTCGTTATCACGGCTTCCTTCTCAAACGAAAAAGTGATAACAAGCAAGGTCAGATCTATGTGGTTGCGTGGAATTATCATGCTGTTCAGTTAAAATCAGAACAATTGAAAGAATTGGGTGTTGCTATCACTGAACTACATCATAAAAGCCATGGTATTTCAAATGAGAGCTTTCTAAAATGGAAGCGTTAGAGGGAACAATTACTGCTCAATCGAATGTAGAAGCTTGAATTTGAAAAAAATAGCCATGCTGCTGGTCAGATGCTTCTTTGGTCTACACGGTCGGTATTGATTCAGTGCCCTGCCTGGTGTTGAACCTGCTTACCCAACCGATGATCAGCTCAGAACGTATGGTAGCCTTTGGTTTCAGGAGAATCATGATGAAACGGAAGTTAAGGCTACATTTGTAGCTGATTTCATTGGTTTTGGACATACTGTCGGTACTTTTTACTTGGAGTCGCTTAGGTTATCTGTGAACACCTTTCATCATCATCTTTGCGCTCAGGCAGGATTGTTTGCTCTAATCAGACTTTGGTATAAAATTGTTTCATTTCGGTTTCTATTTGGTCCAACAGGGTACTTTACAGACATCCAGGAGGGATTGCTAGAGTTCACTTTAGGGTAAATGCTTACGTTTTCCTCACTCATTCTGCCTTCAATGCCTTTCGCCAAAATCGAGCTGTTCAGGCGGCTGGCATAAACTCATAATACCCATTGGTGGACTCAAAAGAGTTACATTTGATCAAAGGTTGAAAATCAGAATTCTTGTGACGCCGGTACTCAAAGATAAAGAAGGGATAAAGAAATCAGCCCCCTTTTGTCCGTAGGCGGCAGCTTTAGAAGCACTTGGAGAGGCAAGGATCGAGCGCCAACAGTAATAGCGGCTTCATTCCAGTAATCGAAAAATCATAAACCCTGCCGGATCAATTCGGCTTTTATGGCTTCCAGGTTGGCGAGTACGAGCAATTGTTCCAGTTGAGCCATGATCTCTAATGATTATTTCTAATCGGGTTTTCATCGCCACAACCTGCATGTCATGCCGAACAAAGTCAAGGTTAAGAATGATCTGCTTCTCCGGCATGATAAAGATACGCTTGTTTTATCCTGCAAAGAGCCATTAAAATGAGCAGAGCAAAAAGCTAAAGCGATATCTGTGGGCAAATGTACCGCTATCTTCTGATTTGGATTCAATCCGATATTTTGTGTTAGATTCAATCCCCAATATCCTGGAAAGAACGAAAGTAGTTTAGCCCGAGAGGCTCTAATCGGTAATGTAGATGTGTTTAAACTGGAAGAAGATAATTGATAAGTGGTTTCCCAAACTCCGAGGAATTCGATAGTATCTCTGTTCCTCAACCAGTTTTTTGAATAACATTTCCCTACCCCTCAATTTACTCGTTTGGCAATATCAGTTAGAGAGATATAACCCTCTTCTCGGACGAAGAGCTTGATCTCTGTGCCTTTGTACAGTGATGGATTGTTTGCTTTACAGGCCATAATGACAAACATATGTGGAGAAAATTGGATTTTGGGAAAAAAAAAAGAGGATATGCCAAATGGAAACGTTTTGGTTTGCATAGAATGCATTACCACTTGGATTCTATACTGCAAAAAGTGCTCACCTATTAATGACAAAAAAAGGTTGTTTAGTAGGATTTCTGGACTTTGGAACAAAGTCCAGAAATTCCAACCTTTTTCCAAAATACCCCAAAAGGCAAACTCCTACTATGGAGTTACCGCATTTTTGCCGCTCAGGTAGTACCATCTGAGTGATCACTACAGCGCAGTACTATCCACGGACACAGCAGGAAGGGCGCAGCGAAGCCAAACCAGAAGTTAAGACAGGTACCACCTTCAGCCAGGAAGCCCTTGCTTTTCATGAATGCCCTTGTTATTCAGCGCTGCCATTTTACAGGCCTTATATGATCAATGTAAAGCCAATTCATTTTACTCAAACATTATAAAAAGGTCACCCATTCTCTTCATTAGTTAGCTTCCCGACTATGTTGACTTTGCTTGCCCTGGTCCTCTTAACCGCCTTTTCAATCTGCCAGTAAGCCGCCACTATGCTTACGTATTCTACCGCAATGAGCCAAAATCCCGGATCGGAGAAGAAGCTAAAGTGATTGCCGCCATAAGGCATGATAAGAAGAGGAACGGTAATTGTGGCATCCAGTATTATAGCCACAGCGAACATGGTAATACCCAGGACAAAACCATTGGCCTGATGTCCTTTCCGATAATAGAGGTGTGCCCCAAGTGACGCGGTGGGAATCAAAACGATCGACAGCACCCAATTGGCCTGTAGGCCCGGATCGGGCATAACCGGTACGAAATAAGAGGCGACAAATGCCAGGACACCGAGGGCCCAGACGATAACTGCTGAAATGATTGCCCTTTTCAAATGAATATTTTTCATTTTGATATCTTTTTTTGGTGAAGGAAGATCGATACAGGAGCGGGTTCTGCCAAGCTCTAAGGCAAAGGTGGAGCAAAAAAAGGCTGGTGGCTTGGCCCTGCAAGCCAATCTTATGACACTTTACGCCAAGTGATTCATCTTCCTCTCCTTATTCGGCCCTGCCGGCCAAGGCAGTTCCAATTTTAAGCACTCCGCTCATGCCCAATTCTTTCCCTCCAAACCCTTGGTTTTAACCCCAACTTGCCCTATCTTTGCACCTCGATTCAAAATCCGTTAACAATATTAAATAAAAATCAATGTTCGCAATCGTAACCATAGCTGGTCAGCAGTTCAAAGTAGAGGAGGGGCAGGAGCTCTTCGTCCACCAGCTAGAAGCCTCGGAAGGCGATAACGTTGCTTTCGGCCAGGTCCACCTGATCGACAAGGACGGCGACGTATCCCTGGGCACGCCGGTGCTGAACGCCAAAGTCAACGCCACCGTGCTGGAGCACGTGAAAGGCGACAAGGTCCTCGTATTCAAGAAAAAGCGCCGCAAGGGCTACCAAAAGAAGAACGGCCACCGCCAGCGCTTTACCAAGATCAAAATTGACAGCATTGCCGTTTAATCCCGGCTAGGGTTTTTCGGCTTTTTTATACCAAAAAAATTTTTGAGCAATGGCACATAAGAAAGGTGTAGGTAGTACTGACAACGGCCGGGACAGTAAATCGAAACGGCTCGGCGTAAAATTGTTCGGTGGGCAGGAAGCCATAGCCGGCAACATTATCGTTCGCCAGCGGGGCACCAAATTCCACCCTGGTGAAAACGTTTATATGGGTAAGGATTTTACTCTGCACGCCCAAATTGACGGTGTGGTGTCTTTCCGCAAGCGCCGCCACAACCGTACTTTTGTAAGCGTACTTCCCAACGGTACCGCCGTAGCAGAGGCGCCGGCTCAGCCTGAGAAGGAAAAGCCGGCAGTAAAAACGGCTGCTCCGGCCCCGAAGGCGGAAGAACCGAAGAAAGAAGCTCCAAAGGCCGAAGAGCCGAAGAAGGAGGAAGCTCCCAAGGCCAAGGCTGCTCCCATCGTGGAAGAAGCTCCGGCCAGCAAGGAAGCGCCTAAAGTGGAAGAAAAGCCGAAAACGGCCAAGCCTGAAAAGATCACTTTGCCTTCCGGTAAGAAAGTCAACCAGGATGACCTCAAGCTGGTCGAAGGCATCGGCCCGAAGATCGAAGGCCTGCTGAACGACGCCGGCATCAATACCTGGCAGGAACTGGCTGATGCACCGGAAGAAAAGATCCAGGCCATCCTCGATGAGGCCGGCCCGCGTTACCGCATGCACGACCCCGCAACCTGGTCCAAGCAGGCCAAACTGGCCGCTGAAGCCAAGTGGGAAGAACTGGAAACGCTACAGGATAACCTCAAAGGTGGCAGGGAAGTAGAGGACGACGAAAAGTAATATGCTCCGTCATCTCCTCCACCGGTATGGATTGAAAGGAATAGAATAGTTTTAGTTTTCATAGCTTTATATTTCGGGCCCTATCAGTGATAGGGCTTTTTTTTTTGTTTCCTGGGCTTTTTAGGTTTCTGGGTTCCTGGTTACTCTGGAAACCAGCGGGTTAGCAGGTGCAATGAACCCATGACCCCATCCACCATCTAACTATCAATCCATCTTGGACTTTGGACGGTCCTAGGGTAAAGTCGGAAATCAGAAGGCGGAAGGCGGAAAAACAGGCGTTGAGCACCTATTTGGACCCAAGTTCCGACTTCCGATTTCCCACTTCCGACTTCAAATGGGGCACGTCCAAAGTCCAGATCCATCAAACCATTCCCCTTCTCACACCCGCTCCATCACATCCTTCGGCAGCCATCCTTCTTTAGTATCCTCCAGGCGGACTTTATTCCAGGCGCCGATGGCGTCCAGTATCTCCACTGTTGACCCTTCGTAGAGTTTCTGGACTTCCTGGCTGTTTTCCTCTGGTGCAGCATGCAGGGTGGTTTCCTCAACCATGATCACTGCTTTATCGCTGAAGAATTCCTGTTGTGAGCGCCCGAAGGCCAGCAGAAAGGGAAATACGCTCAGTACGATCAGGATTACTCCAATGCCCAGGGCTGCCTTTTTTCGGCTCTGATTTTTGCCCAGCAGCCGGATGGCAAAACCGGCGCACCCCAGCCAGAAAAGAGCCAGGCCCATAAAACTCCAGGAGCGGGTTGAAAAAGTATTCTGGATGGAAAGCCAGGCCTTTACGACCCCCGATTGCTGGATCTTTACTATTTCATCCGGTAATCGGGACCGGGCCAGTTCGAGATTGTGGAGGATGTCTTCGTCTTTGGGAGCCAGGTTAAGCGCCCGGTGATAATTGAGGATGGCGCGGCCCAGCTCTCCGTTGCGGTAATAGGCATTTCCCAGATTGTAGTACAAGGCCTCGGAATAGTAGCCGTCCAGCAGAATCTCTTCATACTGCCGGATGGCTTCGGCGTATTCCTTGTCCTGGTAGGCCTGGTTGGCTGCTTCCAGCGCCTGAGCAGGCTGGGCCGGGGAATGGAAGGGAAGTAGCCAAAAACTAAAAAAAAGGATCGAAAAGGTTGGGTTTTTCAGCATACCGGAATCATTTTACTGCCCAAAAAAATTATATAAGTAATTCAAGTTGCGATATACTACCCAGTCGGCCCAAAATGCTTGATTTTGCCCCCGCTTCCAAAATGAATTCGGAACAGGCTCTGAAGGGAGATCGTAACTATTCAGCATCAACGGGAAAGCACATTTTCTACCTTTGTTTGCCCCGGCCCTGTCGCCTATGCGCCAAAGCTGCTCCGGCGACGGTGCAAAGGGAGCAAAGGCAGAAAATGCGCTGTCACCCTCCAGGGTTGGGGCAAAACAGGGCATTTTCTGCCGTCTGCTTCGATGATGCTGAATAGTTACAAGTAGTTAGCCGCGTGCCACCTGGGCCATTTCTCAGAGCTACACTACTGGACACTTTTTTGATTGTATAAATGTGTATGCGTATAGAAGTGCAAAAGAGAAAGGCTACCAGTCATTTACACTCCTATACTCATACCCTCAGTCCTCCCCCTTTTCCGCTGCCGGCTCTGAACTGACGGGAAGGGTCACCGGCTCTGCATCCGTCTCCACTTCCGGAGGGGGAGCCTGCTTTTCGGCCGGCCGTTCCCGGCGGGCCGATACCGGTGAAGGAGGTGCTTTTTCCGGGTCGAACAGGTCGGCGAGGCTCATCGGCCGGCGTATCTTTTCCCAGAAAAATCCAGGCATTCTCAGCGCTTCGTGATTGGCCTGTTTCATGGGCTGCATTTCGGCTTTGGGCTGGGTGAAGAACTTGATCTTTTCGACCTGGTTGTCCCCGAAGTACAGCAGCATTTCACTGCAAACGGTTTTGTTTACGCCAACATAGCCCCCGGCTTCGTCCCGGGCGTAATAAACGGACTCCGCGTTACCGGATACGGCCATCCGCCGCAGCTCATTCTCTTCAAAATAGGCGGTGACGTTCTTTCCTTTGACCTGGTTGAAAAAGAGTTCGTCCGGGGAATTGACGATGAATCCGTTGTTGCGCATGAATATCTTATCGATCTTATCATCGGCCAGCAACATCTTTACCGTATCGGCGGTAAACTGAGAAGTATCCGACCATACAATGGGATTCTGCCTCAGCGGAAAAAAGTAAAAGGTGGAATCACTGGACTTGTAGGCCAGGGAGTCGGCGACAGCCTGCATATCGCTTTTGTAGATGCGAACGTCGTAGTAGGCGATCAGCTGGCGCGCGTTCCCGCTATCCGCCGGCCCTTCGGCGATGGCCATCGAATCTTTCTCCATAACTGCTGTATCCAGGGTTGAAGTCGCCAGGCTTTCCCGGATAGCCGCTGAATCCTTTTGAACAGATACGGTATCCGGGCGGGCAATAAACGGCCCTTCCAGGATAGCCATCGAATCTTTCTGCACGGCCAGGGTATCCTGCCGGGCAACTAACAGCTGTGTTTCCCGGATGGCCATTGAATCCTTCCTTACGGCTACTGTATCCTGGCGGATAGCTGCCAGCCCTTCCAGGATGGCCGACGGATCTTTCTTCGCGGCTACTGTATCCTGGTCTTCCTGAATGGCCACTGAGCTTTCCCGGATGGCCATCAGCGTATCGGAGGCCATATACAGAGAATCACCTTCAATGATGGTAATGAGCAGTGGCCTTCCGTTGCGCCCTCCACTGGCTTTAAGATAATCCGTTTTGCGGTCGTACTCCGCCAGTTCACAGACGATGGTCAGCTCGGCCGAGGTGTCCTGCCAGATCACATTGCCGGTTGCGATGCCAAGCCCTTTTTCCTCGCTGTAATCCACCTGGTCAGCGGTCAGGATCTGCGGCGGGTCACTGATCACCGACCGGCCGCGGGTCGAATAAGTTTCTTCCTTCCCATCGTAGGTGATCTCATCGGCGACGATGTTCTGCTTTTCATCCCGGTAGCGGGCGTTGCCGGTGAGGAAGGTCTTATCTTTGGCCTCATCGTAGCGAATGATATCGGCAGTAGCGCGCTTTTCACCTTCTTCGAAACTGGCGTTGCCTTCCAGGCTGTAGAGGCTGAGCTTTCCGTTATAGCGGATGGTATCGGCGGTGGCCTCCTGCTCGCCTTTCTTGTACTGGGCGTTTTTTGTAAAGGCCGCGGTATTGTTTTCGGTGTCGTAGTATCCGTCTTCGGTGTAGATCCTCGTGCTGTCACTGCTGATCAGAGTGGGGCCGAGGAAGGAGACGACCTCAGTGTCGGTATTGAACCCCAGCGTGTCGGAGCGAAGATGGAAATCGGGATGAAGCACGATGACGCTGTCCTTAAAATAGATCTGCTTTTCCCGGACGTAATAGTAACCTTTTCTGCTGGTCAGCTGAGTGGAATCGAGGGTGAGGGTAGCGCCGGTGGAGTAGGTGGCCAGCTTTTGGTTGAGGTCGTAGGTAAGGCGGTCGGTGAACAGTTTCTGTTCCCCATTGACGAGGATCACGTCACCATATAGCTCTGCGATCCGGAGCACCCCATCGTACATGGCGGAGTCGGCGAATACGCTGGTGGAGTCTCCCTGCTGAATGATGACATTCCCGTTGGCCGTTACATGGGTATTGTTGCGGATGACGGCCGTATCGCAATACATGTAGATGCTGTCCTGCCGCAGTTCCACATTGCCGTTCAGTTTCTGGAAAACGGTATCTTTCTGCTGAATGTATTCAAATACATCGGCGTGGTCAACATCGACCTTGTTCTTTTTCAGGGTATCCTGTTCCGCCATTGCCGGAGAGGCCAGCCGGGGCCTGGGAATGCCCCCGTCCTGCGCCATCAGGAACGGAGCGGCCAGCAAAAAGGCCAGCAACAGGGTGATATGTCTTGACAAAAAGGCCATTCAGTTTGCAAACATCTGATTTTCCTGGGAATAAAACGGCTTCATTGGGCTTTTGTTAGTCGGATTAACCGTTTTTTAACGTGTATTCGCGTGTTCGGGCGAATGCACAATTATCTCAGCAACATCTCTGCTCCTTCCTCCCCAACCAGGGTGCCGATAGCAACCCCCATGCCACCCAGGCGCACTGCGGCAGCTACATGGGGAGAAACCTTCCGGATGATTGGGCTTTTCTGCTGGCCTACCCCCATGATGCCGCTCCACCAGCTGTCTATCGGGATCTGCTGGCCGGGGAGGATCACCTCCTTCAGCAACCGGAGAAGGGCATTGCGGATGAGTTGGGTGGTGCCGAACTCATCGGTGGTTTCTCCTGCCTCGTCCAGGTGGCGGCCCCCGCCAAGCAGGATGCGGTTGTCGATGTTCCGGAAGTAGTAGTAGCCGCGATCGTAGTGGAAGCAGCCTTTTAGGGGGCAGCAGGGCAGGGGAGTGGTGATCAGCACCTGGTTGCGGGCAGGCCGGACGGAGAGCTCCGGCAGCAGGTGGCGGGCAAAGCCATTGGTGGCGATGATGGCGCCTCCGGCCGGGATGCTCCAGCCAAAGGCCGTCTGTATTTCAACGCCGCCGGGGCGTTCCTCCAGGGCTTCCACCGGCAGGCCGTTAAAAATAGAGATGCCGGCTTCCAGTGCCTTTTCCTGCAGGCCTCTGGCCATTTCGCCGGTGTGGAGCTGGCCTTCTCCGGTATTACAGATGAGCTGAGAAATTCCCCGGAGGCCAAACTCCGGGATACGGCCGTTGGCCAGCCGGTAAGTTTCCTGGAGCCCGGTAATGGCCCGGGCCTGCCGGTTGAAGCCCGGGATGGCATCGGCACAGCGGCTTGCCAGCTCCTGTTCTTCGGGGCGGAACAGCTCGAAACCGCCCAGGCCTTCGTATCGTAGGCGGCCGTCGCCCAGGCGCCGGCGGAGCCGCTGAAGGCCCAGCCACCGCCGTTCCACCAATGGCCATACCTGATCTTCGCCCTGCCTGTCCATATCGTCCAGTAATTCCGAAACGCTGCCGAAGCAGGCGAAGCCGGCATTGCGGGTGCTGGCGCCCAGCGGCAATGGCCCCCGCTCCAGGACGGCCACCCTGGCGGAGGGTTCCAGCTCGCGCGCCCGCAGGGCGGCGCTCAGGCCGACAATGCCGCTGCCGATAACGGCGATGTCGATTTTCCGGAAAAAGCTTTGGCGTTCCCAGTAGCTCAGGTGGTATTTGGCCGGAGGCATTTTCAACTTTTTATTACATTTGGACAAAATAGAGAATTATACTTTCCTTATGCAACGATACTATGTCCCATTGACTCTTGCGCTGGCTTTGTGCTTTTCATTTACCGCTGAGGGGCAGGATGCCCGCCGTTTTGATGCCGAGATCGGGCATCTGATACAGAAACGCGACAGTTTACAGCTGGCCAACCCCATTCTGTTCGTGGGCAGTTCCACCATTCGCATGTGGCAGGGGCTGTCTGAAGATTTTTCGGAGGCCCCCGTGCTGAATATGGGGTTCGGTGGGTCTCAGATGAGCGACCTGCTGTACTATGCCGAATCTCTGGTTGTCCCGGTTCGGCCCCGGAAGATATTCATTTATGAGGGAGATAATGATATTGCTGCCGGTAAAAAAACCTGCCGGATCATGAAAGATACCCGCCGGCTGTTGCGCCTGCTCGGCCGGGAGCTGCCCGGGGTGCCCATTGTATTGATCTCCGCCAAGCCCAGCCCTTCGAGATGGGCATTCCAAAAGAAGTATGAAAAATTCAATCAGCGCCTGGACAGGCTATGCCGGCGCCGGCCGGAGCTGGCCTTCGCCAATACCTGGAATATCATGCTGGACGAGGCCGGGAGGCCACGGGCGGATATCTTTATCGAAGACCAGTTGCACATGAACCGAAAGGGATACGAGCTTTGGGCGGAGGCGCTGCGGCCCTTTTTGTAGAGGAGGGGTTAACCGGCAGTTCATGGTTCGGTAAATTTTCTAAATTTGCACAACATTGCCGAACCAAAAAATGAATCATGCTGCAACGAATTCAATCGATCTTTTTATTGCTGGCCGGCGGGGCTTCCCTGGCTTTATTTGGGGTCCCGTTTGCTACGACGCCACAACCGGTGGAAGGTTCAATGCTCTTTGCCGATGCGGCGTATAATGTTCAGGACCAGATCGGCCTTATGGTGCTATTCGGTTTGGGAGGTATTCTGGCCCTGGCCAGTATTTTCCTTTTCCGCAACCGCCTGCTTCAGATGCGAATAAGCATCTTTGCTTTCATTGCCAACCTCATCGGCGTCGTGCTGGGAGTCATCTTTTTTATGCAGAACAGCAGCGATGTAGGCGACCGGACGATCAATGACGGCATTGGCCTTTATCTTCCGGTAGTTGCGATGATCCTGACCCTGCTGGCTCACCGCTTCATCAATAAGGATGAAAAACTGGTCCGTTCAATGGACCGCCTGCGGTAAAAAAAAAGTGCCACTTCCTGGAAAGCGGCACTTTCTTCCTTTTCTTAAAAGAGGAATATAGAAAGTACGAAATTTACTTCTTACTTCTTTTCGGGTCTTTCTTTGCCGAGTAGTTCACCTTCAGCTGGCCGGATTTGCGGAGCTGGGTTTTAACATCCTGGACGATACCCATCGTCACTTCGCCATCGACGCGCAGGGAGGACGTGATCTGCCCGTGTCTGGATTCCGGCACCTTGATCTTGTGTTTTTCCAGGAAAAGCGGAATATCGGCAATGGTGGCGAACTTGTCGCCCAGTTGCAGGCGCGGCTTAGTTCCGTAAAGCGCCTGAAATTTTTGGAGCGGACGGCCAATGTAGAGATAATTCACCAGGGATTTCTCTTCCAGTTTGGTCAGTTCCGTAGCATAAGGCGTTGTTACCTTCACCTTCAGCTCGGCATCTCTCAGTACGGTTACCACCATAAAGAAGAACAGGAGCATGAAGATAATGTCCGGAAGCGAAGCTGTGGATATCGCAGGAGAGGCCTTACCTCTTTTCTTAGTGAATTTAGACATGATGATTCAATTTTTTAGCGGCGGTTTAAGGGCCCTGACAGAGCCATTGGAGATCTTTCCCCTGACATCCGCCCTTGGCCGCTTTTGTTCGTTGAAGAAAAAACGGTAGTTTTCGACTGGCCTGCTTTTGAAAAGCAAAAAGCAGGGGTATGCCCCGGCACTGCAGCCAGGGCATAACCGTATTATTCTTCACCGAAGGCTGTTGGTTCAGCTTCCGAAAGTACGAATGGGATTTCGTCGCGAATAGCTTTCTTATAGGCGAATGGCATATCTTCGCTGTAGGGAATGCCGTATTTTCGCTGGCTCAGTTCATCCCATAGTTCGTTATAAGCAGCTTTCAATTCGTTGTAAACTTCCAGATAGGCTTTGTAGCTGGTGCCGCGGTCATTTTTCAGTGAAATGATGGCCTTGGTGGGCTTTTCTGCCATATCCGGCCGGTTGTAGGGGTTGGCGATGAAGAGTTTGGCGTCTTCCCGCAACTTGCTAACCGGCATTATTTCTCCACGAACCAGAAGCTGATCCTGGGCATTCACAAGAACTGAGAAAACGTTACGTGTTTTCAGCCTTGTAATGTCGGGCTCTTCTTCTGACCAGGGTGGAAGTTTGACGGTAATACCCTTGTCTTCCACAATAGTGGTGGTAACAAGGAAGAAGATCAGCAACAGGAAGGCAATGTCGGCCATCGAGCCTGCATTGATCTCATTGCTCATCCGGTCTCTAGCGCTCGTTTTTGCCATATGCCTCTATTATTTGAACAAGTTACGAATCTCTGCGAAAACAAAAGCAACGGCCGCGATGGCCACCAGTGCAACGGCAGTAGAGATACCGCCGCTGATAAATTTGAGGTTGTTCGACGTGAAAACTGCGCCGGCTTCTTCAAATTTATCGATCGCTCCCTGAATATAAGGGGTGGGTTCGCCACTCGCCGTGGAATAGGTGACAAAGAAAATAACCAGCAGGATGCCAAAACCGATGATCCCTTTCATGGAACTCCTGAAATTGGTGACCATCTGCATCAGGCCGAAGCCCAGCATGGCGAGAGCTGCGACAACAGTCAGGAATATTGCGCCACTCAATCCAAAGTTGAAGATGGTCGTCTGATCCTGCTGTTCTTCCGGCAAAGCGGAGAACTCCCCAACGCCGGAAAGCACCGATATCAGAAAGATAATGGTTATCAATACACCTAACCCGAAAGCCAGTGCCTGGCCGTTTTTGGTTAAGAATTTATACATAATGGTATTGATTTCTCTTATTTCTTGAAAATGTTGTTGGCTGCCATAATGTCAACCAGTGCGATGGAAGCATCTTCCATCTTGTTGACGATCCCGTCGATCTTACTGACGATGTAGTTGTAGAAGATCTGCAGGATAATGGCTACGATAAGGCCGAATACCGTGGTCAGAAGAGCCACCTTGATACCGCCGGCAACAACCGAAGGCGAAAGGTCACCGACTGCCTCAATGCGGTCGAAGGCCTGAATCATACCAATTACCGTACCCATGAAGCCGAGCATCGGGGCAATGGCGATGAAAAGAGAGATCCACACCAGGCCTTTTTCCAGAAGGCCCATTTGTACGCTGCCATACGAAACAATAGCCTTTTCAACGGCTTCCGGGCCGTCGTCGGCATTTTTCAGGCCCTCGTAGAGGATGCTTGCTGTCGGGCCCTGAGTGGACTTGCAAACTTCCATTGCGCCCTGAACGTCACCAGACTTGAGTTTCTCATCGATCCGGGACAGCAGCTTGTCGGTGTTTGTTGTTGCGATATTGAGGGTAATGATACGCTCAATACAGAATGCGAGGCCGAGGATCAAACAGATCAGTACGAAGCTCATGAAGCGCCAGTCGCCGTCGATGAAGTACTTCTTCAATACCTGATAACCGCTTTGCGGTTCGCCAGCGGTTTCTTCCTCAGCGGCGGGAGCGGGCTCGGGCTCGGGCTGTTCAGCCGGAGCAGCTTCTTCTTGTGCCATAGAATCGGCGTCCATTTGTTCGGTACCTTGCTGGCCACCTTCATCTTCTCCCTGCGCATATACGAAATTGCCGGAATATACTGCCAGGCCAAATACCAGCAGCAGTGCTATTAATTTTCGCATAGTCAATACGGTTTTACGATTGTTTTTGAAAGTTAGTTGAACACTAAGTTGGTTTAGCGGAGAGAGAGGGATTCGAACCCTCGATACCCTTTTGGGGTATACACGCTTTCCAGGCGTGCCTCTTAAGCCACTCGAGCACCTCTCCAGTCCTTACGAAGCAAACGGCGAGCCGGGTTGAAGGCCGTATGAAACCGCTCGCCCTGAGCAAATATAGTTATTAAGAACTTTTTGCCAATGCAGAACAACACAAAAATTGCAAAAAGATGGAACATATCAAAATTTTGAACCGTCATACAGCCGGGCAGGAAGGTTACTTCCTTGCCGTTCTCCCGGCCCCGCCTGCCGTGGCCGCCACGGGAAACAAGGACTCTGCGTTTCTCGTGGTCACCTCAGCCACCTCGCGGAAGGGAACCCCCTTTATGGCGGCGAGCTTTTCCGCTACCAGGCGTACGTAGGCGCTTTCATTGCGCTTTCCCCGTTTGGGAACCGGCGCCAGATAAGGAGAGTCGGTTTCCAGGACTACGTGCTCCAGGCTGATGTTTTCCATTACTTGGTCCAAACCGGCATTCTTGAAAGTCACAACTCCACCTATCCCAAGGAAAAAATCCAGCTCAATGATCCGGCGGGCCTGCGTTTCGGTGCCGGAAAAACAGTGAAATACCCCCTTCAGGCGCTCGTCCTTTGCTTTTTCCACCAGATCTATCAGGATGTCGGTGGCTTCGCGGGAGTGAATGACAATGGGAATGCCCAGTTCCTTTGCCCATTCCACCTGGAGCAGAAAGGCCTCTTTTTGTTGTTCAAAAAAGGTTTTGTCCCAGTACAGGTCGATGCCGATCTCGCCGACAGCGCAGAAGGGGCGCTCGTCCAGCCAGTCGCGCACAATGGCCAGTTCTTCCTCAAAATTCTCCTTTACGGAACACGGATGCAGGCCCATCATGGCAAAGCACCGGCCGGGCCAGGCCTCTTCCAGTTCCAGCATTCGCGTGATCGAGGAACTGTCGATGTTTGGCAGGAAAAATTGTTCCACTCCACTTTCCAGAGCCCGTTGTATCATCTCTTCCCGGCCGTCGTCGAATTGTTCGAGGTAGAGGTGAGTATGAGTATCGATCAACCGCATTTCTTCTTAGCTTTTCTTCTTTCTCGCAAAGGTATAGATTATATTTTAAATGTTTTTGGTGTGTTGGCAGGAGAAAAACCTTTCTTCGAACCGGCATTACTGGCCGGGATTGACTAATTTCCCGCCGCTTCCGGCAGCAGTACCTCAACACCGAAACACCATTAGATCATAAAACTGTGAAACCGTCGTTATGGCCAAAAAGAAGAAATACTACGTCGTCTGGGAAGGAAATAACCCGGGCGTTTACGATAGCTGGACGGACTGCCAGCTACAGATCAAGGGATACCCCGGCGCCAAATACAAGGCGTTCCCTTCCCGGGAGGAAGCGGTGGAGGCCTTTCGCGGCAGCTTCGACGAACACATCAGTAAGGGAGTCCCCGGCAAGGCCAAACCCAGGCCTGTCATTACGGAAGAGGCCCGCAAAGAGATTGTCTGGGACAGTATCAGCGTCGATGCCGCCTGCGCCGGCAATCCGGGAGTGATGGAATACCAGGGGGTAGATACCCGCACCAAAGCACAGCTATTCCACAAGAAGTTCAGCCTGGGCACCAACAACATCGGGGAGTTTCTGGCCATCGTCCACGCCCTGGCCCTCTTCAAGCAGCAGGGCAAAAGCACTCCGGTTTATACCGACTCCAGAACGGCCATGAGCTGGGTGAGAAAGAAAAAGGCCAATACGCAGCTGAAACGCACTGCACAGACCAAACTGATCTGGGAGCTGATCGCCCGGGCTGAAGCCTGGCTGAAGAACAATTCCTGGGATAATCCTATACTGAAATGGGACACGGAGCGCTGGGGAGAGATCCCGGCGGATTTTGGGAGGAAGTGATTGAAGGGGTGTATAGGTGCATTTGTGTATAGGTGTATAGGTCCGTGCTGACGAATGCACGAATGCACCTATACACCCATACACAATTATCTCATCAGCGGAAACTTCATCTTATACTCCACTTTCACCTTACCTTTTTTAATATCTTCCAGCTTGCGCTGCACCAGCCGGCGCTTGAGTGGCTTGAGGTGCTCGGTGAAGAGGATGCCGTCAATGTGGTCATACTCGTGCTGGATGACGCGGGCGTTGATGCCGGTGAAGACCTCCTCGTGCTCTTCGAAGTGCTCATCCAGGTAGCGGAGGCGGAGCTGAGGAGGGCGGTCCACGTCGCCGCGCACATCGGGGATGCTGAGGCAGCCTTCTTCGTAAGTCCAGGGTTCTCCGGCTTCCTCTACTTTATGAGCATTGATGAATACTCTTTTGAGGCCTTCTGTTTCCTTTCCTTCTTCCATGATCTGAATAGTATCGACCACAAACAGGCGGATGGGCTTCCCGACCTGGGGAGCGGCCAGTCCAACGCCGTCAGCATGGTACATGGTTTCCCACATGTTCTCAATAAGTTCCTGGATGCCGGGATAATCCGTGGTGATGTCCTCAGCCATTTTCTTGAGTACCGGCTGCCCGTAGGAGTATATTGGTAGTAACATTGTTTGTTTTAGCTTCTTATGGTTTCGAGATAGTCTTGTAAGATCAGTACGGCGCTCACTTTATCGACCAGGCCTTTATCGCGGCGCTTTTTCTTTTTGGCGCCGCTTTGAAGTATTACCTGTTTGGCCTCTTCGGAAGTGTAACGCTCATCATGAGTAACAACTTCAATATCGGGAAAAAGTTTTTTCAGCTTTCGCACAAAACCGATTACCTGAGGGTGGATCTGCGCCGGGTTGCCATCCGGATAAAATGGCTCTCCCACCACGATGGTTTCCACCTCTTCCTGATCCATATACCGCTTGAGGTACTCCTCCAGTTCCTGAGTAGCTACTGTATCCAGGCCGTTCGCGATGATCTGCAGCGGGTCGGTTACCGCCAGCCCGGTGCGTTTGGTGCCGTAGTCTATGGCGAGGATGCGTGCCAAGTTGAAATTGTTAGATTGTTAGATTGCTCTATTGCTGTTTGCCGAATAAGGGAAAAGTGACAAAGAAACCAGAAAACGGCGAAACCATCCCTCAGGAACCCACCAGATAGTTTACCGGTAACCCATTGGCCTGTCCGCAAAAATAGAGTTTATTGCCCGATGCGCCAAGCTGGCAAGGAAAAGGTTGTGTTCAAATCCGGAATTCACAGAGTGCTGTCCTCCCCTCCCGCAACACCGCAACACCGCAACACCGCAACACCACAACACCACAACACCGCAACACCACAACACCACAACACCACAACACCGCAACACCGCAACACCACAACACCTCAATCCACATACCCCTTGGCCTGCAGATGGAACAGTTCGGCGTATTTCCCGGCTTTGGCCACCAGTTCCTCGTGGCTGCCCAACTCCAGAAGGCGGCCGTTTTCCAGAAACAGAATGCGGTCGGCCATGCGGACGGTAGAGAAGCGGTGGGAGATGAGTACCGCCGTTTTGCCCTGGATAAGGTCGGAAAACCGAAGGAACACCTCGTGTTCGGCCCGGGCGTCAAGGGCTGCGGTGGGCTCGTCGAGGATGAGCAGCTGGGCATCGCGCATGTAGGCGCGCGCCAGAGCGATCTTCTGCCACTGCCCGCCGGATAGGTCCACCCCTTTGGCAAAGCGTTTGCCAAGCACCTGCTCGTAGCGCTCGGGCAGTTCCTCCACAACGGTATCCGCCAGGCTTTTTTCGGCGGCGTTCTCGACCAGAGGCATGTTGGCCAGCTCCGAGATGTTGCCGATGGCAATGTTCTCACCGGCTTTCATCTGAAAGCGGATATAGTCCTGGAAAATGATGCCGATGTTGTCCCGCAGGCTTTGCAGGCTATAGTCCCGAATATCCACTCCGTCAATGAGGATGCGGCCTTCAGTGGGCTCATACAGGCGAGCCAGCAGCTTGACCAGGGTGGTTTTCCCGGCGCCGTTCTCACCCACCAGGGCCAGCTTTTCCCCCGCACTGACGTGGAAGGAAAGGTTGCGGATGGCCCAGCGTTCGCTATTCGGATATTTGAAGCTTACGTTTTCAAAAGTGAATCCTTCTTTCACCTTTGCGGGAAAAGGGCGGCTGTCCGGAGCAGAAATGATAGAGGGCTGTATTTCAAAAAAGTCGAAGAGGTCCTGCAGGTACAGCGCGCCTTCTGTAATGCGGGAAAAGCGGTTCATAATGCCCTGAAGCATTCCCCGCATGCGCTCGAAGGAGCCGGCGAGAAAGGTCAGGGTGCCTACGGTGATCACCCCGTTGATGGCCTGAAGGATGATGAACACATAAGCGCCATAGTAGGAAAGGGTGCCCATGGCCGACAACAGGCTGCCCCAGGCGGCCCTCCGGACGGCAATGGAGCGGTTGGCCTTGTAGTAGCTGTCCGACAGAAAGGCGAACCGCCTGGCTATGAAGTCCGCCAGGTTGAAGATCTTTACCTCCTTGGCCGTCTGGTCGCTGGCGCCGATATAGCGGAGGTAGTCCAGCTCGCGGCGCTCGGGCGTCCAGTTGCGGGTCAGGGAGTAGGTGCGCTGGTTGAAGTGGGTCTCGCCCAGGAAAGAGGGGATGACTGCCACGATGAGGATGAGGATCAGCCACGGGTTGAAGGCCACAAGGCCGGCGCCCAGGAAGAGCACCGAGATAATGTCCTGCACCTGAGAGAGTACCTGCGACATGAGGATGGTGCGGCCGGTCGTCTGACGGCGGGCGCGTTCCAGTTTGTCGTAAAAGGTGGCGTCTTCAAACTGGTAAAGGTCGAGGCGGGCGGCATGGCGGATGAGCTCTACGGAGGTGCTGTTGGCAAAGAGGTCGCCAAGCAGGCTGTCGAGCAGAGTGATTCCCCGGTTGAGCAGGTCGGAAGCGATGGCCAGGGCGAACTCCAACCCGACCAGCAGCCAGAGATAACCCGTACCGCTTATTTCTCCATTGATCAGGCCGATCACCTGGTCGATGATCTCCTTGCCGATGTACAGGGTGATGAGTGGCACGGCAGACTTGAGCAGGCGAAGGATGGCGTTGCCGATGGCCATGGGCTTGCTGGCCCTCCAGATCAGGCGGAAAAAGCGCGGCAGGTTTTTCAGCGCGGCAAACTGTTCCCGCAGGTTGGTCTTTTCTTCTGCAGGGCTGGATAGTGGTGGTCTTCGAAGCATATTTTAATATACAGATTAGGAAGGGAGATGGTTTTAAACGGTAATCCGGCAGGCAGCTGAATTCTGCACCCGGATTGAACTGATTCTTCGAAAAGGGGTTTTTAGGAAAGTATTAAATGCATCACATGTCAGAAGCACTGAAGGAACTGGCGGAGCTCTCGAAGCTCCTGCAACTGGAAAAGGAGGAAGGCCTGGAGCAATTTAAACGGCTGGTGCAGCGCCTGCCTCTGGAGGAGCGCAAAGATAAGGGCTATACCTGGTATCCTCTTCAGGTTGTAAAGAGCGGTTATACCTACGGAGAGCGCGCCTTTGTCATCGTGGAGCGCAATGCTGCCGAAGAGGAACCGCACCATTTCCGCTCGGGCAAGGTCGTCAACCTGTACACCCGCCAGCCGGCAGTGCAACACTCCGAGCGAAGTGGTGTGATCCAGTTTGTTGACAAGAACCGGATGAAAGTCGTGCTCAACAGCAAAGACCTGCCGGACTGGCTGGGGATGGGCCTCATCGGTGTTGACCTGCTGTTTGACGAGACCACTTTTCAGGAGATGGAAAAGGCGCTTAAAAAAGTACAGGAAGCCAAAAAAGGCCGCCTGGCGGAGCTCCGGTCCATTCTGCTGGGCCAACAGCCGCCGCGCTTTTCCCCGGTGAATACCCCCGTTGAAGTCCCCGGGCTCAACCCTTCGCAGAATAGTGCCGTCAACCATATCCTTTCGGCTCAGGATGTCGCGGTCGTTCACGGCCCGCCGGGTACAGGCAAAACCACTACCCTGGTGCAGGCGGTGAAGCTGCTGGCGCAAACCGAAAATACCATCCTGGTCACTGCCCCGAGCAATACGGCCGCCGACCTGCTGACCGAACGTCTTTCAGACGCCGGGCTGGAAGTGACCCGCATTGGGAATATTTCCCGGGTGGATGAGGCTATCATCAGCCATACCCTTGAGATGAAACTATCGAAACACCCCGAAGCAAAGAATATCAAGAAGGTAAAAGTGCAGGCGGCGGAAGCACGCCGCAAAGCCTTGCGTTACAAACGCAGCTTCGGGCCTGAGGAGCGCGCCGAGCGCCGGCAGCTCCACCAGGAGGCCAACGAGCTTTCCGCCTGGGCCCGCCAGTTGGAAGACCGCCTGATCGATCAGATCCTGGATGGCTCACAGGTGGTTACCGCCACTTTGGTGGGGGCCGGCCATGAGCTGCTCGGCCGCCTCAAATTCCGCACCGTGGTGATCGATGAGGCGGCTCAGGCGCTGGAGCCTGCAGCCTGGATACCCATCACCCGTGCTTCGCGGGTAGTCCTGGCGGGCGACCCTTTCCAGCTGCCGCCCACGGTGCAGTCCCGCGAAGCGCAGAAGCAGGGACTGGATGTGACGCTGATCGAAAAGCTGCTCCGGCGCCTGCCGGAAGTCAAACTGCTCGACGTTCAGTACCGGATGAACCAGGCCATCATGAACTTCTCCAACAGCCGCTTTTATCAGAATGCCCTGAGGGCGGACGAGAGCGTCCGGAACCACAAACTGGAAATAACCGACAGCAACCCGGTGGCCTTCATCGACACGGCGGGTTGTGGTTTCGAGGAGAAAGTCCAGGAAAAGTACCAGAGCCGTTATAACCCCGAGGAATTTTTCATCCTGCGCGAACACCTGTACCAGTTGAAAGAGGCTTTTCAGGATAGCGTCCTGCCCTCCATCGCCATCATTTCCCCTTACCGGGAACAGGTACTGCACATCCAGAAGGCCATAGAAGAGGATGCAGGCCTGGCAGGGTTGCCTTTATCGGTCAATACCATCGACGGCTTCCAGGGGCAGGAGCGCGACGTAGTTTACATTTCTCTGGTGCGGTCAAACGAAAAGGGGGAGATCGGCTTCCTGAAAGACTACCGCCGGATGAATGTGGCCATGACGCGGGCCCGGAAGAAACTCGTGGTGGTGGGAGACAGCGCAACCATCGGGAATGATGGTTTTTACGATGCTTTTCTGAATTACTGCGAAAAGGAAGGAGTGTATCAGACGGCCTGGGAATATATGCGGTAGGGGGATGTAGGGTGTAGAAGTGTGGAAGTGTAGAAGTGTAGAAGTGAGGAGGTTTTTACACCAAATAAAGTACAATGCACCCTGATAGGTTGTTGTTCTGTGATGCGCCAAATAAAAAGCCGGTTGCAACCTCATGGTGCAACCGGCATGGATGTAGATCGTTCAATTCAGTATTAGGAAATGCCCGCCCGGGGGCGGGAAACAAACTTTTATTCTTCAATGACTTCGAAGTGCAGTTTGATGGGCACTTCGGGGTGGAGTTCCAGGTCGATCTCGTATTCGCCCAAAACTTTGATCTCTTCCGGCAGTTTGATCCTGCGGCGGTCAACCTCGATCCCAAACTGTTCTTTAAGGGCATTGGAGACCTGTACGTTGGTCACGCTACCGAATATCTTGCCACTGGTTCCGGCTTTGGCGCCGATCTTGAGGACCTGGCCTTCGAGCTTGGCGGCGATCTCTTCGAATTCGGCCTTGCGGGCGGCGAGTTCTTCAGCTTCTTTGCGCTTGATCTCGTCCAGTTTACCGCGGTTGGTATCGTTGGCCACAAGTGCCAGCCCCTGTGGGATGAGGTAGTTGCGCGCGTAACCGGGCTTAACGCTCACGATCTCATGCTTGTCGCCTACCTTCTCTATATCATCGAGCAAAATAATATCCATCGTTCTGAATTTTAGAAGGTTGGTTAAGGAAATTACTTCAGCAGGTCAGTTACGTACGGCAGCATGGCCAGGTGGCGTGCCCGTTTGACGGCGGTGGCCACTTTGCGCTGGTACTTGAGCGAGTTGCCGGTAATGCGGCGGGGCAGGATCTTGCCCTGCTCGTTGACGAACTGCATCAGAAAATCGGGGTCCTTGTAGTCGATATATTTGATACCGAATTTGCGGAAGCGGCAGTACTTTTTGCGCTTTTGCCCGATCTTGGGGTTGCTGAGAAATTTTATATCGTCTCTTGAAGCCATTTTCTTGTGGATTTAATGTTCAACAAAATGAGGGCTTATTCCTCTTCTTCCGCAGTGGCGGTTGAAGCCTTGCTTACTGCCGGCGCTTTTTCCGGTTTGGGGGCGGGTTTTCTTTCCCGGCGGCTGTCCCGGTCCCGGTTGTCCCGGTTGTCCCGGTTGTCTCTGCGGTCATCCCGGCGGCCGCCGCGGCGGTCGTCCTTTTTGCTGTCATCCGCTTTCTTCTTCTTGGTTACCTTGCCGATCTTGCCGGCGCGCTTGTCCGCGTTGTACTTGACGCCGTACTTGTCCAGGGTGACGGTCAGGAAGCGCATGATGCGCTCATCGCGGCGCAGCGCAAGCTCCATTTTGGTGATGAACTCACCGTTCGGCGCTTCAAATTCGACGCAGTAATAAACGCCTGAAGTGCGTTTGTTGATCGGGTAGGCCAGCTGGCGCAAACCCATCTCATCCACATGTACGATTTTGCACCCCTCCGATTTGAGGTGTTCGACATATGTCTGAGCTGTCGCTTTGATCTCTTCCCCCGACAGCACAGGGTCTACGATGAAGGTTACTTCGTAATTCTTCATATGGATCAGACATATTAAAGGTTAATAAATCAATAGTGCTTTTTAAGCGGCTGCAAAGGTAGGGATAATTCGGGGAATTGCAAAGGGTGGGTGGGAAATTCGTTTATTTTGATCCGACGGAGTTCCGGCAAGGCCGGGTAACGAACCCCGCCCGTCTTCGCTAAGGCTCTTCCGGGTAAAATCAACCACTCAACCAAAAACCTCCTCCTCTGTCAGTTCTCTCACCGGGCCGATGCTTTCCAGGAATTCCCAATCGATATACTTCCGGCTGCCCAGGACAAGGTATTTGAACGCTCTGCCTTTGACATATTGCTGCTGGAAGTCGGCCAGATGTTGAACAGTGCTGTTCTGCAGGTGGCGATAGAGGTCTTCCCTAAGGTCGTGCCCGAACCCCAGGCGTTGGGCCGCCCTGGCCTCCCAATAGGCCCGGGATGGAGTAATGCGCTCACTTTCCAGGCGAAGGAGCAGGGCCTGCCGGGCCTGTTCGGCCTTACTGTCCACCAGAGGCATTGATTCAATGATGGAAGACAGGGCGGGGATAGCATCCTGTAACTTATCGGGCTGGGTGCCTACGTAGGCTTCCAGATAGTGAGCCTTGCTTTTCTGGTTGGGAGAGCCGTAATAGGCATAAGTGGAATAGGCCAGGGCCTTGGCTTCCCGTATTTCCTGAAAAACGATGGACGACATGCCGTAGCCAAAGTATTCATTGTAGAATTCCCGCATCAGGTGTTCTTCCAGGTTGAATTGAGGAGTGCCGCGGGAGATCATCATCACATCGGCCTGTACGATGGGGAAATCCAGGAAAAGGACCTCGTTCTGTTCGGTGGGCAGTTGGGGGAAATCGCGGGGTGCAGGCACGGGAGATAGCCGCTCCGGCGCCCGGTGGTGGCGCCGGATGGCCGCTTCTACCTCCTTCACGGGGCGGGGGCCATAATAGTGAAGGCGGTGCTCAAAGCTGTTGAGGCGGCGTATCTGAGAAACCAGTTGTTCGGGTTCCAGGCGGAGAAGCTCTTCTTTTGACAGGCGGAAGTTGAGCGGGGAGTCCTGGCCGTAGCGGGCATAGTTCCCCATGGCATTGCGCAACACATAGCGGCGGTTTTTTCGGACGTTGGCTCGTTTGGAAAGGATGTCGCCGATGATATTCCGAAGCGCCTGGCCATCTTCCTGTACTTCGGAAAGCAGGTGTTCCAGCAATTGCAGGCCTTCCCCGAGGGATTCATCCAGCCCGCTGATGGTGAGATAGGAAAATTCGGGGCTGCTGCTAATATCAAAAGAGAGGCCCAGGCGGAAAAATTCCTGCTGCAGGGCTGCCGCCGGATAGCGGCTGGTGCCGAGATAGGGAAGGTAAGCAAGGGCCACCGGCAGGAGCCGGCTGTGGATTTTGCCTATTTCGAAGATGTAATCGAGCCGAAACCACTCATTATCTTTATTGTGGACATGGTCCAGCCACAACCCAGATTGCAGTTCTTTCCTCGATATGAGTTCTTCGAACGGAGCAAACCGGGGTTCAAGGCGGGCCGGAGGATGGGCCAGGAAGCTTTTGCCATATTCGGAAACAGCATCCCGCCGAAGGGCCACCGGGGTGATGGGCGGCTTTTCTACTTTGATGACATTGGGGTCATCCCCCTGTTTTTTGTAAACCACCACATAGTTGTCGGTGAAGTGTTGATTGGCGAAATCGGTGATGTCCTTTTTTTTCAGGCTTTCCCAAAAGTCAAACCGCCCTGCCATTCGCGCCCAGTCGATCCCCAGGATAAAGGCCTGGGCCATCATATCCACCCTTGAGCGGTTGGATTCGCTGCCTTTGATGTCCGTCAGGCGGAGGTTTCTGATCACCGCTTCTAAAAGCCAGTCTTCAAAATCTCCCTGTTTTAGTTTATCCACTTCCTCCATCAGCAGTGCCTCCACCTCTTCAAGGCTCTGCCCTTCCCGCGGCTTGCCGTACAGGCCGAATGCCGAGTAGTCTTCGTAGGCCCACACCCAGGCGTGTGAGCTGAGCAGGCGTTGCTTCTGGTTGAGGTTGAGGTCGAGCAGCCCCGCCTGATAGTTGTAGAACAGCTCCCTGATGATCGTCAGCATCAGGGGGTCGTTGGTGCGGGCGCCGCCGAAGCGCCAGCCGATATCGACATAGGCAGCCTGTTGCCCGAAAACCTCCCGGCGAACAGGGCCTTCTGCCGAAGGCTGCCCTGCGTATTCGAAGGGAGGCGCCGGCGAAGGGCGGTACGTGCCGAAGTACTGCTCCGCCAGCCGGACGGCCGTTTCGGGGTCAAAATCACCCGACAATATTACCGCCATATTGTTGGGGACATAATAGGTTCGGAAAAACTCCTGTATCCTCGCCTGGGAAGGGTTCTTCAGGTGCTCCGCCGACCCGATGGTGGTTTGTGTGCCGTAAGGGTGGTTGGGAAACAAGGCCTTCCGGATAGCGTTGTTGGCCTTGCGCATGTCCTGGTCCTGGCCGATATTGAATTCTTCATAAACGGTTTCCAGTTCAGTGTGGAAAAGCCGCAGGGCCATCATCCGGAAGCGTTCGCTTTCCAGCTGAATCCACCGTTCCAGTTCATTGGAAGGAATATCATTGACATATACGGTCTGCTCTACCCAGGTGTAAGCATTGGTGTCCCGGGCGCCGATGGCGTTGGCAAGCCGGTCATATTCATTGGGGGCCACCAGCTTTGCCGCTTCAAAAGACAAGCGGTCGATCTCCCGGTAAATGCGCGCACGTTCTTCCTGTTCCTCGGCCTGGCGATGGCGTTCAAACAGTTCCGAGATCTCTTCCAGGTATTTTGCTTCCCGTTCCCAGTCCAGAGCCCCGATGCGGCTGGTGCCTTTGAAGAGCATGTGCTCCATGTAATGCGCCAGGCCTGTGGTTTCGGGAGGGTCGTGCTTGGAGCCCGCCCGCACCGCAATATTGGTATAAACCCTCGGTTCGTTGGGGTTGACGCTCATATAGACCTTCATGCCGTTGCGGAGCGTGAATATCTGTACCTCAAGCGGGTCGCCGGGAATGCTTTCAAAACCGTTTGCTGTTTTCATATCTTGGCCGCTGGTTTGGATACATTAAGGTGTAAAGGTGTAAAAGTGTAAAGGTGTAAAAGTGTAAACGTGTAAGGGGGTAAATGGGTTGGGGGGACTGGCGCATCAGGGCCCGCCCCGCCCCTTTACACCTTTACACCTCCCTTCACTTCCCCTTTCCCTGCAGCAACACCAGCACTGTGTAGAACAGGATCTTAAAATCCAGCGCCAGGGACATGTTTTCGATGTAGAGTATGTCGAATTTGAGGCGTTGCAGCATCTGTTCGATATTGGAGGCATAGCCATACTTGACCTGCCCCCAGGAGGTGATGCCGGGACGGACTTTCAGCAGGTGTTTGTAATGCGGGGCCAGTTTCATGATCTGTTCGATATAGTATTTGCGTTCCGGGCGGGGCCCGACCAGAGACATATCTCCCTTAAGGACATTCCAGAACTGGGGTAGCTCGTCCAGCCGCCACTTGCGCATTACGCTTCCCCACGGAGTGCACCGGCCGTCGTTGTCGTGAGACAACTGCGGGCCGTTCTTTTCCGCGTCCGGGTACATCGAGCGAAATTTATATATGGTGAACGGAGTCCCATTCAGGCCGATGCGCTGCTGGCGGAAAAGGATCGGCCCGGAGGAAGACAGGCGAACGCGGACGGCGATATAAAGATACAAAGGAGAAAGCACCAAAAGCATAATGGAGGCGATGGCCACATCGATCAGGCGCTTGAGGAGGCGTTGCCATTTGGGCATTAGGCCCTGCTCGATCTCGATGAGCACTGCGCCGAACACATGGTTCATTTTCACACTGCCGAGCATGATGTCGTACATGTCCGGTATGATCTTGACGAGCACCTCATCGAAATCGAAAAGGACGTTCAGTATCTCGCGGAGGCGGTTGTGCTCGGAAGTTTCAATGGCGATGATGGCCTCTTCAATATTGTGATCCCGGATCACCTGTTCAAGTTCCTCCAGTTGGCCCAAAGCCGGAAGGTATGCGGCCAGTTCGCTTTTTTCCTGCCCGTTGATATCTACAAATCCGATGAACTTATAGCCCAGCCCTTTTTCTCTTCCGGATATTTCCTGGTACAGCTCCAGGGCATTCTGATTGCTGCCGATGAGGAGCGTGTTGTAGGTGATCAGCCCGGCCTTCAGCCGTCGGCTTGCCCGGGTGAGCAGTATCATGCGCACGGTGGCCGTCAGGGTGAAGTGGAGCAGAAAAAGAGTTACAAACGAATTGTAATAGGTCGTATAGTTGGTGACGACATCATCCAGGATGAGCGTGAAAAAAAGAAAAAGCACCCCGAAGAAACTGAGAAAAAACGTTCGGGTAATAGTGGCCAGGCGGGAGAGGCGGTAGATATCGTTGTACTGGTCAAAAATGGAATAGAACAAAAGCCAGCCGATGGGAATGACGACCACCCCATACCAGAAGTTGGCGTCGCTGAGTATGCTCCAGTTGAGGAATTCCGGCCCTTCCAGGTTTTTCCGATATACAAAAAAACAGGCCCAGGACAACATCGCAGTAATGAAATCCGCCACCCTGTATATGAGGGTATGCCTGCGGCGAAGGCGGGTCATGTTCTGTAGCATGGTAGTTGTGTAGTTAGTTGCCGGGGTTTGGGAGCAGTTGCCAGTTTTCGGTTGTTGGTTCCTGTCAACTGGCCGCTGGCTATCCAACGATCAACCGTTAACGGACAACAAACACCAACCTGCTGCCCCTAAAAATGCACCAGTTTGATATTATCCAGCCATACATTAGCCGATTTTTGGGCCAGTTGCCCGTTTTCAACAGGAATAAATGCCTGGAGGACGATCTGGAATTCCTCCCGGTTCACCTCTATGATGAGGCGGGAGAGGTTGAAATAGATCTTATTCCACCCCTCGCTCGGGCTGAATCCAGGGTTTGTCGAGAGGATTCCCTGAGAAGGCAAGCCGTTAACCTCGTGGCCGATGACGCCAAATATCACCGGCACGTCTGAGCGGTAATTGACTTCCAGGTAAACCAGGGGGCTTCGTTCCGTAAGCCCGCCGAACCGTTCATTGGTGGCTACTTCCACGAAAGAACTGGCTGTGTCCAGGCTGATCCTTAATGACTGGCTGCCTTCGAACACTCCATCGGCCACCAGTTGAAGCTGCCCGGGCTCCCCCCGGAGCACGTCCTGGAACAAATAGTCATTGCGCTCGAAATTTTCGATGAAAGCAAATACAACTCCATCCTGGTAGCCGATCACCGGGCGGACGGTGTCCACCTCGTTAGAGATAAGTTCTCCGGAATAGGCGAAAGATTCATAATAAGGGTAAATGTCCGGCGTCGAGTTGATGCCATTGTCTTTGATCCCTGCCTGTAAAATGATTTCCCGGTTGCCAACCTCGAGCACGGGGATCAGCGCCGGGAGGGTATAGGCCCCAAGAAAGCCGCCATCCACACTGAGCCAAACATCGGTGATCTTCTCCGAATCGGTACCCTGGGTAACCCCATTGGTTTGCAATTCGATATCCGGGACATATATATAGGCGGGAATGCTTTCTGCCGGATTGATGACATCGCAGGAGGCCATCATGGCCAATACCAGGGAGGCAATGCTGATATCCATCCATTTTCTCATACGCTGTTCTTTTCTGATTTTCATAGCTTTCTATTTCTCTTTACTACCGGTTAAGTTCTTTCCCAATCACTCAATCCATGCCCGTCCTCGTCCCCCGGCCGGGTAAAAATCAACGGATCAACGATTCCTTCCTCCGCTCCATCTCCCCAATGATCTGATGGGCCAGTTTCAGGGCTTCGTATCCATCCTCAATGCTGACCACCGGGCGTTTATTGTGCAGGATGCTATCTGCGAAGGCCTCCAGTTCCATTTTTATGGCATTTACCTGTTCGATGCGAGGCATGGACAGATGGAGGTATTTTTTTCCATGTGGGGTATCCAGTTCCAGCAGGCTATCCTCCGAAGGGCTGTCGCTTTCCTTTTCGAAGAGCCGGACCACCTGGGCTTCTTTATCCAGAAAGTCAAGGCTGATATAGGCATCTTTTTGAAAGAGGCGCAGTTTGCGCATCTGTTTCAGGGATATCCGGCTTGCGGTGAGGTTGGCCACGCAGCCGTTCTCAAATTCTATCCGGGCATTGCAGATATCAGCCGTATCGCTGACGACGGGCACCCCGCTGGCGCTGACGAACTTCACTTTCGACTTCACGAGGCTGAGCACGATATCCAGGTCGTGGATCATCAGGTCCAGGATAACTGATACATCGGTGCCTCTGGGGTTAAATGCGGCCAGCCGGTGCGCTTCGATGAACATGGGGGCCAGTGGCATGTCATCGAGGGCCAGCAGGGCCGGGTTGAACCGCTCGACGTGCCCGACCTGTGCCTTTACCCCATGGCTTCGGCACAACCGAAGGAGTTCGTCGGCTTCCTCCAGGGTGTGGGCCAGCGGTTTTTCTATAAAAATGTGTTTGCCCTTACGGATAGCCCTGGAAGCCACCTCAAAATGGGTAATGGTAGGTGTGACGATGTCAATCACATCGGAGGCTTCGAGCAAAGCATCGAGGTCTGTCCAGCGTTTTACGCCATAGTGTTCTTCCGCCTGCCGGGCAGCTTCGTCATCCGGGTCGTAGAAACCGGCCAGTTCATAGCTTTCTGCGGCCAGCTGAATGCATTTAAGGTGAATTTTTCCCAGGTGCCCGGCACCCAGAAGCCCTATTTTGAGCATAAGCCGATCTGTTTTAATTTCTTAGCCGGGGCAAAAGTAAGAGAATTTCACCAACTGCGTGGGGCTACTCCCGGAAATACATCAAAATGCCTCCAAACAGGGTGATCAGCGCAATGAGTACCGTTGCCATTCTGATGGAATACTGAATGTGGTTGACAAAATCTTCGATCTCCCGGCGCATGTGCGGATATTGCGGCATGATCTCGGCTTCCATCTTTTCCCGGTTGAACAGGTGCGCCGCGCCAAATTCCACCCGGTTATCCACAAGTTTGCGGTAAGTGCGCAATACTTTCACCCTGAAATATATATTCAGGAACAACATGGCTACAAACAAGCCTATGACTATAGATATAAGGAGTATAAACATGATTGTTTCTGCAATTGTGCCGAGGAACCCTTCGGCCTGGGCTTTATTCCTGCCCGGTGATCAGATCTGATTTCCTGAGGTGCGAAATTAGGGAAAATTTGGGCTTTCGCATCTCTGGGGCTCACAGTATGGTTTTCAGAGCCGGGCCAGGCGCCCGTTATCCCAGCCTTTGTAGTGCCTAAAAGAGAATATTTAAAATTTTTCAGAAAAAGGTTGCACAGTAAAATCTGTCCGGTTACATTTGCACCCGCTTTGGAAGAGAGCGGCTTTCGAAAACGTTCTGAAAGAAATTTTTCTGAAAAAAGTTTGCAGGGTTTTGGAAAGTTACTTACCTTTGCATCCGCTTCGAAAGGAGGCGATAAGAAGATAATAAGATTGAGGTGTAGAACAGGGTGTTTGCATGGCGGTTCAGGAAAAATAAAAGAGCCCGAAATTTTGCCATGATGAGAAGTTGAGTTATCTTTGCCATCCCTTTTGAATGAGAAGGGGTTAAGAAATAGAAATAAGCCTTTCGGGGTTTAGAGATAAAAGCAGAGTACAGGATGCGCCGGGGTTCACCAAAGAGTGTTAACCGAAGCGTAAACCGAGGCTTTGCGAAGACAAGCCGGCGACGAGGCTGGCGAAAGAGTTCATTGACACTGTGGTACAAGAAGGTAAGCACTACGCGAAGCGAAAAAGCTTCGAGAATTAAAAGAACCACGTTAGATCCGACTGAGTTAGAGAAAGTGCCGTAAGGCATCAAACTTTTTTACTATGGAGAGTTTGATCCTGGCTCAGGATGAACGCTAGCGGGAGGCTTAATACATGCAAGTCGAGGGGTAACAGGGGCTTCGGCCCGCTGACGACCGGCGCACGGGTGAGTAACGCGTACGCGACCTACCTCCAAGAGAGGGATAGCCCCGGGAAACTGGGATTAATACCTCATGTGATTATAGGGCTGCATGGCTTTATAATTAAAGTTCAGGCGCTTGGAGATGGGCGTGCGTCCCATTAGCTAGTTGGTGAGGTAACGGCTCACCAAGGCGACGATGGGTAGGGGCGTGAGAGCGTGACCCCCACACGGGTACTGAGACACGGACCCGACTCCTACAGGGGAGGCAGCAGTAAGGAATATTGGACAATGGAGGCAACTCTGATCCAGCCATCCCGCGTGCAGGATGACGGCCCTACGGGTTGTAAACTGCTTTTGATAGGGAAGAACTCCATCCTTTTAAGGGTGGCTGACGGTACCTTTCGAATAAGCACCGGCTAACTCCGTGCCAGCAGCCGCGGTAATACGGAGGGTGCAAGCGTTATCCGGAATCACTGGGTTTAAAGGGTGCGTAGGCGGCGCAGTAAGTCAGAGGTGAAAGCCCGTGGCTCAACCATGGAATTGCCTTTGATACTGTTGCGCTTGAATCAGGTTGAGGACAGCGGAATGTGGCATGTAGCGGTGAAATGCATAGATATGCCATAGAACACCGATTGCGAAGGCAGCTGTCTGAAGTACCTGGATTGACGCTGAGGCACGAAAGCGTGGGGAGCGAACAGGATTAGATACCCTGGTAGTCCACGCCCTAAACGATGTTCACTCGACGTTGCGGTTTGGGTTCAGCGTCCAAGCGAAAGCGTTAAGTGAACCACCTGGGGAGTACGTCGGCAACGATGAAACTCAAAGGAATTGACGGGGGTCCGCACAAGCGGTGGAGCATGTGGTTTAATTCGATGATACGCGAGGAACCTTACCTAGGCTAGAATGTGAGCGCCACCCCGGAAACGGGGGGTTCCTTCGGGACGCGAAACAAGGTGCTGCATGGTTGTCGTCAGCTCGTGCCGTGAGGTGTTGGGTTAAGTCCCGCAACGAGCGCAACCCTTGTCCTTAGTTGCCAGCATGTAAAGATGGGGACTCTAAGGAGACTGCCGGCGTAAGCCGAGAGGAAGGTGGGGATGACGTCAAATCATCATGGCCTTTATGCCTAGGGCTACACACGTGCTACAATGGCAGGTACAGAGGGCAGCGAAGCCGCGAGGTGGAGCCAATCCCAGAAAACCTGTCCCAGTTCGGATTGGAGTCTGGAACCCGACTTCATGAAGGTGGAATCGCTAGTAATCGCGCATCAGCCATGGCGCGGTGAATACGTTCCCGGACCTTGTACACACCGCCCGTCAAGCCATGGAAGCCGGGGGTACCTGAAGACGGTGACCTTACGAGGAGCTGTCTAGGGTAAGACCGGTAACTAGGGCTAAGTCGTAACAAGGTAGCCGTACCGGAAGGTGCGGCTGGAATACCTCCTTTTAAGAGACGCGGTTGGGTTTAGAGTGGAGGAGCTATAAGCGAGGTGTGGTGTATTACCTTCTACCCAGTGCAATGGAAGAGAAGTTCATTCAAAGGAAAGAGAAGAAGCGAGCGAAACGGGACGAGAGAGAAGCGGAACGCGGAGAAGCTCAGCAAGGAAGAGTTCCGTGAGTTGCATCTTGAATAGTCTCGTAGCTCAGCTGGTTAGAGCGCTACACTGATAATGTAGAGGCCGGCGGTTCAAGTCCGCCCGAGACTACTGTGTACGCCGGAGCCTTGGCGAAGGCGTACTGTATCACACTCGAAGTAGTTGAGAGCAAGGAAGCCCGCCTACGCTAAAGCTACGGCGGGTGAAAGGGGATTAGCTCAGCTGGCTAGAGCGCTAGATTTGCATTCTAGAGGTCATCGGTTCGACTCCGATATCCTCCACATTTAACCGCCGTAGCTTTAGCCAGGCGGGCAGCAGCGAACGGGCTGCTGCACTAAAAGATAATTAAAAAGTACCACAGGGCAGCATCAAAGAGCTGCCGATATTGAAAGAGAGAAGCTAAAAAACCCGCTGGGGGCTGAAGAGAAGCGGTTCGACTCCGCGCTTACCTACTAAGGAGCTGTTGAACTTCCCGTTGTGAATCAACCCACCACAGCAAAAAAAAGATCAGCCGGAAGGGGTCAACGCGAAGGCTCCGCAAGTTCATTGACAAGTTGGGGAGAGAATAAGGTAAACGAGAAGCGGTAATTGAGGAATCAATTACGAGTTTCGAGTTTTAAATCGAAAAAAGAGCGCTAAAAGGAAAAAGCCTTTACCGGCGAAAGAAGCGTAAAAAGGGCACACGGTGGATGCCTAGGCTCTCAGAGGCGACGAAGGGCGTGGTAAGCTGCGAAAAGCTACGGGGAGGTGCAAACGACCATTGATCCGTAGATGCCCGAATGGGACAACCTGCCCTGGTGTGAAGCCGGGGCGAGCGATCGCGAACCCGGGGAACTGAAACATCTAAGTACCCGGAGGAAAATAAATCAATTGAGATTCCCTGAGTAGTGGCGAGCGAAAGGGGATAAGCCCAAAAGCTATTATAACGGTAGTGGAACTGCCCTGGAAAGTCATTAAAACGAAGTGGAACCTTCTGGAAGTTATACCAGAAAGTGAAAGCCTTGTACACAAAATTGTTATAGTAGTGAAACGAGTAGGGCGGGACACGTGAAATCCTGTCTGAAGATGGGGGGGACCATCCTCCAAGGCTAAATACTCCTGAGAGACCGATAGTGAACCAGTACCGTGAGGGAAAGGTGAAAAGAACCCTAAGAAAGGGAGTGAAAAGAACCTGAAACCGTGTGCTTACAAGCGGTCGGAGCCCCGAGCGTAGTCGAGGGGTGACGGCGTGCCTTTTGCATAATGAGCCTACGAGTTACACCTTACTAGCGAGTTTAAGTGTTTCAGGCACGGAGGCGAAGCGAAAGCGAGCCTGAACAGGGCGAATAGCTAGTAGGGGTAGACGCGAAACCGAGTGATCTACCCATGGGCAGGTTGAAGTTGGGATAGTCTCCCAATGGAGGACCGAACCAGTAAACGTTGAAAAGTTTTTGGATGACCTGTGGGTAGGGGTGAAAGGCCAATCAAACTCGGAGATAGCTCGTACTCCCCGAAATGCATTTAGGTGCAGCGCCAGGGAGAGTGTCATGGAGAGGTAGAGCTACCAATAAGGCTAGGGGCTTCACCGCCTACCAACCCTTGATGAACTCCGAATGCCATGACACTGCACTGGCAGTGAGGCTATGGGTGCGAAGGTCCGTGGCCGAAAGGGAAAGAACCCAGACCATCAGCTAAAAGGTCCCCTAAGTATATGCTAAGTTGAACAAACGAGGTGGGGATGCTATGACAGCTAGGATGTTGGCTTGGAAGCAGCCATTCATTTAAAGAGTGCGTAACAGCTCACTAGTCGAGCGTTCCTGCGCGGAAAATGATCGGGCATCAAGCATATCGCCGAAGCTATGGACCCTACACTAAGTGTGGGGTGGTAGGGGAGCATTCCAGTAGGGTAGAAGCTGTGCTGTAAGGCATGGTGGACTAACTGGAAAAGAAAAAAATGTAGGCATGAGTAACGATAAAACGGGTGAGAAACCCGTTCGCCGTAAGACTAAGGGTTCCTCGATCGATGTTAATCAGATCAGGGTTAGTCGGGGCCTCAAGGCGTAGCCGAAAGGCGAAGAAGCCGATGGAAACGGGTTAATATTCCCGTACCTGCATACGTTAAAAAAGGACGGAGCTGTGGACTGCCCGCGTGCTGACGGAATAGCACGTTAAACCCTTCGGGGATAGTACAGCGAGCCTGCAAAGGCGAGCTGATAGTAGCGGAAGACAGCTTCCAAGAAAAGCCGAAGTATGCAGCCCGTACCGTAAACCGACACAGGTAGTCGAGGAGAGCATCCTCAGGCGCTCGAGTGATTCGTGGCTAAGGAACTAGGCAAAATAGCCCTGTAACTTCGGGAGAAGGGGCGCCCTTAAGCAATAAGAGTACTGCAGTGAAGAGGCCCAGGCGACTGTTTAGCAAAAACACAGGGCTCTGCCAAGCTGAAAGGCGAAGTATAAGGTCTGACACCTGCCCGGTGCTGGAAGGTTAAGGAAGGGGGTTAGCTTCGGCGAAGCTTTTGACTGAAGCCCCAGTAAACGGCGGCCGTAACTATAACGGTCCTAAGGTAGCGAAATTCCTTGTCGGGTAAGTTCCGACCTGCACGAATGGTGTAACGATCTGGGCACTGTCTCAACCACGAGCTCGGTGAAATTGAAGTATCGGTGAAGATGCCGATTACCCGCAACGGGACGGAAAGACCCCGTGAACCTTTACTATAGCTTCACATTGTGCTTGAATACAGGATGTGTAGGATAGGTGGGAGACTACGAAGCTCATACGCCAGTATGGGTGGAGTCGCCCTTGAAATACCACCCTTCCTGTATTTAGGTTCTAACTCTTTCGAGAGGACAGTGCGTGGTGGGTAGTTTGACTGGGGTGGTCGCCTCAAAAAGCGTAACGGAGGCTTACAAAGGTACCCTCAGCATGGTTGGTAATCATGCAAAGAGCATATGAGTAGAAGGGTGCTTGACTGAGAGAGGGACGCCTCGAACAGGTGCGAAAGCAGGTTCAAGTGATCCGGTGGTTCCGAATGGAAGTACCATCGCTCAAAGGATAAAAGGTACTCCGGGGATAACAGGCTGATCTCCCCAAGAGCTCATATCGACGGGGAGGTTTGGCACCTCGATGTCGGCTCGTCACATCCTGGGGCTGGAGAAGGTCCCAAGGGTTGGGCTGTTCGCCCATTAAAGTGGCACGCGAGCTGGGTTCAGAACGTCGCAAGACAGTTCGGTCCCTATCTGTTGCGGGCGTAGGAGTATTGAGGAGGGCTGACACTAGTACGAGAGGACCGTGTTGGACGCACCTCTAGTGTACCAGTTGTGCCGCCAGGTGCAGTGCTGGGTAGCTATGTACGGAACGGATAAGCGCTGAAAGCATCTAAGCGCGAAGCCAACTCCAAGATAAGTACTCCATATCCAGGGTCCTGGGAGATGACCACGTCGATAGGCTACAGGTGGAAGTGCAGTGATGCATGGAGCCGAGTAGTACTAATTGCCCGAAAGCTTCTGGAAAGGTAGAAGCACCACCTTCAAGCGCACTTTGCCGCCCTTTTTCTCTCCCTACACTTGTCATAAAAGAAAAAGCCCGCCATTCCTCCGAATAAGAGGGGTGCCGGCTAAAGAGCCGCTGGTGGCTATAGCGAGAGGGCTCACCTCTTCCCATTCCGAACAGAGAAGTTAAGCCTCTCAGCGCTGATGGTACTGCCCGTAAGGGTGGGAGAGTAAGTCGCTGCCAGCTCAATACAACTTCAAGCCCCTGTACGCTCCCGCGTGCAGGGGCTTCGTCGTTTCACCTTATCAGCCTTCCAACAATTGATTCCCTACCTGAATTTTCGTAAATTAGGCAGTGTAAAAGATGAAGTGATGAAGCTGGAAGAATTAAGCCTGAATAAGATCTATACTTACGCCGATTACCTCACCTGGACATTTGAGGAGACCGTGGAATTGATAAAAGGGAAGATATTTAAAATGTCTCCTGCTCCGAACACTTATCACCAGGAGATTTCCTGTAACATGATCTTAAAAATTGGCTATTTCCTTGGGAAAAAGGAGTGTAAAGTATTCCATGCCCCATTTGACGTCCGCCTCCCGCTTCCTCCCGGCCGCGTAAAAGATGAAGAAATCCAGACCGTTGTACAGCCTGATATTTCTATCATTTGTGATCTGAGTAAGCTGGATGCCAAAGGTTGCCTGGGCGCTCCGGACTGGATCATTGAGATCGCCTCACCCAGCACTTCTAAAAAAGACAGAAAGGATAAGTTTGAGGTTTATGAGCACTCGGGTGTCAAAGAGTATTGGATGGTTTTTCCCGAGGAACAATACGTGCTGGCCTATGCGCTGAATGAGGAAGGAAAATACATTGGGCGCCCGCCGTTCAACAAAGAAGATAAGATAAGTCCCGTTCTATTCCCGAACCTGGTAATTGATCTTCAGGATATTTTCCCTGAAAGGAACCTGGCCGAAGCGCCCTGGGACGAGCACTACATCCGAATGTGACGCTTCCATAACGCCCTGCTAAAAGTAGTTGGATGCGATGGGGGGCAATACAACCTTATAGCCATCAAACAATTACCACTGGAATAGAACCTTAACGCTGCGTACCCGAAAAGTAGTAACAGTCACTTCTAATATTAGAAACATGAAACTTTCAGCCCTGGCCCTTACCGCCTTCCTGTTTCTCGCACAGGCTGCCTACCCCCAATTCAGGTCCGAGAACCTTTTCTACATGGTAGATACTCCTGAGTCATTTGAGAGCTTTCAGAAAAATGCTGCTCAAATCTCCATCGTCTGCCCGCAAACCTTCCTGGTCAGTAAGGAGGGGGTGCTCACCGGGTCGGTTGATCCCCGGGTGTTGAAGATTGCCAAGGCCAATGGTGTAAAGGTGATGCCGCTGATCGTCAACAAAGGCTTCGATCAGCAACTGCTGCACGACATCGTCTCCCATCCGGCCTCTCGCCGGCGTTCCATCGGTATGATGCTGGAATACGCCCGGCGTTACGGCCTGGACGGCTGGCAGTTCGACCTGGAAGGGTTGCATATTTCCGACCGCGACAGTTTCACCCTGTATTTCCGGGAGACGGCGGAAGCTCTCCATAAAGAAGGGCTTCAACTATCGGCGGCGGTGGTCCACACTTTTGAGAATGTAGGTGGCCCGGGTATGTACCAGCGTTTTTTGTACGAGAACTGGCGGGCGGGCTATGCCCTCAAAGCGTTGTCTGAGATCGGCGATTTCATTTCTGTAATGACCTACGACCAGCATACCCGTCGTACTCCACCGGGGCCGGTGGCCGGCATCGAATGGGTTGAAAAGGTTGTAAAATACCTGCTTTCGGAAGGCATTGCACCGCAGAAGATATCGATGGGGGTTCCCACCTACTCCGTCCACTGGTTTGCGGATTATACCGAGGAACGAGGTGGCTTTTCCAACGGCCGGCAAGTGGGCTATGACAGGGTGCAGCACCTTCTTGGAAAATTTGACGCTATTCCGCAATGGCATGAAAAAGGGGGCTGCCACTATGCATTCTGGGACAACGGAGGGGTGTACGAATACCTGTTTATCGAAGACGCAGAGTCCCTGAAATTAAAACTCGGCATTCTGGAAAAATATCATCTGAGAGGTATTTCGGTGTGGGTCCTGGGCCGGGAAGATCCCCGGTTCTGGGAAGTGCTGCGAAAGAGGGTTGTCAAAAAGTGAAAAAAAACCTTTGAGGTTTCGAAAACCTCAAAGGTTTAGAATCCTTTTGGGTTAAGCAGGAAGGTGTCTCAAAAATACATTTTACCCGGCAAACCAAATCTTGATCTGACTTTTGCTGACAGCGCCATCTGCCATTATTTCCACTTGAAAAAGGCCGTCGGCAGCAGCATTGCCGCTCCCACTGTGGAATAGTCGCCGGTAAAATTCCACAGGCCGGGCCATTAGCTGTGCCTCCAAAACTATTTTATCTGTCCAGGGTTATACTGAGAGCTTGTTTGAAGTTATTTCCGGCCGGAAGCTTTTTCATAAGGACCAAATAACCATGCTCGACCCAGCAAAGATCAGGCAGCAATTTCCCATCTTCTCCCACTACCCGAAGCTGGCCTATCTGGATAATGCCGCCACCACACAGAAACCGAAGGCTGTCATCGAAACCATCACCAACTTTTATGAGAAAGGCAACGCCAATATTCATCGGGGCGTGTATGAGCTGGCGGTGCGGGCCACCCAGCAGTACGAAGCAGTCCGGCAGAAAGTAGCCGGGCTGATCGGCGCCCCGAAACCAGAAACCATCGTTTACACTACCGGCACTACCGCCGGCATTAATCTCGTAGCCCAGTCCTTCCTGGAGCCGCGCCTGCAGTCCGGCGATGAAGTCATCATCTCCTATATGGAGCACCACGCCAACCTCATCCCCTGGCAGATGGCCTGTCAGCGGCAGGGGGCGAGCCTGAGGGTCATTCCCATGAATGAACATGGCGTGCTGGACCTTTCGGCTTACCGGGAAATGCTCTCCTCCCGCACCCGTATGGTTGCCCTTGTGCACGTTTCCAATACGCTGGGGACTATTAACCCGGTGGAAGAGATGATCGCCATGGCGCATGAACAGGGTGTTCCGGTGCTGGTGGACGGGGCACAGAGCGTAGCCCATTTTCCGATCGACGTGCAGGCCTGGGATGCCGATTTTTTCGTCTTCTCCGGCCATAAGATGTTCGGCCCGACCGGGGTAGGGATACTATATGGAAAGGAGGAGCACCTCGCGGCCATGCCGCCCTATCAGTTCGGAGGGGATATGATCCGCGACGTGGCTTTTGAAGAGACCACTTTTGCCGAAGCGCCGCAGCGGTTCGAGGCCGGCACTACGCCCATCGCTGGAGTTATCGGCCTGGGAGCAGCTGCGGATTTCCTGCAGGGGCTGGACAAAACGGAAATACAAGCGCACCTCAAACAACTGGGGCATGCCGCCCGGGAGGCCCTTGCCCGCATCGACGGCCTGAGGGTGATCGGTAATGCAGAAAACGCGACCGCTATCGTCTCATTCGTCATGGAGAACGTCCACCCGCACGATGTGGCCACTTTCCTGGCCGAGGATCAGGTGGCCGTCCGCGCCGGCCATCATTGCACCCAGCCCATCATGGATTTCTTCGAAATAGCCGGCACTACGCGGGCATCCTTCTCCATTTATAACGAACAGTGGGAAGTAGAACAGCTGGCTGAAAGCCTTGCGCGAATACAAAAATTCTTCTCAGTCTAAAAAGGCAACTGCAGTGCCTGTGAGCTGCTGCGGTTTTTAAGGTTTTACGGTGTTGTGGCGTTATGGTTTTGCGGCAATAAAACCGAAATACCATAAAACCGAAGAAATACCTAAACAATCATGAACGAGCGCCTGAAAAAACTCTACCAGTCCGTCATCCTGAAGCACCACAAGGAGCCGGTTCATTTCGAAAAGAATGAAAACGCTACTTATGTGCTGGAAGCCTACAACCCCCTGTGCGGCGACAAATACCAACTGTTCTTCGAGGTGGAGAGCGGAAAGGTCACCGCTATCAGCTTTTACGGATTTGGGTGCGCCATCTCCAAAGCTTCTGCCTCCGTACTGGTAAAAAAACTGGAGGGCCTGCCGGTAGAGGAAGCTCTAGCCTTATGCAAAGGGTTTCTGGAAATGCTGCAATCGGAAGAAGAACACCCGCTGGCCAAGGACGAGGAACTCGATGCCTTCACCGCCGCCCGCGCCTTTCCCGGCCGGATGAAGTGCGCTACGCTGAGCTGGGAAGAGATGGAGAAGTTTCTGGCGGGCGTAGAGGGGATGTAAGTCGGAAGTCGGAAGTCGGAAGTCGGAAGGGGGAAGTCGGAAGGAACTATCCTTCAGCCTCCCAGTTCGCTTTTCGCTGTTGGCAGTTCCGACTTCCGACTTCCGACTTCAAAATCACCTCACCCGCTCCAGCGTATATTTCACATCCACATTTCCACTAAAGGTAAGCCTGCCTGGGTAGGGCACATTCAGCTGGAGGTCCTTAAGGGCAATGGTATGTGAATCAGCTCCGAGATCGTCATCATCCCCCAAATCTTTTTCCTTCAGCCATCCGTCAACTTTGATATAATCCGAACCGTACTCCGGCCGGTACAGCTCTACATCCTGGGTAATACCCAGGCCATATTCCTGCCCTGAGTGGATCTCCCAGGCATCATTTCTGGACCGGCTCCATTCAGCCTTTGGGCCGGTTGCCGCACCGTTTACGTATGCCCGGCCGGTGATGCGGCCGTAAATTTCGGGGTCCCCGATCTCGGGGCAGTCGTTGCATTTCAGGGAGTTGATCTTAATGCGAAATTTGGGGTAAGCGAGCTCACAGGACCTTACTGAATATTCTGAAGACAGGACGACGGTAGCCACCGGCGTGCCTTCCTTGAGATAACGCAGCTTGTAAGACAGGGGGGCCCCGGGCGATTCTTTGGAATAGTTCCCGCCATCAGCAATGAAGTTGTACACCTCTCCCGGGCCATTGACGATCTGTGCGGCCGAAGCAGCTGAACCACCAATAACCACCGCCTTAATGTTGGACGAGTTGATCGTTTGCTGGTATTCGGTGTTGATAGAACCGTCGCCGGCGGCAAAGGCGGCGCTGAATGCTGCGTTGATTTCCGTCAGGCTCCTGTTTGTTTCAACCGTATATAGAACCATTCTTCCGTAAGTCATGGATGCCACATAAGCGGGGCTGGCCGAACCGAAAGAACTGACCTCCGGCAGGGATTTAAATAAATCGCTGGGATGAGCGGGAGGGTCCATGTCTATGGTGTAGTAGGTTTGTAAGTATTTGACGATGAATTTGTTGCTGTAGTTGGACTGGCTAAAGTTGAAGGCCGCCGATATGCTGTTGCCTGCCGAACGGTAATTGGCGCCCAGGGCCACCCTGAGGTGTTCCTCCGAATACACTTCCGAAATTTCAAAGTTCAGTTTCGCCGGCGTAGCTGAAGTCACCTCCTGATCCAGTATTGATTTGATGCCCTCCCGGACCGTTGATAACTTGGGTTCTTCGATCTCGACAACAGGGCTGCCGTTGAGGTTCTGCAGGGAAATGGAAAGCGTGATTGGCGTCCTGTCTGCAATGATGGGAATGTATTCGCCCGTCGGAATGGACTCTCCCAGCAACATGGCCCCAGGGTAGATCACATCAGTGGTGGGGTCCATGGCCAGCATTTCATCAAAGCCGGGCGCCACTTTATAGGTTGTTGTAAAACACTCCAGGGCGGGGTTGGCATCATCCTGGACCGGTTCGGATGTTCCCTGTACGACGGGTTCGGGGATCTCTTCCGGCTGGGCAAACGGGCCCAGGTTTGCCATTTCTTCATTAAAGGTAGTGGTGTCTCCCAGTGACGGCCCTTCGTTTTCCTTGTTACAGGAAAAGGCCAGTAATGTGGTAATGATCACTGCTAGAAAAAGTGATGGTCTCGTTAACATAGGTATTCAATTTTTTTGTTGGGGCAAACCTATGCTGAGAAGGGAAAAGCTCCAATTTATGGTAGTGGACAAACGGTGGACAGGGGAGAAAGCCTTTTCCTTTTGCTCGCCTCTCCGGGCAGAGAGCCTTGCTGATTACTGATTATTCATCAATCCCCGGTGGCGTTTTTTATAAAAAAGCCCCGGCAGCTCCTGAAAGGAACTACCGGGGCTTGGGAAGGGAAGAACGAAATATTATTCGATGATGATCATCTTCTTGGTAGCAGTGTATTCAGCCGTTTCAACGGTGTAGTACAGTACGCCGGCAGCCGGCAGGTCGTTGGAGTTAACAACTACGTTGTTGTACCCCTTAACGCCATCCAGGCGAACCAGTTTCAGTACTCTGCCCGTTACGTCGCTGATGGTCAGCGTCACGCTGTCATCTGCTGGCAGGTTGAAGCCGATCAGCGTCTCACCCTTGAATGGGTTCGGCGTGTTCTGATACAGCTCGAAGCCGGCAGAGGCAACCTCCTTACCGGAGAAGGTGACCGCTACGTCCATGTAGTCGCCGTTGGTTTTGTAGGCTTCTGCCTTCGTGATGCGGGAGCTAACATTCAGCAAGTCGCTCAGCTGTGCATCGGCAGTAGCGCGGAACACCAGGCTGAACAGGGCTTCGCCTGCAGTAGCCTTGCCGTTCCAGCTCGTGGTGATCAGGCCTTCGTTGACGTAAGCCAGGCCGAAGTTCTCTTCCGTGGCAACACCGTTGATGATGTCAACCAGTTCCAGAGCACTGTTGTCGAACGTCAGGGTTGCCTGGTAGCCATCGATAGAGGCGATGTCGGCAGCCGTGAATTCTACAGTGTATTCGTTGCCGGCCTTAACTTCTGCGTCAGCTACGTTCAGGGCGAAAGTGCCGGCCATCGTACGGCCTTCAATTCCTGCCAGAGCGTTAGCATCTGCATCACCGTTAACGTCACCGATCTTAACCGCTACGAAGTCAGCACCGCTGATACCCGTACCCGGCAGGTTGTTGATGTTCACCACTTCGGGGAACTCTTCAAACCACGGGTTGGCAATATTCGGGAACACGTAGGCTTCTTCTACGAAGCGCCAGCTGGTGTTGTTCTCGAACTCGGTATCGATCGACAGGATCAGCTTGCGCAGCTGGATCAGGTCGAGAGTGGTGATCGACTTGCTGTTGTTAACGTCAGCGGCGATCATCTTGTACGGGCTGCCCAGCGGCTGCACACCGAGGATGTGCTTGCTGATCAGCACCAGGTCGAAGGTAGAAACGCCGTTGAGGTAGTTGGCATTCAGTTGCGGCGTGATCGTGTAGTCGTAGCCTTCCTGCAGGCCGGCAAATGCGTATTCGCCGTCAGCAGCAGTCGTCATAGACTGGCTGGTTTGGCCGGAGAGGCTTACCTCTACGTTCTCAACTGCCAGGGCTTCTTCAGTGGCAATAGCGCCGGCGGCGCCTACTACCAGTGAGTCAGAGCCACACCATCCGTTGAAGTCGCGTACAACGATGAAGGTCTCACACTTGTCGCTGTTGCCAGCGCCATCATAAGCCCAGATCTCAACTGCCAGAGAGCCCTGGTTGATGGTGTCAGCACAAGTCAGCAGCAAGCCGGTGGCATCTTCATCCTGGGCTTCGCCAACGCGGTTGATCGAGTACTTGATCGGCCCGGTGCAATCCGTGATCGGAGAAGCGATGAAGTCGCTTGCCCATACTTCCATCTGGCCGGTGTCAGGAACGTCGTCGCCATCCAGGTCAACCGGCATCAGGTCGGTAGCCAGGCCGTTGATACAGATCGGAGCAGGCTCCTTGCAGTCGATCACGCTGAAGGGCAGAGACGCGCTGTTGGTGTTGCCACAGCCATCTTCTACGTGTACTTCAAATGCGTGGTCGCCGATCGGGAAGCGGCCGTTGATCTGGTAGTCCGGATAGTCTCCCGTCAGTTCGAAGTCGTCAAACAGGCCGTCCGTCAGGTCCTGAAGGTCGATGTCGTTCGCCGGGTTGCCGTCAGCACCTGCATCCAGGAATACCTTGATAGTCAGGTCGCCAGGCGTGCAGTTTTCGGTAACAGTGAACGGAAGGCCAACGATGCCGTCGCAATCCACACTATTGTAAGAGCAGAACTCCTGTGCGTCGCCGTCAATTTCAGGACGCTCGTCATCGTGTACCTTGATGATCTGAGTGTATTGGTAGAAACCACCAGCATAGTCTTCCTTGCGCCAGAAGTCGTCAATGAACAGGCAGCGGTTCTGGAAGGAAAGCGGTATGTTGTTGTCCGGAGTTTCGTCGTTGTCCTTGTCGATGTAAGAATACCCACCCGGGCGGTGCAGCAGCCATACGCCTCCGTCAGGAGCCAATGCGTCGGGGTCGCCAGGGCCGGTGTACATGTAGCCCAGGTTGCCGTCGCAGTCTTCGTCACGGCCGATAACCATCGGGTCGGATTCGCCGTCGTACTGGCACCAGTTAACTACCTTCCACTTGCGGAAGATCTTGTAGCACTCGTTGCCGGTGGTGGCGGTGAATTCTTCATCCGTGTGGCTTACTGCCAGAAGGTCGCAGCCGATCTCGTTGTAGGTCACGCTATCGGGTTGGTCTCCAGAACATGTGAAGTTCGCTTCGTCAGCCGGGAAGTGGATCTCGAAGTTGTGTACTTCGCGGATCGTTACCCTCTGCGTACAGGGGTTGCTGCTCTGGTTGCCGTTGATGTCCGTTACGCGGAAGTTACGGTCAATGTAGCCATAGCCGCACTCCAGGTTCGGAGACGAGAAGCTGGTAATAGAAGCAACACCGCAGTTGTCTTCGCCGGTCGCTTCGCCGAACAGGTCGTTCAGCTGGTCGAGGTCTTCCGGGTCGAAGTTGTACGGCAGGTCGTCACAGTCAACAGATACCGGGTGCGGAGCATAGCAGTACGGGCGGGCCTTCTCTTCCGGCGTTACTTCCAGCCAGCAGGTGTTAACGTTGCCGGCTTCGTCGAAGACGCGCAGCTCGATGGTGATCGTTACGCCAACATCGCAGCAGAAGAAGTCAACATACGGGCCCCAGTTGGAGAACGTATTGCCGCAGGTATAGAGGATCGGGTTGAAGTGGTCCCGGCGCACCTCGATGCGGTCAACGCCACAGTTGTCCGTAGCGTTCTCGTTGATGGCCTCAGCGTAAACGCGGGCGCGTACGTTAGGCAGTACGCCTGCGTAGCTGTCGTCGCCGCCGCCGATGGAGATGATCAGTTCGTCATCACAGATAGCCGTCGGCTCGATCAGGTCCTTGACAGAGAACGGGCAGTATTCTACTACCTTGTTGCCACAGTCGTCTTCCACCGTGTAGCGGAAGTAGTGGTTGCCTTGAGGAATGCCGGTCACCAGGCGGTCTGCGCGCTGGGTGATCATGGCGTTGGTCCGTACAACTACCGTATCAATACGGGTGCCGGTCACCTGGCCATACTGGTTGGTCACTTCTACTTCTACTTCGGTAACGATCTCAGTGGTGTAAGACCAGCCGGAGCAGTTGTCCGTTACGTTGTCATCATTCAGTACAGGTACGCTGAAGCTACCGGTACAGCTCCACGGGCTGGTGGAGAAGGTCAGGCCCTGGTCGGGAATGCCGTCCCAGTCCGTATCTTCGCCCGGGCAGGTTACCTCAGGTGCGGTGAAGTCGCCTACTTTGACGATCTGGTCCCAGTGCAGGAAGCCGGAGCCGGCGTTCAGCGGGTCACACCAGTTGAGGATATCCCAGGTACGGGTGAACTTGTATGTGCCGTCGCAAACATTGATTTCCGGGCCGTCGGAGTAGTCGGCGCCGATGCTGCAGTAGCTGTCCTCCAGGTTGTAGATACCAGCGACCGTGAAGATCGACGGGTAGCCGGTAGCCGAAGGAGCCGGGTGGCCGTTGGCGTCCAGCGGGAAGTCCTCGTCACACTCCAGGGGAGCGGTGAAAGGAGGCATCTGGATGTCGTTGATATCCGGCAGGCTCAGGGTAATTTCCTGAGTGCAGGTAGAAGTGTTGCCCTTGTCGTCAACGGCCGTGAAAGTACGGGTGATAACGATGGGAACACAGTCGCCGTTGGCGCTATAGGTATCGACGAAGCTTACGTCAACGTTGTTGTCGCAGTTGTCGGATACAATCGGGTTGCCCGTAATGCTCAGGCTCGCCGGGTTGTTGTAGATCAGGTCGAAATCGCCGCAGAACAGTTCAATGGCGAACGTGCGCTGCTCGGTCGGGAAGCTGATGAACTCTTCAACCGGAGTCTCTTCCCAGGTAACCGGGTCAACATCAACATAGATGTTCCACTCGCCGAGCCAGCCGCCGTTGTCGCTGAAGACTACCCACTCGTAGTCGCCGGTGTCGTTGGCGTCAAAGGTAGAGGTCAGGATGTAGTACGTCTCGTACGGGCGCAGCGGAAGGCTGATGCGCACAACCGGGTCGAAAATACCGCCCACAGGGCCCTGGTTCAGCAGGCCGAGGAACAACCCCTGGATGAGCAGGAAGTTGTCATCCACCTGCGCGATGATGTTCTGGCAGGGGTTGGACGGGTCGAAGCTGCCCTGGTACATGGCTACAAAGCCATCAGAGTTGAAAGCATTATCCAGGTAGAAGGTATAGTAATCTTCTTCGCTAACCTGGAATTCAGTCAGCTCGTAGTAGTGCGGGCCGGCCTGAGTGCCGGAGGCATCGATGAAGCAGGAGTAGTTGGTGAGGTTCAGCTGGTCGTCACCAGTGTCCAGAGAGCCGCTCAGGACGTGAGCTTCGCGGGTAACCGTACCAATGTTGGTGTTATCCGGGCACTCCAGGCTGGGAGCAGTCTTATCTTCAGCATTGACGTAGCCCCAGCAGTCTTCCCAGTTGAAGAACGGGAAAGTATCATTGGTGCCTGGGAAGATAACGTAGTCAAACTGGAAGTTGGTGATCGTGGCCGTAGAGCTGACCAGCGCGTCGAACGGAGAATCGATACCAATGATCAGCGCAGTTCCGCCAGAGACCGTCTCGTTGACTGACCCTGATACGGCAGAGCTGGTATTGATCTGGTCCAGGATGGTGCCGTTGTCATCAACAACGAAGAAGAAGAAGTCAAAGCCTGGGTCGTTGCCGTTGAAGTTGTAGTCAAAGCTCAGGTCGCCGTCAAAAGGAATAGCGATTGACGCTGCTACCGTAAAGCCTGCGGCAAAAGTGGAACCAGTGCTGATGGTCAGCGTAGAAGCAGTGAAATTCACCGAAGAAGCGCCTCCGGTGGTAACTGCCCAGTTCGCTCCGTCAAACTCCTGGGTGAAACCGAGGATGGAACCCGTGATCGGGTCAACCGTCTGCGGGTTGCCGGTCGGAGCGTCGCCGAGGTAGCTTACCTCATAGATGAATTCTCCACAGCCGTCGAGAACCGGGCCGTTGGAGGGGTCTTCATCGTTGACGATGTTCACAAAGAAATCAGCCGGGTCTGCACAGCCGAAGTCGCCACCCAATACCATGGATGGAGTAACCAGGCGGCGGCAGTCCGGGTCCAGAGTGACGTTAACAGAGCTGATGCAGGAAAGGTTCGTCGCTTGAGCGTCGTCCTGGTCAACAATGATGAAGAAATCTTCAGAGCGAGTGTTGCCGTAGGAGTCCTCAGCATCGATCTGGATCTGGTAGATACCAACGCCCAGAACCGCGATGAAAGTAGATCCACCGGGGGAAGCGATGATGGTGCCGTTGTTAGGCGTGAAACCAACACCGTTAACCGTTACACCAAACTGAGAGCCCGCTACAACGGTGCCGTCGCCGCTTGGAGAAAGGTCTCCGTCGCAGTCGTCTGTTACGGTAACTTCAAAAAATACAGTTGCTGTACCCGGGGCACAGGGATCCAGCGATACGTTAATATCCTGAGAAGGATATACGATGAGCGGGGCCCAGGTGTCTTTATCTACCCTCATGGTTGCCGTTTTAGAGACAACACAATCGAGCTCTATCCCGATCTCATAGGTAATGGTGTAATCGCCTTCAGCAAGGACAGACAGGTCCACATCGAAAGTTACCCCATCTCCATTGTCTGTGACGCCGGGGCCGCTGTACACGCCACCGGCAGGCGAGGCTCCTCCGGTAACGGTAACGGTTTCATCTCCTACGCAGGTGAGCTCGATGTCGGGAAAAACAATATCAGGAGCGGAAAGGTCGGAGGCACAGCTGCCGAATAAGAACTCGACTGATTGATCTGCGCCATCGACAACGGTAATGACCCGGTTGGTGAAGCCAAAATTGGTAACCGTACAGGGGTCTCCCGGGGAGAGCGGTTCGGGTACCTCATTGGGTGCATCACCGCCATTGATCAGGAACCGGTATTCCTGGTCGCCTGCCCCCAGGAACACAGTGGTACAGTAGATACCGTCTCCATCAGAGTCGTCCATGGGGTTGGCGGCAGGATTCCAGCCGTTGAACTGGCCGAACAGGGTGACGGTATTCACATTCGGCAGGCAACCGATGTTTACGCAAAATTCAACATTGGCGCCGGCGGGAAGCATACAATTCTGGTCACAAGAATTCCAGCCGTAAGTTTCCATCACCGGAGTACCTGTGCCGTCAATATTGATGATCCGGTTGGTGAAACCAAAATTGGTGACGGTGCAAGGATCTCCCGGATCAAAGCTTTCCGGGCCTTCATCCTGGTTGAAGAATAAGTACTCCTGAGGGCCGGCCGCCATTTGAACGGTAGCACAGAAAATGCCGTCGCCATCCGGGTCGGTTACGGGGTTAGCGCCGGCATTCCAGCCATTGAACTGGCCAAACACACTGGGAGCGGTCGCGGCAGGCAGGCAGGAAAGATCGACACATAAAGTAACATCCGTCAGCGAAGGAGGAGCGCCGCAATCCGGGTCACAGGTTTCCCAGCCGTAAGTAACGGTCTGGGGCATACCGTCCACGACGGTGATGAGGCGCTTGTTGAAAGGGCCGTCCAGTACCGTACAGGGGCCGGTGAAATCTTCGAAGCCTTCTTCCTGAACAAAAAACCGGAACAGTTGGTCACCGGGAGGAAGTCCGACAGTTGCGCAAAAAACGCCATCACCATCGGGGTCGGATAAAAAGTTACAACCGGCGCACTCTCCGTTGAACGGGCCGCCTACAGCGGGAGCAGTCGCGGAAGGCAGGCAGTTAAGGTCAACACACAAAGTGATGTCAGTCGTAGGTGGGGTAGCGGAAGTGACCGTGAGCGTGTAGTCACCGGTTGCGCCCGAATACCCACTTACATAAATGAGGTAGTCGGTCCCTGCCGTAGATGCCCAGGTTATTTCCGACTGAAGGCCGGGATCGCAGGCATCATCATCTCCATCTACACACACCAGGCTACCACAAGTGCCGGTAAAAACGGCAATTCTGGTATCAAAGCTCGACCCACAGAGGGAAGCCGTCATATCCAGGCCCGTGCCCGTTGTTCTGTACCAAACACCGGCGCCGCCGACACCATTGCTGCAGGTGGGGGGGGCGCTGTCGGTAGCCGTACCCGTACTTCCGGGGAAAGGGTTGCCCAGAGATACGACCGTAGCTGTGATGCAGTTATCATTGGGCAGTGGAACAAATTCCGTGATGGACACGTTGCCCGGGCAAGGGCTTTGTGGGCTTGGCCAGGTGTCTATCAGTATGTAATACTGCGTCCCTGCGGTTAGCATAGGAGTGATAAGGGTGTTGGAACTGCTGCTACTACTAGCATTACCATTGCCTACACAAGTACCACCGGAAGTGGGGCAACCTTCATAAACGGCAATTTGCGTATAGGTTTGGCCACTATACGCTATAGTTAGTTGCACATTGGCGGACGGAGTGAAAGTCAACAGAGATTCGTCACCATTAAAGTAGGAACTCGTAAAAGTCCCACAATTGGTGGTATTAGTGGATGTAACATCATTCCCGCCGCAGGTTAAAGCGGCGTTGTAAGGTATAGACCCTACAACGGTAGCATTAGGACAAGTAGTCGCATTCAGCTGCTGAGCGCTGAACAGGCCAAATGTCAATAGAATAGCCCAACATCGGGCTAACCCTTTAAATAAGTAAGTTTTTTCCATAAGGTCACGATTTGCTCAGAAAACAAGGTTATGTAAAAGAATTAGGTTTAGTTGCTATGTGCTGGCCGATACCTCTTGAAGTGGAACGTTCGGCAGCATTTGGTTTTGGTTTGGTCGTCAGAAAGAAATATCCGCAAAGTCAAATTGAGATGGCATCGTTTACACCATCCTTAAGGATAAGGTTGAAAGGGTTTGAGACAGCAAAGCCTTAAGACATAAGAGCCACTTGAGCCCTTAGTGTTTTAAGCACTGTTCGTTTTTGGGAAAAGAATGTGTGGTGAAGAACCAAGACGTGAAAGAAAATAGAAGAGAAATGTTGTTATTAGGCCGTCTGTTCTTCCTAAGATTTTTAGTCGTACTCCAAAAGTAGTTTATTCAAAGGTAATTATAAACTTTTTAGCCTAAAGATTGCATGGATTCCGGACAAAAATCACCTCAAAACCATAACTTCTCCACTCAGTGTCTCCACACGGCCATCTGCAAATTCAATGTCAGCAAAAAAGACATAGACACCAGGGTTCACTTTCTCCCCGCGATAGGCGCCATCCCATCTGCCCTGAGCATCATTGGCGACAAAATTACTTGCTGAAAATACAGCCCCTCCCCACCGGTCGAATACTTTAAAGCTGTGCACCAGTTTAACATTCGAATCGGTAAAGATCATGAAGAAATCGTTGATGCCATCGTCATTGGGGGAAAAGGCATTGGGAATATACACTTTTTGGGTTTTGTCCACCAGCACCATTATTTGATCGCTCACCACGCAACCGTTGATATCCACCAGGGTTACGGTGTAGTCCGCCTGATCAAAGGGACGGGCAACTGGCTCAGGGCAATCTGTACAATCCAGGCTTTCGTCAAAATCCCAGATGATGCTGTCAATAACCGCATTGGTCTCAAAAGATAGCCGGAGGCTGTCGCCCAAACGGATCACCTGATCCGGGCCGAGGTCCACCCAGATGGGCTCGGCCGCCGGGACGGTGAGATTTATTTCCAACCCACAACCCTCAGCATCCTGGACAGCCAGAGCGTAAACTCCCGGCGAGAGGCTTCCAAATTGATCAGCGGAGCTAAAACTGCCTCCGTTCAATGCAAACAAATAGGGCTCCTGGCCGCCCCAGACACTATCGACGAAGATACTTCCATCGCCCTCTCCCGGACAACTCTCAGCAATCGCCTCGGCACTCAACTCGAGGCTGGCGGCAGGAATAGAAACGGTTGTGCTGCCTGATGCAGTACAGCCCGTAGCACTGTCATTAACTATAAGGGTATAGGCGCCTGCTTCAGAAACTTCCAACGCCGGGCCGGTTCCTGCAAGGGTATTATTGAAAATCCATTCATAGGTAATACCCGGGCCTGTGGAAGAACCTGTCGCTTCCAGCATGGCGCTTCCAGCCATGCCCTGGCAGGCGGGAGAAAGGAGGGTAACCTGAATACCGGCGACTACGCTACAGGGGATTCCGGTGCAGGGCACACAAACAGACCCGTCGCATTCTAGTACCGTTTGCTGGTCACCATAGGTGTTGGGGTCTCCGTCATCACAAGGTTGGAAAGTGGTGGGGCCGCTCAAACAATCAGACATCGTGCCGGCACAGGGCAGGCAGATGCTTCCATCACTGGCCAGCACGGTTTCCATGTCGTTGAGGGTGCAGGGGTCTCCGTCGTCGCAGGGCTGCTGGATTTCACAGGAGTCGTCCGTACCGCAGGGAGCCGGTTGCCCGGCACAGGGTATGCAGATGGAGCCGTCGCTGGCCAGCACGGTTTCCGTATCGTTGAGGGTGCAGGGGTCACCGTCGTCGCAGGGCTGGACTAAAGTTGGAGCGGTTCCGCAGTCACCAGGGACACCCTCGCAGGGTACGCAAATGCTGCCGTCACAATCGAGCACCGTCTCCATATCATTGATCGTGTTGGGGTCTCCATCGTCACAGGGCTGGGTGGTCGTTGAGCCGATACTGCAATCTATCGTTACACCCTGGCAGGGTACACAAATGCTGCCATCACTGTTCAGGATGGTTTCCATATCATTGATGGTACAGGGGTCTCCATCGTCACAGGCCTGTATAGTCGTTGCGCCGCTGTTGCAGTCGCCCGGTACGCCCATACATGGTACACAGATGCTCCCGTCGCAGTCCAGTACCGTCTCCATGTCATTAACGGTATTGGGGTCACCATCATCACAGGGGCGAATTGTTGTAGCGCCATTGCTACAGTCTATCTGAGTTCCGGCGCAGGGGATGCAGATGATGGAGCTATCGCAGTCATCGACGGTCTGCATGTCATTTTCGGTGCAAGGGTCTCCGTCATCGCAGGGCAGCGTGACGGTATTGGCGCATGCGGCGACGGGCGTCCCGGCGCAGGGGATGCAGATGATGGAGTTGTCGCATTCATCGACGGTCTGCAAGTCATTTTCAGTGCAGGGGTCTCCGTCGTCGCAGGGCAGTATGACGGTATTGGAGCATGCGGCAATGGGCGTTCCGGCGCAAGGGAAGCAAACGACGGAGTTGTCGCAGGCATCTACGGTTTGCACGTCATTTTCAGTGCAGGGGTCTCCGTCGTTGCAGGGCAGCGTGACGGTATTGGAGCATGCGGCAATGGGCGTTCCGGCGCAGGGGACGCAAACGATGGAGTTGTCGCATTCATCGACGGTTTGCATGTCGTTTTCGGTGCAGGGGTCTCCGTCGTTGCAGGGCAGCGTGACGGTATTGGAGCATGCGGCAATGGGCGTTCCGGCGCAGGGGATACAAACGATGGAGTTGTCACAGTCATCGACGGTTTGCATGTCGTTTTCGGTGCAGGGGTCTCCGTCGTCGCAGGGAAAGGAAGTAGTGTTGGCACAGTCGGGAGGCACGTCTTGGTCATAGGTATAGGTGAGGCAGATCTCATACGAAACGGAAACCGTGCCGTCGCTGATTGCCGATCCATTGGAAGGACAACCAGCAGAGAAGTCGGTAGCAGGAATGATATCGACGCCGATAACGTCGTTTGCGCTGATAGGGCCGCAGCCTGCAATGTCCAAAGCATAGGTTCCGGGGGCATTGGCCCCTCCTCCGAAAGCGCCGCATCCTGGTGTGAGCACATCCTGAATGATCGTGCATACTGAATTGAGTGGGCAATTCAACAGGACATTCCCAAAAATGGGTATCCCGGTGCAATTTGCTGAAGCTGTGATATTTAAAATGTTGATCTCAATTACCAAAGACGTGACTGAAGGGTTATTGATGCCGCAGGGGAGGGAAGGGGGCGAAAAATTATGCAGGTAACCTTCATTGACGATGGGAAGGTTGGCGTGAGCCCAATCGTTCCTGTCGGGCCCGATGAAAGCATCTGCAACGGTCTGGCAGGATACTTCGATATGCTGCCCTATGCAAAATTGAGGAGTCGCAATAGCTGCAAAAAATAGAATCTTAAGACAAAAATGTTTACGCACGATCCTTGTGTTTAATCTGGTCAGAATTTCGAAAGCTTAAACGGGCTGATTTTATTTAAAGGGCGAGCACAAAATATTGCATAAAGAGCGCAAAATAAGCACTACCTCGAATTTTTTGCTCAAAAGGAATGAAAAACGGGCATTTTTTTCAGCCAGGCTATATTGAATTATCTCTTTATCTTCCGTTTTGCCCGATAATTCATTTATGCCAAACGAGGAATACATCCTTCGGAGCTACAGGATGGACTTTTACTTCATCTACCGGCCCGATTTTTTCAGGGTGAAACAATAATCCACCTTTTCGAAACAATAGTGGGGGCGGGAGAGAAAAAAGGGGAAGACCTTTGTATCGTGCATCTGAAAATTCAACATACTCCATTTGAAAAATGCCATTCAACATGAAATACATACAGCTTTTCGTCCTGGCGCTTTGCATAACCAGCCTGGGATGCAACAAAGACAATAACACGGAACAATCTGAAACGCTGGTGCTGGGCGCCATCTACAACCTTACCGGTGGCCAGTCTGCTCTGGATATACCCTCCTCCAAAGGGGCTCAGCTTGCCATTGAACAGGCCAATGCCGAAGGGGGCATAAATGGCAAGGACGTACAACTGATACTCAAAGACGGACAGACCGATCCGGATGTGCTGAAAAACAGAGTGGCCGAAATTATCAGCGAATATCCGTCCACCGCTGCCTTCCTGGGCCTTTCGGATACCGACCAGGTGCTGGCCGCTGCCGGTGTCGCTGCTGACAGCCACCGGGTGTTCCTCACTTCGGGGGCTACTTCTCCCAAATTGCCCGGGCAGATACCGGATTACCTTTTCCTGGCCTGCTTTGGCGATAATGTCCAGGCCGCTGCTGCTGCGGAATGGGCCTATAATGAACAGGATGCCCGCACTGTCTCAATAATTTATGACTCTACCGATACCTATACCCGCCTGTTACAGGGGTATTTCACCAGCCGGTTCGAAGAACTGGGCGGGCAGGTGCTGGTGAAGCAGGCCTATGCCCAGGGCAACATCGCCCCGGCGGTACAGGAGATACAGCCTTCCAACCTCATCTTTTTTGCCGCTCTGCCCCAGGATGCTCCTGCCGGGGTGCAGCTGATCCGCCAGGCGGGATTTACCGCCCCCATTATCGGCGGCGATGCTTATGACGAGCCGGACAGTTGGAAAAACCTGCCGGATATCAGCGAGGTGTTCTTCACTACTCATGCTTACCTGGGGGCCGACAATCCGAATACTGAAGTTCAGGCTTTCCGGCAGGCCTATATCCAGGCTTACGATGAGGAGCCCAGCGCTTTTGCTGCTCTGGGTTATGACGCCACCCGGCTCCTGATCGAAGCCCAGCAAAAAGCCGACAGTACCAACCCCGAGGATATCCGACAGGCCCTGGCGTCCATTCAGGGCTTTGCCGGCGTGACAGGCAGCATCAGTTACGGATCGGGCAGCCGGATACCCAGTAAGTCGGTAACCATTATGGAAGTCAGGAACGGGGCGCAGAACCTGGTTATGGAACTGGTGCCGGAGAAGGTGCCGGCGCCCTGACTAAAAGTCCCGGATATCTGAAAGGCCGACAGGCCAGAATCACCAGGCGGCACAGGGAGCCTTATTTTTTTAGAATTCGAACTACGGCATTTTGGTGTCCTGTCAGCCGGCATAAGTAAACTCCCGGTGGTAATCCTTCGGCCTCCCAGTTGATTTGGTGTTTTCCCTTTGAGAATTCATCTTCAGCCAGTAAGGCAACTCTTTTTCCAGATAGGCTAAGTACTTCCAATTGGATAAAGCTGTTTTTGAGCAGTTCAAAAGTAACGGTGCTAATTTCGTCCATTGGGTTGGGAAAAACACTTAGAGATATATAATCTTTTGGAAAATGCTCAAAACCATCTAGGATATTCTCCTTTGGAAGTATTGCAGCACTTTCAGCTTGTATCGAGTTTATAATAACTGCATGCCCAGGCCTTGTCATTGGGTCTTCTGTTGGGCCAATTCCGGGATCTTTTTCCTGGAAGACAATGATGTTTAGCTGAATGCCCCCTCCTTCGAGTTCAATGGTGCCGGAGCGAGGGAACAGGTAGGGGTTTGACTGGCAAATTACGCTAGCCATGTCAACACCGAATCCGCTGGATGGATTGACTTCTACCCAGGCAGGTTGGTGGCTGGCCATCCAGTTAACATTAGAAGAAATTTCAACCTGTTGTGTGCTGGAAAAATGGGGAAAATACAGTGTGTTGGGTTCGGCAGCAAGGAATAGGGTTATTGATTGCCCCTGTTGGGTTACCGTTATTTGTTCAGTACGGCATGTTGTTTCTATCTGAACTGTTGCTTGTCTGGAATTAATGGAAGTATTGGAAGAATAAGAAAGGCTTATGGCTGCATTACCTGTCCCGCCAGCAGGGCTAACTGTCAGCCAAGGATCGCTTGATGATGCTGTCCAGCCAAGATCTGAGGAAATATCAATAGGAATGCTGCCGCTATTTGCCTCTACAGATACATTGGCTGGCGATACAAGCAGCTGCGTACTGGCCTGTATTACTGTAACCGTTTGAGAAACAATATCGCCTTCGGCAATCAGGGTAATAGTGGCCTGCCTGCCTTCTTCACAATTAACTTCTGCTGAGAATTGCAATAGGGCGTTTCCTTCGCCCGAAACGGAGCCAAGGGTAAGCCAGGAAGCATTATGTTCGACATACCAACAGGTATTGGAGGCAATAGCAATATAACCCTGCCCTCCATTCGCTGGAATGGAAACTAAGGAAGGAGATGCCTGCAGCATTGCTCCTGCCTGAATTATTGTTATTTGTCGTGTTACTCCTCCAATTGAAATGTTGACGGCAGTTTGCCGGGCTAATGAAATAGTATTAGGCATGCACTCAATCTTTACTATTTCCCCTGCTTGGCCTAAATAGGGCAATACTTCCAACCAATCTCCTCCGGGTTCTTCCAAAGACCAGGAACAGGGAGCATCGACGATAAATTCCACTACTCCTCCACAAGCAGATGCTTCAAGTTCGGAAGGCAATAACTCCCATGAATTGCCTGGTTGGGTTACGATTATCTCCTTCACAACCTGGCCCGAAACTACATTGACAACAGCTTGACGAGGCTGTGCATCACCATTCGGGGCACATTGAAGGGTAATGATCTCACCTTGTTGAGGGGTATATGACAACACATTGATCCAAGATATTCCAGTAGCATCTATGGTCCAGGGGAAATTGGAGTAAACCTGAAAACTTGTCAAACCGCCGCATACTGGTGCTTCTAAATTATCTGGAAAAGCATCCACGCTGACGCCGGCCTGCCAGATCACTACCTGCCTTTGGATACCGTTGGGGCCAACTATCAAAAGGGTGTATTCTCTTGGTGTAGCATTGGGGTTGGGTGTACAAGTTACGGCTATGGCAGCGTTGCCTGTCCCGTTAATCTGGCTGACATTGAGCCAGGAAGCATCTTCCGGAATGGACCAATAAGCATTGGACTGGATATCGAAGTAAAGGGTTTCTCCAGCAGCCGCAGCTTCAAGGTGGTTAGGGGTAACGGCGAGATTGAGGACTCGGATTTTGTCGGCATCCCAATTGACAGTAGCATTGTTGTTGGTATTGTTGTCGTTGATTTCAAGGATTACCCCTAGGTAATAATCGCCGTGAGGAGTATCAGCGGGAATTACGGGCTGGCCCCCAACCAGGTTGACAGTGGTAGTGCCTCGTTCGGGCAGGTTCATTTCAGACATGGTAATGGTGGCGATCCAGGAATCATTTGCGGTAATTGTTTCATCGTCTGAAAGGTAGAGTTTAGCTTCCAGGTTACCGGTGAAAACAGGGTGAGAATAATTGTGGATCTTGAAAGTAAAATCTTCTATCATGCTGCCTGCTGTTACGATATCAGTAGGCGTTCTGGCCCAAAGCGCGATGAGGTCAAGATATGAAGGGATGTTTTGGGTGATAACTTGCGAGATGTCGAAACAATGTTGGTTGCTTAAGCGGCATACAATAGTATGGCCATTGGCAGGGTTCCATCCAGGAAGGCTCCCAGAGAGAACCGCGTAAATAGTCCTGTTGTTAAAAACATTTTCCGTAAAATAGCTGCTTCCACTTTGGCCACCAGCACTATCATTATAGTGTAGCAGGGAGTCCCTTTTTAACCAAAAAATTCCATTTGTGATTTCCCAATCATAGGAATAAAGGTCGAAAAAACCTTGCCGATAGTACATCGTATGTCCATTGAATGGATCACCAGGATAACTGATATTTTGGAAAGGAGGATTGCTATTATAAAAAGAGTGGCCGACATCCAGACAATTGTATCCAAACCAATTCGTCAAAGCACCTACTGGACGGTCTAAATATATCCAACCTAAATCCCAATGCCGAGGGCCTGGGAGCATTTTTTCAAGGGAATCAGGGTATGTATATAGAAATATTGCATCAGCATCACCATAAGGTGCGATTTCGACTCCGGTTTCATCCTTGCCGTAAGCAGGGACAACACGTATCTCCTGTGCCCAGCCCACTCCATTTTTGTATAAACAATGTCCAGCTGTAAGCACATGCCTGCTGTCAATGAGGCTGCCAGTGCAACCTTCTACCACACCATTACTCCACAGTGTAAACAACTTGACATTCATCCGGTAAGGGAATTCCTCAGGATGTGAAATTGGCGCCGTATCAAAATTGGTGAAGTTTTCCGGGAAAGCTGTAATTTCGGAGCCATCTTCCGAAGTTAGGAAAGGGATTAAATTATGAGGAGGGGCATGGTTAAATGAATGGTCAACGGGTATCGCGGTTTGTGTAGAAAAATCATATTGAACCAGGCCGGCTCTTTGTCGCCGAATAGTATCGAAAGACGTCTCCTGTTCGATGGTGAGGACAGTATTGGAATTATCCCCTTGTAAGATGGCTTGTCCCGCCAGCCAGCCTGGAAATAAGATGGTAACCACGTACAGATGGATAAGGCCTGTTTTTCTCATCGGAAGCATTTTTATATACCTAAAATAGGTTTGGTTAAAAACCTTTTAACCCTTACTTTTACCCTTCACCCGCTCACAAATCCGGACAAACCACACACTTCGATTTTCTGCTGATCGGGCAAGTAATAGAAACCTCCCATCCTCCCCGCAAATAACTCTTCTTCTTTGCCGCCGAAACATTCACATCATAGCTAAACCCCAGAACATAATCATCCCATTCGAAATAGGCTGCCGGGATAAAAGCATCGAAGGTTACAGGCTGCCCTTTCGTATGGCCACTTATACGGCAGGAAAGGCCAAGGCTGAAGTGTTGATCCTGGCCTTGTTGCCCCTTGTGTAACCGATAGCTCCAGGTTGCGCCCGGCAGCAAAAACCACTGGCGGCTATTGGCAAAGACTGACTGGCGCCGGAATAAACCCCGGACGGTAACTTTGTTTTTTTCGCTCATGGCTGACAGTGAAATAGTGGCCGAAGCGTGTAGTGAAACCCCCATACCAAGGCGATTGGCGTCCTTATCCAGAAAGGAATAGGAGGGTTGGTTGATGTGATGCAAAGCCGCACCGATTGTCCACCCATCTTTAGTGTTGAATAAAAGCAGCCCCGCCGAAAGGCTGGGGACAGTGCGAGAAAACCGTTCGAAATTTTCTAAGCTGGGTAAACCAGGATCGAATCCAGTGGCGCCAAACTGTTCATCGAAGGACATCCCTGAATTGTCAATGCGGTAGTTCAAAGCACCAACTGAAGCACCTGCCGAAAGGTACAATCCTCGTTCCAGCCGCTGGTGGTAGGCAATGGTGGCGGCAGCGGTAGTGGTGAAAAAGGCAGGCTCTCCCATCTGGTCACTTTGCAAGTGGGCGCCCCATGCGAAATAATTATGGCCTTCACACTTTCGGCCGTCGTAGGAAAAGAAGGCATGTCTCCATGCATTGGTTCCCGCGATACTGTTCCATTGATGGCGCAGGTTGCCCGAAAGACGATGATTTCCTTTCATAACCCCCGCCAGGGAAGGGTTAGTGGCCATTGGTATCAGTTGGTATTGTGAAAAGTGCATGTCCTGGCCCAAGCCGTTTAAGGTTGCAAATAGCAGGAAAATAATGAAAAATAAATTTCGCATTTTGCCTTTTTTTAACTTGATAGAGCTTGTTTGAATGCCGGGTTTGATGACAAAAAAGTCAATTCCTGCCTGAGAGCGAGCTGCAAGCAGGTGGGGTTTGATGAAACGAGGCGGCAATTTTACACTATCGGACCAGCATCACTGTTCCCTTTCGGTTGGTTACAATGCTGTCTAAAAACTCCAGTTCCGCCAACCACACATACATCCCCATCTCCGCTTTTTGCCCCCGGAAATTGCCATCCCAGCCACAGGCTGACGTTTCCGGCTGGCAGTCGTAGCCTTCATAAACCTTTTCACCCCAGCGGTCAAAAACCAGAAATGACTTTATTTTCGCCAACCCTGGGTTGGCACTGCGCAGGCGAAAAATGTCATTCGCGCCGTCGTCATTCGGGGTGAACGTATTGGGCACAAAAATGCCCTTATCCCGGTCCACTATAACTCTCACAAATGCCGTATCGTATTTAACACAAGCTTCGTCATTGGTAGCTGCTACTGAATAAAAGGTCGAAACTAAGGGCCTGGCAACAGGGTTAGGCACGGTGGGGTCATCTAGGTCTGCAGCGGGCGCCCAGAGAAAATCCACTTTGTCTTGATTGGCAGATACTTCCAGCTGGACTTCCTGGCCCAGGTCTATTTCAAAGTAATCCTGCTCCAGGTGAATGAACAATTCCTGTATCGGAGAGACAAACAATTCCAACTCTGCCTTGCAACCTTCGGGAGAGATAGCTTCTGCAAGATAAGCCCCTGTGGGAAGGCCGGTATGGAAATTGCCCGGCTCGTCGTATTCAGAGTCCAGCCCGGTCAATGTAACAAAATTTCCTTCTTCTGTTTCAATAAGTACCGTCGTGCCTTCTGCTTCAAAACAGCCGGATTCCTGTTGGCTGTTCAAAGCAGGAGAGGCAAAAACAGTAACTACCGTGGAGGCAGTGTCAAAGCAAATATTACCGTTGGTAGCGATTAGTGTTACCGATTGTTCACCTGATATTCCCACAACAGCCTCCGCAATGGCAGTAGTGCTGATTAAGGAGTCTCCCAAATACCACCCAATACCGGTGGCATCACTGCTTCGGTCGTGCAATACAAACTCCGCAGGAGTACATTTTTTTATGGCTTCTATCTCCAGTTCTGCTACTGGCGTTGGCCGGACGAAAAAAGCCCGCTCGGTAGTATCCCGGCATCCCAATGACGAAACAGAAACAAGCTGTACATTATGGGATCCCGAAATTGGGAAAGTATAAATGACAGATGAACCTTCCATAGGACAACCTCCTGGGCAGAAATGCCATTCCCAACTCTGTGCTCCGCTACCTTCCGCTTCAAAAATAGCATCAGTGCCGGCGCAGATGCTGTCCGTAAAGGCTATAGCCGCCACAGGGGTTTTAGCAATATTAATTGTGTCCCGCCATTCGCCTTTGCAGCCAAACGGTGTTTCTGCAATAGCAAAAAGCTGGTAGCTGCCACTATCAGGGTATGTATGCTGGCTGATATTAAGGTTGGTGAAATCATCATCGCCGTAAAAGAGCTTCATGCCGTTGCCTTCAGTTGATACTTCAAAACGGACCGGTTGCCCGGAGCAGGGTATTAAAGGTTCGTAAGTGGCCGAAACAACTGGCAAAGGCATGGCCTCAAATTCCAATGTTTCACTATCGAAACCACAATTGCCATTGGCGTAAAGCGTGACGGTGAAAGGCCCTTCAACAGTTGGGGAGAAAAAGAGGGTGTCGCCATCAAATGAATTAGTATCGTTGTTGCTCATTACTATTTCCCACCTCGGCGTAGTGCCGGGCGTAGATATATTGGCCAAGAGCAGATCGTCGCCTACACACACTCTTTCATCGGAATAACTCATTCGCGCTACATAAGGCGAGGGCAATACCAGCACAGAATCAGACACAACACTCTCTCCGCATTCGTTCCTTTCAGTCAGTGTAATATAGACTGTTGCAGGGGTATCAGAGGCAAAAACGGTAAAGGGCGGGGGATTTAAGCTGTCAAAAGTCGCTGAATCTTGAAAAGGGAGGTTGGAAATTACCCACTCGTGGACAAGCGGGCTTCCCGTACTCAGATTGTTGAGAATGAGTTCCCCTCCGTTGCAAGGTTCGTCAAACTGTATGCCCATTTCGGCATTTGGCCGCGGCAGAACGGTTATTTCCCGGGTGTAGGTTAAGCTGCCGCACTGGTTCCAACCGGTTAAGACAACCGTATGTATGGTGTTCTCATTTACTCCCGTTTCCTGTGGGAAATCCCAAGTCACAGAGAGAGGGCCATCCTGGGCTAAACCGCCAAGAGTTCCAAAGTCCCAAAAATATTGCATTTCTTCCCCCATGCTTAGGTTATCGAAACTCACGGTAAGGGGGGCACAACCTTCTGTTTCATCCGCTGCAAAGGCCACCTGCTGAGGGGGCGCCAGAATATGTATTTCTTCGGAATAGGTGTCCGTACAAAGTACCTCTCCCGAATTTGGATGGACGGTTTGGGCCTCAAGGGTTATGATGTAGGATCCCGCCTGGCAGTTAAGTTCAGGTTGAAAGGCTGTAGAGGGGGTAATGTTACATCCATCTGATGATGATTGCCATTGGTAGTGAGTGGCATCCATAGAATTATTGGCAAACGGCACACTTGTTCCTGCACAGATGGTTTCCGGAAGGGTGAAATTAGCGGCAGGAAGAGGAAGGACATGCAATGTAAAACCTGTCGCTTTGCAGTCTTCTGGTAATGTTTCGACCGTATAGGTATAGGTGAAATCCATTCCGGGCGGCAAGTCAGCCAACACCACGGAATTACCATCCAGGGCAGGGCCTGACCAATTGCCGCCGGGGCTACCCGCCGGCAAAGTGTAGGTAGGCTGGGATATGCATACCCAATCTTCCGTTAGCAAAATGGTTGGGCCTTCCTTAATGGTGACGACTGTTTCATCCCTGGTTTCGCAAACCGTTCCCGGACTACAGGTGAGGGTAAATGCCATTTCCTCAAAAGGGGCGCTGGTGATTACTTCCCCTGATGGGCTGATAGCTGGCTGTGGTGACCAGCCATCTTCACAATTCTCCGGGTAGCCTTGCAAAATAAGGGGCTGGTTTTGGCAGATGATCGTATCAGGAGGAGCTTCTACTGGCTGCAATTCCGTTATTTCCAGTGCCAGGTTTTCTGTTGTGCTGCAGTCAGGAGGAATGGTATAGGAAAATGCCAGGTCATGGGAAGAAATAGACAAACTTGAAAGATTGACTTCACAATCAGTTATCAGGTTCCCGTCAACCCAACAGGTGAGTATCCCCTCATCAACTACTGGGGTAACCGAAAGGGCTGCCAAATTCACCAAATTAAGAGCAGTATCGGCATTGCAGATGGAGACATCACTGCCCGATACCTCCGGCAAGGTGACAACCTCCAGGGTTTTTGTTTTGTATGTGATACAACCGGCGGGGTCAGGGTAGCGGTAGGTTAAGTTGTAGCTGGAGTCAAAAGGGGGTGGAGGGCTGAAAACCTCATCCGGCGGATTGCCTGTGACGTAACTGTTCAACCACTCGCCGCCTGTCGGTGAAAAAATGAGGGGATAAGGGATCTCATCGGAACATATTTTTTCCGGTTGGCCAACTATCACACTATCCTGGCCTTGTTGAACGGTGACGATAAAAGTATCAACCGTGGGGCATAGGGCCGAAGGAATGTTATAGCAGATAATATTGTCTCCGGTTTCAGCCTGGGATGGATCAAAAATACCATCAGCCGTGACTGCCGTGCTACATTCAAAGAAACCTCCAAGGCCGGATGGCGCAACTTCCAGTTGTACCGTTTCGGAATCGTGGCATAACACTTCAGCCAACAGAGAATCCGCCCCATTCACATTGTGCACCACAACTATTACGGAATCTGTTTCCGTGCCGCAAGGGCCCGTTACGACTACACGGATTGTGTGAATACCAGCCGGAAGTTCGATGTCGGGATACATATCATACCAGGTGGATGTGTCACCCAAAGACCACATGACGCTATCAATACTGCCCGAATAGTCCACATTAGGCTGGTAGAGGAGTTCCCCGCAAGCCTCTTCCGGTGGTGTAATGGACACACCAGGAGGGCTGAACGCTTCAATTTCAAGATAAGAAGAGTCGGTTCCGCATTGGTTTTCAGCAATATGGAGGAGAGAAAAGTTGCCTGCTCCTTCCAGCACAATAGCTGTATCCGGCAACTCGGCGGAGCTTTCAACGAATTGCCATCCCAAAGGAGGATCCAGAACCTGCCAACTTGCCGTATTGACATCAATCGATTGGTCGTCCAGGAGTACGGTATCGGGAACACAGCCACTGGTGCCCAGGAAGGAAAAACCGGATACGGCCGTTGGCGTATCGCGAACCCAAATGATTTGTTTACTGGTGTCGCTTCCACATTCGTTGGTGGCTACCAGCCAAACTTGATGGCTGCCATAAGTGGTAAAGAGGTGGCAGAGCTCTGTCGTGTCGGAAATGGGGAGCCCATCCACAATCCATTGATAGGAAGCCGTATCGGCGTTTTCACAGGAGGTGTTTACAAAACAGCTTTCCTGGCCCACGCAGAGAGTGTCTGGTTTCGAAAAACGGGCTACCGGCAGGTTTTTAAAGGTAGCTCTGAAAGAGTTGTTGAGGACAGGCTGGTTTTCATCTTCTAAATAGGTTTCCAGCACAATGAAATACTCAATTTTTTCACTACAGGTTTTGTAGAAATCGGAAAAATCATATTGGTGTGTCCTTGACGAAGGAGTTGTACTGCCGGGAACAACCGTGATAATACTACCGTCTCCCCAATCAATTTCAAAATGATCAATAGAATCGGGGAAGCCGGCATCTACGTCGATTTCCACACAGAGGGAAAAAAGGGTATCATTCAGCGAAAAAAGAGAATCACTTAGACAAAATTCCTGGACTCCCAGACAGGTGCGTATTCCTGGTTCCTGAGCCCATAATGATGAGGAAGCAACCAGAAGTAATGCCGCAAGAGGATACCATTTCATGATCAGCGGGTTTTGGGCGGTTATTTCTATTTGCAACGGGGGCGCCACATTGAGTGATTAGACAGGCTGTAAAATGACACCCTTTCCAGATATGTTCAAATACAGGATTATAGTAAAGATATTAAATTAAAGAAATAATTTATAATAAATAGGAATTTGTAAAAACCATAAGGACATTGTCAGGTGGTTTTTCGGGCTTAGTTGTTAAAGAAAGGGGACAGAGACTGCAAAACAATTCACAAATACGCATTCTTCACCTCAATGATCTCTCCCATGATCGCCAGGGCGATCTCCTTTGGCGTCTTTGCGTTGATGTCAAGTCCGATAGGTGCATGGATGCGGGCGATGGCCTCCTCGGCGAAGCCTGCTTCCTGCAGCCGTTTTACCCTTTTGGCATGTGTCTTCTTGCTGCCCAGGGCCCCGATGTAGGCGATGTCGGAAGGCAGCAGGATGTGCAGGGCGTTGTCATCGATCTTGGGGTCGTGGGAAAGGACGACGGCATAGGTATAGGCATCGAGCGTGAATTCATTTAGCACCTCAGCCGGGTATTTGTCAATCAGTTGGTCCGGTGGCTGCGGGAATTGCGATTTGTGGGCGAATACCCCCCGGGGGTCAATTACGATGGTTTCGAAATCGTAAAGATGGCCCAGCTGGATCAGGTCGGCGGTGATGTGGGCGGCGCCGATGATGAGCATCTGGCTGCGGCTGGGGAACACCTGCAGGAAGAAGGACTGCCCTTCCTGCTCGGTGGGCTGGCTTTTGCGTTCGCTGTAAGCGCGCAGGGCTTCCTCCTTCAATGCTTCACGGATGGGCTGCCCGGCGGTGGTTCCGTCGGGCAATACTACGCTGTGCCATCCCCTCCCGTCTTCCAGCCGCGAAACGAGGATGCAGGGTTGGTTGCTTTCCAGTTTTTCCTTAAGCAACACCCAGGCATTTTGTTCTTCCGGCCGCTCATCGAAGGCGAGAAAGCGTTCGGTGAACACCTGTATCCTCCCGCCGCAACTGAGGCCCACCGCCCAGGCGTCTTCATCGGCCACTCCAAAGGCCAGCCGTTTGGCCGTTCCATTTTCTATCAATGGCATAGCTTCCCGGATGACGGCCCCTTCCACACAGCCGCCGCTCACCGAGCCGGCCATTTCCATGTCTTTGGAGATAAGCATGGTGGAACCCACCGGCCGGGGGGAGGACCCCCAGGTCTGAATGACGGTGGCTATGGCAAACTCGTGGCCCTTGTCGGCCCATTCCTGTAGATAGGGAAGCAATTCTTTCATTTTGAACAATTTTTTAGAAAAAACATTCTAAATTAGCAAAGCATTTAATTTTGGTAAAAATACAAAGATCCAGTTAAATGCCTGTATGTAAATGGTAAGGGGGTGAATACCGGGCTGAGCCCACAATATTCATTCACTCATTCATTCACTCATTCATTCAATACACCCATGTCCCATTCACCCAATTCCTGCCCCTGCCCCGGGGAAAAAAAACCAAAACAGAAAGGCAAGTCCCTTTCTGTGCTCAGCGGGCTGGCCATTGTACTATTGCCCAAATGCCCGTTTTGCATCCTGACTTTTTCCAGCGCCATTACCCTGTGCAGTGGGGCAAAGATCTATCAGCATGCACCCGGTTGGGCTTCCTTCATCTCTATCGGCCTGGCAGCCCTTACGCTTTTCCTGCTGGCCTGGAATTATAAGGGGGCGCGGACCCTTCTGGCAGCCGGGCTTGTACTGGCGGGGAGCTACTTCATTATCTCCAGCGAATTGTGGACCGGAGAACTAGCCGAATATTACTGGGGCGCCTTCTTCCTGCTGCTGGGCGTTTGGGTGAACGGCAGTTTTTACTTTTTCTTCCGGCGGTGGATCCGGCCGGTTTATGAATTTATCAGAGAGAAGTATCTTGACAGGGTGAAAGGATGATCTAAAGATCAGGCTCTGTTGTTATATGGCTGTACTGTCTTTTTGAGCGTTCGACTGAGCTCACGCCGAAGTCCGGTTAAAACTGAAAATCGCTGCCTTGCCTTCGGGTGCCTGAAGCGAATGTATAACAATCAAACAATTAAACCATCCGGCTATGCCAACCGTCAGATTTACGACTGCCCTAAAACGCTTTTTCCCCAGCCTGAAGGAACACCAGGTGGCGGGAGCCACCGTAGCCGAAGTGCTGGAAGAGATCGAAGCTTTATACCCCGGCATCAGGGATTACGTTGTAGATGAACAGGGGCGCCTGCGCCAGCACGTCAACATCTTCCTCAGCGGAGAGCTCATCGAAGACAAGGAAGCCTTGCAGGATAAGGTTGGGGAGAAGGATGAGGTGTATGTTTTCCAGGCGTTGTCTGGAGGATAGGGCAAGATGGCGTTAAATGGCTGGATTGCTGGATTGTTAAAGGGTTGAGCTAAAGGGGCCACCGGGTCTGTTCATAGTTCCTGGTTTTTGAGTCCCTCGTTGCCCTGGAAACCAGCGGGTTAGCTTAACGCGGACGCACTTAATTGAACTATCCCACGCACTTAATTGCCCCCCCCTGCCGAAGGATAACAATCAATGATCTAACCATGCCATATAACAAAACAATACAGCCCTCTAACCATCCAACCATCTAACCATCCAACAATCAAGCATCCAACAATGAAGCTCCTCACCGGCACCTCCAAAGGCCTCGTCGTTTATCACCGGGTTTCGGGTTCCTGGAAAGTGGATAAAGTTCACTTTACGGGGATGCCCGTATCTATGGTATATGTTGACCCCCGAACCAATACCTGGTGGCTGGGCCTGGCGCACCGCCACTGGGGGCAGAAACTGCATTTCTCGGTGGATGAAGGGCAGAGCTGGCAATCGGTTCCCATGCCCAGATACCCGGAAGGGGCTGAATTCCGGCCGGGCAGGCCGGCCACCCTGAAAAAGATATGGTGCATGCAGCAGGCCGGCCCCAACCGCCCCGGTGGCCTGTGGCTGGGCACCGAGCCCGGAGGGCTGTTCTACAGCAGTGACAACGGACGGCATTTTGAACTGGTGGAAAGCCTCTGGAACCACCCCAGCCGCCTCGATGAGAACCAGTGGTTCGGCGCAGGAAGAGATTATCCCTTTATTCATTCCATCGTGGTGGACCCGCGGGATGAGAGCCACGTCTATATTGCGGTCAGCTGCGCCGGCGTGTTCGAGACCCGGGACGGCGGGCAGAGCTGGGAACCCCGCAATAACGGCCTGGTCGCCGCCTATCTGCCCAACCCTGCTGCCGAAGTGGGGCACGACCCACACCTCCTGCTGGCCTGCAACGCCAACCCCGATGTGATGTGGCAGCAAAACCACTGTGGTATTTTCCGGACCACCAACGGCGGGCAGAGCTGGGATAATGTAACCGGCGTCAACGGCTTTCCCAATTATGGCTTTGCCCTGGCCATTGATCATGAAGATCCGGAAAAGGCATGGGTGGCCCCCGCTGTCAGCGATGAGATGCGGGTGGCGCCCGGGCTGGCATTGTGCACCTGCCGCACCGAAGACGGTGGCCGCACCTGGCAGGCCCAGCGCAACGGCCTGCCTCAGGAGCATTGCTTCGATATCGTATTCCGCCATTCCCTTGCCAAACGGGGGCCGGTGCTGGCTTTCGGGACGACAACCGGCAACCTCTACCTTTCAGAGGACTATGGAGATAACTGGGCCTGCCTGTCGGCTCACCTGGCCAGAGTGGATGCCGTCACATTTGCCTGATTTTTTTAAACCTTTTTTTCGTTCTCCTGTTCCACCCTTCGATGCGATGAAAAAGAGGGCGGCACCTTACATTCTTCCCCCTACTCTCCCGATCAGGCAATAATATTTTCCCTGCTCCTGCAAATGAAAATTTCAACCCAAAAAACTGGATTGTTTCAAAAAAATCTCAATAATTAGAAATTATTTTCTAATTTCAAGCCATAATTAACTTCTAAATCCTGAAACATGATACCTGCAACATTCGATTATGCCGCTCCGGCAAGCCTCGAGGAGGCATTTTCTCTGCTGGAGCAACATGGCGACGAAGCCAAGATCCTTGCAGGTGGCCACAGCCTGATACCAATGATGAAACTGAGGTTCGCCTCGCCGGAATTTTTGATTGACATCAATAATATCCCGGGGCTTGCCCACATCAAGGAAGAGGATGGTTACCTGAAGATCGGAGCGCTTGCCCGGGAGGCCGACCTGGAGCACTCCGAACTGATCCGGTCCAAGTACCCTATCTTTATGGATGCGACCAAGCTGATCGCCGACCCCCAGGTCCGGAACATGGGCACGGTCGGAGGCAACATCGCTCATGGTGACGCCGCCAATGACCACCCCGCCGTCATGATGGCCCTGAGAGCCGAGGTTGTCATCAGCAGCGCCGAAGGGCAACGCACTGTGCCCATCGACGAATTTTTCTACGGCTTCTATATGACTGCCGTACAGCCCAACGAGATCCTCACCGAGATCCGGATCCCGGTTCCGGGAGCGGGCACCGGCAATGCCTATCACAAAATGGAGCGTAAAGTGGGTGATTATGCTACAGCCGGCGTAGCCGTCCAGCTTACCCTCGATGGCGACGGCGTGTGCACCTATGCCGGCATCGGCCTGACCAACGTCAACCCGGTGCCCTTGCGCGCTGCCCGCTCCGAAGAGGTACTGGTAGGCCACAAGCTGGATGAGGAGCGCATCGAACTGGCCGGCCAGTATGCTTCCGAGGACTGCAACCCCTCCACCGACCTGCGCGGCGATGAAGAATACAAGCGCGCTATGGTGAAAGTGCTGACCAAACGCATGATCAACAAGGCTATTGAAAGGGCCAAATCTTAAAACCGAAGACACAAATTCCAATTGACATGAAAAAACAAATTACCATATCCGTCAACGGCGAGAAGCATACCCTGGAGGTCGAACCACGGGAACTCCTGGTCCACGTGATCCGGGAAAAACTGCGCCTCACCGGCACTCATATCGGGTGCGACACCACCAGTTGCGGAGCTTGTACCGTCCTGCTGAACGGAAAATCCATTAAGTCCTGCACCGTGCTGGCCATTCAGGCTGATGGAAAGGAAGTATCCACGGTGGAAGGCCTGGCCACTGCCGAAGGGCTGCACCCCCTGCAGGAGGGTTTCAAGGAAAACCATGGCCTGCACTGCGGCTTCTGCACGCCCGGTATGCTGATGCGCGCCGTGGAACTACTGGAGCACAATGATAACCCCACGGAAGAAGAGATCCGCTGGGGCATTGCCGGCAACCTCTGCCGCTGCACCGGCTACAACAACATCGTCAAGGCTATCCAGTATGCCTCCGCCAAAATGCGGGGTGAGGAGACGCCTTCGACCGAGCCTGAGTTTGTGTAGAGTTCCCGGCTGTTCGGTATTCGTGGTTTGGTTTTCGCTACCGGCGAACCGCGCCCGTCCTCATACCTCGGCCGGGTAAAAACTGCGAATAGCAAATGGTTAAAAGCCAACATCCAACGAACCCAATTGCAATCATCTTCAATCCTGATAACAAAATGATTAAGTGTAAAACATCCAAAGAAATAGGAGGAATGGGGCACTCCCTCAAGCGGAAGGAGGACGCCCGGTTCATCCAGGGCAAGGGCCATTACGTGGATGACATCCAACTGCCCGGCATGCTCCACATGGACATCGTGCGCAGCCCCTATGCCTACGCCAAGATAAAAAGCATCAATGCCGAAGAGGCGCTAAAGATCCCCGGCGTCATTGCCGTAGTAACGGGTAAAGACCTGGAGAAGTACAACCTTCACTGGATGCCGACCCTGATGTCGGACACCCAGATGGTGCTACCGACCGACACGGTTATGTACCAGGCTCAGGAAGTGGCCGCCGTGATCGCTACTGACCGCTACGCCGCCCGCGACGGCAAGGAAGCGGTCATGGTGGAATACGAGCCCATGAAGCCGGTTATCGACCCCTACAAGTCCCTCGACCCGGATGCGCCGGTGCTTCGGACCGACAAGGAAGGCAAGAAAGATAACCACATCTGGCACTGGGAAGTGGGCGACAAGGAAGCCACCGAAAAACTGTTCAACGAGGCTGAAGTGGTGGTCAAGGAGCAGATGCACATCCCGCGCATCCACGTCTCTTCCATCGAGACCTGTGGTTGTGTGGCCGATTACGATAAGATCAACAACCACCTGACCATGTACATGACCACCCAGGCGCCGCACGCCATCCGTACGGTGATCGCTCTGGTGGCCGGACATGTGGGCCTGACTGAGGAAAAGGTCCGGGTAGTATCGCCGGATATCGGCGGCGGCTTTGGCGGCAAGGTGCCGGTTTACCCCGGCTACGTCATCGCTATTGCCGTTTCCTTCCTGGTCGGCAAGCCGGTGAAGTGGGTGGAAGACCGCAGCGAGAACCTGCAGGCCGACTCCTTCGCCCGCGATTATCACATTACCGCGGAGATGGCCGGCACCAAGGACGGAAAGATCCTCGGCACCCGCTTCAAGATCCTGGCCGACCATGGCTATACTGATGCAGCGGCCAACCCATCCAAGTTCCCGACAGGCATGTTCTCCATAGGTACGGGGTCTTACGATTACCAGACCACCTTTATGGAAGCAGACGCCGTTTATACCAACAAGCCGCCCGGAGGCGTGGCTTATCGCTGCTCCTTCCGCGTGACGGAAGCCGTGCACGCCATCGAGCGCATCACTGACCGCTTCGCGTTGGAGATCGGCAAAGACCCGGCGCAGCTGCGCATGGAGAACTTCATCAAAAAGGAAGACTTCCCCTGGAAATCGCCCACCGGCTGGGAATATGACAGCGGCGACTACCACGCCGGCCTGAAGAAGGCCATGGAAGTGGTGGGATACGACGAGCTGCGCAAAGAGCAGGCCGAGAAGCGCAAGCGCGGCGAGCTGATGGGCATCGGCATTTCCACCTTCACGGAGATCGTGGGCGCTGGCCCGTCTAAGGATTTTGACATCCTCGGCATCAAGATGTTCGACAGCGCCGAGATCCGCGTGCATCCCACCGGGAAGGCGATCGCCCGCTTCGGCACCAAATCGCAGGGCCAGGGCCACGAAACGACCTACGCCCAGATCATCGCCGAGGAGCTTGGCATTCCGGCCGAGCACATCCAGGTCGAGGAGGGCGATACCGATACCGCTCCATACGGGCTGGGCACCTACGCCAGCCGCAGTACGCCGACCGCCGGCGCCGCTGCTGCTGTTGCCGCCCGCAAGCTGAGGGACAAAGCCCGCAAGATCGCCGCCTACCTGCTGGAGGTGAGTGAGGACGACCTCGAATGGGAACCCGGCAAGTTCTTCGTCAAGGGCGCGCCGGAAAAATCCAAGACCATTCAGGAGATCGTTTTCGCAGCCTACACCAACCACCCACAGGGTATGGAGGCCGGCTTCGAAGCGACTCACTACTACGATCCACCCAACCTGACCTTCCCCTCCGGCGCATACATCTGCGTGGTGGACGTTGATAAGGACACCGGAGAGATCAAAGTGCGCCGCTTTGTCGCCATCGACGACTGCGGGAACATCATCAACCCGATGATCGTACAGGGGCAGGTGCACGGCGGCCTCACACAGGGCATCGCGCCGGCCATGTATGAGGAGCTGGTCTATGACGAAGACGGCAACATCCTCAACGGCACCTTTATGGATTACCTGGTGCCCACGGCTGTGGAATCCCCGAGCTGGGAGACCGGCCACACGGTAACGCCCTCGCCGCACCACCCGATCGGCGCCAAAGGGGTAGGGGAGTCCCCCACCGTTGGCGCTCCGCCGGCCATCGCCAACGCCATCGTTGATGCACTGGCGCCCTACGGCATCACCCACCTCGATATTCCGATCACGCCGTATAAGGTGTGGAAGGCGTTGAGGGAGAAAGGAGCGAATTAGTGTGTATTGGTGCATTAGTGCATTAGTGCATTAGTGTATTGGTGCATTAGTGCATTGGTGTATTAGTGCATTGCATTAGGAAATTTTATATTAATCGGCTATCTCGGGTATCGGAGTATCAGTTGTTTGTTGATAGCTGTAGGTTGACCGCTCCTTGCTGGAACCAACAACCGACAACAAGTAACCCTCCGAGCCCCGGGAAAGCCCACAAACTCTAAAAAAATGAAGACTACCATAGAAAAGAATTTCCAGGTCGATGAACCCATTGACAAGGTGTGGGAATATCTCAGCGACCCGGCAAAGATCGTTACCTGCGTACCGGGGGCAAGCCTCACCGACACCATTGATGAAGACAATTACAAGGGAGAAGTGAGCCTGAAGTTCGGGCCGGTGAAGGCCAAGTACAACGGCCAGATCACTTTCCAGGAAAGAGATAAGGACAATTACAAAATGCAACTGCTCGGCAAAGGGCTGGACTCCAAAGGCAAGGGCAGCGCCGATATGCTGATGAACGGCGTGCTGGTCGAAAAAGGCGGCCAGACCGATGTGACCTGTACCATGGAGGTGACCATCACCGGTATGTTGGCGCAGTTTGGTTCCCGCCTCATCAATGACGTTTCCGGCTCGGTTTTCGACCAGTTCGTCAAAAACTTCAGGGCGAAACTGGCGGGAGAAGAGGTGGACAATACGCTGAGCGCGGGCTCTATGATCAAGGGGATGTTCGGCAAGAAATAACCCGGGAATTGAAGATTTATGATGTTTGACGTGCGATTTATCCTGAGCGGGCCACGGCTGCCAGGCTGCTTGCATCGGGCAAATCAAAAATCAAAAATCGCAAATCAAAAATCGCAAATCAAAAAAGGTATTTGTGAAAGAACTGATCAAAGATACAGAAACGATCACACGAGGTTTTGGTGAGCTGGGGTACGTCGCCGACGAGGAGTTGGCGACCATCCTCTTTCTGATGCTGCGCCTGGGCAAGCCTCTTCTGCTGGAAGGCCATCCCGGTGTTGGCAAGACGGAGGTCGCCAATATTCTGGCTGCTTACCTGAATACGAAGGTCATCCGCCTGCAGTGCTATGAAGGGCTGGATGTGAATTCCGCCGTGTACGAGTGGAATTATCAGAAGCAACTGCTTTCCATCAAGATCCAGGAGGCGACGGACAAAAGCGAGGCGGAAAAGGAGGCCCACATCTTCGGTGAGGAATTCCTGCTGAAGCGTCCCCTGCTGCAGTCCATCACCCAGGCGGAGCGGGCCCCGGTCCTGTTGATCGATGAGATCGACCGTGCGGACGAGGAGTTCGAGGCATTCCTGCTGGAGTTGCTGTCTGCGTTCCAGATCAGCATCCCGGAGATGGGGACCATTCAGGCCACCCACCGCCCCCTTGCCATACTCACTTCCAACCGCACGCGCGAGCTGAGCGATGCTCTCAAACGCCGCTGCCTCTACCATTGGGTCAATTTCCCCGATGAGGACAAGGAGCGGCGCATTGTGCAGAAGCACCTGCCCGATATCGATGAGCAGTTGCTGGCCAGGGTGGTCCACGTCGTGCAGGCCATCCGGCAGAAGAAGCTGGAAAAGACACCCGGCATCGCCGAAACGCTGGACTGGGTGCAGGGGCTCCACGCCCTGGGATACAAGGACCTGAGCGAGGAGGCCATGGCCAAAAGCCTGGGCTGCCTGCTGAAATCTGCGAAGGATATCGAGCGGGTGAAGGCGGAAGGGCTGGAAGGGGTTTTGGTGGATTCGTAAATCGGGATTCGGGATTCGTGGATTCGGGATTCGTAAATCGGGATTCGCATCAACCGTAAAACCGCAAAACCATTAAAAAATGTCCGGCCGTCCACATTTCTCCTCTTACAACAGCATCTCCGATGCGGTCATCGGCTTTGCCCACCTGGCGCGCCGTGAAGGGTGGACGGTAGGAGTACAGGAAACCCAGGATGCCCTGACGGCAGCTTCCGAAGGGGTGATAGATGAACAAGACACCTTCAAATACGCCCTGAAGGCTATCTTTTGCACCAACCGGGAAGAGAGCGAACGCTTTGACCAGCTTTTCGGCCGTTTCTGGGGCAAGCGAAAAGGCGCCATCAAGAGTAAGATGACGTACAAGAACCAGTCTAACATCCAGCGAAAGTCACCAGGCTCTCTGGTGTGGATGGGGCAGGGGGAGAGCAAAGAGGAAGGCAAGGATGAAGGAAAAAATGTTTCGGGCGCCAATAAAATAGAGCGCCTTCGGCAGACGGATTTTTCCAAGATCGGCGAGATGGACAGCGAGCTGCTCGAAGAGCTGGCCCTGCAATTGTGGAAGCAGATGAGCCTGCGCCTGAAGCGCAAGCTGAAGGCCTCCGCCAATCAGGGGCGCATCGATCTCCGGAAGACCATCCGCGCAAGCCTCGCCTACGGGGGTGACCCTCTGGACCTGCGCCGCAAAAAGCGCATACCCAGGAAGCAGCGGCTGGCCATCCTGCTGGACGTCAGCGGCTCGATGGACAAGTACAGCTTTTTCCTCCTGCGGTTTATCTGGGCGCTTCGTGCCCATTTTGAGCAGGTGGAGGCTTTCCTGTTCAGTACAAACCTGGTGCGCATTACCGACTACCTGGATTCCAGAGACCTGGCCCACACCCTGGCCATGCTGACTGCCCGGGCGCACAACTGGTCGAGCGGGACCAAGATCGGGGAGTGCTTTCAGCTGTTTAACGAACAATACGCCAAACAAGTGCTGTCGGGAAGTTCCACCGTGATCGTCCTGAGCGACGGGCTGGACACCGGGGAGCCGGAACTGCTGGCCGGTGAGTTGGCCAGGATCAAACAGCGCACCCGGCGCTTAATCTGGCTCAACCCGCTGAAGGGCATGAAGGGATACGAACCCATCGCGAAGGGAATGAGCGCCGCCCTGCCGGAGATCGACGTATTCAACTCGGCCCACAACCTGAACAGCCTGCTCGAGCTGGAGGACTATCTGATCCAGCTCTGACCGTTTATAAAAGCCCTGTTTACCAAAAGAATCAAAATTACGTCATGATCAATCAATTTCTGGAAAAGGCCCAGCGCCTGACGCAAGATAAAGAACCATTTGCCATTGCTTTTGTGGTTAACCGCCAGCTGCCGTCGTCCGGCAAGCCGGGGGATAAGGCCGTCATCGAAAAGGACGGCACTCTCACCGGCTGGATAGGAGGGGGGTGCACCCGGGGTATTGTGCTCAAGGAAGCTTCCGCTGCTCTGAAGGATGGTAAACCCCGGGTCGTGCGTATCAGCCCGGAAGGGCCCGGCGAATCCCGCCCGGGAGTAGTGGATTACAATATGACCTGCCACAGTGGCGGCACCGTCGAACTGTATATCGAGCCTGTTCTGCCCAGGCCTCAGTTGCTGATCCTGGGCAAGTCTCACGTGGCTATGGCCTTGTCGCGCATCGCCCGGGCCATGGATTACCCGGTGACGGTTGTCGCCAGAGGAGCCGACAATCACGCCTTCCCGGATGCTGAAAAGGTAATGGATTCGGGCACGGCCGATCCGGCCCTGCTGAAGCCGAATACTTTTATCGTGGTTTGCACGCAGGGGGAGAACGATGAAGACGCCCTGCAGCAGGCTCTCGAGTCCGGCCTGCCTTACGTCTCCTTTGTGGCCAGCCGCGCCAAGGCCAACGCCGTTTTCGGCGTCCTTCGGCAGCGGGGCCTTACTTTCGATCAGCTGAAGCGGGTAAAAACACCCGCCGGGCTGGACATCAACGCCAAGCTGCCCGAAGAGGTGGCCATCAGCATCCTGGCGGAGATCATTTCCTTTATGCGCAGTGAAGAGGAGGCTTCGGCTGTCGAAGCCGGCAATGAAGAGGTGGAGGAGAACGACAAGATCTTCATCAATCCCGTCTGCAATGTGCCGGTGGAAAAGTCCACGGCTAAGCATGTAATTGAATATGAAGGGATGAATTATTATTTTTGCTGTGATGGGTGTAAGGTTTCTTTTGAAAAAGAACCTGAGAAATACGCGCTGAAGCCGGAGAATGCTCATTAGCGTTCCGAAAAAGATGCCCGCGATCGTGCTCATGTAGGTATGGTGGTATTTCGGTTTTATGGTTTTGCGGTGGCCTGCTGCGGAGCCTTTGCAAGGCCTGGCATGGCTTTCAGGCCTCCTGGCCGTAATACCGAAAAACCTCAATACCGGAATACCCGAAAAGGTATCCCGCTTTCTTCCCTAACCAGCATTTTTTAACGCGCATATCGGATTTCAGATGAAGCGAAACACGAAGCAAAGGATACTCGATGCTGCCCTTCAGCTTTTCAATGCAGAAGGGTATGTGAATGTCCGATTGGCGCAGATCGCCGGGAAGGCCGATATGAGCGTGGGGAATATGGCCTATCACTATCCTCACAAAACGGAGATACTGGAGGGTATTTACGAGGAGTTGCTGGCCCGCCAGCAGCAATTACTGGCAGAGATCAATCTGGCGCCTATTTTTGAAAATTTTGACTACTTTCTTCGGGCGACTTTTGATTTGCAGAAAGAATATATATTTTTTTATCTCGATACCCTGGAGTTGATCCGCACCTCGGAGAAGCTGAAGAGGGTGCACCGGGAACACGTACAGTGGCAGCGCATGCAGTTGGAATTGCTGTTGCAACTCAACCGGGCGCGGGGAGTGGTTGACTGGAGGCCCGGTTCGGATAACCCCCGGCGGCTGTCGCGGCATTTGCGCCACGTGATGGACAGCTGGCACAGCCTGCAGCTCATCGAGGGGGAACCGGCTGATGATTTTGGGGCATACCGCTCCTGCTCCTGGTCTGTCCTGCAGCCCTATTTTACGGATATGGGCTGGAAAGAATACGGGCAATTGCGGGCAATACCCGGCAAGGTTAAAACCGTAGAATAACGAAACAAACGAAAGAAGTGTTAGCGAAGGAAAAAACGACGGCACTGGGTTTCGCTCAGGCCGAAAAAGACTTGTTGGCGAAGGTGTACCTCAACCGCAGAGGCATCGTTACCCGTGCTACCTTTCGTTCTCCCGTTTACCAGGGGGATAAAGGCATCCTCGCCGGGCATCCCGCTCGTGCAGGCCTGGTTATTCCTTCCCGCATTTTCGGGTTTTGCGGCGGGTCCCATCAGCTGGCGGCCGCTATGGCCCTGGAACACGCCTGGAAGGCAGAGCTGCCTCCCAACGCACTGGTGCTTCGCTCGGTGGCGCAGGCGGCGGAGATCCTTCAGAACACAAGCCGTTGGTTTTATACTACCTTTGCCCCGGGCCTGGCCGATCCTTCCTTTTCCGATAAGCCGCTTTTTGCAGAGGCCAGCCGCCGTTTCACGGCTTTCAAGGGGGCTTCATTCCGCGCCGGTATTATGGCCGGAACGTTCCCCATGGCCCTTTATGCCTTATTTGCCGGACAATGGCCCCATTCCAATTTTATTGTTCCCGGTGGAGTGTCCACTTCCGTTCAGCCCAAAGAACTGACAAGGGCCTTTTCCCTGCTCGACCAGTATTGCCGGGAATGGCTGGAGCCTGCCTGGCTGGGATGTTCTCTGGAGCGCTATCTGGAGATCAGGGACTGGGCCGGACTGATGGGCTGGCTGGAGGAGAAAGGAGAGCATTTCAACAGCGATTTCGGCCTTTTCCTGCGCGTCGCCCTGGAGTACGGGCTGGATGAACTCGGGAGGGTGGAGCCCCATCTTCTTTCTTATGGTGCATTTCACAACAAAAATGGCTATTTTGCAGTTACGCCTGAGAATCATTTGAGATCAGTCCAGTTTCCGGGAGCTTATTTTGATGGAAATATGCTTCACTCCCTCGGCCACGAATGGCTGGCGGAAAGCCTGAAAGATAAAAAAGAAATACACCGCCTGGGGTATAAAGGAGAACCGGTGGAAGTAGGGCCGGTCGCCCGTATGCTGATCCAGGGAAAACATGCCATCCAATACAACGGGCACCATCCCGGTTTGTTCGCCGGGGTTTATGCCCATAAGTCGGCGTCCGTTTTTACCCGTACCTGGGCCCGCATGCACGAAGCCTGCGAGCTGGTGAACAGAATGCGGGCCTGGCTGTCTCAACTGGAAGTGGGGGCTCCCTGCCAGGCGGCAGTCCGGGAGCAGGACGGCTGGGGGCTGGGCTTTACCGAGGCTCCACGGGGCGCTCTGGCGCACTTTGTGGAACTGGAAGGCGGAAAGATCAGCAATTACACCATTCTACAGCCCACAATGCTCAACCTGCAGTCAGGAGAAGCACTGGGCAAGACCTCCCCAATGGCCAATGCCCTGAAAGACACGGAAATAAAAAACCTGAGCCGTCCCATTGAAGTGGGGCTGATCGCCCGGTCTTTCGATGCTTGCCTCTCCTGTGACGTAGAATTATACAAGAACAGGTCGGAAAAAGAGATCGGAAAAGTAAGGGTGTAATTTGAGAGCTCATTGCTGGCCCGTCTCTGCGAGCCGGGTAAAATTGTGAAATGGTTATATTGTTACTCCGCCCGTGTCCGCTGGCTGAAGTCCGTAAAGTGGCCGGCCGGTATGAGATGAATACAACAACCGAGCAATCAAACAATCAAGCAATCAAACCATCAAACCATGTGCCTAGCCATACCAGGTAAGATCAGATCCATCGAGCAGGCCGACGGCCTCATTCGCAGAGCAAAAGTAGTTTTTGGCAGTATCGTCAAAGAAGCCTATCTCGATATGATCCCTCAGGCGAAGGAGGGGGATTATGTCCTCGTCCACGCCGGGGTGGCCATTAACCTGGTCAACGAGGAGGAAGCCCTGAAGACGTTTGCCCACCTTGAGCAGTATGGGGGGCTGGAGGACCTGCTGCCGGAAGAGGGGCTGGCGGGAGGTGTGCGGTAAATGGTGTACGGTGGGCTACATCAACAATATAGCTATACAGCCATCTAACAATTTTAGCCGGCTAATTGAGACGGTAGAGCCATCCAAACCACCTTAGCTCACTCATCAGACAAGAAACAAAATGAAATATCTGAAGGAATATCGTGACCCGGAACTCGTGGAGAAGTACCTGCGAGAGATCGAAAAGGAGGTATCACAGCCCTGGGTATTGATGGAATTTTGCGGGGGGCAAACCCACAGCCTGGTTAAGAATGGGCTGGTCAATATGCTTCCCGATAAAATACGCATGGTGCACGGCCCGGGCTGCCCGGTCTGCGTAACGCCGCTTGGCGTGATCGACCAGGCGCTTCAGCTCGCCTTCAAAGAAAATGTGATCCTTTGTTCTTTCGGAGATATGCTGAGGGTGCCGGGCACCGAAAAGAGCCTGCTGCAGGCAAAGGCCGAAGGGGCTGATGTGCGCTTTTTTTACTCTCCTATGGAAGCGGTTCAGCTGGCCAAAGAGAACCCTGGTAAGGAGGTAGTTTTCTTTGCCGTAGGTTTTGAGACTACCGCTCCTGCCAATGCCCTTTCCGTACTTCACGCCCGGCATTACGGCCTGAAAAACTACTCCCTTTTAACTTCCCACGTGCTCGTCCCACCCGCCATGCGCGCCATTCTCGAGGATGAAGACAGCCATATCGACGGCTTTCTGGGCGCCGGCAACGTCTGTTCCGTTATGGGGCTTGAAGATTACGGGCCGATCGTCGAAGAATATCACATTCCGATTGTGGTTACCGGTTTCGAACCGGTTGATCTCCTGCAGGGCATTCTGATGCTCGTCGTGCAGCTGGAAAAAGGCTTGGCCCGCCTGGAGAACCAGTACAGCCGGGTAGTGCCTCCCGAGGGCAACCCTTCCGCCCGTGAGATCATCTGGCGGGTATTCGAACCCACCCACCAGGAGTGGCGGGGCATAGGCGTCATGCCGGGCAGCGGACTGAAGATGCGCAATGCCTTTGCCGAATTTGATGCGAATGTAAAGTTCGGCCTGGAGCCCCGGGCAATTCCGGACAGCCAGGAGTGCATCGCCGGCGAGATCCTCAAAGGGCACAAAAAACCGCTGGATTGCCCCCATTTCGGTAAGAAATGTACGCCGCTGAACCCACTGGGGGCGCCGATGGTGTCTTCGGAAGGCGCCTGTGCGGCGTATTATCACCTGATGGCGGAGGTGGTTCAGTAGTGGATGTTCGATACCATATTCCACCAATCTGGAACAATAGTCCACGCACTTAATGGTTGGAGGGGCTACCTTTGTACATCTGAGCAGATAACAGCCCTTTCCTTTATGTGGTGGAAAAACCTGAAGCACTAAAATTTTAAACCATGAACAAAAACATCCAATTGACAATCGCACTGCTTTTGATCTCAATTGCTTCACTCCAGCAGGCGGCGGCTCAAAGCGCTTCCGGGATCGCATTGGTTAACCAAAGCGACAGGAATGCCGGGGGGCGGGTGGACGAAGAGGTGATCTATCAGGTTTCCCGTATCGACCGCCTGATGGAGGGCGATTATGACGGCAAGGCCACCTTTGGCTCCCTGAAGAAATACGGCGATTTCGGGCTGGGCACTTTTGAGGGTGTCGATGGGGAAATGGCCTGCCTCGACGGGCAGTTCTACCAGATAAAAACCGATGGGGTTGCCTACAATGTAAAGGGAGGCATAAAAACTCCATTCGCCAACCTCACCTGGTTCAAAGCGGACGAAACTGTAAAACTCACCCAGCCTATGACGCTAAGTGAACTTCAGGCTTATATGCAGGAGAACCTGGTTGAACCGGAAGGTTATTACGCCATTCGCATCAGCGGCGAGTTTGAGTATGTCAAAACCAGGAGCGTACATTCTCAGCAGGAGCCCTACCCACCTCTGGCTGACGTCATCGCGCAACAGGTGGCCTTTGAATTCGAGCAGATCGAAGGTACCATGGTGGGCTTCTTCTTTCCCGACGAAGTGGCCGGTGAAAACGTGACGGGCTTTCACTTTCATTTCCTTACCGAAAACCGCAAAAGCGGGGGCCATCTGCTGGATTGCCGGATCAAAAATGTAACTGTTGCCGTTGACCGTTCTTCGGGGATAAAGTGGACGGCAAGAGAAGGGAACTGAAACATTTGTTATCCGGAATTATTAAAAATGGAAGGCACTTCCGAAGTGCCTTCCATCTGACACCACAACAAATTTTCAACCGGCAGCGCTAACGCCCCATGTATATAAGGCAGCATTGGTAGGCGCCCTGAAAGGGCACCACAATTCGTATGGGGCATCTCATTTCCCAGAAATCAATGATACATTCTTTGCTGTTCTACTGCTAGTTTAATTCTGGAAGAGAAAAATCGGATCTCCCTCCTCAGTATTTAGATCCAGGATATCGGTATGCACGCTGACTACCTTCCATCCTTCCTTTCTTTTGCGGAATACCTGCGTTGCACGGATAGCAACCTTCTGTTTTTCGCCGTTCACGGTATTTTGTCCTTTTACAATGTTCTGCACCACGGCCATTCCGTCCCCCATGATAACTTGAATGTCCTCAGGATGAACTTCTCCGCCCAGGTTCAGTGAAGCCTGGTATTCCCAGTTGGAAAGCACCTGCTTCCAGCCTGTCTGCATACCGCCGCCGGGGCCCATATAGGTGACCTCGTCGGTGTGTGCCCAGACGGATCTCATGGGTTCGATCTGGCCGTCAAATATGCCGTTCAGGGCCTTGAAGAATTGTTGGTTGGCCTCAAGCACAGCTTTTTCTTCGTCATCACCGGGCACCGGAGTCGAAGCATGAGATTGAAAGCTGGCTATCGCCAGGATGAACAAAGGGAGGAAGATCATTTTCAGCTTTTTCATTTTTTGGCATTTTATGAGTTGAGAAAATTATTAGTTGAATGTTTTGCCGCACCGGACTGGAATGGCTGGCTCAAATTAAGCGGCAATAGGAAATTGCCGCTTAATGCAGGCCTTCAAGCGCTAATTTTCCATTAGCGCTTGAATTATCATAACTTGATCTATTGTTACAGTTGCTGGAGTTCAAGGCCCACTACTTCCAGCCGGATATTTTTTCTTTTGCTGGTATGGTCCCGAAAGTCCCGGATAACCCCCAGGATATCGAGGTCCACTTTTTCTGCCCTGGCCCCGTCGATCTGAACCAAAGCATTTTCAGGAATATTTTCCAGTGCCTGCTGCAGGCTGCCCTTGCTCAGAAAGGAGACAAACTGGCCCAGGGAGATCCGGTGAATGCCCGAAGACTCGTTGAAACTTTTCTCGAAGGCGACCTTGTTCTGGCCGCGTACCAGGAAAAAGAAACCGGCGAGGATGCCGATGATGACTCCGGTAAGGATGTCTGTGAACAAGACCGTGATAATGGTGGCCACAAAGGGCAAAAACTGGCTCCATCCCTGCCGGTACATTGTTCTGAAAACGGTAAAACTCGTCAGCTGGTAGCCCAGCGCGATCAGGATGGCGGCCAGAGAGGCCAGTGGGATCAGATTCAGCAGCCCCGGGAGGAACAGCCAGCAGCTGAGCATGATCAGGCCGTGGAATACCGAAGCCATTCGGGTTTGCCCCCCACCGTTGATATTGGTCGTATTGAGTACGATCACCTGAGTGATCGGAATCCCTCCGATCAGGCCGGTAATGAAGTTGGCCACTCCCTGCCCTTTCAGTGTTGTCATGGTATTATTGATGGAAACTTACTCCTACAAAGATGGAGGGAAATGGAAAGTGGGTTTTTCACTATTGTTCCAAATTGGTGGATTATTGTTTCCTTTCCGGGAGGAATTTGAACACACTCTAAGTTTTTTCTGGCGGTTGGAATTCAAGTGGACAGTTTTTTTTGCCTAAAAAAGCAAGGGGCGGCCACAACCAGGCTATACCCCTTACCAAAATCAATGATACATTCTTTACAGCACGGGCTATTCCACCGTAATCGAACTCGCTTTCAGCCGGTGTTCATTGCCATCCGGGTCCCGGACTTCAGCGGCGATGGTATATACTCCGGAGGGTAAAAGGCCGGTAGTAATACTGGCATTGAAAAGAAATTCCTCAAACCCCTGATATCCCAGATCGGCATTCAGAACTGTAAAAGCTGAGCCATCCGGCCGATAGAACAACAGATTGCCGATATACCCCTGAGCTATACTGTTAAATTTATCCTGTACTTCCACGCTGATTTTCACTGTATCCGGCTCGTTGGCGGATAAAACCGTTTTACTCAGGTTCACATCTATGATGGTGGGGCTTCCGGATAGGGTAAAATCGGCTGTTAACCAGTTGTTTTTGTTTTTCAGTTCAACGAGTGAAGAGGCAGGGAGGAAACCGGAGTGATTGACACTGAGGTGTACCTTATCCCAAAGGTTGTCCATGCGGAAATAGCCCTCACTATCAGTGATAGCCGTTTTATTGTTTTCGAAGGCTTGCCCGCTCTGAGAGGGTTCTTCAAAGGAGGCCGTTATCTGTACCCCCTGAAGCGGAGCGCCGTTGTTGTCCGTTATAGTCCCGCCGATCGTCCCCTTTGCCGGCAGGAAGGCGACGTCTTCACAACTCTGGCAACTGAGGATCGCTATTACGGCTAATAGTTGAAGGAACTGTATCTGTTTCATGGTGCCTCATTTTTTTATTGGCGAATTAATTCTGTTAAACCCAAATCAAACATCATACCTCTACCCCCCATTCTGCCTCTGCGCCCTGCGGTTTTTCCTCATCGAATTTTTGGTGCGGTCATATTGCAGGAACTGAGGGTCCGTTTCGATGATCTGTTCGACTTCCTTCTCGAAAGGGGTCATCTTACGTATGTTCTCATATTCGGCAAGGTTTTCAATGGGATGCAGGTAAGGAGTGATGTACATCACGCGTTCGACATAGTTCTTGACCTCTTTTTTGTTTTTAAAGAGCAGGCCAAGCAGGGGGATCTTACTGAGGAAGGGTACGCCGCCTTCCAGGTGGTTGGTGGCCTCCAGGATCATCCCTCCGATGATGAGTGTCTGGCCATTGCGGACATCGACCTCGGTGACGATGTCATTCTCTTCGATGAGGAATTCTCCGGCTGCGGAAAAGGGCAGAAACTCGGATACTCTCCCATTGATATTCAGGTGGATAATGGAATCATGGGTCGGTACAGGAGTAACCGCTAGTTGAATGCCGGCCTCGATATTCTGCAGGGTAGTGGTCACTCCGTTGATGGTGGCCGTTTCCAGGACGATGGTCCGGCGGTCAACGATATTCAGGTTGGCCGAGGCTCCGCTTTGGACGGCAATATGCGGGTTGGTCAGCACCTTGGCCTTGTCTTCACTGACCAGGGCCCGGACGTTGACCTGAAAATTGGGCGTCAGGTTGGCGACGGAATTATAGCCAAAGGAAAACTGGCCACCGGCAGAGCCGGGAGAGTATTTGATGTTGTTGAAGTTGCCGGTGGTGCCCTGAGTGATGTCAATGCCCCAGTCGAAGTCATCTTCGTGGAAGTATTCTACCAGCATGAATTCGATGGTCACCATCATCTGGGACACATCCAGCAGTTCCAGTTGCTCCAGGGCCGCATCGATATCCAGAGAGTCGCCTACCAGGATCAGCCGGTTGCCTTCCCGGTGTTCGTAAACCTCGACATTCCGGTTGATCTGCTCAAACTTTTGCAGCACGACATCCGAGATCAGGTTTCGTATCCTGTATTCTTTAACCGTGTGCTGGGTATAAGTTGTGGTAAAAAAACTGCTGCAAAATATCAGCAACAATATGCGGAGCAGCCACACTTTTACCTGCAAGGGCAGATGCATTTCCCGGTACGGTATCCGTAACAAACAGGGCGGCCCGGAAGTGGGATTTGGTTGTTCTTGCCTTTTCATGGCCGTATCATTGATTTATATTAGTTTCTATTCTTCATTCTTTTCTTCCGGCTTTTCTCCATAGAGTTCTTAGTCCTTTCGTACTTCAGGAATTGCGGGTCTCCTTCAATGATCTCTTCCACTTCTTTTTCGAAGGGAGTCAGCTGCCGGATATTTTCATACTCTGCCAGATTCTCAATTGGATGGATATAGGAAGTGATGTACATCACCCGTTCGACGTAGTTCTTTACCTGCCGCTTGGTTTTGAACAGCAGGCCGAGTAAGGGGATCTTGCGGAGAAAGGGTACCCCTCCATCCACTTTGTTTGTTTCTTCCAGTATCATACCGCCGATGATCAGGGTCTGGCCGTTGCGGACATCTACTTCAGTGTTAATGTCATTTTCCTCGATGAGATATTCTCCTGCGGAGGAAAAAGGCAGGAATTCCGATACCACGCCGTTGATGGCCATGTGAATGAGGGAATCATGAGTAGGCACCGGAGTGACGGAAAGCCGGATGCCGGCCTCGATATTCTGTAAGGTAGTGGTTACGCCGTTGATGGTGGCGGTTTCCAGGACGATGGTCCGGCGGTCAACGATATTCAGGTTGGCCGTTGCGCCGCTTTTGACTGCCAGGTGAGGGTTGGTCAGCACTTTAGCTTTGTCTTCACTGACCAGGGCCCGGAGGTTGAACTGGAAATTGGGCGTTAAATTGGTGATGGCGCTGTAATCAAAGGAAAGCTGCCCCCCCGGTGAACCGGGCGTATAATTGATATTTCCGAAATTGCCGGACGAACCCTGTGTGATGTCAATACCCCATTCGAAATCGTCTTCGTGGAAATATTCCACCAGCATGAATTCGATAGTGACCATCATTTGGGGCACGTCGAGCAATTCAAGCTGTTCCAGTGCCGATTCTACTTCCAGGGAATCGCCGATCAGTATCAGGCGGTTGCCCTCCTTGTGCTCATAGACCTCCACCTCCTGATTGATCTGTTCGAACTTCTGCAGGACCACATCCGAAATGAGGTTCTGTATCTTGTAGGGCACCACAACCTGCTGGCCGAAATCTGATGTAAAGAGGCAAGTAGTAAGCGTGAATAGCAAAACCAGGCGCCGTTTCCACTTATGTGTCACAAAATAATAAGCTCCTGGCCGGGATAGTTGATGATAATTCCATCCGGTTTTGAAAACAAGCCTTTCACATTCCTGTGTTTTATTGTTCCTTTTCATTGCGTATCATTGATTTCATGAAAGCTCCGGAGCCCAAACCTTTTATTTCACATATATAAATGAATGCCTGAGTTAAGTTTCTGGGGACTGTTGTTCCAGAAAATTGGATTATTGTTTTGCCGGGCCGAATTGATACCTCGCCCGCCCGTGTTCCGGATTATTGGTATCATCATTTTGTTTTCTCAAAACTCCCGAAGGGGAGACTGTGAATCGATCTACATAACTGGTGCCGCCCTCGCCCCCGAAACCAGGGGCACCGGCGCCACCACCTGAATAACCGCCGCCGCCACCACCACCTTCTGCCCCTGAGCCTCCGCCGCCGAAACCCCAGCCGCCGTTGTATCCCCCTTTTTGGGTGCCTCCCAGCCCTCCCAGCGGCTGGCCGGATAATTTATGGCCTTTCCATCCGGCATTACCGTAATGGAGAGTGCCGGTTTCGTGTATGCCGTCCTCGTAGGCGCCGCCACCCCCGCCGGTATTTTTATTGGATTGTCCGCCTGATCCACGATTTCCGCTTGGCATAGCCTCATTTCTGGAGTTTGTCTTTCCCATGCCTTCATCACCCGAAGCGCCCGGCATGCCCGGGTTGAATTGAGTATCTATTTCTTCTGTGTCAACACCAGCCCCGCCCCCACCTCCGGCCACCATCAGGATCAGCCAATTGCTTCCGCCATCTTTGGAAAGCAATACAGCCGTACCGCCGCCGCCGCCCGTACCATAACCACCATGGGAGAGGAGGTCGAACTTTGCCCAACTTCCCCGGTTGCCGATGATGAACCTCAGGGTTGAACCAGGAGGGATCTGGCCCATGTTGCGGCCGATAGTATAGGTAGCGCTGATCGTGGCGCCTTCGCCTCCATTGACCCGCTGGGTGCGGTTGGTGCCGAAACGGTCGAGATAGGTGTATTCGATCCAGCCGCCATCGGCTCCTTCGATCTCCAGGTTGAATTCCCGGAATGCGGCATTCTCGGGGATGATAAAATCCTGGTAGGTTTCTTCCAGTGCTTCTATGTTATGGATCATTTCGTTCACCTTTAAGAATGTCTGGGCAAAGGGGCGTGGGGATTGGAGAAATGCCATCAGGAAGACTGACAGTAAACCGGCGCTTTGGCGATATGTGATCTTTGTATTCACGATATTAGGTCTTTTTCTAGGACAAAGATGGAGGTAAGCCAGCCGGGAAACTTGCACTATTGTTTCGAAAAGATGGATTATTGTTTAAGAAAGTTGACTCATGTTTCCAATAGAAAAACCCTTGAGCTTTCGGGAAACTCAAGGGTTTTTCTATTGGAAACCGCCTTCCATATCAACGGCATGCTAAATCAGGATGGAAGATGGGGCGGATGGATAGTAAAGAGAAGAGTGAGCCTCTTTGGTTCTAATTCGGCAGCGGCTTATGTGCGCCGTCCCTGATCCAGATTGCGGCCACAAGAGAAACGGCAGCAGCTACAACAATATACCAGGCAAAGGCCATATCGTTATGCTCTTTTTCGATCAGCCACACCGCAACCATCGGGGTGGTTCCGCCAAAGATGGCGTAGGTCAGGTTATAACCGACGCTTACAGCGGTGACCCTCACCTTACTGGAGAACATTTCCGTCAGTGTTGCCGGAATGGTGCCGGCGTAGGCGGCCAGCAAAATGGCCATGCCCATTTGTCCGCCGAGGATCATGGCGTCGTTGTGGTGGTGCATGAGCCAGACCAGCGGATAAGCGAACACCACCATACCAACCGCTCCGCCGATAAGAACCGGCTTGCGCCCTACCCGGTCGGAAAGCCAGGCAAAAAACGGAACGGCGATCATCAGTACGATCATGCTCATGGTGTTGAGTTGCAAAGCCACCGTTCGCGGCTCCTTCACATAGTTGACCAGCCAGGTGGCGGCGAAGATAAAGATGGCATAGAATGCTATTGCGGTCAGCAGGTTGAGGGCGCTGACCCTCAGCACTTCTTTCCTGTCTTCCCAAAGATGCTTCAGCGGGTTGTCTGCCTTTTCTTCTTCTTTCAGTGTTTCCGGCATGTGGCGGCGGATCAGGAAGCCAACTCCGGCGACCAGGACACCGAACAGAAAGGGCAGGCGCCAGCCCCAGGTATGCAACTGAGACTCATCCAGCATCCCGCTGATGATGGACCCCACGAAGGAGCCCAGCAGGATACCACCGGTGGCGCCAACCAGAGAGGCGCTGGAGAACAGGCCTCTTTTGCTTTTCGGAGCGCTTTCCACCAGATAGACGATCGAGCTGGTGTATTCCCCTCCCACCGACAGCCCCTGCGCCATGCGCAGTAAAACCAAAGCTACCGAAGCCGCAACGCCAACCTGTCCATAGGTAGGCATGAGCCCGATGAGAAAAGTCGGTACAGCCATCATCATTACTGAAAGGTTGAGGGCCCGCTTCCGTCCGATGTGGTCGCCGATATACCCAAAAAATGCTCCGCCTACCGGCCGCATCAGAAAGCCTGCCGCAAAGGCCCCAAATGAGGCGATCAGGGAAACGGTCGGGTCTTTGGAGGGGAAGAACAGTTCGGCAAAGACGGGTGCGAAGAAGCCGTAAACGGCAAAATCATACCACTCTAATACATTTCCGGCAATACCGGCGAGGATAGTAGATGTTCTGGATACTGGAGGGATTGTTACAGCAGCAGTTGTCGATTCCATTATTTGTGATTGAGGTTTTGATTTCAGGTTACCGGGCAAAGATGGAGGGAAATGGAAAGTGGGTTTTTCACTATTGTTCCGAATTGGTGGATTATTGTTTCAAAAACGGGTTTATACCCTTTCAAAAATTTGTTACTTGCATTTGTATGCGCATTTTATTGAAAATTTGCCGGCCATGACGCCCTACCTTCAGCAACGCACCCTTTATCCTCCACAGGTGGACGCTCCGCCTCCGGACAATCTGTCTCTGGTGGTGGCCCTCCCTGCTTACGATGAGCCCGGCCTGTTGGAAAGCCTTCAATGCCTGTTCGAATGTACCCTTCCTGAAGGCGCAGCCGTAGAGGTTATTGTGGTTGTGAATGAACCGGAGGATGCACCGGAGGACGTTGTGGCCCGAAACCTGGAGATATTTGAACAGGCTCGTCAATGGGCGGCTGCCCACCGGCGCCCCGGCCTGCAGTTTTTTATCCTGCACCATGCGCTGCCTTCCCGGCATGCCGGTGTAGGGCTGGCCCGCAAGATCGCTATGGATGAGGCCTGTCGGCGGCTGGAGCAGGCGGGCAACCCGGAAGGCGTTATCGCCTGTTTCGATGCCGACAGCCGTTGTGATGCCAACTACCTGCAGGCTGTCACCCGGCATTTCCAGGAACATCCGGAATGCCCGGCGGCCTCCATTTACTTCGAACACCCTCTGGAAGGCGCCGAATATTCTCCGGAAGTGTATGAGGCCATCCTTTCCTACGAATTGCACCTGCGCTATTATGTGCAGGCTCAGCGTTGGGCGGGTTTTCCCCATGCTTTCCATACCGTGGGCTCGAGTATGGCGGTGCGTTGTTCGAATTATCAGAAACAGGGGGGCATGAACAAACGCAAGGCGGGGGAGGATTTTTACTTTATCCACAAATTCACCCTGCTGCCCGGCTTTGCCAATATTACCGATACGCGGGTCATCCCTTCCCCACGCCCCAGCCACCGGGTGCCCTTCGGTACGGGGAGGGCCGTGCAGGAAATGATGACCGGAGAAGAACGCCATTACCACACCTATCCGCCTCGATCATTCATCGAACTGAAGTCTTTTTATACCACCTGTCTGCAATTTACCACGAAGAGGGGCAATGGGAAGCAAGCCCTGTACTGGCCGGTTTTCTCCGCAAACAGGATTTTCAGGACAAGCTTTCCGAAATGAAGCACCATTCAGCCTCCTACCCTACCTTTTTTGGTACCGCTTCTACCGTTGGTTCAACCCTTTCCTGGTGATGAAGTACCTGCACTTTGCACGCGATAAAGGCCAGGGCAGATATACCCACAGGCAAGGCGGCGGCATGGTTGCTGGCGGAGTTGGGCAAGTTGTTGAAACGGAAGACTACCTTTCTCTTTGCGCCGGTTTCGAATGGCAGATAGAAGCGGGATACTGAAGTAGGGGGATCAAATTATTTTATTTTCCCAGCCCTCACTGCTCATAGTACTAGGTTGCTTTTTTTTCCCTTACTGGGTCACAGGGCATATTGTATACTGATCGTCCCTGATAATCACATGGGGACGCATTTGGATGTTTTGCTCTGTGCTCCAATTGAAAGGCTTTTTGAAACTGTATGCCCCCGTAATGCCGACATAATTGCCGAGCATGTAAGTCAAGTTACCCATCAGCATGCCGTGGAATTTCCACTGGTTGTTTGCAAATCCGGTAGAGTACTTCATCGTAGTCCAGTAGCTCTCCCTGATAGAGCGTACGCCCTTTATTTGCTGAAAAATATTCAGGGTGCTTCCAATGAAAACATCTGCCTGCCAGCTTCTCACCGTCCAGGTTTTACCAATGGCAAGGGGATCTGAAAGAGTTGGGTGGTATTGTAATGCCGCACCGTGCGCTTTGCCGGTACAGTGAGCTCAATGTCACCCCGGACTACCGTTTGCTCTCCGGTCAATTTATTAATCTGGATCTGTACAACTGTGTCGGTAAGCGTAATGGTATAATCGTTGACGGCTGCACTCCAGTCGAACCGGTTCTCCAGTTGTTGGAACTGAAGCCCCAGCAGCAAGGCGAGGTCCTTTTTCAGAGGGTGAGTGTAGTGCAACCTTACCTGATGGGAAATGATGGTGCGTTCATACGCGTAGCGCTCCGGTTTTGACTTACTGTACCCCATATTCCACCAGGTTACACCACCAGCTAAAGACAGCCGCCCGGTGCTTTTTACTCTACTCTCCGGAGCCTCGTCACTTTTCGGTACCGGCTGTGAAAAGATGGGCAGGACCGGACTGGCAGTATGGTTTTCAACGAATAAGCGCCTTGCAGACAGGTATTTCTCAATGGGCGATAGCAGATGGTGGTTTTCCCGCTCACCTTACTTTTGAGCCGCCTACCGCACTTTTATTTTGAAGGGGAGCCGTAAGCCGGAGCGGAGTATTGGAGTTAAAGGAGTAATACCTTCTCGGGAAGAGGAAGAATTGGGAGCAATTGCTTCTGCCTTACTTCCAGCAGAGAGGCCTCTGGATGCCCTGCTTTCTGGAGCGGCGCCATCCCGTTTAATAGAGGGTTGTGCTCCTGTATCCATTTGCCGGGGATGTTCAAGGGCAGGGACATTAGCCGCCACCCCATTCCCGAGGCGAGAGCGGTATCTTCCAGGCAGATACCATCCCTGCTGCCAGCCCTTTCTGTAACTGCTTGCGGCGGCATGGTAGCTGCCGCCCTGGAATACCCATCCGCCCATTCCGAATGCCCCAAAGCGCTTTTACTCTGGGAAATGGGCGGTACTACCGCTTTTATGGGTTCTTATCACCCCGCGGCTACAGATTACAAGCAGGAATAAAATGACGATGCTAAGGCTGGCAATGAAAAATTTCTCTTGCTCCAAAATTGAAGCCGAGCCGGTTTAGAGGGAGATTGAGCTCCTCCATTTTCTTCAGGATACCATCCTGCATCTGCTCCCCATTCCAGTTCGGGAGGTACTGGTGGTTTGTCTTCAGACATCAGCCGCTTTAGCTTGTCGTATTTAGAGTCCAATTGCTAAATATTTTGTTTGTTGTTCAAAAATTTTTTCCCCGCAGCCAGTTTTTTAGCCCTCGACAATTGGGAACGGAAGCCCCCGGCGCTGATGCCCAAAAGCTCGCCTGCCTCCTTATGCGAATATTCATCGATGACCACCAGCATAAATACCTCCCCGGTATCCGTCGGGCATCAGTCCTAAAAGGTATTCTATATCTGCTTTAGAAAGCTGGTGCATCGGCAGGCCTCTTCGCTTTCTATCTCAGGGGCGCTTTCGAGTGGAATGAAAAGCCGGGGAGACCTGCCCTGCCGACAGTGCTGTAAACATTGGTTGATCACAATGCGGCGCAACCAAAACTTGAATTCGCCTTCGATTCTTCATAGGTATCTATACTCAAAAACACCCGCGCAAATATCTCCTGTATGATGTCGGATAGTCGCTTCGTTTACCACGTAACGTTTTACATGGAGAAGACATAGCCGATACACTGCTTGTACATCGCCTTGAATGCTGCATTTTCACCTTTCTTAACCAACGCTATCAGGGAAGAGTCAACCACGTATAATGAGGTTTAGAGAGTAAACCCGAAAACCAGAATTGGTTCTTCGGGTTTGGAATATTGAGCGCTTCCTTTTAGCCACAGTTGTAAATGAAGGCACACCCCTCAACATCATTGTTGAATTCGAGCGCATTCCCATTATTTTTCAAAGTACTGATATTGGATATATGATATCGATAGCATCAATTTGCCAGGCGTACATATTGTACTGCAGGGTGGTCATCAGATTGTTTGCCTCTACTGTATCAGGTTGGTAAACAGATACCTCTGCGACTATCCTATCTGTGTTTTCCTTTTTGGAGGCGGTGGATAATAACCCTGCAAACAGCAACAACACACTTATTTTGAATAAAGAATTCATAACTGTCGATTCGTTGAACGGTTAAAGGAATTTTGAAAAGCAAAACTCCGTACGGTGTTGTCAACCATATGCAGGTGAGGGGCAAAACGTTGCACGGGGGTGTGATTTTTTGATTTGTGCGGTGGACGCCTGGGGAAGGCTGGAGCTCACTTTTGAAGGAACTACTCTTCCGGGTAACTATTCAGCAATTTACCATTAGCTGTTGGCTGTTGGCGCAATATGCTCAAGAGCCGGAAAAATTACTTAAGCCTCCGGTTTTTGCCTGAAAACTAAACCCAAGGGCAGGCATTTGCCAACCCTGTGGAATTCGTTGCACGACTATTCTACAGTACCAACCGCTTACCGCCAAAAGCTAACTGCTGAATAGTTGCCTTCTGGTATAATATCATGCTCCCGGCTATACTCGCCGTTAGCAAGCTTGCCTGGATCAGTACTTTTCTTCTTCTTTACCTGCTTCCAAACAAGGCGGTGTATCCCGTACACCAATAAGAACACCAGAGGAAGGAGCACCACCAGCCCGGAAAAGTACCAGAAGTACGGTGCGGCTTCGGTACTCCCCCGAAAGGAAGGGGCGCTTCCGGAAAAGGAAAAGGCCCAGTTGCCGGCCAGATAATAACAGACGAAGCCCCAGCTTGCAGCCAGAAGGATCAGGGCTTTTATTGCCTTTCGGTACCAGACAGCCACTTTGTTGCCCGGCCGGTGCAAAGCCCCCAGGCCAGTGTAAATAACTGTAGGCAGAGCAATGATGCCCGCCCAGGTGATAAGCGTGCCGAAGGGGAAACCACTTTCTTTGCCGATCGGGAGCACCAGAAAAGAGGAGCCGGAAATCAACAGGTAGAGGGAAGACAGGAATATGGCCAGGGCAATGATGAAGGTGAATGTCCTGATTGGCATGGAAACGGTTTTGTCGTTATTGAGTGAAGGGGTGATCTCCCGCTAACCCGCTGGTTTCCAGAAAACCCAGAAACCCCAGAAACCAGAAACCATGAACAACACCTAGTGCAAAGCCGGCCTGATCTCCAGCCCGTCCACCACTTTCCCTTCCTGCTCCATCCACCAGTTGAGGCGGTCGTAAACCTTTTCTTCGGGAAAATAATTCAACGCCATCTTGACGTAGATGTGCCCGTGTTTGGCTTCGGAAGTCCACAGCATCTTATAGAACCGCTTCAGTTCGGGGTCTTCCAGCGCCTCTTCGATCAACCGAAATCGTTCTGCCCCCCGGGTTTCGAAAACCGAGCCGATCAGCAGGCGGTCCAGGAAGCGTTCCTCGATGCCCGAATGCATGCGTTTCATCAGGCCCTTGATGTACGGGTCTTCAGGGATGGAATGCAGCAGGGGTACTCCCCGCCTGTGCATCAGTTCGACCACCTGCTGGAAATGCTCCAGCTCTTCGATGGCGGTTTCGATCAATTCCGGGATGATCTCTTCGCGGTCGGGATATTTGGCCACCAGGCTCATGGCCGCCGCCGAGGCCTTTCGCTCGCAATCGGCATGGTCCTGAAGAAAAGTGTCGAAGTCATTCATGACGGCCTCCACCCATTCGGGTTTGCTGGCCACTGCGATGTCGAGATTGAGTTTCATGGGGCAAAAATAAGGTTTGTTGCCCGATTTCTCTCAATCAATGACCAGCTGGCCGCTGGCGTTATCGTAATGGCCCTGGGCTTTCCATTCGTACCCGGCGCCGGTTTTGGACAATCCCCAGAAATTGAAGTAGGCATATTTCCGGTCGCCGGCGGGGTCGAAGGCCGTTCTTCCGGTGATCCCGTAGTGGTACCGGGCCGCCTGTTCGAGGGCAGCGCGGAAAGATTGAGCAGTAGGGGAGGCCGGGCCGTTCCGGTAGGCCTCCGTCATGAGCCATACGGCGTCGTAGGACGTCAGGGCGAAAACTTCCGGCGCGCGGCCTAGTTCGGAAACCAACTGATCTTGTATCGGTTCCCAAAGGTCGGCCGCCGATGGGTCGGGAGCGAAGGAGGGGCAGCGGAAGCTTTGCTGCATGGCAAATTGCGCCGCCACAGGGTCATTGAGCAGATCGGCGTTATTGGCAAAGGCGGAACTCCCGTACCATTTCACCAGGGCGCAACCGGGCTCCTGGGCCGCTGCCGAAAGAATGGAGGCCCCTTCTCCGAAACTGAGCAGATAAACTGCCACCTGGGATGCCGGAGATTGCTGGAGCGCCTGGTTGATGGCACTGGCCACCTGGGCGGCGATGTCGGCGCTGTTTACATTGGAAGGGTCGTATTTAATGGGGGTAAATAGAGTTTTCCCTTCCTGTCCGAGGAGTTGAGAGACATCATCGATCAACCCGTCTCCCCATACATCGTCCCGAACCACCGGGATAATGGTTTCAATGCCGTCGTAATCAAACAGGGCGGTAACGGCCGCCGCCTGGTTGCCGTCACTGGGTACGAGCCGGAACAGGTTGTCATCAGCAATGGCAAGGCTGCTGGCCACACTGGACGGGCTCAGGAGAATGACCCCTTCCTGGTTGGCGTAATCCACAGTGGCGGCAGCATCGGCGCTGGAATAAGGCCCGATGACGAAGCGACTTCCCTCGCCGGCCAGTTCCATCAACTGTTGAAGGGCAGTTTCGGGGTCTGCGCCGGTATCTTTGATGGTGAATTCTACTCTCAGTCCGCTTCCACCTGAGGACAGAAAGTCGTTGACATCCTGCATGGCCAGAGTGGCTCCGGCCCGGGCGCTTTCGCCGGCGGAGGCCGCTGCTCCGCTGAGGGGAAGCAACAGGCCGATCTGCAGGGTGTCTTCAGTGATGGTTTCATCGGTTTTCTGGCAGCCGAGGGTGAGCATTACGCACAGAGCGAGCAGCAGGCTGCCGATGGCTATCCAGTTATTGGGGCGTTCTGTTTTATTGGTTTGTTGATCGAAATGAAGGTGATAGATCAGTGGCATGGGTGGAAAGATTCTTTTTTATTAAAATGTTTTGGCAAAATTGGGCCTTTGGGGCACCCTTTGCGCAGACTATTGTTCCAAAAAGGTGGATTATTGTTTCAACAACCTGAATTCCAATCCTATTACTACCTGCCGGTGAGCGTTGGTGGGTAGGCAAGAACAGATAAATTTATCCGTCAATTTCAAAAAAAGAAAAATGAAAAGACTGATCCTCCTGAGCCTGAGCCTGTTTTCCTGTAAAACATCCGGGAACCTCCCGAAAGGATTCGTTTATCTGTCTGATGTGGCGCCGGATGTGGAAGTAGAACTTCGCTATTTTTCTTCCGATAATTTTGTCGGCGATACCATCGACGGGTACCGGGCGGACAGGTGCATCATCAGCAGGCCGGCGGCTGAGGCCTTAAAGGAGGTACAGAAAGAGCTGAGGCCCCTGGGGCTTGGCATCAGGGTATTTGATGCCTATCGCCCTCAACGCGCCGTTGATCACTTCGTGCGCTGGGCCGAGGACCTGAGCGATACGCTTATGAAACCTGTTTATTATCCGAATGTGGATAAAAGCGAACTCTTTGAGAGAGGGTATATCGCCGCCAGGTCCGGCCACACCCGCGGCAGCACGCTGGACCTCACCCTGGTTCATCTCGAAGGCCCTCAAAAAGGGAAGGCTCTCGATATGGGCACTCCCTGGGATCATTTTGACCCGGCTGCCTGGCCGGGCAGTAATGCAGTTACCGAGGCCCAAAAGCAAAACAGGATGCTACTCCAAAAGATGATGGTGGACAATGGATTCAAGCCTCTGAAAGAAGAATGGTGGCATTTCACACTGAAGGAGGAGCCGTATCCGGATACTTACTTCAATTTTGTGGTGGAGTAATAATTCCGGTTAATGATGGAGCCTTCGTCAGAATATTGGAGAATGCCTGGAAAAATGCTAATTTTATTGAAAAAGCGATCATGGCCATTCCAACCCAACGGAAATTATTTACTGTAAAAGAATATCACAAGATGGCGGATGTCGGCATCCTGGAACCGACTGATCGTTTTGAACTGATCAAAGGGGAAATCATTAAAATGACACCGATAAAAAGTGCTCATTCGGGTATTGTTAATTTCCTGCTAGAATACCTGATCATCGAATTACATCAGAAGAATACTATAATCGGACAGAATCCTGTGCTCTTTGATCAGTATTCGGAACCGGAACCGGATATCGTAGTGGCAGCTTATCGTAAAGACAGCTATCGCTCCGGGCACCCTACACCTTCAGAAGTATCTTTGATCATTGAAGTTGCTGATAGCTCTTTGGAGTATGACCGGAGTATAAAAAAGGAATTATATGCGGCGTCCGGAATCCCGGAATACTGGATTATAAACATTCCGGATAAGCAGCTTGAAATTTATCGACAGCCTGTAGGTTCAGATTATAAAAAACAGGAAACTCTTAGGCCAGACAAAAAAGCGACTTGCCGCGCGGTGAGTTTTAGTATAAAGGTGAAGAGTCTGTTTGAAGGAATTTAGAACCTATTTGGGTTTTCAAAAAACCGCCGCCCCTCTCTCGCCATCCTTCTCAGCAACGGGCTGCACCGATACCGGTCCTCCAGATACTCGGCGTGCAGGCGGTCCAGCGTGGTTACGCAGTGGTTGATCCCTTTCTCATCCGCCCATTGCAACAGGCCTTTCGGGTAATTCACCCCCTGAGTCATGGCCAGCTCGATGTCTTCCCGGGAGGCGATGTTGAGGTAAAGCGCATCGGCGGCCTCGTTGATCAGCATGACGAGGATGCGCCAGACGATCTGCTCGCCCAGCTTTTTGTCTTTGGTGGGCCCGGGGTTCTGCGCGCCTTCGCGGTAATCGTAGAAGCCGCGGCCGGTTTTTCTACCCAGCCAGCCAGCCTCCATGAGGCGCTTTTGGGTGAAGGAGGGTTTGTAGCGCGGATCGTAGTAGAAAGATCTGAAGACCGTTTCGGTAACCGTGTAGTTCACGTCGTGGCCGATGTAGTCCATCAGGGTGAAAGGGCCCATGCGAAAGCCGCCGATCTCCGTCATTGCCCAGTCGATGGTGGGCGCGTCTGCCAGGCCTTCCTCCAGGATGCGGAGGGCCTCCCCGTAGAAGGGGCGCGCTACCCGGTTAACGATGAAGCCGGGGGTGTCTTTGGCGACTACGGTGGTTTTACCCCAGCTCTGGATCAGTTGTTCAGATTTTTTCAGGGTTTTATTGTCTGTTTGCACCGCGGGAATGATCTCCACCAGTTTCATAAGGGGGGCGGGGTTGAAGAAGTGGATACCGATAACCCGGGAGGGGTTCTTACAGGCGGAAGCTATTGAAGCAATGGACAGGGAAGAGGTGTTCGTTGCCAGGATGCAATCATCCGGAATGATATCTTCCACCTGCTCAAAAACGGCCTTTTTGACCTTCTGGTCCTCCACGATGGCCTCGATGACCAGGCCGGCGTTCTCATAGGCATACATGGAATCGACAAAAGAAATGCGGCTGAGGATCTCTCCGGCTTCTTTCTTTTCCATCCTTCCTTTTTCCACCTGCCGGGCCAGTATTTTTTCCAGTTTCGCTTGCGCCCGCTTCAGGGCGTCGGGGTTATTGTCGTAAAGGAATACTTCGTGGCCCGCTGTGGCGGCAACCTGCGCAATGCCTGAGCCCATAGAGCCTGAACCGATGATGCCTGTTTTCATGGTGTTTATGTATAACGCTGTTTTACTAAGAGCATGCTTTAAAAAACAGATTTCTGCTCCGGGCGAAAAAATAATAGCCAATGGCCGGGCAACCTAATAAATTGCAGTTTATTTTCAACCGGAGGCGAGTTTGGTGAGTAAGATCACTGCCAATCCCGCCGACGGGAAACAACTTTGCCGGATGAAAAACAAGCAGTTTACACCAAAGCTTTTTTCCCTTTTATCCGGGGGGATATCCCGGACTCAGGCAATGCGGGATATAATGTCGGGGGTGATCGTAGGCATTGTTGCCCTTCCCCTTGCCATTGCCTTTGCGATCGCCTCAGGTGTTTCGCCGGATAAGGGGCTCATTACAGCAGTTATCGCAGGGCTTATCATTTCGGTACCTGGGCGGGAGCCGGGTGCAGATCGGAGTACTACCGGAGCGTTCATCGTCATCGTTTACGCCATCGTTCAGGAGCATGGCGTTGGGGGCTGACCATTGCTACCTTTATGGCAGGTTTCCTGATCATCGCCTTTGGGCTGGTACGCCTGGGCGACCTGTTGAAGTTCATCCCCTATCCGCTCATCGTTGGTTTCACCAGTGGCATTGCTCTGATCATCTTTTCCTCTCAGGTGAAGGACTTTTTCGGGCTTACCATTGATACCCTGCCGGCTGATTTTATTGGGAAATGGACGGTTTATTTTCAGCATTTCACCCAGGTCAACTGGTACGCATTCGGCATAGCGCTGGCAACAGTAGTGATCAGCCTGCAGTTCCACCGTGTTACCACAAAATACCGGGCTCAATTGTCGCGATCGTGCTGAGCACCATCGTCGTCCTGGTATTTCAAATACCGGTGGAGACCATAGAGACCAAATTTGGCAATATCCCGAACCGGATCCCCTTGCCCAGTATCCCCAGGTTGATTTTGAAACAGTTAAGGAGGCCTCATTCAGCCCGCTTTCGCCATTGCGTTGCTGGGAGCTATAGAATCCTTGCTTTACCGTGGTGGCAGATGGGATGATCGGCGGGCGCCATCGCTCCAATATGGAGTTGGTGGCTCAGGGCACCGCCAATATTTTTTCGGTAGTTTTCGGAGGTATTCCTGCAACCGGCGCCATCGCCCGCACTACCACCAACATCAAGAACGGAGGGCGTACGCCCATTGCCGGCATTACCCATGCACTGGTACCTCTCTTGTTGATCATGATGCTGTTTGCCCCTCTGGCAAAGCTCATCCCGATGGCCACCCTGGCCGGAATACTGGTGGTCGTGGCCTGGCACATGGGAGAATGGCATCTTTTCTTTTCCATGCTGAGGAGTAACCGCGCAGATTTGCTCATTCTGCTTACCACCTTCCTGCTCACAGTCATTTTCGACCTGGTCATCGCCATCGAAATAGGAGTGGTCCTTTCCAGTTTCTTTTTTATGAAACGGATGAGCGACTCCCTGATCATCCGCAATTCGGTGGATATACTGGGCCCTCAAAATGAAAATGGAGAGGAGTCTTTTGAGGAGGAAGCCCTGACCGTGCCTAAAGGTGTTTTATTATTGTACGAGATCCACGGTACCTCTGTTTTTCGGCGCCTCGCAAAAATTTCAGGATACCCTGCTGAACCTCCACCAGAAACCGAAGATACTCATCCTGAGAATGAGGAATGTGCCCTTTATGGACGCTACCGGCGCCTATCACCTTAAACAACTGGTGCGGCACTTACAGGCACAACAAGTGAGGATATTGCTGTCCGGTGTCGGAGAGGAAGTACAGGGAGAGTTGGAAAAATCCGGTTTTCACAAGTTAGTGGACAAGTCGAATATTCTGGCCAATATCCAGGAAGCGATCTATAAATCCAGGGAAATACTGAGCCTCAAATCCCAGGGCATGTAGGCTCACGAACATTATTTTGGCGCCGTTGTTTTGAATATGATCAAAACAGCACAACTTATGCCTGAAACGTACAAAGAACTGCTCAAAGGGAACAGGGACTGGGAAAGGAATATCCTGAAAATCGCCCCTGACTTCTTCGAACGGCTGTCTTCCAGCCAATCTCCCAAATTCCTCTGGATAGGATGCTCGGATAGCCGGGTCCCCGCTACGGAGATCACCAACGCCCTGCCCGGGTCTATCTTCGTTCAACGGAACATCGCCAATATGGTCATCCATACCGATGTCAACCTGTTGAGCGTCGTTTACTACGCAGTGAAAGAGTTGAAGGTCAAACACATCATCGTCTGCAGTACTACGGCTGCGGCGGAGTGAAAGTAGTATGAGTAACAATAATTACGGCTTCCTGAACAACTGGCTGCGGCACATCAAAGACGTCTACCGCCTCCACCAGAGCGAATTGGACTCTATCGATGATGAAGGCCAACGGCTGGACAGATACGTCGAGCTCAATATCAAAGAACAGGTCAATAACCTGTCGAAAGTTTCCTTTATCCAGGAGGAATGGGAAAACGGAGATTTCCCCTACATCCACGGCTGGGTATACAGCCTCAAGGATGGATTGCTCCAGGACCTGGATGTAACGACCAATAACGCGGAAAAGCTGGACCAGGTGTTCCAGTACAATCCGAGACAGTAAAATGTACATTCGTGCATTCGTACTGTGCTTGAAGAAAAGTTCGGATACCCCCGGATGCACCAACACACGACTCCCCAATACACGAATACGGGTATTTACATCTTCAATGTGAGTTGTATCAACCGGGTTAAGGAAAACAGGTGCGGCCTGGAGCTGCGCCTATACTGGTGGTGAAGGCCGAAACGAAACACTTTTCCAATCTATAGTGTCGGTTGGATTGAATTCGTCGGGTGGTTTCCTGGAAGCGTTTCACCCGGCCTTTCACCATCAGATCCTTTTCCGTCTTATTGATTTACATCATTTATGATTATCTATTATTGGCCAGGCACTTACCTGGCAATATCCTGGTAAAGAAAAGCTCCCGGAAAATCCGGATCCGCTTTCTTCTGCTTGCCGCTCCACAACTCGATGTCCAACCGGAAAACGGCAGTACGTTTCCATTCCTCCGGCGTAGTGGGCCGGTAGTCCTCTCCGGGGCGCAGGTGGGGGAAATATTTGTCCAGTAACTGTTGCAGGGCAGCAAAAGCCTCTTCTCTGTCTTCCGCCACCTGCACTTTTCCGAAAACCGCCACTCCCTGATACTCAACGCTCATCTCCAGCGCCTCTTCGGCCGGCAGCAGGCGCCCCATCTCGCTGATGCTGAAACAGGCCCGGGGGTTGTGCTCCAGTATGCTGCGGGTGCGCCCTTCCCGGGCAGTGTGGAAATAGATGGCGTGCCTGGCCTCGTCATACACGAAAATATTGCTGTTGATAAAGGGCTGGCCATCCTGGCTGAAAGCAAAAGCGCCAAAGGGCGCCTTGCCGAGGAAACTTTTGATCCAGGCTTCGTCCTCTATTTCCCGGTCTTTGCGGCGCATCACATTTGGTGGATGCTGTAAATAGGATCTCGCCATTCGTTCGAATAGTTTTTCTGCAAAGAAAATCATAAATTGGCATGGTGTAAATAGCCAATCTGTGTAAATTGGTAAGTCCAATTTTAAAAAAGCACTGGGAGCCTGTCGGAGAAGTGTTGGTGAGGCGAGAACGAGCAAATATTATTCTGAACGAGGCGCGATGAAGGAGCATAGTGGTGCTACGCGACTGAGGAGCAACGAAGTGCAGAACAATATTTTCCGTTCGCAGGCCATCAAGTGCTTCTCAGACAGGCTCCTGGTTCTAACCGAAGGTGATATGGGCCATCAACTCATAAAAAGGGGCAGTTCGCTGTTCGTTATTCGCAAGTCCGTAAAAATCAAGGAGGCGTTTTCAGGAAACACAGAACCCGTCCGTTCCAGCCGGGCAAGAATTGAACTATCCCAATAAAAATCCAGCAATCCAGCAATCCAGCAATCCAACAATCTAACTTCCCCGCTATGTCTCTACCGCTCACCTTCAGCACCCTCGAATGGGGCGACAGCCGGCAGCCCAAATACCTGCGGCTCTACGAGCACATCCGCCAGGCCATCCTCGATGGCCAGCTCAAGACGGGCGAACAGCTCCCTCCCAGCCGCGAGCTGGCCCGTCAGCTGAAGGTATCGCGCACCACCGTGATGCAGGCTTACGAATACCTCTCTGCTGAAGGCTACCTTTCCGGCCATACCGGCGCAGGCACCTTTGTCAGCGAACAGTTGCCGGGCCAGCTCAGCCGCCCTTCAGGACAGCCGGCAAAGGGCAAGGGCCAGCCTAAGGGCCCGCTGCTTTCCCGAAGAGGAGAGAACATGCTATCCCAAACGGCGTGGAAGCGGCCGAGCGGGCAAAACCTGCGGCCGTTCCGCCCCGGCGTCCCGGCGCTTTGGGACTTTCCTTTCCAGGAGTGGTTTCGCCTGATGGGGCGGCAAAGCCGGTCGCTGGGCTTCGAGGCATTCGGCTATGGCGACCCGGCGGGTTTCCTTCCGCTGAGGCAGGCCATCGTGCAGTATCTGCGCCTGTCCAGAGGCGTGCGCTGCGAACCGGAGCAGGTCATCATCGTTCACGGCATTCAGCAGGCGCTGGGGCTGGCCTGCCAGCTCCTGCTCGGCCCCGGCGACGGCGCCTGGATCGAAGACCCGGGCTACAACGGCGCCCGGGAAGCCATGCGCATGACAGGCGTACGCCCCATTCCCGTTCCACTCGATGCAGAAGGGCTTTCGGTGCAGGCCGGGCAGGAAATTGCGCCGGATGTGAAACTCGCTTACGTTACGCCTTCTCACCAATATCCCATGGGCGTGGTGATGAGCCTTGCCCGCCGCCTGGAACTGCTGGATTGGGCCGCCCGGAACAATGCCTGGATACTGGAAGATGACTACGATAGCGAATATCGCTATAGTGGAAGACCCCTGGCGGCCCTGCAGGGTATCGACCAGAACGGCCGGGTGGTTTATCTGGGCACTTTCAGCAAAGTACTCTTCCCGGCTATGCGAATGGGCTACATGGTGGCGCCGCCTGCTCTGGCAGAGCCCTTCCAACGCGCCAAAGACTATACCGACCGCGGCAACAGCATCCTGGAACAGGCCACTCTGGCGGCCTTCCTGGAGGAGGGCAGGCTGGAGCGCCACCTGCGACGGATGCGGGCCCTTTACCGGGAGCGCCAGGAGGCCCTTATCCATTGGAGCGGTAAATTGCTGGGCAATGCCCTGCTAGTGCCTTCATCAGACACTGGCCTTCACGCCGTGGGATGGCTGGAAAAGAGCCAGGATGACAGTAGGGTAGCGGAGTTACTGCGACAAAAGGAGGTCGTAGCCTCACCCATCTCGGGCTACACCCAACAGTTCCGGCAGGCGCCGGGGCTGGTGCTGGGGTATGCGCCGTATAGGGAAGAGTTGATCCGGGAGGCTTTGGAGAAGGTGGCGGCTGCGATGGAAGTGAAGGGGTAAAGGTTAAAGGGGTAGAGTAAACAGATAATCAAATTAGAACCTACAATTAGGTTTATTGTTTTCCCGGTTTGTACTATTGTTTTTTCGGCTTGTCTGCAGGAGGCCAGGCCTGAAAGCATCATTTATTTTCCAATCTTTTTTTACCCTTTTCCACATTGAAGGCCTTCGAATTTTTACTTTTCTCAAATAATTGATTTTCAGATATTTGTGAGAGGGTTCTAAAACAATAGGTCAAACCAGAAAACAATAGGTCAACTGCGAATACAATAGTGCAAAACGAAAAAACAATAGTGAAAGCATGCCTTTCCATTCCCCTCCAACTTTGCATTGAGTTCTTTAACGATCAAAAGGATCGAACAACAAAAGCCAATTCACCAGAAAAAGGGTGAGCCTCCTAACAAAAAATCCATTACCATGAATACTCAATCAAATGCAAAGATCCGGGAAAGCAGAAGGACAAACTTATATAAAGTTGATGGCAAGGGCGGTGCATCCGGCCATTCAGCCCATCAGGAAATGTTTACATTAGGAAGAGCATCCCAACCGGTAATAATAACAAAAACATATCCGGGGCTTGGGAAGCACAGTTATTTTGTAGCGCGTATCCGGGAATTGATCGAAACAAACATCGACGATGAAACCTACGGTATAGATCAGCTTTGCCGCGACGCCGGCGCAAGCCGTTCCCAACTTCACAATAAACTCAAGAAATGGACGGGCCTTTCGACCACCTACTTTATTCGTTCCATCAAACTGCAAAGGGCCAAATACCTGTTGGTGCAGACCGACCTGAATATTACTCAGGTTTCCTTTGAGGTTGGGTTCCGGGATGCCGGTTATTTCACCCGGGTTTTTTGTGAAAGTTTCGGGGTCAGCCCAAAAAACTTCCGCAAGCGCTGGCAAAAGAGCCACACTGAAGCTTAGGGTTACTACATTTACGGGGAGCCAACGCCAATATCGGCGAAAGCCTGTATCAATTGCTGCAGCAAGCGGGCTTTGAGGAAATATCCGGGCCGTTCAGCCACTACATACGAAGGAAGAAGGAAAATTGATGGCCGAAATCGCCATGGAGGGTATTTCGGGCGCCCTTTTAGAGGAAGGCCTGGCCAGCCAGGAAGAGGTCCGGCAAACCGTTGAGGAACTGAAAGCATTCAGGGCCGATGAAAATACGGTAATGAGCCTGCCCGGGATATTCCAGGTTTCAGCAGTTAAACCAAAACATTAAACCATGCACAACAGAACCACTGTCCTATTGATCATCGGGTTATTGGCTCCCTTGGCGCTGCTGGCCCAGAACCGGGCGCCATCCCTGTATCTGAATTACCAGGATAACGAAGCGGGAGATATCATTATCAATACGTTACGGGTAGCATCCCCATCCCCCTTGTACACCTATTACTGCGGGTTGTTATGGAATGGCGGGCAGGATGCCGGTGGATACTGCGGCATGCAGGAACATCCGGCAGGAAGGAATTTTATCTATTCACTTTGGGATCCGATCTCTACCAACGAGGCGATCACAGCGGATTATGCACATCCCGATACGGACCTTGCCAATTTCGGAGGAGAAGGAACCGGATTGCGGTCGCTGAACTTTGGCATCGGCTGGGAGGCCGGTCAATGGTACTCCCTGGTATCCCGTGCCTGGAGTACAGACGGCCAATACACCTATTTCGGGTACTGGGTTCATGACCAGCAGAATCAGGCCTGGCATCATCTCGTAACCATGAAATACCCGGTTCCGGGCCTGAAGTTCAACACCGGCACCAGCTCGTTCATCGAAGACTGGCTTGGAAACGGCGAGGAAGCCAGGACGGTCCATCACCAAAACGGGTGGAAAAGAAGAACGGCAGATCACAGCTGGATCCCATTCGATGAAGCATATTTCGACCGGGTGTATCCCGATGCCGGAACCGTAAACTACATCGAAAATTACGATGGCGGAGTGGTAAACAATGAATACTACTTCATGGCCAGCGGCGGCACGACCATGCCCGTCACCAATGAGGATGATGTCTTGCTCAGCCTGCCTACGAGCGCAACCGAACCGGGCTTTCCAGCCGGCGAATTTTCCAACCTGCTATTGGAAGAAGAAAATGACAGCCTGCTGACCAGTTGGGATGTAGTGGAATCCAAGTCGCCTCAGTATGCCTACCATCTTAGGATCTTCGATAATGCCCAGTTGTCCGGAATTCCCCTTATCAGCGTTGATCACGTAAAACCACATTTCAGAAATGAAACACTGAATATCAATGGTTTGGTAAATAATCAGGAATACTATATCCAGTTCTACATCACGGACATTTTTGATCGTGAATCGGCTTCCGTAATTGTACCTTTTGTAAAAGGAGCCACTGTAAGTGTTGATCCGCAGCTCCTGGGGGGAAGCATATCGCTGTTCCCCAATCCGGTGGACGATACCCTGAACCTTTTGTTCAGCCAGGAGATCACCGATGCGGCCATACGGATCTTTGATATGCAAGGCCGGTTGATCAGCCAAACAACAGTCCGGAATACCAGTTTGGCCGCCATCCCGGTCGATGCTCCCGGCGGCTTGTATCTGCTGACCGTGAACGATGGGGCAACGCAAAGGGCCTTGAAGTTTTTTAAGCATTGACAAAGCCCTGATAATCACAAAGCAAAAAAATGGAAAAGAAAAAATACTGGCGAAAGAAGATCCAATACCTTTTGGTTCTTTTAAGTCTCTGGTTCACCGTGAGCATTTTATGTTCGATCGTTTTTGTCCATCAACTGAACGCGTTTAAGCTGGGCGGTTTCCCGCTGGGGTTCTGGTTCGCCATGCAGGGGTCCATGATCATCTTCGTACTGCTGATCTTCGTGTACGTGTGGCTGATGAATCGATTGGACAATGCATTCAGAGCACAAAACCGATAGCCGCATGGATGTTCAAACCCTAACGCTGATCTTCGTCACGGCTTCCTTCCTTTTGTACATGGCCATCGCTTATTGGAGCAAAGCGCGATCAATCCGGGATTTTTACGTAGCTGGCGGCGGCGTTTCTCCTTTTGCCAATGGAATGGCTACGGCGGCCGATTGGATGTCGGCGGCCACTTTTATCTCTCTGCCCGGTATCGTCTCCTTTATGGGATATGACGGAGCGGCCTATCTGCTGGGCGGGTCCGGAGGATTTGTCTTGCTGGCTATGCTGATCGCTCCCTATCTGCGGAAGTTTGGGAAATATACCATTCCCGCGTTTATCGGCGACCGCTACTATTCCAATACAGCCCGGACTATTGCTGTCATCTGCGCCATTTTTATTTCGTTCACCTATCTGGCCGGACAAATGCGGGGGGTAGGCGTCGTCTTTTCCCGCTTTTTGGAGATGAGTATTGACACCGGGGTGTACGTGGGCGCCGGCATCGTTTTCCTCTATGCCGTTTGGGGAGGCATGAAAGGGATCACCTACACGCAGGTCGCTCAATACTGCGTGCTGATCTTCGCCTTTCTCGTGCCTACGATCTTCCTATCGATCCTGCTGACCAATAACCCCATCCCTTTCCTGGGATTAGGAGATACGGTAGCCGACGGCAGTATGCATTTCATCGACCGGCTCAATGGCCTGGAAAAAGAACTGGGCTTCCGGGAATTTACCGCGCAACGGGGTGCTACGCTTAATCTTGTCGCCATGGCGCTCACCCTCATGATCGGAACGGCCGGCATGCCGCACGTGATCATCCGTTTTTTCACGGTTCCGAAAGTCAGCGACGCCCGCAAATCGGTGGGTTATGCCTTGCTGTTCATTACCGTGCTTTTCCTGTGCATTCCGGCGGTAGGAGCCTTTGCGAGAACCTATTTTCTGGAAGCGATCAATAATCAGCCTTACGCCAATGTGCCCCAATGGTTTAACATGTGGGAAGGCACTGGGTTGATCACGTTTAATGACCTGAATGGAGATGGCGTCATTCAATATCAGGCTGGGGAGAACAATGAACTGGCCATCGACCGGGATATTCTTTTTCTGGCCAGCCCCGAGATCGCCAAATTACCGGCTTGGGTGATCGCACTGGTGGCTGCAGGAGGGCTCGCCGCTGCGTTGTCAACGGCAGCGGGGCTGTTGCTGGTTATTTCCACCGCCATTTCCCATGATCTGCTGAAAAAGCAATTCGTACCCCATATTTCTGATAAGCAGGAGCTTTTGGCGGCCAGGATCTGTTCTGCCTTAGCGGTTGGTGTGGGCATTTATTTCGGTATCCATCCCCCGGGTTTTGTCATGGAGACCATTGCGCTGGCCTTCGGCATCGCGGCTTCCGCTTTATTCCCAGCCATCTTCATGGGGATCTTCTCCAAGAAAATGAACAAAGAAGGCGCAATAGCCGGCATGCTGGCCGGATTGATATTTTCGGTATCCTACATCGTCTATTTCCGGTTTATGGGCGGTGATCCGGATGATTATCTATTCGGTATCTCCGCTCAGGGGGTCGGGTTGCCGGGAATGATCCTGAGCTTTGTAGTTACGCTCGTCGTATCCAGATTTTATGAAGCTCCACCGGCCGGCATCCAGGAGATGGTGGAAGATATGCGGTATCCGGAGAATATATAGATAAAGGTTTTCTCAAGTCTTTAGAAACTGCTCCGGCATGGGTTTCAGCTCCGTGCCGGGGCTTCTTTTTTCTTCAGACTTCCTTTCTAAACAATAGTCCTAGAATTCAAAACAATAGTCTGGCTTTCGCTTCATCAAACCCGGCACCTTTGTATTGGAAACAGCAATGAAGATTCGTTTATCAAACGCATAATTTTTCAGCCATGAAAGGTCAAAATGGAAATGCAGTTTTGAACAGCCTGATCATAAATGGAAGGTTGGAACCCTTCGGCATGATAGCCAATCACATTGATGTAAACGGAATCCTTCGTTACGCCCTGATGAGCAATCGCGACTTTGAAGGAGAAGGCTTTCACGTAGCCTGTCACGTACTCACTAAAAATTACTTTGAAGATCCCACCGATTTCGCCGTGCCCCATACCCATGATTTCGATGAGTTCAACATTTTACTTCCGCTCGGGTCGGAAATGGAATATGAGATTGAACTCGAAGGGGAAAAGCAAAAAATCAAAGCTCCGGCTACGGTCTTTATCCCCTCCGGCGTCGAACACAATGCACGCCCCTTGGCCGGTGAAGGCATCTTTATCTGTATTCAACTGGATAATAAAAGCCAAATGGAGATGAGTGCTTTAAAAAGGCAATTTGCATTAGTCTGAAATAAAAAAAACCGGTAACTATTCAGCATCATCGAAGCAGACGGCAGAAAATGCCCTGTTTTGCCCCACCCTGAGGGTGACAGCGCATTTTCTGCCTTTGCTCCCTTTGCACCGTCGCCGGAGCAGCTTTGGCGCATAGGCGACAGGGCCGGGGCAAACAAAGGTAGAAAATGTGCTTTCCCGTTGATGCTGAATAGTTACAAAAATCGAATAAAATGAAAAAGCAAAACAGGGCTATCAACCAGGTTTTGAAAACATTCCTTTTCCTTGCTGTAATCCTGTACAGCAGCCCCATTCTGGCCCAATCGGTCACCTATAGTGAAGATGTGTATGCAGCCTTGCTCTCCCGTATGGTGGAGAAAGGCACAAAATCCGATCAGGATGCGGCATTTCTGGAATCGACCCAATATTGGCCGGACCTCTGGGAGGTTTATCACAACTCAGATACCTGGACAAAAATGATGAACAATGCTACCCTGTTCACCCAGTCAACCACTGAGTATGACCGTTCTACCGGAAAAACCTATGCTTTGGTCACGATCTCCGACCGGGTGGCCTGGCTGGCATTCCCGGGGGTTTCTACCGATGCCAACATGGATAGCGGGATCCATGGCGCTTTTATTACGTGGCCCAGGAGTGCCAATGCGGACCCAAACAAGGATGTACATGCTTACTTTTACGGGGAGTGGACGAAACTGCGTGATAACGGCCTGGCAACCTGGTTTCAGGATCACAATTCGGCATTTGACAAACTGATCGTGGCCGGGCACTCGAAAGGCGGCGTGTTATCCCAATACTTTATGGCGGATTATGCTCCGCTATTGCCGGATAAGATCATCCACTTTGTGGCCTTCGGCTCTCCCAATGCCGGAAGCGAGGCTTTCATCCAGGAATGGGCAAACAGGCCAAACCTTAAACGGGTAAAGTTCTATACTACTCAGGGCGCATATATTGATTTTTGGGGAAAACCGAAGAGCATAGACGACATGATCACCTATGAAGCATTGACGGTCAATGCGGCATTTTATTATTCCAATGCGGACATCCTACATGACATAACGGTTTATCCCAGAGGACTTTCCCGGGCAGTCGGCAAATATGTATCTGATTGTTCCAGTAAATTGCAAAGACAATACCTGCAGGTAGACGGAGCAAAATTTGACACCAAGCTTCCTGTCTGGGAGGCGTATGCTAAAAGGATACACGACGACTCCTACTATTTATCCGGCCTGGAAGACGCCTATTTTAGTGGCGATCTGGACCCCGTCAGTCCAACCGATCTTGTATTGCCCTCTATCAGGCTGGCTGCTGCGCAGACTACTGCAAAGTGTATTGACAATGCGGCCGGAGGACTGTCCGATGGGAACAACATCCTGATCTGGACCTGTGGGGCAAACAACCAAAATCAGGAGTGGTTTCTGAAAAACGGAACCATACGCCTGGCCAGGAACACGGAAAAATGCCTGGACCTGAATCAAAGTAACACCGCTAACGGTACGAATATTCAGCTTTGGACTTGCAATGGTTCCGATGCCCAAAGATGGACTTATGACGGCCTGACCAAAAACATCCGCTCCAAGGTAAATTCTGGAAAATGCCTGGACCTCGTCAACGCCAATACGACTAACGGCACGAACATCCAAATCTGGGATTGCAAAGAGATCAGTGCTCAAAAATGGAACATCGCCGGCGCTACGACGGTGAGCAATGTTTCAAATAAGCAACACATTGTCCCGGTATTGGCGCCAACCTTTGCCGTCCACTCCCATACCGGCGCTGAATCGGGCTCCAACATCCAACTGTGGACCAAAGACAATACCAACACGGCCGAACAGTGGTACTTCGACGGCCTGGCTATCAAGATGCGCGATCACCAGAACCTCTGCATCGACCTGAATCAAAGCAATACCGACAACGGCAACAACATCCAGTTGTACAACTGCAACGGCTCCAACGCCCAGAAATGGCTCTACGACGGGATGACCCGATCGATCCGCTCGGTAATCAACCCGGATAAGTGCATGCAGATCAAGATAAACACCGACGGCGCATATGGCAAACGATCGAATGTGGATATTCAGGATTGTAATGGATCGGACGTGCAGCAGTTTTTGATCCAGGAGTGAGTATTAAGTATTCGCTTCGGCCTTTTGAGCCTCTGATTCTTGCGAGTCAGGGGCTCAATTTATTCCTGTGCTACAACTCCTCGCGTCCTGTATAAACAATTGTCCATGAAATCAAAACAATAGTACAAGAATCCGGAGGTTATCCCCGGCACCTTTGCAATAGAAAAGTTTTCAAATACGGAAAAGTCTAAATCTAAAAAGATGAAAAAGCAAATATTCCATCTCAATTCTCTTACGGGGCTCGCTCTGATCATAATGAGCCTAATCGGTTTGACCACCGAATTGCCGGGGCAACCCCTTACCCTTAACGCTGACGGCACCCCCCATACGATTCAGGCTTCAACCGAAGACAACCTGGACGAAGGGACGCCCCAAGACTACATCATTCCTAATACCACTTTCACCGGAATACACTTTACGCTAAGAGGTGGAGATGGTGGTTTTGCCAAACACGGCAGCAAACAAAGCTATGGTGGTGCAGGAGCCACGACTACTGCCGCGTTCAAAATCGGATTCGGCCCCTATGATTTAAGGCCGGGCGGCATCATCCGGTTTATTGTCGGCAAACATGGTGAAGATGATTCTGGCGGCACCGACCTTCCGGAGAGTGGCTGTGGTGGCGGCGGTACCGCCATCTTGTACCGCCCATCGAATCTCCACGATTGGACCATTCTGGCTGTCGCTGGTGCCGGCGCCGGAGCTTTCCGCGATGTTTTTGATGTACATCATGACGGACAAGGAGGCGTTGCCACAGAGTTTGGTGCAGATGGGTGGGGGAAACATGGAGCTTCCGGTGGTAAAGAGGGGAACGGCGGCGGCGGCGGCGGCACCGGTACGAGCAATTACGCCGGAGATGTAGGAGCTGGTGGCGGTGGCGCATTTAGCGATGGCGGAGCGTCCTATTATCAGACATCTGACCCTCGACAAAGCGCCGGGAAAGGTTATCCGGATGGCGGCATTGGCGGAGGAAGGATTGCCGAACAAAATTGGGATGTTGGTGGCTGGGGTTTTGGCGGCGGTGGATATGGAGCTGACAGCGGCGGCGGTGGCGGCGGCGGGTATTCCGGCGGCGGCGGCGGCGGCCCCAATCAAAGTGGCGGCGGCGGCGGCAGCTACGTCAATTCAGTTTATGCATACAGTGAATCCAAGGCGGACGGTTTCACGGGAGGTGGCCGCTCACAACACGGTCAGGTAAGCTATTACTTCCTGAATACGGGATACCTGCCCCAAATCCATAAGCCCATCAAGTTTGCCTATAACACGAATAAGTGCATTGATGATTATCAGAGCAAAACGAGCAACGGCACCAACATTCAGACGTTCAATTGTACGGGCAACCCTAATCAAAATTGGTACTTCCACCCAACGGATCGCACGATCCGTTCGAATTTGAGTCACGATAAATGCCTGGACCTGAGTGCTGGAAATACCAGTAACGGCGCCAACATCCAATTGTGGGATTGTCAGGGGGGCAACGCTAACCAGTTTTGGGTGTATAACGGCCTGTACAAAACGATCCACTCGGGTGTGAATTCGGACAAATGCTGGGATGCCGTCAATGGTAGTGCGTCGACCTCGAATGTCAACCTCCAGTTGTGGGATTGCATCTATGCGAACAACAACCAAAAGTGGGTGATCGATGGCGCTACGACGGTGAGCAATCCGCTATCGGCCAGGTATATCATTCCGGTCCTTGCGCCTAATGTTGCGGTGCATTCGCACACGGGTGCTGAATCAGGGTCAAATATCCAGCTGTGGACGAAAGATCAAACCCTTTACGCCGAGTGCTGGTACTTCGACGGCCTGGCCATCAAAATGCGCGAATATCGCAATCTGTGTATCGACTTGAACCAGAGCAACACCAACAACGGCAGCAATATCCAGTTATACAACTGCAATGGCTCCAACGCCCAGAAATGGCTCTACGACGGCATGACGCAATCGATCCGCTCGGTGGTCAACCCGGACAAATGCATGCAGATCGAGTTCAACACCGACGGCGTGTACGGCAAGCGATCGAATGTAAATATTTACGATTGCAATGGATCGGACGCGCAGCAGTTCCTGATCCAGGAGTAAAACAATTCTCGAACTTCAAAATAATCAACCATGTATATCCAACTCGTAAGATGTTTCCAATTGGCGGCTCTGTTGGCCACCATAGCTGCTCTGCCATTAGGAGCGCAAACGACACTGAACAACAGAGTAAACGATATTACTGTTCCCGGCACCGCCTCCTCCGTCTACATTGATATCAAAGGGGGCGGCGGCGGCGATGCCTCTACCTTTGACGGTATGGCCAATAAAAACTGCGATGCCAAAGGGGGCGGTGGAGCCATCGTTAAAGCTGTTTTCAAAGTAGGGAATGGAACCAATGAAATCCCTGCCGGCTCAACCCTTCGATTGATAAGAGGAGAAAAAGGAGAATCTGAAGAATACGCTGCTGCTGTGGTCGGGGCAGGCGATGCCGGCGGCGGCGGTGGTGGCGGCAGCGCAGTATTGTATCGCCGGCCAGGCGCCAGCGGCGATGGCGATTGGATCATACTTGCCGTCGCAGGCGGCGGTGGCGGAGCGTATAGCGGGATGTTCGCCTTTAGTTGCACTGATGTGGATCACGGCAAAGGCGGGATGATCACCAACACAGGAGGCTCCGGGAAGGTACAGAGCAACCCGGATATGCCAGGAGGTGCAGACGGTGGCGCCGGAGTGTCATTTAGCAATACCAGCGGTGGTGGCGCTGGCGCCTTAGCGTCTGCTGAGACCAACACAGCAAATGGAGCTCCTGCTCAAAAAGGCTACCCCGCCGGCGGCGCCGGAGGGCATTGTGCCGGTTGTGAGTCCGGCGGCTGGGGCTTTGGTGGCGGCGGTTTCTCTTTCTATGGACCTGGCGGCGGCGGCGGTTACTCCGGCGGTGGCGCCGGCAGCATCGCCGAAGCCGGCGGCGGTGGGAGTTTTTTGAGCGACATGAACCAGGGGATGTACATGGAAGCGGGAAAAAACGGCAGCGGCAGCCAGGACGGATATGTGAAATACCAGTTTAATCCGGGTAGTAACCTTACTTCCTCCTTGCGCCAGGCGACCGCTATTCAATTTGCGTACAACCCTGGAAAATGCATCGACGATTACGGTAGTCGCACCAGCAACGGTACCAATATTCAAACCTATACCTGCACCGGCAACCCTAACCAACAATGGATCTTTAACTCGGCAGATCGTACCATCCACTCCATGCTGGATTTCGACAAATGTCTGGACCTGAATCAAAGTAATACCAACAACGGTACCAACATCCAGCTCTGGGACTGTAACGGTACGGACGCCCAACACTGGGTGTACAACGGCCTCTTCAAAACGATCCACTCGTCGGTGAATTCGGGCAAATGCTTTGACGCAAATGGAGGTAGCCAATACCCAAACTCGAATGTCAACCTTCAGTTATGGGATTGTAACTATTTAAATAACAACCAAAAGTGGGTGATCGATGGCGCTACAACAGTAACCGATGTGACATTTAAGAAACACATCATTCCGGTATTGGCGCCAAACTTTGCGGTGCACCTCCATACCGGAAATGAATCAGGCTCCAACATCCAGCTGTGGACCAAGGACAATACCAACACGCCGAACAATGGTATTTCGACGGTATTTTACCATCAAGATGCGCGATCACCAAACCCTGTGCATCGATCTCAGCCAGAGCAACACCTCCAACGGCAACAACATCCAGTTGTACAACTGCAACGGCACCAACGCCCAGAAATGGCTCTACGACGGGATGACGAAATCGATCCGCTCGGTGATCAATCCGGGCAAGTGCATGCAGATCGAGAACAATACCGACGGTGTGTACGGCAAGCGATCGAATGTAGATATCCACGATTGCAATGGATCGGCTGCGCAGCAGTTCCTGATCCAGGAGTAAAAACACTAATCCATCACTATCTCGAACCTTTGAAAGAATGCTTCCATGGATTATCTAAATTATCCCGTGCCGGAGCTTTTTTCTCCCGACAATCCATTTCAAAACAATAATCCAAGAATTCAAAACAATAGTGCGAGCATCAGGGAGGCTACCCTGCACCTTTGCAATACAAAAAAATTCAAATCTGAGTTAGAAAATCTAATAAGATGAAAAAGCAAACCTTTGATCTCAAACCCCTGTTCCTAATTGAGCTGTATGCAGCACTTCGTACATTTTTTCGGTTTTGACGAAGCAATACCACGGCCCAAAGCCAATCTGAAAGTACTGCCTATTCTGGTGAACCAGCCAGACCAGCAACTTCCTGATACCAGCCAACACGGCACCGTTCTGAAAAATGACGATGCCACGCTGGAATGGCAGAATGATGGGAACCTGGTGTTATTTTACGGGCAGAAAAGTGCTATGGAAATCAAATACAAGTGGAACCGGGAAAACTTCTGGTCTTTGACGGTAATACCGGGAGATTGGAGATTCAGGACCTGTCCGGAAACGTAATCTGGACAACCAATAAAGATGGGCGGAAGCTCGAACCTGCAGGATAATCGCAAACTGAAGTCATGTTGAATGGTAGCAACAGTATTTGGCAAAGCAGCAATACCGATTTTCAGACGGATATGAATACCAGCGGTGGCACAAACCCTTGGCGGCAAATCCTCCGAATGATTTGGTGTACGACTTGAGGGTGCTGAAATCTACTACTGCTAAATACCTGTATATTCATGCAGAAGGCGCCGATGGAGGAAAGCGACAGTAACAGAATCATGGGGTGCTACCGTTTTACCACGGTAAACGGAGGCTCCGGTGCGAGCATTGGAGGTTTCTTCGAAATTGGAACGGGCGTCAATCAAATACCTCTCCCCGGATCTGTGCGGGTTATCGTAGGTAAGAAGGGGCGTACCCGAACCGGGCAAACGACTGCAGCGAGCTGCGGTGGCGGCGGCGGTACCGGACGTGCTATACCAAAGCACCGGAATAATCTCTATTGGTCATGTTGGTCGTGGCATTGGTGGCGGTGGTGGAGCTTATTCCGATTGCGCACATCCAAAGTGCAGGAAAGTCTGCGGAGGGCTGAAAATGGCAGTGGTGGCAACTGGTCTGGAAGCAGCGGCACCGGGGGGCACTAATGGCTATGCAGGCAAAGGTCCCATTTGGGAAATGGAGGCGACGGAGATGGTATTCACTATGTTGACTTTGGTACCCTGAATTTTGTACAGATAAGGAAGGATTTACTTCCTGGTTATGGGAAGATCTGGATAGAACCAGCCTGCCAATCGGAAGGGGACGATAGATAATGGAAGCAAATGTGAAAGCATGGATGGAGGCGCCGGATTTGGTGCCGGTGGAGATGGCTAGTATGGGCGGCGGCGGCGGCGGCGGCTATTCCGTTCCGGTGGCGGATCTGGCAGGGATTACCATGGCGGCGGCGGCGGCGGTAGCTACCTGAATAACAAAACTTTTGGTAAAAGCACTCGTATAAGGTCAAGAATGGCAGTACCAGCGATACCCAGGATGGATTTGTCCGCTACGAATTCTTATCTTCTGACCAGTTCCTTGACAGATCAAATTTGCTTATAACACTGGTAAGTGTGTTGACGACAATGGCAGCGGAACCAGCAACGGCAACAACATCCAGTCGTGGAACTGCAACGGCAATCCAACGCGCAAAAAGTGGTACTTTCACCCAACAGATCGCACGATCCACTCCGGTGGATTTCAATAAATGCCTGGACCTGAGTGGTGGAAATACCAGTAACGGCGCCAACATCCAACTGTGGGATTGTACGAGTGGCAACGATAACCAGCACTGGGTGTACAACGGCCTCTTCAAAACAATCCACTCGTCGGTGAATTCGGGCAAATGCTTTGATGCGGCCAACGGCAGTGCGACGACCAACAATGTCAACCTCCAGTTGTGGGATTGTAACTATTCAAACAACAACCAAAAGTGGGTGATCGATGGCGCTACGACGGTGAGCAATCCGGCAAACGTGAAGCACATCATCCCGGTATTGGCGTCAAACGTTGCGGTGGCCTCCGCTCTCGGAAATCAATGGGGCTCCAACATCCAGCTATGGACCAAGGATGCATCCCTGTCCTCCGAAAACTGGTATTTCGACGGCTGGGCCATCAAATTGCGCGATCACCAGGAATTCTGCATTGATCTGCACGACAGCAACACCGACAACGGCAACAACATCCAGTTGTGGGGCTGCAACGATACTAACGCGCAGAAATGGATCTACGACGGTATGAATCGCTCCATCCGCTCGGTGATCAACCCGGGCAAGTGCATGCAGATCGAGCACAACACAGATGGCGTATATGGCAAGCGGTCGAATATCGATATCCAGGATTGTGACGGATCGGCTGCGCAGCAGTTCCTGATCATGGAACAGTGAAGAATGTTTAATCACCCAATTCTTAAATGCTCCGGCATGGATTTAACTCTGTGCCGGGGCTTTTTTTCTCCCGATCCCCATTCAAAACAATAGTCCAAGAATTCAAAACAAGAGTCCAAAACGGAAGCGCCTCTGCCCGGTACCTTTGTAGGGAGCAATTACAAATCAAGATTTAGAAATTTTAAAAAACGAAAATGAAAAAGCAAACCAATAAATCAGCCAAAGGCTTTTGGGTCCTTTCGTTAATGATGATCTTCCTGGGGATGGCCAGGGTGGAAATGCAGGCCCAGGCATTCACCGTAACAGAAGAAAAAGATATTGTTGTGCCCGCCGACCAGGATAAAATGTACGTCGAGCTTCAGGGTGGAGATGGCGGCAGGATCAAATTGGCACAGGGTGGCCGGGGCGCTACTATCAGAGGAATACTCAACATCGGAACCGGTACCGGCATGATCAAGCCCGGTGGCACCCTGCGATTCATCGCCGGAGCTGCAGGCGGCAGTGTACCCAATGACAAAGATGGAGCTGGAGGAGGAGGTGGCGCTTCAGGCCTTGTTTATAAAGCACCCGGTGCTACCCAGTGGAATATTATTGCCGTGGCAGCAGGTGGCGGCGGTGCCTATGTGTATATAGAACAAAAGGATATGGCCAAGGATAGAACTGCCCATGATGGGGGTCAGGGAAGAACAAGTATCAACAATATGCTAGAGGATCCTGATAAAAGTGATTATACAGGCTTTAAAGGCGGTTCAGCCAACTCTGGCAACACGGATCAATACAATTGTGGAGGAACAGCCGGGATGGTAAATGGCCAACCCGTACGGGCTGTTGTATCTTCGAACTGTACAACCTACCCGGGTGGAGCAGGCTTTGGCAGTGGTGGATCATACCATCTCATTACATCCGGTGACAATCAGTATTATTACGGTGGTGGCGGCGGCGGCTACTACGGTGGGTACTCCGATCCGAAGGCTTCATTCAATGAAAATGGCGGGGGGAGTTGGACGAACCCTACTTATTTCAGCACTGCAAAAATCTCAGCCAATGGCGTGACCGAGTCTCCTCAGGATGGCTATATCATGTACTCATACGATCTGGGGCCGATCAAGTTTGCCTATAACACGAATAAGTGTATTGATGACTACGGCAGCGGCACCAGCAACGGCAATAATATTCAAACCTATTCCTGTACCGGCAATGCCAATCAACAATGGGTACTCAATACAAGCGATCGAACGATCCACTCCATGGTGGATTTTGGAAAGTGCCTGGATCTGAGTTCTGGAAATACCAGTAACGGCGCCAACATCCAATTGTGGGATTGTGTAAGAGGTAATGCTAATCAGAAATGGGTGTACAATGGCCTGTACAAAACGATCCACTCCGGAGTGAATTCGGACAAATGCTTTGACGCTACCAACGGCAGCGCCTACCCAAATTCAAATGTCAATCTCCAGTTGTGGGATTGCAACTACACAAGTAACAATATGAAGTGGACGATCGAGGGCGCTACTACGGTAAGTGACCCGGTTCATGCCAGGTTTATCATCCCGGTATCGGCGCCGAACTATGCCGTGCATTCCCATACCGGTAATGAATCGGGCTCCAACATCCAGCTCTGGGCCAAGGATCAAACCCTTTACGCCGAGTACTGGTATTTTGACGGCCTGAGTATCAAAATGCGCGAATATCGCGATCTGTGCATCGATCTCAGCCAGAGCAACACCTCTAACGGAAACAACATCCAGTTGTACAACTGCAACGGCACCAACGCCCAGAAATGGATCTACGACGGGATGACGAAATCGATCCGCTCGGTGATCAACCCGGATAAGTGCATGCAGATCGAGTTCAACACCGACGGCGTATATGGCAAGCGGTCGAATGTAGATATCCAGGATTGCAACGGATCGGCCGCGCAGCAGTTCCTGATCCAGGAATAAAAAGCATATTGTTCTTTTATCCATTAAAATGCTCCGGCATGGGTTTCAGGCCTGTGTCGGGGCATTTTTTGCTCCGGACACATCTTGCACAATAGTCCAAGCAATCGAAACAATAGTCCCAGTCCGGCTATGGCAAGGAGGATACCTTTGCTTTAACAAAATAAGGATAGAGGCGGGAAGCCTAATTCTGATTTTATAAGACAAAAAATTGGTTTTATCATGGAAAAGCAACAGCAATCCAGAGCTGCTCTGGCAAAATTTATCATGTTTTTTTTGCTTATGGTGATGACATTCGCCACATCACGTAAGGCGAATGCACAGACCAATACCCTCTACTCCATTGACCAGGAAAATCATTTTTACACCTTTAATCCTAATTACCCCTATGAATACGTGACCGAAGGGGTCTATAAGGAGTTATTGATTCTTCCATCTACCCAGGCTACCCACCTGTACCTGAAAGTGAAGGGTGGCGATGGCGGATATAATCTCTATTTTAATTTGACATTACTTCAAAACATCAAAAATGGAGGTGGAATCGGCGCGGTAACATCGGGCTTGTTTCAAATCGGTACCGGGAGCGGCCAGATTCCTCCAGGCTCCAAACTGCGATTGATCCCCGGGCAAAGAGGTCGCAGCCACATGGGCGACGCGTCGGGGTCATGGGGAGGTTCAGGCGGCGGCGGTGGTGGCGGCAGCGCAGTCGTCCTTCTGCCGGCTGGAAAGACCGACTGGGACACAGAAAGCATTGTCCTGATGGTCGCCGGTGGTGGCGGCGGCGGTGCATCGAAAACCTTCGGCCGCCCCGGGAATACGCTTAAAACGGGTAGAGGGGGGTATGATACGTGTGGTAATGACCTCAATAATGGTGGGGGTTTAAATCAGCCGGGTAAGACGAATAACGATGCCAGCCCTGGTGCGGCGATGGACAAAAATGCCGATTTAGGAGGTGCGACATGCAATCTTTCGAACGGGTCTGGGGCCCATAAGGGCTGGCCAACAGGAGGAAGGGGTTGTGATTGCATTTGCTGGGGTGGATTTGGATTTGGCGGTGGCGGTTCCGGAAACGCTGCCGGCGGTGGCGGCGGTGGCTATTCAGGGGGCGGCCCCGGTCACTTTTGGGATGGTGGGGATTCGAGCTGTCCCAATGGCGCCGGCGGTGGCGGCGGCGGCGGCAGCTACGTGACCTCCAGCCTCACGGTCGAACAAGAATCGATTGTAGGCACCGGCTCCACCACCAGTCCGACTGACGGCTATATAACCTACGGTTTGCTGGAAGCAAAAAACATCAAATTTGCCTATAATGCGAACAAGTGTATTGACGACTATGGAAGCGCTACCAACGATGGCAATAATATTCAGACGTATTCTTGTACAGGCAATTCCAATCAAAAGTGGTTCATGCTTGACGATCGCACCATCCACTCCTTGCTGGATTTCGACAAATGCCTGGACCTGGATAATAGTAACACGGCTAATGGCACCAATATCCACCTTTGGGATTGCAACGGTACGGACGCCCAGCACTGGGTGTACAATGGCCTGTTTAAAACGATCCACTCGTCGGTGAATTCGGGCAAATGCTTTGATGCGGCAAACGGTAGTGCTTATCCCAACTCGAATGTGAACCTCCAGTTGTGGGATTGCAACTATTCAAACAACAACCAAAAGTGGGTGATCGATGGAGCGACGACGGTGAGCAATCCGGCAAACGTGAAGCACATCATCCCGGTATTGGCGCCCAACTTTGCGGTGGCCTCCGCTCTTGGAAATGTATGGGGCTCCAACATCCAGCTCTGGACCAAGGATGCATCCCTGTCCTCCGAAAACTGGTATTTCGACGGCTGGGCCATCAAATTGCGCGATCACCAGGAATTATGCATTGATCTGCACGACAGCAACACCGACAACGGCAACAACATCCAGCTCTGGGGTTGCAACGGCACCAACGCCCAGAAATGGCTCTACGACGGTATGACGAAAGCGATCCGCTCGGTGATCAACCCGGGCAAGTGCATGCAGATCGAACTCAACGCAGATCCCGCATACGGCAAACGGTCGAATATCGATATCCAGGATTGCAACGGATCGGCCGCACAGCAGTTCCTGATCCAGGAATAAATAGTTTCTTCCTTCTTTTTCAAACATGGGTCATCCCGAATTTTAGAATGATACACCCTTGGATATTATTTCAGGCCTTCAGCCTGAGTTATCGGCCCCTTTCAGGCTTGGGGCGGCGCCCCAAGCTACAATTTGTCAGGCTTTCAGCCTGAAAGGCTGTTACATTGCAGCCTCGGGCTTCGCCCGGGGAGGTTAATCCAAGCCCAGATATCAGGCTGAAAGCCTGAAATAAAATTCGGGGTGATTCATGTTCCTATTTCAAGATCGTCTACTCAAACTGGCTACTGACAACTTGAATTAATTAACAAAACTGTTCAACATGTTTACCAGAAAACTTACACTGCTATTAAGCCTCTGTTTTATTTCCCTGGCATTTAGCCAATGCGTCGACCAAAACCAACGCGCAGATGATCCACAAAATACGACGGCGCCCATTCCAAACCTGGAAGGCATTTGGGTCAATGCCGAGGGTCAGGTGATTTACTGGAATAAGAAGATCAGTACTATTCCTGAAGATTATGAAACTGCCCAATTTGAAATTAAAGGTCAGAACGGCGCGGTCTTCGAAGTTGACCTATCTATCATTCCCAAAAGCCCGGAACATCCCGGCCGCCATGGTTCCGATGTTCTACCCAAAACGGCGCTTCCGTTACTAGGTGTGATCGATTGGGATGGGACGTCGGTATGGATGACCGATATTGGCGATAACACCATTTACAAGTGTACGATTACCGGAGAAAATACCATGCAGTGTATGGCTTGGGAAAGCGGCGATCATGCATTAGCCGGCCGTATTTTACTTGAGCGCAAGTGAATAAATATTTGCGACTGAACAAAAAAAAATTCGAACCATGAAATATCCATACACACAAAATAATGCAATCGCCTGCCTGGCCGGCTTCCTGCTCTGTTGTGCCGCCGGGCTTTGGGCCCAGGCCGGCATGATCGATTCCACTTTTGGAAATAATGGAATTGTCCTGGCCGATTTCAATTCGGGTGGTAGTGACAGAATAACCGCGGTGTTGGTTCAGTCTGATGAAAAGGTGGTGGCTGTGGGAAACTCAAAAATGTTTCCCGGCATCTCCAATACTGTCTTGATAAGGCTGTTGGAAGACGGGAGTTATGACCCTGATTTTGGCACAGGCGGGGTCGTTCTTTCGGACTTCGGTGACGTCGGACCGGAATTCTATGCCGCTGCGCTGGACGAGGATCAGAGGATTGTCGCCACCGGGTATGGCAATAATGGTGATTTCATGACGGCTCGCTTCCTGCCGGATGGTTCCCCGGACCCATCCTTCGGTACGAATGGGATCGTATATACCGATTTTTTCAACGATGAGGACTATGCCAATGCCCTTGCCCTGCAAGCCGACGGCAAGATCGTGGCCGGGGGAACCGGCTATCATCCAAATGACCCGGAAGATTATGGGTTCGCGCTTGCACGGTTTAACAGCGATGGATCCCTGGATACCACTTTCGGCAATCAGGGCAAGGTGTTCACCCAAATCGGGCCGGGTGACGATGAAATTACCAGCCTGGCCGTCCAGGCCGATGGAAAGCTGCTGGCCTGTGGATTCACCGTGGATGGCCCCGATCACAAACCCTACCTCGTTCGTTATAATTCGGACGGCACATTAGATCCAGGCTTTGGATCAGGCGGAATAGTGGTGGACTCCCTCAGTAACGTACCCAGGAAGTTCGAGTGGACGGGCCTGTTGCCCGATGGAAGGATTGTCGTTGTCATCACCGCGCTGGGAGGGTATCAAAATTTCGGAGTAGCCAGGTACCACGCAGACGGCACGCAGGACAGTACTTTTAACGGCACTGGAAAGCTGGTGCTCGATCAGGCAGTTGATTGCCAAGGCCTCGAATCCGGCTTGGTGATGCCGGACGGTAAGCTAGTGATAGGAGGGAGCGCCGGACCGACTGGTGGATTTTTGGTGGGAAGAATTAACCCGGACGGGAGCATCGACACCACGTTTGGGGATAATGGATTTGTAAAGCAGCAAGGTACTGGCGCTGAAAGCTTCATTAAATCAATGGCCACTACCCCGGATGGAAGTCTGATTGTGGCCGGTTATGGCCGCCTGGGCGGCAATACCCTTAGCGACTTTGTATTGGTGAAATATCTCAACGGCCTGCAGGTAGGAACCTTGAATTTTGAGAACCCTGCCCGGGAGGTACTGGTGTACCCCAATCCCATTGTCGGCCATGCCGTGCTTCGCTACGAGCTCGAAGAAGGACAGCAAATCACCATTCGCCTGCTGGATGCAGCCGGCCGGCCTTTGAAGGCCTTTGTTCAGGATCAATGGCAGGCTCCCGGCAGCTATCAACAGTCCATCTCTATTCCGGACACCTGCCCTTCGGGCTTTTACGTGATCCAGCTCCTTTCGCCGAACGGGCAGGTTGCCGTTAAGGTGATGAAATAATTAATTCTAAGTTAACGTGAATTCATAGATACTTCAATTGTTTTCAAAATTTAAATCCAATACCATGAAACGAACTAAAAATGCCAGGCGGCTGATCCTGCCGTTCTTCGTATTACTCCTTATTTCAGCATGTCAGAAGGATGCTGTTGGCCCAAGCAACTCTCTTTACCTCCCGGAGGTTGGCCACCAGGCTATTTCCTTCACCCATAAATTCAATCCGGCGGACTATGAAGAAGGCAAGCGCATTGTCGTGGAGGAATTCAGTGTGGCCATCGAGAATTCAGGCCAGATCCGGCGTACTTATTTCATGAGCAACCCGGATAGTGCAGAAGTGTATGCGATCTCCTTTTTCGATCCCAGCGGCAGCACAACGGAATGGCTCAACAGTGAGGAGCGGGATGCCGTTCTGCAGAAATTGTTTCCCTTGTACCGGGAACCACTTGTCGTAGAAGAATATACAACCGGCTTGATCCACGATACCCACGCTTCCGGTGATAATACCCCGGAATACCTTCCGGAACCGGGTGATAAGGTAATGGTTTTCAATGGTTTTTTTGCCCCCGCCACCTATGATGCTGCCGTGGATATCGTCACGAACGGCATCCCGGAGGCCGTAGAAAATTCGGGGCAGAAACGGCGCAGCTATCATGTGCTGAACCCGGGTTTATACGAAGTGCTGTCCCTCAGTTTTTTCCATCCCATAAGCAGTGTCGATGAATGGGTGCAGAATCCGGAGCGCCAGGCCCTTGCAGACTCCCTGGCCCAACTCGCGATCGAGCCGCTCACTGTCCAGCAATATACACTCGAGTTGGCGCATGATTCCAATTGATGGAATCAGGATGATAAGCATCCATGGTTGTCAGGTTTTGCATTTGGAAAAGAAGATGTATTGCTGCATTCAATACAAAGGTGCCGGGATCGAGGATGGAAAACTTGGACTGTTGTTTTTGTATTTTTCTACCGTTTTTCTTGAAAAATTTGGCTAAAGTACGGAAATAGCATTGTCAATGCTTAAAATCATGGCAATGCTTGGCTGCTCAAAAACTCATTTTTTGGTACTAATCCGCTTAGTAAGTATTACATTATTCTTGGGTTGGGGAAATTCCTTTTATGGGCAAATTTCTAATCTGGATTCCCTGCGAACAGCAATCGCTCAGGCAAAAGCCGACACCTCCCGGATTCTGTTGGAAAATGAATTGGCCGCCGGCTTGTACCAATCGGACAAGGATAGCGCGCTTCAGCTATTGCGATCGTCTATCATTGCCGCTGAAAAGATCAGTTACCGAACAGGGCTTTACAAATTGTGGTTCACAAAAGCATTTATTCACCTTCAGTACAACCAACTTGACAGTGCATTTATCGGGTTCAGTAAGGCAAAAGAAATAGCCTCGGATGTTGGTGATGAAATTGGGCTGATCCGGGCCTTAAATGCGTTGAGTTACTGCGTCCAAAATAAAAGGAAAGGCATTCCATACCTGGAGGAAGCCCTGGAAATTGCAACAGCCATTGGAGATAAAGAAAAACAAGCAGCGGTGATGACGAGCTTGGGAATTGCTTATTCCAACCTTGCAGAATTTGACAGTGCAGAAATTTATTACATAAAAGCCCTGGCCATTCATAAGGAAAAAAGGGAAAAAAAGCCGCAGGCGGATATTTTGCGGAACCTTGGGAACAATGCAGGCAGGTCGAACAACCTTGCTAAAGCACTCAGTTATTATCAACAAGCAGTGCTCATAATGCGGGAGTTGGAGAAAAAAAGTGAAGAGGCCGGCATATATAATATGATGGGATATGCATGCTCTGTTTTTGGCAATTTTCCAAAGGCTTTGGAATACAGCCATATAGCCCTGAAGTTGATGGAGGCTGCCGGCGACCGGGAAGGGATTGCCGATTGTTACAATCGGATAAGCGATTTATACCTGTCGCTGGAGGATTACTCGCAGGCGCTTTTTTTTGTTGAAAAATCCTATGCGTTGCAGGAAGAACAAGGGAAAAGCGCTCTACAGCCCGATTTGCTTTATCGAAAAGGCTACATATATAAGCTGAAAGGGGAATACCGGGCAGCTCTCCAATTCTTACGAGAATCTCTGGCATTGAAAAATGCCATCGGACAAACGGTAAGCTCCCGGCACTTCTATGACCTTGGATATTGTTTTGGACAATTGGGCCAACCGGATTCGGCGCTTGTTTTTTTTCAAAATGCCCTGCACATCGGAAGGGAAACCAACATCCCCCTGGATATAGCGGAAAGCTTAATTGGTTTGGCGAATATTCATTTTCAACAAGAGGATTTTGAAATGGCCATCGCCGAATTGAAAGAAGCCATCGAACTAGCAACTATTTCCGGGAAAAAGGAACAGGAGATGGCAGCAGCGGAAATTCTTTATCGTATTTATAAAAACCGGAACGATACGAAAGAGGCGCTTTACTATCATGAAACCTACCGCGGCCTGCAGGACTCCCTCTTTAACGAAAAAAACACCAAGGAAATCGCACGGATGGAAGCGGGTTTTGAATTTGAAAAAGAAAAACAAGAGCTGGAATTTGCCCAACAAAGAAGGTCGGCCAAAGAAGCCAGTGTCCGTCGCATTCTGTGGGTTGCACTTGGTTTGGTGGGCATGGCCTTAGCAATCGGCATTTTTTATTTTCGCTCCAAGCAAAAAGCCAATGCTGAGCTCAACCGATTGAACAAAGAAATACTGACCCAAAAGGCAGTCGTTGAAGAGCAAAAAGAAAAACTGGAGGAACTGGACATCGCCAAATCCCGCTTTTTTACCAACATCTCCCACGAGTTCCGTACGCCTCTGACAGTTATCAATGGTATGGCCGGCCAAATTGAAGGCCAGGAAAAAATAAAAAGCCTGATCAGGCGCAACAGCCTCAGCCTGCTCAACCTGGTTAACCAGATCCTGGATCTTCGAAAACTGGAGCTCGGGAAACTCAAGCTCGAACTGGTACAGGGAGACGTGGTGCAATATCTCCAGTATGTCCTGGAATCGTATGAGGTGATGGCAGGATTGAAGGGAGTCAAACTGCATTTTATCCCTAAGGAGAAAGAGCTTTTTATGGACTTTGACCAGGAAAAACTCCTGCGCATCGTTACCAACCTGTTGTTCAATGCCATCAAATTCACCCCTGAAGGCGGCCATGTCTATCTGATGCTGGAAAAAAGCGCCATGGAAAAAGAAGCCGGGCAAAGGGCCGAGGCTTTATACCTGAGAGTTTCTGATACCGGTGTGGGTATTCCCAAAGAAAAACAAGCCTATATTTTTGACCGGTTTTACCAGGTGGAAGAAAACTCCGGTACAACCGGCGCCGGTATTGGCCTGGCCCTTACCAAAGACCTGATCACGCTCATGGGAGGAAGCATCAGCCTGGAAAGTGCGCCTGGCAAAGGCTCTTCGTTTACGGTTCTATTGCCGATTAGCCGGGAAGCAAACATAGTGCACATTGAACAGCAAACCGTTGAAGAGCTAACTTTGGTGGAGTTTGACCAGTTGGAATTGGAAAGAACAACCGAGCCTTTCTTGAAAAAGGTTGCATCTACAGAAAAAGAAAACGGCCTGAGCCTGCTCATCATCGAAGACAACCGGGATGTTCAGCAATACCTCATCACCCTACTGGAATCGAAATACACCCTTTACCTGGCCGGCGACGGCGAGGAGGGCATAGAAATGGCCTTTGAACACATTCCGGACCTCATCATCAGCGATGTCATGATGCCCAAGAAGGATGGCTTCGAAGTTTGCGATACGCTGAAAAATGACGACCGGACCAGCCATATCCCTATTATCTTACTGACCGCCAAGGGTAGTGTGGAGTCCCGCATTCAAGGCCTGGAACGCGGCGCCGATGCTTATCTGGCCAAGCCCTTCAATGAAAAAGAGCTGTTTGTACGCCTTGAAAAACTGACCGAATTACGCCGGTTGCTTCAGCAGAGGTATCAGCATATCCGCCCACCTGCTGATGCTGTTCAAGCGGCGCCTGAAACCGGCTTTGAGAAGGAAGATGCCATCATGGCAAAGCTGCAGAAGATCGTGGAAGATAACCTGGACGATACGGATTTTGGCCCGACACAGCTCTGCAAGGCCATGGGCATGAGCCGCTCCCACCTTCACCTGAAGATCAAAGCGCTGACCAATCTTTCCACCTCCATTTTCATCCGCACCATCCGCTTGTATAAAGCCAAAGAATTGCTCCAGAAAGGCGAACTGAACGTCACTCAGGTTGCATATGAAGTGGGCTTTAATGACCTGAGCTACTTCTCCAGGAAGTTCTCGGAAGAATTTGGGGTGAACCCCCAGAAGGTGGCTAAATCCTGAGTACTCTGTAACTTAAGTGAATTGACGTTTCCGGGTGATGAATTTTCCTTCTGGCCGAGGATCGCCCGGAGCCTGGTAGCAGCGCTGCCAAGGCGAAGGCAAGGGCGAAAAGCACGGCCGGAAGCATAAGGTATTTAAGTTACAGAGTACTGAAGAGGCGTCTCCCGGAAACAACTTCCTCTTTGAAAAGCCCCCTGGTATCGCTTCCCTGAACAATAGTCCAAAAAAACGAAACAACAGTCCCACATTCACATGGTCAATCCCGGCATCTTTGTACCGGGAGAAAAAACACACTATCTGCCAAAGAATGAAAAGCCATTTTATGAAAAACTTATACTTTTTCCGGAGGCTATGGATCTTGTTCAGCCGGGGATGTGGCAAGGATATGCAAGACGGGCCCTTAGAGCTTGTTTGGAGGCCACACTTTGGGCTAAAAAATGCCCCTTTTTTGCTGATATGGCGTTGCTTTTTTCGTCCGTACCCCCGGGTATGCACTTCAAAAAGCGCCTTGTCTCATCAAAAAATTGACACTTTTTATCTCCAAAAGCGGCCTCCAAACAAGCTCTTACCGCCGATCATATTTGGGGCCATTATTTATCTGGCCTGCGGCCAGGAATCAGTAATGGGGGCCATTTCCAGGAGAGTGCCCGCACCCTGGCCCGGGTGAAGAGATTAGCTACTGTCATGCCTGGAAAAGAGATCAGCATATTGTTAGTAGTCAGCCATAATGCTCTACAAGGCCGATTGGTGAATGCCTTGGAAGACAGGTACCGGCTCAAGATCACAGCTTATCTTGAAAAAGGTTTGGCAATGGCTTATTCGTCCGTACCGGATATCATCATCGTCCAAAGCCATTTGCCACAGGATCACCCTCTGGCCGCTTGTAACGCTCTGAAGGGCAATCAGGCCACCAGCCATATTCCCATTATTCTGATTCCCGACCATATCCCCGGCCGGGAAAAGGCTGCCTTTTATCCCGCTGATGCGATCTTAGCTTTTTCGTTCACGAAAAAAGAACTGATGATCGCGATACAGAATGTCATCTCGCTAAAAATACAATTGATGCAACGCTACCCGATATTTTACAAAAGCGATAATGCCTTTAGCCGGGAGCAGGCCTATCTGAATCAGGTTATTGAACAACTACCCGAAAAATAAGCAGTAAAACAATAATCCATAACTGCGAAACAATAGTCCAAAAGTGCTCTGTTCAGATGCCTCATCTTTGTATTAGTAACAAATACTGAAATCATGAAAAGTCTTCCATTGATCATTGTAATCCTATGTTCATTTTTCTTGGTTAATAACCAATTTGCAAATTGCACTCCCCTGGAGAACACGGAGATCAGCCTGCAAATCGAAGGGCTTTCTTCCCAATGGATTTACCTGCAGGGCATCCATAAGAACGTTAAGTCTAAATTGGATTCCGCCTGGCTGGATGGCGAGGGAAAAGGCTTTTTTAAATACGATATGCCCCTGGATCAAGGCTATTACAACCTGATTATATCAGATGATGTTTCTTTCCCCATTTTATTGAGCGAAGATCAGGCCTTCTTCATGAAGTCCAATGCAGGACAGTTGATCAAAAATATGGAAGTGCAGGGATGCACGGAAAACGCCCTGCTTTACGAGAGCATGCAGTTTGATGTCAATCTGCAGGAACGCTTCCAGGCCGAGGCCCGGGATATCCAGCAGAGAGAGGAGCAAGAGCGGGGCCAGGCCCTGGTTAACCAGTTGAGGGAAAAATATTTTGCTGAAAAAGCCGCCTTCCTGGAAAACCTCTTCCAACAACATCCTGATGCTTTGTTCACCAGATATGAAAAAGCCAAACAGGAACCTCGAAACCTGAATGCCATCATGGCCGATCCCAACCTCGATCCGGCTGAAAAACAGGAGATGATCCTGAGTGATTTCTGGGATCAGGTCGATTTCAGTGACGAGCGCCTGCTGCGCACACCTGCCATCTTTGACAAGTTGTGGCAATATTTCAACCGGTTTGTCCCTGACCAGACCGATATCAAAATCCAGGCGGTGGATGTACTGATGAAAAAAGTAGTGGATTATCCGGCGTACTATGCGTTTTTTGCCACCTGGCTGGCCGACGACTACCTGCCCCCGTTCACCGGGCAGATGGACCCTGATGCGCTCTATACCCACCTGGCCAATAATTACCTGACTGAAGAGCGGGCTGTATGGGCAGACTCTATGAATATCTATGCCTGGCAGTTGCGGGCAGAAAGCCGCAGTGTTGGGCTGGTTGGCATGAAGGGAGGTAATTTTGAAGCCAGGACGCCGGAGGGAACAATGCAGGCTCTGTATGATATCAAGTCTCCCTACATCGCGCTCTTTTTCTATCACTACGATTGCGATCACTGCATTGAAACTGCGCCGAAACTGGCACAACAATACCACCAGGCGCTGAAAGAGCAGGGGCTGGAAGTCGTCGCCGTAGCCATGGATACTCCCGATGAGGAATGGAAGAACTTTATTCGCAGCAACGAAATGAACTTTGTTAACGTGACGGACGAGGACAATCAGGCTATCTATGATCACTACAGCGTTTGGGCGACCCCGGAGATCATGCTCCTCGATCCGGAACGCACCATCATCGGCAAGCATCTGGCAGTGGAGGAGATCTCTGTCCTGATGGAAGCCGACAGGATGGGAGTGCTCAAATAAGGAAACTAACAATAAAACTACAGATGAAGCGCCATGGCAGGCAGGTTTGTCGGAGAGGCTGCTTGGCATTTTGGTAAAGATTGAATTTCGGAAAATGTAGAGGGTTGGCTTTTTTTAACCCCAGGATGCAAAAGTTAGGACAATAAAAACTAACTTTATTGTGTCGGTAAGACGCAATAAAAAGCCTCCTATGAAAACTCCCTCTTTTATATTCCTGCCGTTGATCTTTTTTGTCCCTTTCCGGATGAATGGACAGACGCTGAGTTACACCCTTTCTCAGGATTCGATGGTTAATGTACGGGCCAGCAACAGGCGGGCCTATGAAACCGTCAGGACCTCGAACCGGCCCAAGATAGACGGCTTCCTCGATGACCTTTGCTGGGAAAACGACGGCGTTTGGGCAGGCGATTTTATTCAGCAGGCTCCCAGGCAGGCAGCGTCGCCTTCCCAGCAGACGGAAATCAAAATTCTGTATGACGACGACAACATTTACATCGCCATCCGCTGCTACGACAACTACCCCGAGGGCATCCGGCCCATACTCGGACGGCGGGATGACTGGACGGTTGGCGACATAACGGGCGTTGCGTTCGATACTTACCACGACAAACAGACGGCCTTCGAGTTCAACGTGACGGCTGCCGGCCAGAAAATTGACCTCCAGCACCTCGGGGCATTCCAATGGGATACCAACTGGAATGCGGTGTGGGACGGGAAGGCTCAGGTGGGCGATTCCCTGTGGACGGTGGAGATGAGGGTGCCGTTTTCCCAGTTGCGGTTCAGCGACGAGGCCGAGCAGGCCTGGGGCATGCACGTCTGGCGGTTCATTTCCAGGCTGGGAGAAGAAGACCAGTGGAAACTGATCCCCATCGATGCCCCGGCCATGGTCTATATTTTCGGCGAGTTGCGGGGGATCAAAGACATTCCCCAAAAGCGCCATTTCGAGGTAATGCCCTATGCCGGGGTGCGCTCTGTTTCTCAAAACAGGGGGGATAACCTCCTGAGTTACGGGCTCGACGGAAAAGTGGCTTTGTCCTCCAATTTTACCCTCGATTATTCCGTGTTCCCCGATTTCGGCCAGGTCGAGGCAGACCCCTCCGTTCTGAACCTGACTTCTTATGAAGTATTTTTCCAGGAGCGAAGGCCGTTCTTTCTCGAAGGCAACGCCATCCTGGAATACGGGATCGGTTCGGACATCCTCTTCTACAGCCGCAGGATTGGCCATGCGCCGTCCCTCACCCCTTCCCTTACCCCTTCGCAGACGATGACACTACCTTCCGCCACCGATATCATCAGTGCGCTCAAAGTGACCGGCAAAAGCAAGAAAGGTTTTTCCCTCGGCATCATCAACGGAATGACGCAGCGGGAATCCGCCGAGGTGAAAGATGCCGGTTCTACCTCAAAATATGCCGCCGAGCCGTTTTCCAATTATTTCATCGCGCGGGCCAGGCAGGACCTGAACCAGGGGAATACCGTCATCGGAGGAATGTTTACTTCCGTACTCAGAAAACTGGATGTTGCGCAGTTTAAAAACAACCTGCCATCGGAGGCATATACCGGGGGCTTCGATGTTTTGCACAACTGGAAAAACCGCAAATACTTCGTTGATGCGAAGAGCTTTTTCTCCAACCTTTCGGGCTCTTCGGAGGCCATTGCGAAGTTGCAGCAATCGCCCATCCACCTGTACCAACGCACGGATGCGGCACATTTAACGGTGGACGAAACCGCCACCCACTTGTCGGGCTGGGGTGGTGAGCTTTCAGGTGGTAAACAAAGCGGGAAATTCCGGGCAACCGGCAATCTCAGCTGGCGGTCGGAAGGCCTCGACCTCAACGATGTGGGGTACCTCAGGGAGGCGGATATTATCACCCAGCGCCTGATCCTGAAGTATTTGGTCAACGAGCCCAAAGGCATAATACGAAACTACTCTTTTACGCTCGAACAGCGCCACGACTGGAATTTCGGCGGAGAAAACACCCTGGATCTGCTGGAGAACACGGGAGAGGTCAGGTTCAACAACCTCTGGACGTTGAATACCACCCTGGCGCACGCCTTTAACAAACTGGACACCCGGCAACTCCGGGGCGGCCCCGCGTTGCGTATCGACCCTCATTCGCTGGCAGGTTTTATGTTGTCAACCGATGCTGCCAAAACCCTGTCGGGAGGCGCCGGCCTGGAAAAACTGTGGTACGACAACGGCATCGGCGGCGCCATCAGCTACCAGGTTAACCTTCAGCTGAACCTCAGCCGGCGGTTTACCATTACGTCCAATACCTACTTTCAAAAACTCACGGATAACAATCAGTTCGTTCCGGCTTCCACGCTGAATATCGCCGGAAGGCTGGGCCGGAAAACTTTATATACTACGCTGAGGGCTGAATTCTTTGTCACGCCGGAATTGTCGTTGCAGTATTACGGAAGCCCGTATTCCTCTGTCGGCAGATTCAGCAAGGTCTATAAAGTCGTTGACGCGCATGCCAAAAGCCCGGCCCAAAGGTATTCCGAGCTGGTGTATGAGAGCAGCGATCAGGAGCACCAGTATTACCGGGAGAATGATCCGGCCCAAACGGTTTGGGCCATCGATTATCCAGATTTCAGTTTCCAGGAATTCCGCTCGAACTTCGTGCTGCGCTGGGAGTACAAGGCCGGCTCTACTTTCTTCTTCGTCTGGTCACATAACCGGTCGAATTATGAGCCCCAATACGAGCCGTCTGTTTTCAAGAACTTCGGAAACATCGGGAACGCGGTTGGAAATAATGCCTTTACGGTGAAGTGCAGTTACTGGTTTTCGTTGTAAGGGGGGCGCCAACCCAACAATTCTTACCTTAATGTCGTCCTGTTTAAAAAGTAAAGTTATGAAAAACTACATTTTGCTGTTGGCGGCCGTTATTGGAGTGGGTATTTTTTTCTCAGCGTGTTGCGAGGATCATCACGACGATGAACCGGACACTTGTGCTGAAGAAGGGATAATTATTGGAATTGATTTCCGGGAATGTGCCTGCTGTGGCGGCTGGTTTATCGAGATCGGCAACGATACCCTGCGTGCGCCTGACCTGCCCCAGGCATTCAGAGAAAGTTTGGATCCCAATGAATTCCCGTTGCCCGTTTATCTGGACTGGGCCCCGGTCGAAACGCCTTGCCTGGGGGATGAGATCGAGGTGGCCTGCATTCAGCGACAGGAGTAGGTAGGGGTGTGGTATCACTGAGAATGATCAGCTGAAGCGGGGCCTTCCGGGGAATGGATTCTTTTATTCCAGCTCCAAAGCCCTCCCGAATACCCGGCAATCGACTTCCTCGCATCGATCAGAGTAACCTCAAAAGCCAATTCCTGGCCAGTAACCTTCATCAATTATTAATGATTTCGATGGCCTGGCGAATAGCTTCTTCCACCAGGCGGGGCAGTTGGCCGGCGTTTTCACTGGCAGTAATATCTCCGAGGGGTGTTGCCCCCCGGAACAGCCTGGCCCGCAGGTTTACCCGGTCGTCCTTTACCCGGTAGAACCCTTTTATGGAGTAGGCCTCCTTGTAGTTCGGGACATCCACGTAGATCAGGCTGGCCCTTGCTCCTTTAGCCGAGATATCCTGTAAATACCGCTCGAATTTCTGAGCAAGGCCGAGGACATCATCGTAAGCATTTTCCTCCAGGAAAACATTGCGCACAAAGACCGGTTTCTTCGGAGATAGTGGAATAGACACCTGCTCATTGACGATCCCGATATCGATACTCCCGCTGCTGGGGGTCAGCATGACGGGCGTTTGTATCCCACCGATGGATTCCGCCATTTTCGGAACCTCATCCCGCGCGTATTCAAAAAGCAAGGAAATATCGACGTATTTCCCGTCTCTCAGTTTAAAGCCGCTCATGCCCTGCAGGATGCTGTAAGTGAGCAGCCCCTGTCCGTACTGGCTGGCCTCGTAGCTCACCTTGTCGGCTGCCGAGCCGGCCAGCACGAACATGCCGGTGCGGTCCTTCATGCGGTCGAGCGCCCGGATCTGGGAGGAGTTCAGGTTTTTCTGCCCGCTGCTGATGGATTCCACCACCTTGCCGGAATTGCAGGCGTCAAGGATCATGACCTGCTTGAGGGCGGGCACTTTGTTTATCCAACTGGACAGTTCTTCCGTAGAGATGGCCCGGGTGGCGCGAATGCCATCGTCGCTCAGGTTCTCTGTGGCAATTTCCTGGGTGAGGTAATAGAACTGAGCCTGGTCGGCATTGCCGTAGGTGATGCCATGGCCGGAGCAATAGACCATCAGCACATCTTCTGCCCGCGCCTGCTGCCTGATAGCTTCGAAAGCACCCTGAATGTTTGCCTTTGTTGGAAAAAGGCGGGCATCGGTGGTATCGGTGGTGAATAACTGAATATGTACCTGTTCCGGCCCGAATAGCTGGCTGCCGGCCTGCTGAATGGCCTGGGCCAGGGCTATGGCATCCCGGCCGGCGAACTTCAGGTCCAGTTTTTCTCCGGCATAATCCGCCGTCCCGATGATAATGGCGTAGAGAGACGGGTCAGTCAAGGCCGTGAAGCCAAAGCCGGTTGCAGGTAAATCTCCCTGGCCTTTGCGCTGCATTTTCGGAGGGCGGTAGGGCAGGGTACAGGCCGGGCTTTTCAGCCAGCCTTCCCGGTTGTAGGCGCGGATGGAAACCCGGTTGATGCTATCGGCGAGAAAGTATCGCCCGAAAGGCAGTAGTGAAAAGCTCAGGGCGGTATCCCGTTTCGGATTGGCGTCGGCTGCCACTTCCTTGCCGTTGAGAAAGACGCTCACCGGGCCAATGCCTCCCTCGCGGGCTTTAAGGCGTATCAGCAACTGTTGGTTAAAGGTATCGATCTGTGCGGTTATTTCGGGGTAGAGGGGCACCGATTCGAAACCTTCTACGGAGCGGATAGGCTCATCGGAATAGCCCAGCAGTTTTTGCAACAAGCCGGGTTCAAAATAGCGTTCCTTGAGCTGCTCCAGGCCCACGATCTCCCTGCCAACCACGTAGTAGATCTGTTCCATGGCCCCGGAAGAGGCATCGAATAATCCCGAGGGGGTAGTCACTGCCCAATCGTGGCCCATAGGGATCATAGTAGCTACTTCCCGGACGGGCCCGAGCGCCCACAATCTAATTATCCCCTCATAGGTGGCTGAAAAGGCATGCTCTCCGTCGGGCAGAAAATAAAAAGTGCTGACATCGTTCAGGCCGGCGCCGTTGGTGCCCGGGTCTTCCCGCATGATCTTGGTGCGGATGGAGGCTTCCCCTCCCTGGCTCAACACGATGGCGCCCTGTTCGATATTCCAGAGATGGAAACGGCTTTCTTCCCAAAAGACGATAAAGCGGCCGTCGGGGGAAAGCTGGAGTCTCCTGCAGTTGGGCGGTAGTTGTGCAATGGAATGAAAAGCCCCGGTGGCTACGTCCAGGATACCATAGCTTGCGCCCTTCAGCAGGCAGTGGACCTGCGTTCCGTCCGGGCTGAATCCTGCCGCCATGACAGGCGCCGGCAGGGTGAACGCTTGCCGGTTCTTTCCATCACTGAGGCTCCAAAGGACATACTGCTCCTTTTGGCCGGGCGAAATGGCCAGAACCTCCGGGCCGTTCACCCAATAGGCCAGGATCGTATCCTGCCCGGATTGGTTGACTACGGACAATCCTTCCCTGATGTTCCAGATGTGGAAATACTGGGAGGGCGGTGTGTCGTAGCCCCAGCGGCCATTCAGCCAGGAGAGGTTTTTGAAGCGGCCGATCAACTGCTTGTTATCGGGAGTGAACTGCAACTCGACAAGCCGGGCTTGTTCTTTTGTGTATAAGGGCAAGGGAGGAGAACTGCCATCGGCCGGCCATACCCAGGCGTGGCCGGTTGACAATATCAGCCCATGTTCCCCGCGGCCCAGGCTCTCGTCCTTCCATTCATATCCGAGCACTTTGCCTTGTTTGGTTTCCAGTCCGATGTATTCCCCGTTGCGGGTATATAATTTGCGGAGTACATCTTTGGCCTCCACAGTGAAGATGGTAGCGGACACGCCATAGCCAAAATTGATGTCTTCCATAGCCGCTGCCAGGAACTTTCCGTCGGCGGAGAAGGCGGCGCTGCCGGGCCAGCCGAGGATGGGGTGGTTGTTCAGCAGCGTATCCGGCATCCGGCTGTTTACGCCGGAAAGTATCCCGTCGAAAAAAATGCTTCCATCAGTTGGAGAGAAAGCTTCCCCTCTGCCGGAGATGAACTCCCGGCGGCCTAGGGTTTGCAGGGGCAGGCGGCTTTGAAAAGCCCAGGTTCTGGCGTCGTTGTTATACTCGGTAAAAGCAGCTTTATCGCCCTGCGGGGAGAAATGAACCACTGTTTCTACCTCGTTATACTGGCTTTGGAGTACCTTTTGTGATTTCTCGCCGAATATGGGGAAAGTGATTATTTTTTCGAGCACCGTACCAGCTATGTAGCGGCCATCCGGCGAAATGGAAAAACCGGACATCTGCCCGGAGAAAGTGTGGGTGGCCAGCAAACTGTCCCGTTTGGTGTCGATGATGTAAAGAAAGGTCGTTGTCGCCTGCTCGATGCTCTGGACTGGCCCGCCTACGCTGAAGAGCGGGGGTGTTTTGTAAACCGTTGTCAGCAGGTGGCGGCCATCGGGAGCGTAGGCAAAGGCCCCAGGGGCGATCCGCGCAAAAACATCGGCGCCTGAAAAAGCGTCGGGGGGCAGCGCCCGGGGGGCCAGGGCCTCTCCCTGATTCAGGCTGAGGTAAACCAGGCTCTTATTTTTCTGCTGTAAGATACTCTGGCCGTTCCCGGATTCCAGGAGTAAGGAATCTGCCTGCCAGTCCAGCGCCGGAGGATTTTCCAATGCCGTGCCGTTGGCCAGGAGCCAATGGCCAAGAACGCTGCCATCGCTTCGGTAAAGCGCTACTGATTGGTTTTCGGGCAGGAGCTGCAGGCCGGCAGCCGCCTCCTTTGATGTGAACTGCCAGTTCAGACTGCTGTTTTTGGTATGGCGAACCCGGAGCGTATTATGAGCTGAAAAAGTCAGGGCCCACTGGCCGTCGGGGCTGAGATGGAAGAGCAGGATGCTGTCCTCAGCCGATGGCAGCAAGGTTTCCCGCTGGCCGGTGATCAGGTCCCATTGTAACACCGAGTGGTCAGCCAGCAATGCGAGGGCCGTTTCATCCTGTTCGGCAAAGCAAAGTGCCAGCGGCCTGGCCGGGCATTCCGTCCGGCGAATAAACCTCCCGGATATAATGTCCCAAAGCACCAGCCGGCGGTCATCGCCACCGGAGAGCAGGTAATGCCCGCCGGAAGAAAACGTGGTTACGGTGGGATAACCAATGTGTGCTTCCTGGCGAATCACGAGCTCAGGCTTCTGGGCCTGGCTCAGCAAGGGAAAAAGGAACAAGGCACAGAGGAGAAATGGGTTGTGATGCATTGTGGGTATTGTGGGCTCAACGATAGAATTGAAATGAAGTTAAAGAAAAACATCGGCTTGTGCATTTATATCTCCTTTATCCAAATATTTCGAAACTGAACCAGGCTGGAGGCGCCTTTCAACTTACCCGTATCGGGGTTGATCCCTCCGTGGTGCTGCAAACCGATCGGGCCTTTAACATTCAATCCGGGGTAGTAGGCATTATCGATCACGACCTGCCCGTTATTGATGACCGTGATCCGTTCGCCTTTTACGATGATGTCGAACACGTTCCAGTGGCCGACGGGATTATCTGCGTTGGCTGACGGCACGGCGGCAGCTCTTACTTCTGGGGGGAGGTCTTTGTTATTTCTAACCGACCATAACTCCCCGGAGCCTACGGGCCAGCACCAGAGATTGGCCTGTCCTGCCCCTTTTAAGAGAATGCCCGAATCGGAATTGGGCCCGGGAGGTTCAATGATATTGCCCTCATCGTCTCTGAGGTATTCTCCACTTGGCAATATGGTCGGCAGCGGAAACAAATGGTCGCCATACCCTTTAAACCGCCATTCGATGTGCAATTCAAAGTCGGTGAATTCTTTTTCCGACCACAAATTTTTATCCCTGGCTTCGGAACGGGCATCGTAGTCGATTACCCCGTCGATCACATTCCAGTGGCCGTTATCCCCTTCGGGCACCTTCCAGCCGGTAAGGTCTTTCCCGTTAAACAGGGAAGTAAAACCTCTGTCTTTAAAGAAATGGCCGGTTTGGGCCGATGTCTGAGTGGAAAGGCTCAGTGAGAAGGCCCCCATTATTAAGGCGGTTAAAACTATTGTATTTTTCATTTTGATAATTTTAGTTGTTGAATTTCATATCTCCCATCCTTCCCGGCACTTGCGCCTGACAAATTCATTCGCTTCGGGCACATTGGTGACTTCCAGGTTTTCGTTGTCCCATTCCAGGCGCTGGTCCATTCTGATGGCCAGGTTGCCGAGGCAGATCGCTTCCGCAATGGCCTGGGCGTTCGGATAGCTGCCGCGCGATGCCTTCCCGCCTTTAAATGAACGGATCATCTCGGTGGTTTGATCCATGAGTTGCACCTCAGGTATTGGAATGGAAGCTGCTTTTTCACTGGCCTTACCGGCCTCATACAGCATGGGGTTGCCATAACCGTAATCGGCAAGGATGGCGCCTTTTTCACCCACGAACATAACGCCTTCCTGAGGCATGCCTTTACCTTCTTTTTTGAGGAATTTTGGCGTCCTGGGGCGAATTCCTCCCGAATACCAGAAGACATCCATCATTTTATCCCCGCCATTTACAGGTACTTCCCATTGCAAGGTAGCGGCATGGGGGGTAGGAAAGGTTATTCTCAACCCAGGTACTTCTGAAATCTCTTATTTCGCAGGTGAAACTGGCTGAACCCTCGGCACTTACAGGCATCCCCAGGTTCAGCAGCCGCCAGTCCTTCCAAAACCGTAGTAGCCCATATCAGTAAGGCATCCTCCTCCGAATTCGTACCAGCCCCTAAAGACGGTATGCGTATAATCAGGAGAGTAAGTGCGGGGAAGCGCATAGTACAGCCACAATTCCCAGTCAAAACCATCCGGGATCGGCGGGGTATTCGTGGGCAGGTAGGGGGATCCCTGGGGCCACATGGGGCGGTTGGTCCAGCGATGCAGCTCTTTTACCTCTCCGATCAGGCCCTGGCCGATCCACTCTTTTAATACATACAGTTCCTGCGGGTCCTGAAAAGCAAATAACTGGGTGGGAATTTCAGTTTGTTTCGCCATTTCACAAACCACCCTGGTCTCGTGCATGAAATTACCGATGGGTTTATGCGATCCAACCATGATCCCTTTTTTCATGGCGGCAGCGGCCACCGTAGCGTGCAAATGGTCGGGCGTCATAATAAATACGGCATCAACGTCTTCCTCTTTCTCAAGCAGTTCCCGGAAATCGGCGTAGGCGCTGCATCCTTTATAGGCTCCTTTGCCTGCATTTTCCGCATAAAACTCATTGATCCTGGCACGGCCTACTTCCCGCCCCCCCGGAGCGCCTTTTTTTTCGCCTTTCGATCTTCCCCACAGGGGATAATCATAACTTTCCCGGTTGGGGTCACAAACAGATACGAATTGTAATTCCGGCCGTTTTAACCAGTCCGGCAGCATTTTTAGCGCCTGCGTACCACTGCCGATCAGGGCGACATTTATTTTATCGCTCGGCGCGATCCGGCCCGTTCCCCCCAATGCGTTGGCGGGAACGACCGTCAGCCCGATCCCGGATACGGCAGCAGCCTTGATAAATTCCCGGCGTGTAAGGTCTTTCGTCTTTTTCATACGGACAACATTTATTTTTATAAAAGCTGTAGGCGAGCCAATTATTTTCTCGCACTAATGATAAGGTTTAGAGGGGGATAAAATTTACTAAATTTACCGTAAGCCAGTCAGTTGAAATTGAAATTTAACCATTAAGTTGTTGTGATGCAAAGATTTGAGAAATGGACAGAAATATATGTACAACTTAAAAAATCTGACCAGGAACATGTACTGGAACCCAATGACCTGGAAAAACTCGCCCTGGCCGCTTACCTGACCGGAAGGGATACTGAAAGTTATCGGATACTGGAACGTGCTCATCAAAGGTATCTGGATCGGGAAAAGACGGAAAAAGCTGTACGCTGTGCTTTTTGGCTGGGGCTGATAATGATGAATGCAGGGCAGGCGGCAAGAGGCAGCGGATGGATGGCAAGAGGAGAAAGGCTTCTTAGCGATTTACACAACCAGGACTGTGCAGAGAAAGGTTTGCTTCTCATCCCAAGGGCATTAGGAGCGCTCTCTGCCGGACATGGCGACAAAGCACAGAAAATATTTGAGTCGGCCGTATCGGCGGGGGAACAATTTCGCAACGCTGATCTAATTGCACTCGGGCGGCTAGGGTTAGGACAGGCAATGATCCAACAGGGCGAAATAACCAGGGGGATAAAGCTGCTGGATGAAACGATGATCACCATAGAAACGGAAGAAGTCTTTCCGCTTGTAAACGGGATCGTCTATTGTGCAGTCATAGAAACCTGTCGCAAAGTCTGGGACCTGGAAAGGGCGCAGGAGTGGACATCTGCCCTGGCCCGGTGGTGCGATGCACAACCGGACATTGTTCCCTTCAGGGGCGAGTGCCTGGTGCGAAGAGCTGAGATATTCCAGTTTCACGGTGAATGGCATAAAGCTCTGGAGGAAACCAGGGATGCGTGTGATATTTTGACGCGTCAGCCGGGTGCCCCGTCAGCCGGAAAAGCATATTATCGCCAGGCTGAGCTACACCGCCTGGTGGGTAATTTTGAAAAGGCGGAAGAATGTTATTATGAAGCTGCCAAAAGGGGCAGAAACCCACAACCCGGCCTCGCATTACTGCGTCTGGCGCAGGGACAGAAGGATGCAGCGGAAATTGCTATCAGAAATACCTTACAGGAGACAAAAGATCCGAGAAGGCGGGCGGAGCTTCTCCCGGTAATGGTAAAAATCATGATTGCTGTAAAGCAAACCGAAGATGCCCTTGATGCTGCAAGGGAATTATGTGGTATTGCAAGGGATTTTAATGTGCCTTATCTCCTCGCCATGTGCGCTCACTGCCTGGGTTCTGTCTTTCATGCAAAAGGGGATGTCCGGCCTGCTTTGGAACAATTGCAAAAGGCATTGAAATTCTGGAATACCCTGAATCTTCCTTATGAATCTGCCTGCACCAGGGAACTGAAAGGGCTTGTTTATATGGAATTAAATGACAAGGATAATTCAGAGATGGAACTGATGGCTGCCAAATGGGTATTTGAACAACTTAAGGCTGTGCCGGACCTGGAAAGGGCCAATCGATTGTTAAAAAGGGAACGCAATCCCGAAACCCACGGCCTGTCACTTCGCGAACTCCAGGTTCTGCGCCTGGTGGCATCAGGAAAAACCAACAAGGCCGTTGCCGGTAAATTATTTATTAGTGAACGAACCGTTGACCGTCATGTGAGTAACATTTTCAATAAACTCGGTGTGTCGTCACGAGTGGAAGCCACCGCTTTTGCGTTCACAAATCAAATACTGGATAACGATCTCTAATGCCCCACCCCTCAATTAATAGCTCTTATTTCTTCCTATGGGTAGTATTACCCATTTTTTTATCCAAATAATTGGGTGATCACACCGATGCATCATAGCCTTCCTAAGCTTTATTTTGGGTTTGTATTCTTTTCATTCAAATGTGATGATCCTTATGAAAACTCTATTCGTTTTATCAATTCTTTTTTTAGCAGGCCTGAATGCCTATTCCCAGAGTAAATCGGAAGTTCAGGAACAACAACCCATCATTGATATGCACATGCATACGGGCCTTCCTCATAAAATACCTGCCGGAACGCCATCTCTTTGCCGGCCCGAGCCTTGCGAAGGGGATGTCCCGGCAACAGTCGATCCCACACAGTTATTAGAGAAAACATTGAAAGCGATGAACCAATATCACATTGTCAGGGGCTTTCTAAGCGGTGTGGATCTGGCTACGGTTAATAAATGGAAGAAGGAAGCACCGGAACGCTTTATTGCAGCGCCCTTCATTCTGAAACCCGGAAGCCCTGGCCCGGAGAAGCTCAGGCAGGAGTATGAGTCAGGTAATCTTAGCGGTATGGGAGAAATCGGGACTCAACTCCTTGGAGTTTCCCCGAACGATCCAGAACTCGAACCCTATTTCACGCTCGCAGAAGAGTTTGATCTCCCCGTTCTTATTCACACCTTGGGGATTGGCCCATATATGCCTGGTTTTCGCTCTGCCGCCGGCAACCCCTTGCTGTTGGAAGACGTACTGGTTCATCATCCGAAACTGCGGCTCTATGTAGAGAATGCCGGGTATCCTTATAAAGAAGAAATGATCGCGATGATGTACCAATATCCCCAGCTCTATGCAGATGTCTCGACGATCACATGGGTGATTCCCCGCACCGCTTTTTACGACTATCTAGAAGCATTTATCCGCGCCGGCCTTGGGAAGCGGCTGATGTTCGGGTCCGATCAGATGGTATGGCCGGAAAAGATCGGCAAAGCTGTGGAAGCCATTAAACAGGCACCCTTTTTAACGAAGGAGCAAAAACGGGATATCTTTTATAACAATGCGAAGCGATTTCTTCGCCTGGAAGATGCTGAGGATGTTTCGAATTAAGAGTTTGTTCAAAATTCAAAACTTGGAGTATCAATGTAGAGTTGATAAAAATCCTCGCCATTAGGTTTGGTGAGTTGGGTATGAGATCCAAAGGCGGAATGTCGGAAAAAAAATGGCTTTTGAGAGTAATTTTCAATAAATTGTACGGACATAAGGAAACACCCTTAATATGTTTTTATGGCCGCCGATTTCAGGATCCCACTGTTTCTGGTTTTTATCATTGGAATTTCTTACATCATTATTCAGAATTTCGCTGTTCAATCTTTACCGGCTGCCCCATCCCATCCACTTCCAATGGAAACAAATGATGCAACAGTCAAATTTAACGATCAGGTTTATGAAAGCTGGAAAAGCATCCTGATGCAACTTTTGGAGCGATTGAGGCTAGGTATGCCACTTACCCAGGAACAAGAGGAAATAATTGATGGTATGTCTCAGCTCTTGCAGCAATACAGCGCCAGCATGGCCGACAAAGCCGAGGAACTTCTAACCTTGATCCAGATGATCCAGCAGATGCAGGAAGATTGGATAAAACAGCACTCTGATGAAGGACAACAAAGAACAGATAATGAATACAAGCCAGGTGAATGAGGAAGTAGTGGCGCTTTATTCTACTTACTACTACGATCATGTTCAACGAATTGAACAAACCACTAGGCGTAAGGCTTTCCTAAATATACTGCTTCAGGTTGCTGCGAAGCTATATAGCCCGGAAACAGGAATGAGCCTTGGGGTCCAGCTTCTTGAAAATAGCATAGCTTCTGCTGAAGAGGCCGAAAAAGGAGAATACAAAGAAGGATAAAATGTTCTCCTGCCTTTCTGACTTCTCTTAGTCTGTCTGCGCTAACCGCCGTTAAAATGGCCTGCCAGGCGCCTGCCGGGCCCAATTTTGCATGCCCAGCGAAAGGAATGGATTGTTGTACTGAAATTGATGGGGGTGGGATTTTCAAAAAAAAGGGTTCGTTTTTATAGATTTCTAGCAGAGTCATAAGGAAATATTTAAAACCCTTTGTTTCTAGGTGTTCCGGGAAGCTTGGTTACAAGCCCTCACCTTACCAACAATACTTCCCCTCCCAGCTGAACCACCTCCCTATCCACTCTTCTGGCTTCGAGCTGATATACGTACAGGCCCGGCGGAGCCTGCTCCCCTTTCACCATGCCATCCCAGCCAAGCGCTTCCACATTGGGCATGAAATTGGAGCGCTCGAAGAGCAAGCCTCCCCAGCGGTTGAAGATGCGGAAGGACTCCACCTCCTGAATGGAAGCATCTGCGTATGGGATCAGGCGGTCATTGCGGCCATCCTCATTAGGGGAGAAGGCATTGGGCATGTAGATACCGCTTTGCTTTTCAATATAGATGGTGATCGCGGTTCCAACGGTGCAACCCAGGCTATCGGTACACAAACTGCCAGAGGTAAGAATGTCTATGGCGGCATGGGCGGAGAGGAGGGATAGCAGGAAGAGCGCGGGGGTGAGGAGGTGTTTCATGATGCAGCTGTTGATTGTGGTAAATTATTCTGTTTCCAAGCTGTTCATTTGTTTTCCAGAATATCCGCAATTCGGAGCAAATTTTCCTTGCGCTGGGAGACGCCGCGGATGGAGTTGGCCATGATGCGGAGGCAGGCGGCTTTTTCTTTTTTATCCATAAAACCTTCACTTATTAAATAAAAGAAGTTTTCAAAGTAAAAACTAAACCAATATAGCCTTTCTGTACTTTGGGGCTTATCCAGGCGATCCATCACCTTGCGCATAAGAGCCGGGTGTACATATTCGTTTTGATATATCATTTTTCCAAAGTTTGCCCAATAGGGATGTTCTTCATTGAAGTCATCGTTAAAACTCACCCCTCTTTTATCAATGTTGTCCAGCAACCAATTCATAGTTTCTTCTATAGGGAATAAATGGTATTGCAACCTGGCCTTAATGCGTTCAGATACCTTTAGGGTACTATCATGCTGGGCGGCATACATTTCGTTGTACAATTCTTTTAACCTTTGATGATATTGTTTATTTAAGGCCTCAACTTCCAAAATAATGGAGTCGACCTTTGATTGGGCCATGCTATCATGCGTGATGCACATTCCGACCCCTGCAAATAAAAAGTAGCATAGAATCCCAAAAGAAGATTTGGCCTTTTTCATAAATAGCTGGTTTTTAATCAAAAAGGTGCAAAAACATTGAATGGTTGATTGCTGATATTCAATTGATTAACCTTACCAAGAGGGTGTTGAGAGGCAAAGGTGCTGTAAGTAAAACGGTCATTGAGTGCAAATGGGATGCTACCCTGTGTAATTTGAATAGAAATGCCCTCAAATGTTTGTGTCCAAACCCCGCTTGGCCCTTCAGGTATAGTTATTGTTGCCGCAGGGCTGCCGTTCACGATTCTATGGATACTCCATTTCCCTCCAAAATAGTCAAAATCCATTCGATATCCATTAGTGGCAATAGCCGCTGAGTCGGCTACACTCAAAATAATGCTGCCATTACTTCCGGAGTTCGACCCTTTAACGGGAAAACTGACTGAAACATTAGCCGTATCCAATTCCATCTTATATGCGAATCCAGAGCTAAATGGGGGCGATTTGACTACCGGCGCCGGCCGGATACTTAGATATTGTGCCGTTAGGTACAAAATATCGGTAAAAAAATGGTGAAAAATGAACCTCCGTGCCGTAGGTACGGCACATCGGCGTTGGCCTGATCGCTATGTCCCGTACCTACGGCACGGGTCGTCCCTAACTCGGGGCTACGTCTTCCGATATGTCGTCCCTACAGGACGTTTTAGCTCTGGATTCGCATATCTTATATAATCCATTGGAAAAACGCCTGAGGTGAAATGTATTGTACCAATCCATTTTAGCTGAACTTCTGGAGCCTTCCAATGTATTTTTAGGCCCACTTATATTATTTGTTTGAAAGTCATCTATTTTCATCCTAACAAATTCTTTGAATGTTGCCCTATAGATTTTGAATGCTAAATTTTCATTTTCTATATCATATAAATCTGATCCAGGGGGGTCGAAAGAATATATCAAACCTGCAGGTGAAGGGGTATTATCATTTTGTCCAAGTCCTCCTTGCCCATCATCATCATTTGCTTTCTCATTATCTTGCTGAGCTAACCATGGAAATATATCTTGATCACAATTTGATGAAGAAAAGCCATTTCCAGAAACAAGCCAGCAAGTGTTTATTTGTTTTTGTCGAGTAACATCAAACGTTAAGTTAAAATCATCATATTGCTGAGTAGTTAAAGCAGGTAATATTCTAAACTCCCAAAATATCCTACCAGCCATCCATTTATTGTTGGATGAAGTGTCTCCAGGGAAGTTTATACTGGAAATAGGGGCCATAGGTTCTCTTCTACATGGCCCAAAACCATACCTCGTCATATCATTAGCTATCCAACCACAATTTATTCTGCGATATGTGCCACACTCAGAAAGTTGAACTGCTGGATCTGGAGCAGGGGTAGTAGTGTATGGACAATTATTACAATCCGCTCCAACAAAAGTAGGCTGAGGGCTTATGGTTCGGTTAAACCAAACAGTGCTCAAGCCCACCCAAAAAGCCGTTGCCGCCACCGTATCCCTTTTACCTCCATACGAAGCCTCAATAACTATATCCCTCAGCGTATCGCTATGACCGGTGGCCTCCAGGTAAAAGGTTAGGCTATCGGGGGCGTTCCCGAAAGAGATGTTGTATTCGTTTGGGGATGCGGAAGCAAGCGAATCTTCCTTCGTAGGCGCCTTCCAGAACTTTACCCTTTGGCCACCTTCCAGCACCCGCAGTTTCAGGCTGCCGCCGGAATAGGGCTGCGGCTTAAGGACGAGCAGCTTCATCAGGTATATCTCGTTCCTTCCCACGAGGGAGGCTGTCACCGACATGTCCTGATAATCCGGAATAGTGTCTCCATCCGTATCGTTCAGGTTGGCTACCGTCACGGAAACAGAATAAAGGCCCGGTTCATACACTTCTATCGAATCTCCCGTAATCCCGGTGCTCCATTCTGCGGTTGCGTAGGCCCCACCGAGGCTCAACACCACATATTCCTGAGTACAGCCGACGGCCCGATTTTCGGTGGGAGCTGCATTCCTGCCAGGCCTTGCTCCCGGCATATCCCGGTAGCAAAGGGACGGATCTTCAGGCAATATCCTCACCTCAACGGTATTGACCGTGACGGTAACTTCATCTTCAGCCACCAGTTCACCATCCGAAGCGGTGACGTATACCCGGTAAGTAACTGTCTGCTCCGGCGATGCATGGGGCATTGCATTTTCCGGATCATTCAGCCCCGTTTCCGGCATCCAGCGGTAGCAATACTCCAGGCTGTCCAGCGGATGTGGCGAGGGCAGGCAGCCCGTGCCTACCTGCACCGTATCTCCCTGGCAGATCTCCACATCAGGCCCGGCCACGCTTAGGCATTCCTCCATTAGCCGCCTCTCCAACACAAAATCGTCATACCGCACCCAGCCGGTAGCAGCACCGATTTCAAAAGCTTTGGCAATCACCCAATAAGTACCCGCCGCATTCACCATAAATACCGCCGAAGCCGTATCAACACCCGGCAGAGAAGGGTCATCGGTACTGAGAGAAGGGATCGATACACCCCATCCAATAGGCGTGCCGCCACTGCTGGGAGCGGTGTGGTAAGAGAACTGCACTGCCTGGTTCTCCCCAAAAGGCTTAACTGTCAAGCGCAGACGGTATTCGTAGGCGGTATCCAGTGCCACTTCCATAGCGATCAGGCTGCCGCTGGCAAAGGGCTGCAAGAGGGCACAGGTATCGGTAGCCGAGTCGCTGCTGCCATAAGTGCTTCGCACAAAACCAACGGCATGGAAGCCTGCTACGCCTTGCAACGTGGCGGAAAAACCGGAGCCGTCAAAATTTTAGGATTGGACGGCCTCCCAACCTTGAGCGGACAAGGAGAGAGGGAGATGGGGAGACAAGGCGGTGGTCAGAAAGAACGCGTTGAGTAAAAGCCTTTGGATCATAGCCTATGCAAGGCTCTCCCATTAGCTGCGGGGGGCTCTTCCCTTGGCTGTTAAGCCATAAAGCGTTTACCTGAGTTGCATTCTTATAATTTTTGAACCAGCCTGTGCTTTTCCAACAAGCTCTTAAACGGCCGTTTTATCAAACCACACTTACCCCAGCCTGAGGAACCAGTTATCCAGCCTAAAGAGTCCAAAAAACTCGTCCAATAAAACAATGGCCAAAAAACTTTGGGGGGCACCATTTTCCCAAACCTCGGATCCTTTTCATTCTTCCCCTCGATCCCTTTGCCGCATCGCTTCATACAACATCATCCCCGCTGCCACCGACACATTAAAACTATCCGTCGTGCCCTTCTGCGGGATGATGAACAGCTCGTCTGCCGCGCGGGCGACGGCGGGGCTGATGCCCTCGCCCTCGGCGCCCAGGATGAAGGCCACGGGCTCGCGCAGGGACAGCTCGTAGAGGGGCCTGGTAGCTTCCAGGCTGCTGGCCAGCACCTTGACGCCCGATAGCTGCAGGTACTCGATGGCGGCGATGAGGCTGCTCTCCCGGCAGACGGGGAGCACCGCCAGGGCGCCGGCCGAGGTTTTCATGGCCTCGGCGTTGATCTGGGCGCTGTTCTTCTGGGGGATCACGAGGGCGTGGGCGCCGGCGGCCTCGGCGGTGCGGGCGATGGCGCCGAAGTTGCGTACGTCGGTCACCCCGTCGAGCAGGACGATCAGGGGGGCTTCCGACCTTTCATAGACGGTGGGCAGAACATCCTCCAGCCGATAGTAGCGGATGAGGGCCTGCAGCGCGATGACTCCCTGATGGTTGCCCCTCACGATCTTGTTAAGGCGCTCTTTAGGCACCACCTGCATTGGTACCCCTTCCTCCCGGCACAGGTGGCGAAGCTCCTTTTCCATTTCTCCGCGAATACCTTGTTGCAGCATCACCTTGTCGATGGGGGTGCCGGAGCGCAGCGCATCCACTACCGGGTGGCGGCCGTAGATGATGGAGATGTCTTTGTTCTTTGGCATGGAGTAAAGGTCGGGAATTTTCGTGGAATTCCATTTTGCAAAGTGGCTTGCCGCCACTTCCGCCAAAGAAGTAAATTGATTTATTTTTCCCTAATTTTGGGCCTGCCGGTAATTAATTCCATCATCATATCACCAGCTTATGATAGCCAGATCTACTTTCCTCCTGATCATCGTTCTGACCCTCTTTTCTGTCCCCGCCGCCTGGGCCCAATCCGAAAAGCCCCTCGACATCGCGCGGCGCTACCTGGCCGGACAGCGGGAGAAATGGCAGCTCACCGAAGCCGACATCAGCGATCTCCGGATAACCGGACAATACGAAACCCGGCACAACGGCGCCACCCACCTCTACCTGGTCCAGCAGCATCAGGGCATCGAGCTGTTCAACGCCATCAGCGGCTTTCACATTACAAGAGAAGGGCGCGTCGCCTTTGCCACCAACCGCTTCACCTCCGGACTGGCCGACAAAGTGAATGCCACCCGGCCCCTGTTTTCTGCCTTTGACGCCATCAAAAGCGCCGCCGCCTATCTCGGCCTGCCGCTTACCGGCGAGCTGGAACAGAAAGGCCGGAAAGACAATCACTTTTATGCTTTCGAAGGAGGCGCTGTATCCGATTCCGACATCGGCGTGCGCCTGGTTTATCAACTGATGGATGACGGAAATGCCCGCCTGGCCTGGTGCCTGGCCATCGACCGCCCCGATGACAACAACTACTGGAACCTCCGCGTGGACGCCCTCACCGGCGCCATACTGAGCAAAGACAACTGGACCGCATCCTGTACCTTTCCCTCGCTCGCCGAAGCAATATGCGAAGGTGATGCCTCGTCCAACGAAGCTGCTAGTGCTGATCGGAAATCGCAGCTCGGCTGTTCACAAGGAACTGAAAGCCAGCATTGGGTATTCAAAAAATCACAGGTGCTTAAACAGCCTCAAGCAAAATACACAGAAAGTAACCCCCACCCCCACCACCCCCTCTCACTCCCTCTCCCTCTCCCTCTCCCCCTCACCCCCTCTCCTGACCAAACCGACGCCCAATACCGGGTCTATCCCATCCCTCTGGAAAACCCTGAGGAGGGAAGCCGCGAGTTGCTGCTCAATCCTCATGACCCCATCGCTTCTCCCTTCGGCTGGCACGATACCGACGGGCAGGAATAGTACAGAGTACACCATCACCCGAGGAAATAATGTGTATGCCTACCGGGACCCCTAACGGTACCAACAGCCCTGCCGGCGATGAGCCCGACGGCGGCCCCGGCCTGGTTTTCGATTTCCCGCTCGACCTTTCCCAGGAACCGGAAACTTACCGGGAAGCTTCGATCACCCAGCTGTTTTACACCAGCAACTTCATGCACGACTTTGCCTACGCCTACGGCTTTGATGAAGCGGCCGGCAATTTCCAGCAAAACAATTACGGCAACGGGGGGACAGCCGGAGACCCGGTGAAAGCCGAGTCGCAGGATGGCAGCGGTTTCAACAATGCCTACTTCACCACACCCCCCGATGGCTTTTCCGGGCGTTTGGAGATGTATCGCTGGACCTCTCCCGGCAACATCTTTTCCGTAACCGCTCCTGAGGCCATCGCCGGTTTCTTCGAAGTACGCCCGGCTCTTTTCGGTGGCCAGGTGACTGCCAGCCTGCTGGCGGGGCCTTTGGTAGAATACAATGGCGGCACCGGCCTGCCTGCCTTTGCCTGTGCTCCGGCCCAGAATGCCGCCGAGCTCAACGGCAGCGTCGCCCTGATCGACCGCGGCGGGAACTGTGATTTCGACCGCAAGTCGCTCAACGCCCAGAATGCAGGGGCTATAGCCGTGATCATCTGCAACCACGCCGACGAACTGGTAAATATGGGGCCGGTATCGGTGGGCAACCAGGTGAACATTCCCGTCGTTTCCATGCGGTACAGCGATTGCCAGACGCTCCGGCAGTTCCTGAATGGGGGCGTAGAGGTGGCCTTTCAGCTTCCCGATGACAATGGCCCGGCGCGCCTGGACGGCAGCCTGGACAACGTCGTCGCCGCTCACGAATACACCCACGGTATCTCCAACCGCCTGGTGGGCGGCCCCTCAACCACCAGTTGCCTGTCCAACGACGAACAGATGGGGGAGGGGTGGAGCGATTTCCTCTCGCTGGCCGCCACCGTCAAGCCCGGAGATACCGGTAATACGCCGCGTACCTACGCCAACTATGTATTGCGGCAGGGCAACAACGGGACGGGCCTGCGCCGAAAACCCTATTCTACCGATATGCAGGTCAATGGCCAGGATTATGAAGATATTGTCGGTACGACCACTTTCCAGAGCCTGGGCGAAGTGTGGACGGTAATGCTTTGGGACCTGTACTGGAAGCTGGTGGAAGTTTACGGCTGGGACCCGGACCCCATAAACGGCAGCGGCGGCAACAACCTGGCCATACAACTGGTAGTCGATGCGATGAAACTGCAGGCTTGTGACCCCGGTTTTATCGACGGCCGCGACGCCCTCCTGGCGGCTGATGAAATGAATAACGGCGGGGCCAACGGCTGTTACATCTGGGAGGTTTTTGCCCGCCGGGGGCTGGGCTATTCGGCGGACCAGGGCAGCCGCTTTGACCGCAATGACGGCCTGGCGGCTTTTGATGTCCTTCCGGGATGCGTGAAAGAATTGAAGATCCGAAAATCCGTAACGCCTCTCGTTGAGGCCGGGCAGGAGTTTGAAGTGAGGCTTACCATTGCCAACCACAGGGAGGCTGGGGTAACCGGAGTAGCCGTGAGCGACGAGATCCCCGTGGGAACGGCCTATGTAGCAGGCTCGGCCACCGGCGCCTCTTTTGAAGTAGTGGGCGGCGAGATCCATTTTGAGATTGGAGGTATGGCCTCCGGAGAAGAACTGGAGCTGAGCTACAGGTTGGCAGCCGATATGGCCTTCCCGTCCGCCCGCCTGTTCCTCGATGATATGGAGGGCGGGCCGGATAACTGGACGACGGACAACCTCAGCCCGGCGGGTTTCGATTTCTGGTCCTATTCAGATAATGATTCCTACAGCGGAAACAACAGCTGGTATATCCGCAATACGGCCAGCGCCAATGACCAGGTTTTCCAACTGAAGGAGCCGGTGCTCATTTCCGGTGCGCAGCCCGCCCTGCGGTTCTATCACCGTTATGAAACGGAAACCGGCCTGGACGGTGGTTTTGTGGAGGTCTCCGCCGATGGAGGCGCCGTTTGGGAGCGGGTTGAAGAACTGGCTGTTCGAACGCCCTATCCGCGGCCTCTGGCCAGCAGCACGCTGGGCATACCGGAACTGCGGGCCTACTCGGGTAGTTCCGAAGGCAGCTGGCAGGATACCTATATCGACCTCAGCCCGTATCAGGGAGAGGAGCTCCTCGTCCGGTTCCGCTTCGGGAGCAACAACAGCGGCGCCCCCAATGCTTTCAACCCCGGCTGGTATGTTGACGATGTAGAGTTTATGGATATGGTGAATTACAACGGCGAGGCCTGCGTGTCTTCCGAAGAAGGCGGCCAGGCCTGCACCCGTGCGCCCTATCTGGGGACGGTGGTGGAATCAGCGGTGGTATCCGGGATTCAGGCACGGGAACAGGAACTTGCCGTGGAACTATTCCCCAACCCCGTGCAAGGCATTTTGAACATCATGGTGCAGTCCAAAGCCCCCCGCAACCTTTCCGTAAGCCTTTACAGCCTGGACGGGCGGCAGGCTCTGGAGCAGCAATTGGGTGGCGCCGGCGGATACCAGCTCCTGCCGTTGGATGTTTCCGGCCTGCCGCCTGGCCTGTATTTTGTAAAGATCAGAGCCGGGAAGGACAGTTGGGCAGGAAAAATGGTGAAAGAATAGCGGTAACGGCATCAAAACAGGTGAAATGAACAGAAAAGCCTTGCTGGAGATATTGTTCTGGGCATTTACGGCCCTCGTAGCTGCGATTGTATTATTACCGATCATCAATGAGGTGGAAGGGTATCCCTTTTTCTTTATCAACGTCGTTTATATCGTAACGGCCATTACCGTGACCCGTTATTTGTTCCTGCTGCCGCATACTTTTCTTGCCCACCGGCAGGTGCTTAAGATCGCCCTGGTTTTTCTGTGCATCCCTTTCGTTTTCTACCTCATCCAGGAATTGAACCATTTCCAGGTATTTATTGACGAAGAAGGGCTGGATGCGCTGGTGGGCAACCTGCCTTACCGCCGCCGTAACAACATGGTGGATTACATCCGCAGCCAGATGATCCTGTTTGCCACCGGCAGCATTATCAGCTCGGTTGCCTTTCCCTTCCGGCTGATCGTATCCGTCTGGCGGACCCGGAACAGGGGGACGGCGTAGGGGGGGATGATTTATGCGAATCAGGTGCTAAACGAAGACTATTATTGAAGTCCCGTAGGGACGAAATATCGGTAGATCATGCCACGGGGAAGCATTGCCCGTGCCGTCCGCGAGCGCTGAGGCCTCCGCCAGAGGCTTCAGCCGCCGGTGGAAGCTGCTCAGCGGCCTCCGTCGGCCATAGCCTTTGGCGGCGGACGAGGCGCTAGGTACGGCACATTCCCCCGAAGGAAACAAAAATATGCCGTACCCTTCTTCGTAGGCAGAAGCCCACTTCGACGGGCGGAGGCCTACGGCACGGAAGGGCCTTCTGAATGCCTTTCTTCCGATATTTTGTACCTGACGGCACAAATTCCGCCGGGAGCCGAGCCACACGTGAACCTCACATTGCTTTTGGGCAATTTAGCCCCTGATTCGCATGATTTATGATGTTTGATGTGTAGCCCTCTCTTATTTGGTGTTGTTGTTGGACGGTTCGATTGTTTGATGGTTGGTGGGGATAGTTCAGATAAGAAACCAGAAACTCAGAAACCCAGAACAACCCCAGTTGGTACTTGAGCCTTCCGGGAGTATTGAAGAAACTTTTCCAGGAACAATTTTTTCTTTCCTAAAGCCTCTCCTAACAAGCTAATAATCATTATATTGTAAGGTTAATAAAACCTTTCTACGATGGAAGCGGCCATCCTGCGCGTGGATGAGTTTACCGAGCTTCACCCTCCCGGTGTCGAGTTGGCAGGGCCGTTGTTCCGGCTGATCGATGCTCAGCGGCATTACCTGCGGCACTGGCTGGAATGGGTTGACGGGGCCAGCGGATACGATGATATGCGGAAGATGATCCTGGATGCCATTCGTTACCGGGCCGGGGGGCAGCGCTGCACCTTCATTATCGTTTTCCAGGGAGAAGTAGCCGGCTCGGTAGGATTTGTGCGCATTGACCGGAGCCATCGGAAAGCCGAACTCGGCTACTGGCTCAGCCGGAACCTGCAGGGAAGGGGCATCGTGACCCGGTGCTGCCGCCGCCTGATAGATTATGCCTTCAACGAACTGATGCTCAACCGGATCATTATCCGGGCTCCTAAGCAAAACTTTCCCAGCCAGGGTGTTCCCCGCCGCCTGGGCTTCTGCCACGAAGGAACCCTTCGGCAGGACAACCAGCTCCGCGGAAGTTTTTACGATATCGAACTGTACAGCCTCCTCCGGAAAGACCTGGCCTTACAATAAGAACTCGTCCTGATTACAACAATTGGCCTTCAAATAAGCTCTACTGCGCATTTCTCCTCCTTCCAAAAAAATGCACCGGAAGTTTTAAAATTTTTTGTTTTATACAATTTTTTGTTTTAACTTGCCAACCAAATATTTGGCTTTTGTTTTAAACGAAAACCCTCATCATGATCAGAGAAGACAGGCTCGAACTCAACGAGCGGTTCATCAAGGTATTTCGGATGTTGGAAGAAAGAGGCGAGATCGTCAAAAATGACCGGAACGGCAAGGGCATGGGCGATTTTGCGGAACGCATTCTCGGCAACCGCGCCTACGGCCACATTATCCGGGCATTCCTAAACTCCGACGACAAAAGGTGCATCGATTACCGACACGCCCGGACGCTCTGCCAGGAGTATGGGATCAATGAATCTTATATGCTGGACGGAGAAGGGGAGCCCTTTGGCATCGAAATGCCCAAACCGCCCAAAATAGAAGATGCGATGCCTTATCAGGGCAATATCCTTTTTACCACCACCGAGGCATTCGCCGGCGCGGCGGTTGACGTCGGAGGTTTCACCCGGGAAAATTACGAGTTTTTCAGCCTGCCCGGCCTTTCGGGCAGCGGCATGGTCGCCTTTCCCATCAAGGGAAACAGTATGGAGCCGGTCATTCTGGATGGCGACATGGTTATCTGTAAGGAGATCAGCAGCCTGTATGATATTCGGGACAACAAGATATACGCCGTCAAGAACAATGGCCAGCTTTGGGTGAAATACGTTCAATGCGTCACCGGGTCAAGAGGGCGGGTCACTCACCTCAAGCTGATCTCCGCCAACCACCTGGAACACGACCCCTTTGTGGAAGAGGTAAACGAATATACCCGGATCTATCAGGTCATCCGCAGGGTCAGCGACCTTTGACCTGCCTTTCTGCTGATTCTTGTTGAAACAAAAATGTGCCTTTTGTTTCAACAAGGCTGTGGCCATCGCACTGAAACAAAAAAAAAGACGGCCAGGCTGGCCCGGCACTTGCCGGATAGCCTGGTTAGAAATGCATATCCTGCTGTTTTTTGATTTGCTCTCCCGGGTTGCCCACAATTCGGGAGTTTTTTTTAGTCCTGCCGGGCAAAAACCTTTTTCAAAAGATCTGTAGTACGGGCGCTGATGTCATTGCGGATGGTGCGCTCCTTTTTTTCCACCATGGAAAAGAGCCCTTTAAGCGCTTCCTGGGTGACGTAATCGCCGAGGTCGGGGTTGGCCTTTTCTACAAATGGGATGCTGTTGTAGGTATTGACGGCATCGGACCAGTAATCGCGCGCATTGAATTTGTCCAGGGATTCTATGATCACGGGGCTGAACTCCTGGTAGAGCGCGTCATAAGTTGTGCGGTGCAGATATTGAGTGGCGGCGTCATCCTGTCCCATGAGGATGTCCATGGCATCGGCGAAAGTCATCTGTTTGATGGCATTGACAAAGATCGGTTTGGCCTTTTTGGCAGCGTCTTCTGCTCCCCGGTTGATCTTTTCCAGTATGGTTTCCTCCACAGTTCTGAAACCGGGAACGTTTTGCAGTTTTTCGGTGACTTTCCGGGCTTCCGGAGGGAGAAGGATTTTGTACGGGCTTTTGTAATAGCCATCTTCCTGGGAAAGGCGCTGCGCCCCCTCTGAAATTCCGAACTCCAGCGCCTGTTTCAGGCCGGCGGCCACTTCGGCGGTGGTCAGGCCCTGAGCGCTACCTGCCAAGGTGTCGAGAGTGCTCTGGATCTGCTGGGCGGTACAGCCCATTAGGAAGGTGGCCATCAGCAATACAGCAATTTTCTTCAGCATAACAATTGTTATTTTTTGGTAGAACGGGAATAGTTAGGTTATACCCGTTAGGAAAAAGTTATTTTTTGCCTATTCTCCGAACATGGGGATTTCGATCTCACCGTGGGTGGCCATCACCCAGGCGTTATCGACCCGGCCCCCCAGCGGAGGATGCAGTTTTTTCAGGCGCACCAGAACCCCTTCCACGTTGTCAAAATAATCCGTGATGCGTTCGGCAATGTTTTCCACCAGAGTTTCGAGCAGGTGGGTAGGCTCTTTCATCTCTGCCTGGCAGAGGAGATAGACCGTTTCATAATTGACGGTAGTGGGCCGGTGCTTGTCTTTTTCCGGCTTTTTACTTCTTTTGATGCCGATCTCCTTGAGGGACATGTCATTTTCTTTGAGCGTTTCCTCTACTTCATCCAGGTCTGCATAAAGGTCATCGGTAAACTTGGTGAGAACGGTTTCGGCGTTGACATAAACATCGAGGATGAAATCGTTGCCTAGTATCCGTTCCTCTTCGTAGTATCCGTGGTAGGCAAAAAAGCGCATACCTTCGAGGGCAATGGTGGCCATATCCAGTGATTTATTGTGTCCGGGGCTAAAATAAGGAATATTGATCCTGAAGTGGCCAAAATTCGGCAGCAACTTTCCGGGAACGGAGCGAAGAAGAGCCGAAATGCTTACCTTTGCGGTGATCAAAGAACCTAACCAAAATCCAAAAATCTAAATAATGGATAGCAACAACAACGGCGCTCACAGCGCTATCGCGAAGAAGGCAAAAGAGGACCGCTTTCAGGGGCATGATTACTACCTCATCGATGAACTGCTCGACGACGACCACCTTCTGGCGCGGGATGCAGTACGCACCTGGGTGAAACAGGAAGTGAGCCCGATCATCGAAGAATACGCTGAACGGGCGGAGTGCCCTACGCACCTGTTCAAAGGGCTGGCGGAGATCGGGGCATTCGGGCCCAGCCTGCCTGTGGAATACGGTGGCGGCGGTATGGACGAAATGGCCTACGGGGTGATCATGCAGGAACTGGAGCGCGGAGATTCCGGAATCCGGTCCATGGCCTCCGTACAGGGCTCCCTGGTCATGTATCCGATCTTTAAGTACGGGTCGGAGGAACAAAAACGCAAATACCTGCCCAAGCTCGGAGCCGGAGAGTTGATTGGCTGTTTCGGGCTGACCGAGCCCGATCACGGTTCCAACCCGGGAGGAATGGTTACCCGGGTAAAGGATGATGGAGATGCCTACATCCTGAATGGGGCTAAAATGTGGATCACCAACTCCCCGGTGGCCGATATCGCCGTTGTCTGGGCCAAGGACGAAGAGGATAAGATCGTAGGAATGGTGGTGGAGAAGGGCATGAAGGGCTTTTCCGCTCCGGAGATCCACGGCAAATGGTCCCTGCGCGCTTCCGTTACCGGAGAACTCGTCTTTGAAGATGTACGGGTGCCGAAGAAGAACGTTTTTCCTGAGATCAGAGGCTTGCGCGGCCCCTTATCCTGTTTGTCAAAAGCCCGGTACGGCATTGCCTGGGGAGCAGTCGGAGCGGCTTTGGACTGCTACGACTCCGCTCTGCGGTATGCGCAGGAACGCCACCAGTTCGGCAAACCCATCGGGCAGTTCCAACTCACCCAGAAGAAGCTGGCGGAGATGATCACCGAGATCACCAAAGGGCAACTGCTGGTTTGGCGCCTGGGCAAGCTGGCCAACGAAGGAAAGGCTACCGCCGCCCAGATCTCTATGGCCAAGCGCAATAATGTGGCCATGGCCCTGGAAATTGCCCGCGAGGCCCGTCAGATACACGGTGGGATGGGGATCACCAATGAATATCCCATTATGCGCCACATGATGAACCTGGAATCGGTGATAACATACGAAGGTACTCATGACATCCACCTGCTGATCACCGGGATGGACGTTACCGGGTTCAATGCCTTTAGCTGATCTCTCTTTCCGGCGGGCTGTCGTGGTAAATTACCGGGTTCTCTACAGATCCCGCCGGCCCGCCGGCCGTTTTCAGGAGCGGTTAAAAAAGCGTTAAGAGCAATATTGGAACCTGTATTTCTGATGTAATTCCCTTAATTTTCAAGAACTATTCTACAACAAGGAGCCGTTTTTTACAACAATTCTTACTGTTGGCAGCGTTATACACCACAGGAATCCTTTACTTTCGTAAAAAAGAGGGCCAGAATGAAGCGTTTTGTTGAGGTTATTAGTCTGGCTACCCGGCCGGTTTCCAATATCACAGGAGTAAACAATAATTGAAATGAGGAAACGAAGTTCGTTGCTTTTTCTCCTGCTAATGGCCAGTTGTTCGTTGGCCTTCAGCCAGGAAGAAGCTATCTACTTGACCAATCCATCTTTTGAAGACATGCCCCGGCACAGTAAAGAGCCTGTGGGGTGGTATGATTGCGGGGGCGACCTCTTTCCGGGGGAATCCCCTCCTGATGTTCAGCCCAGTGGAGAATTCAGCGTCACCAAACCCGCCAACCATGGCTCGACTTATCTGGGCATGGTCGTGCGCGATAACGATACCTGGGAATCCGTATCCCAGAAGCTCAGCAGGCCTCTGAAGAAGGGCAAGTGCTATGAATTCAGCCTGGACCTGGCCCGCTCGGAATTATACATCAGCCTGAGCCGCGCCAATAATGAACAGGCCAATTACATCACCCCCGCCAAATTGAGGATATGGGGAGGCTTCGGCTACTGTGATAAGCAATACCTCCTCGATGAAACCCCACTGGTCAATAAGCACCAGTGGATGCAGTTCAACTTTAAGTTCGAGCCCATTGCGGATTATTCCTATATCACCCTGGAAGCCTTCTACGAAACGCCCACTCTTTTTCCTTACAATGGTAATATACTTGTCGATAACGCATCTCCAATAAAACCCATTCCCTGCGATGAGCAGGTGGCGGAAGAACCGGTCAGCCCTCAACCGGAAGAGCCGCAGGATATAGCCAGGGAGGACCCTCCCAGGCAACCGGCCAGCACCCCCAAACCACAGAAACCAGCTACCGCTACCCAGACAACGCCAAGGGCCCCCGATCCGGAACCGGAGAAGACCATTGCCGGCGTAAAACGGTCTGAAATGGCCAAAGGCCAGTCGATCCGGCTTGATAAGTTGTACTTCGATGCCGATAGCTCGCGGATACAGAAAGAGTCTTTTTCTTTCCTTAATGAAGTTTACGAGTTTCTGGATGTGAATAACGATGTGGTCATCGAGATTGGAGGGCACACCAACGGTTTGCCACCTGATGAATATTGCGACAAGCTTTCTACCGCCCGGGCAAAAGCCGTGGCCGATTATCTGGCCTCCAAGGGTATTTCCCGAAAACGCCTCCAGTATAAAGGCTACGGCAAACGGCAGCCGGTAGCATCTAATAAGACACCTTACGGCAGGAGAAAAAACCAGCGCGTGGAGATCAAAATACTGGAAATGGGGGGTGGAGATGGCTAGGAGCCGTTCATAGCCTATGGTGCGGATCAGGGGCTACGGAAAATTTTCCGTAGCCCCTGATGCATAATATATTGTCAGTTTTTCTCCTCTTTTTCTACTTCGAAACCTAACTGCTGCAGGTCTTCCCAAAAGCTGGGATAAGATTTGGACACTACCATCGGGTCTTCAATGCGGATACCTCCAAACATGGACAGGGGCGCAAAAGCCATGGCCATGCGGTGGTCTTCGTAGGTAGCGAAAACAGGGAGGCCTTTTATGTCGGCTTTACCCTCTACCTGATAATATTCGCGCCCGTCTTCCGGTGGCAATGCTGACAGCCGGCACCCGGTTTTGGCCAGTTCGGCCTGGAGAGCGCCGATGCGGTCAGTTTCTTTTATGCGCAGGGTGTCCAGTCCGGAAAATTTACCCCGGACGCCAAGGCCGGCGCACACTACGGCCAGGGTCTGCGCCAGGTCCGGGCAGAGGATGAAGTCCCAATCAAAATTAGCCGGGCGCCCGGTGGCGGCCCGGGACAGCAGAACCCCCTTCTCATTGTAGGTGGTTTCGACCCCAAAGGCGCTCATCATTTCCGCCAGTACGGCATCGCCCTGAATACTTTCTTTAAACAGGCCATTGAGTTGAAGGTGGACGTCGTCGGCAAAAGCGGCCATGGCGTAATAATAGGAGGCGGCCGACCAGTCGGCTTCAACCCGGAAAGGCCGGGGCTGATACTGCTGAGGATCGATCCGGATGGTATTTCCTTCCCAGCGGTGATGCACACCGAAATAGCGCATCAGGTTGAGCGTCATTTCAATATAGGGCCGCGAGACGATTTTGCCTTCCAGGAGTAGGCTTAGGCCTTCGGGAAGCGTAGGGGCGATCATCAGCAGAGCTGAAATATACTGGCTGCTCGTACCGGCTTCGATGGAAAGCCTGGAGACATGGCCGAGGCCTGAAGGAGTGCCGATGCGAAGAGGAGGGTAGCCGTCTTTTTCAAGATAATGGATATCAGCCCCGAGCTGGCGAAGGGCCCGGGCCAGTATCCCTATGGGCCTTTCTTTCATTCTTTCCGTTCCGGTGAGGGTTTGTACGCCCGGCCGGGTGGAGAGGAAGGCCGTCATGAAGCGGAAGGTCGTTCCGGCGGCTCCGGCGTCCCGTATATCTTCTTCACTTTGTAGCAACTGTTGGAGGAGTTCCGTATCCCTGGCGTTGGCCAGGTGTTGGATTGGAAAGGCCTCCCCGCAAAGCGCCCGGATGATCAGTACCCTGTTGGAGATGCTTTTGGAGCCGGCAAGTGTGACCTCTCCGGCCAGGCGGCGGTTGTTAAAGGATAAAGTATAGGACATTCTGGATGAAGGTCTTCCAAAGGTTTGTTAGGAAAAGGTTTTCGGAGGTGGCCCGCACCTTTCTCCACATCTGTTTGGCGATGGCGTGAGCCTAAATGGCGCCTTTCAGGCAGGTGTTTAATCAACCAGATCCCGGTATTGGCTGGCCAATTCTTTTGAGGAGCTGCTCTGTTTCAGTTTTTCTTCCTCATAATGGCTGTCGGCCTGAGAAGTGAGTTCAGCTTTTTCGATCACGCCAGCGGACTTAAGGGCCTTGATAAATTGCTGGAAGGCCTTTTCTTTTCCTGGCTGAATGCGGATCCTGTATTCCATGGTGATAATTTATTCCGTTATTTGAAGTAGTTATTCTTCTTCATCGTTTTCCCGGGAAAAGAAGGGCATGGTGTTCGGGTCGGGTACTATCCCGTTACCGGAAGCAGCCTCTTCTTTTTCTTCCTCTTCCCGGCTTTTCCTCTTTTGGCGCATTGCTTCATCCGACCGTTCGTAGGCTCTGATGATCTCTTTTACCAGGCGGTGGCGCACCACATCTTCTGCATCCAGGTAAATGGTTTCAATGCCATCGAGGTGTTCCAGCAGGTCGATGGCCCGGCGCAGCCCGGATTTCTGGTGAAATGGCAGGTCAACCTGGGAAAGGTCGCCGGTAATGATGCATTTAGCCGACGGGCCGAGGCGGGTAAGGAACATTTTCAGCTGCATGGTGGAGCAGTTCTGCGCCTCGTCCAGGATGATAAAAGCATTGTCGAGCGTACGCCCCCTCATGAAAGCCAGCGGGGCGATCTCGATAACGCGGGTAGCCATAAACTGCTGCAGCTTTTCTGCCGGCAGCATATCATCAAGGGCGTCGTAAAGAGGCCGGAGGTACGGGTCGATCTTTTCCTTGAGGTCTCCCGGGAGAAAGCCGAGGCTTTCGCCTGCTTCTACAGCCGGCCGGGTCAGAATGATCTTCTTGACCATGCGGTTTTTCAGCGCCTTGACGGCCAGGGCCACAGCCGTATAGGTCTTACCCGTACCGGCCGGCCCAACGGCAAAGACAATATCGTTATCCTCTGAGGCTTCGATCAGCTTCTTCTGGTTGCGAGTTTTCGCCTTGATCTGTTTGCCGTTGCGGCCGTAAAGGATCGTTTTATTTCCTTTGCTGGCGCTGCCCAGCTTGGATTCGAAGGGGTTGGCGCCGGCGATGAGGTCCTGCACCATCTGTACGGGAAGCTCATCGTGCTCTTTGAGCAGGCGGACCATCAGCTCGAATTTGGATTTTGCTTTTTGGGTAAGCTTTTTATCGCCGGAAAGCTTAAGGCTGCTACCTCGCGAAGTCATAACCACTTCGGGAAAAGCCTTTCTCAGAAGGTTTAATTTCACATTATTTTCGCCGTACAATTCGACGAGGTCAACCCCGTCAACGGTCAGAATGATCTCACTCAATACTTTTGTCCTCTTTTTTGTGATACAATCTGCAGCAGGGCCCGAAAAGCAGCCAATGATCCGAGCTCTTCAACCCATTGCATAATTGGGTAACTTCCGGCAACGACAAAAAGTTCAGCATTCCCGGATGCTAAATGCCGGGCTTTACTTCTCCCGCATCGGGCTTCGGCCCCTGCAAAAGTACATATATTCACAAGAAGAGGAAAAGAGTAGGGAGTATAAGTGCCTGGATAATTTTAGCAATACCTGCGCTGCTTCGAACTCAGCAGGCCGGTAGTGTGAAAAATATAGCCTATTTTTGGGCAACAGATATTCACCCCGGCCTGTATAGCCAAAACCATCAATTTCGATATGCCTATTGTTACCCTGACTACAGATTTCGGACGGCGGGATTATTACCTGGCGATGATAAAGGGCGCCATGTTGTGTGAACACCCGCAGCTCAATATCATAGAGATCACCAATAGTATCAGGAATTACGATATTGTCCAGGGAGCCTTTATTTTCAGGAATGCCTGGGAAAGTTTTCCGGAAGGCACCATACACCTGATCAGTGTCAATGATTATTATGCACATCAGGGACGCTATCTGGCCACTACCCTCCGGGGGCATTTTTTCATTGCTCCGGATAATGGCATCTTCAGCCTCATTTTTGACGAAAAGATGCCCGCTGACTTTTATGAACTGGATGCCAAAGAAGGCAGCCCGTTTCCACTTAAAGACATCTATGCCCGTGCGGTGGGCCATCTCGCCCATGGGAAGCCCCTGGCAGGGATCGGCCCGCCCGCACGGGAAGTCGAGCGGCGGATCACCCTTCAGCCGGTCATCGGCCACTCCCAGATCCGGGGCTCGGTCATTTATGTCGATAATTACGACAATGCCATTTCCAACATCACCAGGGCTCTTTTTGAAAAAGTAGGCGGGGGGCGCCCTTTCAAGCTCTATTTTAAACGCCATGCCCCGATCAGGCGCCTCAGCGAAAACTACCATGGCCTGCCCGTTGGAGAACCGCTCTGCCTTTTCAATGCTGCCGGCTATCTTGAGGTTGCCGTCAATATGGGCAGAGCCTGTACTCTTTTTGGCCTCAAAGAGGAGGATACCATTCAAATAGATTTCCATTCATGATCAAACGTATCGTAAAACTCACTTTTCAACAGGAAAGGGCTGATGACTTTCTGGCCATTTTCCGGGAAAGCAAAAAGCAGATACTGGGTTTCCCCGGATGTCAGCATCTGGAGCTTCTTCGTTGTACACAACCTGATAACATCTTTTTCACCTACAGCTTTTGGGACGACGAAACCGCCCTCGAACGCTACCGGCAGTCTGAACTCTTTCGTTCCACCTGGAGCCGCACCAAAAAGCTGTTCGCCGATAGGGCCCATGCCTGGAGTGTGGAGGAGTGGGAATGAAAAAAATCTAAGCCTGTTTTTCCAGAACCTCCTTCAGCCGTTCAGCAACAGTATTCACCTCTTCCTCGGTATTGTAGTAATGAGGTGAGAGGCGCAATGCCCATTCCACCCCCTTTTTGTCAAAATCGATAACTGCCGAGTTATGGCCGGCAATGGAGGCATTTATCCCCTTCTGTTCAAGGGCCATTTTCAGGGGAAGCGGTTTCCAGTTGTCTATGTGAAGGGAGACGATACCGCAGAGGCTTTTGCCCCTGTCGAGCACCTGTGTGTGCGGGATTTCCGACAATTGCCCGCGCAGAGAGGCTGCCAGCCGAAAGGTGCGTTCCCGGATGGCATCCAGGCCTGCCTTCAAAGCGTATTCGGCAGCGGCTTTGCTGCCCAGGAGTAAGGCATAGGAGCGTTCCCAGGACTCAAACCGCCGGGCATCCTTTCTTGGGGAATAGCTGTCTGCTCCGGTCCAATCGGCGCTGTGCAGGTCGAGAAATAATGGAGCCAACTCTTTTTTCAGCACCCTGTCGGATACATAGAGAAAACCGGCGCCCCGGGGGCCGCGCAGGAATTTCCGGAAGGTGCCGCTGAGGAAATCGCAATGCAGGCGGGTGACATCGAGAGGCATCTGGCCGGCCGACTGGCAGGCATCGAGAAGGTAAAGGCAGCCGTGTTGCCGGCAAAGCTGCCCGGCAACCTCTGCGTCCTGCACCAGGCCGGAATTAGTGGGGATGTGGGTAACGGCTACCAGCTTTGGGCGGTGTTTTCTGATGATTTTTTCCATGGATGCCGGGTCGAACCCTCCTTCCGGCCGGCTTTTAGTGCGGAAAAGGCGAATACCCGCCCTTTTTTGCAGTTGGAGAAAGGCGATCTGGTTGGAGACATAGTCATCTTCTGTGGCCAGAATGACGTCTCCGGGCTTAAAAGAGATCGAAGATAAGGCTTTAGTATAAGCCTCCGTCGCACTGGTGGCGAAGGAAATGTTCCGGGATGGAGCATTCAGTAAACGGCCAACGGCCTTGTAAAACCCGGCGACCTCCCGGCGGGCGGCAATGGCGGCTTCGTAACCACCTATCCGGGCCTCCATGGCAAGGTGGCTGAGAATGGCCTGCAGAACAGGTTCCGGTGGAAGAGCAGCCCCGGCATTATTGAAGTGTATTCGTTCCTGGACACCGGGTGTATCCTGCCGGAATTTCTCTAACTGGCTACTGTTAAAGAGCATGGGCAAAACGGTGAAATGAGAATAGTTATAAAAGTAATCGTTATAAAAATAATAATTACAAAAGTAACGATCAATAAAGGTTGTCTCCTATCGTTTTACCTTCCTTCTACATTGAGCACTTTGATGACCATTGAAGCGGTTACTCCCTGGTTGAAGCTCAGTTTGATCTCCTGATGGAGGGCATTCATGATGGTGTCGTAATCGCCAAATATCTGAGTGCTGAGGCTATTGACTTCTACCTGCAGGCCTTCATGAAGACGGATGCGGGCTATAAAATCGAGGATATAGCCTTCATAATCTTTATCCAGAGGATACATACTGATCTCGGCCGAAGCTTTCATGTGATTTTTTGGGGAAATTAAAAAAAACCACTGAATAGTCTTCAAAGATATTCGGAATGGAGCTCCGGGAGGGGGCTTATTAAGGCTGCGGTTAATTAACCGTTTCAGCTCTTCGCCTGGCCATTTCTTCTTTCAGGCGTCGCCATTCCTGGCCCATGAGCCGGTTCATGCCTTTATCGACCATGAAGTGCTTGGCGATATTCCACAATCCACGGGCACGGCGAGTATAGGATTCATTGGCGCGCAGGGAAATGGAGTACCCTCCGTCCAGGTATTCTATATAATGCCAGTAGCCGCTTGGCATGAAGAGGGTTTCTCCAGGTTGAAGAATGGCCTCGAAACCTTCCACTTTACGAAGTGCCGGAAACTGTTCATAATCCGGCTTGTTGACATCTATGTAACTGGCAACGGTAAAGGGGTGTTGATAAATGTGTTTGGACTGGCTGGGAGGGAATAGTACTACCCGTTTTCGGCCATGGAACTGGTTGAGGAAAACGTGGGAGAGGTCAATATCATAGTGCAGTGCGACTTTGGAACTCTGGCCTCCAAAAAACATAAACGGGAAATCGCGAATGAACCCATCCATAATGGTAGGAATATTGAAATCATGGCACAATTCGGGCGCATGTTTAAAGATATTGAACAGGAACATCCTCAGGTTGGAGGGGCCCTGTTCGATAGCTTCCAGAAATTCCCGCAAGGGGACGATTTTATCCGGAGCCATATATTTTTTACCCGGTTTCGAGACGTTATCCGAAAAAACGGGTACCTGCAATTGGCCATAGTTTTCCTTGAAGAATTCCATGGTCCATTTGGATTTTGCCGGCCAATGGTCCATCAGGTCAACCAGGATGACAGGGATTCGGGGTTCAAGATATTCCCGGGCGAAGGACTCCCGTGTGACCCCCCCTTTTCTATCGACTGCTTTAAGGGACAGCATGCGGTTGAGTTTTGAAGGTTGATGAATAAAATTTTTCAATGATCTTAGTAGTCAGAGACTATAAAAATGATAAAAGGCCACCTCGTCCGGCAGCCTTGTCGCCAAAAGGCAGTTGACAAAATTAAGCTATTATTCTATAGCCTGGAACGTTTTTCAGAGTTAAAAAACCGTTATCATCTGGGTGGGATAAGAGCAGGAATCAACAAATTGCTGAATGAAAATAATCACATTGTTGATAGTTCCTAAGGAACAATGAGGGGAATTTTCTATAATTGCGCCAGATAATCTCTATTTTTGTGAACCTGCCTCTCCGGGCAGGTACCATTTCAATAGTATAAGATACTGTCGAGTTTAGAAAAAGATAATGGTGGCAAAAAAGCGCAAGAATAAAGGCCAGTTGAGCCTTAAGCTGGGCCTCAACGATGAAAGGGTTCCCAAATTGTTTGGGATACTCAGCCTGTTCCTGTCCATATATTTATTCATTGCTTTTACTTCCTATCTGTTTACCTGGAAAACAGACCAGGACCGGGTGCTCCGGTTTTCCTGGGGGCTACTTCTGGAGAGTGGTATGGAAATGGCCAACTGGCTGGGCCGCCTGGGAGCCATTGTCTCCAACATGTTCTTCTATTGGGGGTTTGGGCTGCCTTCCTATTTTTTGATTGCGATTCTTGTGGTAGGAGGGCTGGCATTGGTTCGCCGCCAACCCCTTCGCCTGCATTGGCCACGTTTTCGGCTTTGGTTGTTGCTGATGCTGGTGTCTTCTGTCTTTCTTGAATTCCTGGCCGGCGGGGCAGCATTCCCCTGGGGCGGCGCTTTCGGGGAGGGTGTGAGTGACTGGCTCCTTAGTTTTGTAGGCACGGCAGGTATGATCATTCTGCTGTTGTTCCTGGTTTTGGGAGTTGTGGTCTGGAATGTCAACCCCAATTTCAATGAGATGACCCCGCAGGGTGCTGTCCGGGATTCGGTTCAGTACATCAACGACTGGCTGACGGGCCGCCTGCCCGGAAAGAGCCGGAAAGAGTCCGGCCAGGGAAGTGCTTTGGCTACCCTTCGGCCCGGCGAACGCAACAGGGAAAATGATGAGGATGAGGAATTGTCAGTCCAGGAAAGAGCCCAGCCTTCTTCGGGAGATGGCAGAAAGCAACTTGCTTTCGAACTGCCGGACGATGTCAGCCGCCAGAAACCGGAATCCCTAAAAGTGGGAGATGCCGAACTGGAGATCGATTCTCCATCCGGAGAGCCGGTGCCTTCTGAAAGCGGCCCCGGCCCGGGCATCAGCGGCCCCACCGGCCCTAAGCTGTCTTTCCAGGAGGAAAACCAGGACCACAGTGAACCCTATGACCCTACTCTGGAGCTTTCTTCCTATGAATTTCCGGTGACTTCCCTGCTCAAAGACTATTCTGACCAAAGAGTGGAGATCGACCGGGCAGAACTGGAGGCCAACAAGGACCAGATCATCGAAACGCTGCTCAATTATAAGATCGAGATCACTAAGATCCGGGCGACGATCGGGCCGACCGTCACGCTTTATGAGATCATCCCGGCGCCTGGGGTCCGCATTTCCAAGATCAAGAACCTGGAAGATGATATTGCCCTGAGCCTGGCTGCCCTGGGGATCCGGATCATTGCGCCCATTCCCGGGCGCGGCACTATCGGTATTGAGGTGCCTAATAAGAACCCGCAGGTCGTCTCCATGAAGGAAGTGCTTCAGTCGGAGAAATTCAAACGCGCCAAGATGGACCTTCCGATCGCACTGGGTAAGACCATCTCCAACGAAGTATTTGTGGCCGACCTGGCAAAAATGCCCCACCTCCTGGTTGCCGGCGCCACGGGGCAGGGAAAATCGGTTGGCGTGAACGCCATCATTATGTCCCTGCTTTACAAAAAGCACCCTTCACAAGTGAAACTGGTGCTGGTGGACCCCAAAAAGGTGGAACTGTTCCCCTACAGCAAACTGGAGCATCACTTCCTGGCCTTCCTGCCCGGGCAGAACGAACCCATCACTACGGAGACCAGCCGCGTGATCCATACGCTCAATTCTCTGTGTATAGAGATGGACCAGCGGTATAACCTCCTGAAAAAAGCGGCCGCCCGCAATATCCGGGAGTACAATGAGAAGTTTGTCCAGCGTCGGCTCAACCCCAATAAGGGGCACCGGTTTCTGCCTTTCATTGTACTGGTCATCGACGAATTTGCCGATATGATCATGACGGCAGGCAAGGAAGTAGAATTGCCGATCGGGCGCCTGGCCCAGTTGGCCCGTGCCGTAGGCATTCACCTGATCATTGCTACTCAGCGCCCATCGGTCAACATCATTACCGGTGTGATCAAAGCAAACTTCCCCGCCCGCATTGCCTATAAAGTCAGTTCGAAGGTGGACTCCCGAACCATCCTCGACGGCGGCGGAGCCGACCAGCTCATCGGCCGGGGCGATATGCTGCTCTCCGTCAGCGGGGAAACCAAGAGGATACAGGGCGCTTTTGTCGATACCCCGGAGGTAGAGGAGGTCGTTGATTTTATCTCCAGCCAGCGGGGCTATCCCGAACCGTTCTTCCTGCCGGAATTCCACGGAGATGACGAAGAGATCCAGGGAGCCCAGGGCCTCACTTACGCTGAGCTGGATGAAATGTTCGAAGACGCTGCCCGCCTCATCGTACAAAACCAGCACGGTTCCACGTCCATGATCCAGCGGCGCCTCAAACTGGGATACAACCGCGCCGGCCGTATTATGGACCAGTTGGAAGCACTTGGCATCGTAGGCCCCAGTGAGGGCAGCAAAGCCCGTGAGGTACTCATCTATGACGAAATAGAACTGGAAAAATACCTGGAGGATATTCGCAACCGCAAATAGGCTTTACAATCATGGGCCAACTTACACTTACAGGGTTCTATGGCCCAAAACCTCCCGCTCTGGCTGGCCTCCTTCGCGATCTTTCAGGTCTAATTGAAAGCACATACCTTAAAGAATACTTTTTTCCATACCCCATAGAGCAGATACATGGTACCCTGATCGGGCTGGAACGGGTTGAGGGCAAGGAAAAATACCTGAATGCCAACTACTGGATGTGGGCCGGCGAGAAAAGATCCATGGACTTTTCCTGCCTCGTGTCCACCCTCTCGGAATTCTTACCTATGCCGCTCAGGATCGGAGGCTTTGCCGAAAACTTCACCGGTTTTCGGAGCTTCGGAGATATTCCCTATCGCCGGGCCCTTGGAATCGATTGGGCTTCCGGCAGGGTTACCCTCATTGGCTGGCCATATTCCGGCGGTTTTTCATCCGTTGATTTTACAGGCCGTCGCCCACTGTGGGAACTACGGAATAGATTGGCTCAACAGTGTTATGTTCGCCACAAATATCACCGGCACGAGGATAACGATTTTTACATGGTGTTGGGCACTTTGCATCAGCCAGAAGGCCTGAATAAAACTCTCCAGGAGAAGTTGAAACGAGCAGGGCAACAACTGGAGAATAGTGCCCGGACTTTCCTTTACCACAATCCCATTATCCTTTCCCTGGATCAGGATACCGTCTCCATCGTCCGTTACGAACGGGAAACCCTGGAGCGGCACAGCAGCAGAGCCTGGAAGATCCGGGAATTACTGGATGGGGGCATTGCCATTCAACAATTGTATCATTGATCACACTACTGAACAGTTTGGGCCGGTTTGTGTAAAAGTGTAAATGACTGGCAGCCTTTTCCTTTTGCACTTTTACAACCCATACACATCTACACAATCCAAAAAGTATCCAGTAGGGTGATCATTGACCGGAAAAGAGCAGTGCACCGGCGCCTCCGGCATTAATGCAAGAGACAAAAAGGAGGGCCGGGCACTGCATACATCACCCAACTTACAACAAACCCCTCTTTCGGGGCATGCCCCGGGTTACTCACTCCTCTGATGGTAAGCCAGGTGAGGTAAAACGAAGCGGATCTTTGAGAAATCCTCATTTCTTATCCTTGCTCAGCAGGACGAATTCATCGATCACGATCTGGGACATCCGGCGGCGGATCCCGTTTTTGTCCTCGTAGTTGTTGTAGGTCAGTTTGCCTCTGACGGCTACCTCCTTACCCTTTTTACACAAGGAGCCCATAAGTTCAGCCAGTTTACCCCAGGCCACACAGCGGTGCCATTCGGTGGTGGTGATCCTGTCGCCATTCTGGTTGCGGTAATAGTCATTAGTGGCCAAAGAGATGTTGGCCAGGGTATTGCCGTTGCGGGTATGGATGAGCTGAGCGTCATTGCCCAGGTGCCCGATAAGGGTAATGCTGTTTTTAATGTTTCGCATGATCTTAGTTTTAAAAAGGTTAACAGATCCTCTGTCCGGCACGGTGCACCGGTGGAGGGTTTGACGTAAATAAGATTTGAAAATCAGTGTGTTGGGGGCGTGAAGCCGGTGTTGGGGTTTTGGTGTTCGCCTTTCGCGATTGGCTTTTTGGCAGTTAGCGGTTAACAGCGTCAACGCTTACTACCGGGTTGGCCAATGAGGAGCGTGAGCGAATACCGAATACCGAACCGCGAACTTCCCTTCCCCCCTCCTAATTCAGTGGCATGAACTCTTCGACGATCACTTCAGAGATGTAGCGTTTTTGTCCGTCCTTGTCTTCGTAACTTCGGTGGGTGAGCTTACCCTGCACCGCTACTTCCTTACCTTTCTTGAGTAGTACCTGCATGATCTCGGCTACTTTTCCCCAGCCGACCAGGTTGTGCCATTGTACGTCAACCGCCTTTTCCCCTTTAGGGTTTTTGTACACTTCCTTGGTGGCGATGGTGACCCGGGCGATGGCATTTCCGCCTTTGAGTTGTTTGAATTCGACATCTTTTCCGAGGTTGCCGATCAGTTGGACTTTGTTGCGTAAGTTGTTCATGACTTAAAAGATTTTGAGGTTAATAATGGGCTGTCGCTGATGACGATACAAAGATGTGGGAGAAGGCAGGCGCTAGTCGAAAAATAAATGTTTAATTGCGTTTGTACTCGTTTGTAGCCGTTTACAAATGGATTTTGGGGCTGTTAACCAGTGGTTTACGTTATTATCTGTGGTTGCTGGAAGGTGAGGAGGATTTGCTGGTGGCGGGAGATTAGGGGGGCTTTTGCCAAACGGGAGCCGCAAAACGGCCGCCAGCCCGGCGTTTCAAGTTACTCCTTCTTTGGGGGAGGGGCTGACTCCCCCCGTTTTCCTTTAACTTCAACGGAACCAAACTACACCCCTTTCAACAACCGGAGCGTAACCACCTTCCCGTTTTCCAAGCGAAGGCAGAGCAGGTACTGCCCCGGCTGATACTCCGTAAGGTTGAAAGCTTCCTGCAGGCGCGTTACGCTGTTGAGGCGCCTGGCCAGGACTGGCTGGCCGAGAAGGTTCAGGATGGTGATCTCAATGTCCTGCTTTTCTTTTAAGTTACCTTGCAGATAGAAAAGCCCGGCGCCCGGGTTGGGAAATAGTTTCAACCCATCAATTTGCTCCTCCCCCCGGGTGGAGTTAAGAAAAGAGAACTCAAACCAGTTCATGTTGAACAGAGGCTGGGTGATGGCTATTCGGATGTGTAGCTGCCCGGCGGGCAAATAGACAGATTTTGTGGTTGTTCTCCAGCTTTGCCAGCCACCGGTGGGGGAGAAGTTGACGGAGTGCAGTACCGTTGCGTTCCCATCGTCGTCAACCTGCTGCAGCTGTATCTGCCCGGTGGCGCTCTCGGCGGCCGTCCGGTAATCTACGGCATAGATCCCGGCCTGGGCCACGTCGATATAGTAATCCAGGTAATCGCCGGGGTCGAGGTAACCGATGTTCTGCCCGCCTCCGATATCGGTGGTGGTTTCCAGTACTATGCCGGATTGGAAAAAGAAATCTTCCGCTTCCACTCTTCCGGGAACGGGGTGAAAGATGGCCACCGTATTTCGTACATCCTCCATGGTAAAGGCATTCAGGGGCGTTCCGTCCTGGGCGAAGGCCTGGGATCCGGAATAGGAGATCTTTATGGTTTCACTGGAGAGGAAGCTGTGGCCCACGGTGAAAGTGATCATCCTGGGGTTGTCCGCGTTCAGGACGGCATCGGTTATGGAAATGGGGCTTCCATTGACGAAGATCTGAAAACCGGCTGGCGCAGTGGGAATAGGCCCGGACAGCGGCTTGTTGACGTGGAGCTGTACGGTATTCCTGTCCAGGGTGGTGGCGGAGAGGAATTCCGTGGCGACGGCTGTCGTGGCGGCTTTCCGGATGAACTCAAAGCTGCTCAGGTTATAGCCGTCCTTGTCGATATGAAACCGGAGTTTTTGGTCGGAAGGTGTGAGGACCACGTTGGGAACCACAACAGTTTGCCAGTTCTGCCAGCCACCAGAGTAGGGCACGCTGACGATATCGGAAATTTCGGCTCCTCCGGCGCTGAAATGAAATCTACCTCCTGACCCACCGGCAGCTACGCGTACGTGGACATCGTAAACCGCACTCTCTTCAACCCGGACGTCATATTGCATCCATTCTCCGGAGGCGATCCACCCGACACTGTATCCATTAGTATTGACATCATCTTCGGAAGCCTCGATATCGACGCCATCATTGCGATACGACCAGCCCGAATTCCAGGCGGTGTAATTGCCGGTGGACACATGGTAGTTCGCCAGGCCGTCATCAAAATAGGCGGAACCAGCGATCCCCATATCGAAATCGGTGGCATACACCACTCCGGGGATGGCCTGGGTGTTGTAGGGGATGGCCTCTTCCGAATATACCTGCCGGAACATGGCGTCTATCACGTCTTTCTGGAAGACGCAGTTCTCCAACTTGAGGTTTTCCGCCAACTCCATCAATGTAGCCTGGGCGGTGGCGGCATCCGGTGCGGTTCCCGTCCCGTTCCAGTAATCCAGCAGGGCCTGGTATTCCGGCGTTTTAACTACCGACAACGGGCCGGCAATGGATTCGACCTTTTTCATCGGCCACCACGCCCAACCTATGCCATGCTCTTCCATCAGCCTGATGGCGTCCCGGAACCAGGTATTGGAGTTCTCTCCGCTTTCCCCAAAGTAGATCGGCACATTGTGGGCGTCCCGGATATCCAGCACCCACTGTATGGAGGCCTGGTCGTTGAAGGACCAGTATTTATGCGGCCCGTATGCCATATTGTCGTCCCAGGGCGGGGTCAGTCCGGTAAAGTCATTGGCGAACCAGTTGCCTTCAATGATCAGGAGGTGGTTGGGGTCCACGGCTCTGATGCTATCGGTGATCTCCTCATATAGGCTCCGAAGCAGGGCATTGCCTGAGAGCGGCCAGTTGGGCTCATTGATGAGGTCGTAGGCGCCGACCCAGGGCTCATCGGCGTACCTTTCCGCCAGCCGTTTCCAGAGGGCCACGGTTTTGTCGCGGTTGGCCTGGCTCTCCCAGAGGGAGGGTTTGGTGGGGTCATAATCGGAGATCCCCTGGTCTTGCCCCTGGCCGCCGGGAGCGGCGTGGAGGTCAAGGATCACGTACATTTCGTTTTGCCGGCACCAGGAGATAAGGTTGTCGGTCAGTTCGAAGCCCTTATCCAGCCAGGTGTGCTGCCCGGGCACGGGCTCTTCTTCGATGGGCAGGGTGAACAGGTTGTAGTGCATCGGCAGGCGCACGGAGTTGAACCCCCAGGCTTTCAAAGAGTCGATATCTGCTTTCCGGACGTGATTGGCCAGCCAGGCGTCGTAGAAGAGCTCGGTGCTTGCCGGGCCGATCAGTTCTTCAATTTTGCTTCTGATCTGGTATTGGGCATTGGCAAAATCAGCCGTTTGGAGCATGTATCCTTCCTGTAGCATCCAGCCGCCGAGCCCCATCCCTCTCAGCAGGATGGTTTCGCCGTCGCCGTTGACGATGGCCGTTCCCTGTGCTTTCAGAAAGCTCTGGCTTTGAGCATTAAAAGATATGGCCAGAAGAAAAAATAAAACGTTGAGTACGCGCCTGAAATTCATAATCTGTGCATTAAGGGTTTGGTGAGCAATAAGCAGGCTCAATGGGTGAGAAGGAAACAATGGCTTTAAATTCGGGTTTTTGTTTTGGAAATCATGAGCCAGCCACCGGACAAATCCTGGACAATACCAGAAATTCATTAAGTTTGAACTGGAAAACACCTTCGGACAGTATGAAAAAAGCCCTTCTCTCAACTCTTGTATTTCTGGCAATTACCTTTTTTGCCATTGGCCAGCAGCAGGCTATCGACAGCCTGCTGGATGCCCTCCCCACCATTGAAGAAGATACCAACCGTGTAAAGGTTCTCAGGGACCTGGCTTCTGAGTATGCCAGTATCGGCCCCATGCAGGCCAAGGCCTATGCCGACAGCGCCCTGAACCTGGCCAGGTCAATAGACTTTCCCTGGGGCATCTATTCTTCCTTATACACCAAGGCAGTTGTAGAATATTACACCGGGGATAACGAAGCAGCCATTGAGCTGGCGGAAGAGGCGCTGAAACACTTTACTGCGGATAAGGATCGCGAAAACGAAATAAAGGCCCTCAATTTTCTGGCTGCTGTGTATGAAAACCAGAACGAGATCGAAAAAGCATTCCAGTATGCTGAAAAGTCTTTGGAACTGGCCCATAAGCTTCAGGACCGGAGCAATATCGCCACGGCCTTATATACCATCGGGTCGATGCACAGCAAAATCGGAAATACGGAAGCTGCTAAATCTCATTTTCTGAAGGCCCTGGCCTTGTTCGAAGAACTGGGAGAGCAGGACTTTGTCGCCACCGTTTGCCAGGGCCTGACCACAGTAACTGAAGGGGAGGAAGCCTTGAAATATGTTCAAAGAGCCCTGAATATTTTTGAGGAAACCGGTAATGTTCAGGGGCAGGCCCACTGTTATTCCAGTATAGCGAATATCTCCTATGAGGCAGGACAGAATGAAAAGGCACTGGAGGCTTTTCAAAAGAGCCTGGGCTTATGTGAGCAGCTGAATTTTACCTATGGCATGGCCAGCCTCAACAGTAACCTTGGGCTGTTACTGACGGAAATGAACCGATTTGAAGAGGCATATACCTACCTTCTGGAATCCGAAAAACTGGCAAAGGCCATGGATGCCGAGGACATTCTGTTGACCACCTACCGTGGGCTTGCCAATTATTACGCTTACAGGCAAAACCCCCGTATGGTCCAGGAAACGGTGGATAGCCTCATGGCCCTTCAGGATACCCTCTACAGCCGCGAAAGGGCAGACCTGCTGATCCAGGCGGAAACGAAATACCAGCTGAAAGAGAAGGAGGCTCAGATGAATTACGAAGTAGGCCGCCAGAAGCGCCTGCGCAACATCACCCTGCTGGGTGCCCTGGCCGCTATCCTGGCCCTGGTGGCTCTTCTTCAGTATTTTCGGAATCGCCAAAAGATCCGGCAAAAGGAGGCCGAGTTGGCCCTGCAGCTTGAAAAAACGGAAGCAGAGCAACTTCGGGAACTTGACCAGCTGAAATCCAATTTCTTTGCCAACATCAGCCACGAGTTCCGGACACCACTGACCCTCATCCTGGGGCCCCTGCAGCAGATGCGCAGCGGGACGTTCAAAGGAGATACCCACCAGTATTTTGACATCATGTACCGGAACGGCAAACGCCTTCAGGGGCTGATCAACCAGTTGCTGGACCTGAGTAAGCTGGAAAGCCGGAAGATGCAGCTCAACCCGGAGGCCGGAGATGCCGTCCGGTTCATTCGCCAGCTGGCCGGTTCTATGGAAAGCTGGGCCGAACAGAAAGCGATCGAGTACCGCCTTCAGCTGCCGGAACATCCCGTTTGGGTGCAATTCGACCGAGATAAACTGGAAAAGATACTGATCAATCTCCTGTCCAATGCCCTGAAGTTTACGCCCAATGGCGGCAGCGTCGAGGCCGTTGTCAATTCCCGGACAGAGGGAGGCCGGGAAGTGCTGGGCCTCAAAGTAGCCGATTCGGGAAGAGGCATTCCTCCCGATGAGCTGGATAAAATATTTGAGCGTTTTTATCAAAGTACGAAAACATCGGATGGATTGGCCAGCAGCGGCATTGGCCTGGCCCTGACAAAAGAGCTGGTGGAACTGCACGGAGGCGCTATAAAGGTTGAAAGTGAACCGGGTAAAGGGACTACCTTCACTGTTTCCTTACCTTTTGAGAAGGCCGGCCCGGTAGAGGAAGCCGATTTGGAAGCAGAAGCTGTGGCAATGCCTGCGGTAGCAGGGCAGAATGCCGAAAAAGAGGGGCCGGTGAAAAATGAGGCCCCTACTGTTCTTATTGTGGAGGACAACCCCGATGTCCGTGCCTATATCAAAGGCCAGCTTTCAGGACAATACCAGATCCTGGAAGCAGAGAATGGGCGGGCAGGGCTGGAGTTGGCCCTGGAGCGGGCCCCGGACCTGGTCATTACGGACATCATGATGCCCGAGATGGATGGTATGGCGCTGGCCGAAAAGCTCAAAACGGATGAGCGGTCCAGCCATATCCCCGTGGTCATGCTTACCGCCAGGGCAGAGCGGCCTGACAAGCTGGAAGGGCTGGAAACCGGGGCCGATGATTATCTGGTCAAACCTTTTGATGCTGAAGAACTGCAGGCCCGCGTTAAGAACCTGATCGAGCAGCGCCGCCGGCTGCGCGAACGATTCAGCCGCGGAGGCCTTTTATCTCCCAAAGCCATTGCGGTGACTTCCGTCGATGAGCGTTTCCTTGCCCGGCTGATGGAAACTATTGAGGAACGGATGGATGACGAAACCCTGTCGGTGGAGGAACTGGCCCGGGAAGTAGGCATGAGCCGCTCGCAGCTTCACCGTAAATTGACCGCCCTGACCAATAAATCCCCTAATGTTTTCCTGCGTACCATTCGCCTTCAGCGCGCCCGGCAGTTGCTGGAACAAAATGCCGGCAACACCACCGAAGTGGCCTTTATGGTGGGCTTTTCCAGCCTCGCTTATTTTTCCAAATGCTTTAAGGATGAATTCGGGGAAACGCCAACAGAGGTAGCGAAAAAGCAGGGCCATTACTGAACGCTGTTGCTGGCCGGCCCGTTAGGAAATAGAATGAAGGCGAAGGACCGAAAATTCAAGCTCTATTAAAAACGGTATTGGCGGAAAAAGAGGTGGTCCCGATCGGATGGGTTGCGGTAGGAAACCCGGCGAGCATCCTTCCTCCGGACAAGCACGAAGCCATCTGGCACATCCAGAAACCGCTGGACTTTCCGGGCCTGGTTTATGGACTGGAAAGCCGGGAAAGAGCTATGCCGCAACTCTGTAAAGTAATGGCGGAACGCCTGGCGGAGCACGGGAAGGATGAGGTGGTGTAGTGATTTGTGCCAGTAGTTTTGGAGAGTAACTGTGTAGGTATTCCGGCCCTCTGGCCTATTTTGGAAAAACCTTTGAGGTTTCCGAAACCTCAAAGGTTTTTTCGTGGCAATCTTTTCCCCTGCCAAATCTCATTGCCCGATACAGGGCCATACCTTATATTGACAGAAAACGACTTTGCCATGAAAGCCATGATCCTCCCAAAACTAACTTCCTTCAAAGAAAATACCCAACCTCTGGAAATAGCCGATCTCTCCCGGCCCATTCCCGGCCGGGGCGAAGCCCTGCTCCGGGTTCTAGTCTGCGGCGTCTGCCATACCGAGCTGGACGAGATCGAAGGGCGCACTCCCCCGCCGGAGCTGCCCGTAGTGCTCGGCCATCAGGTGGTGGGCGAAGTAGTGGAACTGGGTGAAGGCTGCGAGCGCCTGCAAAAAGGCCAGCGCGTGGGCGTGGCCTGGATCTACCACGCCTGCGGCGAATGCGAATACTGCACCAGCGGCCAGGAAAACCTATGCCCCGATTTCCAGGCCACCGGCCGGGACGCTAACGGCGGTTACGCCGAATACATGACGGTGCCGGAGGATTATGCCTATCCCATCCCCGATACTTTTGAAGACTCCGAGGCGGCGCCTCTGCTCTGCGCCGGCGCCATCGGCTACCGCTCCGTCCGCCTGGCCAACCTGGAAGATGGACAAAACCTGGGCCTTACCGGCTTCGGCGGTTCCGGCCACCTGGTGATCAAGATGGTGCGCTATCAGTACCCCAATACCAAAGTCTTTGTCTATGCCCGCAACCCGGAGGAGCGCGCCTTCGCCCGCGAACTGGGCGCCGTATGGGCGGGAGACACCGCCGATGCTGCTCCCGAAAAAATGGACGCCATCATCGACACCACGCCCGTCTGGAAGCCGGTAGTGGAAGCCCTCAAGGAGCTCAAGCCGGGTGGGCGCCTGGTTATCAACGCCATCCGGAAGGAATCCTATGACCAGAATTATCTGGAAAAGATCAAATACGAAGGCCATCTTTGGATGGAGCGAGAGATCAAAAGCGTAGCCAACGTTACCAGGAAAGATGTCCGTGAGTTCCTGCAACTCGCCGCCGAAGCGGGCATTAAACCGGATTATCAGGAGTTTCCGCTGCAGGAGTACCAACACTACCTCCATGAATTGAAGAACCAGAAGATCCGTGGGGCGAAGGTGCTGAGGGTGGCACAGGAGTACTATGTCGTTGCCCAGGAAGATGCTGTTCTGACTGTTTTAGGTTCTACGGAGATGAGGCTGTATTCCCGATAGCTATGGGTTATCCTTCTACGTGGTCTTCAGCCGGCGTTGAGGCGCCACCGACAGGCAGCCGAACAATAGATCAATAGATAAGGATGTTAGCCAGAAGAAGGTTATTTCGGGCCCATTTGCCATCATAGGCCGGGGTTAGAGGGCCGAAGAAGGTATAATTCTTGTGGACGGGGCAGAAGGCAAACCTCCGGGGTTGGGAAACCCCGCAGGTCAACCGAACTCAAAATTCGTGAGGATTCATATTAGATCACTCTATTCTTTCACCACCTGTTCCACCCATACCTTATCACCGGACAACACCCGCAGGAAGTAAAGGCCATCGGGCAGTTCGGAGAGGTCGAGCTGGCTGCCGGCGGCCAATTCCCGGCTTTGGGCGATCCTTCCCCGGCTGTCCAGTACCTGCACGAAAGCGGATGCTCTGCCGTTCAGGCTAATTTGCAGGGGCCCGTTGCTGGGGTTGGGAAAGATTCGGATGACGTCGTCGCCGGCCGCTTTTTCTCCGGTGGGTAACAGCTCACAGGCCGACAGCACTTCGTTGTAACTGTTGCATCCGCCGGCGTTGGTGGATATCTCGGCGGGTTCTCCGCTGTTCAGATAGTTGCAAATGCTGGGAACGGCACAGGTGGACAAAGAATTGGAATTTCGAATGGTCAGATAGGTAATGGTGGTGTAGTCGATATTATCCAGGCCGTTGAGGGTGGAAAGGGCATCGTTGTTTCTGATGGTCAGTTCTCCTCCGATCGCGCCCAGGCTATCCAGTCCGTAGAGATAGGCCAGAGCGTCGTTGAATTCGATGGTCAGGTTCCCTCCGATGGTGGACAGGCTGTCCAGCCCCACCATGGCGGGCAACTGGGTGTTGCGCCGGATTAACAGTTCTCCGCCGACAGAGCGAAGGTGCTCCAACCCGAGCAGGGAAAGCAACTGGTTGTTGTATTCGATCGTAAAGGCGCCTCCGATAGACTGAAGCTTGCCGAGGCCGCTTACCGATGCCAGCAGGCCGTTGCGCTCGATCGTGAGGTCGCCGCCCACCAGCAGTAGGTTTTCCATGCCCTCCAGCCCGGCAAGCAGGTTGTTGTTCCGGATGGAGAGGTCACCTTTGATGGTAGTAATGCTGTTCAGTCCGTTCAGGGACGGCAGGGCGTCATTCCTTTCAATAATGAGCCACCCTTCGACCGAACTGAGGCTGGCCGGGCCGTTCAGAGAAGTCAGTAAAGGGTTGTCCTCGATGGTAAATCCTTCGCCAACGAAGCTCAGGCTGCCCAGCCCCCCCAGGGAAAGGAGCCCGTTGTTATCGGAGATGAGGAGTGTTTTACCGACGGAAGCGAGATTGTCCAGCCCGCCTAGGTTACTCAAACCGATATTGCTCTGTATCTCGAGATTGCCACCAACAGTGGTGAGGTTGTCTAGTCCGCCCAGATTTAACAGGGCGTCGTTTGCGTTACATTCGAGGTTTCCACCCACTGTAGTGAGAAATTGAAGCTCCGCCAGGGAAGAAAGCGAAGCGTTCTGGTCGATACGCAGGTCTTCGGATACAGTATGGAGTTCCTCCAACCCGCTCAGGGAGGTGAGGGCATCGTTTTTTTCGAGGCGCAGGGTTCCCGTCACGGCCGACAGGTTGTCGAGGCCGTGAAGTGAGACTAATACAGGGTTGTTTTTCAAAGTGATATCGCCCCCAAAGAACTCCACGTGGCCCAATGCATTGATCGATGACAGGGCGGCATTATCAGAAATGCCGAGCCTTCCCTCGATACCAGGTAGGTTGTCCAGCCCGTCCAGGGAAAGGAGCGCTGCATTGTTCTCAATGATGAGGTCTCCTTTAAGCGTAACGAGCCGCTGGAGCCCGTTCAGAGAGGCCATGCTTGGGTTGTTGACGATCTCAAGGTCGTTGTCAATATAGTCTAGGTTCACCAGCCCCTCCATAGAGGTAAGCTGGGCGTTCTCTCCCACCTGCACATTGCCGCCGATAGTAGTGATATTGTCCAGCCCGCTCAGAGAAGACAGGTTGTCACAGTCCCAGATGACCAGGTCCTCATCGAGGGAAGTCAGTACATAGAGGCCGCCCAGGCTGGTGATACCGGGGCCGGTAATGTAAACGTTGCCGGCAATGGTGGTGCAGTCGGGGTAATCAAACTGAAAGTTGTCAATTTCAGCCTGAGTGGTGAAGGATATACCATTGGGCAGGCAACTTTGTGCCTGGATATAAGCGGGGATCAAAAATGCACAAATGGCGAGCAAACGTATGTTTTTTTTCATGGCGCCGTTTTTGAGATTTGTATTTTGTTGAAGCAGATTGCCCTTTTATACGGGCACGGGAAAAAGAAGTTTGGCAAAAAACCTGTTTTTTGCCGGGTCACATTCTCAATAGCCGTTTGGTCATCCACGGGCCTTCTGTTTGCAACTGCAAAAAATACAAACCGGGGGACAGGCCGGAGAGGTCCATTCGCCCTTCTGCCGCCAACACAAGGGTGCGGATCAGGTTGCCCCGGCAGTCCAGAATGCGGGCCAGGCCGGGCCTAGGGTCTTTCCGGAAAATCTGTATCCATCCATCGGTGGGGTTCGGGAAGAGGTACACTTCCTCCTGATTCCACAGCCCGGCTTCTTCGGTTGATAATGCGGCGCAGGCGGCCAGTACTTCATCTGAACTGTTGCAGCCGGAGGCGTTGGAGGAGATATCCGCCGGCCCGCCGTTTTCAAGGAAATTGCATATACTCTCCACCGCACAATCGGACAACTGCCCGGAATTGAGCAGAGAAAGGAATGTCAGGCCGTTGTGGCCGATGTTATCCAACCCGCTCAGCGAGCTCAACACCTCATTGTTCTGAATATAGAGGCCTTCCCCAACGGAAGAAAGCGCCTGCAGGCTGCTGATATCGGCGAGCGCCTCATTAAACTCGATCTGAAGGCCGCCCCCGATGGTGTGGAGGCCGCCCAGCCCGGTGAAGGAGGCCAGGTTTTCCTGGTAGCCGATATACAGGCTGCCGCCGACAGAGGCCAGCCCGTTCAGCCCTTCGAGGTTGGCCAGCGCTTCATTGGATGCGATGCGGAAGTTCTGTTTGACGGATGCCAGGCTGTCCAGCCCGCTGAGTGATTCCAGGCCGTCGTTGAATTCAATCGTCAGATTTCCTTCTACGGAACGCAATTTATCCGGCCCGGTGAGGGAGGCCAGGCCTTCATTGTTGCCGATGTAGAAATTTCCCGTTACTGAACGCAACTTTCCCAACCCATCCAGGGCCGGCAGGGCGGCATTGTATTCGATGGTGAATTGCCCCTGTACACCTTCCATGTTGTCCAGCCCGGTGAGCGTACTCAGCATAGAATTGCCTCTGATGATCAGGCCCCCGCCGGCGTAAATGAAGTGGGAAAGCCCTTCCAGGGATTCCAGGCCGTCATTGTTTTGTATGGTAAAAACTTCACCGACAGCGGAGAGGTTGTCCAGCCCGTTCAGTGCGTTGAGGTTGTCGTTGTCTTCAATGAGCAGGCTGCCTCCCACTGACGAAAGCTGCTCCAGCCCGTTCAGCGAGGCCAGCGAAGGGTTGCCCCAACAGGCTAAAAACCCGCCTACCGTGGAGAGGTTGTTCAGGCCTTCGAAGGAAGCAAGAGCCGTATTGCCGCCGACACTGAGGCTTCCTGCTATTGCAAAGAGATTGTCCAACCCGTTAAGTGAAGTGAGGGCGAGGTTGTTTTCAATGATCAGCTCGCCACCGGCCGATGTCAGAGCATTCAGGCCTTCCAGGCTCTGAAGGTTGATGTTGTAATCGATCGACAGGCCGCCGCCGGCCTCGGTGAGCGCCCCCAGCCCGCTCAGGCTGGCCAGGTTGTCATTCTCCCAGAGGTCCAGCCTGCCGCCGATAGCAGCCAGGCTGTCCAGCCCCTCCAGTGAGGTTAGGGCGTCATTGTTCCAGGCCTCCAGATTTCCTTCGACGGCGGACAGGCCGTCCAGCCCCGACAGCTCTTCAAGGCCGGGGTTGTTCCATATACGAAGGCGCCCGCCAATGGTGGATACCCCTTCCAGCCCCGAAAGGGTGGAAATGTTTTCTCCGGAGATCAGAACATCCCCCTCGATCCGGGTGCATCCGGGATACTGGGCAGCAAAATTGTCGATCTGTTCCTGGGTGGAAAAAGTAATCCCGTCCGGCAGGCAGCCCTGAGCGCCGGCCTTCTGAAACTGGAAAAGCAGTAAAGTGAAAAAGCTGAGTATGGGTATAATTTCTTTCATGATGGTGAATTGTGGATTGAAAACCGATGTAACTGATTAAGAGCTTGTTTGGAGGCCACACTTTGGGCTAAAAAATGCCCCTTTTTGCTGATATGGCGTTGCTTTTTTCGTCCGTACCCCCGGGTATGCACTTCAAAAAGCGCCTTGTCTCATCAAAAAATTGACACTTTTTATCTCCAAAAGCGGCCTCCAAATAAGCTCTAAGGTTTTTTGTTATATACGTAGAATTATCATATAAGTTTTCGTTTTGCGGGTTCTTTTGTGTTTGGAGCACGGGCTTTCATGCCCGCGTTGAGCAATTTTCTTCAATCTGGGTTCTTTTACTCGGCCCTGATTGGTTTCCCTAAATTAAAAGTGATGTCGGCTGGCGATTGGAGTTCGCCTGTCGCCTATCGCGACTGCAAGGGCTTTCCATCTAGACAAGTACAGCGAAAATTTGAAGAATGGAGGATTGGCAGAGGTGCATTAATTGGAGAGGGCCGGGGCCACGTGGTCAACAAGGCCGGGATACCGGCAGGAGTAGTTCTGAAAGAGCAAAAGGAGGCAGGAGCAATGCAACCGGCTGCAAAAAAAACTGCTGCCCCGGAGTATCCCACGGAGCAGCAGTTTTTTTGCCAATTTACCAAAATTACTGGATACGGTAAGGTTTGGCGTAGAAGATGGCCCGCAATTTGATGGGCTCATCGACGCCGGGCGTAAAGGATTGGGTGGAGCGGTTGTAGATGATGGTATAGATGTTGGCGATCAGCTCGTTGATGTCGTTGAACCGGTTTTGCAGTTCGAAAGCATTATTGGCCTCGACGAAGAAAGTTTCATTGCTGGCCAGCTCTTTGAGGTAGTTGGTGTTGTATTCCAGGCCCTTGCCTTTCAACCCGATCATGTAGCGGGGAAATTCTGATTGCTGAATGAACTGTTCATTGGTAGTCGGGTTATTGGAACCATTGTCGTTGCCATCCGTGAAGGCGACGAGCACTTTGTCGCCCACCTCCAGGTCGGCGGCCTCCAGGGCTTCCAGGCCGGCGATGATGCCGTCGCTCAGGCGGGTAAAGGTCTGGGCGTCGAGGTCGGGGTAGGGGAAGGTATTGATGGCGTTCTCGATATCCGTAATATCATTGGTAAAGGGATAGGTGATCACGGTATCGGCGAAGAGGACCAGGCCAACGTAGCTTTCATTACTGGTGGATTCGAAGATCTGGTTGGCAAAGTCTATGGCGTACTGCTTGACGTTCTCGCGGTCGGCGCCAAGCGAACTACTGACGTCCAGGCAGAGCATGGTGGCGATCTTGGTTTCCGAGAACTCGCGCTGGTTTTTGAACTCCGTCTGTTCGAACCAGCGGTCATCGGAAGGGCGGTTAGCATCAAACTCCTCGATGGTCACACACTGAGCGATGTAGTTGTAATTATTGTCGGTCAGGCGGATGTTGGGAATGCGGATGACGATCTTGTTGCCTTCCCGGGTGGGGGTGTAGTGAGCGGTATCGTATTTAACGCGGTTGTCCGTTTTATCCGGTACGATGGCCACTGTGGGGTCCTCCCCCTGGTAGTTGGTGTATTCAAAACGCATGATGATGGCGTCGTCGATGGTCACCCCTTCACATTCGGGATAAGGGACTTCATTGGGGTTGCCCTTCACTTCATTATCCTTCTTACAACTGGAAATGGTGAGCACAAAAGCGGCGAGTAAAAAAAATGCCGAGCGGAAAATAGCGAGTGTTTTCATGATTAATAAGGTTTTCTTTAAGGGATGTTGAAAAAAGACTCCAAACCAGGGGTAGCGTCATGGTCTATTAACTGGCCTGCTGGTCAAAATATTCTGTGAAGGTTCTTAAAGTTTGCTTAAAGTTTTTTTAATGTGTATAGGTGTATTCATTCCATCATTCCATTGTAGGATTCCCGGAGCAGCCTCACAAATGCACGCCCGCCCAGCCAGCCGGGTGAAAACACACGGCCCCCCTTTGGCCAATAAAAAAAATGCCCTATTTTCCGCATTCATCTGGGAAAAAGCGCCGCCAATGATTTACACCATTCTTTATCTCGTCATTGTGCTGGTCCTGGTTTTCTTGTTGCTGCTGACCGGGATCAGGCCAACGCGGACCATTGGATGGGTGCTGGTCATCCTGGTGATCCCCGTTGGTGGCATATTGTTGTACCTGATGTTTGGCGTCAACCGCCGCCGTTACAAATTCTACAAGCGCAAGCGCACCCGGGAGATGGAGGCCTATTACGAGCGGGTATCGCGGTTTTACCGGGAATTTGAGCGGGAAATTACCGATTATCCGCCTGAAGTAAAGCAAAACCAGCGCCTGGCCAAGCTGATCATACAAAACTCCAGCTTCCTGCCCCAGGTCGGGAACAAGGTGGAACTACTGCGGGACGGCAAGGATACCTACGCGGCCATGTTTGAAGCCCTGGAGCGGGCCCGGCAGTACATCCACTTCCAGTTTTACATTTTTGAAGAAGGGGAAGTGGGCAACCGTATTGCCGATATCTTCGAACGCAAAGCCGGAGAAGGAGTGGAGGTCCGCATGATCTACGACGGGGTAGGGAGCCGCCGGCTGAGCCGGAAATTCCTGCGCCGAATGGAAGCCGCCGGGGTAATGGTTTATCCATTTATGCCGCTGCGCTTCGGCTGGCTGACCACTACATTGAACTACCGCAACCACCGCAAGATCATCATTATCGATGGGGAAGAGGGGTTCACCGGCGGCATCAATATTGCCGACAAGTACCTCAGGGGCGACCGGCTGGGGATGTGGCACGATATGCACCTCTACCTTCAGGGGCCGGTGGTCAATAACCTGCAGGCCATCTTTGCCCTCGACTGGCACTTCGTCAGCGGGCGGGAAGAACTGCTCAGCCAGGGTTATACTGCCAGGCCAGGGCACCGTGGGGCTTCCACCGTTCAGCTGGTCAGCGGTGGGCCTGATTCCGATTTCCCGGCCCTGCGGCAGCACTTTTTCTCCCTGATCAACCAGGCGCAGGATTATGTTTACATTACAAACCCCTACATCATCCCGGGAGAACCCCTGCTGGAAGCCCTCCAGTCGTGCGCCCTCAGTGGCGTGGATGTGCGCATCCTGACACCGGTGCGGTCGGATAACCCCATCGTCAAATGGGGGATCCGCTCCTATTTCCAGTCCCTGCTCGACGCCGGCATACAGATCTACCTCTATCCGCACGGCTTCCTGCACAGCAAGATCATTGTGGCCGATGACTCAGTGGCCTCCGTCGGTACGGCCAACCTGGACATCCGCAGCTTCGAGCAGAACTTTGAGGTCAACGCCGTTATTTACGACTCCGGTATTGCCCGCCAGTTGAAAAAACTCTTCCGGGAAGATTGCTGGATCAGCACCCAGCTCGATCCCGGGACTTATGCCGAACGCCCCTGGGCCGACCGGCTGAAGGAAGGAGGGGCAAAGGTGTTCAGCCCGATCTTGTGATCCGGCGCCCTGCCAGGCTGGTATCCAGGCAGGAATTTCAGCCCTTTGCTATTATCTGGCCTTTGCAAAAGCCCCGAAAGGCCATATTGAAAGTAGAATATAAATCCCTATCTTCATCCGGAGCAATTTTTTACAGGCCATGTCTGGATTTGGGTTAGACAACGATAAAAACGAAAGAGAGATCCTCCGGGCTCTCGATGGATGCCGGACGTTCGAAGGGTTCAGCGATGGCGAAAAAAAGGCCCTGGCTGCCTTTTCCCGCCTGGTGCATTTTGAGGAAGGCAAGAATGTCTTTTCCATGGAGCATCAGGAAGAGTATCTCTTCGTCGTGCATTCCGGCCGCCTTTCTCTTCGGCGGCGAACCAACAAGCGCAAGCAATTTCAACAGGGCGACCTTTTCGGCGAAATGGGCATCTTCACCAACCGGGGGCGGCTGGGTAACATTCGCTGTGAGGAGGCCTCAACGCTGGTAGCCATCCATAAAGGCGGGGTCGTGTCCCCGGGAAAATTGCCCGTCGAACTGCAGCTAAAAGTAGTCAACGCCCTGACCCGGCAGATCATCAGCTATTTCCATGAGGACAACCCCTCGGCAACGGTAGAGCTGATCGCCCGGGGAGAGACGGAATCCACCGAATTCAAGGAATCCATCAACAAATATTCTAAAGATGCCATCGTCCGGTCGGCAGCGGCTTTTATGAACCTCAACGGAGGCGCCATCCTGGTAGGTGTCGAAGACGGTGGCCGCATCGCCGGCCTGAAGATGGGTAACCAGGAGATTGACAGGTTCCAGAGAGACCTGCTCAACCTGCTGAAGCGGCGCCTCGGCGCCGGCTTTACCACCCTGATCGACTTTGATGCCGAAGAGATCGATGGCAAACTCGTGATCCGGATCGATATAGACGCCGCCCGTTCGCCGGTTTTCTACCGGGAGAAAACCGGCAACGGTGAAGAAAAAGAACTATTCATCGTGCGCACCGGCACCATGAACACTCAATTAAAGAAAACCAGCGAGATCATCGATTTTGTTCAGGAACGGTTTAAATATAATTAGAGCACCCTTTGCCGGGTGCGGAGCAACACTTCCTGCCATGACTTTCGAAGAACTGGAAATAAAAATCAATAACCTGATCGCCGAAGATGAGGTCGAAGCCGCCATCACTCTGCTGTCCGCCTATTTCCACGGAAACGAGAAATGGCAGGCCATCGTGTTGCAATCCGGAAGGTTCCATTCTCTGAAGAAAGACCAGGCGAATGGGGTCATCGACTATCTGACTGTACAGCAGCAACTGAACCAGCTGAGGGCCAATATCCTTGAATTTGTGGCTTCTGAGAAAAAGGCAAGGGAACGGGATCCCGGTGAGGAACTGCCGGAAGTTGACATCAGGAGCCTGTATCTGGCCTCCCTGGCCAGGGTGGCGGTATTATTGACCCTCCTTCAGGCGGAAGCGGAAGAAACAGGGCTGACGATCACTCAGGTTCAGAAACGGACTAAGGCCGGAAACCGGAAATATATCGTTGCTGCGTTGCAGGAAATGGAAGAAAATGGCTGGGTGGAAAAAACTAAGGCCGGGAAATCGGCTTACTGGAGATTATCGGAGGAGGGAATGAAATTGGCAGTTGAATCTGAACGTACTTTCCGGAGTATATTCCCGAAAGAATAGACAAGAAAACTCATCATCCTACTCCTGTTTTACGTCCTGAGCTAGACGGTTGGATGCCGAGCCTTCCCGTCGTTGATAGAAATGTGGTGGGCACGATCCGCTCTTCCCTTTTGCCGTCTCCTGCCGGTGCTTGTTCACACCAGCCGATATCCGGAGTTAGGTTTGAGCGGCAACTATGCCCTCGTTCAAATGATCTGGCATTCATAACCAAATGTTTTGAAGGTTAAAAAATACAGAGCCCGTCGGAACGCTGGCCTTCGGCAACTATGCTTTGGCGTTGTACCAGCAGGCTCTAAAATGCTCCGGGCAAAATTTGTCCGGAAGCAGTTTCTTCAATACCATAATGCAGTATATACTGCAAACGTTACATTTTCTTCTTTAAAAAATATGTTAAAACCGTATTTAATATTGCGGATGGGCTTCCTTTTTCGGCCATTCTACGCTTACTTTAGATGAACGCCCTTTTGAGAGATAATTAGATATTGGAGAAAATATTCAGTGAAAGTTTTTTTGCTTGGTTAAGTAAGCGCAAGTAGAATATTGTATATTTACATTGTATCAAATGTCATGATTCTTATGGGGGCTATTCTATTTACGGCGGGGATAATTATTATTGGTTACCTCTTTATTGATCTTTACAAGCGATACGAGACATTGGTGAGCCTGGTCAGGCAGAGCTTAGCTAATCTTAGTGTGACCATTAACTACGATGACATTTCTTCCACTCCTCATTTTAACAAAATTGAAGCCATTTATGGATTGAGAAACCGGTTGATGTTAACCGGCGTGGCCACTTTGGCAATTTTTGCTGGCCAGTATTTAATTCTTAAGAATGAGGTTACGATCGAGTTTAAGCAAGCCCCCCGGCAAAGGATCATTGTGAAAGCCAGCAGTAACCTGGGGCTTAGCAAGGATGTTTATGATATGGTTTGGTTCGGGGAAGACGAACTTCACGGCAACTGGCAGTGGAGAAAATACAAGGGCCGTGGAAAGGATGGTAACCAACTTTACGGACACTGGCAGCCTGCAGACCTGAAGTTCGTGAACGGTAATTAAGAGCTTGTCCAAATTTCCATCAATTGGCTGCAAACGGCAAATTTCATCCTGCACTTCGTTGAATCCCGATAGACATCGGGACGCCGATGCTTTGGCATCGCCTGCGTTTTTCGCCTCGTTCAGAATGAAATTTGCTCGCTTTCCCTCAATCATGGAATTTTGGACAAGCTCTAAATGTTTGTTGGGGGGCAATTCCCATAGGGAATGTTTATAGTTCCTGGTTTCTGAGTTCCTCGTTGCCCTGGAAACCAGCGGGTTAGCGTCACGCGGCCACACTTTATTGAACAGTATCTTCCCATACTTCTGCCCTCCTGGAATTTCCCAAATTGTATATATACCTTTGAGGTTTACTTCACTAAAATCAGCTTATGAAGTTCCGCCTAACCCTTTTTCTCTTCCTCTTCTTCCTCAGCCCTCTGGCTGCCCAGGTAGGGGAAAATACGGAGCTCTTCCAAACCCTCCGGGCAAAGGACAGCCTTCTGTTCAACGTCGGTTTCAATACCTGTGACATCAGCCAGTTCCGGGCGCTGGTGAGTGAGGATATGGAGTTCTACCACGATCAGTCGGGCATCACCAATTCGAAGGCCGGTTTTATCGACAACACCGAGAATGGCCTGTGCAAACTGGACTACAAGCCCCGCCGCGAACTGGTGGAGGGCAGCCTGCAGGTTTTTCCGATGAAAAATAATGGAGAACTATACGGCGCCATCCAAACCGGTGAACATCAATTCTACGCCAAATACCCGGATAAGGAGGAGGTGCTGACTTCGGTGGCGAAATTTACCCACCTGTGGCTGTTGGAAGAGGGGGAGTGGAAATTGTCGAGGGTGCTGAGCTATGATCATGGAATGCCGGGGAAATAAGAGGTTTAGGGGGTATTATTATGACTCATGTTATTGTGGCGCCCAACCTGCGCCGGGTTTTGTCCGGTCTTTCTAAATAAACACCTATGGAAATTGTCGAAAGAAGGGCATTCAACCGGGCAGACAATATCTTCATCCCTTTGGCGGTGCTGGCGGCTTACCTTTCTCTAGTGCTTATCGACAAGGATACACACAGTATTAGTGATACCTTCAGCCTCAGAATAGTTCCCGGACTACTGATCTATGGCATTCCGGGCATCCTGGTTTGTTGCTTGTTGCTGCGGCTTTTTATTAAAAAGTATCGTATTGTTGTAAGCGTCGCGCTGGCTGTGGGCGCGGGAATTCCACTGGCCTTTACCCTCGTTATCGCCGCCTTGGTTCTGGCAAAGAATGCAGGCTGGTTTTGAGCAGTTGAAAAAGGCTGTCGGGAAATTGAGTTTGATCAAAGGCCTCAAGGTAGCTTTCAAGCGCTAATTTCCCATTAGCGCTTGAATTATGGTAGCAAAGGGAACAATCATCCCTCTCAGCCGCTTGTAGAAATAAAACCCGGAAACCATGAAAACCGGTAAAACCCTCGCAGAATACAAATTCGAAGACAGCCTCAACCTCTTCAACGCCACTATCCTGGGCAACTTCCTGCTCGCTCTGTTCATGGCGGCGCCCAACCTGGCCGATTTCCCGTACAACATTCACGTGCAGATCAGTTTTTATACCGCCTGCCTGGCTTTTGCTGTCCAGCGCCTGTACGACTGGAATTCCCAGGAAATGAATGCCGTCATACTGACCGTCTATCTGGGCATTTGCGCCGCCGAGTTTGGTATCTGGGGCCTGCCCGGACAGCCGCTTTCCGCCCAACAAGGGCTATACATGGGCAAGGGGATCTTTTTTGACATAATAGTGTGGTCTCTTCCCCTGATCTATCTGGGACTGAGGGTGTTGCTGGCCCTTCCGGTGGTTTCCATTATGGCCAGCCGGAGAAAACTTCACTCCAACCTTTGAGGTTTCGACAACCTCAAAGGTTTCCCAATCCCAAAACAAATGGGAATATATCCTTTAACAAGCTCTGAGCCATTAAACCTTTCCCCCTTCCCTTCGTCCAAGGCTTTGTTATCTTTTTATCAACCTAAAAACCAGAATAATGAAGATATCAAAAAGATGCTCCCTACTGGCTTTCATCCTCCCCCTGTTCTTTTCCACTTCGCTGATGGCGCAGGATACAGAAGCGGAGGGCACCGGGCTACCCGGCGACAACTTCAGCCTGGAAGGGGCTCTGGAGCTGTTTAAAAAAGCGGGATCTCCGGAAGAATTCGAAAAACTTCTGAATACCGAGGAAAACCTCGTCAATAACCTGGACCTGAACGAAGACGGCGATATCGACTACATCCGGGTGGTGGACCACACCGAGGGCGAGGTGCACGCCTTCGTGCTCCAGGTGCCGGTAAGCGAAGAAGAATCCCAGGACATTGCGGTGATCGAACTGGAAAAGACGGGCACTGAGGAGGCCATGCTACAGATCCTGGGCGATGAGGATATCTACGGGCAAACCGTCATAGTAGAACCCTTTGGTGTCGAAGAAAAAGCCGGCGGGAAAGGCGGCCCTTCCGTAGAACTTTACGCCGCGAAAGTGGTAGTCAATGTGTTTTTCTGGCCGAGCGTCCGCTTTGTTTATACTCCCGGCTACCGGGTATGGGTTTCTCCTTTCCGCTGGGGGTATTACCCGGGTTGGTGGAAGCCCTGGCGCCCCTATCCGCTGCATGTTTACCGTCCGCGGGTTGCTGTTTTTGCCCCCCGGTACCACGTCGTTACCACTCACCGGGTAGTCCGCGCGCATAAAGTTTATGCCCCCCGCCGGACCTACTCCCGGACGGTCCGGGCCAGAACAGTAACGGTAAGATCCAGAAACGGAGCGGTAAAAGCAACCAAAAGGACGACAACCGTTAGGGGAGCCAACGGGAAGGTCAGAGGAAAGCGGACAACCACGACGGTAAAGGGGCAAAAGGGGAATGTCCGGGCAAAAAGGTCAACGACGACAGTCAAGCGGAAGAGAGGCGGGAATTGACGGGGGGCGGCCATAAGTGAAAGGCAAAAATTAGCAGGGGATAGTGCAAATAAGTGTATTCACGTTGCGCTAACCCGCTGGTTTCCAGAAACCAGAAACCCAAAAACCCCAAAAACCCCAGAAACTCAGAAACCCAGAAACCCTATTTCCACCGAGTGCGAATGCAGCCCTTAGAGAAAGCCGTCATTCTTTCCGGGAAAACCAATCGGAATGTTCTATTTTTGGCGCCGGGCAGTGGGCACGGCCTGCTTGCCCCGCATTCCAAGCAATGGATCATTAAACCCGAAAACATGAACAAAAAATTTATCTTCATCTTCCTGGGCGCCTGCCTTTCCCTGTCCCTGCCTGCTCAGTCCCAAACCACTGATGAGATCCTCGACAACTTCTTCAAGAAATACGAAGAAGGGAAACCGGTGGAAGCCCTCGACGGCCTGTATGCCCTGAATCCGGAGGAATGGCTCAACCGCATTAAGGACAACATCGAGAACCTGAAAACTCAATTCAGTGATTTAGAGCGGCTGGTAGGAGCCTATCACGGGAAGGAGAAGCTGATCGAGGAATCGCTGGGCCAGAACTACAAGATCATCATTTACCTGGCCAAGTTCGACCGGCAGCCCGTCCGCTTTACCTTTCAGTTTTACCGGCCGGAGGAAGACTGGCGCCTGTACGGCTTTTCTTATGATTTTGACCTCGATGATGATTTTGAGGAGAACGTGAAGCTTAAGCTGATGAATAAGAATTGAGTTTTTCCATTGAAATTTCGGACTATGAGCGGCCCCACTCCAAACCTGCAATTCCGCCTGGAAAACAACCCGGAGCTTCTCGCCCGCCTGAACCGCCACGTGCATACCCTGCACCAGGAGCGATACCCGGACGTTTTCGCACCTTATGACTATGGGCGGTTCCTGGGCTGGTACCAGAAGGTGCTCGCACAGGAAAATGCCTACGGCGTGGTGGCCTACCTGGAGGAAGAACCGGTGGGCTATGCCTTGATTTTCCACAAGGAGTATAGCAGCAGCCCCTTTCACGCGCCGGGTTATGAGCTGATGCTGGTCGATCAGATGGCCGTTGTCCCGGAGCACCGCCGTAAAGGCATTGGCAAAGCTTTAATACAGTTTCTCTCTGTTTTTTGCCGGGAAAAGGGCGTTGCCCGCCTGCAGCTCAGCGTGTGGAGGATAAATGAGGCGGCCCGGGATTTTTACCAGCAAATGGGTTTTGAATGGTATATGATGGATTTGGAAATGAAGATCGGGCCAACCCTTTGAGGTTTCAAAAACCCTTAAAGGGTTGAAAAACATTCATCTTTCCGGAACTTTTCCCGCCTTCCTTTCTTTTTGAAACCGTACCAAAAACAATCTGCATGCAACCATCACCCAGCCTGCAACTCGGCAGCATTCCACCCGAAACTCCTTTCATCACCCGCCCCGGCAGCTACGCTGTCTTCTTCAACGAAAATGGGGAAGTGGGCGTCATTCGCAATGATTACGGCGACTACTTCCTGGCCGGCGGCGGCATCGAGCCGGGAGAAACCCGGGAAGAGGCCCTCCTCCGGGAAGTGCGGGAAGAGGCCGGCCTGCTGGCGGATATCGACACCTACCTGGGTGCTGCCGCTGAGTACTACTACGACCCCGGGCACCAGCATTATTTCAACAAGATCGGCCACTTCTTCCTCATCACTCCTTATGAGCAGGACCTGTCGCTGAAAGTGGAGGACGACCACACTCTCATCTGGCTTCCCCTTGAAAAAGCCCACCCCCTGATGTACCACGACATTTACCGCTGGGCGCTGGAGGAGGCAAAGCGGAGGTAATAAATTCGGACGATGCCACTTTTAAGGGTCCCGTAATCACAAAATGTGGTAAAAAATAAAGTAATTCATCCCCAGGTTGAAACCGGCGTGCGCCAGGATAGCGCCGAGTATGGAGCCTGAGCGGCTTCGGAACCAGGAAAACAAAAGACAGAGCCCAAACAGAGAAGCCATCCACAGAAGTGCGGGCAGAAAAAGAAAGTGCCAGCTTCCTGAGCGGTAAACCAGCCCGAAGTGCGCCAGGTGGACGAGCGAGAAGGCCAGGCTGTCCAGAAAGGAAGCCGTCCGCTGCCCGAAGCTGTGCCGAAAGTTTTCGTGGATAAGCCCCCGGTAGAAGAGCTCTTCCCCGATGGGGCTGAAGGCCATGCCGATACCGGCGAAGATGAGGAAGAAGATAAAGCGGGTGTTCGCATCCATTTCTGCCGGAAGGTTGGAATAGGTGCCGGAAATATAGTACAACCAGTTGCTTTCCGTCAGCCCGTATGCCTGATAAGACAGGCCGAACATCATTGCACAGAAGGCCAGCCCGCCGGCAAAACCGATGAGCAGCCAGCCGGGTTGGTGCGGGCGCCGTATTCCCATTGCCTTTCGCCCTTCTCTGCTCAGTAAAAGGAAAGGGGCGAGCCACATGCTCAAAAAGATCAGGGATACATACTGGTAATTTCCCATCTGGTTGGCCCACATCACCAGCCAGAACCGGGGAATGCTCCAAACGAGCAACAGCAATAGGCCCGATGCCCAGCCGGGATATAGGAGGCTCTGCCAAAAGGGGCGGTAGAATTTGAGATCCATGGCTTGAATTTTTTTTCTTCTTTTGTCAATCGATTAACTTATGGCGCTAACCGAAATTCCCAAAAGTTATCTGGATATTTTTTACTCCGATAAAGACACTGCTGGCCATCAATAGCCGGGCCTTCAATAAGAATGCTTAATTTTGGGAACAATACCGAGAAACTTCCGAAGTATGCGAAAAAAACTTGCCCTCCTTTTTACCTTTTCTGTTTTTACCGCTGCCCTTACCGCCCAGCCCACCTTTACCCGGCAGGATACCCTGCGCGGCGCCATTACTCCCGAGCGGGCCTGGTGGGACCTGGCGTACTACCACCTGGACATCAGCGTCAACCCGGGCGACAGCACGATCCGGGGCTCCAATACCATTCAGTACCGGGTGCTGAAGCCCGGGCAGCAGCTCATGCAAATTGACCTCCAGCCTCCCATGAAAATAGAGAAGGTGGTGCAAAAAGGTGAAGAACTACCCTTTCGGCAGGACGGCAACGCCTGGTTCATCGAGCTGGGCCACGCCCCTCAACAGGGTGCAACAGAGCGCCTGACGGTTCACTTTGGCGGCCGCCCCCGGATCGCCCGCCGCCCGCCCTGGGACGCGGCCCTGACCTGGACGCTGGATAACAACGGCAACCCCTTCGCCGCCACCTCCTGCCAGGGAGACGGCGCCAGCCTGTGGTGGCCCTGCAAAGACCACATGTACGACGAGCCGGACAGCATGCTCATCAGCGTGCGCGTGCCCGACAGCCTGATGGATGTCTCCAACGGGCGCCTCCGGAAGGTGGAGGAAAACGGCGACGGAACGAAAACCTTTCACTGGTTCGTCAATAATCCCATCAATAATTACGGGGTGAATGTCAATATCGGGGATTATGTGCACTTCTCTGAGAAGTATGAGGGTGAAAAGGGAGAGCTGGATTGCGACTATTATGTGTTGCCCTACAACCTGGAAAAGGCACGGGCGCAATTCCGGGACGTGCCCCGCATGCTGGAAGCCTTCGAGTACTGGTTCGGGCCTTATCCCTTTTATGAAGATGGGTTCAAGCTGGTGGAAGTGCCGTACCTGGGTATGGAGCACCAAAGTTCGGTGACCTACGGCAATCGTTACGGAAACGGATACCTGGGCAGGGACCTGAGCGGCACCGGCTGGGGGCTGAAGTTCGACTTCATCATTATCCACGAATCCGGACACGAGTGGTTCGCCAACAGCATCACTTACCAGGACATTGCCGATATGTGGGTGCACGAGGGGTTCACCGCTTATTCCGAGAACCTCTTCCTGGATTATCACTATGGAAAGGAGGCCAGCTCCGCCTATGTCATCGGCACCCGCGCCAATATCCGCAACGACCGGCCCATCATCGGGGCATACGGCGTAAACAACCGGGGCTCCGGCGATATGTATCCCAAAGCGGCCAACATGCTGCACACGCTTCGGCAGGCCGTAAATGACGATGAAAAATGGCGCGGCATCCTCCGGGGCCTGAACCAGGAGTTCTTTCATCAGACGGTGTCTTCCCGGCAGGTGGAGGATTATATCAGCCGCCATACCGGCCGTGATCTTTCTGCGTTTTTCGATCAGTACCTGCGCACCACCCAGGTGCCCCGGCTGGAATACCGCATCGAGGGCAAAGCGCTTTCCTACCGCTGGGCCAATTGCGTCGAGGGGTTCGATATGCCGGTAAGGGTGTTCCTGAACGAAAAAGAACAATGGCTGCAGCCGGTAGCGGGGCAATGGAAAGAGGAAAGGATAAAAGGGGAGGAAAGCTCCTTTACTCTGGACAACAATTTTTATGTAACACTAAAAATGGCTGAATAAAATCGTTCGATCGAAAAATCAGAATAAAAATAATTATGGGCCCCAAATTTTTCCCAACTCCACAGGATTTCAGAAGCTGGTTGGAAGAAAACCACCGCCAGGAATACGAGAAAAAGATAAAGGAGAACAAAAAGGCGTGGGATTTTTTCCAGTCTCTCCCTCCTTCTGTCCGGAAGCCTTCTATTTGGTACATCATGAGCGCCAAACGGGAAGATACCCGCCTGCGCCGCCTGGATACTTTGATACAATGCTCGGAAGAAGGGTTAAGAATTCCGCAGTTGCGGAGGGGGTAAAAAGATGAGTGCCGCCTTTTTTATTTCCGGAGTAACTATTCAGCATCATCAAAGCCAGCGGCAGAAAATGCCCTGTTTTGCCCCAGCCCTGAAGGTTGACAGCGCAATTTCTGCCTTTGCTCCCTTTAGGGTTTGGGGTAAACAAAGGCAGAAAATGCGTTCTTCAATTGATGCTGAATAGTTACTTTCCGGAAAAGAATCAAATTTTCTCAATGAAAGGAATCCCTGAAATAACGATCTCCCCCCGCTTCTGCGGCCCGCCCGGCACCAGCAACGGCGGCTACACCTGCGGCCTGCTCGACAACCTGACGGACTACATCTCTGAGGTTACCCTGCGCCGGCCGCCCCCGCTGGATAAGAAACTGCAGGTGCGGCGCGAAGGCGATCCACTCCAGTTGATGGACGGCGATCATCTCATCGCCTCCGCCCGCCCCGGCGCCGTGGAATTTACCGCTCCACCGCCTCCGGAATGGAAACAGGCAGTGGAGGCCTCAAAACACTACATCGGATTCAAAAGCCACCCTTTTCCCGGCTGCTTCGTCTGTGGGCCGGAACGAAGGGAGCACGACGGACTTCGCATCTTCGCCGGCAGAGTGGGAGAGGGGCCGCTCCTCGCTTCCCCCTGGATACCCGATCCCGAGCTGGCCGGCGAGAACGGCCAGATCAGGAATGAGTTCCTCTGGGCTGCTCTGGATTGCCCCGGTGCTTTCGTCTTCAGCAGAGATCACATGCCCAAACTGGTCCTGGGCAGAATGACGGCCCGGGCCGAAAGAACGATAGCGGCCGGTGAGCAATGTGTCGTGGTGGCCTGGCCCAAAGGGCAGGATGGCCGGAAGTATTTCTCCGGCACCGCCATTTATAACCAGGCACGGGAGTTGTGCGCCGTTGCAGATGCCATCTGGATCGAGCTAGTAAGCTAGCAATCCACCAATATAGCAATTTAGCAATATAACAATCCACCAATACCTCCCTCCCCATGAAAGACGAATCCCACATCCTCCGTTCCTGGGCGCTCAACGCCCAAAACTGGATACAGACGATCGACAACGAGGAGATCGAAAGCCGAAAGCTGGCCACCAACCGGGCCATCGTGGAGGCCATCCTGCAATACCGTCCCCGGAAAGTACTGGACCTGGGGTGCGGTGAGGGCTGGTTAACCCGGTTATTGAGCAGAGAAGGCATCGAAGCCTACGGCGCCGACGGCACGGCGGCCCTGATCGAGGACGCCCGCCGGAAAGGCCCCGGAAACTACCAGGTGCGCACCTATGAAGAGATCGTTGCCGGCGAGCCGCTGGACGGCGAACCTTTTGACACCATCGCCATCAATTTCGGCCTGTTCGGCAAGGAGAGCACAGAGGCGCTGATCGGCGCCCTGAAGGAGCGCCTGGCGCCCGGTGGGCAGGCTATCATACAAACACTGCATCCGTTCGGGCTGATGGAAAAGGGCGTTCCCTACGCCGGCCATTGGGAAAGCAACAGCTGGGACGGGCTGAAGGGCGAATATACGGAACCCCATCGCTGGTACTTCCGTACCATTGGAGAATGGGTGAGCTTATTTACCAGCCTGGGCCTTGCCATCCGGGAGCTGCGCGAGCCGCTGAACCCGGAGAGCCGGAAACCGCTCTCTCTGCTTTTTGTAGTGGGGTGAAGATATTATATCTGAAGTTTATGCACAACGATGATTTTCTGAAGAAGAACCTCGTTCAGTCATTCAGGGCTTTCAGAAAACTCTATGCAGGAGAGCTTTCAAAGATCAACCTGAAGCTGGCGCTGGGGTATGCTTCCTTCCCGTTGCCGGTTCTGGCGATTGGTGTTTTCTTCTACCTGCACCGGGATGCCGATTCCATTCCGGCTTCCAGCCAGTACGTTTTTTTCCCTGTTTTATTCATTTCGCTTTTCTTTCCAGGTTTGTTTTACCTCCTTTTCAAGGATGAGTTGTTAAAAAGGAAACGAGCGATTTTCAATATCTATCACCAATACGGCGAGGGGGCTCTGGAAACCGTTCTGAGCGGGGCTCCTTTTGTGCTTTATGCCAGGGGGTTTGGGCAGGAACGGGACCTTGGAAACAAAAGGCTGTCCAATTCCTGGGATGAGAAATTCAGTTTGAGTTCAAACCTTGAAGAGGAGATGGATAAAAGGACGAATTTTTCTTTTTTTCCACAAAGCCTTTCTTCGCTGTTGGATGAAAACGGGTTTTCCATTGTCGCTCTGGGCCATTCCGGCCTTAAAAGAGGGCTGGCATCTGTGAGGCTTCTGTTTTGCCGGGATGCGGTGTGGGAGGAAACATTTCAGGAGTTGGCCCGCAGGGCAAGCCTCATCGTTCTGAATACCCTGGAGAGAAACGGCGACTACTGGCTGAAACCAGGACAAGGGGTAGAATGGGAAATGGAGTTATTACTGAATGACAATACCCTGGCCGGTAAAACTTTCGTGCTGTACAATGAATTTGAGCGCCCTCCTGCTTCCGGCAGCCGGTTGTCGCGCATCATAGGGACGGCCCGTTGGGCATCACCTTTCACCCTACATGACCCTGGCACTCAACAATACCGCCGGCCGGAAGGAGAAATACCCGAAGGGCTAAGAGCGTGGATAAAAGGACAGACATGAACGAACGCCAGCAAATCAAGATCAAACTGTACGAACACTGCCTGGAGCAGGTTGCTACCCGTATTCAAACCGCCCGTACTGCCCTGGAAGCTGCTCAGGAGGCGGGCAACAACGAAACCAGGAGCAGCGCCGGTGATAAGTACGAAACCGGGAGGGCGATGATGCAGATGGAGCAGGAGAAGTACAAAGTGCAGCTGCTCAAAGCCATGGAGCTGAAGAACCAGCTGGCGCAACTCCGTCCGGGCCGGCCGGCCGAGATCGTGCAGGCGGGCGCCCTGGTTCTCACCGATAAGGGGAATTTTTACCTTTCGGCGGGCCTGGGGAAAATCAGTTTGGAGCGAGAGGTGTTTTTTGCCATCTCTCTGGAGTCACCATTGGGAAAGCAGATGAGGGGAAAGCGGAAAGGAGAGCGGTTTGCCTTCCGGGGAAAGGAATACCTGATTGGAGCGGTTATTTAGAGTTTGTTCAAATTTCGAACAAACTCTTAAAACCACGAGCTCACCCCGGAGCTGGTAGCTCCGGGATGGCTCGTGTAAGAGGCAAGAAATTGTGAATAACGAAACACAAATGAAGCTCACTGATAATAGCCCTACGCAGGGTGGTTGGCCAGAAAGGGCAACACCTGAAGATGAAAAAAGGGCGCCATGAAGCGGTCGAACTCCTGCAGAAGCGCCTTGAACGTCCGAATGAAATAGCGGACTTCTTCCAGCAGTATCTGCAGCGCTTCCTCCGGGCCACGGGCCAGCCATTTAAGCTGGTGCTTCAGGCGGCGCAGGTTGTACCTTTGCAGGATGAACTGGTTCTGAAAATGCTCGGCCAGGATCAGATCGCGGGTTGTTCGGATGTTTGTAATGATCTCTTCCAGGCTGCGTTCACAGGATTCGATCTCCTTCTCGTAGAATTTCAGTTCTTTGATCCAACTTGTCGTTGGCTGGCGTTCAGTATGGTAATCTGCATTTGGCATGGTGCTTCTTTTTTGGAGGACGGCCGGCCCCGGAACAGAGGTTATACGGTTAACGCTGTAAAAATACTTGCCAAAGAGATTCGTCCATAGATCTTCCTGCGCATCCCGTACTTCCCGGCGCTGTCTGAGGGCCGGCTTAACGGAGCCGGCGCCCTCCAGGTTCAGGATTTGAAGAATTTATTCTTAATGAAGGAGCCCAGCATGAACAGGGCGAAGACAGACATCAATAACTTTGCCGCCATAATAAAAAGGTTGATGTTTTGCTGATGAAGAAACCCGCCCGGGGGCGAGCCTCTTCATCACAAAACGCGTTATAAAAGTGCTACTAACTTTCCATTCCGAAGGCGTAGTAATAAACGCCCGGTACATCTTCGTAAACGCCTTCCAGCAGGATCCCCCCTTTCTTTCCACTGATCGCTTTTTCCAGTTCCTGAGGGGAGCGGACATTCTTGCCGTCGGCCCGGGTGATGATGAACCCTTCGCGGATGTCGGTTTGTTCGCGGAGTTTGCCGGGGAAGAGTTTCTTCACCAGCACCCCTCCATCGATGTCCAGTTTGCGGGCCGTATCGGCATCAAGCGGTTCGAACTCGCCGCCCAGGCGGTTGAGCAGGGCGCTTTGATGGCCTTCTGAAAGGCTTTCCACCCCGTCGCGCCCCTGAAGGGTAACAGTAAATTCCTTGTTCCTGCCCTTGCGGTCCACACTGACGAGTACTTCATCCCCCGGATGGTGGCGGGCGATGGCCTCCTGCAGTTGCGGGGCGCTTTTCACTTCGTTGCCATCGATGGCGGTTACGATGTCGCCAACCTCTATGCCGGCCTTGGCGGCGGCACTGTTTTGAAGGAGGCTATCGACATAAACGCCTTCGGTCTGGTCCAGCCCTTTTTCCTTGGCCAGCGGGCCGTTGACATCGCGGATCATGGCGCCGATATAGCCGCGTTGCACACTTCCGTACGCCAGCAGGTCTTTGACGACTTTTGCCACGATATTGGATGGAACGGCAAAACCATAGCCCGAATAAGCCCCGGTGGGGCTGGCAATGGCCGTGTTGATGCCCAGAAGCTGCCCTTCGAGGTTGACCAGAGCGCCGCCGCTGTTGCCAGGGTTGATGGCGGCGTCTGTCTGCAGGAAGGATTCCACGGCATACTGGTCTTTCAGCAGGTTGATGTTTCGGGCCTTGGCGCTGATGATACCGGCGGTGACCGTCGAATTGAGGTTGAAAGGGTTACCAACGGCAAGAACCCATTGGCCGACCTTTGCCCCGTCTGAATTGGCCAGGGGGAGCGTGGGAAGCCCCTCGGCACGGATCTGCAGTAAGGCAAGGTCGGTCGCAGGGTCGGCGCCTACAACACTCGCTTTGAAAGTACGGTTGTCATGCAGCGTCACTTCGATCTCATCGGCGCCGTCGATTACGTGGTTATTAGTGATGATGTATCCTTTTTCGTTAATGATCACACCGGAGCCGGCGCCCATTTCCACGGGGGGCTTGCCGTCTTCAGTCTGCGGTTGCTGAAAGAACGGGCTGAAGCCGCGGTCCTGGAAAAATTCGCGGAAAGGGTCGGGCAGGCCGGGCATATTCCGGCGGCTCATTTCATTGCGTGACAATTGGTGAGTGGATTTGATGAATACCACCGCATCCATCACTTTCTCTGAGGTGGCGGTAAAGTCGAGCGGAACCATTTGTCCGTCCTCATTTTTGCTGTACAGCACACTTTGAGCGGGAGCGCCGCTGACTTGTTCCACTTTAACTACCGGGCGTGCCATCCCGGAGTATTCAAAGAGCAGAGCGGTTGAAATACTGGTCACAACAGCAACGAGCGCTGCAATCCAGATGGTCTTTTTCATGGCTTAATACGATTTTGTTTAGATCAGGTTAATTTATTGTCGAATGATAGGGTAGGGCCGGGCTGTCAGTAGGATGCATTCACCTGAATATGTTCCCGCAACAGGCAGCAGGGTTCATATAGCCCATGCCTGAGCCCGGCCCATTAGCGCGACACGCCTGTAGAGAAGATTGCCAGAAGCCGGTTAAATGATCACACTATGAAAACCTTGAAGCTTGATTTACATGGCTCTGCAATACTTCGGCTGTTGGTGCCGCAGGTATTAAGACAGGAATTCGTAAAATCGGAGGTTGTGGTAGAGCAGGTAGAGGGGCCGGTTAGGAGAAGAGCCGGTTGCGGCAGGCAACAGCGAGGTTGAGGAGGCCTGAGGAGCATAATTGCCTACAGTTTCTGAAAAGGTTGCACCGGCTGGCTGAGGAATGGGCCCGTTGCCCTGTTCGTCAGAAATATCGACAAATTGCGACAGGGCGAGGTAGGCGTCCTGGGAGGCTGCATCTTCGGCGAGAGACAGGGCAAACTCCTCCAGCGCGCTGCTGTTGTTCAGCAGCGGAGTAGTGAGCATGCCCAGAGCAAATGCCAATAATGCGATGCGAACCAGGTTGAACATAAACCTCTGTTTGTGGTTTGGGATGTTTCCCAGGCTTAAAGGTGCAACTCTTCCGGCGATTTGTCAAATCTCTTAACGTACTTTTAACCTTACTTAAAATTTTCTGAAACCTGACTGATTCAGCCAGGCCTGTACTATTTGCTGTTTTGTGGGTTGGCAGGACAGTTGATAATCGCAGAATAGGGAAACATGAATCGGTCAATTTTTCAACTTAAACCGGACCGTGTAATTAGCCTCTTGTCCGGCACCTTCCCACTTCGGCCCCTCCTTCAGCAGGCGGATGGCTTCTTCGTCACAACCGTAGCCCAGTCCTTTCCTGACTTCAATGTTGCCGGGGGTGCCGTCCGCCTGTATGCGGAAGGTAAGCCTGACTTTCCCTTCGATGCCATTACTGCGGGCGGCCTCCGGGTACCTGAGGTTGTCGCGGATGTATTTGCGCATACCCTCGAAGCCTTCTTCCGGGCGGACAACCTGGGTTGGCTTCTCCCGGGGAACGCTGTAACCGGTAACAGTGACGGATTCGAGCAGGGCGTCTCCTTCTGAGAGCACGACGAGCAGGCTGTCCTCTTTCCCGGGAGAGACCTCTTTACTTGCATATCCCGTGTAGGAGACGATTAGGTTGGTGTCCAGGCTGTCCGGCAATTCCAGGGTGAAGCTGCCTTCAATATCGGTGACGGCGCCCTGGGTTGTGCCTTCTACCAGCACATTTGCACCGATCAGTGGTTCTCCACCCTCTCCCTCGACCAGGCCATGTATCTTTCGCCCACCGCGCCTGGGGGCCGGCTGGACGGCTCCCGCCTGGGGGGCTGCAAGGCGGGCTGTGGCGGCGGAAATATACTGTTTTTCCTTCTCCGCTTCCTCTTTTTCGGCCATTACTATCTTATCTTCCTGGAAATCAAATTCTTCGGCTTCATCGGGAACCGGAGGCAGCAGCCGGGTTTCCGCCGGGGTAGGCAGCGGTTTGGCCTGTGCGATCTGCGGGGTTTCTTTGTCGGAGCGTACCTGGGATTTCTTGGCCTTCCTTCGTTGTTTGGGCGCGGGGGCTTTTGGGGGAGGCTCGGCCGGCCCGGCAGCCCTGTCTTTTTCTTTTTTCAGTTCGGGCACAGAGGCGGATTCGTCCCGGGCAGAGGCTGCCGGAGCAGAGGCCTGTTCTCTGTTCCTTTCTTCCATAGCCTGTTCTGTATCAGGCCCGGAACTATCCTGTGCTGTTTTTTCTTCAACGGCGAAAGCCGAGAGCCCCGGCCCCTGCTGATTGATGTACCAGAAACCGCCGGCCGTAATTGCCAGCGCAACAACCGCTGCCGCCAGACGGGGAAGGTAATAGATCAGCCCCCGGTTTTTCCCACGCCTTTCCCGCAAACGGGCCTTCAGTTGCTCTACCCGTTCCGCATGCTTCCCCTCCGGATGGCGGCGGTACCCTTCCAGCGCTTCCGCCAGGAACGGGTCCTCCTCCGCCAGCTGTTCCAGCTGCCGCTCCTCCTGGTGAGGGGTTTCTCCCCGCACCCATCTCCGAAGGAGTTCCAATGGGTTGTATGTTGGTTGTTGGTTCACAGTTCCTGGCTTTATGGGCCGATAGTTAGATTGCTGTATTGCTAATGTCGTTCAAACTTATACACTCATACCCTCTTATCTACTTTCTTTTCCATACAGATCTTCAGGTTCCGCCGGCCGTTCTGGATGTAAGAGCGCACGCGCCCCAGTTCTTCTTGCCGAAACTCGGCGATCTCCTTGTAGGAGTGTCCTTCCAGGTAGAAGGCCTGCACGCACTGCCGTTGTTCTTCCGGCAATTGGGCCATACAATCCTGCAGGCCTTTCATCTGGCCGTTGTCTTCACTGATCTCAATGGTATGATGCCTGCCATCGACTGATTGCATAAGTTGAGGCTCAAAATTTTGCTCTCGTTGGCGGCTGGCCTTGCGCAATTGCATCAGGCAATGGTTCTTAGTCAATACATGCAGCCAGCTCTTAAAGTTGTGCACCTCGTGCTCCCGCGCCTTGGTGACGAGCTGCTCAAAGATGGCCATGGCGGCGTCTTCGGCCTCCTGCTCGTCGCGGCAGTACTTCAGGCAAACACCATACACCAGCTCCGCATACCGCTCAAAGAGCTGCCCCAGCCAGGCCAGCTCGCCGGTGGCCTGGTAGCGGCCGAGCAGTTCCTCGTCGGACAGCTCGCTGGAGCGTGGGTTGAAAATGCGGAGCATTTTGTTGTTCGCAGTTATTGTATGATCTAAATGAGGTGGTGAAAAAACAAATAACCAATCTGAGCGGGCGTTGGCGGTTGATCGTTGTTCATTCTCTGGAGCCAACAGCCAACCAACCCCCCATTCCCTGGGTGTAAAAGTAGGGGGTATCAGGCAGTATCGCAAGGAAGGATGTAAAATGCAGTAAAAGTGGTGGGACACAGGTGTCGCTTTTTGAGCGTTGAAAACCTATAAACCCACCTTGTTGTTTTGTTCTAAAGCCTTTACCTTTATTCTATGACAGGCTCTTCAGATACTATACTGGAAATTTACCGCTGGACCGTTGAAGACTATCACCGCATGGTAAAGGCGGGAATACTCGACGAGGGTTCCCGGGTAGAATTATTGAATGGCCAAATTGTACAAATAAGCCCAATTGGTAATCTTCATGCAGCCTGTGTGGACCGCCTGGCGGACCTCTTCCGGGATATGCTGGGCAAATCGGTTATTATTCGTGTTCAAAACCCTGTTATTCCGGATGATCACTCGGAGCCGGAACCAGATCTTTCCCTCTTGAAACGCAAAGATAATTTCTATGCCGACGGCCATCCTCGCCCGGATGACATTTTGCTAATCGTTGAAGTGGCGGACACTACGCTGGAAAAGGACCGCACGATGAAGAAAGAGATTTATGCCGCCGCCGGTATCAAAGAATACTGGATCATCAACCTCCCTGATCAACAGGTGGAGCAATACCTGGACCCTTGCGGGGAGGATTACCGGCTGACGCATATATATAAATCAGGGCAATCAGTGGAGAATCCCTTGATGGGGGTTGTGCCGGTTAACAGCATCCTGCCGCCTCAGCATTAACCCTGCACGCTTCCGAAATTTACCGGTTCATTTTAAGTATCTTTGGAGGCCAATCCCGTCCAGGCAGCCGGGTAAACTTTGGGCTACGAAGGCCACTTCGTTGGTGATGCTGCGTTACTTTTTTTGTCCGTACCTTCCAGGCACGCACTTCAAAAAGTGCCTTCCCGACACTTAGTGTACGGGACAAGTTGCCTAACCAAAAAACTGACACTTCTCGCCTTCAAACCAGGCCTCCAAACATACTCTGAGTGGGGTGTGTATAACAAATTGCACTTTTTGTTTGGGTCGTGGATTGGTAAGCCCGTAGCAAAGCGAAGGGATTGCTAAGCCTTTCAGAGCCTGACTGTGCAATCTGTTATACACACCTGAGTGGGAGGGTTTGAAATTTTCAATTATATTTGTCGATGCGCAGTATCCTGTCACCTAACCCTTGCCTGGAATGAGCAGAAATACTGTATCCATCAACTGGGAGTTCATCCTCGACAAGCTTAGAGAGGAGCAATGCCTGCTTGTTTTAGGGCCGGAGGCATATCGAACGGAGAATGAGGCTACCTTGCAAGAAGAACTGATCCGTGAGCTCGCTCTGCCGAGCAACGAAAATATCCAGAAATACTATGAAGAGGATGGCTTTTTTCTGTTTGACGATCCGTACAAGCGGACGCTCGCCTGCCATCAGATCAAGGCATTCTACCGAACCGCCCAACCCGATAAAACCCTGCTGCAACTGGCCCGGCTGCCCTTTCATGTGATGCTGACGGTCACACCGGATAAAGTGCTGCCGGCTGCTTTTGAGCAGTTGAACTTCAACTTCCAGTTTGGCCATTACAAGAAAAATAAGGACCCACAATCCATTAAGCCGCCTACTGCCGCCTTACCTTTGATTTACAACGTATTCGGCTGCATCGACAATGAAGAGTCTATGGTGCTGACCCATAATGACCTGTACGATTATTTCAAATCCATCTTTGCCCGCAACAGCATGCCCGGCCGCTTAAATGTACTGCTCCGGGAAGTGAAGAACATCATTTTCCTCGGCGTTCCCTTTGAGAAGTGGTATTTTCAGCTGCTGCTGCGGGAGCTGGGTATTCACCAGCAACAATATGAGTTCACCCGCTTTGCTGCGAACCAGAGTGTAGATGATGAGCTGCGCACCTTTTGCTACGAACAGTTCAAGATCAATTTCATTTCCCATAATCTTGATGGCTTTGTTCAGGAACTCTTTGAGCGTTGTGAGCGGGAGGGCCTCCTGCGCAGCGCCGGAGCGGCGCCCGATTCCGAGTTTGACAAGGTAAAGAAAATGGTCGCTAAGGGAGACCTGGAGGAGGCCATCGACCTGTTGCTGGACTTTACAGACGGTTCCGCCCTGGAGCATGATGTAGCCCACCTCGCCGGCCGCTACCGCAAATTCAAAAAGCGGGCCCTTAAAGGCGTATTGTACCAGGAAGAAAAGAGCGTGCAGGAAGCCCAGCTGATCGAGGCCATACTGGAGATCGCCTCTGAAGCGGGCGCTATATGACCATAAAATGAGCAATACCTACCGATACCCCGGGGCCCGCCCCTTTACTACCGGCCAGCAGAGGATCTTCTACGGGCGGGAGAGGGAAGTTGGCAGCCTGTCCAGCCTGATCGGCATGGAACAGCTCGTGGTGCTCTTCTCCAAATCGGGCATGGGGAAGAGCTCGTTGCTCAATGCAGGTATTGTCCCCAAAATACAGGCGGAAGGGCGGCTTGCTCCCTTCGATATTCGCTTTCGGGCCTTTGTGGAAGGGGAAACGGAAATGCCTTTGGACAAGGCCCGCAACCGGATTCAGGGGCGGTCGGCACTGCTTGGCCGCATCAGCCCGAAAGGAGACGACAGCTTGTGGCTTCGCCTCAAGAGCCGCCAGCTGGAAGGCGCTGACGGGAACGGATTCCTGTTGATCTTCGACCAGTTTGAAGAATTGTTCACGTATCCGGAAAAGGCCATCGATGCTTTTGCACAGGAGCTTTCCGAACTGCTGTTCACCAACATTCCCAACCGCTACCGCGAAGAACTGGAACGCAAGCTGGCCTCCGGCGCCGCTACTTTTTCCGAAGCAGAGCTGCAGGCCTTGCACCAGCCCATGAAGATCCGGGTGGTGATGGCCATCCGTTCCGACCGCATGAGCCTGCTCAATAAGCTGAAGGCCTTTCTTCCGCATATCCTGGAAAACTGCTATGAACTGCAGCCGCTGAGCTTTGAGCAGGCCGAAGACGCCATCCTCCTACCCGCCTTCGATGCGGGGAATTTCACTTCTCCACGTTTCGACTATGAAGACGAGGCAGTGGAAACCCTCATAGGATTCCTGAGTGAACAGGGCCGCCAGGATATCGAATCCTTCCAGTTGCAGATCCTCTGCGAGTATCTGGAAAAAATGATAGTGATCGGCCAGAAAAAGAAGCGGATATCCAGTGCAGATATCGAGAACCCCGGTGAAATACTGGAGAATTATTACCTCAACAACATTGCACAGATCCAAAATGCGGAGGACAGGCTGGCCGCCCGCCGGCTCATCGAAGAGGGCCTCATCTTCGATGAGGAAGAACGGCGGCTGAGCCTTTATGAGGGCCAGATCCTGAGGAATTATCAGATTAGTCCGGAGTTGCTCCGCCAACTGCTCGATACCCACCTGATCCGCTCCGAACCCAGTATGCGCGGCGGCTATACCTATGAGCTGAGCCACGACACTCTTGTGGCGCCGGTGCTAAAGGCAAAAGCCAGGCGCCTGGAAGCTGAACGGCGGGAAAAGGAGGCCGAAGAACAACGCCGCCGGGAGGCCGAGCTGGCCGAACTTCGCCGGGAGGCGGAAGAAGAACGCGAGCGGGCCCGCCGGGAAGCCGAATTGCGCACTAAGGCAGAGCAGGCGGAGAAAGTGGCTCATGATCATGCTCTGCGGGCTCGCAGGCGAGCCCGGCAGGCCCTCATTGGAGCATTGCTGGCGATAGCTCTGGCGGCCATTGCCATAGTGTTCTTCCGGATGGCCAAAAACAGCGAACAGAAAGTGCAGGAGAGCCTGAAAGCGGAGGAACAGGCCCGGCAACTGGCCGAACAGAACGCCGCAAAATTCCGCCGGGAGATCGTCCGCCGCCTGAAGAACGAGGCTCAGGTATTCCTGGAGGCAGGGCAGGCTTCCTATGCCCTGGAACGCCTGGAGGAGGCCTTTGCAATTGATACGGCGGATGCCGTGCTGAAACAAAGAATAGAAAACCTGAAAAATGAGCGCGATGGGGAGTAGGAAACGGGCCGGCCACTGGCTGGCGGCGGCAGTGTTCCTGTTGTTTGCCCTGGTTTCCTATGGCCAGGATTGCAACAAGGACTGCCAGTGCATCCTCAATAACGCCCGCAGTGCGGCCGAACAGGAACAACCCGACTTTCAGCGGGCCCTGCGGCTTTTTAATGCTGCTAAACTCTGTTTCCCGGATAGCGTACAGGTAATTGACCGGGAAGTGGTGGCCATGTTTGAACGCATCAACAACCTTAAAGAACAGGCAGACCGGGCAGAGGAACGCGCCCGCCGGGAAGCAGAACAGGCGAAAAGTGCGCGTGACTTGGCGTTAACCCTTCAGAAACAGGCGGAGGAAGAGCGAAAAAATGCCAAAGACGCTCAGGAATCTGCTGAGAAAACACGCGACACCCTCGCCATTGAAAAAGAAAAAGCTCAGCAGCAATACCTGCTGGCGGAAGCCCGCCGCCTGGATAATATCGCCACAGGCCTGGCTACGGATAAAAAGCATACGGAAGCCTGGATCGTGGGGCTGCACAAGTGGAGGGAACTCGGAGATACCCTCGGTAGTTCCCTGGACAGCCTGGCGGCAGCGCTGTTTGAGGGCAGCGAAAGGATCTTGCTTAGAAAGTCCCTGTATAATGTCCAGGATACCGCCGATTTGGTTGATGTCCAACTGGGCGCCCGGCAGTATCTCTTGGTTCAATATCGGAATGGCCGGGTGGAACTGCAATCCCTTACCGGAACGGCCCTGCATACCTTTCGGGTGGAGGGGCTGAAAAAGGCAATCTTCTCACCGGACGGCAGCCGGGTAGGCTTGTTTTCCGGGCGAAGGGCAGAAGTGTATGTGCTGGAAGGTGAGGAAGCGGGCCTTAGCGTCCGGCTGGAAAAGGAATATGATATTGGCAGAGATAGATTGGAACAATTGGTGTTCGCTTCTGATAACGAAGCCTTTGTCATTATTGATACGGCGATCTTCTCCCTCAGCCGGCCAAGGGAGTTGGCTTACTCCTACTCTGACAAAAAGATACAAAGCTTTCAACCTTTCCCCAATACTAACTTTCGGGTGGGGGCGCGCCAGGGGTATGCGTTCCTTTATACCTATAACCTCTACGAACCCAAGGGGGCTGACAAGGTGCTTCAACCTCAAATTTATTGCAGGTTATTGACAGTAACTCCACCTTCTGTACGCGGCATACGGAAGGTAAAGGGCACCAGCTTTGATTCCGAAGACATTCACATCGCTCCATCCGGCAGGTTCGTTATCGGCCGGACGGAAAATGGGAGAGTGAAGTATATGGATGAGAATGGCCGCCTGCTGGCCTATTTCGAGGGCCGTAAAGGGCATTTGGAAGTTACACCTTACGATAAAGAGTCAGGTTTTTATCTGCTTACTCATGATGCTGGCCATCTTTGGGCCTGGACCCGGAAAGGCGCTAATATTGCCCGAATGGACGAGGTGGCAGGCAATCTTAAAGGAGTGCGTTTCTCCCCTGATAATACCCTTTTGTTTACCAATTCGGGTACGGAAGGAAAGTTGTGGGATGTAGAAGGGAACCTGCTGAGCCAAACCGGTGGCCTTTCTGAATGGGGAGAGATCATTGATGTGGCTTTTTCCCACGACGGAAAGAACCTGATGATCCTGCACAAGGGGGCTGTCGTTTCCAGCTGGGAAATAGCCGGCCGGCCAAAGGCCCTTTTCGAATGGGCCCGGCAAAACAGCTCCATTCCTCCAACCGAACAAGAGAAAACGGATTATGGCTTGTATTCCTATTGACAAAATAAGTGTTGCCTTTGGGCTCCTGTTACTGTCCCTTTCCGGTGCCCAGGCTCAGTCCATTAATGAGGTGTCGCGAAGAGAGGGCGCTTTTATGCGGAATATTCTAAACCAGGAAGAGGCTCGTTATTACAGCAATGCCGGAGAACAGGATCTTTTGAAATACCCGTTCAGCCCCATCGAGTTTTTTTTAGGGGTATCGATGTGGCAGGATAATGAGATCAGGAATTACAGCCGCCCGCTACCCGATGGGGTATTGTCCGTAGCTTTCGAAGAATGGCGGGAAGAACGCCCTTATTTCCTGCAATTGGGCTCCCACTACCAGCCGGAAGGAATACTGTCTTATTCCTGGCTTCTCGAATACCGTCGTTTTTCTCAGTCAGAGTCTCTGAAGGCCCGTGAAGGAGGAGTGGACTATTCCATCCGGAAGAATTACAAGTACGAGTCTTACGCCCACCAGTTGGCGGTGGGTTTCAATTGGAAAAACTTCACTTTCAATCTTGGAATATATTCCCGGTTGTTGCAGGAGAGCCTGAGGGGGCCCGAAGAATTCGCCTTTTCCAGCCTGGACGGCCTGGAGGCGGTGCTGCCCGACAAGCCGTCCTTTGCCATTAGTAACGATGAGGTGCTGGTCTCACGGGAACCCACCACCCCTTATGCCCGCATTGATTATCTCAATATTGCCTTTCTTTGGGGCATCTCCTACCGCCTGAAGATCAATGAAAACCTGTTCGTAGAATTGAACACAACCAATCCTTATGATATTGGCTTCGGTTTTTTCTCCCGGCTGACAGGCATGCCGGTTGAGGATGAGGAGTATTGGCAGGAGCATTTCTCTCTGCGGCCTTCTGCCCGGCAACTGAAAGGCCAGGATTATTTATCTTTGCGCCTGGGGTACAATTTTAACAAAACCAAGAGGATAAAAAGAAAACTTGGATTTGACTAAGTAAAGGAGGGGATAGTAAGAACATGCTGTCCTGTCGGCCGTCAGTCAAGCGGCCTGCAGAAATTTCTACGTAATGCCTGATATCCTGGCCGGCGGCCGAGAAAGCCGGAAGTCGGAAAGAATGCATGGAGCCGAAGTTTTCCGACTTCGCACTTCCGGCTTCGCACTTCCGGCTTCGCACTTCCGACTTCCGATTTATTCCCGTTTGAGCCTGGATATTGATTTACGGGCACAGCTAACACTAGAAATACCTGTGCCCCTGCGGCTGCTGCCTGTAGCCCATATTCTGAAAGAGAACGATTCCGAGGCTATGCGCCGGAAAGCTTTTCCCCTTTGATTCAAAGGTATATTGGAAGCTCAACCCCTTTCCTCTGTAAAAACCGACCATCGCTCCTTTTCTTTTTAGCATGATAAATGTTCCAATATCGAAATAGATCTTTTCCTGCCGGGTGTTGAAGCTCACCCCGCCATAAATGGGAATAGAATAGGGGGCATAAGAAACGCCTGCGATATAATCTGTAATTCTACCACTTAAAAAGGAATCTAAAGGCTTGAACTTGCTACTGGAAGCTGCTAGTTTATTGTAAATTTCATAACGGCCTATTCCCGGCAATTCCTTGATATATCCCACTGAAATAAATCCCCGGAAGCCATTCTCTCCGAATACTTTTCCAAACCTGAAAGAAGGTGGAATGGCATATTGCACCCAAATTTTTCCAAGGACAGCCGGAAAGGAAAGATAAATGCCAGTACTTACATCCGGAAGGACTTTAAAAAAATTGGGGTTCAGCAGGGCTGCCGTACTGCTGTCGCCCGATGCCTCATACCTGATCCGGTGCTGAACGGCGCCAATGTTTAACCCAGCGGCAACAAAAAACTCTTTTCCCGGGCGCCGGTCTAAAAACAATTGAATTTTTCCATTCAGGTAGGCTGCATCCATAGAAAAGGCCTGGCTCCGTTCCTCAAAAAAATATCCGCCTGCCGATAAGCCGGAACCAGTAGATATAAAATTCTTGCTAATCCCGCTTTCTACAAATCCAAGGCGGTTTTCCGCACTTTTCTCCTGAGACAGCCAGTTTCCTTCCGCCTGACGATAGCCCAGGCCAGCTCTTAAGTCCATGACGGTATTGGCAAAAATCAAGGTGCTGGCGGGATTCATCAGGCCGCTGTACTCAGAATTCTGCAGCAACAGGGAAGGGAACTGAGCCCTTCCGTTCAGAAAGGTAAAAAAGGACAGAAAAATGAACAGGCAGTAACGCATAGGGTTTCGGCATCAGTTTTATACCTCAAAATAAAAAAATCTGACTGAAATTTATGTAATCCCTTTTCCCCCCGCATCATACTCCCAAAAACCACCATCATGAAACAATTCCTGTTCCTTTTCAGCTTCGCGGCCATGATTGCCGCCACACAGAGTAACACCACCATTGCCGAACCTTTCACCGTCACCGGAATAGTGGTCGATGCCGGCAGCGGCCAACCCCTCATCGGCGCCAGCGTCCTGGAGAAAGGGACACAGAACGGCACCGTGACTGATTTCGACGGGAAATTCACGCTTACCCTCCGGAATGAAAACGCCACGTTGGAGGTATCCTTCGTCGGATATCAAACAGAAACGGTCAAAAAACTCCGTGCCGGAGAAGAGGTCCGGGTCGAAATGAACGCCGCCGAGGTACTGGAGGAGGTCGTAGTTACCGGTTATGGACACAAAAAGGCCAAACGGGACAGCCGTGCATCCGGCAGGGCGATGAAAGAAATGGCCGCTCCTGCCCCCTATATGCTGAGCACTGCCCCTGCCAGCTATGGGGATGTAGTGGATGACTGGAACACCGAAGACTACAGCGTCATCACCGAGAACCGCTTCTACGAAGTCACCAATGAGCCCCTTTCCACTTTTTCCATCGATGTCGATGCCGCCTCCTACAGCAATATGCGCCGCTTCCTGAAGAACGGACAGCAACCGCCCAAAGACGCCATCCGCATCGAGGAGATGGTCAATTATTTCAACTACGAATATCCGGAACCCGGGGAGGAACACCCCTTTGAGGTGATCACCGAGATCTCCGATTGCCCCTGGCAGCCGGAACACCGCCTGCTGCACATCGGGCTGCAGGGGAAACACATACCCATGGATAAACTTCCCGCCTCCAACCTGGTCTTCCTCATCGACGTGTCCGGCAGCATGAGCTCAGCCAACAAGCTGCCGCTGCTGCAGTCCTCCTTCAAGCTGCTGACCGACCAGCTGCGCGAGCAGGACAAAGTGGCCATCGTCGTCTATGCCGGTGCGGCGGGGCTGGTGCTGGAACCCACTTCGGGCGCCAACAAGCAGAAGATCAAGGATGCCATCGGCAAACTGCAGGCGGGAGGCTCTACCGCGGGCGGCGCCGGCATTCAGCTGGCCTATAAAGTAGCGAAGGAAAACTTCGTCGAAGGCGGCAACAACCGGGTGATCCTTGCCACCGACGGCGATTTCAATGTGGGCGCCAGCAGTGACGCCGAAATGGTGCGGCTCATCGAAAAGGAACGCGAGAGCGGCGTCTTCCTCACCGTACTGGGCTTCGGCATGGGCAATTACAAGGACAACAAGATGCAGCAACTGGCGGATAAGGGCAACGGCAACCACGCCTACATCGACGACATCAGCGAGGCCAAGAAAGTGCTGGTTTCCGAGTTCGGCGGCACTGTCTTTACCATCGCCAAGGACGTCAAGCTGCAGATCGAGTTCAACCCCGCCAAAGTCAGAGGTTACCGCCTCATCGGCTATGAGAACCGCGTGCTGAACAACGAGGACTTCAACGATGACAAAAAAGACGCCGGCGAGCTCGGCTCCGGCCATACGGTGACGGCTCTTTATGAAATCATTCCAGTGGGTGTGGAAAGCCCGTATCTGGCCAGCGTAGATGGCCTGAAATACCAGGAAACCAAAGTGACGAAGGAAGCCGGCAAGTCCAAAGAGCTCTGCACCATCAAGCTGCGCTACAAGCAGCCCGACGGCGTGAAAAGCCGGCTGATCGATCACCCGGTGCTGGACGAAGGAGAGAAACTCGACAAATCCAGTGATAATTTCCGCTGGTCTGCCGCGGTAGCGGAGTTCGGCCTGCTCCTGCGCGATTCCGAATTCAAAGGCGATGCAACCTACGCCCACGCCGCCAAACTGGCTCGCAGCGCTAAAGGTAAAGACCTCAACGGCTACCGCCGCGAGCTGATCGACATGATCGACACCATGAAGAGCCTGGCGGATCCCGATGTGGCTGGGAAGGAGTAGAGAAGAGGTGGTGCTCTTAAGGGAGCCAGGATGGTGGAACCCGGAGATTGGGTGGCCAGGAGAGTGGGAGAAAAGGAAGTACCTCCAACTCTCCAAATTGCCAGTCGTCGGCAATTAAATAGCTACCTGGAAGTACAATAGTGTGTATAACAGATTGCACAGTCAGGCTCTGAAAGGCTTAGCAATCCCTTCGCTTTGCTACGGGCTTACCAATCCACGACCCAAACAAAAAGTGCAATTTGTTATACACACAGTACAATAATGGATCAAAGCGGAGGCGGATAAATTTCTATCTTTGGAAAAGAAATTACTATTACCCGACATCAATGTAATTACCATGAAAAACTTTCTTTACACTACAATATTCCTTTTTACTTTTTCCACTACCTACGCGCAGCTGCAACAAGGCAGTTTTTTCCTCAGTGGCCGCCTGGAGGTTCAGGCCATCAACCAGGATGGCGGGGCTGTATTTAGCAGTTCTCCGCTGATGGTTACCGGTGCGAGTATCTCTTCTACCCGTGTTGAGATCGCCCCCAGTATCGGCTACCTCTTTGCCGGAAACCTGGCGGGAGGGTTGGAACTGAGCTATTCCCACTCCTCCACAACAGTAGAACAGCCATCCTTCTCCAGCATCTTTCCACAAACGCAGGAGAGCAGCCTCAATCTTTTTACCGTTCGCCCCTATATGCGGTACTATAAAAACCTCGGCGATAAGTTCGGTTTCCAGCTGGACATATTCGGCGGCCTGGGCTTTGGAAAGAGCACGGCCGACCGCTTGGCCAACAGCAGCCTGCAAAAACAAAAGGAAAACATCTCTTCCTTTGAGCTGGGCCTCAGCCCCGGCCTTTACTATTTCATCAGCCCCCGCTTCATGATCGATGCCTCCATCGGCGGCATCGGATATGAGTCGGAAAAGGCCAGCCCTGCCGATCCTGCCGGGGCGCCCAGCCGGCAAAGCAGCCGCTTTTATACTTTTCTGGACAGCGGGGTCGGCTTGAGGGTTGGGGTCAATTTATTCTTTTATCCCGGGAGAGAATGATGAAAAGGAGTACTATCCGCTGTAAACCACTTTCCACACCTTGCCTTTCACCGAGTCGGTAATATACAGGGCGCCATCGGGGCCAACGGCCAGGCCGGTGGGGCGGTGATGGGCGTCCCGGGGAGAAACAATGTTCTCGATCCCGGCAATATTATCGGCGAATATCTCCCAGTCTCCGGACGGCTGGCCATCTTTCATGGGAACGAAGGCCACAAAGTAGCCCTTCTGGGGCAACGGCGCCCGGTTCCAGGAGCCATGGAAGGCGATGAAGGCTCCGTTGCGGTATTTCTCCGGGAACCGGGCGGCAGTGTAGAAGACAAGGTCATTCGGCGCCATGTGCCCCGGGAAGGCGACGAGAGGCTTTTTGATGTCGGCGCACCGCCCCTGCTCTATCCCGTCACCTCCGTATTCGGGCGCCAGTAATTTCTGGCCTTTGCGCTGGTCGAAATAACAATAGGGCCAGCCGAAGTCATCTCCGGGGCTGACGCTGAGGAATTCCTCGGCAGGCAGTTCGGCGTTGTCCTGGTCGGAGTACAGTTCCGGATAGAGATAGCTGAGCTGGTCGCGCCCGTGTTGCAGTACGAAAAGGCTTTTGGTGGCAGGATTCCACTCCACAGCTACGCAATTGCGCAGGCCGGTGGCGTATCGCTCTCCATCGGCCTGCTGGGTTTGTTCTGTCTTCCCGGCCTTAAACTCCCAGATGCCGGCGTGTAATTCCAGTTGAGGGCAGGGGTCCTGGCCGGTGGAGCCTTTGGTGCGGGATTCGTACATGCAGGCGTTGGAAGGGGCGCCAACATTGACGAAGAGGTTGCCCTCACCGTCCAGCGTCAGTGATTTGGAAGCATGGGAGCTTTGTTCGGGGAAGCCGCCGGCCACCAGCTCGCGCTTTGTTTCATCGGGAAGCAGCTCGTCTCCCTCAGGCAGGGGGTACCGGTAAACGGCCAGGTCGGAGGAGCAGTACAGGAAATTCCCATGGATGTCCATTCCGGTGCCGGTGTGGTTTCCGAAGTACTCGATGCGGTCTGCCCTTCCGTCGCCGTCCTCATCGCGCAGGGCGGCAATGCCCTTTCCGTCCTGTTCGCGGCTCAGCTGGATGTAGATGTCCCCGTTTTCGCGAACGGCAATGTGGCGCGCCCGCCCGACGCTGTCGGCCACCACGATGGCCTGAAATCCTTCCGGAAGTTTGATGCTTGTATCTGCCCATTTCGAAGCCGGAGCTGTGTTACCGGAAGTTTCGCCCGCAGCCTCTTCACTGCCGGTATTGTTACAGCCAAAGGCCAGGAGGGCCAGGAAAAACAGGTTGAAGTATCGGTTCTTTAGCATGGTTCTGTGTTTTGTTATATTTCCAAACAAAAAAAAGCCCTGCGTGTTGCAGGGCGGAAGGGGAGGAGGGGATTAGGTGTAAAGGTGGATAGGTGTAAAAGTGTAAAAGTGTAAAAGGGGGCAGAGGCCAGTGTGTCAGGGATTGTTCAAATAAGTGTGTCTGCGTCACGCTAACCCGCTGGTTTTCAGAAACCAGAAACCCAGAAACCAGAAACTTTGAACAGTCCCGTGTATTAGGCAGGTACGGTTCCCCGATCCCACTGTATCAGAACCTCAGGCTCAGGCCGGCTTTGACGATCGAATCCCCCATTCCCAGTTCGGTGAAAAGGCCGAAGTTCTTCTTCAGGCAGAAGCGGGCGCCGAGGAAGCCGGTGGCGTAGAATTTTGACTGGATGGCATCGAACCCATGTTTAAGGGCCTTCTCCCGGGCTTTCGCATCCATGATATCAAATCGGCTGTAATGGAGGCCCCCTGCCATTCCTCCGTAGAACTCCCAGTTGCCCAAAGGATTGGAATGAGCGGCGAACCGCAGGCCTGCCACAGTGGTCCGGTTTTCCCAGGAGGAAGCCGTTTCACTGCCGGCAAATACGCGGGCTCCGGTGGTGCTGGAAAAGCCGGCAAATGCTCCCAGGCTGAAATTCTTTTGCACGCGGTAGTTCGCGCTCAGGCTGAGCGGCCGGCCGGTAGGGCGCCCGGCGTCTTTGGCGTACGTCGGCAAAAGGCCGATGCCGAGGTTGACATCGAAAAAACCGGTTTTCTGACGGGGGTTCCAGCATTGGGCTTCCGCCAGGTGAGATAAACCGGCTAATAGGGTGATTGTCAATAGAGTGCTCAGGGTGGTTTTCATAATAATAAAGGTGTTTTAATTATGTAGATCATTTCATTTTCAGGCAACAGAAAGGTGGCGGTTCCCCCGAATCAACGAATCCCGAATTCACGCCCGTCCCGGCAACCGAAGGGAAATCAACCAATCAGCGATCCCACGATTCCCGGTAAGGGAACCTCCGGGCCATCTTCCGGCTGATGTTGTCGATGATCTCATTGTGCCGGCGGTTCCAGTCGAGTCTCCATCGGCGGTTGGTTGACCAGACGGGGATGCCGGTCGTGCCGTCGAGGATGCTGCAGGAAGCATCCACATCTGCCGTTTTGGAATCGGGGATGAACCAGAAAGGCCAGTCGGTGAAAATAGCCAGGAAGGTGGTGGCCATGTCGAGCCCGAAAGCCTCCAGGTCAGTCAGGTATTGAGTTTTCCGGACCGTTGCGCGTACTACCGCATCGACGCCCAGGATCTGCGCCAGCTCGGCGGGAGGCAATTCGAGGCTTTCGCGGGGTGTATAGCCGGCCTCCTTCAGGCGGGCATTAGTTTCGGTATAGTGCTGCAGGTTGATCTGTATCTCTCCCGCCCGGCTGCCGCTGCGCCGGGCAATCTCGTTGTAAAGAGAGATCTGGAACGCCTGGCTTTCGGCATTTTCGAGTTGTTCGATCATTTCCCCGGTTACTTCCGGCGGTATACGGCCGGTGGTGATCGTGTGAACCGGAACCACAGCGATAAGGTGGTGGCCGGGGGCGTATTGGTCATAACCGGCCGTTTTGTAGTACTCCCGGCTGCAGCTGCTTAACAATAAGAAGGCGAAAAGAAAGAAGATCAGGTTTTTCATGGCGCTTTTTGTTTGAGGGTCTGACAATTTTCGTGTGCTTGTCGTTTCACAATTAATAATTACTTTCGCTTGTATATATGGGCCCGATAACGGAGAGTGGAATTGGAGCCCGGCCCTTTAAGCTTTTTTTAACAACCGCATTCCAGACTGTGAGCAAGGACCAGAACACCCGCGAAGTAACATGGCTGCAAAAGGAGCCCGAAAAGCTCCTTGCTCATTACCAGTATATCATAGAATCCACCGTTTCCCGCTTCATCAGCCGGGGATTTTTTCGGGCGGAGGAAAAAATGGAAGTGGTTCAGGAAATAAATGTGGAGCTGCTGGAAAAAAAGATGGCCCGGATGCGGGAACAATATAACGGCAGCGTTTATCTGCGCACCTACTTCTCCAGGATCGTTTACAACAGCTGCCTGGAGATAGCCCGGGGTCGGAAGAGGCAGCCGCAGATCCTTTCAACGGAACTCCTCGCGGAGGAAACTTCTGCTCAGCTTTCTCCCATTGAAGCGCTGGCCATCCGAGACGAGATGTACCGCCTGGAAGCCCTACTCAAAGGGCACCGACAGTATTACAAACTGAAACTTTGCTTCAAGCTTTGGGTGCGCAGCCCGGTGCACCGCGAAGACTGGCAGTTTTTCGACGGGCCCGGGACCGGCTCCGCTATTGCACGCCTGAAGGAGAAAGGCAATGGCCCGGGCCTCTCCGAAAAGGAAGCCTTCGGGCTGGCCAATGAACTTTTCAACCTGCTGGAAAAAAAAGAAACCGGCGCCGATTCCCTCCGCCGGTGGGTGCAGCAACAGGCGGCACACTTCATTGAGCTGTTGAACGGCGAACCTCCCATCTCCCGCTACGATCAGGAAACGTTTAAAACTCTATTGCGGTATTATTTCGGGCAAAATCCTTGATCTTGACTGTTTTGTGCTTGTTTTTGAAAAATTTGTGCTAATCCCGGAGCCTGGGATCACTTATCTTGCCTTTATCATTCTGTTTCTGAACCCTGTATTACCCCTAAAACCCAAACCATGAAAACATTAAAGCTCACCTTTATCTGTTTCTGCTATTGGAATGCCGCTCTTCTTTAATAATGGTGGGACAAGGCAAGAACTACGCCGGCCGGCTGGTGGCCCAATAAGGTGGCCCGGGAAATGTTAAAGTTTACTGCTCTGATTCCACTTACTACCTCAAAATCCATATAATTAGGGCAGAAACGATAACATGGACTACTTCACCGATAAAGGCCACCTTACTGATGAAGGGCTGTCGCTTTATGCTGAGGCCCTCAAACTTGACCAGATGGATCAGGTTCCGGAGGCATTGCGCGAGCACCTGGAGCAATGTCCCCGGTGCCAGGAAGAGGCCATGGCCCTCTACGCGCTCATCGCCGGCCAGGATTACAGCGAACTGGGGCCTCACCCCTCCTTCGTATCCAACGGCAACCGCACCTCGGCTTCCACGCTGAAAATGTGGTTCCGCCCCTTGCTCCTGCTGCTTATGGCCGTACTGGCCCTGTTCCTGTTCCTGCAACAGCAGAAAGATCAACCGCCGGCAACGGAAGTACAAACTCCCGCCACGACTCCTTCAATTAATGCGGATAGCCTTAATTCGGCCCGCTCCCTCAGCCCGCCACAGGCAGGAGTGGGGGGGAAAACCAGTAAACCCGAAGAGAGAACAGAAGGCCTAATGGCAAAAGAAGAGCAGAATGCTGAGTCCGGCATCCCAAATCAAACACCACAAATCGAAAATCAAACATCCCAAATCAAAAATCTCCCCCCCCCCATTGCCGCCAATTTCGCGCCCTCCGAAGCCTTGGAAAGCCTGGTGGGCACCGTCACCCGCAGCCACGGATTGTCGGAAATGAAGCCTTCGGCCGGAGCGGAATTGGAAATTGGCGAACCTGTTGTATTTTCGTGGCAATCCGCTTCTGATGAACCACTGACGTTGCGGCTGCTGAATAACCGGGAAGAAGAGGTTTTCAGCCGGGTGGTGGAGGGCAACAGGCTCTCTTGCCCGGTGGAATTGCAGGCAGGGCTCTATTACTGGAAGCTCGAAACTTTGGACGACCTGGTTTACGTAGGCCAATTCTTTATCGGCCGGCAGGATTAACAGTGGCGAATCTGTGGATCCCCTAATGATTCTGGAAAAAGACAAATGGTATGAAATTCCCCCTTCTTATTCTGATGCTCTCCTGTTTGTTTACTGCCGGCGCCCAGCCGGGCCGGATGCTCGGAGAAGCCAACGTGCTTTCTGCTGCCGGGCGCTATCAGGCTTCCAATGCGCTGTTGGATGAGTTTATTGAAACCTACCCCACCCGGATGTACGACCAGGGGGAGGCATTGTTCCTCAAAAGTTACAACTACCTTCAGATGGGGAACCTGGAAGCTGCCCTGGCTGATAATGCTGCTTCCCTGGAGCTTCGCCGACAGTTCATCCCCGAAGATGCCGCTAAGAATTATATGCGTTCCGGCGCCATCTATCTCTTGCAGGGGCAATACGAACAAGCGCTGGACAATCTCTTTCGTGCCGAGGAATTCCCGCTGATCGACGACCCGCAGATGGCGGCGCTCATCAAAGGTTACATCGGCAGTGTTTACACCAGCCTCAGGCAATATGACAGGGCCAGGAAATATTTCCGGCAATCGCTGGATATCCTGCTGATCGAGGAAGGAGAGGATTCCCCCGACGTTTCCACCTCCTATTACAACCTCGCCCGCACTTTTATGCTGGAAAGGAAACCGGGCGTGGCGGAAGAATGGTTGCAGAAGGCTCTTTCGGTAGAAAGGGAACTGGAAGGCGGAGTGGTTCGCAAAAGCCAGTTGTACAATGCATTGGGGCAGGCGGCAGAAGAAGCAGGCAGGCTGGGCGAGGCAGAGGAACACTACCAAATGGCATCGCAGATGTATCGGGGCTTGTTCGGCAAGAACCACCCTGAACTGGCCCGCAGCCTGATCAACCTGGCGGGTTTGAAGCATAAGAAAGAAGAAAAAGAGGATGCGCAAAGGGTCATCCAGGACGCGATCCGCCAGCTTTGCCCCGGCTTTAGCGGCAGGGATGCAGCGGAGAATCCCGGAGAGGATGCTCTGGTGCTAAGCCGCCCCCTGCTGGCGCGGGCCCTGGAAACCAAAGCTGCCATTTTGCTTGATCTTTTTGAAGATACCGGAGAAGAAAAAGCCCTCGAACAGGCTCTGGCCGCCAGCCTGCGCGCAGCCGGCGCCGTGGAAGAGGAGGCGGCCTGGCTCGGCGGCGAGTCCAGCCGCCTGCTTCTGCTGGAAGAATATACTGGTATCTACGAAATGGGGATCACTGCGGCTTACAAGCTCTATCGCCTGAATGGCAGGCTGGCGTATGCCGAGCAGGCCTTCGGGTTGTCGGAACGGGCCAAAGCCCTGCTCCTGCGCCTCAACCGGGCCAGCCGGCTGGGGAGGAAAAACCTTCCGCCACAACTGCAGGAAGAGGAAACCCGGCGCCGACAGGCCCTGAAAACTGCCGAAGTGGCATTTGCGCTCGATCCGGAAGGAGCAGAACAACGACGGGAACTGGCCCGCCGCCGACAAGCCTATCGCATTCTCCTCGACAAAATAAAGGCCGCTGCCCCGGAGTATTACCGGCAGCGTGTAGCAGTTGAACCCGTTAAGCCTCAAAAGCTACAGGAACAGCTCGGCGGAAAGCAGGTGCTGCTCAGCTATTTTATGGGCGCCGGCCACTATTTCATCTTCGCGCTGACAAACGATAACTTTCGCGTTCTCCGGCTCAGCAACGAGCTGTCCAGCCCCGAACCCCAGGCCGGAGAATGGGGAGCCCTGATGAATAAGAACTTTAAAAAAGGCACGAGCATAGGCATTTACACTAAGCTGGACGTAAAGCTGAAACTGCCGGCCCTTCCCGAAGCCATTGAAGGCTGCCTGCGCGCCATCCGGAAGGTGGATAGCCAACGGTTTAACCTTTACAGCAACAGCCTCTACAGCCAGCTCATCTTTCCGGTAAAAGATCTGTTGGCCAAAAAGGAGGAACTGATCATCATTCCCCACGGACGGCTCAGCTACCTGCCTTTCGAGGCCCTGGTATCCGCCCGGGCGGAAAAACCGGAAAAGGCCCGTTACCATAAATATGACTATCTCATCGAGGATTTTACCGTGCGCTATCACCATTCCGCCAGCCTGTATGCGCAGCCGGCCTCCGGGAGCCACCTCGGTGAAGGCCTGCTGGGCATCGCCCCGGTTTTTGACGGCCGGGCCGAAGACGGCAAAGTTGGGCCCGATAATGCTTTCGTCTTTGATACGGCCTATCAGCAGAGCGAGAGCCTGCGCGCTGCTGTCCCCGACGGGGAGCGCTTCAGCCCGTTGTTGTATTCCGAAACCGAAATGAACGGCATCCTGAAGCAATTTGAAAAAAAGAACGCGGATGCAGAGGTGCTGATGAGGGGAGAAGCCACGGAGGAAGCCTTCAAAGAACGCGCCGGCCACTACCGTTACCTGCACCTGGCTACCCACAGTTTTCTGAACGAGGCCACTCCGGCTTTGTCGGGCATTGCTTTTGCGCAGCCGGACGGCAGCAGCAGGGAAGACGGCATCCTCTTCAGCCCGGAGGCCTCCGCTCTGGAACTGAATGCCGAGCTGGCCGTATTGAGCAGTTGTGAGAGTGGCGTCGGGCCGCTCTCGGAAGGAGAAGGAGTGCTTTCCCTCAGCCGCGCATTTTTCGATGCCGGCGTACCAAAGGTTATTGCTTCCCTCTGGAAGGTTTACGACCGCTACACTGCTGAAATGATGGAGCTTTTCTACCGCGGATTGCTCAGGGGAGAGAGCCCGGCAGCCGCCCTGCGGCAGGCCAAACTGAAGATGATCCGCAAAAAGGCAACCGCCGCACCCAGGATTTGGAGTGGAATGGTGTTTTTTGGTTCCTGATAAATCGGGGTGTTTGTAACAAACCCTTGCCGATTCCTTTTGTTCCTATTATTACGTTGAAGAAAACTTCAACTCCAAAATTCTTCTCACCAAAAACGAGCCAACATGATCAAAAAGATCCTTTTTGCCCTCATATTCATTATTCCAACGCTGGCAGCCTTTGCCCAGGGGCTGACGGCCGATGACATCGCCCGCCTTCAAATGGTAAGCAGCGCCGAAATTTCGGAGGACGGCAAGATGGTTGCCTATACCCTTATGGTGCCTGCCGACCCCTACAAGGAGAATAAGCCGGCAAGCTACCACCTCTACGTTTACAATGCGGAGACAAAACAATCATTGCCCTTTTTCACCCGGGGCAGCGCCCGTGGGGTGGAATTCAGGCCCGGCCACAACAGCCTGACTTTCCTGGCAAAAATGGACGGTGATGAGGTAACCTCCCTTTACGAAGCCTCTCTCTCGGGAGGCGAAGCCCGAAAGATCTATTCCTTTGAAACGTCTATTTCGCAGTATCAGTGGGCCCCTAACGGCCAAAAGCTGGCCTTTATCGCCACAGAACCCCAAAAGGAGGTGGAAGAAGAAGGCAAACTCCCCTATGAGCCCATCCTTTATGAAGAGAACCTGACGGCCTCCCGCGCCTATATCGTGGATGTGGATAAAAAGATTCCAACTCCCGTCAGCATCAATGGCGATTATCACGACATTCAGTGGAAACCCGACGGCAAAGCCCTGGCCGTGGCGGTGGCGCCCACCCCTCTGATCGATGATTATTACATGAAACAAAAGATCTACATCATCAGCACCGAGGCGGAGGCCAGGCCCACTTTGGTGATACATACCGGCAAGAAAGGCAGGATGGCCTGGTGCCCGGACGGGCGGCAGCTGGCTTTCATCGCCGGGGCGGACACGCATGACCCTACCGCCGGCCGCCTTTTCGTAGTTCCTGCCCGTGGTGGCGAACCTCAGCGGCTGGCCACCGATTTTCAGGGCAGTTTTGATGATTTTGAATGGGTGGATAACACTACCCTTCAGTTTCTGGCCAGCCAGGGAGTAGCTTCGACGATGGGCACCATCAAAGCGGATGGCAGCCAGATGGAAAAAACGGACAAGGACTGGGGCCTGAGCATTACCGGTTTTGAACGGGCGGCCAACGGCAACCTCGTCCTAACCGCCAATTCGCCTCTTTTCCCGGATGAGGCCTTCCTGCTGCCGGCCGATATGCAGGAACCCCAGCGCATTACGGACAGCAACCCCTGGCTGGCCGATAAAAAGATGGGCAGGCAGGAGGCCATCACTTTCAGCGCGCGCGACAGCCTGGAGCTGCAGGGGATCCTCATCCACCCGGTGAATGAAGAAAAAGGAAAAGCCTATCCGCTGATCACGGTAGTGCACGGCGGCCCGGAATCGCATTATAGTAACGGCTGGCTGACGTATTATTCCACCGCCGGACAGATGGCGGCAGCCCAGGGATACCGGGTGTTCTACCCCAACTACCGGGGAAGCACCGGCCGCGGTGTGGAGTTCGCCATGTCCAGCCAGGGCGACCTGGCCGGGAAGGAATTTGACGACGTCGTCGATGGGGTGGACTATCTGGTGGAACAGGGGCTGGTGGATAAAGATAAGGTCGGGGTCACCGGCGGTTCTTATGGCGGCTACGCCACCGGCTGGATGGCTACCCGATATACGGATAAGTTTGCTGCCGGAGTCATGTTTGTCGGCATCAGCGACAATATCTCCAAATGGGGAACCAGTGACATCCCGGAAGAACTCTACCTGGTCCACTCCCGCAAGCGCATCTGGGAGGATTATGAATTTTTCCTCAAGCGCAGCCCGGTTTACTACGCCGGCCAGTGCAAAACGCCCCTGCTGATCATGGCCGGGGCGGAGGACACCCGCGTGGACCCCAGCCAGTCGATGGAACTGTACCGCCACATCAAGACGCGCACCGATACGCCGGTGGGCCTGGTGCTCTACCCCGGTGAGGGCCACGGCAACCGCAATGCTTCCGCCCGCCTGGACTATACGCGCCGGCAGATGGGCTGGTTCAATAAGTACCTGAAAGGAGAAAAAGAGGAGGCGAGGCCGTAGGCGGAGGAGTGGATTCGGGAAATCGTAGATTCGGGATTCGTATTATTGTGTATTTGAGCTAATGGAATACAGAGAAAACGAATCCCGAATTTCCCAATATCGAATCCACGGATCAACCAATCACAACCACCCCAGGCGGTCCAGCGCGAGGTAACCGGCATCGACGTTGACGAAGCTGGTGTCTTCCGCCCGGCGCAACAACTTTCTGAACTCCGCCAGGGGCAGGGTGAACACTTCTATGAATTCGGTGGCGTCGAGCTTCTGGGGCGCTACCTTGTGGCAGCCGCTGGCCAGCAAAATGACCTGCCGTTCGGTGGTGTAGGCACTGCGCTTTTCTTTGAGCAAAGTGATGTGGCTGGCTTCAAAGCCCGTTTCCTCCAGCAATTCCCGGCGGGCGGTCATCTCCGGGGACTCCCGGGGGTCAACCAGTCCTTCAGGGAAGCTGGCCAGCACCATCTCCGGCCCGGGCCTGAACTGGCGCACCAGAATGGCCTCGCGGTTCTGCGTGAAGGCAGCGATGGTCACAAAGGTGTCAATACCGACCACGTCGAAGTCAACGTGCTGCCCATCGGGCATTTCAAACCGTTTCTGTATCATATTGCGCCATCCCCGATAGGCAAAGCGCTCGCTTATCTTTTTCCAGTCGATCATTTCATTCATGCATTTTTCCGCCCCGTTCCTAACACTTTTTCACCAACGGGGCCGGACTTTATGATTCCGCTAACCTCTGCTTAACGCGTATTAACGTACTCCCGCCGTTTTATCATCGTCGTAAAGTTACAAACAATACGCATGGCGGAAGGCTTTGTTGCCACTATGCCCGCTAAAAGCAGAAACTCAAATGAATTCGATCACCAAAGAAGAAAAGCACATGAAAACATCTGTCAAATGGATGGCCCTGGCGGCCTTTACCGTATTCACCTTCGCGGCACAGGCCCAGGTGTCTCTGGGGTTGCGGGGCGGTTATCAAATGGCGAACATCAATGCCACCAAAGGGCTGGATGCCCTGGCTCCCGATTTCAAGACGATCGATGCCTTCAGCATTGGCGCAGTAATGGAAGTACCCCTCGGCTACGGTTTCAATTTCCAGCCCGAGCTGGCATACAGCCGCAAGGGGTTCAGCATTCAGGAGAGCACTGCCCTGGACCTCTTCAACATACCCGTCCCGGTAGGCGTGGAGGCCCTCTCCCGCTTTGATTACCTGGAAGCGCCCCTGCTGATGAAATATAAGTTCGGAGACGGCCGGGTGAACGCCTACATCGCAGCAGGGCCTACTTTTGGCTACGCCCTCGACGGGCAGCTCATCACCCGCGCCAACGCATTGGTCGATATCAAGCTGATCGACACCGATATCGACCTGAACGCCATCAATTACGAGCGCTTTGAGGTGGCAGGCACAGTGGCTGGCGGGTTGTCTTTTTATACTCCCTTCGGCCAGCTTTTCCTGGACGCCCGGTACAACCACGGCTTTACGCAGGTGTATGACATCCCGGTCGTGGATGAGAAAGCCAGAAACAAAAGTTTTGGGATAAATGTGGGATTTATGGTGCCGATAGGCGGGTAATTCACACCAGCCATTGGCCAGAGGGGGCGCTTCCGGTGAGGGGGCGCCCTTTTTTGCTGCCCGGGAGTGAACGAGAATAGGAGGGGTAGAGGAGCAGCGCGCCACTTTTCAGGTTAATGCTGTAAATTGAATTTTATAAATTATTTGATTACATAAAATTCCTTTTTTGGTGAAAAAAGTAAGCTAAAAATTTGCAATTCTATGCAATTGTCACTTATTTTGTGATATCAGTAAGAAATAGTGGAGGCCCCAAAGCCAAATGGAAACGAGTTCTTATAGTTTTGAGTAGATAGTTTTTGGGAGAGGTGCTGCCGATAGGGTGTACCTCTCTGCTTTTTAGGAGGGGGAGCATACTAGCCACCGAACTTTTGGGACCGTTCATAGTTCCTGGTTCCCTGGAAACCAGCAGGTTAGCGTGAAGCAGACACACTTAAGTGAACTATCCCGAACTTTTTTCGCCCTGGCCAAACCACGCACTATTGCGCTCTACATAAACCAGGCGAGGCGCCCAGGCCGGCAGACAGCAGGATGTGGCGGCTCGCCTTCGTTCTTTCCTAAACGAAACCTTCCCGTTTATACCACTCGTAAATATCCCGGATCGTTTCCTCCAGTGGGCGGGGAGCATATCCCAGTTCCCGGCGGGCCTTTTCATGGGAACAGTTTCGGTTGCTGTGTTTTAGCACCATAATGGATTCGTAAGTATATAAGGGGCGACGGCCGCTAAGGCGGCTGTACAGGCGCAGGAAAGGCAGGCCCAGGAGGGCGGCCCAGATGGGGAGTTCCGGGAGGGCTGGGTTCTTACCTGAGTGCACTGCACACAGTTCCGCCAGCCGGCGTGCCGAGGCCCAATGGCCGGAAAGAATATACCGTTCGCCGCTCCGCCCCCCACTAAGAGCGGCAAGGGTGGCGGCTGCCAGGTCGCGGGCATCGGCCCAGTCGAACCCTCCGCGAACCAGGGCCGGCAGGCGCCCCCGCATCAGGTCCCGGAGCAATTGCCCGGAGTAGGCGTTCCAGTAGTCATAAGGGCCGATCACGGCCGTGGGGTTGAAAACGATTACCTCCAGGCCATGATGCACCCCTTTCAGCGCTTCCCGTTCCCCGGCAGCTTTAGAGCGGTCGTAGGCGAAGCCGTTGTCGTCGGCCGGGGGATGGTTTTCCGTCACCATCGGGTCAGAGGCAAGATACTTAAAGGCATGGATGGAACTGAAATGAATGAGCCGTCTTACGCTCGTTTCCATGCAGGCCTGCACCACGTTTTGCGTACCTTCCACATTGGCCTTCCAGACGCTGCCATCGGGGTCTCCTTCCAGTGATATCTTTCCCGCCAGGTGTACGACGATTTCTATACCCTGAAAAGCAGAACGGAGCGAACCGGTATCCAGGACGTCACAGTGGCGCAGTTCTACAGGTACCCTTTCCAGTGCCCGGCACTTATCAGGTTGGTGGAATAAGGCCCTTACGGAGTGGCCGGCATCCGCCAGGGCCCGGGTAATATTGGCGCCGATGTGCCCGGTGGCGCCGGTGACGGCAATGTGGTAATGTGGACTTGGCATGGATCGAATATTAGGCAGGTTACGGAGGCCTTACAGCAAAAACGGGATCACTGCTTTCCTCTTCTGCGGATAATCCTTGAAATGGTCCCGGTACCAGCGGTGGTGGCTCAGAGACCTCGGAATGAGGTTAGCCGCCGTCCAGATGGCGAAGCCCAGGGCCGGCAGGTTCCAGGCCATGAGGGCAAATCCGCTCCATTCTACAATCTCCCCGAAGTGGTTGGGGCAGGAAATGTAACGGAACAACCTGCCCCGGGGGATGCGGTATCCGGTTTCTCCGGGGCGTCGCAGATGCAGCAGGTAATTGTCGGCCCAAATGTTGATGGCCGCGCCGGCGAAGAAAAGCCCCAATCCCAGGACAAAGTGCGGGCAGGTGGCCCAGTTATCCTGATATCTGTCGGCGTTTTCCCCCAGGAAATACCCGTTCGTCCATCCGTTAACGACATTGAAAAAAACAGCTGACAGGACGATGGACACCGGGATCTGTTTGCCCCTGGTATGGGTGCGCAGGGGGTAAATGAGGCTGCGGTGAGCGTAATGGGCCGTCCACAGCCCGACCAGCACCCAGGCCAGCAGGGGGCTGTCGGCTTCGCCATTCAGAAAAAAATACAAGAGGGCAGCAGGAGAGACAGCCTCCATGATCATCCACCCCAGCCGGTTATCCATCACCGGGCCCCAGCGGCGGCTGGTATGGCGCCCGTATGGCGCCGTAACCATCAACTGGACGGGCAGGAGCAACAACGCCAGGGCGATCCAGGCAAGGACGAAAGTCTGAAACGGGGACTGGGGCATCTTTTGGGTGTAAAATAGGGTTTTCCGGGAGGGAGAAAGGCAAAAATTAAGCGCTAATGGGAAATTAGCGCTTAATTGATCCACCCCTTACATGTGCGCCAGTAACCAATCGATATCCTTCATAAACTCATCGACTTCTTCCGGCTTCGTTCCGTTGCAGTAGGAACGAATGTGGCGGTCCTTGTCGATGAGCAGCAGCCATCCGCTGTGGTCGAAGCCGCCGGGAGCGTTGGGGTCTTCTTTGGCAATGCTCATGTAATCATCTGCGATCTCGTAGATCTGGTCTTTGTCTCCGGTGATAAAACGCCAGCGGCTTGCATCAACCCCCAGGTTTTCGGAATAGATCTTCAGGCGTCCCACCGTATCCCGTTTGGGGTCGATGGAATGGGATAGGAACATCAGGCGGGGTTCGTCCTTGTATTTGTCATAAATGCGGAGCATCTGCTTTTTCACTTTGGGGCAGATGGTGGGGCAGGAGGTGAAGAAAAAGTCCGCCACGTAGATCTTGCCATCAAAGGTGGCGTTGGTGACCACCTGGCTGTCCTGGTCTATAAAGGCAAAGTCGGGGATCTGGTGGTATATGGTATCCTGGCCCTGAATGTCGTGGTTGCCAAGGATGGGCAGGGCCGTGGGCGCTTCGTTATTGCTGCAGGAGAAAACAGTAACTACTACTGCTGCGATGATCCAGTATTTCATGGCTAATCTTGCTTTTTTGGTTCCTGAATGCGGGCGAGCACGGCTTTTGCATTCTCCATGCTGCTCGTCATGGCTTTTCCGATATTGTCGATCTTTTCCTGTTCGGCCTCCAGCATGGCCATGATCTGATCGTGATCCAGAGTGTCCCGGAGTTTGCCGAGTTTGGGGCTGGTGGCCATCCACTGCATCATGGCTTCATCGGCGCCTTCCAGCCGTTCGATGGCGAGGTTGATCTCGTCGAGCAGGGCCTGATCCTCCAGTGAATCCCGGTAGGGCTTGAGGGTGCGGGCCAGCCGGTTCATTTCTACGATCTTTTCCATCGCCACATCATGGACGTCCATCATTTTCCGGAAGGCTTCCTGCTGGGCGGTTTGCTGGTTGCCACAGGATACTCCGAGAAGTGCAAGGCTAATGATTAGAATAAAAGTACGAGTATGCATAATTAATATTTTTATCAGACACAATAGTAACAAATCTGAAGGGCTATTGTGCTATCACCGGCGACTTTGTGGGATGCAGCAAAACCGGCAATAATAGATTTTCTAAGAAGAACAGCACATAAATTTACTCGTTGAGCCGGAAAGGCCAGAAATGCGTCGTTTTTTCGAAAATAGAAAGGGTGGCGGAATGGATTGGCGGGCAGACTCCTTCAACATCAGGCCTGAACCTGTTGTTTGGTAACAAACCCGTATCTTCGCGATTCCTAACCAAAACAGGATATGAAAGAAACCTACATCATCGACGCCATCAGAACCCCGATCGGAAAATTTACAGGCGCCCTGTCCCCGGTGCGCACCGACGACCTGGCCGCCCATGTCCTCAAAGCGCTGGTTGCCCGCCACGGCCAGGTGCCTCCCGGCGCCTATGAGGATGTCATCATGGGCTGCGCCAACCAGGCGGGAGAAGACAACCGCAACGTGGCCCGCATGGCCCTGCTGCTGGCGGGCCTGCCTTTTACCGTTCCGGGAGAGACTGTCAACCGCCTCTGTGCTTCCGGAATGTCTGCCGCCATTCACGCCCACCGGGCCATTAAAACCGGTGATGGCGATCTGTTCATTGCCGGCGGCGTAGAACACATGACCCGCGGCCCCTGGGTCATTTCCAAGGTGTCCAAAGCTTTCGGGCGCGATGCCGAGATGCACGACTCCAGCTTTGGCTGGCGGTTCGTCAATAAAAAGATGGTGGCCATGTATGGAACCGACGGTATGGGACAGACGGCGGAAAACCTGGCCGAGCGCTTCCGGATCAGCCGGGAGGACCAGGACCGGTTCGCCTACTGGTCACAGATGAAGGCGGCGGAAGCCCAGCGTTCCGGCCGGCTGGCCGAAGAGATCGTGCCCGTGGAGATCCCCCGACGCAAAGGGGAGCCTTTTGTTTTTGATGCAGACGAATTCATCCGCCCGGAAACGCGCCCGGAGGTGCTGGCCAAGCTGCGCCCCGCTTTTAAACCAGAGGAAGAGGGTGGGACGGTGACCGCCGGTAATGCCTCTGGCCTGAACGACGGGGCCGCCGCTATGCTGATCGGTTCTGAGACAGCGGTAGCTCAATACAGCCTGGAGCCGCTTGCCCGCATCATCACCTCCGCTGTGGTGGGTGTAGAACCCCGGATCATGGGCATTGGCCCGGTCAATGCTTCCAATAAGGCACTTCAAAAAGCCGGCCTGACGCTGGAAGATATGGACATCATAGAGATCAATGAGGCCTTCGCTGCCCAGGTGCTGGCCTGCACCCGACAGTGGGGCCTGGCCGACGACGACCCCCGCATCAACCCCAACGGCGGGGCGATCGCCCTGGGCCATCCCCTGGGTATGACGGGCACGCGCATTCTTCATACTGCCGCATTAGAACTCAACAGGCGGAACCAACGCTATGCTCTGGTGACGATGTGCATCGGCGTCGGGCAGGGGTATGCAGTGGTGATTGAGCGGGCGTAATACAGGATTGGTGGGGCCTGAAAAATAAAGCGGCAATTTTCCATTGCCGCTTTATTTTTAAACCGGGAATAAAAAAAACCTTTGAGGTTCTCAAAACCTCAAAGGTTTAAAAGGCACAACAACTGCAGCTTTTTACTTATCCACGATCTGGGAAAGCAGCAGGCGGTTATCCATCACCCGGACGACCTGGGTTTTGTTGCCGTCCTCCCGATTGACGGAAAGAAGGTACGTGCCTTCCGGTAGCGATTCCAGGTCGAGGATCATGCTGAAACCGTTGTGGTTGTGGATGCTCTTCTCGAAATAGACATTGCCCTGCTGATCCTTCACCTGTAAAAGCGTATTCTCCTTATCCAGGTTGTAAAGTTGGACGGCAATCGATTTTGCCTCGACCGTTCTGGTCTTGACGGTGATGTCCCCGCCGATGGTGTTGACAGATGAGGCTGCCCAGACGGGGAGGCTGATGGCAGCCAGCAACAGGGCTGCTCCGAGTTTTTTGAAAATTGACATAACAGTCGGGTTTATTGTGATTAAAAAATTGCCTGTCGAAGGCGTTTAAAGGGTGATTATCAGTCGTAAAACCGGCTCAAAGAAGCATAAAGGGCCGCTCTTTTCCGAATCGGATCGATAAAATGCCGGGGTTCTTCGATAAAAGAAGGGGGCTTCCGGATATTGATTCCGGGAGCCCCCGCCGCTTAATGATAATTTGCTTATTTCTTTAAAGATTCCGGTTATATAACGGCAGAATAACAGTTTTCTGTCTGCCGGTAACATTCTCTTAACAGCACCTGACGCTGTAGTCCTTAATTTTTCGGGATATTGTTAATGGACTTTAACACTCTTTCTGCCTTTAACCAAACTTTAATACCCCGCATCTGACTTTGCCGCTGGTACGGTGGGGTAGGGGTGCAGTTCCGGTTCTGATACTGGCATTCAAAACCGGTGCCCGATCGTCAGAAAGAACCGGATATTGCGAGGTACGGCGCCATCTGTATCGATGGGGTACATCAGGGTGAACTTCACCGGCCCCAGGAAAGAGCTGTATCCCAGCGTACAACCCAGGCCGGCGATGAACTGCTCAGGCTCCGGCAGGTCTCCGGACAGGCGGTCCGGCTGGGCAAATAAACCGGCGTTGGCATTGATGGAGTACATCAGGTTATCCCGGAAAAAGTGCTGGTAGCCGATCCCGCCGCCGATGGCCACCTGAGCCACCAACTGATTGGCATTCAGCCCGTAAAACGGGATGGAACGGCGGGTCAGGGCTTCGGGAGCGCCCACCAGGTAAAAGTCGCCGAAGGTATTGCTGGGATTAAAAACAAAGCAGGCAAAGGGGCTCAGGATGATGGAGGCCCGGGGATGCAGGGGCAGATAGCTGATGGATTGAAAGGTCAGCTTGGTGTAGGGGTTAAAGGCGAAAAGGGAATCTTCCGGCAACGGCGGCTGGGCCATCAGCTGGCGCACGTTGTAACCGGCATTGTTCAGCCCCTTGAGTTCCATGAACAGGCGGGTGCCCCGGGTGGGCAGAATGTTGCGGTCGAGGGAGTTGAGCTCCCAGAAAGCGCAGGCGTTGTAGTTGGTGTAATCAAGGCGCTTAAAAAGAGGGGCGCTGCTGACAGTGGGGCGGAAGAAGAGTTGCTCGCGCTGCAGCCCCAGCCCGATGAGATTGTTCCTGCCCAGCCGCCTTTGCAGGCGCAGGTCGATGACCAGTTCGAAGAGGCGGAATTCCTCATTCTGGAGCCCGTCCTGGAACACCGGTATCTCATCCCGTGCCAGGCCGATACTGGCTACTGCCGCCGAGCGCTGTGCTTTGTCGGCATACTTCAGGTAATTGAGGTTGAACCGGTAGTTCTCTGCAATGGTCCCGGTAAACATCAGTCGGGAGGCCGGCAGTACGACATTCCTGGTGCTGGCATTGAACAGGAAGCCTGCTCCGAGGTAATTGTCGAAATTGATCGCCGCACGCAGCAAAGTGGGGGCTTTTTCGATCACTTCCAGCGTCAGGATCGTGAGGTGGCCATCCTGCCGCAGGCGGTAGCTGACCTTTTCGAAATAATTGGTTCCGAATAGCCGGTTAACGGCGCGTTCCAGCTCTTCAATGCCGGCGGTGCTTTCCGGTGGTATTCCGAACCGGCCGATGACTTCCTCCGGGCTGAACCGCTCGCATCCTTCTACTTCAATGCTGTCAAAATAGAGTTCGGTAACGGGGGGTAAAGGCCGGTGCTCCGGAGCGGGCCCAAGGGCGTTGAGGGAATCGGCCAGGGCTTTCAGCCGCCCGTACTGTTCCCGGGCGGCGAGTTCTCCCCGGAACATGATGCTGTCTGCCTTCCGGAAGTCCTGCGCCCCATATCCGCGAAGGTCCGGTTCGATGTAAATATCCACCAGCGGCATTTGTTCCTCGGCATCCTTGATGCTCATCAGAAAAGTGGACTGCAGAAGGATGTCGGAGAAGGACTTCAGGTCCTCCATTTCCATCCGCAGCCGGCCGGTATAAACGCCGATGATGATGTCGGCGCCCCATTTTTTGGCCTCTTTTACCGGGAAATTGCGGACCAGCCCTCCATCGACAAGCAGCATGTCCTGCAGGTGAACCGGAGTGAAAATGCTGGGAATGGCCATGCTGGCGCGCAGGGCGCGGGGCAGATACGCCTGATCGAAAACATAGGGCTTGCCGGTCAGCAGGTTGGCGCCCACACAGCGAAAGGGGATGGGCAGTTTACGGAAATCTTTCACCTTATAGGCCGGAAGGGCCAGCCGGGACAACAGGGCCGAGATCTGCTGTCCGTAAATGAGCCCGCCGGGAGGCTGCACTTTTCCCTCTTCGAAAGGCAGCTCCAGGAGCTGGTTCTCGAAATAGTCCTTCTCCTCAAAAATGACCTCCTGCAAAGGGATGCGGTCGCTCAGCACCCGGTCCCAGTCCTGCTCCAGCAACAGGCGCTCCAGCGTATCCGCCCGGTATCCGATGGCGTACAGCCCCCCGATGATGCTTCCCATGCTGGTGCCGGTGATGATATCAGGCTGTATGCCGGCTTCTTCCAGCACTTTCAGGACGCCTACGTGGGCCATGCCCTTGGCGGCCCCCCCGCTGAGCACCAGCCCTATTTTAGGGCGGGCTGGAAGAGATTGGGAAAAGGTGGTGGCAGAAAAGGCGAACAGGCAGGCGGCCAGAAGAAAGCAGGAGGGGCCGATGGCAAAACTAAGGGAGTTGGGAAGCCAGGAATTAAGGCTAACAGATGGTTTCATGGCGTTGGGATTTATGGGGTAAAGATAGGGGTTTTGGGGGTGGGATGCAGGGCAGTCCCGGGCTCCAATTTATTCCATGCAATTTCATCATCCGCTGCACTCGTGTTCCATTGACGCCCGGGTTACTCCAAATGTCAGCGGCGGCTGTTTTTCTTAATTGGTTTGGTGCATTGTTCCCTTCTCCCTTTTCTTGCTTTTTTAATTAGGAATACCTAAATTTGCATTCGCTTTTAAAGAAGGCGAAAAAATTTCATTTTCGGGGTGTAGCGCAGCCCGGTTAGCGCGTCCCGACAGGAGTGTCGGGAAGGCCGGGGGTTCTAAAAGCATGGAGAAGATGGGATATGTGGTGTACATACTGGAGTCGCAGAGTAACGGCCGGCTGTATATTGGTTTTACCAACAACCTGGACCGAAGAATAGGAGAGCACAATGCTAAGCAGACGAAAAGTACGCGCAATAAGGGCCCCTGGAATATACTTTACGCCAAGGAAGGGCTGACAAAGCCCGAAGCGATGTCGCTGGAACAAAAGTTAAAAAAATGGAAGAACCGAAAGCGGGTTCTTTCCTGGATCGATAAAGAGAAAACTATCTAAACACTCGGGGTGTAGCGCAGCCCGGTTAGCGCGCGTCGTTCGGGACGACGAGGCCGGAGGTTCGAATCCTCTCACCCCGACATGGTTCGCCGAAACTTCAGCAAAGGCGGACAGTATATTTTGCCACCCTAGCTCAGCTGGTAGAGCAACGCATTCGTAATGCGTGGGTCGGGAGTTCGAGTCTCCTGGGTGGCTCAGAGAAGAAAGCTCATTGCCAAAGTACAGCAATGGGCTTTTTTCTTTGGCGCATTGAACAAATATAAACCCCAGTTGCCAGGGGTGTTCATGTCGATATGCCCTTCCTCCATTTTCCCTCCAAATTAGCTTAACGTAAAATTAACACCCAGCTAACACCGAGTTTATTTTTGATCACGTCCTTTGCATTGCAAATGATGAGGGCGCTATCTACATTCACTAGTGTTAGCAAAGCCCAGGAAAATTCACAATCAAAAACCTGTAGTTGTAATGAAGAATTTTAAACTTTTATTTTTTGCTGTTCTGCCGGTTCTGGTGGTAGCTCTTTTCACAGGCTGTAAAGATGACAACCCCACTACTCCGGTAGATGACACCATCCAGGTTTGCGGTACCGTTACCGATCAGGATGGCAACCCGCTGGCTGGAGTAGCTGTTTCCTCCGGCACCAGTAATACCACCACCGATGCGGATGGTAAGTACTGCATTGATGTGAACAAAGACGGGGCGTTGACCTTCTCGCTCACGGATTACGAATCTGAGACCAAGTTCGTCAATAACCAGAATTCCATCGATGCCTCTCTGGTCAGTGCGGTCTCCATGGAGACAACTTATGAGGAGTCAACGGTTGAGAAGGAGTGTGATGGTGGCCAGACGGTGGATATCCTTCAGGTCAGTGTGACCGACCGGGGCGAAGGTTCCGGTACCATGACCTGGACCAGTGATAAGGTCTGGATCCTGGAAGGCCTGGTATTCGTCAACGACGGACAGGTACTGACCATCGAGCCGGGTACCATCATCAAAGGCAAATCCGGCCAGGGTGAGAAAGCGGCTGCACTGGTAGTTGCTCAGGGCGGCGAACTGATAGCCGAAGGTACGGCTGACATGCCGATCATCTTCACTTCTGAAGCTGACGCCATCGCCCGCGACCAGGATGGCAACCTTTGCCTCGGCGGTTCTCTGGCGAGCAGCGTCCGCGGCCTGTGGGGCGGTGTGATCCTGCTGGGTAAAGCTCAGATCAATGCCGCTACCGAAACCCGTGCTATTGAAGGTATTCCTTCAACTGAGCCGCGCGGTACTTACGGCGGCACTGACGATGGTGACAGCTCCGGTTCTTTGAAATACATTTCCATTCGCCACGGCGGCACCGACATCGGCGCCGGTAACGAGATCAACGGCCTGACTATGGGCGCTGTCGGCAATGGAACCACGATCGATTACATCGAAGTATTCGCCAATAAGGATGATGGCTACGAATGGTTCGGCGGTGCGGTCAATACCAAGCACCTCGTTTCCGCTTTCTGCGGTGACGATGCCTTTGACTACGACGAAGGCTGGAGGGGTAAGAACCAGTTCTGGCTGGCTTACCAGGAAGGCGCCGGCGACCGCGGCGGTGAGCATGACGGCGGCCCGTCAGATTGCGAAACCTGCGAGCCCTTTGCCCTGCCGGTTGTTTACAACGCATCATTCCGCGGACAAGGTTCCGGTGAAGGCAAACGCGCCATCACTTTCCGGGACAATGCCGGCGGCGAATACCATAACTCTATTTTCTGGGCTTACGGGCGTGGAATTGACATCGAAGTACGTGCCTCTATCGATGATTCCTACACCCAGTTCAGCAACGGCAACCTGAAGTTCACGAACAACATCATGTTCGACATTGCGGAGAGGCTCTTCTCGATCGGGAACGAAGATGAGATCGACGTTTCCGCCGAGCAGGCAGCTCTGGATGCTTACTTCAACGATGCCGCCAATAACCTTCAGGTGGTTGACCCGCAACTGGGCTCTAACCTGGCCCCGATGACGGGCGGCCCGGCGGCTCAGGCAGGCGCTGACGTACCCAACGACGGCTTTTTCGAAGCTGCTCCTTATCACGGTGCGTTCGCTCCCGGTGTTGAAACCTGGATCAGCGGCTGGACGGCAATAAGCAAAGAACTGAACTAAGCTCTCTGTCTTTGACAAAGGGAAATTGAAAAGGTGCGCGGGAAAGACAAGGTTAAAACCTTTACTTTCCCCGGTTTTCGATCCCTTTGTCAAAGAATCCAGAAAAGTAAGTTTATGGCACGGAGCATTCCTGAATCACCCAGGGATGCTCCTGTTACATTCAGGAAAAAAGTATAAAAAACCAATAATAACACTACTGCTGTTTTCGGCTTATTGCCATTAACAAATTACTATCTCTTATGAAAAATGTATTGACTTTTCTCCTGCTGACACTGGCAGTTTCTGCTTTCGGACAGACTGGGATTATTCGCGGCAAAGTGATCGAGGCCGCTACCGGATGGGAAGTGATCGGCGCTACTGTGCAGATCGACGGAGCTACCACCGGCACCGTTACTGACATTGACGGCACCTTTTCCCTTAAAGCCGACCCCGGCGTTTACTCGGTCCTGATCTCCTACGTGGGCTACGCCGCTCAAAAGGTCAACGAAGTGGAAGTAGCGGCCGGCGATGTGACCATTTTGGGGGATATCCCCATGGAAGAGGAAGCTGTTACTACTGAAACGGTAGTCATTACCGCTAAAACGATCAAGACCAGTGAAACGGCCATGCAGACCCTGCAGCGCAAAAGCATCAAAACGCTGGATGCCATTTCCAGCCAGGCCTTCAGCCTGCGGGGAGACAACGACGCGGCAGCCGCAGTGCGCAGGGTGCCCGGCGTCTCCGTACAGGATGGAAAGTACGTTTACATTCGCGGGCTGGGCGACCGTTACAGTAAGACGACCCTCAACGGCGCCAATATTCCCGGGCTCGACCCCGACCGCAATACCGTCCAGATGGACCTCTTCCCGACCAACCTCCTGGACAATATCGTGGTGTATAAGAACTTCACACCCGACCTTCCCGGTGATTTCACCGGCGGGCTGGTCGATGTGGCGACCAAAGATTTTCCCGAAGACTTCACCATGGCCGCCAGCCTGGGCTTCGGTTACAACCCCCAGGTTACCTTCAACGATAATTTCCTGACTTACAATGGCGGAAATACAGACTGGCTGGGCTATGACGACGGCGCCCGGGATTTTCCCGCTGCCCTGAACTCCATGCCAACTTTTGGCCAGGCCTTATCCGATCAGGCCGCTGCCAAAGAACTGAACGCGGCTACCCTCTCTCTGAACAATGAACTGGCCCCACACACCAACGCGCCGATGCCCAACCACAATTTCAGCTTTTCCATCGGAGACCAGAAAAACCTCTTCGGCAAGGACTTCGGGTTCATCGGCAGCCTGACTTACCGCCGCGAGTTCTCCGGTTATGAAGATGGCTTCACCGGCAGGTATTCCTACGCCCAGGTGGGCGCTGATATCCTGACCACTCAGCGGGAACTGGCCGACCGCCGCTTTTCTGACTATGTGATCCTGGGAGGGATGCTCAGCGGGGCTGTAAAACTGAACAGTTTTAACAAGATCGGACTGAACATCCTGCGCAACCAATCCGGCCAGACGGATACCCGCTTCCAGGAAGGCCGCGTTTCCGGCGGCGCCTCCGACGGCGTTTACCAGGAACGCACCATGGCATACCAGCAGCGCGAACTGACCTCTTTCCAGCTGCAGGGCGACCATGCGCTGGGCGAAAGCCAGAAGTTTAAGATCAACTGGATCTCTTCCTATACACTTTCCGGGATGAAACAGCCGGACCTGCGCTTTGTCAACAACTTCTTTGAAGCGCCGGACCGCTACATCATCGACCCGGCGGAAGACATTCCTCCGACCCGTTTCCGCCGCACCATGGATGAAGTGACCTTCGACAACAACCTGCACCTGCAGTACAACTTCACCAACTGGACCGGCCAGAAGGGGAACGTCAAGGTGGGCGGCGCTTACCTGCAGCGCTCCCGCGAATTCCGGGAGAACACCTTCCGCTATGAGAACTTCGAATCCGGGAACGTCGAGGATTTCATGAATTTCGTCACTCCTGATAATGCCTTCAGCCTGGAAAACCCGGGTGGTGTTTATATCTCGGATTACACGGAAGGCCGCAACCAGTACGATTCGGACGTCAGCATCCTCGGCGCTTACGCTATGACGGAACTGCCGATTACGGCAAGGCTGAAAACCATTCTCGGCGCCCGGGCGGAAAAAACGGCCCTCAACTTCACCAGCTACAGTGAAGTGAACCCCATCGACAACGAGGCCCTGCTGGATGAGTGGAACTACCTGCCTTCCGCCGGCCTGATCTACGAGGCCGTTCCCGATAAGATGAACCTGCGGGCGTCCTACAGCCGCACCGTTGCCCGCCCCACTTTCCGGGAGATTGCCAGCATCGCCATCTTCGATGAGATCCGCAACGTGATCGTACTGGGTAATGAGGACCTGATGATCACCGAGGTGGACAATGCCGACTTCCGCTGGGAGTACTTCTTCGAGCGCGGCGAGATGATCTCCTTCTCGTTGTTCTACAAGAATTTCACCAACCCCATCGAACTGACCATCAACCCGCAGACGGGAGGCGGCACTCCGGAATTCCAGTACCGGAACGTCGATCAGGCCATCCTGTACGGCGCTGAATTTGAAGCGAGGAAGGACCTCGGTTTCCTTGGCCTGCCCAGCTTCAGCATCGGCACCAACCTGGCCTATGTGAATTCGGAAGTGGATATTCCGGCAGCAGAACTGCAGGTGATCCGCGCCTTCGACCCCAATGCCGGCAGCACCCGCCCGCTGTATGGCCAGTCGCCTTACATTGCCAATGCCTATCTCAATTTCCTGCCTGAGTCGGGCAAGACCAAAGCGAGCCTGAACTTCAACGTTCAGGGCGAGCGCCTCTTCCTGGTTTCGGTAGGAGGGACGCCGGACGTTTACGAGCAACCTTTCCCTTCTCTGAATTTCCGCGTTACCCAGGAAGTGGCCAACAACGTCAATGTAACTCTGGGTGTGGGCAACATCCTCGATCCGGAGTTCAAGCGCACCCACGAGTTCAACGGCCAGGAATATTTCTTCCGGAATTACCGCAACGGCCGAACCATTTCGCTCAGCCTCTCGTATAAGGTGCAAAACTATTAGGAAGTTGGAAGTCGGAAGGCGGAAGTGGGAATTGTATTCTAATTCCATTTCCGTCTTCCCACTTCGCATTTCCGACTTCCGCCTTCAAAATGAGCTCTGTTCTATATGGACCCTTCTTTGATGATAATGTGGCTGGGGTTTATCCTGGCCGGCTACTCTGTTGTAGGTAATGACAGCATTCAGACTTTAGGCACTTTTCTGAGTTCCAATGAAAACCGCCCCTGGTATGTGTTGTGGTTATTTGCCGGTAGTATTCTGACCGCAACGCTGGTATATGGCTGGTATCATTACGGAGGCGATGTCTCTTACGAACGCCTGTCCAAATACCCCCTGCCACAGCCCTTTGCCTGGTACTACCTGCTGCCGCCACTGGTGCTTATGGTGCTCACGCGCACCGGCATTCCCGTCAGTACTTCTTTTCTCATTCTGACCTTTTTTAGTGAGAAGAACCTGCCGGATATGGTGGAGAAATCCATTCTGGGGTATATAGTGGCCTTTGGCGCTGCTATTGTCATTTACGTTCTGATCTCCCGGACGATAGAGAAGTATTTTATAGAATCTGAGCCCAGCAGGAAGGAATTTCGCATCTGGGTCCCGTTGCAATGGATGTCAACCGGCTTTCTGTGGTCGCAGTGGCTGATCCAGGATTTTGCCAATATATACGTGTATCTGCCCCGTTCTCTGAGCACCACCGGGCTGGTGGCCTCGCTTACGGTTCTGCTCAGCCTGCTGGCTTACATCTTTTACAGCAAAGGAGGAAGCATACAGAACATCGTCAAATCCAAAACCAATACGGTGGATATCCGCTCCGCCACCATTATAGACTTCACTTATGGCATGGTATTGCTGTACTTCAAGGAGCTGAACAACATCCCCATGAGCACCACCTGGGTGTTTATCGGCCTGCTGGCCGGGCGGGAGATCGCCATCCGATTCCGGCTGGAGAAAAAGCTCACCCGGCAGGTCGGAAGAATGGTCCTCTCTGACCTGGGGAAAGTCTTTTTCGGCCTGGTGGTGAGCATTGTACTCGTCTTTATTATCAAGTTTCTGGCGAAGTAGTACTGGCGGTAGCAGTGGTGGTTGACTGCTTTAATCCATTATCTTGTTCATACTCGTCTCCGTCAGGATTGTTGATGATCATATCATCGTATATCTTCAGTATCCGGTTGGAGAAGAGCCCCAGGTTGCGGTACTCGCCCAGATGGTTAATGAACAAGGCGCTGTTTCGGGTGCCGACCTCCTTTTTCTGTATCCTCTTGATCTGGTTCTTACGGGCGTTCCGAACGGCTTTGATGTAACCTTGTAAGCCATCGATCAACCCCTGGACTTTCTCCGATTCATAATTTTTCATGGTATCGATGATGGACCCGAACCGCTTTTTCAGGTTGTCATTGATGACGTTGAGTTCCTGGATCTGTTCAGCCAGTAGAGGTTTGTGGTTGTTATTGATGTGGTTTAAGCTGGGCGTGACGATCTCCCGGACGTTTTTGGTCATCTCATGGATGTAATCGGACAACAAAATATAAAAGTGTCCGGCCTGAAGATCCTCTTCACTGATCCGGTCCAGGGTTTTATTGGAATTCTGCCTCCGGTTTCTCGTTCGCCGGTAGAGCTTATCCAGTTTTTTGGCCGTTTTTGTCAGGCCGGAAAGGTCTTCATTAGCCAGCCCCCGCAGGGAATCGTCCAGAAGGGCCCCAAACTGGCCAAAAGCTTCCGTCAGGTGCTGAATGCTGCGTTCGACAACCATTTCGCGGGTGAGCATTCCTTCGTCCAGGCTCTTTTCCAGCTCAAGCTGCTCTTCCAGCCTTTGCCCATGGTACTTGTGAGTACGGTAAACCACAAAGGCGGCGATGGCCAACATAGCCAGGACGGCGACGAAACCTCCGAAGCTGAATATAAGGGCCATGATGAAGGCCATTGTGAAGGCGGAAAGCGCTGTAAAGAACCAGCCGCCGATAACGGAGAACATTCCTGTAACCCGATACACTGCACTTTCCCTTCCCCAGGCGCCATCGGCAAGAGAGGCTCCCATGAATACCATAAAAGTTACATAAGTAGTCGAAAGCGGTAATTTCAGGGCGGTGCCAATGGCGATAAGGATACTGGATACGATGAGGGTCACTGAGGCCCGAACCATGTCGAAGGATGGCGCCTCCTTTCCGAGCGCAGCTGTTTTTTGGGTGAAAGCGCTCTCATCGAACTGTTTGCTGAGGTTATCTTTTACCTTGTCAGGTATGATGTTGCTGACATAATTGGACATCGTCATGGCGCCGCGCACGATCGACCGGGAGAGATAAGAAGAAGAGAAGCGCTCTTCTCCGGCATCCTGCCGGCCTAGGTCGAGCGAGGTTTTTACCACCGAACGGGCCTTTTTGGAGGTCCACAGAGTGATCACCATAACCACTCCCGCCAGGAGAAGTAAAAAAGTAGGGGTACGGACCTGGCCGGCCAGGCCATCCATAAGCAACCCGCCTGGTTCCCCTCCTGTGTTGGCATAGATCTCATAGGAATTGAAACCTGCCAGCGGAACCCCGATAAAGTTGACCAGGTCATTACCGGCAAAGGCCATGGCCAGGGCAAAAGTGCCAATCAGTACGATAAACTTGAGCATGTCAAATTTAGTGAACCGGTTGAGCAGCCAGAGGATGGCGGTGGAACCGATAAAACTCCACAGCATGATCGTCCAGGTATTGCCGGCAATATAGTTTTGAACCCCTTCTGTCATAAAAGACGCTCCTTTTGCTCCTTTGATCAGCATAAAGTAGGTGATGGCGGCAATGGCCATACCTCCCCAGGGGGCTCCGAAGTACTTCAGCCTTTTTTCATAATCAAAAGAGAACAGGGCCCGGGTGAGGTACTGAATGATCAGGCCGGACGAAAAGGCGATCACTACCGATAACAGAATTCCTGAAATGATCGCCAGTGCCTTGGCCGAGTTGATGTACTCGTACAGTTGCAGGGCATTGGGGTCCGTATATACCTTGATAAGGGCAATGGCCACAGCGGCTCCTAACAGTTCAAAAACGATGGACACCGTAGTTGAGGTGGGCAGGCCATAGGTGTTGAAGGCATCCAGCAGGATGACATCCGTTATCATTACGGCCAGAAACAGGAGGATGATCTCCGAAAAATAAAAGTACTGCGGGTTGAAGATCCCCTTTCGGGCCACTTCCATCATGCCGCTGGAGAAGGTGGCGCCGATCAGGACACCCAGGGCTGCAACGGCCAGGATGGTTTTGAGCTGGCCGGCTTTCGACCCAACTGCTGCATTAAGAAAGTTCACGGCGTCATTACTGACTCCTACGATAAGATCAGAAATGGCCAATAAGAATAAAATGACGACTAATGCCAGGTACAGCGTTTCCATGTTTCTTGTTTAAAATGCTACTTCAAATTGAAGCCGGTATCTGAGGCCGTTGATATCTTTATTTTCCTTGTCGATCAAGGACACATCAGACTGGACTTTCAGGTTGTGCCCGACGATGTACTTTGACAGGCCCAGGGAATATTCCTCTGTGCCGGTAAAGCTCATCTCCCAATCGGGGCTTACAGTGGTATATCTTGCTGCTACTTCCCAGTTTTTCTTGAAAAGGTATCCGGCCTGGATATTGAATCCCTTGCCGGTGTGGTAGGATTTTCCATTGGCGTCAATCATTTTGTCTTTCGCCTCTTCCTGGCCCATGCCATCGGGAAGTACACATTTTTTGTCTGCATATTCTGCACTGAGGGAAAAGCCCTGGTATTTAAAAACGCCATCTACAAATACCGTTTGCAGGTCGTTATCCAGGTAGTTACCCTCGGCGTCCATCAAAAAGATGCCGGATTGCTTCTGCCGGGAGGCCCCCTTGTTTATGTTGTAGCTAACGCCCAGCATCAGTTTGGGGGTAGGCTCCCTTTTCAGGTCGGCATCAAAATAATCTCCTTTCCCGGTGAACTCGCCGAGAGGCAGGTACTCCAGCCTTCCGGTGTAATTCAGGCCTCCGATGTTGTTGACCGTCATATTCCGGCCTTCGCCCATAGCGACAGCGAAGATGGGCCGGATCAAAGCTTTACCTGAATGAAACTTTCCTCTCAGGTGGAGGCCCATATCGCGGTCAATATTGAAAATACTATTTACCATACTGCGGTCAACAAATTGAAGCTTTTGGGAAGAAACGACCCGCTCCCGGTTTCCCGGCAGCTTCGTTTGCCCTGCCCAAAGCTCAAAGTTCTTATGGAGCCTCCACTTTACGACGGCATCCAGGATGATCTTCGGAGCTCCTCCTGCCTGAGTATAGTCAGAGGAACTTTTCAGGTCCTGGTTGGATAAGGCAAGCTCCACTTTATATACAAGTTTGGGGCTCACTGCCCACCCGTCAAATTTCAGCCTCGCCCGGCGAACCGTGGCGCTGGATTGCCAGGGGCTGTGGGACTGGATATCGCCTGCGGTGACAAACAACGTCTGAAATCGAAAACTAGCTTTAAGGTACAAGGATGAATCGGGCGCCATGATCGAGAGCCCTTTGCCGAATTTTACGGTGGAAATTGGATTGGTACTTTGGGCTTGGATACTGAATGGCAGACATACCCAGGACACTAGCCCTAGAAGCAGGGGGTAAAAGCACTTCATGGTGGACACGGATTTGTTATAGCAAAAAATGGACGGGAGTAAAAGTAGGAACAGAGTATTAACTGTAAATTACGCCAATGTTAACGGAAGGTTAATTTTTTTTGGAAAAAGCCGGTAAACTTCCAATATCCTTTTTATTTTCAACAAAAAAAGGGAGGCAGGCCGTGTCCATTTTTTACTACCGTGTCCGGTTGTAAAGTGCCTGCCTCCACAAAATCTTTATTATTCTCAGGCTGACTGGCCGCCGGCCCGATTCTTTTTTGTCCATAAAGTTTCTCAAAAGTAAGCCTGTCCTGAAAAGGAAAACCCCGAGATAGGTATTGTGAAATATTTGTGCACTTCAATAATTCCTTAAAAGGTACTGTTTCAACAGGATAACCCCTTAAAGAGAATTTTTGTTTGCGAAAATACGGCGGGTATTTAAACTAAAAATTAGCTGAATATTAACTCTATGTAAAAAGAACCGGGCCATATCGTATTTCTAAGGCAGGAATACAAACAAATAGTAGATCCCAACAACCAGAAATACCCCTCCAACGCCGAAGCGAATGGCTTTCTCAATTTTTTGAATGGCATTGAACCATAGGCCCACTTTTTCAATACTAAAGGCTAGGAGATAAGTGAATCCTACTACAGGCAGGCCGGTGCCCAGCGCAAATACGAGTGGTAAGATTAAGGCATCAGAGGAATTTATCGTCATGGGAATAAGCATCCCGAAATACAGAGCCCCACTATATGGGCAAAAGGCCAGGGCAAATATGATGCCCAGCAGGAAAGCGCCGCGAATGCCCTGCTTTCCAAGCCGGCCGGCCAGTTTCTGAAAGAAGCCACCCCCCTTGAAATTCAGAGGGACGACATTGAGCATGATCAGGCCAATTACGATAAGAAGGGGCCCCAGCCATTTTTCTCCATTGCCCTGGAAGAATCGGGCTACGTGGAATTTACTTGCTCCGAAGTACAGGGCCATTGCTATAGCCACATAACTAACGGCTCTGCCCACAGTGTACAGTACTCCGCTCCAGATCACCATGCGCTTTTCCCGGAACCCTTTGGCTATATACGCCGTGGCCGTAATATTGGTAGCGAGCGGACAAGGGCTGATTGCAGTCAGCAAACCCAGAGCAAAAGCGGAGAGCCAGGGAAGCTCCTGGCCCTGCGCCAGTGATTGAAGCCATTCCGTCATGATCTTATCTTTTGCAGGCTATCCTCGAGATGTTCCTTGAGCCCGGCCTTGAATTGTGCTTCATTGTTGACATTCATAAAAGCAAAGCTGGTTAGGTCGAGATGGGTTTCCTGTCCGTCGTTGACCGTGCTGATGATGAGTGTAGTGCCGAAGGCCAGATACTTGTTCACGATGGCCTCATTGGCCTCGTCGTCGGCATTGATGAGCCGAAAAGTGATGAGCCCTTTCTCCATTTCGCTGGAGTACGATTCGGTAAGCAACTCTTTGGTCAATTGCTCGATAGTGAGGCAGGCCTTACACCGGTGAGTAGTGTGAAAATCCAGCACATCAATTCGGTTTGGGCCTGCTGCGGGTGTAGAATTCGGCGTTTGGGCTTTGCCGGAGCAACCGGTAAATACCATAAACAAACAGAACACACAGAGATAATGAAAATGATGCCTCATAGTTTGAAGAGTTTATTTTATGGGAAAAGGGCCCCATACATCAGGCCGGACAGCGTGGCCATCGTAACGACCAGCAGGACATACACTGCGGTTTTCTGTGTCCCCATCACATCCCGGATGACCAGCATGTTGGGCAGCGAAAGGGATGGCCCGGCCAGCAGTAATGCCAGCGCCGGGCCTTTGCCCATGCCTGCGGCAAGCAGGCCCTGTAAAATTGGAACCTCCGTAAGTGTGGCGAAATACATAAAAGCCCCGACAATGGAGGCAAATAAATTGGAGAGAACCGAATTGCCGCCTACCAGCCAAACCACCCACTCGTTGGGTATTACCCCGGCTATTTGGGTATTGTCATGAGTTGACCCCAGGAGAAATCCCGCGGCCAGGACACCCAGGCCCAGTAGTGGCAGTATCTGTTTGGCGAACCCCCAGGTGGAGATCGCCCATTCGCGGTTGTCAGGATCTCTCTCGTCGAGCAGGGTAATTACGCTAACTGCAGTTATACCCACAATTACCGGAACCAGCGGTGTCGGCGATAACCATACAGATGTGGCGGTTAGAACGGCGCCGGCCAGTACGTGCTGCCATTTCAATTTCAGAATGTAGATGAGCGAGAAAGCCAGTAAAAGTGAAAATGTAGCCGTAATCATCCATTTATTGGCCCACAGCCAGTACCAGGCCCCTTCCGACACCCCCTTGCCGGGCTTTCCCCAGTTGGCGAACACCAGTATGAGTACCAGTGTAAAAAAGTGGAATGCCGTTTGCCAGAGTGGCCTTTTCTCCGGGATTTCCGGAAAATTCAGTTGGGCTTCCGCTTTGGCCTTTTCCTCCCGGCGGTATATGAAAGCCATGGATAACCCGATCACAACTGCAAAAACAACAGCCCCAATGGTTCGGGCAATCCCCATTTCCAGGCCCAGGATCCGGGCGGTAAGAATAATGGCAAGTATGTTGATCGCAGGCCCGGAATACAGGAAGGCCACTGCCGGGCCTAACCCCGCCCCACGCTTGTGAATGCTGGAGAAAAGCGGGAGAATGGTGCAGCTGCAAACAGCCAGAACAGTTCCCGAAACGGAAGCAACAGAATAGGCCAGCCATTTTTTAGCATTGGCGCCAAAGTACCTGATAACTGCGCCCTGGCTTACGAAAACAGCTATGACACCAGCAATAAAAAAGGCGGGCAGCAGGCACAGGATAACATGCTCCCTGGCATACCACTTCGTCAGGTCGAACATAGCCAGTATCGCTTCCCTGAACCGTTCTGAACGAGTTGGCAGGAAGAAAGCGGACAGGAATAAGGCCACCATCCAAAACAGGATACGGGCTTCCTTTTTCCATTCCATGGATCAATGTTTTTCCTGTTGAAAGGCTCTTAGTTAAGGATGGCTTTGACCTCCCCGGGGGTTGGCACCCGGCCTTTGATCACTACTTTATCATCGACCACTACTGCCGGCGTGGAAAGGATGTTGTATGCCAGGATCTGCACAATGTCTTCCACTTTTTCGATCTGCGCCTCTACCCCCAGTTCTTCGGCAACCTGGCGAACCACGGCTTCCGTTTGCTTGCATTTGGGGCAGCCCGTGCCTAGTATTTTGATGTTTTTCATAACCTTTATTGTTTATCGGCGAATTACGATGAAATTGGCTGGAAAAACACTGATGTTTGTCACTCAAAGTGCATGATAAAAATCCCTTCTCAATGACTACTCATCTGAACTGCAGGATTTAGCCGGGCTTTCGGAGAGGGAGAAGTCAAAGATTTCCTTGAACAGGCGCCCGGCTGCCGTCCAGTTGTCCTGATTTAAACAGTACTTTACTTTGGGAGGCAGGATCTCGCCCTGTATCAACCCGGCATCCTTCAGCACTTTCAGGTGCTGAGAAATTGTTGATTGAGCCAGAGGAATGCTTTCTGTAAGATCTCCGGTATAACAACAGGCCTGGGCATTCAATAGCTTCAGTATTTGAATGCGGACGGGGTGGCCCATAGCTTTGGCAAAGTTTGCCAGTTGTTTTTCATCGGTGCTATAGGCTACGTTGGCTAAGGTTCTGCTCATGAATTGGAGTTTATCGTGAATTTACGATAAACTCCAGACACTCTCAAGTTTCAGAAGTTTTTAAACGATTAATGGAATCCCGGGGCTGTGAACCCTGAATGAAAAAGTGTAGTTTCCCTGTGGTTAAAGTTCATCTTTTAAAAAACCAATTCCAATGAACACTCTCTGCCGGTTTCGGCCTCAAAGGGTTTCTCCTGCCCAGCCATTTTATGGACGGTGGGGTAACGGGCATCTCGCTGCTGGTGGAGTTGGTTACCGGTATCCTTCTGTCCGTTTTGCTGGCCGCCGTAAACGATCTGCCGGCAGCTTGGCTCCGGAACATTTCGCCCATTGCGCTCCTGTCGGCGGTGGTTTTTCAACTTCCTTAGAAAAGTCAGCCAGCGTTAATAACTGTTAAAAAATGGGTGATCCTGCCGGAGAAGGCTATTTTAGCCGGGTAGGTTGAGGTTGTGTGTAGGTGTATGTGTGCATTGGTGCATTTGCATACGTGGCGGGTATTGTTTAAAGTTTTTGGGTTCCTTGGTTTATGGCGCCCGTCATGCAACCTATTTGCCTCAACACATTTACACATAAGCACATTTACACACTTTGATCATGCCAACACCAGAGGCCAACTTTGACGAACAACACAACGAATCGCCTCCGGCCCTTTTCAAAACCTGGGGCCGTATGTACGCCTTCGTTCTCATTCTCCATGCCATCATCATCACCTTATTTTATATTTTTACCCATGCATTTGCATGATTTAGTGGCAGATTAAAGCCATATAGCACTATAACATGAGCACCCTAGATTGGATCGTGATGTTAGGGACGCTGCTGGGCATTGTTGCCTACGGCGTCTGGAAAACCCGAAATATTGCCAGCGTACAGAGTTATCTTTTAGGTGACCGGGACCTGCCGTGGTGGACGATCGGCCTGTCGGTCATGGCCACTCAGGCCAGCGCCATCACCTTTTTGTCAACACCGGGCCAGGCCTATGAAGACGGCATGCGCTTCGCCCAGTTCTACTTCGGCCTTCCGGTAGCGATGGTCATACTCTGTATTTTTGTGCTGCCGCTTTACTACCGCCTCAAGGTCTATACCGCCTATGAATATCTGGAAGGCCGCTTTGACCTCAGAACCCGGACGCTGACCGCTGTGTTTTTCCTGATCCAGAGGGGGCTGGCCGCCGGGCTGACCATATACGCCCCGGCCATCATCCTGTCCGCCATCCTGGGCTGGAGCCTCAACTGGACGATCTTTTTCATTGGCCTGGTGGTCATCTTTTACACCGTCGTAGGGGGAACCAAAGCGGTGAGCGTAACGCAAAAACAACAGATGATCGTCATCCTTTCGGGAATGTTCATCGCGGCGGTGATCCTGATGTTTCAGCTGCCGGAGAACATCAAATTCAGCGATGCGGTGGGGATGGCCGGCAAGATGGGCAAGCTCAATGTAGTGGATTTCAAATTCGACCTCAGCAACCGATACAACTTCTGGTCGGGCATGCTGGGCGGGGTCTTTCTGTTCATGTCCTACTTTGGCACCGACCAATCGCAGGTGCAACGCTACCTCAGCGGCAAATCGCTCACCGAAAGCCGCCTGGGGTTGCTGTTCAACGGGATCATCAAGGTGCCCATGCAGTTCCTGGTGCTCTTTGTGGGCATTCTGGTCTTCGTATTTTTCCGTTTTGTGCAGCCGCCGATCCATTTCAATACGGCTAACCTGGAGAAACTGGAGAACACCGTTTACGAAGAAGAGCTGGCAAACCTGCAGGCCCAGCACAATACCCTTTTTCTGGAACAGCGGCAGGAATCGGAATACCTGGTCGAAGCCATTCGCCGGGATGATGATGCCGCGGCTTCCAGGTCGCAGGAACGCATTAAAGAACTGATCGCAAAGGATAACGAATTGAGAAAAGGGGTCGATCTCCTCATCCGGGAGGCTGACCCGGATGCCAAACTGGAGGACCGGGACTACATCTTCATCACCTTTGTTACGGAGTACCTGCCCGTCGGGCTTGTCGGCCTGCTGCTGGCGGTAATCTTCTCGGCAGCCATGTCTTCTACTTCTTCCGAGCTGAACGCCCTGGCCACCACGACGGTCATCGATATTTACCGGCGCAGTTTTGTCAAAAGCAGGAGCGACCGCCACTACCTGAATGCGTCCAAAGCCTTTACCATCCTTTGGGGCGCCATCGCCTTATTTTTTGCTGCTACGGCGGGCCTTTTCGAGAACCTCATTCAGGCCGTCAACATCATCGGCTCACTTTTTTACGGGCCCATCCTGGGCATCTTTTTTGTCGCCTTTTTTATGAAAGGCATCGGGGCGCGGGCCGTTTTCATCGGAGCAATGATCGGGGAAGCCCTGATCCTCGTACTTTACTGGGCCAACGGGCAGGGGTATTGGCTGCTGGTCGGCGATACCTGGCACCTGCTGAAGATCGCCTACCTGTGGTTCAACCTGATCGGATGCGTCCTGGTGATGGGAATTGCCTGGCTGCTGGAGCGAATGAGGGTTTGATGGTGTAAGAGTTTGTTCAAAATTCAATCAATGGGCTCCAAACGGCAAATTTTATCCTGAACTGCGTTAATCCCGCTTTTTCTTAAAAAGCGGGACGCCATACCTTCCAGGTATGCCTACGTTTTTTGCCTTGCTCAGAACAAAATTTTCTCGTTTTCGCCTCATCATCGAAATTTGAACAAACTCTAAGAGTATATGGACTGAATTAATGAATTAGCGAATGACTGAATACCAGCGGTTTACCCTATGTTTGCAGTCTCGCCATTATTGTCCACTTACCTATTCATGTAATCGTGGATTCGTGAAGCCGTGTACCCGCAAAACCATAGAACCGCAAAACCATCCCGCGATCAAATGCTGCAAAACTTTAAAAAAATGAAGCCCGTCTTGTTATTTCTTCCCGTTCTTTTGTTTTCCTGCTCTTCCGGATTTGATGAGGAAAAGGAGCGGCAGGCGATCCTTGAACTGCACGAGGCGCAGCGCGGGTACCATTTTCAGAAGAAGGCGGAAGAATTTGCCGGGCTGATGTCTGAAAACTATATTTCGGTGAACCGGGGGCAGGTGAGCCGGCCTTCCTATGAGGAGAATGTGGCGCGGTTTGGGAACTATTTCGACAGTGTGGAATTTGTGAAATGGGATGATGTGCAGCCGCCGGAGGTGCGGTTTTCAGATGATGGCAGTATGGCCTATACCGTTGTGGAAAAGCAGGTGGTTGTTACTTATCCGGATGAGCGGGGTGGAACAATTGCCGATACAACGGATTTTGCCTGGATTGCAGTTTATAAAAAATATGCGAAGGGTTGGAAGATCGATTGTGTGGCTTCAACAGACAGGTAATTTCAACCTCATGATAAAATGAAAAGGGCGCTGAGAGATCAGCGCCCTTTCCGTTAAATTGCTATAATGCCAGGAGCATTTGCAATACTCCCAAGATTAATATCTTCTGCCGTAGCCGCCACCACCGCCACCGCGGTTGAATCCACCACCGCCGCGGTTCTCACGGGGTTCAGCTTTTTTAACTACGATGGTACGGCCATCGAATTCCTGGTCGTTCAAGCCATCAATGGCGGCCTGGCCTTCATTATCATCGGGCATTTCAACAAAACCAAAACCCTTTGATTTGCCGGTGAATTTGTCCATGATGATCTTCACGGAATCAACTTGTCCGTACTCCTCAAAAGCGTCCTGAAGGTCCAGCTCCTGAGTTTCGTAGTCCAATTTTGCAACAAAAATATTCATAAAAAAGACATTGAGCTCCGCTTTACGCGGAAAAGTTAAAAGATAAAAAAACGTGGAAAAAACTAAGGGAAGGGTAAGAGGAAATGAGGTAAGGCAATTTCTGTTAACCTAAGTACTTAATTAATTCGGATGCAAACATACGCTAATTATTCCATAGTATGGGCATTTAGTTGATTTATTATTTTGAGGGATACCACCGGACACCTTTCGGATGGTGTTAATGTGTATGTATATTCCACCGCCAAGGCTGCGGCCGGCGAAAAGTAAAATAACGTGGGGTTTGACCTGACTATCCTGTTTTCCAGTAAGATAAGCCAGATTCAGGTTGAGGCTAAGGTTGAGATTGAGGGTCCAGGACTGGCCAACGAAGCAAAATGGATAAAATATTCCTTTCCTTGGGCGTTCTCCGGCCTCAGCCTCAAACCTCACATTAAAATAGAAATTCAAAAGGCCTTGTCAGCTTTTCGTTTCTTTCGGTAATTCTTTGGGTTTCTCCTTTGGCGCCTCAACCTGGCCTTTTTCTGGTTTTTCTTTGGGTGCAACCTCTATGTTAACCGGCAGGGCGTTGGTCTCATTCCCGTTTAGCAGCAGGCTCACCCACAGGCGGGGGCTGCCGTTATATTTAGCCATCAGGGCGGTGTCCAGGGAAAACATCACCATTTGGTCTGTCCAGAGTTCGACGTGGGCATCGGTAGGCTGGTGGTTGATGGCCAGCTGGAATTTGTCCTTATCGCCTGGTTGGCCGGTACCCCGCAGCGATTGCCCGAAAAGCGTTACGGTGAGCCCGCCTTTACCGGGGTTCTCGACGAGGTAATGCAATTGCGGAGGCTGCTTCAGGTTCTGCCCGTCGGCATAGACCTGGATGAGGTGCATGGTCCGTTCCATGGCGTGGTCGATGCGGCCGATGGTCTGGCGGAGGTCAAAATCGGTGAGCAGGCCCTCGGCGACGTACTGGCTCTGGATGTAGGTGCCGTTGAGGTTCAACTCCCAGACAAAGCTGGTGAAGGCCGTCTGTACCTGCACCAGGTCGGCCATGGCGCGCTGAATGCGCTCCAGAGGGTCTTTGAGGAATTGGGTGAGAATGGCCGCCAGGCCACCCAGCCCCGCCAGTACGCCGGTGACGCGCCCGCCCAGTTCCTGGCTGGCCACCGAAATGATGACGCCCCCCATGATGAGGATGACGCCCATGGCGAAGGTGGCGACGTTCAGCTGCTGCAGCAGGCGCATGGTCTTTTTGGCGTTATCCACCGCATCGTTAAGAAGTATGGAGGCCTCTTCACTGCGGGCTTTGGAGGGCTTGAGATAGTATTCGGAGAGCAATTCCTGGCGGGCAGCCCGCTCCCGTTCCTCGCCGGTCACGGTGCGCACGAGGGCATCGACGGCCACCCGGCCGCCGATGTTGCCCAGTATTTTAACCAGGTTTTCCCGGATGTCGAGGTTCTCCTCTTTGGGCAGGCGCTTGCTGAGGGGCTCGATGGCCAGGCGTTCCAGCTGGCTTCTGATCCGGTCGTAAATGTCCGTTTTGTTGTCGAAGAACCAGCGGTCGCTCATTTCTCCGAGCAGTTGGGTGATCCACTTCTGTACGGCGATCTCTCGTTCTTCCAGTTGCTCTTCCATCAGCAGCTTCAGGATGGATTGGCCCAGGCTGAAGGTGGCTTCGGGAATGAGGCTGCCGTCCGGCCGGTGGACGGCGTCATCCTGGCTGGCCACGATGTCGGCATAAGCTTTTGACCTTTCCCTCATGGAGTAGCACCAGCGGTAGATCTCACTGGTAGTATGGCTGTCCAGCTCGTTTTTCGCCAGCTTATTGTCTTCAAATACCCGCTTGACGGCCGGGTTCTGCTGGTCGTCAAGCACCTTTTGGAAGACGTACTCCCTGACTTCCTTTTCCTTACTCAGGTCCTGGCGGTTGTTCAGCAGGTTGGTCAGGGCCAGCACGGCGCCGGGCACGTAGCGGGCCTTGTGAGAAGCCCTGTCCACCAGGGTGCCGTTCTTATCGCTGGCCACCCAGATGACGCACTTTTCGAGGATGGCCTTCAAAGCGGCTTCGCTGCCGTACTCTATGGCGCTGGCGATCAGCTCGCTGGCCTTATCCTCCTGGTTGAGGTCGTTGATCAGTTCATTTAGGCGTTCCTGGATGATGGCAGATTTCCGTTTTAGGAAAGCGCTGGCCTTTGCCGAAACCTCCGGATCGTCGTGGTTGACGGTGGCCAGGATGACCGGCAGGAGGTCATCGTGGTTTGGGAAATCGCTGGCTTCCCAGCGGGCCTCCAGGATACGGGGCGTGGCCAGGAGGAGCTTTCCCTTTTCCTGCTGGGTGAAAGAGATGTTTTCCAATAGCATTCCGGCCACATCCGCCCGATATACTCTGGCGATCCTTTTGAAGGCCTCGCGGCCGTCTTCATTGTCATCCGGGCCTTCCCGCCTTTCCATAAACCGCAGGTATTTGAACAGCTCGGTTTCGTGGGGTTGGAGGAATTGGACGGCGTCCTCCCGAACGCTTTGTTCGTCGTGTTTCAAAGCAGCCATCAGGGCGGGCAGTATCTTGTGTTCCAGCTTTTTGTTGGCTTTCCAGCGGCTGTCCAGGTCTTCAAAACTCAGCCAGGCCCTGCCGCGGTCCTCGCCGGGGAGGCTGTCGTGATGGGCCAGGAAGTCGAATACATCGTCATCGCCCAGTATGCTGCGGATGGTGGCCAGGCTGTCTTCCAGGGAATGCTGCTCGCCGGATCCCTGCAGGTATTGAAACAGAGCGAAGTAAATTTCCCGCCTGATCTTCTTCTCTACCGGTATCTGCTCCCGCTTTTCATTCAGAAAATCAAGAGCCTCCCGGGGTTTGTTGGGGTGGGGGGCAAATTCCGTTTCGAAGTTCTCGAGCCGGAAGCAGAGCAGCCGGTAGGTGGCCAACTTCTGGTTGGCGCGGTAGTCCCATGCCTGGAAGTAGGGCTCCCTGTCCTTATTGAATGCTCCCCAGATCTCCTCCCAAAACACGACAAAAGCTTTCCAGTACGTACTCATTGTGGAGTTGAAAAAGCGCTCTATGCGGCTTTCGTCATCTCCCGGCAGATGGTAGAGGGTGGTCAGAATAGCATCCACCACAAACTTCTCCTCTTTCCAGGCCCGGGGGCGGACATCGTTGCTGCCGTCTTCCAGGAAGGCGGACCAGGACCCCCGCGCGAAATCTCCCAGTGCTTTCCAGAGCACATCGATGGCGTGCTCCCAGTCGTCCTCCGGCGAATACCCATTTTCTTTTTGCAGGTGATGCAGCAGGGTAGCGCCCTCCTTCAGCACGGCCCAGGCATTGCTGTCGTTTTTTTTCTCTTTCGATGCCTTTTGCAATAACTCCAGGGCCTGGTTGGCCAGCGCGTCCATATCGCTGCCGTAATCGGCCAGCAATCGGCCGAAGAGGCGGGGTTCCGGATCTTCATAGACGCTCCAGTTTTTTCCGATGGAGCCTTCGGCAGAGAGGAGTAATTTTTTCCAGGTGGATTGATCGGAAAGGGGTGAAGCGGCAGCGTTCATTAGCCTTGGTTTTAGGTTTATCCTGCAAATACAGGTTAATATATGTAAAATAACTTAACTCCCCGAACGCACAAAACGCACCTTTTGCACCCCCTCCACCATCGACAGGGCGAACTGGGCGGAAGTGAACGGGGCGGTGAAGTTGAGGGCAGCCTTTTTTTCAATATCCAAAAACAACTGGCTCACCTTCACTACCCGGGTAGCCGGATCCGGTTGAATGGATTCAATTGCCCAGGGGTTTTTGTAGTTGTCTTTATCCGTGCCGTCCGCCTTTCGGAGATTTTTCGAGTAGTTGTCCGGCGTTTTGGTGTCCGGGATCTCAAACCCCAGGTGCAGCATTTCCGGCTTCTGGTGAATGTCCACTGCCACGGCGTCTCCTTCGAACAGGCAGAGCAGGACGTTGGGCGACAGGTGCGCCAGGCGCAGGATCTTTAATTTATAACCATCCATATCCGCTTCATCTTGCGCCGTTTGTTTGTAGCCATCCACCTGCAGTTTCGGCCATCCTTTCACGGCATAAGACCGCAGCAGGAAGCCGCTTACCACCGGCGGTTGTTTTCCGGCTACGTGTGTTTGGTGCAGCTTCTGATCGGCAGCAGCATCAGCGGCCGTCACCCTGCCCACGCTGAAGGCCCCGTCGATGAGGCAGGAGATCCAGTCGGGGTCGAGCTGGAAGAAGCGGAAGGACTCTTTGGGCAGCATGCGTTCGTCGGGCACCAGGTAGTTAAACGGCAGCCCTTTGAGCAGTCCCAGGGCGCTGAACCAGTTTTCCACTTCTTCCGGCAGGGCAGGAGCATCGCCAACCGGTTGGTGAAAAGGAAGGTGAGGGTGCTGTTCCTGTTGTTCGGCCAGCTTCAACCGATTGCTGTGCAGCCGTTTCCAGCGATAGAGGCTGGTGGACATAGCCTTGTTCTTAAGGGCCGTCAGGCGGCCCAGTTCCCAGGCGGCGGCATAGGAGACATCAAACATGCCGTATTGCTTGTCGTACAGAAGCAAGGCATCGGCGCAGGATGCCGGAAATACATCTGCCGACAGGGAGGAACCGGTTTTGGTGCCAGGTATCAACGGACTTCGGTACCAGGAGATGTTTTTACCACCTCTTCGGAAGAAATGGGGCAGGGGCACATAACCATTTTCCAGGTATCGGTTGGCGGCGCTGATGTTGGCATCGTTGCTGGGATTGGGGTGGAGTGGCAGGCGCAAGGTGTTGAGCGTGTCGCCTTTCCCATCCTGGATGAGCCGCACCAGCATCTTATCGAAATTATGCGTTTCGGTAACACAGTTGAAGCTCCAGCTTTTCAGGCTGACGAGGGGGATCAGATCCTCGTCTTTCGTTGCCGTACCGAAATAGAAGCTGTACTGCTTTCCATCCCAGTAATAGCGCTCTTCCAGTGAAACCAGGTGTACGATGGAGCGGGCGCCGGGTTTGGGCAGGCGGTTGGCTGGTACGATGGCTACCTTCTGCCCGAATTCATCATTGGCGGTGATCTTGATGGTTTCGGGCTTAACGGTTATGGCCTTCTTGTCGATCCAAACTTTCACACTATAGTCGCCTGCCTTCAGCTTTCCGGGGTCCAGGGATAATTGCTGACTGGCCTTGGTTGTGTCAACCGCTACGTGTGCAGCATGGGCCAGTTGGCCTTCGGCGTCCCGCATTTCGTAGTACAAGCTGTCTTTTGTGGGTTTTTCCTGTAAGTTGATCCGCAGAGAGGATTCCCGGGCGTGGCAGAGTTGGGCCAGTTCTTCACCCGCGGGAAGCAATTGCCGGAGCAGTGATTTTTTTACCTGGATGACCGTGAGCTTATCGTTGCCGTTCTCGTCCGATTCCAGGGCGGGCTTGTGGCCATCCGGAGCGAGCTGCAGGTTAGGCAATTTCAGAAAATCGTTTAAAAGCATAATCGTGCCATTCTCCGCCTCTGCGTCCTTAGCCCCATCCTCACTCTCATCCTCATCCTTAACCTCATCCTTAATCTTAACCTTAACCTCATCCTCATCCTTTTTGCCAACCTCCCCCAACTCCCCTTCATTGAACACCAGCAGGGCCATCCAGGGCATGGCTTCCACAACGTCGTGGTCCGTTTTGTCTTTCGGCTCGGCGATCATGCGCTCCCAGGGCAGGGTATTGCGGGCAAAAACCACCTGTGGAAACACGCTGCTGTGCTCGCCCAGGCTGTTGGGCGGCGGATACACCGAGGCGATGTCCGCCGGTTTCAGGTTGAAGCGTTCTCCCCGTATGGAGAAATTCAAGGTTTGGCTGGAAAATTTATTTTTATCAGATACGCCCGCGGCCGTTATGGTTTGGGACACATCCACGGTATAGTCGCCGCTCTTGAGGCCCGGCAGTTGGTTTTGGATATAATCGACGTAGGTCTCTATGGTGTTGCCCATTGCTTCGTTTTTAAGGTTTTGTGAAGGTAGCCGCCAGCGGCTTTTCCACGACAATTTGATCGAGATCAGCGGGAGGCGCCAGATCCAGCGCGTTGGTATCAAAGCCCAGTCCCTGCAGTAAGCCGTTACGCTGGCTGGCCAGGGAAGCGATGTTTTTAAGGGTATCCGGGCCAACCTGGCCGGAACTCTTATAGGAGGAAAGGCCCGGGCAATCAAAAGCAGCACTCTGCTTATCCACTTCGTACTGCAGGTTCGCTTTCAGTACCTGGTGGGTTTTGCCTGGCTTTGCTGGTTTTGCCGGCCGGATCTCGAAGCCGGCCAGGGCGTTTTCAATGAACTGCTGTCCATTGACTTCGGCTGTGAGCTTGTCGCCCCACATGGCGCGCGGCATACGCTTGAGCACCGGAGTGAAGGCAAAGTCTGTATTGGCGTCCTCCGTTCCATCCCGTTTTATCGTTATGGAAATGTTGCTGGTATCCACCCTGGCCACATCCATAGGGGCAATGCCGAAATCGCTGGTGGTTACTATATTGACATTGCCAATCGGTGGCTCAGCGGTGACAGGAAGAATGATCTGATGGCCGGAATCGGCGAAATACAGTTGGCTTTCACCCTTGGAAGCGCCCTTACTAAGCCCCAGCTCGTATGTTTTCACCGGCACCAGCGAATTGGCCGTCAGGGCCATGTTTTTGGGGTCAAGAATATACCGTTTGCCTTTGGTTTTTGCCATATCTTCCTCCTTAACCAGGCCACCTGCGGCCGCAACCGTTAAGATCTTGCTGTCATCAGGAAGGAAGGAGGTTTTGAAGGCCTCCCACTTCAGCGGCTTGGGTTTGCCGGGGCCATGGCCAAACGATATGGTAAAGGAAACGATGTAGTAATGGATGGTGGCCTTGCCGGAGAAATCCGGGCCCCAGACGTGCAGGTCGGCGCCGAGCTCAAAGGTAATGGTGCGCGTGCCGAAAAGCCAGAAAGTGAAAGAGGCCCCAATATCCACATACATCCGGGCATCGTAGAAGTAAGGCTGCCAGGAGACGATGAAGTCGGCTCCGATGATGAACCAGGCTTTGATCGGCCCGGTGTGGAAAAGTGCTTCCAGCTTGCCGCCCGCCATGAGGGCATGGGCGGTGAGGGCAAAGTAGAGTCCTCCTTTTATGGAGAACTTATCGCTGACCGTCCAGTTGAAACCCAGGCGGGGCACCGTCGGATAGTGTTTGGGCGCCATAAACCGGGGATGGTACCCTCCGAGAGTGACCACGAAGTCTCCCGCATGCTGTCCGCTGAACCAAACGTAGAAGGCAAAACCGCCGGTGAGGTGGCAGGCGCGCGCGAAAAGGTAGGAGTTGCTGGTGAGCAGGGCATCGATGGCCAGAATGCCCACACCGGGGTTGAAGACGGCGCGAAGCGCCAGCTGGACTTCCGCAAGTGGGGGGGCTACTTCCATCGCATTCGGGTCCGGCGTGGGTACCGCCATGGAGGACAGCCCCAGCACATCGACCTCAAAGTGCTGCCCGAAACTGACCGACAACAAAGCGAACGAGTCGAGCATTTCGAAGGAGGTGAAATGCACACCCGCCGCCAGGAAGTACTGCCCCTTCATCGGGTAGATGGCCGTGCGCAGCTTGGCCAGCTCCGTTTGCAGGATGGCCCGCCGGGCGGCTGCAGCCTGGAGCGGTGTCTGTGGCACATTGCTTGCCGGAAGGGTGGAGCCTGCCCCTCCAACTGCTTCATTGACCAGGGGGAACTGCCCTACCCGGCTGATGGGCGGTACGCGGATGGCGCGATTGTAACCAAAGCCGGCCGCCAGGCCGGTCACGAACAGGAAGGGCGGCCCGCCGAGCGGGATATTCAGCACAGCATACAGGAATAAGGAATCATACCCGTCCACCTTGGCGTAAGAGCCGATGGCCATGAGGCTGAACATTTCCATCTTCATGATGGCCATGCCGTCGTACTCATCGTAGGCGGGGATGTTATTTTTTGTATCTGCCGGAACGGTGGTGCGCAGGAAGGAGCCGCCGATCTCCACCGGCCCCTCACTGTAGTCCAGCCCCAGGCCGTTGAGGGTGAAGTGAGGTTCGAATTTGTTGATGGGGTTGCCGAAGCCCAGCCCGTCGAGGGAAAGGGTGAGGCCCGCCAGAGTGAGGCTGGCGTCGAGGTAGCCCCAGATCATTTTCTTCTTGTACCTGAAGCCGATGCGGTTGAACTGCACCGGCCCGATGGCCTGCTGGATGTCGATCCAGGTGGCGTCGCCGCCGGGGGGCGAGGGGGAAGTGGTGGTTGATCCGGTTCCTTGTTGTGTGGGGCCTCCTGAATTGCTGGTATTGTTACCGGTGGTTTGGCTCGACTGTTGCAGTTGCTGTTTCCCCTTCCCGGCGGGAGTACTGCTGCGCCGGGCCGGCATGTTGATCTGTAAAGGTGCCAGCGGCCCCAGCAGGATAGTGGCTTTAAAGCCCAGGCCCTGGGCCAGGACAATGGCGGTGTTCGGGGGAACGCCAGGGCTGCCGGCGGCGGCGGGGCCGGTGCTTATGCCGTCCAGGGGCTGGCTGGTTAAGGGGGCGGGAGGGTTGAGGCTGTTGATCGCCTGGACGTCCGCTTCGTCCAGGTTTTTCGTAGCATAGATGAATTGAATATCCTTGACCTGGAAATCGGCATTGCCCAGTAGTTTGCCTACCAGGGGCAGGCCTTTCAGGCCGATGTCCAGGCCGAGGCTCAGGCCCATAAGGGTTTTGGGGTAGGGTGGGGTAGGAGTGCGTTTGTTCAGCCGGGCGACCAGGGCGTAATGGGGGTTGATGTTAACCTGAGGGATCAGGCTTTGGATAGAGGGGTCGTCGATCAGGCCGCTGGCCAGGCTGCTTAAGCTGATGCTGACATTTTTAGTTTGCAGTACCAGCAGGCCGGTGGAGCTATTAGTTTGGTTGTCTTCCCTTTCGCTGAGGTCCAGGTCGAACTCTTTGTCGGCAACCTTGATCTTGCCACTGACGGCGACAAAATACCCCCCGGAGGTTTTTGGTTGCTGAACATTTTGCTGGGCGTTTCCGGTTGGAGGCTTGGTGGTGGACGGATCGGTTTTAGTGAGAAGGATGGTTAGGCTCACGTCCGCCTTCTGCCCGTTTTTGGGGTATTTGATCTCGAGAGTGAATTTGTAGTCCGACTGGCTGTTCTGAGCCTGGGCAGCTTTGCTGAAGGACAGGCCAAGTTCGGCGATCACCAGTTCATGTAATTGTGCAGGCAGGCTGATGTCGGCGTCGAAGACTTCGAGAATGATATCGGCCAGGCCACTGACGTTGATGTTTTCGGCGCGGGCATCAAATTGCCACGAATTGCCGCTGGCACCGGCAGACAACATTGCGTGTAGATCGAGCTCGACAGGGTTTTTCGTGCCCAATAAAAGCCCACACATAAAACTACCGCTGATCTTGGGTTTGGGACTATCCCCTTGGCGCTCCAGGCGGAAGCCAAGCCCCAGGTATTTTAGGATAAAATGCTCTTCTAACTTTACACCAGTCATACTGACCTGGAAAAATACATTGTTAAGCTTTTTGGCTTGTGTATTAAATCCTATCTCCAAGGTGTCAATAGCAATGGCCGCTTTTCGGAAGCTATTGGGCATAACATCTGTGATATCCTCTTCTCCTAAGGCATCAAGGATAGCTCCAAAACCCGGAAGCTGAAATCTTTCAGTGGACCGTTTTCCAATACTAAGAATCCCAGGCTCTATCCGAATAAACAGCGGTAGGCGGAAAGTTTTTTCGATAACGAGGTCGGCATCGAGTTCAGCAGTTATATTTGCATTTCCGCTTCCTATACCTGCTACCTGTAAACTGAAGCGAAGATCTTCAATAGCAAAGCCCCCTTTCACCAATTCCCACCCTGTAGCTGAGACGGTAAGACTCACCAGATTGACCTTATTGGTTTTGGTATTGAACAAAATTCCTACCTGATCCAGGGCAAGGCCTTTAATAGCATTCACCGCTTCATTTGGCAATAAAGTCGTCAAATCCGGGGCCTGAGCAATGTTCGCAAGCTGTTGGAGCCCCTTATTAAGGGAAACCGGATTTTTAAACCCGGTTTTTAAAAAAATAGAGTTGGGAGCAGAGGGGAACCGAATCTGTACAGGCGCCAAAAGCGTGTCTAGTTGCATATTGCCGCTGATAAGGCCGCACAAAATTGGATTTTCGTCATTGTCTTTACCCATCCATAGAAATTCGGCCTGGGGCTTTTGCAAATGATAATTGCCAAAAGGCAAGGGCTTTTCAGAAGGCCATGGAAAATGAATACTTGTTCGTAGGGATGATTTGCCGCCGGTTTCCAAAATGGAAAATGTAACAGCTAGCCCAACCTGTCCCAGGAAGTCAGCCGTTCCTGTTATTTCTATTTTGTTTGCCGGTGTCCCTTTAGTCAGGCTGGCATTCTTCAGCTCAAGGGTTTCCAGGTCAATCGTTTCCTTTAGGAATCGTTTGAAACCATCTAATCCCAAACTGGACTCTTCAAGGCTAAGCAAAGGGCTGCTACCGGAAGGTAGGTGGGGATATAGCTTTTGTTTAACCTGGATCAAGGTGAGACTCATATAGGGCGGGTTTTTCGTAGAGTTTTGTAAATATCAGGTATTGGAAGTAGATAGTCATTTGAGAGTGGCTGCTGAGGATACCGCAACCGAGGCAGTATTAAGATTTAAAGGGTCATCGAAAACTATAAATCTCTGATATACATCAGCAGAGGGTTTAGGTTGGATAATTCTGTTGTCAGAGTCGTCCAATCGAATCAGGTTGGCTTCAATTTTCCAATTCGGACTCGTTCCTTTCCAACTATTCACTATTCGGTAAACACGGGCACTATCCATCCGTTCAGCCAATGGTTTTCCATAAAATTTATCCGTTTTAAGATTCCATGAATCAATACCAGACACCGATCCGTCAGCCTGGACAACGATGCCCCCTTTACGTGCAATTACACCGTTGGGATTGACAGCCTGCCCATTGGATACCAATAAGTGTACATCGACAAAACTTTGCCTTAGCGCCAGGTCCAGGCCATTTTCATCAGTAACGTTACAATAAGGAAACCGGCCCTCTATCCTCCCATTTAACCGTGGCGTAGCATTAATCGTCTCCTTCATAAGGCGAATGGTAGGGTCATGATCCTGGCAAATGTCCATACCGAACCGAATGTTCTGGCAGGTAAAAAAACCTTGGGTGTCAACTATTTCGTTCTTGTTGATTATATTCCGCTTTTTAAGTTCCTGAATGAGGTTTTTCGATTCGGCGATTGCTTTTTTCAGGTCATCCCCGGTGCCCCAATTTTCATGATCTGCCCACACATCGGCATTACCCTGCTTGTGAACCAAACTATGAAGTTTGCCATTGTTAATAGCAACGGCTACATTGTATGTGTCCCATCTTCCCTGTTTGCCTTTCTTTCCCCAATAGATAGTTCCTGGAACGATCAGCCAGGATCTATAAGCTTCTATTTGGCTATCTTTCAGGAGTTTTTCTATTAGCGATATCACTTCTTTCTGGGTGAAGGGCGGCACATAATTCAATGGGATTTTAGGGTCTGCCGCCAATTGGGCATCCGTTTCCATCACATTCTTTTTCCGGAAAAACCATTCCGGCCCGAGAAACAACTTCAAGCTTTTTTCATCGGAATACATTTTCTTTATAAAGCTACCAGCCTGGTTAATTGCTTTAAGCATCACCCCCCATCTTTGGAGGATATTATCTTCATCTTTATATTGATCGGCGAGGAATTTAACATTCGTGTTTCTAATCATCCACTTACCACAGGGCCTACCTGTAGGTGGTGTGAAAATGACAGTTCTTAAAGGCGGTAACTGCATAATAAAAAAATTTCATTTCAAAAATAAAATACGCAGGCATCCTAATGGGCCACTGCTCGGGGCCGTGCAAATGTCCGGCGGGTGAGGGCCGATAGCCGTGTTTCAATCCCATCATCTAAATTCCACCAGTTCTTTCCTGAAGAACAGGGCATTGACCACTACCTGGTCGACGGGCTGGTCAGCATAGATCCTGACTTCAAGCTTCAAGGTGGAGCCCCCATCATCTATTATCCGCATAGCGAACCGCCCCTTGTCATCATCGCGGGCGTCGTAATATTCGATTTTGTAACCGGCAATCGTGCCGACGTAGTCATTCTTACTGATGCCGGTATCCAGGGTTTTATAACGGTCGAAGTAATTATCGGTCAACCTGCCGGTATAAAAGGTCTGATAGATGATCGGCGCATTGCCTTTTAGCGTCACCTTTCCGTTTACGTTCAGGTTGCCGTCGCTTTGGGTAGCGCCGGATATGGTCAGGTTGTGGCGCACCTGCGTGTTTCCGGCGATGTCGGCGCTGCCGCCAATATTGGCATTGCCCCCTATGGAGGCAGTCCCTTTCGTGGCGGTATTGCCAGTATTGCTCTCTATTGAAAAGTTCTTGCTGTCCCCATTGGTGAAGGCGATAGAGGTGCCACTTTCGGCGTTTATGGTCAGGACGTTCGGCTTTTCGCTGATCTGGTATTTTCCTCCTGAGCCTAGTTTGGCCAGGCTGGCTCCTTTTTGGCCGGGCTCGACAAAGCGGAGCTGCTGGTTCTGCTGCCTGCGGTTCATCTCAAGAACCATTGGGATAGTGCCGCCGTAATAGGAGCCATCACTTATCGTCAGCACTTTGCCCGGCTCTTGTTTGCTCTCCAGGTAAAAACTGCCATCTCCAACGGCATTAAGCCTGAACAGCTGCGAGGCGGCATTACTTTGCTTCTGCTGCGACAATGCTTGATTGGAATAGTCTGCAACCAAGCCACTGTTCACATTCCAGAGCCGGTAGTAGCCGCTGTTGTCGGGGATGAGTTTCCACTGTTGCTGCTTATTGTCTCCATACGCATTATTTGCTAAATTAATGCGCGCCCCCGGGTCCTTAGAAAAATTATAGACATCCCAGACCATGCCATTTCCGGCCTGTATGTAATAGATCTGGCCAGGAGTGGGTGGAAAAAAACGCTCCTTCACCCAAAGCTCACCATTGAGCGCCAGTGCAGGGCTGCCTTTCTCATCTTCGAAAGATGCCGTCTCAAACCCATTCGCATATACCCCCACCTGCCCATCCTTCCGGCTGGCGATACCCGTGCTGCCGTCACCGTTATTGAAGGAATAGCCGGTGTTGTTGTCTTTTCCCGGTTGCAACGCGCCGCCCTCTACCCGCATGCCGCCTTTGACGTTGAAGTCGGCGGCGTTGGTTTGGTTGGTGCCGATGCCGGCCTTTTGTTTATCGGTGTGGATCGGTGATTTCTGAATGGGGCCGTACGTGATCATTACCGGACATTCGCTCCGGCTACCAGATTGGAACCTGAAAAAAGCAGAAGCCGGGCCCGAGGGCAAGCCGGATTTCAAACCGGATATGGTTACGCTAACATGCTCCCCGGGTTTCAAAACGACATCTTTTTCAGCAGTAAGGATAAAGCCCTTCATATCTGGCCGGTAGGGCACGTTCTCTTCATTTGAAGGGGCCCATTTTCCCGGGCTCCCACTTATCTTGACGGTAGAGGCATGGATAAGGTCATTGGACGTAAGGCCCCACGGCCGCGTGTATGTATTGGCATTGGCCGGCTGGTCATCCGTAATAAACCGGAAAAATAACTTGGATCCTGCCTGAATGGTATAATTACCGTTATCCCTCCCCGAAGTACTCGGCATGGACATATTGAATACGCCGATAGAAAGGGTGTTTTCGGAATTATTGTCGTTCAAGATATCCGGCGCATCCAGGAAGCCAATGTGTAAAGGGGGGCAAGCACCTTCACATTCTCTGGGACACTGAGCCTCCAGGAAGGAAGAAGTGGCCAGAAAGAGTATTAGAAAAAAAATAAATTTTTTCATGGTGTGTCTATTTTGATTCAATTAAGTCGTTTTGGTAAGTTTTAGCCAGCCTTCGCGGGCTTCCGGAGTGCCGGAAAAGGCAGCCGTCGGATCAAAAGGGCTGATCTGGCTCCGCTCGATCATTTCTTCGATAGCCGGTTCTAGTGGCGTGAATTTTTCGCTTAAGCCAGGGGACTGTCGCTTGTCGCTTTGAACGACTTCCGCTGTATCGGCCCCCGTCTTGGCCAGCCAGCCTTTTGCGATCAGCTCCTGCCACAAGGGCCCGGCATCGGAGGGCTTGCTAACCAGGCCCTGCACATCAGCAAGGCGGACAGTGCCGGTTGTGCTGATCGTTTTCCAGGCAGCTCCATCCTTTTCCACCCACGACCAGCCGTAACCCGGCTCATTGGGCAAAGAGACATGCAGGCGCCCGGGCAGGGTAAGGATGGGAGTGGTAAGAAATGCGATCTCTATTTTTGACAGGGCCTGCTGATATTGATCTGGCGGAATATTGATATTTTTCACGGGTAGTATCCCGCAATTGGCATGAACGCATCCACGAGGGTCCAGGAGCATGCTGACTTCCAGGGGTTGTGCCTGCCCAATGGTTAGGCTGAAGAGGAATGCACCACCGTTTTCATCGTGCGTCATGATATTTCCTGATGGCTTTCCTTTTTTCGGGTCAAAGCTCTGCGGCGCAAAAAAAGTATCGCCTTTAGCCCCTTGAGGTAGTGCCTCCGAAGGGGCGGCATCCACCCAATAGCCGATCAGCCCATCGTTCAGTTGCCGGTATTCCCCAAGCCGGAGGGGTATCTTTACCTGATCTGCTTTGAAAGAATTGCGCTGAAAGGAACCGGCAGCCACGGCGCCGTTGCCTGCTTTCCGGGCATCGGCAAAACGGCCCAGGTCTGTTCTGAAGATCCGGTTGTTTTGGCAAACCGGATCCTTCCCCCTGTGTTCCAGGCTAATGGATGCTCTTACCAGGGCGATGGGGCGGCCCATCAGCAGAGCCAGCCCATCGTGCTGGCCGTTGTTGTCGGCCTGAATATTATCCAGGGCGGTATCCAGCACGCTGATGAAATCGGGTATGGAGCCGGCATCAATAAGGCGCTGAACCATTTTCCTGAGATGGAGGTTGCTGATATTTTCTGGTTGCAGCGGAGCCTCCTGTCCAGGAAAAACGTGCCATTTGCCAGCTTCGTCGATGTAGCCGAGGGCTTGGCCGTCCTGCTGATATACCATTAGGCTGTTATCCAGGTTATTGGGTAGTAGCCAACCGCAAACGGGGCTGGTGGCCGGGTGGCTGTTCATTTCCACCAGGTTTTTGGCCTGGGGGGCGGTATGGGCTGATAACCAACGGAAGTTGAGCCGGGCCGGCTGGGTGAAGCGGGGCCGGAGTTTTATGGCTTTGGCATTCGTTCCAGAGGCCATGGCCTCCGTACGCACCAAGTTGGCGGACTTTGTCAGGTTATTGGCCGTATCTGGCCAGAATTGTCCAAAGGTATTAACGAGGTTGATCCGGTCGAAAGTCATAACACCGGCCCGAATGGGGGAAAAGTCACCGCCTTGAACGGGGCTGTATCTATTTTCGGTTTGTACCGCAGCGCGCACTTTAGCTGCAAATGCTTTCGTATCGCTATGCGGGACGGCAACGTTGAGCTGGTAGGATTGGGAGAGTGTCAGCAGGGCCTGGTTGAATCCTCCTAATGATTGTGACAAACCATGCTCCAGGCAGAGGTTCCGGTAGGCCTGATAATCGAGTACCCGGTGGAGGATACGCCGCACCCGGGCCTGATACCAGTTGATCAGTTGGTTGAAGTTATCCGTGAGGAACTGATCCTGAGTGATTCCAGGCGGAAGCTTGATGTCCTTGAAAAAGGCAGCCAATGCATCGGAGCCTGTTTCCTTTTTCAACCAGGGGATGAAGTTGGGGTCGTTTTGCAGGAAAAAATCGGACTGCTGTGTTTCATCTGTTTTTGCAATGTTGTAATAGGTGGTTTTTAGCTGTGTATGCTCCTTTGCCCAAGCCGCGAGTTGCCCTGTATCTCCATCCGGCGCGGGGGCCTGGGGCGCCGCAGTAATGATACGGCCCGCTTTAATGGCAGCCACGGTTTGTTTCCAGTACCAGGCTGCGATGCCCGGCAGTTGCCCGTCGGCGGTGTCGGCCAGGCGGACGCTGATCCAGTTGCTGATCTGCTGCTCATCGTTGATCCTGGGGTAAACGATATTTTTCGTTTGGCCCGCTAAGGCTTTATCTGCCGGGTTGAGCGTATTGACCCAGGTGATAAACTGCTCGACGCTGGGGTTTTGTGTATTTAAGGCTTTTTTGACGGCTTCCACAATAGCAGGAACCAACCTCCTGATCACGGTGTGTTTTGGCAAGAGGCTTCCGGAAGGGGTAAGCACACTACGGCCGGAGAAAGGAATTGCTTTATCCGGAGGGGCAGCGCCGGCAGCCTCGTCAAAGTCAACGCCCTTAAGCTGGAAGTTATCTTCCAGATAGGAATTGAGGTATTGCTCCTCATCCGGATTTCCGGAGAACTTATTGTGAGCCTGTTGGAAAGAAATGGCCCAATCCATAAACAAAGGGTGCCAATGGCTACCCGAGGCGTTAAAACCAAAAGTATCTGGTACTTCCTTTAAAAATTGAGCAGCTTTATTTTTCGCTTTGGCAATGTCAGCAGGCGCCATTGCCAATCCAGTGA
>JACJYA010000012.1 GCA_020636315.1 Lewinellaceae bacterium
GCGTTCTTCAAATGCCTTGATGAAGACTTTCCGGCCTTTGTCCTTTAAAAAGCAGCCATTGGCCCGCTGCTCGAAGTGGCCGGCCTTCAGTTCTTTTCGGTTGAACAGCTTAAAAAGGGTTCGGTCCACCAGTATTGGCTTGAAGACCTCCGCCAGGTCGAGCGCCAGGCTGTAACGGCGGGCGCCGGGCTCGTGCAGGAAGCTGATGGTGGGGTTGAGCTGAGTATGGTAGATCACATCCAGCGCCAGGGCGTAGCACATCATATTGCCGAAGGAAACGGCGGCATTGACCTCATTGGACGGCGGCTGTTTGTGGCGGCCGTTCATGGGGAAATCAAGGATGATCTTTTCGAAAGCCTGGTAATAGGTTTGCCGGCAGTTGCCTTCAATGCCCATCAGAGCCGGCACATCTTCGGTTATCGTTATGGTTTCACGAAATCCTTCTAACTGGCTGATCAGCACATCGAGTTCCCGGCCCCGGGTATGGTAGTAGCGCAGGTTCTTGAGCATATTGAAACTGGCGCCGCTCACCAGCCGGCGGGCGATGTGCATCCGGCGCTTGCGGCTCAGGTAGGCGCGGGTTTGCTCCACCTGCATCTTGCCGGCCAGGAGATATTCTTTGGGCTGGAAAGAGCCGGTGTAGTGCTCGTAATAATCGAAGAAATGGACCGGGATGCGCTGTTTGCCCAGGAAATTGAACAGGGCGCTGTTGGCGTCAATGCTGCCGAAGATGTACAGGGCCTCGATGCCTTCCACCGGCAGGTAGCGGGGTTTTTGTTCGGCGCCCAGCTCATCGACAGGAGTGAACTTCAGGGTGTTGTCGCGGCGGGCCATGCGGCCGGGGTTGAAGAGGTAGTAAGGCTTTTTCATGTGATGATTATTCAGAAAAACAGAATTCGAAATAGGCGCACTTCTTACAGATCCCCTTTTTCACCAGCGGCGGACATTTTTCTAGCCCTATGATCCGCTGTACCTCAGCATCCCAGAGCGGGATCTCCCGGCGGCCGGCATCCGAAAGCCACACTTCTTCGGTTTCCCGCAGGCGGGGATATTCAAGTATGCCGTGTGACACCGGCACCCCATTTCGCTCCAGCACGAAGAGGTAATATTTGAGCTGCGCCCGGTGCGCATCTTCCCGCTTGTTCGACTTTTTGACTTCCCGGACAATGCCTGCTGTGGCGTCATAGTGGTCGATCCGGATGCCCTCGATCTCCAGGGCCTGCCACCGGGCCGCCCGCTGCGGGTAGCTGTGCTCGTCGATGAATTTACCCTCAGCCACCAGTTCGCTATTGTGCTCCATGTTGATGCCGTGGGCAAAGAGCCAGAGCTTGCGGTGGCATAGGTGGAGATAGGCGATATGGGTGCCGGTTGTGTGCATGGCATAATGGTTTTACGGTTGGATAGTTGGGAGGTTATCCTCACGTCAATCTTTCAAAAAGGGCATATCAATATAGAAAACCGAACAGCCAGAGCGGGATCTTATTGCGAAATCCGGTTTCGATATCATCGGCGGCGATGAAGGAGTTGGGGATATTCCTGATCTGTTTTCCTTCCTTATTTTTGCCTCCGACCTCCACCACCAGCTTTCTCTCGATGAGAAAATCTCCCTTAGGAGGAAGGCTCACTTCGTAACCGGCATTGCGCAGTTGGTTGAGAAAGTAAGTTTCGCGTAAGGTGCCAAGGTTCGGTTCCCCCTTTAAAGCATAGCTTAAGTTGGTGTTTTCCAGGTATATTTTGTCTGGTTTTTGCAATGCAGCTACTCCTTTGGTAGCGGTATTCAACAAGTTGAGTAAACGAGCGCTGCTCAAGTGCTGAATAAAATTATTGATAGAATCCCTTCCCATCCCCAGTTTTCCGGCCAGAGCGGAGATATTGGGCTCAAATGGAACGGATTCCGCCAGGACGCCAAGTAGTTTTTTTATCTTTTGAATATTAGAGGCTGTGTATCCTTCTACTGCTCTAAGGTCGCGTTCGAGAGTTGCATTGACCGTTTCGAACAGCCGCGCCTGGTAAAATGTTCCTTCCCCCTCCAAAACAAATGGAAGATACCCGGAGCGCCAGTAATCCCTGAATAAAGGAAGCGGGCGAAACCGGGATAAGTACTCTCTGCTAAGTTCAAGGTGGTTGGCCAGCAACTCTTCCAGGCTTACAACCGGCAGGTTGATGTTATGAACCAGCGCCAGATATTCCCTGAAGGACAAACCTGGCAGTTCGAAACTCAACAACCGCCGGCTCAGGTCCGCTGCCCCGTGATACAGGTCCAGCGCGGAGGAAGCCGTAATAATGACCTGTAGGTTGCTGTGTGCATCATAAATGTTCTTCAGTTCGCCCGACCAGTTAGGGTACTGGTGGATTTCGTCCACCAGCAGGTGTTTTCCACCGTATTTGACAAAATCCCCGGCCAGTTCCAACAGGCTGTTGGTATAAAACCAGGGGTGGTCGGCTGTTACGTAGAGTACATCCGGGCCTGCGGCCAACTCATATTTTAACCACTGTAACAACAGGGTCGTCTTGCCCGCGCCCCTCGGGCCCCTGATCGCCAGCATGCGTTCTCCTTTTGGCAACCGGCGATACAAAAACCGAAAGTGCTCGTCAGTGATCTGCTCAAGATAAAGTTCCTGGTACTCAAATAATGATCGCATTTTGACTTGATTTTAAGTCAATTTTATGTAATTTTTGACTTGAAGTCAAGTCGATTAATGGATTCCTGGCTTTTAATCTGCTTTGCTGTCCCAGGCTCGGCCCGGGCTCTTCGTGGAGATAGGGCCGAACCTGAAGCGATGCTTTAGAAGAAGATGAAGGTAGTGATGCATGAGAGTCAGATTTCTTTCAATTGATTTTCGTAATTGAAGGCATGCAACTGTTCGATCAAGTGGTTTTTGGCCTGCTCCAAGGCATCAGCACTTTCAGAAGTCGTGATGAGATATCCGGCAGCAGGCAGAGTTACAAAAGTTTCCACTCCTTCCAGGGCTTCTTCAATAACGGGTTTTGCTTTTTCATCCTCGGTCAACTTTGCTCTGATACAGCTGGCAATTTTGTTCGCATTTGAACTGGCGGCAAGGGCGAGGGTTTCCATTAAGCTGAAGGTTCTGGCTTGATTGGAGGTGATTTTCCAGCTTACAATTGCAGAAGCAATGGCGGGTATCCATTTTACCCTTATGTCAGAAGGAGCGGTCAGGCAGGGCCCGAATACATTTTCTCCTAGTACCCATCCTGCTTCTCTCAGGCTCATTTCCACTTCCGGTGCGATTTCCGGTTCGTAAGGGTTTAGTGTGACAGAGAAAAGCCTTCTGAGGTCTATTGCAATATCCTGGACAAACAGGCCGGTCGCCCTCCTGTTATCCGGTATCCACTTTCTTCGGAGACTTCTGTCTTTGCCTTCTAAAAGAGCCTGGATATCTTCTTCGTTCAAAGGGTTTCCCTTTTCATCTCGCACGATGATTTCATTGTTGGGCCGGTCACTTCGGTCGAAGGTGATATTCTCGGTATCCGTTCCGGCCAGCAAGGGATGCAGCGCCCGCATAGCGGAAATAGAAAGAGGGCTTCTGCGTTTCAGGGTTTTTTCTTTTCCTCCTTTTGCCGCTTTCATCCATCCACCAAACAGTTGGTCGGCATAAGTGGGGTTGCAGGTAGAAAAAACTTCCCCTTCTTTTAACTCTCCCTTTTTGGTGACGTCCCACAGAAATGTGGTGGGAGAGCCCTGGGTCTTTAAAGTATTGTTTAGAGCATCCAGCAGGGAACGTTTTACCTGCTGGCCGCTTGAATAAGGTACTCTTCTTCCGAATTGCGGGTCGTAATAGGTTTTTTGCCCATCCTGGACGCAGAAAACCGTGTGTTCTGCTCTTTTTAGTGTTCTTATATAAATGGTATCCATGGTGAAATAAGTTTTTATTTTTTATGAAATCCTTTCTGCGTAGGCGTAATCGAATTTGAGCAGGAGAACAAAGTAGGCAAAGTCTTCCTGGCTCATAAAGTGCACCCGGTCCCGAAGGCTCTTTATTTTTTCGACAATCTCCATTTCAACACTGTCATCTTTGACAATTTCAATGAGGGCTTCCAGGAAATCCGTTTTTCTCCTTGTGGCAAAGAGCTTTTTCTCCAGCAGGTTGGTGCGATCCCTTTTTCTGGCGCCTTCCCTGTATTTTACAAGAGCGGCGGCTATATCCCGGGTGTAATCCGAGATTTCGTTTTTATTTTTTGAAATCATAGCAGTTAACCAGGTTTTATAAGTTCTGAAAGTAATTACATTCTCTTCGTCCTTTTTTATGATACCCGCCTTTCTCTTTTCAAAGCTTTCTTCGCTCTCTCCTTTTTTTTGCTGTATGGCGGGTTTTGTCAATTTCAGGTTGGAATCATTGGCAAAGTATTTGGACAGGTTTTTGGGTTCTAATGCCTGAAGGCCGATATTGCCTAACTCGCAAGCTCTTTTGATGTGTTTGCCGTAAAGGGCTTCGAAATCGGCCTGGTTTGTTCTGTAGTTTTCCTCGCCGAAAAGTTGCTGGTAGATCTCGTGTAACCTTCTTCCATTTTTCAGTTGAAAAGGAACGAATCCCACTGTTTTGTTGGTCTGCCCAAGGGCGAAGACATAGGCAGTTAATGATTCAGAAGGGAAACGATTGGAGAGGCTAAAGAATAATCTCGGCCAATCGACGGTATTGACCTCTATTTTATCTTCACTAATTGAAAATATTTTTTCTCTTTCGAGTGCTGAGAAATCAAAATCATCCCTGAACCATCTGCCGAATTTATACGCCAGCCACTGTCCGTTCCAGGTAGTAATTTGGTTAGGCCGCAGTTTTTCAAGGACGGGGTCATTAAGGTACCGTCGGTATATCTGCCAGCCTTCGAATGTAGCGTATGTGATCGCCGGGTTGTCGAATAACAAGGCATATCCGCCCGCGACACCTAAACTCAAGGAACCACCAATCCATGAAAAGTAAACTTCCTCTTCGGTAACGGGGAACTCGATATCGGTAACCAGGCCTGAAGTGGTGGCGTATTCCTTTGTTTCCGATGCAGGATAGCCGATAGCAATACTGGCATCTCGCTCGCCTCTTTCCACTTTTTCGTGAAACTTCACCAGTTTCGCCGGCCGTTCTTCCGGCCCGAAAAAGGGCTTTTTCTTACTGATGCCCTGAACAAAAGGAGAATTCTGTGCCCACATCAGGTATTTTTTATGGTCAAAAACGAGCTTGAACAGCACTTCGTCAAAGAATTCCCTGGCAGAATAATTTTTTCCGTTACGCAGGTTATATTCTTCTAAAAAAGTCTTTCCAACAGTTGAGGTAAACATGGTTCAACAGAATTGACTGGATTCATTGAATTTATTTTCTTTCACGGCCTCCTGGGAGAACCCCAGTTCATCATCATAGGCTTCATCCGGGATGACGAATGGGCAATTTCCTTCTTCTAGCCGTTGCAGATGCCTTACCGGGAAATATCGGGCGGGAATTTCCATTTGCATCCTTTTTTGGAAAGGGGCATCGAGGTATGCTCCGATATCGGCATTTACAATGCATACCACGCTGTCAATTTCCAGTACTTCCATCAGCCAGGAATTTCCGTTCATCAGAGGCGATATGGACCAACTCCCATTTTCCTTAAAGACGGCATGTTCTTCTATTTTCAGGAAATTGATCTCGGTGAAGACGGAATCGATCTTTTCCTGAAGGCTTCTTTCATGAAGTATTTCATTATTTGGCAATGCTTCATAGCTGCATTTCAGGATGTCGGGATCATAAGGCCTGGCCTCTTTTATACCTTCGGGAGGCGTTATTATGAATATCGGTTTGGTTTTTCCAATCGTGTTTTCGTTTCGTTTCCGGTTCACTCTTCCAAATCGTTGTATCATGGCATCCAGAGGAGCGCATTCTGTTATCATTAAATCGAAGCTAATGTCAAGGCTTACTTCCACCACTTGAGTGGAAACTACAATGCAAGCCTCATTTGATGTATTGAATTCTTTTGTTGGTTTGCCTTCGTCATCTAAACCAATCAGCCTTTTTTCCTTTTCTTTTCTGTGTTTGCGTTTAAAGCGGCTGTGAAGCAGGAGCGCAGGAGTAGAAGGGTAGGCGGTTTTCAGGCCTTTAAATACCTGTTGAGCGGTACTGACTTTGTTGCATACGATCAAAACCTTTTGTCCTGCACTGATTGCTTTTTTGACAATATCGCTAGATTCGTTCCAACCATCTATTTTGTGGATGATATGCCGGTCATAGGCGTTCAGCTCTTCGTCAGAAAGCTTGGCCTCCAGTACATGTTCGGCTCCCAGGATTTTTTTAATTTTCTCGTATAAGATCGTTGGCATCGTTGCCGTCCCTATGTGAAGCCGGCAGCCAATTCTGCTGAGTACGTCAACCAATTTTAGAACAATGGCCTGGGAAACCTCCGAGTAAGTGTGTACCTCATCCAGGATGACGTCACAGCCCCTTAGGTCAAGTATTAAAGCCTCAAACCCCTTACTTCCCAGTGCTATGCCTGCCATTTGGTAAGGCGTAAGTACTTTGATCGAAGTGCCGATATGCTTTTGCAATACGATGTCTTCTCTATCGCCATCCTCTGCTTCGATCAGAGAAGAAGCGGCATGCAGAACTTTAATATTCAGGTTCGGGTTGTCATTCTTAAGCTCTTTTTGAAGCCGGAAATACATGGCATTGATAGAAGCCTGAAAAGGAAGCGTATAAAATACCCGCCCCCGACAACGGCGGAACAGAAAATCAGTCTTCCCGGCTCCGGTACAAGCCACTACCATGGTATGTGGCTTTTCCGATTCGGAAGGGTAATAGGAAAGCGGATATAAAGGGTGTTTTCTACTGAAGAAGTCCAGTTTAGGCTTGATAAATAAATTTTCGAGTTTTTCTTCGGACTTCATGATCATGGCGGAAGCAAAGTGGTCTGCCCCCATGAGTAACCCCCGCCATTCCGAGTATCCTCTTTCCCGATATTTGTTTTCGCAGAATTCAAGAACCTGTTCATAAGCAGCTTCTGCTTCCTTACTCGAAATAGGCCTTGTATGGATACCGAAACATTGCAAAATTTCCAGTGCCGTAGCGCTCCATTTTTCCCATTCCCCCAGGTGAAAAGCGAGGTTGTCCGGTTCACTTTCATCGAGGTCCAGGATTCCTCTTCCCTTTCTATCTCTGATCATTGACTTATGATGGGCAATGATCATTTCGATTACTGCATCTTGCCATTCTCTTTTGATGAGGGGAAGGAAGAACAGTGAAGATATTTCATGGCGAAATGGCTGGGAGGGCCTGGTTTTATTTAGTTGCCGTTGAAAAACGGGGTGCGTCTTGCCTATGTCGTGGAAAATAGCGCCAACCCTGGCTAATTCAACGGGGTGTCCCGTAAATGATGCGAACTTTTCAACGGCAATTTTTACATGAAGCAGGTGGTCGTATAAAGAGGTCCATTCCGGAGCCCCTTTTGCTTTTATTTCCGGATGCTTATTCATTAAAATGATTTTACGGGATTACCTAATACTTTCAACCATCCATACATGGGCCTGCCATCATCAAACCGGTTGTAACCCACCAGAAAAGAGTTTTCGTTCTTCTCAAATACCAGCTCATATCCGGCAAACTTTTCCGCGTCGGAATCGAATTCTTCTTGCGTGGCAGTGAGCATTTCTCCCGGCAATAGAATGTCCTCATTTCTGGCGAGGCAGAGGTGTTGCCCGAAAGCGATTTCCGCATCTTCTTTTTTTTCGAATGCCAGGTGAAGTACGGGATTCAGCAATACGTTCCTTACCAGAACTGCATAATCTCTGACAACTGTATTTTTTTTGTTAATTCTCTTGGTGTTCCAACCTCTCGGTTGAATTTGCTCTTGTTGAGCGGACATCTGATCATAGGCAAGCCTGTGCCGCATGATCTTGTATATTGAAAATGGTTTGGCTAAAAGCTCGGGAAATAGCTTGCGTTCGATGCCCGCCACCAGAGAAGGCGTCAAAAACTGCTGGCTGAACGTTTCACTATCCCGAACTGCCGTCCAGGGCTTAATGAACCCAAAGGGCCCGGAATATTTCACTATATAGTACTTCATAGCTTGCATCTATTTTAGTGCTCCAAAACCAATCCCCGTGCTGTTCCCAATCCCCACTTCCCAGGCAAACCCAATGGCCTGAGGGGCGCCTTCCAGGATCACGGGGCAGAAGGCAGCTTTATTCTTTATTCCTTTATAGGTAACCAGCTTGGTTTTGACATTCCGGTAGCTTCTGTCGAAACGGGCCGTAACCGGCAGTTCTCCCAGGCTGGCTGCTTTAAGTTTGTTCCGCAACGTTTCCGTGATCAGAAAATCCGCCTCTTCATCGAAGGGATAAAAAAATTTTACGTTCTTATCAATCATCCTTTTGATCAGGACTGGGCTGTTAAGCAGAAATCGTTCCGTTTCCCGAAATTCAGGCGGTTTTTGGAGAATAACTTCACGCACCTCCATTCCAAAGTTTATTTCGGGATCGGCCCGCACTCCGGTAATGACCCTTTTGACCAGATCTGTCGATGGAGAACTGATAAAAAAGGTGCTTCCCTTCGGGAAATTTAGTCCGGAGCCATTTGCCTGCCCTCCCGTCAACCAGGAAAGGGAATAAAGAGAAAGGCCGTCGTGCACTTCGTTTTCACCAAGCCATTTGTGCAACGCCCCGACTAAATACTGCTGGTAATTGTACGGGGCCGTTTCCCGGTTTGGCGTGGTTTTCAGATAGATCCTCATATTCTTCTTTATCTAAAATTTTGTATGAGTGTGTTTTTTATCGAAGAGCTGGCTCTGCAAATCTACATCCCCCCCCAGGGTTCTCACCACCCCACCTCCCAAAAAGATCAATAAAAATGATGGATCTGGCCGGAAGCCTGCTGTTGGCAAGTATTCCGGCGCGTTATTTTTTATTTTACGGGACATGTCCCTCAATGTTTCGTCTATTCGGCTTAGCGCCCGGGGGGCTCAGCACCCTATCCACGGCACTCCTGCATGGGATAGAGGGCCCATCCTTACCGGCCGGCAGTCAGGATCGGTTTTATTTGTCCGCGGCATACGCAAGGGCGGCAAGAATATCATCCCTTCCCAGATCCTGTCCCCTGTCTAGAATTTCATCCTTCCCACTTCCCTCCGCAAATGCGCCTTCAGTTCCTCCGGCTCCAGCACCTCTACGATCTGGTGGTGGAAGCCCAGGATAAAGTTCGTCAGGCCGTAGAATTTGTGGTTGACCCGCGCCTGGAAGTCGTAGATGCCCTCATCGGCGGCGTCTTCCTGGATATAGGCCTTGGAGAGCGGGAAGCGCTCCACCAGTTCGTTGTAGGCGCCCACTCTGAGGCGCAGGTGCACCATCACCTGTTGGTCATCTACAATTCGGAAAGGGTCGGTGGCCAGTATCTTGTGTTCCTTTTCGTATGCCCAGGGCGTATCCGTCAGCCGGATGCGTTTCATGCGGGAAAAGCGAAAGTGGCGCAGTTTCTTTTTATCCACGTCGAAAGCCTGAAGGATGTCGTCTTCGGCTTTGGCGTAGAAAGGTTCCACCAGCCGGTCGGCCACCACATTGCTGTTGGAAGAATGGTAATCCACCAGCAGGGCCCGGCGTTTTTCCAGCCTGGCCTTTTCCAGCAGGTTTACCTTGGTGAGGTAGGGCCGGCGCAGGTAGTTGTGTTCTTTTTGGGCGTATTCTATGAGTGAGGCCAGCCGGCGTTTGAGCTGCTCGAATTCTGGGTTGCCGGGCTCCACCTCGCTAATGGCCCGCAACAACCGCAGCTGATCTGCCTCTGAGAGGTCGAGCATACTTTTTAGTTCTTCGTAAGGTTTATCCGCTTTGAAGGCGTATCGGTAAGTTTTCTTATCATGGTCCAGGTCAAAGCCGGCATTTTTGAAGGCTTCAAAATCAGATTTTATGGTATCCGGATCTACTTTAAAACGCCGGGCCAGCTCTTTCTTGGTATAGCGGTAGGGTTGCTCCAGCAATGCCCGCATGACCATCAGCAGCCGCATTTTGGTGCCGAATTCCTGTTCTCCTGCCATTGAACTATATTTTTGTTTGCTTTTTACTTCCCTTTACTCCATTAATTTAGTTGCCCCGAACCCCAGCGCATTCTCACCCCCGAAACCCGCCATCATACCCAGCCGTGTGAGTTCCGGGGGCGCGGTGATCTCAAAATCGTATAGATAGCCGATCACTTTAGTCTCCGCCGGGGTAAAGGCCTTGATGCGAATGCCCCGCTTTTTTGCCTTTTTGCTGAGCAGCCGGAAGGCCATCGGTTGATCCATGTCTATAGGTTCAACCAGTTGGTGTACCAGCGCCGCTTCGTATTTGTCCCGCAGGTTCTTAAAGAAGTACTGCTCGTATTGCTTATCCGCCGGGTGGAGGTAGTTGTGCCAGAGCTTGCCGCCTTCCCGGGCCTCCGGCTCACTGGCCAGGATGGGGGAGGTGGCGCGCAGGCGGGCTGCCCTGCCCTTAATCTCCGGAGGCCGTAGTGCTTCTACCTGCTGAACCGCCAGCTCCAGCTGGCTGATGCGGTCGCCCAGCCGGAGCTCCTGCTCCTTAAAAAGGCCAAGGATCATCCCCTGCGCCGCTTCTTCCACCAGGAAAGACACCACAAAAGAAATATCCCTGCTGTAAACCTTCATGCGGTCGCCCAGAATCTCGAACCGGGGCGGAACGTACAGGTTGGAAAAGGTGAACAGCTTAAAACGCTTGTTGCCGGAGGTATATCCTTTTTCATGCAGGAATTCCCCGAATTCCGAATCAGAGCTGCCGATCAGCTTGTAGATCCAGGAGCTGAGCTCGTACTGATAGGAAAGAGGCAGTAATTGCCCGGGCTTCTTCACCCCGAAGGTGACCTTAAATTGCATTTTACCACTATTGAAATGAATACATCGAGCGCTCCCCGCCATCCGGCCGGGAAAACCGAAAGATAATAAGAAATTCCCGAACCCCCTCCCGGTTGAAGCACTGGCGGATAATTCGTAATTTTAGGGCAAATCAACGGTAGATGATCACTAACATTAATCAGCTCGACCCCGACAAGCGATACACCTACGCCGACTACCTCACCTGGCGGTTTGAAGATGTTGTGGAATTGATCCGGGGTAAGGTGTTCAAAATGTCACCTGCCCCTGGGACCTCTCACCAACAGCTGTCGGGGAATTTATTCAGTATTGTGCACCGATACCTTAAGGGGCGGCCCTGCCAGGTCTTCGCCGCTCCTTTCGACGTCCGCCTACCCCTGCCTCCTGGCCGACAAACCGCCAAACAGATCGATACCGTGGTGCAACCGGACATCAGCATCATCTGCGACCCTCAAAAGCTTGACGAGCGCGGCTGCCAGGGCGCTCCGGACTGGATCATCGAGATTCTCTCCAAAAGCACCGCCTCCAAAGACCTCACCGAGAAATATACGCTTTACGAAAATGCCGGCGTACAGGAATACTGGGTGGCCCACCCGCACGAAGGAACCCTGCTGATCTACCGCCTCGATGAGAACGGCCGCTACCAACTGCTGCGCCAAACGCCTTTTGTGAAAGGTGAGAAGGCGCCTTCCGGCGTTTTCCCGGATCTCGAGATCAACCTGGATGAGGTATTTGAGGAGTGAGGAGGGCATTAGTGTGAAATGCCTTGAATTGAAATGGTAATATCCACCATGCTTGTTCTCAGGGCTCCATTTCCTCATTTCTATGCATGTCTGAGCATTCCTTTCCATTTACACAAATGCACTAACACACCTACACACTGCTCTCTGCTCACTACCCCTTCACCACTCCAGCCGCTTCCCATCCCGGAAAAAGCCGCCCGTTGGGCCGTCGTCCGGCAATTGTACTGCCCAGAGGATGCTGGCGGCGCCCTGGGTAACGCTCCGCGGCGCGGCGCTGCCCCCCATATCCGTGCGCACCCAGCCCGGGCAGACGGCGTTGACGAGGATGCCGTCGAGGCCGGTGGCTTTGGCCAGCTTGATGGTCAGGGCGTTCAGGGCTGCCTTGGTGATGCCGTAGGCGGGTGTCTCGCTGCCCATCTTGTGCAGGGAACCGGAGCCGCTTGAGACATTGACGATGCGCCCCCAGCGGTTCTTCCGCATGAGGGGGATAAATGCCGCGCACATCCGCCAGGGCCCCAGCAGGTTAGTGGTGATGGCTTCCTGAACGATTTCCAGGTCCGGCGCCGTCACTTGCTGGCCGGTGTCGTAGTGGATGGCGGCGTTGTTGATCAGAACGTCCAGCCGGCCGAATGCTGAGGCGACGAATTCTTTCAGTGTAGCGATGCTGCCCGGGCTGCTGACATCCAGCGGGTGGAACAGGACTCCGGGAAGCTTCAAGGCAGCCTCCTTGCCCTTGTTCGCATTCCGGCTGGTGAGGATCACCTGATAGCCGGCCTCCAGCAGTTGCCGGCAGGTTTCAAAACCGATGCCCCGGTTGGCGCCGGTGACGAGTGCGATGCGGGAAGACATATTTGATTTTCGATTTTTGATGTGTGATTTTTGATGTTGCCGGGAGCGCCCTAAACCGTTCCCAGAAAATCCCGGTGCTTTCCGCTCCCTTCAATAAAATCCAGGTAGTTCCCGGAGCAGATCTCCGCCAGGCCGCCGGGTGGCTGGTTGAGCACGTAACACCAGCAGGGAACCGGCTGTCCGTTCAGCGTAGCCGGTATTTCTTCCCGGCGGTATTCATTCTGGCAAGGATGGGCCGGGTTGATGCCTTCATACCGGTCTAGTTCCCGGAATGCTTCTTCCGGATTGTGCAGGTGGTAAACCTGCCCATAGACGCGTTTGGTGCTGCCGGGGTCATACCAAAAGCCAGGATATTGGCCCAGGTCATAGAGGCGCCCCGTAGCGTAAGCGTCTCCCCTAAGTTCACCGTTGGCCTTCAGGTAGCGCCCGATGCGGGTGGAGAGCGTGTGCAGGAGTGTGCCGTAAATAAAGAGGTGGTGATTCATTCTAAGGATTTAAGATGGTTTGGGATATTGGTTGGCTACCGCAGCCATGCTTTGAGCAATTGCCCTGCCTTCTTTTAAAGACAAAGATAAACAAACAGCAGAATCGTTACTTTTGTAATCGTTATAAAAGTAATAATTATTTTTATAACGGCTTTTGACTCCATCATTCAATTTTCTCCATGGAGATCTTTAATAAGAATACGCGAAACCCTGTTCAGGCAAAAGGAAACAAATGGCCTCTGCCCGCTAAAAAAAAATTGGCGGATAGCGACGCCTTTGTAAAACTTTGGAAACCAATGAATAAAAGCGCTGTGTTTTCAGGCCGGGCAGCAGGTGCATTAGAAAAAAAATTCTGCCCCGGGAACCAACTTCCACAGCTTTGGCGTTTAGCAAAATATTAACCGAATTTAAATTCTGAGTTAAATTTATCAATCAACAATAAATATGGCTTGAGTTTTTTTTAAATTTATCAAAAATCAATAAAGCGATGAATTGGCGAAGGCTTAACGGCCAAAAAATCGAACTTCCGATCAAGGATGCTGTAGAGCAGGCCATTGTCCGGGAAAAGAAAGATGGCCATCGGCTGAAAGTCTGTATCGGTTCCGACTCTCAGGTGCGCAATGGGGTCATCGAATTTGCCACCGTTATCGTTTTCCTGCGGGAAAAAAAAGGCGGCTTCATGTACATTTCCAACTCGAAGGAGTACGGTAAAATGGGCCTCCGCGAGCGAATGATCACCGAGGTGGCCAAGTCGGTGGAAGTGGCCTATGCGTTGTGTGACCTGCTGGACAAGCACGAGGTTGACCTCGAAGTCCATGCCGATATCAATACCGACCCGCATTTCCAGTCCAATACCGCCCTGAAGGAGGCCATGGGGTACATCCTGGGGATGGGCTTTGTTTTTAAGGCCAAACCCAATGCTTTCGCCAGCTCTTCCTGCGCGGATAAGGTGGTGTAGGGGAGGCGGGGATTCGTGGGTTCGTTATTCGGGATTCGTTATTCGGTAGGAGGGCTTGTCGGCCGAGGTTGCTCCGGGGGGCGTTCATAGTTCCTGGTTTCTGAGTTTTTACCCGGCAGAGCGGTAGCGAGGACGGGTCTCGTTGCCCTGGAAACCAGCGGGTTAGCGTAACGCAGACACACTTATTTGAACCATCCCTTGCTCCGGTTCCTAAGAATAGTATATTTCCAGTTGAAATCCAATCAACGCCACTCTGCGAACATAAGGGGTGGCGTTGTTTATTTCCGGAGGCCTCGCAGTTGTAAGGTAGATAAAGTCCCGGACCCCCGAATCCCGGATCTACAAATCCCGAACCCCGAATCCACGAATCCACCAATTTTGTCTAAGAACTTGCACATTTACGTATAATCCGGTTTTTTATCGGGAAATATTTTTTCATTTTCGCAGCGCGATTCTTTTCCCATACCAAAATAATGACCAATGAGGAGATTATTCCAGTATTCCGTTTTGGCCTGGCTGTTGTTTACCGGCACCCTTGCCGGCGCCCAGGACAACAAGATAGCGTTTGACAAATATACGCTGGAAAACAATGGGTTGACCGTGATCCTCCATCAGGACAAGAGCACTCCAATCGTTGCTATTGCTGTCATGTACCACGTCGGATCGAAAAATGAAGACCCCAGCCGCACCGGCTTTGCCCACTTTTTTGAGCATCTGCTGTTTGAAGGGTCTGAGAACATCGAAAGGGGGGAATTCTCCCAATACGTTCAGGATGCAGGCGGGACGCTCAATGCCTACACGACTACCGACAACACCTGTTACTTTGAGGTGCTTCCCGCCAACCAGCTTGAACTGGGCCTTTGGCTGGAGTCGGAGCGCATGCTCCACGCCAAAGTTGACCAGAAGGGGGTGGAAACCCAGCGGGAGGTGGTCAAAGAGGAGATGCGGATGCGGTATGATAACCGGCCGTACGGCTCCTTCCGCAAGGAGATCCAGAAGCGCATGTACAAAAAGTACCCTTATATGTGGACACCCATCGGCTCTATGGACCACCTCAATGCGGCTTCTGAAGAAGATTACGTGAAATTCTACAAGCAGTTTTACGTACCTAATAATGCCGTTCTGGTCATTGCCGGAGACTTTGAGGCCAAACAGGCAAAAGAATGGGTGAGCAAGTATTTCAAAGACATTCCGAAGCAGGAAAACCCGATCTACCGGCCTCAGGTGGAGGAGCCTCCTCTGGGCGGGCAGGTGCGCGACACCATATTCGACCAGATACAATTGCCGGGGGTGTTTAAAGCCTACCGCACTCCGGCTATCGGTGAAAAGGACTTCTATGCTGTTAAAATGCTGGCTCAGTTACTGTCAGAGGGGGAAAGTTCCCGCCTGAAGAAATCACTGGTGGATGAACAACAGCTGGCCATTCAGACCGGCAATTTCGTGATGGACCAGGAGGGGCCCAGCATGGCGGTGGCCTACGCCATCTGCAATGCCGGCGTGGATGCCCAAACCGTGGAGAAGGCCATGAACGCGGAAATAGAAAAGGTGCAAAAGGAAGGCGTGACGGAAGAGGAATTCCAGAAACTGCGCAATCAGGTGGAAAGCGAGTTGGTGAACCAGAACGCCACCGTGTTTGGCGTTGCCGATAACCTGGCAACCTACGAAGTCCTCTACGGAGACGCCAACCTGATCAACGAGGAGATCAGCCACTATCTGGCGGTTACCCGCGAAGACATCCAGAATGCGGCAAAGAAGTATTTCGTAGATGAGAATAGTGTGGTCCTGTATTATCTGCCCAAGCCGAACCAGCCGTAGGGGGCGTTAACAGGGATTCGAAATCCGTGATTCGCCCGGTTGCTTTTATTAGCCGTGATTCGCCGGGACGAATATCAATTATTCAATCAGATTCAAAGAAAAATGAGAAATACAAACCTGATCATTGCCATTTTTTTCCTTTCCGCCATTCAGGGCCTGCGGGCTCAGGAGGAAGATTTTCGAAAAAAAGCGCCGGCGCCGGGCCCGGCCCCTGAGATTCAATTCGGGGAATACGAGCAATTCCCTCTGGACAACGGCCTGCAGGTGGTGGTTGTAGAAAATCACAAACTGCCGCGCATAGCCTTTAACCTCTTGGTGGATGTCCCCCCGGTTGAGGAAGGCAAATACGCGGGAACAGCCGAAATGGCCGGAGAGATGCTTGGCCGGGGAACGGAAAACCGCTCCAAAGCGGAGATCGATGCCGCCGTCGATTTTATCGGGGCGGCGTTCAACACCAGTGAAACAGGTATGTTCGGTTCCTGCCTCACCAAACATAAAGACTCCCTGCTGGAGGTCATGGCGGATGTGCTGCTGCACCCCACTTTCCCGGAGGAAGAATTTGAAAAGCTGAAAAAACAGCGCCTTTCGAACTTGTCCTATGAAAAAGATGACCCCAACACCATTGCCGATAACCTGGCGCAGATGCTGCGTTTTGGGGGGCACCCGTACGGAGAAGTGCCTGACGAAGAAACAATAGAGGCCATTACGGCGGAGCGCTGCAAGGCCTATTATGAAAACTACTTCCTGCCCAATACCTCCTATCTGGCTATTATCGGCGATATCAAACTGGAGGAAGCCAAAGAAATAGCAAAGAAATACTTTGGAAGCTGGGAAAAGGGTACACTCTCCAAGGAGTTTTTCGCTCTTCCGGAGCCACCCTCAGAACCGGTTGTCGCCTTCGTTGATAAGGCCGGAGCGGTGCAGTCCGTTATAGACATCACCTATCCTGTCAACCTCAAGCCGGGCGCCGAGGATGTCATCCCCTCTTCGGTATTGAACACCCTGCTGGGCAGTAGCGGCCTCAACAGCCGCCTCAACCTGAACATCCGGGAAGACAAGGGATATTCCTACGGTGTGGGTTCAACGCTTTCTTACGACAAGTACATCGGTTATTTTTCGGCCGGCGGGAGTGTGCGCAACGAGGTGACGGACAGTGCTATTGTTGAATTCCTCCACGAGATGAACCGCCTGCGGGAGGAACCCGTGCCGGAGGAAGAACTGCAAAGCACCAAGAATTTTATAACCGGCACTTTTGCCCGTGCTATGGAGCGCCCGGAGACCGTCGCCCGCCTGGCGCTCAACATGGTTCGCTACAAGCTGCCTAAGAACTACTATGCAGACTATCTGAGAAATGTGAATGCTGTCACGGCGGAGCAGTTGCAGGAAGTGGCCCAAAAGTACCTCCTTCCCGGCCAGGCCTACATCGTGGTGGTGGGCAACAAAGCCGAAGTGGCGGATAAACTGGGGCGTTTTTCCGGTAGCGGGGAGGTTCGGTTTTTCGATGTCAACGGCAACCTGATCTCCGGGGAGGAAGAGGCCCTGCCCGAAGGGCTTACTGCCCTGGATGTGGTAGAGAACTACCTGTCGGCTATCGGCGGGCGGGAGGCCTTGGAGGCGGTCGAAGACATGACCTTCAAAATGAGCACTACCGTTCAGGGGATGGCCATGCAAATGAAGATGCAGCGCAAGGTGCCGGACAAGATGTTGATGCAGGTGGAAATGAACGGCATGGTGGTCAACGAAACCCGGTTTGACGGCGAGCGCGCCGAGGTGAGCGCCATGGGACAGGAGCAGAAACTGGAAGGTGAAGAAGCGAAAAGCATCAAGCAGCAGGCCATGTTGTTTCCCGAACTGCATTTTGCCGGGGGCGGCTATGAGCTTACCCTGGATGGTATCGAAAATCTGGAAGGTGGTAAAGCCTACCGGGTAGAGGTTACCGACTCCGACGGCAACCGGGCCACTCAGTACTACGACGTGCAAACCGGCCTGAAGGTCAAAAGCATCACCACTCAGGACGGCCCTCAGGGCACCGTGACGGTTACCAGTGAAATGGGCGATTATCGGGAAGTGAACGGCATCCGCGTCCCTTATGAACTGACGACTTCAGGAGCCGCCCCATTCCCCATCACCCTGAAAGTAGAGTCCGTGGAGATCAACTCCGGCCTTTCGGATGATATCTTCAAGGTAAAGGAATAACCGAAATTCCGGCCTGAAATGCAGATCGTTGTCAGTTGGTTGTTGTTGGTTGGCAATACCTCCGTATCTTGTTTTGCCAAAAACAAACAACTGACAACAAACCTCAATCCATGATCCAAGTTTTCGTCACCGGAGGCACATTCGATAAGGACTACAACTATATTTCCGGCCAGTTATTTTTCAGAGATACCCACCTGCCCAGCATGTTCGAGCGGGGGCGTTGCACCCTGGACATCGACCTGAAGACCCTGATGATGATCGACAGCCTGGAAATGCGGGAAGAGGACCGGGAGATCATCGCCTACAACTGCCGCCGCTGTATTTATGACAAGATCCTCATCACCCATGGCACAGACCGCCTCGTGGAGACGGCCCGGTACCTTGCCGAGCGGCCTGTGGAAGGGAAAACCATCGTTCTGACCGGCGCCATGATCCCCTATGCGTTCGGCACTTCTTCCGATGGCTTTTTTAACCTGGGCAGCGCGCTGGCCTTCGTTCAGACCCTCCCGCCTGGTGTCTATGTGGCCATGAACGGCCGTTATTTTACCTGGGATAATGTAAAAAAGAACACCAAAACCGGTTTTTTTGAGGAGGTCAATAACTGAGCAAATGTTATGGAATACCTTGGATTATTCATCGAACTGTTGTTTCTGGCCATGGGCGTCTATGTCTATTTGTTTTCTATTGGCCGCCTTCGCTCCGGAGATAAAAAAGTACAGGAACGGGCCGAGGAGTTTCGCCGGCGCAACGCCCGCTGGATGCGGGTTGCCGCCCTGCTGCTCATCGCCCTTATGGCAGTAAATATTTATCTGCATGTGGTGCAGCTTTTCGGGGGAGGATAATTTCCCCGGAGGAAGCGCGCATTCCCGCCTTTTCTCCAGCCCGCCCCAAGGCCGGATCTTCCTCGTCAGGTGAAAGTTTGCTTTTATTGCAGCTCAAAGTGTAACCATTGAAAAATTTGCGTTATGGTAGTGGAATGCCGCCGACGGGCGGCAAAAAACCGGTGTGTTGGTGTTTATGGTAATACTCCGGGGGAAAATTCGTTTTTCCTTTTGTACCTTGGGGCGGCGTAGTAAAAAATGATTGTGAAGCCTGGTTACTCTTCGCGCTGACAGGGAGCCAGGAATTCAATAAATTTCTTAATATTGCATTGCAAAAAAAACTGATTTGTCAGGGCCTGGCCGGGCCGGCTATCGAATTCCCGGCGGGTTCATATAATCCTGAAATCACATCTATCCAAATATGAAAAGAAGCATTCTCATCCTATCCGGCCTGTTTTTCCTGAGTTCTTTCTCCTCTGTTCTGGCGCAAGACGATTTTTACGATGTGAATACGATCCAGGAGATAAAGATCACCTTTGACCAGGATAACTGGCGGTATGTACTGGACTCGCTGCGGTTTAACGGCGAGGGCCTGTTGCTGGGGTCCGTTGAGATCAATGGCCAGAAGTTTAACGACATTGGCGTTCGTTATCGCGGCAGCCGTTCTTTTCAGCCGGGCAACAAGCGGAACAGCCTTTACATCAAACTCAATTTCATCGATAAGGAACAGAACTACCAGGGGCAGCAGTCGGTGAAGCTGTCCAGCGCCTTACGAGATCCGAGCATGGTCAGAGAGGTGTTGGGGTATGAGATCGCCCGCCAGTATATGCCGGCTCCGCGGGCCAATTACACCAGAGTGATCGTCAATGGCGAATACTATGGCTTGTTCGTCAATGTAGAACCGATCGATGATGCTTTCCTGGCTAATCACTTCGGCGAGAGCGGCGGCACTTTCGTGCAATGTGCTCCCAACCTGGTAGAGGAGGAACCACCGGGGTGCAAGAGCGATGTTTTCGGTTCCCTCCAGTATGACAACAGCGCCAAGTGCTACCTGCACAACTTCGTCCTCCTCTCCGAATCCGGCTGGGATGACCTCATCGAGCTGACTTATGTGCTCAATCAGGAGCCCGGGGCTGTAAGCCGGGTGTTGGATGTGGACCGCACCCTTTGGATGCTGGCTTATAACAACCTGCTGGTCAACCTCAGCAGCTACACCGGCCGGTACAGCGAAAACTACTATCTCTATAAGGATGGCCAGGGCCAGTTCGTTCCCATTCTTTACGACTTGAACCTCTGCTTCGGCAGTTACAAGAATACCGGCGTGGGCTCTGACCTGAAGCTCAAGGAACTCCAGGAGATGGACCCGCTGCTGCACCTCAATAATCCGGATAAACCGCTGATCAGCCGCCTGCTGAGCAATGAGGAATACAAAAAGGCCTACCTGGCTCACATGCGCACCATGATGAACGACTTCTTCCGCCACGGCGAATACGCCGAGCGCGCCAAAGAACTTCAGGGCCTCATCCGCAAAGCATTCGAAGAAGACGCCAACCGCTACTACAGCATGGAGGATTTTGACGCCAGCCTTACCGAAACCATCGGCAAGCGGAGCCGCATCCCCGGCCTCAAGGAACTGATGGGCCCTCGCACCGCATTCCTCAAAGAGAACGCGCTGCTTTCAGTGGTGCCTCCCGAAGTGAGCGATGTATCGGTTACCCGCCGCGAGCGCTTCTCTTCTGAAAAAGTGACGGATTTCAAGATCCAGGCGCGGATCGACAAGTTTCCCAAAAATGTCGTCTTATTTTACCGCTTTGACCATTCTATGCCTTTCGATAAGGTGGAAATGAGAGACGACGGGCAGCACAATGATGGCGAGGCGGAAGACGGGATATTCGGCGCTGTGGTCAAACCCCGGGATGGAAGCACTTCTGTGGAATACTTCATCTATGCAGAGAATGCCAAGGCCGTTGCCTATGACCCTCCGCGTTATATGTTCGAGCAATATACGGCCAGCCTGGAAGACCTGAATAATTAGAGTTGGCACAGGCAATAGTAAATTGCGAAGGCCCGTTAAGCATAATTGCGGCGGGGCTTCGCAATTTTTTGTTGAGAAACAAATGCTTATGATACGGTACCTATCCTTACTGGGCGCTCTGGTCATCCTTTCTCCACTTTTTGGCCAGGAGGAAAACAGCGGGTTGTTTGAGGTTGGAAAGGTCAAAGAGCTCCGGCTTTTTTTTAAAGAGAAAAACTGGGAGCAGGTACTTGACTCGCTCAAGCAGAGCGGAAGTGAGGACCGCCTGGTAGGCGACGCATCCTTTGAAGGCGAGGTTTACAAAGGGGTAGGGGTCCGCTATAAGGGCAACAGCTCTTTCTTCGCCGTCAGCAAGTCCGGTTCCTCCAAACTTCCCTTCAATATCGATTTTAACCATACCATCAAGGATCAGAAACTGCCGGGCGGGGTCGATAAGATCAAACTGAGCAATATTTTCAGAGATCCCTCCTTCCTTCGGGAGGTGCTTTCTTATGAGATCGCCCGCCGGTACATGCCGGCCTCCCGGGCCAATTTCGTTCAGCTGTTCGTCAATGATGTTTACCTGGGGCTTTACAACAGCACCGAATCCGTCGAAGATGAATTCCTGGAGCATTATTTTAAAGATGATGACGGCATCCTCTTCAAATGTGACCCCGTCTGGGGCTATAAGGAACAACCCGATTGCCCGGAGGGAGATAAAGCTTCGCTGCAGTACCTCGGCCCGGACTCCATCTGTTATCAGGGGCTCTACGAGGTCAAGTCCGACTTCGGCTGGCAAAAGCTCATCGAACTAACTAAAGTACTCAACGAACAGCCGGAGAAACTGGATTCTATATTCAATATCGACCAGGCTCTGTGGATGCTGGCTTTCAACATAGTTCTGGTGAACCTCGACAGCTATACCGGCCGCTTCTGCCACAACTATTATCTGTATCGCGACAAAGAAGGGGTATTCCACCCCATTGTCTGGGATATGAACCTTTCTTTCGGCGGTTTTCGTTACGACGGCTCCAAAGGCAGCCCCCTGACCAACGAGGAAATGCAAACGCTTAGCCCTTTCGTTCACTATAAGGAGAAAAACGAGAAGCGCCCGCTGATCACCAACCTCCTGGCCGATGGCCTTTACCGGAAAATGTACGTAGCCCACATCCGCACCATCCTCAACGATTATTTTATCGACAGCACTTATCTTCGCCGGGCGGAGGAAATCCAGGAGATGATCGCTCCTTTCGTGGAGAACGATTCGAACAAACTTTATGATTACGAGGCTTTCCGAAAGAACCTTCACGAGACCGCCAAAGCCGACAAAGCGAGTATTATCGGTATAGAAGAGCTCATGGGGCCAAGAACGGAATACCTGAAAAACCATCCTCTGATCAGTAAAGAGCCTCCGGCGATCAATCAGGTAAAGCACCTCGATTACGACGAGATCGTTGCCGTTAACGCCACTCTGGAAGGGGCGGAAAGCGCCTGGCTGTTCTATCGCTATGGTAAGCTCGGCCCCTGGAAAAAGCTCGAAATGTTCGACGACAGCGGCCACGATGACCAGATGGCGGAGGATGGCATCTGGGGCGCCACCATCGAGAAGGATAAGGAAAGAGAGGAGCCCATACAGTATTTTGTCGTTGCCGAAAACAAATACACCGCTGCCCTCAGCCCGGAGCGGGCTTCTTTCGAAGTCTATTCCACCGCCGATGATACCAGTACCGCCAAAAAAGGATACAAGTGAGGCTGCTATAACTCAGCCCTCTCATAAATATAGCATAACAATTTAACCATCTAACCATCGTCCCCGACGAGCACCGCGCGTATGCCCCTCATTGAACATTCCTCCTACACCCGGCCTCCCTTTTACCAGTTCAACGGCCACCTGCAGACCGTACTGCCTGCTATCCTTCGAAAAGTGGAAACTCCCTATGAACGCGAACGCATTACCTTGTCCGATGGCGACTTTCTCGACCTGGACTGGATCGACAATGGCAGCCGCCGGCTTGCTATCCTCACTCACGGCCTGGAGGGCAACTCCGATCGCCACTATATGAAGGGCATGGCCAATATCTTCTCAGAACATGGCTGGGATGTATTGGCCTGGAACTGCCGCTCCTGCAGTGGCGAGATGAACCGCCAGCTGCGCATGTACAACCACGGGGATACGGAAGATATCGGGGCGGTGATCGAACATGCTCTTGGCGTTAAGGATTACGAAAACATCGTCCTCATCGGCTTCAGTATGGGCGGCAGTATTCTGATGAAATACCTGGGCGTGAAGGGCAGGGAGGCGCCGGAGCCGGTTAGCCGCGGCATGGCCTTTTCCGCTCCCTGCGACCTGAAGGCCAGTGTCGATGCTCTGGAGCTTCCAGGCAACGGTTTCTACAAACGCCGCTTCTTCAAAAGCCTGAAGGAAAAGATCGAGACCAAGGCGAAGCAATTTCCCGAAGCCCTCGACCTCAGCAAATTTGACGAGATCCGGGAATGGCGCGACTTCGACAATTATTTCTCCGCCCCCATCAATGGCTATAAAGATGCCGAGGACTTCTACCGGCAGGCTTCCGCCAAAAACTACATGGCCGGAACGGACCGCCCCATACTCCTGGTCAACGCCGTCAACGACCCCATACTGCCACCGGAATGCTCCCCGGTGGAGCTCTGCGAAAAACACGATAAGATTTTCCTGGAAATGCCGGAGAAAGGAGGGCACGTGGGCTTCACCCTGCCGAAAGCCGGCTACGCCTGGTCGGAGTACCGGGCGGTGGAGTGGTGTGAGGGGGGAGTATAGAGAGCGGTGTAACAGGAAGCAATGTATCGAGAACAGAGAGCAGTGCAGCAGGGAACAGGGTAGTTAAATTCTTGTGGCAAAACTGATCGTTACTTTTATAATGATGATTTTTGTAATCATTACTTTTGTAATTATTATGAAAATAACGATCCCGCCTGCTGCTTTTTGAGTATCAGGCTAACTCGCTGGCTATTAGGGAAACCAGGAACTCAGCCCGTCTTAGTACCTCAGCCGGGTAAAAAAACTCGGAAACCAGAAACTTTGAACAATCCCGGTAAGCTTATTTCCCGGCTTTACTCCAAATTCTTATCTTGTTTCGTATCCATCATTCATTCCTTCAATCAATCAATCATTCACTATGGGAAAGCTAATACTCACTATCCTTTTTTTCGGCGCCTCGCTTGTCGGCTGCCAGGACAAGAAAATGGACGGCCCTAATCCGGAAGAACTGATCGGCTCCTGGGTCCATTCCCACGAAGAGGATACGGAAGCGGTCAGGGTTTACCGCCCGGCCAGCTTTGATTTTCCGCCGACGCGGGGCAGAGAAGGTTTTGAGATCAAAGAAGGAGGAGAATGCATTTATCACGGCATCGCTCCGTCGGATGGCAGCACCAGCGAGCCGGCGAGCTGGAGCTGGGAGGGCGACAACACGCTTATCATCAGGCCCAAGGCCGAAGGCGCAGAGAATATGGTGATGGAGGTGGTGTCTGTAAATGAAGAAATGCTGAAAGTCAAAATTTAAACTTCACCTGCGCACTCACCTGCGTCCTTCGCTGCCCGGCCACCTCTTCCAGGCCGCTGCCGATGGTGTTCTGGTTTTTCCAATACGTCTGGGCGATGCGGGCTTCGAGGGTCAGGTTGCGGATGCCCCGGTAGCGAAGGTTGAAGTAGAAGCGGGTGCCGCGGTTGTAGTAGGCAGGGATAGAGAAAGTATATAGCAGGTTGTTCTCAAACGAGTAATAGCGCGCCTGGAACCCGTCGGTATCGAACAGGGAAAAGCGGGTGGTAAAAGAGAATGGGAAGCTCAGCGGCTTGAAGATCACATCCTGATACACCACAAAGCCCCGTTGGGTGGTGTTGACCTCGTTCTCCGAGAAGCCGACGTCAATCCGGCTGCGTAGTTCCAGGGCTTTATTCACTTTCTTGGCCAGGTGCAGGCGGGTTTGAAATACCCGGTTGGGCAGGGTAAAATTGTTCTTTCCATCGATCTTGTCGATGTTTTGCTCCTTGGTTTCATCGCGGACTTCCAGATAAACTTCCAGGTCGCGTTTGAGGAAATAGGTTAGCCGGGCGCGATATTCGTAGCCCCTGGAAGGCGAATCAGTGTTGAAGCGCAGCCAGGGATGCTGCCAGGCGTCGAAGTAGGCGCTGACCCTCCAGTGGGGGAGCGGGCGCACCTCCAGTCCCAGATAGACGCCTGTCTCGTTTCGGGCGCCCGATGTTTCAGCGAAAGGGTTGGGAAAGAGCGCCTGGTAATCCCGTGGGAAGTGGCGCACCAGCACTGCCAGGTCCACCTTGCGGTCCAGGCCCATCAGCAGGCCGTTGAGAGTGGCAATGGCGCCGTTGTCGCTCATGGCCGTCTCGCCGAAGAAATTGTAATTCTGAAAGGTGAAGGAATAGTCCAGGCTGCCGTTCAGAAGCCGGTTGCCACTGAAGTAGAAGCGGTTGTAAGGACGTTCCCGCAGGGTAAGATCCGCATCGATCTGCTCGTACAGGCCATTCAGGGCGAGGTGCCCCCGGCGGCCCTTCCAGCGCAGGCGCCCGCCCAGGGTGGTTTGGCCGATGGCGTTCTCATCCGCTATTTCATTTGGAGTGCGGTGCAACCCATCAATATCGAGCGAACTGATCTGCCGGACTTCCCCTTCCACATCGAGGGTGTCCGGCTCCAGCACATTGCCGTCGCGCTTGCGGTAGGAGGCCAGGGCGGTCACCTCGAGGTGTTCGCCAAAGACGAGAGTGGCGGCGGCGCCCCGCTGAAAATTGGACTCATTGACAGAGGTATAGGGGCGTAGCACCCGGGAGGTGCGCTTGATGTTCATCACCTGGGAGCTCTTGCCTGCCCCGAAACCGGAGAAGAGAATAAGCCCCTGGCCGAAACTTACCGCGTAATCCCCGATGGCGATGGCCTTGATGGTGCGGTTGTAATCCTTTAGAAAGAGGTGGGCGGAATAGAAATCGAACCCTTGCCGGTTGCTGCCGGTGAAGAATTCCTCTCCCCGGTCCTTTTCCGCCGTGATTCCGTAGCTGAGTTTGTTGCTGTAAGCGTGCTTGTAACGCAGGTAGAACTGATTGGCGTCTCCCAGGTAGCGCTGGGCAGCCTGCCCTTCCTCCAGCGGAGAATACCCTTTCTGCTCTTCCAGAAAACGCGACCAGCGGAGATACAGCTCGTTCTGCCCTTCGGCCATCATCCGGGGGATGGATAGCTGATAATCGTCAATACCTTTGTCAATCGTCACATAAGGCAGGATTCGGCGTATTGTCAGCAGGTCAAAGCTGGGAATGGCCTGCAATTCGTACAGGGAAATGAGGCCTCCGGCCATTCTCCGGTAGTTGAGGAGCTCCAGGATCTGAATGTCGGACAGTAGTTGGAGTTCCTGCAGTTCCTCTTCATCGGCCTCATTCAGGTTAATGGGGTTTTCCTGATAATATTGAAGCTCCTCAAAAATGGTGTTGAAATCGAAGGCCCCCTCACTGTCGGTATTCTGTAGAAAATCCTCCACTATCTGCTGGGTGGCGTCCGGCGGTTGCTGCAGGGAGTCCACCTGGGCCAGGGCAGGCAGGGCGGGGAGAGCGAGGAGGAGAAGGAGAAGGCGTTCCATGAGCGTTGAAAGTGTGTTTAGGTGTAAAAGTGTAAAAGTGGATAGGTTTAAGAGCTTTAATGTATGAAGGTGGGATTGCAGGCTGCAATTTTCATTTACACCTTTACACCCATACACTTTTACACCTGGTCAAAATTTCCAGCGAAAAATAAAATAGGGCGCCATCTTATGTATGTGCCGTTTCGAGCGCAGCATCTGGTCCGGGATGGCGCTGTCGGCCAGGTAACAGTAACCGTCGCCGCCGAAAGACAGCCCATCAGCCCACCGGATGCGGCTGTCCTGAATGAGGGCCTTTGGTTTGCCCCCAACGGCCGGATCTACCCATTCGACGCTCTGGTGTTCGACATCTGTTATATAAACCCATCCGTCCGGCCCAACCCGGATGCCGTCACTTAGTGGTTTTTGGCTCACCGCTTCTACCATTGCTGCGATCGATTCAGGTGTTTTAGAAAAATCGGTACAAGCAGCAACCGGCACGCGGTACAGGCTGTCATGGCTCATAGCTGCGTAGTAAACATAGGCGCCGGTGGGGTCCACATCCAGGCCATCAATGCCAGGCATCAGGTCCACCAACCCGCCGAGGAATCGCATTTTTTTGGTGGGCGTAACGGGCACGTACCCCTGGTTGGTGACAGACTTGTGCCCGTCGAGGAGGCTGCGGGCCTGCTGTTTTTCCACATCGAAAACCACCAGGGAAGGCTGCTTTCCGAAGAAGCTCACGTCGGCGATAAATACGTATTTCCCGTCCGGAGTGACGCTCAGGTCGTTGAAAAACGACCCTTTTTCCGCCACATCGCCGGAAAAAGTATATTCCAGGGCCAGCTCATCGGTGGCCAGGTTGAAGGCCAGCAGGCGCGCGCCGGAGAAGCCATGGTTGCCGTGGTCGATCACCCAGAGCCGATTCTGGCGGTCGGCAAACAGGCCCAGTGGTGTGATGTATATGCTCTGATCTGCACTGGGGTAGGGGACGGCCTTTCCATCGACGATCTCACAGAGCTTGTACCCTTCCGGCCGGCTCTCCGGATGGATGGTAAAAAAAATGCGGGTGTGAGCCGTGTCGGGAGTAGCAGCTACATTGCCAATGGGTTCCTCGTAGGAGAAAAACTCGTACAACTGCTCTTTGCCCAGGAAGGGTTCGGAGGGCACATAGCCGTATTCCACCCCTCCGCCATACCGCTGATACAGAATGATGGCCAGTACGAAGAGCAGCAGCACCAGGCTGATACCCATCCATTTCAGGATCTTCTTCATGGTGTAAAAATAGGAAATACTGCGGCTATTGGGCAAGGTTAAAGGTAAAAGGGGCAAGGATTTGTTTAAAATGCCGGTATTATATTTTACCGTCAGGTAAGGAGGCTGTTTATCTTAGAAATAATCACCCGGCTTTTTTCCAAAGCGCTCCTGATAAACCTTGGTGAGATAACTTCCTGAACTGTAACCGGCCGCCTGGGCCACTTCATTGACCGTGGTGTACACCTGGTGCTCCAGCAGGTGGCGGGCTTTCTGCAATTTTACTTCCAGTATATACCCGTTGGGCGTCAATCCTGTAACCATTTTTAGCTTGCGTGAGAACTGCCGTTCGCTCAGAAAAACCCGATCGGCCAGAAGGGCGGTGGACAGTTTGAGGCCCTTGTCCAGTGCTTCCCGGGCGGCATCTTCCACTTCTTTCAGCCAAACCGTATGGGCAGATTCCTCCGGCTTGAACGCAATGCCAATGCCTCCGCTTCCGTCAGGCTCCTCCATACGGACTGCCACATCTTTCCGGGCCCGGTAGTTGGCGACAAGGTTCTGCAGCCGGGCTTCCAATTCCGCCGGAGAGAATGGTTTCAGCAAATAATCGTCAACGCCCATGCGCAACGCCTGCAGTTTGTCTTCTTCTGCCGAACGGGCAGTAAGCATAACCGCCGGCAACTTCTGCCAGCGCTGGTGCGCCTTGATCTTTTCCAGGAGGGTGTAGCCGTCCATTTCGGGCATCATCACATCGGACAGGATCAGTTCGATATCGTCAATGTCCTCCTTCTCTTCCTGCAGCCAGGCCCAGGCCTCAGCTCCGTTATTGGCCAGCACGCAGTCATACTGATCGGCCAGTAAGGTGTGGAGGAGCTGCTGCATGTCCGGGTTATCTTCCACGATCAGCACCTTGGTTTTTGGCGCATCTCCAGCAGAGGAAACAGGAGGCGTGAGAACAGGGCGCTCCTCTTGAACGGCCGTTCCGGGATACTGCGGGAAGATGGTGGTTGTTTCCACCGCCGCCGCTTCTTTGGCGGGGAACTGCAGGGAAAAACAAGCTCCAGCGCCCCACTTACTTTCCACGGTAAGGTTTCCCTGCATCAGGAGCGCCAACTCCCTGGACAAGGCCAGGCCAATACCCGTACCGCCTTCGGTGGCGATATCGTCCCGACGGGTTTGGAAGTACCGGTCGAAGAGGTGGGGCATATCTTCGGGGGGGATGCCGCGGCCGCTGTCCTCTACCTCGATCAACAAATGCTCCGCCTCCCTGCGCAGGCTCATCCGGATCGTTCCACCATCCGGCGTAAATTTCAGCGCATTGGAGAGGAGGTTATTGACAATTTTCTCCAGCCGTCTGCGGTCAACCAGGAAATGCGCCTCCTCGTCCAGGCCGGAATGAAAACAATAATCAACATTCTTCAGGGCTGCTCCGGACTCATATGCGCCGAATAGCTGCCGGCAGAAAAGGCTCAGCGGCGTGGCTGTTTCTTTCAACGTAGCCTTTTTGGCCTCCAGGCTGGACAGTTCCAGCAGTTCTTCCACCAAACGCCCCAGCTTGCCGGCATTGTTAAGTATCATTCTTAAACTCCGGCCGATCCGTTCATCGAGCGAAGCGCCGTGTTTTTGGATCAGGTTCTCCAACGGGGCCTTGATGAGGGTGATGGGCGTGCGCAACTCGTGTGAGATATTGGTGAAGAAGCGCGACTTCATGGAATCCAGTTGGCGAAGTTCCATGGCCTGTTGTTCGATCACGGCTTTGTCCTCCCGAATTTTCTGCGTTCGCCGGGCGACTTCTCTTTCGAGCCGCCGGGCTTCCTGTTGTTTGTTTCGGGCCCAGATCAGGCCAAAGGTTATAAAGGGCAGAGCAGCCAGCAGGTAGAACCAGGGTTGTTTGTAGAAGAATTCCCGGGCGTGGATGTCGATCGCCAGCGGCGCCACGATCCAGTTGTTACGGAAATCGGCGCCCTTGATGAGGAGGCGGTATTTGCCGGGCGGAAGGCGGCTGATGTTGAGTTCCGGCTGGGCGCCCAGATAATGCCAGTCTTCATCTTTGCCTTCGATCTTATAAGCGTAACGGTTATTGTGGGGTTCCAGATAACTGGACAAGGCGAACTTCAGCCGGAGATACGGCCTTTCCGGCGATATTTCCAGCCGGCCGATTTGTTTGAAATGGCTCTTCTGAACGACATCCGCTCCTTTCTCCTTATCGAAATACCCCAATTCCGTCAGATAGATCCGCACTGTGGTATCTTTATTCATGGAAGCTTTCAGCGCAGTAGGGTCAATGATGCTAATGCCTTTCCTGCTGCCGAAATACAAGAGCCCGTCGCTATCCTTAAATGGATCAAAGCGTTCGAATATTTCGTAAGCCAGGCCATCTTCTTCGTGAATGCTGTTGAGCACTTCTCCTTCTTTTGAAATCAGGTTGATGCCATATTCTGTACCCACCCATATATCGCCCTCATCGTCGGCAATAATGCTCATGATGGTATTGTTGGACAGCCCTTGCCCCTGATCAATAATAGTCACGGCTCCGGTTCGGGGATCGTAGATCTGGAGGCCGCCAAGATAAGTACCCAGCCAAAGCCGTCCCTCCGCATCCTCAAAGATCGATGTGAAGCGGAAATCCGTGAAGCCGTGTTCGAGGCCAAGAACTTCGCTTTCGCCCCGGTCCAGATCTATTCTCCATAGGCCATCATTGGTGGGAATCCATATCAATCCCTGGTGATCCACCAGTATGTCCCGGACAAAACCATCGAAATGTTCCTGCACTCCAGGGCCGAAGGAAACTGGTTGCTGAGTACGAATATCCACCATAGAGATATTGTCCCGGTCGTACTGAAAGACGGCCAATCCTTCCCGGGCCATAGCGAAGAGGGACCCCAATTTCCCAAAATCAAAAGCCTGGCAATCATTGGTGGCGGGGTCATATTTGACCAGGTACTTTCTGGAAATGAACCAGAGGTTCCCCTGATCATCGGGAATGATCTGCTGCTTCATCCCCTGGCCGAAAGCGGGGCGTTCCGTGCCGCAGTCCGGCCCCTGAAAAGGGGTTGTTTTGCCCGTAACTTTATCGTAAACAAACCACCCGTTATCGATCGTATTGATCAATAACCGGGCATCCGGCAGGCCGGCCATGGAACTGACCCAATGATCGGTCAGCGTCTGCCGGATGAGGCCCTGCTCCCGGATACCAGCGCAGTACAAGCCGGTTCCCGTCAACAAAAAGGCCTGCCGCCGAAAATCCCGGCCGGCCAACCGCCGGATATCACGCTGCCCGGCCACCATCGCTGAATAATCGAAGCGCTGCCCGTCCACTGTCTCCAATACCGCCCGGTAGGTTCCGGCTGCATCCTGAAAGAGGAAGCAAATATTGCCGGCGGAGTCCTGAAAAATGTTGATGGGCAGCCAATCGGCGGGGAACTGATCCGCCATGGGCCAAAATGCATCTCGTTCCCTGTCAAATTCGAATAACTGTCTTTCATAGATCACCGAAGGAAACAAGTAAATTTTTCCCTTTGGGCTTTTCAATAACTTGGGCAGAGCGATGAAACTATCCGTTGACCTTCCATCCGATGGCTTCTTCTTCAGGCCAACGAAATCCTGGGCATCGTATATCCGCATCGTCTCCTTTTGGCGGTCAAAACGACAGAGCGGAAGCGAGAAGGCGGAAAACCAAATCGATTCCGGGGTTGCAGTCATCGCATAAGGTATCTGACGTTCCACAGCTTCGGGATAGTAAGCTGACGGTTCCAAAACCAACCCTCCTTCTTTTAGCCTGAACAAGGCGAGTTTGCTGTTCGCTGATCTTCCAAGGATAAAGGCTTCTTTATCCGTGTTGGAAATGCTCACGACCTGCAAGCCGCGGAAGGAGGAATCGACGGGCGAAATGATCCTGCTTTCGTGGCTGTCGGGGTCCATCCGGAAAAGTTGCCATTCTTCGTTCGTGCCTAAAAATCGCCCTTGTTCATCAATACCAAGTACCCGGGGCGCTTCAATTACGGTTCCGCGCGGCGACACTACCTCTACCGGCTGGAAGGAGTAGCCGTCAAAGCGGAATAACCCGATGGAATTGATCAGGCGCTGGTCTCCGCAAGGGACCAACCACAAACGGCCCTGCCGGTCCAGAAAAAAATCATCATAACATTTCTTGGAATGGGAATCATTCTCCTGGTAGAAATGATTGAAATAGGAGCGCTCCAGTTTGGGCAATGCCTCGCTTCTTTGTGCAAAAGCACCTGGTATGGCATAACAAAAACAACACAGAAGAATGTATAAAATGCGCGCCTCCATATTGGCTAATGTTATTGTCCGGTATCAAAGAAGTTTAGCGATCAGAGTAGGAGCAGGCGCTCCGGGCCTTATTATTTTAGCCTGGCCAGCCTCGCTCGGGAAGGATCAGGCAAACAAAGATAGGCATATGCGAACTTTCGATCCGTCTCGCCTCCTCAATTTCGGTAAAAATTGGTACGGATCAACCTTGCTTTTGTGGCTGGAAAGCCACAAAATCCGGGAATTTTCCCCTAAATGTCCGGATTTTATCCAATCATGGCGGGATTTTTGCCTCGGCCTACCCCCACCTTTGCATCGTAACAATTGATATTCTAAACACCAAAAAATTCACCATCATGAAAAAGAATCTCGCACAACAAGAAGTACAGGTTAAGGAAAACAAAACGCAACAGAGCGTTATTTGCTTCGCATGCCTGACCTTTTTCCCCCTGGTTTATTTCATTGGAAAAACAGTTATTACGCTGATCTGATTGCTGTTCCGGCTTTTGCCAAATGGCTCGACACGTTTCAAAGTGACCATCATGAACAACGAAATAAGGTACATTTCCTATCGCGACGCCCTTGCCGCTCAAAAAAGCGGCAGCGGTATCATCATCGATGTGCGGGAACCTGCTGAATTCCGGGATGGGCACATCCCCTATGCGATCAACCTCCCTTCCACTCGATTTACGGCAGAAGACTATCAGTCATGGCGCCACCTGAAAGTGTGTCTGGTATGCCAGACAGGCAACCGGGCCCGGCCTATAGCTCAAAAATCGAAAATAGATTATTGATCACCCAAAAGAATCGCACCATGTCAACATGTCAACCCTTTTCAATCATGCGGCTCACCCACGAATCCATCCGCGCCGGATTGAACCATCTGGAAATGCTGAGCAGCAACCTGACACCGGCCACGGCCCCAAAGCTGAAAGCTGCATTCGGTGAGGTAAAGAGAGTCATCGAATTACACGCCAACCAGGAAGACAACGCCTTCTATCCTCCCCTGGAAGAAAAACGCCCTAATATCACCCATGCCTTTACCAAAGAGCACGAGGCGGAGCATCGCGCATTTGACCGGCTGAGCCGTCAGATGGAAAACCTGCCGGAAGAAGCATCCGGCCTTGTGGAGATCCAGGCCTCCATGAAAGACTGGATAGCACAGCACCGCGCTCACCTGGCCCATGAGGAAGATATCCTTATGAATATTCTACCCAAAGCTTTTACGTATGTGGAATCCGTAGCCGTTGTGAGAAGTATTCTGGAATATGACCTCACTGAATTCGAGCAATTTCAGCTGGGCTGGGTATTTGAGCGGCTCAAAGGGCCACAGCGGAAAGTCTATATGGGGATGCTGAAAGGGTGCAGCCCGGAAGGCAAATTTCCGGACTTTGCAGCAAAGGTCCGCCCCTACCTGAATCCGGAGGAAGTGCAGGCTTTTGAACAGGATGGGCTTCTGGCTTAAGCAGAGGTTACCGTTCTTTCGATCACACCATTAGCATGATTCATGTTGCTGTCGGTTCCCGCTGGATTCAGCCAGGCCCTCTCCCTTTCTCCCAGCCTCCCCATCTCCCACTCTCCCCCTCACCTTAACCGCTCAAACCCTCTCTTTCCTTACCGCTCCCAGGTGCCCCTCCACCCAGGCCGGGATGTCCAGGTAATTCAGCGATTTTCTTTCGAAGGGGTCTTTCCGTATTTTCTGCAGTTCATCGTAGAAAACGGCGAAAGCCCGGGAGTGTTCCAGCGGCGGGGTTCGGGAGAGTTGCTCCAGGAAGCAGAGGGTCAGGCGGGGTAGCTGGCTGACGTCGGCGGAATTGTCCAGAAGACGTTTGACGTAGGGCGCCAGATAGTCCAGCATGTCGAAATTTTTCAGCTCGTAATGGCAGATGAGGTGCAGCAGGCGGGCGTTGACCTGCAGGTCGTCCCGCAGGTGGCCGGACTTAAGATGGATGATCTCATTGAGGTATTCCAGGGCTTTTTCAAAGTTTTGGAGGGAGAAATACAGGTAGGCGAATTTGAAGTAAAACAAAAGAATGCGGTGTACATCGGTGTATTCCTGAAATTTGGGCAATTCGGCCTCGATCGTTTCGATCAGCCTGATACCTTTTCCGAAATCCTTACTCACCAGGCAGTAATTGAGCTCTGAGAGCCTGAGGTAGGTAAAAGCGATCATGCAGGAGTTGTCGTTGAAAAAATCTTTGTTCTCCTTTTCGAATTGCTGGAATTCGCTGAGGTAGCGGGCGAATTCCTCTTTTTCCCGAAGCAGATACAGGAATACCAGGAGGTAATAGAGGCTTCGCATGTACAGGTCGGGGTCTTTCTCCCGGATCTGGGGCTGGCCGTGGAACATGCCTACCCATTGGCGTGCGTGGCGGGCGGCCCCTTCAAAATCGAGTAGTATATAGTGGTACCACATATTGGCCTGGAAGAGGTTGGCCCGTTCGAAAAAAGTGAGCTTTCGGCGGAGGAACTCATCCGGGCGGTTATCGTGGAAAAATTCATTGATGGCAGTGATCTGTTCTTCATTATTGACGTGGCCGTTCTGGATATACCAGCCGTGGACCTGGATGTTGAAGTTGGAGAAGAGGTTGTTCGAGTGGGTGATGAAGCTCCGCTCGGCCGCTGCTGCCAGCAGGGCCTCCATTTTGTTTTCCACCAGTCGGCTTCGGGTAATGTGGCGGGCCTCGATCATTTTCTGAAACTCCAGGATCTCGAGATGCAGCAGATCCTGGTGGTGGTCAACGGCGATCTTCTTTATGCGGTCGAGCATGCGCAGGCTTTGCATATACATCCCTTTACCGTAAAGGATGCGGGCGAAGTCCAGCTGTTCGCGGATCTGGATGTCGATATTTTTCTGGATATAGATCAGGCGCAGGCTGGTTAGGACCTGCTTGTATAGATGGCGTTTCAGGTTGGGGAGATGGCGTTTTTTAACTTCCGGCAGCCGTTTGAGCACTTCTTGCTCATCGTATTCGGCCAGGCGGTCAATGACGTCGAAGAGCTGGATGAATTTGCTGTCAGTGCCGCTCTGGAAGCGGTTGGCATAGAGCTTAAAACTCCGTTTTTCCGCTTTGGTGAGCGATTTGATCAAAGAAAATAGCTGATCCTTCTGCGTGCTGAACATGACAATTGATGACTGGGTTAATTCTTTGTTTTTCAGCGGTTTATATTTGGAGGAAAGTGTTTTGGGCTTCACATAAGGCGATGAAATGGAATAGCGGGAGAATGGCCAGGTTGCTACTTTTGTTTCAATTACTTTTTCAAGGCAATTTATCAAACGGCAAATGACATAGGGTGTGGTAGGCCATTGCCCTGGCATATTCCATTTATCCACCAACAAAAGTAAGCAAAAAATGAAGAAGATAGAGGCTATTATTCGCCTGTCCCGCTTTGAGAAAGTGCGTGACGCCCTTGCAACTATAGGCGTTCGCTTTTTCACATTGAAGGACGTCAAAGGCTTCGGGCTGCAGAAAGGAGAGACGATCACCTACCGGGGGAGCACCTTCGACAGTGATTACATCGCCCGGTTGCAGCTGGATATCCTCGCCAATGACGAAATGGTCGAAAAGATCGTCGATACCATCGTCAGCGCCGGCCGGACCGGCGAAGTTGGCGACGGTAAAATTACGGTTTATGACGTTAATCAGGTTGTCCGCATTCGCACCCAGGAAACGGGCGCCAATGCGATCTGATGCCATACCAACCCAATTGAGCGATAGCACGTTTGCAGGAACTCCCAATGCGATGACCACTGTTTTTTAAAACTGATAGCGCTAAGAACAAGCGCCCTCCTGCCTGATTTCAGGTGCTAAGCTTCTTTATCCTTCCTATCCAAATAACGGCCAAATTTCTGGTTTAACAGATTTGTCTAACACCAACAATTCAAGAACGATGAATGAAGCATTATTCACTGCCAATAATGTATGGATGCTTGTTGCCACCGCATTGGTTTTCATCATGCACCTGGGCTTCGCCACTTTGGAAGCAGGCTTCGTACAGAGAAAAAATACCGTCAACATCCTTTTCAAGAACACCATGATCATCTCCATAGGTTTGCTGACCTATTGCCTGATGGGTTTCAACCTGATGTATCCTGGCATTAACGAAGGGGGCTTTTTCGGCTTCAGCGGGTTCGGGCTGAGCCTGCCGGAAGGGGATGCCGGAGGCATCGCCTACGCCGATGGCGGCTATACTTACTGGACGGATTTTATCTTCCAGGCCATGTTTGCCGCGACGGCCGCCACCATTGTTTCCGGTGCTGTTGCCGAGCGGATAAAGCTGGGGTCATTCCTCATCTTTGCCACCCTTTTTGTTGCGATCAGCTATCCCATAACCGGTATGTGGAAGTGGGGCGGCGGCTGGCTTAACGCAGCCGGGTTCTACGATTTCGCCGGCTCCACCCTTGTTCACGCCGTAGGCGGCTGGGGAGCTCTGGCAGCCATCATCCTGCTCGGAGCCCGTAGAGGCAAATATACATCGAGTGGCATCAAGCCCATTCCGGGCCATAGTATGCCCCTGGCCGCTACAGGAGTCTTTCTGCTGTGGTTTGGTTGGTTCGGCTTCAACGGAGGTTCCGTACTCTCTGCCGACCCAATGGCCGTATCTCTGGTATTTGTAACCACTTCTCTGGCTGCTGCCGCCGGTGCGGTTGGCGCTTTCTTCGCCTCCTACCTCCTGTTCAAGTCGCATGACCTGTCCATGGTGCTCAACGGCGTTCTGGGCGGCCTGGTGGGCATTACTGCCGGTGCAGATCTGATGAGCCCCATGGAGGCCATCCTTATTGGGATGATTGCCGGGGTGATCATTCCGGTAGCCGTTGTAACCTTTGACCGCCGCCTTAAGCTTGACGACCCTGTCGGCGCTACCTCCGTTCACCTGGCCTGCGGCCTGTGGGGAACCCTGGCGGTTGGCATCTTCGGGGCTAAGGCAGGCCTGGGGCAGCTTTGGGTACAGCTTTACGGTACTCTCGCTATAGGTGCTTTCACTTTTGCTTTTGCCTTTGGCCTGATGTACCTGCTCAAAGTGACCATTGGCATCCGGGTAACTGAAGAAGAAGAAGAAAAAGGCCTGGATGTGGCCGAACACGATATGAAAGCCTACGGAGAATCGATCTCCGCTGAACCGGCTGGCTATCAATTGTCTGTGAAATAAATAACACATGGTCGATGGTGCCCGGTGTCCTCCTCGGCGCCGGGCACAAAAAAAGCCCCTGGCTGGCGGGCCAGGGACTACAAGACATCGGTAAACCGAAATCTTGATTGAGCTGCTTCAAAGTTAAGGTTTAGGGGAACTTTCTCCAAACGATTTTGAGGAATTAGATGCGGTTTACCGGCTTTATGAAAGCCAGCCCTTCCCGGTGCTGGCGGGCCAGCGGATACTGGCCATCCCTTCTATGCTTTTGCCGTACACCTGTCCATCTTTTTTAATCCTCAAAATCATACACCATGAGAGTTTTGAAATATACCCTTATCCTTATTCTGTTCTTTGACACGATGCTCAGCGCACAGGATGTGGCGACGGCCGACACCAGCGAAATGGGAATGGCCCATGAAGTTGCCGTCGAACCGGAAACGGAGCCAGAGGAAGAGTCCAAACTCCCCTTTGAAGTCTCCGGTTTTGTGGATGTCTATTACGGCCACAGTTTTACCGGCAACCCATTGCCTACCAGCTTTACGGAAACCGACAATTCTTTTTCTCTTGGAATGGCCAACCTGGTTTTTTCCAGGGAAGGAAAAGTAGGTTTTGTGGCCGATCTTGCCGTCGGCCCGCGGGCAGAGGTGGCCAATGGATTTAACGGCACAACTCTTTCGGCAATTAAGCAGTTGTATGTTACATACAGCCCGGCCGACTGGGTGACTCTGACCCTTGGCAATTTTGGTACTCATGTCGGTTATGAAATTATTGATGCCCCCGGCAACATCAACTACAGCACTTCTTACATGTTTTCCAACGGCCCCTTCTACCACACCGGTTTGAAGGCGGATTTCGCTTTGTCGGAAAACTTCGGAGCTATGATTGGCCTGTTCGACGATACAGATAGTAAGATTGACTTTACTCCTGGCAAGCACGTAGGCGCCCAACTGTCTTATTCTACCGATGCCGTTGGAATTTATCTGAATTACATCGGAGGAAAGGACTTTGAAGGAGATACGCTGGCTTCTGATGTTTCCGGCCATCAGGTTGACCTGACAGCTACCTTCCAGGCCACTGAGGCTCTGGGGTTTGGCGTAAATGCGACTTCCAAGACCAACGCAGTTGCAGAAGGTGACAATACCAACTGGTTCGGAGCCGCCCTGTATGCCAATTATGCTTTTAGCGATTTGTTTACCCTGGGGTTGCGGGGTGAATACATCGGCGACCCGGATGGCGAGATACTGGGTATCCCCGATGGGAACGTTCTTAGCCTGACCGCTTCCGGCAATTTCCATGTCGGTGCGCTGACTATCATCCCGGAATTCAGAGTGGACATGGCTTCAGATGAGGCCTTCCCGGATGAAGACGGGAAATTGGCTAAAACTCTGCCGGTTGTTCTGGTAGCGGCGGTTTACAGTTTCTAGTCATAATTCCAGGAGTATGAATTTTTTTTCGAACAATCAAAATAAGTTTAGTAATCATGGCAAAATTCAAACTAGAGTACATTTGGTTAGACGGTTACAAGCCTACGCAGACTCTGCGTAGCAAAACTAAGATAATCAAAGATTTCAGCGGTGAGCTGAGCGATTGCCCGATGTGGTCTTTCGATGGCAGCTCCACCGAACAGGCGCCCGGCAATTCCTCCGACTGCCTGCTCAAGCCGGTGGCTATTTTTCCGGACCCGGGCCGCAAGAACGCCTATCTGGTGATGACCGAAGTGCTCAGTGCCGATGGCACTCCTCATCCGAGCAACGGCCGGGCGCTTATCGACGATGACGATAATGAATTCTGGTTCGGTTTCGAGCAGGAGTACTTCCTGTGGGACCTGGAGACGGACAAGCCTTTCGGCTTTCCCGCCAGCGGCTTCCCCGCTCCTCAGGGGCCTTACTACTGCGGTGTTGGCGCCGGCAAGGCCTACGGCCGCGAGATCATCGAAGAACATCTGGACCTTTGCCTGGATGCCGGCCTGAACGTCGAGGGCATCAATGCAGAGGTAGCTACCGGGCAGTGGGAATTCCAGATCTTCGCCAAAGGGGCTCATTCTGCCGGCGACCAGATCTGGGTGGCCCGCTATCTGCTGGAGCGTACCGCTGAAAAGTACGGCCTGGCCATCAACTGGCACTGTAAGCCCGTGCAGGGCGACTGGAACGGCTCCGGTATGCACGCCAACTTCTCCAACGAACTGTTGCGTACGGCCGGCAGCAAGGAGATCTACGATAAGGTATGTTCTGCCTTCGGTGCTTCTCCGGAAGTAATCAAAGCGCATATCGATGCCTACGGCGCCGATAACCACCTGCGCCTGACCGGTAAGCACGAGACACAATCGATCGACAAGTTCAGCTATGGTGTTTCCGACCGCGGTGCTTCCATCCGCATCCCGGTTGCCACCGTTGACAACGGCTGGAAAGGATATCTGGAAGACCGTCGCCCGAACTCTGCTGCTGACCCTTACAAGGTGGCTGCCCAGATCATTAAGACGGTAAAGAAAGCGTCACAAATGGCAACCGTAGCCTAAACGGGCTGCCAAAGGTCTATAATCAGCTCTAGTTCCTGCATAGGAATATGCCATTTTTACCTGTCCCTGAGCCCGAAGGCTCAGGGCAGCTTTTCCCGGTTGGCAAAGGAGCTGAAAGAATTTGCTGCTGAGATGCATTTATTTGGAGTAAAAAGCCTGTCCCTGTTTTAGGGCAGGCTTTATTTCCTTTTTCATTGTGAAAATAAGAGTTTGCTGGGAGGTTTGGCCTTAAGGGTGATTTATGCCCAATCGTAAAATCCCCAACCAGCTCTAAAATGTTTTGATGGGTTGCCGGTTGTTCAGAGGACGGCCGGTTTTTTTATTTTCAGGCCTGACTGAGGGAGCGATTCTGGTTTATGTTTGCTCTGTAAACCGGCGGGTTAGGCCGACGAGGGCACACTTAGAGCCCTTAATTGTATTGGCTCCCAACGGCCGGATTTCAGAAGAGAAAACCAATCGCATTTTATTTAATCTTGCCATTTCAGTAACTTGAGGCCGTTTGGTTCTGGCATTTGTCAACGAATCCCGATCCACGAATTTCACCCGGCTCAGGAGACATGCCCAAATCAACCCATCAACCAATCCACCAAAAATGCCCACACGCCGCCTTGCCGCCATAATGTTCGCCGATATTGCCGGCTATACGGCCATGATGCAGGCCGATGAAGCCGATGGCCTACTCCGGCTCAGGCGGTTCCGTGCTATTCTCGACGAAAGTGTGCAAAAGCATCAGGGTAAGATCCTTCAGCATTATGGAGACGGCAGCCTGGTTCTATTCGATAGTGCTGTCGAGGCAGTGGCCAGCGCCAAAGAGATACAGCTCACCCTGCTCACCGAACCCAAAGTACCGCTAAGGATCGGCATTCACATCGGGGACATTATTACCGAGGGAGAATACATTTACGGAGATGGGGTCAATCTTGCCTCGCGTGTAGAATCATTGGGCACACCCGGTTCCATTTTGATCACTGAACGGGTCATCTACGACCTGCGCAACCACCCGCAGTTCCAGCCGGTTTCCCTGGGCAAGTTCGAATTTAAGAACGTCAGCGAACCGATGGAGGTTTATGCTCTTTCTGACGCCGGCATAACGGTGCCCAGTCAAAATGAACTGGCGGAACGGCCTAAGGTTAAGCCTTCCAGGCGGGCGCCTGGCCGCCGGCTCTCCTCCTCGCCCCGTGCCCTGGTGGTGCTGGCCGGTTTAATGATCATTTTCATGATTGCCGCCGTTTTCTGGTGGCGGCAGGGAAGCGGATCTTCGCTGATGGAAAGGAGCATTCCTGATAAATCTATTGCTGTTCTTCCTTTTCGCGACCTCAGCCCGGGTGGCGGCCAGCAATATTTTGGCGATGGCATTGCGGAGGATATTCTCAACGCCCTCGCTCAGGTGAGGGCCCTTAAGGTAGCAGGGCGCACTTCCTCTTTTTCCTTTCGGGGCAGCGAGTCCAGCATGCAGGAGATTGGAAAAAAACTGGGAGTCGGCAGCGTGCTGGAAGGCAGTGTCCGAAAAGCAGAAGGCCGGTTGCGGGTGACAGCACAGCTGGTAAGCACTGAAGATGGTTACCAACTGTGGTCCCAGCGTTATGACCGGGATATTGATGATATTTTTGCTATTCAGGATGAGATTGCCCGGGCGGTGGCCGATAATCTGAAGGTAATACTCCTCAACGGTGGCCTTCAACCCCTTACGAGTGAACCGGAAGCCTATGAGTGGTATCTGCGCGGCCGCCACATGCTCAGCCAACGGTCGGAGGGAGCAGAAAGGGCAGTGGAATTTTTCGAGCGGGCCATAAATATTGACCCGGGATTTGCCGCTGCTTATGCAGGCCTGGGCAATGCTTATCTGTGGCTGGGGTGGAGCAATGCGCTTTCTTCCAGGGAGGCTTTTCCTCAGGCGCGGCGGTATGCGCAACAGGCCCTGGAGCGCGATAGTACCTTAGCATACGCCCACGCCATTCTCGGTTCGGTTCACCTGTGGTACGACTGGCAATGGGAGGATGCGTTTGATGAATTGGAGCGAGCCATTTCGCTTAACCCCTCAGAAGCTGGCGCTTATCTCGACCTGGGCTGGTACCATGCGGTGGCTGGCAACTTCGGCCAGGCTTTTGCACGGATGGAAAAAGCCGTCTCGCTCGACCCTCTCAACCTGGAATACAATATCGACCTGGCGGATGTCCACCGAATGGCCGGCGATTACGGACGCGCCCGGGAGATCGGGCTGGCCATGCAGGAACTGTATCCGGACAACAGCGAAGCCCGGTGGATACTTGGCATGATCGATTATACACTCAAGAATTATACCTCCGCCGTAGATTATTTCCGCGAAGCAGTCCGCCTCTCAGGGGGAGAGGCCTGGTCGGAAATGCACCTGGCAATGGCGCTGGCCAAGGCCGGGCAACGGGAAGAAGCAGAGCGACTGCTGGCAAAGCTGGAAGGAGAGCCACAGGTGAAGGAAGCGGCCCATGTGGAAATGGCGCCCGTTTACTGGAACCTGGGGAAACGGCAGGCTGCTCTCAATTGGCTGGAACGCTCTTATGAGTGGCATGCCAACTGGATGGTCTCTCTGAAGATGGACCCGCTATGGAGGGAAATGCGGGGAGAAGCGAGGTTTGAAATACTGGTGGGAAAGATGGGGTTTCCTTAGGGGGACGGGGAGAGGGGGAGACGAGGAGACGGGGAGACGAGGAGACGGGGAGACGAGGAGACGGGGAGAGGGACGGGACAGAGGGCTGTTCAAAGTTTCTGGGTTCCTCGTTGCCATGGAAACCAGCGGATTAGCGTAACGCGGGCACACTTAATTGAACTATCCGAATACTGGCATGTCCTTTGGAAAATCCATATATTTGCAAATTTTCAGGTTCAATTTTTTCATCAATAATTAACTGGAAAATGGTATTGGAAAACGACCGTTACCGTATGAGTGGAGGGGTTGACCCTCTCGAACTGGTGGAGCAGTATGGCTGCCCGCTTTATGTTTATGACAGTGCGATCATCGAGCGGCAGTACAAACGGATGGCAGATGCTTTTAAGGTGAAAAATCTAAAGATCAACTATGCCTGCAAAGCGCTTTCCAATATTAATATCCTGAAACTTTTCAGAGAACTGGGCGCCGGCCTGGATACGGTTTCGGTCCAGGAGGTGGAATTGGGCCTGCGCGCCGGGTTTGCGCCTCAGGATATCATTTTTACTCCCAACTGCGTAAGCCTGGAAGAAATACAGGAGGCTGTGGAACTCGGCGTGAAGATTAATATCGACAACATCTCTATCCTGGAGCAGTTTGGCCAGGCCCATCTTGATACTCCGGTTTGCATCCGCATCAACCCGCACATCATGGCGGGCGGCAATCATAAGACCTCAGTGGGCCATATTGATTCAAAATTCGGCATTTCCATACATCAGATGCCGCTGGTTCACCGGGTTATTGAAGCCACCGGCCTGAAGGTGGAAGGCGTTCACATGCATACGGGGTCCGATATTCTGGACCCAGACGTTTTCCTCTTTGGCGCGGAGATCCTGCTCAATATTGCCAGGGAATTCCCTGGCCTGGACTACATCGATTTCGGCAGTGGATTCAAAGTGCCTTATAAGGATGGGGATATCGAAACGAACATCGGAGAACTGGGAGAAAAGATTTCTGAGCGTTTCAATGAGTTCTGTAAGGAATATGGCCGCGATATCACCCTGATGTTCGAACCCGGAAAATTCCTCGTGAGTGAGGCAGGTTCCTTCCTGGTGCAGGTTAATGTGGTAAAACAAACCACCTCAACGGTTTTTGCAGGCATTGATTCGGGCCTCAACCACCTGATCCGGCCGATGTTCTATAATGCTTACCACCGGATTACAAACGTCTCCAGGCCTGAAGGCAAAGCGCGCTTTTATACGGTGGTCGGATACATTTGTGAGACGGATACCTTCGGCATCAACCGCCGCATTGCCGAGATCCACGAGGGAGATATTCTCTGTATCCACAATGCAGGTGCTTATTGCTTTTCCATGGCCTCCAATTACAATTCCCGGTTTCGGCCGGCGGAAGTCCTTATTTATCGCGGCAAGCCTTACCTGATCCGCAAGCGGGAAACCATGGATGACCTGCTGCGCAACCAGGTGGAAGCGCCGATATTTGAGAAAGAGGAGGTGGAGTGAAGGGGTTTTTGGTGTAGGTACGTAGGTAATTTTAGTTTTACATGGCCTTCTGTGAATGCGGAGCATAATGACTATTGCTCTTTGGGTAATTGTTGAATTGCTATATTGTTAACCTGGTTGTGTCCACCTACTTAAATGAGCCAGAGTCCCTGCCGTTGCCCGGTAATCTCTATATTAGCGGCAAAAAGCAGTCTTATGCCAAAAGTCCTGCGGGCGGATGCCTTTCTTCTACTTTTACTGTTGGCCCTGGCGGGATGTAAGCCGCCCCGTATGGGGCACATCCGGCCCGTTTCGGTCGAATCCATAGCTCCTGGCTATATTACTTTCAATAATGGGGAAACGGTGCGTATGCCATTTGCCGGCCGGCAGAATACCACCTTTATTTTTTTGGTGCGCCACGCTGAAAAAGGTTTTGGGGCTGACCCTTCCCTGACGTTCCAGGGGGTGAAGCGGGCCAAACTGCTGGCTAAGATCTTTTACGGCCTGCCTCTGGATGCTGTTTTTGCCACTGATTACAAACGCACCCGGGAAACAGCACAGCCGGTAGCCAGTGAAAAAGGGCTTGAAGTGGACCAATATGCTCCTGACCGGCTGACAACATTCTCCATTCGCCTGCGCCGGAAGTACGAGGGGAAAAATGTACTGGTCGTCGGGCATTCCGACACGACTCCCGAACTGGTCAACCGGCTCGTAACCAACGGGGTGCTGGGCCGTATAGATGAAAGGGACTACAGTAATTTTTATGTGGTGGCCATCAGTGAGGAAGGGGAAAAAGAAGTCATGCAACTGAAATACGGAGAGGTATGGGTGGAATAACAGGGGGCATTTCTCAAAAGACTGATATATGAAAAACGCCCTGCTCCTGCAGGTCGTAGAAAATAATAAAAATTTATCTTTGCAGCATTTCAGGATCATCGCCGGAATGCAATAAATTTCAAGACAATTATGGCACTTTCCACACGGTATAACCCCCAGGAAACGGAAGCAAAGTGGTACGGCCACTGGATGGAAAAAGATTATTTCCATTCCGAACCCGATGAGCGGGAACCTTTTACCATTGTCATCCCCCCGCCCAACGTAACCGGTGTGCTGCATATGGGCCACATGCTGAACAACACCATTCAGGACATCCTCATCCGCAAGGCGCGGCTGGACGGTAAGAACGCCTGCTGGGTGCCGGGCACCGACCACGCCTCTATTGCCACCGAGGCCAAGGTGGTGAAGATGCTGCGCGCCCGGGGCATTAAAAAATCCGATATCAGCCGGGAGGAATTTATGCAGTATGCCTTTGAGTGGAAAGACAAATACGGCGGCATCATCCTGGACCAGCTCAAGAAACTGGGAGCTTCCTGTGACTGGAAGCGCACCCGTTTTACCATGGAGCCGAAATTGTCGGAGGCGGTGATCAGGACTTTCGTCCGCCTCTATCGCAAAGGCAAGATATACCGGGGGCTTCGGATGACCAACTGGGACCCGGAGGCGAAGACTGTGTTGTCCAACGAAGAGGTGATTTACAAGGAAGAGAATTCCAGGCTCTATTACGTTCGTTACAGGATCGAAGGGACTGAGGACGAGTGGATCACCATCGCGACCGTCCGCCCGGAAACCATCCTTGGCGACACGGCCATTGCCACCCACCCCGATGATGAGCGCTATGCTCACCTCAAAGGCAAACGCGCTATGGTGCCTCTGATCAACCGCCCCATCCCCATCATTCAGGATACTTATGTGGAGCGGGAGTTCGGAACGGGCGCCCTGAAGATCACGCCCGCGCACGACCCCAACGACTATGAGATCGGCCTGCGCCACAACCTGGAGGTGGTCGATACACTGAATGAAGACGGCACCCTGAGTGAGGCGGCGCAGCGCTACATCGGAGAAGATCGTTTCAGAGCCCGCAAACTCATTGTCAAGGACCTGGAAGATGCGGGGCATCTCGTCAAGGTTGAGGACTACCGGAATAAGGTGGGCCGTTCTGAGCGTACGGACGCCATCGTCGAACCCAGGCTGACCCTGCAGTGGTTCGTCGATATGAAGGACTTCGCCAAAACTGCGCTCGATGCGGTGGAAAGAGGCGATGTGAAGTTTCACCCCGGACACTTCTGGAATATGTTCAACAGCTGGCTCAATGAAGAGAACATCCGCGACTGGTGCATTTCCCGGCAATTGTGGTGGGGGCAGCGCATTCCGGCCTGGTATTACGAGGATGAGTTCTTCGTGGCCGAAACGGCGGAGGAAGCCCTGGAGCAGGCCCGTGAAAAACTGAATATGCCCGGACTGCAGATCGAAGATCTGCATCAGGATGAAGACGTGCTGGATACCTGGTTTTCCTCCCAGCTCTGGCCCATTTCCGTTTTTGATGGTTTCGAAAACCAGGATGAACTGCGGTATTACTATCCCACCAATGTGCTCGTCACGGCCTGGGACATCATTTTTTTCTGGGTGGCCCGCATGATCATGATGGGCTACGAGTGGGCTCCCGAACTGTTGGGTGATGAGTTTGTAAAGGCCAAAGGGGCGCAGCCGTTCAATCACGTTTATTTTACAGGTATGGTTCGCGACTCCCACCGCAAAAAAATGAGCAAGTCGCTGGGCAACTCTCCGGATGCGCTGGAGCTGATCGACACATACGGCGCCGATGGCGTACGCTTCGGCCTGTTGTCCAGTGCGGCGGCGGGCAACGACATCATTTTCGATGCGCCCTTTGACAAGGAAACCAACCAGATCCTTAACGAAAGCCGCCTTTGTGAGCAGGGCCGCAACTTCTGCAACAAAATGTGGAATGCCCTGCGCCTGATCACGGGCTGGGAAGTGAAGGATGGCAAGGCCGATGCCATCAACCGCCTGGCCGCAGAGTGGATGGAGGAGAAACTCAGCCAGGCCATTGAAAAGATCGAAGCCAATTTTGCCGAGTTCCGCCTTTCCGATACCATCATGACCCTGTACAAACTCATCTGGGACGATTTCTGCAGCTGGTACCTGGAAATGGTCAAACCCGAGTACGGACAGCCCATTGACCGGGAAACCTATGAGCAGTCTATCGGCCTTTTTGAGCGCCTGATGACGGTCCTTCATCCTTTCATGCCTTTCGTTACAGAGGAAATATGGCACCACCTCCGGGACAGAAAGGAAGGGGATGATTGTGTTGTAAGCCGGTATCCGAAACCCCGGGATTATGACCAGGGCCTGATCAACCGGGTAGAAGAGGCTAAGGATATCGTTGCCAACGTTCGTGAGGTGCGCAATAATAAAGGCATCAAGATGAAGGAGTTGCTGAAACTCTACGTCCAGGATACAGAAGGCACGCACCACCTGCTGGAACTGAATGGCCTGAAGGAGATGATCATCAAGATGGCCAACCTCGAAAGCCTGGAGTTCACCGAAGAGGAAGTGGAAAACAGCGTGTCTTTTTTGTCGGGAACCGATAAGTTCTTCCTGGAGCTCAAGCAGGAGATCAACACCGAGGAGGAACGGGAACGCCTGCAGAAGGAGCTGGACTATTACCAGGGTTTTGTTCAGTCGGTCATGAAAAAGCTGAACAACGACCGCTTTGTCAACAATGCTCCCGCTCCGGTCGTGGAAAAAGAACGCCAGAAGCTGGCCGACGGAGAGTCGAAGATCAAAAACCTGGAAGAGGCGCTGGCGCAACTGGGGTAAGCGGGGAATTATTCTTCAGGGCATGGCCTGATCCTCACGTATTCAAAATTGACCTGTAAGGTGTCGGCCTGAGGATAGATGGGGTAGGGGATCTCCGGGCGCCCCTGGAAGGCCGCCAGGCCAATGTAACGAGGTGGCGGCAGGTTCAGTGACTGGCTCCTCAGGGCAATGAAATCTCCATCATCGATCTTGTGGAGCAGGAAATACTGGTTGCCCTGTACCCTGGCTTTGAGCACAACGGAGTCTAAACGTACTCCTTCTGCATAGTTTAAGGCTGAAAGTATCTTTCTCCGGTTGTTGAAAGCGCTCGTTGGGAATAAAGTCCTGTTAGAATAGGTATCATCCCGTATGAATATATTGGTGGCGACACTCACCCCTTCCCAGGCGTAGGCCATCCGGAGGCTGGGAACAACGCTATGCCCGTAGAAAAGGAAAAACCCCGCCTGCTGATAGCGTTGCCCTGGAGTGAAATCCGTGATCTTAACTTCGATCTCACAACAGCTGCCGCACTCAAAGGCGCGGGCCAGAATATTAATGACCCAGGGCTTGTAGTCCCGGTTATCCAGGAAGGAATCACCGGGAAAGGTTTCCAGCGTCAGATATCCGCTTTCGGGATAACGCCCCCATAATTCATGATTGATGGAATCGGGGAACAAAAACCAGCCGTCGGCTTCCAGTTGTTCGAGGTTGGAATGGGTAAACCGGTAAAACAGGTTTGTCGGTTCAGGCCTGAGGACAGGCGGTAAAAAGAGGGCGGCTACAAAGACGCCAATAGCAATGGCTATAATGACGGCTGCTCTTTTAAGGCTACGGCCCGGAAGGGGGAATGTTTGGCGTCTTCTGTCCGTTTTTTCCTTTTCGGCGGAAAAGCTTTGCCCCTCCACCCAGAGGATGAATTCGTCATAGGTGCAAGGCTGCGCGGCATTGCCGTTCAGGACAAAGGTGGCGTATATATCTCTGATACGGGCCTGCGGTTCGTTATTGCCGCGCAGGAAATTCCGGATGGTATCCTTATGCAATACTTCGCCTACCTGTTCTTCTATTGCATGGCTGATGCGCCGGCAATAGCGGCTGGAAGGGTTGATGCGTTCATTTCCCATGGCCCGTTTCCAGACCTCCCGCCGCAGGCGATCGATGTAATCAGTGTTGTCTTTTTTCATGTTTGCTGTCGAAGACCAAATATATACATTGCCGGACAGATAACAATGTTTACGCAGCAGTTTTCTCGCGATGGGTTTTCATTGGTTTTCACTTGTTTTCTTCCCTTTTTCTGTTGTATAATGGAGCCTGTCTTGTTTGTAATTCAGAAAACTACCCCTGTATATCCTCAAAAAACCAATCCTTTCCTCCCCTCATCCATTAGGAGCTCGCCGTATTTTATACCGAATTATATTATTATGCGAATCCAGGGCTAAAACGTCCTGTAGGGACGACATATCGGAAGACGTGGCCCCGAGTTAGGGACGACCCGTGCCGTAGGTACGGGACATAGCGATCAGGCCAACGCCGATGTGCCGTACCTACGGCACGGAGGTTCATTTTTCACCATTTTTTTACCGATATTTTGTACCTAACGGCACAATATCTAAGTATCCGGCCGGCGCCGGTAGTCAAATCGCCCCCATTTAGCTCTGGATTCGCATATTATTCTATTAACGTGAGGTTTGACCTGACTATCCTGTTTTCCAGCAAGATAAGCCAGATTTAAGTTGAGGCTAAGGTTGAGATTGAGGGGCCAAGACTGGCCAACGAAGCAAAATGGATAAAATATTCCTTTCCCCGGGCGCTCTCCAGCCTCAGCCTTGACCTCAACCTCAAACCTCACGTTTTATTATGGATGATTGGGATGCTTCGGTGGCTTCACACAGTTTATTCTATGCCCTCTCCGGTGGTTGATGTAAAAGAAAAGCCTTTTGAGTTGCAATACTCCAACCCTGTTTCAGGAGATGGGCAGCTCTGCCTTTCCATGGCTTCCTGGCCCGGAATGCGAGGTAAGCCGGTATGGGCTACGCGCCAGATGAATCTGGCACGTCCGGTTAGCGCTGAATGGCCAGCTTTCCCACCGCTGAGCCTTCCTCAGCCAGGAATTTCACGGTGTATAAACCCGGTGGCGCCTGGCTGATGTCGATAGGTGGTATTTCCCCGGCTACGTCGCCCAGGAACTCCCTTCTGATCACTTTCCCCGATAAGGTGGTTATTACCAGCCAGGCATTGCGGTAGGATCTTCCGGCATCAAGCTCCAGCCGGGTGAAGTCGCCGGCCGGGTTGGGAGACAATTTCAATGTATTCCGGGCTGAGGCTGTTGCTTCCCCCGTTGCCACCAGGCAATCTCCATTCGTGCCCAGGTGCAGGCGCAGGACGGGTACGATGTTATAGCCGAAGCCGATGGTGCTGAAAGTGCCCGTATTTCCCACATCCAGCACGCTGGCATACTGAGGGTGGCCCAGGGAGTCGTTCACAAACCAGGTAGCCTGATAGTCGATAGTGTCGGAAGCCTGCAGGAAACAATCCCTGAAAAAGGAGTCGTAGCGCAGCACGAGCAGGTAATACGTATCGTCTTTCAGGTTTTCCCCTTGATTGTTGGCAGAGATGGGCAGGTGGATCAACCCCGGGCCGTCCAGTTCTGAGAAGGTATAGGTGTTGCCGGTGAGAAAGGCCAGGCTTTCAGATGAGATCTCCCCATCGTCGTTCAGTACGCCGTTCCATTCAAAAAGCAATAGGGTGATGTCTTCTCCCTGCAACTGGCCGGGGTTGGCAATACCGAAACTGGCGGCGCAGGCATAAAAACCCTGGCCTTTCGGCACGTAAAAGATATTGCCGTAACTGTAGGACTTGCTCTCTGAAGGGGCAATATCTCTAGTAGGGCCAAACTCTTTGGCAAAAGTGAAATCGGATACCCAAAAACGCCAGTACAGGGTATCGTCTTCCGGCCGGGCATCGGGCTGGTTATGGCTTACGGCGTAGAAAGCCTCATATTCTCCGGGCTCCATGAGGGCTTCGGCATTCAATTCTCTGTTGAAGAAGACATTTTCCACCAGGGAATCAACGGGGATATCACCAAAGAACAAGGTGTCGGCAAATACAATATTATTATCACTTAACCTGCGCACTACAGCCTCCAGCCGGACGCCTTCCGCCGTTTCGGCCCCGACATTGACCACGTCGCAAAGCAGAGTCTCCTCCTGCACCTGGCTTTTCGGAGTGACGGCATTCGGCGTTATGGCGAAGAAGTTCCGGTTGGCTCTCATGTCCCGGCCCTGCCTTTCGACTATGGCAATATCATCCAGCGCCCAGAAATAAAAATCACCGGCCCAGGTAAACTTAATACGGAAATCGCTGCTTCCTTCGGCATCCGGCAGCGGAAAGTAGGGCGAGTTATTAAAAGGAGGGGAGGTTCTGAAGTTAAAACTGGTGACGGGGGTTTGGTAAGGATTAACATTGACCGGGTCACTCCAGTTCTCTCCGCCATCGGTGCTGTAAGCGAAAGAAGTGATGAACCTGGCGCCTTCCTGTGTCTGAGGGGCGCCCGGAGCCAGGTTGCCGAGCCAGCCGAGTTGGGTGAACTGGAGAGCGAGCGGCTTTTCTACTTCGCTGAGGTCGATTGGAGGAGAGATCAATTCACATACAAAGGCATTAATCACAGTTCCCTGGCTGGGCACTTCTCCTCCGGTATTGTAAAAGTCGGCGTTAAAGGCCATGGCGCCATCGGAAGCAGTAGGCGAATGGATAAAGGCGTCGCGTTCCGCAAAGAAAAGGCCAAAGCCGTTGCCCACATCCCCCGCCGTTGTCCATTTCCAAAGGGAATCAGGAGAAAAAACGGGACTGGAAACCCATCCGTTGTCGCCATGGCCAAAGCTCTCATAGAACACTGCATTCTCCGGCCGGCCGGGGTTTTGGGTACTCAGGAGTATGTCGTCAATCAGCCAGGCAAACTCGTAATTGCCGCGCCATTCCCATTCGAGATAAACCTGAGGCTGGTTGGCGGCGAATTCGCTGATGTCCAGAGTGACAAAGTATGCTTTGCCTCCCGCCAGTTCCACGATGGGGGCAAACTGAAATGCACCATCCTTTTCAAGCATGGAAAAGGGATGATAGGTTTTCGTACCGGCATTGGACATTACCCTGAGGATCGCGTTATCCGCCGCATTCTTGTTTGCAGTGCCTATTGACGTCTGGAATTGCAGAAAAACCTGGTTTTTCCCGCTGCAGTCAATAGCCGAACTGGTCAGGCGGCTGATGTGCCCGTCGTTGGATAGCGGGCCGGTAGCGTCAGAATTGGCGAATACGAAACCATTGCCCGCAGTAGTGGCCCCAAACCGCCCTCCGGGCAGCAGGTTCTGTAGGCCACATTCGTTTATATCAGGGCAGCCCTGCCAGATAACGCCATTGCCGGAAATGTCTTCCGATGCCCAGCCGTCGGGCAGGGTTCCTCCGGCAAAACCTATTTCCAGAAAAACCTGGGCATCCGCCGCTTGCCGGTACAACAACATAAGGGTCAATAACAAAAAGGTAAATGTCCGTTTCATAGGCAAAACATTTAGAGTTTATTGATGGAGTCAGGGCAGTGAAATGCACAGCACTTTCGCAGGCATTGGCAAATACCTTCCTGCTCTCCTGCGGTTAATGATAAGGAGAAGGCTGTGCGTTAACGATGTGGCGGATTATTTTGTCAATATAGGCAAAAAAGGAGTGAGCAGGAAAGTCCGAATTCGTGGGCTGGTCATCTGGCTTACTAAACAACATCAGGGCATGAGCAGCTCTAAAGCGCAATGGTGCCGTTCTTCCGGTACGTTTGGTATTCGGTTTCCAGCTGAGCTTTATCAACCGGCACAACTCCGACTTTTTCACAGACCTGGCCGCCGGCAAGGTTGGCCAGTATGGCAATATCCCGGATATCCATGCCCAGGGAAAGGCCCAGGCCGGCGATGGCAAATACGGTGTCGCCGGCGCCGCAAACATCGGCAATAGTCCTCGGGTGAGTACCCAGTATTTCACTTTGGCCATCACCGTCATAGAAAATTCCCTTTTCGGAAAGGGTGATCAGGGAATACCGGTTGCCGAGTTTGCCGTGGATCTGGCCGGCTGCTTTCTTCAGTGACTGGAGCCGGGGGGCAACCGGGAAAGAGAGCTGTGCCTGTATTTCCTTGAGGTTGGGTTTGAAGAGAGTGACGTGTTTGTAATCCCAGAAATTGTCGAACTTGGGGTCCACCGCAGTGGGAATATCCCGCTTGATCGCCTCCAGCATTATTTCGTGGATCACCTTGTGCGTCAGTACGCCCTTGTTATAGTCCTGAAACAGAATGGCGTGGATGTCCCGGCTATCCAAAACATCCCGGATACGCTCCATGAGAAGGGCTGCTTCCCGGGCGGACAAGCCATGGGTATCTTCATTATCGACCCGGAGAAGGTGCTGGCTGGCGGCGATGATCCGGGTTTTGACCGTGGTGCGCCTTTCATCAGATTGAAGAATGCCTTTGTCGGAGAGCTGCAGTTCAGGAAGGATATCGAAGAGTTGCCGGGAGTCTTCATCCCGGCCGGCCACTGAACAAAGATAGGGGGTGGCCCCCAGTGCCTTGAGGTTGAGCGCAACATTCCCTGCTCCGCCCAGGCGGTTGTCCCTGTTCTGAAGGTGGACGACCGGAACAGGAGCCTCCGGGGAAATGCGGCTGACTTTCCCGGTGAGGTAACGGTCGATCATCACATCGCCGACGATCAGTATATTCTGGTGTTGGAAGGCGTTGAAAACTTGGGTCATTTTTTTGCACTACTTAACTAATAACAGTTGTGGGGTAAATTTAGAAAAAGTACGCTTCAAATTGTTTTTAACATTTTCTGCTTTGGTATGATTCCCAGCATAACTTGGTTTATGCCGGCCCGGATATGCCACTTCCGGATCAGGGGCCGGGCCGGGTTATCCCATCAGCTGTTCGACGAATGCCGTCACCTTCCGGGTGGCGCCGCTATTGGCTTCAATATAATTCCGGGCTTTTTGGGAGGCTTTCCGGTATGTCGCCTCGTTGCACAGCTCGAAGAACCTTTTTTCCAGTTCTTCCTTCCCGCTGATGCTATACCCGCCTCCTGTATGCACCAGATACCGGGCTTCTTCAAATTTCTGATATCGGGGGCCGAAGATGACGGGCAATCCAAAAGCGATGGGCTCCAGGGTATTGTGCAGGCCTGAGCCGAAGGCGCCGCCGATATATGCTACCCGGCCGTATTGGTACAGGCCGGAAAGCATGCCTACGTTGTCGATGACCAGCACGCGGGCTTCCTGGTTTATCTCTCCTTCGGAATACCGGCAGGCAGGCAGCTCAAGGTTTTTCAGGATCTGCCGGATGTGGCCCTCATCCACCTGATGCGGAGCAATGATGGCCTTCCAGTTTTCCGGCAGCTTTTCATTCAAAAAAGGCAGGAGGTAAACTTCGTCTTCGGGCCAGGAACTGCCAATGGCCAGGACGGGCGCTGTGCCTGCGAACTGTTCCGCCAAAGGAAAAGACGGGGCTGTTTCTGCGATCTGCCGGACGCGGTCAACCCGGGTATCTCCGGCAATGGAAAAGTTGTTGAATCCTGCCTCCTTCAGTTGCCGGGCGGAGCTTTCATTTTGAACGAAAATACGGGTGAACCATCCCGGTAACTGCCGGAAGATGGTTCCGTACCAGCGGAAGAAGAGTTGGCCGGGGCGAAACAGGGCGGAGATCAGTATGATGGGAACATTTACCCTTCTAAGTTCCCGGAGGAAGAAATACCAGAATTCGTATTTGACGAAAATGGCGGCAGTGGGTTGCCAGATCGCAACAAAATCACGGGCATTGGCCGGCGTATCCAGGGGCAGATAAGTGATGTAATCGGCTCCTCTGTAGTCCTTTCTGACCTCGAAACCGGAGGGAGAAAAAAAGGTGAGCAGGATTTTCCACTCCGGATGGGTTGTTTTCAGTTGCTCCATTACCGGCCTTCCCTGTTCAAATTCGCCGAGTGAAGCGCAGTGCACCCACAAAAGGCTGGCCGCGCCGCGTGGATTCCCTTGCAGCAGTTCGCGGTGGCGCCGGCGCCAATCTTTCCGCCCCGCAACCCAACCGGCAGCCTTGGGGTTGGCCAGCGCAGCCAGCCGGATGGCCAGGCCGTATAAGCGGATGGCGAGGAGGTAGAGGAGGTGCATTGGTGATTTGTGTATAAATGTATGATTACTTGGGTGTTTGGGAATGGTGACATGCACGAATAGTTGGGTTAATGAGTGCACCTTAATAATAGACCTCTCCTGCTTCCTTTCCGAAGTAAAGAGGAATAACCCAGCCTACCCGAATGCCAAAGAGCAGGTCTTTGCGCTCTGTTTCATCTTTGGTGCGGGTGTCGAAGTTGAAATCCCGGCGGCTCATGGTCATGCCCTGAGTGAATTCGAACCCGGCGTAGAAGTTGACGCGCTTATCCATACTCATCACCTGATAGCCGATGAATTCAGAGAAGGCCAGGCCGTTAGACAAGCGGTCATAACCTTTTTTGTAGTCGCCACTCAATTGAGGCACTCCGCTGAGTGGGTCGTCCTGTATGCGGATTTTATGCTGCAACAGGCCGGCGCCCAGCGTGACCCGTATGCCCGACCGCGGATTTGGCAGGCCGATGCTGATGAGCTTTCCGATATAGCCTCCGGCGTAAAATCCGCGTTCCCGCAGTTCGATATTGGCGTAGCCCCGGTCATTGCCTATGATGTAACCATCCGGCGTGCGCAGGCTGGCAACGACATCCTCCTTGACCTCACCCCCGAAGAGGTAGGCGAAATCCAGGCCCACCAGCCAGTTGCCTTTGTTGGTGATCAGGCCGGCGCCGGTACCGAAGCTGAAGTTGTTGCCGAAGCGGTCCGCCAGATCCCCGCCTGGCTTATGTCCGGCATAGCTGAGGCTGAATAAAAGTGCATTGCCCCGGTTGAGGGTGTACTCGCTGCGCTTCTGCCCCCACAGGAATAATGGCAGAAAACACAGAAGCGTAAAGGATAGCAGGTTTCGCATAGCTTTATGATTTTGTGCAAATGTAAACAATTTGCCGGGTAGTCAGAATTGCGTAGCTTTGCGGCCGGTTAATAAAGAAAAAATATGGCATTTCAACAGACAATTCTCATTACCGGAGGAGCCGGGTTCATCGGTTCCCACCTGGTCCGGCTCATGGTCAGTAAATATCCGGATTATCACATTGTCAACCTGGATAAACTGACCTACGCCGGCAACCTGGAAAACCTGAAGGACATTGAGGGCCGGCCCAATTACACCTTCGTTAAAGGTGACATTACCGATGAAGCCCAGGTGCAGCAACTTTTTGCCGGGCACCAGTTCGATGGAGTCATTCACCTGGCGGCGGAGTCTCATGTTGACCGCTCTATCGCTAACCCCATGAGCTTCATTGAGACGAATATTGTTGGGACGGTGGTACTGTTGAATGCTGCCAGAAACAACTGGAAGGGCGGGGCTTCCGGGAAGCGGTTCTATCACATCTCCACTGATGAGGTCTATGGCAGCCTGGGCGAAACCGGTTTTTTTACGGAAGAGACCCCTTATGACCCCCGTTCCCCTTACTCCGCATCGAAAGCCAGTTCCGACCACCTGGTGCGGGCCTATTTTCACACCTATAGCCTGCCCGTCGTCATTTCCAACTGCTCCAACAACTACGGCCCATACCAATTCCCTGAGAAGCTCCTGCCATTAATGATCAACAACATCCGGAACAACAAACCTCTCCCGGTTTATGGTGACGGATTATACACCCGCGACTGGCTGTGGGTGGAGGACCACGCCTCCGCCATCGACCTGATCTACCATAAAGGGAAAAACGGAGAGACTTACAATATCGGCGGCAACAACGAGTGGAAGAACATCGGCCTGGTCCATAAGCTTTGCGATATCGTCGATGAACTCCTGGGCCGCAAACCAGGGACTTCCCGGGAGCTGATCACTTTCGTCAAAGACCGCCCGGGCCATGACCGGCGCTACGCCATCGACGCCTCCAAGATCAAAAGGGAACTGGGGTGGGAGCCCACCATTAAAGCCGACGAAGGCCTGCGGCGGACGGCCGCGTGGTATCTTGAAAACCGGGAGTGGCTGGAAAGCGTAACTTCCGGCGCTTATCAGAAATACTACGAAGAACAATATGGAGAAGAGCAGTAGCGGTTGGAATTATTTGCCGGAAGGCCTGGCATGATGTTTTTTATGCCAGGAAAAAGTAATTTTGGCCAAAAAGGCCCAAGATGGTACCCAAAAGATGGAAAGTCCCGATACGCCGGCTGCAGCGCATTTTTATCACATCCGTAATCGGAGGGATGGCAGTGGTGTTGCCCATTACCATATTCATAGCGCTTTTGCGGTTTGTGGTTAACTTTACCGCCGGGATTTTATCCCCGCTTGTTCTTTTATTTCCCTTTTCGGAAAACATTTCCAACTGGATCATAGACCTGCTTTCCTTCGGTATTGTGATCGCTCTTTTTTTTACTATTGGCCTGGTGGTGCGCACCCAATATGGCAACAAGGCCATTAACCGTTTTGAGGAACGTTGGCTGATGCAACTGCCGTTCTACTCGGTACTGCGGGAAACCGTGCGCCAGTTCTTTGGAGGGAAGAAGAAGCCTTTCTCTCAGGTCGTCCTCTGCGACCCCTTCGGCAGCGGAGTGCTGATGACTGGATTTGTCACTGATGACGAGGTCGGCCATGGCCTGGTCACCATCTTCGTTCCCACCGGGCCCAACCCGACCAACGGGTTTATCTTCCACATGCCGGAGGAGAATGTGCACTTCATCAACACCCGTTCGGAGGACGCCATGCGGACCATCATCGGGGTAGGAACCGGGTCGCGCATCCTGTTTGAAACGTGGGAGGAAACCAAGGCGAAAAAACAACAGTAACCCCGGCAGAAGATAGCCGTACAATATTGCCGGAGGATTTTCTTTCCCTGAATTCGGGATTTCCTTAGATTTATGCTTAAATAAAAACACCATTGCTCATGCCAGCCCCGTCTCAGAAGATCTATCAGGAATCACTTTCTGTTCTTCAGAATAACCTGCCTCTGCCCCAGCAGGATTTTTTTAACCTTGCCTGGGGTTTTGCCCTTCATTCCGATCCTGGCAGGTTCCTGCTGGAAACCGGCGCTTATAATAAAAAACTGGCGGAGACCCTTATGATATTCCGAAAGCGTATCGGAGAAGCGGTTGCCGGTGAGGGCGCCCTTGAGCCGGTGATCGGGGAAGCATTTCTGCATTATATCGTTAATACCGATGGCATTATCCCCGAATCGGAAGGGGATGACCCCTTCGATGTGTTTGATGCGGCAACCCGTTATGGGGCCTTTCTCAACGTGGGGATAAGCAAGAAAGATGACGGTACGGCCCTCCTGGAGATAGATGAGGAGGAGGTCCCCGGCCCTGAATGTGCCGTTTCTCCGGGCTGGAGCGCCGCATGGACGCTTCGCAAGGTAATGGGCCCGGCTATCAACCGGGTGCGCTACGGGCGCGATGACGTGATACCCTCCTTTGCATTTGGCTTTGATGAAAATGCGGAAGGACATACCCTTCAGAATGCCCTGACCCTGGCGGATTTCTCCCATCTGGCTTATTTTGGGGCGGATTATGTGGAAAAACAACTGAAGCAGTGGGGTTATGAGGCGTTTCGCTGGATAGAAGATGAAAAAACGGATACCCAGGCTTTTGTAACTGCCAGGGATGGCCATTTGGTGGCCTGTTTTCGCGGCACGAGTAGTGGAAAAGATGCACTGGTCGATACCCGTTTCAGAAAGACCGCCGCCTACGGTGGCCGGGGCCGGGTTCACCGTGGTTTTCATAACGCATTGGATAGTGTCTGGGATCAGATGCAGGAAGCGGCCCGTGAACTGGGAGCTGACAAAAAACTCTTCCTATGCGGGCATAGCCTGGGAGCGGCCCTGGCCCAGCTGGCGGCTCACCGTTTTGCCCTCGAGGGGTACACCGTGGCTGGCGTTTATGTCTTTGGCTCCCCACGGGTAGGCAACCCGGAATACCGCGATGCTTACAATGAGCTGCTGGAAGCCCGGACTTTTCTTCACATCAACAATAAGGATATCGTGGCCCGGGTGCCGCCTCGCATTCTGGGATTTCGCCATCTCGGCGGCGGCCCCCGCCTGTTTGACGAAGAGCACCTCATCACTATCATGCCCAAACCGAGGGCCATCCTGGAGGAGGAAGAGATGGATTTCGAAGACCTGGATGAAGAAACACAGGAAAAGATCAGGCGGCAGATGCTGGAAGCGCAGCGGTGCGTAGAGGCTTCTTCTCAACACCCATACGCCTCGGCTGAAATGGCGGACGACGCCCGCTCCAGAGGCCTGTTCGATGTAGCGCCTGTCGATGACCACAGCATGGACGAGTACCTGTTCAAATTCGGGTGCGCCACGGTGGATGAGTCCTGGAAGCGCCTCCGCGAAGAAGAATAACCGGCTTGCCGTGAATTTTCTCAGCAAACTTTTGTTTTCAATAATTTGACAATGGCGACTGAAACCACAGCCCGCTTTCTGCAGGATTATCCTCCGTTTATTTACCTGCCAAAGATCGACCTGGAAGAACTTGCCGGACAGGCCATTCGGGAAGAGGTTGCCGAAGGAGGTTTCCTTTTTGAAGAAGGCGGGGAGGTGCAGCCATTTATATATGTATTGAGAAAGGGGCACTTTGAGATAATGAAAAAGTTTGAGGACAGCACCCAGGTCATCGACGTTTTAAAAAAGGGAGATGTGCTGGGCGCCCGCGCCATTCTTACTCATAAGCCCTATCTGGCTTCTGCCCGGGCAACCCGGAAGAGTGTGCTGATAAAAATACCGGAAGCCATTGTACTCGATTGCATGGAACGCTTTCCCCGGGTGGCTTTGTTCTTCGCCAGAGGGTTTGCGGCCGGAATGCCGGTAATCCATGGACAGGAGGAGGTAAATGCCGCCAGGGAGGCCTATTTCCTGAGCCGCAGCCCCGTACTGTTTATGCGCACGGAAGATGTTCTTATTCCCAATCCGGTGGAGGACCTGCTTAAAGGGCCGGCGGAAACGACCCTTCGGGAAGCAGCCCGCCTGATGAAGGAGCGGTCATTTGGATCCTTCATTATTGTGGATGAGAGCGGACGCCCTCTGGGCATCGCCACCGAATCTGATTTCGTCCGCCGCGCCCCGGAGCTCAACCTGAATTGGGATTCGCCGGTCAGCCAGATTATGAGCCGGCCGGTCATTACCATCGGCAGGGGGGCGACCGCCGCCCAGCTGATTATCGCCATGAGCAGGCACAAGATCGACCATCTTGTGGTGACAGAGGACGGCACTTCTGATTCTCCGGTACAGGGCATCATCTCCCAGAGGGATATCCTGCTCATGCATGGCAATAACCCCGCGGTGCTCGTCCGCCGGCTCAGGGAAGCCCGGAATGTCGAGGCGCTGGCCCGCATTCGAAACCGGGCCGATGAGCTGATCCACAACTATCTGCGCCAGGAGGTCTCCATTCCCTTTATCGCCGCCGTGGCAACTGAGATTAACGATACGTTGCTGCACAAGGCATTTAATTTCAGTTTAGCCCGCCTGGAACGGGAAGGGTTGAAAAAGCCTCCTGTTTCCTTCTGCTGGCTTTCTCTGGGCAGTGAAGGGCGCGGTGAACAACTGCGCCGTACGGACCAGGACAATGCCATTGTTTACGAAGACCCGCCGGAAGGGGAAGAGGAGCAGGCCGCCCGGTATTTTCAAAAGCTGGGCGCTGCAGTTGTAGATGTTCTCCTGCAATGCGGCTTTGCCCGCTGTCCGGGCGACATCATGGCCAGCAACCCCAAATGGGTAAAGCCGCTGAGCGGCTGGAAGCAGCAATTTACAGAGTGGATTGAATTCCCCGATTCAGAGGGCCTTATCGGCGTCTCCATATTTTTTGATTTCCGGCCCGGCTATGGCGACAGCCGGCTGGCCGATGCCCTGACAGCCCACATCCTGGAGGCCATCAGCGAGCGCAAAAGCTTTCTGAACTTCTTCGCTCAAAGTGCATTGCGACACCCCTCCCCGACGGGTTTTTTCGGAAAGTTCATCCTTGAGGAGAAGGGAGGGAAAAAGGACGCTTTCGACCTGAAGGCGCGGGCTATGCGCCCCCTTGACCACGCGGCCCGGGTGCTGGCCTACGCCAATAACATCCGGGGAGTAACCAATACCATCAAACGATACGAACAGCTTTCGGCTATCCTGCCGGATAAAAAGTTATTTCGCGAAGCTTCTCTGGCCTATGAGATCCTGCTGCGCTACCGGGCCCTTAATGGTTTTCGCAATGAAGATTCGGGGCGTTACATTTTCCCCAAAAAACTCACCAGGATCGAGCGGAAAACCCTGGAAACCTGTTTTGTAGCTGTAGAAAGAGTGCAGCAATACCTGAAAAACATGTTTAGAGTGAGCTGATCGGCTGAAACTAATATTCAGCCAGCTTTACAGGTATTCAACAAGACGTGAATTTTCCCCGGAAGGAATATTATTCCGTGGGAATATTACCTTTGCAGCTCGAAATATTAAATCGCCAAACATGCGAGGACTACAAGTACTGTTTGAAGACAACCACCTCATTGCCGTCAATAAGCCGGCGGGTATTCTGGTGCAGGGAGATGAGACCGGCGACCGGCCGCTGAGCGAATACGTCAAGGATTACATTAAAGACCGATACAATAAGCCCGGGGCCGTATTTCTGGGGACCATTCACCGACTGGACCGCCCGGTAAGCGGAGTTACCATCTTTGCCCGCACCAGTAAGGCTCTGGGGAGAATGAATAAGCTGTTTCAGGAGCGCAGTATCCGCAAAGTTTACTGGGCCATAACCGAAAAGCGGCCGGACCCCCTCTCCGGCCGCCTGGTGCACTATATCGAAAAAGACCAGTTTAAGAATTTTGCCCACGCCTATGCCAAACCTAAAGGGAATGCAAAAAAATCAGTGCTGGATTATAACCTCCTGGCCGCTATCGCTTCTTACAACCTCATTGAGGTGAGGCCTGAGACGGGGCGCCCCCATCAGATCCGGGTTCAGCTGGCCCGGATGGGTTGCCCGATCCGCGGGGATGTGAAGTATGGTTTCTCCACGCCCAACCCGGATGGCTCCATTCATTTGCACTGCCGGTCTCTGTCTTTTGAGCATCCGGTGAAAAAAGAACCGGTTACCATCACCGCCAGCCCCGATGGAGAGGATGAGATATGGAGGTTGTTTAAAGCACAATGGGGTTAAAGAGAATAATAATAGATTTGGGTTTTGGAGTTTAACCCTTTTCAGAGCCAGTCCGAATTCCCAATCAACGAATTTTATCCGGCTCGACATAGACGGGCCCGAATGCACCATGAAAGACACCCAACTCACCTATTCTTCTCCGGATGACCACTTCTTCAAATGGCTGTTGATCAATGCCATAGAGGTTGCGACCGGGCGCCCAAAACTGGTGCGCATGTATGAAGAAGTCAAGGCGCAGGGCCTGCCTCCTGCGGGCCTTTGGAAAGCGTTGCTGGACAAGCTGGAGGCCGGCCTGGTTTTTGATGCGGGCCAGTTGGCCAGGGCGCCGGCAGAAGGGCCTCTTGTTTTTATCGCCAACCATCCCTTCGGCCTGCTCGACGGACTTGTTATGGGTTATCTGGTTGCGCAGGTTCGGCCCCGGTTTCGGGTGCTCGTCAATGAAGTACTTACCAGAGAAAAGGCACTGGCGGAGTACCTGCTGCCCATCGATTTCAGAGAAACCAAGGCTGCTGCCCGCACCAACCTTGAGACCCGCGCCACAGCTATAGAATGCCTGAAGGAGGGGCATGCGATAGCTGTCTTTCCGGCCGGAGGCGTGGCTACGGCCCCACGCCGGTTCTGGCTCCCTGCCCGCGACCTGGAATGGAAGCGGTTTCCCGCCAAGCTGATACAACTCAGCCGGGCCACCGTTGTCCCTGTTTTTTTTCACGGGCAGAACAGCCGGCTTTTTCAACTGGCCAGCCAGGCCAGCCAGAGCCTTCGCCTGGCTTTTTTGCTCCATGAGATCAATAATAAAATTGGAACGCAGGTCAACATCAGTATAGGAGATCCTGTTCCTTTTGAAGAGCTGGCCCATATCAAAAACCGCCAGAAATTGCTGGACCATCTTCGGGAGATGACTCTGGCACTGGGAGAATGCAAATAAAAGAAAGGCTTTCATTGAAGCCTGGTTTCACTGCGGAATCAACACCCAACTAATATGTTCATAGGACACTTCGCCGTTGGCTTCGGGGCAAAAGCCGCCGCCCCCAGAACCTCTTTGGGCAGCCTGTTTCTCGCCGCGCAGTTTCTGGACCTGTTATGGCCCACCCTTTTGCTTTTGGGGATCGAGCGCGTAAAGATCGAGCCGGGAATAACCACCGTCACTCCACTGGATTTCGAGCATTACCCCATCACACACAGCCTGCTGATGGCCGTTGTCTGGGGAGGGCTGTTTGCCCTGGTGTACTGGCTTGCCCGGAAGTACAAGGCCGGAGCCATTGTTATGGGACTTTGCGTTGTCAGCCACTGGGTGCTCGACTTACTGGTGCACCGGCCCGACCTGCCGTTGATACCGGGAGGAGCAACCCGGCTGGGTATAGGGCTTTGGAATTCACTGGCCGCCACCGTGATCCTGGAGGGGCTGATCTTCATTGCCGGGGTATGGATTTACCTTCGGACTACAGCTGCCAAAGACCGGGTCGGGCGCTGGGCGCTCTGGGGCCTTATTGCCTTCCTGGTGGTGATCTATATTACCAACCTTTTCGGCCCGCCGCCGCCAAGCGTGAAGGCCATCGCCTGGGCCGGGCAGTTGCAGTGGCTCTTCGTCATCTGGGCCTATTGGATAGACCGCCACCGCCTGGCCAAAACGAGTTAACGAATTCCGGAATTTGGATTCCGTCCAAACGAATCAATCAATCAGCGAACTCCCGGCGATCCATCCTCCCGTCCAGGCGGCCTGGAAGTTGAATCCGCCGGTGATGGCGTCGATATTCAGCACTTCACCTGCGAAGTACAGGCCCGGGAAAAGTTTACTCTGGAACGTTTTGAAGTCCACTTCCCTGAGGTCCACTCCTCCGGCGGTAACAAACTCCTCCTTGAAGGTGCTTTTGCCATCGGCCTGGTAAGTGCCCTGGGCCAGTTCTTCGGCCAGTTTGCTTATTGATCTATTGCTGAGTTCCGCCCAGCGCGCCTGTTCGGTAATGCCGGCACAGGAAAGAAGGCTGCGCCACAGGCGGGCCGGCAGGCCGAAACGAGGATGGGCAAAAGGCTGTTTTTTCGGTTCGCTTCGGCGTTGGCCTTCCAACTCTTCGCGAACCCGGTCCAGGTGCTGGTTTACCCAGTTAATCCGGATTGAAAAATGGTAATCCCTGGCGGCCAGTTCCCGGGCGCCCCAGGCGGAAAGCCGGAGGATGGCCGGCCCGCTCATTCCCCAGTGGGTGATCAGCAGGGGGCCGGCGGCACTGAGTTTGCTGTTCTCTATTTTTACTTCTGCTTTGGGGACGGCTAGGCCCTGAAGCCCTTCGATCCGCGGATCTTTTATGTTAAAGGTGAACAGGGAGGGCACGGGGTCAACAATTTTGTGCCCCAGCTCCGCCAGTATTTTCCACATTGCGGGGCTGCTGCCGGTAGCCACCAGCACGGCATCGGCAGGGTAGGAATCATTTTTGGTGTGAACCAGCCATTGAGCGCGGCCTTCGACAGGAGGTTCTAATTGATGAACCCTTTGCTGCAGCAACACCCGAACACCTGCCTTGTGTGCCGAATCCCGGAGGCAATCGACAATGGTTTGCGATTTGTTGGAAACGGGAAACATTCGCCCGTCTTCTTCAATTTTCAGGGGTACGCCCCGCTTTTCAAACCATTCGATGGTATCGCCGGTGCAGAATTTGTGAAACGGCCCGATGAGTTCCCGTTCACCCCGGGGGTAAAATTTGGATAATTCTTTCGGTATAAAGCAAGCATGAGTGACATTGCAACGCCCTCCGCCGGATATCCTGACCTTGCCGAGCACTTCTTTCCCCGCTTCCAGAAGGGTAACCTCCGCTGCCGGAGCCAGCTCTGCACACCGGATTGCCCCAAAGAAGCCGGCGGCGCCTCCACCGATAAAAATGATGCGTTTTTTCATGAGCGCGAAGATAGGGAAGGAGGGGAAGAGGCAGGGGGAGAAATTTATTTTTTATTTTGGGCTCCAATTGAAGCAACGGTTTATGCCAAATATACCTTTGGATATCCTCATCAGCCCAGATAACGGGCAACCCCTGGAGTGGAAAAACGGCGGCCTTCGGGTAGCCGGAAATGGACTGGCCTATAAAGTCGAAGCCGGCGTGCCGGTCTTGTTGCCGCAAAATGCCCGGGAAGTTTCCACACAGGCGGAGCAGCACCAACGGCTGGGCTCCCGTTTTTTTTACGTCGAACATTATCAGGTTGATGCCGAGGTGTTCGATTATTTTCAGGATTATGAAGATGAAGGCGCCAATCACGAGATCCGCCGCCTCCATGAAACGATCATTTCGGAAGTGCCGGACGCCGCCGCTTCCATTCTCGATGTCGGTTGTGGCAATGCCTGGGTGGCGGGTTACTTTTGCCCGAAGGGAAAAACGGTCTGCTCGATGGACATTTCCACCCGGAATCCTCAACGGGCAATAGAAAAGTACCCTTTCGGCCATCATTACGCAGTAGTGGCGGATGCTTACCGGTTGCCCTTTCGGGAAGGCGCCTTCGATTGTATCATTGCTTCCGAGATCATTGAACACGTACCTGATCCGGGCGCTTTTATCGGTAGCCTGCTGAAGGTTTTGCGCCCGGGCGGGCAGCTCATCATTACGACACCCTACAACGAAAAGCTGCAGTATTCCCTTTGCATACACTGCAACCGGCCAACGCCCCAGCACGCTCACATTCATTCCTTCACTATGAAAAAAATGCTGGCGCTGACTCCAGGCGAACTGGTGGCCGGAAAGCGTATTTACACCTTTGGGAATAAGGCCCTGATCCGGCTGCGAATGCACGTGTTCTTAAAATACCTGCCCTTTACGGTTTGGCGGATAGTGGACAAGTTGTCGAACCGTCTGGTCAGAAAGCCGTCGAGAATAATGTATGCCATAATACGAAGATAAGTAGCCGAAGTGATGGTTATCACATTTCTCTGTTGGGCAAACCTTTATTTTTGTAGGACAAAATATTTATAACTACCTGATGGCATGAGCAATAAGTCGTGTAAGCCCCGCCGCTGGCAAATTCTGAGACAACAACTCAATAACCTTCGCCCGGAGGAATTTTCAAGAGCTTTGGAAAGGGAAAACAGGGCTGTTCTCGTCGATGTACGTACTCCTGAAGAATTTCAGGAAGCCCACCTCCCCGGCGCCATCAATATCAGCTATCTTACTCCCGATCTTTGGGAGCGCCTGGAAAAACTGGACCGTGACCATACCTATCTGGTTTACTGCCGTACGGAGCGCCGCTCCATGCGCGTCTGTATGCTGATGCAGAACGGAGGCTTCAGCAAGGTCTTCAATATGGAAGGAGGCCTTTGCGCCTGGGAGGAAGCCTTTGGGCCGACTCCGGTGGCGAGGAGGTAGCTCTATACTCTCTTTTTTGTGTAAGTCCACACTACTGGACAGTTTGGCCCTATTTGTGTAAATGTGGAAAAGTGTAAATGACTGGCAGCCTCTTTCTTTTACACCTTAACGCACATATACACATTTACACAATCCAGAAAGTGTCTTGTGGTGTAAGTCATCATTCACTTCTTCTTCGCCACGACAACATACCGCGTGCTGGGGCAGCTGTCAGCCCAATCGGGGATCAGTTCGAGGCTATGGGCATCGTACAGGTCAACCCGCCCTCCGAAAGCGCGCTCAAAGTAGGTGCGAATGCGGTGCAGCGGGGGGAGAAAGCGCAGGTGTTTGCCTGCGTAATTCAGCTCCATTTCGCCATCTCTGAAGTTGATGTTGATGATCTCGCTTTCCTGAAAAACCCTGCCGTTATCCTCTACCAGGCGGGGGGTGCGCAGGGATATCACTTTTTTATCGTCAGAGAACATGACATTGGGATACCAGCGGATGTGGTCCGGAGTGATAAAATCGCCCACAAAGTAACCATCGGGGGCCAACCGGCGGGCAGTGCGCTCTATCGCTTCCTCCAGGCGGTTAAAATTGAGGTAGTGGTAAACATTGAGCCCGCTGAAGGCAATTTCCCAGGTTTTGCCTTCGGCATCAAACTCGAGCACATCGCCGACTTCCGCCCGTATCCGTTGGCTGGCCTCCGATACCATGGCCGGAGAAATATCAATGCCGAAGAGCTTTTCGTAAGGAACCCCAAACTCGTCGATCAGGGTGCGTTCAACCAAAGCGGTGCCACACCCTACCGAAAGCAATGAACTGTCGGTAAAATCAATAGCGTATTTGCTTTTGAAAAAATCAAGGTATCCGCGCATGAAGCTATCCAGGCATGGCTGGCAGATCAGGGCATCGTATAGTTCGGCGTAATGGTGGAAGTTGTCTTCCGGCCGCTGGGCTCCCCGCAGTTCACTTTGGAGCCTGGCTGCTTCTTTCAGCTCGTGATTGAGGTTGCGCCAATAGACGGAATTGGCCTCGTGGCCCTTCTCATCTGTATTGGCTTCCACGCAATTCAGCAACTGGCCCCGGTGTTTATCAGAGAATAAGTCCTTCAGAGTAGCTTCCAGCCGTTTCCTGCTCCCGGGGATGCCGGCTTCCGCCATTTTGCGGAGCCTCCGGGCCAGTTCCACCATGTGGCGCAGGCGGGTTGGAAAATCAGGCCGGGGGCCGGGTTCTGTCCACTTTATCTCTTCCTCGGGCAGGGCGAAGAAAACGCCCCCATCGACGCGTTGGATGGTTTCCTGTTCCAGGTCGTAAATCCGGGCATCTCCGGTGACATTCTCAATATCTTCTGGCCGGCCGTAAACGTGAAGCGTCTGAAAATATTCGTCCGTCGGGTTGCCCATCTGGTGGACAAGGGTGTGACTGACGCCCACGGCGTCGCCGGGCTTAAACTGGACTCTCGAGAGTGTCGATATCCTCCCCTCATCTACTCTGAAAGTAGCATGTTCAGCCGGGCCGAACACCTGCACGGCGCCCCACTGCGTGTGGCCGTGGTCGTGAATGGCGGAAAAATCGCCGGGCGCCCAGGACATGGCCATCATTTCAAAATTGCCTTCCTGATAAATCAGTTTTCGGCCATAACTATCTGTGACGGGGTGGCCGAAATCAGCCCAGGGCCTGATATCTTCCTGGCGCACGCCGGCCTCGAGCACGATGCGACGGACTTCCGCCGGTTTCCATTCTTTTCGCTCTTCCAGTTTTTCAACAATATTTCGCAGAGAAGCGGGCAATAGATCTTTGTCCTTAACCGGTGGTTGAGGTTTAGTGATTGTTTTGGGCATGTGGATCTGAATTTTGGTTATTTCTATGCAAAGTTCACAGAAATCTGAAGGATTCGTTGTGATGATTGTCACCAAAAAGGGAAAGCGGTTCAATGTGAAATTTGAAAAAAGGAAGATTCTATTTTAATATCCTATTAATCCTATAGGAATAAATTTATATTTTTGCTTTCTTTTCCCTGGAACCAGGCCGGCCTTGTAAAGTAAAAATTACCGCCTCAAAATTCCACTGTGACGATCATCACTGACCATCCCCGGCCCATGTTACATCTTTGCACTGTCAATCGCACGAAATAGTAACAAGTGCGGAAAAGAAAAAAGAAAATACAATGAAAAAGAAAGTATCCTTCAAAGACCTGATAAACGGTGACAAGCCGGTTTTGGTGGATTTTTCAGCCGAGTGGTGCGGGCCATGCCGCGCAATGGCGCCCATCCTGCGGGAAGTGGCAGGCAGTATTGGCGATAAGGCTTCTATCGTGAAGATCGATGTGGACCGCAACCAGGCTCTGGCCAACCAATTGCAGATCCACGGTGTTCCTACATTCATCCTCTTCAAGAACGGGGAGGTGAAGTGGCGGCAATCGGGTATGCAATCGGCTTACCAGCTGACCAACATAATCAACCAGCATTCAGAAGAATCAGTAGTATAATTTCAAACGGGGAACAGAATGCCTGAGGCGGCCCTGTTCATCCCATTTCACAACAATTGAAAATCGAGCAAAATATGGAATTGATCGGCAATACCTTCTCTTTCTGGGATTTTGTCAGTCAACCCTGGCACTGGGCAGTCTCAGGGGCTGCTATTGCGCTTATCCTGGCTATACTCACCTGGATGGGCCGCAGTTTCGGGGTCTCAACTACATTTAGGAATTTCTGTACGATGGCCGGCGCCGGAAAACGGACGCCCTTTTTTGACATAGACCTCAAGGAGGAATACTGGCGTATTGCTTTTGTCCTGGGAGGCATTCTGGGAGGTTTCCTTACCGTCCAGTTCCTGCACAGCCCGCAGCCGGTGGGCATTTCTGAGTCAACTATAGAATATCTGGGTTCTATCGGCATTGAGTATCCGAATTCCGATAAGGAAGGAAGGGGGTTTGTGCCAACCGAAATATTCAATTTTACCAGCATTAAGGGGGTTATTCTGGCCCTTGCCGGCGGCTTTCTGGTTGGTTTCGGCGCCCGCTACGGTGATGGCTGCACTTCAGGGCATGCCATTTCAGGCCTGGCCCACCTCCAGCTCCCCTCTCTGATAACGGTGATCGGCTTCTTCATCGGCGGCCTGTTGATGACGCACCTGCTGTTCCCGCTGCTGATGGGGCTGTAGCAAGGAAAGAATGGGTGAATGTCCGCCTTTGCCAGGGCTTCGGCGGATAAAATGATTGATTGAATGTAATTGAAAATCGAACAATGAAAAATATATCTTTCTTTACCGTTGGCATCTTTTTCGGGATCGTGATGACCAAGTCGGAGGCCATTTCCTGGTTTCGCATCCACGAGATGTTCCGTTTTGAGAGTTTTCACATGTATGGCATCATTGGAACAGCTGTCGTTTTAGGTGCGGCAGCTATGTGGGCCATGAAAAAATTTGGAGTGAAAACCCTTAGGGGCTCCGAGGTTACCTACAATCCGATGAAACTAAGCATCAGGCGCCACATCTTGGCCGGCTCTATCTTCGGATTGGGTTGGGCGTTGGTGGGGTGCTGCCCCGGCCCCATGTATATCCTGTTGGGTAATGGCTATTTCATCATGATCCTGGTATTGCTGGGAGCCATCCTGGGGACCTATACCTATGGCCTGGTGATGGATAAGCTGCCGCATTAAGGGAATGTTGTGTGTTGTTTGTAAGGTGCTTCAGCTGGCTGCCGAAGCCTGAAGAGCAAGCCCTGTAAGGGCTAACAAACAACCGGCAACCGATAACGAACAACAGAGTTAATAGTTGGGTGATTTATTGGGTAAATAGGGGCAATCTCAGGAAGAGGTTGCCCGCTTTTTTATACCAAATACCGCACACAAGCCAAAAAAATGAAATATTCAATAGCTTTACTTCTGGCATTTTTTCCTTCCGCACTGATTTTTGGGCAATCCGATTTCCAGAACTGGTTAAAGAAAAAAGAAGGATTTCGGATCGAGCCTTTTATGATGCTTCAGCTTTGGAGCAGTTATTCCGTCGGACAGGAAGTTTATAACCCGGAGCAAAACCAGTATGAATCGGTTGACGATCGGCTCAACGTGCAACTCAGGCGCGCCCGCCTGGGGTTTAAAGCTGAGCCTTATGAAGGTTTACAGTTTACCATTGCCGGAGCCTATGACCTGATCGGCCGCGATGTGCTTGCCGGGTTGGTTGGCGGGACGAACAATGGTTCTATTCCAAATTTTGGGATATGGGATGCCTTCTTCCAATGGAAAATAAAAAAGAACAGTGAGGCCTTCAATCTCGTTGGCGGTTATTTCCGCCCCCAACTGAGCCGGGAGAGCATTACTTCCGGATGGTCAGTCAACTCTATGGAAAAGTCCATGTCGCAAAACTATATCCGCCGGCACCTCGTGGGCGCCGGGCCGGGCCGGGCGCTCGGCATCAACCTGGGCGGCCTGCTGCTTGAAGAAGGCCGCTCCGTAGGGTTGAATTACAACATAGGGATCTTCAATCCGGTTACGCTTGCCAATAACGGCAATTCCAGCGGTTCGGCCTTCGCGCCCCTGGTTGTCGGCCGGGCAGTCGTTTATCTGGGGGATCCTGAGATGGACAAATACAAGATCGGCTACGACATCAATTATTATGGAAAGAGGAAGGGCCTGTCGGTGGGCTTCGGAGGCTCCTGGCAGGGGAAGACTGATGTTTTCGAAAGCAGCTATGCTGCAGAGGCGGACGTGCTTTTCAACTGGGGGCCGGTGAATATTGACGGCGACTGGAATTTTATGTGGAGGGAAGGCAGCCGGCTCTCACCGGATGACCAAGTGCGAAGCTTTACCTACGCATCCAATACCGGCCACCTGCGCCTGGGATACAATATTATTGCCGGCAAAAAAGCTTTCCTGGAGCCTTCCTTTATGTTAATGCAGTTCAATGGGGCCAAAGGCCTTACCGGCCAGGCTGACGCTAAAGCCGTCGGTGCCTTTTCGGGCTCCGAACGCACCTATGATGCCGGCATCAACTGGTACCTCAACAAGAAACACCTCAAACTGATGCTTCACTACACCTGGCGCGAAGGGGATGCCGGAGAGGCCGGGCCCGGCTTTACCGGCAACCAGTATTTCAGCCAGAGTGAGGTGGGCGCCATCCATCGCGGCAACTGGCTGGGCCTGGGCCTGAACGCTATCTTTTGATCTTGAAACAAAATCGGTATGACTCATGTTGAACCCGGTTTTCACGCCTGAAGAAATAGAACGCGCCTGCCTTACTGTAAGTGCATCCGCTGGTGAGCAAGGCAGGCGCATTCCATTTCAAAATTGGGGATGGGGCCCCTGTTCCACGAGTTATGGGGTAACCCCTCCTACTGTTTAATCGACTTTACCCGAAGCGGAACAGGTAGTTCTCCTCCCTGAATGAGCGCAGCGGCCAGCCTGGCTTCTTCTTTGGAGAATTGGCCGGTAATCATGGCCTTGCCGGACGTGATCTCTGCCTGTACCACGGGGGCAAAGCAGACTTCGCCGTCCAATACAATGGCGATAGGCCGGAGCATATTCTCCTGCGTTGCCTGTGCCCACAGGGCGCTGCCCTCCTCATTAAAAGTAAGCCGGATTACAGCGGTTTCCGAATTGTCCTGAGCATCGGCCTGGCTGTTTTCAACTGAGAAGCCATCAAGCAGTGGAGTCATGCCCTTACCGTAGCGCAGTGCGAAAAGTTCGAGGTTCCCCTCTTCGTCCGGTGTACGGCCATAAGCAAACTTCAGCCCTTCCGGCAATTCACCGGATGCTTGCCGGCTGCGGACAAAGTTGCCGAAGGCCGGAACGTTTTCCGGATACATCCTGCCAATTACCGCCGACATTTCATCGGTTCCTGCCGCTGTGGCCAGCCATTGGCCCCAGTCTCTTTCATCCAGTACGCTGAATGCTTCTGCCCGGGTGAACACTTCGCAAAACTCCAGCCTCCCGATGCTGGCCAGCAGGGAAAGAGCTGCCTCATCCTCAAGTGGGTTCCGGAAACGAAGAACGATCTGATGCGCTTCTGAGCGGATCTCGGTCTCGAAGGCAGAGAGGCCATAGGCCTTTAAACGTTTTGAAATGACTTTTTCTGCTTCCCGGAGCATTTCCGGCCCCGCTTCCGGGCTTTCGAGCGTGATCTCAGATAAAAGAGCAGGGGCGGAATAATTGATCCCGGGCATCAGGCTGGTGATCAGAATGATGCAGACGGCGATATATATGAACTTTTTCATTTTATGAACTTTTGAAATCAATGAATTTATTGGAAGTATAGATCCGGACATTGATGTTCTCGAGGTTTCAATATTAAATGATCAGCCTCCGGATCTACATCAGGATAGAAAGGCCGCTAAAAAAGCAAAACGTTTACACCCTCTTCGCTCTGACTTCAAAGCGGGGTAACCTGTCTTGCATTTTGTCCTGGTGCTTATTTTCAGCCTTTTAGGGCAGGAGAGGGAATTTTCCGGCAGGAATACAGGATGCAGCGTTTCACAACTGGCGAAAAAGTGAAAACACAAGCAGCCTGTCCCGGAAGATGAAACGGATGGAAGGAACTCAGAATAAGAGGCGCAGCTGGCCCACCATCACCACGGCCTGCAGGAAATTGAGGAACGTCCGGGCTATGGGCGGGAAGCACCGCTTTGCAGGTATGCGTGTGAACCTGATAGGCAAGTGCTGCCTGTTCGGGATGAAGAACGGCCTCAGGTTCGAAAGCTTTCCCCATTCCCAGCAATAGGAGAATCGAAAAGAGAAAAGCCAGTACCCTGAACCGGGCCGTGTCATGGTTGATATGCCTGTCCGAGTGTGACATCGGGCAGCAAGTTAGGATAATTTGAGGCAAAAGTCAATTCAGAAGAACAAGCCCTTCCGCGGCCTATCCTGTCATCGGGCCAGGTGTATCTCCAGCCAGGGCGCATGGAATTCGTAATTTTCCAACCGGAGGTAATTGGCAAAGCGGGGAAGAAAAATAGACCGCCGCTGATTGCCCAGGCTAATGACTAGTTCATCTCCGAATTTCTTGAGCGTAACTTCCCCTTCTTCCACGAAAGGCAGTTTGATGCGGGCAAGATAACCTTCTCCTTCCTCTCTGATCTCGAAGGGGTTATCCTGATAGAGGATAGCGGCAGGATCGGTATCCTTGTAAACAGACTGGCCGATCCTGGACAGCAGCTCCATCCCAAAAACTTCCTGGCCCTGGTGTTCAACCTCGAAGATGGGCAGTGGTTCGAAAGAGTCCCTTATTTCCTGAAGGTATTGCTGCTGGGAGGCTACGTATTTCCTGAAGACCCCCTTTCCTGCCTCTTCCGGGAAGATCCGGTTGACGATCACTCCGTCAACGTTGTAGCCGTAAAGCTGAAGGTAGGAGTACGCTCGTTTTGCTTCCTTAATGACCATGCGCTCGGGGTTGACGACAATGCGGATAGAACAAACTTCCGGATCCTGCATCACCTGCTGTATGCGCTCGAGTTTATCAAAAAGCGTTTCCAGCTCCTCCATCCCTTTATCCAGAGGAATGCCGGTCATGGTGCGCACCATGGCGCCGAAGCCCTTCATAGCGAACCGCTGGCCGGGAAAGGCTTTCATTACCCAGGATTGAGTGACCTGTGGCAGGGACAGCAAACTGAGCGTCTCTCCGGTCGGTGCGCTATCGATCACGACGAGTTCATATTCTTTCTTGCGATAATATTCTTCCAGCCACAAAAAGGCGGAAGCTTCTTCCATGCCCGGCAAAGCGGAGAGCTCCTCCGCCACCACATTTTTCACTCCCTGGAATTTAAAGACCGACAACATCAACTGGCGGACGCTTTCCCAGTGCTTTTTCATGGAGTAGTAAACGTCGAACTCCTGCGCGAAAAGATTGGGCGCCACTTCTTGTGGCTCCGGCTTCAGTTCCCGGTCAAGGGCGTCGGAGAGGCTGTGGGCCGGATCGGTGGAAAGCACCAGGGTTTTGATGCCTTTACGGGCGGCATGGAGGGCTGTGGCAGCAGAAAGTGTGGTCTTTCCCACGCCACCCTTCCCGGTAAAGAGTATAATGCGCATACTTCGTGCCTGTTTTTAACTAGGAAAGGATCGAGCCGCTGAAATGTTGTGCCTCCTGCCCACTTTTGCGGTGCAGGCAGGAAACAAAAAGCACCAGTCCACTCAATCAATCAAATAAATCTCTTCCACTTCTTTCACGGGCTGCCGGCAGGCATAATCTTTACAGACATAGATGAGGGTTTGTCCGTCTGCGGGCCAGCGGTGGGCGAGCAAAGGGTGGCTGTCATCAGGTTTTTCGGAGGACATCAGGACATGGTGCCCTAAGAACTCGCTGTTGGCTTCCCGCACCTTTTCCCCGGCCTGCGGCCCCACAATAGCGATTTCCAGGCGCCCGTAAACTTCCGCAGTCAGCAATGTGGCCCAGCGGGCATACGGAAGGGGGGATTCCAACAGGAGATTGCCCGCCGCGAGCAGCATCCGGCGGCTCAGCTCCTGCCACTCCGGCTTGTCGAGCAGAAGGCCAAGCCGCTGCAGGTTGGATGCCATTACCGCATTGGGGTTGGGCATATCCTCTTCCCTAACGGGTAATTGCCGGAGTGGGCCTCCAGTGTTTTTGGTTGCGGAATAGTAAAACAAACCGGCGCTTTCCTCCCAGAATAACTCCCGGGCCTTTTCCATCAATTCTTCGGCAGTTGCCAGCCAGCCGGGTTGTTGTGTCACGGAATGCAGTTCCAGTAAGGCTTCGGCCAGGTATGCGTAGCCATCGAGAAAAGCGGGGATGTTCCGGCGGCAGAGATGCAGTAAGGTTCCATCCTGTTTGCGGCCGTGATCCAGAATAAAAGCCATGGTTTGTCCGGCAACATTCAGGAATTGCCGGTTACTGGTAGCCCCATAGGCCCGGGCATAGGCAGTGACGGCAAGGGCATTCCAGGGCAGGATCAGCTTTTTGTCGTGCCGGGGCCGGGGCCTTTGTATTTGCTTTACCTTTAGCTTTTGCCAGCAGCGTTTCAGAAACCCCTCCATATCCGCCAGCCCGATTCCCTTACTTTGGGCAAATTCTTTAATGCTTTGTGTGGCATACGGGATGTTTCTGCCCTCCCAGTTGCCTTCTTTTGAGATGTTGTAATATTCAATGAACCAGCCGGCCTCGGCGCCCAGCAGCTCGGCCACCTCATTGTGGTTCCAGGTGTAATAACCGCCTTCCTGCCCTCCGGATTCGGCATCGAGGGCGGCATAGAAGCCTCCCTCCGGCCTGCCGAGGTAGCCTTCCAGGAAGGAAAGGGTTTCCAGAAGAGCAGAACGATATTTACCCTTTTTCGTCCATTTGTAAATATCCGCAAGCAGGCGGGCAATCAGAGCGTTGTCGTAAAGCATTTTTTCGAAATGAGGAATCCTCCATTGCCGGTCAGTAGTATAGCGGGCGAAACCTCCTTCCAGGTGTCCGCGGATACCTCCCCTCAACATGGCATCCAGGCTGAGAAGAAGTTGGTGGAAAGCCGGCAGGCTTGAGGTGTGCCAGGCATAATGCATGAGGAACTCCAGGGCCATGGTGTTGGGGAATTTGGCCCCCTGCCCGAATCCGCCATAGCTGGTATCGAACTGCTGCCGGAGGGTATCGAAAAGCTGGTTTACCGTTTCGGTGCTGAACAGTTTAGAGCCCACCGGCAGGGGAGTTATGCGTTCGCGGCGTTCCATACGGGCCAGGACTTTTTCCGCCTCCCGTTCCACTGCCCGCCGGTTTTCGTAAAAATTGTAGGCGGCATACTGCAGCGCCTGCATCCAGGATTGAATGCGCTGGCCGGGTTGGGGCGGGAAATAGGTGCCGGCAAAATAGGGCCTGCCCTGAGGAGTGAGAAAAACGTTGAGCGGCCAGCCACCTTTTCCGGTAATGGCTTCACAAGCCGCCATGTACAAAGCGTCGAGGTCGGGCCGTTCCTCCCGATCTACTTTGATATTGATGAAATGATCGTTCATGTAAGCGGCCACCTCATCGTCTTCAAAACTCTCGCGGGCCATTACGTGGCACCAGTGGCAGGTGCTGTAGCCTATACTGAGCAAAATGGGTTTATCCTCCTTACGAGCGCGTTCCAGCACAGCTACCCCCCACGGCTGCCAGTTTACCGGGTTATCCGCGTGTTGTCGGAGGTAGGGGCTATTTTCGTTTTTTAGTTGGTTCATACTGTGAAATTAGGCAAGTACAGAGCCGGAAAAAAATTAGAAATATATTAAATTCAATGGCCAGGGAAAATCCAATCGGTATTCCACAATTTTTTTACTTTATTTAAGATACCAATTCATGGTTTTTCGTCTAAGATGATGCATCATCATCCCAAAACACTTTCAAAACATGATTAAAAAACGAACCATTATGAAGTTAACACCCACATTAGGCATTTTGCTCATCATGAGCCTCGCCACCTTTTCCTGTGTAAGCAAAAAGGAATTTATGGCCCTTCAGACTGAACTGGACGTCGCCAATAAAGACCTGGGCAAATGCGGAGAAAGCCTGAATGAGTATATGAACCGGCTCTCTGCCTGCGAACAGGACAAGGCCAGGCTCAACGGCGAGATCAGGAACCTCCAGAACTCTATGCAGTTGAGAGAAGAACAAATGGCGGACCTCCGCAATCAGTTGGCCGATGTCAAAGCTCAGCGAGATAAGCAACTGACCCAGGTGGAAGGCCTGACCAACCTCTCTCAATCAGCCAATCAGAACATCAGCCAGACCTTGTCGCAACTGGAGAAAAAGGACAAATACATCCGGCTCCTGCAAGCTGCAAAAACCAGGGCCGACTCCATTAACCTGGCGTTGGCCGTCAACCTGAAAAGCGTACTCAGCAAAGGCATTGAAGATGAAGATGTCGAGGTGAAAGTCGATAAAACAGTCGTTTTTGTCAACCTTTCCGATAAAATGCTCTACCAGAGTGGGAGTTACAAGATCACGGCCAGAGCCAATGAAGTACTGGGTAAGATCGCTCAGATCATCCAATCCCGTCCCGAGCTCGAAGTAATGGTGGAGGGCTATACCGATAATGTGCCCATCAAAAATTCCTGCATTGACGATAACTGGGACCTGAGCGTTAAAAGAGCAACCTCCGTAGTCCGTGCTTTGCAGCAGAATCACAATGTTGACCCCAACCGGCTGATCGCCGCCGGCAGGGGCGAGTACAATACTCTGGCCAGTAACGATACTGCAGAGGGCCGCGCCACCAACCGCCGCACCCGGATCATCATTCTGCCCAAGCTGGACCAGTTCTACGACTTGCTGAACCCCAATATGGCGCCGAAGTAGGGGATATGGAGAGCGGGGTGACAGGGAGAGGGGGTGACATGGAAGAGGGGGTGACGGGGAGACATGGAGAGGGGCTTCCCATCACCCCTTTCTCCGTGTCTCCCCGTCATCCTCTCTCAATCTCTTTTCAAACGCACACTCCACATCCCACGCAAGTCTCCTGCCTGATAGCCTATGGCCTCATCTTCGGGGTACAGTTGGCGGATTATGGCATAATCGTCCTCTTTGATAGTCTCACCGGGAATACCATGGCACTTCAGGCAAAGTTCCTGGGTTTGGATCGGAGCGTAGTAAGCTACCGTTGACGCATCAATTGCCCTGACGGCCGGTTGCAGCGGCTCACCAGCTTCTGCGAGGGTGTGGTATTCCTGTAAAACGGCCAGTTCCGCATCTGTTGGTTTATCCTCAGGGTTGCGAACTTTGAGGCTGGTGCGCCGTATGGCAGCCCCGTGAACCCGGGAGAGGCTGTCCACTAAGGGATATGCCACCAGGTTACAATACTTCACCGCTCCGGCCACTCCCTCTTTCTGCAGTGCATTCCGAAGCTGCCCACTCAGTGCAGCGAAGGTAGCGGAAGTGATCCCGGCGCCCTTTTCAAGGACGGCTTCCCGCTCTTTGTTCGTCAGGCTACCTTGTTCTTTTGGAGGAGCACTTTGGTTGGAAGCAGTATTGTTGTTACAGGTGAACAGAAAAAAGAGGGCGAGAAGGCCCGGAAGAGAATGGATTTTCCATTTCATAGGCTGAGGGTTTAAAAAGAGAGGAGGTTGCAAAGCGTTATTAACAAAAAAAAACGGCGCGCCCGGGCCATTCCCAGGCAGCGCCGGTTTTTTTAATAATTTAAGCAACAGCTTCGATTGCCTTATCGATCTCTTCCTGCGGGATGGTAGTCGGGCAGGCATACTCCGTCAGCGGAGTAGATGATTCTTCGATCGTGCGCCAGCCACCCTGGATGTCAATCACATTGTTGAAGCCTCTGGATTTGAGGATAGAGGCAGTGATCATTGAGCGAAAACCGCCCAGGCAGTGCAGGTAATAAGTATTGTTGCGTTGTATGCGGTTCATGTTCTTGTTGATGTAGTTGAGCGGAAAATTCCGGGCTCCAACCACATGCTGTGTGATGTACTCGGTTGGTTTACGAACATCGAGCACGTTTTCTACGATACCCTGCTGCATGCGCTGGGCAAATTCTTCGGCGGTGACAGATTCGATCGTATCCACCTCTTTTCCGGCAGCTTTCCAGGCCTCTATCCCTCCTTTGAGGAAGCCCAGTGTATTATCGTATCCCACGCGGGCAAGGCGGGTAACCACTTCCTCTTCGCGGCCATCCTCAGTTATAAAGACGATAGGTTGTTGCAGGTCGGTGATCAGGGCGCCTACCCAGGGGGCAAAGTCGCCATCCACTCCGATAAATATGGAACCCGGAATGAATCCATTTTTGAAAATGTCCTCATGGCGGGTGTCCAGGACCAGAGCCTCGTTCTGTTCAACTACTGTTTCGAAGGCTTTGACGTCAAGAGGCACAGCACCTTTTTCGAGGACCCGGTCGATACTGCCATAGCCAGTCTTGTTCAGTTTCGCATTCTTGGCGAAATACTGGGGAGGAGGCATCAGGCCGGCAGTGACTTCAGCGATGAACTCATTTCGGGCCATATCGGCGCGCAAGGCGTAGTTGGTTTCCTTCTGGTGGCCCAGGGAATCCCAGGTTTCGTCACTCATGTTTTTGCCGCAGGCGGAGCCAGCCCCATGGCCCGGGTAAACGAGCACCTCGTCAGCCAGGGGCATGATCTTGGTGCGCAGGCTATCATAAAGCCAGCCGGCAAGATCTTCCTTCGTTATTTCTCCTGATTTCTGGGCGAGGTCCGGGCGGCCGACATCACCGATAAAAAGAGTGTCCCCGGTAAAGATGGCGTAGTCTTTCCCTTTTTCATCGCGAAGCAGGTAAGTGGTGCTTTCCGGAGTGTGCCCGGGGGTGTGCAGCACTTTGAAACTAACCTTTCCCACTTTCAGCTCCTCGCCGTCTTTGGCCATGTGTTTTTCAAAGGCCGTTTCGGCATTGGGGCCGTAAACTATAGTAGCTCCGGTCTTTTTAGCCAGGTCGAGGTGCCCGGAAACAAAGTCGGCGTGGAAGTGCGTTTCGAAGATATATTTCAGCTTTGCTCCTTCTTTCTCCAGCTTTTCCAGGTACGGTTTGGTTTCGCGTAGTGGGTCAATGATCACCGCTTCTCCTTCGCTTTCGATGTAATAGGCCGCCTCGGCCAGGCAGCCGGTATAAATTTGTTCGACTTTCATGGTTGTAATTTAGTTGCAAGTAATTTTTTTCAATTGACAATACAAAAATAAGCAGGGAGAGAAAAGTGGTCAGTGACGGGAATCACAAAGGGGAGGAGAGGGTTGGGGTTACTGGGGTTACTGGGGTTTCTGGGGGGATTGTTCAATTAAGTGTGTCCGCGTTAGGCTAACCCGCTGGTTTCCAGGGCAACGAGGAACTCAGAAACCAGACACTAAGAACAGTCCCGTCCGCGTTAGGCTAACCCGCTGGTTTCCAGTAAGCCAGGCCCGTCCTCGCTACCGCTCTGCCGGGTAAATACTCAGAAACCCAAAAACCCAGGAACCAGAAACCAGGAACCAGGAACTCAGAAACCAGGAACTATGAACACTTCCCCACGCGAAACCGGAAGAAGAGGGAACAGTGAAAATGCACAACGCCCCTTCTGCCGGAATGGAGCAGCAAGGGGCGCTCTGCCATAGTTAAGAAGGCCTTTCGGCAAGGAGACAAATATTGCCCTTTCGGGCACTCCTCTACTTGGTGAAGCCGCAATCGGCCTCACCTGAATCACAGGCCATTTGTAAACAGCCAGCCCTCACTTCCATTTATTGAGGAAGCGGTAGAAATTGCCCTTCAGTTCAGCATAAATAGAACGGAAGGATTCCATCTGGCCTTTTAAAAAGTCGTGGTACTCAGGATCCAGGGGAAGTTCCTTTTTGCCCTGAATGGCATCACTCAGCCGTTGTTCATGAATGTGAATGTCGTGTTGCAGGGTATCCAGCACTTCTTTTTGGCGAATAAACTGGTTCTGGAATTGTTCCAGTTCCTGCATGGCTTCTTTTTTATTGGCTTTTTTGACCAGTTCTTCCAACTGATGTTCGTATATCTTGAGTTCGTCGGCAAAAAAATTAAGTTCATTAACCCACAGGCGATGTTCGAAGTGGACCACCTGCAGGCTTTCATCTGATAAAACCATGGGTATTGTTTTTTGAGTTATTGAACAATCAAATCAGTCTTCCAGCAACAGCTCGTCGTTGAAGCAGAAGCGAAGAAGGTCATGGGTGGTGATAATGCCGACAAGGGTTCCGCGGTCCACAACGGGCAGTGCATGGAAAACGTTGGACATAAACGCCCCGGCAGCTTTGTCGAGAGTTTCATCCGGCCCGATAGTGGCCACCTGCTTGGTCATTACGTCTATGGCAGTGACTTCATCATAAAGGGTTTGATTGTAGAGCCCGATCAGGTGGTCTGCCCGGCTTTGATCCGCTTTGCTGATGATGCCGCACAAATTCCCGAGCTCATCAACAACCGGGAGGTGATGAATATTGTAGGCCTGAAAGATCTCATTGATCCGGCGCAGTTTGTCATCCTTCTGCACGACGATCAGGTCCCGGCTCATCACTTCGCGTATAGGAATCGGAGTTATTTTTACCATGAGATGTTATTTTTTATAGGGTGGTTACCCTTTCTGTAAATAATTGGCACATCCATCTGTCGGGCATTTACCCGAAATCGTACCGTACTTCGTCTTAAAAGTGCGAAAGCTATTCATGGGCGAAAATGAGATTCGTCAACCGGAGACTTGATAATTATCAGTAAAGGAAGGTAAACAGGTTTTGCCCCGCCTGATCTCCGGATCAACCTTGCTCCCGCCACTCTTTTCAACTCCAATGGCACTTTTCCATCCTGCCTGTTCTGAAAAAAAAAGGGTTTGCCAAAGAAAACCTGGCAAACCCCTTTTGTCATTATACAATGAAAATCGAACAAATATCCTAGAGTTCTGTGATTTGCTCTTCGAATTCTGTCAGCGGCAGTTCCTTGAGTTCTTCCAATGCCTTAAAGCCGCCCTGAACATTGACAAGTTTGTCAAAACCGCGTGATTTCAGGATGGAAACAGCGATCATAGAGCGGTACCCGCCGGCACAGTGGACATAGTACGGCTTGTCCCGGCTGACCTCGCTCATGTTCTTGTTGATAAAGTCCAGCGGGAAGTTCTGGGCATTGACCACATGCTGGGCGTCGTATTCGCTTTCCTTGCGAACGTCCAGTACGTTGATGCCCTTCTCCTTATAGCGTTTTGCCAGTTCCTCCGGTGTTACTTCATCGACGGTGTCAATGTCTTCGCCTGCTTTTTTCCAGGCTTCGAAACCGCCATCCAGGTAGCCGATAGGGTTGTCATAACCAACGCGGGACAAGCGGGTAATGACCTCTTTTTCCCGGCCGGGTTCCACGACGAAGAGGATAGGCTGCTGCAGGTCGGTGATCAGCGCACCCACCCACATGGCAAAGTTGTCGTCAATACCAATGAAGATAGACCCCGGGATGAAGCCTTTGGCAAACACATCCTGATGCCGGGTGTCGATAACCAGTGCTTCTTCCTCTGCCCAGGCGGCTTTGAACGCGCGGACGCTGAGCGGGTTGAGGCCGCGCTCGAGTACTTCATCCAGGCTGTCGTAGCCCATTTTGTTCATAACGGCGTTCTTCGGGAAGTACTGTGGCGGTTCGACCAGCCCTTCGGTCACTTCCTTCACAAATTCTTCTCTGCTCATGGGTTGCAGAGCATAATTGGTTTTCTTCTGGTCGCCCAGATAACCCCAGGTTTCCTTGCTCATCTTCTTGCCACAGGCAGAGCCGGCGCCGTGGCCCGGATAGACGATCACGTTGTCCGGCAGAGGCATGATCTTGTTGCGAAGGCTGTCGAACAGGTGGCCGGCCAGGTCTTCGCGGGTCAGGTCCGTCTTCACGGCCAGGTCAGGGCGGCCAACGTCTCCCAGGAAGAGCGTGTCTCCGGTAAAGATGGCGTAGTCCTTGCCGTCTTCATCCAGTAGGAGGAAGGTAGAAGATTCCATGGTGTGGCCCGGAGTATGCAGTACTTTGATCCGGATATTCCCCAGCTTCAGTTCTTCCCCATCCTTGGCGACATAGGCCTTGAAATTGGGCTGGGCAGTGGGGCCGTAAACAATAGTAGCTCCGGTTTTCTTGGCCAGGTCGAGGTGGCCCGAAACAAAGTCGGCATGAAAGTGAGTCTCTAAAACGTATTTTATCTTGGCGCCGTCGGCTTTGGCGCGCTCTATATAAGGTTCTGTTTCCCGCAATGGGTCAATGATCGCGGCTTCACCGTTGCTCTCAATGTAGTAGGCAGCTTCCGCCAGGCATCCGGTATATATTTGTTCTACTTTCATGGTTGTATAAAAATTTTTTACAGGTTAGGAAATACTATATTGCAATTCAACAAAATATGAACATTAATTCATGTTTGATGACAAAAAATATCTGGCTCCCACGGCATAGGAGCCTTCTACTGCAATCCAACAGCAGTCGTTTTTCATTACCCGGATTTATGGAAGTTGGAAGCAAAGTAATTGAGTTTAAAATTTCCGGGCAGTGATTTTTGTCAGGGGCTCCGGTGGCTTTTGTCATCTTTTTAACGGTAACACCCAGGGGCCTTGTTCGGAGGTAAATGTAAAGACAATTCAATGGCCTCACAGTGATGGAGGTCACTGAAAGAAAAATAGCCGGGACAGCATCTCGCAGGTCAAAGTATCCGGTCAAAAACAATCAAACAACCATCGGCTCGGTAGCCGGGCCTTCGTCCGCAGTAGCTGCTTCTGCCTGCTGAGGTGGATAAAAACAGCGAACCGTACTCTCACCCACTTACCCCTTCACGACTATCCCTCATGCCGCTTCCTCGCTTTTCGCCCAATCGGGGCCCTGCCGTTCATCCTGGAAGAGGTAGTGCAGGAAATTTTTCTGTTCTATGGCTTTCAGTTGTTTTTCCAGCCGGTTCAGATGGATCATGATTTCCCACACTGTTTTCGGGTCATTGGTAAGGAAGCCAACCTTGAGATAGGTGCCTGACCGTTTGAGGGCTTCCATAGAATCCTTCAAAACGAGCCAGTCATTGTGCAGATGGCGAAGGCTGTTGTAAACGCGGTATAAAATATACCCGGCAAGAAGGGCTATCAGGAGAATAGTGAAGGCTCCCGAAACGGAAAATTCGAATGGCGCTCCGGATGTACTTCGCCAGGAAAAAAGGGTAAGGGTCATAAGTAAGGGGAGAAGCAGCAAGGGGTACAGATACCGTTTCCAACCCACATCGGCCGTTACTTTATCCAGATATCCCCTCATCCGGGTGCAATACAACAGATAGGACGACAGGGAGAAGTATTCTTCTTCCGGCAGGCGCTGATAGGCCAGGTGCATCAGATAGTGATGCTCCGATGCTTTGGTATGGCCGGAGGCGAGCGGGATCAGCTTTTTCAGGAACTTGCCGATCTTCTTATCGGCTTCCGCTTTGTGTTTGCCATTGGGGAACATGGCCTTGTACCGGAAGAAGAATTCCGGCCCTTTCTGGCTTTCGGTATCCGACCAGATGCGTTCTTCATCTTCCTCGATCTCGGCGATCTTCAGGGCGGCCTCATCGAGGCGTTCCTTTTGCTGAGAAGGAGCGAGCAGATATCGGAAGTAGTGTTGCAGCTTTTTTTGTTCGGCGGCTTCTTCCCATAAAGCGGCCTCTGAAAGGTTGGCCGCCAGGTTACGGGCTTCCTCGGCATATCTGGAATGAGGGTGCTTTTTCAGAAAGGCGTGATAGGCTTCCTCTTCGTGTTTTGCCTGCGCCAGCTGCCAGGAATTTTCCAGGGCGAATTTTGTCTCCCGCCACTCTTCGCAAAGCCGGCATAGTTTGTTATAGATCAGCAGAAGGGCTTCATCTCCTTTTTCACCACCTGGGCTGTCAAAAGGTTGTCCGTTGTCAGCCATCCGGATAACGCTTTTGAGCACCGTATCCTCCAGTTTCCATGGCCGGCAGAGGATCGCCACGGCCCGGAGGCGGCCGGTATGGTGATACCGGACAAGCCGCTGAAAGACAGGATGCTGCATATTCGGATGAGCAAACAGGTGGGGGCTCCCGGCAAAGAGGAAGAAGTCCGTGTTTTCGACTTTGTCCCGAAAGCGATAGGGGCTCAGGGTTTCAATGTCCTGGAAAGAAAACCCTGAAAGATGATCACCCGACCGCAACAGCCTCAGATAATCGGCGAAGCGTTCTTTGAAGGCTTCATCCTTTCGGGAATAAATGAATACAGCAGTTAACCTTAGGGCATCAGGGGGCGCCATAGTTTTCTCAATTAACGGGTTACCGAAAAAAAGCTCTTGATTCGTTTGTTCTAACCTGCCGTCTTAATAGTGCGCATTGGGAAAGTATTATATTCTACCATTTTGACGGGAATATGGTTCCCTTTCCATTGTTTTTTTGGCGATTCTTCTGTTGCGCCAAATGATCTTAAGCTGATAACGAATATCCAAAAGGTTAAATTGTATAGCCTGTGGCAGGGACGGTTTTGCAATGTTGATGCCTTGGCGGGCGGGAGAAGCTTGTAGTGCCGGCAACGGCTTGCATAATAAAAAGAAAACCAGTACCCCGAAATGTGGCTTTGGGATGGCGCCAACATTTCGCAGGACTGGTCCTGAAAGCCTAATTCTAAAACAATTGAAATCTTATGGCTGCTGCAGCCGGCCAAAAAGGAAGCGGGATAACATGGGGAATCGGGTATTTGTTTTTTGGGATTATGCAAGCTCTTTCTTTTTCTTCTTCAAAAGTAAGGAAAGGGCAAATACCAGGTGTTAGAGCCCGATTAGAGAAAGGTTAGAAACCCATTAGAAAGGGAGGAGCAGCGTGAAAATGGTGCCATTTTCCGCAGAAGAAGAGAGCGATAACCGGCCGTCATGCATTTTTACGACCTTGTCGGCCAGCGCCAGCCCGACCCCGTAACCGGGAAACCCTTTTGCGTTCTCTGCCCGGTAAAAAGGCGTAAATATGTGGGCCTGAGCTTCTTCGGGGATACCGATTCCATTATCGGAAATGCTGACGATCAGGTGTTTATCGGTGAATAGAAGTTTGAGCTTCACAGTCGTATTATTGGAAAACTTGATCGCATTTTCCAGTAAATTGCCGATAGCTATCCGGATGAGGTTGTAATAGCCGCGATAGAGCAATTTTTCCGGGTCAGGTGGCAGGCTGGAAAATTCGATGCTCATATTGGCCTGCGGGTACAACTCTTTGAACTCTTCCACCAGGTCGAGAAGGAGCTCGTCGAAACGCCATTCGGCTATTTGCCCTTCGCCTGCATCGGGGTAACTCATTCGTACGAGCTGTTTGGCCAGGGCGCTGAGCCGGTCGGCCTCTTCTCCGATAATTTTCAGAGAATGCCGGTATTCAGCTGGTGAACGTTCTTTCAACATGGCCGTTTCCACCTCTCCGATAATTGCGGTTAGCGGGTTCTTGATCTGGTGAGAGGCGTTTCCAATGAAAAGGTTTTGAGTTTCAATGGCGGCCTCTATTCGATCGAGCATGCGGTTGAAGGTGGAGGCCAGTTGTTTGAGTTCGTCCTGCCGGCCCGGTTTTTCCGGTAGCCGGAGGTGCAGGTTGCTGGAGTTGATGCTTTTCATTTTCCGGATCATCTGCCCGATCGGCAGGAGGATGTGCCAGGCGTACCACCGCCCGAGCAGAAAAACGACGAGCAGGGCAATGCCCAGAGTACCCAGCATCAGCTTGAGCAGGTTGCGGAGTTTGCGCTGTCCGTAAATATCCTGGGCAGCAACGACCGCTGCAAAAATACCCTGGTTATCTACATAACGCATACCGACGACGGATAACTGGCTGTATTGATACCGCACCTCTTCTCCCTCTCTGACCCGGCTGAGAATGGAGGTGTCCAGAAATTCAGGGAGGGCCTTTGCCGTCAGGGTGCTGTCGTCCAGGGAATAGAAGAACTCCTGTTCCTGGTAAAGGGTTCGCAGATGCCGCCTGCGCACATCCTCGAATATCTGCTGATTGAGTTCGTCTTTTTCGAGAAAAGCCTGGGCGGCCACCTGAGCCCTTTCCTCCAGGCGGGTAAAAAACTCATTGTGTGTGTAGCGCCTGGTCAGAAAGTAGAGAAAAATGAAAATAATGGCCAATAAGGTAAAATTGACCAGGGCAAAAGTGATGGCTATTCTATTCCGGAGTGTCATTTTCGCCTTTGAGCATGTATCCCATACCGTAAACCGTATGAATGAGTTTTGCCGGATATCCTTTATCGACCTTATTGCGCAGATAATTGACGTAAACATCGACCACGTTGGTGCCCGTATCGAAGTCGAGCCCCCATACTTCCTCCAGCAACTCAAACCGGGAAAGGGCCTTGCCCGGGTGGCGCATGAAGAATTCCAGGAGCTTGAATTCCCGGAGGGTCAGTTTGATGGGGCGCCCTTCCCTGAAGGCTTCCTTGGATTCCAGGTTGACTTCCAGCCCGCCGTACCGGAGCGTGTTGTTGACCGGAAGCTGCCGGCGGTAGCGGCGCACCAGCGCGTGCAGCCGGGCAATCAGCTCGTTCAGCTTGAAAGGTTTGGCCATGTAGTCGTCTGCGCCGGCTTCCAGCCCTTCCACTATGTGGTTGGTATGGTTGAGCGCGCTGAGCATGAGAATGGGCGTGTCCTTCCGGTATTGCTGGCGGATGTGCCGGCAAACTTCCCACCCATTTTTCCGGGGAAGGATAATGTCGAGAATGATGGCGTCAAAGTCTTCTCTGGCCAGAATGTTGAGCCCTGCTTCCCCATCTGTAGCAACCCTGGCTTCATAGCCGGCATTGGCAAGGCTGCGTTCGATAAAGGAGGCGATATTCTTTTCATCTTCGATCAGTAGTATTTTCATTTTCCGGGCCCGCGCTCTTGGTTTAGGAATAATGTTAAGACGGTTTATCCGAAAAAGGCCACTATAGAAATACTGGCGGTGTTTTCCGCACCTGCCAGGCGGGTTTTATACCCAAAATGCGGGAATTGGCGGAATAGCAATGAGGCTGTCCTCCAATTTTAGTAACTTCAGGGTTAATAAAAAATCACCCTGACTATGTATCGCAATTTTCTGCTCCTGGCTTTTCGCCATTTGCGCCGCCATCCCGGGATCACAGCGGTCAATCTCCTTGGCCTGAGCGCTGCTTTCCTTTCTATCCTTGTCATTTTCTTTATCGTCCACCAGGAATGGGGGACAGACCGTTATCACGAAAACGGGCAACGCGTATTTCGGGTCACTTTTGATGAAACCAAGGGCAGGCCCGACGGCCGCCGGCTGGCTACCACTTCACCGCCTGTGGGGCCAGCCCTGGAACGGGAATTCCCGGAGGTGGCCGCCAGCGTGCGCCTGAGGTATTCCGATGAGGCCATTCTGGGGTATAAGAACCAGCAGTATTACGAAAACAATGTTGTTTATGCCGGCCCGGACTTTTTTCGGCTATTCAGTTTTCCCCTTGCCGAGGGAGATCCCGGTTCTGCTTTGGCGGAACCGAATTCCGTTGTCCTTACTCCTTCGATGGCCCGAAAGTATTTTGGAGCGGAAGAGCCCCTGGGCAAAACTCTGGATTTCGGCCAGGGCCGGCAATTGAAGGTAACGGGCGTATTGGCAAAGGAGCCGGAGGGAAGCCACCTGGACTTCGATTTTCTGGTGTCCTTTGAAACGTTTGAGGTTCCGCCGGGCTATCCGGTCACCCTGGAAAGCTGGGGGTGGATCTCCTTTCACACCTATGTTCTTCTGAAAGATGGCGCCAGCCCGGAGGACCTGGAGTCCAAACTGGATGGTTTTCTGGCCCGGCACTTCAGTGAAGAGCGGGCTCAGCAGGTGAGCCTGCACCTCCAGCCGCTGAAGGATGCCTATTTCCATTCAGGGAATTTGATGAACACTCAGGAAAATAAGCAGGGAAATCTGTATTATATCTATGGTTTGTCGTCCATTGCACTTCTGATCCTGCTTGTGGCTGTTTTCAATTTTCTGAACCTCGCCACTGCCCGTTCTCTTCGCCGGGCGAAGGAGGTGGGGCTTCGAAAAGTGCTGGGGGCAACCTCCGGGCAGGTGCGCCGGCAGTTTCTGGGAGAAGCTTTCCTGCTTACTTCCCTGGCATTTATGCTGAGCCTGGTGTTACTTACCGCCCTTCAGGCGCCCATTGGCTCTCTTTTAGGATACCCGCTCCAATTTGATTGGGCCGATCTCCGGTGGTTGGTTCCGGGGTTCTTTATTTTGTCTGCCCTGGTAGCTTTGGGCGCAGGGTTTTACCCGGCGCTGATCATGTCCCGGTTTGAAGCTGCGCTCACGCTGAAAGGGAAGTTTCAGCACTCTGCTTCGGGCAGCCGCGTGAGGGTATTGCTGGTGGGGGTGCAGTTTGCGATTACAACCGGCCTGATCGTCGGGGCCCTGGCGATCTTCCGGCAAATGGAATACATCAGGCAGCGCAGCCTTGGTTTTGACCGGGAACAGGTTGTGTCCCTGAAGCTATATACTCCCGATTTTCTGCAACGGTTTGAACGCGCCCGGCAGGTGCTGGCTTCCAATCCGCGGGTGGAAGCCATTAGCGCCGGAGATGTTTTCGATAATGACTACGGTTCCGTTCCCGTCCTGCAACCCAGCGATCAACAGGAAGAAGCCCGGCCCATGCACATTTTCGGGGTCTATTTTGATTATTTTGATGTGCTCGGCATAGAGATCCTGGAAGGCCGGGGTTTTAGCCGCAATTTTCCCCGGGATACGGCCACGGGGATTATCCTGAATGAAACGGCGGTTCGCACTTTTGGCTGGGAAGAACCCCTCGGCAAACGCCTTCAGGTTAGCGATATCATGGAAGGCGAGGTGGTGGGAGTAGCTAAAGATTTTCACTTCAACTCTTTGCATGAACCCATGAAACCATTGGTCATGTTCGCACCGCGAACCATCATGTCCAATCTCATTATCAGGCTGCGGCCGGGAGGGGTGGAGGAGGCCATCTCCTTCCTGGAGCGAGACTGGGCGGCTATTGCTCCGGGCCTGCCGTTCCAGCTCAGCTTTGTCGATGAGCAGATCGGCCGCCTCTATGAGGGCGACCGGCGCTTCTCCCGTTTTTTTCTGTTTTTTACCCTTCTTTCTATCGTCCTGGCGACTACCGGATTGTATAGCCTGGTGCGGGCAGTGGTGAGCTACCGGATGCGGGAGGTAAGCATTCGCAAAGTGCTGGGAGCGTCTTTATCGCAGTTATTGGGGTTATTGGTTGGGCAATTCCTGTGGTTGGCAATAGCGGCAGCTGTGGTGGCCATTCCTTTTGCCTGGTGGCTTTCCAGGCAGTGGCTGCAGCAGTTTGCTTACCGGGTGGAGCCCGGGCCGGGGATCTTCGTCCTGGCGGTCATTTCCAGCCTTGCCCTGGTGCTGCTGAGTGTGGCAGGGGAAGCATTCTGGGCGGCAAATCAAAAACCGGCCGAGGTGCTAAAGGCGGAGTAGAAGCAGCCTGGTTTTTGGGCTTATTTGTATTAGTGTGTAAAAGGTAACTATCAGTATCATTTGAAGAACGCGTTTTCTGCCTTTGTTTGCCCCAAACCCCAGCTCCTCCGCTGAGTAGCTTCCACCGGCGGCCTCGGCGCTCGCGGAAAGGGAGCAAAGGCAGAAAGTGCGCTGTCACCCTTCAGGGCTGGGGCAAAACAGGGCATTTTCTGCCGCTGGCTTCGATGATGCTGATAGTTACTGTAAAAGTATAATTGGTTGGGAGGATTTCCGGAGTGCCCTCACTTTTACACACATCCACCTTTACACAATTCCTGAAGTTTCCGGTAGGGTGCATTACCTCACCACCCAGCCATTGCCCCAGCCTTTTTTCGGGTTGACGAAGGCCAGTTCGCCCTTGTCGTTTTCCGCCATCAGGATCATGCCCTGGGACTCCACTCCCCGCAGCTTGCGGGGCGCGAGGTTGGCCACCAGCACCACCGGCTGCCCCGGCAGCTCTTCGGGTTTGAAAAACTGGGCGATGCCGGAGACGACAGTGCGTTGTTCACTCCCCAGGTCAACGGTGAGCCTGAGCAGTTTGTCCGCCTTGGGCACGGCTTCCGCTGCGGTTATGGTGCCGGTGCGAAAATCCAGCCTGGCGAAGTCTTCATACTGGATCAGAGGCTTGATGGGCTCCCGTTGTTCTCCCTTTTCAGCTTCCAGGACCTTTGCCAGTTTTTCCTTCTGCCGATTGACGATCTGCAGGCGGCTGTCGTCTTTGCGGTCGATGATCTTGGCAAAGAGCAACTCCGGTTCTCCCACCTTGTGGCCGGATGGTACGAGCGGTTCGCCTGCTGCCAGTTTATCCAGGGCTTCCTTCAGGCTCCCGTTTTGGGTTTCCGGAAGGTTCAGCAGCTTTCTGATTTTGGGGGCGGTGAAAGGAATAAAAGGTTCGGCGAGGAGGCTCAATAGTGCAACCACCTGCAAGGTGATGAACATACAGTCTTTTACGGCCTGGCTGTCCGGGTCATCCTTGTAGAGCTTCCAGGGGGATACTTCCTGCAGGTAGGTGTTTCCCCAGGAGGAAAGCTCCATCAGCGCCAGCACGGCCGAACGAAAGCTGAAGGCTTCCAGTTCGCCGGTGAGTTTCCGGACGATCTCAAGGGCAGGCGCCAGTGCATCCCGGAGGTTTAGGGAGGAGGAAGGCGTTGTCCCCTCGAAGTACTTGTTGGTTAACACGATGACGCGGTTGACAAAATTCCCCAGGTTATCCGCCAGTTCTTTGTCGTGGAAGTCGGTGAACTCATCCCATTTGAAATCGGCGTCCTTATTTTCCGGCATATTCCTCGTCAAAGCATAGCGCAGGGCATCTTCTTTATTGGGAAAGTCCCGGAATTCTTCGAGGTATTCGTGTTGCTCGATGCCCCAGCCACGGGATTTTGAAAACTTCTGCCCTTCAAAGTTGAGGAACTGGTTGGCGGGAACGTTCTTCGGGAGGTTGTATCCGCCGTAGGCTCTTAATACGGCGGGGAAGACAATACAGTGGAAAACGATATTGTCCTTTCCAATAAAATGAATAAGAGTGGTGTCTTTATCCTTCCAGTATAGCTCCCAGTCTTTTCCGTTTTCTTTTGCCCATTGCCGGGTAGAGGAGATGTAGCCGATCGGGGCGTCAAACCAAACATAGAGCACCTTGCCTTTAGCCTCTTCAAGGGGCACGGGGATACCCCAGTCGAGGTCGCGAGTGATGGCGCGGGGTTGGAGGCCCGTATCGAGCCAGGAGAGGCACTGGCCGACGACGTGGCGCTTCCAGGTTTTGGGGTCGTGGTGTTGTTCACCGTCCAGAACGCCGGTATCGATCCATTTCCTGAGCCATTCTTCGTGCTTGTCCAGCCTGAAGTACCAGTGTTTGGTCTTTTTGAGCTGAGGCGCTTTGCCGCTAAGGGTGGAACGGGGGTTGATCAGCTCGAGCGGAGAGAGGTCAGACCCGCAGTTCTCGCACTGGTCGCCGTAGGCTTCCTCGTACCCGCATTTGGGGCAGGTGCCGGTAATATAGCGGTCGGCCAGGAACTGGTTATATTCCTCATCATAGTACTGCTCCACTTCCCGCTCTTCAAATTCATCACCCTGATCATAGAGTTTAAGGAAAAAATCCTGGGAAGTTTCGTGGTGCAGGGGAGCGCTGGTGCGGTGATAATAGTCAAAAGAAATGCCCAGCCTGGCAAAGGTCTCCTTATTCAGTGTGTGATACTTATCGATGATCTCCTGGGGGGATATCCCTTCCTTCTTTGCCCGGATGGTAATGGCTGCTCCGTGTTCGTCAGAACCGCATACCCAGACGACGTCTTGGCCCATCAGGCGCAGATAGCGCACATAGATGTCAGCAGGAAGGTATGCTCCGGCCAGGTGGCCGAGGTGAAGGGCCCCGTTGGCGTAGGGCAGGGCGGAAGTGATGAGGTATCTTTTGCTCATTGATGGTCGAAGGTTGTGTAAGTGTGTAAATGTGTAAGTGTGTAAGTGTGTTTACGGCCTCAGAGTATCAGGTACCCCAGTGCACGGCCCCAAGATTCCTCGAATACTCAAATACACGAATCCACGCCTCTAAAAGCTGCGAATATACGGCAAAGACAACACAATGCCCGAAAAATTGGTTTCCAAGGTTTGGTGGAAAGATGATCAGAGCAATTGAACCTGCTCTGCGGTGACAGCTGCTTTTTCCCGGATTTGTCGTAAATTCAGGGCATGGAAGCATCAGCTACAAAAGTTTACGCCGATGGCAAATCTACTTTGCGGCGCCTCCTCTCTGCCAACTCCCCTCTGACGGCCAGTGCCTGGGCGGATTTCGAAAGCCTCCTGCGCCCTCAGTTTTTATCCAAAGGAGATTACCTTTTCGAAGAAGGCTCCTATCCCTCCGATGCGGCCTATCTAATATCCGGTATTGCCCGGGCGTTTTACCGCAACCACGAAGGGATAGAATACAACAAAACCTTTTTCACGGCCGGTTCCTTTCCCAGCCCCCTGGCCGCTCTGATCCTCAAAGCGGAAAACTACATCAACCTGCAGGCCCTTGCCGATAGCCATGTCTTCTGGATCAGCTACCCAAAACTTACAGCTCTTTTCGACAAGCATCGTTGCCTGGAAACTTTCGTCCGCCGGATGGTTGAACTGACCTGGGTGGAAAAAGAACTGCGGGAGATCAATATGGTCATGAAAGACGCCACGGCCAACTACCTGCGCTTCCGGGAGCAGTTTCCTGAACTGGAAGGCCAGATCCCCCAGTACCACATCGCCTCCTACCTGGGAGTTACGCCTATCCAGTTGAGCCGGATACGGGCGAAGCTGGCAAAGGGGTAGGTTAGGCTTTCCATTCCTTAACATACGTTAATGACTTTCCTTTGCCATACTCCGATTTTTGTATAAAAAACAATGAAAAATTCAGGAAACACCATCCTCATTACAGGAGGAAATTCGGGGATCGGCCTGGCGCTGGCCCGGAAATTATCGGAAATGGGAAATACGATTGTTGTAGTGGGGCGTTCTCAGGAAAAACTGGAAAAGGCCAGGGGAACTGTTCCCGGGCTGCGGACAATACAGTGTGACCTGAGCGCCCGAAACCAGCTCGATGAACTGGTTTTGCAGGTGGAGCAGGCATTCCCTTCATTAAACATCCTTATAAACAATGCCGGCATTCAGTACAATTACGCCTGGCAGGAAGAGCCTCACCTGATAGACAAAATTTCCGGAGAATTCCATGTCAACCTGCTGGCGCCGGCCCTGCTGTCGGCCCAACTTTTACCCATTCTGGCCCGGCAGGAGCATGCGGCCATTGTCAATGTCACCTCAACCCTTGCCTGGGTTCCAAAGGAGAGCGCCCCGGTGTATTGCGCCGGTAAGGCCGCCCTGCACAGCCTGACAAAAAGCCTGCGTTGGCAACTGGAAGGCACCTCTGTCCGGGTGGCGGAGCTCGTGCCCCCGCTAGTCGATACGGCGATGACCTCGGGAAGAGGGAAGGGCAAGATCCAGCCGGAAGAACTGGCTGAAGTGTTTGCTGAGCGTTTCTTTAAAGGAGATGAGTTGATCACTGCCGGCAAAACCCGGCTGTTGATGCTGATCAACAGATTGGCGCCGGCTCTGGCGGAAAAAATTATGAGGAAAAAAGGGTAGCTTTTTTTACGCTGCCCATTGGAAACTCTGCAGTTCCCAGGAGCCGCGGGGCTGGAAACAGGCAAACTGAAATTGCAGGGTATGGTGTTCGTAGCTGAGTTCATAGGCGGCCAGGACAAGATCCTGGCTGAGGTGGCGGGTTTCCGTTCTTATACAGTTGAGAAAACGCCCCAGTTGGTTCTCGTTGCCGTCGAGGCGCTGCCGGGCCAAACGGAGCAGTTCGTCAGGCGGCAGGGCCTGCTGGCTGGCCTCCATTGCGAGGGAAGAAAGCTGAATGGAAAGTGGTAAGGTTTTCATTTTCTGGTGTTTATTCTTTATCCGTGCCTGTACAAAAGTGTTACTCTTTTTTGATAAAAAACCGGGCTTTTTTGTCAATGGGGTATTTGGTTGAGTGAATGGGGAAAAAAATTGATCGAAGGCGGAAAAAAAATTTTTGCTCCCCGCAATAATATCAGAATAGGCCGCGTTTTATTGCCGTATTTTGGAGAGTGGAAAGCATTGGAAATGCACCCTTCTCTCTTATTAATTACGACAGATCTTATCTGCAAGAATATAACTGGGGTTTAGTTTTTTAGAGGAGTGTAGTAGCGTAATGCTACTACGCTTTCTTTTTTTTGTTAATTTTCTTCCCGAACCCTGAAGCCTTTGAACTCTCATTCCTAAGCAGGTAAGGCCTATGCACATCAAACCTTTTCAGGCGGTTTATCCCAATCTGGACTATGTCACCTCTCCTGATTCCTTCTTCAATTCAGTCAGAGAGGAATACCCTGAGTATGCCGGTAATGGTTTTTTTACCAAAACCGCCCAGGAAGCAATTTTCATTTATCGCATAAAAACTCCGGAACGGCACTACACCGGGCTGGTTGCCTGCACAGATATCCGGGATTACCTGGAGGGCCATATCAAGGAGCACGAACATACCCTGCCGGCTAAGGAGCAGCAGCAGATACAGCTGATGCTTCGCCGGAAGGCGGCTATCAAACCGGTACTGCTGGCTTATAAGAGAGTGGAAGCCATCAGCAACTGGATCGAAGCGTATATCATTCGCCGTTCTCCTTTTTTTGAGGTTGAAACGGAGGAGGCGGGCGAACATCATTTTCTATGGGAAGTCCGGGACGGCCAGGCTATCCGGGACCTTCAGTCCCTTTTTGAACAATACGTTCCCTGGTCATATATTGCCGATGGCCATCATCGCACATCCACTACCGCGCTCCTTCACGGCCGCCCCATGATGGGAAAACAAAAAAGCGATTTCAGCCTGCTGCTTTGTGCCTTGTTTCCCTCTTCAGATATTGATATCCTTGACTTCAACCGGGTGGTCTATGGATTAAATGGCCTTTCAAAGACAGCCTTTATGGCTCATATTTCCCGGTATTTTGAGATCGGGTTCCTGGATGAACCCGGCAAACCTTCCGAAAAACATCAGCTGACCATGTACTTCAACCGGGAATGGTACAGCCTGCGCTGGAAGGAAAACATTCTTGATCAATACGCCGGGGAAGAAGTAGTGCTCGACGCCATGCTTCTGGATGATTGCGTGCTGGCCAATGTCCTCGGAGTAGAGGATGTGCGAACCGACCAACGCATTCTCTACGTAGAAGGCCCACGGGGGGTCGAAGGTATCCTCCAGGCGGTGTCGAAAGGAGAAGAAGGCGTGGCTTTTTGCCTTTTTCCCGTAAAACTCGAAGAATTGATGAAAGTAGCGGATGCCGGAAAGGCCATGCCTCCTAAGTCCACCTGGATAGAGCCCCGGATGAAAAACGGGCTGCTCGTCAGAGAGTACTAGGGAAGGTGTAAAGGTGTAAAGGTGTAAAAGTGCGGTTGGTGGGCAAAATTGGGACTGTTCATAGTTCCTGGTTTCTGAGTTCCTCGTTGCCCTATCCCAACTATCCCCGGTAACACGCTGGTTTCCAGAGTAACCAGGAACCAGAAACTATGAACACTCCCTAACCTTCTAAATAACTATCTAATGGATTGCTCTGCTCTCCTAAACCCAATAAGCTCCCATAGAGTCCCATCCCGTTCTAAACTCAATATGCTCCCACAATGCCCCTCCCTGGCGAGAGACCCGGATTTTTCCTAAATTCACAACCGAAAAAAAAAGTCCGATGCGCAAAATTACTGCCGATATCGTTTTTCCTGTTGTTTCTGAGCCCATTGAAAAAGGGGTTGTCGTTGTGAACGACAAGGGAGAAGTACTGGCCATTGAAAACCGGGATGCCCACGATCCGGCAAGCCTGGAAGTTCACAGGGGCGTGATCGTTCCGGGGTTCATCAATACTCACTGCCACCTGGAGCTTTCACACATGAAGGGCAGGGTGGATACCGGAACCGGCCTGCTTCCATTTCTGCAGAAGGTGGTCCGCTTCAGAGACATTCCGATGGAAGAGATTCTTGATGCGATTGAAAAGGCTGACCTGGAAATGTACGAGAACGGTATTGTAGCCGTTGGAGATATCTCCAACAAGCTGGACACAAGAAGCCAGAAAGATAAAAGTGCCATCCGCTACTATACTTTTGTAGAGATGTTTGACTTCATGCAGGAGGAAAATGCCCAAAAGACTTTCGACATGTACAAGGAGGTTTATGACGGGCAGGCCGGAATAAACGGCAACCGGAAAAGCTGTGTCCCTCATGCGCCATATACGGTTTCTTCCCGGCTATTCAGGCTGATCAATGAAGCCAACCGGGAGGATGGCATCACCATCAGCATCCACAATCAGGAGACGGAACACGAGGACGACTTATTCCTGCACAAGGCCGGCGGTTTCGTCGATTTTTACGAATCGTTTGGTTTCCCCCTCAGCCATTTTAAGGCCACGGGCAAAACTTCCATCCACTATGCCTTACAGCACATGGACCCCGGCTGCCGCACTCTTTTTGTCCACAATACCATGACGGGGCCGGAAGATATCCGTGCGGCCCAGGCCTGGAGTGATAAAGTATATTGGGCTACCTGTGCGAACGCCAACCTGTACATCGAGAACCGTATGCCCAATTATCAGTATTTTATAGATGAAGGCGCCCGGATGACTATAGGAACGGACAGCCTCACCTCCAACTGGCAGCTTTCCATACTGGAAGAGATGAAAACCATTTCCCACCTGCAGTCTTATGTTCCTTTCGAAACTCTGCTTCGCTGGGCTACGCTCAACGGGGCAGAAGCACTGGGCTTTGAAGCAGAGCTGGGCAGTATAGAAGTTGGTAAGAAGCCCGGGCTTAACCTGCTCAACCTGGATGAGGCCCTGAAGCTGTCCCGGGAAACAACAGTGAAGCGCCTCGTTTAAAAAGTTGCTGAAAGGCTGAGTGCTTGTTTGGAAATCAGCCATTTTGGCTTCCAAAGGGCCCCTTCCAAACGAGTACTGACAAAAATCACCCCCCTCAATGACTACAGTTATTGAAGCAGGGAACCGGTACGTTTACCTTGGCTCCGGCTATCCTCCGCCGTTTCATTGAGGAGAGGTTTTGTATGGGTAGCCTATAGGGAAGAGGCTTTGACAACTAAAAGAAGATTCAATATGAAAAAATTACTCTTTCTGTTGCTGGCGTTCAGCTGGCCGGCTTTCCAGGCACTTCAGGCACAAACAGCTCTGTCCGGGGCAGATCAGAAATCGCTGATCTATCTGGCGGAGGAAGAAAAACTTGCGCTGGATTATTACCAGGCTATGGAAGCCAAATGGGAGAAAAAGGTATTTGCCCACATTTCTGAAGCAGAACAACGCCATCTTGGCCGGGCGGTGGAACTTGCTGCCAGCAAGGGGGTGAGCTTGCCGGAGAGCCTAAGTGCCGGGCAGGCCGGAAAGTTTCACAATAAAGAATTACAGCAGCTCTACGACGAGTTGGCCGCCGGTGGGAACCTGTCTCTGGAGGCTGCCCTGCGCGGAGGAGCCCGTATAGAGGAAGCTGATATTCAGAGCCTCAAACAGGCATTGGAGACGACTACTGATGAAGCCCTGCGGGATACCTACCAGTACCTGCTTGATGCGTCCGGCAACCATCTCCGGGCCTTCAATAAGAACCTCTCCACACAGGGTGTTGCTTACACTCCGGTTCTGCTTCCTCAGGCCGATTTTGATGCGATCATCGGGGCTGAAAATAAGGAGTCAGGTTGTCAGGGGCAAAATGCCCGGCAGGGTAAAGGATGCTGCCAGGCCAATGGTGCAGGACAGGGCAAATGCTGTAAGAATGCTCAAAAGGGAAATTGCCAGGGCAAAGGCAAGGCCGGGGCTTCGGGCCTTTAGTACGCTGTAAATTAAGTAAATCCATCGTTCAGAAACAGAAGATATTTATTTTACAGGGTATTTAGCTCACATCCGTATAGCTAAAGCCATTCTTCTGCAAAAATTCTCCTTCAGTTGCCCTTTGCTTCCATAATCCTCTTTATATTCAGGGCATGAGAGCCGGCGTGTTCCTACATGACGCCGTGGCGCTCGCTCAGGAAATGAAAAGTTATGTATCGAACGACTGCGCAACTGCCGGGAGGGGCGGCAAGAGGGTTTTTGTTATGCATCATGGCTGTTCTGTTTGCTCCGGGCCTGGCAACGGCTCAGGTTATCCCCCTGACACTGGACCAGGCCTTCGAAGTGGCCGCCCGTAATTACCCTTTGCTGAAACGGGACCGGCAGTTCATTGAGCAACAAAATATCCTGATCCGTTCTGCCGGGGCCCGGCCCTATACGAGTGTATTTATTTCCGGGGATGAAGTTGATCCCAATAGTGCCAAAGGCATTCATTCCCTGGGCCTGCGACAGGATTTTAACTGGCCGGGCACCAAAGGAAAGCGGTCGGAAGCACTCCGGCAGCAATCTCTCTTGGGAAATGCCCGGCTCGAACTCAGCCAGTTTGAACTGCGGCAACAGGTGGCCAATGCCTATTATGAAGTGCTATATATGCGGGATCTCCAGGAATTGGTTCGGCAACAGGTAGGCCTGTTCACTGACCTGGTTGAACTGGCTCAGCTGCGATTTGAACTCGGGGAGACGGGCAAGATTCCGGTACTGTCTGCTCAGGGGAAACAGAAAGAAGCAACCCTGGCTCAGCTGAAGGCTAACGAGGATTATGAGATCGCGCTGACCATCTTCAACAACTGGATGTATTCGGATACGGCTTATGAAGTGGCGGGGCGCACGCTGCCGGAGCCTTCGGGCTATTTGAATTGGTTTGTCAACAGCGGCCACCCCCTATTGCTTTACCGGCAGCAGCAGGCCAGCCTTGCGGAGGCTCAGGTAGTGGTAGAACAGAACAAGTTGCTTCCGCAGATCAGGGCCGGCGGGCAGTTGCAGATGGTTGATGGGGATTCCCCTTTCTTCGGATACCAACTGGGGCTGAACGTGCCTCTAAGCCAGCGTTCAATCCGGGCCCGAATTGAAGGGGCGGAAGTAAATACCGGAATCCGGGAAACCGAACTGGAGGCCGCCCGGATGGAACTCGACAACGATCGCCGGGAACTTATCGCCGCCCTTGAAAAGGAGCAAATGTCCCTGGATTATATACGCCAGGAGATGCTGCCCCTGGCCAAAGAACAGATCGAATCTTCCCGGAAAGCTTATGCTCAGGGGGCAGTGGAGTACCAGGATTATCTGCGGAACCTCGAACAGGCACTCGAAACCCGCTTTCAGTACCTGAAATCACTAAAAAATTACAACCTGTTGAAACTGGAGCTGGAATTCCTCAGTGGCCGAAGGTGAGAAGGGAAGGGGTTTGTGATTTCAGAACCATACGCCAAAAATCGAACATCAAAAACCGAAAATCAAACATCAAAAATCACACATCAAATGTCAAAAATCCTCAAATGGGCGGTGCTGGCTATTCTGGCCGCTTTGGTTATCATCCAGTTTTTTGGGATAGATAAGACTAACCCTCCGGTTATTGAAGGGGAATCTTTTATGGCGGTTGCCCAACCGCCTGCCGAAGTGGCCCGGCTCCTTAAAGATGCCTGTTATGATTGCCACTCTCACGAGACAGAATATCCCTGGTACACCAGTATCGCTCCGGTTTCCTGGTGGATAGGCCACCACATTGAAGAGGGCAGGGAACACCTCAATTTCTCCACCTGGGGCACCTACAATGCAGAGAAAAAAGCGCATAAAGCCGAGGAGTGCGGAGAGGAGATCGAGAAAGGGGAAATGCCACTTACCTCTTATCTGCCCATGCATCCGGAAGCCCGCCTGACCGCTGCCCAAAAGGAACAATTGATTAGCTGGTTTAAAGAACTTTCGGGAGAATCGGAAGAAGGAGGGGAAGCCATTGGGCCTTCTGGTGCTCCTTCTTCGGAAGGGGATGAGGAATACGAGCACGAAGAAGAGGAGCACGGCCACGAACATTAAATATCATGAAGCATCAGGAAGCCCGCCTGCACGGAGACTATTCCTTTTTCAACCGCTACCAGGATTACCTTGGGGAATTCGTCTATGGAGGGATCGATGGAAGCGTGACAACTTTTGCTGTGGTGGCAGGGGCGGTGGGCGCCAGCCTCGACAGTTCGGTCATCCTCATTCTGGGGTTCGCCAACCTGCTGGCGGATGGATTTTCCATGTCGGTGGGCGCTTATCTTTCTGCAAAATCTGAGCGGGCCAATTATGAAAAGCACAAGAAGATCGAGCAATGGGAGGTAAAACACATTCCGGAAGCAGAACGCGAAGAGATTCGTGATATTTACCGCCAGAAAGGGTTCAAAGGGGCTTTACTGGAAAAAGTGGTCGATGTCATCTGCTCGGATAAGGACCGTTGGGTAGAGGAAATGATGAAGGACGAACTGGGAATGATGCAACAGACCCGTTCTCCCTTCAGGATCGGGCTGGTCACTTATATGGCCTTTTTAATGGTTGGCTTTATTCCCCTGGCGCTCTATCTTTGGGATTTTATCTTCGGATTCGATGGCAACCTTTTCCTGACAACCTGTATCCTGACCGGCCTGGGCTTCGCGGCGGTAGGCTGGCTGAAGACCTATGTTACAGAAACCTCTCACTGGAAAGGGATTCTGGAGACCATCATCCTCGGGGCAGTTGCCGCCGGCGTGGCTTATTTGGTGGGAGATGTACTGGAAAAGGTCATTGTGGGAGGGTAGGGCGGAGGTGTTGAGGTGTAAGGGGGGTAAGAAAAATCGGGGATAGTTCGGGACCGTTCATAGTTCCTGGTTTCTGAGTTCCTGGTTGCCTGGAAACCAGAAACCCAGAAACCCAGAAACCAGAAACCAGAAACACTCCCAAATCGGCTATAAAACAATTACATGTTTGAGAAGCTATTGCCATACGATGCAGCGCACCTTATCCTGGGAGCCTATCTGAAGTATTACCATCAGTACAAACGGATCACAAAGCGGGCGCAGATACGCTTTGAGAATCGCGACTGGCATGGCATTCAGGCCGATTCGCGCGAGCGCCTCACTTTGTATCGAAACCAGGTGGGGCGGACAACGGAAAAGGTGCTGGCTTTCCTGGGTGACCGCGCCAGTGACCGCAATACCTGGAAGCGCATTAAGGAGAACTACCTCGACGAGGTCATCAATTTCAATACCCGGAATATTGCGGAAACCTTTTACAACTCCGTTTTTCGCCACAGTCATAAGGGACTGAGTGTCGATGAAGACCTCATGTTCGTCCACGGCTCAGGCACTTACCGCGAGTTCCGCTCCACCGTGCCCATATACCAGTCCTTTTTCCTCGTGAAGCCCATTGAGCATGTCGTCCGGCAACTGTTCTCCTTCTACACTTTCGATGCCCCCTGGGAGGACCTGGAGCGCGACATCGGGTATATCACCACCGTTCTCAATAAAAAGATCTTTCTGGGCCGGGAATCTCTGCCCCGAAATGCCCGCCTGGAAATGCTTAAGTCGATCTTTTTCCGCAATAAAGGGGCTTACATCGTCGGCCGGCTTCATCTGGAAGACCACGTTTTCCCCTTCATCCTGCCGCTTCTCCACGAAAAGAACGGCATTTATGTCGATGCGCTCCTGGTGGAGTACAACGAGGTGAGTTCCATCTTCAGTTATAACCGCTCCTATTTCCTGGTGGACGTAGATATTGTCAGCGAAATGGTGGACTTCCTGCTGACCATCCTGCCCACCAAGAACATGGGGGAGTTGTACAATTCCATCGGGTTTGAAAAACACGGAAAGACGGTCCTTTACCGGGATTTCCTCCGCCACCTGGCCCGTTCTTATGACCAGTTCGTCATTGCTCCGGGGATAAAGGGCATGGTAATGTCGGTGTTCACTCTCAATTCTTACAACATGGTCTTCAAGGTCATTAAAGACCATTTCCCCCCTCCGAAAAAAGTTACGGAGCAAGAGGTAAAAGAGAAGTACGAGGTCGTTTTCTTTCACGACCGCGTCGGCCGGATGGCGGACAGCCACATGTTCGAGAACTTCACCATCCCCCGGGAGCGTATGTCCCCGGAATTGCTGGAGGAACTCATGAAAGAGGCGCCATCCAAAGTGAGAATATATGATGATATCATTGAGATCAGGCACCTTTACATCGAGAAGAAGATGATCCCGCTCAACCTTTACCTGGAAACGGCGACCCCCGATCAGGCCGAGGAAGTGATCAACGAATACGGCAAGGCCATCAAGCAACTGGCGGCCGTCAATATCTTCCCGGGAGATATGCTGCTGAAGAATTTTGGCGTCACCCGCCTCAAACGGGTCGTTTTTTATGACTACGATGAAATCGGTTTTCTGACGGATTACAATTTCCGCCGCATTCCCGAACCCAGGGATTATTACGATGAACTTTCATCCGAACCCTGGTATTCGGTGGGGCCCAATGATGTTTTTCCCGAAGAGTTTCCGCGCTTTCTCATTGGGAGGAAGGACATCAGGGATATCTTTTACAAGCTTCATGGCGACCTCTACGACGTCACCTTCTGGAGAAAGGTGCAGGAACGGTTGCGAAATGGTGAGATCTTTGATGTCTTCCCATACCGGCAGCGCCTAAGGTTCAAAAAGATGTTCCGCAAGAACCCGAAGAATGTCCTTCCGAAGGGAGATACTAAAACAGGAAATGATTAAAAATTCCTGCCCGGGCTTCGCCTGGAAGGAAGGGCCGGGAATAACCCCTGGCTTTATTTGAATACATGAATATAATTTCATATTTTTGGATGTGAATAAATTCTATCGGAAAGCTTCCCTTTCTGAAAGGCAAAGCTCAAAAAAGGACGCTTTCTCCAGACCAGTCTTAAATTAATTAAACAAACAAGAAACAGATGAAGGATAATGGTAATCCTGCCTGGACAGAGACTGAAGCTGGCCAACAGTTACAGGAAAGGCTGTCCAGTGAAAAGACCTTAATGGCCCTTGACCACCTGTTGCAGCGTATCGATACGCTGGAGAAGGGGGTCGAGCGGTTAAGCACCCTCCTGGAACAAGGCCCCGGCCTGGTCAGCATGGCGGTTGACACAGTCGATGACACTTACCGCCGGGCAACCCAACAGGGTGTCGATATCGAAGAACGCCTTTCCAGCGCCCTGCACATGGCGGAGAAACTGACAGCTCCGGAAATGGTGGAACGCATCGACAGTCTGCTCAAGCTTCTCGATCAGGCTCCGGGTATTGCCAGCATGATGATGGATATGGCGGACGACGGCGCCCGCCAGGCTTCCGCTCATGGCATAGACATAGAGCAGCGCCTGGCCGCTGCTCTACAGCTGGCTGAAAAACTTACGGCGCCGGAGATGGTTGAAAAGCTCAATGCATTGCTGAAACTGGCCGATCAGGCTCCGGGTATAGCCAGCATGATGGCGGATATGGCCGATGACGGTTTCCGCCAGGCCGCTGCCCACGGCATAGACGTTGAGCAACGCCTGGGCGCCGCCCTTCAACTGGCCGAGCAATTGACGGCCCCCGAAATGGTGGAACAATTGAGCAGCCTCCTTAAACTGGCTCAACAGGCTCCCGGAATTATGGCTATGGCCGTCGATGTCGTAGATGATGGCTATCGCCAGGTATCAGGCAACGGCGTTGACCTTGCCGCCTTATCGAAAAAAGGCATAACTGTGGCCAGGCGTACGGCCGACCTGGTGGATTCCGACGAGTTCGATGCCCTGCTCCACAGCGACCTGTTCAACCCGAAAACTCTTGACGTTCTTTCCGTAGTCAGCGGCGCATTGACCCGGTGCCGGATGGACCCGCCCAAAAAAGCGGGAATATTCAAGTTGCTGGGCGCCATGGGCGACCCGGAGATCCAGAAGTCTCTGGGCTTCCTGCTTTCCTTTGCCCGCAACTTTGGAAGGCTTTGTAATGAAGTAGTAGAAAGAGATCTGCAAAACAACAAAAAACAATAAAAATGGCACATCATGAAGTACTGATCGTTGGTGGCGGTACGGCAGGAATCACTGTTGCCGCTATGCTGCGCAACAAACCCAATGCACCGGAAGTCACCATCGTTGAACCTAGCGAAAAGCATTATTATCAACCAATCTGGACACTGGTCGGCGCCGGTGTCTTTCCAAGGGAAATATCTGAGCGGAACGAAGCCGATTTTATTCCGCCCGGCGTTACCTGGATCAAGGACTATGTAGAGTCTTTTCAACCGGAAACCAATGCCGTCACTCTTCGCAGCGGTGAACAGCATACTTATGACTATCTCATTGTAGCTCCCGGCATTCAGATCGACTGGGATAAGATCCCCGGCCTTACGGAAGGGTTGGCCAAAGCCGGTTCCGGCGTTTGCAGCAACTATTCCTATGATACAGTGAATTCCACCTGGGAATCATTGAAGAACCTAAAGGAAGGCAGAGCCATTTTCACTGCCCCCTCTACGCCTATCAAGTGCGGCGGTGCTCCGCAGAAGATCATGTACCTCACCGCAGATTATCTGCAAAAGCACGGGCTGAAGAATAAGGTTGAGGTCGTTTTTGCCAGTGCCGGCACCGTCATTTTCGGAGTTGCCAAATACCGCGTGGCCCTGGAAAAAGTCGTTGCGCGCTATGGTATCAAAACAGATTTTTACGAGGAACTGGTAGAACTCAAGGTAGATGAGAAAATCGCCATTTTTGAACATCGTCAAACCGGTGAAAAGAAGGAGATGGAATACGATATGATCCACGTCACTCCTCCGCAGAGTGCTCCGGATTTTATCAAGAAAAGCCCCCTGGCCAACGACGCCGGATGGGTTAGTGTAGATAAGGATACCATGCAGCACACCAAATATCCGAATGTTTTCTCCTGTGGTGACGCCAGCAGCCTGCCTACTTCCAAAACCGGGGCGGCCATTCGCAAGCAGGCGCCCATCCTGGTGAAAAACCTGATGGCTGCCATGCATGGGCAGTCTCTGGACGGCGTATATAACGGCTACACCTCCTGCCCGCTGGTAACGGGCTATGGCAGCCTCATTCTGGCGGAATTCGACTATGACAGCCAGCCGGCGGAATCTTTCCCGTTCGACCAGGCGCAGGAGCGTTACAGTATGTATTTCCTGAAAGCCTACGGCCTGCCCCAGATGTACTGGCACGGCATGCTTAGAGGCCGGGAATTCTAGGCGGATTCCCGTTATTCCTAGTCGTCCGAATAATTTTCCGATAGAATCATATTGAGGGCAGCTGCCAAATGGCGGCTGCCTTTTTTTAGGACGGGCCGCCTTAAGGTGGCCCGTAATGCAAGCTGATGACAGCAGCCCGAGCCTGCCCTTGTCTGATGCCTGGCCCGGGAAAGCCTGGCTTTCCATCTGTTAAGATAGCTGCCTGTCGAAATGAGGGGCTTTTCATCTGCGTTTTCCTAAATAGTTACCCTTGTTTGCTAAACTGAATCATAATCCGGATGCATCCTTTTCCTTTGTGCAACCTGAAGATCCTGAAATGGGGCTTTACTGCCTTGGTGTTTTTCATCCTGTTTCCCTGTTCTTCCTACGCTCAGACCTATTTCGGCTTCAAGGCCGGCCCCAATATCTCTCACCTTCGAATGACCAAGATCCCAAGTGAATTTGGAGATTCCAGCCTGGGGCAGCTATACGGTTTCCAGGCGGGTATGGTGGTGGAACAACCCATCAACGGCCACCTCGTGCTGGGGGCGGAACTGCTCGGCGCCATGAAGGGAGGGCAATGGAGCCTGGACCCGATAGGCACTCCCGGAGCCCTGGAATTCCAGTCGGAGCTGTACTATCTCAACCTGCCCGTTTTCCTGCGCCTCATCCCCATCGAACGATGGTCGTTGGATGTGGGGCTCGAAGGAGGCTACCGGCTGGGCAGCTCCGAAGCAGCCCTCTTTATGGAACGAGCTGATTTTTCCTGGTTGCTGGGGGCGTCTTTCCAGATCTCCCGCTCCTTTCTGGCCAGCCTGCGTTACAGCCTGGGCAACGTCAGGGTGGGAGAGGGGCATTTCGTGGATGAAGAGACGGGGATTAACGGCGTATATTATTTCCGGACGCGGTCGCTGCAGTTGTCGGTGGCGTATTTCTGGTAGCTTTGGGGCTGTTCATGGTTTCTGGGTTTCTGGGGTTTTTGGTTTCTGGTTTCTGGAGAAGCCAGCGGGTTAGCGTAACGCGGACACACCAAATTGAACTATCCCGCTGCCTTATTTGAACACCCTGGAAATTTAATTCCTCATCCTTTCCACGAAGATGAAAAAAAATCATATCTTGCCATTCTTCTGAAAATATTCTGCCCTTAGACAAATCATATTTTGCGGCCTAAAATGCAACTCAAGGCTACTCCGCCTTGCTCTACTCCATTTCCATCAATGGTTCAATAAAACATTTACATACATCCCAATCCACAACCATTATGCGACAGAAGAGCGTTTTGTTCTGCATCGCCTTTACCTTGTTTACATCCTTGCAAATGATCGCCCAGGCGCCTACTGTTCAGGACTGCCTGGGGGCGATCCCCATCTGCCAGCCGGTTTACTCCGAAGATCAGGTTTTGCCGGGTGATGGAAATTACAACAATGAGGTCAATTCGCTCATTAGTTGTGTCGATGGAGAGGATTATTCTATCTGGTACACCTTTACCGTTCATGAGTCCGGTGATTTTGGCTTCGTCCTCACCCCCAATAATTCTTTGGATGATTACGACTGGGCGCTGTTCAATATCACTGATGCCGACTGCAGCGACATCTACAACGATGCAAGCCTGCTGGTCAGCTGCAACGCCGCCGGAGGCACCGGCCTTGACCCGAATGCCTGCAGCGGCCCGACCGGAGCTACCGGAGCGTCCTCTTACGATATTCAGGGCGCCGGATGCTATGCTGCTTTTCCCGATTACAGTGACGGTAACTCCCCCTTCAACAATCTGATACCGGTAACGGCAGGCAACACCTATGTGCTGATGGTTTCCAACTGGTCGGCTTCCAATTATGGTTATACTATAAATTTCGGAATTTCCGACGTAGGTATCTTTGACTTTGAAGCACCCGAGTTGCAGGATCTGAACCTGCCGGAAAACTGTAATGACAATACCATCGCCATCACTTTTAATGAGAACGTGGACTGCAATACGATTTCTGAAGCCAACTTTACCCTCACTGGCCCTGCCGGCGAGAGTTATACCCTGGGCTTGTCTTCCAGTATCTGTGATGCAGGAGGCGAATATCACGACGCCTTCTCCCTGTCTGTATCGCCGGCTCTGATAGATTCGGGAACATACACCCTGGAGATCATATCCGAAATGCCCGATCCCATAACGGACCTGTGCGGTAACCCTCTGGCTTCCAGCAGCCATTCTTTCCTGCTGGATTCCCCCGGCCTCCCGGTTGTCGAATTGGGAGAAAGCCAGGGCATTTGCGACGGGCAGTCCGTAGTGCTCGACGCCGGCAACCCTCAGGCCACTTACCTCTGGCAGGACGGAGCAGCCACACCAACTTACACGGTAAACAATTCGGGCACCTATGCTGTGACGGTTACAAATGCCTGCGGCCAGGCCTCAGACGCTGTTAATATCAGCCTGCTCAGCGGAGCCCCTTCGGTTGAACTGGGGGCGGATACCATTCTTTGTACCGGCGAGCAAATCCTTTTGAACGCTGCGAGTGAAGAAGCCACTTATCTTTGGCAGGACGGAAGCACCGGGCCGACTTATGTGGCCGCGTCAGCGGGAAGCTACGCGGTCACTGCCACCAATGCCTGCGGGGAGGATACGGATGAGATATCAATATCTTATCACCCTGATTTATCTGTCGATCTGAATCAGGAGTACAGCGCCTGCGAAGGAGATGTCATTGAACTTGACGTTTTCAACCCCTCTGCCACCTACCTCTGGCAGGATGGTTCTGCTCAAAGTAGTTACCTGGTGACGGAAAGCGGGGCCTATGCCGTTACAATAAGCAACGATTGCCAGGTATTGGAGGCCGGAACAGTGGTGGAATTCATTTCCGCTCCAGCCATTGAACTGGGTAACGATACTGTTTTGTGCGAGGGAGAACAGCTCCTTCTCCAGGTGGATGTACCGGGTGCCGTTTATCAGTGGCAGGACGGGAGCACCTCAGCTTCGATGGCGGTGACAAACAGCGGTATTTACGGGGTTACTGCCATCAACGAATGCGGCCAGGGGGAGGATGCCATTCAGGTTAGCTACATTCCCGGGATGGAAAGCGTGGACCTGGGAGAGTCCCGTTATCTCTGTGACGGGGTGGTAGTCTTTGATCTTACCGCTTATGATTTCGCTTCCTATCACTGGCAGGATGGCAACAACCTGCCCTACTACGAGGCTTCCCGCCCGGGCCTTTATAGTGTGGAAGTCAGTACTGCCTGTGAAACGGTAGTCGATACCGTAACACTTTTTGAATGTGAGTACTGCAATGTATATATCCCCAACGCCTTTTCCCCTAATGACGATGGCCGCAACGACCTGTTCCGGCCTCAGTCTCCCTGCGAACTGAAAGACTACGAATTTCTCGTCTTCGACCGCTGGGGCAACCAGTTGTTTTCCACCGCAAACCCGGATGAGGGGTGGGACGGCCGCAACAAAGGCCGGCCCATGACGGTGGGTGTATATGCCTGGGCATTGTCCTATACAGTGGAAGCCAACGGGCAGGTGGAGCAGCGGAGCACAAAGGGGGATATTATGTTGATGCGGTAGGCTGTTTGAAACCTTTGAGGTTTCCAAAACCTCAAAGGTTTTAACTGTAAGAGGGCCGGTTACTCAAATATCCCACTGGACAAATACCGGTCCCCCCGGTCGCAGACGATAAATACAACAACTCCCTCGTCCAGTTCCTTCGCCAGCCTGGCCGCCGCCGCGCAGGCCCCACCGCTGCTCATGCCGGCAAAAACAGCCTCTTCCTGTGCCAGCCGGCGCATCATAATAGTGGCTTCCTCCTCTGAGACGTCGATGATGCGGTCAACCCGTTCCGGCTCGAAAATTTTTGGCAGGTATTCAGGTGACCAACGGCGGATGCCGGGAATGCGGGAACCATCGGTTGGCTGAACGCCCACGATCTGCACATCGGGGTTTTGCTCCTTGAGGTAGCGGGAGGTGCCCATAATGGTGCCTGTGGTGCCCATGGAGGAAACGAAGTGGGTAATCAGGCCTTCGGTATCTTGCCAGATCTCCGGGCCGGTAGTGCGGTAGTGCATTCCCCAGTTGTCGGGGTTGGCGAACTGGTTGAGCATCAGATAGCCGCCTCCGGCCACCATTTCGTCGGCCAGCCGGCGGGAGTATTCTATGCCGCCTTTATCGGAAGGGGTGAGAATGACTTCGGCCCCATAGGCGCGCATGGCCTGCGCCCGCTCCGCGGTGGAGTTATCGGGCATAAGCAGGGTGATCTCTACTCCGAACTTACGGGCGATCATGGCCAGGGCAATGCCCGTATTGCCGCTGGTGGCTTCGATCAGGCGCATGCCCGGCTTGAGCTCGCCCCGGTCGAGCGCACCCTTGATCATTCCATAGGCGGCGCGGTCCTTAACGCTGCCGCCGGGGTTTTGCCCTTCCAGCTTCCCGAATACCCGGACGCCGGGCTTTTTAATGATGTTTTCTATCTCAACGAGCGGAGTATTGCCGACGAGTTGAAGTACGGTGCTCATAGGTGGAAATGGCTTTTAGCTGTTGGCGGTTAGCTGCTGGCAACCAAACGCCTGGTTTTTAATGGATATTTAGAAAATGCCTGGCGGCGGCAGAAAGTTCGCTAAGTGGCCAGGCGAATTCCAATCGCCTGGCCACTTAGCGAAATTAGCATTTCTCATGATCAGGGAGTGGGACAGAAAACGAGCTTTTGTCTGCACTAATTTGGGCGTAAAAGGTTTTGACAATTGGAGTTTTTGATTGATTGTCAGTATTTTGTATGCTTGAAATTTTGTATTTATGTATCCCAGTTGTGAAGTTCGTTGGTTTTTCCCGTCGGCTCCCGAAGGCATTGCCGGCTGGTTCGCCTCAAAGAGCATGCACTTTGAGGCCCCGGGAAACCCTTTGAGAACCGATTATTACTTACTCATTGCCAATGGTGAAAATATCGGCCTAAAGCTCAGGGAGGGCAATGTAGAGGCCAAACACCTGGTGAGGCGCGCGGGCGAGTGGAGCTTTCCGGAAGTTGGCGCCAAAGGCTTTGCAGAGCATTGGATGAAATGGAGTTTCCATCTGGATGAAGCAGACAACCTCTCCCGGCAGGTTATTCAAGAGGGCATACCGGAATGGATCGCGGTTTTTAAAGAGCGCCTGGGCTTTACCTATCATTTTACAGAAACAGGGGGAGTGCGTGAAGTGCCTATTCACGAATGGGTGCCGGAGGGGTGCCAGGTGGAGCTTACCCGGATCCGGATGTTTGGCAAAGAATACTACACTTTCGGGCTGGAGGCCTTTAGCCGTAACGGACAATTGGAAGAGAACCTCAGGGAGGGAGCAAAAAACGCTTTCTCGGCTCTTCGCCGATGGTGTGCTTCCATAGCTTTCCCGGTGGATAAACTGAGCATGGGCATCAACCGGTCGATGAGCTACCCCGTTTTTTTGCTGAACCTTTCCAGGGAGTGATCAACCTTTTCCTGCACTTTCGGAAGGAAAATCCAGCCGGTGGAGCTTGCAGGTTACGATTTAACGAATTTCCGAATGCCGGACTCACCCTTTCACCACCCCCAGCGGCCGCAGCCGGGCCACCTTTTTGGCAATCCCGGCCTGGTGCACCGTTTCCACTACCAGGTTTACATCTTTGTAGGCAATAGGCGCCTCTTCGGCCACCCCCCTGTGGGAGCCTGCCTGAACGTAGATCCCCTGCTTTTTCAGTTCTTTCAGCAACCTGGGCGCATCGACCTGCTTCTTGGCGCCCCGGCGTGACAGCCTCCTCCCTGCTCCGTGGCAGGTGGAGCCGAAAGAAGAGGCCATGCTTTCGTCTGTGCCGGCCAGCACATAAGAAGCCGTGCCCATACTGCCGGGGATCAGCACCGGCTGGCCGATATGGCGGTAGGGATCGGGCAGCTCGCCGAAGTGGGGGCCAAATGCCCGGGTGGCGCCCTTCCGGTGAACGATGACCTTCATCTTTTCGCCATCTACCGAGTGTTCTTCGACCTTCGCGATATTGTGGGCCACGTCGTACAAAAGGCGAAGCTCCCCTCCCTTTTTGCCAAATATATTAGCCCAGGCTTTCCGGCACTCCCAGCTGATCACTTCCCGGTTGCACCAGGCGAAGTTGGCCGCAGCGCACATGGCCTTAAAGTAATCCTGCCCTTCCGGAGAGTTAAACGGCACGCAGGCCAGTTCGCGGTCGGGTGGTTGGATGCCGTATCTGGGCATGGCGCTCATCATGATACGCAGGTAGTCGGTGGCCACCTGGTGCCCCAGTCCGCGGGAGCCGGTATGAATGAGGATGGTAACCTGATCGGGTTTAAGCCCGTAAGCTTCGGCGGCCTGTTCGTCAAATATCTTTTCTACGCGGCCTACTTCTACAAAATGGTTGCCGGAACCGATGGTGCCAAGCTGGTCGCGGCCCCGCTTTTTGGCCTGATCAGAGACCTTGCCGGGGTCAGCGCCCGGGAGGCAGCCGTGGCTCTCGGTATATTCCAGGTCTTCCGGGCTGCCATAGCCTTCCTCAACGGCCCAGGCAGCACCCTTGCGCAGAACCTCGTCCATTTGCTTGGCAGACAACTGGATAAAGCCCCCTTTCCCCATTCCTGAAGGCACCTGCCGGTACATTTCTTTGGAAAGCTCTTCCATCCTGGCTTTTACCTGATTGTAGGAAAGGGTGGAAACGAGCAGGCGGACTCCGCAGTTGATGTCATATCCAATACCGCCCGGAGAGATTGCTCCATCGGGGTACCGCGTCGCGGCTACGCCTCCGATGGGAAACCCGTAACCCTCATGCACATCTGGCATCACCATGGAAGCCTTGACGATGCCCGGCAAGGTGGCGACATTGGCCAGTTGTTCCAGAGACCGGTCATTCAGGATGGCGTCGAGAAGGCTTTCCAGCGCATAAACGCGGGCAGGCACCAGCATACCGGGGCGGGTATCTCTGGGAAGTTCCCACAAGTATTCTTCCAGTTTGGTAAGTTGGCCCTTATCGATAGACATAGTTTTGGATTTCGAGAATGCATAATGAACTCAATCGGTATTAGCGTAATCATTACTTTTATAATTATTATATTTATAACGATTATAAAAATAACGATTATAAAAATAACGATTATAAAAATAACGGCTATTGGTGGTGTCAGTGCTTTTCAACTCTGTTTGAGGCGAATCCGTTCCAGGCTTGAGGTATTATTTTCTTCCGTTCTCAAATATCAAAAATGAGGGGAGTTTCCCATTCCCCGCTATCAGTTTGCTGCACATTGGCCTCATGGTACGTCACTGCTTTGATGTCTTCATCAAAACCGTTGGCGGGGCGGCCTCCGAGCCTGGCCCTGAGGTGGTTGGCATTCAATTCTAAAAGAGACAGTTCACAGAATACGGCTTTGTGTTCATGGCAGAGGGTGAGCACGTCGGAGAGGAAGTCAATCAGTAAAGTGGTTTCATCCACGGAATTGACTTCAATGGTTTGATTGAAGAGGCAGGGGCAGGGCTTCCGGCAGGCATCGGGCTTGATGATCTGGTTCATTGCCTCGAAGCCTGCCCGGAAGAGGTCTTCCCTGCTGTCGGCCCGGAGGTGAAGCCGGATATCGGCGGTGTGTGCAAGGTGCTCAATGGTGTACATAATACTGGATGGTTATCGGTTATTCCGGATTGCTTTCAAAATAGAGGCAAAATAAGGGTTTATTTTTTTACTGCTCTTACAACTACAAAAGACCCTTCTCCGTACCCCGGCCTTGGATCCTGAATAGTGTCAATATCCTCCAGCTTTCCAAACAGGGTTTGGGTAAAATTCAGTTCTTTAAACCCGGTTTTATTCAGCATACTTTTTACCCGTGTTGGGCTGTAGAAGGTGGCGTGCCGGTAAAAGGTGCTGTAATTGCGCCTTTCTTCGTAAGACCTGGCGATGGCGCCGTTGCGGTCGAGGAAACCCACGACTATTGCTCCGCCCGGTTTGAGCACCCGGAAAGCTTCGGCGAAGGCCTCCGATACATCATCCAGGTGGCAAATGGTGACGATCAGCACAAAATCGAAGTGAATATCGCGATAAGGTAGCTTTTCGGCTTTGGCGTTGACCACTTCTACTCCTCGCCTTACTGCACGTTTTGCCATCTCTGCCGATGGCTCAATGCCTTCTTTTATCCCAAGAGGGCCGGCATAACGGCCGGTGCCTACCCCTACTTCCAGCCCCAGAAGGTTGGCCGGCAGCGATAGCATTTGCTGCCGCAAAGCAGACAATTCGGACTCATAGACGAACGGATGTTTGTCGAACCATTCGTCGTATTCCTCAACATGCTTTTCAAATGGTGCGATCTGTAGCATATTACTTTGATTTTAAGGTGATCACAACGGGAGATCATTGCCTTTTGGACAAGCAAGTAGTTTCCCTGAAAAAATTACCTTTTTCCATCAGAACGGCAAATGAGTATGCTCACCGGGGAGGCTGATTTTTGTCAAACCCGAAGCAGAATAGGTATAACTAAAATTGTCCACCTGCTTACAACTCCACCTTCTGCCGGACATATCCTTCGTAGTAAATGCGCGAGTGAGGAGGCACGCTTTTCGTCAGCCATACGCTGCCGCCGATGATGCTGTCGTGCCCGATGACGGTCTCCCCCCCCAGTATGGTGGCTCCGGCGTAGATCACCACCCGGTCTTCGATGGTGGGGTGGCGCTTGGTCTTGGCCATTTCCTTGGCAACGCTGAGGGCGCCAAGGGTTACGCCCTGATAAATCTTCACATCATTGCCGATCTCTACGGTCTCTCCAATGACGATCCCCGTCCCGTGGTCCATGCAGAAGCTCTCGCCGATCTTTGCTCCCGGATGGATGTCGATGCCGGTAAGGCTGTGGACGTGTTCGGTAAGGATGCGGGGTATAAGCGGTACGCCCAGCCGGTGGAATTCGTGCGCCAGGCGGTAAACGGCAGTAGCTTTAAAACCCGGATAGGTGCGAATGACTTCAGTTTTGCTTACCGCAGCCGGGTCGCCCCGCAGCAGTGCCTCGGCATCGCTGTGTAATAACTCATGGACAACCGGCAACTGTTTCAGAAAGGCATTTTCCAGCGCCTCGGCCGATACTGGCAGCATGTCCTCCATAGTTTCAAGTATGGTGAATAATTCCAGCTTCAGTTGCCGGTAATGCTGGTCCAGTTCCCGGCGGCTGTTGTAACGCCGGTTGGACAATTCGGGAAACAGGGCCATCAGCAGGCCGTCCAGCCAGTTGCATACTGCCGAAGGGGAAGGAATGCGCTGGGCATACTGATGAGCGTCATAAAGCTTGTCGATGAACTGCTTCTCTTCCATATTGCGGGCTTATTTTTGCAAAAAACCATTCCTAATTTAAAACGGCCGGCCGGTAAAAAGTTGCGCATTCGCCGGATAACCTGCATTTTCTTTTAAGGAAAAGGAGGGATTTCCCGAACTTGGAGAAAACTTAATCCTACCAATGAATTTTCAACTGTCTGAAGCACAACAAAATCTGGTAAAAGAGGCCCGGGAATTCGCCTTGCTGGAAGTTGCGCCCTACGCCGCCCAATGGGACCAGGAGGAGCACATCCCCCGCCGACAGATAAAAAAACTGGCGGATGCGGGTTATTTCGGTATGACTATCCCGGAAGAATACGGTGGGCGGGGCCTGTCTGCAATAGATGCCATCCTGGTTATTGAAGAAATTGCCCGCCACTGTGGCATCAGCGGCCGGCTGATCGTCGATCACAATTTCGGGGCAGCTATTACTATCCTCAATTTTGGAACCGAAGAGCAGCGGGAAAGGGTATTGCCCACCATCTGCAACGGAGAAACGCTGATGAGCATTGGCATGACCGAACCCGGGGCAGGTTCCGCCCTTACCGATCTGGTTACCTCCGCCACCGAGGACGGAGGTGAGTACATCCTGAATGGGAAAAAACACTGGATCACCGGGGCCGGTGAGCGGGAATATACCCTCGTTTATGCCCGTTTTAACGGTGTGGCCGGCACCAGGGGCATCGGAGCTATCCTCGTCCACAAGGATATGCCCGGGTTCAGGTATGCCGGCCGGATACCTTCCCTGGGTGTTCGTGGCGTTCAGGAAGGCATCCTTGAGTTTGAGAACCTCCGGGCGCCCAAAGAGAACCTCGTCGTGCCGCCGGGGTCTGCATTCCGCCGGCTCATGTCGGCCTATAACGGCCAGCGGGTGGGGGCGTCAGCGGTTGCCCTCGGCATTGCCCAGGGAGCTTTTGATTTTGCAAAAGATTATGCGGACAAAAGGAGGCAATTCGGGAAACGGATAACCGATTTCCAGGCCATCCAGTTTAAACTGGCGGATATGGCGATCGATATCGAGGCCGCACGGTTCCTTGTCTATCGGGCAGCCTCCAATGCCGGAATGGCCATCACCAACCGCTATGAATCCAGCATTGCCAAGGTTTTTGCCTCCGAGATGGCCATTCGGGTGACAAACCGGGCCATTCAACTCTGCGGTGCACAGGGCTACAGCCGGGGCCTGCCGCTGGAGCGGATGTTCCGAGATGCCCGCTGCTTTACCCTGGCCGGGGGAACTGCTGAAATGCAGCGCATCGGAATAGCCGCCGGCATCCTGGGGCGGAAGCTTCCCCAGGATTAACATTACTGGACTTTGTTCTATTTTAAGGGATTTAGTACATTTGTTCTAAAATGTTTCCATGGATAAAAACACCTCAATAGCCATCATTGGCGGGGAATAGGGGGGCTTGCCATAGCTCTGCGGCAGCATGGGTTTAATCCTGTCGTTTATGAAGCCGCTTCTGAATTGCGCCCGATTGGAGCAGGCATTATATCAACGCCATGCGGGGTTTTCAATCAGTTGGGGCTGCTGACAAGGCTATTCAATCCGGCCACCCGATCGAACATCTGTGGATCACCGATAAAAGCTGCGCCTGATCACCCGGACGGCTTTGAGCCCGCTGATCGAAGAATTTGGCACGCCCAACCTGGGCATCCACCGCCCTTCAGCAACTATTGGTGAATGCCCTGCCCGATAAACATTCAAACAGGCAAAGCGCTTAGGCGACTGGAGAAAAGGGAAGACGGTGTAGCGCTCCATTTCGAGAAGATCAGGGACGTAGCGGCGGTTATTGCCGCCGACGGAATTCACTCGGTGGTTCGCCGCCAACTGTTCCCATCCTGTCGGCAGCGAAGTTCCGGGCAGGTTTGCTGGCGGGGCGTATGCCCGGCGGATACGGAACCCTGGAACCACCGGGGCACCGCCTTGGGCGCCTGGAATGCGTTTTGGGATTGTCCCAATCGCAGAAGGGCAGGTTTACTGGTTTGCAGTAGTGAATGAAAGCCCGGTACTGATTGGGGAAAAGCTTTCAAAAATGGGACTTTCTGGATACCTTCCGCTCCTTTACCCGCCCGGAGAACTGGTGGAAAACACTCCGCTAGATAAGGTCATTTACAGCTCCAATATGAACGACCTGGAGCCTTTACCGGGCTGGTTTTCGAACGTAGGATATTATGGGAGATGCTGCCCATGCTACCACTCCGAATATGGGCCAGGGGGCCTGCCAGGCCATCGAGGACGCCTTCCTGCTTGCCAGTTGCCTTTCTGATTCGCCCCTTCAGGCTGCCTTTTACGAATACATTAGAACACTTGTTATGGAGTTTAGGAATTAGTACGTTCAAAGCCGCCGCCTGGGGCGGATCGCTCAGTTGAATAACCCCGCCCTGGGTTTTCTGCGCAACCGCCTTATGGCAATGGTTCCTTCTTCCATCGCTTTGGCCAGCCTGCGGGAATTGGTGAAAGGGAGCGTTTGATACTTGCCGGAGTTGGGGCCTGCTCTTTCTTTGGGTACAGAAGACTTCAATATGAGTCATGCGAATCAGGGGCTAGAACGAAGGATATTATTGAAGTCCCGGAGGGACGAAATATCGGTAGATAATGCCGAGGGGAAGCATTGCCCGTGCCTTAGGTACGGAACATGCCCATGAGGGAATTATTGATATGCCGTACCTAGCGCCTCCGCTGAGCAGCTTCAGCGCTCGCGGGCGGCACGGAAAGGCCCAATGGGGATCTCCCTACCGACATTTTGTGCCTAATGGCACAAGCCTAAATGGGTGCTCTGCCTGGGGCCTCCAATATCATATTGGCGAATGGATTTAGCCCCTGATTCGCATGAGTCATCCCGAATTTTGAGAAAAGCCTAAGGCGCTGGTTATCAATAACAAGTGGTTTGTTGCCATTTGCGAGTTGCCAGTTGTAGGCTGCCTGGGCCACCCACCCGTAACCTGCAATAAATTAATTGCCAAATTGTAATGAGACTTTCAAGTCTTTACTTCGGCTTTAAAAGAAAAATCCGGTACGGCTCATGTTTATTACATCCCCAAAAAGTGCAATAACGAGAAATTCTCTATATTTAGGCGCTTATTAATCATTTTTGCTTCTGTTACGCCCTGCCATCATTCAAATACCGACCCTGGAACCATAAGATATTCTCAGATTAATTGATCACTCATAAAAACAGGACTAGTATGAATCTGAAATTTTACAACTTTCTGCTTTTGGCAGTGGCCTTACTGCCATTTTCACTTTCTGCCCAGATGGATACCCTCCTTTTCGAGGACTTTCAGGACCAGATCATCGGTGATGTTGCTGACCTGGTGGCGATCTTCCCTCAGGGGGACGACACGACCTGGATCAACTACGATGCAGACTACCTGGCGGATGCCAATGACCGGCCCCAGGATTGGTTCATCGATATTGAACTATTTCAGGCTTTTCAGGATAGTATCGCTCCCGCCGACTCCAATTTCGTTCTCGGGAGCTCTTCCTGGCTGCAGGGTTTCCTCGATGGCAATCGCAACTGGCTGATCACTCCTCCTATTGAAATTGGCGATGACCAGGCCACTCTGCACCTGAAATCGGCTCCCCGCCAGGGCCCCCGTTACATGGATGGGTACTCTGTCCTGGTCTCTACCGGCATGAACTTCCCGGAGTCATTTACGGATACCTTACTCCGGGTTCAGCAGATGGTTCCGCCTCTCCCGCAAAACTCCGCTACGCTGGAGGTGGATAGTTTCCTTTACGCTCCGGCAGGGGGCTATATGCATGCCGACCGCTATACCCTCCCGGATTACTTTTTCCTGGATACACCGGACGACGATGTTTATGTAGGCAATCTGGAGCCACATAGCCTGAGCCTGTCGGCTTATGCCGGAAAGACCATATACATTGCTATCGTTCACGATTCCGATGACGACAATTACATCACAATTGATGACATCCTCGTAATGGGCAATATAGTCAGCTCTACCCGGGATGCCTCCGCTCCCGATATCCGCCTGGTCACTTACCCCAACCCGGTTGACAACTTCCTCAACGTCCTCTTCCGCCTGGAAACTTCTGCCAGCGTTCGCACCGGCTTGTACGATATGAACGGCAGGCAGGTGCTGTCTATGGCCTCTGAAGGGCGCCTCGTAGGGGAGCAGAGCCAGAAAATCGACCTTCGCCTCCTTCCTTCCGGCGCCTATAACCTGGTGCTGGACATCGAGGGGCAGAAATACACCAGAAAGGTGGTTAAACGCTGATAAAACGCCTTTAAAGCTTTCGGGGCGAGACAGCCTGGGCCTTTCCCTGAAGCTTTGAAGGAGTGGTGGTTGTATTGTTAGATTGTTATGCGAATCCAGAGCTAAAACGTCCTGTAGGGACGACATATCGGAAGACGTGGCCCCGAGTTAGGGACGACCCGTGCCGTAGGTACGGGACATAGCGATCAGGCCAACGCCGATGTGCCGTACCTACGGCACGGAGGTTCATTTTTCACCATTTTTTTACCGATATTTTGTACCTAACGGCACAATATCTAAGTATCCGGCCGGCGCCGGTAGTCAAATCGCCCCCATTTAGCTCTGGATTCGCATATTGTTATATGGCTATATGGCTATATTGCTGGCCTGCGAGTTTAGTTTGGTTGCAAAGTAACACTATAACACTATAACAATCTAACAATACAACCATATAACCATTCCCACATGATCGAAGCCAGGCAGCTCACCAAGCGTTACGGCAGCTTCACCGCCGTATATCAGGTTTCCTTTCGGCTGGAACAGGGCCAGACCCTTGCTCTGATCGGCCCGAGCGGTTGTGGCAAGACGACCACCCTCAAGATGGCCAACCGGCTGATCCGGCCTACCGAAGGTTCCGTTTGGGTCGATGGGAAGGATGTATCCCAACAACCGATCGAACAGATGCGCCGCCGGATGGGCTACGTCATTCAGGATATCGGCCTTTTCCCTCATTATTCCGTGGAGCAGAATGTTGCAGTTGTCCCCCGCCTGTTGGGCTGGCCGGCTGAAAAGATCCGCAAAAGAGTGGGGGAGTTACTCGAACAGTTGGGCCTCCCTCCCGGGCAATTCAATAAAAAGTACCCTCATCAGCTCAGCGGGGGGCAGCAGCAGCGGGTGGGCATTGCCCGGGCTCTGGCGGCCGACCCGCCCATCATTCTCATGGACGAGCCCTTCGGCGCCCTGGACCCGCTGACCCGGCAGCAGGCACGCCGGGATTTCCTGGAGGTTGAAGCGCTCAAAAACAAAACCATCATCATGGTTACCCACGATATTGAGGAAGCCTTTGAAATGGCTGCGATAGTTGGCCTGATGAAGCATGGGCGGCTGCAGCAACTTGGCCCTCCTGAACAATTGCTACTGGCGCCCGCCAATGATTTCGTCCGGGAATTCATGGCGGAAAAAGCCAGCCAACTGGAACTGTTGTCCATCACCTTGTCCGGCGTTTTTTCTCAATTGGCTGAGGTGGCGCCCACTACCGGCAAAGGTGTATCCATGCCCGCTCAAACCCCGCTGCTCTTTGCCATTCACCGGCTGGCAAAAGAGAAAACCGGTGAGGCCTATGGCACGACCCTGAAAAACGGGGAGTCCCGCTATTTTCAACTGGATGTGTTGTTTCAGCTCTTCAGGCAAACCCTCATCCAATGGAACAACTGACTCTGCTGTGGCAATTCCTGGCCGATAACCGGGCAAAGCTTTTGGAGCAGGTCCTGGAGCACATCGGCCTGACCTTTATCTCTCTTTTGCTTGCGGCAATAGTGGCCATCCCGCTGGGCATTTTCATCACCCGCCGGCAAAAACTGGCCGGTGGCTTTCTCGGGCTTGCAGGAATTCTTCAGACGGTGCCCAGTATCGCTTTACTGGGATTTCTGATCCCCCTTCTGGGTATCGGGGCCAAGCCGGCTATTGTAGCCCTGTTCTTCTATGCCCTGTTGCCCATTCTGCGCAATACTTATACCGGGATACAGGAAGTGGATGCCTCGGTGAAGGAGGCCGCTCTGGGCATCGGCTTATCGAAAGGGCAGATGCTTCGGCAGGTCGAGCTGCCGCTGGCCCTTCCGGTAATTTTTGCCGGCCTGCGCACCGCGACAGTGATCAACGTTGGAGTTGCTACCCTGGCCGCCTACATCGGAGCCGGAGGGCTGGGGGAGTTTATCTTTGGCGGCATCGCCCTGAACAATACTACGATGATACTGGCCGGAGCCTTGCCGGCTGCCGCCCTTGCCATACTGTTTGATCAAATGCTGGCATTTCTGCAGCGGGGCAGGGTAGGGAAGTTGAGGAATAACCTGCCGGTACTCCTGTTGGGAGTCGCCTTTCTGTCATCGGCCTATTTCTGGCCCCAGGTATATGCTCCCGGATGGAAGGCTGGCTTTCCTCCCGAGTTTATGGGCCGGAAGGATGGCTACAACAACCTGGTGGACACCTACGGCGGCCTCCGGTTCAATACTACCGTCCTCAATAATGCACTGATGTATGCCGCCGTGAAAGAGAAGGAGGTGGATGTGATCAGCGGCTACTCCACCGATGGCCGCATCAAAGCCTATGGCTTAGCCATACTGGAAGATGACCGCCACGCTTTTCCGCCCTACTATTGCACCCCCATCCTTCGGAAGGGCCTGGCAGAGGAACACCCTGAAGTAGTAAAGGCTTTGAACCTGCTGGCGGGGAAAATCAACGACTCGGTCATGACATCCCTTAATTACCGGGTTGATTTCGACAAGGAAAGCCCGGAAGCAGTTGCCCGGAATTTCCTGGAATCCCTCGGCCTGTGGCGGCCCGACCGGGCTCAGGGTGGAGAGGCCCTCATCATCGGCTCCAAGATCTTCACCGAACAGTATATCCTGGTGGAGCTGTTCAGCCAGCTTATCAACGGCTACACCGATCTGGATACCGATCCCCGCCCCGGCCTGGGCGGCACCAAGATCTGTTTTGATGCCCTGGCGGCGGGAGAAGTGGACCTGTACCCCGAGTACACCGGCACCGGCCTGCAGGTGCTCCTGGATACTCCCGACAGCGTAACACAACAAATCATCACTGAGGCCGATGCGGTTTATGGTTATGTAAAAACCCGGTTCCGGAAGCAGTATGGTATCGAATGGCTGGAGCCGCTGGGATTCAACAATACTTATGCCCTCATGGTGCGGGAGGAAATGGCCCGGAAACTGAAGCTTGAAAAAGTAAGTGGCCTGGTGCGTTGAGGCTCCTTTACACTTTTACACTCAAGCACTTTTACACACTTAAACTTTTACACCCAAGCACTTTTACACCCTTACACATTTCTTATCTTTACCCCCGCATGAATTTCGAACGCTTCATAGCACGCCGGGTAGCTGCTTCCGGGCAGCAATCCTTTTCGAGGCTTATCCTTCGGATAGCGGTGGCGGCAGTAGCCCTCAGCGTGGCGGTTATGATCTGTTCCAATGCGCTGATCGCCGGGTTCAAAAACGAGATCAGCAACAAGATATTCGGGTTCTGGGGCCACATTCACATTACGGACACCGATATCAACCGCTCTATCCTGGAGGCTTACCCCATCAGCCGGGACCAGCCTTTTTATCCTTCTCTGGACACCATTCGCCACGTTGAATATCTCCAGCAGGAGGAATGGCTGGGGTACCGGTGGGAGCGCCGCAAAGAGACCAAAGGCGGCATCCGGCATATCCAGGTGTTTGCCATCAAACCGGGCATCATTGAGGCCGGGAAGAAGAAGGACAAAGAGATCGAGGGCATCATTCTGAAAGGAATCGGCCCGGATTTCGACTGGGCCTTTATGGATCAGTATATCAAACGAGGCCGGGCCATTAGCCTACCCGACACGGCCATGTCGGACGAGATCCTGATCTCGGATCAGACGGCGGCCCGCCTGCAGATAGATACAGGGGATACTTTTATTGTTCATTTCGTGGAGAAAGGGGAGCAGCTCAAGCGGCGATTCAGGGTCAGCGGGGTCTATCGCACCGGCCTGGAAGAATACGACCGCAAATTCGCTCTGGTGGATATCCGGCAGATACAGCGCCTGCTGGGATGGGAGGAAGACCAGGTCAGTGGCTTTGAGGTGTTCATAGACGACATCGATGACCTGGTGCCGATCGCCGAATACATCTACTTTGAGCAATTGCCTGCCGACCTTTATGCGGAAACCATCCGGGAAAAACTGCCCGAGATCTTTGACTGGCTGGACTTGCAGGATATCAATGAGGTCGTGATCCTCTCCCTGATGATCATCGTAGCCATCATCAATATGGTCACCGCCCTTATGATACTCATCCTGGAACGCACCAATATGATCGGCATCCTCAAGGCATTGGGGACAGCCAACTGGGGCGTTCGCAAGATCTTCCTTTACTATGCCGCATACATCATCGTGGTGGGGTTGTTGTGGGGCAACCTCATCGGCATAGGCCTTTGCCTGCTGCAGAGCCACTTTGAGTTCATTACGCTGTCAGAGGAGAATTATTACCTTTCTACTGCACCCATTGACCTCAATTTCTGGCCCATATTGCTACTCAACCTGGGAACGCTGGCCGTTACCCTTTTCTTCCTCATCATTCCTTCTTACCTTGTAACGAGTATTAGTCCCGTAAAGGCGATCAGGTTCAAGTAGTTGAGTTTCTATGAAAATTTCCGGCCGGTCTTTCCATCTCGAGATAAGAGGGCAGTGGCTGTTGCATCTCCTGGGTATAAAACTCCTGGCGATAGTGTTGCGGGCTGTCGATGCTTTTCGTTATCTGCCGGTGCGCCTGCGCCGGCTGGGCAGGCACCTTTGGATGGGGGGGAGGAACCTCCGGGCGGCTTACACAGAGGGAGCAGTAAGCCGGATACTGGGAGGGCGCATTGCCTACTGGTGGCTGGAGTTCTTTCTATTGGTGCTGGATTGCCTGGCCATCGGTGAGTGGTACGAATGTGTTATCGATTTTGTCAAATTTAACAGCCGGCCCCTGTACGCCTGGGAAAAAAAACTGGCGCAATCCATTTTCGGGAGGTCCATCAATTACCAGCGCGTCCGCATTGATGAATTCTCGGTTGCCGGGCCCCGGCAGTTCCGCTTCTGTTATGTCAGTTTTTACATCATCAACTCCTGGGGGAAGATGGATAACAGCCTGTTGATCCACGAACTGGTGCATGTATGGCAGTATCAGAAGATGGGCATCGTTTATATCCCCAGGGCCCTGAGGGCTCAGCGCAGCCCCGAAGGCTATGATTATGGCGGCGCCCGGGGGCTGGAAGCGGCCCATCAGGCCGGCCATTCCTTACGGGATTTCAACCCCGAACAACAGGCGGATATAGTATCGGATTACTATCGCATTCGCGAGGGGTATCCGCCGCGCTGGGGGCAGGCCGCTGTCACCGCTCTGCCGTTGTATGAGTATTTTGTGCAGCAACTGGCCCAGAGGGGATAACAGGGGATTTTTGTTTTACTCGGCACTAGTCTTTATCTTTCCACAATGTTAAAATCTAACCCCATGGAAAGAGTCATAATCATTGACGACGAAACAAACGCAAGAGAGCACCTCAGAAACCTGATCGAAGAACATTGTCCGCAGTTACAGGTCATCGGCGAAGCCGACGGCGTCGAATCCGGGTTCCGCCTCATCCGGGAAGTGCAGCCTCAGGCCATTTTTCTTGACATTTCGATGCGGGACGGTACCGGCTTCCACCTGCTTGACAAATTTGACCGGCATACCTTCCAGGTCATCTTTCAAACCGCTTTTGATGAATTTGCCATCAAGGCCTTCAGATACAATGCCGTTGATTATCTGCTGAAACCGGTATCCGCCAATGAACTGGTCAAGGCTGCCGGGAAAATTGTCGCTTCCCAGGATCAGGACCACCCAGCCATCACTCAGCAACTATTTAACCTCATCGATTCCGCCAAAAAGCAGAAATTTGAAAAAATAGTGCTCCACTCCAGCGAAGGCATGCACTTTGTGAAGGTGGCCGACATTCAGCACCTGCAGGCTGATGCCAACTACACTACCTTTTATCTGACTTCCGGAGAAAAGATCACCGTAACCAAAACCATCAAAACTTTTGAGGAGCTGTTACCCGAGAGTTCCTTCTTTCGCCCGCACCAGTCCTATATTGTCAGCCTGGACTGCGTCAGCAAGATCCTGAAAGAGGACGGCGGTTACGCCCTGATGGAAGACGGCAGCAAGATCCCCATCTCCCGCCGGAAGAAAGACCAGTTTATTATGGCTCTCATGGGAAGATCCTCTCGTTCCTAAAACAAATTGGCTCCAGGCAATACATCAGTTTAAGCGGCATGCCTTTCCGGAAGGCGGGTCTCCCTGGCCGTAGAAGCCTGGCGAAGAGGGGAAGCTTGCCTTTCGACTTGAAAAATCAGGCCTTCGGCCATCATCCGCTTATTTTTCCATTCCCACCGAATTTTTCACCAACCCTGCCGGATTTTAAAGATCCCGGAAAAAACGCAATAAAAAGGCCAGTTTTGAGGATGTGTTGAGGAATGATGAATGGCCTTTTGGGTTGTACCATTTCGCTGTATAACGCTGCCAGGCCTTTTTGAAACTTCAAGCCCCTCCATTCGATCCAATCCAAACACCGATTTACTCCGGCAATGTAGGCCCGCTGTCGCGAGGCTGCCTCCCGGAACGTGCCCCCCCTAGATTAGTTGGTCGTTGCTTGTCAAAGAAGAAGTGATCCTTTTTGGGTTCACGTTGAAAGCTGTGCCAAGTAATTTGTCCAAACTTTAAGTGGTAAGTCTGCAAAATAGCCATGGTGGTAGCCTGGCTCTATGAAAATATCAAAACTAACAAACTAAACTTCATTTAAACCTATAAAACACTTGACCATGAGAAGGCAAACAGTACTCTTCCTTTTTCTGATTTTTTTCTCCTTCGCTCTCCAGTCCCAAAGCTGGTCGCAGCTCGGTATGGACCTCGACGGCGAAGCGGCTGGCGACTGGTCGGGCTGGTCAGTTTCGTTGTCTTCGGATGGTTCTACCTTGGCTATCGGGTCTATTTATAATGCTGGTGGTGGAAGTAAAAGTGGTCAGGTTCGGGTGTATAAAAACATCAGCGGCACCTGGATCCAGCAGGGTGCAGACATCGATGGCGAAGAGGCAGGCGACCAGTCAGGCTGGTCAGTTTCACTGTCATCAGATGGTACCATCTTGGCCGTCGGCGCTCCCGAGATCGACAAAGGCGGTCGGTTTCTTGGTATAGGTTATGTTCGGGTGTATGAAAACATCAACGGCGTCTGGATTCAACAGGGTGCAGACATCGAAGGCGAAGCGGTTAACGACCACTTTGGCCGGTCGGTTTCGCTGTCATCAGATGGTACCATCTTGGCCATCGGGGGGCAACGAAACGATGGAAATGGCAATAATAGTGGTCATGTTCGGGTGTACAAAAACATCAGCGGCACCTGGGTCCAACAGGGGGCAGACATCGAAGGCGAAGCAGCTTTGGACCAGTTTGGCCGATCGGTTTCGCTGTCTTCGGATGGTTCCACCGTTGCCATCGGGGCTGAATATAACGATGGAAATGGCAGTAACAGTGGTCATGTTCGGGTATATAAAAACATCAACGGCACCTGGATCCAGCAGGGTGCAGACATCGACGGCGAAGCAGCTGGCGACCAGTCAGGCTGGTCGGTGTCGCTGTCATCAGATGGTGCCACCGTTGCTATCGGGGCTCACTTAAACGATGGCAATGGCGATGCCAGTGGTCATGTGCGGGTGTATAAAAACATTGGTGGCACCTGGGTCCAACAGGGGGCAGATATCGATGGCGAAGCGGGAAACGACGTCTCAGGCTGGTCGGTTTCACTTTCTTCGGATGGCTCTACCGTAGCCATTGGAGCTATCAATAACGCTGGCAATAGCTGCTGTACGCTTGGTCATGTTCGAGTGTATAAAAACATCAGCGGCACCTGGATCCAACAGGGGGGGGACATCGACGGCGAAGAAACTTTCGACAGGTCAGGCTGGTCGGTTTCGCTGTCTTCGGATGGTTCCATCGTGGCCATCGGCGCTCCCCAAAACGCTGACAATGGCAATAACAGTGGTCATGTGCGGGTGTATGAACTTAATAATCCTTGCACGGAAGAAATTTGTGATGGAATCGATAATAACTGTGATGGCATAGTGGATGAAGGTTTTGACCTGGACGGCGACGGCTTCACCACTTGTGGCGGCGATTGTGATGACAACGATCCGAATAACTACCCCGGCAATGAAGAAGTCTGCGATGGCTCGGATAACAACTGCGACGGGCAAATTGATGAAGGTTTTGACCTGGACGGCGACGGCGTGGCAGACTGTTTTGATAACTGTCCAACCACATCAAATTTTGGCCAGGCAGATAGTGACTGTGACGGTGTGGGGGACGCTTGTGATCAGTGTATGGGAGCAGATGATTCAGTAGACCACGATTCCAATGGGGTTCCCGACTGCCAGGAATTTCCGACCACATGTGCAGGTATCCATCCTGACTGGACGAACATGAACGGGAATGGGTGCAGCAACAACGGAAACGGAGTAGGCAACAACGGGAATGACCTCAACTGTGGTTTCAATGTTTTTGTGTGCAAAATAGCAAATGGTCAAACCAAATGTGTGAATCCAAGTGCTGCCCAAAGCCTGATAAACAACGGCAACTTCTATGGAGGACCGTGCATTGCCTGTAGCGGTAGCCAGTTGATTTCAGGCCCAACCCCATCAATTGGATATGCTAAAGCGCAGGCAAATGCTTTCATGCTGTATCCAAACCCTGCCAGCGGGGTGCTCAATTTGCGACTCAGTATGAATCAAGAACAGGAAATTTCCATCTCCATTTTCAACCACCTCGGACAACGGGTACTCCACCTGCCCAAGCAGGAACTGCACGACCCGGTACTGAGCATTGACCTTGCCCAACGGCAATTGCCCAATGGGGTTTACCTCCTCTCGGTGGAAACCCCGGGAGGCCGAAAGGTGAAGCAATTTGTGCTGATGGAGTAAATACTGTGTCAAATAAATTTAATAACACATCTCCGGCGGCTTTTGTCCCTGGGCGTCGTTGCGAATTCCTCACGCCTGCGTGCCGTAGCACTACGGCGTGCGGAGGCACGTAGCTCCGGACTTCGGCGTGAGCTCAGTCGAACGCTATGCTCGTCATTCGCGCCTAGCCCAGAACCAAAATCCACTCGGATATATGTCACGAAACTTAATTGACACAGTAGTGACGGCCGGGATATCAGGGCAGGAGCAGCCTTTTCTGCTACCCCATCATGGAGCCGGGCGATATACATTGTCCGGCGCTATGCCTTTGGGGGAAATTCTGCTTTACACAGACATGTTTGTGATAGTTCAAATTTCTGTGTCTTTCAAGGCTACCCGTCTAAGGTGGGACAGAGAAGCAGGAATATAGATTCCTGCGCTGTTATGTTATAAGGAGATAAAACACGGGAATCTATATTCCCGTTTCTCGTTAAAACAAAACTCTGTTGTCCAATCTTAGACGGATGCCCTCTTTCAAAAAACGCCCCTTGATTTTCAGGGATTTGCGAACGGCGCCCGTCTCTGCAGCCGGGTAAAAATTCCGAATAGCCCCATATGTTTTCCCTACCCCGTACCGCAACACCGCAAAACCCTTCAACACCTCACCTTCCCCCAGCATCAACCAGCGGTATCCAAACCACCACCCGCGTCCCCAAAACCTCTCCGTGCTCATCCTTCAGCTCTTCCGTCTCCACCTTGCCCTGCTGTCCCTGCCCGGACAACAACTCCAGTCGTTTTTTCGTAATGGTCATCCCCACCGATTTGTGCAGGGGCCGGCCGTGCTTTTGCAGCCGGCGCGACTGTTCGATGCCCACGCCATTATCCGTGATGCTAACCTGCAGGTGTTCATCCTCCAGTTGAAACAACAGTTTCACCTCCCCTTTTTCTTCCTTCTTAGACAGGCCGTGAATAATGGCATTCTCCACAAAGGGCTGCACCATCATGGGCGGGATCCCGATCTCGAATGGTTCCACGCCTTCGCCCAGCTCTATGTGATAGTCAAATTGATCCTCGAAGCGGAGCTGCTCCATTTTTACGTAATTTTCCAGCAACTGCAGCTCGTCTTCCAGAGTGATCGTTTGTGAGCGGGAATGGTTCAGGGTGGCCCGGACCAGTTTGGCGAAAGTGCTCAGGTAGTGGTTGGCGGCCACTTTGTCTCCTTTGTTGATGAAATTGGAAATAGAAGTCAGGCAGTTGAAGATAAAGTGCGGGTTCATCTGGGCGCGCAGGGCGGAGCGCTCCAGTTCCGACAGTTGTTTGACCGTTTCGGCTTCGCGGCGGATCTGGTTGGTGCGGTACTGGTAAAAGCGGTAGGCCGCCAGGCCAATGATTACCACCACCAACGACAAAAACCACCAGGTTTTCCAAAAGGGTGGGCGGATCGCAAAGCTACAGGTGGCGGAATCGCTCCAAAAGCCGTCGGCGTTCTGGCTTTGCACTTCGAAGGTATAGGAACCCGCCTGTAAAGCGGAGAAGTTGACGGTTGTATTTTGGGTGTGCACCCAGTCTTCCTGGGCGGGATACAGGCGGTAGCGGTAAGGGATGCGGGCGTTTTGCCGGTAGTCGATCGTCAGGAAATGCAGGCGGATATCGTTCTGTCGGTAATTGAAAGCCAAGGAATGCTGATCTGTTTCCGTTCCATTCACGAAAAGCTGCCGGATGATCGGGGCTCGCGAAAAAGTATCCACGGCTTTGACATCTTCGAATTGAACCAGCCCCCGGTCTGTGGCTACCCAAACCCGGTTTCCCCAGGTCTTCACCCTATTGATCCCATCGGATGGCAGGCCGTGGGCCGTAGTCATTTGTTCAATGGCCCACTCGCCATCTTCCTCCCGGCGGATCTTATTCAGCCCATTCAGGGTGCCCACCCAGATCTGCCCGGCCTCGTCGATGTGGATATTTTCGATCATATCGGCGGTAAGGCCGTCCTCCCTGGTGAACTGGCGAATCTGATCTTCTTTCCACAAAGCCACTCCCTGCCCTTTGGTGCCGATCACCAGAGTGCTGTCCGGCATTTGCGCCATATCTTCTACCCGCACCTGAAAGGCGGGATGCTCAATAGTCGCTGGTACCGGATCGCCACCGTTCCAGTTGAACAGGCCGTTATCCATACCCAGCCAAACCCGCCCTGAAAAATCTTCGAGGACGACGAAGGCCCGGCCTTTAAAAAGCCTTGTTCGATAAGGACTTCCAGAGTTAAGCAAGATCTGCCTCGACTTCAGGTCCACCTTGGAGATCCCTCTGTAATTTGAGATCCACATGAGGCCCTTATCCATTACCGGATTAAACTTTTTAGCGTCTGTCCATCTCAGGTCTTTCCTGGTAGAATGAAAGAATGTGGGCGTGGTATTTTTTTTACCTTCAATGTACTGTAGTGGATTCTTTCCCACCCATAATACTTTTTCCCCGGGGTGGAAGTACAGGTCATATACAGGGTCTTTTTGGGAAAAAATTGATTGCAATGGCAAATTTTCCAATCTTTGCTGATTTGGAGGTTTCCAATACACCTCGGAGCTATACAATCCTATAAACAGCTCCCTCGTACTTTTAGGTGCTATAGCGGTAACGAAAGAACTCGCAAATACCGGTTTTTTCATCGTAGATCAGCAGCTTAAAATTCGGGGTATAGAAAACGCCCTTGGTTGTGTCGAGGCTACCCAATAGCCCCCGGCTCTGTCCTGATAGGTACTTTGTAATGGACAGCCCTTCCAGATATTGCTCATATTGGCCCATTCTGTAAAGCGTCCACGGAAGCATACCTGCGTATGCCTCCTCCATTGTTCAGTGTGGTAAAAAAGCGCCCTCCTTTTCCACCCAGACGGAAATCATGGGAAAATTAAATTGTCTTTGCCAGACAACCTCTCGTATTGATCAATGAGATAAATGTTTCCAAATTCATGTAGCAAATACCGGTTCTTCCCCAGGTTAAACAATTTTGGGCTTTGAAGCCCCCTAATTTGCTCACCGTGTTGATCTCCTCCGTTTGGATCCATTCATTGCCTCTAAGAAACTGTACAGGGCCGGACGTTCCACGAGATGTCATTAAACGGCCTAAGGAGTCTCTTTTTTCCGGATCCAGAGCATGGAATGACGAATTGGTAGCCAGAGAAAATCCTTCCGGCTCCATCACGATCTTTCCCTGGTAATACCGGCTTTCAAAAAGCTCATGTTCTCCGTCCTTTGTTATTTTCAAAATACCGAGCTCCGTCAGGCAGGTATATACCGTTTCTTCCTGATCGACGTAGAATTGCTGGGCAATATTGAACCGGTCCCGGTATAGCTGAATGGTATCATTGTGAGCGTAAGCATAGATGCTGTCCTGCTGGAAATAATACAATCAGTACCGCTCATGGTATTCATCCAGATGCAGTACTGCCGTACCTTCCAGCAGTTCGAAAACGACATTGTCCTTCAGCCCTTCCCGGGCGCCGAAGTTGCGGAAGGTGTAGCCGTCAAACCGGCTCACCCCGTTGTCGGTGCCGAACCAGATGTAGCCCTCGCTGTCCTGCAGGATGCAGTGTACCTCGTTATGGGCAGGTAGCATTGGTGGTGTTGGTTGCGCCTATAGTGGGTGGGGGTTTTGTACCTGGAGAGACAGGGGGGAGCAGGAAGGAAGAGGAAAATGGGTTAGGTGTTTCATTTTTGTGTTTTATGGGTAAGATAGGTGAACGAATAGCGCTGGTAAATTGGAATTTAATATAAACTACTCTTCGCCCCACCAGATCGAAGAAATTCCTCTGCCCTCGGGGAGATGCCAAAAGGATCTACCCTGCCCCATACACCTAGTGTCTGGGGGCTTGCCTGAAGTTCAGGAAGAAGTTTGCCATCTAACCCCTCCGAAGGAGGGGGCTATTCTCCGATCTGATAGTTAGGAAAAAAAAGTTATACCAAAATCCCTTGAAACCATAGGGGCAAGGTGCAGGGAAAAAGTTTCGTATTCCTTGATTTCCAAATAACCCAGAAAAAGATAGGGGTTATTCTGCTGTTCGGCAAGAAAATGCGTGGCGGGATCTAACCCGCTGGTTTCCTAAGAAACCCAGAAACCAGAAACCAGAAACCCAGAAACCCAGAAACCAGAAACCCCAGAAACCCCCAGAAACCAGAAACCCCTAAAACCCCAGAAACCCCCACATATTTCCCCACCCCCGCCGAATTTTTTCTCCCGAACCAGCCAAATATTAAAATGCCCGGCAAAGCAGGAAGGAAGCTCTGTACTTTTAGGGTATGTCAAACATTACCGACATACGCCAAGATCTATTCCAAATGAAAAAGTACATGTTGTTTGTCGCCCTTCGTCTTTATGTTTTTCATACAGCAACCTATCCGCCGACAACTGTCTCCAATCTATGAAAAAATACAAATCCCCTCTGGAAGTCGAAGCCTTCCTTCTGGAACGGAAAAACCCGGCTCCCGGTGGTTAATACTGGGATCAACTACGCTGGCATTTGAAACTGACGGCTTTCAAAGCAGCCATTTGTGCCTGGAAATAGCCCTGGCAGACATTATCAAACTGGAAAGTTTTCTCCTCTACGATATTGCCCTGCAACAGTACTTTTGAAAATAAAAATACAAAATGGGCGGGAGAGCGAGTTTATCATTCCGGAATTTGACACCTTTTATAAGAAGCTCAAAGAGGCAATAAAAAGATAAAGGGCAGGCCTCCTTTCCTTTGACAAAACCGAATATTTTTTCAGCGCAGCCGAATTTTTCACCGATGTGTCCAAATTTTTAATTCTTCGGTAATGAGGAAAAGAAGTACAGAACTTTGGAATATGAACGAAGAAACGGATCTGCGAAATTTATCACTTCCGTTTTTTGCAATACGGCCATAAGCCTTCTGGTGGAGGGCCTGGTTGAAAAAGGAACGAGTTTTGGCACTACCTGTCCCGATGGATGTCGGGAAATTTCCGTTATAAGCAAACAAAAAATAAAAAATGAAAACCTCAACAACTATTATCTTGATCTTAACAATTCAATTATTAAGTTTTTCACAAACTCCTTTCCACCAGCCAGGCGATTGGACACCGATCTTAATTGAAGAATTCGATAATTTAAATCGTTGGAAAGTAGCTCATGAATTTGATCATTATGGAGAACCACAAGTTTATACAAATAGGGCAAAAAAATGTTTTTATCCGAGATATCGGAGGAATAATCATCTTGTCTTAAAAGACAATCAAAGAAAGTTATTCTTGCGGTGGAACAAGCCCTTGGGGGTGTAGTAAATTAAATTATGACTATACTTCAGGGTGGGTTGAAACAAAAAAGTACTTTTAATACTCAATACGGCTTCATAGAAGCGAGAATGAAAATCCCCAAAGGAAAAGGTTATGGTAAAGCATTCTGACTTTTATTGGAGAAGGTGTCTCCAACGGGAGTAATGCTGCTGAAATTGATATATTCGAGATGAATGGAAACAACACAACGGATCAAATAACAAACCTGCACTTAGAATATGGAGCACCTAATTTTCATGGAATTTCTTTCCCCGAACACATAAGTATCGCAGATTATTCCACAAGTTTTCATACTTATGGATTAAAATGGACACCAACAAATATATACTGGTATCTTGATAATCAAGAAATAAGGAAAATAAACAATCCTGGAATAATTGATCCTGTTAGAATTATTTTAAATGTTGCTATTTTATGCAAACGATTTACCTGACAATACAACCCAATTACCAACCGAATTCATAGTAGATTTTATGAAAGTTTATGAATATAAAAAAATGAGTTTATAGTACTTGGAATGACCATGAATCTGGTAAAATAGCGAAAGGGCATTTAAAAAAGAAGGATGTTATCCTAAAAGGAGATTTCTATCAATCAGACGGGAAAGACGAACTCCTTATTTGCTATAGCGATAATAAATATGTTGAGATTTATGATTTTGATGGATTGAAATGGAATTCAAAATGGACTAATGGTGGAAGCGGGGAAGTTGAAAGTTGGCGATTAAACGATGGGGATATTTTTGAAATAGGCGATTATAATGGAGATGGGCATGAAGATTTATTAGCAATCTCACTTAATACAAAGTGGTCGCAATTATATTTAATTGATGACAATGGATGGAATCTGGCATGGCATAATAATGGAAATGGGAAATTAAATGGTGGCATTTTAATCAGGAGACAAATTTATAGCAGGCGATTTTGATGGAGATGGGAAAGATGAATTACTTGCTGTCTCTCTATCTACCAAATGGTCGCAACTATATTCATTTGAAAATAATGAATGGATTCAAGATTGGAGCAACAATGGAAATGGAAAAATTAAATGGTGGGTTTTTAATCAAGGTGACGATTTTATAGTTGGCGATTTCGATGGAGACGGTAAGGATGAGTTGTTAATTGTTTCCTTCACTACGAAATGGTCACAATTATATTCATTTGAAAATAATGAATGGATTCAAGATTAGAGCAACAATGGAAATGGAAAAATTAAATGGTGGGTTTAAATGAAAATGATAAATATGCCTCAGGAGATTTTGATGAAGACGGGAATGATGAATTGTTTTGCTTTTCTAATACCAAATGGATACAATACTATAATTGGTCGGGAGCGGATTGGAACATGGATTGGACCAATGATGGGACTGGCAATTTGGGTGGATTTAATTATAACGTCTCAAATGTAAATGAAATATTATGGTAATTTTTATACTTCTGATAAATGTGATCTATTCTTTATAGAATTTCAATCTAACCCATGTATTGCTGTTTTTCAAAATTTAATAAGGTATTTAAAATTATAGAAAAACCGGGGTGAACAATAGAGCGCTAAAGCGAGGCGTAGAGTAGCCAGGGCTATAGCGATGGCGGCTGTTTTACTAAACTTAATAAGCATGAACAAAGTGTATGTATATGTCAATTTGGACTGAAAGCCTAAACTGCATATACACAGGCCGTCAGATTGTCCTAAAAACCTTTAAGCTCGAAGGTTAACCGTCTAAGGTTGAACAATAATGGATTGCAAGTACATCATTTTAATTTAAAATCGGTATAGAAACCAAATAACACAATCTTAAATCAATTATCATGAAATCAACATATTGTTTTTTATTCCTTGCCCTGATTAGCATAAATATCAATGGTCAAGCTAATTTCAAGTTTGATTGGGTTAATTCTGATACATTGGAAAGTTCGCGAACTGTTCAAGAATGTAATGGATTGGCTGTAACATTAGGCACATCAATACCCCATCAAGTTAATACCAGTTCCTCTTTTCCGTTGACTTCTGCCACAATGGCGGTAATGAATAGTATTAAGAATTATACTGTAACTATAAGCTTTTCACAACCCGTATCGAATGTTAGATTACATATTTCCGACATCGACAGAACTCCAAGAGATTTAAATAGTATTCCGATTGTTGGAAGCACCGCTCATGGTGAAAAAATAATCAACCTTTTACCTTTCATGCCATCTGCTGACAACTCATTACAAGTTGTTGGGAATGAAATTCATGCTAATGCAGATAATTCAGAAGGCTGGCTTTCCTGGAACGGCACCAATATTAATGCTATTTCATTTCAGGTTCAAAGGTTGAATGATAGATATGGAATTATGCTAGATGAAATCGAATTTGACTGTTCGAGTTATGATTTACCGATTTGTTGTTCACCAATGAATCAAGAATTAATGAAAGACTTGTTTGATCATATCCCATCAGTACCAATAACCTCTCCTATAAGTTAGATTTTAATAGCAATCCATATTTTGCCTCATTATTTCAGGCTTATTTGGAGTATGTTAAATTAATTGTAACCATCAATACAAAAAAAATTAGTTTCCCATTGGAGATTGATTGACGCAGGAACTGGCGTAACACCAAATAATGTTTACTCTCCAATGATTGAGGAGACATACAGTTGGTTTGAGCCCGGAGGAAATGAAAATATTTATGGCAATGCCAATTTCTTCAGTGCTTCTTTAAATATTAATCAATGGTATAAAATCCATACTGGTATTTATACTGAACCAACTAATGTTTTAACAGAATGTAAAGCAGCACTCTATTTTTTTTATCGAGTTCAAATAAGCAATGGAAGGCTTATTGAACTATTTCTGACGGAACAAATGTATTGAAGCGCATAGATTTTGGGGAAGGTAAAACTGTCATCAAGAAGAAAAGAAATTAAATCGACATAGAAAAAAGGATCAACCCTATTAAGGCCGAAAACTCTGGCCCACTAGCATTTGTGCCCCTTTATACAGCGGCCTGGAAGTAACTTTTTAGAATTTGACAGCAGGTTTCTACGCCCCATTGGGAGTTGTACGGCCCAGCGAGATGCCGGTAGTGGCCGCTGGTGGAGCAGAGATGTCATTAGTACCTTTGTCTCGCCAGTGGGCAATTCTACTTAATGAGCAAGGACACAACCTAATATACCCTGTACAAAAATAGTAAACCATGAAAAACAAAGATCAGATCTCCGTTCTCTTTTTATTGTTGTTGGTTTGGAGTTGCAGCGTCAGCCCTAAGCCTTCTCAAAACACCTGGCGAAACGATGGAGAAGCAGATCCGCCCTCTTATTACGGTTCAGAGGAAAGCTGCGAAAAGATCCTGGGCATCCTGGCCTATCAGTCTGTTGAGCATAAGGGCTTCGAAACTGAAGGCCGGTTTGCCGGTATCCCCGCTGCGAACTTTATGGAGATCAGGGCCGATTCGGCCTTTTACCTGAACGCTTACAATGAGGTCAAGGACAAAGGAGCCTGCCGCTGCGAAAATGGAAAGCTTACGGTGGACTGGGCCGATATGTTCGGCCGGGAAATTGAATACGAGATTTATTTTAAGGATGACACCAGCGTGGAGTTGCGGTATCTCGACTACAAGAAAACCCTTAAGTACTATTACTTTGGTGATAAATCTGCCCTGGACGGCCCTATGGATAATCCGGCGAAGGTGATTGGGACATTGACCCGGATAGAAGGACTGGAGGGAGAGAACTAGAGCCCCCTCCCTTGCCTTGATGGCCATTCCCTCAGAATTTTCGTATTACCTGAGTCTCTTTTCAATATGGGAAGTGCTTGGAAAAAGCAATATGCGAATCCAGAGCTAAATGGGGGCGATTTGACTACCGGCGCCGGCCGGATACTTAGATATTGTGCCGTTAGGTACAAAATATCGGTAAAAAAATGGTGAAAAATGAACCTCCGTGCCGTAGGTACGGCACATCGGCGTTGGCCTGATCGCTATGTCCCGTACCTACGGCACGGGTCGTCCCTAACTCGGGGCCACGTCTTCCGATATGTCGTCCCTACAGGACGTTTTAGCTCTGGATTCGCATAGCAATATAACAATTTAGCCATTTAACAATCCAACCAGGCCCCAGGTGTAATGCTCTTTTCCTGTCACTTTCGAAGCAGATTAGTTTAGGCATCCTACCCGCTTTCCCCATTTGCGAAGCCAGCTTATTAATCGTATGTTTGTGCCGGATAAATTCACACTCTTTATTCTGTCAGACGATGATCCGGTATTACGCAAAAGAGGAGGGTAAGCTGAAGGAGCTGGAAGAGCCGGAGGTAAGCTGTTGGGTCAACATCTCCCCGCCTTTCAGCCACGAGGAGCTCGAAGAGGTGGCCATGCAGTTTGACGTACCGCTGGACTTCCTCACCGACTCGCTCGACATTGACGAGCGTTCGCGTTACGAACGCGAGGACGATGTGCGCCTGATCGTCGTCAATACTCCCATTCTCAACGAAGCCGAGGAAGAAAATGACGCTATTTACATCACAGTGCCGATCGGTATCATCATCACCATCGAGCACGTAATCACCATCACCTCCTACGAGAACCCCGTCCTGCAGCTTTTCCTCGACGATAAGGTGAAAAACTTCAACCCGGCGGATGACTCTTCCTTCGTCCTGCAGATCCTGGAGCAGAATGTTTACCGCTTCCTTACCTGCCTGAAAAAGCTCAACCTGAAGCGCAACCTCATCGAACAGGAATTGTACGATTCCAGCCGGAACAAAGAATTGAAGCAGCTGCTGAGCATTGAAAAGAGCCTCGTCTATTTCGTGAATACCCTGAGCGCCAACGAACTGCTCAAGATGAAGATGAAGCGCACGGATTTCCTTCACATCCGGGATGACGAAGACAAGTCCGACCTGTTCGAAGACATCATCATCGACAACAGCCAGGCCCTGGAAATGGCCAACGTCTATACCAACATCCTCAACGGCACCATGGACGCGTACGGCTCCATCATCTCCAACAACCTCAACATCACCATCCGGCGGCTTACCCTCATTACCATAATCCTGATGGTACCCACCCTGGTCGCCAGCTTCTATGGTATGAACGTACCTCTCCCTCTGGAAAGCAAACGCTACGCCATTTACATCATCATGGCCTGCTCGGTAGGCATGAGCCTGCTGGTGGCCTGGTACTTCCAGCGCAAGCGCCTGTTTTAGGATAGCTCCACAATTCCAATGGTTTCCAGCGCTTTATAACTTATTGGGTGACAACAGCCAGGTTTTCCACAATTGAGTTTTCCACACTGTGGAAAAAATAACTAACAATTAAATAGTACTGTGAATCAATTGCTTATGCTAGTTATCAACATTATGTTGATAACTTTGGCCGCAATGAACCGAGGTACTTATTAATTTAGTGGTGACAAAGAAAACATACTAGGGAAGACAGCCATACCCGTATGCACAGGCCTGATGCATTTGAGCCGCAGCTGGCCCTGCCGCAGGCTCCCCGGAGCATATTGTGGCGGGAAACTCCCGAAATAATTCAAAAATACAGCAGGTTTTCAACCAACTTTTGAGAAGCATTCCGAAAGGGCTTTTTTGCCTTTGCCGGCCCTCTTGGGGTATGCTTTGTCCTATGGTAAGCGACGCTTCTATCAGTATAATATTTCACCTTATAAAATCAAAAACGCTTTTTAAAATGACTCAGCAAGTAGAGCCGATACTTCAGGAAAACCCCAACCGCTTTGTCCTTTTCCCCATTAAACACGACGATATTTGGGCCTTTTACAAAAAATCGGAAGCGAGCTTCTGGACAGCCGAGGAGATTGACCTCTCTGCCGACCTGGGCGACTGGAGTGACAAACTGAACGATGATGAGCGCCATTTCATCAAACATGTCCTGGCCTTTTTTGCCGCCAGCGACGGCATAGTCAACGAAAACCTGGCGGAAAATTTCGTCAGCGAAGTGCAATACACCGAGGCTAAATTCTTCTACGGGTTCCAGATCATGATGGAGAACATTCACTCGGAGACCTACAGCCTGCTGATCGATACCTATATCAAAGACACAAAGGACAAAGATTACCTCTTTAACGCCATTGAAACCATGGACTGCGTGAAGAAGAAGGCCGACTGGGCCCTGCGCTGGATAGAGAACGGCAGCTTCCAGGAACGCCTCATCGCTTTTGCTGCCGTGGAAGGCATCTTTTTTTCCGGTTCTTTTTGCTCCATCTTCTGGCTGAAGAAGCGTGGCCTGATGCCCGGCCTGTCCTTTTCCAATGAGCTGATCTCCAGGGACGAAGGCATGCACTGTGACTTTGCCTGCCTGCTGTACAACAACCACGTTGTGAATAAGCTTTCGGAAAAAACAATCCGGGACATCATCACCGATGCGGTCGGGATCGAAAAGGAATTCGTCTCCGATGCCCTGCCCGTCAACCTCATCGGCATGAATGCAGAGCTGATGTGCCAGTATATTGAATTTGTCGCCGACCGCCTCCTGGCCGCCCTCAACCAGCCCAGGGTTTTTAATGTGGAAAATCCTTTCCCCTGGATGGATATGATCTCTCTGCAAGGCAAGACCAACTTCTTCGAGAAACGCGTGGGGGATTACCAGAAGTCGGGCGTGATGTCCGGCCGCGACAAGCAGGTCTTTTCGCTGGACGAAGACTTTTAGGAAGGTTTTACGGTGTTGTGGTATTGCGGTTTTATGGCCGCAACACCACAACACCGAAACACCACAACACCGTAATACCAAAACAACCAAAACACCACAACACCATCATACCAAAACACCAATAAAATCATGGAAGTCATCAAAAGAAGCGGTAAGCGCGAAGACGTCAGCTTTGATAAAATTACCGCCCGCATCAAAAAGCTCTGCTACGACCTCGACACCAGGTACATTGATTATATCGAGATCGCCAAGAAGGTGATCCAGGGCCTCTACGACGGGGTGACCACCACCGAACTGGACAACCTGGCGGCGGAAACGGCCGCCACCATGGCCCCCGAGCACCCGGAATATGCCATACTGGCCGCCCGGATTGCCGTTTCCAACCTGCACAAGAATACCAGGAAGTCTTTCGCCCGCACCATGAAAGACCTCTTCAACTACATCGACCCCAAAACGGGCGAACCGGCCGGGCTGATCGGCGAAGATGCTTTCAACACCATCTGGAAGCACCGCGATGAACTGGATTCGGCTATCATTTACGACCGGGACTACAGCTTCGACTACTTCGGCTTCAAGACCCTGGAGCGTTCCTACCTGATGCGTATGGACGGCAAAGTGGTGGAGCGCCCCCAGCACATGATTATGCGTGCTGCTGTGGGCATTCACGGAGAGGACATCGAGGCGGCGGTCGAGACGTATAACCTGATCTCGGAGAAGTGGTTCATCCACGCCACGCCGACCTTGTTCAACGCCGGGACGCCGAAGCCGCAACTTTCGAGCTGCTTTCTTTTAAGTATGACAGAGGATTCAATTTCCGGCATTTTCGAAACCCTCTCCCGCTGTGCGAAGATCTCCCAGTCGGCCGGCGGTATCGGCCTGAGCATTCACAACATCCGGGCAACGGGCAGTTACATCAAGGGTACCGGCGGCACTTCCAATGGCGTCATTCCGATGCTAAAGGTATATAACGATACGGCTCGCTATGTTGATCAGGGTGGTGGCAAACGCAAAGGCGCTTTCGCCGTTTACCTCGAGCCCTGGCACGCCGATGTGTTCGAATTCCTGGACCTGAAGAAGAACCACGGAAAGGAAGAACTGCGTGCCCGTGACCTCTTTTACGCCATGTGGATACCCGACCTGTTCATGGAGCGGGTCAAGGCGGACGCCGAATGGTCGCTGTTCTGCCCGAACGAGGCGCCCGGGCTTTACGATTGCCACAGCGGGGAGTTCGAAGCCCTTTACCACCAATACGAGAAAGAAGGGCGCGCCAGAAAAGTGGTGCGTGCCCAGGAACTGTGGTTCGCCATCCTGGAATCGCAGATCGAGACCGGCACACCTTATATATTATATAAAGATGCCGCCAACCGGAAGTCCAACCAGAAAAACCTCGGCACTATCCGGTCCAGCAACCTCTGTACAGAGATCATGGAATATACCTCTCCCGATGAAGTGGCGGTGTGTAACCTGGCCTCCATTGCTCTGCCTAAGTTCGTGGATGAGAAAACCCGGGAGTTCGGCTTTCAAAAGTTATTCGAGATCAGCCGGGTCGTTACCCGCAACCTCAACAAGGTCATCGATATCAACTACTATCCGATCCCGGAAGCCCGAAACTCCAATATGCGCCACCGGCCTATCGGTATTGGCGTTCAGGGGCTGGCCGACGCCTTCATCATGATGCGTTATCCATTTGACAGCCCGGAGGCCCGCCAACTCAACCGGGATATATTTGAAACCATCTATTTCGCCGCGCTGACGGAGTCCTGCGCCCAGGCTGAACGCGATGGGTGCTACGAGACTTTTCCGGGCTCGCCGGCCAGCAGGGGGGAGTTGCAATACGATATGTGGGGTGTCCAACCCAGCAGCCGCTGGGATTGGGCGGGACTGAAGGCCCGGATCAAAAAACACGGCCTGCGCAACAGCCTGCTACTGGCCCCTATGCCCACGGCCTCCACCTCACAGATCCTGGGTAATAACGAATGTTTTGAGCCCTATACTTCCAATATCTACACCCGTCGCACGCTGTCGGGAGAATTCATCGTGGTGAATAAACACCTGCTGCACGACCTGATCGGGTTAGGGCTCTGGAATGAAGATATGAAACACGAACTGATGGCTGCCAACGGCTCCGTCCAGGAGATCGATGGAATACCGGATGATCTAAAGGCATTGTACAGAACCGTCTGGGAGATCAGCCAGAAGGCCATCATAGATATGGCGGCCGACCGGGGCGCTTTCATTTGCCAGAGCCAGAGCATGAACCTTTTCCTTCAGGACCCGAATTTCGGGAAACTGTCCTCCATGCATTTTTATGCCTGGCAGAAAGGGTTGAAAACCGGCATGTATTACCTGCGCAGCAAAGCGGCCACCGACCCGATCAAGTTTACGGTCAGGCAACCGGCTCAGAAGAAAGTGGCGGAAGTTCCCCGGCAAGGCATTCAGGGCCCACAGGAAAATACTGAAACCGGCGAGGGCCAGGTTTGCAACCTCGACGACCCCGACTGCCTGATGTGTGGTTCCTGATGGTTGGCCGGGAAAACGGGAATGGCTTTTCTCTCTCTTAATATTATCCTGGCGTGGCGGGGTTTGTTTCATCAAAGCCCGCCGGCCGCCAGAATAACTTGCTGAAACTTGTGGCGGGCTGCTCCGGCGGCCCGCCATTTTTTGTAGCCTTCCAGAACATTTGGGCGCATTTTTTATATTATTTTTTTGTGTATAAATTTTTACGCCTTATATTGGTGTTGTTTTGACCCTTCTTTGACGGACAGGGACGCTGAAAAATTGGAGGCTGCATCCCTCCGGGGCAATTCAATTGGTCCGGAATCCCTTAACCTGTCAGAGGATACAAATGGTTTGGCGTTTCTGCGGAAACGCATTTTTCCCGGCCGATATTCCGCCTACCCCCTGCTCAATCCACACGCAAATGATTAACAGACGGGCCCAGTGAAAGCGGCACGAATTTACGGGTGAATTTAAGCTATTGTGAATCCAAGCGATAAAATGCTGCGAAATCGCCTGTCAATTCGGCCGAGTTGCACTATTTGAAGGCTTGTTATGCCTTTTCCAGGGAGATGGCTGAAGGTAAAGGTATGAGGAATCCGGAAAAAAGAAGGGCCAATATATTTTCGGCATGGCGCACACACAGGCCGTACCTGTCGTGCCGGTTCTGCAGCGTTAAGACGTAAACAACTGCTTGATGAGGCTACACGCACTATGTATATCCTTGCTTATGGGGCCGCTGGTGCTGCTGGCGCAGCCCAGGTGGGAGGCCGGGTTCGTTTTTGGCGGGGCCGGTTATCAGGGAGAACTCACCCCAAGCTGGCATCCTGAACTGGAGGAGGTGAAGGGAGCCTACGGCGTGATGCTCCGCCATCACCTTACCGGCGTGTGGGCGCTGAGATTGAACCTCACTTATGCTGAACTATCCGGCGATGACCACAATTTCTCCAATGAAGATTTCGATTTCCGCAACTTCCGCTTTAACAGCCGGGCCGCTCAGGCCGGCCTGCTCGTAGAATGGGAACCATGGGGCAACCGGCGCTTCCCGGATACCGCCTACTTCAATGGCCTGATCTCCCCCTATTTGTTTACCGGCGCCGGGCTGGCCTACATGGAAGCCACTGCTGATTTTTCCAGAACGCGTTCGGATAAGCTCGTGCCCTTTATTGAAAAAGACAAACAGGAATCTTTTCCTCAAACCAGGCTGGCCATTCCATTCGGGGCCGGAGTAAAGATAGACCTTAGCCCTGTGGTGGCGGTGGGGCTGGAGGTTTCAACCACAACCGCCTTTACCGATTTTTTTGACGGCATCAGTTATGCCGGCAAACCCGAAACCAATGACTGGTATTCCTTTGCCGGAGCCACGCTTTCCTTTCGTTTTGTTTCGAAAGATACTGACCGCGACGGCATTGCCGACAAAGAGGACGCCTGCCCTCAGGTCAAAGGGCGGCTCACCGCCCGGGGCTGCCCCGACCAGGACCGGGACGGAGTGGAAGACCTGGAGGATATTTGCCCCACCGATGCAGGCCCACGTTTGCTAAATGGGTGCCCCGATACGGATAATGACGGCGTGGCCGACCGGGAAGACCGCTGCCCCCTGACCCCGGGAACAATCCCCACAATGGGCTGCCCCGATACCGATGAAGATGGCCTTGCCGACCTCGATGACTTTTGTCCCCGCCTGCCCGGCCCCGTCGGCGGCTACGGATGCCCCGTGCTGGATGCCGATGCCGATGGTGACCTGGCGGATGAACCGGAAATCTGCCTGTTCAGCAGGGACGCCCTTGCCTTACAAAACCTACAGGATTATCTCGAACCGTCTTTTACTCTCCTGCGCCTTTACCGGCCTATGCCCCCCGAAAAGGCCCCTCCTCCGGAAACCAATGAAAAAGAGGCCAAGGCCGAAGCAGCAGGCTTCTTCGATTAAGTGCCTGTTTGGAGGTGGTGCTTTTGCAGCCAAAATAGCCTGCCCCGTACACGTATTGTCGGAGATTTCCTCTACACAAGCACTAAGAGAACAGTGAACATCTTCCCCCTGGTGGCGATCTTTCCCAGTGTTACAAAACATTATTGACACAGTTCCTCTCCGAAGTCTATCACTGCTTCCATATCGGAGCCGCTCCAGGCTACCCATTCTCCATTCCCAAAACGTTCATTATCGGCAGCAACGCCGCCGATCAGGGCTCCGGCGCCCTTCTTCGCATAACTGGGATGGGGCTCTTCAGACAGGGTGATCTGCCTGCCTACGTCCAGTTGCACGATGAAGGATTGCCAGCCGGTTTGGGGCAGTAAACTTCCTCGAAAACGCCCCAAAGGGTAGCCACTTCGAAAGGGCCATCCGTACAGGCCAGCTCAGGATAGGCTGCCAGAGCGGCCTGAGCGTGCCCCGGCATTTCTATTTCAGGGATAATGGTGATGAACTGTTCCTGAGCGCAAAACAAGCCAAGGCTAAAGCTTTCTTTTGCATGAGAATGACAAGTTGATAATGGGATGTTAAAGATAATTACAATTATTTTTTTGAACTTTGGCGCCTCATTGTATAAACTATCAAACAATAGCAATGGCCAATCGAAGAAAATTTATTGCCCAGGCCATCCTGGGCGGGCTGGGCGTTTCCATAGGCCGGCAGGCTAAAGCAGCGGTGCAGCTGCCGTTTTCCGGCAAAGCCTCTGAACCTACCGTCATTTCGACCTGGAACAACATAAAATCCAATAAGAAAGCCTGGAAAGTCCTGAAAAAAGGAGGGCGTGCTCTTGATGCCGTAGAAAGAGGCGTTCAGGTTGCCGAAGGTGACCCCGACGACATGTCTGTGGGGTATGGTGGCCGGCCCGACCGCGACGGAAAGGTGACACTGGATGCCTGCATTATGGATGAAGTGGGCAATTGTGGCTCTGTCTGTTTCCTTCAGGATATTAAACATCCCATTTCGGTGGCCAGGCTGGTTATGGAAAAAACGCCTCATGTAATGCTGGCGGGAGAGGGCGCCCTGCAGTTTGCTTTGGAAAACGGTTTTCAGCGGGAAAACCTGCTCACTGAAAAAGCCGCCAAAAGCTGGGAGGAATGGAAGAAAGAATCTCAATATCAACCCGTTATTAATATTGAGAACCACGATACCATCGGTATGATCGCTATCGGGGAAGATGGAAATTTATCGGGTGCGTGTACTACCAGCGGTGCGGCGTTCAAAGTGCATGGCAGGGTAGGGGATTCCCCCATCGTCGGAGCCGGCCTTTTCGTGGATAATGAAGTTGGGGGAGCAGTAGCCACCGGACTGGGCGAGGCAGTCATCAAAACCGCCGGTTCTTTTCTTGTCGTGGAACTGATGCGGCAGGGCAGGAGCCCTCAGGAAGCCTGTGAAGAGGCCATTCGGCGAATTACCTCCAAACAGAAAAATTATAAAGAGTTTCAGGTGGCCTTCCTGGCTATGAACCGCGAGGGAGCCATCGGCGCTCATGCCATTCACGAGGGGTTTATGTATGCCCTTAGCAGGGGTGGAGAACACCAGGTAATGGATGCCAGCTCTTTCCTGTAAATGGAGAGGCGATGAGGAAAAATTTAACATTTGAAAGTAAGATGGCGCCTTATGCCGGGGGGCTCCGGGTTTTTCCTCTTTAACGGTATGGCAGCAAAATACTTACAGTTTTGTTTCTTTTTTAATGTGTGGGCAGCCCGCTTTCGCCGGGCCCTTTTGAATTCCTGGGATTTCAAAAATTATCATAAATAAAATACCCTAATCTAAAACCAAAGTCCTAAATTTGGATTCGCTTTGAGAAACCATGCCCGGAGTAATAACTGCTCAGGAATTTTATTCCTGAAGCGCCGGAGGTCAGGCAAATACGCTTTGAGAGGTACCCACTTTACAACCAAATGTTTCTGAGCTGCTTTAATGGCGGCAGGTTTTTGATATTGAGGGTGCCGTTAATCAAATTTAAAAATTTGTAATAAGTTTAATTTCTATAAAAACCGGGCATAGTATTTCCCGGGAATTAAATTTTACTAACTTTGCCCGTCTCAAAAACTTGTCCCATGACTCGATTCTACTTGCTCCCTTTTTTGCTATTGGCGGCATACTGCCTGCAAGCACAACAACTTTCCCTTTTTACTCAATACCGCGAAAACATTGGCATTCTCAACCCTGCTGCAGTCGAGAGTGACTTCCTGGCCTTCGGGCAGAACATTACCTTCGGCGCAAACTACCGCGCACAGTGGGTGGGCCTGGATAATGCACCCAGCACGCAGACAGTGCGCGGCTCCTACCTCTATGCCGATGGTGCGGGAGTTGCCCTTATGGCTGGCGGACATCTGATGAATGACCAGACTGGCCCCACCGGCTTTACCGGCCTGTACGGCAGGATTGCGGGCATCGTTACCTCAGACCCCGCAGAGGGCGGCTTTGTCGTCGGGCTCAGCGCCGGGCTGGTCAATTTCCGCATCGATGCCACCCAGATCCGATTCCGGGACCAGGGGGACCCCGTGGCTTCATCCGATGCTTCCCAGCTTTTCCCGGATGTTGGCCTGGGCCTGTTCTACTATCACATGGTCGGGCGCAATGACGACTACTTCTATGCCGGCGCCTCCGTTCCACAGGTTATCGGCCTGGACCTCACCATTCAGAATGACGAAGGAGAATACGTTACCCAGCGCGTACAGCACTTTTACGGCATGCTGGGCTTTTACAAGTTCTTCGATAACGATAGCTTTCTCGAACCTTCCGCCTGGGTCAAATACACCCAGGGCGCTCCTGTTAACGTGGACTTTAACCTCCGCTATTACCTTCCGGTCAACTTCTGGATCGGAGCCGGTGGTTCAACTTCCGGAACTGTGCATCTGGAAACGGGGATATTGCTTGGCGATACCGCCGGTTTTGACAACACCTTCAAAATAGGTTATGGGTTTGGTTATTCTTTCAGTACGTTCGGGCCGAGCGCCGGAACCACGCATGAGATCAACCTGGCCTATTCCTTGTTCCGCTAAGGCCTGCCAGGCCGGCGACAGCTTCCGCCCCAAATGATCAATCACCAAGTCATTAATTCATTCATTTTTACAGGGATAAGACGATCCTAAAAACTGGCTGAGTCCCATGAAAAATAAGATCATACCTCCCAAATTCATAATTTCCATGAAGAAGATATTAGCAACGCTGGTTGTAGGGCTGGCATTGACTACGGCAGCTTTTGCGCAACCTACGATCAACATCGTTCCTCCGGCAGGCGATGCCGTCTGTACGGGAGAAGAGGTCTGCGTTGACATTATGGTGGCTAACTTCACCGATATTTTGTCAACCCGCTTTTTTATCCAATGGGACTCTTCCGTCCTGCAATTCAACAATACCCAGGCTTACAACCTTCCCAACCTGGGCCCCGGCAACTTCATCCAGGTGAACAACAGCCGCCTGTTGGTGAATTGGGAGGCAATGGACAACATTGATTGTGCTAATCCCGCTGCCAGCGGTGTGACCATAGATGACGGCACCGTTATCTTCCAGGTCTGCTTTACCGCCCTGGGCAATTACGGCGCAGCTTCCAATATTATTATTCCCGCCACGGCCAACCCGCTTACTCCGGACATAAAACGGAAAGGCGCCGGTTGCACCAATATCGGGATCGAGGAATCCGAGATAGATACCGCTCTGGTCTCTACCTGCGTGCGGCCCTTCATCATCGATATTTCCGATGAACAGGGCAATGAAGGCGACCTGGTCTGTATCGACTTCAGGGTCTTCGGGATGGATGCGCTGACCAGCTTCCAGTTTCCCATTATCTGGGACCCGAATAAGGCCATGTTCGAAAACATTCTCATCCCCCAGAACCTGCCCAACCTCGCGCAAAGCAGTTTTGGGGTTCCCGGGCAGGCGGCCGGAGTGCTGCCAGGCTCAGTTACCGTTTCCTGGAATGCCCCGGTGCCGGACAACGGTGTCACAATTCCGGATTCGACTCTGATCTTTCAGTTGTGCCTGCGTCTTAAGCCCGGTTCCTGCAACATGATCTTTCCTATACTGATCGGTGACGAGCAGCCCGGGCAACCGGATTTCAATCCCGAAGCGTCTAATGATTATCAGTCTGGTTTCAATGACATTGCCGTAGGGCAGTATGCCGGCGAAATTACTGTCGGGCCCTGTAACCCCACCGGGCTTCAATTGTCGGCGGACTGTGGCCCGCCGGTGGATATCAACGGCCAGATCTGCGTCCCGGTGTTGGCCGGCGCAAACTTCCAGCAGGTGACAGACCTGGCCTTTCTCTTAGAATGGAACCCCAATATCCTTTCTTTTACCGGCACCCAGGGGGTTGCTCTCCCCGGTGGCATCAACTTCAATACCGCCAATATCGGCAACGGCATTCTTGGAATGGACTGGGAGGGCAGCGCAACCAACCGAAGTGACGGGGATGTGCTGTTTGAAGTTTGCTTCGATGTCGTAGGGTTGGGCGGCAACAGCCCCATCACCTTTATCAATAATGATGATGACCTGGCGCAGATCAACAACGGGCCCAATATCGGCATTAACCCGACCAACTGCGAAGTTTCGGTCAACCAGCCTTTCGGGGTTTTCATGGAGATAACCGATGACCTTCAGGGCCAGCCGGGAGATACCCTTTGCTTTGACTTCAGCGTCTATGATTTTACCGATGTGGAATCCATGCAGTTCTCTCTCGTCTGGGAACCCAATGATATTGAATTTATCCTGGCCGGTGGAATTCAAAACCTGACGCTTCCCGGCGCTACGGCTGGAAACTTTAACCTGATTGCCTATGCGGCCGGCCAGATCACATTCAGCTGGACAGCGCCATCGCCGGTAACCTTACCTCCCGGCGAACAGATATTCACCCTCTGCTTCCGCGTAGCGGATGGCGCTCAGCCGGGTATTTGCGACTTGCTGCAGATCGCCGATGTCCCCATCGAGGCGGAAGTGATCACTTCCAACTCCAATGGTGAGAATATCGGCCTTTACGGTTCCGACAGCCGGTATTGCATTCTCAGCCCTGAGGGTTTTTATATGGAGATCGGCAGCATTTCCGGTGACATCCAGGATACGGTTTGCATACCGGTTAAAGTATCCGAATTTGACGGCATCACCAGCGGCAGTTTCACGGTGAACTGGAATCCCGGCGCACTGGCCCTGGCCGAAATTGTTGATGCAGGGGCTATCCCCGGGCTGAATATCGGAATGAATGGCCAACCGGTGGGCAATGTAGATTTTGATTTTAGCGCCCCGGGCGGCCTGACGCTTCCCGACAGCACGGTGATCTTTGAGCTGTGCTTTGAGCTCCTCGGCCCGCCGGATAGTTGTTTTGCTGTAACGGTGAGCGAAACTCCCCAGCCGGTGGTCACGACGGTTAACGGCGATGGAAGCCTGCTGGACAGCCCGGGCGAGGCCTGCATCAATGACAAGCTCTTTATCGTCGAAACGTTCATCAATCCGGAAACCTGCCCCGGCGCCCGCGACGGCTCCGCCCGCGTGGTTGTCGAAGGAGGCCGTGGGCCATATATTTACAGTTGGGAAACGCAGCCACCGCAATTCCTGGACTCGGCGCGTTTCCTTTCCGAGGGCTTTATAGTCGTAACCATTCTCGACCAGTCGGCTCCGCCGTTAAAAGTGACGGATACCCTTTATATTCCGGCCCTGGGTGCAGACCTGTTTGTGAATGCCGGCCCGGATAAGGTCTCCAGTTGTGAACCACCCTGCACTTTCATCAGCCCGCAGGCCAGCCAGGGACAGGATATTATGTACACCTGGACGGCCAGCCAGGGAGGCCAGATATGTAGCAACCCTAACAGCCGTACGCTTCTGGGTAGGGGGCCGGGCCGGTTCATTATTGAAGTCAAGGATGTAAATACCGGTTGTGCCGTTACTGATACGGTGTTGCTGACCCCCTCTGTTTTCCCGGATGCCGAAGCCGGCGATGAGCAGAGCCTGACCTGTGTTCGTGATGAGGTGACGCTCGACGCTTCTGCATCTTCCCAGGGTGATTCGCTAATGTACACCTGGAGAGACCCGATGAACAACATCATTGCAGGCCCATCCAACACAGCCCTCACTTCTGTGGTGCAGGATACCGGTTTCTATTATCTCGAAGTGGAGATCGCCACAACAGGGTGTATTGCCATAGACTCCGTAGAAGTGGTTTGGGATACAATCCCTCCGGTTGCCGTCGCCAATGATGTTGATACGACTTTACTGGGCTGTAATGAGATGGCAACCCTGGTTGGTTATACCGTCAACCAGATCGGCAACCTCAGCTTCGCCTGGCTGGACTCAAATGGGGACACCCTCACCCTGGACTCCGTATATGTTACGGACCAGGTCGGCACCTACACTTTCCAGGTGTTGAACAATAAAAATGGTTGCACCAATTCCGATTTCACTATTCTGGCCAAGGATTCGGTTGTGGCAATAGTGGAAATTCTCGGCAACCCTACAACCGATTTTACCTGCAATGGAAATAACGTCACCTTGCGGGGTGTGGTTACGAATACTCCGCCAGACGCCTATACTTTCGAATGGGTGCCTTCCAATGGGGCAACCATTGAACCGGGGACGGAAACAACCCTAACTCCGGAAATCACCTCTCCCGGAACGGTGGAGCTGGTAGTGACCAGTGATGTGGGCGGATGTGTTTCTACTGCTTCGGTCGAGGTAGGCACCAATACAGACCCTCCTCTTATCGATGTCAGTACTCCTGATACTCTGACCTGTAGCCGGGATAATGTCACCCTCGATGGTTCAGGGTCTGCCCAGGGCGGCCCTTACCAGTACCGGTGGCGCTATGTTAATCTCAATGAGGATGTCGATGACCAGCCGGTAACTTCCGTAGCGCTGGAAGGCACCTATATCTTTACGGTGTTGGACACCATCTCCGGCTGTTCTGCCGCCGATACGGTAAGTGTGGTTCGGGATACCCTTCCGCCTACCTTCACCACCGGTTTCCCGGAAGACCTCAACTGCCTGAATCAATCTACGGAAATACGTACCCTGGTGGACCTGCCTGGTGGCACCTATTCTATTCAGTGGACGGCTTCCGACGGTGGCAATATCCAGAGCGGTGCTACAGATACGGTAACCGTCTTTGATGCTGCCGGAACTTATCAGTTGGAGGTGACGGATAACAATTCCGGGTGTTCAGGTACTTTGGTGCGGACGGTTGAAGCCTACCAGGACCAGCCCGTCGCTGACATCAGCAACGTTAACCTGCAGATCACCTGCCTCTCTGACGTGGACACGATCGACGCTACGGGATCGACACAGAATGATACAGCTATCGTTGTTACTTATCAGTGGAATGCCATTCAGGGAGCTTATACCGGCGATTCCAATCGCGATATTCTGTTGGTGGATGGCCCCGGTATTTTTGAACTGGTAGTGACCAATATCAATTCCCAGTGTGTTGACCGGGATACGGCCTATGTCATTGACCGACGGGAAGACCCCGTTGTGGATGCCGGCCCGAACCTCACCCTGGCCTGTGTTAATACAGAAGGAGTGCTCGATGGAAGCCAGTCCAGTACCGGGGATAACTTCATCTATGTCTGGACGAATCAAGAGGGAGATACGGTCGGCACGGATATTACGTTGCCCGTTACTCAGCCCGGCCTGTACCGCCTCCGGGTAACCAACCAGGACAACGGCTGCTTTGATACTGACCTGGCCCTGGTGGAAGCCGACGGCGAGCCGGCTCAGATCGTTTTCGGGGCGCCGACCAATGCCGGTTTGCTTGATCTGGACTGTACCATGGATACGGTGGCCGTCACGTTCAGTATTGCAAATGATACCGTTGTGGATGTCAACAACCTTGTTTATGAATGGGATGGAGACATCCAGACTACTGCAGACCCATTTACTGTACAGGTTTATACCGGAGGGACGTTTACGCTCATGGCTACCGATACCAGTTCGGGCTGTGTTGGCACCAATGAACTGGTCGTTACCGACCTCCGTGACCTTCCGGAAGTGGCCACCACTTCTTCAGGCGACATCAACTGCGTGCAGGATATGGTAATGCTTTCAGGCGAAGGCTCCGCCGTGGGAGACTCCATACAGTATCAGTGGCTGGACCCGGCCGGTGCGGAGATCAGTACGGGCCTGAATGCCACCGCCAATATGCCGGGAGCCTACCAGTTTATAGTGACCAATACCAATACCAACTGTACGGCCTCAGAAGTCATCGAAGTGGCGGAAGATACTGCGCCGCCTCCCGTCGTGTTTGACGATACGGACACCATCTTCCAGTGTCGTGATGAATCGCTGTTGCTGAATGCTGCGCCTTCCGGCCTTCCCGGCAATTTCTCGGAGATCACCTGGTCAACCGTGAACGGAGGCGTGGTAACGCCGATCGATGGCACCGTAACGGCCAGTGTCAATGGCCCGGGAGTTTATCAGCTTACTCTGGTCAGCTCCGCCAACGGCTGCGATTCTACAGCAACGATCTTGATCGCTGCCGATACCCTGGCGCCCAATATTGCGGTTGCCGAACCGCCGATCATAGGCTGCCCTGGGCAAATGGTGTCTCTGGACGCTTCCCAGAGTGGCAGCCCGAGTGACTTTGAAACCATCAACTGGTCGGTTGTCAATGGCTCGGGGATGGTAACGCCGGCTACCGGTTCTCTGGTTGTTGACGTTGATGATGCGGGCACCTATCTGGTAACCGTGGTGAGTGCCGATAATGGCTGCGAGGCTACAGAACAGGTTACGGTTCAACTGGACCCTAACGCGCCGGTTGCCGAAGCTACGGCAAGCGGTACTACAGTGGGTTGCGGAGATCCTGTAACCCTGGACGGGTCGCAGTCCAGCCAGGGGGCGGTATATGATTATCAATGGATATCTCCTTCCGGCGGTACGGTGATTCCGGACCCGGGCAATGAAACCATGGCGTCCGCTTCAGTCGCAGGCACTTACCAATTGGTTGTGGTCAATACGCAGACCATGTGTTCCGATACTTCGGCGGCTATCGAACTGGCGCTCGACCCCAATCTTGTTGCTGCTGAGGCCAGCCAGGACGGGGCTGCCTGTGCGGATGAAGCTCCGGTTTCCGGTAATGCAGGCGTTCTGCCCACCAATACTACCGGGCGGTGGTCCTCACTGGGCGGCGCCGTTGTGGCCGATGAGTCCAGCCCATCTACTACGGTGAGCGGCCTGCAGGAAGGGCAGAACATCCTGGTCTGGTCCCTTTCCCAGGATGGATGCCCGGATTACAGTTCGGATACTTTGGTGATCACTCCGGAAAAAGCTCCGGAAGCCGTGGGGGATGAACTCACTGTGCAGAGAGGGCAGAATTCCGGTACTATTGATGTGGTGGCCAACGACCAACTACAGAATGTGAGTGGCTGGATACTCAGTGTCGTTACAGATCCCGCTCTTGGCCGGGTCACCGATAATGGTGATGGAAACCTTACCTATACGCTTAACATAGGTTTGCTGTCTCCAGCCGCCGATGAGTTTACCTACGAGCTTTGCAACAGCCTTTGTCCGGAGCTTTGCACCCAGGCACTCGTGGAAGTATTTATCGACCGGGATACCACCGGAAAGTCGGAGGTGCCCAATGGCATCACTCCCAATGGAGACGGCCTGAATGATGCTTTGGTCTTTGATGAACTTCTGTTTAATGCAGACAAGTATCCGGATAACGAGCTGATCATCTTCAATCGCTGGGGAGACATCGTATTTTCGGCCAAGCCCTACAACAACGACTGGCAGGGCACAACCGACAGCGGCGATGAGCTTCCGGACGGCACTTACTACTATGTGCTGCGCCTCAATATCGGCGATGGAGAGATCATTCGCGGAGATGTGACAGTGATCAAAGCAAGGAAATAGGAACTATTAACAAATCATAGTGAGGAAGGCGCTTTATTAGTAAGGAGCCTTCAACAAAGGTGGCGCTTTTCCGGAAGTGTCACCTTTTTTATTTTCCCAAACTCCTTTCTAATCATTATAATAATGTTAAATTTGTGTGATCTTGCTATCTCTTTTATGGAATTGTGCAAGCAACTGTCTCCCTCTTATAGCGGCGGGCCTCTTGTAATGCGGCATCGCTCCCTTCTGATATGTATGCATCCTCTTTTGAACGGAAGCTCCTGCCCGGTGAAGTATGTCTTTAGTTTTTAAAGCGATTCACCATTGGCAGCGGGCGGATTTTGCTGCTATCTTAAAACAGGATATTCATGAAGCGTTTTCTTTTTTTATGCTTGCTTTTTCAATCTGTTTTCTCAACTGCACAGGTAGAAGTCCGGCTGATCGTCGAGAGTGCTGTAACCGCCTCGGATTGCGATGATCTTTTTTCGGGCCCTGACCTGTTGTGGGAGGTGAATGTGGAAAACGAAGGGTGGGTGACCTACCCTCAGAACAGCACGGGCACTTGTTTCACTGCGTTGCCCAATCAGCAATACACGGCAAATTTTACCTGTGCGGTTGATGTGCCGGCACAGCTTCAGGTTTGCTTCCGGGCTTTTGAAAATGACCCCATCCTTCCCATAGGGTGCCCGGTAACCCCTTCCTGCCTCGAAGAAATTTGCGGTAATTTTGATATACCTGCCCCCGGCCAGAGCATGGCCCATACGCTGGCGCTGCCGGCCGGCGGCTCATCGACCGGCGAGGTCAGTTTTACCATTGAAGTGGAAGGGACGGGCGGCGACAATGATGCCCCCTGTACGGCACTGGATCTTGGCCTGCTCAATGCCAATGATACCCTGGGCGACTTCAACCAGGGTATTTACAGCACGTTGTGCGCCACGCTGGTGCCGGGAGAGCCCAACCCGATAAATGAGGGCGGCTTCAACAACGAAACAGGGGTCTGGTTTCAATTCACTACCGGCAACGATATCGGGTCTCTTTTGCTGATACAGGCACTGAGCGACCCGGAATCGGCGGGTGATTCTCTGGATATTCAGCTTGCCGTTTACGGCACCGATAATAATGCCTGCGACGGAAACCTGAGCCTTCTCCTCTGGAACTACTTTTCGCCCCCTGACAGTTATGATGTTTTCATGAATTTCCCCTGCCCGCAGCCCAACACGACCTATTACATTCTGGTGGACGGAGCTTATACGGTTCCCGGTTCTGAAGTAGGCATCTTCGGGTTGCAGGTCATTAACATTGGGGTGCAGGATGCCCCGGATGAGCGTTGCGATGCTCTGATACTGGGCGCGGTGCCTGAGGGGGGCTCCGTCAGCCTTCCGGAGCCGCTGGCCAATTTCTGTGCCACCAGTGTCGGAGATCCTTTCAGCCCCAGTTTCGTGTCTCAGTCATCGGTCTGGTTCCAGTTTGCCGCCCCTCTGTCGGGCCATATCATAATCGATGCAGTATCCGCTCGCGAAATTGATTCCATCGGGATCCAGCTGGCGCTTTACCGGCCGCTGAACGGCAACTGCAACGGCTTTTTCCAGCATATTGCCAGTCAATACACGCTTGAAGACCTGGACGAATCGATGGAGGTTACCTGCCTTTATCCCGGAGACACCTATTACCTGATGGTGGATGGGGATGCGGATGCCAACCGGGGAATATTCGACTTAACCATTTCTGACGCCGGCGATATCACTCCCGTTACCAACCAGGATACCACCATTTGTTTCGGTGATAGCTTCATCGTAGGCAGTTCGGTTTACACGGAGTCCGGTTCCTATTCCGATACACTGCAGGTCTTCCGCGGTTGCGACAGCATCGTCAACACCAACCTGACGGTTCTGGCTCCCATTGTGATAACGGTAGATCAAACTCAACCCGCCATAGGAGAGGGAAATGCCAATGGCATAGCTTCAGTGAGCGCCACTGGAAGCACCGGCAATTTCACCTTTGAGTGGTGTGACGGTTCCATTGGAGATAGCAATAATATGCTCGTCGGCGGCTCGGTATGCTGTGTGACTGCCGAGGATAGTTTCGGTTGCGTGGCGGACACCTGTTTTACAGTAGAGTTTATCACCGACATCATTCCCTCTTTTATACCGGATACGCTGGCCTGTTTTGGAGATGAGGACGGCGAGATTGTCTTTTCTGCTGTGAACGGGCAGCCGCCTTACACCTATACCTGGCAAAACGGCGATGATTCCATAAATGGCAACGGGACGATTGCCGAGGCGGGGGAGGAGGTGTTCCTGCCGGACCTGCCCGCCGGGGTTTACTCCATTACCATTATGGATATGTTTTTCGACACCACTTTCACAGTGGAAGTCCTGGAACCGGAATTACTTACTCTTCAGGTGTCGGGAACGGAAGATGCCAGCTGTTTCGGAGAATGTGACGGTAGTGCAGTGGTCGTGGCCGGCGGAGGTGTGGGAGGGTATCAATTTACCTGGAGCAACGGAAGCGCCAATGCCAGTGCCAATGGCCTTTGCGCCGGCGGCTACGGTGTAACGGTGGCGGATGCCAATGGCTGTTCCCAGGAGGTTAGCCTCGATATTGCCGAACCGGCAGAGTTTATCGCCACAGCTGTGGAGGAGCAGCCGGTTTCCTGCTTTGGAGGCAGCGACGGCATCGTAACCGTAGAAACCAATGGTTCCCCTTCCGCTTACCAGTGGAGTACGGGAGACAATACGGCCACGGCCACGGGGCTGCCTGCCGGCGCCTACACAATAGTGGTAACCAATGCCGATGGCTGCCAGGACGAGGCGGAGGTAATCTTAACCGAACCGGCAGAACCCGTGTCGGTGCAAATAGTGTTGGAAAAGCCGGTGAGCTGCCAGGGCGATACCGATGCCATCCTCCAGGCAGTGGCTTCCGGCCCGGGCCAGGCCTTTGACTATAACTGGTCCAATGGCGCTGCTTCGGCTACTGCCGGCGGCCTGGGGGCAGGGCTTTATTCTGTGGTGCTAACCAATGAGAAAGGATGTGAGGCCAGTGCGGAATTTATGCTGGAAGAACCCACCCTTATTCAGGCTATGCTCTCCGCCACTGACGTAACCTGTGTGAGTGGAGAGAATGGTGGAGCTATTGTCATAGACACTACCTTTGGCGGTACGCCTCCCTACCGGTATTCCCTGGATGGGGTCGTATTCGGCGCCTCGCCCCAGTTCCCGGCGCTGTTTGCAGATACTTATACCGTTGTCATTCAGGATGCGGCGGGATGTGAGCAGGAGTTCGGGCAAACGGTCAATGGGGCCCCTGAGCTTGTAGTGGAACTGGGCGATACCCGTTCTCTGCAACTGGGTGATTCCCTGCGCCTGACCGCCCAACCTAACAGCGACAACGTAGTTTATTCCTGGTCGTTGCCGGACAGCACCGGAAGTAAGGAGGCGGGCCAGTCCATCTGGGTTTCCCCTTTCATTTCCACCGGTTACTACGTAGAAGTGTTCGATACGGTGACGCTCTGCCGTGCCGACGATTTTGTCATGGTCAATGTTCGTACGAACCGCCGGGTTTACATTCCCAATGCGTTTAGCCCTAACGAGGATGGCAGTAATGACTTTTTTACCGTTTTTGCCGATAAAGCCGTGGTGCGGGTTAAGTCCTTGAGGGTATTCAGCCGCGGAGGCAGCCTGGTGTATGAAGCGTTTGACTTCAAGCCCAATAATAACAGCCGGGGCTGGGACGGAACCTTCCGCGGCAGCGAACTGGACCCGGGGGTCTTTGCCTACGTTGCGGAAATTGAATTTATTGACGGCCGCACAGAGGTGTATAAAGGGGATGTGATGTTGATGAGGTAAAGGCTGTATTTTTGAAAATGGCAGGCACTTAATAGTGTTGCAGGTTGAAAATTTGTTGTGTTGTCAAACATGAGTCATCCCCAATTTTAGAAAGATATACTCTTGGATATTATTTCAGGCCTTCAGCCTGAGTTATCTGCTCCTTTCAGGCTTGGGGCGGTGCCCTAAGCTCCAATTTGTCAGGCTTTCAGCCTGAAAGGCTGTTACATTGATGCCCCGGGCCTCGCCCGGGGAGGATAACTCCAGGCCAAATATCAGGCTGAAGGCCTGAAATAAAAATTCGGGATGACTCCATGTCTTATACCGTAATAAAAAGCGCCTGCTTTTTACCCCACGTCAGTTCAACAACTCAAAGATACCGGCGATACCCTGCCCGCCCCCGACGCAGGCAGTCACCATGCCGTATTTTTTGTCCTGCCGGCGCAGTTCGTTGAACAGTTGGGTAGAAAGCTTGGCGCCGGTGCAACCCAGTGGGTGCCCCAGGGCGATGGCGCCACCGTTGACATTGACGATCTCCGGGTTCAGGCCCGCTTCCTTGATGACGGCCAGGGCCTGGGCGGCGAAAGCCTCATTCAATTCGATGAGTTCAATATCTTCCAGTTTCAGGCCGGCCTGCTTCAGGGCTTTGGGAATGGCCACGCAGGGGCCCATACCCATGTAGAGCGGATCGACGCCGCCCACCGAACAGGAAGCCAGGCGGGCAATGGGCTGCAACCCCAGTTGTTTCACCATCTCTTCACTTACCACCAGCGTGAAGGCCGCTCCGTCCGAAGTTTGAGAGGAGTTGCCGGCAGTAACAACCCCGCCCTGGGCGAAAACGGGGCGCAATTTGGCCAATACTTCAATGCTGGTATCGGCCCGCACGCCCTCATCGGTATCTACGGTATGTTCGCTTTTCACACGCTTGTTGTCCTTCACGTAAACGTCTTCAACCGTTACCGGCACGATTTCATCCCTGAACTTTCCGGCGCTGATGGCTGCAGCCGCTTTTTGATGAGACAGAAAGGCAAACTCATCGGAAGCTTCCCGGGAGATATTGTATTTTCTGGCTACTGCCTCTGCCGTCAGCCCCATGCTTGCCAGATAGTTGGGGGTTGAGGAAGCGACCTTGTAGCTGGGCGCCAGCTTGTAGCCGGTCATGGGTATCATACTCATATTTTCCACCCCGCCTGCGACATAAATATGGCCCATGCCTGCCCGGATCTTGGCTACGGCAATGGATATCGCCTCAAGGCCGGAAGCGCAATAGCGGTTGATGGTCATGCCGGGCACCTCCTTGCCGAGGGCCCGCATGGAGATCTGCCGGCCGATCTGCAGCCCTTGTTCGCCTTCGGGGTTCGCACAGCCAACGATGACATCATCGGCCAGTTTGGGATCCAGCTCCGGCGTCTGCGCGAGGAGGTGTTGAATAATGTTTACGGCAAGGTCATCGGAACGGTAGTTCCGGAACCCTCCTTTTTTGGCTTTGCCTACGGCTGAGCGATAAGCTTTTACGATATATGCTTCCATGGTTGTTTTCTTTTTGAACGGATTAATTGCGCAAGGGCTTATTGGTTTTCAGCATGTGCTGGATGCGTTCCTGGGTTTTGGCCTCCCCGGCAAGGCTGAGGAAGGCTTCTCTTTCGAGGTCCAGCAGGTACTGTTCGGAAACCTGCTGGGCGCCGGTGAGGTCGCCCCCGCAAAGCACCCAGGCGATCTTATGGGCGATCTTGATGTCATGCTCGGAGGCGTAATTGCCCAGCCGCAGTTCATTGGCGGCAGTATAAAGAGCCGCCAGCCCCTGCCGGCCAAGTACGGTGATGTCTTCCCTCGGGATAGGCTGGGTGTAGCCTTCGGCCAGTTCCAGTACCCTTGCTTTGGCTTCGGCGATGTTGCGGTCGCGGTTTACTGCCACTGAGTCTCTGCCGGGAAGCAGGTATCCGTAGTGGAAGGCCTCATGGGCGGAGGTGGCCACGCTTGCCAGGGCGATAGTTTTGAAGTGTTCAATGAGGCTGGGGATCTGTACATCGCCCTCGAAAAAGGAGTCAGAGGTACGAAGGGCAAATTCCTTGGTGCCTGCTCCTCCGGGAATGAGGCCGACGCCCACTTCCACCAGCCCGATATAGGACTCGGCGGCGCATACTCCGGAATCGGCATGCATAAGGAATTCGCAGCCGCCTCCGAAGGTGTATCCCTGGGTGGCCACCACTACCGGGATAGCCGAATAGCGCATACGCATGGAGGTTTGCTGAAATAAATTAACTGCCATGTTCATTTCGTCAAACTCCTGGTTGTAAGCCAGTTGAGCAATAAGCATGAGATTGGCGCCAACGGTGAAATTAGTGGCGTTGTTACCGATCACGATGCCCCGCCAGTCTCCATCCTCTGCCAGTTGTATGGCTTCATTGACGCCCCGAAGAATGCCGTCGCCAATGGCATTGTGCGCACTTGTGAATTCGAGGCAAAGCACGCCTTCACCGATGTCGTGAAGGGCCATTTCGCTATTTTGAAGGACAGGCTTGCGGTCGCGGTAATTATCGAGAATGATGAATTCCTCCGAACCGGGAACCACTTTATAGCTTTTACTTTCAGCATCATAATACTTTTTGAACCCTCCTTCCCGCTTGTAGAATTTGTCATGGCCGGCGGCCACCATTTCCTTGACCCATCCGGCGACGGTTTCTCCTTTTTCTTCGGCCATTTCCATCCCTTTCTTCACCCCGATGATGTCCCAGTATTCGAAGGGGCCGAATTCCCAGGCATAGCCGGCCTTCATGGCGTCGTCTATGGCGTAGAGGTTATCGGAGATCTCCGGTATGCGGTTGGAAACATAAGCGAACAGCCCCAGCAGCGATTTGCGGATGAGCTTGCCGCCCCGGTCTTCAGCGCCGAAAAGCGCCTTTATCCTTTTGGGCAGGTTATCGATCTGCTTTGTAGCTTTAAGGCTGGGCAGGTCAGGTAAAGACTGGGGCTCGTACTCCAGTGTTTGCAGGTTGAGCGCGAGGATAACATTTTTGCCCTTTTCGTCTTTTTCTCTCGTTTTTTTATAGAATCCCTGTCCGGATTTGTTTCCCAGGAATTTGTTATCGAGCAGAAACTGGAGGTAGTTAGGGATCTCAAAAGCGGAAGCCTGCTCATCGTCGGGGCAGTTTTGCTGCAGGCCCCGGATCACATTGGCGGCCGTATCGTGGCCGACCAGGTCGCCCAGGCGGAAAGTACCGGTCTTGGGGCGGCCGATGGCAGGCCCGGTCAGGCGGTCAACCGTTTCGATACGCATGCCCAGTTCAGTGGCCAGTTGGTAGATCCTGGACATGGCGTAAACGCCTACCCGGTTGGCGATGAAAGCAGGAGTGTCCTTGCAAAGTACAGTTTGCTTACCCAGGTAGCGGTCCCCATAATGCATCAGAAAATTTACCACTTCCGGGGAGGTTTCCGGAGTAGGGATCACTTCCAGCAGGCGCATGTAACGGGGTGGGTTGAAAAAGTGGGTGCCGCAGAAATGCCGGCGGAAGTCCTCACTGCGCCCTTCCAGCATCATGTGGATGGGGATGCCTGATGTGTTGGACGTCACCAAAGTTCCTTTTTGGCGGAAACGGTCCACTTTTTCGAAAACCTTCTTCTTGATATCGAGGCGTTCGACCACTACTTCTATGATCCAGTCATATTCTTTGACCTTTTCAAAATCATCCTCAAAGTTTCCGAGGGTGATGCGGGAGGCGAAACTCTTTTCATAAAGAGCGGCGGGCCGGCTCTTTATGGCTTTTTGCAGGGCTTCATAGGCTATGCGGTTCCGCTCATCCGGTTTTTGAGGGTCGCCGGGCGGGAGGATGTCCAGCATGAGGACTTCCAGGCCGATGTTGGCGAAGTGGCAGGCAATGCCTGAACCCATGACGCCCGAACCCAGGACCGCAACTTTTGTTATTCTTCTGCTCATCAGGAATGGATTATGGTTTTCGTTCAATGAGAACAATGGAGAAGGAAATTCGTTTTCAGGTTAGCGAATTTTCGCTGGAAAAGCAAAAATAAGAACTTCGGGCAAAAAACGGAATTAACCCGGTTTATTCTTATTTTAACTTTCCTTCAGCCGGGAGGCCCGGCTGAGGGTATAATTTTTAGCCGGAAAGCCCGGTTTGAAGAAATTAATAGGCCAACTCCATTGTTTTTGTCAGCTATTTAATAATTTGGCAATTTCCAAATTCGTTGTTTTCCAACAGCTACATTTTGAACACAAACTAAAAACCAAGCATTCATGTTGCAGCAAACCTTGTTGTTGTTTCAGGAGGCGGAAGGCCTCGACCGTGAATTCGGCACCCAAAGCCTTTTCGACATCATCGCCAAGGGTGGGACGCTCGGCATCCTCATCGTCCTGGTCCTTTTCGTCCTGTCCGTGATCGCCCTCTACATTTTTGTAGAACGTTACCTGACCATCAAGCGGGCCGGCCGTATTGATGAAAGTTTTATCAACAATATCCGGGCCAACGTACAGTCGGGTAACATACAGGGCGCCAAGGCCCTTTGCCAGACGACGGACTCTCCGGTGGCCCGGATGGTGGAAAAAGGTATTCAGCGGATCGGCAAGCCGTTGCGCGACATTGACGCAGCCATTGAGAATGTGGGCAACCTGGAGATATTTAAGCTGGAGAAAAACCTTTCTACGCTGGCCAGTATTGCCGGGGCTGCACCCATGATCGGCTTTTTCGGAACCGTAACGGGGATGATCCTGGCCTTCTACCGTATGGCCACCGAACAGAATGTAACTCCGGACGTGTTGGCCGGTGGTATTTACCAGGCCCTCATCACCACTGCCTGTGGATTGTTCATCGGCATTCTGGCTTTTATAGGCTACAACATTCTGGTGGCCAACGTCGAGAAAGTGGTCTTTAAAATGGAAAGGACAACCGTCGAGTTTATGGACCTTCTGCAGGAGCCGACGGCGTAGAGAACGGGAACCTGGTTAGAGTGTTTAATTGCCGGATGGTTAGATTGTTTAATTACCAGATTGCTCCACCATTGTTGCCTGAGCTTTCAAACCAAAGCTAATGGGATTAAAGAAGAGAAATAAAGTCAATGCCGAGTTCAGCATGTCGTCTCTGACGGACATCATTTTTCTGTTGCTGATCTTTTTTATGCTGACGGCGACCTTTGTGCGCATTCAACCCTTTGAGTTACCGAAATCGGATTCCAAGACGGTTGCTTCTACTTCTATTGTTGTCACTATTGACAAGAGCGGCAAATTCACCGTGAACAATAATGAAGTGAGCAGTAGAAGCCTGGAGCAGGCTCTACGCATGGCGGTGCGGACTTCTGACAACCGCGAAAATGCCACCATTACCATCGTGGCTGAGGTTGGCACGCCTTTCGATAATGTAGTGCAGGTGATGGAAGCCGCCAACCGGTTGAAGGTCAATGCCATCATTGCCACTCAGCCCAAAACTTAAGAATCATTATGGGACTAAAAAAAAGGAGTAAGGTCAGTGCGGAATTCAGCATGTCGTCTCTGACGGATATCATTTTTCTGTTGCTGATCTTTTTCATGTTGACTTCCTCTCTGGTGGCGCCCAATGCGCTCAACCTCAAACTGCCCAGCAGTTCCAAATCCAGTTCGCCTTCCACCGAACGGATCGATGACGTACGGATCAGCCGGGGAGGGAACTATTACTTCAACAACCGAAGCATATCGCTGCAAGGGCTCGAGTCAGAAATGGAACGCCTGGCGCGCCGGGCCCGCAACCCGGCGATCACCATCTCCCCGGATCCCGGCACCCCGACCGAGCACGTCGTGGCCGTCATGGACATCGCCATGCGTTACCGCATCAACGGCGTGCTGGCCACCGAGGGGATGAAGTAAGTTTAACGTTAAAGAATTGATAAATAGTGGGGTAGAGGAATGTTAAAGCCTGTTTAACCGTTAAATAGTTTACAAGAAAAAGCATTACTATGGCATACGATACTTCCGTCACCCGCGATGACGAGCAGAACAAAAAGCGGGGCATGATCATCAGTGTGGCGCTTCACGTTGTCATTATTATGATGGCGCTTTTGCCGTTGCTCACCTTCCCCGACCCGCCGCCGGGGCAGGCGGGTATCCTGGTCAACCTGGGCCTGCCCGATGAAGGCCAGGGAGTTGAGAATGCCGGCCCGGCTGAGCCGGCCGTATCGGAAGAAACACCGCAACCTCCACAGGAAGAAGCGGCTCCGCCTCCACCGGCATCCAAACCTGAGCCTGAACCAAAAAAGGAGGTCATCACTACTGAAGACCCCAATCAGGTAGCCATCCGTAAAGAACAGGAGCGCAAAGAACGGGAACGCCAGCAGCAAATCGAAGAACAACGCCGCGAACAGGAGCGACTGGAACAGGAACGCCGCGAACAGGAAGCCCGCGAGAAAGCCGCCCGCGAAGCTAAGGAACGGGAAGCCCAGGAATTGAAAAATACCATCGGGGGGCTTTTCGGAGAAGGTGAAGGCAAAGGGAATACCGGTAAACCCGGCAATCAGGGGGACCCGGGAGGAGACCCCAACGCCGACCGGGTCACCGGCATCTCGACCGGATCCGGAGTGGTGGAAGGTTTCGGTGGCCGTGGGGTAGTGCGTTCTGATAAACCTCAGGACAATTCGCAGGACCAGGGTACCGTAGTGGTAAAGGCGTGTATCGACAGCAACGGCAACATCATCAGTGCTGAATTTACCCAGGCCGGCTCTACGGCAACCTCCAGCCGGTTGAAGCAGCTCGCTGTGGATTCCGCCAAACGCTGGAAATTTGCCCCCGGCAATGTAGATAAGCAATGCGGTAGGATCATCTTCAATTTCCGCCTGAATTAAAATTGATCGCAAACAAAAACAGGGGCGCCGGTGCCAATATTTGGCCGGCGCCCCTGTTTTTGTTTGCCCGGCTACCTTTTTATATCCTTAACAGATGGGTTAAACTTGTGTGAATGGAGCCGGAAAACTGTGGCCAGGCGGTTTCCCTGGCGTTTAATGTATAGTAAGAGGGACAGAAACCGTTCCTCCGATATCATCAAACGCAACTCCAAAGAAACAAGCCATGTACGGAAAAAAGCCAAACAAACAGAAAATGAGATGGGGCGCAGCCGGCCAGTGCCTGCTGATCATTCTATCCTTCCTTCCGGTGTGGTTACTGCGAGCCAATGAAGCCCCCGAGCCGGTTCCCGCCGGACAGGATACCATCACCATCGGCGATTCCTATTTTCATTGGACGGCAACCAACGAAACGGCTAATCCGCTGGAGGTTCCCAGGCCGTAGTTTTGTTATTCGTTATTCGTGAATTGCCGGGCTGAGAAAAACAAAAAAGAATACCGAATTCGCAAAAACCTCTAGTTTTGCGGAGGCCATTTGGCCTAAAAGCAAAAATCCATGCCCTCCAGTAATGATCAATACCAGGAAACGCTGGAATTTCTCTACGGCCAGTTGCCAATGTTCCAGCGCATAGGCCCGGCGGCCTTCAAAAAAGACCTTTCCAATATCCGGAAGCTTTGTGAGGCCCTTGGCCATCCCGAGCGGAAATTTCCAAGCCTTCATATTGCCGGCACCAACGGTAAGGGGTCAACTGCCCACATGCTGGCCGCGGTGCTCCAGGCGGGTGGCCGTCGGGCCGGGCTTTATACTTCACCTCACTACCGCGATTTTCGCGAGCGGATCAAGATCAATGGCCGATATATCCCAAAGCGGCAGGTTGTCGATTTTGTAGAACGGTGCCTGCCTTTGTTTTCAGACATTCAGCCATCTTTTTTTGAGATCACCGTGGCAATGGCCTTTGACTACTTTGCCCGGCAGGAAGTAGATATTGCCATTATTGAGGTGGGCCTGGGAGGACGGCTGGATTCCACCAACATCCTGCTGCCGGAACTTTGTATTATCACCAATATCAGTTTTGACCATACGGATTTTCTGGGAGACACCCTGCCGCTCATTGCTGCCGAGAAAGCCGGAATCATCAAACCGGGTGTTCCGGTGGTAGTGGGAGAAACGCTACCGGAAACCCGCTCTGTTTTTCTGGAGAAGGCAGGCAGCCTGCAGGCTCCCATTATATTTGCCGACCAGCACTATCAGGCCATACAGCAGGATGCCTCTTTGTCTCATACTTCCTATCACGTTTACAAGGAGGGGCGATTGTTGTACGAAAACCTGAAGTTGAATGCTCACGGCCCTTATCAGTACAAAAACCTTCAAACCTCCCTTCAGGCCATGGAGTGGTTCCCTGCGCCATTTAGGGCAACAGAAGCAGAGATCCGTAAAGGCCTTTATTCTCTCAGGGATTATACCCGCCTGCTGGGCAGGTGGCAGGTGTTAAGTGAGCGGCCGACCATTCTCTGCGACAGTGCTCACAACGAAGCCGGAATGGAACTGGCTATGAGCGCGCTCAGGAAACTTCCTTATGCCGGCCTTCACATAGTTCTGGGCACAGTGAGTGATAAGGATCCCCGAAGGCTGTTGCGCCACCTGCCTTCTGAAGCCCATTATTATTTTGCTCGTCCGGACATTCCCCGCGGGCACGATGCGGAACTGCTCAGGGAGAAAGCCGTTGAAATGGGCCTTAGAGGGAAGGCTTACAGCTCGGTGCGCAATGCCCTGCGGGCTGCACGGCGCCATGCCCGGCCGGAAGACCTGATCTATGTTGGTGGAAGTATTTTTGTAGTAGCGGAAGTGGTGAGGTGAGACAACTATCGGGAGGCCTGGAGGTAGCCAGTATTTTTCTACTGTTCAGGCGAAGGTTCTTCAATAATCTTTTGCCTGACCCGCACCGAAAAAGAATTGGGAGATATCTCTCCTCTTTTGAGCTGAATGTATTCCCGGGTGAAGACCCCTCCAAAAAGAAATATGATAGATGCGTAAAATACCCACAACAAGATAACCATTACGGACCCGGCGGCTTCGTATAGGTTGGCTGCCTGGCTGTTGGAAATATAGAAGTTGATGAGCAACTTCCCTGCCTGAAATAAAACAGAGGTAACCAGGGCTCCCACAATGGTGTCCCTCCAGGATAGCATGACATCGGGAAGATAACGGAAGATCAGGCCGAAAAGAAAGGTAATGATCAGGAAGGGAAACAACTCTGATGCGATGGTGGCTATTATTAACGATACTTCAGGGATGAACCGGGAAAAGTAGGAGCCGAGGGTATCGATCAGGGCGGTCAGTACCAGAGAGACGAGGAGTATGAAAGCGATACTGAGCAGGAGCGCAAAAGAGATCAGGCGGTCGCGCAGCATCTTCAGCCATCCGCTGGATTTGGGTTTGGGTTTGACCCCGAAGATGCGGTTCAGGGCATTCTGGATGGTGACGAAAACCGTAGTTGAGGTAAAGAAAAGAACGGCAATACTAATAGCCGATGCCCACCAGGTACCTTCGAACAGGCCGATCCGGTCGAGCGTGCTGGCCAGTGACTGAGCGCTTTCCTTGCCAACCAGCCCGGAGATCTCCCCGAATATCGTCTGTCTCATCGTGGCTCTGTCGTAGAAAATAGTAGTGGTGAAAAGGATCACCATCAGCATAGGGGGGAGAGAAAAAATGGTGTAATAGGCCAGCCCTGCAGCGTAAGTGAAAACATCCTCCTGCAGAAATCGCTGGATACTCCGCTTCAGGACTTTCCAGTAAAAAGTGAGGGAAGAAAGGGCTCTGCGGATCATAAACCTTTATCATCTTTTTCCGGCTGGCCGTTTTCGGTTTCAGGGCCTTCAAAGAATTGCCCGACGGTATGTAAAGCCTGTTCGGCAAAAAGCAGCCATTCGGGTTTTTTGCCATCGTCGGGCTGTTTGCTGAAAATGAGAGAAGCAAGGCTGCCAATTCCGAGGGGGACGAGCACCCCGGTAATGAATGCTCTTCTGGCTTCCCGCCCGGTTTGCCGAAGGCTGTGGAAAAGCCCCATGCGCGTGACTTTCATTTCAAGGCGAAGCTCCTCTTTGCGCCGGCGCAGGTCTGCCAATCCATTTATTTCATTCTCTTTCATTTGACTGCGAAGAAAATTTTTATGATCCTGGAAACGATTGGGTTAGTGATCAGTAAACGCCGGAATAAAACGACGACGAACGTGAGGACGGCGTAAACTCCTCCGACGATGAGAAAACCCTGAACGAATGACCCCAGGCGTTGCCCCAGGTAAATACTCAGGGCCACGGATAAAAATCCAGAGACAAAGAAGGCCAGTTGAAGGACTACAACGGTAGTAATAGCAGAGGAAATAGCCATGGAGACCCGTTCGGCAATATCAAGTTTGGTATATTCCGCCTGTTGCTCGATGTAGGCTTTGGCGTAACCATACGCCTCGCCGGATGACTCCATGATGCCGTCAGGTATTTTCATGTTATTAGGGTAAGGTAGTTAGTGATGGTCACTGTCAATATTGAACACGGGGCAGGAACCAGCTGGAAGGCCCTGCCCTGTGTTTCGAGGTTTTAAGCGGGCTAGCTCTTATTAGACACTTTCTGAAGCTCTTTCGCTCTCTTTTTGATGTTTGTCAGCGCGTAATCGACCCCAGCTTTGAAATCTTTATTGACAACATCGAGCTTTTCCTCAGTCGCTCCCTTTAGCCATTGGGCTTTTTCTTTGAAGGTTTCGCCGGTATTGGCCATGAATTCGCGGCTCCGGTCAACAGCATGGTTTACATCATCGGAAAACTTGCTTGCTTTTTCGCGGACTTCCTCGCTGAGGTGCTCGAACTCCCGGCGGGCCTTTTCGCTCATTTCACCCACTTTTTCCCCGGCGTCGTGCCGTACTTTGCGCCCTTTATCGCTGTTCAGGAAAAGGCCGATGGCAGCTCCGGCCACCAGTCCTAATCCAAGGGCTACTCTTTCTCTGGTTCTGTCTTTCATAATGGTTTGATTTTTATGGTTAATATGGTGATAAAATGCTTTCGGAACGCTTTGAACTTTGTTCATAAAAATTAGCCTGAGCCTCTGGTAAAGGTTCTATATAATGAACAAGCCGGAAGCCGGAGGTGTTCGAATAAAGAGTGAAGTTGTCAACAAAATACTCAACTTTTATCTCCTGGTTCTCGTAAAAAAGAGAACGATGTTGTATGCATTCACATTTTCAATAATATCGGCATCCGGGGATAATTTAATATTTTACTATTCTTGGAATAAATTGGGAGAAAGGGTTTGAAGGCGAAAGTGCTACAGCGGCTTTGCTCAGGAATATAGCCGGGTAATGCCCTGTGAAAAACTAAACTTCTTCCCGGCAAAAAAAAACAGAGGCGATAAAATGGACCTTACCAGTTATTTATCAAAGAATATCAGGTTTCTCCGAAAATCCAGGCAGTGGAGCCAGGAAGAGCTCGCTCGCCACCTGGGTATTAAAAGGAGTAATATTGCTGCCTATGAAAGCAAAAATGTGGAGCCACGCCTGAGCCTTCTGCTTAAAATGGCTAAACTCTTTAATGTGAATATGGCCGAATTCATCCATAAAGATATAAGTAGCGTGGGTAGAGTCCAGGAACCCTTTGAACAATCCCCGGAAAGTGAAACTCCGGATAGGGTAGAACCGGTTGAATTGCCGGCTGACCTGGATGAAACCGTACTGGAGGAATTTGTAGAAAGGTCGGTAAGTATCCGAAAGATGCTGGAGGGCTTTAAGATATTCTATAAATTTAAAAAGGAGCGGCAGGAAAAAGAAGGCGTGGCCAACGGAAAACCCAATATTGATATTGACAATTTTCTTAACCTTATAGAACACATGCTTTCACTAAATGAGGGAGTGATCGAATTGCTTGAAAAGGCAAAAAAACAGCAGGCCATCTGATCGTCCTCCATCAGTATTAGACTTTGGACGAACTCTGGGAAAAGTCGGAAGTGCGAAGTCGGAAGTCGGAATGGAGCCAAGGATGAGCGCCAAACGCCCGTTTTCCGACTTCCGATTTCCGACTTAACGGAAGGTCTCAAAGGGCATTTCTCAGAACGTCCAAAGTCCAAATCAGTACAACCCTTCCAGGAGCCTCCTGATCTTTTGCGTACTTGCTACTCCGAAGAAATGAGCGGCAACCTTTCCCTTGACAAAAACGAGCGTCATAGGAAATTTTCTTATGCGGTAGCGGTGGGCTATCTCCGTACACCTCTCTACATCAGCTCTGAAAAAGATAAGGTCTGCTTTTGTCTCACTGGCAAACCTTCTGAATACTGCGATCAGTATATCGCCACTGGCTACCCCCGCTTTCAGAAAAGCAACGACAACGGGCTTGGGGCAAGCTAAAACCTCTGCATCAAAACTACTGGGGGTAATTTCTCTTGGCCATTCCTTCACAACAAGGTTTTATCTTTTCCAACGCGTGCTCTTTTGCCCATGTTCACCTTAGAATAAATGAATTTTCTAATTAAAGTATGGCTATTTTATTCACCTTTTTCATTAAATAAGATTATATTGATTAAATATAATCAAAAATTGTGAATAAATTTGGGCTTTCTCCTTGTTTTTCGGGCGATTTGGGGTTTGGCATGGCTTTTGCACTATAATTTGTGTAAAATTTTAACATCATTGTAGTTGTAAAAATAAATTGCACATATGTCCACCTTAGAATTTAGTAAAGAGTTCAACGCCCTGGAAAACATCCTTTATTCTTTTGCGCTCCGGTTGACCAAGAACCGGGAAGATGCCAAAGACCTCATCCAGGAAACTGCCCTTAGGGCTTACAAGCACCGCGACAAGTTCACCGTCGGCACCAATTTCAAAAGCTGGGTTTCCACAATCATGCGCAACACGTTTATTAATCAGTACCGCAAAGCCAAGCTGCGCCGAAATGTCAATGAACCAGTAGAAAGTTTTCTGTTTGCCGTGGAAAATAAAAATGCCATTCCCAACCAGGGAGAAGTTAATATCCGCATGCAGGAATACGACAGGATTTTTGGCGAAATAGGAGAAATTTACAGTATTCCTTTCCTCATGTTTTACCGGGGTTATGAATATAAGGAGATTGCCGGTTATCTCGACATCCCGATAGGTACTGTTAAAAGCCGCATTTTTCTGGCGCGAAAGAAGCTCAGGAAAATGATCAATGACCGCTACGGAAACTGATCCGCATGCCTCTGCGGATTTGATTTATCCCGGTTTTCAAAATTAAGCGATGGGTTGCGGGTTAAGGGTGCCGGTTTTGCTGCCCGATAACTCGCAATTCGCCGGGATGAATCCACTTACAGGTACAAAATGTATATAATAACTGGTGTGTGAACATGTTTATAGTTCCCGCGCAAGCGGGTTTTTACCTGTAAGAGAGGATCACTCATTATTTTAGTTCTCTCCAGCCCTACCTCCTAACCTCTTAAACTTCTAACCGCCCCTAAGCTTCCCTTCCGGCGGAACACATTTTTCTACTTCCAATACACAATTTTTAAATATAATTTCGTTATATTCGCTGTAACGCAAAGCCACCGGAGGCAGTAGTGCTTTATTCTTTCCCCCCGATCGTACTCCCTTTGCGGCCTGCCCCGGCATTACGGAAGATCACGAGTTTTTCTTGTTGAGGTAAAAATATAATCACAGCTATATTATTTCGCCGTGCTCCGCCCGGGTACGGTCACGGTAATGTTTGGGCGATGAAAACCAAGGCCGCTTCCGGCATAACCGGTAACATTGGGCGGTGATCAGCGTACAACAGCAAAAAGTTGAAACAGAGTATAGTTAGTCTGGTGAAAATAACGATTCCAAAAACTAAAAAACATCAAGATGAGAGGTTATCGCATAATCCTACCACTTTTATTACTGGCAGGCGCCGTTGTCCACGCCCAGGTAGTCCTCGAGGGCGAAGTTTTCATTCACAACAGCCTTTACCGCACCGGTAAGCTCGAACCCGTAGAAGGCGCTCTGGTCAGTGCTCCTTTTGCAACGACGGAGGCTACCAACCGCAAGGGAAAGTTCAGGCTTCAATTTGCCGAGCTGGATCTGGGCAATGCCTTTGACATTGGCGTTGAGCGAGAAGGGCTGGAAGTAGTCAACCCTTATGCACTGAAGGGAATGGTTATCGGGAGGGAATCGCCCATTCGGATTTTTATGGCGGAAAAGGGGCAGCCAGAAGCAGCACAACAGGAACTGATGGAGATCGGCCTTCGGGCGCTTAACCGGAGCCATGATGCCCTTGTCGGCATCCTGCACCGGAACGGGGAGGAAGGCGAGGCCATTATGGACAGGCTGGAAGAGCAGTTTGGGCAGCCAATGGAAAGCCGTTTCGAGGCGGAACAGGCCATCGGCCGCCAGCGGGACAGGTTGAAGGAGTGGTTGCCGGAAATGGCAAAGAGCCTGGCGCAGTCCAATCTGGATTTTGCTTCCGATTATTACCGGAAAGCCTACGAATGGTTCCGGCAGGGAGAAATGGAGCAGGCAATCGCAATACTGGATGACGATATGCTTCAGAAGGAAGGCAAGGCGGCCCTGGCCAGCCTTCTGGAAGGAGAAAAAAAGGAGAAGAGTAAACAGGTCGCGGAAGAAAAAGAACGCCTGCTGCAGGCCGTCCATAGTTTCCAGCTGAAGGCTCAGGCCGAATTGATGCTTTTCCGGTACCAGGAGGCCTGGGATGCTTCCCGGAAAGCGGCCAGCCTGCTGGAAAATGCAGGGGAGGAGGAGCGTGCCGAGCTGGCCTCTGCCTATACTGCTGTAGCGCTGAGCGGTTCATTGTTGGGAGAGTACGAAGAAGCGTTGCATTATCAACAGATGGGGCTGGCTCTGATGGAACATTTGCTGGGGAGCGATGCTCTGCCTGTTGCATCTTATTGTTCCCGGCTGGCCGCCATTTATAAGGAGATGGAAGATTATCCTCTTGCCCTGGAGGCGCAGCAAAGGGCAGTTGACATCAGGGTCAGGGCTCTGCCCGCCGGCCATCCCGACGTGGGCACTGCCTGCGCCGGGCTGGCCCGGATACACCATCTGATCGGAGACTACCGGATGGCACTGGAAACCCAACAGAGGGCGATCAGCATTCAGGAGACGGGGCTGCCGCCTAACCACCCCAGCCTGGGGCATTCTTACCATACTCTTGCCGAGTTTTTTATGGATGAAGGCGCCCACATGAAGGCTCTGGAGGCCGAATTGAAGGCGCTGTTCATCCAGGAACGGTCCCTGTCTCCCGGCCATCCCGACATCCTGCGCTCTTATGATAACCTGGCGCTTATTTATCTGAACCTGGGCGATTACGAAAAGGCCATGGAGGTTCAGAAGAAGATCATTTCCCTGCAGGAGCATTACCTGCCTGCCGGCCACCCGGATATCGGCACCTCCTACCACAACCTGGCTTCCACCTGTTATTTTCTGCAGGATCTGGACAATGCACTGCTTTATGAGCAAAAAGGATATGACATTTTACAGGCGCAATTGCCTGCCGGCCACCCTCACATGCAAACCGTGAAGTCTTCTTTTGCCTTTTTATACAGTACGCGCGGAGAACGGCGGCAGGCAGCAGGGCAATATGAGGGAGCCATCGAAGACTTGAAGAAGGCCCTGGAATTTCGTCCCGACAGCGAAGAAACGAAACGGCGGATAAAACAGATCGAAGCCGCCCGGGGCCGGGGAGTAAAGGCCGGGGCCGGCAGTGAATCTTTCGCTCTCAGCTCAAAGGGCAGCCCGGAGGAGCAACCCGCCCCTGCCGAAGAGCATTTCGGGTTCTTTCGGGTTACCAAAGCGACCAGCCTGAGAGAGGGCCCCACTTCCTCCTCGAAGGTGCTGCGCCGGCTGTCGCCCGGAGACAGCCTCAGGGTACTCGAAAAAACGGAGTATTACTGGTGGAAAGTGGATGACAACGGAAAAGTAGGGTATGTCAAGGCACTGCTGTTGGAGCAGTAAAATGAGTTCATCCCGAATGGCGTCAGATGGAAGGCACTTCAGACTCCGAAGTGCCTTCCATCTTATCTGTCGTAAAAAATCAAATCTCTACCTCCCGCACTATTGCCCCGTGCTAATTGTTCCATAAGTCTTTTCGGGCTGGAAAACCCATACTTTACCTTCTGGTGTTTTCGGGATCGATGAAGCTGGCCGCAGCTGTTTTTCAGGCGATTGCTGCCGTACTCCGGGCAAAATCCCTGACTGAGGCCAGCCTGACCGGGAAATCCCTCAGCACTTCCTTCATGTCGATGGGGTCACCTTTGGCTACGCTGAGCATCAGGCCGGAGAAGGATTTCTGCATAGGGTCAGTAGCCGCATTCATCTGTTTTCTCAGGGCTTCTACAGGGACATGGTTGATCTCAAACTTTCTGCCTTCAATTTCTTCAAAGATCTTTACGGCATCCAGTTGGGAAAGCATTTCGGGTCCTCCCAGTTCTAGAATTGCGTTGCGGGCAGCCGGATTTTCAATACTCCTCACTGCAAATTTGGCAACGTCCTTGTAGGAGATGTAGCTAACAGGCTTCCTGCCATCTCCGAAAACCTGCACTTTGCCATTTTCCGCATCAAAACCAACGGCCGGCGTCAGCCATACCTCCATAAAGCAGCTCGGCCGCAGAATAGTGTAGGCCATGCCGCTTTGCCGGAGATATTGTTCTATGGCCCGCTTGGCGTTGCGCAGCGGAATGTCTTCATCGATCTGTTTGGAAAAGGAAGTGTAGATAAAGTGCCGGACGCCGGCGGCCTTCGCATTATCGATCAGTGCTTTCATTCCGTTCAGGTCCACATGCTGAATGTCGTTGTCCCCGGGCACGTAACTGAAAGGCATGCTGGAAACGGTAGTGATCACGGTATCAATTTTCTTCAGTGCCGGGCCTGTTGAGTCGGGTTCCCGAAGATCGCCGGTGGCGATCGTTATGCCCATCTGTTCAAGTTTCCGGACTTTCATTTTGTCCGATGTTAACCTGGCCATTGCCCGGGTTTCTTTCCCTTCGGCGGCCAGCAACTGGCAGATCTCATTGCCTAGTATTCCGGTTGCTCCGATAACTAAGATCATAAGTTATTCATTTGGTTAATAAATTTATTGTACAATGATTCGCACGGTTTCGCTATTGCGGTCCGTGCGGGTATTCAGCAGGTAGATACCTGGCGCCAGGCTATCCGCAAAAAGGGTGAAATACTCCTGGTTGATTGCATCGATGCTTTTAACAATCTTGCCCTGAAGGTCGAAGATGCTGGCCTCGCGTATCAGGCCCAGAGAAGAATGGGCAGATACAAAGGTACTGTTGCTGAATGGGTTAGGCGTCACGGTTAGCAGGTTGCTCTGCTCTTCTGGTGGGCCTGCCGTTCCGATATTCCGGAATTGAGGCTGTTCCTCACAGGTGCCGGCGCAGCCGCCCAGGCGGTCGCCGTGAGTGAGGTGGGGGCTGACATCCGCAGGGTTGATACATAGGTCAACCGGGCCACTTGGGGTCTGGTGGCAGACGATAACCTTGTCGTTGTTGGGGCCGCAAACCATGGGGCCCGGCCTCCCCGTGTTGGGTGTAGCGAAAATTTCATAGGTGTTTCCCTGGTAGTTGTAGGTGTACGGGGCGCCATTGTCGTTGGCCAGGGACCAGTTGTAGCTACTGGAGTTGTCGGTGTTGAGATTGCACCACTCCATCGAGTAGCCGTTGACGCAGAGGCCGGACCAGGGGGCGTTGTTCAGGTTGAAATACACCTCATCCACCAGTGGGGCGCCGTGGTGATCCGTCGTTTGAATGTAAAGCACCTGTTCTTCGATGATGCCGTCATCGTGATCTTCATGCTGGGTTGGATATTCTATCCAGGAACCCTTCCATTCCCAGGCTGAAAAGCCGAAGGTGTTGTAAAAGGCCTGTGCATTGCGGGTAATAACCCAGAACGCTCCGGGTTGCAGCTTTACGTTTGGCATGTTGTGGGCAGAAATGGCGCCTTTGATGCGAAGCCCGCCCAGAGGTATTGCCTTGCTGGTAGGGTTGTATATCTCGACGAACTGAAGCTTTTGCTTTGGTGGGGCTGAGCTGGGATCGGCAAAGAAGACTTCGGTGATCTGCAGGTCGCCGGGGGCAGGTACGTTGTACACCAGTTCTTCAACCTCATAGTCAATGAAATTGCCGTAGAGGTCTTCCGCTCTTTGGATCACCATTCCGTAATAATCGCCTCTGTTCATACCCGGATGAAGAGTCAGAACTACATTGTAGCCATTGTTAGCCAGCCGGGCTTTGGATACCTTAGGCAACATCCCTCCGGCAGATCCCGTAAACTGGTGGTCGTCTGGCCAGGAAAAGCTGTAATTGTTCTTGTTCTCCATCACAGACTTCAGCACGGGCTCCCCGAACCGGATCTCGATTGTATTGAGGTTAGAGGGGCGTACTTCTCCAACGATAAACGGCTTTTGCATGTCGTAAGGGCTGGCTTTGACATCCACATTATCGATGAGGATCTTTGTGGGCAGGCAGCGGCCGCCGCCGGCTTTGCCGGTAAAGCGCAGTTTGATATCCGGCTGTCCGTTGGCCAGAGGCGGAAACGGATAGGTATAAAAGGCGTAATCAGTGTCCTCGTTGCGAAATCCCTGGTTGGGGCCCACTTTCATTTCGTATCCGAAGGGGCCGCCGTTGACAGAAATGGAAACCGACAGCTTGGTCCGCTTCATGTCATCTTCGCTATCATTCTGGCGGGTGGCCACCAGAAAGTCGGCGTAAACGAATTGCCCTTGGAAGTTGCTCAGGTCGAGCGACAGGGTGGCGATGGTAGGCAACTCTTCTCCGACCGGCGCCATAAACAGGGCCCGGTTCCCGGTAGCTTTGTCGATATCCTGGCCCATGGAGCCGTCGGTCATGCGGTTGCCTGTCCAGTGGGGTAGGAAAGTGGAACCTGGCAAAAAGGTTTGCTGGAATGTTTCGGTGAAGGGAACAAGTGCCGGTTGGGATTGAGCAGTTGTCAAAATGCCGATGCACAGCAGGGCCGCAGTGATCTTAGAGCTTGTTGGGAATTTAACAATCGGGCTCATTTCGCCACTAATTTGTTTATGCGGCGTTGCGAAAACACTCCCCGACCCTTCGGGTGCGGGGCAAGCTATTATGCTATGGCATAAATCGTATTTCCGCGCCTTGCTTAAACCAATTATTGACAAAATCGCCTCGAAGGCCAAATTTCCCAACAAGCTCTTAAGGTAAGTATTTGGTCTTTTCATTGTGGTAAGGGTTTAGAACTTTTAAAAAGGAGCAGGGTTTGCTTCCTGCACCACATTCGGTTTTATTGAGTTTCAGGCTATGTATTCAACTCATCTTGGGCATTATTAAAATGTTCCAAAAACGGGCCGGGGGAAACGCTGGTAAGGAGGCAAGCTTTTCGGTGAGAATAATGGGTAACTAAATCCATTTTCAGCAAAAAGGCAATGATTTCTATCACTAAAGAGGTGTTTGTTATCACAAGCCATCCTGTATGCAACAGGAATGCTTATTTATTATTTTTACGCAATGAAAATAATCCCGATCAACACCCAACACATGATATATCGATTATACGCTTGCCTGCTTTTTCTCAATTTTACCGTGAATATCGTTTCTGGCCAGGACCAAAAGCTTATCGACAGCCTTTTGGCCTTAATACCCGAGAACCCGGATACATCTTACCTGGAGGCCTATACAGATATCGCCCTGGAGTATCTCTACACCGACCACCTGAAGGCCCGGGAGTATGTGGATGCCTATCTTCAAATCGCTCAGAAGTATCATTCTCCGGAACACATCGCCTTTGGAACCAATTTGTTGGGCGTTTATTACAACGTAGTGTCCAATTATAATGAAGGGCTTGAAATCTTCAAAGAGGCAAAGACCATGTACGAGGAACTCGGAAACCAGGAACGGGTAAGTGCTATACTCAACAACATGTCTATCGCCAACCGGAATATGGGATATCTCGAGAAGGCTCTGCAGAACCAGATGGAGTCGCTGGAGATCAAGGAGAGGATCGGGGTGGGAGAGGAGGCCCTGGCGGCCAGCTACTGGAACATCGGTAACATCCTGGGGGATATCAAGAATTATGAGGAGTCCAACGCCTGGTACCGGAAGGCAGAGGATGTATATACCCGGCTGGGGCTGGAAGCAGACCGGTTAGACGTCCGCTATGTCCTGGCGCTCAATCTCAAAGATATGGATTCACTCGAGCTGGCCCTGCCGATATTCGAAGAATCTCTGGACTACTACCGGAAAAACAATTTGCACAACAGTATCGCCGGTTGCCTGGATATTCTGGGAACGATCCACAAATCCCGGGGAGAACTGGAAGCGGCGGAATACTACTATCTCGAATCGCTGGATATTGCCCTTAAGCATGGGGAAGAGAGCCTTCCGGGGTTGCTGTACCGGAGGCTGGCCAATGTTTACAGGGAAAAAGAGCAATATTCAAGGGCACTGAATTTTGCCGAAAAAGCGCTGGAAGTTTCCCGGAAGACCGGCGTGCGCAAAAAAATGATCACAGATTACCTGGTTCTCTCTCAGATCACCGAGGACATGGGAGACCAGGGCCGTTCTCTTCAGTATTACAAAGAGTACCATGCTCTCCATGATTCGGTATTTGCCGAGGAAAAGGTTCTCGCCATGAACGAAATGGAAGTCAAATACCAGGCAGAGAAAAAAGAACAGGAGATCCGTTTGCTGAATGAAAAGGCCAAACGCACTGCTCTTGTCCAGAAGGGCCTGGCCGGGGCTGTCGCCGCTCTTGCCGCCTTGTTGCTGGCTCTGGGTTATGCCATCAGTCAAAGAGCGAAGCGCAACCGACTGGAAAAGGAAAAACTGGATGAGGAGATCGCTTTCAAAAAGCGGGAGCTGTCCGCATTTGCCCTGCAACTGGCACAAAAGAACGAAGTACTTCAAAATATCAAGGAGGATATTTCAGTGATCAAGAACACAGATGCCAGCCGGGAGCTGAACAAGATCAACCGAAAGATCGGCCACACCCTGCGCGATAACGCCAACTGGGAGCTGTTCCTCGAGCGCTTTGAGGCCGTTTACCAGGGGTATCAGAAGAAGGTATTGGAATCTTACCCGTCTGTTACCTCCAATGACCTCCGGCTGATGGCCCTCATCAAAATGAACCTGTCATCCAAGGAGATCGCCAACCTTCTGAACCTCTCCAACGAAGGCATCAAAAAGGCCCGCTACAGGCTGCGGAAAAAGCTGGATATCGAAACGGCGGAATCGCTGGATGAGTTTGTGATGGGGCTGTTTTAAGCGGGCGGCTTTTCCCGATCAGATAATTACAGTCAGGAAAATGCAGCGCCATTATCCCGATTGGCAAGATTGGCATCCCGGTGAGAAATTATCTGAAAACATTAATTGCGCTGTTGTAATAGATGATCTAATTTCATCGCTTCCTCCTGAATTTGGTGAAGAGCAATGGCCTGGTGGATACGGCACCGGAATTCATTCAATGGGTGTTCTTGTTCCCGGCTTGCTCCGGCGGCAGGCGGGCAATAATCCGGACACCCCCGGGAGCAGTGGTAAATATTCAGACAGGCCCTGCATTCCTCCGGAAGGAATGCTGCTTTTTCTTTAAGTTTCTCGATCTTACCCTTGTTGAACACCAATTGTCCACTCCCCTTGTCATACCGGCCGATGTTGGTATCCAGAAGGTTCGAAGCCCGGCCTTCGACGTTCATAAAACAGGATACGAGGTCTCCGGTAGAGGCCAGGCGCAAAGTATTCCTCGTAATGTCGCAGAAAGCACCATGTAATTCATTCAGGCGAATACCGGCGAAGGATAGGTTGGCGCCCAAACGCCTTGCTTCCTGTAGCGCTTCCTTGAAATAGTGGACAAAATCAGGTGCGTTCTCTGCCAGAAAACCATTCGAAGAGCTGCCGTAAACCGGCTCAACTCTGATGTCTCCAGCATTTAACCTGTTCACAAAATAATGGACGCTATCTGTTAACCTGTGTAGGCTCTGCGGCATAACCGTTGCCCGGATCATAAACCGCCCACCTTCATCCAGGATCGCCGAAGCCGTTCTTTCCAGAATATCAGAGGCATCTGCGCCGTTCCGGGCAGGCCGGCACCTATTCTGAATGTCCGGTTCACCATCGCAGGATAATCCGATCAGGTCAAAATTTCGAGCCAGCCACCTGGCTTGTTTTCCATTCATAATTCCATTGGTGGCAATGTAGCTAAAGAAGGGAATGCCGGCATTGTCGGCCATTTCCCGGGAGGCCCGGAAAGCATCCTGAAGGACACTCCAGTGGTAAGTCGGTTCTCCTCCGCCGTGCATAACAAGGACGAACTGTTTTTGCTCCATCCGGCAATACTCCGCCACTTTTCGGACGGCGGCATTGATGGCTTCAGGGTTGATGATCCTTCCTTTGGCTGGGTCTTTATCTGCCTTTGCCCGGGTATAACAATAGGTGCACCTAAGATTGCATTCATTGCTCAAATAAATGGTAAGGCATTCGGGAGAAAAGGGCTTTTCAAATTTTTCCTGCCACTTCTTCATGTTGCTTTCCGCTTCCGTAAGCAAAGCCGAAATGTTGCTGTGGAAATGCGAATAGCATCCGGAATGTGGTTCCGTGCGGAAGGCTTCTTCCAGAATGTCGGCTTCCCTCTCCGGTAGCAACAGTATCCGCCCTGGGGTATAGAAGACCGCCTTATTCCGGAAGGGTATCCGGAATAATGGAAGTTTTGGGTGGATCTTTCTGAACCCGGGTTCTGCTACTTCATTCATAAGCAAAGCTGTTTTTCAGCCTGTTCATTTTAAACGCAGTACAACCACCGTTACAGTAGGACCTCTGGAAAAGAGGGCAGGAAGTACAATGGGGATAAATTCCAATGTTGTTGTAGGCTTCCAACTTCTCGGAAAACTGCCGGGTTAGTTCGGCGGCATGGGAATTGTCGTCCAGGCTCAGAGTGTGTAAATTATTCAAAGGGTAGCAGGAAATAAATTTCCCATCAGGTAAAAGGTCGAGGATCGGGTGGCAGCAATTTCCCGTTTTTTCCAGTAAAGGCCCCAATTCTTCAAGCTCCTCCTCCGGAAACATGCAGGGGACGAACCCGCAATCGAAACCAATTTGTATGTCGTGTTGCCTGGCTTTTCGGTGCAGGCTTAGGATCTTTTGGCCAATCTCCCTGTAAAATTTCGGATGCAGGAAAACATTCTTCTGGCTTAGGACGGCATGGGCTACACCCAGCCTAATCTCGCGGATCAGGCCATAATCCAGAATATATGGGATCAGGTAGTCCAGTTCCTGTCGGCGGCTGTAAATGTTTACTCCCAACATTACCCTGGGCCCCAGGATCTCCATCGTTTTCTGTTGCTTTTTCATTCTTTTGGGGTCTTCTTCCAGGGGATGGATGGTATTGAGAAGGATCGTTGTCGTTTCCGGATCAGCCTTAGCCAGCCGTTCGATGGCCTTTCGCGGCATCAGCCCATTGGAAAAGATAAGTACATGGAACTTTCGTTCCAGAGCCTTGTCAACCATTTTTATGAAATCGGGGTGAATAGTGGGTTCTCCGCCAAGCAGGCGGACCTGGCCGATGCCTGACCGCTCCAGGAACTCCAGAGTGCGGTCGAAGGTTTCCTCCGGCATGAATGCGTTGGCTTTGTCGTACTGCGTTCGGGAGTCTTCGGCAAAGCAATAAGGACAGGTTTTATTGCAAATGGTTGTGATCGATAAATTTGCCATACTCGTTTTTTGTATTAATAAGGCCATAACCGCTCCATTCCATCAGGCACCGGCTTACAATCCTGGTTGCTGCATCCAAATTAACTTGTTCGATGGCACTGATAACGGGCGGGATCTGTTCCGGGAAATATTTTCTGGAAAGCAGGTCCCAGACTGCCGCTTCCGGATAGTGCAGAAAATAATGGTTGCCGGTTTGTTTGTCCACGACAAAAATTCCCTGGAGCTCCACTGTCCAGAGGATATGAGGTAAAAAGGTGATATTCTTGTCTTTCATAAGTTAAAGTATAAGTTCTGACAGCCGGTCAGTTGGATGCAGCGCCAGGTTTTCCAATGCCTTCCGGTTGAGTAATAACTGATCAATTTTTTCTTCCTGTTCGAGTTGAGAGAGTATGGTGCAGGCGGAGATGATCCTGGTCTGGATACAATAGTCGCTATAACTGGAACTGCAACCTGGATATGAGTTGCCAACGTGGCATCCTCCGGCGCAACTCCAGCGGCAAAAGCAGTTTTCACAGCGTGGTTTATTCAGGGCAATTTGGCGGATCCGGTTGACTGAGGAGGAGTCAATGGCAACCTCTCCGTTGTCCTGAATTCGTCCAAATTCGAGGTTGAGCCCAGCTTCCAGCCATTTATCCGGCAGCAGATAGCAGGAACTGATCCTGCCGTCCGGATCGATGATTATCGTATCTTTTCCTACAGGGCAGGATGAGTAAACCGGTTCTCCTCCCAGGTCGGATGCATAGATCACCGGTATCCCGTAAGATTCTGCGGCCCGCCTGGCCTTGATGAAGTTCACAGCAAACTCGAAAGGCCCGGGAGAGAACAGTCCGGCTTCCTCTGCCCGTTTACCGGGCTGCATGATCTCAAAATTGATCTTTGAGGGATTAAATGCTTCGCAAAACCAGTAGGTGATTTCTTCCATCTTATCGATGTTGGCATTGCTGATACAGGCCCGGAGTACCAGCTCTGCACTGGATTCACTCAGGTATTTTGCGGTGGCGTATGCTTTTTTGAAGCTATCCCTGCCTCCCCGGAGCGGCCGATGCAGGTTTTGGATATTCTCCGGCCCGTCCAGAGAAAGGACTACAGTATTGAAATAATCTCCGAGGAAGCCGAGAAGGGGTTTGCTTACAATGCCATTGGTTGAGATCTCAAAAAAGGGGATCTGCCCTTCCCGGGCAGCTACTTCCCGGGCACGGTGGACGACAACCTGTACTACTTTTGGGGCGGCCATTGGTTCTCCTCCGAAAAAATGGATCTCCAGTATCTCCCGCTCTTGTTTTTTCAGGATGCCGGAGTACCAGTCCACCACGGAGGAGGCAGTTTGCAGGCTCATCGATCTTTTTGGTGCTTCCGCTGCGCCAAAATCGCAGTACAAACACCTGCTGTTGCAGGATCGGGTAGTGATGATCCCCAGAAAAGGAGGGGATAACTCGCTTTGAGGTGGCCCGGGTTCGGGCAGAGGATCCTTGTCAAATTCCTCAATAAAGCTGCTCAGTGGCCCGGGCCGCGGTTCGTGGGAAGCCCCCGCCAGTAAGGAAGCCTGCAATGCCTTAACCGCTTCCTTGTTGGAAAAGGCGTTTATTCCGAATAAGGGTGCATGGAGCAGGTACTTATCTTCGATCGGCAGAGCCGTGAGGTGTTGAAGAACGGAAATGTCAGGCATAGGCGTCTGGTGAATTTTTTTTGGATGTTAATCAATGCTTTCGCGGCTTTGCTTTTCGAAAAAGGCTGCAATCTCTTCTGCATCAGCAGGATGACAGATCCTCAGCCGGGCCAGGGAAAAAAAAAGTTCGGAAACTTCTTTAAAGCAGGCCTCATCGGGTTTGTTAAATGCTCCTGCCACTTCTTTTGAAATGGCTCCTATCGCCGTTCCTTGCTGAAAATGCCTGAATATGAATAATTCTGTTTCGGCCATTTTCCGCCAGGGCCGGTAGCCGTTTTCTGCGCCGGAATGGATCATCAGATATCCACTTTCAATTTTCCATCGTTGGCCCTTAAAGAAAACCGGCTCGATATCTTTAACCACCTCTTCGGGCAGGGTACTCAGCTTATTAAGCGGTAAATGGCGCTTCCCGCCAGCTTCTCTGAACCAGATGGAGGCCTCTTTCAAAAGAGCATTGAAAAAATTTCGCCGGGATTGCTTTTCCATACCCTAACGTGGATTAATTTGGATACCAGTAACTACTCGTGTAATAATACGTCTTGGGCTTAGTGTAATAGTAAGTCCGGTAGTAAGTCTCAGGCTTGGTATAATAATAGGTCTTGGTATAATAGTACGTCTTGGCCGGCGCCGGCGTAGAGCCTATCGAAATCGTATCACAAACGCAAACCATATCTGAGGAAAGAGGAGTGCCTGCCGGGACAGTTATGGTATTACACACGCACACGGAAGTGGTGCCGGGATGAGACCTGGAGGCATTGATGCAGTCACAGATACAAGACGCGCCCGGAGGCAGAGGGGCATCACAGGGAAGGGTCACGATGCCAGGGCCCATTTGGCGGACTTCTCTCGCATCTTCTTTGTCTGCGATCGAAGGGTCGAAGAAAAAACGTTCTGGTTTGCCTTTTGGCAATTTCCATAAGCGAACGGTCTGGTCAGAACTTCCGGAAGCAAGCCATTCTCCGTCGGGGCTAAAGGCGACGCAGTTGACATCGTCGGTATGCCCTTCGAAGCGCTGTATTAACTCTCCGGAGCTTATTTCCCAGAGCCCTACGTCTTCATCAGCACTCCCTGATGCCAGCCACTTCCCGTCGGGGCTTATGGCAATACTGTTTACATTTTTTGTATGTCCTTTATAGGTATTGAGAATGTTGCCGCTTTCAATTTCTCCGTTATAAATGTTTTGATCCGCAGGGCTGTAAAGGATGGATTGCCCGCCGGGGCCGAAAGCTAAACTGTAAATACTACCGCCCTGAACAGTGAAGGAAATAGTTGATCTTTGGCTTTCTACATCCCAGAACCTTATTGCCTTGTCGTAGCTGCCCGCAGCCAGTTGTTTGCCATCTGGGCTGAAGGCCACAGTATTGACACTGCCTTGAAAATCTTCAAACGTGGCAACCTTCTTTTGAGCACTCACGTCCCACAGGTGAAGTTTTTTAGAAAAGGAGCCTGAAGCGAGTAATTCCCCGTCCGGGCTGAAAGCAACGCTATTGACCAATCCGGCATCTGTTTCCAGGCCTGTTATTGCCTTTGGCGTTTTGGATTTGAGATTCCAGAGTTCGACAGCGTCGTAAGTGCCGGCAGCCAGTGTATTACCATCAGGGGAAAATGCCAGGGAATAGATCCCTTTTCCCGACTGGCTATTGATCGTTGCAGTCAATTTCCCGGTTTTCACTTCCCATAGCCGGATGGTCTTGTCCCAACTCCCCGAAGCCAGTATCTTCCCATCGGGGCTGAAAGTAATGCTGGTGATCCACATGCTGTGGGCAATCAACTTCTGAATGGGAGCCTGGCCCTCCTCCTTCCTTGCCACAGCAGCGATGGCAGCCCCGGCGCCCAGCATGCTGAGGAAACCGCGACGGGAAAAACTTGGGCCTTCAGGCCCTTTTCCGATGGCATATATCTCCGGCTCCTCATTGGCATCTTGCTGGATCGGCTTCAGTTTATCGTCATTTTGTTCTTTTTCCATAGAATTGATGTTTTGAGTTTAAAAACCTCTTTGTATCCAGGCTCGCTTTGATAAAGAGGAGATGCCGTTCCGGAATTTGCCCCGGGGTCATCCCTGCCAAACCCCTCCCGAATCGGTCAGGTAGCGTATGAGCAACTCCTTCGTAAGAAGCCTGTTCAGGCTGCATCTTTCCGAGAACAGGAGATGGCTTCCTTGCTCCTGGCCGATGACTTTGACCGGGCAATCACCAGCGCAATGCCAGTAACAAAAACAGCTTTCACATATTTTTTTCCTTTCACTGATCAAATGGCAGTAATTTTGCCTTGCAGTTTCATTTATTCGTAACGTTCCCTCCTTTGTCAGTTCCCCAAAATGAAAAATGGGAAACAAAGGGTGTTCCCTGCCCGAGACTTCATAGCAACTCGTAAGTTCTCCGTCTGGGGTAACCACCAGGGCCTTTCGGCGGGCCAGGCAGAAATCATCGGTAATTACCCAGGGCCTTGATCCGGAATAATAGAGGTGCCTTCCGAATTCAGTGGCAATATCATACGCAGCCATAAAGGCGGTGGCGAACAGATGGTTATTTTCCAGCCCTTCACTGTTGTCCCGGGCTCTTCCGGTTTGAAAAGCCGGTTCTGCCTGAAAGGCCCGGCAATTTGTGGCTGTGCACAAAAAACTGATGCTTTCCGGGAGGGCCTCGATAGAGGGGTCGGTCACCGTCAGGCGGATGCCGTAAGCCAAACCGCATTCATCCAGAGCCTGAATGGTTTCCATTACTTTTGCAAAAGTGCCCCTTCCTCCTGCGAGCGGGCGTTGCCGGTTTTGAACCGGGGCAATACCGTCAAAAGAAAGGCTCAGATGATCGATATTGTCCAGTATCCATGCTCTTTTTTCCCTTTCCCAGTATCCATTTGATGTTAACTCAATCCGGCAGGGTAATTCCTTTTTGCGGCTGTATTCAACCAGGCGCTGAAAATTTTTGAAAGGAAGCGTCGGTTCGCCACCTCCGTGAAAGGAAACCGTGAATTGCTTTTCTCCGGATTCCAGCGCATTATTATGGACCTGGTCAATTGCCCGGAAGCCCAATTCCGGGGAAAGTTTTCTGATCTTTCCGGCCCCTCCGTTGGCGTAACAGTAGGTGCAGCGGAAATTGCAGGCTGTGGTCATACAGAGTACACAGGCCACCGGGGCAAAGGGAGGATTTTCTTCAGCCTTTTCGTTCAGGGGGCCAGGTTCCCAAAAATGGATAGACTCTAAAAATTTATACCATGGTGAGGCGCTCTCCGCTTCTGAAAGGGAGGGGGGGGTGTTAATTGTGCCTGCAATGCGGTTAACCAAAGCAGCATTAGCAAAAAAGGCCAATTTGGTCAAAGGGCGATAAACAATGTATTTATCCAGATATGGTATGGTGAAAATATGCAAGGTTTTAGGGATTTAAAGGATAAATTTTCACCATTTTCATACAATAACAATGATAAATATCACTGGATGGTTTGATTTTAGTCTCCTTTGTTTTTGATATTTTATTGCATGTTGGAGCTTGTTTTGAATATTTTATTTTGAATCAGCCGTCTTTCGCTTCGAAAATGCTGGCGGCTGGGCTGTTTGTCTTACTCAAATAATCACAGTGGAAAAACCAACTTCTTTTGCTGTTATCGTTCCGTGTTACAATGAATCGGGTAATATTGAGAAATGTGCCCGGGGCCTGATAGAACAGGAGCAATTTGACGAGATCATACTGGTGGATGATGGTTCGACTGACGGCACCTCAGATTTGTGCGAGCTACTTATGGAGCGCTACGGGCCCCGCTTGACGACTTATCATCTTCCGGAGAATAAAGGGAAAAATTATGCCCTAAGAATAGGGGCGCAGCGTGCCAGGGCTGACGTAGTTATTATTTATGATGCTGACCTTACAGTTTCTCCGGCTGACCTTAGTGCTATCAAACCGGTTTTTGGCCAGAACCTGAACAATTTTGTTTATGGGTCCCGATTCATCCGGAAAATGGAAAAGGGCGCCATGTCCCGCCTCAATCGTTGGGGAAACGCATTTTTCGCATATTGGGTCTCGGGCCTCCTGAACAGAAGGGTTACGGATGTTCTATGTGGCGTAAAAGCCATTTCACGACGCAATTTTCTGGCAATCGATCCAACCCATTGCCGCTGGGGAGATTTCGACCTCTTTTTTGGTGCGGCCAGACAAAAACTGGGTTTTCACGAGATCCCGGTTTTTTATAAAAAGCGCCGGGCCGGCGCCTCCAAGATGAAAGTGATGAAGGCCGGCCTGGGTTTCTTTCAGGAATGTGTGAGGTATTCTTTCCGAGCCAAGATCAACTAGCGAGTAAACAAACATGGGCTGGCATCATTCCATAGCGCTACTTTCCTTATCCCTTTCGTTTGTCGTATTGCTGGGTTTATGGTTCTTTTTGATAATAAAGGCCATTTTTCCTTATGGCCAGCTCCGGTTTTCGAAGGGGTTATTACAGTTTTTGTTGATAGGGTTCTTTACGGGCCTGTTCGTAGTCCGGAACCATTCTGCTTTCCCACAGAAACACCGGCTGTATTATGATGAGGATGTGTATGCCAATATATCGGCTAATATCCTGAAGGGGTATGGAGGAAAGGTCACTGAACTATATACTGAGAACGAAAAAGAAGTCCGGCCCTACAAATGGCCGCTTGGGTTTCCGGTTGGGATGGCCCCCTTTGTGGCTGCTTTGGGCCCGGAGGAAGGGCCCGTTCTGTTCAATGAATGTTGCATTGCCCTTTGCTTACTGATCCTGGCAGGAATAGCGGCCCGGCTGGCTTCTAACCTGTATGCCGGGTATTTTGTTTTGCTGTTTTTCGGCTTTCATCCCATTGTGGGCAACTGGGCCCGGGCCGGGTCATCAGAACCACTGGCGCTTCTGTTAGTTCTGTTGTTCTTGTTTGCTGTCGTTGAAAGTGCTTACCGAAAGAAAAGAGGAGATGGATTGGCGCCTGCCTGGACGGCAGCCGCCTGCATCGCAGGGGGCATAGCCTTGCATGTCAGGCTGGAAAACATATTAATTCTCATTCCTCTTATCCTGGCCTTCAAAAAATGTAGCTTCCGCTTTTCCAGGGTTCACTTTTTTCTGCTTTTTCTGACGATCCCGTTGCTTTTGTTAAGCTATGGTTGCCACCTGCTTAGCCTCGGGAAGTATTACATGGCAGATATTCCGGAATCAAGTTTTTCCCTGTCTTATTTTTCAAATAATCTGATGGTTAACCGGGCTTTCTGGCTCCGGTACAGCCCCTTTTATTTTGTCCTTTTCGGTGCGCTGATGCTGCTGTTGTATCTTGGGAATTACCGGAAGGCCGGCCCTTTGGACCCAACTCTGACAGCAGCGGCCTTTTCCGTTCCTGTTGTTCATTTCTTTATATTATTGTTCTATTCGGTAGGCCAGTACAATGTGCCCGGAGGCAGCAGGTTCTTTCTGGTACAAATAATGGGAGCGTCTTTGGCTGGGGCTGTATTTCTGGCTAAAAACCTGGCCTTCAGGTATGGTTATGTTTTGGCGGCTGCCGGCATTTTCTTCTTTTTTCTGACAGTGCCGGATCGTCAGGAATTTAATGAATTTTTGACTGAACTGACTTCAGACACAAATGCTGAACACGAGTGGGTTCGCAGGTGGTCTGCCGATTTGCCGGAGGATGCGGTGGTGATCAGCCAGTTACCCTGCCTTTGGGAAAATTTTGGTGTTTATTCCATGTTCCCCGGATATTTAAATTACAAATCGTTGCCGCCATCGGCATTAATCTATGAACATTACGGCCTTTTCAGGCCTTTTTCAAGGCCAATCCTGGAAGATGTGAGTATTCTTGTTGACAGCCTTCCCATAGAGAATGATGCTGTGATCCTTTTTTATCAGGCGAATTAAAATTGGAATGGTATGAATATTTTAATCACCGGGTCAGGGGGGCTTGTAGGGTCTGAGGCGGCAGCGTACTACTTAAAAAAAGGTTTTAAGGTTTTTGGCATTGATAACAATATGCGCCGGTTTTTTTTCGGCGCAGATGGTGACGTATCAGATAATATTAACAGGCTGAAAAACGGGAATCCGGCTTATTGCCACATTGATATGGATATTCGGGACCGTTCGATGCTGGAGCCTGTTTTTCAAAAACATTCTTTTTCCAGAATTATTCACTGCGCTTCCCAGCCTTCACACGAGAAAGCTGGCCTCCTGCCAATTGTGGACTTTGAAGTCAATGCAGTAGGAACCCTGAATATGCTTGAAATGGCCCGGCAGTATGCTCCGGAAGCCGTATTCATCCACATGAGCACAAACAAGGTATATGGCGCTTCGCCCAATGAAATTCCATTGAGAGAACTGGAATATCGGATGGACTATTTACGCCCCGATGATCTCGATGGTATTACGGAATCCTGTCGGATCGACCAATCTGTGCATTCCTTGTTTGGTGCGTCAAAATTGGCCGCCGACATTGTAGCTCAGGAATACGGGAGGTATTATGGTTTGAAAGTTGGGATTTTTCGGGCCGGGTGCATTACCGGGCCCAATCACCGAGGGGTGAAACTGCATGGGTTCCTTTCCTATCTGATCAAGTCTGCCGTGAGAGGCCAAACTTATCAGATAATAGGATATGGTGGTAAACAGGTCAGGGATATTATTCATAGCTATGATGTTATTCAGGCTTTTGAAGCATTTTCCAGAGATCCAAGGCCAGGGGAAGTTTACAATATCGGTGGCGGGCGGGAAAACAGCGTTTCCATCCTGGAGGCTATTGAACTGATCAGGCAAATTGGCAGGATCGATGTAAAAACGGAATATTTCAGCCAGCCTCGTATCGGAGACCACATCTGTTACATTACTGGCCTGAAAAAACTAAAAACGGATTTTCCGGGCTGGAAGATCACCTGGGGACTTGAAGATATTATCCGGCAAATGCTGGAAACAGAAATGGCCGGGAACTGAACTTCCCTCATAGCATTTTTAAAAGGGTGCAAATGGCCAGGCTTTTCTGCTTTCTGCATAACAGATTGTGCTATTTCATTCCAAAAGGAAAGGTTTCCAGGGACAATTTTTTTCGGGTAATTTAACCCGCCATGGAACTGCTGCAGAAGCCAGGGTGTTCTTGTTAGAAAGTGTTTTAAGAGTCAAAAGTCTTAATTATGGTAAAAACAATTACACTTTACAGGCCGGGGTTCCTGGCGTTCATTTTTTTGTTCTTGCTGGGCTGCAATAAGGACGATCCCGGAGGGAGCCTCCTTCAACTGAATTTCGATCATACAGTAGGTGGGGTGGAACTCAACCTCAATGATACCTGGTATAACTCGGCTGCCGGCCACCCGTTCATGGTGGAACGGCTGAAGTACTACACTTCAAATTTTGCATTGCAAAATGCGGAGGGCGAGCTCGTGGAAGTCCGCGAAGTACATTACCGGGACGCAGAAAAGCCCGATACCCGGACTTTTGAGTGGATGGAGGTTCCTCCCGGCGAGTACACGGCACTATCCTTTGTATTCGGCCTCGACGAAACTGTTAATGTACACGGCGGCCTTCCCAATACGACTACCAACATCAATATGGAATGGCCGCTGCCCGGCGAAGAGGGTTATCATTATATGAAGTTTGAGGGCCGCTATAACGCCAATGGGGCAGGAGACATTAAACCCTTCAACCTGCATACCGGGCCTACGGGCAATAATAAAAACTACATCCGGGTCAGCCTTCCTTTTTCGCAGCCGGTGAAGCTGTCCGGCGGCACCTGGCAACTCAACCTCAGCATGGACCTCAGCGAATGGCTGCAAAACCCCAATGTCTATGATTTTGAGGCATTCGGCGCCATGATCATGGCTAATCAGAATGCGCAGCAGGTGCTTCATGAAAATGGAAGCAATGTTTTCAGTATCCGCAAAATTGAAAAAGAATAATCAGGAGCTTTGGCCTTTCTGTTTTTTTCTGGATTGGCACTACAAGCTTTTTAAAGCCCACTCACTATGAATAGAATAATTACCTCTGTTCTTATCCTGGCCTTGTTATTCCTGGCGGCATCTGCCTGCCAGAAAGAAACGGCCTCGCCACCTGACAATAATAGCAATAATAACAATTGGGTTTACAACCCAACCCCCTATCACCTGGAGGTCCCGGCATTTTTCCCGGTGCTCGATATTCCGGCGGATAACCCGATGACCGTCCAGGGAGTGCAATTGGGGCGCATGCTTTTTTACGACCCGATTTTGCATAAAGATGGTACTCACGCCTGCGCCAGCTGCCATATCCAGCAATTCTCCTTTTCTTCAGATCCAGAGGTGTTGCCCCATATCAACCTGGGTTGGAGTTCAGCTTTTCTGTGGAATGGAAAGGTGGAAGGCTCCCTGGAAGATATTATGCTGTTTGAGGTCAAAGACTTTTTCGTTACTGATCTTGGGAACCTGGAGGCTCACCCGGATTACCCCCGCCTATTCTATGAAGCCTTTGGCGAGGGGGGCATCACCCATGAACGCGCAGCGAAGGCCCTGGCTCAGTTCGAGCGCACCATGGCCTCCGGCAATTCAAAATACGACCAGGTGCTGCGCCAGGAACCCGGAGTCTTTCTGACTGATGAAGAACTGAACGGCTACGACCTTTTCTTCACCGAAGAAGGCGACTGTTTCCACTGCCATGGCGGCATTCTGTTCACTGACAATGAATTTCACAATAATGCGCTGGATGCTGACCCCGAAGCAGGCCAGGGCGCCATCACTGGCTCGCCTTTTGATCTGGGAAGGTTCAAAACGCCGACGCTGCGCAACATCGAGCTGACCGCCCCCTACATGCACGACGGCCGCTACGCCACGCTGGAAGAAGTGGTTGACTTTTACAGCGAAGGGCTCCATACTTCCCCAACTGCAGACCCCTTGATGAAGGCCCTGCCGCAGGGAGGTAAACATTTTACTGCCCAGGAGAAAAGCGCACTGATCGCTTTTCTGAAAACGCTGACGGATACGAGCTATATTGCCAACCCGGCGCTTTCAAGCCCGTTTTGAGGCCGGGAAGGGCTTATCATTCAGAAAAAAGAAGGAGGGTAAAACCATCAAGAGTAGAACATCCGGGTAAAGTCCTGAATGATAGTGTCCATAATATGGCTTAAACGTTTATCAAATACCGGCACATCGGGATTTTCTTCATGCCACCTCACAATCTCCTTCACCCCTTCCCGGAAGGGGATCCGGGGGTTGAAATCCGGAACCAGGCTTCTGATCTTTGAATTGTCAAAGATCATGCTGTGTGCCTTGTCTCCCAGCAGCCCGTCGCCGGTCCCTTTGTCATATTGGGCGATCACCTTGGAAGGAACGTGAACCAAATGAGGCTCCACATTGAGCTCCCTGGCGAAAATGTGGTAAATGTTGTTCCAGGAAAGCCATTCATCGGAAGTAATGTGGAACGCTTCATGAATAGCGGCAGTTTTTCCCAATAAACCTACAAGCCCCACGGCAAAATCCCGGTGGTGGGTTAGCGTCCAGATCGAAGTGCCGTCCCCGTGAACGAGAAGGGGCTGGCCGTTTTTCATCCTCTGCAATGCCGTGTATCCGCCGATCAGGGGGACTTTGGTTTTATCGTAGGTGTGAGACGGGCGGACGATAGTGCAGGGAAATCCGTTTTTGGCGTATTCTTCCCGCAGGAGCTTTTCGCAGGCGATCTTTTTCCTCGAATAATCCCAGAATGGATTATCCAGAGGGGTATCCTCCGTTATGGGCAGTTGCTCCGGAGGGGTTTGGTAAGCAGAGGCGGAGCTGATAAACACGAACTGATCGGCCTTTCCTGCAAATAAAGCAATATCATTGCGAATATGCTCCGGCTCAAAGGCGATCCAGTCCACCACAGCATCGAAATGGTGGCCCTGGAGTGCCTTTTTAGTGGCTTCAGGATCTCTAATATCAGAAATGATGGTTTTAACGCCATCTACCTTTCTCAAACCCGAGCTTTTTCCCCGGTTGAGGTGGTACAGTTCAATGCCCCGCGAGACGGCGAGTTCCGAACAGGCGGAGCTGATCACCCCGGTGCCGCCGATAAATAATACTTTCATTGGATAGTTACTTAATTTAGGGAAAAAACAATTAAGGCATTTTTTCCGGGAAGATAAAGTTCTTCCCGAAAATTGAAAACCGGAAAGGCCGTCTATGCCTGGGCACTGGATGGCGATTTTGATCCTGAAAATCTTAAAAGTAATACTTTTGAGATCGAATAGCTGAAGAAGAGTTGACATCTTTCGCCCGGGCCTGGCCCCGGCGAAAGATGTCAACTCCAGCTGTAGTGCTTACTCCAGGATCAGTTTAATCGTCTTCGAGCCGGCATTGGTGATTAGCCGGCAGAGATAGAGGCCGGGTGGGAGCCCGTCGGCATTCAGCACCTCCCGGTGTTCGCCGGGTGAACGGCGCTGGCCGGCGAGCAAGGTTCGTATGGCCTTTCCGTTCAGGCTGTATAGCACGAGGGATACCCGGCTTGGTTCCGGCAAGGTGAAGGCCAGGCTGGTTTGCCCACTGAAAGGGTTGGGGTTGGCCTGGAGGATTATCTCCTGCCGGCCTGGTGTAACGTGCAGGGCGCCTTCCGGGCGGTTGAGTTCCCCAATTGCCAGTGGAGCTTCGGCCGCCTGTACCGAGGAAGGCCCTGCCGGGGAATTCCACACTGTGTAGGAACAATCAGACAAATAGGCGGAGAAGTAAAAATTAGAGTTCAAATTTACGGCCGAAAAGCCTGGTTTCAGGATGATCTCCTTACCTGCCGTAAAAGCTACGTTCCCAAAAAAGGAGGTGGCTGTCGTGGTGCAGGACCCTCCCGCCTGTACGGAGTTGATGCCCCGAAAGAAGCCATTATGGATCACTCCACATATCTGGTAATCATACCTGGAAAGTTCGCTGCCTACATTCACCGCGTACCAGGCTTTGGCCACCTGAATAACCTCATTGGAGCAGGGCCCGAACAAGTCGGTTGCTGCGCGGATGGAGCCTTCGCGGGCATCAATGTACCGGCTGGTACTGGTGAGGTAGTAGTTCAGGTTGCGGTAGGCAACAGCCCTTGCCTTATCTATTCCAATACCCACGACATCATAGCCATTTCCAAATTCATTCGTACCACTACCACCCAAACTTAGCAGGTAGAACCAGTAGTTTTGCACCCCGCTATTGGTGTGCACGCCACCGTTGTCGTCTGAGCCGCTAACCCAATTCGTCCCCTTGAAGTTTTTCGGGTCGCCAAAAGAAAGGGGATTGGAAAAGCTGCGTATGGCGCCTCGGTCGCCCCCAACCAGCCAGTCCAGGTTCCCTCGCGCATGGCGTTCCACCAATTCGCCGAAGATGTCGGCAAAAGATTCGTTGAGGGCGCCCGATTCACCCTGGTATTCCAGTCCGGCGGAGGTTTGCACTACCCCGTGGGTAAACTCATGGCCGACGATGTCCAGCGTATTCCAGTCGTCATTGGGCGAAGTGGGAGAAGAGCCACCGCCGAAGGCAGCAATGCCACCGAAGCAGTTCCAGCAGGCGTTGTTATGGCTCCCAGCGACTGTAGCTTCGTTGTAGGCAATCCAATCCCCGTTGTCATCGTCCCAGCTATCCCGGTGATGGACGTCCTCAAAATAATCCCGGGTACGGTGCATAGCCCAGTGGGCCTGCACCCCAGACTGGTTGTTTTGCTCTTCCCAGTCATTGTCCAGGTCGAGGTAGTATCTCCGGTTGGAAGTACTGCCGCTGCGTTGCAGGTCGTAGGTGCGCAGGGTGTAAGGGTGAGATCCCGTACAATCATCGAAGAGGGTGAAAAAGGGATAGGCCCGGTCAGTGGAAATCGTTCGTTTTCCATCCCATGTTGTTTGTCCTCTACCGGTATCGCACATCTGGGAGATCGGCAGGTAATTGAGTAGTTCGCCGGAATGAGCATCAATGAAAACGCGCCGCGACTCCCCGGACAGCCCCATGTAGAGGTCGAACTTCCAGGCCAGGGAAAAATTATCGGCGTCCCATCCAATGTCAGGATCTTTGCGGTGGAGCACCAGTTCCCCTTCAGGATAGTAAGACGCCTGATCATTGTGCTGATGAGCCTTCAGGTTCAGTTCCGCTTCTTCATCCAGCCAAAGGAAGGCTTCGCCATCGGCATGGGCCATGGCTTTACGCAAGGCCTCCGCCTCAGGCATCACGCTTCCTTTTCGCAATTGCAGGCCGATGGCCATTTGGCCGTTGGCCGAACGCAGCAGGCCATCCGGCCCGGCATGAACGATGTATTCACCGCCGTAAACCCGCAGGCCCTGGTGATATTGCTCATAGCGGAAGTGCGAAAACCCAATATCATCCTGTTTCACTTCGTGCAGGCGCATTTCATCCTGCGGGCGCAGTTGGAAGGCTTCCCGGTGCTGGACAAAAAGTTGTTCGGGTTTCAGGGTATTGTCTTCCGGGAATACGATCCATCCCGGGCGGCTCTCCGGAGAAGCGATGGCCTTCATGGCATCGTTCAGAAGGGGCTGGCTTTTTTGCTGGGCCGTCAGGCTGGCCCCAAAGGCCAGCAAGAAGCAGACGACCAGCCATAGTTTATAGCTAATAAAATTCTTTTTCATGGTTTTGTCTTTAAGATGATTCAAACTTTACAACCGGCAGCTGCTGCCCCCGCCAGGCTGGCATAAGGGCAACAACTGAACGATTGAGGTTCATGGGGTTCTAATCATTTTCCCTTTCGAGTACCAGCAGCCGCTCTTTCAGCTCCTCGTTTTCCTTTTTCAGCTCGATGAGGTAGAGGGTGAGCTCTTCCACTTTCTCTAAGGTCTTGCGCTGCATCTCGCCGACATCAACGCCGCCCCGGGCTTCGACCTCCTGTGCTGAAGGGATGCCCGGCAGGTGCCCTTTTTCCTGGATGGTTTTTTCAACTTCATCCAGAGAAAGGAGTTTATAGCCTTCCTCGAAGACGTAGTCTGGCCAGTTTTGAGAAAGTTTTACCCGCAGCTCTTCGCAGATGGCCTTACCATCGACGGCGAGTTTATAGCCGGAGAAAACCTCATTGGTGCCAATAGCCACCATTCCGCCATTAAAAATTCTGAGCGCCTCATGATCATTGCTGTAAAAGCTAATGCTTTCATCATTGGCATCAAACTGAATAAACTCGTTTGAATCACCGTTCATCACTTTAGCAATTCCGTTTGAGCCCCTAACCCTGACATTTCCCGCGACATCTAATTTCTGGGCCGGATCAGTGGTGCCGATACCAACATTACCTGAAGGCTGAACCACCATGGCGATGTTGTCAACCGTTCCGTCGAAGTCCCGGTCTGTGCGGATCGCGAAGGCATCTTTGGCGTCGTTGGCCTCGATATCGATCACGAGGTGCCCTAACCTTCTTCCTGTGATCCGGGCTGCATGAGTAGTGCCACCAGGATTGAGAGCGGAAACATCCACATCCGGTTGCAGCAGCATAAAAGCATCATCCGGATGGCTGTCGCCGGTCAGGCGGATGCCACCCAGGCCATAGACTTCCAGTGGATTTCTGGGATTAAAGGTTCCGATGCCGAAGTTGCCCCCGTGGGTGTTGAAGAAGGAGTTCCGGCCATCGATGCCTATCGAGGCGCTGACTTCATTCTGGCCATTACCCCGGTAGAAGAAAACGTGTTTTCCTTCCGGAGAATTGGTGTTTTTAAAGAAGCTCAGCATCAGGTTGATGGAGTCGGCAGATGGATGCATGTCAAATTCAGTAAACATCCAGTCCTTGTCGGTGTAGTGCCGGAAAGTCGATTCTCCATCGTCCGGGTTGATGAAGGACAGTGCTTTCAATGTTTCCTCATCCGGCGTGATGGCGAGGCGCCCGCCGTTCACTTTCAGGCGCGTGTTGGCGTCAGCGATGGAATTATCGCCCACTGCCAGTTGCCGCCCGGTGGGGTGGAGGAAAATGACGTTTCCGTTGTTCTGAAATTGCCCGAAGAGGGGCGAAAATGTGATCAGGCCCAGGATCAGGCAGAGCAGTAATTGCATTTTTCTCATAGTCAATTTGTTTTATGAGGTTTAAAAATCGGCAGTTTTGGCATTGAATTTTTCAAAACTGATGGCACAAAAGTATTGGGGCGAGCGGTGCGGCGCCAGAGGCAGCGAGGGAAGGCGGGGGATGGGCAAGGGAAGGGAGGGTGGCGGGGAGACAGGGAGAGTGGGGACGGGGTACGGTGTTCTCTCCCTTTTTCATTCCCTGTGTTCCCACTTCCAGATCACCAGTTCGCTCATCAGGGGTTGTGTAAGCGAGTCATAAGGCGGAAATTTGGCAGTAGAAATATTTTTATAGAAACCATTTGTTAATTTTAGTGGGCGATCCAAATCATAATAAAACAGAAACGTATGTCTCTTGCAGCCCAGTTAAAGAGCTCGATCCAGGCGAAAATAGAACAGATCCCGGATGGCCCGCAGAAGAAAAGCATTCTCCGGCTGGCTGACGCTACGAATGAAAAAGAAAAAGAGAAAAAGGAATCTGCCGGCCCCAGGGTGCAGAAGCCGGACAGCCAAAAGAGCCGCCGGCCGAAGATTAAGGGGGATGGCCTATCAGGTTATTTTGCCATGATCGACCTGGATAGCTTACCCGGAGAGGTGAAAGGAGAGGAGGAAAGCCTGCGCAACCTGGTGTCCCGCCTTATTGATTACGCCAAAGAGCTTGATGAGTAAGCGGGTGTCCTGTTGACCCCAAAACTGGCAATAAGATGAGAACAGCCCCGCCATATTCCATTTTTGCTATCCGGATACTCACGGCCCTGCTTTGTCTGATGCTATTGGCCTTTAGCGCTGAAGGGCGACAGAGCCAACCTGCGGATAGCCTTTGGAAAGACAGCCTAAGAGTAGCCCTCAACGATATCCAGGCAGGAGCGCCGCAGGCGGAGTATCTGCTGAGTTTGGCGGAACAGTTGCAGGGTAGCCACCCGGGCAGGGCGGTTTATTGTGCCGAGAAGGCTCTGTCCATTTCCAGGAATTACGGGGCCTCTTTGACGGAGGGGAAAAGCCTTTACTGGTGTGCGTTGCTGGAGCTGCGAAAGAATACCTACGGCGATGCTCTGGATGTGCCCAAAGGCCGCGCCAAGCTGGCCGCTGAGCTGTTTCGTAAACAGGAAGAACCAGGCTGGCTGGCCCGTAGCTACGACCTGGCTGCCAATATTCATTTTAACCTGGAGGAAGATGATTCCGCTGTAATATATACCCGCAGGGCATTGGCGGCAATGAATGCAATGGAAACTGCCGGTACAAAGAAAGAGCGGGTAGCCGCCGAAGTTTATTACACCGCAGGGAAGATTGCCGGTGAAGCTGGGTCCGATTCAGCTTTGGTATGGATTAACCGAAGCCAGGAGCTGCATGAACGGACGGGTAACCCAGAAGGCGTTGCGCGGGCTGAGCTTCTGAAAGGTTTTTATGCCGAACCGGAGAGCCGGGAGGGGCATTTCCTGCACGCCATTGAACTATACCGGAAACGGGATAACCGGCAGGGGCTTTATGCCGCATTGATAGAGTACGCCGTTTATTGCATCAACCAGTATGAAGACAGTGGTAAGAGAGGCGAAGGCTGGTATCGCAAGAGTACCCGTTCTCTGCGCGAGGCGCTTCAATTGGAGCAGGATGGGCGCTGTGAGGCTCGCCGGCAACTCGGTATCGCTCACCACTGGAAAGCCTATTTTAATCAGGAAGATAACAACACCTTTGAAAGCCATCTCGATTCCGCCTATCGCTACTACGAATCTGCTTTGATCGAGGCAGAAAAAGAAAGCAATTTCGACTGCATCCGGGAGATATCAGAAGAGATCGCTAAAACCTGTAAAGAATTCGGTGGCTGCCCTGAGGACATAGTGTGGATCACCCAAACCTTCAGTACCGTACTGCAGGAGCGGAAGGCAGAGATCCGCAAGGCCGGCCGGGAATTGACTACTTACCAGGTGCGGGAAGAGCAGATGCGGTCCAGGCGACGGCTGCAGAACCTTGGGCTCATTGCCGTTATCCTGCTGCTGGGCTTTCTCGGCACATTCTATCTTTTGTACCAGCGGCAACGCATCCGCCATCTGGGCCAGAAACTAAAAGCAGAACAGGAAACCTCGGCCGCTAAACAGAAGGCCCTGGAAAACCAGGAAAAAGCCCTGAGGGCACAGCGTGCCGCCTCCCGCGCCCAGCTGAACCCCCACTTCATCCTCAATACCCTCAACGCCATTGACAACCTCGTCAATTTCGGCAAACCGGAGGACGCCTCTTATTACCTTACACAATTCACTCATGTTTGCTGGCGAGCTATGGAAAACTCCCGTCTGGAAGCCATCTCCCTGGCCGATGAGGTGGAAACCCTGCAATCGCTCCTGGCCCTGGAACAGCTTCGGCTTCCCGACATCCTGAATTATAAGATCGAAGTTGAAGAGGGGCTCGACCAGGAAAAGATCAGCATGCCGCCTATGTTGCTGCAGCCCTTTGTGGAAAATGCCATCTGGCACGGTATTCAGAAGAAGCAGGCTCCCGGCAAGGTTTCCGTGCAGATCTGCAGTAACGGCGCCGACCGGCTGAAATGTGTGGTTGAGGACAATGGGATCGGCCGGGAAAAGGCCGCCCAGTTGCAGCGGGCCTCCGTTTTTAAGCGCCCTTCCCGCGGCAGCACCATCATAAATGAGCGTATCCAGGCTATCGAAGGGGCTGAACTGAATATTATTGATCTTAAAGACAATGGGGGACAGCCCCGTGGCACCCGTATTGAAATTCTATTGCCAAAAAAAACACTCTGACATGAACCCAATTAGAGCCATCATAGTGGAAGACGAAAAGCCTGCTATGGACAACCTGGCAGGCAAGCTGCAGCGCTCCTGCAAGATTGTGGACATTATTGCCCAATGCCGCACCGGAGAAGAAGCCATCAAAGAGATTCATGACAAAGAGCCACAACTGGTGTTCCTCGATGTCCAGTTGGGCACCATGACCGGCTTCGACGTGCTGGAGCGCCTGCAATATATACCCTTTGAGGTGATCTTTACCACCAGCTTCGGGCAATTTGCTGTGGACGCCATCAACAATGTGAACCCTGTGGCATACCTTGTCAAACCAGTGGACGATAAAAAGCTTGTGCAAGCGGTCAACAAGGCCCGGCAGAAGCTGGAGGAGGCGCCCCAGCCTGAGATGGGCAGGCGCATCGCTGTCCCCGTCATGAATGGCCTGGAGTTCCTTTTTGTGGATGACATCATGTACTGCCGCGCCAACGACAACTACTGTTTCATCCATACCGTCAACGAGGGGCGCAAGCTCATCACCAAGCCCCTGGCCAGTATGGAAAAGAAGCTACCTGGCAGCCCCTTCTGCCGCATTCACCGCAGCCACCTGGTCAACTGTAATTTCGTGAAGTCCTTTTCCCGGGAAGATGGAGGGTATGTGGTGATGCAGGACGGCACGCAGCTGCGCGTGGCGAATAACCGGAGGGATGGGCTGCTGGAGAGCTTGCTGAGAAGCTGATATAATCATGAGCACCCTCTACGCCCTTTTCATCGGCATCAACGCCTATCCCACCGGCGAGCTGCACGGTTGTATCAACGACGTGCTGGCCGTTCGCGGCTATTTCCAGCGCCTGTGCGCTGCTCAGAAAGAGAATGGACAGCCCTGCATCGAAACAAACTTCCAGTACCTGCTCGCACCGTTGGGCAAGGAAGAAAAGGAAAAGTTGCGCCGTCATAGCCTGGAGCCAGGCGATGAAGATAAACTCTTCAAAGATAAGGGCAGATACTATAAGCCCATCCGGCAAAACATCATTCAGGCCTTCAAAACCCACTTCAGCCAGGCGGACCCTCAGAAAGGCGATTTCTGCCTGCTCTACTACAGCGGCCATGGCTCTATGATGCCTGCCCCGGACGTTTTCTCGGAAGTAGAACCCACCGGCGCCTTCCAGACGCTCGTCCTGCTGGACAGCCGGGAGCCGGGACAGCGTGATCTGATCGACAAGGAGTTGGGCTACCTCATTGCGGAGATGATGCAGGATAAGGGGCCGGGTGGCAACCGCCCCGGCGTACACTTCCTGACGATTATGGATTGCTGCCATTCCGGAACCAATACGCGGGACGATGACCCTGGTGTGACGGTGCGACAGTTGAAGGAAGGGCCGGCGGTAGGAGAGGCCGGGGACATCCTGGGCTTCGCACCTGATGGCAATGTTTTTTACGAAAAGCTGGTGGAAATTGATGGGCAGCGGAAGATCCGGCGCGGGGGTATCCGGCACGGGCGCCACATCAGCCTGGCGGCCGCCCGCGACGCGGAAAAGGCCCTCGAGCAATCCATACAATTGGGAGCAAAAGCAGAGGAACCATACGGCGTTTTCACCTATTGTTTGCTGCAGGTGCTGGAGCAAGCCGGCGCCCACCTTAGCTACGGCGAACTGATCCGCCGCGTGCAGATGGCAGTGCGGGGGCGCACCTCCCGGCAGATACCGGTGCTGGGCAACACCATCCCCGAAGAAGAGGATCTGTTGTTTTTCGACAACCAGTTAAAAACGCCAAAGCCGGAATACAATGTAGCTTTCCGGCGGGGCCGGTGGTATCTCGATGCCGGCGCCATCCATGGCATTGTGCCTTCCAGGGGGAATAATAAGGCGCTGGTACGGATATGGCGCGAATCTCCGGAGCCTAAAGAAAAGCTGGTGGAGATAGAGGAAGTGCTGCCCGCTGAGTCTATCCTGGATGGGAAGGCTTTTGGGGAAGGGGAGGAGCAATATATGTACAAGGCGATTGTTGCTGCAATGCCCTTTCCGCGGATAAGGGTAGGCTTTGATAATGAGTTGTCGAAAGAGATGAAAAAGCAGATCGAGGCAGCTTATGAGAAGCACCGGCCCCATTACGTGCAGCTCGTCAAAGAAGGCGGCGCTGCCGGGTTTTTGATCCGGCAGGCCACTGACGGCCGGCAAAATAAATACCTCCTGACGCTACTCAACGGCAGCATTCCCCTGTTCGTCCAGGCGAAGACTGCCGCTGAACTGCTCTTCAACGCCAATAAGGTAGGCAAATGGGAAGGCATAAAAAATATGGACAACCCGGAAGCTGCTGCTGCCGCCCGCCAGCACCGGCATAACATACAGATAGCGGCCCGTAAGCTGGAGGGGTATGACTTTGACGAGCCCACCTTCAACTCTATCCCGGATGCTGCCTTTTCTGAACCCCTGATCGGCCCTCTGAGCCTTTCTCTTTCCTACAGGAAGACGGAGCAAGGCAAAATGCAGCAACCTGCCATGCGCGTGAAAGTTGCGAATCTCTCCGAGGAGCGGGCCTATTGGGTGGGTGCGCTCTACCTCAACAGCCAGTTTGGCATTTCTCACCGGTACCTGGAAGTTCAGAAACTGGATGAGGAGGAGGGGAATACCTGGGCGGAGTTGAAATTCAGGCATGGTGAAGCCACCTTTGAAGGCATCCCTCTTTCCATAGATGAGGCCTTTCTCCATCAGGGCATCACCGAAATTACCGATTATCTGATCTTTTACATTTCTGACAAGGAGTTCAGCTTATCTCCCTATTTCCAGGAAGTAATCCCTTTGGAAGCCCCGAAGGAGGGAGATGCCAGAGGATATGAGTTTAAAGAGGAGGAGAAAGTGATCGAGAAGGATTTTTGGTTTACTATTAAGATACCGGTTCACATTCGCTATGCTGGTGGCAGCTGACAACGCCAAAGTTGTCACCTTACAGGGCACACATCAAGCGACGACTTCATGTTGTTGCTTGACTTTGCATATGTCCCCTTTTTGTCCCTCTACCGGCAAGAAAAGGCTTAATGGCCAGGGAGCGTTCACTTACCACTTTCGGAAATATCTTTTGTCATACCAATCAGGATCGCATCCATATTCAGTCCGGAATATACTCCCAGAAATCTTTATATGGTTGCTGGAAGGCAGGAATTATCCCTCCTGTAGTGATATATCCTTTAAGGTTTATTGAAAATCCAACGGCATCACCTCTTTCTGTACCGCCGAGATTTGTTTTCTTGACCCAAATGTCAGTCTCTGGGCAATATTCCCAAAAATCATTTAGGAAGCCTCCTGCTCCCCATCCTGTACCTAAATAACCTTTATTGCCGATGGAAAATCCGATAGCCGATGTTCTTTCTCCCCCCTCAAAATCGGCCAATGGAGTCCAAGAATCGGATACTGGATCGTATTCCCAGAAATCTTTTTTAAACTCAGAGTTTTCGCCCAATCCGGTGCCAATATAACCTTTTTGATCAATAGAAAATCCCACAGCATAATACCTTGGCCCGCCACCGAAATCTGCTTTTTTTGTCCAGATATCAGATAACGGGTCATACTCCCAGAAATCTTTTAAAATCTTCTCTCCATTTCCACTTATACCTGTACCTAAATAACATTTTTGGCCAATGGAAAATCCGACAGCTGAGTATCTTGCTTCTCCTTCAAAATCTGCTTTTTGTATCCAAACGTTATCGATAGTGTAGGGCACGCTGTTCCCATAGTAAGCGTTTTCTCCGATCAAAAGATAAGGGCGTAGAAATATTTTGCCCCCGGGTAGGGTAACTTCGGAGAGGTAAGAGATGCTGTCTTCTGTAATCAGAATCTCTTGTTGCGGAACAAATGGATCGTAGAATACATTCGGCAAGGGATTATCACTCCATATAATACCATAGGAGGTTATGGGTAAACCAACACTTTCCGAGAGATTAGAAATAGTTGTGTAAATATTTACCCGTAATTCTCCCATTTGCCGGGTAATACTATCAAGGCTAAAAACGGGGGAAAAGCTAGGTGTGCTTAAATCCCAAATTTCTCCATATAAGGTTGTTTTATATTTGTTCCTAATATATGCACGGTAAAAATAAGTCTTTCCTGGAGTCAATCCACTGATATCCGTTTGAAATCTCCCGTTTCCTCTTTTCCCCAGCCTCCTATGTCCATTGGTATTTCCCAGAAATAAGGAGTCAGGCGTGAGTCCCCATACGTGGCCGCATTCTTCAACCAGGTCATTTTCTACCATTCCTACTATTTCTCCAAACAAAAGAGCCTCGGTGGCATTTCGGCCTACTTCATAATCTAGTGTAATGACCTTTGGGAAACTTTCCTTCTCCAGCCTCCATTTATCGCAGTTGGTAAGCGAAGGCAGTAATAAAAGAGAAAAGAAAATCTTCCAGTGATACTGGGAAAAGTATTTTTTCATTTATCCAGGCCTTTATTGTAAAACCATTCTAAATTAATGAACAATACGCTATCAGGGGTCGTATTCCCAGAAATCATTTTGGGGTTGGGACGAATTATTTACTCCAGTAACAATGTATCCTTTTTCGTTGATGGAAAAACCGATGGCGAGGCCTCTCTTTACTCCCTCAAAATCTGGTTTTTCAGTCCAGCTATCGGATAGCGGATTGAATTCCCAGAAATCTTTTTTATGCGGACTGTCTATGTCTAAAGCCCTTCCTGTCCCGATATACCCCTTTGTTCCAATGGAAAACCCTACGGCAGAGTATCTTTCTCCTCCCTCAAAATCTGCTTTTTTTATCCAGATATCGGTTTGCGGGTCGTATTCCCAGAAATCTTTTAAGGGTTTGAGTTTTTCATCTATGCCTGTCCCGATATACCCCTTTGTTCCAATGGAAAAACCTACGGCAGAGTACCTTTTTCCTCCCTCAAAGTCTGCTTTTTGAGTCCAGTTATCAGTTAGTTGGTCGTACTCCCAAAAATCTTTTAAGAATTCGCTACTTTCACCGAAGCCTGTCCCTACATATCCCTTCTGTCCAATGGAGAAACCTACGGCAGAGTGCCTCCCGGCCCCATCAAAATTTGCCCGTGAGGTCCAGAAAATTAGGTTCTCATCAAAAACCAACACCTCCCCATAGGAAGTATCCTGTTTAAAATTGATCGACCGCACTGCATACGCCCGGAAATAATAAGGCGTTTCATTTTGCAGCCCGCTCAGCGTATGGCTGAAGGTTTCATCGTTGCGGCGGTATCCCAGATCCTCAAAATTATCGGCCAGAGTAGGTTGAATATGCTCTGTAGACCAGCAAAAACCATGTTGTAGGGCTACTATTCCCTTGTCCGTACCCGACAGGCGTCCTTTAAACTCTACCTCCAGTCCCGATTCATACACGTGTTCCAGGGTGATAACCGACCCCGCGCCGGTTTGGTAAGCAATTGGCTCACTGTAAAAAAAAGTAACTCCATCCAGCGTGGCGTAGGCCCGTAGCGTGTATGAAGTATTGATCGCTAAGGCCAAGGTATCGGAAAAGGACAGGTTTTCTTCTTGGTTTTTGGCACCTAGGGATACGGCGCCCTCATTGAATAAGATGTCGGGAAGTGTATCCTGGGCGGACCAGACGATGCCGTGATCCTGTATCTGCCCGTTGGTTAGGCCCTGTATCTGGCCGGTAATGCGCATGGAATCGAGGGACAAGACTTCAACAGAAAGGATCTCCACTTTAATGAAGTTTTCTTTTTCCAGCACCCATTTTTCGCAGGAGAGTAGGATGAGAAGAAGGAAGGCTATGGAGCAGTATTTCATTGGGTGTTTATTTTAGGTGCTATTTGTTTGTAAAGATAAAAAATCAGAGAAAATGAATTGAAGGTTGGAGACAGCCAGGTGGCCAGGTAGAAGTTAACCCGCTGGTTTACAGGAAGAGACAGGGACTGTTCATAGTTCCTGGTTCCTGAGTTCCTGGTTGCCTGGAAACCAGCTGGTTAGCGTAAGGCGGATACACTTATTTGAACTATCCCGAGAGACAGGCCCGTCCGTCTCGCCAGTCCCGGCTCTGCAGAGGACACTCGCTTTGCGGTGCCGGATAAATCTTCGCTACCGCTCTTCCAGGTAAAAACTCAGCCCGTCCGTCTCGCCAGTCCCGGCTTTGCCGATGACACTCGCTTTGCCGTGCCGGATAACCATCCAACAATTTATCAATATATCAATATGCGAATCCAGAGCTAAATGGGGGCGATTTGACTACCGGCGCCGGCCGGATACTTAGATATTGTGCCGTTAGGTACAAAATATCGGTAAAAAAATGGTGAAAAATGAACCTCCGTGCCGTAGGTACGGCACATCGGCGTTGGCCTGATCGCTATGTCCCGTACCTACGGCACGGGTCGTCCCTAACTCGGGGCCACGTCTTCCGATATGTCGTCCCTACAGGACGTTTTAGCTCTGAATTCGCATATCAATATAACCATATAACAATATGACAATAACCATCCCACCTACCCCAATCCCCACACCAACCCAAACTGCAGCACCATCAGCCCGTCGATCAGCCCGCTGAAATAATAATCGTGTTTTACTTTGTCGGCAAAGTAGATCAGCGAGAAGGCAATCAGCCCGGAAAGCATAATACCCGTAAAGGCGCCGGTGTTGTAGGCATCGATATGGTAGTTGAGCCCGGCCAGAGCGGCCATGGCCAGCAGGCAGGCCAGGGCGAGCATTTTGGTGCGTTGGTAGCCCAGCAGGGCAGGCAGGGTTCTCACCTGGTTATAGGTATCCACTTCCAGGTCCCGGATATCAAAGGGTAGGGTAATGGAAAAGATAAAAAAAGCGCGTTCCAGTAGCATAACGATCATGGGGATGCTCCAGCCCATGCCCAGTTCCAGAGCGGGCAGCAGAACGGTGATCCAGCTCCAGGCGATAGCGATGAGAAATATCTTGACGTAGCTGAGGTCGCGCAGGCGCTTCCGCCCGCTGAGAAAGGGCAGCACATAACCCAGAGCGATCAGGCTGGGCGCAACGGCCGCCAGCTGCAGGTGGAATGACAGTTGAAAGAAAAAAACAGCCGCTCCGATGGCAGCAAGGGCGGCATAGGCCATGATGTGGGTGCGAAAGCGGGAGATGACAAAAAAACGGCCTTTTTTCAGGAAGGGCTGTGCCTTTTCCAGCCCGACGATCCGGTGTACGGCGTAGAGAAGCAGCGTGGCGAACAGGATGAAACCCAGCAAAGGCGTAAAATAAACCCTGCCGCTAAGCAGGAACTGCGTTTGCGCCGCCATGGCAAAAGCCGCCAGGGCAATCCATAGGTTGCTGTACAGGACGAAGTCGATAAGGGCCCGGATCAACGGCATAAGCAGAATTACTGGCCCTAAAAGTACTTGAAATTGTGTCCGTTTTCAATTTTTTGCAGCACTTCATAGATCAGCCGGATCACATTGTTCACATCGTCCTTATGGGCCATCTCCACCGTGGTGTGCATATAGCGGAGGGGCAGAGAGATGAGGGCCGACGGCACGCCGCCGTTGGAATACGCAAAGGCATCGGTATCGGTGCCGGTGCGGCGGGAGGCCGCCTCCCGCTGTATCGGGATCTTTTTCTCTTCGGCGGTGTCGATGATAAGGCCCAGCAGTTTGTTGTGCACGGCGGGGGCATAGGTCACCGAAGGGCCGCCGCCACTTTTCACGTCGCCGTTCTTCTTGCTGTTCACCAGGGGCGTGTGGGTGTCGTGGGTCACATCGGTTACGATGGCCACATTGGGCCGGATGGACTGGGCCACCATCTCGGCGCCCCGCAGGCCGACTTCCTCCTGTACAGAGTTGACTACGTACAGGGTATAGGGCAGTTCTATTTTATTTTCTTTGAGCAGGCGCGCCACTTCGGCAATGCAGAAGCCGCCGATGCGGTTGTCGAGCGCCCGTCCGACGTAATACCTGTCATTGAGGATGGCCATCTCGTCTTCATAGGTGATCACACAGCCCACGTGGATGCCCATGGCCAGCACTTCGTCCTTATCCTTGGCGCCGACGTCGATGAAGATATTCTCGGGTTTGGGCACCATTTTGGTGGCGTCTTCCCCCCGCCGCATGTGGATGGCCGGCCAGCCAAAAACGCCTTTGACGATCCCTTTTTTGGTGTGGATGTTGACGCGTTTGCTTGGCGCGATGAGGTGGTCGGAGCCGCCGTTGCGGACTACGTTGAGGAAACCGTCGTCGGAAATATAGTGGACGAACCACGAGATCTCGTCGGCATGGCCTTCGATCACCACCCGGTAGTCTTTTCCGGGGTTGACCACTCCGTAAGCCGTTCCGTAGTTATCGAGATGCCACTCGTCTATAAAGGGTTGGATGTATTCGAGCCAGAGTTTCTGGCCCGGCGCCTCAAAACCGGTAGGGGAGGCGTTATTCAGGTATTTGGTTAAGAAGGCTTCAGATTTGGGTGTAATGACAGACATTCCGTTCATTTGACTTTGTAATACCTCGGCCGCTGGCCACCCGGCAACAGCGGTATTCGATCGACCGGCAAAGATAAAAATAAATGCACGCCAAAGGGTAGAATGAGGCCGAATTTTATGAATTTCACCTGCTTCAGAAACAGAGGGTTAGGTGGGTTGAAAGTGTAAATGTGTGAAAGTGTAAGTGTGTTAAGGGGGCTGGCGGAACTCCGGGCCTTTCGGCAGATCCCCCCGTTATTATTCTCCCCACGCCCCCGGGCCTTTGCGCCACTCCCGCAGGGTAGCCAGTTCTTCATTATCGATATAGTGCTCCCGGACGGCCTCTTCCAGCAAAACGGGGTAGGAGCTGAGCGTATCGAAAGGGCATCCGGCCTCTTTGAATGCCGCTTCCGCCTCGTCAAAGCCATAGGTGAAGATGGCGAGTACGCCGGCTACCTCACTGCCCGCTTCACGGAGGGCTTCCACCGCTTTAAGGCAGCTGCCGCCGGTAGAGATCAGGTCTTCGATGACCAGTACTGTGGCCCCGGGGCGGAGTTCTCCCTCGATCTGGTTCTGCCGGCCGTGCCCTTTGGGTTTGGAGCGGACATAAACGAAAGGCATGGCCAGCTGTTCGGCCAGCAACGCTCCGTGAGCGATACCCGCGGTGGCCACGCCTGCGATGGTGTCAAATGGTTTGAATGCCTCGGCTTTCTGTGCGAAACTATCGATGATGAACCGGCGGATGCCGGGATAGGACAACACGATGCGGTTGTCGCAGTAGATCGGCGACTTTATCCCGCTGGCCCAGGTAAATGGGTTTTGGGGACTCAGTTTTATTGCATTTATTTGCAGTAGCCTTCTGGCTACTTCGGCGGCGATGTTCATACCCTTGGATTATTAAAGCGACTGTAAATGTACAAAATCTATATCAACGGCACGCCCCTCTTTCTGGCCAGTACAGCAGAGGCCGGTGGAAAGCCTTTTGCTGACGATAAAAGAATAGTGGCTCGCTACATGAGCAACTCCCGGCTGTTGCTCAGTTATCTGGATATGCTGGAGAAGAATACGAACTTCGATTCCGTCACGATCTTTGCCGACGATGTCGAAAAACTGTTCGAAGATTTTGCCGGACAGTTCAGGATTATCGAAGCGGCGGGAGGAGTGGTGAGAAACCAGGAAGGAGAGGTGCTGCTTATCTTTAAACGCGACCACTGGGACCTGCCCAAAGGCAAGCTCGATAAAGGAGAGCGCCGCGAAGAGGCCGCTGTCCGGGAAGTGATGGAAGAGACCGGGCTTTCCTCCGTAGAACTGGGAGAATACCTGGGCATAACTTACCACACTTACCGCGACGCTAAAAAAAGGCGCGTACTTAAATACACTTACTGGTATCGGATGACAGCGAAAAAGGAAGCCCTGGAGCCACAGGCGGAAGAAGGGATCGAACATGCCGAATGGCGCCACCCGGCAGCGTTTCTGGCTTCCGATCCGGTGGTGTATGGCAACATCAGAGGCTTGCTGGAGAAAGAAATTGCCAGGTGATTTATAGCAGTATTCGGGCGCGCTGCCTCCATAGTGTCACTTTAACACTTTCTTAACAAGATTTTTATTCTGCCGCCCTGGAACAAAATTTTCGGAATCGGTAAAAAACCAATGGAAATTTTGCAGGATGGGCAGATTTTTTCCAAACCTGCTGCGTTTGTCCGCTTATTGCAAAAAATCAGAATTTTCGGCAGGAAAGTTTTTTCTTTCGTTTAAGATTAATCTCTATATTTGCATCCGTGATCTCGTGAACTATTTACAAAATGACCTTTCAATCATGCAGCGGAAATTTACTCTCTTGATCTCTTTCCTTTTCCTTGGTTCTCTGGTTAGTTTTGCACAATCTTCCTCTTTCGGATCCGCTACGGCTTCTGCGGCTTCCGGGTTGCTGGAACTCAACAACGACAGCTGGGCTTTCTATGCCGATGAGGAAAATAAAGTATATTACATTGATTTTGAGAGTCTTAACGTCAATTTGAGCGATATTTCCGTTCGCCGCAAAAACGGGGAGGTCGTAATGCGGGAAGATGTTTTTGAATTGCCGGTCAACACCATTTACGAAATAGACTTCAACCAGTTCGGCGCCGGCCAGTATGACATTGAGCTTCGGTCTTTTACCGGGGTCATTCGCCGTTCCGTTTCCATTCAGTAAATTTCATTATTCTTCCCTTTTTTTGTCACTAAAGGCCTGCTTTAGTGCCCTCAGCATGTCCTGTATGGGGTAATCTTCTTCTGACATGACATGGGTTTTTCCATTGCGTTCCTCGATGACCAGCATTCTCGTGGCCCTCACACTTCGGTTGGGGTTAGTCAGTGAAGGCTGTTTGTCGGTGTAGATATAGGCATCGCGGATGTCTTTGAAGGCGGCGGTGCCGTATGGTGTTCTGACGGAATGCTCATAAATAGTGACTGGCCCGGTTTTTCTGATCTTCAGCCAGCTGAAAAAAGCCGTTCCCATACCCATCAGCATCAGAAAAAAGAGCAACATTGCCGCCAGCATATTCTGGTTTCGGGTTCTGCCCGTTGCTTTTTTTCTCAGCATCATCACCATGCCCGCTAATGCAGCCAGGGCTACGGCAGCAGCGCCCCAGGCCGCCTGAACGGTGGCGCTGTTGTTCGGTTCAAAAGTTAAGAGTGCGTCTTCCATTAAAGGATTGTTTCTGATAAAAACTCCGGTTGGCTAATAATGTTTTTTCTCCGAAGCCTTCGGGCGGTTTTCCGGAGGGGCCCGTCTCCCGGGAGAAGAGTGCCTTCAGGGACGGATAGGGCCATCATGTCGAAAAATTTTTTACTTTAGGGCAATTCTTCAGCCTTGGCCGCACGATGACCGCTAATGGCCAATTGCTAAGAGCAAAGAATACCGACAGCATGGAGGAAAGGACAACCGTAAAATACTGGCTTTTTCAGGCGCATCCCAGTGTATTTCGGCTTCGGGATGCCCTCCGGGTGGGCGCCCTGTCCACTTTTGAACTGAGAGCGCATAAGGGCAAGGTGAAAAAGGGCGATAAGGCCATCATCTGGCAGACGGGCAAAGCTGCGGGTTGTTATGCGTTGGCCACCATTGTCGGCGCCCCGTCTGAGATGGCTGTCCCCGGGTCGGAATTGCCTTTCTACCGGAAACCGCCCGCTTTCGGGCTTCGCGTTCCTCTGCAGATAGAATACAATCTGTGGAACCGCCCCATCACTTCGCCTATGTTGCCGGACTCGGCAGTTTTTGAGGATTTTAACGCCGGCCTGCCGGGCATCAATTACGTGGCAACGGAGGCCCAGTACCGGGATCTGGAAAATCTGGTGCAGCAGCAGGACCTGGCCAATGAACCGGAAGCTGATTACGAAGTGGTGCCGTGGAGCCGGCATCCCTTTAACCTCATACTCTACGGCCCACCCGGCACCGGAAAGACCTACCTGACGGCAAATTATGCCCTGTCCGTTATCGAGGGGCGCTCCCTGGATGAACTGGCCCTGGAAAACCGACATGAACTGCGCCGGCGGTTCAATGATTACGTTCAGGCGGGCAGGATAGCTTTTGTTACCTTTCACCAATCCTTTTCCTACGAGGATTTTGTGGAAGGGATCAAGCCCTATACGCTCAATGAGCAGGTGCTTTACCGGGTCGAGAACGGGATCTTTAAGATCATGTGCCGGGATGCTCACCGGTCGGTCCTGGAATCAGTTTATCGCCATTACCCGGAGGGAGAACCGGCCATGGAATTCAACCAGGTTTATAATGCCTTCCTGGATTACCTGAAGGAAGAGGGGGTGGATTCTTTTGAAGGGGAACAAAAAAGCCGGATCATCCTGCACCGCATCCTCCCATTTGGCGACCTGTCGCTGAGGCAGCCCAAGTCGTTCGCCGTGCAACCCGTCCGGAAGAAGAACCTGCAGCTGATGTACCAGCAGTTTGAGACTGCCGAGCAGATTGAAGCCAGCGGTGGAGACCTTCGGGGCATCATCGGGGATGTTGACCCTTCCCTGTACTGGAGCGTTTTTCTGGAGCTGAAGAAGTTTGAGATGAACTACCTCCTGAACAAAGAGGAGGAAAACGGTTCCGGTAACGGAGAGGCCCCGCTTTCAAAGCTGGATGAATACGGAATGCCTTTTGAATTGCCCCTGGTGCCCGAACACATCCTGGCCCAATGCAACAACTACGTTCTGATCATCGATGAGATCAACCGGGGCAATATTCCCGCTATTTTCGGCGAGCTGATCACCCTGCTGGAAGAAGACAAGCGCGACGGGCGAAGCGAGGCTACGACCGTCATCCTTCCCTATTCCAAAGAGCTGTTTGCCGTGCCTCCCAACCTGTATCTCATCGGCACCATGAATACCACCGACCGCTCTGCCGAAGCCCTGGATATCGCTCTGCGCCGCCGCTTTGCCTTTCAGGCCGTTCCTGCCCGCCCGGGCCTCATCCCAAAACTGGCCGACGGGCCTCAGGCTACCGGTGTGGACCTGCAGCGCATGCTGGAGGCCATCAACCGTCGCCTGGAACTGCTGATCGGGGAGGATTATCAGGTTGGCCATGCCTACTTCCTGGAGGTTAATGGGCTGGACAGCCTGCGGGCAACTTTCGAACATCACATCATTCCCCTGCTTCAGGAATATTTCTTCAATGATTACGGCAAGATCGGCCTGGTGCTGGGCCGTGAATTTATTCGTGAGAAAGGCACTCCTCCTGATGTTTCCGTTTTTGCAGACTTCGACCACCCCTTTGCCGGCGAGTTCTCCGAAAAAAGGGTGTATGAACTGCGGCCGATGGAGGAGTTGACGGAGGCAGCGTTTATCCGGATCTATGATGGGAGGTATGGGCAGTAAGGGGGAACGGATCACGGGACGGGAAGCAGGTCCAGTTTTATGGCCTTCGCTTCAGCATTATGCTTCCGGACGTGCAGCCAATGCGGCTCCATCCATCCGGGCAATGCCTCCGGGCCCAAGTCTTCCATGATGCATACCCTTTGGAATAGTTGGGTATCGATGGGAGAAAAGACAAAGAGTTGTCGTTCACCGGCAAGCAAGGCTGCCTGGTGGATCAGTAATTTTCCTGTCCACTCACCGGCGGCCGGCTGCAGGAACGGGCCCTGGAGCAAGGCCTCCCGCTTTTTCTCGGTATATAGGAGCAATGAAGCCTCCTCTTCGTTTCTGAATACCTGGATTGTCGTAGTGTCCTCGGCGGACAGAAAGGGAGGGCCGGTTTCAGTTTTTACCTGCCGGAGGCGGAGGCCTTCGGTTCTCACGGCATCGATATATTCCAGAGCCAGGCTCCAGTCATCCGGCCGGAGTAGTTTCCAGTGGCCGTCGCGGCGATACCACGTCAGTTGCCGCTTGGCGTAGCGGCGGGTATTGCGCTTGATCAGGGTGATGGCCTCTTCCATGCTGTGTTTTCCATCGAAATGATCGAACAGTTCCTGATAACCGACTGTTTGCAGGGCGGTGAGCCTGCGGCGGGGAAAAAGAGTGCGGGCTTCTTCCGCCAGGCCGGCAGCCATCATCTGTTCTACCCGGCGGTTAATGCGCCGATAGAGTTCCTGCCGGGGCCAGTGAAGCTGAAGGTAGATGGGCGTGAATGGGCGGGGCTGAATTATTGCCTTTCGGAAGGAGGAAAAGGGTTGGCCACTGGCCCGGAAAACGGCGAGCGCACGGATCAGCCGGTGTGGATTTTGCCGGTCAACTTCTTCGTAGTAATCCGGGTCGGTTCGCGCCAGCTCTTCCTGAAGAAAGGCGAGCCCCTTTTCTCTGTAATCCTGCTCCACTGACTGGCGAATGGCGGCCGGAACTTCCGGAAATTCATCCAGCCCTTCGCAGAGGGCTTTGATGTACAGGCCGGAGCCACCGGCAAGAATGACGATATCGTGCTTTTGAAACAGTCGGCCCAGAAGTTGCAGGGCGTCGCGTTCAAAATCGCCCACGCTGTATTCTTCTTCTATGCTCAGGCTGTTGATCAGGTAGTGTGGCGCTTGCGCCAGTTCCTCTTCTGTAGGTTTTGCTGTGCCGATATTCATCTCCCGGTAAAACTGACGGCTGTCGGCCGATACGATGGCCGTATTGAAATGCTGCGCCAGGCGGATGGCAAAGGCCGTTTTGCCGCTGGCGGTCGGGCCGCCGACAACGAGGAGATGTTTTTTGTGTTTGGATTGTTCCATGGTTTGGTTTGCCGGCCCGTCTCTACGAGCCAGGTAAATTGTTGGATTGTTGGCCCGTCTTCGTTGAGACTCAACCGGGTAAAATTGTTGGATTGGCCTGGCGTAACGAAGTGTGTCCGAGTTAAGCTAACCTGCTGGTTTCCAGGACAACGAGGAACTCAGAAACCAGAAACTATGAACAGTCCCGCGGGCCCAACCATTTAGCAATATAACATTTTACCCATCAGGCCATCTTAACGGCCCTCACACTTCCGGTACCTTCCCCATCCACGGCTGGGCCTTTTCCAGTTGAGCGGCGAGCCTGAAAAGCACATCTTCCCGGGCCACCGGCGCGGCGAACATTACCCCAACCGGCAACCCCGCCTCTGTCCAGTGCAGGGGCACCGACATGGAGGGCTGGCCGGTGATGTTGCTCAGTGCCGTGTATGGGATGTAGGAGAATATCTTTTCGGCCAGAGGGCCGACGCGGGCTTTCAGTACGCCCTCGAGGTTGAGGCCGGCCACTATCTTCAGGAGCCGTTGTTCGGAGGCAGTGGGCTGGAGGGCGCCGATCCGGAACGGTGCCTTGGAAACGGTTGGCGTCAGCAGCAGGTCATATTGCTGGTGGAAAGCGCCGAGCCGGCGGGAGATGTCGTTCCACTTCTGGCGGTGGAAAGCATAGTCTTTGGCGCTGAAACTCCGCCCGAGCATGACCATGGCCCAGGTAGAACGCTCCACATCTCCGGGGCGGGCGGGGCGGCCCAGGTATTCGCTTAGTTTTTCGATATCGGCGGCTGCCTCGCCGCAGGCCATAGTCAGAAAAGTCTCCGTAAGGTCTTCGCGGCGGTAGGGAAGGGGCGCCAGTTCTACATGATGCCCCAGAGCCTCCAACAGCTTTGCCGCCTTTTCAACGGCGAGAATACATTCCGCTTCCACTTCCTGCCCAAGCGTGTGGGCGGTGCTCATTCCGATCCTCAATTTTCCCGGCGGTTCGTTGATTACTTCCAGGTAGGGCTTTTCGGGAGCCTGCAGGATAAAGGGGTCGCCCGGCTCCGGGCCCCGGATGGCATCAAGCAGTGCGGCGCTGTCGCGCACCGACCGGCTGACGCAGTTCTCCATAACGGCCCCACTCCAGCCTTCCCCTTGTTGTGGGCCCAGGCTGACGCGCCCCCGGCTCGGTTTCAGGCCGAACAGGCCGCAACACGAGGCGGGAATACGGATGGACCCTCCGCCGTCGCTGGCCGTGGCCAGGGGCGTGATGCCGGCAGCCACCGCAGCGGCAGACCCTCCGCTGGAACCCCCTGCGGTGTATCCGATATCCCAGGGGTTGCGGGTAGGGCCGAACAATTGGGGCTCGGTAAAGGGGGTAAGCCCGAATTCGGGAGTGTTGGTCTTTCCCAGAAAAGATAAACCGGCCTGCCGGAAACGTCGGGTAATATAGCTGTCGTCTTTTGAAACGTAATCGCTGTAGCCTCTGCAACCCGATGACCGGGGGGCGCCGGCCACCTCCAGGCCCAGGTCTTTGACCAAAAAGGGAATACCTGCAAAGAGGCTTTCCGGGCTGGCCTTTTCCGCCATTTCCCTTGCCATGTCGTACAGCGGATGGATGATGGCGTTGATGGTGGGATTGACACTTTCCGCCCGGATGATGGCCAATTCCACGAGTTCGGCGGCGGTGATCTCTTTTTTTCGGACCAGTTCGGCCAGCCCCAGGGCATCGTATTTTCGGTATTCTTCGAAGGTCATATCGAGTTGGTTGGTTTGGCTTCGTTATATTCGCCTGAAGTTAATAATATTTGCGTTGAAGGAGTATAGTTCTTTCGGATTTCCGGGGCCCGGCAATCCATAACAACTGTCAAAATGAATACACTGATCCAGAAGGCCTACGATCCGGAAGCTTTCCGGCGTTACGGCCACGAACTTGTCGATCTGCTGGCCAAACACCTCCACGCTGTTCAGGTAGAGGAGAGTGAACCGGCTATCCCCTTTACCTCCCCGGGAGAAGAATATGCTTTCTGGGAGGAAGACTACCGGAACAATCGGAAAGAGCCTCCCCTGGCGCTTTTTGAAAAAGTGCTGAGCCGCTCGGTGAGGGTGCAGCATCACCGCTATATGGGCCATCAGATAAGCCCGGCGGCCCCCCTGGCTGCCCTGGCCAGCCTGTTGGACGGCCTGCTCAACAACGGGATGGGTGTCTATGAGATGGGCGCTGCCGGAACGGCCATCGAGCGATTGGTAGTGAAAACGGTAGCCGCAAAGATGGGTTTTAATGAAAATGCCGATGGTGTAATGACTTCCGGCGGTTCCCTGGCCAACCTGGCCGCCCTGCTGGCTGCCCGCAGCGTGAAAGGGCCAGGAACAGTCTGGCGGGAAGGCCAACGGGAAAAACTGGCCCTGATGGTTTCGGAGGAAGCTCACTATTGCGTTGACCGCGCCGTACGCATCATGGGCTGGGGAGAAGGCGGGATAATAAAGGTGCCCGCAGATGGCCTTTACCGGATGCGGGTGGATCTGCTGGAGGAATGCCTGAAGAAAGCTGAAGCGGAAGGGAAAACCGTGATCGCGGTGGTGGGCAGCGCCTGTTCCACTGCTACCGGTTCCTTTGACAACCTGGAGGCCATTGCCGGTTTTTGTGAAAAACACGGCCTTTGGTTTCATGTGGACGGCGCTCATGGAGGGGCTTTGTGTTTTTCCGACAAACATCGGCATCTTCTTGCCGGTATCGAGCGGGCCGATTCGGTAGCTATGGATTTTCACAAAATGCTGCTCACTCCGGCAGTTGCCACCGCTCTTCTTTTCCGCGACGGGCAACATGCTTTCCGCACTTTCAGCCAGAAAGCTCAGTACCTATGGGAACGTGAAACCGATGAGGAATGGCACAACCTGGCCAAACGCACCTTCGAATGCACCAAGCTGATGATGGGGCTGAAGGCCTATACCTTGCTGCGAACTTATGGCCCGGAATTATGGCAGCAATACCTGGAGAAGGTGATGGCTTCCGGGCAGCAATTCGCCGCTCTTGTGCGGGAGTCCGAAGGGTTTGAACTGCCGGTCGAACCCCAGTGCAATATCGTATGCTTTCGCTATCACCCGCCGGAAGTGAAAGGAGATGCCCTCAACGCGCTCAATGAGGCCATCCGCCAGGATTTGCTGGAGGAAGGCCGGTTCTATATCGTGAAAACCAGCCTGAAAAACCATGTTTTCCTGCGGGTGACATTGAGCAATCCTTTTACCACGGAGGCAGACATGCGGGAGGTGCTGAGTGCTATTAGAACACTGGCGGATACCAGGCTCGGAAAAAGTTGAGGAAATAAGTCTTTCTGCTCTCAGGGCAAATCCGGATCCCGGGATCTTGCTTCCCTGTACTCCGTCGGTGTTTTCCCGAACTCCTGCCGGAATACCCGGGAGAAGTAATCCGGGTCGTTGAAGCCGGTGTCGAAAGCAATTGAAGTGATGGAAAGCTCAGGGTTATGCAATAACATTTTAGCCTGGTTGAGGCGGAGATGGCGGATGAATTTTACGGGTGACAAGCCGGTCAGCGCGCTGAGCTTTCGCTGGAGTTGAGAGGGGCTCAGGTGAAGTTCGTAGCATAGGGCCTGTACGTTGAAGTCGAAATCGTCGAGATGGTCAATAACGGATTGGCGTACTTTCTGCACAAAGGCATCTTCACTGGCAAGCAGTTCCTGTGGTTCCGGGGCATCTTTTCCGTCTTCAATTCCTGCTGCCGCCAGATAGTTTTTTTTCAGGGCGTTCCTCAGTTCGAGGAGCTTGCGCATGCGAACGAGTAATTCCTCTTTATTGAAAGGTTTGGGGATATAAGCATCAGCCCCTTTTTCCAGCCCTTCGATGCGGGAGGCCACATCGGCCTTTGCCGTCAGCAGGATGATGGGGATATGGCTGGTGCGCTCGTCGGCCCGAAGGGCGGCGCAGAGCTCGATGCCGTCCATCTTTGGCATCATCACGTCACTGATGATGATGTCGGGAACTGTTTCCAGGGCTTTCTCTAAAGCTTCTTTTCCGTCTTTGGCCGTTATCAGTTGATAGTGCGGGGAGAGGGCGATGCTCAGGTAACTGAGGACATCCTGCTGGTCATCGGCGAGCAGCGCCAGGGGGGCATTGGTTTCGGTGGGGGCTTGTTCCCCAAAGGTAAGCGGTGTCGTTTCGGCGGGAGGGACAAAAGCCCCGGCCCTCAGAGCAATTTCTTCGGGCGTGCTTTCTTCAGCAAGAGAGGCCTCCCGGGTAATGGGCAACCACAGGGAAAATTCCGTCCCTTCTTCTTTCCGGCTTCGGATCTGTACTTTACCATTGATCAGTTTTACCAGTTCCCGGACGATAGACAGGCCGATGCCGGCACCCTCCGGTTTTTTTACCGAACCAATTTCAAAACCAGTTGCAATGGCCTCCAGCTTATCTGCAGGGATACCTACTCCGGTATCTTTTACCTTTAACAATAGTGCTTCTTTTATGCTGGTGTCCATTTTTGTCGGCGGTTTCACTTTTTCCACCTGTACATACACATCTCCATCTTCTGGCGTGAACTTGATGGCATTGGAGAGCAGGTTAGACAGGATATTCATCAGCTTTTCCGGGTCATAGTCCATTATTAGGGGTTCTTCCGGCGCCAGGAAATGCAGGCGCACCTTTCTCATGTCGGCGAAGGAGTCGAAAGAATGGGCAAGATAACGCAGGTAGGGAAGCACATCGCCCTGTTCATAGTGCAGCGCAATATGGCCGCCCTCCAGCTTTTGCAGGTCCAGGATCTGGTTGACGAGGTGCAGGATCTTCCGGCTGTTGTTCTGGATCATGTCGAGCCCCTCCCGGAACCATTTCCCGGGTTCTTCCCGGATCTGCTGGGCCATACCGGAGATGATGGAGAGGGGAGTCCTGAACTCATGGCTGATACTGGTGTACAGCCGGGATTTGGCTTCGTCCAGTTCCCGGAGCCGCCGGGCCTCAGCTTCTTTCAGCTGTCGCTGGATATAGTTATTGACCAGGAACAAACCCAGGCCGGATAAAGTGAGCACATAAAGAATGTAGGCCCACCAGGTGCGCCACCAGGGCGGGACGATAATGATATCCAGGGAAGTGATTTCATTACTCCAGTTACCGGGAGCATCACTGGCTTTTACCTGAAACTGGTATTCTCCGGGCGCCATGTTGGTATAGCTGGCCATGTTAGGCAGGGAGCCGGTCCGCCAGCCGCTGTCATAACCCTTCAATTGATACTGATAACGGGCCTTTTCGGGGCTGGCAAACTCCATGGCGGAAAAGGAAAGAGAGAAATCGTTTTGGTGGTATCCCAGTTCAATTTCTTTGGAAAGACAGACAGGGGTTTTGAGCGGGGATCCTTTTATTCCCGCCTTTTGTAGTTCTCCATTCAGTCGGAATTCGGTGATCACCACCTTGGCGCCACTTGTTTGAGTACTCATGCTCTCCGGGTAAAAAGCGAACAGGCCAGGATGGGAGCCAAACAATAACAACCCATCCTCCAGCATTACACAGGCATGGCCTATTTGGTTAAATATGGAATGGGGGAAGAAATGCCGGAACTTTTTTGTGATGGTGTCAAAGCGGAAAAGCCCTTCTCCGGAGGTTACCCACAGATGGCCGTTTTTATCTTTCAATATCCTGCCGATGCTGGTGGATGCCAATCCTTCATCCTGGCCGTAAATACCTTCAGCCTGCCAGCTTTCAGGGTCGAATCGAAGCAGTTTTCCGTCCATGATGCTGATCCAGATCCTGCCATCTTCGGCCGGGATGATGTCCCGGACGGGTCCCAGTATCTTGTTTTTGAATTGGCCGGTTTGAGGGTCCAGCAAAGAAAGGCCGGAATACGTCCCAACCCATATCCCGCCTCCCCGGGCCGGGGCCATGGCGAAGATCCAGTTGTCGGGCAGGCTGTTTTCCAAAACCGGGCTGTGCCGGAAGTGGTAAAAACGCCCGGTGGACTCGTCAAACCGGCACAGCCCTGCCTGAGTAGAGATCCAGATGTCGCCACTGCCGTCTTCAGCAAAACCGAAAACGCCATTGTTGATCAGGCTGAAAGGGTCGTCGGGGTTTTGGGTGAAATGGGTGATCGTTTCCGTTTCCGGTTCTATCACGGTACAACCACCCTTGGCCACCCACAGGCGCCCTCTGGAGTCTTCAAACAATTCCTCGATGGCGCTGGGGCCGGCCCCCCAGGTTTCACGGCCGTAGGTAGATAAGAGCCGGCCCTCTTCATCATACTCCCAAAGAGAATGGCCGGTCGCTATCCAAAGGTGGCGGCGGCTGTCCGATAAGACCGCCACTATGTCCTGGCTGTAGGGGGCATCCTCGTTAGGGACTTTATAAACCGGTATCTGATATTGATTGGGGATGACAAAGTCAATATAGGATGCGTTGTAAGAGGAGCCGATCCAGACGACTCCATCCCGGCTTTTCAGAAAAGACCAGATGTTGTTGGTGCTGAGGCTCAGAGCGTTGCCGGGGTTGTGTTCCATGTGGAGGGCCTGGCGGCCGTCGGCACTATAGAAATGAAGGCCGACGCCAAAACTTCCGATCCAGAAGTTGCCTTTTGGGCCTTCTTCCATAAAGGTTATTAAAGAGAAATATTTTTGCCCCGTGTTTTCTGAAATACTGTGGCTGTGGTTTTGTCCGCCCAGGCCATCAGGGAGGGCAGGGGCGAAAAACCTTTCCTTGTCAGGGTCGAAGCAGGAAGGGATGTCTGATGGGGCGCCAATCCAGATGATGCCGCCTGCGTCTTCGTAGAGGCTGCGTATTTTGTTGGCGTACTGGGAGGCAGCCATTGTATAGGGTTGGAAGTATTGGGTGAAGGATTGGGTTTCCGGATGATAACGGTTTAGCCCTCCCTGGCTGGAAGGGGAAAACGGAGAACCTGTCCCGATCCAGAGGTTGCCGTCGCGGGAGAGGAGTACAGACTGTATAACGTCGTGACTGATACTGCCCGGATCTTCCGGATCGTGAAAGAAATGAATAAAGGTGCCATTTTCTTTTTCCAGCCGGTTTAAGCCAAAGTGAGTCCCGATCCAGAGGTAGCCCGCCGTATCCTCTCCAATGCAGTAAACTTTGTCATCGCTCAAGCTATGGTTTTTTTGAGGGTTACAGCGGAAAGTTGTGAAGGTTTCTGTTGAGGCATCGTAACGGTTCAGGCCGCCTCCGAGCGTTCCGGCCCAAAGGATTCCCTCTCTGTCTATAAACAAACATTCGATGTAGTTTAGGGAGAGAGATGAGCTGTCAGCAGGGTCATGGAGAAATGTTTTGAACCCATAGCCATCGTACCGGTGCAGGCCGTTGTGGCTGCCAAACCAGATGAACCCGAAGGAATCCTGCACCATGCCGTTGACGCAGTTGCCTTCCTCGCCTCCGGGCAGCCGTAGGTGGTTGAACTGGAGCGGGGCCCTCTCCAACTGAGGCAGGCTGCTTTGGGGCCATGCTGTAAGGGAAGTCCAGCAAAGCAACAACCAGATGAAGGCTCCGACGAGCCGATTTCTTTTTTTGATAATTTGGGGTATCATTTCACGGCTATTTCCTCAACATTGTCAATATATTGTTGCCTGCAGAGAGTTGTTCTGACCCTTATCATTGCCGGACAATGATTTTCGTCAGGCGGCCTTTCTGAAAGGGCATAGGGGAGGATGTAAAAAAGAAAGGAACTCCGGATCGTTCCAGAATTCCTTCCTTCACACAGTAGGGCTCTCACTTTGGTTCCTGAGGAAATACAGGGGCTAATCCTGCAGGGCTACTACCTGTACTTCAGGCGGTTCTTCAGCTACGTTGCCGCGGGAGAACTTTTGCTTCAAACGGATAGCGCCTTCCTCGTATCCGATGTTCTGCCAGACGGCGGTTTCACCGGCACGGACGAAGATGTAGTAGTCTCCTTCTTCCAAACCTTTAAGGTTAAAGCGTTTGGCATAAGCGTATTCTCCTCTGAGTTCTTCACTGTAAAATTTGGCGCCGTTCAGTCTGACCAGGTAAAAGGAGAACGGCCGCAGTTTCAGGTTGGCGACCCGGACTTCCAGTTCAGGGGCCTTTTTTACCGGATCGAAGCGGGCGATGAGCTTGCCGGTTTCATCGCTGCCCGGAGCCTCGGCGCCCAGCAGATGGATGCCTTCTCCATCGTAGTTAAAGGCCCGAAGGACCTGCCCGCTATTGTTATCGATGCGAACCAGGTAGTCGCCATGCGGCATACCTTCCATCAGGAAGTTGGCGCCGTAATTGTTCTCATTCCAAATGAATTCGCGGTAAGCGGTGAACCCTTTGGCATTGGTGATATGCACCTGGGTCCGCTCTCCATCAAGGCCGGATAACTGGATCAGCACGGCTTCGGGGTTTTCACTTCCGGTAATGCTTGTGGTAAAGCCGGCCGTGTTCTGCGCGGATATGGCGTAAGCCATCAGGGCGAAAAAAACACTCAGGAAAATGACTCTCAGGTTTTTCATGGCATTGTGTTTTTGTTTTCAATCTGCCGGCTCTTCCTGAGCTCAGCTGTCGAAACAAAAATGCCGGAACTCTTATTCTTTTACCCCGAAATATTCACCCATCCCCCGGACAGGTTCGTCAAACGGCAGGATTATTTGAGCAAAACCGGAATAGTAATGTATTTACGGGATAATAACAGATTTGGAGTTGCTTTTTTTCCGGGCCAGCTCCCTCAACTGTCGGCTCGTCATCGTCCGCCCGTCATGCGACCAGCCTGGGGGCATGAGCACATAGCGAAGGGCCGTTTTTAAATCGGGCGCCCGGCGCATATCGCGCCAAAGGGCCCGCCATTCGTGAAAAATAATGTTTACCGGCCCTATGCCTTTTGCCGGGGATTGTTAAAAGGGCGGATGCGCCGGCTTGTTGTCCAGGATCTCTTCGATCTGTTCATTCACTTCATCGGTGATCTTGGCCACGTCGTCCAGCGCTTTGAAATTTTCGTGGAGGTGGCTCACTTTGGATCCGCCCAGGATTACGGTGCTTACATTGGGGTTGTTCAGGCACCAGGCGATGGCGAGCCGGGGCACGGTGGTATCCAGTTCTTCAGCCAGTTTTTTCAGTTCGCGCACCTTATTCAGGCGTTCTTCGCTCAGGCTGCGTTCTTTCAGCCATTCCAGCCCTTCCATGCCCAGGCGGGTGCCTTCCGGAAATTTGTCCAGGTATTTTGTAGTCAGGACGCCGGAGGCCAGGGGTGACCATATCGTGGTGCCCAGGCCAACTGTTTTGTATATCTGGCTGAATTCTACTTCCACCTTTTCCCGGTGGAACATGTTGTATTGCGGCTGTTCCATGGCCGGCGGGATGAGGTTGAGTTGGCGGGCTGCCATGTGGGCTTCCATGATCTCCTGGGCCGACCATTCCGATGTGCCCCAGTAAAGGATCTTTCCCTGTTGGATGAGGTGGTTCATAGCCCACACGGTCTCTTCAATAGGCGTATTCTTATCGGGGCGGTGGCAGAAGAAGAGGTCCAGATAATCAACCTGCAGCCGTTTCAGCGCTGCGTGGCAGGCCTCGAAGATGTGCTTGCGGTTCAGGCCCGTTTGGTTGGGCTTATTGCCGCCGTCACCAAAGAACACTTTGCTGGATACGACATAGGAGCTGCGTTCCCAGTTTTGCTTGCTGAGTATGTTGCCCATGACGATCTCCGATTGGCCCCGGGCATAGATCTCGGCATTGTCAAAAAAGTTGACGCCGTTTTCATAAGCGGTAACCATGAGTTGCTCGGCGACATCGTCGCTGATCTGTTTTCCGAAGGTCAGCCAGGAGCCCAGCGAAAGGGCGCTGACCTGCAGTCCTGATTTTCCAAGCCTTCTGTATTCCATCAAGTTGGTTTTTGAATATTAAAAAATACTTACCTTGAATAAAGGAAATAGCGGGCGTTTTGTTTGGCCAGGGAGGGGGAGAGTACGTGCCAGAGCCGTAAAAAATGCTTGTTTTCACCGAAATTTCACGCCCAGGCACAACCCCACGGAATAGAGGTTTCGGTTGATATCCGTGTCGATGAGCAACCCCTGGAGCCAGAACTGAAAGGTAGGTTGGAGGAATACGGAGAAAGTGTCGCTGAATTGATGGTCCCAGCCCATCCCGGTGAGGAAACTGTAGCTGATGTTGTGAAAATTTTCGGTGTCGGCTTTTTCGGCATTAACTGACCTGTTATTTCCGGAATAGAAGATCGTTTTGGTGTTATTGGCCAGGTTATAGGCCAGGGCAAGGCCGACCATGAAGTAGAAGTCGTTGCGTTCGTTCAGTTCCTGGTAGAACTGCAGTTCGGCCGGCGCTTCAATGAAGAAATTCTGATAGACGATGCGTTTTTCGGTGGCGCCGGGAGGAGGCGTATCATCAGCGGAAAGAGGAGTCCGGACGGTTCGGTAGCCGGTATCCAGAAACCGCAGTCCGGTTTGGAAGCCCGCCCGTTCGCCTCTCCATTGAGCAAAAAGGCCGGCCCCATAAGAGAAGCGCCCTGTTTCAAGCGCCTCCAGTTCTTTGGCTTGTTGATTAGAAATGTTTGTCTGGGCGATCAGCCGGCGGTGGGAAAAATTGGGATAGGCCTCCACCCCCCAGGCGAACTCCGCCTGGGCGCCCGCCCAGGTGCTTATGAATAGGAAAATAGCTACCAGAGTGAACTTCATCCTTATTTTTTCTATGCAAAATGCAAACCGGACACGTTCTATTGTATCGTAAGCAGTGATTTTTGAAGCCGGCGGCTATTTTTTACGTTCATTCGACAGCAGCCCCCTGACCCTGAATTCCACCAGGATAGTCCGGATCACCATTTTTGTGAGGTAGGCGGCGAGCTTGTCGGATATGACTTTGTTCCACAGCCTTTTGCCGACATTGGTAATGGCTTTGGTGACAAAGGCCTGAAAAGCTGACTGTTTGAAATGCTTTTCCATCATGGCATCGACTTCATCGGCTGCCTTTTTGCGCTTTTCCGCCATGGAGTCCCCCGTAGTGCCGGGTTCTGTTTTCTCAGCTGTTTCATCTTTTGGCAGGATATTCAGGAACACTGTTTTAAGGCGGTGGTGGATCTTCTCTTTCAGGGCAAAGATCTCTTCGGGGCTGACGGGCTGCTTTTCCGGGGTGGAGAGGGTATAGGCTTCATATTGGGCAGCTTCCTGGTTGGAATGCCCTTCGGGGTAGTAGGTCATGTCCGGGATGATGGGGTAACCGGTGGCTTCCAGGCTGAAGAAGCGGTTGTGGCGCTCGTCTCCTTCTTTCCAGTCGGCAAAGACGGACATCTGGCGGGCGCGGCCCATGGGAATGCAGAAGTAATTCCGCAGAAAGCTCTGGCAGTTTTTTCTGCCCAGTTGGAAATCGTGTTCCCGGAATTCGCGGCTGAAAAAGCCGCCGAAACCATCCAGGGAGCCACAGGAGATGGGGAAGGGGTCTTTTTCCATTTCCCCTTTTTCGTTTTTGAACCGCCGGGAAGGAAAGATCATCCGGAGGGTGGGGTCCTGGGCGAGGCCTTCGACCAGGTCGCTTTCCTTGATCATGGCCTGGCCCCGGATGGCGCCGATGATCTTGGGGGCAAGAGTAAGCAGGGTAGGCGTTTTTTCTATATCTTTTTCATCCTGTTTCTCGAAATTGGGGAAGGGGTCGATCATCAGTACGGCGTAATTTTTTTCCCCCTGGCCTTCGTATTTGATCTCCAGGGCCTTGATGACCTCCCCAAAGGGTTCATTATTGACAGTGCCGCCATCGACAGCATAGAAATTGAAAGGTTTGTTCTGCAGGTTAATGTGGAGCAGTTTTGCCGACAGTTTCTCGTCAAATCCTCCTTTGGCGGTCTTCCGGGCGAACATGCGCTTGACCATACCTTCCAGATAAGATTTTGGAATGTTCTTAATGTGCCGGGGGGCCAGGCCAAGAGGGAAAGCGCCGGTGGCGATGGCGGCGTCGAGCAGGTCGCGGCGGTGTTGTTTTTCGCTGGGGTTAAAGGGCAGCGGCCCTTCGGGGTCTATCGGGCCTTCTCCGCGATAGACTTTAAAATGGGCTACTCCCTTATGGAGGCTCATCATGTGTGCCGGTTTGGGCGGTTCTTCTGTTGATTTTTTCTGTTCTTCATAGAAGTTGACCGCCAGCGGAATGCCTCGAAGGCTGGTAATGGTGAGAATGACTTCCAGGTCGCCGGAAATGTAGTCCGGAAGTTTTTCCTGGACCCGCTTGAGGTCCATAGCCCGGACGGCTATATTATCAATAGGCCGTGAATTCAGGAAGGAGGTTACTCCATTCCCTTCCGCAATATCTTCCGTGCCCAGCATCTGATGCAGTGTGGGTATTCCATTTTCGAGGTCGTCATTCAGGTTTACCCAGGAGTCATAGAGTTTGTTGCCTTCCTTTTCCGGGTTTTCGACCTCATTGATGGGGCGGATGCCCTCGAAAAGAGAAAGAGCGGTAATGGCGGCGGTCATGCCTCCGGCCGATGAGCCGCCGATGACATCAATAATAACATCGTGCATGGGGACCGAATGGTCGTATTGTTTTTTTAACTCCTCTATTTTTTTGGGGTCAGTCTCCAGTTTTATTTTTTCCTCAATGCTCTTGTTCTTCTCTTTTTCTTTTTCCCACCTGGAGAGGGATTCCAGAAGGTAATCAATGACTCCGGCGGTGTAGGCGCCGGCGGAAACGGCTCCTGCCATCGCGATGCCGATACGGAATACTTTTGGTTGTGCTTTTTCCTGGGCTGTTTTTTGTTTATCCGCCATGGGTTTTGGATTACAGGTACTGGAATGAAAATCTATATGTGGTAAATCTACTGATTTTTTTGCGATTGATAAAGGCGGAAAATTTTTGTTCTTCCCGGCCGGTGACCTCTTTGCCGCGTAGCGGTCTTACCATCATTATTCGTTTTTGCAAGAATGCAAACATACTCTCAGCCGGAGGCTTTCGATTTAGGGCAGGAATTTGCAAAGGCGGAGATTAGCTGCTTGCCGGAGCAAAGACTATCTGGAATAATTAATATGCAGATTATGACAACTCAACCACAAAAAATGGACCGCATTGCCTTCTGGTTCCTTATGGGGATACTAATACTTGGGCTGCTGATCCTCGCCGGGATGGCAATCACTCCGGTAGTTATGTTCTTCACCGGGCATTAGATTGAAAGAAGGTTATCGGTTAGTTGCCCGGGCCGGCCGGGAAGGTAACCCATAACCGCTAAGAGATTGCAAGCTACTTGATTTATTGAGGGCCGCCGGCTTCTGAGAGTCGGCGGCCACTTTTATGAGGGCCGCAGGTTGCTTTTGACGTAGTTGACGATCCGGCGGACCGTTTTTCTCCGAATATCCTTTTCCAGTTCCCGGTTGATCTCCTTGAAGGTGTACTGGAATTTCAGAGAGAGGCTGTCTTTGGTAATATTTCCGATCTTGAGGTTATAACTTCCGGCTTCTATGTTTCCTTCATAGTCAGAAATGGCGTGAATGAGGTCCGTTTCCAGTTCTTCGATCGTTTTGATGTTCTGGATCATCACTTCAAACTCGATGCTCACCTTTTTGATCTCTCTTTTCGTGTAATTGATGATCTCGCTGGAGAAGAATTTCGCATTGGGAATGAAGATGACGTCATCATCTTCGTTGAGCAGTGCGATCTTGGTGAAGTTGATATCGATAATCTTACCCTTTTGGTCTCCGATCCGGATATAATCACCGATGGCCACTTCCCCTGAGAAGCTGATGATGATCCCGCTGATGATCTCCGAGATGTAATCTTTGGATATGATAGCAATGGCGGCAGCCACAATGCTCAGCGTAGTGAACAACGTTTTGAAATCGATGCCCCAGTATCCCAGGATGGTCATTATGCCGGCGCCAACCAGGAGGATGTAATAGATGTTGTTCAGGCCAATGATCACGTTGTCGGCTTTGCCGGCAGGGATTTTTTCGCGATGCCGGTAGAACCAGGCCATAGAAGACACCAAAACGCTGGCGGTGAGGGCAAAAATGAGAAAGCTGATCGTGATGTCTGCCTGGAGCTGATAGGCCCCAAAAAAGGTGAAAAGGCCGTAATGCCTTGCCAGTAGCAACAGGGCGAGAGCAAGCAGCCTGAGCAGGAAAGAGATGATCTTCAGTTTTTCGGCCCGCATAGTAAAAGCAACTTATGCCGGTAAAAATAGCCTAATCCGGCTAGGAAACCAAGGCGGGGCAGTGAAGGTTTTCTTTGGTGAGCATATACTGTACAAGCAGGTCAGTGGCCTTTCTTACCAGGGGTTCACCGGTGAGGTCCTCGAGGGGTTTGATGCCGCCGATGCTTAAGGTGTTGACTTCTGAAAGGGTCCTCTGGCCGTCGTCTTCCACGAGGGTATCCATGCCGAACATCACAATGCCTTTGGGCAACAGTGCTTCTGCCAGCTGCCGGGCCATTTGCAATTCGCGGGCATCAGCCCTGGCGGTAACGGCCCGCCCGCCCTGGGCGGCATTGCACAACCACGAACCTTTGGGCGGAAGGCGGAGGACTGAACCGACCACTTCTCCGTTAACGACAATGATGCGTTTATCTCCCTGGTGCACATTTTGGAGGTATTTCATACCCAGGTACCCGCCCTGGCGAAATTGTTCTTCCATCACGGGGAAGTAATCCTGGAAAGCGATCTTTTTATTATTTTCATAAACAGATCCATTTTCAACCTTTACTACTCCCCGGCCACCGTAATTCTCAAGAGGTTTCAGTACGATGGGGAACCGCTCCTGGAAGCTCCATACCGATTCTGCATCCTGGCAGAGCTGCATAGGCGGGCAGATATCCGCAAAATGGGTGAGAAAGGCCTTGTTACTGGTTTCCTCAATGCCCGAAGGTTGATTGATGATTCGTTCTTTCCCGGCTTCGCGAGCCAGGAAAGCAAAGAAGCCATCCGGAATAGGCCTGGGTAAGCGCAACCAGACCCAGTCATAATCACTGAGGCTTGCCGGCACGGTTTCCTGAAGGAAACGGTAGGCGGCGTTCTGATGGCTCATTTCTCCGTCGAGGGCCCAGGCCCGCAGCGAGGTGTTCTCAAACCGATAGAAGAACGGGGCGTTGGCGGGGTTGCCCCGGCTGGCGATGTGGATGGCCCCAATATTTGGATTGCGCCGCATTTCGCTGCACAGGGCATACAGGGAATTGGCGCTGTTATGGGCGCGATGGTCTGTCAATACCAGTACGCTGATCGATTTTTTCATACGCTTCGTAGTGCTTTGAAATTCTGCGTAAGGCAGCATTAGCTGGCGACTCTCTGTCTTTTGTAGAGGCTGAAAACCCGGTTACGGGCGCGGGCCAGGCGCATTTTCACTGCGCTTTCCGAAATGCCCCACAATTGGGTAAGCTCGTGAATGGACCGCCCCTCGAAGTATTTGGCCAAAAGAATGGTTCGGGATTCCGGGGAGAGCTGCTGGATCAGTGTAGTGATCTGTTCTATTGCGGCTTCCCGGGCGAGGGCCTCCTCGATGTCAAATACCTCATCCGCCAGCTGATAGGGGCCATCTACAGCAACGGTTTGATGGCGCTGCCTGTCCTTGGCTTTGTCAATACACCGGTTGTGAGCAATGCGAAAGAGCCATGAAGCGAACAAAGCAGGCGCCTTCAGATCCTGGATCTTTTCGGCAGCTCTGGCAAAAGTATCCTGAGTAAGGTCGGCTGCCTCGTCAGTATCGTGGACAATGGTAAAACAGTAGTGGTACAGTTTGGAGTAATGACGTTGATACAATTCGCCGAAGGCCATACCGTCGCCCTCGGCCTGGAAGCGGATGGCCAACTGCTCATCCGTCAGCTTTTTGAGAATTTCGTTACGCATGCTACCTGATTTAAAATTCTTTTTGCCAGAGAGCGCCCTTTATTGAAAAGGGTTTTGCGCTCAATGACAAGACAAAATTGGAGGCAGATGCAGTTAGAATAAAAGTGGCGAAAAACGTATTTTTTAAGTAAGTATTTCACTTAGGCCTACGAGAAATGCGTAGGCTTTGTTTAGCCCATGCACTCCGCATTAATTCTTGATTGCAGGAGTATGTTCAAATTCTAGGCTGGCCAGGATAAAAGGCCCCATTCCTTTAGGGTCATTGCTGCGAACCGGTTCGTTGATGTAGTAGTCAAAAGACCCGTCACGATAGGGTTTTCCACCCAGGCCGGCAACGGAGCAGCACATCTTTAGTTCTACTTCCCCCGTATCGTCCACAGCGATAAAATGCCGGAGGATGCCATCGTAACTCTTTTGGGCAATTGCCCTGTATTTTTCATCCAGATATCTGTTATTCACTCCCTTGATCATGGCGTAAGTGAACATACAGGAAGCCGTGGATTCCAGGTAGTTGCCTTCTCTGTCTCCCTGGTCGAGCACCTGGTGCCACAGTCCGGTTTCTTCATCCTGTACTTTGGCAACGGCGTCAAGTGCCCGGTTCAGGATGGCGATGAGTTCTTCTCTTTGAGGATGGTTTTCGGGGAAGAAATCCAGGACATCGACGAGGGCCATTACGTACCAGCCTACTGCCCGGCCCCAGAAATGCCGGGAAAGGCCGGTTTCCGGATCAGACCACCGCTGGACTCTGCTTTGATCCCAGCCGTGATACAGCAAGCCGGTCTGAGGGTCCCGGGCGTGTTCTTCCATCAGGATAAACTGGTGAGCGATGTCGTCGAACTCCTTGGTGCTGTTGTTCCGCATGGCGTGCTCAGCGTAAAATGGTTCTCCCATGTAAAGGCCATCCAGCCACATCTGCCAGGGATATTTCAGTTTGTGCCAAAACCCTCCATCCTTGTTTCTGGGTTGCCAGTCGAGCTGCCGCTTCAGTGTGGCGATCGCTTTCCGGTAGTTTTCCTGTCCGGTTTCTTCGTAGAGGGTAAACAGGAATTTTCCCGGGTTGATGTGGTCAATATTGAATTCATCCAGTTCATAATCTCTTATGGTTCCATCCGGGAGGATCATCGTATCTGCATAGGATTTGGCGTAGTCGAGATAGATACGCTTATCGGTTGCCTCCCAGGTTTTAAGTATAGATAGCATAATCAGCCCATGGGTGTAACTCCAGCGCGGCTTTTCACTGAAATCGTTCATCCAGGCTTCCGGGCACCTTTTCATAATGGAGAGGGCCATGCGTTCTGACCAGGGCAATTCCTCGGGAATATTGACGGTCATGGCTTTGATGGAATCCTGCATGCCTGGCTGATGGTTGGTGCAGCTAAAACCACCCGGTAACAACAGGGGAAGAAACACCAGGATGAACAGGCGAAACATATATCTTTCCTTCTGTTTCATTGTATTTTCTTTTTAACCATTACTCCCGGAAGAGATAACGGGCTTCTGAGGTGATGAATCAGGCGTAATATTTTAGCAAATGCCCCAGCCAGGGCGGGGTTGAGGCTTTTACCGGAATGCTACTCACCATAGGAAATTTCAACCGGGGAACTGAGCGTTTTGACTGTTTGAGTGAGATAAGTTCGGAAGGCTTCCTCGGTTTTTATGCCCCCTGGTTCCTGTTCCCAGGCGGCGAGGAAGTAATAAACCAGGGAGGCATCATTAGCCGGCCTGAGCACAACAACATGGCTATGTTCGTCTTCCGTTTGTTGTATTAGCTGGCCATTTTTGAAAATGACGGCCATTCCCAGTTGGTCTTCCGCCAGGCTCTGGGCTCCCCAGGTGGCCAGATATCCCCACTCTTCCTGACCGTCATCCTTTAAGAGGGTAGTGCCCTCGAGCTTCACGATACCGGTACAAAGGTTGGGAAGGGGGTTGCTGAGGGAAAGCTCGTGCCGGGTCAGCCGGCTGCCGGCGTGAATGGAAAGCTCAGAAGTGAGATTGGCCTTTTCTTCGCCGGTGTCCCACCCGTAATAAACGGTTCTGACCATACTCTGAATCGGGCCATTTACTGGAATGGAACAAACAACGGAATCCGTAGTGGCCACCCGAAGGGCTTTTTCGCCCGTCCAGAACCCGACAGACCCAATGCCCAGGGATTCACCGACTTTGAGAATATCCATACCCCATGCTGACGGCTCGTGGTAGGAGTCGAACCCGTCCTGCCCGACGTTCTGAAGAACCATTTCGCTGGTTTTCTTTCCGAAGATATCGGTGGCGTTGCGCCAGTCCAGGTAAAACCGGTAGCCAACTTTGTCCGATTCCCAGCCCGGGCCTTCGTAGCGAATGAACCAGGAATGGTCGGTATGTTCGGGAGGAACCCTGAGGTAAGTGGTATTCTCGAAAGTGCCTCCTTTGTATTCTCTGCCGTCCCATTGCCCCCCTGTCTTATAAGAAAGCTCCGCCTGGGTGCGTTTTTTGAAAGCGGGAAGGCTTTCTCCGGCTTTCAGCGGCTCAATGGACACAACCTTTTCCTCGCCCGCTCCGAGGTTGATGATAAATAGGAGTTCATCGGGGGCGCCGTCCTCATCGAGGTCATTGAGCTGGAAAGGAACAGGAGTATCGGCCATGAGTTTAACGGACGGGAGTTCGAGTTCCGGGAAATGCTTTGCCAGCGTTTCGGCATCGATGGCGGCCAGGGCGTCCTCAAGGGGGAGCCCCGCGGTATTTTTTATTTTTATTTCTGCCTTTTCCTGGCTGTTTTCTTTGGAAGGGGAGCCTCCGGAACAAGATGCCAGCATAAGAAGAGTAAGGAAGAGTAGGTAATGGTTTTTCATAATCTGGTTATTAAGCCAAAGTGCCGGTTACCATCCGAGTTGAGAAAAAAGCAGGGGTGAAAATCCCTACTTCGAACATCCTGATCTCTGGTATTATTGATCTTCAAATTTCCCGGTCACTTTCGCAAGGTTTTAATTTTGCCAGGTAAACCCAGCGCATTTTACATCATTTACTATTCAATTTCTAACAACTATTGTATAGTACTTAATTCAAAGGCCTGAATTGGCTGATGTTGACGAAGGAGAGGACAACTTCATGCCTTTTGGCAGAATTTTGTAGTTGACGTTAAATTATTAAACATTTACATTTGTCCTTTCTTTTTTGCTGTCTTTCACAATAAAATTCCCCAATTGGGGATTACAGAAAATAGATTTCCCAAACAGTGTCGTATCATGTCTCAACTTGTTCATCGCATTTACATCTCCACTCTTGTGGCGATCGTTGCTATCGTTGCTATTTTTCTGGCTTACAACGGAGCGTCCTATTATTCTACCGGAATTGAAGAGCGTTTTTACCATCCTGCTCATGATTATTTCAAGCCCAGCGGCCTGTTCGGCCACGGATTGGGGATTACCGGGACCCTTTTGATCCTGATCGGCGTGGTTTCCTATATTGCCCGGAAAAGGTACAACTTTCTCTCCCGCTTTGGCCGGCTGAAATACTGGCTGGAGTTCCATATTTTTCTGTGCAGCCTGGGGCCGGTGATGATCCTTTTTCATACGGCCTTCAAATTCGGCGGTATCGTTTCCATTGCCTTCTGGAGTATGGTGGCGGTAGTGCTGAGCGGAGTGATAGGCCGGTTTATTTACATCCAGATACCGAGGACGATCGAAGGCCGGGCTTTGAGCCTGAGTGAGGTCAAGGAAATGAAAACCAACCTCGGAGATGTTCTGCATAACAATTACAATCTGGACGGGGCCACGATGAACGCCATAATGGAATCGGCCCGGATACAGAAGGAGGACAGCAACCTGGTGGCGGGAATGGCCAGGAAGTATTTTGAGGATATAAGAACGATAGGGAATATAAAAAAGAACCTCCGGCAGAATGGCCTTCCTCCGAAGGATGTCCGGGAGGTGTCGAAGCTGGTAAGGAACGAAATATCGCTCAACAACAGGATCAGCCGGTTGCAGGCCATGCAACAGCTGTTCAAATACTGGCACGTTGCCCACCTGCCGTTTGCCATCATCATGCTGGTCATAGTGCTGGTCCATGTGGGCATTACGCTGGCCTTTGGGTACAAATGGATCTTTTGACCGCATAATAAATAATTTCCTGACATTATGTTGCTGGAACAGTTTATCATTTATTTTATCGCCTTTCTGGTTTGTGGAGGTATCGTTCTGATCTATCTTAGAAAATTGAAAAAGGCCTCCCGCGTAGTCGAAGCCAAGATAGAGCTTGCCAAACAGGAAGGCCTGCACGAGCCCGTTTCCCTGCATCCCGTCATTGACCTGAGCACCTGCATCAAAAGCGGCGCCTGTGTGACGGCCTGCCCGGAAAAGGATATTCTGGGCATTCTGAATGGAGGGGGTACCCTCATCAATGCATCCAATTGTGTGGGGCATGGCGCCTGTTTTCACGCCTGCCCCGTGGAAGCGATCTCCCTTGTGATCGGGACAGAAAAGAGGGGAGTTGACCTCCCTCATGTCAGCGATACTTATGAAACAAATGTGCCCGGCATTTATATTGCCGGAGAACTGGGAGGGATGGGACTGATCAAAAACAGCGTGGAACAGGGTAGAATGGCCGTTGAAAACCTGGTGCGGTCCGGTTTCCGGAAAGACAGCTCAACCTACGACCTGATCATTGTAGGTGCTGGCCCGGCGGGCATTTCCGCCACTTTGGCCGCCAAAAAGTACGGGCTCAATGCTCTGACTCTGGAACAGGATACACTGGGGGGGACAGTCTTTACTTTTCCCCGGGCAAAAGTGGTAATGACCTCTCCGATGGAGCTTCCGTTGTACGGGCAGGTAAAACTTTACGATACGAGCAAACAAGAACTGCTCGGCCTGTGGAACGAGGCTTTGTCGAAGAATGAAATCACTATTCGCGAAAGGACAAAAGTTGAGGAGATCCTTCCCGAAAACGGCCATTTCAAAGTGACTACTCTGCAGGGGGATATTCTGAAAACCAAACATGTCCTGCTGGCTATTGGCCGCCGTGGCACGCCCCGTAAACTCGACATACCCGGCGAAATGTCCGAAAAGGTGGCCTACCGCCTCCTGGAGCCTGAAAACATTCACGATAAGGAAGTTATCGTAGTTGGCGGTGGGGATTCGGCCGTCGAAGCTGCCCTGCTGCTGGCAGAACAAAATAAGGTGGTATTGTCTTACCGGAAAGATAAATTCAGCCGGATCAAACCCAAAAACCGCGACAAGATCAATGAGGCGGTGGAAAAGCAGTTGCTGGAAGTCAAATTCAACACCAACCTGGTGCGGATCGAGCCCGATAAGGTTTATCTGGCTACGGATACGGAAGGGGAGGAACTCGTGCTGGACAACGACCTGGTTTACATTTTTGCCGGCGGAGAACTGCCCACGCAATTTCTTCAGAAAGCCGGAGTGGAAATTACCAAGCGCTTTGGATATACCATGAAGAAACACAAGTAACCGGTAATTTAGATCAATTTCAAATTAGAAAATTTTGAATTAAAAAAGGATTACTTTTCAAAATACCCCTAACTTAGCCTCCGTTAGTAAATTGGGAATCAACTAAAGACCAGGCCGCCCACCCGCCCTGCCTGCCCGTGGCGCCGGCCATCAAAAATTCCGGAGCCGTACACCGTATTCCTCCGGGGTCTTCCTAAACTTAACCCTCCGTTATTGCTTGGTAAACGGTTAGCAAAAGCCATTGAAACGAATGGTTTCCCCATTTGTAAGGTGGCCTCTAAACAGACACTCTGGAGCTACGTATGCCTTCAGGAGTGCACAAAAGCAATTGTATTAGGAAAAAAACTGATGATTCTCAAAAATGCGCAGCCTCTTTCATCTCATATTGCTTTTCGGATTGACGGCCAGCCTTCAGGCGCAGTCTCCTCACGGGCCTGCTTTGAAAGCTGATTGCGCTGATTGCCATTCGTCCTTCAGCTGGGAAATTGACCTTTCAAAGGATACCCTTCTTTTCGACCACGGACAGACTGCTTTCCCCCTTTCCGGCCAACATACCGTAGTTGATTGCAGGGATTGCCACCAGACCCTTGTCTTTTCCGAGGCTTCCCCGGAGTGTATTTCCTGCCATACGGATATGCATCGTACTACTGTCGGTGCGGACTGTGCGCGTTGCCACACTCCGGAGAACTGGCTGGTGAATGATGTTACCAGCCTGCACTATGAGAATGGCTTTCCATTGGTTGGGGCCCATGCCTCCCTGGATTGTAATGAGTGCCATATTTCCGAGTCGGTACTGGAATTCAACCGGATCGGGAATGAATGCCTGAACTGCCATCTGGAGGATTACAACGCCACCACCGATCCCAGCCACGCCAGCGCCGGATTTCCAACGGCTTGTGAGGAATGTCATCGCATAGATGGGTTCGGGTGGTCCGCCGAGTTCATCAACCACGACTTCTTCCCGCTGTCCAAAGGGCATGATATCTCAGACTGTGCCCAGTGTCATACCGGAGGCAGTTTTGACAATACGCCCACTGATTGCTTTGCCTGCCATCAGACGGACTACGAAAACGCGGTTTCTCCCAACCATCAGCAGGGAAATTTCTCTATGAGCTGTACCGATTGCCATACAACGGATGTGAACTGGATGCCGGCGCAGTATGCCCAGCACGACCCTATCTTCCCCATCTACAGTGGATCTCATGAAGGTGAGTGGGCGCAGTGTGCCGATTGTCACAATAACCCTTCAGACTATTCCGAATTTGCCTGCACCAACTGCCATTCCAAAGGGGCGACGGATGGAGAACACGGGGGCATAAACGGCTATGTTTATGAAAATTCAGCGTGCTTTGCCTGCCATCCCACCGGAGACGCCAGCGGTGGTTTCGACCACGACGGGATGTTCTTTCCCATTTTCAGCGGGAGGCACGAGGGGGAATGGAACGATTGCACGGACTGTCATACCAACCCGGATAATTATATGGTGTTCAGTTGTATTGACTGCCATGCCCACAATAACCCGTCGAGGTTAGCGGGCCAGCACGATGAGGTGGGAGATTACCGGTTTGAGAGTAATGCTTGTTATGAATGCCATCCGAGAGGAAGGGGGGAATAGGCCTTGGAGCCGGTACAGTTACAGATCTTCCTCGTTCGGAGTTTTTTTTACCCCGTTCGGTTATAAGCCCCCGGTTTTTTAAGGTTTTCTATTGAAAAAACAGGTATTTCACTAAATAATTGCATAAAAGGAAATGAAACCAGGCCTTTTGTACATGGTCATTTTGATGAACCTTTTTTTCCTTCCGGAATTGCACGCGCAGCTTTCCCCCGGGCCTTTAACCAGTGCCCATGCCGAGCTGGAAGGCATTTCCAATTGCACGCAATGCCATACCCTGGGAGAGAAGGTTTCCAACGATAAATGCCTGGACTGTCATAAGGAAATCAAAAGCCTCATTGGCCGCCGGGAGGGCTACCACTCCTCGCGGGAGGTGAAAGGCAAGGATTGTGCAGAATGCCACAGCGAGCACCACGGCCGGAATTTCGATATGGTGCGCTTCGATGAGTCGAACTTCAACCACAACCTCGCCGGCTTTGAACTGACCGGAGAACACCGCAGGATAGATTGCCGCGAATGCCATACTCCCGACCTGATCGGTGACCCGGAACTGAAGAAAAGAGAGGGTACTTTTCTGGGAATGCCCCGGGAGTGCGCCTCCTGCCATGAGGATTATCATCAGCGCACCTTGTCCAATGATTGTGCAAGCTGCCATGTTACGGAAGCCTTTTCGCCGGCCAGCAAATTCGACCATAATAAGGCGGACTTTGCTCTTCTGGGCAGGCACAGAGATGTAGAATGTATTGAATGCCACCATAAAGAGGTCCGGAACGGAAAGGAATTTCAGGTTTTTACCGGGCTGGAGTTTTCCAATTGCAACAGTTGCCATACCGATGCGCATGAGAGCAACCTGGGAACGAACTGCAAACAGTGCCATACCGAAGATTCCTTTTCCTCTCTCAGCCAGATAAAACGGTTCGACCATGGCCAGACCAGATTCCCGCTCAAGGGAGCGCACCGGAGAGTAAACTGTGCCGAATGCCATAACATGGAGGTTAGCCCCGCGAGAATATTTCAGGACCGGCTGGGTGTCCGCACCAATGATTGCGTTACCTGCCACGAAGACGTCCACGACAATAAATTTGGAAAGCGGTGTACGGATTGCCACAATGAAAAGTCATTCCGGGACATCAATACCGACAAATTCAACCACAACCTGACCGAATTTCAACTGAAGGGCAAGCATGCTGCCGTGGATTGCCGGGATTGCCATACCGCCAACCTCGTGGATCCATTGCCTCACAACACCTGTGCCGCCTGCCATGAGGATTATCACGAAGGAGCTTTCACTTCAGCTCCTCCGGTTCGGGATTGCGCAGATTGCCATACGGAAGATGGGTTTGATGTACCCTTGTTTACTTTTGAGGACCACAGTAAAACCAGCTTTCCATTGGATGGGGCTCACCTGGCCACCCCTTGTTTTGCCTGCCATCTTGGAGATGATGAAAAATGGATATTCAGGAATATTGGGGAGCGGTGCGTGGACTGCCACGAGGATGTCCATAAGGGGGCGCTAAAGGAAGAATATTACCCCGGAGGGTCCTGTGAAAATTGTCATATAACGGAAAGCTGGAAAGAGAATGATTTCGACCACAGCCGGACGGATTTTGACCTTGAAGGCGCCCATGCCCGGCAAAAGTGCACGGCCTGCCACAAGGCGGATGAGAGCAGCCTGCCGGATACTCCGGTCCTCTTCACCGGGCTGTCAACCGACTGCGCGAGTTGCCATGAGTCGGTGCACGGCGGCCAGTTCCAACGGAACGGCAGGACGGATTGTGCGCGTTGCCACGGTTTTGAGCAGTGGCCCATCGACAAGTTCGACCACGATAAAACGGCCTTTAAGCTGGAAGGCAGGCATGCCGAAATAGAATGTGAAGCCTGTCATAAGCCCATAGAATTGAATGGCGAGATTTTCACACAATATAAATTCGAAAGCTTCGAATGCGTAGTCTGTCACAAATAATCATACTGTTGGGACTGGCAACCAGCCTTTTCGGGCAGTCCCCTCACGGAGCCGGCTTTAAAGCCAATTGTTCCGACTGCCACTCTTCCATCAGCTGGGAGATTGACGCTGATACGCTTTCTTTCAACCACGATGCCACCGCCTTCCCCCTGGCGGGGCATCATACCCGGGTGGACTGCAGGCAGTGCCACGAAACCCTCATTTTCCGGGAGGCAAGCAGCGAATGTATTTCCTGCCATACGGATATTCACCGCATGACTGTGGGTTCGGACTGCGCCCGTTGCCATACCCCTGAAAACTGGCTGGTCGATAACATCACGGAATTGCACCAGGACAATGGCTTCCCTTTGCTGGGGGCGCATGCCGCCCTGAGCTGTGATGAATGCCACGTCTCCGAATCCGCCCTTGAGTTTAACCGGATCGGCAATGAATGCCTGAACTGCCACCTGGAGGATTTCGCAGCCACCACCAACCCCAACCACCAGGGGGCGGGATTTTCCGTCAACTGTGAGGAGTGCCACCGGGCGGACGGTTTTGACTGGACTTCTGAAAGCATCAATCACGATTTTTTCCCACTGGAAAAGGGCCATGACATATCAGACTGCGCCCAATGCCATGCAGGAGGTGATTTCTCCAATACTCCGACGGATTGCGTTGCCTGCCATCAGGCGGATTATGAAAATACTTCCAACCCCAATCACCAGGGTGCGGATATTCCGACGGCCTGTGCGGAGTGCCACACCACCGATGTGGGGTGGATGCCTGCTGATTTCGCCCAGCACGACGGCTTTTTCCCGATATACAGCGGCGCCCATGCCGGTGAGTGGTCGCAATGTGCGGATTGCCACAACAATCCGTCGGACTATACCCAATTCACGTGCACCAACTGCCATACCAACCCTCAGACAGATGAAGAGCACTCCGGAGTGAATGGTTATGCTTATGACAACCTGGCCTGCCTGGCCTGCCATCCTTTTGGGGATGCGGACAACACCTTCGACCATAACAGTACAAATTTCCCCCTGACAGGCGGCCACCTGGAAACGGAATGCATTCAGTGCCATGCCAACGGCTATCAGGGCACCCCCACTGAGTGTGAAGCCTGCCATACGACGGATTATAATGAAACCACCAACCCCAACCACCAGGAACTGGGGTTGCCAACGGATTGTGCCTCCTGCCATACCACAGACCCGGGCTGGATACCCGCCGGGTTTGACATTCACAACGATTTCTATGCCCTGAACGGGGCACATGCTGACATTGCGAACGATTGCGCTACCTGCCATAACGGGGATTACACCAACACCCCCAATACCTGTAATGGCTGCCATGCCGATGATTACGCTCAAACGACGAACCCCAACCATTCAGCGTTGCAATTCTCAACCGATTGCGCTACCTGCCACTCGGAAACCGCCTGGATACCTTCGTCATTTGACCACAATACCATCTATCCCATCAGGGGCGCCCACGTAGCCATCGCCAATGACTGCGACGCCTGCCACAATGGGGATTATTCCAACACCCCCAATACCTGCTACGGCTGCCATGCCGGTGATTACAGCCAAACCAACAACCCCAATCACTCTGCGGCAGGGTTCCCGACCGACTGTGCAAGCTGCCACTCGGAAAATGCCTGGGAACCGGCGGACTTTGACCACGATGGCATGTATTTCCCCATTTACAGCGGCCGGCACAATGGAAAATGGGATGATTGCGCCGATTGTCATACTTCCCCCGGCGATTATTCCATATTCAGTTGTACAGACTGTCATGCACACAATAATTCCCAACAGCTGGCCAATGAACATAATGAGGTTTCGGGGTATGTCTTTGATAGCAATGCTTGTTACGAATGCCATCCCACAGGGCATGAATAAAGGCCATAACTGAGGTGAAACCGGTGAATAGCTAAAACTATATATCAAAAAAGAAGCCTGGCTCTAATGAAAAAGTATCTTAACCTGCTGTTTTTCGTCTTGATTGGGGCCGCTCTTCACGGGCAGGCTGTACTGGAAAAGGGAACGGTATCCTTCGTCTCCTCCCGGAATGTATATGTGAAATTTTCATCAACTGAAAATATCAATATTGGGGATACCCTGTTTGTCGATCGGAACGGCAAGCTTATTCCCGTCCTGGAAGTCAACAACAAATCTTCGACTTCTACGGTGTGCACTCCACTTCTGTCGGAGGGGATGGAGGTTTCTCAGGAAGTGATTGCCAAAACAGTCAGGAAAAAAGAGATTCCGGAACCCAAAAAGGAAAATGCTCCGCCGGCGCCCCCTCAGGAGAAGGAGGTGGCCGTTGAAAGAGCCAATCCAGTGATAACACCTGAAGAGGAAGAAGGAGAAGCCCTCTTTCGGCAAAAGGTCAGAGGGCGGGCCTCGGTGGCCTCGTACAGCAATTTTTCCGATTATCAGAATCTCCACCGGATGCGGTATGCCTTTAGTTTCCGGGGAGAAAACCTGAACAATTCCAGATTTTCAACAGACAGTTACATCACCTTCCGGCATACCCTGAACGAGTGGGAGCAGGTGAAGGAGAACCTGGGCAATGCACTCAAGGTGTATGCTCTTTCGGTAAAGTATGATTTTACTCCGGCTTCCAATCTTACCTTAGGAAGAAAGATCAATCCCCGGATGTCGAGTGTGGGAGCCATCGACGGCCTTCAGTATGAACAGGGAGTTGGCAATTTCATCTTCGGGGCGATTGCGGGCTCCAGGCCGGATTATTCTGATTACAGCTTCAACCTCAACCTTTTGCAGGTAGGCGCTTACGCCAGTTATGTTTCCGCCGGCCCGGCGAAATTTCAGCAGACAACTTTCGGCTTTCTGGAACAGCGGAACAAATCGGAAGTTGACCGCCGTTTTGTCTATTTCCAGCATTCGGGAGAGCTAATGGATAACCTTCACCTATTCGGGTCTTTTGAAGTGGATCTTTTTGAAAAGATCAACAACGAGGCCAAAAACGCGCTGCGGCTGACCAATATGTTTGTCTCACTGCGGTACCGTTTGTCCCGGAACTGGAGGGTTTCCGTATCTTACGACAACCGTAAGAACATCATATATTACGAGTCCTACAAGAGCTTTATCGACCGGTTGATCGAAGATGAAACGCGTCAGGGCCTTCGGTTTGGGGTGAATTACCGCCCATTTAACCTGGTCACAGTGGGCGCCAATGCCAGCTGGCGTTTTCAGAAAAACGGCAGCAACCTGTCAAAGAACCTGAACACTTATGTAAACATCAGCCGGTTGCCGTTAGTGAACGCCAGGCTGTCTCTTACCGCCAATTTCCTTCAGACCAATTATTTGAACAGCAGGATCTTCGGCGCGAGGCTTTCAAAAGACATTATCAAAAGAAGGCTCAACGGTGACCTTTATTATCGGAACGTGAACTATCTTTATGGAAGTAATGAAACGGCCATCCGGCAGAATATCGCCGGGGCAAGCCTTTCCCTGGTATTGATGAAACACCTTACGATGTATCTTTACTACGAAGGGACCTTCGATGACAAGGGACAAACTTTACACCGTTTTAATTCAAGGCTGATACAGCGTTTTTAATGCCATTAATTCCGTCATCCAAAAACAGATTTTGTATTTGAATGCGTAGTCTGCTATTGATCATATCATTCCTGGGGCTGAGCAGTTGCCTGTTCGCACAGTCGCCGCACGGTACTGACTTAAAGGCCAATTGTGCTGACTGCCATTCCTCTTTCAGTTGGGAAATAGATGCAGATACGCTTCATTTTAACCACGATACTACGGCTTTCCCGCTTGAGGGCCGGCATATCCGGGTGGATTGCCGGGACTGCCACCAGACGCTGGTTTTTCCGGAGGCGAGCCCCGAGTGTGTTTCCTGCCATACGGATATGCACCGCACCACCGTTGGTTTGGACTGCGCCCGCTGCCACACTCCCGAAAACTGGCTGGTGGACAATATCACCGAGTTGCATCAGGAAAATGGTTTCCCGTTGTTGGGAGCCCATTCGACGCTGAATTGTACAGATTGCCATATCTCGGAATCAGGGTTGGAGTTTGGCCGCATCGGCAATGATTGTATGAATTGCCACCTGGATGATTTCAACGCCACCACCAACCCGAACCATAATGATGCCGGCTTTTCCCTGAATTGTTCGGAATGCCATACCATGGATGGCTTCGACTGGTCGTCTGAAAGCCTGAACCACGATTTTTTCCCGCTTACAAAAGGGCATGATGTTCAGGACTGCGCCCGGTGCCATACGGGTGGCGACTTCACGGATACGCCAACAGATTGCTTTGCCTGCCACCAGTCGGATTTTGAGAGTTCGGTAAACCCCAATCACCAGAGTGCGGGCCTTCCAACGACCTGTGCAGAGTGCCATACAACCGATGTGGGCTGGATGCCTGCCGAGTTTACCCAACATGACCCCATCTTTCCTATCTACAGCGGAGGGCACGAAGGCCAGTGGATGGAATGTGCAGACTGCCACAACAATTCATCTGATTACTCTGAATTCAGGTGCACCAATTGCCATGTTAATCCCGAAACGGATGAGCAGCATACCGGGGTGAGCGGGTATAATTATGAGAATACGGCCTGCCTGGCCTGCCACCCAACGGGCGATGCGGACAACAGCTTTGACCATAATGCCACCAATTTTCCCCTCACCGGCGCTCATGTGAATACGGACTGTATTTTATGTCACGCCGACGGCTATGAAGGGACGCCAACTGAATGTGAGGCTTGTCATACGACGGATTTTGACAACGCCACTAATCCCAACCACCAGGAATTGGGGCTGCCCACAGACTGCGCCTCCTGCCACACCACAGAGCCCGGCTGGGCTCCTGCTACCTTCGACATCCATAATGATTTTTACGAACTCAGAGGGGCGCACCTGGACGTTGCGGCGGATTGTGCCGGCTGCCACAACGGGGATTACACGAATACCCCGAACACCTGCGCCGGCTGTCATACCGATGACTATAACCAGGCAGCAGATCCGGACCATCAGGCCAACCAGTTTCCCCTGGAATGCGAGAATTGCCACATTGAAATCGCCTGGGTGCCGTCGGTCTTTGACCACAATATGCATTACCCTCTGACCGGGGCACACAGCGGAATTGCGAATGACTGCGTGGCCTGCCACAACGGGGACTACGACAACACGCCGAATACCTGCGCCGGTTGCCATACGGAGGATTACAACCAAAGCGCGAACCCGAACCACCAGGCGCTGGGCTTTCCGACGGATTGCGAGAGCTGCCACACCACCGAGCCGGACTGGATGCCGGCCACCTTCGGCATCCACGATGATTATTACGTGCTGAACGGGGCGCATGCGGCTATCGCGAATGATTGTGCAGCCTGCCACAACGGAGATTACACCAATACGCCGAATACCTGCTTCGGCTGCCACCAGGGGGATTACAACCAGGCGGTGGACCCCAACCACTCTGCGGCTCAGTTCCCGACGGATTGCCAGGAATGCCACACCGAAAGCGAGTGGATTCCCTCAACGTTTGACCATGACGGGCAGTACTTCCCGATCTACAGCGGCAAACACGACGGGGAGTGGAGCGCCTGTACGGATTGCCATGCCAACCCGTCGGATTATTCGCAGTTCAGTTGCACCAACTGCCACACCAACCCTCAGACGGACAATGAACATAACGGGGTCGGTGGGTATGTCTATGAGAGCACAGCCTGCCTGGCCTGCCACCCGACGGGCGATGCGGATGTGGTTTTCGACCACAATATGACGGCCTTCCCCCTGACGGGAGCACACACCACGGCAGACTGCCTGGATTGCCACAGTGCGGGCTACGCCGGCACCTCCACGGAATGTTCCTCCTGCCACACCACTGATTTTAACCAAACGGCCAACCCCAACCACCAGTCTCTGGGCTTATCGACGGACTGCGCCTCCTGCCACACCACAGAACCGGGCTGGGCTCCTGCTACCTTCGATATCCATGGTGATTTCTACGAATTGAGGGGAGCTCACATGGATGTCGCGGCGGATTGTGCGGCCTGCCACAACGGGGATTACACGAATACCCCGAACACCTGCGCCGGCTGTCATACCGATGACTTCAACCAGACGGCGGACCCGGACCATCAGGCCAACCAGTTTCCCCTGGAATGCGAGAATTGCCACATTGAAATCGCCTGGGTGCCGTCGGTCTTTGACCACAATATTCATTACCCTCTGACCGGGGCACACAGCGGAATTGCGAATGACTGCGTGGCCTGTCACAACGGGGACTACGACAATACGCCGAATACCTGCGCCGGTTGCCATACGGAGGATTACAACCAAAGCGCGAACCCGAACCACCAGGCGCTGGGCTTTCCGACGGATTGCGAGAGTTGCCACACCACGGAGCCGGACTGGATGCCGGCCACCTTTGGCATCCACGATGATTATTACGTGCTGAACGGGGCGCATGCGGCTATCGCGAATGACTGTGCGGCCTGCCACAACGGAGATTACACCAATACGCCGAATACCTGCTTCGGCTGCCACCAGGGGGATTACAACCAGGCGGTGGACCCCAACCACTCTGCTGCCCAGTTTCCGACGGATTGCCAGGAATGCCATACCGAAAGCGAGTGGATTCCCTCAACGTTTGACCATGACGGGCAGTACTTCCCGATCTACAGCGGCAAACACGACGGGGAGTGGAGCGCCTGTACGGATTGCCATACCAACCCGTCGGATTATTCGCAGTTCAGCTGCACCAACTGCCACACCAACCCTCAGACGGATAATAACCACGGTGGTGTCGGCGGGTATGTCTATGAGAGCACAGCCTGCCTGGCCTGCCACCCGACGGGCGACGGGGATGCCATTTTCGACCACAGTGCAACCGCCTTCCCCCTGACAGGAGCACACACCACGGCAGACTGCCTGGATTGCCACAGTGCTGGCTATGCAGGCACCTCCACGGAATGTTCCTCCTGCCATACCACTGATTTTAACCAAACGGCCAACCCCAACCACCAGTCGTTGGGCCTATCGACAGATTGCGCGTCCTGCCACACGACGGATGCCGGCTGGAGCCCTGCTTCTTTTGATGTCCATGATGATTATTATGTGTTGAACGGGGCGCATGCGGCCGTTTCGAACGATTGCGCCGGCTGTCACAACGGAGACTATACCAATACTCCGAACACCTGCGCCGGCTGCCATACCGATGACTACAACCAGACGACGGCGCCGGATCATCAAGCCGCTCAGTTCCCGACGGATTGCCAGGAATGCCACACGGAAATGGCCTGGGCGCCCTCCACCTTTGACCACAACAGTTTTTATCCCATAACCGGGGCGCATACGGCTATTGCTGATGACTGTGTGGCCTGTCACAACGGAGATTACGACAACACGCCGAATACCTGTGCGGGCTGCCATACAGAGGATTACAACCAAAGCGCGAACCCGAACCACCAGGCGCTGGGCTTTCCGACGGACTGCGAGAGCTGCCATACCACGGAGCCGGACTGGATGCCGGCCACCTTTGGCATCCACGATAATTATTACGTGTTGAATGGAGCCCATGCTGTAATAGCCGATGACTGTGCGTCCTGCCACAACGGAGACTACACCAATACGCCGAATACCTGCTTCGGCTGCCATGAAGGGGATTACAACCAGGCGGTTAATCCGAATCACGCGGCTCTCCAGTTCTCTAACGATTGCTTTGATTGCCATACGGAGAGCGAATGGGTCCCCTCAACATTCGACCATGACGGGCAGTACTTCCCGATCTACAGCGGCAAACACGACGGGGAGTGGAGCGCCTGTACCGATTGCCATACCAACCCGTCGGATTACACGCAGTTCAGCTGCACCAATTGTCATACCAACCCTCAGACGGACAATGAACACGGCGGTGTCGTTGGATATGTTTATGAAAGCACGGCCTGCCTGGCCTGCCACCCGACGGGCGATGCGGATGTGGTTTTCGACCACAATATGACGGCCTTCCCCCTGACGGGAGCACACACCACGGCAGACTGCCTGGATTGCCACAGTGCTGGTTATGCAGGCACCTCTACGGAATGTTCCTCCTGCCACACCACTGATTTTAACCAAACGGCCAACCCCAACCACCAGTCGTTGGGCCTATCGACAGATTGCGCGTCCTGCCACACGACGGATGCCGGCTGGAGCCCTGCTTCTTTTGATGTCCATGATGATTATTATGTGTTGAACGGGGCGCATGCCGCCGTTTCGAACGATTGCGCCGGCTGTCACAACGGAGATTACACCAATACCCCGAACACCTGTGCCGGCTGCCATACCGATGACTACAACCAGACGACGGCGCCGAGCCACCAGGCCGCTCAGTTCCCGACGGATTGCCAGGAATGCCACACGGAATCGTCCTGGACGCCCTCCACCTTTGACCACAACAGTTTTTATCCCTTTACCGGGGCGCATACGGCTATTGCTGATGACTGTGTGGCCTGTCACAACGGAGATTACGACAACACGCCGAATACCTGTGCGGGCTGCCATACAGAGGATTACAACCAAAGCGTGAACCCGAACCACCAGGCGCTGGGCTTTCCGACGGACTGCGAGAGCTGCCATACCACGGAGCCGGACTGGATGCCGGCCACCTTTGGCATCCACGATAATTATTACGTGTTGACTGGAGCCCATGCTGTAATAGCCGATGACTGTGCGTCCTGCCACAACGGGGATTACGCTAACACCCCGAATACCTGCTTCGGCTGCCATGAGGGAGATTACAACCAAACCAGTAACCCGAACCATGCCGCGGCGCAGTTCCCGACGGATTGCCAGGACTGCCATACGGAAACGGCCTGGGCGCCCTCCACCTTTGACCACAACAGTTTCTATCCGATCACCGGAGCCCATTCAGCAATTGCGGACGACTGTGTGGCTTGCCACAACGGGGATTACGCTAACACCCCGAATACGTGCTTCGGCTGCCACGAGGGAGATTACAACCAAACCAGTAACCCGAACCATGCCGCGGCGCAATTCCCGACGGATTGCCAGGACTGCCATACGGAATCGTCCTGGACGCCCTCCACCTTTGACCACAACAGTTTTTATCCCTTTACCGGGGCGCATACGGCTATTGCCAATGACTGCGCGGCCTGCCACAACGGCAATTATACCAACACGCCGAACACCTGTGCCGGCTGCCACACTAATGATTACAACCAAAGCGTGAACCCGAACCACCAGGCGCTGGGCTTCCCGACGGACTGCGAGAGTTGTCACACCACGGAGCCGGACTGGATGCCGGCCACCTTTGGCATCCACGATAATTATTACGTGCTGAACGGGGCGCATGCGGCTATAGCAGATGACTGCGCCTCCTGCCATAACGGGGATTACATCAATACGCCGAATACCTGCTTCGGCTGCCATGAGGGAGATTACAACCAAACCAGTAACCCGAACCATGCCGCGGCGCAGTTCCCGACGGATTGCCAGGACTGCCATACGGAATCGTCCTGGACGCCCTCCACCTTTGACCACAACAGTTTTTATCCCTTTACCGGGGCGCATACGGCTATTGCCAATGACTGCGCGGCCTGCCACAACGGCAATTATACCAACACGCCGAACACCTGTGCCGGCTGCCACACTAATGATTACAACCAAAGCGTGAACCCGAACCACCAGGCGTTGGGCTTCCCGGCGGACTGCGAGAGTTGTCACACCACGGAGCCGGACTGGATGCCGGCCACCTTTGGCATCCACGATAATTATTACGTGCTGAACGGGGCGCATGCGATTATTGCCAACGACTGCGCCTCCTGCCACAATGGCGATTACAACACCACGCCAAACACTTGTTTTGGTTGCCACTCCGGCGATTACAACCAAACCAGCAACCCGAACCATGCCGCGGCGCAGTTCCCGACGGATTGCCAGGAATGCCATACGGAATCAGCCTGGATCCCCTCATCATTTAACCATAACAGTTTTTATCCGATCGTAGGTGCACATGCTGCCATTGCCAATGACTGTGCGGCCTGCCATAATGGAAATTACACCAATACCCCCAACACCTGTTTTGGTTGCCACTCCGGTGATTATAACCAAACCAGCAACCCGAACCACGCTGCGGCACAGTTTCCGACAGACTGTGAAAGCTGCCATTCGCAGGCGGCCTGGATCCCTTCAACTTTCGATCACGATGGAATGTATTTCCCCATATACAGTGGAAAACACGAAGGAGAGTGGAACAATTGTGTAGATTGCCACACCACAGCCGGCAGTTTTGCCGTTTTCAGCTGTATTGACTGCCACGAACATGATAACCCGGTTGATCTGGCAGATAAGCATGATGGCGTTTCGGGATACGTTTATCAGAGTAATGCCTGTTATGCGTGTCATCCGACAGGGGAAAAAGATTAGAGTAGGTTGCGAGGCCGGAAGAAGTACGGAAAAACTATTTTTACCAGGGAAAGAAGACATTGAAAATTTGAAGATCGAGGATAAATTTTATTCGTTTAATTGACTTCCCGCCACCTATTTAGAACTCTATATCTAAGTCAAATAGCTGAAAAATTTTTAGCTTCGTAAGTGTGTTTAACAATAACCCGAATTATGAATTTTAAAGATTGGAAAACTATTTTTGCTTTGCTGATAACGTTATCGGTTTTTTCCTGTAACTCCAAACCCCGGGTCATCGAAAGTGAATCCAATGGAGAACAGGCAGGTACCGCCATGGACGCTGGCCTTCCGGGCGAGCCTCTGGTCTCTGATGCTGCACCCCAGGAACACAAAGTGACAGTGGAAGAAGTGCTGAATACAGACAGATACACCTATCTTAATGTGTCGGAAAATGACGAAAAGTTCTGGATCGCTATTCCGAGGACTGACATTGAGGTAGGGGAAGTTTGTTATTTCAGAGGAGGATTGTTGAAAAAGAATTTCTTCAGCCAGGAATTCAACCGCGTATTTGAGACCGTGTATCTGGTGTCCGAGTTCTGGAAACAGCCCTCCGGTGGGGCCGGAATGGATGGCGCCCAGGCCGGTATTCAGGGGGGAGAATCCCTTCCCGACCTGGAAGTAGGAAATATTGAGAGGGCCGAAGGAGCGGTAAAGATTTCTGAACTGTTTGCCAACAAGGAAAAGTACAGTAACCAGATGGTTAAAGTGACGGGCAAGTGCGTTAAAGTGAATCCCAGGATCATGAACCGGAACTGGGTCCACCTGCGGGATGGCTCTGCAAAAGGGGCAGACCTGACGGTAACCACCATGGAAGATATTCCTCTGGGAGCAGTAGTGACTTTGGAAGGGACTATTACTCTGGATAAGGATTTTGGAGCGGGCTACCGCTATGATGTGATCATGGAAGGAGCAGTTCTGCAGTGATTTTTTTAGTTCGCAAAAGTGTTTCTGAGATGAATATCCTCAAAAATATTTTCAATAAATTATTTTCCACTACTGCGGCGGGCCTGTACATGGCCTTATTTGCTATTGCCATCGGTGCAGCCACATTTATTGAGAACGATTTCGGCACCAGTTCGGCCCAGAAAGTGATCTTCAAATCCTGGTGGATGGAGTTGCTGCTGGTGATGTTTGGCATTTCCATTCTGGTGAATGTATTCCGTTTCCAGCTGATCAGGCAGAAAAAGTGGGCGATCTTTGCCTTCCATGCTGCCATTCTCGTCATTCTGCTGGGTGCGGCGGTAACCCGCTATACCGGTTTCGAAGGCGTGATGCACATCCGTGAAGGCAGCGCTTCCAATTCCTTTTTATCGGCGGAAACCTATCTGGTTTTCGAAGGGATGCAGCAGGGAGAAAAATACAGTTTTGACGAACCGGTGCTCTTTGCTACCCTGGGCAACAATTACCTAAAGCGGCAATATCTTTTAGGAGGCAAGGAAGTAACGGTTGAGGTGCTGGATTTTATGCCAAACCCGACGGAGAAAATGGCCACGGATGAAAATGGCATCCCCGTTCTGAAGATCGTCATTGGCGGAGCGAATGGCCGGGAAGAGTACTTTGTTCGGTATGGCGATAAAAGCATGATCCGGGGAACCCTGTTCAATTTTGGGAAAGTGGAAGACCCTCAGGCATTCAACATCAAATACGAAGATGGCAACCTGTATTTCAAGGCTCCCACCGCCTTTTCCCAAACGGTGATGGCTACCCAGCAAAATGATATGCTGCCTCCGGGGCAATATCACCCCCTGATGTTGAGAAGCCTTTATACCAATGGCCAGCAAAGTTTTGTGTTCGGAGACTTCTCTCCCAAAGCCCGCGTTGAGGTTTATTCTTCCGACCGGAAAATGGCGAGTACCAGTACCGCCGGCCTGGGAATAAGGGTCAGCAGCGGAGGCGATTCTCAGGAGGCCTATATTTACGGTGCGGAGGGAATGGAAGGCCGTCCGCGGACTTTTACGGTCAACGGCATCAGCCTGAACATTGCCTACGGCGCAAGGAGGGTTGAGCTTCCCTTTGCCCTGGAACTCAGAGATTTCATCATGGAAAAATATCCCGGCACGAACAGCGCTTCCTCTTATGCCAGCGAGGTAACCCTGATCGATTCCCGATCCGGCCTGAAAAGGGACGAAAGGATCTTTATGAACAACATTCTGAACTACGACGGTTACCGGTTCTTTCAATCTTCTTTCGACAAGGATGAACTGGGCACCTACCTTAGCGTGAACCACGACTGGTGGGGCACCTGGATCTCCTATCTTGGTTATGCCATACTTACTCTTGGGATGGTCCTCACATTTTTCAGTGGAAAGAGCCGGTTCCGGCAACTGGCCAGGAACCTGGAAAAGCAGCGGCGGGCCCGAAATGCTATCGCTACTGCGCTCATCGGAATATTCCTGTTCTCTTCCGGCGCGGCCTTCGCCAATTCTTCTCCTCCGAATCCAACTATGGCGGCGGTGGACATCGGGCATGCTGAAAAATTCGGCCGGCTGATCATTCAGGACCACAGGGGGCGGATGAAGCCCATGAATACCTACGCCAGTGAGATCCTCCGGAAGCTTTCCCGGAAAGAGTCGCTGTACGGCCTGACCGCCGAACAGATCATTCTTGGGATGGCGGCCCACCCCAAGGATTGGTACCATACGCCTCTTATCAAAATGGGGAAGCACGAAAAAACAAAAGAACTGATCCCCGTCCAGGGCAAACTGGCAACCTACAGTGATTTCTTTGACGAAAACGGCCAGTACAAGCTGAAAGAATACGTCCGGCAGGCCTATAACACGCCCAAGAAGGACAGAGGTGTTTTTGAAAAGGAGATGATGAAACTGGATGAAAAGGTGAACATCTGCAGCATGGTGTTTTCGGGCAGTTTCTTTACGGCCTTCCCCATTCCCGGCCACGAGAACAATCACTGGGAATCGCCGGCGGATGCCGCCCACCAGCACAATTCGGAGGCTCCTGTTTCTTTTGCCCGGAACTTCTATGCCGCTTACATTCCCACCTTGCAGACGGCCCTGCACGAGAAAGACTGGGCTCCCGCCAACCGCATGGTTGACGAGCTGAGTATTTATCAGAAAGACAATGGCGCTGCCGTTATGCCTTCTGAGACTAAGGTGAAGGCGGAACTAATGCTCAACCGCCTGAACGTTTTCAGCCGCCTGAGTATGGTTTATGCACTGCTCGGCCTGGTGTTTCTGGGCCTGTTATTCACCTCTGTCTTTAAGCCGGGCATTAATCTGAAAATACCAACAAGAATTGCCCTGGGGCTTTTTCTGGCGAGTTTCGCCTTCCACGCTCTCGGCCTCGGCCTGAGGTGGTATGTATCCGGACGGGCGCCCTGGAGTAATGGTTATGAATCGATGATCTACATTGCCTTCACTACCGTTCTGGCCGGAGTTATCTTTGGCAGGAAATCACTCGGTAGCCTGGCGGCCACTTCCGTTCTGGCTTCTACCATACTGATGGTGGCGGGGCTGAGCTGGCTCGATCCGGAAATCACGCCTCTGGTTCCCGTCCTGAAATCATACTGGCTGACCATCCACGTTTCGCTGGAAGCAGGGAGCTATGGATTTCTGATGCTGGGAGCGCTCATTGGCGTGCTGAACCTGATCTTCATGATATTCAGAAATCAGAAGAATGCGCCTAATGTGAACCGCATCATCAAGGAAATGACCCAGATCAGCGAGATGACGCTCATCGGAGGACTGTTTATGGTAAGTATAGGTACTTATCTGGGCGGGGTTTGGGCCAACGAATCCTGGGGGCGATACTGGGGATGGGACGCCAAGGAAACCTGGGCGCTGGTTACAGTGCTGGTCTATGCTTTTATCCTGCACATGAGGTTTATTCCCGGGCTCCGGGGGCCCTATGCCTTCAATGTGGCCTCTCTTTTTGGCTGGGCAACGGTGCTTATGACCTATTTTGGCGTCAATTATTACCTCTCCGGCCTGCATTCCTATGCGGCGGGAGACCCGGTTCCGGTTCCGCCTTTTGTTTATTATTCCGTGGCTATTCTGACGGCGATCAGCCTGCTGGCCTACTGGAGAAACCGGCAATATCAGCGGGCGGGGTGAGAAGGAGATTGGGGATGTTTGATGTTTGATGTACGATTTTTGATGTTTGATTTGGCTTCCCCAGGTAGCCCATTTGAATGTCAAACCTCTTAAATCACAAATCACAAATCAAACATCCTTATTTGTCCTCTAATGGCGTGATCCGAAACCAGTCAACGTCCACATATCCGCCGTCATTCATTCTTTCGGCCCTGGTGCAGAACAAGCCGACTTTTGCTCCGATCCATTTTCCTTCCCGGGCGGGAAAGGCTTCGCCGAATTCTGTGAACCGCTTTCCGTCAAAGCTGTATCCGAAGCGGCACCGGCCCCCATCGGAGATTTTAACCTGCAGGAATACCGCTTTGCCTGTGGCAGGAATTTTTTCGGTTATTTTTTCTGCCTTTCCATTTTCAGCATCCTTGCAGACGGCCTGAGTCAGGAAGAGTTGCCCTTCGTCCTGTTCCAGGGCGAGGTAAGCGTAGTCTCTGCCCATTATGATCAGGCCGGTTTTCTCTCCGTCAAAATGATGGGAAAAAACCAGTTTTGTTGTGGCGGTGAATTCGGGCGCCGGCATTTTCTGAAGCAGCAGATTAGGGGCATCCCAAAGGTTTTTGGCGCCTTCTTGCTGCACTACGGGGTTCAGGCGGAGGAAGCCGCTGGTGTTGGTAAATGCCCAGGTGGGGGAGGGGTTAGCCTGCCATTGCCATTGCCGCCCCAGTTGCAGCCCGTTGAACTCGTCGGATGTCTGGGGCACTTTTACCGGGTAAGCCTGGCCCACATTGGGTTTCTTCCACTCCCTGACGGGGTCGCCGGTTCCGTCTCCATCCGGATCTGCTCCGATGACGATCCAGTTGTCTTTCCACTGAGCAGGTTGCAGGTGGACGATGCGGCCGTACGGCTGCCTTTCCTGGAAGTGGAGGAACCAGCTTTCGCCGTTGGCCAGTTCCACCCACGCGCCCTGGTGGGGCCCGTTGATTTCGGAATTTCCCTGGTGCAGGACGATCTTGTCTTCGTAAGGGCCGTAAACGTTTTTTGACCGGAGTACTGTCTGCCAGCCGGTGGCCACTCCACCCCCGGGAGCAAAGATGTAATAATACCCGTTGCGTTTGTACATTTTCGGGCCTTCAATGGTCGGGTGTTTTTCATGGCCGTCAAAGACGAGTACGCCGTCATCCAGCAACCTGCTGCCGTCGGAAGCCATCCGGTGGAGCACCAGGATGCTTTTGATCCCCGCCCGGCTGCCGGCAAAGGCATGAACGAGATAAGCATTGCCATCGTCGTCCCAGAATGGGCAGGCGTCGATCCAGCCTTTGGCGGCCTTTACCAGGTGTGGCCCTTCCCATTTTCCTTCCGGATCCCGGGTTTTGCACATGTAAATACCGAAATCCGGGTCGCCGTAGAAAACGTAGAACCAGCCGTCATGGTAGCGGATGGAGGGCGCCCAGACGCCGTTGCCGTGCTGTGGTTTGTCGAAAAAATCAGGAGGGGGCTGTTGGGTGAAGATGTGGTTGACGATCTCCCAGTTGACCAGGTCTTTGGAGTGGAGCACCGGCAGGGCCGGCGCGCAGTTGAAACTGGAGGATACCATGTAAAAATCATCGCCGGCGCGGATGGCGTCCGGGTCGGAATAGTCGGCGAAAATTATGGGGTTTTTGTATTGATCATCAGCCAGGTTGGGGTTCCAGACCTGGGCGGACATGTGGGTCATAAATAAGGAAAAGAGCAGGTAAAGCCAGTATTTCAATCGTGCCATAGACAGTCCTTTTTGGGTTTGTCAAATTTTTCGATACCAACTGCAGGCTGGCATATTCCAAAAGTAGGACATGGCCGATGAACGGGCTATTCAAATATTACCAAAAACAGAGCAGGAAAATGGGGAGTATTGGTTAATGATTCACTTACTTCGTTTCTTTTAATTTGGCCAGTTTCTCCTTACTCGGCGCATAATCTCCAACTTCAATAGCCTTTGAAAAGTACTCCGCCGCCTTTTCCATATTGGATTGAGACAGGTAGAAGTCGCCCATGGAGTCGTAGGTATTGGCGCTCTCCGGATAGTTCAGGATATTCAGTTCGAAAAGTGCGCGGGCATGGCCGGGTTTGTTGTTACCCATGAATCCGTATCCCATGCTGTTGATCATACCTTCGTTCGGAAGTACGGTAAACCCCATTTTATTGGACACATTCTCAAAATGGCTGGTTAGGGTTTGCACCAGTTCCTCACTGGTTTTCGTAGAATTCGGATCGAAGAATGGGGCCAGTTTCGGCTCGTACCAGGGAAACAGAAAGCGGATGGCGTCATATTCACCGATCAGGGGCACACTGCCATGGCCGTCTTCAGGGTAGTATTTCCAGGCGAAGTTCAACCCGTTTTGATCATTGGCCTCCGCCAGTTCTGCAAATTCCATAATGGATTGGATGTGTTTTACCATTGCGGAGGTGTCTTTTCTGGCGGCTTCCAGGCTCATACCCTCCGGGAGGGTGTTGGCTACGGCCAGATACAGGGACTTTCCATTAAAATTTCCTTCTGCCAAAGCTTTTTGCGCCCTTTTCAGTTCTATCTGGCCATCCCACCACAAGCTGGGGTCGAGGGCAATGTAATTATCGAACAGGCCGGGCCGTTCAAGGAGTGTATGGACTACCATCAGCCCACCCAGGGAGTGCCCGATAAAAGTAGTGTAATCATTAGCCGGATAATGCGCCTTGATATAAGGCATCAATTCCTTCTCGATGAAATCGGTGAATTTTTCTCCACCTCCCGTTCCGTTTTGAGGGGCGGGGTTCCCGAAGATGGATTCTACGACAGTAGGGGTCAGGTCCTTCGTCCTGTTGGTGTTCAGGATGCCGACGACGATCATCTCCGGGCATATCATATTTCCGTTTGTAGTACTCAGTTGCCGGATCATTCCTGAAACGGAAGGGAAGTGGCCGCTGCCGTCCAGGAGATAAACTACCGGATAGGTTGCTGAACTGCTCATGGCGGTGCTCTCCGGCACATGGATCCAAACGGTTCTGGTTTCGCCAAGTATTTCGGAATTGATTGTATCGATATTACCAATTACGACTTTGCCGTCCTGGGTAATTGTTGATTGAGCCGCACTCATATACGGGAGGCAAAATGCTATGGCTACGAAGGTAAGGGCCAGGAGGATCTGCTTTTTCATTTTGGATGATCTTTAGGTTTTAAATATTTATAAGCCCAAGATAAGGGGCATATACTCCCAAGACAAATTTGGGTTATCAAACGGTACGGGGAGTTATCCAGCGGGGCGGTGGTAATATTTCGCCAGGCAAGGCGCGGGGAGGGGCTGAGCTTCGCAACCGATCCCGCAATGTAACCCGGCGGAAAAAGAGCCGTATCAAATGCGGAAGGTATTTATTTTACAGAGTACTTAGCCTTTCACCGCCAGCACGGCCACCGAGAAGGGAGGCAGGTCCAGCTCGATCGTATTGCCGCTGCGTTTGAACTGCCGGAATTCGGAGGGTTTTACCTTATCCGGCTGGGCAAAAGTATTGTGATCCTGAACGTTCCCCGACCTCAGGATCTGTCCTTCCGCGGCTGTGACGGGCATTCCCCGCAATTCCACCGAAACCGTCCTGGTTTCCTTTGAATCGATGTTGGCAATGGAGATGTGGACCACGCCCCCAGTATCTTTCGAGGCGGAAACCGAAAGGGCCGGTAGTGTTTCCGCTCCTAAACGGTAATCACAATTCACCACATCAACCGGGAGCATAAGGGCATCCTGGTGGACGTTGTACATCTTCATGACGTGGTAGGTCGGCGTCAGCAGCATTTTTTCTTCATCGGTCAGGATGACGGCCTGCAGTACATTGATGGTCTGCGCCAGGTTGGCCATGCGAACCCTGTCGCAGTGGTTGTTGAAAATATTCAGCGTGGTGGCGGCGATCATGGCGTCGCGCATGGTGTTCTGCTGATACAGGAAGCCGGGGTTGGTTCCTGGTTCTACGTCATACCAGCCTCCCCATTCGTCCACCACCAGAGCTATCTTCTTTTCAGGGTCGTATTTATCCATAATGGTGGAATGCCTCCGGACCAGTTCTTCCATTCTCAGCGCCCGCTTCATGATAGTGAAGTACTGCTGCTCGTCGAATCCGGTGGCGGGCCCTTTTGCGCCCCAGTCGATGACTGAGTAATGATGCAGGGCCAGGCCGTCGATCATCCGGTTGGGAATATTCTGCATCAGCACCTCGGTCCAGTTGTAATCACTGGAACTGGCGCCGGAGGCAATCCTGTATAGCCCGCCGGTGTTGGTCCAGTCGGTCATAAAGGTGGCGTATTGGCGGTAGATATTGGCATAGTATTCCGCCGTCATGTGGCCGCCGCAACCCCATGCCTCGTTCCCGACTCCCCAGAATCTGACATTCCAGGGTTTCTCCCTGCCGTTCTCTCTTCTAAGAGCGGCCATGGGGCTCACTCCGTCATGGTTGACATATTGTATCCATTCAGACAGTTCCCGGGCCGTCCCGCTGCCGACATTGGCCGACAGGTAAGGTTCGGCATCCAGCATTTCACACATATTGAGAAAATCGTGCGTTCCGAAGCTGTTGTCTTCCGTGACGCCTCCCCACCAGGTGTTGACGATTGTAGGCCGTTCCGATTTGGGGCCTATGCCGTCTTTCCAGTGATAAGTATCGGCAAAGCATCCGCCCGGCCAGCGCAGGTTGGGGATCCTGAGTTCTCTGAGTGCTTCAATTACATCGGTGCGGATTCCGTTTTTGTTAGGGATGGCTTTATTGTCTTCCCCCACGTAGAAACCGCCGTAAATGCAGCGGCCAAGATGTTCGGAAAAATGGCCGTAGATGTGGCGGCTGATGGTGTCTTTTCCCTGGTCGGCGTTTATGACGATTTTGCCACAGGCGGTGGTTTGTGCGGAGAGGGGGGGCAGGGTAAAAACCCAACAGAAGGCGATAAACGGAACTATTCTGACTAGTCTCATAAAGTTTGATGTTTGATGGCGGCTGTTAAATGATGAGGAATAGCGCTGCCAAAGTTGGTTTTTAACAATTTGCTTTTTTCCTAAAGCGAAAATAATGAAAAAAGCTATTCGGGCTGCTTCCAGCATGTGCACTTATCAGAAACACAACCCTATTACCCTAGGAGCCTGTCGGAGAAGTGTTGGTGAGGCGAGAACGAGCAAATATTATTCTGAACGAGGCGCGATGAAGGAGCATAGTGGTGCTACGCGACTGAGGAGCAACGAAGTGCAGAACAATATTTTCCGTTCGCAGGCCATCAAGTGCTTCTCCGACAGGCTCCTAGTGCCCGCAATTGTTCAGCCGCCATTTCCGCAGTGATGTCCCGCTGTGGGTTGGCGAACATCTCATAACCTACCATGAATTTTTTCACTGTTGCCGAGCGAAGTAACGGCGGATAAAAAGACATGTGAAAATGCCATTCGGGGTGGCTCGCTCCGTCGGTCGGGCTTTGGTGTATGCCGGCGGAGTAGGGGAAGGAGGTATCAAATAATCGGTCGAAGCGTTGAGTCAGCGCCTTCAGTATGGCGGCAAAAGCTTTTTTTTCTTCCACATGCATCTGCCCGATGTGCTGAAAGTGCCGCACGGGAATGATCATGGCCTCGTAGGGCCATACCGCCCAGAAGGGGACAAGCGCCACAAAATGATCATTTCGGCATATTAGCCGTTCCTTTGCATCTGTTTCCTGGGTGAGGTAATCTTTTAATAGGCTGGAACCGTTTGCTTTCCAGTAATTTAACTGTTGTGCCGACTTTTTGGCCACCTCCTGCGGCACGGAGGCCTGCGCCCAGATCTGGCCATGGGGATGCGGGTTGCTGCAGCCCATGATCTCCCCTTTATTCTCAAAGATCTGGACGTGTTGGATAAAATCCAGCGCGCCGAGTTCCCGATATTCCTTTTGCCATAGGCCCACCACCTTTTCGATAGCTTCAACGCTCATGTCCGGCAGTGTGAGAGAATGGTCGGGCGAGAAGCACAATACCTTACAGATGCCCCGCTCTCCTCTTGCCTGCAGCAGTCCGTTTTCGAACAGGCTGTCACTGCTGTCTGGCTTTAGAGCTGCAAAATCATTGGTAAAAACAAAAGTGTCCTTATAGGCCGGGTTTTTATGGCCGCCCGCCCGGGTGTTGCCCGGGCAAAGGTAGCATTGGGGGTCATAAGAGGGGCGCGAGGGCGCGGCCGCCTTTTCAACTTTGCCCTGCCAGGGGCGTTTCGTCCGGTGAGGGGAGGCCAGCACCCACTCTCCGGTGAGTATGTTGTAGCGCAAATGGGGATCTTCGGAAAAGTTTAGCATAATTTCAGGTTTATTTTTTTTTCGCACAAAGCGCCAAACCGGTAGTATTTGCAGAGGCCATTCGTGCCTTTCGAAGGCATATACTAAGCCAGCTGTAATATTTTCCCGTATGCTCAGACGGGGCACAAAGGAATGCCATAAGGTAGGAAAAACGTTCCGAATGTTTGAAAAATGCACCGAACCAATTGCGTCTCCGATAAACCCAGCAGATTAAGTTGTCGGATGTGAATTTTGTATGAAGGCCAGCCACCTGCCGGGTAGAAGGGTGTTGACGGGTTAGTGGAGAATAGACAAAAAAAGGTAGCCCGTTGGTACAGGCTACCTCGCACAAAGTGTAATACAAAAGATTACGCGATTGTTGCCTGTTTATACGGGCTTTACAGACAAAAAGTTACACTTTCATTATGACTTCCTGAAAATGCTTTGTTCCGCTTACTCAGTTTGGGAGTTGTACCCGACATTCCTCAAAATTGCTTAATTTCCCCACCAAAAACCTATGCGATTATTCAATCTTAGCTTTCTTGTCCTGGCCACTTTTTTCGTCGTTTCCTGCGGAAGCGGGGCAGGAGAGGAACAAACTGAAGAAACCTGGATGGCAGACTCCCTGATCGTGGACATCGGCCAGCGCCTGGCCAAGTACGTGCCGGTCCGTTTGACAACTGATGTGAATCTACTCACTGACAAACAAAAACAGATGATCCCGGTGCTTATAGAGGCCGGTAAGATCATGGATGAACTGTTCTGGTACGAAGCTTATGGCCATAAAGACAGCCTTATGGAAGCGCTTACCAATGAAAGCCTCAGGCGTTATGTAACCATCAATTACGGCCCCTGGGACCGCCTGGAGGGCAACGAGCCCTTCATTTATGGTGTCGGCCCCAAACCGGCAGGCGCCAACTTTTACCCTACGGATATGAGCAAGGAAGAATTCGAGGCGGCGGCCCTGGAAGGCAAATCCGCCCTTTATACCTTCCTGAGGCGGGATGAGGCAGGCGGCCTGATGACGGTTCCCTATCACGAACAGTTTGCCGGACAGGTGGAAAAGGCTGCTGGCCTGCTCCGGCAGGCGGCAGCTCTTGCCGACAACGATGCCCTGAAAAAATACCTGAATATGCGGGCGGAGGCTTTGTTGTCAGACGACTATCAGGCCAGCGACATGGCCTGGCTGGACATGAAAGACAATCAGATCGATGTGGTCATCGGGCCGATCGAAACGTATGAGGACCAGCTGTATGGCGCCAAGGCGGCTCATGAATGCTACGTTCTGGTAAAAGATATGGACTGGAGCCAGCGCCTTGACAAATACGCTGCCTTCCTCCCCGAACTGCAAAAAGGGCTGCCTGTGTCGGCGGAATATAAAACGGAGGAGCCCGGCAGCGACGCCCAGCTCAATGCCTATGACGTGGTGTATTACGCCGGTGATTGCAATGCCGGCAGCAAGACTATTGCCATCAACCTGCCAAATGATGAGGAAGTGCAACTGCAGAAAGGCACTCGCCGCCTGCAGCTGAAGAATGCTATGCGCGCCAAGTTCGACAAGATACTGGTGCCCATTGCTGACGTGCTGATCGCTGAGGGCCAGCGCCAGCACATCACTTTTGACGCCTTTTTTGCCAATACCATGTTCCACGAAGTGGCTCACGGCCTGGGCATAAAGAATACCATCAACGGCAAAGGTACGGTGAGAGAAGCGCTTAAGGAACACGCTTCCGCTCTCGAAGAAGGCAAAGCCGACATTCTCGGCCTGTACATGATCAAGCAGCTACACGATAAAGGCGAGCTGGAAGGCGACCTGAAGGATTTCTACACCACTTTTATGGCCGGTATATTCCGTTCCGTCCGCTTCGGTGCGTCCAGTGCTCATGGCAAGGCCAATATGATCCGCTTCAATTACTTCGCCGAAAAGGGAGCATTTGAGCGGGATCCTGAATCCGGTGTTTACCGGGTGAATTACGACAAACTGGAGCAGGCCGCCGCTTCCCTGTCAGAACTGATCTTAACGCTTCAGGGCGATGGCGATTACGATGGTGTTGCTCAACTGGTGGCCGACAAAGGCAAGATCGGAGAGCAACTGCAGGCCGACCTCGACCGCCTGTCAGCAGCATCCATACCGGTGGATGTGGTCTTTGAACAGGGCGTTGATGTCCTCGGGCTGGAAGATTTGTGAGTTGCCGGTTGCGGGTTGCGAGTTGCCAGGCTCAGTCGGCATTTGTAACCCGCAACCCATTCATTATCAGCTTGAAGTGGCTTTCCCCCCTTTTCCTCGCTGTTAATGACAAATCAGGAGGCCTCGCATTTCGCACCTTTTGTGAAATCCGGCGCCCTATCGGCAATTTTATATCACCTCAACATGACATTTTGCTTTTGAAATCCTTACCTTTGTTGTTTGCTGCATCAATTGAGAAACCTTTAGTCCTGCTCTTACAACCTGCCTGTACCGGCGCACACCGGATATCATGGGTGTGTTGCTGTTCTTAAAGCACCCGGCCCTTTTGTTCCAAACAAATGATGATCCTATGAGGCGTTTTCAACATGTCACTTTACTATCGGTAATCGCTTTTCTTATCTCCTGTTTTTCCCTTGCCGCTCAGCAAAGCTCGGGGGGCATCCCTACGGGTTTATCGGATGGCTTCAGAGAGGCATACGGTGATAAGCCGCTGCCGGTAGAAAAAGCTCCCCGCCTGAACCTGAAGAAAATCCGTGAGGAGGACGAAAAGCATACCGGAGTACCTCGCTTCGCCGCGCCGCTGGAAGTGAATTATACCCTGGAAAACTCCGGCGTCTGGACTGAACTGGAGGACGGGAGCCTTCTGTGGCGCCTGAAGGTTCGTTCGGAAGGAGCTCTTGCCCTGGCCGCTTTTTACAAAAGCCTCTATCTGCCTCCCGGCTCAAAACTTTTCATGTACAGCGAAGATGGAAAGCAGGTTCTGGGGGCTTATACTTTTCGGAACAACCGCCCCTCCGGGCAATTCATGACGGGGTTTGTCAGGGGAGAAACAGCAGTGATTGAATATTATGAACCGGCATCGGCGAGAGGGCAGGGGGAGTTGCAGATATTCCGCATTGACCATGCTTATCAAAAAGATAATTTCCGAGCTGCCGAACAGGAGCTGGAAAATGCTTCACTGCTTACCCTGGGCTTTGGTGCTTCCCGGCCCTGCAACAAAAATGCCAACTGCCCGGAGGGGGATCCCTGGGAGGATCAGAAGAGGAGCGCCTGCCGCATCATTATGGCCCTGGAGGAAGGAACGGGCTACTGCAGCGGAACGCTGGTCAACAATACCGCTGAGGACGGCACACCTTATGTTCTGAGTGCCTTTCACTGCCAGGACGGCTACACGCCCATTTATGACCTGTGGCGGTTTGACTTTTCTTATCAATCTACGGGGTGCGCCAATCCTGATGCTGAACCTGCGCCCAACTCCATCCTGGGGTGTGTTTACCGGGCGGGCAGGCAGCAGAACGACTTTTTGCTCCTGGAAAGCACCACGGTGATCCCCCCCGCCTATAACGTTCATTTCAGTGGCTGGAGCCGACTGGCGCCTGCCCCACAGAGCGGAGTGATCTTTCACCATCCCAGTGGGGACATAAAGAAAGTGGCTTTATACCAACAGGCTTCCATTTACGGAGGAGTACTGGTGTGGAGCCCTACGGTTTCTACCCCTGCTAACCACCACTTCCAGGTGGAATACAGCGTAGGAACTTTTGAGCCCGGTTCGTCCGGCAGCGGCCTATTTGACCAGAATGGCCATGTGGTGGGCCAGTTGCACGGCGGATTGAATGACGATTGCGGGCAGACGACCGGCTTCTTTGGCCGTTTCAGCCTTTCCTGGGATGAGGGCGGGACTCCGGATGCCCGCCTGATGGATTGGCTGGACCCCCTGGGGCTGGATGTGGACACGCTGGGTGGCATAGACCAACCTCCATTGGGTTCCGGCAGTATTTCGGGAATTATTGTCAATGAGGCGGGGCTGCCGGTGGCGGGAGTATCCGTGGCGCTCTCCGGCCCGGTGGATCAGACAACCACGACCGGAGCAGATGGCATGTACCAGTTTGACGGTATTCCCCTGGGAGATCCTGTGGCCCTGGCCCTGGCAAAGGACGACAATTTTCAGAACGGCCTCTCGACCCTCGACCTGGTCTTCATTACCAAACACATCCTCGGGCTGGACCCGCTCGACACACCTATAAAAATGATGGCTGCCGATGTGAATGGCTCCGGCAGCCTCACCACCCTGGACCAGATCGGTATCCGGAAGGTCATTCTGGGCATCGACCTGGAATTCAGCGGGCGCCCCGCCTGGCAGTTCTTTCCGGCTGACTATATCTTTTCCAACCCCGCCAACCCTTATCTGGATGTGATACCTGCTGTTTTCGTAATCAACAACTTCACGGAAGACATCACGGATATGGACTTTATCGGTGTCAAATCCGGTGATATTGATGACAGTGCGGATACGGGTAGCGGGCCGTGATTCGTGATTCGTGTAATCGTGAGCCGTACCCGAATCCCGAACCCCGAACCCCGAATCACGAACTACCTTTCAACTCATCGATCCTCTTCTGGATTTCCTCGGCTTCCGCCACTTTGGCGGAGTAGGATTTGATGTCTCCACTGCGCTGAATGCGCATGGCTTCTTCCATCAGTTTGAGGTATTGCCTTTCCAGTTTTTTGACCGGGTCTTTTTTGAATAATCCGAACATATTTGGTGGGAGTTTTTGGTTCGGATGGGTAACAAGAGGGGAGGAGGAATGTTTATGGAAATGGTGTTGATGAAGGGATATCATCCTGCAAGGTAAAGACAACCTATACTAAAACCAACCATGTATTCTGAAATAGAACTGGGCAATGACCTGGTATGAGGATGCGAAAAATAACTTGAGAAAAATTTGGTGATGGGACAGAATAATCATTAGTAATCCGGAAAAAACAACCTCTCCAATTTGCAAAAATCTCAAAAGAGAAGAGGTTGTTTTTCCCTAGAGCTTGTCCAAAATTCCATGATTGAGGGAAAGCGAGCAAATTTCATTCTGAACGAGGCGAAAAACGCAGGCGATGCCAAAGCATCGGCGTCCCGATGTCTATCGGGATTTAACGAAGTGCAGGATGAAATTTGCCGCTTGCAGCCAATTGATGGAAATTTGGACAAGTTCTTTAGCGTTTTGGCTGGAGAGCCTTATTCTATTCCCCCAGGGCTTCCTTCACCAGTTCCGCTGCATCCTTCAGGAGGATGGCCGATTTAACCGCCAGGCCGGAGTTGTCGATGATCTCCTTGGCCAGGTCGGCGTTGGTGCCCTGCAGGCGGACGATGATCGGCACCTGAATATTGCCGATGTTCTTATAGGCATCGACAACTCCCTGGGCAACCCGGTCACAGCGGACGATGCCGCCGAAAATATTGATCAGGATGGCCTTGACCTTGGGGTCTTTCAGGATGATGTGAAATGCCTGTTCCACCCGCTTCGCATCGGCAGTGCCCCCTACATCGAGGAAGTTGGCGGGCTCGCCACCGGACAGTTTGATCATATCCATGGTTGCCATGGCCAGGCCGGCGCCGTTGACCATGCAGCCGACGTTTCCATCGAGGTTGATGAAGTTGAGGCCCAGTTCGGTGGCTTCCACCTCGGTGGGGTCTTCTTCGCTTTTATCGCGCATTTCCGCCAGGTTGGGGTGGCGGTAAAGGGCGTTATCGTCCAGGGTAACTTTGCAGTCAACGGCAATGATGCTGTCTTCGCCGTTTTTCATGCAGGGGTTGATCTCAAAGAGGGAAGCGTCGGCTCCGACAAAAGCCTTGTACAGGGATGAAACAAAACGCACCATCTCTTTGAATGCCTTGCCGCTCAGCCCCAGGTTGAAAGCGATCTTGCGCGCCTGGAAGGGCTGCAGGCCGAGCGTGGGATCCACGTATTCCTTGTGCACCAGATGCGGCGTTTCTTCCGCTACCGTCTCGATGTCCATCCCGCCTTCGGTGGAGTAGATGATAACGTTGCACTTTTTCTCCCGGTCCATGAGGACAGACATGTAGTATTCTTCACAGGCGTCAGGGTTGGGAATATAGGCATCTTCAGCGATCAGGATTTTATTGACCTTCTTGCCCGGGCCTTCCATGCCGCCGGGAGTCTGCGGGGTTTTGAGCATCATTCCCAGGATGCTGCCCGCTTTCTCTTTGAGGCCGTCCATGTTTTTGACCAGCTTAACGCCGCCGCCCTTGCCCCGTCCACCGGCGTGGATCTGTGCTTTGACCACTGCGAATTTGGAGCCGGACTGTTCCGTGATCTTTTTATAAGCCGCTTCGGCCTCTTCCAGGCTATGAGCTACAATACCTTCCTGAATGGTTACGCCGTAGCTTTTCAGCAGTTCTTTACCCTGATATTCGTGAAGATTCATCGTTTTGTGTAAGGTTGGTGAAGAAACGCCCCAAAAGTAATGGATTTTTGATTGCCTTCTAAATTTTTGCCGCTGGAAATAGGAAGGTTTTGGGGCTTGACTTTGGCCATTGCAGCCGGCCTTGCCATTTCACTGCATAACTTAACCTGAGCGCTTTCATTCAAAAGCATTACCATGCCAACCGCGAATAGCTGATTGCAAATAGCATAGTTTTCGCGAATTTTCGCTAAATTGTTTATTTTGTGCAAGTTAAAATTCTTCGCATGGCAGACATCATTCACTATGCCATTCCCGGCTTCATATTATTATTGCTCGTTGAAGTGGGAATTGCAGTAAAGGAGAACAAGGACTGGTTTGAGGCCAGAGATACCTTCAGCAGCCTGGCTATGGGGATCGGTAATGTTATTATCGGGCTTTTTACAAAGGGCGTTGTCCTGGCGGCGATGGCATTCGTCTATCAGTTCAGGATATTTGAAATCGGCTTTCAATGGTGGGCGTGGCTTCTGTTGGTTTTTGCCGAGGACTTCACCTATTACTGGTACCATCGCGTCAGTCACAGCAGCCGATATTTCTGGGCTTCCCATGTAGTGCACCATTCTTCCCGGCGTTACAACCTGGGTACCGCCCTGCGTCAAACCTGGACCGGGGAGATCGCCGGCGGTTTCCTCTTCTGGCTGTGGCTGCCTCTGCTGGGTTTTCACCCTTCGATGGTTTTCACTATGCAGGCCATCAGCCTGTTGTATCAGTTTTGGATCCATACCGAAGCCATCAGCAAGATGCCTTATGCCTTTGAACTGGTTTTCAACACGCCTTCCCACCACCGGGTCCATCATTCTTCTGACATCAAGTACCTGGATAAAAACCACGCCGGTATTTTTATCATCTGGGACCGGTTCTTCGGCACTTTCCAGGAAGAGGAAGAACATCCGGTTTACGGGCTGACCAAAAACATCAGTACGTACAATCCATTGCGTATTGCCTTTCATGAATGGGCAGCCATGCTCCGTGACCTCGGCCGGGCTCCCTCCTGGCGGGCGGCTTTCGGTTACCTCTTCGGCCCTCCTGGCTGGAGCCATGATGGATCCAGATTGACTACCGCACAGCTGCGGGAAAAGTTCAGGAAAAGCACCGCAGTAGAGAAGAATCCTGTAAAGGGAGAAATAAAACAACCCGTTTGATGGATACCGAACGCAAAGCCATTCCCGTTTTCGATGCTGAAGCGCCGGGGTTGCTCAGTTTGATCAGGAACCTGAGCACTCCCTGGAAGATGCGCCTTTACTTCCTTCGCCGTCTTCCTTCCTGCTGGTTCTGGGGGGTGCGTATTTCAGAGATAGCAACTGATCGGTGCAGGGTGACCATTCCCTATAGCTGGCGTACGCAAAATCCATTCCGCTCTATATACTTTGCCGCCCTGGCCGGCGCTGCTGAATTGTCAACTGGGGCATTGGCCCTGATTGCCCTCCATGGCCGCGGGCGCATCTCTATGCTGATCACCGGCATCGAAGGCCAGTTCACCAAAAAAGCCAACACCCTGACTACTTTCACCTGTGAGCACGGTGAGGCTATCCTGGAAACTGTACAAAACGCAATTGATAAGAGAAAGGGACAAACCGTACGGGTACTTACCATTGGCACCAATGAGGCGGGAGAAGAGGTTTGCCGTTTCTGGCTGACGTGGTCGTTTAAGGTTAAATCGTGAGATCGAGGTGCAATACCTTGGAGACGAATCCCCGATTTAACGAATCAACGAATAACGAACCGCTCCAGAGCTCTTCCTTCTTCATTTTCCACCCAGGCGAAATACATACCCGGTGCTAAACCGTCCGTACCTATGGAAAACTGGTTGCTACCAGTTTGCACGGCCAGCTGTTGGTTTCGGAGTAGTTGTCCGGTAGCGGCCAGCAGTTTCAATTGGGCGGAGAAGGTTTTTTTCGATTCAAATTCGAGCAGTACAGATTGTCCGGGGGATGTCAGGGAGGGCATAAGCCGAATAGCTGTAATGGATGCGATGTTGTTGACAGCACTGAGCTGAGCGGTTCTGAAACGCATGTTTGCCGTTTCGGGATTGCAGAAGGAGTGGCTGTTATAGCCCCTGACCCTCCAGTAATAATTGCGGTCGATGGTGAGAGCTTCCGGTAAGGTGATAGAGTTGGTGGTAATGATGTAATTAGTAGCCAGAGAGCCGGTAAAACTGGGCACCGGGCTGACCTGAACCAGATAGTGGGTGGCATTTTCCAATGGTTCCCACTCCAGATAAATGTTATCGAACTGGACTAGCTCATCCTCCTGAGGGAATACAATGGTGACAGGGTTGGAACTAACCGGAGGTAAAGGAGTCTGGTTGTACAGGTAATCGGCTTTTTCCTCATAGAGGTTGGCGCGCATGGCGGCGATCTGTTCAGGTGTGAACCGGGACTGGCATGCATCGTTGGCGTACCCCATGATCAGGCTTCCGTCAGAGCGGAATTTGGCGCCGGTGGGGTCCGTTTGTTCCTGAGGGCTTTCGCCGTCGATGTTACAGTTCCACCGTTGAGCAATGTAGTCCGGGCTTGTGTCGCAGAAGCCGTCAGCGGCGACCTGGCAGTTGCTTCCGTCAACCAATTCCACCAGGGCAGTATCTATAATGAGCGTATCAATGATCAGGGTATCTTTGAAGTAGGTGTAATCGTAAGTTACCGTCAGGGGGGCGGGGTCGCTGAAATTGTGCCCGACGCTTCCATCGTAGCTGACGCCGCCTTCCCAACCGAGGAAGGGATGTTGTACGGAAAGGTTATGGCCGATCTCGTGCGCCCAGGTATGGTCGGACGCCCCGGCGCAACCCTTTCTCATGGCAATGCCGGCGTAGGGAAGGTTATATCCGCAATTGCCGGCCGGGTTGGAGACGAAATAGGTGTTTATCGTATGCTCAACGTTGTTGAGGAACATCATCTCGGCGCCTTCCAGGACAGTTTCGTGGTCGTTCCAGGCGCTATTGGGCAGGTAATTGATATCCCCTTCGATGAAAAACTGAATGTTGGCCTCCTCATAATCGGAATTAAGCCGGCACAAGACGTCCAGCAACTGAGCCTGGCTGAAATATCCGCTTCCGTTATCCTGCCCTACCAGATGAATGGTCAGCGGGACATAAAGGGTGGTGTCCACGCTCCGGAAATGGGCCTGCGGGTTCTGCTGGTACTTCTTCAGCCACTCGGACTTGCCGGGAGGAGTGCCGCAGGGGTTTATCTCCGCCCTGGGCGCCTGTGCCTGTAATAACTGAGATATTCCTAGAAAAAACGCAAAAATTAGTACAGATCTCGCCATTATACAGTCTGTTAATCCTGTGTCCGTTATTGAATAACGATCTTCCGAAACTGCCTTCCCTGTGCGTGTTCCAACCCAATGAGATAAAGCCCGGGTTCCAGGTTTTCGGTAGGTACTTCCACTTTGTTTATCCCGTAATGGGCATTGAGCTGAACGCCGTGGATGCGCTGCCCGGCCATAGAATAAAGGTTGAGTTGAATATCCAGGGCTACCGGCAGGTCAAATTCGACTACTACGGTGCCGCCGGCATCCTGAGGATTAGGCTGTATGTGAAAATCCGATGGGGAGATTTCTTCCCGGGTGGTGTTAATAAAATTCCCCGTTTCAAAAGTGAAGGTATTCGAATAAGGGGCGCAGCCATCGTACCGGTTGTAGGGCCGGACACGCCAGAGCCAGTCCCGGTCGGAGAGCAGGTTAGTTACTTCTACCTGGTTTTCAGTGGTGTGGAAGGTTCGGTAAATGATCTCTATGCCCAGGTTGGATAGCAGGCCGAGCTGAACAATATAGCCTTCCGCGAGTTCAATCGGTTCCCATTCCAGAGTTACGCTGCTGACATCGGTAATAAGTGCTCCTTCCATGGGGGTTAAGGGTACGGCTTCCCACCCTTCGAGATAGGTGGCGGGAGATTGATCATACAACAGGAAAGACCGTTCACCGAGCAGATTGGCCCGCATGGCTTCCGTCTGTTCAACGGAAAACCGGCTGGAGCATTCATCGTAGGAATAACTCATGATCAGTGTGCCATCCGACCGGAAAGCAACGCCGGCAGGGTCGGTTTGAAGGGCATTGCTCAGTTTGTCCGCCCGGCAGGGCCAGCGGTTGCTGATGTAGTCTGCCGGCGTGTCACAGAAGCCGTCACCGGCATTCTGGCAGTTGGTTCCGTCCGCCCGTTCCACCATGCGGCCATTGACGGTGGATGGCGTCTGCTCGAAGTCCTGATAATTGGTGTCTTCCCAGCCGGAAAAGGTATGGGGCAGAGAGAGGTTATGTCCGATCTCGTGGGCCCAGGTGTGGTCATCGGCACTCGTACAACTTTTACTCAAAGCGATGCCGAGGGAGTAAAAGGAATATCCGCAAGCACCCGCCGGATTCCCGACAATGTAACAATTGATGGTATTGGGCACATTGTATTCCTGCATCATATCGATGCCTTGCCCGAAATTGTGATCGTAATAATCCGAATTGTCGATATAGTTGAATTCCCCTTCGATGAAGAACTGAATATTAGAAGCTTCGAAATCCGCATTGAGGGTACAAAAGGCATCCAGGACGCGGGAAACGGGAAAATATCCATTGCCGTCGTCATTCCCGACAATATGTATGGTCAGAGGAACGTACAGCAGGTCGGGAGAACGCAGGAAAGCAGCAGGGTTTTCCTGGTAGCTTTTCAGCCAATCGACGATGCCCGGCGGTGTGCCGCAGTATCTTTCAACTTCCTGAGCGCTCAGGGAAAAGAGAAGAAAGAAGCTGAAAAAGGAGAAAAGTAGTAGTTTTTTCATATCCATAATGCTTCGACATAAACACCCGATAAAGATAACTGCTGGCGGGCGTTTATGCTAATTTCCAGAGGGGTTAAATGTGGAGTTGTGAGTATACAAGGAGTGCTAATGTGTAAAAGGATAAGGGTGCATATTCCCTTCTTTTACACATTAGCACAACGCCCTGTTCTCTACTGTACCAGCAATTTCCGGTAATTCGCCCCGCCGTTGGCGTCAATACGCACCAGATACATCCCTTTGGGCAGATTGCCAGTGGATAGAACACTCCGGTTCAGTCCGGTTGCAAGGGCCAAAGGCTGGCTGTGCAGTATCTGGCCGGCCAGGCTGAGAATGCTGACGGTGCCGTTACCCTGCTTTTCAGAAGTGAATTCGAGGGCTACTTCCTGGTTTTCCTTTGCCGGATTTGGAAAGAGCCGCAGGCCCTGCACCGTTTCCCGGGCAGCAGTAGAGGACACCAGGTCAGTCAGTTCAAAAGTATGGCCGTCCGAATAGCCGGTACAACCGTTATAACGGTTGAGCGGACGGATGCGCCAGTAGTAGGTTTTGTCAGGGGCCAGGTCTCCGGCATTTACCATAATAGAATTGGAGGTAGTGAAATAACTGGCAACAGTGAAGGCAAATGAAGAAATCCGGGAGATGTCAACAATATACATCTGAGCCCCGGGGACGGCTTCCCACTGCAGCTCAAAATCCTCGTAATTCTGGACGGCTTCGCCTTCGGCCGGAAAGACAGGGGTCAGAGTGGTGCTGGTTACAGGTGCCGGAGGCGTTTGGTTGTTGTAAATGTGCCCGGGCCGTTCATCCTCCAGATTGGCGCGCATGGCGCCGATCTGATCGTCGGAAAAGCGTTCCTGGCAGTTGGTGGCGTAAGACATGATCAGGCTGCCGTCCGACCGGAACTCAACTCCGTCCGGGTCCTTTTGGATCTGGCCGCTTTGGCCGGCATTGTTGCAGTTCCACAAACCACTGAGGTAATCCGGAGGGGTATCGCAGAAACCGTCGCCGGCAAAGCTGCAATTGGACCCGTTGACCTTTTCCACAGGGCGGGTAATATTGGACCAGGTAACAGCATAGGGGGTATTGGAATTGTAATTGTATTGAGTATCCTCCCATCCGAAGAAGGTATGCGGGAGGGAGAGGTAATGGCCTGCTTCGTGCGCCCAGGTAAGGTCGCCGGGGCCAAGGCAGCCTTTACTCAGGGCCAGTGCGTCCTGGGTGGGGCTGTAATAGCCGCAGTTGCCAGCCGGGCTGTCAACAATGTAACAATTGACTGTATTTGCGACGTCGTGAATGGCCATCATTTGTGATCCGCTGGAATAGTCGTGTTCATAATAATTGCTGTTGTTTATATAGCGGATATTTCCCTTGATATAGAACTGGATAGCCGCCTGTTCAAAATTCTGGTTGAGTTGGCAGAAGGCATCCATCAGGCGGTTGAGGGAGATGTAACCGGCCCCGTCATCTTTGCCGACAATGTGAATGGTCATCGGCACGTAAAGGGTGTCCAGCATGGTGCGGTTGATCACCCTGGGGTTCTGCTGATAGCGTTCCAGCCATTCCGACTTATAGGCAGGGGTGCCGCAAAAGCCCGATTGAGCATTAAGGACCCTGGAACCCAGGCCGCCCAGCAGGGCGAAAATAAGAAGTGTGACAATTTTTTTCATACTGATTTAGAAGCGTTTGAATGAAGAACACAGGGAAATTCATCATTTGTTGCCGGTTGTTCGTTAAATGTTGTATTGAAAACGAACAACTGACCACAAGCAAACTCCTCTCCCTGCATTCAGGCGTTAATTTATTCTTTAAACAGCCTCATAACGAAGAGGCGTTATTCCGTTACAACTATTTTCTGAACAAGCTGGCCTTTTTCCGTATCCAGCCTTACCAGATACATGCCGGCTTCCAGTCCGTTGAGATTCAGTTCCACAGTGGTTTCACCTTTCGTAAACCGGCGCTGGCCGAAATTGCGCACCTGCTGCCCTATCAGGTTGGCCAGGGAAAGGGTGCCGGTAAAGCTGTTAACGGACTTCAGGTTTACAGCAAGGGTTTGGCTGCTGCTCAGTGGGTTTGGCATGACATTGAACTGGCCGACAAGCTCATTGGAGGTGGTGCCTACAGCGACACCCGTTCTGATCTGCCAGGTACTGGAACTGGGCGCACAGGTCCGGTACCAGGACATTGGCGTGACGCGCCAGTAGTAAGTTTGGTTAGATTGAAGGCCTTCGACAACCTTGCTGGTGCCATAGACAAACTCTTCGTAAACGACGAGCGACTCCTGGAAGCTGTTTACCCGGGCTACTTCCAGCAGGTAAAAGTCAGCTCCCGGGATCTGGCTCCATTCAAAATTGACCGCATTGTAGAACCCAAGCTGTTCTCCGTCGGCTGGTGATATCAGGGTGGGTGCTTCATTAAATTCCGTCAGGTTGGGGATTTGGCCGGAGCGTATATAGGCCCGGGAACCGCTGTTGTAGTCCTGGATCATCATCGCTTTCTGGTCTTCGGAAAAGAAGTACTCATCCCGGTCGCATTCCAGGAAATAGGCCATATACAGGCCCTCGGCAACATCGATAACCTCGCCGTTGTGGTCCATGGTTCCGGCGGTGTAGTTACAGTTGGGCCAGCCCAGGCCGAAATTGTAATCCGGTGGAGTGTCGCAGAGGAAGTCCCCGGACTCATTGCAGTTGCTGCGGTCCACCAGTTCTACCGGTATGTAGGTAAAAGGCGGGGCCAGAGACTGGCTGGGAGCAGTAGTTAGGGTTACGGGGTTGCCGTGCTCGGCCTCGTCGTAGGGCTCGCCATCCCAGCCGTTGAAAGGGTGCAGCAGGCTAAACCAATGCCCCATTTCATGGGTGAGGGTTGACCCTCCCTCTCTGATCTCCGATTTGGACATGACCAGCCAGTCCCGGGTGGGAGTGGGGTCATTATACCCGAGCACCACTACAGGCCCGGGGGCATTGCCCTGGTTGGCGCTTTCCGGGATAAAGATATTGATGGCGGAGTTGTCCCGCTGCAGCGCCATGATGGAGTTGAGGGTATTCTGGTGGTTGGTGAAGACCGTGGTGTTGAAGATGTAGTTTATATCCTTGATATAGAATTGGATGCCGACCTCTGCGAAATCCTCATTAAGGGTGCAGAACTGGTCCATTACCCGGCGCTTGGAGATGACTCCTGAGCCGTCGGTGCGCCCGACCAGGTGGAATGTTACCGGCGCATAGACGGTATTGCGAAACTGGACCGGCGCCTGCTGGTAGGCGGCCTTATTGGCCAGCAGCCGTTCGGTGATGGCGTCCAGGGCCTCCCGGGTGGTGCCGCACCAGCCCTGGGCCTGAGCATTGGCTTCAGCAAGCAGGCCTGCAAAAGCTAAAAAGGTGAGTAAAAGAGCTCTAAACATTGTCGGAAATTTTAATTATTCGGTTTTTAATTTGCGCAGGAGCGACGCAAAAATAGTAAAAATGCATTCGATCAAAGGGTTGTCCGTTGCCTAATATTTAGTCAGCTGGGAGATAAAGCCTTTAATTGCTTTTGTTATTAAAGCTCCTCCACTATCCGGAGGATTACGGTCCACAGGTTTTTTATTGGGGGCAGGGTATCGCGAGTGTTCTGATCATTTCAGATTCCTGCTAAAATTAGCTAGCTTTGCACCAATTTTCGGGGGTGTTTAGTTAGAAGAGAGGTTAGATCACAAGATAGACAGTATCAGCTCTGATAAAGTTGAGCAAATATCGTAAAAAATCTGTTCTACTCCATACAGATTCGGTACAAATGCCTGAATACTAAATAACATCAAACGAAAATATCATGAGTAAAGTAACAGTTGTTGGAGCCGGGAACGTCGGCGCTACTTGTGCTAATGTATTGGCTCACAAAGACTTGGTAAAGGAAGTGGTCCTGCTGGATATCCAGGGTGACCTGGCCCGCGGCAAAGCCCTGGATAGCTGGCAGCAAGCCCCCATCGATTATTACAGCACACACCTCAAGGGAACGGAAGACTACAAAGAGACTGCCGGGTCGGACATCGTCGTCATTACGGCCGGTGTACCCCGCAAACCGGGAATGAGCCGGGACGATCTGATCTCCACCAACGCAAAGATCGTCAATATGGTCACGAAGTCCATCATGGAGCATTCCAAAAACCCGATCATCATCGTGGTTTCTAATCCTTTGGACGTGATGACCTACGCAGCCTACAAGGCATCCGGGCTGGACTCCTCCCGCGTCTTTGGCATGGCCGGCATTCTCGACACTGCCCGCTACCGGGCCTTTCTGGCGGAGGCGCTGAAGGTTTCTCCCAAGGATATCCAGGCGGTGCTGATGGGCGGCCATGGCGACACGATGGTGCCACTGCCCCGCTACACAACCGTTTCCGGTATTCCGGTTACGGAAATGATCGATGACGACAAGCTGAATGCTATCGTCGAACGCACCAAAATGGGCGGAGGAGAGTTGGTGAAACTGATGGGCACTTCCGCCTGGTATGCGCCCGGCGCCGCTGCCGCCCAGATGGTGGAATCAATCGTAAGGGATGAGAACCGTATTTTCCCTTGCTGCGTACTGCTCAATGGAGAATATGGGCTGAAGGACATCTTCCTTGGCGTTCCGGTGAAGTTGGGAGAAATGGGCATTGCTCAGTTGCTGGAACTCAAACTGAACAGCGATGAAATGGCTTTGCTGAAAGCTTCTGCCGAACACGTTCGGGCCGTTATGGAAGTTTACGATAATATGGCGGTCTGATCCTGGTTTTTCGGTTATATGGGTTCACGGTTTAATGACAATTGAGCCGTGAACCCTATTTAAGGTTGAAGCTGCGAACCCCTTAATTCCTGTTTTGACAACTTTCCGCCCCGCGTTTTGTTTGACACTTTATAAGTCCTAAAAAATAATCAATCACATGGTCGAGGAAAAGAAACTTGGCGAAGAGTTGTTGAGCCGGATGAACCTGAATACCGGTGAGGCGCTTTTTGATTTTTCTTTCCGGCAGCCCGTCCTCCTGGTTTTCCTGCGCCATTTCGGATGTACCTTTTGCCGGGAGGCACTTTCCGATATTTCCGGGCAACGCCAGGAGATCGAAGCACAAGGGTCAAGGATTGTCTTTGTACACATGACAACAGACGATATTGCCGAGCGTTATTTCAACCGGTATGGACTGGAAGGCGCTATCCATATCAGCGACCCGGAGTGTAAGTATTACGCTGCATTCGGATTGGTAAAAGGGAATTTCACCCAGCTCTTCGGCCTTTCTTCCTGGATAAGAGGCTTCTCCGCAGGAGTGATGGCAGGCCATGGCGTTGGGCCGCAGTTGGGTGACGGCTTTCAGATGCCCGGTGTTTTCGTCATTCAGGATGGAGAAGTTAAAAACAGTTTTATTCATAAACTGGCCTCCGACCGGCCGGATTACCTGGGCCTGATGAAGTGCTGTGATGTAGAGGAATGATCTTCCGCTGCCCTCGGCAGAAAGATATACTTTGGGATCGCCTTGAACTTTTCTCGGGGCGATCTTATTTTTAGAAGGGAATATGTTGTCCTAAGAACGTAAATAGATACTACTGGAATGATCGGTTGGAAATTTTCAGAATTTGTTCCCGGACAGGGCGAGGGCTCGACGTTCGACCAGTTGCTGAAAATCTTTCAGGAATTGCTCGTTTACACCTCCGGAGATGTCAGTGAGGCCCTTTCCTGGCTTACCGAACTGGATAAAGAATACAACCTGACCAATGAGGATTACGGAATGGCGGATTTCATTCAGGACCTCATCGATAAAGGTTTTATCCAGCAGGAAGGGCAGGGCAACCCCAACTTCGTGCCCACTTCCAAGATGGAGATCGCCATCCGGCAGAAAGCCCTGGAAGATGTTTTCGGCCAACTGAAAAAATCCCGCCGTGGCAATCACAACACCCGCTTCGGAGGGGGCGGCGATGAACCGAGTTCCGACATCCGCCCCTATGAATTTGGCGACCGCCTCGATCAACTCGCCGTATCGGAATCCTTGCGCAATGCCCAGATCAACCACGGCATTGATGATTTCCGGCTGACCCAGGAAGACCTGGAGGTACAGGAAACCTATTACCAGGCCCAGATGAGCACCGTGCTCATGATCGATATTTCTCACTCCATGATCCTCTATGGGGAAGACCGCATCACGCCGGCCAAGAAGGTGGCCATGGCACTGGCAGAACTGATCACAACCCGTTATCCGAAGGACACCCTTGACATAATCGTCTTTGGGAACGATGCCTGGCAGATCGAGATCAAAGACCTGCCTTATCTGCAGGTCGGCCCTTATCACACCAATACCATTGCCGGCCTGGAACTTGCCATGGACTTGCTGCGCCGCCGCCGCAACCCCAATAAGCAGATCTTTATGATCACCGACGGCAAACCCACCTGCATGAAAAAAGGCAAGCGCTATTACAAAAACAGCTTTGGCCTGGACCGCAAGATCGTAAACCGGACCCTGACACTGGCTCAGCGCTGCCGCAAGCTCGATATTCCCATCACCACTTTCATGATCGCCCGTGACCCCTACCTGATGCGATTCGTCGATCAGTTTACGAAAGCCAATAATGGCAAGGCATTCTACAGCAGCCTTCAGGGCCTGGGAGAATACATCTTCATGGATTATAAGAACAATAAAGGCAAACGGCACCGGCGGTAGTGAGGGCTGGATTGTTGAATGGTTATATTGCTGTATTGCCGTATTGCTGTATTGATGGACGGGCCGGAATTACCATCCTTACTCAGCCATGTTCGGGTTGACGATAAACCGCTCTCTTTCCTTCAGAAAAACTGTTGGTTTTTCTCCTGTAAACTGTTTGAAATCTCGAATGAAGTGGGCCTGGTCGGCATAGCCCGATTCGAATGCAATGGCGGTGAGGCCGGGCAGTTCATTTTTTTGGAGCAGCCGGTTCACTTCATTCAGGCGCGCCAGGCGCATATACCCTTTGGGCGTCAGCCCGATCTTTTTTTTGAATTCCCTTTCCAGTTGACGGGGGCTGATGTAGGCTTTATGGGCCAGTTCCTCAATGGAAATGAGCCCATTCCTGCGGCGGATCATTTCGGCTGCCCGGTTGAGGTAGTACATTTCCGGTGATTTGTTTTTCATCCTTTTTTGAAGGAATGCCTCGGCCAGGGCGATCCGCTGCGCCGGGAGCCGGGTTGTTCTCATCCGATGGCAATATTCTCTGAAATCGCGGCCGGCAAATGCATCCATGTCCGTAAAACTGCCCCTTACTTCTGCTGCGGGTACACCCAGCAAGGGGTAAAGCCCTTCCGGCTTAAACCGGATGCCAAAAGCTTTTACCGGCCCTTTGAAATGGACTTCATAAGGTTTAGCGAACAAGCCGATCAGGGTATAATCGGACGAGGGCCGGTAAGAGGTAGTATCCGGTAGTTCACAGTGCAGGTCAGAGAGGTGGATGATGGCCTCCAGATAGCCGTTGGGCAGTACTTTCTGAACCAGCAAATGAGCCTGATTTGTATTGAACTGCCCTTCCCAGAATAATTCGACGTAAGGCCGGAGAAGAGGAGAGGGTTGATATTCTTTGATGAGGACGCTCATGCTTTTTGCTACAAGGTAAACCCAAGCTCCAATACGGTGCCCGGGTAAATGAGTAAGCCCCCGGCCATTTCCAGCCAGAGGCTTAAGTAGTCGGACACATTTATATTACGTTTCGAGGCTGCCTGGATGAGCCTCCCCCAACCCTCCCGACACGTTGTGTGTGGGACAGGCTCTCCAAGGGAGGGGGCTTTTGCCCAATGGGAGCCGCAAAATGGCCGCCGGCCCAGTGTTTCCGGTTCCTCCTCCTTCGGGGGAG
>JACJYA010000013.1 GCA_020636315.1 Lewinellaceae bacterium
TGCAAAATGGCCGCTGGCCCAGTGTTTCCAGTTCCTCCTCCTTCGGGGGAGATGCCGGAGGCGGAGAGCCTGCCCCGTACACACAGTGTCGGGGGGGCTTGCACAGTGGAAGCAGCCTTCGGGATACCGATTTATACGTAACCTAAATCTGTCCGACTACTAAAGGCCTGTTCCACAACCAAATGCGGCATGCTTTCCTGATCCCGGCTAATTACCATTGCCAATGGCTCAAGTGCAACCCCCAACCGCTAAAAAGATAGGCCAACCGCTAGGGAAGGCGCCACCCAAAGCGAAAAAGCCGTATTTTAGAGGCCATGATCTCCATCGGGTTTTTCCGGCATCGGCACTTTTGGGGGGCGCTGGCCCTTTTGCTCCTGCACCAGGCAGGTTACGGGCAGCCCAATTTCAGTAACCCGATCGTATTGAATGAAGAAAACGGCCTGCCGAGCAACTACGTCACCTCCGCGGTTCCCGGGCCGGATGGGTTCATCTGGCTGGGCACTGCCAAAGGGCTGGCCCGCTTTGATGGTTCGGAAGTAAAAGTATTTCAGAAGACAGAAGGAGATACAGCGGCCTTGCAGGACAACATGGTTCACTGCCTGTTGTTCGACAGCGAAGGGCAACTATGGGTGGGCACAGATGCCGGTATCAGCGTTATGAATATCCGGAAGGGAACCTTCCGCAACTACAATGGGCTGTCTGTAAAAGGCCTGCCGCCCGGCAGGGTCACGGCGGCCTATGAGGATCGTCATGGTTATCTCTGGCTTGGGGCCGGCCCCGGGGGCGTGGTTCGCTACAGCCACTGTATTGATGAGTTTGAAACATTCCGGATTGATGTCGGCGAAGATGCCGCCCTCGATTCTGCCCGGCTGAATAGTGTTCTGGACATTCAGCCGGGCCGGGAAGGGGATTCGGTTCTCTGGCTGGCCACCCTCGGGGGGCTGGTTCGCTTCAATACGGAAACCAGCCGGCAGGAAGCCTTCGTATTATCCTCCCCTGAAGTAGATTGGCAACATGGTTTCAACTCCATGCGGAAAGTGTGCGTGCATCCCAATGGGAAAATCTATGTCGGTGGCTGGGGCGGAGCCGGAGAGTTTGATCCATTGACAAAAAGATTCCGCCACCTGGATTTTCCCGGCTCGGGAGGGCGCCGCTCTATTGCCCGGCGCGCGGTTATTTCACTATTGCCGGTGGGGCCTTCCGAACTGTGGGCCACTTACAACCGCGGAATGGCCATTTTCAACCTGGAAGCGTTTCAGCCCCGGGAAATTCTCTACAACCAAAGAGAAGAGGGAATGGCATACGGGGTCAGCCGCATCGATGAGCAGGGGCGGATGTGGGGGGCTACCGAATGGGGTTTTTTCCTTTTCAACCCCTTGCGCAACCAGGTGGATTTTAAAGGGTTTCCCGTTCCGGATGACGAGCTGTTCTACATCACCAATGATGTAGAAGAAAGCACCGACGGGCGGTTTCTGTACCTGGCCGTTATCCAGGGAGAAGGGCTTTATATATTCGACCGGCAAACCGGCAGGTGGAGCATCATCCGGGCGCCGGAGCGTTTCTACGACAACCTCGGAGGGTTCCCTGCTCAGAAGATCCTGCGGCTTCGGGACGGCCGCATAGTGGTGGCCTGCACGAATAAACTCTTTTATTTCCACGAAAAGGAAAGGCAACTGGAGCACATTCCGCTGCCTTTCCCCGAAAAGGCGCCTTTCTTCCGGGCGATGGTGGAAGGAGAGGACGGAGAGGTGTGGCTTGGCAGCCGCCGGCGGGGCCTTTTTCGTGTGAACCTTGCCGGGCATACAGTTCGCCATTACGAAACAGAACTTCAGGATGGAGACGCGAACCGCAGCACCTGGGTGGAGTGCCTTTTTCGGGATAGCAGGGGCCAGCTATGGATACGGGCGGCTTCCGGCTTCAGTGTGTATCTGCCGAAAAAAGACACGATCATCAACTTCCCGGCGGTTGGAGAAGGAGGGGAGCGTTCGGGGAGCTTTTCAGAAGTCTGGGGGTTTGCTGAAGACCATCAGGGAAGGCTTTGGGTGGCCGGCGGTAAGGGAGGACTGGGAGTCGTTGACCTCGAAAACCCCGGACAAGGTATCGTCAGAAAATACACTGCCAGGGAAGGACTCAACTGCGACAACGCTCTGAACGTTATCTGCGACGGCAACGGCATGCTCTGGGTAAACGGAGAACGGGGGTTGGTAAGGTTTGACCCGGCCACGCTGAAGAATGAATTGTTTGGCGCTGGTTACGGCATCCCCGTGAAGAATTCCAATGCATTTGCTCTGCTGAAAAGCGGAGAGCTGGCCATCGGGGCAAGGAAAGGAATTTATTCCTTTCATCCTGACAGCCTGCGCGCCAACCCGGAACAGCCTTTGCCCTACCTTACTTCCTTTAAGGTCTTTGATGAGGAGGCCCGCCTGCCGGAAGACAGGCAGGTGCGCCTGAGCTACCGGCAGAACTTCTTTTCTTTTGAGTTTTCCGCTATCAGTTTCAACCTGCCGGAACAAAACACCTTCGCCTACCAGCTGGTTGGCGTTGATGAAGGCTGGATCTATGCCGGAAGGCGCCGTTTCGCTTCCTACACCAATATTCCCGGCGGGCAGTATCAGTTTCGCATCAAAGCCGCCAACAATGAAGGAATATGGAATGAGGAAATTTATTCCCTGGGAATTTTCATTACCACCCCCTGGTGGAAAGCCTGGTGGTTCTGGCTGGCCCTGGTGGCCTTCCTGCTCTTCGATGCCGTTTTGTTCGTACGCTGGCGCATTACCCAGATTCGGAGGAAGGAGGCGATGAAGTCGGACTTCGACCGCAAGCTGGCCAATGTGGAGCTCAATGCCCTGCGCGCGCAAATGAACCCGCATTTTATTTTCAACTGCCTCAACTCCATAGACTATTACATACTGAAGAATGACACAGACAAAGCATCCGACTACCTCAACCGCTTTTCCCGGCTCATCCGGCTCATCCTTCAGAATTCCCGCTCGGAATACGTCAACCTGAAAGATGAACTGGAGTCGCTGAAGTTGTATATTGAAATGGAAAGCCTGCGGTTTGAGCAACAGTTTGACTATGAGGTCAAAATAGGGCGGGGGCTTCAAATCGAGGAGATAGAAATTCCGCCCATGCTCCTGCAGCCGTATGTGGAGAATGCAATATGGCACGGACTGGTCCACCGGGACGGCAAAGGGCGGCTCGACCTGGCCATTACCCGGGAGAACGGCTCCCTGCACTGCGTGATACAGGACAACGGGATCGGCAGAGAGGAAGCTCAGCGGTTGCGCTCCAAAACCGCCACCCGCCGAAAATCCATGGGCATGTCCATCACCCAGGACCGGATCAGCATGATCAATAGGCTTTACAATGCTGACGCCGCGGTGCAGGTCTCCGACCTGAAAGGTGAGCAGGGGCAGGCGCTGGGCACCAGGGTTGAGTTGTGGATCCCTTTGTGATCAGGTGTATCCCTTTGAATTGAAAACCTGTAAAAACCCAACACCATGATAAAAGCTGTAATAATTGATGACGAACGCCACAGCGTGGAGACCCTGAAGCTGAAGCTGGACAAGCATTGCCCTGAGGTGGTGGTGGCTGCTTCTTTTACGGACTCTGAACGAGGGCTGGCCCATTTGAGAGAAGATCCGCCGGACCTATTATTTCTGGATATTGAGATGCCGCGGCTCAATGGTTTCGAGTTGCTGGAAAGCCTGGGGGAGGTGCCTTTTGATGTGGTTTTTACCACGGCCTATGACGAGTTCGGCATTCGGGCCATTAAGTTCAGTGCGCTGGATTATTTGCTCAAACCTGTACAGGTGGAGGAACTGAAAGCGGCCATCGAGCGCTATAACCAGAAGTCGAGCCACAACCTTTCCAATTCTCAGTTGGAGGTGCTGTTCAGCAATATCAAGGACGAGCAACGGGGGCGCCCGGGCAAAATCGCCCTGGCGACCAAGGAAAGCATAGAGTTCGTGGCCCCGGATGATATTGTGGTTTGCTCGTCCGACAGCAACTACACCATGGTCTATATGAAAGACGGCAGGAAGAAGCTGATCTCAAAGACACTCAAAGATTTTGAAGAATTGCTGGGTGAATACGGCTTTTACCGCACCCACCACTCCCACCTGGTCAACCTCAATCACGTGCGCGAATTCGTCCGCGCCGATGGCGGATACCTGGTAATGAACAATAAAATGACGCTGCCGGTCTCCCGCAGCCGCCGGGAGGAACTGCTAAGGCAGTTTTAGGGAGAGGGTTGTGTATAAAGAAGTGCGCTGACAACTCAAAGTTCAAAGTTGTCAGCTCACTAATTGGCCAAAGCAGGAATTGCTGGTGTTGAGTTAGGCGGCCCGGTAATCCGCAAAAACCTGGCCACTGCCTGCTGTTGATTGCCAGGCCTTTATATTCTTTCTCTGAAATTCGGGACTCATGTTATCCAGGTTCCTTTTCTGCCTTCAGCTCAAGTTTGCCCTCACCCTGCTCAATAAACCTGCCATCCGATCATTTGCATTTGCCCCTCCCTTCTGTTTCACTTAATATTGTATTTGTACCGACTGTTCAGAGTAAGAAATCACCCGGCGTTTTTCCCGCCGAAACTGAATTCAATCAAAAAAACCAGAATGAAAATGAAGAAAACAACCTGGGCCGTTCTGGCCCTGATCCTGTTGTCGGCCTGCCAGGCCAGGAAAAAGAAGACTGCCAGGCAAGACATTACCCAAGCCACTCCGGTGATGTGCGCTCCCAAAGCAGTGGACGCGCTGGCCGATACCGATCAGCCGGCGCCGGTATTTTCCGGACTGGGAGATTACGATTTCCCGATCACCACAAGATCGGAGGAAGCCCGGAAGTTCTTTTTGCAGGGTTTTAAACTGGCCAATTCCTTTAACCACGCCGAGGCCGCCCGTTCTTTCATTTATGCTACTAAACTGGATCCCGAGTGCGCCATGTGCCACTGGGGGCTGGCTTACGTTCTGGGGCCGAACTACAACGTCGGCATGGACCCTTCGACGGTGGAACTCGCCAATGAGTCTGTAGAACAGGCCCTCCGGTATATATACGATACCACCCCCCGCGAGCAGGCGCTGATCCGTGCCATTGCCCGGCGCTATCCTCCCGAACCTGTTGAGGACCGGTCTGAATATGATATAGCATACATCGAGGCGATGCGGCAGGCGTACCGGCAATTTCCCAAAAATGATCACATTGCAGCCATGCTGGCAGAGGCCATCATGGACGCACACCCCTGGGATCTTTGGTCTTTCGACGGAGATCCGCGCCCATGGACGCCGGAGATCCTGGAGATCCTGGAGGGCATTATCGGGCGCAACCCCAAGCACATTGCCGCCATACACCTGTACATCCATGCCACCGAGGCTTCCCAAACTCCGGAACTGGCCAAAGCCTATGCCGCCCGGCTTCCCGAGCTGGCGCCGGGCGCCGGCCACCTGGTGCACATGCCTTCCCATACTTACATCCGGACGGGAGACTACCACCTGGGCTCAATGGTCAATTCCGCAGCAGTAGAGGTCGATAGCCAGTACGTTAGTGCCTGCCATGCCGCCGGTGTGTATCCATTGGCCTATTATCCACACAATTTCCATTTCCTCTCGGCCTGTGCGGCCTTTGAGGGGCGCAGTAAGCTTTCCATTCAGGCCGCCCGGAGAATGGTGGCCAAGCTGGATATGGATGCCATGCGCCAGCCCGGCCTGGAAACCATACAGCACTACTGGTCAATCCCCTATTACCTGTATGTGAAATTCGGCAAGTGGGATGAAGCCCTGGCCGAGCCCAGGCCCGGCGAAGATCTTATTTATCCCCGGGCGATCTGGCACTATGCCCGCGGTATTGCTTTTGTTGCCAAAGGGCAGGCAGAGGAGGCCAGAGAGGAACTCGAAGGCCTCCGGGCGGCAGCGGCCAGCCCGGCTGTACAAGGGATCACCATCTGGGACATCAATTCAGTGTCCAGCCTGCTGAAGATCGCGGAAAAGGTGCTCAGCGCCGAGATCGCCAATTCGGAGGGGCGGCCCGAAACCGCCATTCAGTTGCTAACCGAAGCAGTTGAACTGGAGGACGGGCTGAATTATAACGAACCGCCCGACTGGTTCTTCTCCATCCGCCACCACCTGGGGCCCATACTGCTGGCGCAAAAGCGCTACGCGGAGGCCGAGGAACTTTACAAGCGCGACCTGGAGCTGTTCCGAGAGAATGGCTATGCGCTGAAAGGATTGTACGAAAGCTTAATGGCACAGGGCAGGGAAGAAGAGGCCAAGGCGGTGAAAAAGCGGTTCGACAAAGCCTGGCAATGGGCCGATGTGCGCCTGGAGGCTTCCAAAGTGGTGAGTTAGTGGTTTGTCAAGCTTGAATTGTCGGGTAATTTATGGCGTCTTTTCCTCCTGCTCATCCCCGGCACTCCGTGTGCGGGGTAAACTGTTGGAGAACCGGGCCTCGTAGCTAAGGCTACGATCCCGAACTTCCGCCTCGATCAGGCGAAAAATTCGCAGATACCTTACCCGACATTCAAACGCTGACAAACCACTAGTGTAAATCTGACCAAAATCAACCCGTAGGGATGACAAAAGTCATCTGTCGCCCGGATATACCTTACTAATTTTGAACCGTTGCAAGTAAAATTGACAGCAGAAGCCAACCAAAGAGAATAAGTTTCATGCTTTTACTTAGAGGCTATTGCCTTTATCTGGAAAATTTAGTGTTATCGGTTTTTAGATGAGCCCTTCCGAGTGAAGGGCTTTTTTCTTTACACTTATTTCCTAAGCATGCATATTCTCCAGCCGTTCCCGGTCGAGGATGTGGATAGCGCCTTCGACGATCTCGATGTAGCCGTCCTCTTTGAATTCGGTGAGCATGCGGATGACGCTTTCCTTGGCAGTGCCGACGAGGCGGGCCAGGTCATCCCGCAGGATGTTGATGCTGCCGTCTTCCTGCTTCTGGCTGAGCAACAGGATGGCGTCGGCCACGCGTCGGCGCACGGAGTTGTAGGCCAGGTTGAGCAGTTGTTCTTCTTTTTCGGTGACGTTGTCGGCCAGCATCTTGATCAATTGGGAGGCCACGTCCCGGTTGGCCAGCAGCAGCTTGTTAAAATCCTCTTTGGGTACCAGGCTGACTTCGGTATCTTCCATGGCTGCGGCCGACTCCGTATATTTTTCGTCCTTGATCAGGTCGAGGTAGCCGAAAAAATCACCGGGCTTGCAGATCTGGATGATGTAATCCTTACCCTCTTCGTTGGTCTTATAGACCTTTACCTTACCTCTTTTGACGAAATAGAGATAGCGGGGGAATTCGCCTTCCTCGAAGATGTGTTCCCGCCGTTTGACGGTCTTGGTTTTGCGCTCTTCGGAAAGTTTGCGCAGTTCTTCGTAGCCTTTAGCCTCATTGATGAAGGCGGTCAGCCCTTGTTCGGTTTTATCGAACTGTTTACGCAGTTGCTCGCTTTTGCGCAGGCGGGTCTCAATGACTTCCAGCAATTCGTCTTTGTAGAAAGGCTTGGTGATATAATCGTCGGCGCCGAGGTTCATACCGCGGCGGAAGTCGCTCTTTTCGGCCTTTGCCGTGAGGAAGATAAAAGGTACATTGGCCGTACTGCTCTTTTTGCTGAGGATGTTGAGCACGCCGAAGCCGTCGAGGTGGGGCATCATCACGTCGCAGAGTATGAGGTCGGGTGGGTCGGTAAGTGCTTTCTCGACGCCGACCTTGCCATCTTCAGCAGAGGTGACCTCATAGCCGGACAATTCCAGGATCTCTTCCAGGTTTTCCCTGACCTCTCCATTATCTTCGATCACTAAGATTTTCTTCATTGTTTTTTTCGGTTAAACTTGGTAGTATAAGCTTGGGGCCCGAGGAAACTTTCCCCTCCCTTCGCGTTTTTCAAATGAGCTCTTTTTCACAAATATAATACGAATGAGCGATTATTGCCCGCTAAGAGGTATTAGTCTTCAGCCGGAGGCTCCTCAGGCAGTGGCAGGGTGACGTAAAAAGTGCTTCCTTCACCCAGGCGGCTTTCAAAGCGGATGGTGCCGTTCATCAGGTCCACATAGCGCTTGACGATGTTCAGCCCGAGGCCGGTGCCCTGAATGTTTTCCACGTTGTGAGCGCGGAAGAAGCGGGTAAAGAGGTGCTGCTGTTCTTCTTCCGGAATGCCGATGCCCTGGTCGATGATGGCGATGTGCAGGTTATTGCCGGCTACTTCCATCCGGATGGAGATGGGCTGGTTTTCCCCTGAGTATTTAATGGCGTTAGACAGGAGGTTGAACAGGATGTTCTTGAGCATTTTTTTGTCGAGGAACACTTTCACCCCCTTCATTTGCCCTTCCTTTTCGATGTATTGCCCCGGTTGCAGCAGCCCATGAATTTCTCCGATGGCCTCATCGCTAAACTGTTCGAGCTCAAACCAGACGGGCTCAGCTTCAAAACGCCCTTCTTCCAGGCGGCTGAGAGACAGGAAATCGTTGAGGATGCCGGTGAGGTTGGCTACCGAAGATTTGATGCGGGTAGTATGGCGGAGGCGTTTTTTCTGGTGCTCCTCGGAGGTGTAGGCCTCGATCAGGTCGGCAGAGGAAAGAATGGTGCTCAGGGGGGTACGGAATTCGTGGGAGGCCATAGAAACGAAGCGCGACTTGAGGTTGCTCAGCTCTTTTTCCTTTTCAAGGGCCTGCCGGAGGCGGGATTCGTTCTTGCGGACCTCTTCCTCGGCCGCTTTGCGTTCTTTGACCTCGTGCTGCAGCTTTTTATTGATATCTAACAATTGGTTAACGGCCTCGGCCAGTTCGTCGGTACGGGCCTCCACGCGCTTTTCCAGTTCGGCATTCAGGCGAATGATGCGGTCTTCAGCCTGGCGCTGGCCAGTGATGTCGATCCCGGAACTGATGGTGGCTGAGATCTCTCCATTTTCGTCGAAAAGGGCAGAATTGTGCCAGGCAATGAGCCGGCGTTCCCGGTTGTGGTTGATGATGTCGTTCTCGTAGTAGTCGATCTGCCTGCCGTTGATAAGCGCCTGAAAGACACTTTTGATCTCTTCCCGGTTTGCTTCCGGGATGGCCAGTTCGAACCAATCCTGCCCGATGGCTTCCTCTTCTTCCAGCCCCAGCACCTGGCACCCCTTGTCATTAAGGAGCTGGACGCGCCCGTCCCGGCCGATGGCCACGATGATGGTGTTGGCAATGTCCAGGTAGCGTTGGGCTTTGTCTTTTTCTTCCTTCAGGTTCTTCTCGATCTCTTTCTGGTGGGTAAGATCATGGATGATACCTGTGAAAATGCGGCGGTCCTTCAGCTTCACTTCACTGATGCTTAGCCTTATGGGAAAGGGAGCTCCATTTTTTTTCCTGCCAATGACCTCCCGCCCGATACCTATGATCTTTGCTTTCCCGGTCCGCAGGTACTTTTCGATGTAACTGTCATGGAGCTTATTGTGAGGGGCAGGCATCAGTATGCTGACGTTTTTTCCCAACAATTCGCCAACCTCATAACCGAACAGGTGCGCAGCCGCCGAATTGGCCAGCTCGATGGCCCCGTCCTTCCCAATAGCAATAATGCCATCGGTCGCTGTCTCGATGATGGCATTGAGCATCAGGGCATCCTCCGTGAGTTGATTATGGCTGGTCGGTTGCTCCAAAAGGTATTCGTCTGGCCTGTTAATGATGAAAGGGCAAAATAGCACCATAGGCTGGCGCCGGAAAATGACAAAAGTCACCAAAAGGGGTGACAAAAGTCATGTTTTTACAATTGGATTAATACGATTTTGCCGCCTAAATTAGGCGTAAAGTGCATAGTAGGGTTTTTACCTCAGGTGCATTTCTTGCCAGGCGTTTTCAAGCGGGAAGGTTCGCAAAAATAGTGCGAACCTTCTCGCTTGAGTATCATTTACCATTACCATTTTGCGTATGTTTGATAGCTGGGCCGGGGATCGAATGGAAGGCAAAAAAAACACAGAATTGGGCATGTCAAAAGAACGAGAGTATGATGGTATGCCGAGGATTGAACTATTGGGTATAGGGTCGTCAAAACACCGGCAACTGAAGGCCAACCTGCAAAAGGCGCTAAAGGAGTTGTCGCTCGATATCCCTATTGAGGAAGTTACCGACATTGACGAACTGATGCGTTACGAGATTGCCGGCATCCCTGCTCTGGCCGTCAACGGGCAGGTGCTCTTTCAGCAGGTGGTGCCGAGCGTTGAAGACCTGAGCATCGTTCTGAAGGTATTGCTGAGTGGCAGTGCGAACCAAAAGGAAGAAATGTTGCGGCAGGCGGCGATGGCCGGCCTAAACCAAAAGGGTAATCCGATGAAAAATATATTAGTGCCTACCGACTTTTCGAGGAATGCCGAAAGCGCCATCCTCTATGCCATTGAGATTGCCAATAAATTCGGGAGTAAAATTACTCTGCTCAATACCTATAAAGTTTACAGCTCTGCCGGCATGTTCCTGTCCGTAGAGTCTTATATGGAAAAAGACGCCGCCGAACAGATGTTGGCTACCCTGAACCGGCTGGAGCCCCTGCTGAAGGGCAACGGCTCCATCGAGAGTAAGATCGTTAGGGGAGATGCCGTACCTGTCATCACAGACCTGGCGGAGAAGGGAGACTACAGCCTGATCATTATGGGGACACAGGGAGCTTCCGGCCTCAAGGAGATCTTCACCGGTAGTATTACCAACGGGGTGATGAAAAATACCCGGACACCCGTCCTGGCCATCCCCGGTGATTATCACTACCGCCCGATTGATACTATCGTCTTTGCCGTGGATGAAGAAGGGATCAGCCATCCCGGCGTTACTTCCGTACTCGTGAAGATCGCTAAAGCCTTCGATGCCAGCGTCCACGTTTTCCACCAGGATCTCGGCAGCCGTGATGATGGCATCGACCCCACCGTCGATATCTTTCTCGACGGCATCGACCATTCCTTCCACTATGAACTCGACGAACAGAACATCAACGAGAGCATCAATGGCTTCGTAGAAGATTATAAGGCCAACCTGCTTTGTATGGTGCGCCGCCGCCGCGGATTCCTGGAAGAGGCATTCCACGTCAGTGCCACTACCCGCGAAGTGTTTAACAGCCCGGTGCCCCTGTTGATACTGCATGATGAGGGTTAGACAGATGGTGTGGTGAACCGCAGAATCGACTCAGGTTTCATCATCCGGCGATTTATTCCTGTCTTTTCTGAATATCATCGGCAGCATAATGCCCAGGCCGATCATGATGGAGACATCGGCGAAATTGAAAATACCGGTGCGCAGGCTACCCAGGCCCATGTTCATGAAGTCCACCACCTGGCCATAGAGGATGCGGTCATAGATGTTGCTGATGCCGCCGCCGATAATGAAGCTGAAAGCGATGGCCTGCCAGCGGTTGACATTTTCGGAGAACAGGGTATAGGCCAGCAGGCCAACCAGCAGGGCAAGAGGCAGCATGAGCAATGCCCAGTAGCGAAGCTCCCCGGAAAGGCCGGCGCCCAGGCTCAGGAACGCTCCTTTATTCTCTACATAGGAAAGGCGGAAAAAATCGCTGAGATAAGAAATTTGCCCGGCAGACATAAGTTGCTCCCTGGCAATCTGTTTGGTCACCTGGTCACAACCAACGTTGGCCAGCACAATGGCAATTACCAGTACTATTCGCAGCCAGTTTATTCTCATGCCTCTTCCTTTTCTTATTCAAGATTAGAGTAAGTTCGCGACGCCGGGGTATCAAAAACAAGGTTTTCTAATACCGCACCTTATCCTCCTTATCGTCCCAGAGTTGAAAAGCTTTGAGCGCTTCCTCCCTCATCATCTGAGTGGTGGGAATGTGGCGCCTACCATGGTGGTGGTTCAGCTCTTCATAGATAAATGCGTCATCAAAGCTGATGCGGGCGGCGTCTTCCCGGCCACTGCCAAAGACGATCCGGCTGGGGCGGGCCCAGTACAGGGCGCCCAGGCACATGGGGCAGGGTTCTGATGAAGCGTACACTACACAACCATCGAGTTGAAAATGGCCGAGTTGCCGACAGGCTTCTCTTATGGCCACCATTTCGGCATGGGCAGTGGGGTCTTTATCGGCCAGAACCCGGTTCTGCCCCCGCCCGATAATTTCATCACCTTTGACAACTACGGCCCCGAAAGGGCCGCCGTACCCTGCCCGCACCCCTTCGATGGCCAGCCTGATGGCTTCCTGCATAAATTGTTCATCCGACATCATGGATGTTTTTGGCCTTAAAACAACTACAAAGGTGCAATTTTGTTTTGGATTGGCACAACATATTGCATTTTGCGAACCCGATACAGTCCAGTATCTTTGTCCGGATTGAAACCCAAACCGGCAAAATATGGTACAACCTGTCTTTAAAAACGATGCCATCGTACTGGGCATGCTCATCGTTATCCTCGCCCTGGTTTTTGTGACCTCCGGGAGTAAGAACCCGCGCTGGCAGAAATTCTACACCTATGTCCCTCCTCTGCTGCTGTGCTATTTTTTGCCGGCCCTGCTCCACTGGCCGCTGGGCCTGATCGCCCCTCAGTGGTACGACCTGGGTGAGTTGCGGGAGTTTCTTCAGAAAGACTTCGCACCGGGCCTGTCGGATAACGCCGGCTGGCTGGCCATGAAGCGCATCATTGCAGAGAACAACATCGATCCGGAAAAACTCAAACCTTTCATCGTAAAATCCCAACTCTATTTTGTGGCCTCCCGTTACCTCCTTCCCGCCAGCCTGGTCCTGTTGTGCATCAGCATCGATTTCAAAGGGATCATTAATCTTGGCCCCAAGGCGCTCATTATGTTCTTTGCCGCCACGGCCGGCATCATTCTGGGCGGGCCGGTAGCATTGCTGATCATCGACTATCTGGCGCCCGGCCTGGTGCAGGCCAGCCCCGATGAGGTATGGCGCGGTTTATCGACCGTGGCCGGAAGCTGGATCGGGGGCGGCGCCAACCAGACTGCGATGAAGGAGATCTTCAATGTAGGAGACAACCTCTTTGCCTCCATGATCGTGGTGGATGTAGTGGTGGCCAACATCTGGATGGGCTTTCTGCTTTACGGCGCCAGCATTTCCGACAAACTTGACCTGCGGCTGAAGGCAGACAACTCCGCCATAGAATCCCTGAAAAGGAAGGTTCAGGATTATCAGGCCAGCGTTGCCCGTATCCCCAGCACCAAAGACGCCTTCGTCCTGTTGGCGGTGGCCTTCGGCGGGGTCTCTCTTTCTCACTGGGGGTCGGACGTCATTACGCCTTTCATGGAACGCTATAAAGCGGCGCTGGACGCCGCCCGGCTCAGCTCGCTGATGTCCGACTTTTTCTGGCTCATCGTCATTGCCACCACTCTGGGACTGGCCCTCTCTTTCACTTCCGCCCGGAAACTGGAGGGAGTTGGCGCATCCCGTTGGGGCAGCGTATTCATCTATATTCTGGTAGCGACGATCGGCATGAAGATGAACCTGGGGGAGGTGTTAAAGAATCTTGGCCTGTTTGCCATAGGGATCGTATGGATGATGATCCACGTCTTCATTCTGCTGCTGACCGCCTTTATCATCCGCGCGCCCTTCTTTTTTGTGGCTGTCGGCAGCCAGGCCAATGTCGGCGGGGCGGCGTCCGCTCCCATTGTAGCTTCCGCTTTCAGCCCGGCACTGGCGCCGGTGGGGGTATTAATGGCCGTGCTGGGTTATGCACTGGGCACTTATGGGGCATTGATCTGCGCTTATCTGATGCAGGCGGTTTCCATCTGAACAGGGAGAGATGGCCTGAAAAGGCGATTCCTCCCTGCTATTGCACCAGTGCGTTCTCTGCCTCGTTGAGGGTGGCGATAATCTCGGGGCACACGTTCTGCATGGCCGCCTTTACCCGCTCTTCCCGTTCCCCCTCCAGGGCCCCGTAGCGCTCCTGGATCCGGTTCGCGCAGGCACTCACTTCGTCGTTTACCGCTTCCATTTCTTCGACGAACCGTTGCAGGGATTCTGTATCGTTATCTTCCCGGGCATCCTTGATAGAGGTGTAAGATTCATAAAGAGGTTGCATACAATCGCATATTTCTCTGGCGACTTGCTCGTCTTGTTTTCCTCCGCTGGTACACCCGGCCGCCAGCAGAAGGTTCAAAGCAAAATAAAAGAGGTAGAATTGCTTCATCATTTTTCCGTTTTGTTCCATAAAATGATTACACCTCATTCACCATTTTCAGTGAATCCGAGAGGTGAAAACAAAAGCCGGGTGGCGGTTGGCAAGGGGCCGACTGAAGCAGGCTGTACAGGCATCCTGTCAAAAACAAAGACAGCCGCCCGCCCGCCGGTGTTGCTTACCATATCTTTATTCTATACGAATTTAAAGGAAAAACCAAATTAAGGCCACCACTACCCGTTACATTTTACAGGCCGGCCTAACCATTTACTGCAAAAAAACCAAGTTCTGCCTGCTTTTTTTTCCCTGAACTGCCCTTTTGAGAGGCATTTTTCGCATATCCTCAATTTAGCCGGTTCAATACACTTGTATATTTTCACATTTTCAACGAAATGATTTCTATTTTGACAGTGTGGTAAATTTTTATTTTTTTCTTTAAAAAATTTGCATAAAAAAAGCCCTTCTTATACTTTTGTATCAACAACAGCGGCTAAAAGAAGCCGCCTTTTTTTGAAAGATAATGAAATGCAACAGGGAACCGGAATTTCCGGTTTCCAACTTCCAAACACTGTGAGGTGATGAAACAGGCAGCCATGCCCTCTTGTCTCGGGGGTGGGGAGTACGGGATAAACGCGGCGTTTTCGCGCTGCGGCTAACCGCTCCGTGCAGGTTCGAATCCTGCCCTCACAGCCAGTTCCAAAAGGGAAAGTGCGAAGGCGGAAGGAAATTCCCATTTCCAACTTCGCACTTCCAACTTCCAAACACTGTGAGGTGATGAAACAGGCAGCCATGCCCTCTTGTCTCGGGGGTGGGGAGTACGGGATAAACGCGGCGTTTTCGCGCTGCGGCTAACCGCTCCGTGCAGGTTCGAATCCTGCCCTCACAGCCAGTTCCAAAAGGGAAAGTGCGAAGGCGGAAGGAAATTCCCATTTCCAACTTCGCACTTCCAACTTCCAAACATTGTGAGGTGATGAAACAGGCAGCCATGCCCTCTTGTCTCGGGGGTGGGGAGTACGGGATAAACGCGGCGTTTTCGCGCTGCGGCTAACCGCTCCGTGCAGGTTCGAATCCTGCCCTCACAGCCAGTTCCAAAAGTGGAAGTGCGAAGGCGGAAGGAAATTCCCATTTCCAACTTCGCACTTCCAACTTCCAAACATTGTGAGGTGATGAAACAGGCAGCCATGCCCTCTTGTCTCGGGGGTGGGGAGTACGGGATAAACGTAGTGTAAAGCCTTCGGGCTAGGGTTGACCACTAAACCTTTGCGCTAATGCCAACCGCCCCGTGCAGGTTCGAATCCTGCTCTCACAGCCAGTCTCAAAAGTGGAAGTGCGAAGGGGGAAATTCCAACTTCACGCTTCCGCCTTCCGATTTCCATTTTCCGGCTTATTTCTCGTCTAATGATTTCAACACAAATTGCCAAAGGGTTTCATAAGGAACTGCCTCAAGGTCTGCGCTTTGGTTGTTGATAATGCCAACCGTTCTCAGTTTTTCCCAGTATTTTTTACTCTTGCGGACAACAGCCGCTTTGTGAAAGGCGGACGCGGGCAGTTGCATCAGCATTTTAATAAAACAATTGCTGCGGAATGTTTCATCCCGCCGGAGGTAACGGTGGGTATAGGTTCGAAGAGATTCCATCCGGTCTATGATCTTCCCAAACTGTTGTTGTTGCAGCAAAAAGAGGACCTGCAGGATCAGGATGGAAATGTTCTTGCCCTTTTTGTCTTTGGAGAAGGTCGGCACTTCATTTAAAAACCTGGACAACCTGAACTTTCGCAGCGGGTCATCGTTTTCCACTTCAACAATACCCATCGAAATAAAATAATAGGCATAAGCTTCATAAATATACCAGGATTCCTGTACGGCCGAATACTGTTTTGAAAAACTCTCATGCCCTACTACTTCTCTGCAGATTTCGCAAGCTTCCTCATATTCTTCGGAATGCAGGTAAAGGATAAAAAGGAACTCCATGACCCGATACCAGTTGAAAAGGCCTTTATCAACCCATTGAAGGCACCGCATGGCCAGTTTTTTACCTTCATCGAGCCGGCGCAGCAGAATATAGCTGGACAGCATGCGAAAGGAGAAATTGAAGAGGGCCTGCCGGGAAGTGAGGTGCTCTTTATTCTCAAAATAATTCAGGGCCCGCTGGCAGGTGGCGATGGTCAGTTCGTGGTCATTAGCCATCTCATACCTCAGGGCAATAACGGTAAACGCGTAAAGATTAAACCGATAGGAGTGGTGCTCCCGGAGCAGCTGCTCCATTTCTTCAGCGTAACGGGCGGCATCCTGGCTGAATTCCACCTTGGACGCCCGGGAGACGGAAAAAGTAAGGGCAAGAGCTGTATAGTATTCTTCCGCTTTGAGCTCCATCAGGTACAACTGCGAATAATGATGGGCTTTTTTGTTGTAGTGACGGAACATTTCACTGTCTCCGAGAATGGTTCCGTAGTGAAAGCGAAGGTCCTTGGCCAGGCTCAGAAGTATGTCTGTAAATTCAAAGCGCTCGGCAGCCTTCATCGTCTCTTCGGCCAGCTGAACGGCCACCTGCCTGGCTCCCCTTGCCAGCAGGATCTTTATCGCCGCCGAATTCTTATAGCAGTTATAATAGGCGCGGGCGACTTCCGAATACTTGGAGTCGTTGGCATCTATCAGAAAAAGGGTATTGACCAGGCGGCCTTTCAGTTCACGCTTCAACCGGTTGAAATATTCTTTTCTGTTCTTCCCCGTGAAAAACTTCGGTATCAGCTCTTCTTCAGAGACCCCGTCAGCTTCAGCTATGGCCCGGTACAGGCGCTGAAGGTTACTGCCCTCTCCTCTGCCGGAAAAGACCAACTCAATATTTTTAACTTTGTTGGGAGAAACGATCCCTATCAACTGGTTCAGGTCTTCCATAGCGCCTGGATTGAATTTAACCACATTAAAGGCTCAAAATCAAATAGATAACAACAAACGGAAGGCAAAAATAGGAAAATCTGGCCTGTTTTTTTTGAGGAAAAAAGTTATAAAGAAGTTTAGACGGAGTCCATAGTTTTAAACAAAATAAAATTGTTTAAAACTATGGCTGCAATCATTGCTTTTATGATTTCCCTGGGAGTAATCACTTCTTCCTCCCAGGCAACCCCTGAATTAATCCAGCAATACGAGGAAGGGTATCAGCAAGAATTGATCATCAATTCAGACATGGAGATAATGTGAAGAAGCATCTAAGCCCCGTTAATATTTGATTATCAACAATATAGAGTAAAAAAAATTTATTTCTCTCCAAAACTGGCCTGTCTAAAACCTGCTTTACTGTAATTTTTTTACAGCAACGGGCGGGGTATATTTGTGATGCCACGTTTATGGTTAGAACGCTGTAGAACTTTCGAAGCGCTCCAAAGGCAACCAGGGGCCGGCTGCATCTGCGCAGCTGGGCCTAATGCCAATGCCAGTTCCTTCCATTATTGTTGGAAAGACAGGCATCCCCCTGATTTGGAGCGCTTTTTTCTCTTCCCGGGCCTTGCCCAGTAACAAAATTCCCGAAGAACAACTCAGAACTTGCCGGACAAAGCATCAGGCTCCTGCCGCAGACAGCTGGTGGAGAAATAATTACGACAAAGGTAGTGCTTTTTTAAAATCGGAGGGAGAAAAAGTAAGCAGCCTCTCCTTAAGTGTGTGTACAATATGAACTAGTGAGCGTAAAGCAGAGGCTGCTTACAAAATATTACGCCTATATCATCAAACTGAGATCATAACGTACAGCTCTTCGCCCTCGCTGCTTTGAGGTTCAACTTTTTTCGTATCCTTCGACAATTTCCTTCAATTCTTTGAGGTATTGCTGCTTTTTTGGAGACCGGCGTTTCTTATTGGTTCGGGTAAAAAAAGTATGCTTCTCCAGGAAATTGACCTGAAGGCGATTCCAGGCTTCTTCCGAATTGAGTACTTTATAGGCCTTCAATTCTTCAAAAAGGGTTGAGCCGATATCATAAAAATCATCCCGCCCGAGATAGTCCAGGTCTGCATCGCAAATGATCTCCTCCAGGTAGTTCTGGGGGGCTTGCGGGATCTTGGTAGCCATGATCATTCCGCAGATCAGCCCGATCTCATTAGGGGTATATCCATAGCCGGGCAGGTGCCGGCGGGCGATTCCGCAACTCAGTTTTTCATGCTCCCGGTTGTCGATCGTAAATCCGGAATCGTGAAAAAGGGCAGCCGTTTTCAGCAACAACTCTTCATAAGGCGTTACCTTTTCCAGGTAGCACAACTCCTCTATGGTATAAAGTACGTCCAGGGTGTGATGGACTCCGTGATAGGCCAGTTTGTGGGAGAGCTCACGCTCCAGCTTATCCAGGATAAAAGCTTTCGCTGCATGAAAATTCATCGTGCTGTTTTTTTCTGATCGACAACGGCTGGCCTGAGTGTAAAGCCCCTAAAGAAGGGTGCTCCTGCTGCCCGCATCAGTTAATGCGGGCTAAAATCGCTTTGGTATTTCGAACGATATTTTTTTGAATTTGTTGGGGATCAGGCAGAAATACAGGCAGAAAAGTCAATATGCACTTTTCTGCCTTTCTGCCGGCATCACTATTCCTCCAGCAATAAAACTCCTGAAGCGAGGAACTTCAATTCCTCTTTCGGCTCAGTGATGGCGTCGATCTCTTCCTGAGGTTTACCCGCATCTTCTGCATAATGACGCAACTCTTCCACCGGCGTCACTTCCCGGAAAGCCCAGCCCTCCATAACCACTTTGCGGCCGGCGATATCCTTGGGCACGAAAAACCCATAGTCTTTGAACCTTACCATCACCGGTTCTTCCTCGCTTTCTTCGGTAGATACCAGCATCCAGCATCCTTTCATCTGGCAGACTTCCTGTACGGTGCCTTCAACAATGAGCTCCACTGAATCGCGGCCTTCCATTTTTGCGGCCATTTCGCTGTGGGGAATGATCCCTGAGGGCGAAAATGGGGCTCCGAAGGTTTCGCCTTTAAGGATTGCCGGCTGAGCTGCCGTTTCCTCTCCCGAAGAACTTTCCTGCCGGGCAGAGTTATTACAACTAAAAACCAGAGTTGCAGCAAGTACGACGAATAAAGTGCTTCTTAACATTTTGATACAATTTTCTTATGGAATATTTGGTTAAAATTATCCAGCCGCGCTTCTGCGAAAAGGGGCGGGAGGCTTTAGGCAACAAAGTTGACAAAAATAAGATAAAAGCGGCTAAAATCCAGGCTTTGCCCTCCACCCTCCTGTTTACCAGCACTCTTAATAGTTCTAATTTTTTCTTAAAGGTAGGGCGGCAAGCAATATTCCCGCCTGAAAACTGATTAATATCTTTACCGCGATCATATATTTTTTATCCAAAAACCGCGCCTATCGGCAACAACATTACCCGCCAGATATTTCACCAGGACCAGGATTTTACTTAGTATCCTTGGCACAGCAAAATACCTATCATCATGAGAGCGGTACTGACCACAATGGCCTTTTTGTTCCTTGTAACCGGGGCACATACACAGATCGAATGCTTAAAGGGTAACTGCATCAACGGGGAGGGCGTCTGCATCTACCCCAGTGGCGCACGCTACGAAGGGCAATTCCGGGAAGGCAAACCCCAGGGTAAGGGAACTCTTTATTTTTCCAACGGCGATGAATACACCGGCGACTGGAAAAAGGGCTACCGGGATGGCATCGGGATAATGGCTTTCAAAAACAATAACAAATATACCGGGGACTTCGAGGGCAATCTCTTCAACGGCCGGGGAATCATGGCCTATGCCAACGGCAACCGTTACGAAGGCCAGTGGGAGGCCGGACACCAGGATGGCTACGGAGTTTTCTACTTTGCCAATGGCGACCGCTATGAAGGAACCTTCCTGCAAGGCCAGTGCCACGGCAAAGGCGCCATGTATTATTCCGACGGCTCCTTATATCAGGGGCAGTGGGCCAATAACCGGAGGCATGGCAATGGGAAAATGACCTTTGACGACGGGGAGTCCATCACCGGTGAATGGATGGACGGCCAGTTCATGACCGACTGGAGCAAATATGCTTTCACCGGCGATACCTCCAATCTGCGCAACTGCAACCTCCTCTTCTGTAATGACGGTGTAGGTAAATACACCTACAGCGACGGCTCGCTCTACGTTGGGGAATTCTTCAACGGTACGCCTCAGGGCAACGGCACGGTTTACTACGCTTCCGGCAGCCGCTACGAAGGAGGCTGGAAGCAAAACACGCCACATGGCAACGGCGTGATGTACTACGCCAACGGCAGGGTCGTCGGCGCCATCTGGGACTTTGGCAAGCCGGTGAAAAAACTCTATGTTCAGGGTGAAGCCGAAGGCCCCGCTCCCATTCCCGTTGACCGCGATAAGGAAGTCAAGATCTGGGCCGTGGTCGTCGGCGCCGCCACCTATTCTCACATGCCGCCCCTGCGCTACACCGATGATGATGCCTATCAGGTTTATGCCTTCCTCAAAAGCCCCGAAGGAGGAGCTCTGCCCGACCGCCAGTTGCGGCTGCTCATCGATGAAGAGGCCACCCGGAAAAATATCCTCAACGCCATGCGCACCACTTTTCTGAGGGCGGATGAAAACGATGTGATCCTCTTTTACTTCTCGGGCCATGGCCTGCAGGGAGCTTTCCTGCCCGTCGATTTCGACGGCTACAACAACCAACTGAAACACGAGGAGATCAAACAACTGCTGGAAGAAAGCAGGGCCAAACACAAACTGGTGCTGGCCGACGCCTGCCACTCCGGGAGCCTGCTGTCCTCCAAAACACCCCTCCAGGTTGCCCTCCAGCAATACTATCAGGCTTTTGAGGACACCAGGGGCGGTATGGCCCTGCTCATGAGCTCAAAAGGAGAAGAATATTCGCTGGAAGACGGCGGGCTGCGCTCCGGCATTTTCAGCCACTTCCTGGTCAGAGGACTGAAAGGGGAGGCCAACCAGGACGGCAACGCCATCATTACTATCCAGGAACTGTTTGATTACGTCCACCAGAATGTGCGCATGTACACCGGCAACATTCAGACGCCGACCCTGACCGGCAACTTCGACCGGCGGATGCCCGTGGCATTCGTCAGAGGAGAGTGAAAACTCCCGGAAGAAAACATGAGTCATCCCGAATTTTTATTTCAGGCCTTCAGCCTGACATTTGGCCTGGAGTTATCCTCCCCGGGCGAGGCCCGGGGCGCCAATATAACAGCCTTTCAGGCTGAAAGCCTGACAAATTGGAGCTTGGGGCACCGCCCCAAGCCTGAAAGGAGCAGATAACTCAGGCTGAAGGCCTGAAATAATATCCAAGAGTATATCATTCTAAAATTTGGGATGACTCATGCGAATCAGGGGCTAAACGAAGCATATTTTTGAAGTCCGTAGGGACGAAATATCGGTAGATAATGCCACGGGGAAGCTTTGCCCGTGCCGTAGGTACGGAACATGCCCATGAGGGAATTATTAATATGCCGTACCTACGGCACGGAAAGGCCCAATTGGGATCTCCCTACCGACATTTTGTGCCTAATGGCACAAGCCTTAATGGGTGCTCTGCCTGAGGCCTCCAATAAAAGGATTTAGCCCCTGATTCGCATGACTCATGTTTCGCTGAGGGCTTCCGGCCCCCCCCGTTTTTTCCCTGCCGGACAGCTATGCGTTATAAAAACAACCGGCCGGGTGAACCTTTATCCCATCTACCGCAACATTAAGGGTGCGTTTTTCGTACATATAAAAAGGAATTCCATATAGAATTCTCTTCATTCGTCAGCCTTTTCATTTCGCCTGCGCGAAATTGCCCGTTTGCTTGATTCCTGCATTTTTTGGCTTTCACCCCCCCTGACATCAAGGGAACGTGTGTTGCCCCGGCTTTTTATTTCTAAACCCCATACAATCAAAACGCCATGAGAAACACAAGCCTGATCATTATCCTGGTTACCCTTTTCACCACAGGGATACTGAGTGCACAATGCCTGGAAGGAGATTGCAGCAACGGACAAGGCACCTACCGCTTTAAGAGCAATGCCCGCTATATCGGCCAGTTCAAAGATGGAAAAAGCAATGGCATCGGCATCTGCTACTGGCCCGACGGAAGCCGGTACGAAGGAGAATGGGCCGATGGCCTGCCCCACGGGAAAGGGACCAAAACCCTCAGCCGCGGGCGCCTTCAGACTGGTTGGTTTATCAAGGGCCAATACGCCGGTAAAGAAACCCCTGAAGAATTCACCAGCCGCAGCGGTGAGCAATATGACAGTAACGACAGGCAGGAGGGCTGTGTTTCCGGCAACTGCTACACCGGATATGGTGTTTATGTATTTCCCAGCAAAGCTGTCTATACCGGCGAGTTCAACAAAGGCGAGATCCATGGGCATGGAATATGCCACTACTCCGATGGAAGCAAGTACGAAGGCGAATGGCTGCATCGCCAACCCAACGGCCGGGGAACCATGACCTACCCCGATGGCGCCAAACGCACCGGCCTGTGGCAGCGTGGCCAACCCGTCGATGAGAACGGCCGCCTGCTCAATGCCTACCTGGTGCGCCAGGAAGCCGAAGCACAAACAGCCGATATTCAGGCCGGCTGCCTGTCCGGCCAATGCTACAACGGCCGGGGCGTATTTGCCTATATTGACGGCAGCCGGTACGAAGGGCAGTTCCGCAATGGAAAGCCCAACGGCCAGGGGGCTTTCTACTACCCCAATGGCGACCAGTACTCCGGAGAATTCAGCAATGGGGTGCCTCACGGAAAAGGAAGGCTCCTCATGGCCAACGGACAAACCAGAGAGGGCCACTGGCTGGATGGAGAATACATGGGCTACCAGGCCCGCCCCGAAAAAGGGTGCATCTACGGAGATTGCCGGAATGGATATGGCACCTACATCTTTAAAGATGGCAACAAATATATCGGCCTCTTCCGCAACGGCCTGCCCCACGGCAAAGGAACGGTCTATTATTCCAACGGAGAACGTTACGAAGGCCAGATGGCCAACGCCAAATTCAACGGATATGGCACCCTGTTCATGAAAGATGGGACTACCATTTCAGGCAACTGGAAAGATGGCGTATATGTCGGGCCGGAAAAACGGGTGGAAAACAATGCGCCCTCCTATTATCCGGCCCCGAAGGCTGAAACACCCCAGCTGGAAGTTTGGGCAGTAGTGATCGGCATTTCTTCCTACAACCACATGCCCGTCCTGCGTTATACCGATGATGATGCTTACCACATGTATGCTTTCCTGAAAAGCCCGGAAGGTGGCGCCCTCGACGATGAGCACATTCGCATTCTCGTCGATGAGGAGGCTACCCTGCAAAATATCAAAACCACAATGGCGTCTCTCTTCGGCAAAGCCGGCCCCAATGACCTCATCATGCTTTACTTCTCCGGACATGGGCTTCGGGGGTCCTTTTTGCCTTTCGACTTCGATGGCTACAACAACAAGCTCTATCACGAAGAGCTCAACGCCATCATGAAACGCAGCCCCGCCAAATACAAGCTCTGCATCGCTGACGCCTGTCATTCGGGGAGCCTCCTGGCCATGCGCGGAGGCACTCAGCCTCAGTTGCTGGCCAACTACTACAGCAGCCTGGCCAAAGCCAATCCCGGCACGGCACTCATCATGTCCTCCAAATCAGATGAGACCTCCCTGGAATCCAGCGGGCTGCGGCAGGGCGTGTTCAGCCACTTCCTCATTCGGGGGCTGAAGGGAGAGGCTGACAAGAACAATGACAAGCGCATCTCAGTCCAGGAGCTCTACGATTTTATCAGCATCAACGTCCGCACATATACCGGTAACCTCCAGTCTCCCCTGATCCAGGGTGATTATGACCCGGATATGACGGTGGGGGTGAGAAGGTAGGTGAGATGTTGGATGTGTGTATAACAAATTGCACTTTTTGCTTGAGTAGTGGATTGGTAAGCCCGCAGCAAAGCGAAGGGATTGCTAAGCCTTTCATAATCTGACTGTGCAATTTGTTATACACACTGTTGGATTGTTATATTGCTGAATTGTTATATTGAGGGATAGTTCAATTAAGTGTGTCCGTGTCACGCTAAACCGCTGGTTTCCAGGGAACCAGGAACTCAGAAACAAGAAACTATGAACAGTCCCTAACCATTCAACAATCAAGCTATCCAACAACCCCGGGAACTGCCCGAATCCATTAACTCAACGACGATGCCACCCACCCTTACCCCCCTTTTCCGGCATGCGCCCAGCCCTCTGATGGCACTGCCCAGCCCCACATTGGCCCGGGCCGGCGTCCGCCTGCTCATTAAACGGGATGAACTGCTGCGCATTGGGCCCGGACTGGCCCTCTGCGGCAACAAGTGGCGAAAACTGCAATACAACCTCCAGGCCGCCCGGAATGCCGGCCATGCTACGCTGCTCACCTTTGGTGGCGCTTATTCCAACCATATTGCCGCCGTAGCTTCCGCCGGGGCTGCCTTCGGTTTCCATACAATAGGGGTCATACGCGGAGAGCGGCCGGAAGGCTTGAACCCAACGCTGCGCTTTGCCGAAGGCTGCGGAATGAACCTGCAATTCATCAGCCGGCCGGCTTTTAGGGAAAAACACAATCCAAAATTCCAGGAACGGCTAAAAGAACAATTTGGCTCTTTCTACCTGCTTCCCGAGGGTGGAACCAATGCGCTCGCCATCCACGGCTGCCGGCATATTGTTGAAGAAGTTGAACTGCAAACGCCCGTTTTCCCAGGTTACTGGTGCTGCAGCCTTGGGACCGGCGGTACTTTTGCCGGCATCGTTGCCGCTCTGAATGGCAGAGCCAGGGCACTGGGCTTCTCCGCACTGAAAGGGGATTTTCATAACGGAGAAATAAAACGAATACTGGCCGCTTCGGCGGCGCCTTCCTCCCTTTGGAAGGGTGAGGGGGGGGCTCAGCCATGGGAGGTAAATACGGATTTTCATTTTGGCGGTTACGCCAAATACGAACCTTACCTCATCGACTTTATCAACGGATTTTATCAGCAACACGGCATAGCTCTGGACCCCGTTTATACCGGCAAGCTGTTTTACGGCCTTTTTCAGCTCATCGAAGAGGGATATTTCCCGAAGGGCAGCACCATCCTGGCAGTGCACACGGGGGGGCTGCAGGGGGTGGCGGGCTTCAATGAGCGGTTTGGAGAACTGATCGACGTGAGGTGACGCCTTCCCTCTTTGCCCTCACCCGGAAAGAAGGCGTCGCCTTCCATTATGAAATAAAAGGTAACCGTTCAGGTATGGGCATTTCGGTGTTGCGGCCCACCCGGGCAGCTGGAAAAAGGCTCATCTCCGCATATTCAAAAACAGCAACAAAAAAAACGCAAAGAAACCTACCCCCATCGAATTCTCGATCGTATGCTCGATCATGAAAGCCGTGAGAACAATGCCATAGAACCCCAGCAGGAAAGGGTGTCGGTAATTATGATGGTAAAAAAACGGATGGAAAAGTGCGAAAAGGAAAAGCATCAACCCTGCTGCTCCCGAACCCGCCAGTACGAAAAGAAACTGATTGTGGGGCACCAGCGGCTCCGGCAACTGGGGATAAGAGCGTTCGAACACCTTGTCCACCTCCCGCTGCAGGTTGCCCGCGCCTACTCCGAACAGCGGGTGCTGGCGGTACAATTCCCACCCCACTTTCAGGGAAACGATGCGGCCGGTGTCCGCGTAGGCGGCTCCTTCCCCTTCCCGGAACTTGATCAGCCCCCAGCGCATATAATCCACCTTGGCCCGGAAGCTGGGCACATACTGATAAGCGAGGAGCGGCATGGCAATGAGCGCCGCCAGGGCGCCCAGGCCCAGGCCATACCGGCGGGACATGAGCAGATAACGCACCGACAACAAAAACAGGGCCGCATAAAGGGCCAGGATGCCGCTGCGCACCGACAGGAGGTGGATGAACAGGAAGAGGAAAAGCGTAACGCCCAGAATGAAGCCCCGCTCCCAGGCATAGCGCCGGTAATATCCCCGGCTGTACAAATAACCCCCGCTTACTACTCCAAGCGCGAGCATCAGGCTGTACCTGATGTGGTTCCGGGGGGTAGGCATGGGCTGCCCCTGTTTCAGCAGGAGTTGAATATCTTCATAATTGATCCAGTAGTTGATGCCGACCCCTACGGCGGTGACGGCCAGCAGCAGAAGCAGAAAATACAATAACCCATGGAAATGGCGTTCCTCCAGCCGGGGATGGCCCAGAAAAACCAGTGGTAAGGTTAAGAAGGGGACTTTTATTCGCAGCCGGGCCAGCCAGTATCCAAAGTCTTCAACCTGCCAGAAACCGATCAGGGCGACGAAGAAGAAAAGCGTAACCGCAGCAAAGGGCGGATACCGGAAAATGCGCAGCATCCGTCGGATGGCCTCTGCATCAATATCCACCCAAAACACCCGGAGCCCCACCCGGAACCGGATCAGGCTGAGCACTGCCAGAGAGATCATGCCTACCGAGAGCAGAAAAGGGGAGAGCACCAGGGCGGCGATCGTCACGGCGTAGAAGAAAAGAACCAGATGTTGTTTTTCCAGCTCCTGCAAAACGGTCAGGTTGTCGTTTCCCGCAATACCTCATCTCCTTTTCTTCTGAAGATCAGGGTGAGGCCTATCCAATTAGCTAAGACATATCCCTGGCCGGTTAAGAGTTGGTACAAAGCGTCATTTTTTACTTCATCGAAGGTGGGAAAATGAGTCTCGACGGCAATAAGGCGGGGTGCATAGCGGCTAAAATCCAGAGAACGGAGCACTTCGTGGTCGTGCCCCTCCGCATCTACGGTCAGGAAGTCGATCTGCCGGCCCCTGTACTTCGTTCGGTCCAGAAGATTCGTCAAAGTATCGGCCCTGACGGTTTTTTTCCGGTAACCGGGCTTGCCGGCGGCAAAGGCCTCGTCGAGGGTGATGGTCAGGGAATAGAAGCCGTTGGACCAGTAAGTAAACTCACCGGGCTGGCTGCTGACTGCACTGGCGATGTTGGTATCTCCCGGGCGGGCCATCCTGAAGCCTTCAATTTTAATCGTATCAATGTCGATGTTCACTCCACGCCAGCCCTTTTGATAAAGGCGGTAAGTGTTGTTGTATTTTACCGGGTGGAAACAGCCTACATCCACAAAAAAACCTTTATAACCTTTAGGAAAATGCCTGATGATGGATACATCCTCCGCAAATTGAGCATAGTGCGAGAACCTGCGCCTGGTCAGGAACAGCTTCCGCAACAGGAAAGCTTTACGAAACAACCAGTTCTTTTCCAGCCAGGCGGGAAGGTGTGCGTAGTTGAAAAGGCCCATTTATTCTTGTTGTTGGTTGCAGGTTTTCAGTTGATTGTTGAATGAATAACAGACAACAATCAACTGAAAACAAACATTAGACAACCGTTGAGGCTATTGCACCTTACTGTACCGCTCCCCGTCAATATACTCGACGATGTAGGCGCTGCTGTATCCCTTATTCTTCACCTGCTGCAGAGCGGAGCGCGCCTCACCCAGGCTAAAGAAATCGGCCAGCAGAACGCGGGTAAGCCCCCGGGCCAGGATCAGTTCCGTATCGACGCGCCCCAGGGTGCCCACGTCGCTGAAACGGTCGGCCCTGTAGGTGCCTACGGCGGCCAGTTGTATCTTGTAATAAGTGCCGTTATGGCGCGGAGCGGATGTCTGGTACTCGTAATTGTCGTTCGGCCCCCTGCCGCGAGCCGTGTAAGGCTGGCCTGCCGGCGTTTCCACAGCGGGTTGTCCGGTTGGCTGGCCCGGTTCCGTTGGGCTCACCGGTTCACCGGGATAGGTGGGCTCCGGAGAAGGAGTTGGAGCGGCGCCTTCTACTTCCAGGAAGATGGGTTGGCCGTAAGTAAAAGTATTGGCGTCATCACTGGAAAAGCGATAGGAACCCGGCTCATAGCCATAGGCCGAGACTTCCACCCTGAAGCGGCGGTTGGGCATGATCTCATAAGAATATTTTCCGTCGTTGAAGGAACGGGTGATCAGTTCCGATTCCCGGCCGTCGTCAAAAACCTGATAAAGCGAAACGGTAACATCGTTAATGGGTTCGCCCGACTGCCGGTCATACACATTACCTTTTACCATTACCCGGCGTCCACCAACGGCAAATTCAAAGATGTCTTCCTGGGTGGTGGAGGTTTTCTGCCCGGCAAAAACCCGGTTTGACGTCAGGAACCCTCCGGTGCGGGAAGGATTTAGGATGTAGAAATATTCGTCCGCACTGGAGTTGGCCGGCATGCCAAGGTTATCGGGCTGCGACCAGCTCACCTCATCACCAATGGCGCTGAAAATATCGAAACCGCCGATCGAAATATGCCCGTTGGAAGCAAAGTAAAGGGTCTGGTTTTCCACATTATAGAATGGGGTGATCTCATCCCCCAGCGTGTTGACCACAGGGCCGAGGTTGACCGGAAAAGTGAAGTCCAGGTTGTCGGCGCCCAGGTCGCGGGAAGCATACCAGAGGTCCATGCCTCCGCGCCCTCCTTCGCGGTTGGAGGAAAAGAACAGGATCTCCTGGCCGCGCTGGTGGACAACACTGGGGTGGGTGGCGGTAACGCCCGCCATGTTGATGTAATCCGGAAGCCGTTCGGGCTGTGACCAGACAGCGCCCACCCTTTTAGTGACAAAGATCTCACACCGGGTTTTGATATCGTTCCAGGGCGCCCCCGTATTGCTGCAAACCGTAAAGTACATCCGGCTGCCGTCCGGCGCCATGGAGCCATTGCAGAAATGGCCACTCTGAATGACGGGGAAGTTGCGCGGGGGCTCTCCTTTGCTCCAGTTGCTGCCAACTCTTTTGGACGAGTAAATGCGCGCCCTGCCTCCCACCGCAGAAGAATAGTAAAGTTCATTATCGGAAATGGGATAAGGCGAAAACTCATCCTCATCGGAATTGATCCCATCGCCGGGCAGCAGGATCTCGATATCCCGGTCGGCCTGGGCGGGAGCATCCATCCCCAGGCGGCAACCGGCGATCTCATTCTGAATGATCTCTTCCAGAATATCCTTGCCGTCGCCGGTATAGCTTTCCATAAAGGCTTCGAATTCATTGATGGCCCGGTCGTACTGCCCATCCTGCTTCAGGCAGCGGGCATACTTCAGCCCCACAAGAGGGAATTCACTGTTCTTCTCTTTTATGGGGCGATAGGCTTCGGCTGCCTTGCGGTAATCGCGCAACTGGTAATAGAGCTCTCCGGCCTGATAGACCAGGTCTTCCTTTTTGCGTTTCTTCCGCCAGGCTTCCTCGTATTTTTCTGCTGCTTCGGAAAGCTGGCCTTCCTGATAGGCCTGCTCGGCTTCCTTTTTGAGCTTGCGCCAGCTTTGGGCCGGGGCAAAACAGGCAAAGCCAACCGAAAGGAGGAGTAAGAGTATTATTTTCCTAGTCATGTCTGCGGTTTATTGGTTATTTAGACGATGGTTTTTCTTCCAGTTCCAGGATGAGTTTTTCGACTACGGGTGCGAAGTGGCGGTGTTCGAGTTGCTGTACTTTTCGGGCAATATCTGCCGGTTCATCTTCCGGCCCGACCGGGCAGGAGGCCTGAAATACAATGTCTCCCTCATCATATCGCTCATTCACATAATGGATGGTTATGCCCGAAAGCTCATCCCCGGAATCTTTTACCGCCCGGTGGACATTCATGCCGTACATGCCTTTACCACCGTATTTGGGAAGCAGCGCCGGGTGAATGTTGACGATGCGCTTTTCGTAAGCCTGAACCAGATAATCCGGTATCAGCCATAAGAAACCGGCCAGGACAATGAAGGCAATCTCTTTTTCCCGCAGGGCCTCCAGCAATTCCTTCGTCTCGTAAAAGGAATAGCGGCCGGCCACCATTTTCGGTATTTGGTACTCATCCGCAATGTCCAGCACGGCAGCCGTTGCCTTATTGGAAACGACCAGTGCTACGTGAATATTAGCATTTTCCTTAAAATATTCGATGATTTTTCTCGCATTTGTTCCGGTTCCGGAAGCAAAAATTGCAATGTTGGCCATATTTCGGTGGTTCGGTTTTCGGAGGTTCGCTTTCAGCCTGGATAGAATGGGGCGGGAAGGCCCGGCAGCGGAATGCAAACTTGCATTCTTTCAATCAAACTCAAGGCTGGCAAAGCGATACTGCCTGCCCCGCTCCCCGTAAACCATCATGCGGCGGCTGCCGACCTGTTTACAGATCTTCGGACGGGTGAGGATTTCGGCATCGCGGTTATGGAACAGGGGATACATCCGCAGCTGGCCGTCCTTACGCAGCTCGGCCAGAGCGACAACGGAGTTTCGGCCGTTGAAGTTATACAGGCGGTTGGAACCGTCATTTCTAAAATTCCGGCTGTTGTCATTAAAGATAAAATAGAGGCGGTCGCGAACGATCGACATGGCGTAGGAAGAATAATACCCGCCATCGTTGATCGTCTCCTGCCGCTTGGGAATGCGGGTGGCCCATTCGATGTTGCCGTCCGGTTGTATGTTGACCACAATGATGTCATTGTAATTATAGTAATAATCGAAACGCAGCGTGCCGTCCCAGTATCTGTACGTGCGCTCGAAAACGTAATATTGCTCGGCCACCAGGACCGCGCCCCCGTCACTGCGCAGTACGAGTTCATCCAGGGAAAAGCGGTACAATTCGGGCTCCCTGCCTGTATCGTCGTTGGCTTCCGCCCGGGTGGCGCGCCTCACTTCACCCGGCCGCATAAATTCGGTCCTGAACTCAAAGCCAAATTCCTTGAAGCTGAGGTTAAAGATCTCTTTTGTGCTTGCATTCAGGCGAAAAAAGCAGGTGCCTTTTACACTGTAAGCTCCTTTTTCGGAAAAGAACCCGGCGCAAACCAGGTTCCCGTCATCAGCGATGCGAAAGGCCAGGTCGGTAATGAACTTGTCCTGAAGGGCGACGTGGTACTCCTGCACGTCTTCTCCCTGCTGAGTATAAGCCAGAATGATGTACTGATAATTGGGGCGGCCCCGGCGGCGTTCGCGAACGCCATCCAGGTAGAGCACCCCCATGAGATACACACTGCCATCCGGGCCGATGCGGTAATCTTCGACGGCGAACTGCTGGTCGGAGTAGGGCAGGATAATGTCCCGGCTCCACAACTTATTCATCTGGTTGTCAAAGACATTGAGCGCAAAGCGCTCGGGGTCTTTCTTTTGGTAGGGAAGCTGGCTGTAGAGCAGTACTTTGGAGCTGTCGCTGGAAATAACCAGTTTGAAGGCTCCTTCCCGGGCTTTGTTGAACGCCTCCACTTCAGAGAGCATAACCAGGTCGCGGGAAGGCTGCAGGCGCTGGTTCACCTTCTGGTAGAACAGGTAGTTCTTCTTCTGAGCCTGGTTGTTGAAGCTGGTAAACAGGTAGAGTTCTCCGCCGATCATCGCCACATCTTCGAAATCGCGCCGCTTGCCCTTGTATTTCAGGTCCAGTTTCTGAGATTTGCGGAGGTGCATTTCGCTGTCGTAATACTCAATGTAGGCCTGTTCGTTCGACAACGCCCCTTCGTTCTTCCGCCGGAGCATATATGCTCCGTTTTTGTTGGCCGAAATGACTTTTGTGATGCGGGTCCCGGTGGGTTCCGTCAATTCTTCGCCCCAGCTGGCACGGGCGGGGACGTCGTCACGCTGGGCGCAGAGTACCGCCGCCCATAGCAATAGCCCAAGTAAAACTATATGTCTGATGGTTTGGGTCATGCCTGTTTGTTTGAACGGCAAAGATAGGTATTCTTGGGAGAATAGCCTGCTTGCTTTTTCTATCTCTCGTTCAGGTAAAATGGAAAGAGGGGTGACAAATAATCGGCGGGCGGGGCGAAAAAACAGCAACACTGTTGACAATCACTTCCGGTTTTTTTTATTTTTAAGGGATGCACTCTTATTCCAAACTCTGTTAACCTGGAAACCGATGACATTTCTGGAACAAGTGGTTCTCCTTAAGAGGATGGACGCTCTGATAAAAAGAAAAAGTACGGGTACACCCTTTCAGTTGGCAAGGAGATTGAATATTTCCCGCTCCTCTGTCCACAATTATATTAAGATCCTGAAAGAATTCGGTGCGCCGGTGGTTTATTGCAACAGATCCCGGTCGTACATATATACGAAACGGTTTACTTTGGACTTTAACAACTCAGTCCAGCTTTTTTAGACTGAAAACCCGTTGGTTTGTCTATGCCTGAAAAGTTGCCAGAACGGAACAGATAGGGCCTTTTTAAACTAACGAGCATGGACTACTTCTACCGCCTCTTTCTTCCGGGTACATTTATACTTCTCGCCGTATCCACGCCTGCGTTCTCACAAGAGGGCGCTCCTTCCTCACTCCTGATCAATGAAGTGGGTGTGATGCCGGTTTCAAAAACCAGGTATATTGAATTGTTGGTAACAGGCGTTCCTGGCCAGCCCGAAGAACCGGTGAGCTTTCAAAAATGGCTGCTGGACAACAACTCCTTACTGTTTCCTTTCGATAGCGTTTATCTGGAATTCGGTGATTGTTTTTCCGCTTTGCTGCCGGGCACACTTATTCTGATATATGACGACGCCAATGTGCATCCTGGCATTTCTCCGCTCCGAGACGGCATGCCCAATGACTTGGGAGCTTATCAGATACCGCTGAGCAGTACCTGCCTGATAAAAAAGACGGGATCCTACCTCTCCGGCGAGGAGGGCGCCGTTGTGGAGGAACAGGATTGGGAAAAGCTCCTTCCTATGAGCCGGAGTGGGGATGCCCTGCAGGTTAGAGATAGTGATAAAGAGCTTCGCTTTGCCGTCAATTGGTCCGGAGAGGCGTTTCCGGAATTTTTGGGGCCTCAGGTTGTGAATATAGAATTGTTGGATGGAAACGCCCCTAACGCGATCTCTCTGATCGGGAAGGTTTGTGAGGAGGGCCGGGATGCGGAATATGAAGGCGCTTTTTGGGGATCTCCAGGAATTGAAAATTCAATGGAAAATGGGCTGTACATTTATAGGGCCAGTTTAGGGCAAGAAGGGGCAACCTTAAGTATTTCTTGTGAAGAATATTCCCCCGCTTCGAATACTGGAAATGGTGTTTTACAGGTACTCATTCAAGGCGGCTTGCCACCCTATACTGTTGAATGGAATGGACCAGATTTATCGAGTGGCTATGAATCAGCGAACACTGAAGGTTACTTTTTTATTCAAAATTTATCAGAAGGGAAATATTCAGTGATGGTTACAGATTCAAGAGGATGTGAAAAAGCCTGTTCCTCTTTCATTTCTCATTTAACTACGATTCATATTTGTAGCGGAGAATGCCTCACTATTGGAGAAGAAAACTCAAATGAGGAATATTGTTATTTTTGGACACCTAAACTCGAGCCTGTAAACAATACTTCATCTAGCCAGCAAGTGTGCCCTGAAGAGGATATTACCTACACCCTTACAATAACAGATAAGGCAGAAGGGGAAATTGTAGAGATCCAAAAAATCCAAATTGAGGTGGATAATACGATAGCAACAACGCCGTCTTCCCCCATAATATGTGAGTCAAGCGATATTATTCAGCTCGATGCTGGCGAAGGGTATGACTCTTATTCCTGGAATACAGGATCAGGCAGCCAGGTGATTTATGTTCAAACTCCTGGCCATTACGTTGTGACCATCACAAAGGGAACTTCGACGTGTACCAAAGAGGTTGAAGTTTATGATTCTCGATCTCAGGAGGACATCAGGGCATATTTGGAGAGCCTTGGTTTCACCTGTATGCCTGTTTCCATTATAAATCTGCCTACCACCCTTAACCCAGCCTTTGGCAGAGGGCTCCTGGATAATGAACTTGAAGTAGAAATAAATGGAGAAATAGTGGAGGTGAACCTGGCACTAAGTGAGTACATAAATACTTTCAATAGCCAAGGATTGGCCAGTTCAGCATACCTTACCTATGTAGAAGACTTATGTAACGGTTATTTTGAATTTGTAGGGCAAGAGTACGAAAATAACCTTTCAAATTTTATAAATATCTGGCTATTCGCCTGGGAAAACCCGGATGAAGAAGGTAAAGACTGTCTGTTTTTTAAACAACATTTCACACTGCCTGAAAATGATGTGGCGTTTTCTGGCAGCCCGGAGTTTTGCGATTGTACAGTGGGCGAAAAACTGATCATTGAAGGAGATATAGTCAGAGCAACAAATGATATAGATGAGGCCATTTCGAAATTGTCCATCTATGATGGCAGTTATCCGGATGAGGTAAAGTATGCTCTAGAGAAAAATTTTGGAGGGGCAAACAGCAAGATAGCCGCGGGATATTTGAAACATATTCTTCGCTTAATGAAATATCATATTCATTTTAGTAATTTCAGATGTGAAAACAATAGCCTGGATACTTATTGTGGGCTTACCACTGATGCTTATGCTTACCCATTTGGCGGCTTTCTTCCAGGCTTTCTTCCATCCAGTAAGATCACACTTTGCCGGCCAAATTATTTTAACGGCCCCGACTTTGAAAGGTCTGGTACATTAATTCACGAATGGATGCATTTTGGTTTTGGCCGTGGTGATTTAGGATATGATTGGCAACCAGAATATTATGAAAACAGCATATTCGAACAATTCTTTAATGCCGACAGCTTCTCCGAGTTTGTAAAGGATGCCACCTATCCGCTGGAAATTACGGCTACCGGATCTATATATCATCGTTTTAGTACTTTACAGCCTGCATTCGACCTGTTAAATAATATGCCTGTTTCGAATAGCCAGCCTGATGATTTAAAATTTATTTTAAATAATGATACTTCGACTCCGCCTTTTACAGGCAGCTGGAGGTCGGCTAATGGCGCGGTGTTTCGACAGAGGCCTCCCGGGGAGATTGATTTTTATCATGCTACCTATAATGATATATACTATGATTACGATGCATTCTCAACTTTGACTCATGTTAACGACCCTATGCCAGGAGACATTTATATCTGTTTCTTAGGAGAAAAGGGGTTTTTAATTAAGGTGGATTCAATTGATCCGGATGACAATACCTGCCAATGTAGTAATCCCGGAAAATTAACTTTTACATACAGGAAGTAACCTGAATTTTCTTCAGGCCCATTACCTTCTGTAGAAGCCAAAACACTTTTTTCTCTTTAGCAAGTAAAGTCTATTCTAATGGCCTTTTTCAAAAAAGGAATTTTTCTGGTCTCCGGCGTCATTATAGGATGTCTATTCCTGAACGGATGTATTGTTTCTGAAATATCCAGTGAACCAGAACTCATCCATATTAAAATACTGCATTCGGAAATTGAAAAAATTAATATTTATTTTAGAAGAGATGCTTACTTCATCAGAGGCGACTTTGATGATGGAGTATTTTCAACTGTGGCTCCATCAATGGATGGTGGTTTTACAAGTTTTCTAGGTATAAAATTCAATGTTCACGATCCTTATGAATATGAAAATATCATCGTTCAGTATGAGGGCCAGGACCTAAAAAAACTTTCTCTTAATGATGTCCATGCCCTGGAAAGTTATCAATTGGATAGCCTGACTATATATATCCTTGACCTACGGTAGAAACATGAAAAATGGAATGAGATCTTCGAAAGCTTTAAATCCTGAACCATGATCACTTCGTCCGTTAAATTCCTGAAAATTTGTATGTTATTAGAACTTTGCATCTTACCTGTTTTTACAAATGCAAATATTCAGATCGTCTATTCCAAACAGGCAGATGAAGGAAAGTGCAACGGAGTAATTGTAGTAGAGGCCACAGGTGATGCAGGGCCATTTGATATAATACTCAACGGAGAGGTTGTAGCGCAAAATTTTAGCGGGAGAAAGTATTTCACAGGTTTATGCAGTGGAGAATATTCGTTTATTATATCCAACCTGTTTGCTTGTGAAACACCGCTCAATATGGTGATCCATGAATGTGGCCAAATATCGGTCGTTGGCCTCCAGTCCGGAATCTACCCACCCTCTGCCTGTGGGGAACAAGACGGTAGTTTCGGCTTCGCCCATGGCGTTTCCGCTACCGGAGGAACGGGTTCCTACAGCTTTATCCTTAAGGATCACAATGGTGACATCCTTCCGATGGAAGAATACGGAGGCTGGGAGAACCTGGGGGCAGGAGACTATCACCTGACGATAATAGATGAAAATGGATGCCAGGGAGAAGAGGAGTTTACGATCGAGGGAGAGGATATAGAGGTCAGCTACGGGGCCTCGCCGGAATGTGAGTACTCTGCCAACGGTTACATCTGGGCCTATGCTTATGCACCTGCATCGGGAAGTTCGACGCAAACCTATCATTATGAGTGGAGCACCGGTGATGAATTCGAATCCAGTGAAGGCATTCTCCTCGAAGGCCTGTCTGCCGGCACGTATATTGTTACCGTATCTACAGAAAACGGAGCATGCACTTATACGGAAACCATTGTAGTGGAAGGACTGGTATCGGAAGCGCCCTTATCCGTAGAAGCAGAGGTGATCAACACCTGCCCTCAGTATCCGTCCGGACATATCGAGCTGCAGGTCAGTGGAGGAGTACCCAGGCTGAACAGCACCCATTTTTCTTACAGCATACAATGGGAAGATTACAACAGCCTCTACAATCAGCGGCGGTATGATCTCGAAGCAGGAAACTATACCGTAACGGTTACGGACCTTTGCGGGAATACCATCACGGATTCAGAATGTGTGTATCATGTTGATTACGAAGTTGCTGAATTAATTTACAGCTACACTACCGGTAACGGGACGGAAGATAAATGCTGGACAACCGAAACCTGTGGGTCGCATTCCCGGACTTTTTACTCCGGCATTACAAACTGGGAAAGGCCGGAAGGGGAATGCCGCATCAGAATTGATTGCGGAAATGGTTCCTGGTGGTTCAGCCCCACCGGAGAAATCCATTACGTTTATTCCGGAATATTAATAAATGATGCTACAGATGAAGTTGAATGCACCAGGCGAAAATATTGCACTTTGCATTGGGATTATGTTACTCCCAACCTTGCAACTGCAATCAATATTGACTTAGAAGAGGAGGAAGTTGAAGTCATAAACCCTGATCCTGTCGTATATTACGACGGGCAATGCCCGGAATCTGAAGGAGGAGGACTCAAAGAAGTTTTTCAATGTGGGTTAGGCGAAGAAGCAGTTATCATAGACATAGATTGCTCTCAGGCCAAACCCCCTCCCTCATCTCCAAATAACTCTCGGCCCGCCCTTTTTCAGGAAAAAATAAGAGTTGTTCCCAACCCCTTTGCCGAAGAGTTTGTTATCCGGCTGCCAGATGCGGATGAGGAGTTAGCAAGAATAACCGTTTTAGACGTTTATGGGAGGCCGGTGTTCGAATACAGCCGCGCCCTGCGGAATGGAGAAACTCTGGTATCCCTGCGAGGGTTCCCTGCCGGCATATATTACTTAACTGTAAAGGCAAAAGAGGCGGAATACAGATCATTAGTTGTCAAAACACATTAGTACCCGCTAAATTCGGTGATCACTAACTGGAAATCAGGGAAAACGATGAAAAGATCTTTTCTTCAACTGGCGTTAGCCTCAGGCCTTATCCTTTGCGCCTGCTCCAAAGATAAAGCAATAAACCCCTGCGCCGAAACCATTGATATTGGCAAGTTTGGGCTGTTGGAAGCCTCTAAAGGTTTCCTGCCGTATGAAGGTGTGAACAAGATTATTCTTAAAAGGGAAACCGGAGATTCCCTTCTATTGGAAACGAGATCCTTCAACACAAACTTTGTACCGACCACTAAAGAACTGGACTGCCCGGAAGATGGTTCTTTCCCCGCCTATTACAAATATTCTTCCGAGTGGAAAGACATAACGCTTCTTAACAGCACCAAAAACATAAAAATTGAAATAGAACTAATGACAGAGCCCTATTTTCCCGAGATCGATGAGGCTACTAAGATTGCTGATGTCCTAACAGTGGCTATTGAGGATCCGATCCGGGAATATGTTTATTACCAATTGTTATCCTTTTATACCGCGCAAAGAGAACATCCCAAACCCACTATCTCGGAGGAGCAATTCCTGGGATCCGTAGAGTTGAATGGCCAGTCTTTTGATTATGTTTATTTCGAAGAAAAGCTTTTTGAGGTGAATGGTGTTATGACGAATTTTCAGGCCTACTACACAAAAAACCTTGGACTTATCGCCTTCAAGGATTTTGAGGGCCATCTATGGGTATTCGACCGGTTCGAATAACAAGCGGCCGATGCGCCCTGTTCCCTCAGTACCCATCCTACCTTCCATACCGTTCTCTTCTCTACTTGATCGCCCTATACTGTGCTGCATTGGAAGCATCGATCCGGGTCATTACCTGCACTACGGTGTTCTGCTCCTGCGGGGTGCCGCGTTTGAAGATCTCCAGGATCTCCTGCGATTTGGTGTCGGTAAATACCTGAATGATCATAGAGTTCGGATAGGCCTGGTCAACGTTGCGAACCTGTTCTAGAGCAGCAGAGATAATAGCTCGTCCGGTGGCGACATCTGAGGAACAGACATCCAACCCCTGCCGGTGGTAATCGTACCAGGCCTGGCGGAAGGGGCGCACCCGTGGAGAGAGGATATTCTCGATCAGCCAGAATCGGTTGCGGTTGCCGTCCAGTGAACGCCAGCCGGGGTTGGCGGCGGCGGCGGCCTGCGGAACGTTGTTGAGAATATCCTGAGCCGTCTGAAAGTACGGTTCTCCTCCATAAGGGGAAAAGGAATCGTAATCGAGCCCCAGAATAATGTAGGCGTAAAAGGCCAGCACGCTGGAAAGGTTGTCATTGTAGGTGTTCCGGCTGAATTGCAGTGGCTGGAACTGTTCGTAGAAGAAAGTAACTCCCTTATCGATATGGTTGATGAGCGGCGTTTCGTAATCGGAACCATAAACCGGCCGGGACGCCTGAACCGCAATATCCGCCTTGAAAGAAGTAGGAGAAACCTCCTCCTGAATGGTGATCAGTACATTGGCGTTAATGCGCTCCTCGAGTTCGAAAACATCGTCCGTCCAGCGCTGGGTATTGAGGAATTCGCGGACGGTATTTTCCAGGGTCTCAAATACCTTGGGGTCTGTGGACTGGAGTTTCTGCGTATTGATGCGCACCGTGACATTGAGCTCCTGTGCCCGGAGCCCCATCGTTATACCCAAAAGGAAGATGCAAAATACTACAAGCCTTCTCATTGCTATCGCCTTTATTACTAAAAGTTTGTTCAAATTTCGATGTTGGGATAACTGCTTATTATTATGACAGGGCAGCCACCTCATCGAGAATGTCCCCGGCAACTGCCGTTTTAGATTTTAACTCAAATTTACGGATCTTATTGTCTTTGCCGAGGATCGTGATCTTATTCGTATCGTAGTTGAAGCCGGCGCCTTCATCCTGCAACGAATTGAGGACGATGAGGTCGAAGTTTTTCTTTTCCAGTTTACTTCGGGCGTTGGCCAATTCATTTTCCGTCTCCAGGGCGAAGCCCACCAGCAACTGGCCCGGTTTTTTCTCCTGGCCGAGGTTCGCAGCGATATCCGGGTTCTTCACCAGTTCCAAATGCAGCGTCTCACCTGTTTTCTTGATCTTCTGGGCAGCGGCCTCCTGAGGGCGGTAATCGGCCACTGCCGCCGCCAGAATACCAATGTCTGCACCCTGAAAAGCGTCACGAGCGGCCTGATGCATCTCAATGGCCGTTTGCACGCGTAGGAGTTTCACTGAATCTTCCCGGGGCGACAGGCCTGAGGGGCCCAGTATCAGCGTCACCTCCGCTCCCCGCCGGGCGGCGGCATCCGCCAGTGCGACGCCCATTTTCCCACTGGACCGGTTGCCGATGAAGCGCACCGGGTCGATGGGTTCGTAAGTGGGCCCGGCGGTGATCACTATTTTCCTGCCGGCCAGGGACTGCGCTTTAGCCCAGAAGCGCCGAAGGTGTTCGACGATCTCTTCCGGCTCGGCCATGCGCCCTTCACCGACCAGCCCACTGGCCAGTTCTCCGTGCCCAACGGGAATGAGATGGTTGCCGAACGCCTGCAACCGCCGTACGTTTTCCCGGGTCGAAGGGTGGCGCCACATGTCGAGGTCCATTGCCGGAGCGAAGAATACCGGGCAGCGGGCAGAGAGGTAAGTTGCCGTGATAACGTTATCGGAAATGCCCAGGGCCATTTTCGCCAGAGAGGCAGCTGTCAGTGGAGCGACCACCATTGCATCGGCCCACAGGCCCATCTCTACGTGGTTGTTCCAGCTCTCCTCTGAGCTGATATCGGAGTAAACGGGCCTTTTGGAAAGCGTTGACAGGGTGAGCGGGCTGATAAACCCGGCGCCGGCTTTGGTCATCAACACCTGAACTTCAGCTCCGGCCTTGATGAGCAGCCGCACCAGGAAAGCGGCTTTGTAGGCAGCAATACTACCCGTAATGCCAAGTAGTATTTTTTTACCCGTCAGGTTAGCCATTTGTTGTGGAATGGGATGAGATAAAAGGAGGGCCTGATGCCATACAGCCGCCCGGGCCCGAGAGTGGCGCCGGCCGGCTGTGTGCAGGTGTATTCTATCCGGAGGCTTCTAATCCAGAATATCTTCTTCTTCCTCCCTCTTTCTGCGCTTGTTGTAGCGATAGTATATCTCGTCCTTGAGAAATTCTTCCATCGCGATGATCACCGGGTTGGGGAGGCGCTCATAGAATTTGGAAATTTCAATCTGCTCCTTGTTTTCGCTTACCTCTTCAATGGTGTCGGAGGAAACGGCGAACTCTTCCAGCTTCTGGTGCAGTTCCTGCTTGAGGTCAACGGCCAGCTGTTTGGAACGCTTGGTGATGATGGACAGGACCTCGTAAATGTTACCGGTCTTGCCGGCCAGGGAGTGAACGTCACGCGCCCGGACATTAGGATCCAGCCCTTGCACTTGGGTTTTGATATCCGACATTATCTAGTTTGTTTAATGATTCTCTTGATTGATTATAGATCGAATTGACTTCCTTGGTATAAGGGCCTTCCGGGAAACGGGCAAGAAATTCCGATGCCCGGCTGACGGCATCCTCATATCGTTCTTTCTGTTTATCGACAAAACTGTTTTTCGCCAGCTGATAAGCCGAACGGATGATCATATAACGGATCTGCTGGGCATTATCCGTATCCGGAAAATCCTTCAATACGTTGTCAAAAGTCTGTATAGCCGCCTGATATTCCCTCAGGTCAAAGTACAGTTTTGCGCTTTCGTAAGCCTTTCTTTCCAGTTTGTTCCTCAGCTCATCGATGAGGCGGTTACATTCCTCAACCCTCGAGCTGTTCGGATAAGTGTTGACGAACAGCTGAAAACCATCGATCGCCTGGTTGGTATAAGTCTGGTCCAGGCGGAAGGTAGGGGATAGCTGATAGTTGGAATAGGCGGACATGAAATCGGCTTCTTCCCGCAAATCACTGGCCCCGTAAGTATTGGAAAAATTCTTGAAATAATAAGAAGCCAGAATGTATTGCCCCAGATAATAATAGGTGTAGGCATACTTGAAATAGATATCCTCCGCCTCCTTTTTTCCACGGTAGCTGCTGATGATCAGTTCGAACAGGGATTGTGCCTTCTGGTACTCTTCCGCATCGTAGTATTCCAGTGCTTTAGTGTAGATGCGGTTGACGTCTCCACTCGACCTGATCTTCTCGAATTCACTCTTGCATGCACTCAGCAGCAGGCTCATCCCGGCAAAGGCAATAAAAAAGGCTTTTTTCATAAGGCTGCAAAATTACGGTTTTTTATGCAATTGCACAACACCGTTTTTCAGTAGCGCTGCAGGTTGAAAATTTGTTGTGGTGTCAGATGGCAGGCACTTCCGGCTTTCGAAGTGCCTGCCATCTGACCTGGCGAAAAAAATTAAATCTCTACCTGCGGCACTAGAGAAAACGCGTGCCTGGTGCGTTCGGTTGTATTAAGTTACTCTTAACCACTATTAATGGTGTAAAAAAATGGCCCATCGGTTGGTTGGAAAAGGATTTTCCGGGCTACCGTAGGCCGATCTGATTAAAAATCAGGAGAAACTATTAATTTAGTCATGGTAAATCCAGGATAAAACGCTAAACAGCAGTTCAATGTCGGAAAAACCCGCTCCTTACCAGGGAGATGAAGCGTCCAAGGTCAGAAGGATGGAGGAATTCCGGATCTTCTACAACCACACCATCCATCCGGAGTTGCTTAGAATGGAGCGCGGGCGCATTCGCCTGCTGCGGCTGCTGTTCTTTTCCACCTTATTCATGATAGGGGTCATATTTTTTGAGTTTTACCTCAACATTCTGGCCCTGACCCTCCTTCTGGCCATCCCTCTCGGGGCTTATATTTCCTACCTGCTCTACCGGATACAACGCTTCCGGTTGACCTTCAAGCCAAACGTCGTCAGCCTTATACTCGATTTCATCGATGACGGTATGAACTTTGACCCGGCCCACCCGCTTAAATACGACCCTAAAAAGTTGATCGAAAAGGAACAATTCCAGAAAAGCAAGATCTTTGCCACCAAAGCCCCCTACTATACCGGGGAAGACTTCATTTCCGGCCGAATCGGCGAGATGGATTTTGAAATGAGCGAGCTGCACGTCAAGGAGCTTTCTCCGGTGGCCAACCGCCTGGATGAGGTTTTCAGAGGGGTTTTTATGCACGCCACTTTTCCCGAAGACGCCCGCGGGAGGGTTATCATCTGGCCCCGGCGCCTTCGCCAGTACCACACCAAAGCGATTAAGGACTTTACCTGGAATAAAGGGCAAAATCAGGACGAAGAGGTCAACAACCCCAAATTCCGGGAATTGTTCCTGACCTATGCCACTGAAGACACCCACGTGGAGGGCATACTTTCCGAACCCATGCAGGAGGCCATTGTGAAGTATTGCGCCGCTACCGGAAAAGACTTATTCATGTCCTTTATCGACAAGGAGATCTATGCCGCCGTCAGCGAGGATAAAGACATCCTCGAGCCCTATCTCTTCCGTTCCAACCTGAGCTTTGAACTCGTCCGGCAGTTCTTCGAAGACATTAACCTGCTGCTTCGCATCGCAGAGGATTTTGACCAGACACATTAAGGGTGGGGCAGTGGCTTGCAGGGCGGCTGTTCAAAGTTCCTGGTTTCTGGGTTTCTGAGTTCCTCGTTGCCCTGGAAACCAGGGGGTTAGCGGAAGGTGGACACACTTATTTGGAACAATAAAGGAGGCCAACCCTCCAACCATCCTGGACTTTGGACGTGCCCCATTTGAAGTCGGAAGTGGGAAATCGGAAGTCGGAACTTGGGGCCAAATAGGTGCTCAACGCCTGTTTTTCCGCCTTCCGCCTTCTGATTTCCGACTTTATCCTAGGACCGTCCAAAGTCCAAAACCATCTAGCAATCAAACCCTCCAGCAATCCAGCAATCCAGCAATTTCACCCTGAGCCTGCCGAAGGGCAACAATCAACCTCCCCCTCACTCCTCTCCGGCACTTTTTAACTTCTCCAGGACCTCGACTTCAAAAACCATGGGCGTATCGGGAGGCACCAGGAAGCCCTCTTTTCCGTCGGGCAGGCCTTCCGCACCGTATCCCAGCGGAGAAGGGACAAAGAGTTGTATGCGCCCCCCGGGGGCGATCAGCTGGAGCCCTTCGTTCCATCCGGGCACCATATTGCCAATGTAAAATTGCAGGGGTTTGTCCCGGCGGTAAGAAGAGTCGAACACCTGGCCGTTGAGGAAGTAACCTTTATAGTGGACAGAGATGTAATCGCCCCACTGCAGCTTTTTACCAGCCCCTTCGTCGAGGATGCGGTACAGCAGGCCTGAGCTGGTGCGTTCCAGCGGTATCAGCTCATCGATGGCGTAATTGACGATGGCGTTCTGGTCTGTTTCAGCCTGGTTTTGGGGTTCGGCGATGAGATAGGAGGATAGCTGGAGGACGGCCTGGTCCTCGTCAACCGGGGGAGTGGCCTCCTCTGCTTGTTTTTCTGTGGCCTCCCGTCGGCTGCCCTTTTCGCCGGCATGGCCGCCGCAGGCGGCGAGAAGGGCAGCAAAAAAACTAAGTAAGAGAATGGTTTTTTTCATGGAAAGAGTGGTTTGGAGCTAAGATACTCAACTCTTTTTCGTTGGGCAAAGCAGGCAGGGGCCATATACTTCCGGCGAGCCGTCAACCCATGGCCTTTTTCCCCTGTTTTACCTAAAAAAAGACATGTCAAAGTCCAGCTTTAACGATATCATCAATTCAGCCACTCCCGTGCTTCTCGATTTCCATGCAGACTGGTGCGGCCCCTGCAAGGCCCAGGCGCCTATTCTCCAACAGCTGAAATCCCAGATGGGGGACAAGATCCGGATCGTCAAGATCGACGTGGACCGCAACCAGCCGCTGGCCAGCAAACTGGGCATCCGCAGTATCCCCACGCTGATGATCTTTCAGGCGGGCGAGCGCAAATGGCAGGGCATGGGGGTGCAGAACCTCGGAATCCTGAAGCAGCAACTGGAAAAGCTGGTGGAATAATACAATTCCTTGCCCTTTTCTCAATTTTACTATATTTGCCTTGCTTTAGTAGCACCTGGACATACTTAAATCCAGCCCACCCGGCTTTTGCCTTTAACAGGGAAGCCAGGTGAACGCCAAATAAGCAGGCATTTGTATGATCAACCAATTGACACCCACACTCATTCTTGGCATAATAGCGGTTTACTTCCTGTTATTGATCACCGTATCGTATTATACAGGGCGCCGGGCCGGTAATGCTGAGTTTTTTCTGGCGGGCAGGAAGTCTCCCTGGTACCTGGTTGCAATTGGGATGATCGGAGCGTCTTTGTCGGGCGTTACTTTCATTTCTATTCCAGGTGTGGTGGGTGACGGCGGCGCCAACCAGTCCTTTTCCTATATGCAGATGGTGTTTGGGTATCTGGTGGGCTACCTGGTCATTGCCCAGGTGCTCCTGCCTCTCTATTACCGCCTCAACCTCACTTCCATCTACACTTTTCTGGGGCAGCGGCTGGGGTATCATGCCTACAAAACGGGAGCTGCGTATTTCATGCTTTCCCGGACCATCGGCGCGGCTTTTCGGTTGTATCTGGTGGCCATCGTACTGCAGCAATTTGTCCTGGGGCCTTTCGGTATTCCCTTTGCGGCCACCGTGGCGGTAACCATCGTGCTTATCTGGATCTACACCTTTAAAGGAGGTATCAATACTATTGTATATACTGATACGCTACAGACAGTGTGTATGATCTCGGCGGTAATCCTGACCATCATTGCCATCGGCAACGCTTTGGAAACCGACCTGGCCGGCCTGGTTGCTATGGTCCGGTCCAGTGATTATTCTCAGATGTTTTTCTTTCAGGGCGGCTGGAATGACCCCAATAATTTCTTCAAACAATTCATCAGCGGTGCGCTCATCGCCATCGTCATGACCGGCCTTGACCAGGATATGATGCAGAAGAACCTCAGCTGCCGCAATATCGGCGAGGCGCAGAAAAACGTTTATACCTTCAGTGTGATCCTGGTGTTTGCCAACCTGCTTTTTCTCACCCTTGGGGCTTTGCTTTACATTTATGCCGCCAGTATCGGGCTGGAGGCCCCGGAAAAGACCGACCAGCTTTTTCCCACGATTGCTTTGCGCCATTTATCTCCGGCAGTAGGCGTCTTTTTTGTGCTGGGGCTCATTGCGGCGGCCTATTCCAGCGCCGACTCGGCCCTTACCGCTCTGACCACCTCCTTCTGTGTGGATTTTCTGGGTTTTGAGCAAAGTGAGGCCACGGAGCAGGAAAAACGCCGGACGCGCACTATTGTCCACATCAGCATATCTCTGCTGCTGCTGCTCATTATCGTGGCCTTCAATGCGCTCAACAACGATGCGGTCATCAGCCAGCTGTTCCTCGCGGCCGGATATACCTACGGGCCTATCCTCGGCCTTTTTGCCTTCGGTATGCTTACCCGCAGGCAGGTGCATTCTATCTGGGTCATTCCCATTTGCATTGCCGCCCCGATATTGTCTTACATCATAAATGCCAATTCGGCCAGCTGGCTTTTCGGGTTTGAATTTGGCTTCCTCATTATTGCACTCAATGGGCTGTTGACCTTTGCAGGGTTATGGGCCATTTCCCGGCCGGGGCAGGAGGGCCGGCTGTAGGAGAAGCTACTGGCTGTTGGCCGATAGCCATTGGCAATTGCGACTGCCAACCAATAACGGCCCCCTCCGGCTCACAAAACTATCCGACATTTTTCCTACCTTGCGCTCGATTTTTTTAAGCCTGTTAATTTTTGCTGCTATGTCAAAGATTCGCGCAGCGATCACCGGTGTTCATGGGTATCTGCCCGATTATATTCTGACCAATGCCGAATTGGAGCAGATGGTTGATACGAATGACCAGTGGATCCAAACCCGTACCGGAATTCAGGAACGCCGCATACTGAAAGGCGAAGGCAAGGGTACTTCCACAATGGGTATCGAAGCAGTTAAGGGCTTGCTGGAAAAGACCGGAACTGCTCCCGAAGAGATCAGCCTGATGATCTGTGCTACGGTAACGCCGGATATGCAGTTTCCGGACACGGCTAACCTCATCGCCGATGCTGTTGGCATCCGCAATGGATTTTGCTTCGACCTCCATGCGGCCTGCTCCGGTTTCCTTTACGCCCTCACTACGGCCAGCCGCTTTATCGAAAGCGGAGGGCATAAGAAAGTGATCGTCATAGGCGCCGACAAAATGTCTTCTATTGTGGACTATACGGACCGTTCGACCTGCATCCTTTTCGGTGACGGCGCCGCAGCGGTCATGCTGGAACCCGATACAGAAGGCTTCGGCCTGAGGGATTCCCTGCTGAGGAGCGATGGCGCCGGGCACGTCTTTCTATACCAGAAAGCGGGCGGGTCCCGCTATCCGGCCCAGCCGGAAACGGTTGCCCGCCGGGAACATTTCGTGTATCAGAATGGCGCTCCGGTCTTTAAAGCGGCCGTTTCCGGCATGGCGGAGGTGGTAGGGCAGGTCATGCAGCGCAACGGCCTGTCGGTTGATGATGTAAGCTGGGTGGTGCCTCATCAGGCCAATCGGCGGATCATCGAACAAGTGGCCCGGATGGCCAGTTTCCCGCTGGAAAAAATGATGATCAATATCCACAAATTCGGGAACACTACGGCTGCAACCATTCCGCTTTGCCTCTGGGAATGGGAGAACCGGCTCAAACCCGGAGACAACCTCATACTTACAGCGTTCGGCGGTGGGTTTACCTGGGGAGCCATCTATGTGAAGTGGGCGTACTGAGCCGGCGATCGGCCTTCTCCCCCGGCGGAACAGGCGGGCAGTAACCGGGATCGGCTGCCGGCTGCAAATCAAAGGGCGAACAACCCAATGGCGAACAACTCAATCACCCACAATTTTCCTATCTTTGCAGAGCTAAAAAATTGAGCATAAAAAACCAGAGCAATAATCAATGGCAACAACTTCCGATATTCGAAAAGGTATGTGCATCGAGTTCAACAATGATACTTATGTTATCGTTGAGTTCCAGCATGTGAAACCGGGTAAAGGCAACGCTTTTGTGCGTACCAAGCTGAAAAGCCTGACTTCAGGCCGTGTCATAGACAACACCTTTCAGGCGGGGCATAAAGTCGATGAAGTAAGGGTGGAACGCCGCAAGTTCCAGTATCTGTATAACGATGATATGGGCTATCACTTCATGAATCAGGAGACCTTCGAGCAAGTTGCTCTTCGGGAGGAATTTATTGAAAACCCGGGCCTGATGAAGGAGGGCCTGGAAGTGGATATCCTCTTCCACGCTGAAAAAGAGGTGCCCCTCACTCTGGAGATGCCTCAGTACATCATCCTTGAAGTGACTTATACCGAACCGGGCCTCAGAGGGGATACGGCCACCAATACCCTCAAGCCGGCAACCGTCGAAACCGGCGCAGAAGTCAGGGTGCCTCTGTTCATCAACCAGGGGGACCTGATAAAGATAGAAACTGCAACGAACGCCTACATGGAACGCGTAAAACAATAACGCCTATGAATTTTAAGGAAATTCAGGAATTGGTAAAGCTCATCAACAAATCCAACCTCACCGAATTCAAAATGAAGGACGGGGAGTTTGAGCTTTCCATCCGCACCAACAAATACGAAAAACTGAAACAGCAGCGACAAGCAGCACCGCAGACTCAGGCGCCGGCCCAACAGGCTCCCATCATTCAGATGCCGCCGGTACAACAACCTTACCCGGCTCAACCACCTGCGCCTTCTTCGTCTTCGGCATCCCAACCTCAACCGGAACCTAAGACTGAAGCTCCAAAGGCCGAAAAAAAAGAGGATACCGGTAAGTACATTGAGGTCCGTTCTCCGATCGTCGGCACCTTCTACCGCTCTTCTTCCCCGGAAAAGCCTCCTTATGTTAAAGTGGGGGATGTCATCGAAGTCGGGCAGGTGGTCTGTATCGTTGAAGCCATGAAGCTCTTCAATGAAATAGAATCCGAGATATCGGGAAAGATCGTCAAGGTGGTGGTCGAAGATGCTCAGCCCGTGGAGTACGACCAGGTCCTCTTTTTGGTGGAACCTGCCTGATAACCAGAAAATTCAGGGCCTGCCCGACTCTTGTTGCAGCACCTCAATTGAAAAAGTATGTTCGAAAAAATACTCATCGCCAACCGTGGCGAAATCGCTTTGCGTATTATCCGCACCTGCCGGGAAATGGGCATCAAGACCGTAGCGGTTTATTCCACTGCCGACCGGGAAAGCCTTCACGTGCGCTTTGCCGATGAAGCAGTGTGTATCGGCCCGCCCTCTTCGGCCGAATCCTATTTGAGTGTCCCCCGTATCATGGCCGCCGTGGAAATCACCAACGCCGATGCCGTCCACCCTGGCTATGGCTTCCTGGCCGAGAATGCCGATTTTGCTGAAGTATGCGCCGAATACGGCATCAAATTTATCGGCCCTACACCGGCCCAGATCCGGAAAATGGGAGACAAGATCACCGCTAAAGAGACCATGGTCAAAGCGGGCGTGCCGGTCATTCCCGGCTCAGACGGACTGGTGAAAGACCCGAAACAGGGCAAAAAAACCGCTGCCGAGATAGGCTATCCGATCATTCTCAAGGCCACCGCCGGCGGTGGCGGAAAAGGTATGCGGATCGTCTGGGAAGAAAAGGACTTCGACAACAACTGGGACCGGGCGCGGCAGGAAGCCAAAGCTGCCTTCGGCAATGACGGCATTTACATCGAAAAATTCGTCGAAGAGCCCCGCCACATTGAATTTCAGATCGCCGGCGACCAGAAGGGGAAGGTCGTTCACCTTTCCGAACGCGATTGCTCCATCCAGCGCCGCCATCAGAAACTGGTCGAGGAATGTCCTTCCCCTTTTATGACCGATGAACTCCGCAAAGCTATGGGTGATGCGGCTGTCAAGGCAGGGGAGGCCATCGATTACGAAGGGGTCGGTACCGTCGAATTTCTGGTGGACAAACACCGGAATTTCTACTTCATGGAGATGAACACCCGCATTCAGGTGGAGCACCCGGTGACCGAAGAAGTGATCGACCACGACCTCATCAAAGAACAGATCAAGATCGCCAACGGGGAGTTGATCACCGGGGGGAATTATTATCCGAACGCTCACGCCATCGAATGCCGGATCAATGCCGAAGACCCCTACAACGATTTCCGGCCCAGCCCCGGGCGCATCGCCTCTTTCCACAGTTCCAAAGGGCACGGCGTTAGGGTCGATACCCACGTTTACGCCGGGTATAACATCCCTCCTTATTACGATTCCATGATCGCCAAACTCATCTGCCGGGCCCCGACCCGCGAAGAGTGTATCACCAAAATGGAACGGGCCCTGGATGAATTCATTATCGAAGGAGTTAAAACCACCGTGCCTTTCCATCAGAAGCTGATGAAGAACGAGGATTTCAGAAAAGGGAACTTCCATACCGGGTTCCTGAATACGTTCAAAATGAAGGAAGATTGACACTTGTAGCTCCTGTTAAAGGAGATAGCCCGCTCCGGCGGGCTTTTGTTTTTCAGCGCCAGGTTAAGCCTGCCCATTTCCCAACATTCTAAAACCAGGAAAAATGAGAATTTCAATTCCCGCCCTGCTTCTTGGAGCATTGCTGCTTTGGAGTTGTGCCGGCGGCGGCAACCCCGGAGATAAAGGCCTTGCAGAGGCCAAAGATTCAACCGTTGTAGCCCCGGAAGCGGAGCCTGTTGCACCGGCGGAGCCCGAACAAAAAACCACCGGCGCTTTTGAAAAGAGCCTTGCCCAGGGGCCGGTCTCCTTTAACCTCTATTCGCCTAATGTGCCGGAAGGCAATACCCTGGTGGTGTCCCCGTCGGGCTTAGAGATCCGCAATGACACCTTCCGGATGGAGGTGTCCGGCCTGGTGCATGACGCCCGGCTTGCCGACCTCGATAAAGATGGCTTTCCGGAGGTTTACGCTTTCGCCCGAAGCACCGGCGCCGATTCCACCGCTTTTGTTTACGCCTTTTCTTCCTACCGCAACCGCTCCTACGGGGCAGTGGGGGTAAGGGAGTTGTCAAGCCGGCCGGAGATGGCCAGGGGGTTTAAGGGGCACAGCACCTTTTACTTTGAAGATGGCCGGTTAAAGCGTTCCTTCCCCGTTTATGAGCAAGGTGAACCCACCGGCAAGAAACGGGTAGTGACGTACGCCCTGCGGCAGGGCGAAGCCTCCTTCATTCTGGAACCGGTGTCGAGTGTTGAAATGGATGGAAACTGAGTAATACTCTGAGAAAACCGACAGTTTTTCAGTAGGCCAACCTTTGAGGCCCCTGCCCGGTTTACAATGGGATGTGGCCATCAAAAAGCTATCGTTATGAATAACAGCTTCTGGCGCCTGATGGGGTATTTGCGGAACTACAAGGCCAATGTGGCGCTCAACGTAGGGAGCAATATCCTGACTGCGGTCTTCACTGCCGCCAGCATCCCCCTTCTGGTGCCCTTTCTGGAGATCCTTTTCGACCGGCGGCAACCGGTCATGGAAAGGCCGGAAGCCATTACCGATATTGACAGCCTGACGACGAGTTTCAACTACTACCTCAGCCAGCTGGTGCTGGAGCAGGGCAAGGAGGCGGCGCTGGCCTTTGTCTGCGTCACCATCCTCTCCGCCTTTTTTCTTAAGAACCTCTTTCGTTACCTCTCTCTTTTTTTTATGGCGCCCGTGCGCAACGGCATCATCCGGGATATTCGCCAGCAGTTGTTCGACAAGGTGCTGATCCTTCCGCTATCGTATTTCTCCGAAGAGCGGAAGGGAGACCTCATGTCCCGGGTCACCTCCGATGTACAGGAAGTGGAGTGGAGCATCCTCAACGTCCTGGAGGCCGTTTTCCGGGAGCCCTTGATCATCATCGGGGCGCTTGGTTTTATGCTCTATGTAAGCCCTTCACTAACCGTTTTTGTATTTGTACTAATGATCTTTACGGCGGTGGTGATCGGCGGTATCGGCCGGTCCCTGAAGCGCAGTTCCTCGGTGGTACAGGAGAAACTGGGCATGCTGGTGTCTATCGTCGAAGAAGGGCTGGGAGGGCTGCGGATCATCAAGGGCTTCAACGCTGAAGGCTACCAGCGGGAAAAATTTTCGAAAGAGAACAATGCTTATCGCCGGACGCTGACCCGCCTGCTCTGGCGGCGCGACCTGTCGTCCCCCCTCTCCGAATTTCTGGGTATCGCCACGGTGGCGGTTCTCCTTTGGTACGGTTCCCGCCAGGTATTCGACGGGCGCCTGGCCGCTGAGACGTTCCTGACCTTTATCTTTGCCTTCTACAATGTGATCGACCCGGCCAAGTCGCTGTCCAAGGCCGTTTACAACATTCAGAAAGGCATTGCCGCCATGGAGCGGGTAGAGCGCGTACTCGATGCCGAGGTGAGCATCAGGGAAAAAAGCAATGCCCTGCCGGCCGGCAGTTTCCGGGACAAGATCGAGTATCGCAATGTCAGTTTCACCTACCGGGCGGATGAAGGGCCGGTGCTGCAAAATATTAATCTAGAGATCCCCCGCGGGCAGGTGGTTGCCCTTGTCGGAGCCTCCGGCGCCGGAAAATCGACCCTCGTGGACCTGCTTCCCCGCTTTTATGATGTGACCCAGGGTTCCATTTACCTGGATGGGCGCGATATTCGCGATTACCAACTGCATTCTCTGCGCCACCTCATGGGTATTGTCACCCAGGAGGCCATCCTTTTCAACGATACCATCTATAACAATATCGTTTTCGGGATGGAAGGCGTTAAGCAGGAGGACGTAGAGCGCGCCGCCCGCGTGGCCAACGCCCACGATTTCATCATGGCCACGGAACAGGGCTATAACACCAACATCGGAGACCGGGGAGGCAAACTCAGCGGGGGCCAGCGGCAACGCCTGACCATCGCACGGGCCATACTGAAAAACCCACCCATCCTCATCCTGGATGAGGCCACCTCAGCCCTCGATTCAGAATCGGAAAAGCTGGTGCAGCAGGCCCTGCTGGAATTGATGAAAAACAGGACTTCCATCGTCATCGCTCACCGCCTGTCAACCATTCAGCACGCTGATGAGATCGTCGTTATGAAAGACGGCCACATCATTGAGCGGGGTACCCACGAAGCACTGCTCCGAAAGGCCGGGGAGTACCAGAAACTGGTCGAGCTGCAGGCGTTTTGAGGAGGGGAGCGTTGATCTTCGCGGGGCGCATGACTCATGCCTGAGGCGAAAATTTGTTGGTGCTTTTGATCCATTCATATCGATAAGTATTGGCAGAGACGACGACTAAACGAAGTCTGCATGCACCCAGAAACCCAATAACCCAGTAACCCAGAAACCCAATAACCCCCTCTAACCCCTAAACACCAGCAGCGGAACCTTAGCGTGAAAAGCCATCTGCTTGGTAAAACTCGTATGGAACAGGCGTTCCCAGAGGCGCCGGTTGGGAATGAACAGGGCCAGGATGTCGATCTGGTTCTCCGTTACGAACTCATCGAGGCCTTCGGCCACAGAACGGCTGCCCACCACTGAAAAATCCGTAAACGGGAAGGGGTAATTTTCAACCATAACATAGTCTTCCATACTACCGGCCACCGCTTTGGTGTCGATATGGACAAAGTGGATGGCGCTGCCCAGCTTGCCGGCAAACTCCATGAGCTGTTCGACAGCGTGCTCGTCACTGGGTTCGAAGTCGGTGGCGTAGGCAATGTGGCTGATGGGTTGAAAATCGGCGCCTTCCGGGATAGCGAGCACCGGGCAGGGCGCATGCATCATGGTGTGGGTAGTGACGCTGCCCATCATTTTTTCGATGGCGTTGCGTTCTCCCTTGGTGCCCATCACAATGAGGTTGTACCCTTCATCTTCCGCCTTATCGATAACTTCCTGATATACAAATATGCCGTACTCGGCTTTGAGTTCGCCAATAGCCCGGGGGGAGCACTCACTGGTGAATTCCCGAAGGTGGGCCTCCACGCTCTGCTTTTTCTCGCTGAGCATGCGCTCTATGTAATCAGCCGGCACCCGGCTGGCATCGTTGAGGGGAAGGTGGTAAACATTCATTACATCCACCCTGGCTTCCAGGGCTTCCGCCAACCTTACCGCATACCTGAAGGCATTACTGGCAGTTTCTGAGAAATCAGTTGGAAACAATATTTTTTTCATGGGCTTATTCTTTTGACATTTTGCAGAAATGGCGCCTTGTTACTTCACAGTTGCAGGCTGTTTTTCAAAGTCAATACTCAAAACGGGAATGCTGGAGTGGTTGATGAGGGCTTCCACGTTGCTGCCGATCAGCATGCGTTTCAGCGGGTGCCGGTGGTGGTTGGAGATGCCGATCAGTTTGGCCCCGACCTCTTCGGCGAAAGCCCGGATGCCCCGCTCTACGTTGAAATTGCGGTGAATGTGCGTCTCGCAGCGGAAAGGAGCACACAGGCTCCGGAACTCCTCCATGGCCTCGTGGCTGAGAAAATAAGGAGGATCCAGCAGGGACGAAGTATGGATCTCCACCAGGTGCACCTCCGGAACGAAGTGTTTCACAAAGTCTTTAAATTTAAGGAAAGGTTCCCGCTCGTTCTCGTGAAAGCTGGAAGCGAAGACCACTTTGTCAAAGTTCACTTCTTCTATCGGGTCTTTGATCACAAGGGTAGGGCGGTGGACCTGCCTGACTACTTTCTGGGTGTTGGAGCCAACAAAGTATTCGTTTTTCCCACTGCTGCCATGAGACCCCATGACGATGAAATCGATGGCGTGCTGTTCGACATACTGTCTCACTTCTACTGTAAGCCTGGAGCCACAGAATGCCGTTTTGACTTCAATGTCGCTGTACCGGCTTCGCAGGTCGTTGAACAGCACCTCTGTGTTGTATATACTTTGCTGGGCTTCGGGAAGTTGTGCTCTTTCCCTGGCTGAAAGCAGGCTCCAGTTCTGGGGGATGTCCAGGCAGGTCAGTAAATGGAGGGTTGCCCCAAAACGGCGAGCCAGTTTGGCAGCTACCTCTGTAGCCTGAAATGCACATGCGGAGAAGTCGGTTGGAGCCAGGATGCTTTTCATCGTTGGCATGTTTTAGTTGTAAAAATTACAGCAGAAGAGTCAGGAAAGGGCATACCTGCAAGCTAAGTTTTTTGAACCTCATTCACATCCTCTTATTTCAATTTATAGGGGCAGGGAAATATCCGGCATGATGTTTATCAGCAGTGCGGTTGACTTTTATCAACCGGATAAAAAAGGGCAACCATCAAAAATGATGATCGCCCCTCGTCCTAGTCGCAAAAGCCAATTTTAACTATGTCTCTTATTAGGCCCCTGCCAGATGCCGGATGATATCCCGGCTGGTCACAATGCCCACTACTTTTTCTCCTTCCACAACGGGAAGAGACTGAATGTTGTGGGTGAACAGCAGGCGGGCAGCTTCCTTGATGGCCGTACCCGGTGCAACGCTGATCGGGTTTTGCGTCATGAGGTCGTAAATGGTGATGTTCTCATTGAGCATCTCCTCATCTGCGCGTTGAAGAGTGGGTACTTTGCGGCCGTAGGCTTTCAGTACATCGTTTGTGCTGAGTATGCCAATGAGCTTTCCCCTTTCGTCGGCCACCGGCAGGTGGTGAATGTCCATCTCGAAAAAGAGGCGGCATAATTGTGTAAAACTCTGGCCGGTGTGAGCAAAAAGCACGTTTTTGCTCATGATGTCGGCGACGGTGTTTGTCATGGCCATTATCATGTTCGGTATTTTTCTTTATAATGCAATTCAGAAGCCCCTCCCTTGCGGTTTTGCTCGGCCAGGGTCCAGTGGTCGGTTGAAGTCGTTTGCATCCATAAGTTGCCGGACTTGCGGAAAACCTGCACGTTCAGGCCGAACTTTTCCTGAAAAACCTGTTCCAGCTCATTCACTTTCATATCTTTCCTCACGCGGATATTCCCTTCGGTATGGTTCTGGCGGGCATTTTTCAGCAATTGCTCGGGGTCGATGCGTTCCTGTATAGGAGACCCCTCGCCTTCGCCGTGCCGGGAGGAGTAGAATTCCAGTTTTAAGTATGGGAATTTGCTGTTGAAATCTTTTTGAATATCTCTGAATGTTTTATCATCGGAAATTACCATGGCTCTTGACTTTATAGGATGAAAGCACAAAACGGCGCCTCCTCGCAACACCATCCTTCTTTTGGCAAACCAAGGAGCTTCTGCAGCACCTTCTATCTGCTTTTTCCAGTTCAATCCAAAACTAACCTTTTGTAGGCCCGGCCCGGCTGACAACGGTCAGCACCGGGGTTGATTTTTATCATCTTTGCTTTGGCGAAAAAAAGGGCCGTCAAAGTAATCTTTGACGGCCTCCCGAAAAACTAACCTCACTAAATAGAAAAAAATTCACCAAGCTATGATTCGTCTTATCGGGGCCGCCTCCGGTTTATTCTGCTATTTTACGATCAGCGTAGGGATCGTTTCATCGATGGCCAGCAGCTTTTCCGTAACACTGCCCATCAGCAGCAGCTCTACCTGTGAGTGCCCTTTGGCGCCCATTACAATGAGGTCGGCCTTGTTGTTGCCGGCATAGTCCATGATGTGTTGGGCAATGCCGCTGCCTTCGCGACAGACCAGTTCTACCTTGATGTTTTCTTTATATTCTGGAATGTGCGTGTTCAGGAATGCCTGGAAAGCATCCATGTGGTCCTTTTCCAGCATTTGCTGAAATTGCTCTTTGGTCTTCTGTATCTTGTAAACGCTGAGGTTGGGAATTTCATAAACGTTGAGGCATAAGATCTCGGCCGGTTCGAACAATTCCTGGTTGAGGGCGACGGCCGTGCGCAGGGCTTTGATGGAATATTCCGAAAAGTCAACCGGCACCAGTATCTTCTTGATCCGGGCCTTGGCCTTGTCCGGAATGACCAAAGCGTTACACTGGGCCTTGCGCGCCAGGTTCTTGGCCAGTATGCCATGCTGGCTGGCGCCGCTTTTCTGGCCGATGACGACAAGGTCTGCTTTTACGTCGTTCGTATCTTCCAGCAGTTCTTCGAGCGGGTTGCCTTCCTTGACGTCAAATTCGATATGGATCGTATGGTCGTCCGTCAGCCGTGAACGGATCTTTCGCTCCATGCGGCTGATCACCTCATCGTTGATCTCGTAATTGCTGACCAGGGCCTGAGCCTCCCGTTCCATCATGGTGTTGAGGAGGTCGAACTTGGGCAGTACATGCAAAAAATACATGGCGCCGGTAGGGATCTCTCTGGTAAAGAAATCGAGATATTCCAGGATATTGTTGTCAGTTGGCCCCAGTTCAAGGGCAACCATCGCCTGACGGACCTGGAAAGGCTGAATGGCCGATGGTGATTTTGTCATAGGTATTTGGCTTAGGGACATCATGATACGAACAGTTGTTAGCTACCTCACTTAGCCAAATATAACCTTCGCCGCAACAGGGCTAAATGATAATTATCAGATGAAGGAATGACTTTTATCAGGAAGGCAAATAAAAGGATGGCTGAAACGGCATACAGAGGAAAAGAAAACGGCAGGGCAGGCCGGTGCAACAGCCTGGAGTGTTCATATTTCAGCCTTATTTCTCGTCCCTGTCCTCATACCATTTCTCATCAGAAAAATTGTGTTTGCTTTCGTCTTTGGCGCGCAGCACGATGATCGCCTGGGCCAGGATCATTACCGGCAGGCCGATAATTCCCAACCCGATGACAAAAGGCGAAGGATAAAGGATCATAAAGAAAACCATCAGCATCAGGATGACAAAGATCCATGCTGTGGCGGTGGTATAGTGCATGGTTTTGGCGGCGTTTGGTGAGTTGTGAGTTGATTGTTGTTGGTTTGACAAGCTAACAACAATCAACTGAACAGCTATGCAGCTTTTGGGGCAACTTCGGCTTTTTCCCTGTCAATATCGAACCAGCGGCCCACATTGTACACCTCTTCGTACCCCAGCATTTTCAGCGACAGCGTTACCCAGCCGGAACGAATGCCTTCTTCGCAGCACAACAACCATGGCAGGGGAAGGGTTTCCAGGTCTTTCAGGTAGTAAAGGTGCATGTCCCAGGGAATATTGACGGCGCCTGAGGCATGAGCCAGGTCATATTCTTCACGGGAACGGACATCGATCACGGTGCCGCTGATTGCGTTGGGTATTTCTCGGATAAACATAAGCAGGAGCATTTTGGTGAAATAATAGCCCCGCGCTTGATCATAGCTTGCCAGACATTTTTGGGATGTTGGAGCCCGACAAAGGGCGGTACAGGGAAATAATTATTCCAAAATGCGATTTTTTACCCGAAAAAACAGTGACGAAAGTCACCGGGGGGGGTGACAATTGCTCCGGCGCTTACCTCAGTGGCTTCACCGAATATCCGGCTTCCCTCAAAAGGGCCACAACCCCTTCGTCACCGCCCAGATGGCCGGCGCCGACAGCGAAGAACGTGGGCTTGGCCTTCATCATTTTACCCATTACCGGTATCCAGTTGCGGTTGCGCCGCACCAGCAGCAGGTCTTCGTAGCCGCCGATGCCGGATGCCTCGTCCTTCATCATGGCCTGCATGCCCTGCAGGTCCTGGTTCTTGTAGAGTTCCACCATCTGGGCGAACTGGCCATCTTCTGTTTTTTCCGACCTGATCGATTCGACCAGCATTTCAGCTTGTATTTTATAGGGGATGCTGTCGAACATACTCATTTGATATTCAGCGGTTTCCAGCCCTTCGATCGGGAGCTTGTGTTGTTGCGCCATCTGCATGAGCTCCATTTCGTAAGAGACGACCTGGCTGTCGTCGCCGTTGCCCATACTGAACATATCTTCGCCGCCCAGTGCAGAAAGGAACATGGGTTTGATCCGTTCCAGGAACATAAGCGGCAGGCCAACCGATTCGAAGTGTTCTTCCACCACCTTATAGTCCTCTTTACTGAGCAGGTCGCTCAGCGTGGTGTCGTTGGCCATGAAAGCCTTCATCATCAGAGGCATCAGCTTGGTGAAATCCATCATATCCTCCATATCGATCTCGAAGGCTACCTGCTGTGCCTTATTGAAAGAATTTTTGGTGGCGTCGGTCAGGAAGAAGTCTTCTTTTCCGATCATGTGAATGGTGCCGAACAGGTAGGAAGGTTGCTTTAGCTCGTTGCCGCTGATCTCCCAGAGCAACGCATTTTCCTCAGCAGTCGGTGCGTATCTGGATGAACTGGCCGGCTGCGCCCAGGCGGCTATGGCCAGCAGGGCAAAAAATATAGAATTAAAAAGTTTATGCATGTTTCGCTTTTTGATTTGAATTGAAAAACAAAAAAACAGGCGTTCGGTTGCCTGTAGGAGTCAGATTAAAAATTTGCCGCCACCTGCGCCCTGCCGGTATGGACTACCCTGGCATCTCCTGTTTTTCTGCCTTCATAGCTGATGCGGAGCTGGATGTTCCTGGCCAGTTGGCGGTCGAGGCTTAGGTTCCAGAGGAAATTCCTGCCGCGTTGCAGGCCGTTCAGCATGGCAAAGCCAACCGGCGAGTTGGGGTTCCCTTCAAATTTGACCTGTACAAGGGAAATGCGCAACTGTATGGTGCTTTTGGTGGAACGGTTGTAGCGGGCGTCCAGGTTGAACTCGTGGCGGCGGGCGGATTCGCCTCCCTGCTCCAGCGTGTTTTCATCCAGTTGAAACTGGTATTTCAGCGTGGACCGGAAATTCCTGCCCGGCAGAAAGGACAACTCCGGGGACAGCTTCACCGACTCGATGTTGTAGTCTTTGTTGTCGAAAAATTCGGAATCGCTGGTGCGCAACCCCTGGGTAAGCGAGAGCCGGGTGCTCCAGGTGCGCGAGATGTTCCAGCGCCCCTGCAGGTACTGTTCGCTGTTGCGGCGGGATTCGAAACCGGAGGTCTGCACAAATTTGTTCCGGTTGTCCGTCATGCCGAGTTGCAGGTCGTAAACCGGGTCCGCCTGGTTGAAGAAAAGTACGTTTCGGATATTGGAGGTGACGGCCACCAGGGCAGTGTCTGCAACATCGAGCTGAAAGGGGTTGTAAGGGGCTACCCCCTCTGCCTGTCGGGTCTTCCGCCTGATGCTTAGTGTGGAAATGGTGGAGAGGCGCGCCAGAAAGCGCCGCAAGCCCTCCTGGCTGTACCAGATGGCCTTGGGGTTGAGGCGCAGGCTTTGGTTGAGGTTGACATTGTCAGTGCGGATGAACTCATCGGTGATGGCGGAAATGCGCACGTAATCGGCGAGGTCCTGAAACGGCGCTACCTCCATTTCGTTGGGCTGAATGATGCCGTCGTTGTTGTAAAGAGAATCCAGCCAGATGTAGGCGCCTTCTCCGGGATTTACTCTTACGTAAGTAAATTCCACTTTGGGTTCCTGCCCGGACCCGATCTCGTAAGTAGTGGTGGACTGGAAGACGCCTTTGGCCAGGCCCATGCTGAGGTCAGAACGGCCCAGGAAGGTCTCTCCCGGCTCCTGAGCAGTACTGCCAGGTTTGTCGATCTTGAGTTGTCGGTAGGTCAGGTTGCCGGCAAGTTGTATTCGGTTCTGACGGCCGCGCAGTTCCCAGCTGCCGTTCACATTGGCTTCGTTGGCGGTAGTGTTGGTTTCAAATGCTCCGTCCACCGGTGCGTAGTCGATCCGCTGGCTGAAGCTGGCGCCGTACTTATACTTTTCCTGCGACTGATTTTCCACAAAAAGGCGGTATCTGTTATAGTAGAAACTGCTGGCCAGCAGGGTATCGGCCCCGGCGTTGAAGCGGCTGCTTTTTTCCTGTTCGCCGTAAGCGCCCAGGCGCAGGCCGCCCAGCCGGGGAAAAATGCGGGCAATGGCGCCCCGGGGCCGGAGGAAGCGGGTGCGCTGTCCCTGGCTTTCTGTCTGCAGGAGGCTGCCATCGAGGTCAACCTCCCAGTTGCGGGCCAGGCTGCGCAGGCGCACCTGATGGCGCAGGCCGGTGTAGAGGGTGTCGCGCAGGTAACCACTGAACCCGTAACTGAGGCTACCCAGGCCGGCTTTCCGGAGGCTGAAGCCGCTCCTGCCGATGTGTTCACGGGCCCGTTGCACCTGACCGACCCCCTGGACATTGGCCAGGTTCCAGTCGCGCAGGAATTCCGGGTTGCGGTAGGGGTTGAGGGGTTCGAAATGCTCGTGGACAAACTCGTAGCTGAGGTTGGAAGCCAGCTGCCAGCCACTGCTGTCGGGCCCCAGGTTGAAAGTCCGGTTGAATTCGGTAAAGGCGGCCAGCCCCAGGTCGTCCCCACTGTCTAAGGAGGAAAAGCGGTTGAGGTCGTTGCGGCTGAATGCCACTTCGGTGGTGAGGCTGGAGTTTTTCGAAAAATCATACTTTCCGCCTAGTGTAAGCATTTGCTGTTGCCGGGGTGCAACCAGTTGTACCACCGGTTCGTAATCTCCCAGTGGGCGGCAGTCGGGCCCGAAGCCTACCCATCGGTAAACGCGCTCGTTGGCCGCCTGCTGCCGGTCGAGTACATACTGGCCATTGCCCGGGCCCACCAGGGAGAAATTGGCAGTATAACGGGCGCTGTCTTCATTGGTGGTAAACACCAGGTATTGCAGTGCCGTGTCCTGTAAACCGCATTGGATAACGGTATCCACAAGCTTGTAGGCAACCCGGTAAGGAACAAACTCCTCCAATGTGTCGATGCTGGGGTAAAGGGCTCCGGTGAGGTTATCGCCGGCCTGGCTGAGGATGCGCTTCTGTTCGTCGTTCAGGCCCAGTTCCCCGGTTGAATTCTTACTGTCCTGCTGGTTGAAAAAGTTAAGATCCAGGCGGAGTTTGCCCCGTTCGTAGGCCGTGCCGGCGGCATAGAGGGAGCGCACATAACTCTGGTCGGCATATTCAAATTCTACGGTAATGCGGCTGTCCTTGGTAATGAGCCGTTTATTGGTGAAGGTCACTTCTCCGCGGTTGTAATCAACGATGTAGTCCTCTTCCAGCCCGCGCCGGAGCTGCTCGCCGTCCAGAAAAACCTTCTCGGTGCCTGCCAGTACGATGATGAAGCGTTCTCCTTCCGCCCCTCTGAGTTTGTAGGGCCCCTGGTTGCCTTCAATGGCAGGGATGAGGTTGCGGGTAAACTGCCCCCGGGAAATGGCGATACTCGCATTGCTGCTCAACCGCCCGTCGCCCAGGGCGGCAGTATTGCTGAAGGTGGCGCCCTGCAGTTTTTTGAAATAATTCATGAAATAACTGTTGGGCCGCTGCAGCTCGTAATCACCGGCAATGAGCCGGTTGTCGTCCTTTTTCAGTTGTATAAAAATGCGGTCGAACTCCCTCAACTGCTGGGTATTGCCCTCCGGTTGCAGAGGAATATTCTCGTCGGTGATCGCGGCGAGGACTTCCACCCCCTCGCCCAGTTCGCCGGCCATTTGCAGGTTGAAGCTGGAGTTGAGGACGAGGTCCTGGTTGTTGCCGAAGGAGACGCCGCGGGTGAAGTTGCCATTGTAATCGAGCCCTTTAATGCCCGGAAGAGCTTCCTCCTGCTGTTGGTAGGGGTTGTAGGCAATGCCGATCAGGCCCTCCTCCTGCCGGTTCGCCTTGCTGGTGTCGAGATGGAAAATGGGTTCGCCGAGCCGAAAGGGCAGAGCCCGGTAGCTGGCCCGGAGGCTGTCGAACTGCATTGCAGGCGGTTTTAGTTGCAGGCGGTTGTCATCCAGGAAGTAGAAAGCGGTATCCAGGCGGCGGCCGGTGCCGGCATCCCGGAGTTCGAAGGAGGAATAGATGATGCTCAGGCTGTCCAGTTCAATGGCTTCCGCCCGGGGGAGGAAAGTGCGTTCCCGGCGGTTATCGGCCAGAGGCGACTGTGCCGGAAGCCTGGCAACCAGCGTCAGAATTAGCAATATGTATAGCCCGGTTTTTCTCAAATCGTATGCTTCGTTATATTCTGCCGCAAAGGCTCACAGACACAAAGGTATCAGGCTCGGTTTGAAATTACTATTGAGAACGCGAAATGGGCAGGTAAGGTATTTTGTTTCGGCATCGGGGAGGAAAAACAGAACGGTGCGGACAAAAAAACAGAAAGGGCAACACATGGTTGCCCTTTCCGCAAGAAATCACCCGACTGTTGTGTTGGCTGTTGAGTGACAGGCACTCTAGCCAAATCACTCATCAGCACTTATCAATTCAACAACTTTGACGTTAAAAAGCTGCCAAAGTATTGTTTTGCGCCTGTAATTTAAGATAAATTAACATTTTGAGGGGAAGCTTAACCGAAAAATAGCATAAATTTTACACCTGCGTCGGGCCAGAGTGGCATCTTTTTTGCTGCTCCTGTATCCTGATGGCGGCGGAAAATTAAATCCGGGGCATATATGAGAAATATTTTACTTTTCACTAAATTTGTCCATATTTGGGCTGTTCCCTTTATAGCTCCAGATATATTGGATCGCTCAGAGAGGGCCCTTCGCCTCCACTGCAGCTTCAGGTTACATACCCTTTTTTTTCGATTGCCTACATTTGAAAGACCATCTGCACCGCCCCTGTCCGCTACCCCATTTTTGGGTTTCTGTGCTACGGTTGTATCGAATGTACTATTTCGCCCATGAGCTTAAAAAACCGCTTATGCAAAGACGACCTTTACTCTTAATCCTCTTTGTCTCTGCTGCACTGGCCGCCGCCGCACAAACGGTGGATGTGCAAAACTACCGCACCATTGACGGTAGCCAGAATAACCTGGGCCACCCCGATTGGGGAGCGGCGGGAACCAACCTGCTTTTCTTCACTCCGGTCGGCTATGAGAACCTCATCGATGAGCCGGCGGGCCCCAACCGGCCCAACCCCCGGGAGATCAGCAACCGCCTCTTTTCCCAGAGCGGCCTGCTCAACGACCCCATGAACCTCAGCGATTTTTGCTGGGTCTGGGGCCAGTTTATCGATCATGATATCGGCCTTACGCCGGATGGCAGTGAAGACGCCAGCATTCCGGTTCCGGAAGGAGATGACTGGTTCGACCCTTTTAACACCGGCCAGATGATGATCCCCATGAAGCGCAACATTTATGACCCCAATACGGGGACCAATGCGCTCAACCCCCGTCGCCACCCCAACATGATCACCTCCTTTATCGATGGTTCGGGGGTATATGGCTCGGAGGAAGAACGCGCCAACTGGCTGCGCACATTCTCAGGCGGGAAACTGAAGACTTCGTCCGGCAACCTGCCGCCTTTCAATACTTACAACGGAGAATACGATACTCCCATCGACCCCAATGCTCCCCACATGGACAATCCCGTGGGTATCAGCGATAAGTTTTTCGTCGCCGGTGACGCGCGGGCCAACGAAAACCCGCTTTTGCTCAGTTTCCATACCACCTTCCTGCGCGAACACAACCGCTTGTGTGACGAACTGGCCGGTTTGCATCCCGACTGGACGGATGAAGAGCTGTACCAGCACGCCCGGAAGATCGTCGGGGCACTCATTCAGTCGGTAGTGTTTAACGAATGGCTGCCTACTATGGGTGTCAACCTGCCGGCTTACCAGGGATACGACTCTGCGGTGAACCCCCAGTTGATGAACGTTTTTTCCGGCGCTGCCTTCCGAATGGGCCATACCTTGCTCAATGGCCAGCTGATGCGCGTCGATAATGATGGCAACGTATTGTCACAAGGCAACATGATGCTGCGCGATGCCTTCTTCAACCCCTTCCCGGTAATGGATATGGGGATCGAGCCCTTTATCAAAGGGATGGCCATACAGCCTCAACAGAGCTTCGACGCCAAAGTGATCGACGACGTCCGCAACTTCCTCTTCGGCCCTCCGGGCGCCGGCGGCCTGGACCTGGCCTCCATCAATATCAATCGCGGCCGCGAACGAGGGCTGGTTGATTACAACCGGATCCGCCAGGCATTCGGGCTGTCGCGCTACAGCTTTTTCCAGCAGATCAATTCCAATCAGAGCGTTTACCTGCCTATGGTTTCTATGTACGGGGATATCAACAACGTTGACCCCTGGGTGGGAATGCTGGCAGAGGAACGCATGCCGGGAGCTCTTTTCGGGCCCACTGTGATGAAGATCATGCAGGTGCAGTTCGCCGCTCTGCGGGATGGAGACCGCTTCTTCTATGAAAATGACCCCGTCCTTTCCAATGAGGAGAAAACGATGATCCGCAATACATCACTGCACGATATCATCATGCGCAATACCGGCATCACGCTGATGCAGGACAAGGTATTTGAGGCTATGCCGCATTCCCAGATCTGCAATAATATGACAGCGGATGTGGCCGGCAGTATATACACCGAAACAGGGTTGCCGGTACCCGATGTTTCCGTACGGGTAGTCAGTGGTTCCGGTAATATGGAACTGCTCTCCAATCCGGATGGCGCCTTCTACTTCGTCGATGTACCCGCCTGTGATGTCAACATGATCGACCTGAGAAAGCAGGATGATGTAACCAACGGAGTCTCAACTGCCGACCTGGTCTTCATCCAGCAGCACATCCTCGGTATCCGGGAACTGGACAGCCCCTACAAGATCATCGCTGCCGATGCCGACCACAACGGCGCTGTGACTGCACTGGACCAGATCTACATCCGGAAGGTGATCCTGGGCATTGCAACGTCCTTCCCCAACAACAATCCCTGGCGTTTTGTACGGGCAGATTACCAATTCCAGACAAGTGACCCGCTGTCTGAAGATTTTCCCGAGGTGGTCTCGGTCGAAGATATCCTGTCCAACGATATGAACGTCAATTTCACCGCGGTCAAGATCGGCGATGTGACCGGGGATGTTGACCCCACCAATATGCTCCGCCCGGTTGAGCCGCGCGCCATACTGGCCTTTGAACTGGAGAACATGGAGCTTCAGGCAGGGCAGTCCTACCAGATAGCTTTCACCGCCGATGCATTCAGCGACATCCGGGGTTACCAGTTTGGCCTTGATTATGATGAGCAGGCCCTTGGTTTCGAGGGCATTATCCCGGGTAGCCTTACGGGCCTTTCAGAGGATAACTTCGGCGTCTTTACCGGTGAAGGTATGGTAACAGCCAGCTGGTTCAAAACGGAGAATTTTGAAACCGTAAAGGGCGAACCGCTCTTCTCCCTTAGTTTCCGGGCGCTGCAGGATGTACAGCTGAGTGATGTACTGGCCCTGAGCGATGAAAAGACAAAGGGCGAAGCCTACAATGATTATATGGAAACAATGGGAGTATCCCTTGAATTCAATACTACCGGTGTGACTGTTGAGGAGCCGGCTTTTGCGTTGTATCAAAACCGGCCGAACCCCTTTACCCACACCACTGCCATTCCATTCCGGATTCCGGCTGACGGCTGGGCAAGACTAACCGTCTTTGATGTAACGGGCAAAACGCTGCTCGTAAAAGAAGGCAGCTTCAGCGCCGGATACAACGAATGGGAACTGAACCGAAACGAAACCGGGGCAGCCGGCCTGCTTTACTATCGGGTAGAGACAGAAGTCGGCGCCGCTACCCGGCGCATGTTAATCGTAGATTGACGTACTGCGATACTAGATTAGTGAATCTTTATTTTTTCATAAAGCCGGAACGTAATGCTCTGTTCCGGCTTTTGTTTTTGGTGCTTTTACCTCAAAAGCCTTCGGGATGCTGAAGGTGAAAATCGGTATTTGCCTGGTAAAGGGCCGCCAGTTTCAGGATCTCCGCCTCGCCGAACAATTGTCCGCAAAAAGTGATGCTCGTCGGTAACCTGTCGATGAAACCAGTGGGCAGCACCACACAGGGATGGCCGGTGAGGTTGGTGCGCAGCAGGTTGCCGCCGGCCCATGAAGGGGCCAGGAACACATCCACTTCCCGGAGCGCCTTATGGGTTTCTTCGATCAGGCGGGAGCGAAGGCGGTTGGCCTGGAGGTACTCTACTGCCGGGATGAAGCGCGATTGCCGGAAAACATTGGGCCAGGCATTCCGGAGCTGGCGCACCAGCAGGCTGTCCCTTCCGGAGCGGGTGAGCTCGTCGAAGGCCGCCGCCGCTTCGGCGCTCAGCACAAAGCCGATATCCGGGACTTCCGGCAGTTCGATGGCCACCGGCTCGAAACCCAGTTCCCGCAGCTTTGCGATCACCAGGCTGTCTCTTTCCCGGAAGCGGTAATCACTCTCAAAATCGCTTTTGAGATAGCCTATCTTCAATTTGCCGGCCTCCAGCTGCCGGTTGTAGTTGAAGGCTGCCGGAAGGGTGGTGGGGTCCCGCTCGTCCTTTCCGCGGATGGCATCAAAAACAATGGCGCAGTCCTGAGCCGTGCGGCAGATGGGGCCGATCTTGTCCATGCTCCAGCTCAATGCCATGGCGCCGTACCGGCTTACGCGGCCGAAAGTAGGCCGTAAGCCGGTAGTTCCACAAACCGTAGAAGGCGAAACGATGGAACCCCAGGTTTCAGTGCCTATCGCAAAGGGAAGCAAACCCGCCGAGACGGACGAAGCGGAACCGGCTGAGGAGCCGCTGGAGCCTTGCTCCGGGTTCCAGGGGTTGCGGGTTTTGCCACCGAACCACACATCGCCCCAGGCCAGGGCGCCCAGGGTAAGCTTGGCGGTGAGCACCGCGCCGGCGGCCTCCAGCTTTTCAATGACAGCTGCATCATGATCCAGCATCTGATCTTTGTAAGGCATAGCGCCCCAGGTCGTTTTATAATCCCGGGTGGCCAGCAGGTCCTTGGCGCCGAAGGGGATGCCATGCAGCGGGCCCCGGTACTCGCCATGGGCCAGTTCCGCATCCATCTGCCGGGCCCGAGCCAGCGCGCGTTCTTCGGTGAGGGTGATAACGCAGTGCAGCGTAGGGTCATACTTTCGTAACCGCTCCAGGAAAAACTTCGTGAGCTCCACCGAGCTGATCTGCCGGCCCTTGATGAGGGCGGAAAGCTGAGCAACGGAGTAAAAAGCGAGTTCTTCCCTGTTTTCGGGCAAGGCAACCTTCGCAGGAATATCGAAGTTTACAGGCTCCTGAGCGGTTTCGGGGGTGAAACCTGCAGGTAAGGGATTGAAGAGAAGGGAAGGAGCAAGCTCGTTGGGGATGTCCTTTTCCCGGATGGAGGCATAACTGCCGCGCAGCTCTTCCAGGCCGGGAAGCATGCTGTCGATCTCCGTTTCTGTCATTTCCAGGCCGATGAGTTCTGCTGCCTGATGTACCATTGCCCGGTCGATAGGGGCGCGCAGGAACGTAAAGCTCAACAGGGCCCCGAAAGCCAGGCCGATGAGAAGATAGAGTGGTTTTTTCATACTTGATCCTTGTTTTGAATACCAGAAATACCGGGTAGCTTTCCAATTAAATGCTGAATTTGAAGAGACTGTTCATTAAAATGTGTCCGCGTTACGCTAACCCGCTGGTTTCCAGAAACCCAGAAACCCAGAAACCCCAGAACAGTCCCAATCTGAACGGTCACCCCGGCAGTTTACCGAAGATCCGAAATTTCAGGATATTGCAGGTAATAAACCTGAAAAACGCTTTCTGGTTTTCAGGATGCCCAACTTCAGCACCTTTTCAGAAAACGGGCATGCCATCCGAGGCAAAATGCCGGAATTGATAGCGAATTTTCGCTGAAAACTGTATCTTGAGCGAGCCTCTGTGGTTTGGCCTTCGGGCGCTAATTTTCCATTAGCGCTTGAATTATCACACTGTTCAAAACAGCTCCAATCATCAAAAAAAAGTCATGAACGAATTATACCCACACCTGCTCGCTCCGCTCGACCTTGGCTTTACCACTTTGAAGAACCGCGTCCTGATGGGGTCTATGCACACCGGGCTCGAGGAAGAAAAGGATGGTTTTGAACGCATGGCTTCTTACTATGCAGAGCGTGCCCGTGGGGGCGTTGGCCTGATCGTTACCGGCGGGATAGCCCCTAACCGGGCGGGGTGGGTATCGCCTTTTTCAGCCAAACTCACAACGCGCGGGGAGATGAGGAAGCACCGGCTGATAACCGAAGCGGTGCATGACGGGGAGGGAAAGATCTGTATGCAGATCCTGCACGCCGGGCGGTACGGATACCATCCTCTGGCGGTGGCCCCGTCTGCCCTGAAATCGCCCATTTCCCCTTTCAGGCCCTGGAAGCTATCCGGAAGGGGTGTGGAGCGGACCATCCGCGCCTTCGCCCGGGCCGCCCGGCTGGCACAGGAAGCCGGCTACGATGGCGTGGAGGTGATGGGGTCTGAGGGCTATCTCATCAACCAGTTTATCGTCTCCAAAACCAATAAGCGCAAAGATCAGTGGGGCGGGCCGTACGAGAACCGCATCCGTTTTCCGATAGAAATTGTCCGCCGCATCCGGGAAGCGGCAGGCCCGGATTTCATCATCATCTACCGCCTCTCGATGCTCGACCTGGTCGATGACGGCAGCACCTGGGAAGAAGTGGAGGTGCTGGCGCGCCGGATCGAGGAAGCCGGGGCCACCATCATCAATACCGGTATCGGCTGGCACGAGGCCCGGGTGCCGACCATAGCCACCATGGTACCCCGCGGCGGTTTCAGCTGGGTGACCAAACGCCTCATGGGCAAAGTCGGCATTCCGCTGATCACTACCAACCGCATCAACACACCGGAGATAGCGGAAAAGATCCTGGCGGACGGCCATGCCGACATGGTTTCCATGGCGCGCCCTTTCCTGGCCGACCCGGATTTTGTGAAAAAGGCGATGGAGCAGCGGGCGGACGAGATCAATACCTGCATCGCCTGCAACCAGGCCTGCCTCGACCACGTGTTCGAGCGCAAAACCTCCAGTTGCCTGGTCAATCCCCGCGCCTGCCACGAGACGAAGCTGAAATATGTGACGGCGAAAGTGAGAAAGAAGGTTGGAGTTGTAGGCGCTGGCCCGGCGGGGCTGGCATTCGCCACTGTTGCTGCCGGGCGCGGCCATGAGGTGCACCTCTTCGAGGCCGATAGCAAGATCGGCGGCCAGTTCAATATGGCCAAACGCATCCCCGGAAAGGAAGAATTTCATGAAACCATCCGGTACTTCCGCAGGCGGATAGAAAAAACGGGGGTACATTTACACCTGAATACCCGCGCTGATGTGGAGTTGCTGGCTGCCGGAAATTTCGATGAAGTAGTGGTCGCTACAGGCGTATTGCCGCGCCAGGTACAGATCGAAGGTATCGATCACCCCAAAGTGCTCAGTTATATCGAGGTGCTGAAGGGGCTCATGCCGGTAGGGGAACGGGTGGCCATCATCGGCGCCGGCGGCATCGGCTTTGATGTGGCGGAATTCCTGAGCCAGGAGGGGGAATCCACCAGCCTGAAAGTGGAAGCCTTTATGGAAGAATGGGGTGTTGATATGGATTACAACCACCGCGGCGCCCTCACTAAACCCGATCCGGAACCGCCGGCCCGGCAGGTCTATCTGTGCCAGCGTTCCAAAGGGAAACCGGGCGCCGGACTGGGCAAGACGACCGGCTGGGTGCACCGCCTCGCCCTGCGCCGCCGCAATGTCAAAATGCTCAGCGAAGTGCAGTACCAACGCATTGATGATCAGGGGTTGCACCTTAACGTCAAAGGAGAACCACTGGTCCTTGAAGTGGATAACATCATCATTTGCGCCGGACAGGAACCCCTTCGGGACTTGTGGGAGCCATTGAGAGACAAGGGCATAACCGTCCACCTCATCGGAGGGGCCGACGAGGCCCGCGAACTGGACGCCAAACGGGCGATCTATCAGGCAAGCTGGCTGGCGGCGGGGATGTGAGTGGCAGTATGTCTTCCACCTGAAGGCCAAGCCCGGCCCCGGCCGGGAAAGCCTGCCAGGAGGCGGGTACGGTAGCGGCCTATCAGGCGTTTCTGGCCAAATATCCGGAAGGGATGTATCCTGCCCTTTATTAGAGGAAAATATACCAGCTGGTAAATCAACTGCTATCGAAGCTATCACCTCCCCCGCTGGCGGGGGTCGGGGGGTGGTCAAATAGCATTTTCCTCGATCCAATTCCCAACCATAATAGATACATCATCTATCTTATTCAGCACTTCCCAGTCTGAAAACCTGAGGACGGTGCTTGCATTAGCGAAGCTTGCTATCTTCTATTCGCCCTGGAAAATTTTGGCAAAACCATTCACACGTACTATCTTTCCGTGAGCAAAAAACCAATCTACCCATGCAACAGGAGCTAGTGAACATAGATGCCAGGATCCAGGCCTTTTGGCAATGGTTCCTCGAAATGGAAGACAATATCCGGGAGTATTTCGAAGAGGAAGAGATGGTGGACAAATCGGCACTCATTGAGTCTATAAACAACCGGGTGCTGGACTTCGGGCTTTTTGCCTGGGAGATCGGCCCGGGCATCAACCGCGCTTTCTACCTGTCCATCTCTCCCAATGGAGACCGGCAAAGGCTCCGGATCAGCCGGCAGATCATGGCCGCCGCGCCTGACTTGCCGGACTGGGAATTCTACCACGCCAAACCTGCAAAAGGATGGAACCCGAGATTTACCCTCTATGACGACTTCATGGTGGAGCGCGAAGTAGATGCTTCTCTCTGGAAGTATGCGCTTGTGAAGAAAAAGGACGCAAGGGTGGAAGTCATCCTCGAGGCTCCCAATGTCCATCACCTCGACCCGGATACCCGGCGGGAGGCTGGCGAAAAGATTGTTACCGGCCTGCTGGGGGAGGAGCTGGTGATCGAGCATGTTTACCAGGTCAGGGTCGTGGGAGAGTTGGAGGAGGAACAACAAAGCCAGAGCGCTCCGGTAGAGCAATTAAAACAGCATCTGGAAGAAGTGGCTTTTTAGGTAGCAGATACGAGGTTCAGGAAGAAGCTTATCGGATGGCTCCTTTGCAGTCAAACAATCACGTATCCGGGAAGTGATCGAGGTCGATGTCCAGCGTCTCATCTTCTTCTTCATCTTTAAACAAGATCCTGAAGGCGAAGGCGGCTCCTCCGAAGAGCAAGGTTGCGGCAACGGCCATGACGAGTATGCCCGTAACGGAAAGGCCCCGAAACCGCACGGAGACATTGCGGGAAGCGGTGGACGTACTGAGGCTGACAACCCCCGCCTTGCGGGGCGTCCACCGAAAGGCCGTGACGGGCCTGCCGGCGTGCAGGGTATCCGTTCGGGCTACGCTGCTGTTGGGGCGATAGGTGATGATGAGCATACTGTCATCCTGGGCCAGTGTTATGGTTACGGGCTGTCCCTGGACAGGCTGTTCCGCTGACAGGCGGATCTGGGCAAAGGCCAGAGCGGGCAGGGCAGACAAAACAAAGAAGAAAGTTAAATGTCTCATATTTCCCTGGTTTTGGAGCGGGTGATAAAGAAGGCAAAGGCGAGGGTAAAGGCCAGCCAGAAGAAGGGGATGAAAATGGTTAGCCAGCTGTAACCCGGCATTTCATAACCTGATCCGTACAACGGCCATTCCTGCATCAGGGAGGTGACGATAACCACCAGCAGAACTGCGGGCAGGATATATCGGATCAGCACTTCGAACCAGCGGCCCAGTTTCATCCTGGCGTTTTCGTTGAGTGCGGCCCGCAGGTTTCCTGCCCCGAAAACCCACCCCATCATGAGTACTTCCAGGAACCCTACGATGAGCAGGCTGTAGTTGAACACCCAATGGTCGGTGATATCCAGCAGGGTAAGTCCCAGGGTGCCGTCGCCGCTCAGGCCCGGGTCGATGACCTGAGGCAGGGCGAACAGGCAGGAACCCAGCACGCAGGGGAGAGCGATGAGCGTAAGGGCTCTGCGCCGGCTGATGCGGAACTTGTCGATAAGGGCAGAGGCCGGCGCTTCGATCAGCGAGATGGAAGAGGTAATGCCGGCCAGCACCACCAGCAGGTAAAACAGGAAACCGAACAGGCGGACCACCCAGGGCAGGGCCGAAAGCTCATTAATGCCCTGCGGAATGACGAAAAAGGACAGCGAGAGGGTAGTGCCTGCGGGGTTGAGTGCAAATACGAAAAGCAGAGAAAAAATGGCCAGCCCCGCCAGGAACTCAAAGCTGCAGTTCAGGAATGAGACCAGCATGGAGTTGTTCACCTGGTCGGCATCCTTCGGGAGATAGGAAGCATAGGCCGTCATGGTGCCCAGCCCCAGAGACAGGGAAAAGAACATCTGGCTGAAGGCCCCTTTCCATACCGTGGGCTCTTTGATCCCGTCGAGGGCCGGAGTGAACAGGTACATGATACCATCAAAACCGCCCGGGAGGGTCAGCCCCCGAATGACCAGGATAATCATGAAAAGCCACATCAGAGGAACGAATATGCGCACCGCTTTTTCGATCGTTTCAGTACCCTGCCTGAGGATAAACAGGTTGGCCAGCCAGATGATGACAATATAAACCAGCGGGTTCCAGGAGCTGATCAGGCCGAAAAAATATACCGTGGCGTTGGGTTCGGGGGTGGGTTCCGCGAACGGAGCAAAAGGAGCGGTGGCGCCCGGCTCAAACAGGGAACCGAAAGCGCCGAGCATCATACCCAGTGCCCAGCCCAGTATGGCGATATAATACATGGTGATGAACAGGGCGCTTCCGATGCTCCACCAGCCGGCGAACTCTCCGCGCCTGCCCGCCAACCGGCCCAGCGCCATGGGGAAGGACTTTTGGGTTAGGGTGCCCAGGCCGAATTCCACCATCATGATGGGCATGCCCAGCACAAAGAGGGCTACAAAGTACGGAAGGTAGAATGCGCCCCCGCCGTATTGGTAGGCGTTGGAACTGAAAAATACAATGTTGCCCAGGCCGATCGCTGAGCCACTGGCCGCCAGGATGAACCCAAGCTTGCTCTGCCAGTTTTGTCTAGGTGCGGACATCTCGTTGTGTTCGTTTTAGTAATTCTGAACCCCAAAATATAATCATATTGAGTTAATTTCCGGCTACTTTCAGCCCGCTGGTTGGCGTTTTTGTGCAAAACAGCTATTTTATCTTAGTTGCGATTTACTACCCAGCCGGCCCCAAATGCTTGATCGCAACTTGAATTATTTAGTTTGCCTGGATGCCCCAACATACGGACAGGTACTTTCGTCTATTTCTAAAAAAACAGCTATGTACAGCCTTAAATGCATTGTTATCCATACTGTCTTTTTCCTTTGGTTTGCAGGTGTTCTCTCCTCCTGTAACAAAGATGACGGCAGCCCTTCCGGTGAAGGAGTAGGCATCCGCATTGAGAACCTCAGCAATTACACCTTTGACGAAGTCCTCATAGAGGCCGGCGGAGGCGGAGAGCAGGAATATCTCGGCGTTGCCCCCGGCGCCGTTACCGATTACAAGGATTTTGACTATACCTATCGTTACGCTTTCATCCGCACCATCGTCGGCACGGATACCCTTACCCTTCAACCCGTCGATTACTTCGGAGAGCAGAAATTTACCGAAGGCAGGTTCACCTTCCGGATCGACATCGTGGGGGAGTCTTCTCCTTTGTATTTGGTATTCGAGTTTAAAGAGGATTAGTCCGCCTTCCTGTCAGGATATTTTTGTATCTTACCACATATTCTTTTGAATAGGGGCGGAAAGTTGAATTCTTTTTCTGAAAATCCTTTGAAAAAGGTATTTATCTTTCCACCCGAAGCACATCGGAAGAACTTTCATCTGTACCATTCTGAAATACCTTGCAGATTGCATTCGCCGGCAAAGCCGGCAGAAGCACTCCTGATATTTATTCCTGAGCACCCAAAGTCAAGGTATTTATGCAGCACCTATCCACCCTTTTGTTCTTCCTGCTGGCCTCTGTTTTTGTTTTTGCCGGGCCGTCCTATTTCATAGAAAAGGCGCCTGTAGTTGTCTCGCTTCAGGTCCGGGATAAACTCATTCTGGTAGAGGGCGAGGCCGATGGGCAGGCCGGTTATTTCCTTTTTGACACCGGAGCTTCCGAGCTGATCCTCAATGAAGCTTATTTTCCCCGCTATGAGCATTACAATCCCGAGATGTACTTTGCTGACGCTACGGGGCAGAAAACCATTTACGGCTATTCCTATATTTCGTCCTTCAGTTGGGGGGGGCTTCGCCGGGAGGAATTCTACGCTCCGCGCATAAGCCTGCTAACCCTTGAGGAGAGGTTGGGGGAGCGTTTACTGGGCATCATTGGCTACGAGGTATTGCGGCATGTCGATATGGAACTCGATTATTATCAGGGCACCATTACCCTGCTGCGGCCCGGGCCGGACATGTCTTCGCGTTCCTTTTCCGTCAACCCGGATTATTCCTTTGATTTCCGGCTGGACCGCCACCTTCCGGTACTGAATGCCAGCCTTGGAGATGCCGAAGGGTTGTCGATGGCCATAGATTCGGGGTCATCGGTCAACGTTTGTGCTCGCCGGCTCAGGCGAAAGCTCAAGAGCAAAGCCCTTCAGAAGCGCACCATAAGCGTGCAGGGAGCAGTGGGGATGATCGAGCAGTCCCCTTATTTTGTTATGGAATCGCTGCAGGTGGAAAATACTTTTTCCATAGCCTACTGCCGGGTGGCTCTGGGCAACCTTGATGCCCTTGAAGAGTATGGTTTCCGGATCGACGGCCTGCTGGGGGTCAATTTCTTCCGGCTGGGCCGGGTCTATCTCAGTTACCAGGCCCGGCGCATCCTGGTATGGCTTGAAGAGAACGATTACACGCTGCGGCACAGTGCAATGCCTCCTTTGGCGGGACTGAGCGCGAAGTAAGTAAGTGGACAATTGTAGTTTCACACAGGCTGCCTGGGAATCAGGCCTTTCCGGGCAGATTGTTATATGGCTGTATCGTTAGATTGTTATTGTCCGCCTGCGTAGCACTCAGAGCGGAGCCAAATGCGAATATCCATCCATTTTTCTTTTCCCTGATTCAGCATTCTTTAATTTCTTAAAAAGAAGATAAATTTACGGGTTTGAAAACCGAACCCTATGGATATCGAGAAGGTCAATGAATACCTGAACCAGTTCTCGGAAATGGCCATTGCCTTTCTGCCAAAACTGGCCCTGGCGCTGCTCCTGCTTTTTTTTGGATTCAAGGCCGTTGGGCGCATTGCCGGGTTGACAGGCAGGGCGATGGAGCGGGCAGGGCTGAGAGGCACGCTGCTGCCTTTTGTCCGTTCCCTGGTCAATGTTTCGCTCAAAGTATTGCTGGTCTTCAGCATTGCGGGAGTAGTAGGGGTTGATGTCACCTCTTTTGTCGCAGTACTGGCGGCTGCCGGTTTTGCCGTTGGCCTGGCGCTGCAGGGAAGCCTTAGCAATTTTGCCGCCGGCATCATCATTCTCCTTTTCCGTCCGTATAAAGTGGAAGACTGGATCGAGGTGGAGGGCAAATTCGGGCAGGTGGAAGAGATCCAGATCTTCAACACCATAATGGTTACTCCGGGGCGCAAAACCCTCATCATACCCAACGGCCAGATAGTGGACAACATCGTCACCAACTTTTCCAGAAAAGGTTATATCCGCATCGAACTGAATGTAACCATGCCTTATAACGAAAGCTTTCCCAGAGTGAGAGCGGTCATCCAAAAGGAACTGTCGGCCATTGCCAAGGTGCTCAAAGATCCGGTGCCGGAAGTGGGTATCGAGGCTTATGACAGCCACAATTTGCTTCTGGCGGTGCGCCCTTACGTTATCCCCGATGATTACTGGGAGGTCACTTTCGAGGCCTATGAGCGCATCAAGGCCGCTTTTAACCGCGAAGGCATCAAGGTGGCGTACTCGGAAGGGGTGGAATTGGGGCCTATCGGCGAGTAGTTACCTCCGTTGCCGGTCCTGTTCGCTTTCAGGAATATCGTAGAATTCCGGTTCTGATTCACTGCGTTCGACCCCTCCCATTTTTTCGAGGTCATCCATAAATTCGACGGATTGATCCCAGAAATCCAGGAGGATGGGTTTGGCTTTCTGCCCCCAGGCCCAGACTTTCTGCGGGTATTGTTCGAGGTAGGTGTAAACCCTGGAATCTTCCTTGGTGGATTCTCCTATCAGGTGAGACTTGTCGCCGAACCAAAGCAGCATGCTATATACCAGGGTCACCAAAGCGGAGGTAAAAAGGCCTCCGAGGATCTGGTTGATGATGTTGATATGGGCTGTTTGGAGCGCCCCTTCCAGGAAATTGGCGACCACCCGGATGATGAGCATTGTGCCCACAAATGTAAGGAGGAAACCGGCGATGAACATCAACGGGTTTTCCTGGAACATACTTTCCAGCATATTAGTGACCTGCGGGCCGAACCGGAAAGCCATCATCAGGCCGAATATCACGGAAATGATCGTGAAAATGGTCTTGATGATGCCCCGTGAAAAGCCCAGGTAAAAACCCCAGGCCGCAAGTATTACGAATATCAGGTCTATTGATGTCATAACGAGTTCAAAAGTAAGGGTTTAACGGGGATTTTGCTGAATAAATAGATCATTGGCCGCAATAATTGGATCAAAATACCCGCTTTTAACGTTTAAATAGTTCTTATTCCTAAAACAAACGGGCCGCCCCGGAAGATTCCCCTTCGGGAAAATGTATTTAAAAGTTTAAATCTTTCCTTCCGGGAGGCTACCTTTGTATGAAAAATTTAATCAAATGAAGTTTGTACTAACATTAATCCTGGGAACTACGCTCTTTGCCACCACACTCTCTGCTCAATCCGAAGAGATGCCGGAAGTGTTCAGGCTGGGCGAAAACGAGAAGGGCTATGAAGCCCTTAATCAGACTTACAGCCAGACCCTGCTGGAAGTGAGTAATTTTGACACGCAGAAGGCTTTCAATGCCTGGATGGACATGATGAAGGAAATGGAGGAATATGCCAAAAAGATCCGCTTCGACATCAAAGGAGTGAAATTGTGGCTGCACGTATTCTGGAACGAGGATGGTTCCATCAGCCATATCGGCTACCTGCTCCGTCCGGATTCCCGGAATATTGACCCTCTGGAACTGGCCGCTTTTTTCAAGACTTTTAAAGGTCGCTATACTTTGCCTTTGTCCAGTTCCAAAAAGTTCAGCCACTATACCGGGGCGAATTTCCCGATCTACAGCGAAAAAGTGAACAATTGATTTCACCTGCCCGGGCCGATTGAAGGCCCCGGGCTTCCAAATGTACTGATGCGCGCCCGCCTGCTTGAGAATGAACTGTAGGCCGGCGCGTTTTTTTTTCTGCCGGGCAGGATTATTCTGGCCTAAACCATATCACATTAAGTTTGCAAAGCTCCTCAGGCCATGTATATTTGCACTTTAGTTCACAAAACTCTGGTTCGATGATAAAAATATTAGCCAATGATGGTATTGATGCCGATGGCAAGATGTTATTGGAAGAGGCTGGATATCAGGTAGATACTGAAAAAATTGCGCAGGAGGCCCTCCCGGGAATATTGCCGGAGTATGATGTCGTCATCGTTCGCAGCGCCACTAAGATCCGCAAAGAGCTCATCGATAAGTGCCCCAACCTGAAGATCATAGCCCGGGGCGGAGTAGGGCTGGACAACATCGACGTGGAATATGCCCAAAGCAAAGGCATCGAGGTAATGAACACTCCGGCTGCCTCTTCCCAGTCGGTGGCGGAACTGGTTTTCGCCCATCTCTTCTCGCTTTGCCGGTTCCTTCAGCAATCTCACCGCGATATGCCGGTACTGGGCAATTCGGAGTTCAAAAAACTCAAAAAAGTCTATTCCGACGGCATCCAGCTTCGGGGCCGTACCCTGGGCATCATCGGCTTTGGCCGTATTGGCCAGGAAGTGGCCCGCATCGGCGTTGCGCTTGGGATGAAGGTTATGCCGGTTGACCTGGTGGTCAATGAAGCCGACATCGATATCAATGTTTTTGTGAGTGATAACGTCCGCCTCTCGGTTACGCTCGATACCTACGAGTGGGAAGAAGTTATCCGCAACAGCGACTTTCTCACCCTGCACGTCCCATTCAGCGGAGGTTCCGCCCTTATCGGCAAAAAAGAGATCGACATGATGAAGGACGGCGCCATCATCATCAACACTGCCCGCGGTGGCGCAGTCGATGAAGATGCCCTTCTGGAGGCGCTTAACAGCAACAAGCTGCGAGGTGCTGCCCTGGATGTGTTTGATAACGAACCCACACCCAAAAAGGAACTGCTGGAGCACCCCCTGGTGTCGTGCAGCCCTCATATCGGCGCCGCCACCGCCGAAGCGCAAGCCAACATCGGACTGGAGCTCGCGGACCGCATACTGGCCTTTTTCGGGGATGATAAATAGTGTGAAGGTGGAAAGGTGTAAAAGTGTAAAAGTTTACAAACATTTACACTTTTACACCTACGCACCTTTACACCCAGAAAGTTCCCAATTGGGTGCCCCGGCTGTTTGCCGCCTGCTGCCAAATCCCTACTTTTAGGGCAAAAAAGTGTATAAGCTTTTCCTCAAGCCTTTCTTCTTTCTGTTTTCGCCCGAGCGGGCGCACCATCTGACGCTCTTTTTGCTCAAACTGGTGCTGGCCATTCCTGGGGTGAGCCATCTTTTCCGGGCTTTTTACCACTTTGAACATCCCGGCCTGCAGCGCCGGCTGTTCGGCCTTACTTTCAAAAACCCGGTGGGCCTGGCCGCCGGGTTTGATAAGGATGGCCGCCACTTTCGGGCCATGGCCAGCCTCGGGTTCGGGTTTATTGAGGTGGGGACCGTTACGCCAGAAGGTCAGCAAGGCAACCCTTTGCCCCGCCTTTTCCGCCTGCCGCAGGATGAGGCCCTCATCAACCGGATGGGGTTTAATAATGAAGGGGTGGATGCTTTGGCGGAGCGCCTTCGAACAGGCAAACCCCGGGGTTTAATTATTGGCGGCAACATAGGTAAGAACAAAGTAACGCCCAACGAAGAAGCAGAGCAGGACTATGCCCGCTGCTTTGAAGCCCTTTACCCTTATGTCGATTACTTCGCCGTCAACGTCAGTTCCCCCAATACGCCCGGCCTGCGCAGCCTTCAGGATAAGGAACCTCTATCCAAGCTCCTGAACCTGTTGCAAACCCTCAACCATCAAAAACCCCTGCCCCGGCCTATCCTGCTCAAGATCGCTCCTGACCTCACCAACGGCCAACTCGACGACATCATCGGTATCGTGGAAAATACAGGCATCGCCGGGGTCATTGCCACCAATACCACAATAAGCCGTGAAGGCCTGCTGACTCCTGCCGACAGAATAGAGCATATCGGGGCCGGTGGCCTGAGCGGAAAGCCGGCCAGACAGCGTTCCACAGAAGTAATCCGTTATCTTAAGGAGAAATCCAACAACAAGCTTACTATTATCGGGGTAGGTGGTATCGCCAGCCCGGAGGACGCCCGGGAGAAGCTCCGTGCCGGGGCTTCTCTGGTGCAGGTTTACACCGGCCTGGTCTATGAAGGGCCGGCCCTGGTAAAACGCATAAATAAGAGCTTGTCCAAAGATACTACTGTTCAGTAGAGGTAAAGAACCAAGCTGTGCCCACCGGGAAAACGAGGATCTTCTTCCACTCGGCAGGGTTCTCTGGCTTCCCAAAACCTCCGCCCGCCCGCGCGCTCTGCCGAAAAACCATCACATCCATTCGCAACATAATCATCAGCGAGGAATGGCGCCTTTTATCCTCACATTAAAAAAAAATGCTATGGCATCCTTTTTGTTTCGGAAAGAGATGTAAGGCAAAACGGCGTCGATAGATCAGCGCTCCGAATGAATTAAAAGCCTTGCCTTATGGTAGTCATTATCCTGTTTCTCCTAATCGCTTACAACTTAATAAGCATGATCCATGAGAAGACCAACTCCGTGTTTAAAGACATCCGCTTCTGGCTTGTCCTCGCCTCCTTTTTTCTCCTCCTCTGGATAGCCGTGAAGAGCTATCCGGTGTAAGGAAAAGGAAAGGACAGTAGATAAGATTGAAGAGGCTCAAAACTAAAAAGCAAGCTTCTCCTTCCGAACAATACCATTGGTTTTCGCTTTTATCAAAGGAAAACCTTTTTACATGTTCTCCGGATTATTTGAAAATGCTTCTGAATGGCTGCAGACCGGGGCCATATTCGCCGGTTCGGCCTTTGCCGGCTTCCTTGTGGCCTGGACGGCTTTCAAGCTGTTCAAACTTTACGGGAGGAGGCGGGATGTCCTGTTGCTGCGCTCCATCAATAACAATCTGCGTACGCCGGTTTTATGGCTGGTGCCTGTGCTTTTTGCCCTGGCGGTACCCTATGCTTTTGGGGTGCCTGCCGGAAAAGCCCAAACCATCAGATTACTCCTCGAAATAGCGATGTATATCGCAGCCGGCGCCTTGTTCGTACAGTTGGTGGATGTAGTCAGTGACCTGGTTCGAGACCGCTACCGGATCGATGTGCAGGACAACCTGGAAGAGCGGAAGATCATTACCCAGTTTCAGTACATCAAACGGGTGATCATTTCAGTGGCCATTGTCGTAGTCATTGCCTTCATCCTTTTACAATTCAACCAGGTAAGAGAGCTCGGCGCAGGCCTGCTCACCTCCGCCGGTGTTGCCGGGATCATCATTGGTTTGGCAGCCCAGAAATCTATCGCCAACCTGCTGGCGGGCTTTCAGCTTGCCTTTACCCAGCCCATCCGCATAGATGATGTGGTGATCGTCGAGGGGGAGTGGGGCCGCATTGAGGAAATCACGCTGACCTATGTGGTGGTTCGCATCTGGGATGAACGCCGCCTGGTGGTGCCGCTCAATTATTTCAACGAAAAACCCTTTCAGAACTGGACCCGCACTTCCGCTCAACTGCTGGGCTATGTCTATTTATATACCGATTACCGCCTTCCGGTGGAGGAACTCCGCAAGTATTACTTCGCGATCATCGAACAACACGAAAAATGGGATGGCCGGGTGAAGAATATTCAGGTGACGAATTCAGACCGCTATTCCATGGAGGTGCGTATCCTCATGAGCGCCCGCAATGCCCCTGACGCATGGGACCTGCGGTGTGATATCCGCGAGCAACTCATTTCCTTCATCCAGAAAAACTATCCGGAATGCCTGCCGCGGACGCGGGTGGAAATGCCGGGCTCCGAACCCCGAATCCCGAATCCCGAACCCCGAATTCCAGGTAATGAATAACCCTCAAGGCCTTCTTTCCACCACCAGCTTTTCCACGGCCGCCTCATCGCCTTTGTGCAGTTCCAGAAGGTAGAGGCCCGGCGCCCAGTTGGCGGCATCGAATTCGTGGTCTCCTTTGTTCAGCTTTTCCTTTTCCTGAATGAGCCGGCCCTCCAGGTTTCTGACAGCCAGCCTGTCAAATCCCTTTTCCAGCCGCAGATAGAACTGCCCGGTTGCCGGGTTTGGGAAGCATTTCACCCGGGAAAGCAGCGCCGGGTTGAGCTTTCCCGGCGGAGGAAGCACCGGCCCCGCCTCTTCCCCGCAGGGTTTCTGGATCGCATTTTCCAGAATGAGCTTAACCAGGAGGTCGTTGAGGAATTGCACTTCGTAGGGGCCGGAAGTCGGTTCTATATGGCCGCCGCCGATGCCGCTGTGGCTGGTGAGGAAAGCATAGACGCCGTTGGTGCTGATAGCGAGAGCTTTCATCAGGTATTCCGTTGACTTGTCGATGCCGCTGCCGGTGACGGGGATGATCTTGATGCCCATTTCTGCTGCCTGCTGAATGCTTTGCTTCAGGCTCTGCCTGATCTCCGGCGTTTGGTGAGGCGGTGCATCCAGGATGAGAAAGATGAGGCGGGTGGCAGCCGCCGGGTTCCAGTTCTGTTCCTGCAGGGCCTTCGCCAGAGCAACCTCTACCGCTTCGGGGCCGTCACCGCCGCCCTGGGCTCCCTGTTGCCGGATAAACGCGAGGGTAGAATCCAGCTTGGCCGTAAGCGGGCTGCTGCGGGTGAGGTAAGCATCATTGTGGTCGCGGTAGAACAACGCACCGGTGCGCAGCTCGGTATCCGGCAGATTGCTTTCGACCCGCAGGATGGCATCCTCCAGCTCAGCCTTCAGGTAATTGATCTCGTCCGTCATCGACCCGGTGGCATCAACGACGAAGAACACATCGGCGGCCGTTGCTTCCGGGCAACCGGTTTTCAGCTCGGCCTGGTTTATTCCTTTGGCGCGGGGTTGCGGCTGGCCGATGCGTGCTTCATATTCCCTGTAATCCAGTTCTATTGATTCCGGAGATCCGGCATCGTCGGCCCACAGTTCCGCCAGGCCGTTATTGTCGGTAAGGGCCGTCCACAAGACCTTTCCCTCCCGGCTCATCAGGCGGGCCCGGCAGTTGGCTACCGGAACGCCTTTGTTGTTTTTTACCTCAACCGTGAAGCGGTTTCGGGGCGCCAGCTCCCAGGCCTGGGTGTAGGGCAGGAAATCTTCCTCCAGCAGCTCCGCCCAGGTTTCCCAGTTGTCGAGGTCGCTCCACTCGCCGGCGGTGAGCTGGCCCGCCGGTACGCCCGGCGCAGCAGCTTCAGCGGGCCCGGCAGGAGTGGCGGGGGTGGAGGGCGCCCCTCCTTCCGGAACCAGGCCGCCCCGCACCCGGATGCCGTCGATATAATAATCGGTGGCATCGCGCCGGCTGCCCCGGACGGACGGCGTTTCGGTTTTTCCTTTCCCTTTTTTCCTGTGAGCTGCTCTGCCGCCGCCGGAACTGCCCGGGCGGACCCGGCTGGAAGTAATGACAGCGCCGGAGGTGGTGTTGTCCATTTCAACCAGAGGCACCCGGTATTCCGTCACCACTACTTCGTCCAGGATGACGCCTTCGGAGGCCATTTCTATGTCCAGCCGGTTGGCCTTTCCTTCCAGGACTTTGACATCAGAGATCCTTTTTTTGGCAAAGCCTACATAAGTTGTTTCAACCTCATAGGCCCCGGGGCCGATTTCGGGAAAGGTGTAATTGCCGTCGAAGTCCGTTTCCGTGCCGTTGGCCAGCACGCCGTTCTTGTAGAGCGCTACCGAACAAAAGATGATGGGTTCGCCGGTATCGGCATCGGTTACTTTTCCGTAAAGGCTGGTTTGGGAAAAAGCAACAGAACCGCACAAGCTGGCGGTGAGCAGCAGGATAGTTGTTTTCATAGCTTTGATATTGATGTGGCCACCGGGCAGCGAAAGGAGAGAGAGCCTCCTTCGCTGTTACCGGTGTAAAAATGTTCTCAATCGGTGTTTCGGCGCCAGAACAGCCGGGTGGTAGGCCATTTTTGCGTTCTGGTATGAAAAAACTGGCTCACTGCGGCCTTTCCGGAGAAAGGGTGGCCGGTGAGCCAGGTGTTAAACCCTGTTTGTTAGTGAGAGGCCCTAAGGAGCCGGGCGAAGGAAGTGCCTTTTTCCGGCACTCCTTCGCATCGGTAGAATAAGCTTTCATAGCCTGTAAAAATGGAATTTTGGGGCTTTAAATAGGGTGTTAGGCTTTGTCATGAATCTCTTCTGTTTCAAAAGTAGGCGATAAATTCGGGGGAGGGTAACCATTATTTGGGTTTTTGTCAGGTTTCAGAACGATTGAATTTGAATTTATTGTTTTTTATCAGGGTTTCAGGTGAGGTTTTAGAACAGGTTTCAAATGACAGAAAGGTGTTTTTTCTTCTGGAATTTCGCCAACCCTGCCACCTGCCTATATCTTTTACTCCTTTTTGTCTTTTCCGGCCCTAATGCGTACCTTTGCACATCTTTTTTACAATCCACCTGCTTTCGGCACCCATTGCCGGGAGGCCACAGTCAAAATACCATGGCAACAAAAAAGATCAGATCCGCACTCATTTCCGTTTATCACAAGGATGGGCTGGAGCCTATCGCCCGGGAATTACAGCGTCTGGGCGTCAGGATTTATTCCACCGGCGGCACCCAGCGCTTTATCGAAGGGTTGGGCATTGAAGTAGAAGCCGTAGAGCAATTGACGTCTTATCCTTCCATACTCGACGGGAGGGTGAAGACCCTTCACCCCAAGGTCTTTGGCGGCCTGCTGGCCCGCCGGGAGGAAGGCCACCTGGCCCAGCTGGAACAATACGATATCCCTGAGATCGACCTGGTTATCGTTGACCTTTATCCTTTTGAGGAAACTGTAGCCGGAACGGATGATGAAAGCGAGATCATCGAGAAGATCGACATCGGCGGCATCGCCCTGATCCGCGGAGCGGCCAAGAACTTCAACGATGTGGTGGTCGTTCCGTCAAAGGCCGAATACAGCTTGTTGCTTCACCTGCTGAAGGAACAGCACGGTGAAACCACCCTGGCTGAGCGCCGGGAACTGGCGCGCCGGGCCTTCCTGGTATCTTCCCACTACGATACGGCGATATTCCAGTACTTCAATGGTGACAAGTCGGGCGAAGTGTTCAAGCACAGCATTGCGGAGAGCCAGCCCCTGCGTTACGGAGAGAACCCCCATCAGGAGGGCGTCTTTTACGGGCGGCTGGAAGACATGTTTGAAAAGATCGGCGGCAAGGAATTGTCCTACAACAACCTGGTCGATATCGATGCGGCGGTGAGCCTGATGCGGGAGTTCAGAGAGGCTGCCCCTACCTTTGCCATTCTCAAGCACACCAACTCCTGCGGCGTGGCTACCCGCCCCACCATCCTGCAGGCCTGGAAGGACGCTCTGGCCGGAGATAATATATCGGCTTTCGGCGGCATCCTGATCAGCAATTCGGCCATTGACCTGCCCACAGCCCAGGAGATCGACAAAATATTCTACGAAGTGCTCATCGCTCCTGCTTTCGATGACGATGCCCTGGAGCTGCTTTCCAAAAAGAAGAAGCGCATCCTTTTGCGCATTAAAAAGTGGCACGTCAACCGGCGCACCTTTAAGAGCCTGCTCAACGGCGTTATCGAGCAGGATGCGGACCTCAGAACAGAGGAGGCGGATGAGCTGAAGAGGGTAACCCGGAAAGCGCCGACGCCGGAAGAAGTGGAAGACCTGCTTTTTGCCAACATTTGCGTCAAGCACCTGAAGTCGAACACAATAGTTTTGGTCAAGGATAAGCAACTCATCGGAATGGGGTGCGGGCAGACTTCCCGGGTCGATGCCCTGAAGCAGGCGATCCTCAAAGCGAGAAGTTTCGGCTTTAACCTGGAAGGAGCCGTGATGGCTTCCGATGCCTTTTTTCCTTTCTCCGACTCGGTGCAGATCGCTCAGGAAGCGGGGATCACGGCTGTGGTTCAGCCGGGCGGTTCCATTAAAGACCAGGAGAGCATCGATTTCTGCGATGAGCACGGCATGGCCATGGTGTTTACCGGGGTGCGCCACTTCAAGCACTGATGAACCTGGTAATTGACATAGGTAATACGCTGGCAAAGGTTGGCGTTTTCAAGGATGGTGAGTTGCAATACCGGGAAGCCCGGGAAAAATGGGAAATTGACGAATTAATGGCCCTGGGAACCAACCATAACGTGCAAAATGTCATCTTATCTACTGTGGCGGGGGCTCTTGCGGGCCCTTTGCGGGAAGCCCTTGACAGCCGTTTTGTCTTCATGGAACTGAATGCTGCCACGCCGCTGCCCATAGCGAACCGTTACCGAACACCCGAAACATTAGGAAAAGACCGGCTGGCTGCCGTTGTGGGAGCTTTTGTGCTCTTTCCGCGACAGGCCTGCCTGGTGGTGGATGCAGGGACCTGCATTACCTATGACGTGCTGAACCCGGAAGGGGAGTACCTGGGCGGAAATATCAGCCCAGGTATAGGTATGCGGCTGAGGGCCATGCATCAGTTCACCGCCCGGCTTCCTCTGGTGCAGCCGGGGCCGGTGGAGGAATGGGTGGGCAACAGTACCGAAACCGCCCTGCGCAATGGCGCTCAGGTGGGCGCTTTGCTGGAAGCGGAAGGTTTTTTGCAGTATTGCCGCTCCCGTTTTAGAGGCCTGAAGGCTATTTTTACCGGCGGCGATGCGGATTTTTTTGCAAAGCGCCTGAAAAGCGAGATATTTGTGAACCACAATTTAGTCCTCATTGGGCTGGATCAAATCTTAAACTATAATGTCAAGCGTTTGGAGTAGAATTGTTGGAACGGTAGCCCTCTGTTGCTACACATTGGCTGTGCTTGCGCAAAACGCTACCATTACTCCTAAGATCAACTCCCCTTTTTCCCGTTTTGGGCTGGGCAATTTCATTTCCCAGTATTACGCCGGCCCGGGCGGAATGGGCGGCCTGAGTGCTGCTTTCCAGGATCCCTACCTCCTCAACACCCTCAACCCGGCTTCACTGGCCAGCCTGCAGGCCACCGCTTTTGAGGTGGGCCTGAACGCCCAGTACTCCGGCCTTAAAAGCGACGGCGCCTCGGAGGGCATCTGGAGCGGCAACCTGGACTATCTGGCTCTGGGCTTCCCACTGATCAACCCGATCAATGAAGTGCTGGACCGCAAGCGCTCGGGGCTGGGGCTGGGAATGGCCTTTGCATTGCAACCTTACACTGTGGTCGGGTACAATATTGAATCCACTTCGGTACAGGAAGAGCTGGGGCCCACCACCAATTACCTGAAGGGCACCGGGGGCACCAACCGCCTGATGTGGAGCAACGCACTGAGATATAAAGGGCTGAGTGGCGGTTTCACCTTCGGCTATATGTTCGGCCAGCTGACCAACAGCCGGCGCGTGGAGTTCGACAGCCTGGAGCTGGCCTATGTGACCGAGTTCCTCGATGAAGTCAGCCTCAACGGGTTCTTCTGGGAGGCCGGCCTGCAATATACCCACGATTTTAAGAAGCTCAATGCCGAGGGGGAAAGGGAATCGTCGGGCAGAAGGCTCACCGTGGGCCTGTACGGCAACTCCACCGATAACTTTAATACCAACACCAGGCGTTTCGCCGAACGGTACAGCTTTGACTTCAACGTTCAGGATACGATCGTCGATGAACCCAGCCTGAAGCAGAAGGGGGCGCTGCCCTCGAGCCTGACGGTAGGGGTTATGTACGAGGACGTCAACGACTTCCGGTTCGGGCTGGAATACGGTATGGAGAACTGGAGTGAATACGTCAATGAGGCCAAGCCCGATTCAACCCTTCTGGACACCTGGCGTTTCAGAGCTGGCGTTGAATGGATACCTGACTATCAGTCTTATAACAATTATTTCGAGCGGATGCGCTATCGTTTCGGGTTTTTCTACGGGCTGGACCCGCGCAGCTTCGGCGGCGAACAGCTCAAGGAGTACGGAGTCTCGGTTGGTTTCGGCTTTCCTATAATCATGAGCCGGCAGCGCGTTTCTTTCATCAACCTGTCGGTTGAGGCCGGCCAGTTTGGCCTGGCTGATACTTTACAGGAAACTTTCGTCAAAATGACATTAGGGTTTACACTCAACGATAACACTTGGTTTTTCAAACGAAAATTTAATTAATCATGAAGGTATTACGCATTTCGTCCATAGCGTTCCTGCTGGTGAGCTTCTTCTCTGCTTCGCTCATGGCGCAGTGTGAGACGTGGAATAACTCTCCGAAAAAAGAAGAGGCGGAAAACGCCCACGTTTTGTATCGCGGTGTAGTTAAAGGCAAGGACGCCACTGAGCTCGAAAGCCTTGGTGCTGAAGAATTCAACCTGGCTTACAACAACTGGAAGAAAGCCTACGATATCGCACCGGCTGCCGACGGGCAACGCCCTTCCCATTACTCCGACGGCCGTAACCTGCTGAAGGTAAAATACAAGCGGGCCACCGATGAAGCGGAAAAAAAAGAACTGGCCGCCAGGATACTGGAACTGTACGACCAGCAGGCCCAATGCTATGAAAACGAAGCCTACCTGATGGGGCGTAAGGCCTTCGATATGTTCTACATGCCGGAATACGGCTACCGGCAGGAAACTTACGACGCCTTAAAAAAAGCGCTGGAGCTGGGCGGTAATGATTCGGAGTATATCCTGCTGGAGCCCATGGCCCAGATCCTGGTTTACTTCTATAAGTCCGGAAAGGTTGATCAGGTGGAAGCTCAGAAAGTCTATACTCAGCTGGAAAAGATCGCCGATTACAACATCGAGAACAATGAACGCTTCAGCGAGTATTACGAGTCCGCCAAAGCTCGTATGAGCTCCCAATTTAACGAAATAGAAGATGAGGTGTTCGATTGTGCTTATTTCAAGAAAAAGCTCCTGCCGCAGTATGAGGAAAATCCGAATGACCTGGAGGTCGTAAAGTACGTGTATGTTAAACTGCGCCAGCAGGGCTGCGACACTACGGAGGCCGTAGTGGCCGAGCTGAAGGCAACTTATGAATCTTTGGCCAAGTCCATCAACGATTCTCTTGAGGTCGTTCGCCGCCAAAATAACCCCTGCTACGACGCCAGCCAGCTTCAGCAGGAAGGTGAATACAGCCGGGCATTGCAACGCTACGAAGAGTGCCTGGAAGTGACCACTGACGCCGATGCGCGCGCCCAGGTCTATTACAGTATCGCCTCCATCAAACTGTACCGCCAGAACAATACCGGCGGCGCCGTTTCCGCCGCCCGCCAGGCTGCCAGCCTCAAATCCGGCTGGGGCCGCCCCTACATCCTTATCGGTGACGCCTACGCCAAGATGGGCCGCGCCTGTGATGACTGGACTTCCCGCCTGGCCGTATTGGCCGCCATCGAGAAGTACGCCTACGCCAGGTCGATCGACCCGGAAGCGGCAGATGACGCCAACAAGCGCATCGGGCAATACTCCGACGCCATTCCGGCCCGTCAGGACGGCTTCATGCGAGGCCTGAAGGAAGGCCAGTCCGTTTCGGTCGGCTGTGGTATCGGTGAGACGGTGAAGCTGCGCTTTAAGGATTAGTAGCCGTAAATTCGCATATTCGGGATTCGTGATCGGGACACCACGAATCCCGAATCCCGAATCAAGCCAGATACTTCCCCACGATCGGCATCCTGCGGCCCATGCCGAAGGCCTTGTCGGATACGCGCAGCACCGGCGCCATCTGGTGTCGTTTGAACTCGTTGATGTTAACCAGCCGTAATACCCTTCTCACCAGTTTTTCATCATGGCCCATCTCGATGATATCCTGTGGGCTTTTGCGCTTTTCGATATACTGGAAAAGGATAAGGTCGAGGTCCTCATAGGGGGGCAGGCTGTCGGTGTCCTTCTGGCCGGGGCGAAGCTCGGCGGAGGGAGGCTTGGTGATGGTATTTTCGGGAATGACCTCTCCATCCCGGTTGATGTAGCGGGCCATTTCAAAGACCTCCGTTTTGTACAGGTCGCCGATGACGGACAGGCCGCCGCACATGTCGCCGTAAAGGGTTCCGTAGCCGACGGCAGCCTCGCTTTTGTTGGAAGTATTGAGCAGGATATTGCCGAATTTGTTGCTCATGGCCATCAGCAGGTTGCCGCGGGCGCGGGCCTGCAGGTTCTCTTCGGCGATGTTGAACTCCTGCCCCCAGAATTGAGGCCTCAGGGCCTCCGTAAAGGCGTTGTAGATCCCCTCGATGGGGATGATGTCATACTGAATGCCCAGGTTTTCCGCCAGATGCCGGGCATCGTCGATGGAGTGGCCGGAAGAAAACTGGGAAGGCATCAGCAGAACGCGCACATTCTCCGGCCCCAGGGCTCTTGCCGCCAGCACTGTGGCCAGAGCTGAATCAATGCCGCCCGAAAGCCCCAGAATAGCGCGCCGGAAGCCCAGTTTGCGGAAGTAATCGCGGATGCCGATGACCAGGGCATCGTGCATGAGCTGAATTTTTTCCTTGGGTTGCTCATTTTCCCTCCCGCCCTTCTTGACCTCATCCAGGTCGTAGGTGCGGATACACTCCTCGAAGTAAGGCATTTCATCGAAGACATGTTCATCGGGTGAGACCACCAGGGAGCCGCCGTCGAAGATCAGTTCAGTCTGGGCGCCGCAGTGGTTGACATAGAACATGGGAACGTCGTAGCGCCGCACATTGGCCTGAACGGTCCGGATGCGGGTGCGCGCCTGAGAATAGCTGAACGGAGAGGCCGAGAGGTTTAGGATGAAATCCGGGCCCTGCGTGATCATCTGGTCCATGGGGCATACCGTGTAGAGAGGGTTCTCGTTGCCGATGTTCCAGATGTCTTCGCAGATGGTCAGGGCGATGCGTTTGCCTTTGTATTCCACAACCTTCCATTCTGTTGCCGGTTCGAAGTAGCGATATTCGTCGAAGATATCGTAGGTGGGCAGCAGGGTTTTGTACTGCACCTGTTGTACGCGGCCCTCCGCCAGGAAATAGGCGGCGTTGTAGAGGTCTTTGCCTTCCACCACCGGGTTTTTGGTGGGAGAACCTACCACAATGGCAATGCCCTGAGCAACTTTAGCCAGTTCCTGTACCGAATGCTCGGCCAGTTCGATGAAGTCTTCAAACTCCAGGAAGTCGCGGGGAGGGTAGCCCACGGTGGCGAGTTCGGAAAAGCACACCAGGTCGGCGCCCTGGCTTTTGGCCTCTTTTACGGCCCAGAGCATTTTGCCGAGGTTGCCCTCGAAGTTGCCGATGTGGAAGTTGAGTTGGGCAATGGCTATTTTCATGTACTTGGTAGTGATTAAAAAATAACTTCACCCTATGAGATCCGTAGTTGCAGCTCGTTCACCAGCCTGAATTTGCGGAAATCATGCCCGGCTGTTTCACTTCACTACAACTACGGATCGTGAAGTTATTTTTTAAGGATTACTCAAATGTTCTTTTTGAAGGTACAAAGATAGGGCTGGTTAGTTTAAAAATCAAACTAAGTTTTGGCTGAGGTGACGCTTCCCCATCAGGCCAACTTCGGGGAGGAAGTGTCGCCTCCTCCCGGCTGCCGCCGTTGAGCAGGAGGCGCCGCCCTTCCGGTGCTGTTTGAACATACTGTTCTGGCCATACAGTAGAACAGCTTGAAAATACTGTAGAAAAATCTTAAATTTGAACCAGGAGTGGTTCAAAAAATAAAAAATTGGTTCACAATGAAATCCATCACCATACACAACCTGGACAGCCGCCTGGCCGCTCTCATCGAGCGGCGGGCGAAGGAAGAAGGCCTCAGCATGAATAAGCTGATCAAACGCTTGCTGGCGCAGGCCCTTGGGCTTTCTCCCCAGCCCAGGCAGAATAAAAAGGAACAATTTGAAGATCTTTTGGGGAGCTGGAGCCAGGAAGATTTTGAAGAGTTTGAAAAGAATACCAAAGATTTGCGAACAATAGATCCACAAGACTGGATATGAGCAAAATCCTGCTCGATACCAATGCCTATAGCCGTTACCTGTTGGGTGACGAACGAGTTCTTGATCATCTGGCCGGCGCAGATATCATTTACATGTCTGTTTTTGTCCTGGGGGAGCTTTACTATGGGTACTCCCAGGGAATAAAAGAAGTAGAAAACCGTGAGAAGCTGAACACTTTTTTAGATAAACCCAGCGTATTCCTCCTCGACGCTACCCACGACACCTCCGAATTTTTCGCATCCATCAAGAAGCAGCTGAAAAAGAACGGGACGCCCATCCCCCTCAACGATGTCTGGATCGCCGCCCACACCATGGAAATGGGAGCGGAGTTGATCACTTACGACAAGCACTTCCAGCATGTTCCCGGCCTGCGCCTGTGGAAAGAACTCCCCTGAAAGGCCACCCGCCACCCACAATTATTTCTTATCTTTGGAGTAGAACGCTGTTGGCGATTGGCTGTTAGCGGTTCGCAAAACCAGCATGGTGCGATAGAGATATTTTCCAACGAGCATTGCCGGGCCAAAACGTTCCTGCAAGGAAGATTTTGTGCCAAAAAAACTTCTATGAGCAATTTTATAGTATCCGCAAGAAAATACCGGCCCGTCCGGTTCGATGATGTAGTGGGGCAGGAGCACGTATCCCAAACCCTGAAGAACGCCCTGAAGAGCGAGCATCTGGCGCACGCCTTCCTGTTCTGCGGGCCGCGCGGGGTGGGGAAGACCACCTGCGCCCGCATCCTGGCCAAGGTGCTCAACTGCCAGAACGTGACTGCGGATTTCGAGCCCTGCAACGAATGCTCCTCCTGCAAGGCTTTCAACGCCAGCTCCTCTTTTAACATCACCGAGCTGGACGCTGCCTCCAACAACAGCGTGGAGCACATCCGCGCCCTGATCGAGCAGGTGCGCTTCCAGCCGCAGCAGGGCAAATACAAGGTGTTCATCATCGACGAGGTGCACATGCTCTCGCAGCAGGCCTTTAATGCCTTCCTGAAAACCCTGGAGGAGCCGCCGCCCTACGCCATCTTCATCCTGGCCACCACCGAGAAGCACAAGATCATTCCGACTATCCTGTCGCGCTGCCAGATCTTCGACTTCCGCCGCATTCAGGTGCCGGAGATGGTGCAGCATCTGCAGGCCATCTGTGAACAGGAGAACATCGAAGCCGACAAGGACGCCCTGCACATCATCGGGCAGAAGGCCGACGGCGCCCTGCGCGACGCCCTGTCCATCTTCGACCGCATCGTTTCCTTCTCCGGCAACCGCATCACCTATGAGGACGTGATCACCAACCTCAACGTGCTCGATTACGACTACTATTTTCAGGTGGTTGATGCCCTGCTTGTGGAGGATAGCTCCAAAATACTGCTGCTTTTCGACACCATCCTCCGCAACGGCTTTGAGCCCGACATTTTTATGAGCGGCCTGGCTGAGCACCTGCGCAACCTGCTGGTCTGCAAAGACGAGGTTACTTTGCAACTGCTGGAGGTAAGCGAAGGCCTGCGCGGCCGTTACCTGCAACAGGCGCGCCTGGCCCCCGCCGGCCTCCTGCTCACCGCTCTCAACCTGGCCAACGATTGCGACGTCAACTACAAGCTGGCCCGCAACAAACGCCTCCATGTGGAAATGGCCCTCATCAAGATGGCTTACATCCCCCGGGCTTTCCAACTGGCTGAAAACGGGGGCGCAGCTTCCATCCCGGAAAAAAAAACACCTGAGCTAAGCGCCTCCCCAAAATCTGAAAACCCGCAACCCGCAACTCGTAATTCGGAACTCGGAACCAACAACATACAACCCATACCCCGTAACCCCACAACCCACAACCCGCAACCCGAACTTCCCGAAACAGAAGCCTCTGGCCCCGAACCCTCTCAATCTAATCCTCAACCTCCCAAAAACACCCTCAAAAAAGCCGGCAAACAGGATACGCCCCGCCTGATGAACCTGGAAGCCATGCTGGCCGAAGTGAAGGCAGAAGAAGCCGAACTGCTCACCCAGGAGGTGCAGGAACTCACCCAGGAACGGGTGGAGGAAGCCTGGAACCTTTACATCGAGTCTCAGGAACAGGAGTCCGTAAAGGTGATCATGCGCAATTCCGAGCTGAAACTGGACGAACAGAATGTACAGGTCACCGTTACCTCGGCACTGGCCGAGAATACCATCCGCCAGGAGGGCAGCCTGATGGACTACCTGCGGGATGTGCTCACTGCGCCCGAACTGACCATGACCATCGAGATCGATAAGAGCAAGGCCGTGGAGCCGCCGAAACGCAAACGCATGATGAGCAGCAAGGAGAAATACCTGGCCATGCGCGAAACGAACCCCGCCATCCAGGAACTGCAGAAGCGGTTTGACCTGCGGCCGGATGAGTAGGGAAGGCTGGATGGTTGCCCTTCGGCAGGCTCAGGGTGAAATTGCTGGATGGCTGGATGCTGGAAGGGTAGATGGCTGGATTGCTGGATAGTATTGGTGGACTGTGGGCCTTAGGCTACCGTCGATTGCGGGCCGCCCCTCCCGCCCTCACACAATTGTGATAAAAAATTGATCATCTTGTTAAGAACAAGACAGTCGATACTACTTAAATTTGAGGAAACAAAGCGAAAACCGGCTCAAATGTACTTTTGATGGCCGGGAAGGGGTTGACAGGCAGGCATCTTGGCCGGGATAGTTCAAATAAGTGTGTCCGCTTTATGCTAACCCGTTGGTTTCCAGAGTAACAAGGAACCCAGGAACCAGAAACTATGAACAGTCCCTCTTGGCCCAATAACAATCTAACAATTTAGCCATCTGATCCTGCCCATAAGATTAAACCTGCGGCAGTTCAGCTATATGGTGGCAAACCAGGCTCTAACCCCTTTCCAACAGCCCTTAAAACTGTAAAACCATGAATGATCAATCCCTTTGGTTCCTGGAAAATATCGACGTTACCGGCATCTTCTGCCCCAAGAAGGTGGGCAGGGGAGATATGGAGCAGCACGTCCACAAACATTTCAAAAAGGGCGAATACATTTACCTGCCCGACGAGCACGCCGACAAGATCTACTTCCTGACCGAAGGCCGGGTCAAGATCGGCACCTACGGTGATTCCGGCAAGGAGATCACCAAGGCCATCCTCTCTACGGGAGAGGTGTTCGGAGAACTTTCACTGATCGGTGAAGAGAAGCGGCGTGACTTTGCCTGCGCCATGGAAAAGACCACCGCCTGCGTCATGTCAGTGGCCGATATGAGGAGCATGATGCGCGACCACAACGCCCTGAACCTCTTCCTGATGAAGATCATGGGCTCGCGGGTACTGGAAATGGAGCAGCGCCTGGAATCCCTCGTCTTCAAGGACAGCCGCACCCGCATCATCGAGTTCCTGCACGAACTAGGCGAGAAAAAAGGGCAGCGCGTCGGCTACGAGATGCTCGTCCGCAAGTTCATGACCCACCAGGAGATCGCCAATCTGACCGCCACCTCCCGGCAGACCGTCACCACCGTCCTCAACGAACTGCGCAATCGCAACTTGCTGACTTTCAATCGAAAGCGCCTGTTGATCCGGGATATGGAGAAGCTGAAGGCGGCGGCGAGGGAATGAAAAAAATGGTTTTGTGGTTCTTGGGTTTTACGGTTTTATGGTCTCAGTAGGGACCCAGGAACCAGGCCCGTCCGTCTCGTCAGCCGGATAAATCTTCGTACCTCAGCCGGGTAAAAAACCAGGAATCAGCAACGAGAAACTCATAAACCCATAAACCCTAAACTCACCTCACCAACTGCACATCCCCCGCAAACCTTCTCACAAACCCATCCAGGAAGCGCACTTCCACCACATAGGTATAAACTCCGGGCGGTAGCGTGCGGCCTTTGAACGTCCCGTCCCAGCCCCTTCGGTTGTCATTGGTATAAATATCCGTAGCCTCGAAAACCAATTCTCCCCACCGGGTGAAGACGCGCAATACGGGCGCCTCCTGTGGTTTGCGGCTCTGCGGGTAGAAAGTATCATTGCGCCCGTCGCCGTTGGGGCTGAAGGCGTTGGGGAGGTAAACTTCCCGGTCTTTCAGCACGCGGACAGCGATGGAATCCCTGGCAGTGCAGCCATTGGCGTCGGTTACAAACAGGTAGTAGAAGCCGTCATCGAAGGGGCGGAGGGTGGGGGAGGGGCAGGAGTTGCAGGATAGAACAGACAAGGTATCCACCCATTGATAAGTGAAGGGCGGGTCGCCGGTGATGCTGGGGTGCAGGGAGAGGCTGTCTCCCAGGAGTACCTCCTGGTTTGCCCCCAGGCCAAGCGACAGCGTTGGTTCGGTGATGGTGACGGTGGCGGAAGCCGCTTCGCACCCACTGCTGACCGTAACGGAATACTCACCACCCTGGGTAACGGCTAACTCCGGGCCGCTGGACCCGTCACTCCAGAGGAAGTTGCCGCCGGCAACCTCCGGGGCAAGCACGATCTCCTCTCCCGGGCAGAGTGTATTGGGGAACTGGCCCAGATCGACGGAGAGGGAGTCGATGAAAACATTGGTGGAATCATTCAAGATGGCGGTGGCAGGGTTGTCCGACACCGCCACAGTCCCCAGCCCTTCCGGCAGGCCGTTGAGGGTGGCCTGGTTCTTATACACCCCAAAAGCGCCCTGGGGAACCTCGACGGTAACCGCCAGCAAGCTGCGCCCCTCGGGCAAGTCGATATTTTCTATCCTGAGCCGGTTGGTTCCGATGCCGCCGGCGGTTATTTCCCCGCCCACGGGGTTGTCGATGGCGGTGATGAGAAAGCCTTCCGGGAATACATCTTCAAAGATAAGGCCCAACTGCACCCTGCCGGAGGCATTGGCTATTTCAAAATAGTACGTCAGCTCGCTGCAGGGGATGGCCTGCACCGGCTCCACCCGTTTTTTCATCTGTACGGTATAGGGGCAGGAGCAGCCGTCGCTGCGCTGGGCTGCCGGCCCGGTGGCCTCTATGGTGAGTTTCCCCGTGGTTTTATCGATCGAAAAGAAGGTATTCTGGGGCCCGCTGCCGAAGGTGCTGCCGTAGGCATAGAGGTTGCCGAAGGCATCGAAGAAGACGGAGCCCAGGGTGCCGCCCTGGTTATCGGGCTCGAAAGGGGCATTGATCTGCCCGTTCTCGGTGTCGATGATCACCAGCTGCTGGTTGAGGGCGTCCCAGCCGTAGAGCGTATCATCGGTGGGGTCGAAGGCAATGTCATAGATCGCGGAGTGGTTGCCGGGAAAGCTGACCGTCCGGGCAGGGTGGTTGGGCGCCTCCAGGTCAATAAATATGATCGACTCGGTGGATCCGTTGAAGCCGCCGCTGACCGACAGCACTACCAGGTATTTCCCATCCGGGCTGACGTCTCCGGCCGGGTAGCTGGCGCTTGCCGGCATTCCTTCAGGTTCGCCGAGGGGAAAGGCGGCGCCCGCGCCGTCTATTTGGAAGAGGTCGCCGGTCTCGGAATTTAGGGCGTAGATGAGATTGTCAACGGAGCGGTAGCCCATGCCATTGATGACAAAGCCCACCGGGCCGGCCGGGAGCCCGTTGAAGGTGACATTGCCGGTGGCCTGGCTGACCTGCACTTCATAGACGGTGCTCGAGCCCTGGGGCGCAATCGCCAGATAGAAGCTGCCTTTACAGGTGAAAGGCTGCTGTGCACTAAGCGTGGAAATACAGCAGCATAGCAGGAACGGAAGATAGGGTGTCAGGGAATATTTTTTGTTTTTCATAGCTTCAGTGTGTGCGGCCGGGAGCCCTTGGGATATCCGAATGTGCGCTTGGAGAGTCCAAAAAAACCTTTGAGGTTTCCAAAACCTCAAAGGTTTGGACTGCCATGAATTTAATCTTTTTTGGCCGTAGCCTCCCGGTGATGGCTTGCTTTTTTTTGGCAATGCGGCTTGCTTTTGCGCTTCTCTGCCCGTGATCTCAGGCCGGTTGGGCAAGGCAGGGGCATTCCTTTTTACTGCGGTACTGTTTTGGCATAACGTGGCCTGCTCTCACTCTCCCCTCACCACCAGCCGCTCCACCCAAGCTCCGCTGCCCGCCTGCACCTGTAAAAAATACAGCCCATCGGGTAGCCCACCTATATCCAGTGTCATCTCCCGCTCCAGGCGGGCTTGTTTTCGCCAAATTACTTGCCCGTTGGCCCGGAAAAGCCTGATCAATCCCTCTTCGGCCGGTGGCCGCCCGGCCCAGGCCAGGTGCAGCGGGCCGGAAGCAGGGTTGGGATACAAAGAAAATGTCACCTCTGGTTCTGGCCGTATTTCACCTACCTGCGACACCATAGTGCAAAGCGTATCCAGGCAGCCGTCGGCGGTGACTTTTACCAGCCAAATATGCCTTTGGCTACCATCGATGGCCTCTCCGGCAGCCACAATGCTGCCGCTGGACAGCTCGCCGACGCCCGCAAAATTGCCTCTGTCAAATTCGGATAAAGGCAGGAAAGGCAGATGAGGCAGCACTTCCCAGATCTGCTCGCCCTCGGGCGAGAATTTGTACAACCAGCCCGTCCGCTGGCGGGGCTCGCTGCCCGGCTCGGTGACGCTCTCGCCGGCGCCGATGAAGTTGCCGTCGGAAAGAGGTTCCATGTCCCAGAAAGTAATATCGGCCCCCAACCTGGCAATATAGCTGAAGTGGTTTACCCATTCTATCTGGAAATTGGAGTCTAGCCTGGCCAAAGTGGGCTGAACCATACTAGCCTCGTTGACAACTTCGGCCAGGTAGAGGCCAAAAGTGATTAACTTTCCATCAGAAAAGGGAAGGGCTTCTTTGCAATATCCGATTTCTGGATTGGTTTCAGATTCCCAGGAACGGACGAGGTTTCCTTCTCCATTGATATACCTGATTGTTGTACTAGCTGTATTTGGCCCTTCTGTATCAGCAGTTCCACATAGTAAAAACAGAGAATCTGTTATTTTGATACTGCTATTTATTACATTTCCAACTTCATACTCTCCAAAATAGCTGAACCAGACAGTATTACCTACGGAATCGACCCTTCTGGCAAAAGCATTATTTAAATAGTTGGGCCGTTGTATAGCGCCGCTTAGTAGATACCCATCACTTAGTTCAACAGGGGCAATGTACCGATAATGGCTTCGATTGATGGTATCCAGGTATTCTTTGATAAACTCCACTTCAAACTCATGGTTGGTCTTGATGAGCCAGGCGGCGTCGCCATGTGTGGGGGCGGCAGTCATGATATAACCGCCATCCCGCGTTTTGGTGATCTTGCCCCAGTGGTAATCAATAAAAAGTGGTTCCTCTTCGGGATCGAGGATCATCCTGGAAAAAAGATGATTGCCGAGGGAATCAAATTTGGACAACAGCAGCCCTTGCTGAGGAATGGAGTCGTTGGAGAAGCCCAGGCCATAACCGATAATAGTATCCTGGTCAATGATCATATCCCGAAAATGGTTTAAGGGATAACTCAGGTTGATGGGCAGGCTGAAAGGCTGGCTGAAGCTCTGTTGAGAGAAATGCAATAAAAAAACGAAAAGGAAGTACTTCAACAAATTCATGATCCTTGTTATTGAAAAGCAGCCGGGGCTGCAACCCCGGCTGGCGTGAAATTAGTTTGTAAGTATAAGTTTGCCGTATTCCCGCTGGCCGCCGGCAAAGCGGGTTTCTATCAGATAAATACCTGGCCTAAAGCGGTAGGAAGGCAGTTGAAGTTGGGCCTTACCCTCCGATAGGATTAGGCGCCAGATGGCTTTGCCCTGAAGGTTATAGAAAACGGCATTAGCCGGACCAAAACCGGAAGGAAGTTCCACGTTTATGGCGCCCTGGCTGGGGTTGGGATACCACCGAACCAGCGGCGTTTCTGTCGGTTCGAAAGGAGTAGCAAAGGGCTGTTGCCCGTTTCCAGGGCGAGCGGCGGGCGGCGCACCGCCGCAATCCGTTAGCAGGTTTTGGCCGTTGCGCCAGAGAATGGCGCGCGCTAAAACGCCGGCTTCAGTGCAGTCGTTCTGCCAATACAGCAGAGAATCCAGAGTAGCCTCCGGCAGCCGGCTGAGCAATGTCCCTGCCTCCAGGTTGGGGCGGACGGTATTCAGCACCGTTTCTATTTCATCAAACTCTGCCTCTTGGGCCTCATCCAGGCTATAGCGGTTGGGGATGGCTGCCCAGAGCGTATCGTATTTGTCAAACTCGCCGGCAAAAAAATAGTGGCGGGCCAGGCGGTAGTCGGCAGGATAGGTTTCGGCCAGGGCCAGTTGTACGAGGAAATCGTTGTTTTCAATAAAAAAATCACTCATCGAACTGGTTGCTATTCCCTTATTACAGGCTTTAAAGCGGTTGTTGTTGGCCACAAAGGAGCCGGTATTGGCTACCAGGTTGCTGGCAAAAATGCCGGTTTGGAGGTTTTCGAAGCGGCACAGTGCTTCTGCCCGGAAGCTGGCATCCAATGAGTTGATGCCGATGGCCCGTTTACCGGGGTTCCCGCAATCCGTTCGGTAGTCTTTAAATTCACAGGCATTTAGTTTCAGGCCGGTTATATTGATTAGTTCCAGGTGAATAGGCGTAATTTCTTCCGCCCTGTAGCCCTCATCGGTATAAAAGTCGCCAAACTGGATGTAGCTTACATTAGGATTTGGATAAGAACCAAAGCGGATGCCGGTACTGTTGTTGAGGAATGTTCCCCCGATGACCTGAACAATGCCTCCACCCGAGGCGAATACGGCCGATCCATTTTCACCCACTCTGCGCGCTTCAATACCACATGCTGCATGTTCAATGATGCCGTTGTTGTTCACAATCACCCTGCCCTGGTTGGCTGTCGCCTGGGAGACGGTGTTATTACCTTCCACGATAATGCCACGCCACATCCGGCCACAGGCGGCCGTTATTTTCGCACTTACCCGAAGCGTAGCGCCGGCCCTGACTTTTATATATGCTCCCGGCAGCATTTCCAGGGTGGAAGTGATGTGGAGTTCACCGGCGCTCACTACTATGCTGTTGGAGGGGCCGGAAGGCAGCGTGCCGCCTGGAAATTCTAAAACGGGAATGATAGCCGCCTGAATGCTATCGTGAGCATTGGACAGGTAGGCCCGCATGCGCAACAATTGTTCGGGAGTGAAACTGTTGCGGCAAATGTTCTGAGTGGTATAACTCATGTAGTTGGTTCCCAGGACGGGAACTGTACAAGCTACATTATTGGAAGAGGAAGGCAGGTCGCAGATGTAATCCCCTGTGCAGTAGCAGCTATTGCTGCAGGCACTTGCCTCATCACAATCCCCTTCGTGAGGGTGCATCAGGCCCAGGCAATGGCCCAATTCATGAATGGCTACCGGGGTTTGGCCGGCGCGTTTTCCTGTATCCTCATCCCAGCCCTGAATTGCCAGATACTGGTTGGGAATTTCAAAAGCAAACCCCTCTGCTGAATTATCTTCTCCTTCAGATATATAAATATCAATGCCATCCTCATGTTTGGCGCCTTCCTCGACATCCCGGATGGTTTCTATCCCCTGCAGTTCAGTGGGGATCAGGTTGGCGGCAGGAGGGGAGCAGGGGCCGGCAGGGTTGATAAAATAAATGCCGTACGGGTTGTACACTCCATTGATGTATTGAAGGGAAAGGGCCGCCAGGGAATCGGCCTGCTGCTGATCAATCCAGGCACTATCAATATCAGAATCAACAATGTAATTCATATACAACCGAATATGGTAAGTGCCGGGGGTATCCGGATACGGGCCGTAGATTATTGGAGGCTTTAAGAGGCACTGATTATAAGCTGATGGAAGTAAAAAGAACAGCATTAAAAAACAACTCAGTAAGGTTTGTTTAAGAATAGGAGCCGGCTTTGCACACACACACACACACCTTGAGCACAGAAGCTGCTAAGGCCCCTAAGCTCGGCGTGGAATTAGAAGAGGTAAAAAGCAGAGAAGGGCATTGGGCAAAAGGCCGAAAGTTTTGCATAGAAAATAGGTTTTTAGGATGGGAAAAGAGGCTATAAGATAAGAGAAAAAAACATTACATGTTTACTTTTAACATATTGCCTGTAATCACATTGTTGTTTCTGGCCGGGCTTCCTGCTACTTAAAACTAATACTCAGGCTTGCATTTTGGCTATGGCTGGCGGCGACAGGCATAGTACGAAAGGGAAAAGGCCAATCCAAAAACGGTTACTAATTCGTATCTTCCCGGCGGACAAAATCAGGAAAAATGCCCGAGGCGCCGCCCAGCCGACACCACTACAACGAAGCCTTCCAGCAGGTGCTTGCGCAGCTCAACCCGCAGCAGCGCGAGGCGGTCGATCACATCGAAGGGCCGGTGCTCGCCCTGGCCGGGCCCGGTACGGGCAAGACGCACATCCTCTCCGCCCGCATCGGCCGCATCCTGATGGAAACCGACGCCCAGGCGCAGAACATCCTCTGCCTTACCTTCACTGACGCCGGCGTCAACGCCATGCGGCAGCGCCTCATCGAGTTCATCGGCCCGGAGGCCCACCGGGTGCACATTTATACCTTCCACTCTTTCTGCAACAGCATCATACAGGACAACCTGGAGCTCTTCGGCCGGCAGGACATGGAGCCTGTCAGCGAGCTGGAGCAGGTGGAGGTCATTCGCCGCCTGCTGGATGAGCTCGACATTCACCACCCCCTGCGCCGCGGCCGGCCCGACCCCTACTTTTACGAAGGCCATCTCCGCGGCCTGTTCCAGCGCATGAAAGCCGAACACTGGACAGTGGAGCTGATCCACCAAAAGATCGATGAATACCTGGAGGGCCTGCCGCACCGCGAAGAGTTCATTTACAAGGTCAACCGCGGCAAGATCCGGAAGGGGGATCCGAAAGAATCGAAGATCGAAGAGGCCCGCAACCGCATGGAACTGCTGCGCGCCGCCGCCGCCCTTTTTCCCCGCTACCAGCAGGCGATGTACCAGGCGCGTAGGTACGATTACGACGATATGATCCTGTGGGTGCTGCGCGCTTTCGGAGAGCACGAAAACCTGCTGCGCGCTTATCAGGAACAGTACCTCTATTTCCTCGTCGATGAATATCAGGATACCAACAGCGCCCAGAACGAGATCATCCACAAGCTGATCGAATACTGGGGGCAGCCCAATATATTTATTGTAGGGGATGACGACCAGTCGATCTACGAATTCCAGGGCGCCCGGCTGAAAAACCTGACGGATTTTTACCACCGGTTTCAGAAAGACATCAAGCTGGTCCTGTTGCAGGACAACTACCGGTCCACCCAGCAGATCCTGGATGTTTCCCGGGAGGTGATCCGCCATAATGAACTGCGCATCGTCAACAAACTTCAGGGGCTGGGCATCGAAAAACTGCTTGTTGCCCGGAACGGGAGCTCTGAAGGCGCTCCGCTCCGCCCCCAGGTGATAGCCTACCCGAACCGGCTGCATGAGGAGGCCGATATCGTTCAGCAGCTTAAAGCGCTTAATGAGGAGGGCTTCCCTTTGGATGAAATTGCTATCATCTACGCCAAACACCGACAGGCGGAGCAACTGGTGGAACTGCTGGAAAAATCAGAAATTCCCTACAACACCCGTCGCAAGATCAATGCGCTGGACCTTCCGCTGATCCGAAACCTGCGGCAGATGCTGGAGTACTTCGCCGCCGAGTTTCAACAGCCGAACAATGGGGAATATCTGTTGTTTCAGGTCCTGCACTTCACTTTTTTCGGCATTCACCCCGACGACCTTTCGCGCCTGAGCATTCACCAGGCCCGCTTAGACTGGGGAAAGCGGCCCTACTGGAGGGAACTGCTGGCCAATAAACCGGTGTTGGAACAACTCAGCCTGGAAGACGAGGCCGCTCTGCAGCGCTTCACCGATTTTCACAACCAGATGCTGCGGCAGTACAACAGCCTGAGCGCTCCGGCTTTTGTGGAACGGCTCATCAACCGCAGTGGCCTGTTGAAGTACGTTCTCGGCCACGAGCGAAAAACCATGCTGCTGCAGGCCCTGAAGGCTTTTATGGATTTTGTAAAGGCAGAAGCTGTTCGTAATCCCCGTCTTACCATCGGCAGGCTGCTCGACCTGTTCCGCAATATGGACGCCAACCGCATCGCCCTGGAGGCCAGCAGTTCTTTGCAGGTGGAAGCAGGCGTCAACCTGGCCACTGCCCATAGCGCCAAAGGCCTGGAATTCCGCTACGTCTATCTGATCGACTGCGGGAAGCACTGGGAACCGCGCACTCGGTCCAGTTCCTTTCAGTTTGCCCTGCCCGATACCCTGACCTATTCCGGGGAGGAGGATGCTCTGGAGGCCCGCCGCCGCCTCTTCTACGTGGCCATGACCCGCGCCAAAGAGCAACTCCACATTTCCTACAATGAAGAAGACGATAAGGGCAAGCCCCAGCCGCGCGCCATCTTCATCGAGGAGATGCTGAAAAGCGAAGGCGTGGAGGTGGAGCAACGCACGCTGCCCGCCGCTGAACTGATGGAAGCCGAAGCCCTGCGCCTTCTGGAACAGTCTGTACCGCAGGTGGAACCTCTGGACGAAGAGGTTCTCACCGGGCTTCTGGAAGGCTTCCAGCTCAGCGTGTCGGCCATGAACCGCTACCTGATGTGCCCGCTGGGATTTTACTACGAGAATGTGCTGAAAGCCCCCACGCTGATGCGGGAGGCCGCCCACTACGGCACCGCCATGCACAACGCCCTGCAGCGCCTCTTCGAGCGCATGAGGCTGTCTAAGGGCAAAACTTTTGCTTCCGAGGCCCAGTTCATCAAAATGTTCGAGCACGAGATGGAGCGCCGGCAGGGGTTCTTCTCCCGCAAGGAGTACGAGCGCCGCCTGGAGATGGGCCGCCGCAACCTCTCGGAGTACTACAAAATCCATATAAATACCTGGGAGAAGAACGTGCTGCTGGAGCACAAGCCACGCAACGTAGAAATGGAAGGCGTGCCCATCACCGGCAGCATCGACCGGCTCATCCTGGAGGGGTTGGCGGAAGCGCGGGTGGTCGATTACAAGACCGGCAGCCAGAGCGACGTCAAAATGAAGCGGCCAACTCCGGCCAATCCCCACGGCGGCAGCTATTGGCGGCAACTGGTATTCTACAAGATCCTCTACGAAAGCCAGCCCGCCAATACCCGAACCGTCAAAAGCGGAACGATCTCTTACCTGGAGCCGGACGCGCAGGGTGAATTTCAGGAAAAAACACTGCACTATACCCCAAAAGATGTAGAAACGGTGCGGAAGCTGATCCATGAAGTTTACGACAAGATCATGGCTCACGAATTCTATACCGGCTGCGGGGAGCCGAACTGCCCCTGGTGCAATTTCCTGCGGCACAATGTGATGGTGGATACGTTCTCGGAGCGGGAGGTGGAGGAGTTGGATGATTGAGGGCTTGTCTGGAAACAGACTCTCAGTAGCCCATCAAAACTGATCAACTGATAAAAAATCCAGGTAATTATCCCGGTTAACAAGTATTGTTTTTTCTACCGGATAATTTTTTGTGAAGGTGGTGGAAAAGCGGGCTTTCTTTTTAGGGTTCCATTTGAATTCATAAGCATAAAGCTTGCCGTTAATATCTTCTATATAATCGATCTCCTGTTTCTGTTGTGTTCTCCAGAAGTATTGATTGATGTGCACCTGATTGTAGGGCCAACAAGTATGATGGCTTTTCCCTTGAAGAGGTCTCTCTTTATCTTTTCATAGATAATACGGGGTATCATTTCGTAGTTTAATTCATAAATTATTATAATTTTTTATGATCAAGATCAGTAAAATGATGATTTTTGACCAAAAATACAAGCCATTCCAAATGGAATTTAGTATTTTATGCAGAATGAAACTCTGTATGAACAACCGGTTCCCACTTCTCTTATAGTTCCTGTTACTTTCGGGTACAACTGCCCCGGCTCAAACAAGCTGGGCTCCGGGATACCCTGACGCGGATACTGTTTCCAACTTTGCAAATTTTACCCCCCTGCAATTTTCGAAGAATAAGAATAGATTGTCGTATTTTCCAGGCCTTATTAACTCCCTAAACCGTAGAACCATGCATCGGTCATTTCCCTTATTCTTCCTTTTTCTTCTTATCGTTTCGGGTTGCCGACAGGAGGCTGCTACCGATACAGCCGTTGGGCCGCCCGTTGCCAAAAAAGTGGCGCACGCCTTCGATGAATTTGGCTCAGAACGGGTGGACCCCTTCTACTGGCTCAACGACCCCACTGACCCGGAGGTCATTCAGCACCTGGAACAGGAAAATGCCTATTGCGAACAACAGCTGGCCCATACCCAGGCCCTGCAGGATGAGATCTATGATGAACTGGTGGCCCGCATCGAGCAGAAGTACGAATCGCTGCCCACCAAGGAGAATGGCTACTGGTATTACGTTCGCTATGAGGAGGGTGACGAATACCCCTATTACTGCCGGAAAAAGGAAAGCATGGACGCCCCGGAAGAAGTGCTGCTCGATGTGAATGAGATGGCGAAGGGCCACAAGGTCTATCGCCTGTTCCAGTACTTTGTCAGCCCGGATAACCAGACGGTGGCCTTTTTGGTGGATACTTCCGGCGACCGCCGCAATACCCTCTACTTCAAGGACCTGGAAAGCGGCGAGCTGCTGCCCGATCAGGTATCCGACTGCTCCTACAGCGGCGCCTGGTCCGCCGATAGCAAACACTTCTTTTACAGCCTCAACGACAAAACAGTGCGCAGCTACCGGGTGATGCGCCATTCCCTGGGCGCCGGCGGGCAGGATAAAGAAATGTATATTGAACCAGATAGCACCTTCTCTGCCTTTGTATTCTCCTCCTGGGACGACCGCTACTTGTTTTTCGGTTCCGGCAGCACCACCTCCAGCGAGTTCTGGTTCCTGGACGCCAGCAAACCGGATGGTGTCTTGAAGGTGGTGCAGCCCCGGCAAAAAGGATTGGAATACCAGGTGAATTCCTACACCGGAAATGAGTTCCATATTTATAATAACCACGAGGCGCAGAATTTCAAGATCTCCACTACTCCCGTCCGTTCACCCGGCCTGGCCAACTGGACAGACCTGGTGCCCCACAACCCCGATGTCCTGATCAATGATTTCACAGTGCGCGAAAAATTCCTGGTAGTGCAGGAAAGAAGCCAGGCGCTGGACAAGATCCGCGTGATCAACCGGCAAAGCGGGGAGAGCTACTATGTGGATTTTGGGGAAGAGGTTTATACCGCCGGGATGTATGACCCGACTGATGAGTTTGGCTCGGACAGCATTCGTTACAATTACCAGTCGCTGACCACGCCTCAGTCTTCCTTCGGTTACAATCTGGCCACCCGGGAGCGGAAGCTGCTCAAGCAGCAAAAGGTGGGTGGTGGTTTCGACGGTTCTCTTTATGAGACGAAGCGCCTTTGGGCCACTGCTCAGGACGGCACCCAGGTGCCGCTGTCCATCGTTTACCACAAAGAGCTGTTTAAGCAGGATGGCAGCAACCCCTGCCTGCTTTATTCCTATGGTTCTTACGGCGCCAGTTCCATGCCCTATTTCCGCAGCGATGTGGTCAGCCTGCTCGACCGCGGCTTTGTCTATGCCATTGCCCACATCCGGGGCGGTCAGGAAATGGGACGGCAGTGGTACGAGGACGGCAAGCTGATGAAAAAGAAAAACACTTTCACCGATTTCATTGACTGCGGGCAATATCTGGTGGATAAACAATATACTTCCACCGACGGCCTGTTTGCCATGGGCGGCAGCGCCGGCGGCATGCTGATGGGCGCCGTCACCAATATGCGCCCCGATCTGTTCAAGGGCATCATCGCCCGCGTACCCTGGATGGATGTCATCAGCGATATGCGCAACCCCGACCTGCCACTGACCACTCTGGAATATGAGGAATGGGGTAACCCCTATGAAAAGGAAGCCTACGACTACATGCTCAGCTGGTCGCCTTATGATAATGTGAAACAAGCAGACTTTCCCGCCATCCTGGCTACCGGCGGCCTGAATGATACTCAGGTGCTTTACCACAATCCTGCCAAGTGGGTGCAGAAGATCCGGGAGAACAATACCGGTACCGAGCCGGTGCTGTTCAAGTGCAATATGGGCGCCGGGCATGCAGGGGAATCCGGCCGCTTCGCCAGGCAGAAGGAGACGGCTATGGTCTATGCGTTTATGTTGGGCCAGGTGGGGGAGTTGGTGGATTAGGTTTATTGAGTTTCCTGCCAACCTAATCCACCAATCAACCAATTTTACCCTGAGCTTGTCGAAGGGCAACCAATCAACTACAGATGCTCCTTCAAAAAACTCCACGCAACCTGGTTGGCCTTCTGGGCCGCTTCCTCGTTATACCGGTCCCCGCTGGGGTTGGCGAAAGCGTGGTTGGCGTCGTAGCTGTGGACTTCGACCTGCTTGCCGGCGGCTTTGGCCAGGTCTTCGAACTTCTTAGCCACTTCAGGGGTGATCCATTCGTCCTGTTTGGCGAAAATGGCGAGGATGGGCGCTTTCAGGGGTTCCAGTTCCTTGGCGTTCTGAACCGGCATGCCATAGTACATCACGCAGGCCACGCCCTGGTTGCCCGCCATGATGGAAGCTTTCAGTGACCAGCCGCCGCCGAAGCACCAGCCGATGGTACCGATGCGCGCCTCTGCTCCCGCCTTGTTGATCGCGCCCTGGATGATGGCCCGGGCGCGTTCTTCCTTGACGGACTGCATCAGCTCGCCCGCCTTATCGGGGTTGTCGGCCACCTTGCCGTCGTAGATGTCGAGGGCAAGCACGTTGGTATTGCCCAGGTAGCCGAACAGGCGTTCCGCTTCTGCTTTGATGTGGTCGTTGAGGCCCCACCATTCGTGAATAACAAAGAGGTAATTGTTCGTCGGCTCTTCCGCCATCAGGGCATAGGCGCTGCCCTTTTGCCCGTCGGGCGTGTCGAATTCGATCATCTGGCCGATGCCTTCAAAATTCAGCTCCATGGGTGTCTCATGGGCCCCTTTGAAGTTTTCATCGTCGGCAAACTGGGCCATATCGCTGCTGTCGGCAGCCTGGCCATCAGACTGCTCTCCGCTCTTGCCGCTATTCTGGCAGGAGGTAAAAATGAGGCCGATGGCCATGGCAAAGGTGATAAGGTGTCGGTACATAGTGGATCTTTTTTGGTATAGGTTATGGATTGTTGTTTATAGTGAACGCAATCCGCCGCCGGCTTTTGGCAGCGTCCCCAAATGAAGGGGAAAACATTGCTGCCTGCAGAAAACAGGCGAATCGTTACTGTATAGCTTAAATAGAGAGAACGGGGAATTTGTTTAGGGTTGGGGCCTGGAATAAGTCTGAGAAATTGCTTTACCTTTGTGCCCCCGCTTTTTGCTGTTATGCCGGCCGCCACTTGTACAGCAAAAAGCAGGGGCAAAATTATATACCATGGCAGAAAAAACGATTGAACCGATCATTCAATACGACCGAGGGAGGTTGTCCGATGAGGAGTTGCTGGGCCTGTACCGGCGGTTGCTGGAGCCGCGCCTGATCGAAGAGAAGATGCTCGTCCTTTTGCGGCAGGGCAAGATCAGCAAGTGGTTCTCCGGGATTGGCCAGGAGGCCATTTCCGTGGGCTGCGCCAGTGCGCTGCTGGAGGATGAACTCATCTTCACCATGCACCGCAACCTGGGAGTGTTCACCACCCGGGAGATGCCGATGGAGCGCCTTTTCGCCCAGTGGCAGGGCAAGGAAATGGGGTTTACCAAAGGCCGTGACCGGTCTTTCCATTTCGGAGCGATGGACTATGGCATCGTGGGTATGATCTCCCATCTGGGGCCGCAGCTGTCGCTGGCGGCCGGAGTGGCGCTGGCGCACAAACTGGCGGGAGAGGGCAGAGTATCGCTGGCTTTCACCGGAGACGGCGCCACGAGCGAAGGCGAATTTCATGAGGCGCTCAACACGGCGGCAGTCTGGGGGCTGCCCGTCCTGTTCATTATCGAAGACAATGGTTACGGCCTGTCCACGCCTACCCGCGAACAGTATGCCTGTGAGGAGCTGGCGGACCGCGCCAAAGGTTACGGCATGCGTTCGGTAATCGTCGATGGCAACAATATCCTGGAGGTTTACCAAACCATACGGAAGCTGGCGGAAGAGCTGCGCGAAAACCCCGAGCCGGTATTTGTGAACTGTAAAACCTTCCGCATGCGAGGGCACGAAGAGGCTTCCGGTATTAAATATGTACCCAGAGAACTCCTGAACTACTGGGCGGCCAGAGACCCGGTATCGAACTACGAGAAGTATCTGATGCAGGAAGGCCTGCTCGATGAACAGAAAAGGGAGGATATTCGTCAGTCTATCAAAAAGGCCATCAACAAGGGCCTGGATATTGCCTATGGCGAGGGCCCGGTTGAACCTGTGGCCGAACGAGAGCTGACGGACGTATATGCACCTTTCCCGCAGCAGGTAGTAGCTCCGGAGAGCAACCGGAAGACCGAGCGCCGTTTTGTGGACGCCATCTCTTTCGGCCTGAGGCAGGCCATGGAAAAACACGACAACCTCGTTCTGATGGGGCAGGATATTGCCGATTATGGCGGAGTGTTCAAGATTACGGAGGGCTTCGTCGTGGATTTTGGCAGGGAGCGGGTGCGGAATACGCCCCTGTGTGAAAGCGCGATCGTAGGCATCGGCCTGGGGCTAAGCCTGAAAGGGTACAAAGCCATGGTGGAGATGCAATTTGCCGATTTTGTCACCTGTGGTTTCAACCAGATCGTCAACAACCTGGCGAAGCTTCACTACCGCTGGGGCCAGCATGCCGACGTAGTGATCCGGATGCCGACGGGCGCCGGAGTGGCCGCCGGGCCGTTCCACTCCCAGAGCAATGAGGCCTGGTTCTTCCATACGCCCGGCCTGAAAATCGTCTATCCGTCAACGCCCGAAGACGCCAAGGGCCTTCTGCTGGCCAGCTTCGAAGACCCTAACCCGGTCCTGTTTTTTGAACACAAAGCCTTGTACCGCTCCCTTTCCGGAGAGGTGCCCGACGATTATTACACCGTCGAGATCGGCAAAGCGCGCCTTGCCCGCGAAGGGCGGGAGGTGTCGGTGATCACTTACGGCATGGGCGTGCACTGGGCAATGGAAATTTGTGAAGAAATGGGTGTGGATGCCGATATTCTGGACCTGCGCACCCTGCTGCCGCTGGACTACGAGGCCATTGCCGAAAGCGTAAAAAAGGCCAGCCGGGTGATCATCCTGCACGAAGATACGCTCGTCGGGGGTATCGGCGCGGAGATCGCCGCTTACATCTCCGAACACCTCTTTGAATACCTCGATGCACCGGTGCTGCGCTCCGCCAGCCTGGACACTCCGGTGCCTTTCGCGGCAAAGCTGGAAGAGCAGTTCCTGCCGAAAGGCCGCTTCCGGGAGCAGCTGGAGCGGCTGCTGGCGTATTAATGGGGTAAACTCAGGCGCTAATTTCGAGATTAGCGCCTAAGTTTATTCGAAATCAGCCCCTGAGTTTAACATACCAATTTACCGGGCATATAATTTTAACACTACCCATTTCGTTCCTTACCATCGACAGCCCAACCGTAATGAAAGCCGTAAAACCCCGAAAACCGCTGAATGATTGGGGAAGGTGTTGTACAAAAGTTCAAATCTTTCCCCTTTGTGGTATAATAGTAGCGTTGTGATCTCTATTTTTGCCACCTTCTTACATTATCCCAATTATCGATCGTTTATCTCAATCCGGAAAGATGATAAGACACTTTATTCTCTTAGCCCTATTGTCCGCGGCCAGCCTGCAGCTCGGGGCGCAAATACCCAGGAACATAACATTTCGGGGCCAATCAGAGGCCATGCGCCTGGTGCCCTGCACCGATAACGACGCCGGGACCATTACCTTTGACACCGGAAACTTCGTCGGGCAGAGCAACGATATCAGCCTGGATACCATTTATCTCTGTTTTGGAGACACCCTGCCGGTGCTGCACAATCAGGACTTTGTCCTGAATGGAGACCCCATTCCCGCCACCCCTCCGGGCGTTGCCTATGCCTTTTACGATTGCCGCCCAACGGTGGACGGCCCGGATACGGCGGCCGTCCTCAACGACCCCTGCCTGAACCATACGGACCCTATCGTGTTCAATGGCGTTTCCTTTAATCAGGACTACGGTATCTGGGTGGCCGTTGATGACGTGAACGGCAATGTGAAGCTCATCAATAACGGCTATCACCAGGAAGCCTTTAACATGGGCAACCCGGCGCCGATACAGCTTTGGTTTGCTCCCATAACTTTAGACAATATCACTCAGCTGGGCTATGAAAACGGCGGCCCCTGTGTGAGCGTCAGCGTCGATCAGGCTTTTTCCGTCGTTTATCTGAATGCCGTGGAGCTCACCGATACCTTCCCCAACTTCGGGCCGGGCATGCAGGGCGCTTTCGCCGTGGAGGGCGGGCTGCCGGAGTTCGAAGCGGGAACTACCTATTCCCCCATCACCATTACGCATACTTCAGCCAACGGGGTGACGGGAACAGTCCAAACCCCCAACCCGGGCAATGGCGACACCGTTCAGTTTACCGTGCCGCGGCCGGGAGAATATGAGATCGTTGTGGAGGACGGCAAGAGCTGTGCCGCCGTGGAGACGATCGTCATGCCGGTGATCTTCAGCGCAGGAACGGTCAACGGGGCTCCCGGCGATACGGTGTGTGTAGAAGTGAGGGTGGATAACCTGGTGGATGTGACCAACGCCCAGTTTACTCTGAACTGGGATCCCAATATCCTGGATTTTGTAGAAGTCACCAACCTGAACACCACCCTTCCCGCATTGGATGACGGCGCCTTCAACACCAACCCGGCGGTAACGGACCTTGGCGAGTTGCCTTTTGCCTGGGCCGACTTCCTGGGCACCAGCAATACCTTGCCTGACGGGTCGGTCTTATTCGAAGTGTGCTTTGAGATAATCGGTTCACTGGGACAGGGCAGCGACATTTCCTTCGGGGATGTGCCGACGCCTGTACAGGTCGGCAATATCAACAACAACCCCAGCATGTATCCTTTTGATACCGTGCCGGGCAGGGTCAATGTCACCAATTCCGTTCTGTTGATCGAAACCAGCCAGGACAGCGTGAGCTGCAGCGGCCTTTCCGATGGTTCCTTTACGGTTACCGTTTCAGGAGGGGTAGGCCCCTATAGCTTTACCTGGAATACCGTACCGCCGAGCGGGCCGGAAAACGGGCCCGTTTCCATTGCTGTTTCGGGAGGTTCTTCAACCGTTGGCGGCCGCCTTGCCGGCGATTACCGCATCATCGTTACCGATTCGGATACACCGGCTAATGTGGATACGGCCTTTATCGAAGTGTTACAGGGGCCATCCCTTGGCGTCAACCTTCTGAATACCCAGCCCTCCTGTTTTGGAGAAAGTGACGGTTCGGTAACGGCCCAGGTTACCCTGGGCGGCGTCGTTCAACCCAATCCGGGAGGCAACTTCACCTTTTCCTGGAATAACATCCCGGATAACACTCCAACGCAAACCGGCATACCTTCCGGCTTCTATGGCGTGACGGTAACCGATGCGGCGGGCTGTACGGCCATGGCCAGCACTACCTTGTCTCAGCCGGCGCCGCTACAGGTGCTGGCCATGAATACATTTATTACCGATGCGACCTGCACCGGCTCTATGGACGGCTCTGTCCTTATCGGTGCTACGGGAGGCTCTACCGCCAGCGGCAATTATACGTATGCCTGGAGCGGAGGTTTGGGCACGGTGACCGCCAATACTTCTCAGGTCAGTAACCTGGACCCGGGCGTTTATACAGTCACCGTAACGGATGACAACAACTGCAGCCTGGAGGAAACCTACACGGTGGCCGCCGCCAAGGCCCTGTCGGTCAATCTGATCAGCCTGACAGATATTACCTGTAACAGCGCCGGGGACGGCACTATTGAGGTCAGCGGCACCACTACCGGGCAGCCTCCGTTCGGAGCTTTTACCTATACCTGGAATACCGTGCCTCCTTCGGGCCCCAACTTTTCCGGCGCTCAGGTTACCGGCCTGGGACCAGGGCCGTACGCCGTTACCGTGACTGATTCCGACCCTGCCGGATGTGCCGTTTCCGACACATTCATTATTAATGAGCCGTTGCCCCTGACCCTTCAGTTGGTGGAGTTGCTCAATGAGAGCTGTGACAACGGCGGCGGTGACGGCCGCATTACGGTTGGAGTCACCGGCGGTACCTATCCTTATACCTACAACTGGTCTGACGGGCAGATGGACTCCATCGCCGTCAACCTCTCGGAAGGAATGTACACCCTGGATGTAACCGACGCCAACAACTGCACTACCAATCAATCCTTTAACATCACGGCCCCTACGCCGCCGCAGGTAACTCAGCTGGATAATGACACCCTGGCCTGTTTTGATGACACCAACGGTATGCTTACAGTAATGGCTACTCCCGGCGGGGCCCCCATTCAAAGCTACGAATGGAGCAACAGCGCAACCGGCCAGGCGATAACCAACTTGTCGCCAGGCTCTTACTTTGTTACCATTACCGCTAACGATGGCTGCTTTACGGTGGATACCGCGCTGGTCGTCGCCCCGCAGCCTCTGGTGCTGGATAGCATCGTTGCCGGTTCGCCCAATTGCCCGGGTGATGACAACGGTACGCTTACGGTTTATGCCAGTGGCGGCACTGCGCCTTACACCTATATCTGGAACAGCCAGCCTGTAAATGATACGCTGCAGTTTAATCTTTACCCGGGCCTTACCGCCGGCAATTATGAGGTGACGGTCGTCGATGCCAATGGTTGCACCCCTGTTATGGGGCTGGGCACCGTTGAAGATCCACCCTCTATTGTGGTTGATTTCAGCAATGTTTCGGAAGTGAGCTGCTTTGAGGGGGTTTGTGATGCCACCGCAACGGCTACCGCCATGTACAGCGATGGCTCTACCGATGTGTTCGGATTCTCCTGGGAATCCGGGGAGACGGATATGGGCGTAATGTCTTCTACGGCTACAGCACTTTGTAAGGATTGGCAGACAGTAGTGGTGACGGATGACAACGGTTGCTTTGGCGTGGACTCCGTAATGATCGGCAGCCCACCGGAGATTACAGTTTCTTCCATGCTTGCCAATGTGAGTTGTAATGGCCTTTCCGACGGCACGGTGACTGCGATCCCCTCCGGAGGCACCCCCGGATATACTTACCTCTGGCAGCAGACCGGGGAGGTGACGGCCACCATTAGCGGCCTGGCTGCCGGGACCTACAACGTGATGGTGACGGATGCCAACGGTTGCCAGGAACCTCTGGAAGTGGATATTATTGAACCGGATCCGTTGATGATCTCCGTAAATACTGCGGAATCTCAGGATGTTTCCTGTTTTGGCGAAGAAGATGGCATTCTGGTCGTGACGTATAATTCCAATGATATGGTCAACGAGGTGGGGCCGAACCCCTACACCTGGTCTCCCAATGTGCCGTTGGGTTCCGCCTCCCCACTGGGGGTGGCAACCAACCTGCCTGCGGGAACTTACGGCGTGACCATTACAGACGTGGAAGGCTGTCAGGATTCCCTCTCCTATACCCTTATGGAACCCACTGAGATCATGGCGGTTGTTCCTGACCCTGCGGACCCGCCCTGTTTCAACTCGACTACTAAAGTGAATATCGATACGGTTTACGGTGGAGCCGGCAGCTCTCCGGCCGACTATCAGTACATGGTCGATGGGAATGGCATTCTGCTTCCGATCGATGTGCCGGCGGATATCTTTGGCGATGGAGCCCACGATGTTGAGATATTTGACCTCAATGGCTGCTCAACCGCCCTTCAGGTCGAGATCGATCAGCCGGATGAGATCCTGGTGACTTTCCCCGAGGATCCTTTTGTGGTCGAACTGGGAGATACCTCCCGGCAGCTACAGCCCATCATCACTCCGCTATCTACTCAGGTGGATTCCTTCATCTGGTCGCCGCAGGATTACCTGTCCGACCCCTCTGCCCGAAATCCGTTCGTCCGGCCACTGGAATCACTGGAATACGAACTGACGGTTGTAGATGTCAATGGCTGTGAAGGCTTCGGCAGTGTTTTCGTTGAGCTCGACGCTAACCGTAACATTTATATTCCGAATGTCTTCTCGCCCAATGGCGACGGGGTGAACGATGAGTTCCGCATCTACCCCTGTGTCGGCGTAACGAATATCGCTACGGTAAACATCTTCGACCGCTGGGGTGACCTGGTCTTCCAGGACAGTGATCTCGATGTGAGCAATGGCCTGTACTGCATCGGTGGCCTGCCCTTGTGGGACGGCCGCCTTAAGGGCAGTGACATGAAGCCCGACGTCTATGTTTACGTCATCGAGGTGGAATTCCTCGACAACGTCCGGCTGGCCTATCGGGGCGATGTGTCCATCCTTCGATAATTGGAGGCCTCAGTATGAACCATACGGATCAGGGGCAAAATGAAGATTTGTACCTGATGGCACAAAACCCGGTGGGAGGGCTGCATCTGAAGCTCCCATTGCTGGGGAGGCAATTTTGCCCCTGATCCGTAAAAGTCATTCCCAACCTTTCACCCAAACAAAATAGGGCCGGTAGTTATCCGCATTAGTGAAAAGGCCGGAAAAATTGAAGGAGTTGACATTATAGGAAACCAATAGCGCTCCGTCATTCAGAAACTGGGTGTGGGCAAAGGCATTATAGGTGAAAATGTCTCCTCCGGTTTGTGGCGTGCAATAGACAAGTTTTTTTTCTGTAAAGGGCCCGAAAGGAGCCTCCGCCCGGTAAAGGTAGATCTCTCCCCCCAAAAGGTGGTGTTGGGTGAGCAGGTAAAACCGCCCTTCATATTTGAAAACGGAGAACTGCTCCGAGACATTGGCGAACAGGCGGGCGCTTTGGCCGGGTTCCGGCACCCAGTCCGTGCCGTTAAAATAAGCCCATTCGCCTCCCGGCCCTTCGCTTACCGGCACTCTGGCCAGGTGAAGGTATTTCAGCAAACCGTCCTTTTCCGCTCCGTACAGATAGTAATAACCGTCCTCCTCCAGGATGCAGGCGCCATAGTTGACGGCCGGGCCCGCCATTTTCCTTTCGATTGAGAGCAGCTGAATATCCGGCAAAGAGAACCTGGCGACGTCAATGCTGGTGTATTCAAAACCCCAGGCGCCTCCTCCCACATTCTCAAAACCGAAAAGGATAACCTCCAGCGTGTCGTTGCGGACGATTCCGTGCCCCGGCCAGTACCACCAGCCTTCTTCCTCCGGTTGAACAAAAGCGGAGGCATTGCCTGCCGAACCGGTGTAGAGGGTCGTCAGTTCTTCGCCATCCTGGATGACGAAGGTATTGTTGATAAGCCCGGTGTTGGGCCGGGAGCGGTCGGCTCTGACCGTTCCCAGAAAAGTATCCCCGAACAGCCAGAGGTTGCGCCCGCCCGGCAGCGGTATGGAATAGGTAGCGTCTCCTCCGGTCCAGCCGCCCCCGAACCGGGTGAAGAGGGCATTAAAACTCTCTGCCTTTTCAATGCTTATCGGCTCTTGCCAGCAGCCCTCTTCGACGGTTAATGTGGTGTCCGTTGTTGTTGTATCAGAAGGCTCGCCCAGGCCCGGGTAAAAAGAGCCGGAGGTAAAATCTGCTGTTTCATCCCGGCAGCTTTCCAGAGTGGCCAAGCCCGCCGAGAGGAAAATCAGAAAGATAAGCTTGTGACGCAGGGGAAAAAAATTCATAGGCCTGAAATTAGAAGGCGTTTAAAAAACAGGGACAGGGAAAAAGGCGCCTCCTTCAAAATTAGAAAAAAGTGGCTGAAAATGCTTCTTTTCCGGCAGGTTCCTCGGGCTGTTTTGGTGGGAATTTTCTATCTTAAGACCTTTTCGTAAGCCCAGAATACAAAAGAGGGTTGAACGATTTATGATTTGTGCCCGTCTCTACGAGCCGGGTAAAATTTATGAATTGTGACTTGCGATTTTGCTTTCCTCGGCCAGGCTTGGTAACTATACATCAAACATCAAACATCAAACATGCCAACACCTCTCTTCCCAACCGGATGCTGTTCCATCTCCGACGACTGGATGTACAAGGGGATGCAGGCCGTTTGGATGGAAAACGATTACCTGCGCATCGGCATTCTGGCCGGCAGAGGAAGCGATATTTTCGAGTTTTATTTCAAGCCGGCAGGGATTGATTTTATGCTTCGGCTTTCAAAAGGGATCATCAACCCCAGGGAGCATTTTTCACAGCTGCGGGATACGCCCAATCAACTGGAGGACTACTACTACGGAGGCTGGCAGGAGGCGCTGCCCAACAGCCCTGCTTTCAACTACCGGGGTGCCTCCCTGGGGCAACACGGGGAGGTGTGGATGATCCCCTGGAAGTGCGCCATCGTTCGGGATCGTCCGGAGGAAGTAGCGCTGAAACTGTGGGCCAGCCCGCTGCGCGTGCCGGTGCGCATTGAGAAAACCCTGAGCCTGCGTGCCGGTGAGCCCACCCTTTTCATTCAGGAACGGTTGGCCAATACTTCCCGCACTCACCTGGATATCATGTGGGGGCACCACATCGCTTTCGGGCTTCCGTTCCTCCGGGAAGGGGGGCGGCTCACGACCAACGCCCGGACGATGGTGGCCGAACCGTCCATGCCTGCCCACCGGCGCTTTACACCCGGAGTGGAAACGGATTGGCCCCGGGCTCAAAATATCGATGGACAGTGGGAGGATGCCAGCCTCATCCCACCTGAGCCGGCCGCTCCTTACAGCGACCTGGCCTACCTTTCCGGCTATGGCGAAAAGGCTTATTATGCGATCCGTAATGAAGAGAAAAACATCGGCTTTGCCGTGAAGTGGGACGGAAGGGTGTTCCGCCATCTGTGGTACTGGCAGGAGCGCTACGCCACCCGGGATGCGCCGTGGTGGGGCAGCGCCTACGCCATCGGGCTGGAGCCCTGGACTTCCCGCTTCCCCGCAGATGCCCAGCAGGCCATTGATGCCGGCGACTGGCTGCGCCTGGAAGCGGGAGAAGTGCTGGAAACGGGCATTGAAGCTTCAGCCTTTGAGGGAGAGTTTTATAAAAAGTAAGTAGATCCTTCAAGCGCTAATTTCCCATTAGCGGGGACTGTTCATCGTTTCTGGTTCCTGGGTTTCTGGTTGCCTGGAAACCAGTAGGTTAGCATGAAACAGACACCTTAATTGAACTATCCCTATTGGCGCTTGATTTCTCATATACCGAAACACCGAAACACCGAAACACCGAAACACCGAAATACCGAAACACCGAAACACCGAAATACCGAAACACCGCAAAACCGAAATACCGAAACACCGAAATACCATTAAAACCAACCAACATCATGGACTCAATACTTCAAAAAGCAAGCATTTATGCCGACGGCCTGGACCATCCCGAAGGCGTCGCCGTCCACCCGGACGGCAGCGTTTGGGCGGGCGGGGAGGCCGGCCAGGTCTATCGCATTTCAGAGGGCGGTAAAAAGGTGGAGGAGATTGCCAATACAGGTGGCTTTGTCCTCGGTATCGCTTTCAGCCCGGGAGCGGAGTGGCTGGCCGTCTGCGACCTGGGCAAACACTGCGTCTGGAAATTGAACCTGGATAATCACAAGCTGGAAATGTTTGCCTCCGGAGCTGAAGGGCACCGGTTTAACATTCCCAACTATCCGGTATTCGACTGGGAAGGCAACCTCTACGTCAGCGAAAGCGGCGCCTTCCGGGAAGTGAAGGGAAAGGTGCTGAAGTTTTCTCCCGATGGAGAAGGCCGGATCTGGCACCCCGGCCCCTTCAACTTTGCCAATGGGATGGCCCTCAGCCCCGATAGAGATGCCCTGTATGTTACCGTATCTTTTCTGCCGGGAGTTGAGCGGATAACTATTGCTCCCGATGGTTCGGCGGGCGAACGCTCCCTGGTGTGCACCCTTCCGGAAACGGTGCCCGACGGGGTGGCCTTCGACGCTGAGGGCAATCTGTACGTTACCTGCTACTCTCCCAGCAAGATCTTCCGGGTCAGCCGGGAGGGAGCGGTCAGCCTGCTCACCTACGACTGGGACGGGCACACGCTGTCCAACCCCACCAATATTGCCTTTGGCGGGCCTGAGCTGGACCAGTTGTTTACCTCCAACCTGGGGCGTTGGCACATTACAAAGATCGGCCTTGGGATAAAAGGCCTGCCGTTGCCCTCTCACCAGAAAAAAGCCTGAACTATGTCTTTAAAAGGAAAAAACGCCGTGATCACGGGGGGCGCAAAAGGGATCGGCGGCGCCGCGACCAGGGCCCTTCACCGGGAAGGCGCCAATGTGGTAATACTGGATGTTGACTCCCTGGGCGGAAAACTGGCGGAAGAGCTGGGCAAAGGGGCACTCTTTTTTAAATGTGACGTTTCCAGAGAGACAGAAGTGCGGCAGGCTATGGAAAAGGCTGTGGAAACCTTTGGCGATCTGGATATCCTGGTCAACAACGCAGGCATTCAGCGTTATTCCACTGTTACGGAGACCACCGAAGAGGAATGGGACCTGGTGATGAACGTCAACCTGAAAAGCGCTTTTCTGTGTGCCAAACACGCGATCCCATCCATGCTGGCTAAAGGGAAAGGGGTGGTCATCAACGTGTCCAGCGTGCAGGCCTTTATCACTCAGAATAACGTTGCCCCCTACACCACTTCCAAGACGGCCATGCTGGGCCTCACCCGCAGCATTGCGGTGGACTACGCCCCGAACATCCGCAGCGTGGCCGTTTGCCCCGGAACGGTGGATACCCCCATGCTCCGCGATGCCCTCCAGCTATCCCCCGATCCGGAAGCCGTCTATCAGGAATGTGTCGATATGCATCTGGCCAAAAGGATCTGCTCTCCGGAGGAAGTGGCGGAACTGATCGTTTTCCTGGCCAGCGATAAGGCGCCGTTCATCACCGGGCAGGCCATTCGAATCGATGGCGGGCTGGGGCTGATGGTCGCCGGGAGCAAGCGCGACTGATGAGGCCCTTAGCCCCTGATTTCTTTCGGCGGCCTTAGGCAGAGGTACGCTCCTTAGCGCCAAAGTTTCAGTTGCTAACTTAAGCGGTAAAGGGAATTTACCGCTTAATGTTAACATTTGCTCAAATAAAATTTGCCCCTCACTTCATCCACACATATTCCGGCCGATAGCGCGAAAAAGTATGGCTTTCTTTCTTTCCAAAGGCTTGTATCTCCGCTTTCCAGCTGCGGGCCTGCCAGTTGAAAGCGCCCCAGGTGATTGAAACGGAGGAGGGAGAAGGCGCCGTGGAATAGATCAGGGAGATCTTTACGGGAGTATCGGGTAGCAGAGATGGCGTTTTTCCCTCTGAACTGGCGGGCTGCCCTCCAAATTCCACCCTTGCCGAGGAGGGCGCCACCGCTTGGCCGTTGGCCACGGCCTTGATCCGTTCGGAAAAAAAGGTGATGACTTTTTGTTGCGCTTCCTGCGTTTCCGCATCAGAAAAACGGGAAGGTTCCTTCCTGGTGAGCGGCAATAACGTCTCCAGCTTTTCAAAAGGCAGAACCACGTCCTGCCGAAGGCCGGCCTCGTCGATGTAGATGGTTGCCGAAGGGGCCTCTTTTGCTGCAAAATGGGCAAACCCCTTATCCCGTGCAAAAAGCTCCGGGGCATTCCAGCTGAAACGCAGGATACAGGGCTTTTCCCGGCTAACCTCTGCGGTCAGGGAGTTGGCGCCCCCTTCCTGATAGGCCGTCACCATCACCAGGGCAGGGATGGGAGAGAGCCTGCCCCCGAATTCCTGATGGATCTGCACGCCGTCAAGAGAAAGTGGAGTTTTAATTTCGAAGAAATAGAGCAGGCTGTGTTGCATCAGGCTGTCTTTATGGATGCCTCTTTCCGGTATATCACTGGATTGAAGCTCCGGAAGATCAGCGGAGAGCCGCTGCCCCTGCAGGCTTTCCAGAAAAAAGTACCGGCGCAGGAAGGCCTTGTGCTTTTCGGCTGCTTCCGACAGTTGCCGGGCCGTGAAAAAGCCATCGCTGTCCGCTTCCAGCCCGTGGTACAGGAACAGGTCTTCGGCCAGGACATTGAGTTGAACCCCGATCTTCCCCTGAGCGGCATGCAGGGTTGCCCAACTGATGGAGATAGGGTGAGCGGTGAGGGAAATTGGTATCAAGAAGAAAAGTATCCTGACAGTGAGCTTCATAAAATGTGGGTAGTTTTCATTACTTCACATAAGTGATCTTTATGGCGCCGGATCCGTAGCCTCTGGCTTCCGCATACACCAAATAAAGGCCGGCGGGAAGCCCGTCCATCTGAAAGGTATATTCCGGCCCGGAAAAAGTGCCCGACATCAGGATTTGTCCGAACGGGCTACATACAGAGTAATGGCCTGTTCTCGAAAGTGGCGCCGGTTGTTTCAGCGTTATGGTGTGAGCATGGCTGTCCCAAAGGATCTGAACCTGGCCATCCACGGGAGTTGCTTCTCTGGTGGAAACGGGCCCGTAATCGTGTTCCATCCACTCTACTCCTCCGGGCAGCAGCAGGTTGTTATCAAAGTCGAAAAAAGCGGCATTTTCATAGTGAGACCCCTGGCCCCATTCGGTATAGCAGGGGCTGGAAACCCAGGCGGGCTCCCAATATACCACTCCGATACCTCCGGCCTGCATGACGGCGGTAGTGAGATCGATCAGCCAGTCCCGCTGGTGCTCCGGGCTGGCGGGAGCATAATCCGGATGGGTGGTGTTGAAGAGGTTGTTGGCATTATCGTTCCAGCCGGTTGTCCAGATGTAGCCGGTTTCCACGATCATGACTTCCTTGTCCGGATATTGATCTTTGAGGGATTCAATGATATTCCGGGTATCCTCAATGTCGGTTGGCATGTGCCAGGGCCAGTAGTAAGACAGGCCGATGCAATCGAAGCCGGTTACCCCATTCGTTACAAAGCCATTGACGAGCCAACCGGCTTCGGCGGGGCCGGCGATATGGATCAACGTTTTTATTTCCTGGCCATGGAGTTGTTCTATGGCGTCCACAGCCTGTAAAGCCGAATTGAAGAGGATGACGTTTCGGTTCCAGTCTAAGGTCCAGGTTTGGTTGTCCTGAGGGGAGAGCAAAATGCCTTTGTTGGTTTCATTGCCGATCTGCACCATTTCGGGGAGCAGGCCGTTGGCATGTAGTTGGGAGAGGGTGCCGAAGATGTAGTTGTACAAAGAATCTTTCAGGATATCCGTATCGTCCACCACGGGCAGCCAGGCTTGCGGCGCCAACTGGTTGCCTGGGTCCGCCCACCGGTCCGAAAGGTGAAAATCGAGTAAAACCTCCATTCCGTGGGCCTTTGCTCTGGCGATGGCCTTTTTTACATCATCAAGGTCGCTGTAGCGGGTTCCTTCATTCAGCCCGTCGTACCAGCTGGGGGTATGCCAAAGCCGCAGCCGCACCAGGTTGCAACCGTGCCGCCGGAAGACGGCGTAAGGGTCTTCGGGTACCTGATCTTCGTAGTAAGTGACGCCGCAGTCTTCCATTTCATTGACGCGGGAGAGGTCGGCTCCGAAGTAGAAGGGCTGGCCGAAAAATGGGGTGGGAAAGATGAGAATCGCTCCGAACAGGAACAGAAGGCGCGCCAGTTTGGAAATACCGGCCAGTTCTTTTGAGGTGTGGAGATTTGATATTGAGATATTGGACATGGCCTTTGGTTTATATGAACGAATGCTATCAGTGGTGGGCATAATGCTGGAGATGTTCCTTCTGCAAATTACAAATGAATGATCTTCCCTCAAAAATCCTCAACTCATCGCTTGCCATCTGCTGTTACTCTTACCGTCAGGATCTCCCATCCCTCCATTTTGATCCCGGTATCAAGGGGTTCCAGAATGGCCTCTTCGGGGTTGCTGCGGTACATCGGCCCTGCTTTATTATCCCCCCAGTTCAACTTTACGGTTGCGTCCCGTCCGGAGGTGTTGAACAGGCGGACGGACCAGCCGTTGCCGTCGCGGGCGGGCTTGAGGGAGGAGACAATGATGGCCGGGCTGCCTTCCAGGGTGAACAGGGAGGGAAGGCTTTGCTGCCCTTCCTGCGCCGGAATGGGGATCAGCGGCTGGCTTTGCCCGATCCCGAACTTTTTGGCCTCGCTGCTGTCAAACCCCTGATGCGGGCGGATGGCGTACCGGAAGGCGGCGGGCCCTTCCTGATACCCTTTGTAGTTGACAAACCAGGCGTTGTTCATCACCCAGGAGAACAGCAGGTTGGAGGGGCGGTAGGTTTCCATCCATGGCCGGGCTTTCAGGTCATTCATCCAGTTCTGGCCGTACATGCCGCCGATCTCCGCCAGGGGAGCGTCGAGGTTGGCCCAGGTTACCCCGATTTCGTCATTAGAAAGGTCCACCCATCGCTGAGGGCAGAAGAAGTTTTTATTGGCGCCTTTCAGCTGGTCCTGCTCCGGGCGCATCACTGCCCAGGCCAGGTCAATTCGGGCCTGGCTCTCCGGGATGTGGAAGGGGAAGGAAAAGCGGACGTTCTCATCTTCCAGCACCTTTATTTTATCTACTGTATTCGTGATCCGGATCTGCTCCTGGCCGGCTGCCAGCTCGATTTCCTGCTGCAGGCCGTGTGCTCCCGGCGCGTCGGATTCGACCAGCAGGGAGGCCAGCAGGGGGCCGTTCTCTTTGATCCGGATCCGGGGATTGCTGTTCTTTTGTGGGTTGGCGGCATTGAGCCCGGTGTACCAGTATTCGTTGAAACCGTAGGGGTTCTCCTTATCCACCAGTTCCTTTCCCCGGTAGCTGATGCTGCTTATGGTTCCGGAGTCCTCGTCCACTACTACCGTAATGGCTTCGTTTGAAAGCTGGGCTCCTTTTACCTCAACCGCCTTTCTTATCGTTTTCGGCGCGCCTTTTTTCAGTTTGTAACTTATTGCGCCAAAAGGGGGCACTTCCCGCGCTATAAAGGCCAGGCGCCCATCTGACAATATCTGGCTGGGCACTTCCTCCCCATCCGGCCCGGTGATGTACCGATCCCGCACCATCCATTCTGCGGGCAGTTTCACCAGTTCGGTCCTTGGCCAGGAGGTGGTGTTGAAGACTATAAAGGCATCCAGAGGACGGACGGGGGCGCCCAGAGAAGTTTTCACTGCTTCGGCCGTTAGGGCCTGTGCCTGCCGGGCCGCGTCAAGGGCAAACCCCTGTTTGACTTCCCACTGGCTGGTTGCAAGGTCTCCGTCCGGGTCGGTTTTGCTGGTGATGGAACCCCAGGTGTGTTCGGAAAAGAGGACGACATTCGTCCAGGCTTCCTCGAAATCACTGGCGGGGTATTTTTCCGGGGCAAGCATGGCCCACAGGGCTTCCGCCTGCACCAACTGTTCAGCGGCATTGCGGCTGGCGGCCGTTTCTACAGCGGAAGAGGCGGCGCCATCCTCCCAGTAGGGCGTGAGGTCGCCGCGATAAGACGGCAATTCCTCTCCGTAATGCTTTTCAAAATCCCTGAACATTTCTATTGTAGTGGCGATCTTCAATTTGGGATAGGCGTACTTTTCGTTCCATTCGCGGACGAAGTCCGGCATATCCGTATCCGGGCCGCCATTGTCGGCCAGGGTATAGCGGAGCTGCACCAGGTCATAAGGGTAGCCTTCTTCATCCAGTTCATCCAGGAATTTCAGGATCGGAGTGCCGCCGGACTTCCGCAGCTTGCCGAGCAGCCAGTCGTGAAACCAGGAATAGCCGTGGCGGGTCATCCAGAAGAGCACCTTCTCCTTGCCGGAAGGAGATTCCCAGTAGAAGGGAATGTCTCCCCAGGCTTCAAAGGTGTGGCCGACCTGGTAACCGCCGTGGGCCAGGTGGGGCATGTGGTTGGGGCCGATCGAAAAATACCGGACGCCGTTCTGGGCCAGGGCGGGCACGATGCCCCAGGCGTACCCCGGCACATCGGTGATCATTGCGGATTCTACCGGGATGCCATATTCCCGTTCGATCCGGTTGGCGAAGCTCACGGCATGCATCAGCTCTTCGGGCCGCTGCAGGGCGGTGAGCTCGCTGCCGTAGAGGGCATCCAGGCCGATCCAGCCTTTCCGGACGGCATCGAGGAAGGCCTCCCGTTTTTCGGGAGAGGTGTTTTTCAGGTAGCCGTCAACCGCCCAGAGGACTTCCACGTTCCACCTGTACCGGGCGCCCTCCGGATAATCGGAGGTTTTGCGGGCCAGCTCGATGCCCTGCTCGAAATTGCGCCATTGCATCTGTTCCACTTCCGCCTGTTTGTGGGTGAAACCGATGTCAACATGGGAGTGGGGAAGCAGATATACCTCGAAATGCCTTACCGGTTTGATCAGGATGTCGTGCCCAGTAGTGGCTCCCGGCAGAACGATCTCCACCCGGGCGGAGGTGGGTGACTCCACCTGTTCAGTTAGAAAGGACAGTTTGTTCTCTCCGGGGTGCAGGGTGGTTGATATCTGTTTCTGTCCATTCATCAGGATGTCGGCGACAGCCGGAGCCCCCAGGTGGACGTGTTCGATGTTTACCGGCTGGCGGAGCGTTTCGCCATCTCTTACCAGAGCCGGCATGGCGTAAGCAAAAGAGGTGGCCTGCACCCGGTTCTGCATGGCCATATACCAGCCCGGGCCGCTCTCCGGCAGGGCAGTGAGCCTGATTCGCAGCGGTTTGCCGGCGGGAGCCATAGCCCGGGGCGCCGTCAGGAACATATAACCGAACAAGTCCCCCTTTTCCGGGTCGATGAAAGAAGTGACAAAAGAGAGTTCGGCGCCCTGTTTCCCCCTGATGATCCAGTTTCGGCGGCTGGTATCCCCGACGGTTTCGAAAGTGAACAAGGGGGCGCCATTCAATTCCAGGGAAAATTGCATGGGGCGGCCGCCCGTCGTTTTGGACAGGCCGGCTTCCCATAGGAACGTCTGTTTATCTCTACTTCCTTCCGTCATGGGATCCGTTTCGAATTCTATCCCTTTGTCCTTCCCCGGGGCCTGGAGGAACAAGGCGATGGCGCCGTCTTTCAGGTTGGGCAGGAAATCGAGGCGCTCGCCGGCCAGCGGAGTGGCGAAGCCCTGGGTAAATCCTTCGGAGCGAACAGGCCAAAGGTTATCCAGGGGCTGCATTTGCTGGGCTTTCAAGGCAATCGCTGAGTACATTAGTAGCAAGAAGGCGAAGAAAAAAGGGATAGGGCGGGAGGGCATATCAGTTCGTTTATGGTTTCAGAACGAAAATGGTTTTGCTGTCGGCCAGGCTTGGGTCATAGCTTAAGGCGTATAAAGCGGGGCCGGCACAATTGGGCGTCGTCAAGGATGTCATCAAAAAAGTCGAAAGAATTGACGTTGTAGCTGATCAGCAGCTCTCCCGGGGCCGACAAATGCGGATAGGCCTTGGCGTTATAGACAAAGTAATCGAGGTCTTCATTAACTTCCGGGCAGCGCCATATCTCCTTGATCGGGAAAAAAGGCCCAACCGGTTTTTTGGCTATCTGCACCGCTACCTCCGGCAGCATGCCATAACGCTGGTGGGTGAGGAGGTAACGCCCGTCGGGCAGCGGGCTGAGGCTGAGTTCGTGGGAAACGCTGTTGGTTATGGGTTTAAGCTGGTGCTTGTCGGCTACCCATTTCTCACCGTTCCAGAATTCCCAGGCATCAAATTGCTCAAAAGAACCCGGCCTGGTGCGGGCGACATACAAATTCAGCCCCAACCCGGCAACGCCGTAAACGTAAATACAGCCATCCGGTGACGGGGCGCCGGCTGATGCCGTGTTGACAAAAATGCCGCTGCCGAAGGTCACCTTACCCGAACCGTCCGGCAGGGGGAAAAAGAAAGGAGTTTCAAGTTGCCGCTGCTTTTCGAAGGGCGGTTCGCTACCCGGAGGGATGGCAATAAGGGAAACTCCCGTCTGTTCAAATTCGAAGAAGGAACCGGTGGGGACGTCCTGCACCCGGTAAGCAAAAATGTAAAGGGTGCTGTCGGAATCGACATTGACAAAACCGTCGCCCAGCCAGTAGTATTCGCCGTCCTGGGTGCTTTCCGTCCTGGGTTCAAAAAGGGAAGTGGGGGCCCCGGCCTCATCTTTGGGCCACCAGAATTCAAAATTCTCCTCTACCGGCTCCCGGCCTTCCAGGAAGGCCACCAGGTTGTGGATCATTTTGAAGCCGCCTTTTTTCACTTTACCGTTCTCCGTATTTCCGATCACCGAATCGCTGAAAATGAATAGCGTTCTGGTTTGCGGCCCGGCGGGCACAAACTCTTTGCCATCCAGGGGAATTCCGAAGATGCCGTCACCGCCAAACCAGCCGGACTGGCGGAAAAAGAGCTCATTCCAATCTGAAGCATAGGAAGACAGAGATTTAGTTTCCGATTGTTTATCTTGGCTGGGGGGTGGCAGGGCGCCGGTTCCGGCACAACTCAGCAGCAGAGAGAAGAAGAAAGAGAGAAAGGCCAGGTTCCGGCCAATTTGGTTACGGTCCATAGTATAGTTGGTATTTTTGAACAAGCTCTAAATTAAAAAAAGCTTCCGTTATGCGTCGCATGATCATTGGGAATGAAATGAAGGGGATGAAAAAAGTAAGGCTGCCCCTATTCTTGGCGGTTGGAATTTTCTTTTTGGCGGTACAGCCTTGCCATGGCAAAGCCCGCCTTCACCACTTGTTCGGCAACCACATGGTCCTTCAGCGGGATGCGGAAGTGCCGGTGTGGGGCTGGGCGGATCCCGGAGAGGCCGTCCGCCTTTCTTTAGGCAATTATTACCTGGAAACAAAGGCGGATGAATCGGGCAAATGGAAGATCCTGCTGCCGCCCACTTCTGCCGGCGGGCCTTACACGATGTACATCGAGGCGGAGAACAGCCTGAAGGTGGAGGATGTGCTATTCGGTGAGGTCTGGCTTTGCGGCGGGCAGTCCAATATGCAATACACCCTGGATATGCTGGGCTATCAGGAGGCGGACAGCGCCCGCGCTCACAACGCCATGCTCCGGATGATCAACGTTGCCGTCGATCTGGATTATCTGCCTAAGGAAGACATCAAGGGCGGCTTCTGGCAGCCGGCCTCGCCGGAGAGCATCGGCAGCTTTTCGGCGGTGGCCTATTTCTATGGCCAGTATCTGCAGGAGCACCTGGGGGTGCCGGTCGGGCTGATCAGCAGCAACCTGGGCGCCACCACCATAGAAACCTGGATGAGTGTTGGAGCCCTGAGCGCTTTTCCTCAATTCAACCCGATTGTGGAAAAGATCAGTTCGCTGAATAAAAACTTCGCCCAGCTTGAACAGGAGTTGAAAGAGTATAGAAAAACCTGGGACCAGGAATACTACCTCAAGGGCCCGGGCATCGAACAGAACTGGCAGAACCCGGATACGGACCTCTCCGGCTGGAAAGATATTTCCATCCCCAATTTCTGGGAGTGGGCCGGGCTGGAGGATCACGACGGGGCTGTCTGGTTCCGGAAAGCATTCGACCTGCCGCAGGGTTTCAAAGGGGATACCTTTAACATCGCTCTCAACCAGATCGATGACTACGATATCGCCTGGGTCAACGGGCACAAGATCGGCGAGTCGTTCGGCAACCGCAACTGGCGCAATTACTTTTTCCCGGCCAATATTCTGAAGCCAAAGGGCAACGTGCTCGTAGTTCGGGTTTTTGACATCGGCGGGGTAGGAGGGATGTACACTTCGGCTTTCTGGGGCAACCCCATCCTGAACGGAGAATGGAAATTCAAGCCGGGCCTGAAGATCGACACTTCCTCCTTTCCCACGCCCGTAGTGGCCAATGGCAGTTTTTTCACCCATCCGGCCCTGCTGTACAACGGCAGCATCGCTCCGCTGATGCCCTATGCGATCAAAGGAGCCATCTGGTACCAGGGGGAGTCCAATGCCCTGGACGGGCGGCCGGAGGAATACCGGCAATTGTTGCCGGCAATGATCCGGGACTGGCGGGCCCAATGGGGGCAGGGCGATTTTCCTTTCCTCATCGTGCAACTCGCCAACTATAAGGAAGAAGCCATGCAGCCGGGCCCCAGCACGTGGGCGGAACTGCGGGAAGCTCAGATGAAAGCTCTGGAAGAGCCGAATACGGCCATCGCCACCGCAATAGATATCGGGGATGCTAATGATATCCACCCCAAGAACAAGTGGGATGTGGGGTACCGCCTGAGTTTGGCCGCCCGGAAGGTAGCGTACGGAGAAGATATCGTTTATTCCGGGCCGGTTTATGAATCCATGGCCGTGGAAGGAGATAAGGTGCGGATCAGTTTTTCCTCTTTAGGCAGCGGACTGATGACGAAAAACAAATACGGCTATGTAACCGGGTTTGCCATCGCCGGAGTAGATAAGCAGTTTCACTGGGCAAAGGCTTACATCGACGGAGAAACCGTTGTTGTCTGTAACCCGGAAGTGAAAACTCCAGTGGCCGTTCGCTATGCCTGGGCGGATAACCCCGGGCCACTGAGCCTGTATAATAAAGAGGGCCTGCCCGCCCTTCCGTTCCGGACGGACGACTGGAAGTTGTCCACTGCCGGGAAGAAATATACTTATGACCCGCATGGGTTTTGAGGCCAATAAGCGCTAATTTTCTATTAGCGCCTAAGAGTATGTTTGGAGGCCAATCTTTGGGCTACGAAGGCCACTTTTTTGGTGATGCTGCGTTACTTTTTTTGTCCGTACCTTCCAGGTATGCACTTCAAAAAGTGCCTTCCCGACACTTAGTGTACGGGACAAGTTGCCTAACCAAAAAATTGACACTTCTCGCCTTCAAACCAGGCCTCCAAACATACTCTAAGAAATGGAAAATTAGTGCCCAAGAAAAACCAGGAAAATGAAAAAGCACCTCTTTCTGCCAAGGAGGAATTCCGGAACCTGATCAAATAAAACCGGGTGCTCCCCGTGTGGGATGACCACGACTACGGTGAGAATGACTCCGGGCGCCATTATCCCTTCAAGGCGGAGCCCAAAGAGATCTTTATGGATTTCTGGAAAGTGTCTGCCATTGCTCCGGATTTTGGAAAAGCGTAATAAATGGGCTAGTTTTACAGGAACACCTAACTGAGAATATTATGGAAGAATTGGCCCATTTTAAAGGATACAAAAGCGATTTTTTAGGCACTGGCCATAAGGTGCGTTTGCCAAGATTAAGCCGGAAACTGAGAGCGGCGGTGGCTCCGGTGGCCGGTTCGAGGAAAAACGTGTTGCACTATCAGAACTTCAGCCTGGTACAGAATGCCCGGCGAAGATTTCCCATCTTTACAGCTGCCAACATCGACGGAAGCCTTTTTAAATCCTTATCCCGGGAGGATAACTGGCAACTGGACCCCAGAATCGATGAAAACCACCAATGGGGCCCGAGCCTGTACTCTGCCGAAAAAAGCGACTTTGACCGGGGGCACATGGCCAAGCGGGAGGATGTTCAGTGGGGGCACACCGAAGAGGAGGCCAGAAGAGGGGCCCTTTCCACTTTTTTCTATACCAATGCAGTGCCTCAGGTGGCCAAACTCAACCAGCAACTATGGCGGAGCCTGGAAGATTATATCCTGAAAACGGAAGCCGTCAATAACGGTAAAAAGATCGCGCTGTTTACCGGCCCTGTCCTGTCAGACAGAGACCCCGTTTTTGTTACCGAAGTCGATGGGCAGCGTATTCACATTCCTACCTTATTCTGGAAGGTGATCTATTTTACCAAATCGGATGGCCGCCTGTACCGGGTCGGCTTTTTGATGGGGCAGGAGGAGTTACTGGCTAAACAAGGGCTCGTTGAGGCCCCGAAAAAGAGCCGGAGCATTTTTGTCAGCGAGGAAGAGCGGTTGTTTATGGAATTCAAACATGCTGATATTTACCAGGTAAATATTTCAACCATCCGAAAGCTGACAAAGCTCATCTTTACGGCCGCCCGCGAGCCCTATAAAGACAAGCGCCCGGTTAATTTGATCCGAAAAGAGGTACAGAGCAGGAGCCTGTTTGGGGACGGCGGGCCTTCTTTTGAGATTGAGGGGTTGACGTTGTGATGCATTATGCCTGCTTCTTCCTTACCTGGAGCTCCGCCCATTCCGTTGTCCCGTCCTTTTCCCGGGTGAAAACCAGGTTTGGCGACTCCCCTATGACAACCTCAGCGGTGGTGTAAATGATGTTCTCCCCCAGCAGGTGCCCGCCCGTAGCCAGTCCCTGGCCGTCGCAGACACAAAGGTGGAGGTGGCAGCCGTTCCTGCTGACAGTGCCTACCAGGCTGACGATTTCGAAAGGGCCTTCGGCGCGGCTGCCAATGGACTGATTGGCAAGGCGCAGGTGAGTGTGGGTGAGGCTGCCCACGCAGGTTATCACCCAGCCGGCTTCGATCTGTTCCCGATCGGCGAAAGCCTGGATCTCCATTTTTAAGTCCTGGCCCGGCCTGAGGCGGAAGGCGTGTGCCTTTAATGGTTCTGGTTGCATCTTCTCTGTATTTTGGAGAGGCCTAATATCGGGTGTGTATAACAAATTGCACAGTCAGGCTCTGAAAGGCTTAGCAATCCCTGCGCTTTGCTGCGGGCTTACTAATCCGTTGCCCTAGCAAAAAGTGCAATTTGTTATACACCCTAATATCGGGATATGAGGTTATTTTTTGGGAAAATGCTTAATTTACATCCAAATTGAATTCCTATCTATCTATTCTTAGCAATGATTTATGCTTGTAAAGCGCTCTTATATCCTTTTCTGTGAGTTGAACGGTTTTTTACCACTGCAAATAAATTATTAAGGCATGATGCCTAACCCTCAAAAAATTCATTATGAAGAAAGTACTGTTTTTTTCTGTTTTCAGCACGCTGTTCCTGTCCTCTCTCTTTGCTTCGGGCTCGGATCGCGATTCCACCATCAACCTCTCAGAGGAGGAGTTGATACAACTTTATGAGTATTACCTGGATAGTGTCTCTGCTACTTTACAGTATGAAACCGGCATGGTTAGTATTGGTGATGGCCTGGCCGCTATGCAGATCCCAACAGGATATAAATTCCTGAACGGGAAAGACGCCGAGATGGTGCTGACGGACCTCTGGGGGAACCCGCCTTCTGAAGCGGGGGCAGAATCCCTGGGCATGCTATTCCCGGCTGATGGGAAACCTTCGGACGACAGCATTTATGTCATCAACATCACCTATTCCGAAGATGGTTTTGTTGATGACTCCGATGCGGCGGGTATTGACTACGAAGAGCTTCTGGAAAGCATGAAAGAGGATACCCGCTTAGAAAGTGAGCAGCGCGTTGAGATGGGCTATCCTCCGATTGAGCTCATCGGTTGGGCCAGCCCGCCCTACTACGATGCGGAACAGAAAAAACTCCACTGGGCAAAAGAGATCTCTTTTGACAATTCTCCGGAACATACCCTCAATTACAACATCCGGATACTGGGCAGGCGGGGATATCTGATGCTGAACGTGATCGGCGAGATGTACACTCTGGAAACGGTAAAGCAGGATATCGGCCCCATTCTGGCCAGCGTCGATTTCCAGCAGGGGCATCGTTATGCTGACTTCAATCCCGGCATGGATAAAGTAGCTGCCTACGGCATTGGCGGGCTGATTGCTGGTAAAGTGTTAGCTAAAGCAGGCATTTTTGCCAAGCTGGGTGTGCTTTTGTTGAAATTCTGGAAAATACTGGCCGTGGCCGTGGTGGGGGCCGTCGCAGGTTTACGCCGTTTTTTCGGAGGTAAGGCGGCGTAAGCGGTTGATGTAGGTAAGTTGGGCAACCTGGTAGGGGCCGGTTATATCAGGTTCTGCTCCTTGAGCCTGGCGCTTATCCGCTCATGGCGGGCCCAGAATTTCTTATCGAGATCGCGCATGGTTTTCTTGAAAGCGGGAAGCGTTTTGACATTATCCAGCAGAGGAGACAGCTCCATGAACAGGAGTATCCAGTAGTGATAGCTATCCTCTTTTGAGAACTGCTGTATCTGTTTGAGCGTTTTTTCCTTCTCTCCGTCGAAGGCGGAGATCAGCGCTTCATTGAGGTGCTTGTAGATCGATTGGTCTGTGGCGGTATAGTCCCGGAATAGCTGCATGTATTTTTGGGCTTCCGCCTCCCTGCCTACTTTGCGCATTGTCATCGCGATCTTGGCGTTTTCCGCAGGATAGATGTCCAGGTTGTAGGTTTCGCGGGCATCTGTAAATTTTTTGTAGTACCGGTAGGCGGCCTCATAATCCCGCATAAAGTAACAGATCTTGGCCACTTCCTGGAGGACATCCAGCCGGGTGGTGTCTTTGTTCAGTATTTCCAGTAACCGTTCTTTGATTTGGGCGAGGTCGTGGTCCTCTGCATAAAGAATGTAGGCTTTGACGTAGGCGGAAAACAGGTTATTCGGATCGTAGTCCAGGGACCGGTTGATGTACTTTTCCGCTTCTGGTACAAACCCGCACTGGACCAGGGCATTGCTGAGGTGCAAATAGGTGAAACTGGCTGTTGAGGAATCATTGGACCCTATATCCAGGCGTATGCCTTTGAGGGCATATTCCAGGTATTTTTCCGAATCAGGCTCGTAAGTGGTGTAAAAGTCGGCGAGGATATTGATGGCCAGGGCAAAATTGGGGTTGTATTCCAGGGCCTTCTCCAGGTGGGGGAGGGCCGACTCATAATCTCCCTGGTGGAGGTAATACAGGCCTTTGGCGACCAGGCTCTGGGGCAATTGCGGTCCATACAGCAGTGCCTTATCCGCATTATTGTTGATCTGTTCGGAATATTGCTTTTCCGCCTGGCCGAGGTCCAGGTAGTAATAGTCAATGGCCAACCCGGCGTAGGGGCGGGCGAATTCGGGGTCCAGCCTGGTGGCCTGTTCATAATACGGGATGGCCTGCAACAATCCCTCGCGGGTGCCCTGGTTGGAAAGGTCGAGCCCTTTCAAAAAGGCATCATAGGCCTCGAGGTTTTCCGTCGGCACTTCTTCTATTCGCTCTTCTTCCTCGGGAGTGATGATGGCCTGTATCTCATCCGCGATCTTCCGGGCCACTTCGGCCTGCAGGTGGAAGATGTCGGTGGCCTGCCGGTTGTACTGTTCGGACCACAGGTGGCGGTCCGTTGATGCTTCGATCAGCTGAATGCTCAGGAGGATCTGGTCTCCGTCTTTCTGCCCGCTGCCTTCCACGAAATAATAGACACCCAGTTCCCGGCCGATCTCCGGGATGGCCTTCCGGGAATTCCGGTACCTTTCAACGGAAGTCCTGCTGATAACCCTGAGGTCGCCGATCTTTTGCAGGTTGTTCAGGATAGACTCCATCAGGCCGTTGATGATATACACATTGGTGGAGTCATTGCTGTCATTGATAAAAGGCAGGACAGCGATGGACTTTTCAGTAATTTCCTGGCTGCCTGAAGGACGGGCGGGGCCGGAAGTTGCCAGGAACCCCGTTCTGTAAATTAAATAACTTCCGATAATGACGGCCAGTGCGGCCAGTACCCACCCTATTCCAGCTCCTTTGTTTCTCAGCCAGGGTGTTTTCTGAGATTTATCCGGGCCGATCTTTAGCTTCCCCGTCAGCTGGCCTGCTTCCGGGACGGCCAGGCCGGGGTTGGTAACGGCATAGACTTCCAGCGGTTTACTGACGTTTTTGAACTCAAAAGAGCCCATGGAAGCGGTTTGGATATCCGCCTGGTTCTTGACCTCGTCATATACTTTTTCCGAGATGAACACGCTCCCGGCGGCCGCCAGGGATTCGATCCGGGAAGCGACATTGACGCCATCTCCTATGATGTCCTCTTCATTGATGATGATGTCTCCGCTGTGTATCCCGACTCTGACCGGGATCTGAGGCGCCAGCCGGAAGCCCAGTTGTAGTTCAATCCCACACTTCACCGCATCAATGGCGCTCTGAAAAATGCTCAGCGTTCCATCCCCGTAATACTGAAGGATCTTCCCATTGTATTTTTTAGTCACCGCATTGAACACTTCCCGGTGCCGGTTCCTGAACTGAAGGGCCTTTTCCTCATTCTGCTGCATCAGGGCTGTATAGCCCTCGATGTCGGTAAACATGATGGCAACCAGCCGGTGCGGGCGGGCGGGCAGCGGGGCTTCACTTTCGTCATACGATCTGTTTTCGGCCTCGCCGGGCGGGTAGCCGTAATGTTCCCGAAAACACTTAATAAAATAGGAGGTGCTGTTGAACCCCACCCGGAAGGAGATCTCAGAAACAGTGAGTGAACTCTGTTTCAGCATCTCCATGGCATGCTCCAGGCGCACCTGCCGGATGTACTGGCTCACCGACAACCCCGCCTGTTTTTTGACTTTCCGCAGGAGGTTGGACCGGCTCATGCCAACCTCACGGGCCAACTCGGAAACGCCAAACTGTTCATCTGATAAATGCTCCTCGATCACTTCCGTAACCTGCTGCAGAAAACCGTTGTCCGTGGAAGGAGGATCAGGCATTATGTGGATGGTTGATTAATACTGGCAAGTTAAGGATTTCGGGCCGCTGCGTCAAATTTTATACCCCTGCATCATAGTTTACATCCCCGCTCCAAACTTAATATCCTTTGCCTTTTTTTTGATTAGTGGCGCTTTCCTTTTAGGCGGACCTTTGGGGTAGATGATGAAGGAATGAAGGAATGAGGGAATGAGGGAATGAATAGGACAAAAATACAGTTAAAAAAAAGCAATAATGAAAACACGGATCTATTTTCTGGACCATCTGCGAACATTTGCCATTTTCCTGGTGGTGCTCATCCACGCCGGGATCGTTTATGAATACGTCCTGGAAAACATCTGGCTGGTCGTTGACCCGGCCAAGAGCGGCGCCATCGGCCTGGTCCGGATGTATCTGGACCTGTTTGTGATGTACACCATCTTTTTTGTTTCGGGTTATTTCATGCCTGATTCTGTAGAGAAATACAGCACTGCAGGCTTTCTGAAAGCCAAGTTTAAAAGGATACTGGCGCCCTGGATACTTGCCGTTTTTACACTCATACCTGCTTACAAGATGATTTTCCTGTACTCGCGGGGAATGCCGCAGGAAGAATGGTACTCCTATTTTCACATTTTTCAGCGGGCGGGTTCTGACCTGACAATCTTTTCCAATAACCCGAGCCAGAACTGGCTGTGGTTCCTGCCGGTTTTGTTCGTTTTCCAGGCAGCGTATCTCGGCCTTTGGAAGGCCCGGTTGTTTCCCCTGAAGATCTCGGTGAAAACGGGAGTGGTACTGGCCTTTGTGATCGGGGTAGTCTATAGTATGGCCATTTCCAGCGCCGGCCTGACGGGGTGGTTGCACTCCGGGTTCCTCGAATTTCAGCGGGAAAGGTTGCTCCCTTACTTCCTGGTGTTTCTGCTCGGGGCGTTGTGCCGGGAGCAAAGGGTATTCGAAGCCCCGAAAAATATGAAGCTGTACATTCTGGCGAATGTAGTGCTCACTATTGCTCTGGGCGTGTTTACCGCCGTTGCACTGAACCTGTTCTTCAACCTGATAGACCCTGCAAGGAACTACTTTTTTGTCTCCAGCTTTGTGGACCGGGCGGTGTATTACATCACGGCGCTGCTTTCGATGTTCAGTTTCCTTTATGTAATGCTCCACACATTCCGGTTTAGTTTTAATAAAACCAACAACCTTATGAACCAGCTCAATAAAAATTCCTATTCGGTTTACATCATTCACGTGATCGTGCTGGGGCTCATCGCCCTGCCGATGGTTCCCCTTGCGATCCCCGCATTTGTAAAATACCTGATGCTGACGATCCTGACTTTTGTGGTGAGTAATATCCTGGTGTATGCTTACCGCCGGTTATTGAAGCCCAATGTTTATCTGAGAGCGGCGGCTACCTGTTTGGCCATTGTCGCCTTTTTCACCGTCACCTGTGCCGGAAAGCAGGGTGCTTCCACGATGGAACAACCAGAACATGCCCTGGCCCAGCAGAATAATGTACCTGGTGTTGGGCTCCACGAGGCAGTTATTCAGGGTAATGTCGAAGCCGTCAGGCAACACATCAAAGCCGGGGCCGACCTGGATGAAAGAGAACCCTCCGGCGGTTCCAGCCCGCTGATCACTGCCGCGGTATTTGGAAAAACGGAGATCGCCCTGTTGCTGATCGACGCCGGCGCCAGCCTGGATCTTCAGAACAATGAAGGGTCCACTGCGCTCATCACCGCCGCTTTCTTTTGCCGGGAGGAGATCGTCAAAGCGTTGCTGGCCAATGGCGCCGATCCAAAGATCAGGAATAATGCGGGATCGACTGCACTGGATGCGGTGAGCGGCCCCTTCGAGGACGTAAAAGAGATATACGACTATTTTCGAAGCGCCTTGGGGCCCCTGGGGTTAAATCTGGATTATGAGCAGATACGAAAGGATCGGCCCAGGATTGCGGCGATGTTACAGAAATGAGTTATCGTGCTGAAAAACCTTTGAGGTTTCCGAAACCTCAAAGGTTTTATTTTCCATGGGTAACTTAAAGGCTACTATGCCCCTCCTCTCCCCAGCTTATGCACCAGTTCCAGCCCAACCCCACTGATAAATAACCGGTGTTTCCGGTTGGACAGCAGCCGCTGCGTCCAGTCCACCGGGCCGCCGTCGGCCAGGTCGATCTCGCCCTCATCGAGGCGGAGGAACACCTTGGCCTGGATGAGGTGGTAGTACTCATGCTCCAGGTCATCGTGGAATTCATGGGGCAGGCTGTGCCAGGCGCCTTGTTGGAATTCCTCCATCCGTTCCATAAAAACCGTGGCGTTCTTCTTCCGGTAGAAGCGGATGAACAGGCGTTCTTTGGGAAAATGCTTTTGCAGCAAGGCCAGGTTAATGGCCAGGTGTTCATTCAGCTGGCCCAGCTCGAAGGAATAATCCCCCGTATCCCATCCCCCGGAAGCCATGCAGAAGACGGAAAAGTGAGCCGTAAATTCGGGGTTGTCGAAAGCCTGCCCGCGTACATGCCGGTGGGCGGTAGCGTAGCGGAATACGGCGTTTTTGTCTCTCTCTCTCTTGGCATCCTGCGCGATCTGCAGGGCCAGGACGTTGGTAGCGTCGGAGACTGCCTCCGTTCCCCGCAGGGCGCTTATAACGTTGTTCTGATCCACATGCCCGATGGCGGAACAAGTGGCCAGAGGGGCCAGGGGAGAGAGGGTGAGGGGGAGAAATTGTTGTTCCTGGGCAAATTTCAGCCACTCCAACTCCGTGTGGCGGAGGGCCAGGGTGTCAACTGAGGCCGGAGTGACGAAGCGGTTCCCGCCGAATTGCCGCAACAGTTGGGCGGGCTCCACCTGGCCGGCCTTCCGGCGGAAGAGCTCCAGCAGGAAGGTGTTCAGTTCGGAAGTACTGATGTTTTCTGCCAGCTCGGAGAGAACGGCCCCATCGCCCAGTTTTCGGTGAATCTTTTCGATGATCTTGCTCATGACGGTTAGTTTCTGACAAAGAGCCATTTGACGGCGTGGTAAGCGCCCAGCCCGATATACCCCAGCAGGCCCGGCTTCTTTCGCTCCCGCAATTCTACATTAATTGTCGAGAACGCTTCGAGGTGATCCAGCCGGGCCATCCTGCCCTTGAGCAGGTCGATGGTTTCGTTGAGCCGTTCGAGTTCCCTCATAGCTCCTTCACCTGCACCGTCAGCTCCAGCTGATGCCCGTCCGGGTCGTTGAAATAGATGGAGTGGAAATGGAAATGGTCCTGGAAGGTCCAGTCCACCCCTTGTTCTGAGAGGTGAGCCTTTGCCTTTTCGAAGTTTTCCTGATCCACCCTGAAGGCGTAGTGGTGGCCGCGGACCCAGTCGCCTTCGGGCGGCAGTTGGGCTTCTTCGCTTTGGGTGGGGAAGAGGGCAATGCCCGTCTGGCCGGCCACCATAAAGATGGGGAAAGGGCCCCATTCTTCGGGATGAAGGCGCTTTAGGCCCAGTACTTTTTCATACCAGTCGGCGGAACGGTGAATGTCGCGTACGCGCAGGGCGACGTGGTCGAGGAATTGGAGGTTGAGCATGGTTGTCGGATGGTTGTTGGTTGGGTTGTTGAGAAGGGAGGCGACACTTTTTTCATTAAGGAGCCAGCGGTGAGGGCGTCGATTTAGCGTTTATTTGAATATTTCTTTCAACTCCAGCTCTATCTCCAGCCTTGGGTCTTCCAGTTTATCTTCCTTGGCAAAAAGCTGGTATTCTCCGGGTGCGCTGAACAAATAGATGGACCGAAGGTCGGGCAAGACGAGCCAGTAAGATAAGACGCCAGCCTCAAAGTAAGCAGCCGATTTGGTGATGAGCTCTGTCAGGCTCTGAGAAGGAGATAAAATCTCGATCACCCCCAACGGGGCATTTTCCAGGCGTGTTTCATCCTCTCCAGGGGTGAATTCCATGGAGGGGTATATAGCAATATCTGGTACTTTTTCCTTTGAGGAGACTACGATGCTCACTTCGCTTAGGGCTCTATACTTTCCTTTATATTTTGTTCCAAGAAGAATTACAAGGTTGGTTTGAACGATTGAATGATTTTTACTGGGCACAGGCTTATCTCTTTCCAACTCGTACTCCGATTTTGCAACAGCTGTGTCCATAAAGAAAGATTTACTTTTCAAGTCGTTCAAGATACTAACATTATGGCATTTTTGCCAGAACCGATTCCCTGGTTTTACGAATCGACGAATTCACGACTCTACGAACCCAAAAAGCTAAGCAATATCCCCGCCGCCACCGCCGAGCCGATGACTCCCGCCACGTTGGGCGCCATAGCGTGCATGAGCAGGTGGTTGTTGGGGTCTTCCCGGAGGCCTTCCATCTGGACCACCCGGGCGCTGTCGGGCACTGCCGATACGCCGGCCGCTCCGACCAGCGGGTTGATCTTGTGTTCCTGGCTGAGGAACAGGTTCATCACCTTGGCAAAAAGGACACCGCCGGCAGTGGCCACCATGAACGACAGAGCGCCGAGCACGAAGATCAGGATGGATTGCGGAGTCAGGAACACATCCGCCTGAGTGGAAGCTCCGACGGTTAGCCCCAGCAGGATGGTCACGATGTCGATCAGGGAGGTGCGGGCCGTTTCGGCCAGCCGTTTGGTGACGCCGGATTCCTTGAGCAGGTTGCCGAAAAACAGCATGCTGAGCAATGGCAGGGCGCTGGGAGAAATGAAGGTAGTGAGCAACAGGCCGATGATGGGGAAGAGGATCTTCTCGGTTTTGCCCACTGCCCGGGGCGGCTTCATCCGGATGCGCCTTTCTTTATGAGTGGTGAGCAGGCGCATGATAGGGGGTTGAATGACCGGCACCAGGGCCATATACGAATAGGCGGCAATAGCGATCGGCCCGATGAGGTTTTGTGCATAAATGGGCGCTCCGCCGGCAGCGTGATCGACGATGTTCAGCCCGTTGGCCAGTTTGGAGGACAGAAAAATAGCCGTGGGGCCGTCTGCACCGCCGATAATGCCGATGGCTCCGGCTTCCGCCGGGTAAAAACCCAGGAAGAGCGCCCCGATAAAGGTGATGAAGATCCCCACCTGGGCCGCCGCTCCCAACAGCATCAGCCGCGGGTTGGAAATGAGAGAGGAGAAATCCGTCATCGCCCCGATACCAAGGAAGATCAATGGCGGATAAATGCCCTTGATGACCCCGAAATAAAGATAGTTCAGCACGCTGCCCGGCTCGTAAATGCCGATCTGCAGGTTGGCGTCCAGCTTAAAAGGTATATTGCCCACCAGGATACCCAGGCCAATGGGAATGAGCAGCAGGGGCTCGTAATGGAAACGGATGGCCAGGTAAATGAAAAAAAGGCCGACCAGGATCATAACCAAGTTGCCGAGCCTGACGTTGGCAAAGCCGGTGTATTCGTAAAAAGTGCGCACCGCCTGCCAGGCGGCTTTACTGTCCCCGGTATCGATATTTGTTGCAGGCGTTTCCACCTGCGTTTGTTCTACCGGAATGGAATCGGTAAGGGCCTGTCCGGCGCCGGGAGTGAGCAATGTGGTGATCAGAAGCAGTAGAGTAAGAGCTCTTTTCATGAGTGGGGTAGTTTAATCCAGTACGAGTAGCACGGCATCCTGAAGGACGCTGTCGCCTTCCCGGACCCTGACCTCGGTTACTTTGCCGTTCTTTTCCGCCATAATGTTGTTTTCCATCTTCATGGCTTCCATGATCAGCAGGGTGTCTCCTTTTTTGACTTCGTCTCCGGCTTTGACCAGTATTTTGAGAATGGTGCCGGGCAAGGGCGTTTTGACGGTAGCCTTCGGGCTGGGGCCTTTGGCGATGCCGGATTCCTCCGGGCTGGGTTTGGGTACGGCGGTGCGCACCAGCCTCGGAGTTTTGGGCTTTTCCTTCACTTCGCGCTGCACCTCCACGGAATAGTGGGTGCCATTGACCTCCAGTTCGACCACGTCATGCTCATAGTTGAGAATATCCACTTCGTAGTCGTGGCCTTTTATGATGAACTTGTATTTTCTCATGGGCTAAGGTTTTATTTTATTCATCACTCCGAATATCTTGGAGCTCCAGGGAGAATACCGCTTAGATACTTTTTTGATGGTCATGATGGTGTTTTCTTCATCGTGCACCTCGTTGAAGTAGAGGTAAAGAGCTGTGGCGATGGCTGCACTCTCATTGCCTACGAGAACGACACTTTCATCTTCCCTGATGTTCTTCCCCTGCCGCCGCAGGCGGGAGCGGATGCGGGCGTGCAGGATGTCGGGAATGTAGCGAAAGACGAAGTACAGCAGGCTCAGAGCCAGCAGAACGACCAGATAGCCGACGCCGGCAATGAGTAAGCCATCGAGTATGGTGGGCCAGTTGATATTCATTGTAAAGGAATGATTGATTGAATTAATGAATGGTGGAAGAATGGAATGAAGGATTGATGGAATGATGGATTGATTTGGGAAAAGCAGAAATTCATCCCCTCGTTAATTCATTCCTTCGTTCATTTACATAGGCGGATTCCCATGCTTCTTCGGCGGCCCCACCTCCTTTTTGGTGGCCAGGGAGCGGAGGGCACGGGCGATGCGCCAGCGCGTATTGCGGGGTTCGATCACGTCATCGATGTAACCGAACCGGGCGGCGGCGTAAGGGGTGGCGAATTTTTCCCGGTATTCTTCTTCCATTTTCAACCAGGCGGCGGCCTGCTCTTCCGGATCTTCGATGGCGTTCAGCTTTTTGCCTTCCAGTATCTCAATGGCGCCCTTGGCCCCCATCACGGCAATTTCGGCGCCGGGCCAGGCATAATTGAGGTCGGCGCGCAGCTGCTTGGAGCCCATCACGTCGTGGGCGCCGCCATAAGCTTTGCGCAGGGTGATGGTGATCTTGGGCACGGTTGCTTCACCGTAGGCATAGAGCAGTTTGGCGCCGTGGATGATAATGCCGCCGTATTCCTGGAAGCTGCCGGGCAGAAAGCCGGGCACATCCACCAGGGTGACAATGGGGATGTTGAAGGCGTCGCAGAGGCGAACGAAGCGGGCCGCTTTGCGCGAAGCGTCTATATCGAGCACGCCGGCCAGGTAATTGGGCTGGTTGGCGACAATACCGCAGGGCATGCCCCCGAACTTGGCGAAACCCGTGACGATGTTCTTGGCGTAAAGGCGCTGCAGCTCCAGAAACTCCTCGTAATCCACGATCCGGTGGATGATGTCTTTGACATCGTACGGCTTGTTGGGGTCTTCCGGTACGATGTCGTTCAACTCGTCGTCGATGCGTTCTATGGGGTCATCACATTCGGTGGTGATGGGCTCTTCCAGGTTGTTTTGCGGAAAGTATTCCAGCACCTTGCGGATGAGTAGAATGCCTTCCTCCTCATCTTTGGCCTTGAAATGGGCAACGCCCGATTTTCGGGTGTGAATATCGGCTCCGCCCAGGTTCTCGGTCGTGATATTCTCTCCGGTGACCGTCTTGGTGACTTTGGGGCCGGTGACGAACATATAGCTCGTCTGTTCGCTCATGATGATGATGTCGGTAAGGGCGGGAGAATAAACTGCTCCGCCGGCGCAAGGGCCGAAAACGGCGGATATCTGTGGGATGACGCCCGAGGCCTGTATATTGCGGTAGAAGATCTCGGCATAGCCCGCCAGGCTGTTTACGCCTTCCTGAATGCGGGCCCCGCCGCTGTCATTGAGCCCGATGAGAGGGGCGCCGACTTTCATGGCCTGGTCCATGACCTTACAGATCTTCATGGCGAAGGTTTCGGAAAGAGAGCCGCCCAAAACGGTGAAATCCTGGGAGAAGACATAGACAACTCTCCCGTCAACAGTGCCGCGGCCGGTGACCACTCCGTCGCCGAGGAATTGTTTTTCCTCCAGCCCGAAATCATGGCAGCGGTGGGTGACGAACATGTCATATTCTTCAAAACTGCCCTCGTCGAGCAACAGGGCGATGCGTTCCCGGGCGGTGAATTTCCCCTGTTTGTGCTGTTTATCGATGCGTTTTTCTCCGCCGCCGAGCCTGGCTTTCTCCCGTAATTCTGTGAGTTGCCGGATCTTGTCTTGTAAACTCATTTATTGGTTGATTAAGGTGATGGGGTTGATAGAGTTGATCGGGTTGGCCGGGCCAGTAAAATGAGGGTTCAGGGCAAGCGCCCTGAATCAACTCAATCAACAAGTCAACGATTTACTTCTTCCCACAAAATTCGGTGAGCACACCCAGCGTAGATTTGGGGTGCAGGAAGCCTATGTTCAGGCCTTCGGCGCCTTTTCGGGGTTTTTTGTCAATGAGGCGCACCCCTTTTTCTTCTGCTTCTTCCAGTGACTGGCTCACATCGCCGACGGCAAAGGCAAGGTGGTGGAGCCCGGGCCCCCGCTTTTCAATGTGTTTGCCGATGGGCCCTTCCGGGCCGGTTGATTCCAGGAGTTCTATCTTGGTCTGTCCCACCATGAAGAAGGCGGTCCTCACCTTCTGGTCGGCCACCTCCTCAATGGCGTAGCATTTCAGCCCGAGCACGTTTTCGTAATAAGCGATAGCCTCGTCCATGTTTTCTACCGCAATGCCGATGTGTTCGATATGGGAGATATTCATGTTTAATGGTTTTTCCTGGGCAGCAATGTAAAAACAAAAAAAAAGAAAAACTATGACTTTTGTCCTTTCCATTCCAATTCCACCTCCTCCGGGCTGGTGTGCTGGATAAGGGTGATCTTCACGTCGTAATTGCCGATCCGGAAGGATTGCCCCTGGGTGGGGACCCCCTCTGCAATCTTAAGGATAAGGCCGGCGAGGGTCACGTAATCGCTGCTTTCGGGCAGGCCTTCCGGCAGGTAGTGGTTGATCTCATCGACGGGGTTCTGGGCCAGTGCTCTGAACCTGTTCTCACCGATCTTTTCCACGATGGGCGCTTCGGTATCGTACTCATCCTGTATCTCTCCCACCAGTTCTTCCAGAATGTCTTCCATGGTAACCAGGCCGACGGTGCCGCCGAATTCACTGACCACCACGGCGAGCTGTGCCCGTTCGCGCTGAAACTGCCGCAGCAGAGAGACGACCTTGCGGGTGACGGGGGTGAAAACAATGGGGCGCGCCAGCTGGCGCAGGTTGGTTTCTTCCTCGCGGTAGGCAGCCGCCAGCATATCCTTGGTGGTGACAAACCCGAAAATATTATCTATACTTTCTTCATAAACCGGCAGGCGGGAATAGCCTTCCGCCAGTGCCGTTTCAATGGCCTGCCCGAGGGGAGTACTGACATTCAGCGCGGTGATCTGGGTCCGGGGTTTGAGGACCTGGCGCACGAGGCGGTCATCAAAGTCGAAGACATTCTGGATCAGCTCGCGCTCCGATGACTGAATGGCGCCTCCCTCAGCGCTTTCGGCAATGATCAGCTTCAGTTCCTCTTCCGAGTGGATCTCGGAGTGGGGCACCGGTTGGATACCGATCAGTTTCAGAAAGGCATTGGCTATACCGTTGAGGAGTTTGATGGGCCAGGCAAATACGAAATAAAAGGCCCTTAGTGGCAGGGCGGTGATCAGGGTGGCCGGGGTCGGAAAACGGATGGCTATCGATTTTGGCGCCAATTCGCCGAAGACGATATGGAGTATGGTGATAAGGGCAAAAGAAGCCGGCAGGGCGATCTGATGAGCGGCTTCTGCACTCAGCTCGGCTCCCAGGCCATGCATAATGGCGAGGATGATCTCGGCCACCACTCCCTCGCCGATCCAGCCAAGGCCAAGGCTGGCCAGTGTGATGCCCAGCTGGGTGGCCGCCAGGTATCCGTCCAGGTTGGAAATAATGGATTCGGCCACTCTGGCCGCCAGGTTCTCCTGCGTCCGTACCTGTATCTGTGATGTGCGCACCTTGACGATGGCAAATTCCGCAGCGACGAAAAAACCGTTGAGCAGTACGAGGAATAATGTAAGTAGGATATTGCCTATCATCTGTGTGTGGTGGTTTGTGAAACAGGGGCCGAAATTTACGGATATTTATCCGGTGTGTTATAAGTTGTTTATTATCGCAGAACACCTAATTAATTAACGAATAACCAGCGGCAAACAACAAACGGCTTCCAACCGCCAACCTTTGGCCCTTTTCCATCGTCCATAAATGTGAGAATTTTTTCAAAAAAAAGGCTCTTCTGTTAGGGGGTAATTCCTCTGGGCCGTTACTAATATAATAACAACCCGATTGTCAATACTGAAATAAAGCTTATGAAACAACTGCTATCCCTGTTTTTTCTCCTTCTTTTTTGCACCCTCGGGGCTCGCGCTCAAAAGCATACCATCAGCGGCTATGTGCGGGATGCCGCTTCGGGAGAACCGTTGATCAGCGCCAATGTTTATGACAGTAACAGCGGCGCCGGCGCCATCACGAACACTTTCGGCTTTTACAGCCTGACCCTGCCTGCGGATTCCGTTTCCCTGTCTTTTTCCTATATCGGTTATGAGTCCGGCCGCCGGGAGTTTTTCCTGGAAAAAGATACCAGCCTGAACATCGGCCTGGAAGGGGCCGTGCAACTGGAGGAGGTGGTGGTTTCCGCTTCGAAACAGGGAGCGCGTATCGAAGAGCGCACCCAGATGAGCCAGATCGATGTCCCCATTGCTCAGATCAAGAAAGTGCCGGCCCTGCTGGGGGAGGTGGATGTGCTGAAGGCCCTGCAACTGCTTCCCGGCGTGCAATCGGGGGGCGAAGGGCAAACGGGCCTGTACGTGCGCGGCGGCAGCCCCGACCAGAACCTGGTGCTGCTGGATGGCGTCCCGGTTTATAACGTCTCCCACCTGCTGGGCATATTTTCCGTATTTAATGCCGACGCCATTAAGAACGTCACGCTTACCAAAGGCGGTTTCCCGGCCCGGTACGGAGGGCGCTTGTCTTCTGTCCTTGAGATCAATATGAAGGAAGGCAACCTCCAGGAATTTCACGGCGAAGGGGCCCTCGGGCTGATCTCTTCCAAACTGGCCCTGGAGGGCCCCATAGCAAAAGGCAAAACCTCCTTTCTCATCTCCGGCCGGCGTACTTATGCCGACCTGATTTTCGCCCCTATTATCAATGCCAGCGAAGAGCCCGGCACCGACCTCAATGTGGACCTTTACTTTTACGACCTCAACGCTAAGGTACAGCATAAGATCAACGACAAACACCGGCTTTTCCTCAGCGGCTATTTTGGTTCCGATGTTTTTGCCAACGAGTTCAAAGAGGAAGATGGCCGATTCAAAGGCGGCATCGACTGGGGCAATGTCATCTCTGCACTGCGCTGGAACTGGCAGCTTAACAGCAAACTCTTTGCCAATACCACTCTGACGTACAGCCGGTACCGGATCGATATACTTGCGGAGGTCGAAGACCGCTTTGAAGGGAAAACCGAAACCTATTCGGCCAAGTATTTTTCAGGCATTGAAGACCTGGCCGCCCGTATCGATTTCGACTTTATCCCCAGCCCCGGGCATTATATCCGCTTCGGGGCTTCGGCCACCAACCACCGTTACGAGCCGGGCGCCCTGGCCCTGAACGCCGAGTTTGCAGAAGAGCAGTTCGATACCCTGGTCGGCTCTCAGAATGCCTTCAGCAATGAATTCGCGCTCTACCTGGAGGACGATATGCAGTTCGGCGCACTCAAGGCCAACCTCGGGGTTCATGCCTCCGCTTTCGATGTGGACGGTAAGTTCTATTCTTCGGTTCAGCCACGCCTCGGCCTGCGGTATCTGCTGAACAGTAAATGGTCGGCCAAAGGCTCTTTCGCGACCATGACCCAGTACATCAACCTGCTGACCAGCGAGTCGTTCAGCCTGCCGACCGACCTGTGGGTGCCCAGCACCGCCCGCATCAGGCCGCAGCAAAGCTGGCAGGTAGCCCTGGGCGCCGCCCGTACCTTCGGGGAAGACTTCGAAGTGAGCCTGGAGGGTTACTACAAGAAGATGCACAACGTCATCTCCTATAAGGAAGGCGCCAGTTTCCTTTTCGGGCTGGAGAACGACTGGCAGGAAAAGGTCACTCAGGGAGATGGTGAAAGTTACGGGCTGGAGCTGTTCATTCAGAAGAAGCGGGGCCGTTTTTCCGGCTGGCTGGGCTATACCCTGAGCTGGAACTGGCGGCAGTTCGATGAGATCAACAGCGGCCGCCGTTTCCCCTTCCGGTACGACCGCCGCCACGATGTTTCCCTGGTGCTCAACTACGACTTGTCTGAAAAAGTCACTTTCTCCGCAGCCTGGATTTACGGCACCGGCAACGCCGTCACCCTGAATACCTTTCGTTACCCCCATGATGTTTATGGGGGCGAAGGCTTCCCCAACCCCTACGTCGGCAATGCGGAGATCGAATCGGGCGGGCAGAAGAACGCTTTTCGCATGACCGATTATCATCGCCTCGACCTGAGCGTACAGTTCAATAAGAAAAAACCGAAATGGGAACGCACCTGGGTGCTGGGCGTTTATAACGCCTACTATCACCGCAATCCTTATTATATGACGCTGGACCGTGAGCTGGTTTTTGATACGGAAACAGGGCGATCCTACGAGACGCGGAGGTTTCGGGAGGTGAGCATTCTGCCGATTATCCCGTCGGTATCGTATCAGTTTAAGTTTTAAACCCGGCCGGTTTTCAGCCACATAAAAGCAAAACCATGAAAAATATAATTATTATAAAAATAACGATCCTGAGCTTTGCTCTTGCCCTCTTCTCCGGCTGCGACTCCGACAACTTCAGCCAGGTGGTGGACGTGGATATTCCGGAGCACGAGTCCCGTCTGGTGCTCAATGCGCGGTTTTCCAGTTTGGATACCGGCGTATCTGCTCTGGTAACCAACAGCCTGGGCATTCTGGATACTTCTGCTTATGATATTCCGGAAGCTGCAACGGTACAATTGTTCCGGGGTGGCGAGTTACTGGGGGGGGATTTTTACTTCTCGCCGGAGAAGCTGAAGTATTTCTATTCTTTCACCGAGCCCTTGGGCCCGGCTCCTGCACTGTATCGAATGGAGGTGAGCGCCCCCGGGTACGATCCTGTCTTCGCGGAACAACGCATGCCCGTTCCCGTTCCCATTACCTCGCTTCGGTTTGAACGCGATGGCGCCATTGACGGAGAGGGGCGCCGGGCCGATGGTATCGAGGTGCAGTTTTCCGACCCGGCCGGGGAGGAGAATTACTATGCCCTGCAGTTTTACTACGAGGTTTCATTGGTGCAGCCGGGAGGGGATACGCTTCAGTACAGCAATTTGATCTATGCCAGCACCCTGGACCAGGTCGTACAGTATGGTTACGAATTCGAACAGGTTTTTACCGACAAATCATTCAATGGAAGCTCTTACACAGTAAGCCTTTATACTTACCAGGGGGATGTGCCGGAAGGAACGCCCGGCACCCGCCTGACAGCCAGGCTTTATTCCCTTTCCCGGGATGCCTTTTTGTACGACTTGTCCCTGCGGCAGTATTACGACGCCCAGGACAACCCCTTTGCCGAGCCGGTAACGGTGCATGGCAATATTGAAGGAGGGTACGGGATCTTCGCCCTGAGTTCGGTGGCGGAATCGAGTGTGGAAGTGGTTGATTAACTTCTACTTCGGCACTCTGATCTCATAAGCCTTCCCGCTTCGGTTCGATAGCCTTGAATCCAGCAGCCAGGGGTTGTAAACCTTGAGAATGCGGTAGGTAGTGCCATGTTCGCGCGCGAAGTCTCCCAGGTTGTCGATGGAAGTGTTTACCTCGATGATCTTGTAATCATCCAGAGGCGGGTAGCGTTCCTCCGGGCCGAGATAGAACCCGAAGTCCTTCGGGCGGCTGAGGATTTCCTTGATGGCCACCAGGCGGAAAATATAACGTGAGGTTTCCTGGTTGAGGTTGAGGTCGTAGTAATTGGTTGCGCGCTGTTCTTCCATTTCGCGGCTGATGCGGGACAGGCCGGCGTTGTAGGCGGCGGCGGTGAGCGTCCAGCTGTTCAGCCGCCGGTAATAGTCTTTGAGCACTTCACAGGCGGCCTGGGTGGCTTTCTCCAGGTGGTAGCGTTCATCCACTTCGCGGTTGGTCTCCAGGCCGTACTGTTCGGCGGTGCCGTTCATGAATTGCCAGATGCCGCGGGCGCCGGCAGGGGAAACCTCGTTGCGCAGGCTGCTCTCGGCCACGGCCAGGTATTTGAAGTCTTCCGGTATGCCGTTGTCCCGCAGTATGCGCTCTATGGTTGGGAAATATTTGTATGCATTTTTAATGTTAAGGACAGTATTAGAGTGCCAATAAGTGTTGACCAGGAGCTCGCGGTCCAGCCTTTCGGCCACGTCGAAGTTGTCCATCGGGAGCGGTTCCCCGGCGAAATCAAAGGGTTTGGCCAGGTCAACCGCTTTGATGACCTGAGGGATACTGTCTTCTTTTTCTGCCTTTTCCGATTCTTCTCCCGGCTTGCCGGAGTAGGAAGCAAATATCGCAATGGTCAGGAACGCTGCCATAGCCAGCGTGTAGTAGTGCAGTGCCTTGTGCATGGTTCACGAATTTTTCGGGAAAGCAGTTGCCGCTTTCGCTGTCCTCAAATTTTTGCTGTGATGTCCTTAACTTAAGGTTGGTTCGCCTCGTTGCTTGCGTTTGCGGGTTCTCTTCGGCTATAAGGGTACCTAACGTAAATGGTTGTTGGGATGATACAACAATATAGAGATTTTTTTTCGGGAAAGAAAGAGCGGGAATGTTCGATTTTCGATATAAACTGCCGGAGATGGCAATGAAGAAAAGCCCTGTTGCTGATTTCCCGGCAAGCTCTTACAGTTATTTTGGCCGTTTATAGATCGGCACGGTCGAACAGGGCTCTCCGAACATGATGCTTTTGGCCACCGGCCTGAGGCGTTTGGTGAGCTCTACATAGGCGTTAGCCGGTATGGGCCTGTTGTCGGTGCAGCCCTTTATGATGATGCGCTCGTCCCGGTATTTTTCCACCTCCAGTTCAGCCAGTGTTTTGGTGTAATAGGCCTGGAAATAGTCTTTTTCCTCACCCTGAAAGACATCCTTTGCATAGGGCGCGGCGTAGGAAGCCACCAGCATGAAAGCCCACATGGGCAGAATGGCGTCGGTAGAACAATAAACCAGCAGGATCTTTCCCTCATACTGTTCCCAGTCATGAGCGGCCATGGCTTCCCGGAAATCCTTTTCTTTCAGGAGCAGTTCGCGAAACAGATAGCCTTTGAGGTCCAGTTTGGCGATCTCCGCTTCGGGGAAGAATTCTTCCAGCTTCAGGGTGATCAACCCGCTGGCGGCAATGCGGTTAACTAACGGTTTGTCGGTGGTGCTCATAATAAATACTTCTGATTCAATAATTAAGCCAGAACACATTATTCTTCTTCCGCGAGTATTTCATCACTTCCCTCCGGCACCTCCTCCTCTATCGGCGCCTGCTCTCCTATCATAAAATCGGACTCCTTGAATTCCTTGGGCTTGGGAAGGTCGCCCAGGCTTTTCAGCCCGAAATAATCCATAAATTTTTCACTGGTGCCGTAGAGCAATGGCCGGCCCGGCCCTTCATCGCGGCCTACAATAGCAACAAGTTCCTTTTCCAATAGTTTTTGAATGGAGTAGTCGCAGCTTACTCCTCTGATGCGCTCCATCTCCGTTTTGGTAACCGGTTGTTTATAGGCGATGATGGAAAGGGTTTCCAGAGCCGCCCGGGAGAGGCGCTTGCGCGTAGTCTGGCGCAGGTAAGTGCCCACGGTATTGTGGAAGGCGGGCTTGGTCAGAAACTGGTAACCTTCGGCTATTTCGTTGATGGAAAAAGCGTAGCCGTCCTGTTCGTAACGCTCCTTGAGCTGCCCGATGGCCTCCAGCAGTTCCTCCTCGGTGAATTGGGCCTCGAATACTTCTTCCAGGCAGCTTTTGATCTCTTTCAGCGTCACCGGCTGGTCAGTAGAGAAGATCAGGCTTTCGATGTGTTGTGCGAGTCGCTCCATGGGCGCAAAGATAAGATTGTTTTGAGGTTGTTGCTACCCGGAAGGCGGGACTGTTCTTAGTTTCTGGTTTCTGAGTTTCTGGTTGCCCCAGAAACCCCCACCCCCTACCAGCATTCCTTTTCCGCCCGCTGCTGAAAGGGGACGCCCCTTACCAGGCGTTTATAGGCCAGCTCATTGGCGATGGCATTCTCTTCCGGGCTGGCATCCTGGAAGTAAAAGGCGGCCAGCCCTTCCACGCCTTTAAGGTCGTAGGCAATACCTGCCAGGCACTGGACATAAGAGAGGGAAAGTTCTGGATGCAGTGCGGCGTGGCGTTCCTCCGCCAGCAGCCGGTATTTTTTGATCTGGTTTGCGGCGGGTTGGTCCAGCAGCAGATTCCAGATCTCGGGACGGTTGATAACGTAGCGAAGCCTGAATTCGTCTGCTGTATTCAGTGGCATGCCGTTATCCAGAACGATCGGAGTATCGCTGGGATAGGCCAGTTCAGCTTCCTTTACTTTTCCGTCGGCCACGAAAGAAAACCGGATTAGAGTGCCTTCTTCCGTGGGCGCCAGCTCATCTATATGAGCAGTTGTCTCCTGCCCGAAGCCGGCCAGAAGGGCCTCTCGTTTTTGGCTGTTCTGCCTGGCGCCGAAGTGCAGAAAAAAAGCGGTAAAGACGGCCACACAAATGCCCATAGCACCGAAAAAAAGCAGGGTTTGCCGCCAGTGTTTTTTCTCCACCTTCTTCCGGATCCGGTTGCGGGGAGTATCGGCCTTGCGGTTGATGTCGAAACCATAGCGAAACTGGTTGTCTTTTTTCTCGATCGTCAGTTCGCACAACTCATCATCCAGGAAAAGAGGGTAGGTTTTGCTTTCCAGGACGTTGAAATCAATAATCACTACCCTGAGGTTGCAATAGACCAGCAGGTGTCCGGTTTTGGGCCCGTGGTAGATACCGACGGTGTATTTCCTGCCGGTATCGCTGACGTATGTCCAGTTGAGTTGCGCCAAAGGCAGATAGTTTTTGAGTTTGTGCAAACAAAAGAGAGCAGCTAGCCTATGTATTATTAACACAAAAAATACATCAGGTTACGGAATATTGTGCCATTCCGCCGTCATTTTAACACAAGTTGTTAAGGCCCCGGTAAAGCGGAGCCCAAAATTGGGAAACCCCATCAGACCCCGTATATTTGCTTTCTGAAAGGAAAACCGGAGCAAACCGCCAATAAAAACGTTTTTAAAAACCAAATATACTAACCAATAAAACCACATTTTCTCATGATCTACGAATTCAAGGGGTTCAAGCCCGTTATTCACGAAACAGCTTTTGTCCACCCTCAGGCCACGGTTACCGGTAATGTGATCATCGGCGCTCACGTTTATATCGGGCCGGGTGCTGCAATCCGCGGTGACTGGGGCGAGATTGTCATCGAAGATGGCTGTAATGTACAGGAGAACTGCACCATCCACATGTTTCCGGGAGTGACGGTGCGCCTGAAGAAAGGGGCTCATATCGGGCACGGGGCTGTTATTCACGGCGCCACCATCGGCCGAAATGCGCTGGTCGGCATGAATTCTGTTATTATGGATAATGTTATCATAGGCGACGAATGTATCATCGGCGCACTTACTTTTATAAAAGCGGATGAGAACATCCCCAGGCGCAAAATGGTCGTTGGTAACCCCGGCCGTATCGTCAAAGAGGTGAGCGATGAGATGATCGAATGGAAAACTCAGGGCACTCAGCTTTATCAGAAACTGCCGAAGGAGTGCCACGAATCACTCCATCCCTGCCATGACCCTTTGCGGGAGGTGCCCGAAGACCGCCCCAGCCAGGAAGTATTGTACCAGGCCTGGAAAGAAGTACAGGAAGGAGTGGCGGGGTAGAGATGGTGATGTTTGATTTTTGATGTGAGCCAGGTGAAATTTTTGATGTGCCATATTCATCAGTCAACGTTTTAAAATGAATGAACACCAACCCGGAACTCCGGCGCCACCGCCCTTCAGTTGCACTTATTCGCCCAACATACCGGAGCTTTTGCAACAGCTGAACTGCACCCTGGCCCTGAGTACCTATCAGGCCGGTAAGGTCGTCCTCCTCAGCTCGGTTGACGGTGAACGGCTCATCCAACTGCCCCGTACGTTCAGAAAACCCATGGGTATTGCCCTGAAGGGTTCCAAAATGGCCATTGCTACCCTCGATGAGGCCATCGTGCTCGCCAATTCGACGGAGCTGGCCCGCCACTATCCGGAAAAGCCGGCGACTTACGACGCCCTGTTCATGCCTCGCGCTACTTACTATACCGGCCAGGTCGATATCCACGACCTGGAGTGGGGGAGCGATGGCCTGTATGCTGTCAATACCTCTTTCTCTTGTATCTGCCGGATCGACGACAACTACAGTTTCACCCCTGTCTGGAAACCATCTTTCATCAGCAGGCTGGCGCACGAAGACCGCTGCCACCTCAACGGCATGGCGATGGAGGAAGGGCGGCCGCGCTTTGTGTCTGCCTTTAATACCGGCGACAGCCGTCAAAGCTGGCGGGAGAACATCACCAAAACAGGAGTGCTGATGGATATCGAAACCGGTGAGGTGGTTGCCGGTGGGTTGCCCATGCCGCATTCGCCCCGCCTCTATGACGGCCGCCTCTATGTCCTGCTCTCCGCTACCGGCGAATTGGTGCATATTGATACCGTTAGCGGAAAGACAGAGCCGGTGTGCCGGCTTGACGGCTTCGTCCGGGGCCTGTGCCGCATCGGGGACTATGCTTTTGTCGGCCTTTCCCGCCTGCGGAAGAATTCTTCTACCTTTGCACAGTTGCCTTTTGCCCACCGCGCCCGGCAGGCCGGCATTGCCGTGGTGCATCTGCCCACCGGCGCAATGAGCGGCTTCATCCGCTATCAGGCCTCTGTAGATGAGATCTATGATGTGCGGGTAGTGCCGGGGTTGCGGCGGCCCAATATCCTCAACCCCTACGAGGCCCGGCATCGCCTTGGGCTTTCTACTCCGGAGGCTACTTACTGGGCCAACCCTCAGAACAAGCAATAATCGTTCATCTCTAAAACAAGAGTGTATGAAATACCAACCTTTACCCATTTCCAAGACCTATCACCGCTTCGTGGCCCTGGCCGGAAAGGTGCAGCGCCTGCTGGACAGCGGCGAGTTTCAACAGCTGTCGGCACAGCAAAAAAACCGGCTGGCCGGCAAACTAAAACAGCTGTACCTGCGCCTTTCCCAGGTGTTTTCGCAAAGCCGCCTGCGGCGTATTCTGGCCTCGGGAGCCCTTATCATCGGGCTGGGAGGCAGCGCTCTTCACGCTCAGCAGTTTGCCCCGCCCGTCGAAGACCCCTTTGGGTTGAATTCCAGCCCGGATGGGTATATCTCATTCTTCAGTTTCGCCGACCTCGATAACGATGGGGACCAGGACCTGTTGGCCATTCAGTATAACTACGATGCGGAGCAAACGGAATTCGCATATTTCGAAAATACCGGAACACCCGAATCACCGGCGTTTGCCCCAGCCCAAATCAATCCCTTTGGACTGTCTCCCGTAGCATACATCACTACGCCCTTCCTGGTGGATATCGACAACGATGGCGACCAGGACCTCTTTGTCGGGTCTTTGGATGATGACATCGAGACCGGCATCGTCCTCTATTTTGAGAATCAGGGGTCCGCTGAATCCCCTTCCTTTGCGGCGGGTGTGAACAACCCGTTCGGGCTGCAATCTACCGAATACCTCACCGTACCCGCCTTTGCGGACCTGGACAATGACGGCGATCTCGATTTCCTGGGTACGGCTTACAATGCCCTTACCGAACTGTATGATTTTCGGTACCAGGAGAATACCGGAGACGCCGGCGCCCCTCAGTTTGCGGCTCCCCTCAGTAACCCCTTTGGCCTTTCCACCCAGGGGCTCTACGTGGTCATTCATGCTATCGGAGACCTGGATATGGATGGCGACTTTGATATAATAGCCGGCGGCACGCCGTTTAATTATGAGGATCCCAGTTTTGTGCAATACCTTGAAAACACCGGAACCGCTCAGGCGCCTGCTTTTGCCGCTCCGGTAACCAACCCCTTCGGCATCACTTTCCCTCCTATGAATTACTACTCCATCCCTTCCCTTGTGGATATCGATAACGATGGCGACCTGGACTTGTTCGTCACGACTTACTTTTACGATGAAAATACCGGCCAGGAGGATATTCCCATTCTTTATTTTGAAAATACGAGCGTGGTCAACAGCCGGGAGCTATCTGCTCCGGCGGCGAGCCTGAGGGTGTTCCCAACTGTTACCGACGGCCGCCTGAACTGGCAACTGGCCATGGATAAGGCAGCGCCGAAACTCATTCTGGAGGCTTTTGCCGGCAACGGACAACGCGTGAAACAATGGCGGCTGAATGGCCTGCCGGGAGAACAACAGGGGCAGATCGATGTCGGCGCCCTGGCCGGTGGCCTCTACCAACTGCGGCTCAGCGATGGCAGCGGCCGGCTCCTGGCGCAGGAACGCTTTGTCGTGCGGTAGGAATGTGGGGTTATGAGTTATGCTAACACGAAGAACATTCCTGAAGTCCCGGAGCGGCACAAGCCTCCTCTCAGAAGTAGTATCTCAGCCCCAGCCCTCCGCCGGCATTGGCGTCAGTCCTGTCGATGAGCTGCAGCCGGATGGTGGCCCGCAGATAGATTTCGAACTGGTCGATGAAGTAGTTGAGGCCGATGGTGCCGCTGGCGCCGACATAGACCTGGTCATTGAACTCCCAGCGCCGGTTGTCTCTGTCGCGTACGCCGATAAAAATGCCGGGGCCGTAGAAAAGGCCGAAGTTGGGTGCGCTTCCCAGCGGTTGCATGAAGAGCGCGTGGCCGTTGATGAAGAAGAAATGATCCAGGTCCCAGGCTGCCAGAAGGTCCACAGAGGCTCTGCCGCCGGTGGGCAGGTTGAGAGAAAGTCCGCTGGGGTCACCCAGTTGTACACCAACGCCAACGCCGCCGGGGCGCTGGGCATGGAGGTTGGTTGTAATGGCGAATAGCAGGAGCGCCGCAAAAAGAGCGCCGGCGAGTGTTGGTAAGGTTTTGTTCATCACGGGAATCGTTTAGGGGTTTAACGATTTTGGGATCAGGATAATTTTCTGGTTTATTAAATTGCAGGAAATATAGTTGTATGTCTGGGAAATTTGCCTTTTTTCTCCTCCTTTCTTTTTCTATCACTTCTGCAAAGGCACAGCCTGAAGCCCCCTTCCTTCTGGTACTCGGCATTGCGCAGGATGCCGGTTTCCCGCAGGCGGACTGCCGCAAGGCGTGTTGCCGGAAAGTATGGGATGGAGAATTGCCTTCCGCCAATGTCAGCTGCCTGGGCCTGGCCGATCCTGCCGCCGGCCGTTTCTGGCTCATCGACGCCACGCCGGATTTCCGGGAACAATTGCACAAAATGGAGCCCTGCGGGCAGCTTTCGGGCATTCTGCTCACCCATGCCCATATTGGCCATTATACCGGCCTGATGCACCTGGGGCGGGAGGCAATGGGCGCCAAAGGAGTACCCGTCTATGCCATGCCGCGCATGCGCACATTCCTGGAGGCCAACGGCCCCTGGAGCCAGCTCGTTGAGCTCCATAATATCGAACTGCATTCCCTCTCCGCCGACAGCGCGATCTCCCTCTCTCCCTCCATCCCGCACTCTTCTTCTCCTCGTCTCCAAATCACCCCCCTCTCCGTCCCCCACCGCGATGAATATTCCGAAACTGTGGGCTTCCTTATCGAAGGGCCGGCAAAAAAGGTGCTTTACCTCCCGGATATCGATAAATGGAAACTATGGGAACGAGACATCCGGCAGCTCATTCGGCAGGTGGATATCGCTTTTCTGGACGGTACCTTTTTCGAAAATGGCGAGATCCCGGGCCGGGATATGAGTGAGATTCCACACCCTTTTATTGAAGAGAGCCTGGAACTTTTTGCTGATCTGCCGCCGGATGAACGGGCGAAGGTGCATTTTATCCATTTCAACCATACCAACCCGGTTCTGCTTAGGGAAGGGGAGGCGGCTCAAAGAATCAGGGAAGCAGGGTGTGAGGTGACAGTGGAAGGAATGCGTGTCATTTTGGGGGAGTAGCTGTTGGTTTAAGACTTTTGGATCGACCTGATCACTTTTACAAGCCCTTTGGCAACGTCTAAGTATGCTTCATCTTCGTTCTCCCATTGGGAGATGGGCAGGGCCCCTTTGGGCAGGGCCTGGATACCTGAAAATTCTTCTGTCTCCCACAAACTGGGCCGTAAGATAACCGGAATGACGACGGCTTCTCTATCTTTATGCCGTTGCAGGGCAAGGGGCAGTTCTCTGGTATAAATGAACTCGGAATCGAGAAAGTCCGGGCTGATCAAAAGCATATATTTCCAACCTTGTTAAAGCGGCCCTTTCTCCGTACTTTTGAGGCGAAACCTGTAAGGGCTAATGAATAAACCGCAACCCAGATATGTCCGAAAAACTCCACAACTTCATCCTTGGAAAATGGGCCCCTCCCGAAGGCGAAGGCATTCCTCAATATGATGCCATTACAGGCGAACTGATCGCCACCTGCGGCAGCGAGGGCCTCGACTATGCCGATATGATGCACTACGCCCGGCAGGTGGGCGGCCCCAACCTCCGGAAAATGACCTTCAGGGAACGGGGGCTAATGCTGAAGAAGCTGGCCCTGCACCTCTTCGATATCCGCAAGAAATACTATCCCGTCAGTTACCGCACCGGCGCCACCAAAGGGGATAGCTGGATCGATATTGACGGCGGTATCGGCACCTTGTTCGCCTACGCCAGCCTCCGGCGGGAGTTCCCGGACAAAACTTTCTATGTGGATGGAAGCCCGGTCAATTTATCCAGGGAAGGAACCTTCATCGGCCATCACATTATGGTGCCGAAGCACGGTGTGGCCATTCACATCAATGCTTTCAACTTTCCCATCTGGGGCATGCTGGAAAAACTGTCCGTCAACCTGCTGGCGGGAGTGCCGGCTATCGTCAAACCCTCGGAGCTGACCTCCTTCCTCACCGAGGCCATGGCCCGGGATATTGTCGGATCCGGAATTTTGCCGGAAGGAGCTCTGCAGCTGGTTTGCGGCAGCGGCCACGGCATTCTGGACCCGGTGACTTCCCAGGATGTGGTCACCTTTACGGGCTCGGCCTCTACCGGCCGCATGCTCAAGGCCCATCCGAAGATCATCGAGAACGCTGTGCCCTTCAATATGGAGGCCGACAGCCTCAATGCCGCAGTGCTGGGGGAAGACTCCGAACCGGGCAAGCCCACTTTCGACCTGTTCATCAAAGAGGTGCGCCGGGAAATGACTGTCAAATGCGGGCAGAAATGCACGGCTATTCGCCGCATTATCGTGCCGGAGGAACTGGTGGAGGATGTTCAGCTGGCCCTTAGCCAGGAACTGCAGCGCACCACCATCGGCGATCCTGCCGTAGAGGGAGTCCGCATGGGCTCACTGGTGAGCCGCAGCCAGGTGGAAGAGGTGCGCCGCCGCGTGGAGGAACTTGCCCGGGAGAGCCGGATCGTTTATGGCGACCTGGAAAATTTTGAAGTTACCGGCGCCGAGAAAAATAAAGGTGCATTTTTCTCTCCTATCCTTTTCGTCAATGACGACCCTTTCAACAAACAGAATACGCACAACATCGAGGCTTTTGGGCCGGTGAGCACCATCCTGCCCTACAAGAAAATGAGCGAGGCCATCGAGCTGGCCAATATGGGCAAAGGTTCACTCGTCAGTACAATTGCTACCGCCAATGAGCGCATTGCCCGCAACTTCGTCCTGGGTTCGGCGCCCTACCACGGCCGGATTCTCATACTCAACCAGCTCAGCGCCAAAGAGAGCACCGGCCACGGTTCGCCCATGCCCATGCTCACCCATGGCGGCCCGGGGAGGGCCGGCGGTGGCGAAGAAATGGGCGGCCTGCGCGGCGTCAAGCACTATCTGCAGCGCACGGCCGTTCAGGGCCACCCCACGTTCATCACCGCCGTTACGGACGTCTATCAGGTGGGCGCCCGGTATAAGGAGAAAGACATTCACCCCTTCCGGCAGCATTTTGAAGACCTGGAGATCGGCGAGACACTCATCACCGCCAGGCATACGGTTACCGAAGCCGACATCATCAACTTTGCCAATGTGAGCGGCGACCATTTCTACGCCCATGTGGATGCCACCTCCCTGGAAGGCACCATATTCGAGCAACGGGTAGCCCATGGTTACTACATCCTTTCCAAGGCCGCCGGCCTGTTCGTCGATGGGCGGAAAGGGCCGGTGTTGCTCAACTACGGCATCGAGGATTTCCGCTTTACCAAACCGGTATATGCCGGCATGACGATCGGCGTTCGGTTCAGCTGCAAGGAGAAAGCCGCCCAGGAGAAACGCGACGAGGAAGATGTGCGTAAGGGCATTGTCAAATGGCTTGTTGATGTATATGACGAGACGGGGGAAACGGTAGCCATCGGGACAATTCTGACGATGGTGAAGATGAGAGAGCAGGAGGCGGGATAGAATGCGGATGCCTCTGGGAATGGTTGGGAGTGTTCATAGTTCCTGGTTTTTGGGTTGCCTCACTCCTCTCATTCCCAAACCACTTCCACCAAAGTGCCGCTCATCACAAAATGCACGAAAGTGCGCACTTCTTCCCGTCCGAATACCTCCTTTACGGCTGAGCCGCTGAGGTAGCACCAACTGCCCAGATTCTGCAGGGCCCGGTGCTTCATTTTTGCAGGTTCTCCACCGGCAAAGCCGCTGTTCTGTATGACTATCAATCCTTTGGGCGAATCAAGAAGGAGGTCGATAACATTGGTAAAGAGGCGGCCGTGGTGGAAATAGCGAATGGGATATTTGCGGTATGCCTTTCGGATATCGAATTGCCGGTTGAGGAAAGCATCCCAGCTATCGCCCAGCAAGACCAGAGCATTAGGCGGTGTATCCTCCATTTCGTAGCGCCGGATGAAGCCTTCCGCCATTTTTATCCGTTCGGGGGCCGGATAGGTATGGTGGTCGCCCGTGAGAAAGGCCTTGATGCCTTTGGCGGCGGTGTATTGGTCGATGCCTTCTTTCAGCTTCAGGGGGTTGTTGTAATGCAGAATGTCGCCGATGCGGGCGCTCATTTCTTCGCTGAAGGCCTCTTTGGCAGCGTCGATATCGTAGAGCTCGTATTGCTGCCTGCCTGCGCGCTCCGCCAGAAAGCGGATCTCTTCTTTCCGGGGTTCCGCCTGGGCGAAATCACGGGGGAAGTGGAACACCTCCGTTTCTATTCGCAGGTATTCTCCGTTCCATTCCCAGGGGCTTTCATGGCTATCGGGGCTGAGGGTGGGGTGGTCTTCCTCTCCTTCGTTCCAAACCCGGTTCAACCACTTTGTAGAACGGGCGCGGGAGGGGATTATGAGGTAATCACGGGCGCGGGTAATCCCCACGTAGAGGAGTCGTGCTTCTTCCTGAAGGGCTTTTTCCCGAGCCCGGCGGTCGGGCTCGCTTTCTGACAGCTGTTCGTCGAGGTAAGTATTTCGGATTTGGTCGGCGTAAGGGTTCACCCAGTAGCGCAGCCAGCGGTTGCCCAGTACGTTGTTGAGGTCCACTTCTTCGCTTTCCTGAATGATATCCACGCCCCATACCTCTGCCCGGAGGTTGCCTTCCAGGCTGTGGCAGATGACAATGGGCCATTCCAGGCCCTTGCTTTTGTGGTAGGTCAGTACGTTTACTGCGCCGGGCCCTTCGCCAGACCCCTGCATATCAGCGTCATTGTTTTCCAGGTCGGCCAGCCAGAGGAGGAAACCGCCCAGGGAGGCTGCCGAATGTAGCCGGTTGCAGGCTTCTTCGTATTGCAGGGCCAGTTTGCGCATCACCTCCACATTGTCGAGCCGCTGCTGTTGGTTGCCCCAGCTGGCGATGATGCGCCGCAGCTCCAGTTCTTCGAGCAGCAGGTTGAGGATCTCGGCGCTGGAAAGCTCAATAGTTTGTTCGCGGAGCCGGTCCAGTGCCAGGATGAAGGCATCGTCGCCGGCCCACTGGCCGTTCCGGTTTTTGCCGTTATCTGTTTCTTCTAGGTAATCCAGGCGGCTTTCGATGATCTCTTCAATGTCCTGGCCGCTGGCCAGCAACAGGATCTCGGCCACCGAAAGGGAGTCGTACTGGTTGAGGATGTACTTCATGCAGGCAAGGATGAGCCGGGCCTCGGCGGTGGCCAGCAGGCCGCTGCGGGAAATGGCGGCGCGCAACCCGGCGCGGTGCAAGGCCTCGGCGACGAGTTGGCATTCGGCATTGGAGCGGCAGAGGATGGCCACGTCTCCCGGAACAGCCGGCCGGGGCGTACTGGCGCCCTTGGGAATGACATGGATGCGGCGTTCCAGCACCTGTCGAAGGGCGTCGGCGATGCAGTTTTCCATCCACGGCCGGCCGGGAAGGCGCCCTTCGCCGTCGTACCGGAAATGCCAGTGCATCAGTGGGGATTGAAGCTCAGGCGGGCCTTCTGTCCGCTTGGCTTTCAGAGCAACCTGCTCAGCCGGGATATCGGGAAAGGCCCTGGTGAATATGGCATTGACGGCATTGACGATGCCTGCTCGTGAACGCCAGGAAAATTCCTGAATATCATCGGGCTTAACACCGCCCACTTTCCGGATGATGGCCTGCATCAGCTCCGGGGCCGCGCCGCGGAAGCCATAGATCGATTGCTTCGGGTCGCCTACCCAGACGGAGTATTTGGCCAGTTTCGACAGCTTTAGAAATATTTCCAGCTGTATGGGGCTCGTATCCTGAAATTCATCGACCATCAGCAGGTCGAGTTCCTGGGCCAGCACGGCGCTGACGGCAGGGCTGTCCAGCAGGCGGTTGACCAGGACTTCCATATCGGTATAGTCGATCAGGCCGCGTTTTTTCTTATAGCTGTCGTATTCCTGAATAGCGGCATCGGTGATGGTGAAGATGCTGTCGATGAATTCGCGGATGTCTTCCTGAAAATCGGGATGCCGATGGTGGCTGGCGGCGAACTCCAGCAAATCGGCTGCATCATCGCGGCTTTTGGCGCCGACATCGAGCTTGGATATCTTGGCCCATTCGTGCCAGTAGAGATGCCGGCGCAATCCAAGGGTGCGCTGGAAAGCTTTCAGGGTATTGACTGCTTCCCTGGTCTTTTTGGTTTCGTCGGCGTTGTTGTTCAGGCGGGCGATGGTTTCTCCGAGCAGTTGATCCAGCCGGTGTTCGAAGAAGCCCTCTGGCCGGCTGTCATCGGGCCGGCCGATGAATTCCCGGAAACTTTCGAAGGAACGCTGCCGGCTCTGGTGCAGGCCTTCTGTTGAAAATCCATTGGCCCGGGCGATATCCGTCACTTTTTTGACCTCCCGGCGCCAGTCGTAGCGTTCTCTTTTGTTGAGGCCCAGGCGGTCGCTGAGGTATTCCATCTTTTCCACCCGTTCACTGGTCAGCACGGTGGAAAGGGAGAGGTTGAAGAGGATCTGCTGGTCTTCGTCGGCGATGATGCTGGCCTCCGGAGAGACGCCCGCTTCGAAGGCAAAGCGCTGAAGCAGCTTCACTCCCAGCCCGTGAACGGTGCCGATGAGGGCATTGGTGAGCTGGTCGGCCTGCTCGCTGAGGCCTTCTTCCAGGAGCCGTACCCGCACGCGTTCCTGCAATTCTGCCGCCGCCTTATTGGTAAAGGTGGTGGCAATGATCCCGCTGGCGCGCACCCCTTCACTGAGAAGGGCAACCATTTCACTGGTCAATCGGTAGGTCTTGCCGCTGCCGGCGCCGGCGGAGATGATGCGAAGGTTCATAAGCTTCTATTGGCTGGCGGGTAAAATAATAAACTCTTATGGTTCTTTGATCATCCCGCCCCAGATGAAATCCCGGAACCCGCTCTCCGGTGGATAACGCCCGATCAAAGCATGATCATCCAACCCCAGGGCCCGGGCACGTTTTGTAAGGGTGGCCAGGTCTGAAGCGGTGGGCGTTTCTTTTACTTCAAAGGCTTTTTGTTCATTTAGGATGAAGTCAATTTTCTGGCCTGATTTCCGCCTACGTTTCAGGCTTTATCTTCTCACCACCATGCTCCTGCTCCTGCTCACCGCACCTTCCTCTGTCTGCAGGGTATAGTACAACACCCCTTCCGGAAGCCCTTCGCTGCTGAGCTGGATTTCCTGGTATCCGTTTTCGAACCAGCCGGTAAGCCGGCGGAGCAGGCGCCCTTCCGGGCTGTGGATCAGCAGGGTGGCGGCGCCGGGCTGTTCGAGGTGAAAACCAATGGTGGTTTGTCCGGAAAAAGGGTTAGGCGTATTTTGCAGCAACTGTGCCGGTTTTTCCGCAGCCGGAAGGAATGCCAGTTCCGGCCGATAGGCCTGGCCGTCGGCAGTGTAAGCTTCGGCTTTGGTGAAATCAGAACCCAGGCTCAGCCACCGGCTCAGGTTTCCTGCCTGCCGGGCGCGGAATTTAAGCGTAAACAGGATGGCCTCCGGATCCATTTTTTCCGGAAGTTCGTAGCAACTGGCCGTGATCCAGCCTTTATCCAGAAAGTCCCAGCCAAAATCCTCTTCATCCATCAATCCGTAGGAAACCTCCTCCAGGATAAGTGCCGGGGTTGGGAAGCGCATCGTGAACTGAAAGGCCCGGATACCCATTGCCTGTCCGGCGGTGACCGGCACCTGCACCATTGCGCCGGGTTCTACCTGCTCGTCGGTTGCCCACAGCCGGAAAGGCTGGCTGGCTGGCCGGCCCGGAATAGCGCTGCCATCCACATCGCCGATCTTGATAGCCGTGAAATCGGCATCCTGAACACCGCCGGCCGGCAGGTTGGCAAAGCTGATCATTTCGGGGAAGGTTTCCTGCCAGGGGTTCATCGGGTTGGGAAATACGTAATCTGCATCGACGAAACGCCAGCTGAAGTTGTTGGGAAACTCATTCACCCGGCCCAGGATCAGCTTCTGTATGGCGATCAGGTCGAGAGTGGTTATTGTTTGGGAGTTATTGGCATCGGCGGCGATCATCTTGTAGGGATCATTAAAACGGTTATTGCCCAGGATGTGCTGGCTGATCAGCAGGATGTCAAAAGTACTTACGCCGTTGGTGTGTCCGGTATTGAGCATAGGCCTCACTACATAATCGTTTCCGGCCTGAGGGCTGGGATAATTGTACTGGCCGTTGGGGCCGGTCAGCAGATTGGCGGAAGGCTGGCCGGTAATGCCGATCTCCACCCCTTCCACCCCGAGCCCGGAGGTGGTGTGAACCTGGCCGCCAATGCTGGTAGTGGGCGGCTGGCTGTTGAAAGTAGCCCGGGCAAGGCCGGCCTGTCCGGGGCCTGAAAGGATACCGCCAACGATAAAGTCTCCGTTTTCCAGCAAAAGGCCGTCTAAAAGGAACTGCCGCTCGAATTCCAGGCCCTCCAGGTTGTCGGCTATGCCGCCATCCTCTTCCAGCAGGATCATGGAGGGAGCGGGAACCAGCCCCAACGAATCGAAAAGGCCTACCGCAAAAATGCGCCCGTCGGGAAGAGGGAGCATCCTGCGCACGCCGCCGTCAACATACGGTTCCTTATTGTCGAAAGCACCGTCCAGTTGAAAGCTGGCATCGATGGATCCATCAGTTTCCAGCCGGAGCATACGAAAGGGAACCGACTGGCCGGGGGCGGTGCGGAAAACTCCGCCTACCAACAGCCGCCCGTCCTCCTGCTCGGTGAACTTGAACCGGCAGCCGCTGCTACAGATGATGTCGGCAGGCGCCTCGAAGGTTGGGTCCTGATTGAGGCTGGCGTCGAGCATAATAATGGGCTTGGGGGCCGCGCCGTCGAAACGGATATCCCTCCCGCCTATCAGCGTCCGCCCGTCCTGCAGGGTAATGACGTCGGTAGCGTCAGTAACCTGGATACGGCCTGAAAAGCTTCGCACCAGGCTGCCGTCGGAATTGTAAAGGGCAATTTTTGACGCAACAATTCCCTGGTCGAGGATATTGAAGTCGCCAATGACGAGCAGTTGGCCGTTGGCCAGCGGTTGCACCTTGGTGATGGACCCTACGGGATAGATAGCTGGGTCGGGTTGGAAGGCAGGGTCAAAAGCTCCGCTGGGCAGCAGCCTTATCAACGGGGCTTCCTGTGGGCTGTCGGCAAAGTGCCGGTTGGTGCCGGCGCCCAGCAGCCGCCCCTGGGCATCAATGCAGATCTGCCGGATTTCATTTCGATAACTGATGCCGGGATTGGTGAAGCTGGGGTCGGCCTCTCCCGAGTCGAGAAATATGCGGGCGATACTGGGGCTGAAAGTATTGCCCACCATGGCAAATTCTCCGCTGATGTAGGCCTTGTCGGGGCCGTAGGGTTGTATAGAACGCACGACGCCTACCCGCTCCAGTGCACTGTTGAAGGCAGATACCGGAGCACCGGAACCGATAAGGCGGACAATGCCCAGGTGAGGCTGCCCGTCGAAAGCACTGAAAGCACCGGTAGCGATAAAGCCTCCGGCGGGGTGGGCTACTACCTTTCGGATCAGGCCGTCGGCTCCTGCGCCCGCGTAACTGGTAAGCCCGGTTGCCGGCTCAAAAGCATGTACGCCGCTGACATTATCGTAATCGCCGGCAACGAAAATATTGTCATTACCATCAATGGTGATTGACATGGGGATGCCGAAAACATAATTCCAATCCGCATAGCTGCCGCTGGTGTTGAGAATGCAGATGGCATAGCGGATGAGGAAAGTGCCGGCGCTGAGAACGATGCGCCCCTGGCTGTCCTGTTGCATATCCCGGATGCTGACCAGAATATTGGTGGTGCCGGGTAAAGTAATGGAAAAGTTGAATCCCGCCACCGGAGCGCCGTTGTATTCGTGGTAGCTGAGATAGGCCTCACTGTTGAAGGTGCCGCCCACTACAAACCTGCCGTTATCCTGCGTCAGCAAGCTGCTGACGAACACCGTGCCCCCTGCGTTCAGAGGAATGATGTCCTGCAGAGTTCCGCTGTTGTTCAGGCGGATGACTCCCTGTGTGGCCTGGCCGTCGAAAATGCTGAAGGAACCGCCCACCAGAATGGTGCCGCCGGCCTCTACGGCGATATCGGCGAAAGTGCCCTGGGAGGTAAACCCCGCCTGGAAGCTGTCATCCAGGCTTCCATTGACATTCAGCCGGATGACGGTCATGCCCTCAGGGGCTCCCTCGTCGGTATAGCTGCCGGCAAGGACGACTTTGCCATCCGCCTGGACCGCCAGGGCTACCGGAGAAAAGTTGACGGCAGGCTGGAAACTTTCATCCAGGGCGCCATCAGGCAGGAAACGGGCGACATTCGGCCGCGCCTCCCGGTTGGCCATAGAAAAGCCGCCGGCAGCGTAAAAACGGCCGTCGGGCAGGATGGCCAGATCACCGGCATCACCAGGGCGGGTGACGAAAGGCTGGAAATCAGGGTCGAAACTTTGGGTGAACAGGTTGGTGACAAGGGCGCAGCAGAGCGCCAGCAAAGTGGTCATTCGTTTTCCCATGGAATTCTGTTTTTGTTGGGGGATTGCGGGGAGAGGGCGGTTGTTGGCTGGTTGAAAGTTGTGGGTTGATCGTTTATATCTTCATCTTCCGGGCCTGATGCGGAAAAAACCGACAACCGGCACCTAACCTTCAACACCCTGGTTCATTCCCGGCAGAACCCTGGTACGAATATATGACAGCCAACCGACAACTTTGTTCTCGGACGGGCTGTATGGTCCTTTTTACGGGAAAAGAGAGGATAAGGTTCGTATGTAGGGTGTTTTTTGCTGCAAAGTACCATGCCTGGGCGGCATGGGGGAGTTCTTTTGCCCGAAGAATGAATTCCTGGTTTTTGAAGAAGGCCCCGGCATGGATTTCACCTTGCAGTGGGCCACCTATTGCTTTGTACATATCGAATACCAGTTTGAAGGCACATTGCCGGTTTATGTTTATCAGTGCGGCGGCCGGCTGGTGCGGTCGGCAGAGCTGGATTTCGAAGACAACCAGGCCTTTATGGACCTGAGCGGTTTGTCACTGGGAATTTATGTTGTCACCAGAATGGATGCAGGCGGAAAGCGGCATTTTGTGGAAAAGGTGGTGCGAAGATAGCTGGAGGCATCCCTGTCAGTTATCGGGGGGCAAAAGGTTTGGTGCAGACAGAGATCCGGGAGCCTGGCTATATGATTATTGTATGGTTTGATGGTTATATTGTTGACAATGCTGCTTATTGATGGTTAGGGAGAGGAATACACAATTTTTTCCCTGAAAAAACGCTTTACAGTTGTTGATAGAACCATTCAATTAAAGTCCTTACGATCATGTCCGGATATCTGCATTCAGCTTTTATTGGTGTTGCTTTCCTGTTTATTGGCACAGGCATCAATGCGCAAGACAACCATTCAGATCATATATTCCTCCTGAACGGCGAGGAGGTCGAGGCCGAGGTGGAGAGTTTTGAGGGAAAGTACATCCAGTACAGGCCCTATGAAGAAGAGGGCGGCCCGGTGCTTAGGGTGGCCAAGACGGAAGTTGACCGGGTAAAAATGGCCAACGGTACGGAGTTGTGGTTTAATCGTCTTCCCAAAGAAGAAAAACCGGAAGTAGAGGCTGCTGCACCGGAGCCCGGTAAGGAGAGGAAAAAGAGGCGGCCGGTATCGGCCCAGAAGCTGCAGCGGCAGCGGTAACCTTCGGTGTTCGTGATTCGTGATTTGTGATTCGGGGATGGCTCAGTACTTGACCACCTTGCCCTGCCAGCTGCGTTCCCCTAGCCGGGCGATCACCGTATAGGCGCCGGCGGGCAGGGCGTCCAGTGTCAATTCCAGCGCCTGCCGGTGGAAATTCATCTGAATGGCCTTCAAGAGCTTTCCATCCTGTCCGATAAGGCTGACCTCTACGAGGCCTGCAGCGTCTTCGGGTAGCAGAAGATAGCAGAAGTCTCGGGTGGGATTGGGGAAGATTTGAATCTTTTGAGGCCGGGCCGGGCCGGAAGGATGGGCACTGGATCTTCTCCTTTTTTCTTTCAGGTTGATCTTCAGTATGCCGTTGTGGAACGGGGGCTCTTCTTCCTGGAGTGAACCTGCGACAAGCAGCGTTTGGTCATCCAGCGGAAACAGGCAGGAAAGGAAGCCCAGCTTCGGTACGCCCAGGTTTTCAAAGCCTTCGGCCAATTGGCCGCTATCATCCAGAATGGCCAGATTGGGCACGGGGCGCCCGCCGATGGAGTCGAAAGTACCGCTGACTGCGATGAGCCCCTCCGGAAGCAGCGCAAAATCCATAGGGTAATGAGCATTGGGGTGGCCTCCGGTCAACCCTCCGGAAGGCAGTGAAAAGGTAGGGTCATAGGCGCCGTCGGCATTCAGGCGCACCAGGCCGGAAGCCTGCCCCTGAGGAGTAGGCATGGAAAAATCTCCCCCCAGCAGGTATTTGCCGTCTTTCCGCCGGGCGATCTTCAAATTGCTGAACCTGTCTTCTTTTTCAAAGGGGAAAGGGCCCTCAAAAGTGGGGTCGGGGCTCCAGTCCGGCAACAGCCTTACCACCTGGTAAGGGCCTACGCCTTGGATCACAATGCCCTTTCCCACCAGTGTCAGCCGCCCTTCTTCGTCGGTTACAACGCTGAATATTGCTTTTGCTTTCACCTGTTCGTAAAGGCCGGTGTCGATACTGCCATCGGCATTGAGAAGCATGGCGCCCTGGGCGACTGTGTCTGTGCTTAAGGCAGAGAACGGGCCATAAACGAATATCCGCCCATTCTCCAGCTGGCAAAAGCCAAGGGCCTGCCCGTTGAATTCGTAATTCTGTAACCTGGCCCTCAGGCTTTCGTCGATGGCCCCGTTCGGGAGGATGCGCCAGATGGGCAGATGCTCAGGATGCTGACGATGGAGATTCCAGCAACTGGCCAGAATGGCGCCCTGAGGATCGATGCCCAGTTGGGTAACATGGTTCTTGAACGGCAGGCCCAATTCGGCGAAGCCCGGCAGAGGGCTGCCATCATCCGGGCTGATTCGGGCGATGTTGCACCTGTCTTCTTCCCGGGCCAGGGTAAAAGAACCACCCACCAGGAGGCGGCCTTCTTCGTCCAGGCAAATGCTCCGGATGCTTCCGGCGTTTTCCATCCTCGCCTCGAACTGGCCGTCCAACTCCCCTCCCGGCAACAGGCGAAAGACGGAATGTACCGGAACATCATCGTAGTAAGTGACGATCCCACACAAATAATAACTGCCCTCCCCGGAAGGGATCATGTCGAAAATATGGCCGGAGGCGCCGGCGCCCACCCGGAGTGTTTGTAGATGGAAAGTGTTCCTATCCGGTATTCCGGAGAGCAGGTGCAGCCCGTAATATCCGTCTTTTCTCCCGGCAATCACGATTTCTTCCCGTTCATTGAGTGCCAGTCCGGCAATGTGCCCGTCCCGGCCGCCATAAAAAGTAGTTATCGCCGTTCCATCCTCCCGGAAAAAGGCAAGCTTGAAATCCGAAAGCGCCAATTCACTGGGTTGGCATGCATTCCATCAGAACTTGTTCTTCCACATCATACTCTCCACCGGCTTATCCGTCCGTTTGAGGTATTTGGCGTCCTTTTTCTTGTTGTAGTAATTGAGGATCTCGCCATCGACGCGGAAATAGATGAGCTGGCCAATGGGCATGCCCGCATAAACGCGCACCGGGTGAGTGCAGGAGATCTCCAGAGTCCAGGTGTTGCAGAACCCGACGTCTCCTTTGCCGGCAGTGGCGTGGATGTCTATGCCGAGGCGGCCGACACTGGACTTCCCTTCCAGGAAGGGGACGGCGCTGTGCGTTTCCGTATATTCTTCCGTGACGCCCAGGTAGAGTGTATTGGGGTGTAGTACGAAACCTTGTTCAGGGATCTCGAGGTATTCGATGGGGTTGTGGCGGCGGGCGTCGAGGATGTGGTCCTTGTAGATGGCGAGCCACTTGCCCAGGTGCACGTCGTAGGAGTTGGTGCCCAGGCAGTGCCGTTGGAACGGTTCGATGACGATCTCTCCGTTCTCTATGCCTTCCAGTATCTTCTTGTCCGACAGTATCATGGCTCCGGTTGTTTGAGCGCGCTAAGATATTTAATTTTTGGGGAAATTTCCGGCCGGCCGGCTACATCAAACATTTTAACCGGCTCGCAGAGTCGGGCACACATCACACATCACACATCACACATTTTACCCGGCTCACAGAGACGGGCAAACCTCAAAAATTTCTCCCTCTGTAATACAATTTCCATACTTATGATTTTCGTTAATATGTCGTGATTCTCGAAAACATACCTTTTTCTGATCTCCGGAGAATTTGTTGCCAAACGGTTTTCCCTTTTCCGCGATCCGGTTAAGGGGCCTGAAGGTATTTTATCACCCAAAATAAGTTCTAAACGATTAACCGTATGAGAGTATTCCCTGTTTTGATCGCCCTTTTGAGTGTTGTTTTTCAATTGAATGGACAAACCATTGCCTATCAGGAGCTGCCCCGGCCGGCTGCCAAACCGGGCATTGACCTTTTTTTCCACTACGACAGCCCCCGCGATGTAGTCATTATTCAGAACGGAAAGCTGACCCACATTTCCAGAAACTACGTCTATGATGAAAACCGCCCCTGGGTGGCTACGCCGGTAGATGTATCGGAGCGAACGGTAGCAGATGCCGTTCCGCTGAACGGGCATCAGCTAAAATCCCTGCAGGAAATGATCGGCAGCACCGGCATTATGCAATTGCCAGAGCGGGAATATGGCGCCCCGGCCGGCCAGCGCAGTTATGATTATCAGATGCGCATCCGCTCCGAAGGCAGGGAACGTTCGGTCCTTTACCGCAGCAACCCCAGCTATGCTATAGCTCCTCCCGCTTTCGACCGAATGAAGGAGTACATCTGGAAACTGGTGACGGAGGTGGAATATTAATCAGGTGTAAAGGTGTAATAGTGCTTGGGTGGAAAGGTGTTTAGGTGTAAAAGTGCTTGGGTGTAAAGGTCTCTCCATGGGGCTGTTCAAAGTTCCTGGTTTCTGGTTCCTGGTTTTCTGGTTGCGCCTCCTTAGCACCCTTCCACCTTTCCACCCTTCCACCTTCTCCCTTACGGCAGCCTCCCGAACCCTTCCTTAACCGCTTTTTCCGCCGGTTTGCCATTGGGGGTAAAGCCGGTGTGCCCCGGGCCGCCACGGCTCAGATAAGTCGGGAATTTCCACCACAGGATGCCTTTACACCAGTCCGTCTCGGCCTGAAGGTTTGCCATAACGATCCGGTAGCAACGCTCCTGGGCCTGGCCGTTATAAGGGGAACCATCACGGTCTTTGTGCGGGGCGGCCCAGGGCTCAGGAGTACTGGTGAAGCCGATCTCGGTGAAGAGCAGGGGTTTGCCGTATTGCCGGCTGACCTGCCCGGCCAGGTGAAGCACGCGTTGGAAGGCGGCGCTCAGCTCCTCGTCGGAAGGAGATTCGCTTTGGCTGAGAGGGTAGTAGCCATTCAGTCCGATGTAATCCAGTGCATCCCAGAACTGCAGGTTTTCGAACTCTTTCCCCCAATTGGCGGAGTACGTCATTGGGCCGGAGTAGAGGCCCCTGAGCTTCCCGATGAGTTCCCTCCAATCCTGTTCCCGCTCCAGGGTGGCTTTGGCAAATTCCACTCCGATGCAAAGCATATCCATCCCATTCATCTCGGCAAGAAGCGCATAATGGCGCATCCAGCGGTAATAGTGATTGAAAAACGCATTCCAATCCGCCTCACTTTGCATTTCTACATCTCCGGGCCAGCTGCCGCCGCCGAGCCATATCTGGGGCTTCAGCACTGTTTTCATTCCCAGCTGCCGGGCTACAAAGGCATCGTGTATCACTCCTTCGTCCGTCTCTGAGCCCGCATGTGTCATGAAGGGCAGAGTGGAGGGCGCCTGGGCGTTCCTCATATAGGAATAGGGTACGATAGCCACAGCGTTCGCTCCCAGGCTGTGCAATTCCCGGAGGGACTCGCTGGCCAGGCCGGAGCCGTATCCGTTGTAAATGGCATAGCCTTCGTGGGCGAAGTTGAAGCCTTTTAGGTAGGGGAGGGGGGGAGCGGAGGAGGCTGGGTGATGGGGAGACGGGGAGAGAGGTTGAGGTTGAGGTTTAGAAAGGTTTTCGTGCCAGGAGGCCTCGAGGCGGGGCAACTCTTCCGGAGAGGGGCGCCAGGAGGCATAGCGTTCGAGGAAGAGGCGGCGGCCCCAGTGGCCGATCAGGAAATCGACGAAGGAAGCGGACAGGCAGCCCATTACCAGGGGAGAGCCGTTGTTGAATTGCTCGTTGTCCAGTATTTCAGCCAGCGGAGCGATATTGCCCGATTGGTATAGCCGTGCGGCCCAGTAAGCGTATCCTTTTTCCTGCCAGTTGTCGGTGAAATAAAGGGCCAGCCCTCTTTCCATCGCCTCCAGCTTCGGCCGGCCGAGCATTTGGCGCAGCAGAAGGGCATTTTCCGGCCCGGCCTGCCGGCCCCGGAATATCTCATTGGCCACAAGGTGCACCTCCCCCCGGCTGAAGTCGGCCTGAGCGGGCTGGGTATTGTCCAGGCGCAGGCCCTTCTGTTCCAGAGAAGGATAGAGATGGCAGGGGATAGGATGGGAAAGGGGCGCTGCCTGGCAGAAAGCCAGTATTTTTTCGGCGTGGGCCTCGCAGTTGTTGATCAGTTCCCGGGTTTGATCGCTTGTCGGCGGAACCTGATGGAGAAAGAAGTTGAAATAACGGCCGGCCATTGCCGTATCTCTGGCATTTGTGAAGTCGAACTCAGTGCTGCTGTCCGGTTCCCATTTTTTTTCATCAAATGCTCCCATCAGCAGGCGTTGGCCATTCTGATAGACTTCGTAACCCATTGATGCCCAGTTATAAACAGAGAATCCTTCTGCCTTCCGCTGCTGGTAGAACCGGAGGATATCCCCGGGGTCGAAAGCGGTGATCAAGCCAATCGGAAGGGCCCTGGCCAGAGGGTTAGGGTAGAAAGAAAGGCAAAAAACGGTGTTTGCGCCGCCGATGTGGTGGCTGCCGAATTGTAAAATCCCTTCCTCCATGTCGAATGGAAGTTGGGAAACGAGTTCCCGGGCCACCGGATTGGCCCAGTTCGCGCCTATGAGCAGGAGGGCAGACGTCTTCAGCTGGCCCCGGCTCACTTCCCCTTCCGGGATGAGCGTGCATTCGGTTCGCCGATGCCGCTGTTTAACCTGCTGCGCAACGCTTTCCAGCCCATCGCCGTAAACGATGAGCAGGCGGCGCTCATTTCTGAATTGTTGCAGCAACTCCTCCCGGGTGGGAAGGCCGGAGGACACCTCCGCTTTAGCCGCCAGGTTGGAGGCCGGCTGGGGCTGGCACGACAGGCAATTCAAGAGGGCTAAACAAGACAATATTTTTCTCATTGGGTGGCCAGGTTATCGGGCAATTGGGTAATACTCAAAAATAAGGAATTGGCCATCAAAAAAGTTACCAAAAATTACAGGATGAGCAGGCGGTGATACTGCCGGCTCTGTCCGTCGGCCAGCTCCAACAGATATATCCCCGGTTCGAGGGGAGGCAATTCCAGAGGGGCTTCGGAAGCGGCCTGCCCGGATGCCCAGCGGTGCAATTCCTGCCCCTGGAGAGAAAGCAGGCGCACACTGGCCGTTTTTCCCCGGGGCCAGTGGGCAATGTGTATCCTTTCCCGGGCCGGATTCGGATAAACCCATATCTGTGCCCCTTTTTGAACCTCTTCAGTGGCCACTGCGACGTCCACTATATCCGAGATGGTGACGCAACCGGTAAAGGATTCCACCGCCACCTGATACTGCCCGGGGCCCTGAGCGATAGCAGCGGCGCCGTTGCCGGCGATGGGGCTGCCGTTCTTATACCACTGATAGGCAGCATAGTTTTCGGTAGTGAACAGAGTGTTTGTGTCTTTAGTGATCACCGGTTTGTTTACCGGGCAGCGGGCCTTGAACAGGGCGATATCTCTTTTATCCTGTGCATTACCCGGGAACGCTCCAATCTGCGTACTTTGCCTGAAAGTAGCCATGGCGTACAGAGGGCCGTCCGGATGAACGGTAAAGCTCTCCAAATAGTCACTTTCCGGCCCGGTGATGGTTTGTGCCCAGGTGGCGGTTCCATCATCGTCGAACTTGGCCAGGAAACCATCGCTGGGTTCTCCGGTTCCATCGAGGGGAATTCCGCCCAGGTTGAAATTTCCGCCGTACAGCCCCGAAAGCCAGAAACCTCCGGCGGGGCTGGCCCGGATACAGGTGCCTGAATTATAGGATTCTGAAGAATAGGTGTATAGCCAACGGGGAGCGCCATTATCGGCTCTCAGCTTGCAGATAAAGAGGTTGAAGGGGTATTCCGGGCTTGCATTTAAAAAATCGAGAACGATATCGTATCCAAAAACCCCCGTGAGGTAAACGTCTCCGAAGGGATCGATGCTAAGCGAACTAAAGCGGGTTTTGTTCTGGCCGCTTACCACCTGATGCCACTGTAACTCGCCGAATTTGCTGAACTTGAAGACTACCCCATCGGAACCGGTGGTACTGCTGGCATTCAGGGTTATTCCCTCCAACTGAAGGCGGCCCGAATAACCGGCGGTTAAGAAGAGGCTTCCATCGGGGCCTTCTGCAACACCTGTCATTTCGGATATGTCATTGGTTTTTATGTGCTTGTGCCACAATACGTCCAGGGCGGGGCTCAGCTTGAGGACGAAGAGCTCCGGGTATCCGGCAGGGCCGTTTTCCAGGGCGAGCCCTCTGTATTCCAGCGTTCCCCGAAAATCGCCGGTGAGGTAGTAGCTGCCGTCCGCCGCCTGGAAGAAGTTGCGGGCCCGGAGGAGGTTCGAGCAAGGCACCTGCTCGGTTTGGATCAGGCCTCCCTCCGGGTTTATCCAAAGCATAAAGGCGCGCCATTGAAATTCTTCGGCTTCCAGGATGAGGCTGTTGCCGTAAAGCAATTGCTCGGTAAAGTAGCCCGATACAAGGAGGCTGCCATTTTTGTCGAACTGTATATCCGTCACCCGGCTGACTCCTGAGCCGCCCAGCACTGCATGCCAGAGCATTTCTCCTTCCGGGGATACCTTGAAGAGAAAGCCGTCGGAGAGGCCGGGGGCGAGAAAGATCTCATTGTTGAAAGCGATGGAGCCGTCAAAGTATCCTCCGACATAAGTATTGCCTTCGGAATCGGTGGCTATGGCATCCAAAAGTTCTTCGCCGGCCCCGTTGATGAACATTGCCCAGTCAATCTCCTGGGCACTGAGGAAAAGAGGAAAGAGGAAAATAAAGGGTAAAATTCTTCTCATGGCGCGATAGTGGTTTAATTTATGAGGACAGCATATAGAAGTCCTGCCAGATCAAATTTAAACAATTCCCTCTACTTCCCAGACAATCATACTGCGGTCGTCACTGGCCGAGATGAGGTAGTTGTTGTAGTCGTGCCAGAAGAGCCGGTTGACCGAATTGATGTGGCCGCCGTCGCGGCTGGCATCCAGCACTTTGAGTAGTTTGAAGGTTTGGCCGTCCCAGATCTTGATGGACCGGTCGCGGCTGCCGGTGGCGAACCAGCGGCCTTCGGGATGGAAAGCAATGCTGTTGATGGTGTACCAGTGAGCCGGTTGAGCAGAGAGGAGGGAGATATCGCCGTTCAGTTCCCAGGCTTTGAGCATGGCGTCGCGGCCTCCGCTGAGGAGGTGCTTCCCGTCGGGAGTATATTGCAGAGTGAATACCGAGTTGTCGTGGGCATCGGTGATGTGGCGGCGGAGTTGAAGGGTATGCTCATCGAGCAGAAAAATGGACCGGCCACTGGTGCCGATGGCCAATTCATTCCGGGCCGGGCAATAGGCCAGGCAACGCAGGCTCTGCTGGCCGAGCCGGACGCTCTCCAGGCTGCGCACTTCGCCGGGGGCCCATCGGGTCAATAATCCCATTCCGCCGGCTGTATAAACGTGCGGGCCTACCCTCAGTATATCGAATACGCCTTTCCGGTGGTGAGCAATATCGCGTGTTTTTTCCGGTTGGCCCAGTTGTATCCAGTGCAGGCCGCCATTCATATCGCCGGCAACGGCCTTTTCCCATTCCGGCAGGTAGAGCAGAGAAAATACCTGGGTATCCACTTTGGCGGCCAGATGCCCCGTTTCGGGGTTTTCCAGCGCCCAGCGTACGATCCACCCGTCTCCGGCCCCGGAAAAGAATTCATCGGCCCTCTGCCCCCGGCCAAGGGCAAAGACGGATGCATTGTGGCCGGTGAGCTGAGCTTTTTTGTGTACGATGAGTGAAGGCATGAATTTGTCTTGGTTCATGGAAAAAACAGATATTGCGTACTTTTGGTTTTTGAGTTAACCGGGAAGATAGATTTGGTGATGGTACTTCCTTAACTCAGCCGGATAAAATTTACCCAACGGCAATGCCTTTAAAGCTGCACCGACATATTGAACCTGATGTGGAGCTCGGCATCTGGCAAATCGAAGAGCCGGAAGAGTGGTTCCTGGAGCGCCTGGGCCTGGCGGCGGCAGAACAGCAGCAACTGGCCCGGATCAAGGGCAGGCGGCGGGTGGAATGGCTGGCGGTGCGCCAGCTGGTCCATCAGATGTCGGGAAGAAAAATTCGCGGCGCCTTTGTTAAGGATGAATACGGCAAGCCGCACCTGGAAGGCTCATCCCATCACATTTCCATCAGCCACTCTCATGAGCTGGCAGCGGCTATTGCCGCTCCGGTGGCGGCCGGGATAGACGTTCAGTTCCTGGTTCCCAGGATCGAACGGCTGGCGCACAAATTCCTGGGGCCGGAAGAGTTGGCCAGCCTTCAGGACGGCAGCCGCATCGAGCATCTCCACGTTTACTGGGGGGCCAAGGAGGCCCTTTATAAGGCTTATGGGCGGCGCTCTCTGGATTTTCGGGCCCACATCCATCTCGATCCGTTTTCTTACCGCCCGGAAGGAGGGCAGGCCGAAGGCCGCATTCTCAAAGAGGGCTATGAGGCCCGGTTCCGCGTGCAGTACTTCCGGGTTGGCGATTATATGCTGGTTTATGCTATGTTGCTGGTTTAGAACATTTTGTGTTCTCTTGTTGAAGGCCATCAGGAATAGTTGCCATACGTTTAATTTGATTATCTTAGAGATATTCTTAATTTTGTGGTGCGACTAAACCCCGTAGTTTACCCCCCCCTTCAAACGTTTTTCACTGTAAGCCTACATTGTAGTATGTCCATGTAGGTTATTCAGGATAGAGAAGCGCAAGCCATTGCTGGTTTCCGCAGGGATGAATATGCGGAGCAGGCTGCTTTGCCGTTCTGTCCGGAGAGGCGAAAATATCCCATTTACATATCCAAAATCAGATCCCATGAAAATTTTTAGAACGATCATCGCCGATGACCACACTATCTTTCTTGAAGGCTTAAAAAACGTCCTGCGCCGATATCCCAGGGACATGCAGTTCCACGTCGTTGGGGAAGCCACCAACGGCAGCCAGCTCATCACCCTTTTGAAACACAAACCTGCCGACCTGCTGATCTTCGACCTGAACATGCCTGAAAAAGACGGCCTGGAAGTACTGCAGTTCATTCATCATTCCCGCATTAATATCCTTACTCTTGCTCTGACGATGTACGAATCCCCCAAGATCGTGCGCAGCGCCTTTAAGGCCGGCGTTGATGGTTATGTATTGAAGGACAGGGGGATAGAGCCGCTGTTCGCCGGCATCCGGGAGATCGCTTCCGGCAATACTTATGTTTCCGAAGGCATCAGCCTTGCCAATGGCATCGCCCGGCCCAAGGCCGCTGCCCGGCACTCCCGATACCTGCCGAATGACCGTTTCGTCAAAAAGCACAGCCTTACCAAAAGAGAGCTTGAGATCCTTCAACTGATTACCCAGGCACTCAGCAATAAAGAGATCGCGAAAGCCCTGTTTATCAGCGACCAAACGGTCAGTGTCCACCGGAAGAACATCATGCGTAAACTGGGGGTAAGCAATACCGCCGGCCTGGTAAAGATTGCCTTTGACAACAGCCTGGTTTAGAGCGACAACGGTATCCCTGGCCATTTATTTTAAAAATACCTCCAAAAGGGTATGGAGACTCCATAAACTTATTTTATATTTGTATCGCAGCAGATACTGCCTGCGCGATATCGCTATCTACATAATAAGATGACCTTTAAAGTACTTAACAGCGGCCCGCAACGAGCGAAATACGTAACTTCCAGGTATTTTCCGGGAAGATCAGAGATGGTGTTTCATTTTTTACAAATCAGCAATCCCATGAACAAAGAGCTTGACATTTTCACTTTTCGCCATTTTCTTTTTGGCTACAGTATCCTACCCTTAGGCATATCATTGCGATTGTTTTCCCGAATAAATGACAATAGTTGAGTTTTCCAAAAGCATGGACTCCCTCCGGGGCAGCCCTCTTTTTTTTATGTACCCAAAACAAATGAAATAAAGAAAATAACCACAGAATGCAGTGGTTAATGCTTTGAAAAGCAGGCGGGTATCTTACCCGCAAATAGATGAGACGACGACAACTATGTTTGGCCTGAGCCCTTTCGCCCTGTCCGCCTTCCCCCGGGAATCCGGCAGTGAGAAAAGCCGGCTTTCGGCCACATTATTCTTTGCAATAAAATAACCTAATTCTTAAAACAAATTGTAATCTTATGGAAAGAACGAATTTTACTTTCGTTTCTACCTTCAACTGGCTAAAAGCACTGTCGCTCCTTATGGTGTTCGGCTTTGCCGGGGCCCATCAGGCGTATGCGCAGCCGCAGCTTATGGTTGCCGATGCGGCCGGGCAGGTACCGGCGCCGGTCATTACCAAGGTGCTGCCCGAAGGGCAATGTGCGTACCAGTTCCAGTGGACGGTATTTGTATTTGACCCTGCCAACCCGTTTGCGGCCACGGCGGATGCTTACATCTCGACGAGCACAACCTCTACCTCAGTGACCCCGGATGCTACACTGATGCTCATGGGCGGAGGCGGAACTTATGTGCTGGACGTTATCGCGGCGGTAGGCACCAACACGCTGACCATTCGCAAGGACGGGCCGAGCGGTTCCGTTACCCAAACTTATACGATCATCGTTGACGATGTCCGGGAGCCACAGATCTACGGCCCGGGCAACATGGTGATCGAGGTTCCGAGCTGTGACCCGGACGGCGTTCCGGTGAACTGGACGGTATCGACGGTTGACGATTGTGACCTGGCGCCGATCCTGGCGCACACCGGCGGCCCTGGCAGCGGCTCCCTGCTGTCGCCGGCCGGCAGCCCCTACACGGTCAGCTACACCTCAACGGACGATGACGGCAACGTAGCCTACTATTCGTTCACCATCACGGTGAACCAGGCTCCGGACCCGGCGCCGATCGTGGATGTATCGGGCAACGGGCAGTTCTCGATCCCGGCCTGCCAGTCGAGCGCTTCGGTGTTCTTCACTGGAAATGTATATGACTGCGGCATATCGCCGAACGATAACCTGACGGGGCAGATCACGGTGAGCGGCGCGCCGCTGACGGTAGTTTACATCCAGGAGGAAGACGGTTTTGCGTTCTTCGAAGCGGTGGGCAACCTCACCCCGGGGATCTACCCGATCGACGTATCCTACGGCGGAGTGACGGTACAGACGCTGTTCACGGTGGTGCAGGAAGCGGACCAGTTGCCGGACATCACGATGCCGGGCAACCTGACGTACCTGCTGCCGGCGTGTACGAACCAGATGACGGGCCGGTTTGCCATCACGGTGACCGACGACTGCGACCCGTCGATCAGCCTGAACCGCCTGCACTTCACTTATACCAATGCCAACGGGACGACGACGCTGACGCCCCTGGCCGGTTATGACCTGGCACAGGGCTATTTCGAGTTTGAGCGCATCCTGACGGAGGATGATGACGGAGCAGTGATCACGGCCAACTATACGGACATAGCGGGCAACTTCCGCCAGGTGGACGCCACGCTGCAGGTTGTCAGCCAGCCGGACACCTGGGCGCCGCTGATCATCTATCCTTCCCAGGATATCAATGTGACGCTGGACCCCTGTGACCCGGACCCGGCTGTCGTCTTCTTCGAAGTGACGGTGACGGATAACTGCGACGGGGATTACGTTCCCGGCCCGGTTGTCGTTCCCGGCTCCGAGTTTACGGTGACCATCACGCCAACTCCTAACGGAAGTACAGTACTTAGCTCACCAGGCGGCGAAACTTTTGTCGCTGTTGTTAACCCCGGCACCTATCAGGTCCTGATTACGGCTACGGATGCCGCCGGCAACACGCGGGAGGAAGATTTCTTCATCGTGGTTACCCAGGATCCTCCTCCTCCCACCAACCTGGTCTGTACGGACGACGTCAACGTAACGCTGGACGCCAACTGCCAGCGCCTGATCACTGCCGATATGGTACTGGAAGGCAGCTTCGGCTGTGCGGACCCGGCAGACTTCCTGGTCAATATCGCTACGGATGACGACCCGACCAACGGGCCGATCCTCGATGGTTGCGGCCAGTTCATTTATGAAGTTACCTATGTAGGCCCTGGCCCTTCGGTTACCGGCAACCCACAGGGCCCTGGTGCTACCAGCGCTTACACTGGTTTCGCCAACGGCACTCCGTTTGCTGAAGCCAACTGGACGGTTTCCTTTCCCGATCCTAATTCTCCGGGCGTTTATGCCTTCACCGATGACATGCTCACGCTGACGTCCGGTGCTGATGACGGGGTTGCTGTGGCTATTCCAATGCCACGGGACGGCCAGTTGACCTTCGATTATAACTATCAGATTGAAACGGTCGGTGGCCTGCTGGATATGGCCCTGATCGATCTTAATAGCAATACTATTGTTGACCTGAGCTTCCCTGCCGGTAATGTCAATACCGGCAGTGGCATGGTGGATCAGGCTGTCCAGCAGGGCTGGGTACTGATGATCCTTCTTCAGGGCGACGGATTCCAGTCTTTAGGTAACGACTCTTTTGTTGAAGTTACCAACTTCCAGTTGCAGTTTGGCGATGATAGCAACGGGCCGACCTTCCCGTTCTTCAACTGGGAAGACTGCTGGGGTTATGTGACCGGCGAGGACAAGGCCGCTCCTGACCTGGAGTGCCCGGATGACACCAACATTGGTACGGTTACCCGCGAAGCTCACGTACTGAGCGGCTCTCTGGACACTGGTGACGACCAGCTGAACCTCACCAACTACTCCTGCTTTATCGACGGCTCCGGCACTCAGGCCGGCCCGCACTACTACGAGCTGACTGAATTCCAGGTTAGCGAAGAAGATTACTATACCTTCTACCTGGACCACGCTTTCAACTCTGATGGCTTTGTAGCCATGTACCAGGGCAGCTTCGACCCGTCCAACCCCTGCCAGAACATCATCGCGCAGGTGGATGACAACTTCCTGCTCATCCAGGGGTTGTTCCTCGGCCTGCTGAACCAGGGCCCTGTGGGCGGTATTTTCGACCCGGTTGTGCGCATCAGCCTTCCGCTGCGCCCGTACGAGACGTACTACATCCTGACCTCTACCAAGGACGCCAACGACACCGGCGACTACGAGTGGGTAGTCTTCAGCGACAACGGCGGCTGGCTCGGCGAGTGGAACATCTATGTTGATGTTGACCCGGTTACCTGGGAAGAGACTCCGGTTGAAGAGTTCATCAGCTTCCCGACCGAGCAGCGCACGTTCGCCATTGAACTGTTCTGCGGCGATTTCGACCTGATCTACAACAACCCGGCGAGCCTGAGCATTACGGGCAACCCGATTGTATCCGACAACTGCGACAACAACGTTGACGTAAGCTTCGTCGATACCTATAGCGCCAACGGCGACTGTGTTCCCATCGTTATCACCCGTACTTTCACGGCCGTTGACGACAAGGGCAACACTTCTACCTGCACTCAGGAAATTACCCTGAGCCTGCCGGATATCAACGACATCCAGATGCCTCCTTTCACCGCTCCCCTGGAGTGTGACGAGGACTTCCCGCTGGACGCCAACGGCCACCCGGCTCCTTCGGCTACCGGCTACCCGTCGATCTTCACGGTCGCTGGTATCTACAACCTGGAGGACAGCTACTGCAGCATCGGCGCCGACTACTCCGACGGCCCGGAAATCAATGTTTGCGACGGCACATACAAGTTCACCCGTACCTGGGATATCCTCAACTGGTGTGACCCGCTGAACGCCGGCTCCGGCTTCCTGCACTGGGACCAGATCGTCAAAGTAGGCGACTTCACCGCACCTGAGGTAACCTGCCCGGGCGAAGATACGGACTGGGACGGCATTCCCGACCAGGGCCTGACCTTCTCCACCAGCCCGTGGAGCTGTACCGGTAGCTTCAGCGTACCTGTACTGAATGATGACAACGTAACGGACAACTGCTCCGGCTGGTCTTACACCACTGAGATCGTTACCGAAGTAGAAGTAGAAGTGACCAACCAGTATGGCCAGGTGACCGGCACCCGTATTGATACGGTAGTTGTACGGACCAACGCCATGATCACCCAGCGCGCAGACCGCCTGGTGACCGGCATTCCTCAAGGCAACCACTACTTCCGCTACACGGTGGAAGACGACTGTGGCAACAAGGTAGTAGAATACTGCCCGTTCTCTGTCAAGGACCTGATCGAGCCGACGGCTATCTGTGATGACGAACTGATCATCTCCATCGGCGGCGGCGACGACAGCTACGCAGGCGTACTGCCTAACGTACGCGCCCGCGTTTACGCTGAGGCCATCAACGAGAACGCTACGGACAACTGTGGCGTTGACCGCATCGAGGTGCGCCGGGACCACTTCAACCCGATCCTCTATACCTGCGGCAATACGTTCTCCAACTGGGGCCCGTATGTTGACTTCTTCTGCTGCGATGTTGGCGTAACGATCACCATCGAGCTGCGCGTCTTCGACGAAGCCGGCAACGTTAACACCTGCTGGCTGGAAGTAACGCCGGAAGAGAAGGCCCGCCCGTACTGCTATGCTCCGCACCCGGTATCTGTTGACTGCGATGACCTGCCGTACAACTTCGACCCGGCGGACCTCGACCAGTTGAACGACCTGTTCGGCGAAGCGACCGGCGAAGACAACTGCGGTGTTGCTTCTATTACCAGCTTCTCGTCTCCGAACCTGGAGTGCGGCTATGGCTACATTGACCGTAACTTCCGCGTAACGGACATCAACGGCAACCAGAGCAGCAACCCCTGTACGCAGAGGGTAACGATCAATGAAGTACACAACTTCGAGATCCACTTCCCGGGTGATGAAAACAACTTCATGTGTGGTGACGGAGTTGCTCCTGACAGCGTTAAATATACAGAGATCGGCTGCGACCTGCTGGCAGTAAGCCATACGGATGAAGAATTCACCGCCACCACCGGCAACGAGTGCTACAAGATCTTCCGTACCTGGAAGGTAGTCAACTGGTGCCAGTACGACGGCGAATCTGATCCATTCATCGTTGGCCGTGACGAAGACTGTGACGGTAACCCAGGCTATACGCTTACTCCTAACGGTGTTGACGACGGCGATGGCAGCTGTGTATGGGTACTGCACCGCCCGGGTGGCTATACCTACATCGACAAGGACAACGACGAATCTCCGAATAACAACATACCGCGTTCCTTCGAGAACCACTGTCTGTTCATTGACGACTTCTGGCGCAAGGAAGAGTATGCTGGCGGTTTCTACCAATACACTCAGATCATCAAGGTTCACGATAATGAAAGGCCGGAGATCGACGGCGATGCACAGGAGTTCTGCTCTTACGATAATGTGGATTGCGATGGCATCGTTGGCCTTCCGTTCACCATTACCGAAGATTGCACGCCTGGCGACCTGACTATCGACGTATTCCTGGATGCAGGTGCTGACGGCAACCCGGCGAACGATATCGACCTTCGGGACCTGACGGACGGCCTGTTTGACGACTTCGAACTGACGGGAGACTATCCGGACTACCAGATCAACGGCCGCTTCCCGATCGGCGACCACGCATTTATTGTTTACGTAGAAGACGGCTGTGGCAACACCAACAGCGCGTCTCTGCCCTTCAGCGTGATCGACTGCAAGGAGCCTGCTCCGGTTTGTATCTATGGCCTTTCCACAGAACTGATGCCGGTTGACCTGGATGGCGACGACGTTCCTGATGCCAGCCAGATGGCAATCTGGGCAAGCGACTTTGTCGCTTCTCCAATAATGGATTGCACCGGCCCGGTAGAGTTCTCGATCAACCGTCCTGGTGAGGTTCCCGATATAACATCCACCAGCCTTCTGCTGGACTGCTCTGATGTTATCCTCGGCGCCGGCCTCGTTAATATCGAGATCTGGGCATGGGATGGCCAGGGTAACAGCGACTTCTGCGAGACCTATATTCAGGTACTGGATGTAAACGATCCGCAGTATTGTTCCGACTCACTGGTAGTAGGCGCCGCCGGCGCTATTGCCACTGAAGAGGCCCTGGCAGTTGAGAACGTAGAAGTAACTCTTTCCGGCCAAGCCAGCCAGTCTATGACGACTGCTGCTGACGGTGAATACGAATTCGCCGGCCTGCAGGAAGGCTACGACTACACGATCACGCCGCAACTGAATGCCAACTACCTCAACGGCGTTTCTACCTTCGACCTGGTGCTGATCAGCAAGCACATCCTCGGTGTGCAGCCGCTGGGCAGCCCGTACAAGATGATCGCCGCTGACGTTAACAACAGCCGCTCGATCACCACTCTCGACCTGATCCAGCTGCGCAAGCTGATCCTGTCGATCGATACCGAGTTCGAGAACAACACCAGCTGGCGCTTCGTAGAAGAAGCCTACGTGTTCCCGAATATTGCCAACCCGTGGTTTGAAGAGTTCCCCGAAGTGGTGAACATCAACAACCTGCCGGGTACGGGTATCAGCGGTGCTGACTTCGTAGCGGTTAAGATCGGTGACGTTAATGGTGATGCTCAGGCTAACGCTCTGGCAGGAATTGAAGGCCGTACGATGGCCGGCACTTTCGCCCTGAACGTAGCTGACGCAGAAGTTAAGGCCGGCAACGAATACACTGTAGAATTCACGGCTGCCGACATCGCCTCTATCGATGGCTACCAGGCAACCCTGACGTTCGACAACAGTGCTCTGGAACTGGTTGACATCATCAACGGTGTTGCCACGGAAGAGAACTTCGGCCTGGCTTACGTCAACGAAGGCCTGATCACCACGAGCTGGAACGGCAAGGCTACTGCAGGCGAAGCCCTGTTCAGCCTGGTGTTCCGCGCTACTGCCGATGCACAACTGAGCGAACTGCTGAATGTTAGCTCCCGCATCACGAAGGCAGAAGCCTACAAAACCAACGGCGACTACATGGACGTAGCGGTCACCTTCTCCGGTAAGGAGGTTGCCTCTGCCGGCTTCGAGCTGTATCAGAACACGCCGAACCCATTCAAGGGTGAGACGCTGATCGGCTTCAACCTGCCAGCAGATGACAGCGTGACGCTGACCATCAGCGACGTAACGGGCAGAGTACTGAGGCTGGTTCGCCTGGATGGCGTTAAGGGGTACAACAACGTAGTTGTTAACTCCAACGACCTGCCGGCTGCCGGCGTACTGTACTACACCGTTGAAACGGCTGAATACACTGCTACCAAGAAGATGATTATCATCGAATAATCACGATAAAACTTTAGGAGTGGCCCCAATTCGGGGCCACTCCATCTTTTTTATGCTTTGGGCGAAATAACTTAAGGGGCAAGCTTTCCATTCTACTCTTTTTTTGGTACCTTGCCAGCCAATTTTTGGATATCAATCCCATGATCCCATGATAAACTTCACTTACACTGTAAGGGCCTTCCTGGCAGTTGCGTTTCTGCTGTATCTTCCCTTCATTACTGAAGCGCAGGTTTCCATTTATGCCAATGATCTCACTGTTCAACCGGACGAGACCTTTACGGTCGATGTGACGGGGCAGGGTTTCCAGAATATTCTGACCTGCCAGTTCAGTGTTTCCTGGGATCCTGAAGCGTTTGAGTTCAAAGGGACGGAGAACCTCAATGCCCTGTTCGAAGATTATCCGCTTGACCATTTCGGGTTTGCTCAGATCAATGAAGGCAAACTCGGATTTTCGTGGATCGACTTCTCCCTGGCCGGCATCACCATGGAAGACGATAGCATCCTTTTTTCCTTTAAGCTCAAAACCCTTCAGGAACAGAGCGGCACTCAGCCTATCAACTTCGGCGCCGACCCCACTGCTATTGAAGTTGCCGACACGGCCGAAAACATTCTCGATGTGGAATTTACGGAAGGGACGATCACTATCGAAGGAGTCAATAATATTCGAAACAAAAATAAAGCTGTTCTCGTACAAATAAACAGTTCCCCAAACCCCTTTACAGAACAAACGCTGGTGGACATAAACTTTCTGCGTCCAGCATCAGCTCACATTACTATCCATGACGTCAGTGGCGCCACCCTCTACCAGGAGTCTGCAAATTTCCCGAGCGGCCGGCACACACTCGTTTTATCAAAGGACATTTTCCTCCAGGCGGGAACTTACATTCTGAAGGTCCAGTCTGAAGATTTTTTGGTAACGCATAAACTGATCGTACTATAAGCTTTATAGCGTAAGCTTTATTCATTCGTTTACAATCATCCCAAATTCCGAGCACGATGGATAAAAAATTTACAAGCCTGATCATCGGGCTGCTTTGCTGTATTTGGCAGTTATCAGCTCAGCAACCCACATTTACTATAACTCCTCAAACTGCAAGCGCTCAAGTAGATGACATTATAGAGTTTGACGTCGAAGTGAGCGATTTCAATAACATTGCTACTTTCCAATACGGGATCAACTGGGACCCGGCTATTCTGGAGTTTGTAGATATATCTTATATCAACACGGATGGGACCAATGGTTTCCCGGGGTTATCAGACCCCGCTAACGGGAACGGTACCTTCAGCAAGCCCGGGGGCAACGTCCCGCCCGGCCAACTGGGGGTATCCTGGTTTAATCCGAGCTTTTCCGGGATAACCCGCCCCGATGCGACAGTCGTCTTTTCCTTTCGGCTGCGCGCCAAAGCGGGCGGAACTTCACCGGTGGAATTCGCCGTTCCTCCCGTACCTTCTATCGAGGTGCTGGACGGCAGCTTTGCGAATGTCGGCATGAATCCGGTGAACAGCATGGTCACCGTTGCCGGCGGCGGGCCGGCCAGTGTCGATTTTACCATAAGCGACGGGATCGTTGAGGAAGGGCAACAGGTGTGCCTGAATGTCAGCGTTTCCAATTTCACCAATATTGGCAGCGTCCAGCTGAGCATCAGTTATAACAGTTCCATGCTGCAATTCGCTTCCATCAGCGGGATCAGCCTCAGCGGGCTGCAGCAAAGTAACTTCAATACGGCTACTGCCGGCACCATCACCCTGGACTGGTCTGCCGCCAATGGCGTGACAGTGGCCAACGGCGCCCCCCTCTTCCAGTTGTGTTTCAATACACTGCAGAGCGGCAACAGTACGGTCAGCTTCTCCGATTCTCCGCTGGCCATCAGTGTCCAGGATGGAGGGGGTAGTGATGTTACTTTTAACGGCCAGAATGGAGATGTTACCGTTACGCCCACCAACACCGGCGGAACGGATTTCAAACTGACTATCGAAGATAAAACCGTTAACTCGGGAGAGGACTTCTGTGTAAAGGTGACTACCGAAAATTTCACCGATGTAGTGGGTATGGCCTTCACCATCAACTACAACTCCGGTGCGTTGCAGTTCAATGAAGTGACGAACCTCAACCCCAATATCCCGTTGTTTGCTGTCAATGCCAATTTCGGCACTCCCAACAGCGGTCTGAGCCCGGGCAATATAACGGTCAACTATTTCAACCAAAGCCTGACCGGCATCAACCTGCCGGACGGGTCCGTGCTTTTTGAACTTTGTTTCAAAGCTATTGGCTCCGGATCCTCGCAGATTACTTTCTCCAGTGGCATCACCCAGATCGAAATATCGGACAGCAACCAGGAGATCATTCCGTTTAACAGCGATCCCGGCAATATTACCATCAACGGCGGGCCACCGCCTACCGATGACTTTCGCCTGACCATTGCCGACGCCAATATCGACCCGGGTGACCAGTTCTGTGTAGAAGTGACTACCGATAACTTTACCGATGTTGTCGGTATGGCCTTCACCATCAACTACAATTCGGATTATCTCCAATTCGAAAGTGTAGGCAACCTCAACCCCAACATTCCCGGCTTTGATGTAGCCGCCAACTTCGGCACGCCCAATACGGGCCTGAGCCCGGGATTCATCACCGTCAATTATTTCAATAACGACCTGACCGGCATCAACCTGCCGAATGGCTCCGTACTCTTCGAGCTTTGCTTTACGGAGGCCGGCGGCCCGGGAGCGGAATCGGACATCCGGTTTTCCAGCGATATCGCACAGATCGAAGTATCGGACAGCAACCAGGAAGTGATCCCCTTCACCAGTGAAGACGGGACGGTCGCTGTTTCCGGTATCTTCCAGGGATTCCGGCTGACCATCGAAGACCTTACGGTGGCCCCCAACGAAGAATTCTGCGTAGAAGTGACGGCGGAAAACTTCACCGATATTGTGGGCTTTGCCTTTACCATGAATTACGACCCCAACGAACTCGAATTCATGTCGGTGAGCAACCTGAACCCCGATATTCCCCTCTTTTCCGTAGATGCGAATATCGGTACGCCCAACAACGGGCTGAGCCCCGGGTTCATTACCGTCAACTATTTCAATCAGAGCCTCACCGGCCTTACTTTGCCGAGAGACGCCGTTCTCTTCGAATTGTGCTTCCGCGCAAATGGCCTTAGCGGCACCTGCTCAGATGTTGACTTTTCCAGCGATATCACCCAGATCGAAATATCGGACAGCAACCAGAATGTGGTGGATTTCAACAGCCGCCGCGGAACCATCTGCGTCGATGACGCCGTTCCGGGCCAGGTGCGCCTGACAGCAGGAAACGTCACCGTGGATGCCGACCAGAACTTCTGCGTTCCGATCCGGGTCAGAGGGTTTAACGACATCAAGGACATGTCGTTCACCATTACTTACAATTCCAGCGAATTGCAATTCTCGAATGTGGGCAACCTGAGCGCCAGCCTTCCCGGCTTTACGATCAATAACTCCTTCGGGACCCCGGGCAACGGCACCTCGGCCGGCGTGATCACCGTAAGCTGGAGCGGCTCTGCCGGTGTCAGCCTGCCGGACAATACCGTTCTTTTTGAACTTTGCTACACTGCAATGGGCCAGGATGGCAACTGCTCGGATGTCGCTTTTGCCGGCACCCCCACGGCCATCGAGTTTCGCAACAGTCTCAATGAAGTGCTGCCTTTCAATGGGGTAGAGGGGACGGTTTGCATCAATCCGGCTTTTGATGGCTTCCTCCTTACCGTACAGGATAAGTTCGTAGAACCGGATGAGCAGTTCTGCGTGCCCATCACCGTGCTCAATTTCACGGATGTAGTAGGCCTGGCCTTTACCCTCAATTATGACACTACTCAATTGCAGTTCAATCAGGTGATTAACCTGAATCCGACTTTGGTAGCCGATCACAACTTTGATCTGTCTAATAATATCGCAACTCCGCCCAACATTGCCAGCGGGCACATCACCATGAACTGGTTCGACCTGACGCTGAACCCGGCGAACCTCATGAACGGAGAAGTCCTCTTTGAGATCTGTTTTACCGCCATCGGCGATGATGGGCAGGTTTCCGACATCACTTTTTCCAGTGACATCACTCCGATCGAAGTATCCGACAGCAACCAGGATATCATTCCGTTTAACGGCGAAGAGGGCACCATCACCATTTCCGCCATTCAACCACCGGATATCGGCAACCCGGCGATCACCAATGTGGCTTGTATGGGAGGTTCGGATGGCGCCATCACCATTTCCGCCAGCGGCGGCACCGGCGGCCCCTTCACCTATAGCTGGGCCGGCCCGGGCGGCCCCTATTCCGGCCCCAGCATCGACGGCCTGGCTGCCGGCTCCTATGCGGTCACGGTTACGGATGTCAACTCTACTTTGACTTCAACTGCCACTTATAATGTCACCCAGCCCGGCTCTTCAATAGCGATCGATGGGAGCAGCACCGCGCCGACCTGCCAGGGAGGCTCGGATGGCGCCATCAGTGTTATGGCTTCCGGCGGTACGCCCGGTTACCAATATTCCTGGGACAACGGTATTCCCGCCGGCATAGAAGACCCCACCAACCTGCCTACAGGTACTTACACGCTGACTGTAACGGATGCCAACGGCTGTACCCAGAGCCGTTCCTTCCTGGTGCCTGCCGGTGTGGGCTCTCCCATGTCCATTAACGCTACGGTTAATGACGTCGCCTGCGCAGGGGAGTCCAACGGTTCTATTCTTCTCTCGGTCTTTGGGGCTCAGGGTAGCGTAGAATATTTCTGGACGCCATCTTCCGCCGGAAGCGGTTCCTCTATTTCCAACCTGGACGGCGGCAACTATTCGGTGACGGTTTATGATGACGGCGGTTGTTTTACCAGCGAGTCCTTCACCGTTCAGGAACCTGCCCAGGCCCTGACGATGATTGAACTGGCCGGCAGCCCTATAGAAACCGGCAATGATGGAAGCGTCCACGTTAATGTATCCGGCGGCACCATGCCCTATGAATACAGATGGGCGGCGCCGGACAATGCCACCAACAATACCGATACCTGGTCCAACCTGGACCAGCCCGGCGAATACTGCGTTACGGTTACGGATGCCAATGATTGCACCATTACCGGCTGTTATGAGCTGGAAGTCCTGCTGTCCTTTAATGTTGATATCGTCAATTCCTGCGGTCCCGGCAATGGCGCTATTGCGCTGCAGATGTCCGGAGGCCAGGGTCCTTATACCTTTGAATGGGACGGGTTGATGGACAATGACTCTATTGTCGATGGACTTGACGGCGGCACTTATTTCGTGACTGTAACCGATGCCAACGGTATTGAGGTAAGCGGCCAGTTTACCGTGCCCGGATATCCGGGGATTAACCTTGGCAATACCTATACTCCGATTACCGGAAATGCCTCTAATGCCAATGGCGCCATCAACCTCGTGGCCAGCGGTGGTACTGGTGTGCTCACTTATGACTGGAGCACCGGTGATACCGGAGCGGAGCTTTCCGGACTGGGCGAGGGTGAATATTGCGTAACTGTTAGTGACGAAGTGGGCTGTTCTCTGGACACCTGCTTCAATATGGTCCTCAGGAATGATTTTGAAGCTCCGGTCGTGGCCGGCCAGAATACAACCTGCGCCGATACGGAAGACGGAGCTCTGAATGTGAATATACAGGGAGGCCTGTTTCCCTATAGTGTAGTGATCAATTATGATTCCGGAGCGTCCTATAATTTTGAGACTTCAGAAATGAGCTTCACCCGCGACGGCCTGCCTCCGGGAAGCGGAACCATTGAGATTACGGATGCCATTGGGGAAACCCAGAGCCAGCCCTTTATCATTGGCAGCCCTGCCGCCCTTGATGTTTCGGTGGAGGACTTCCTGCACGATACCGACGAATCGGGATGTTCGGGCATGATTCAACTCAGCATTTCGGGAGGCACCGGAGGTTATACGGTGAACTGGAGCTCGGGTGACGTCGGCGCCGTTCTCAACAACATCTGCGGCAATAATACTTACCAGCCTACGGTTACGGATGCCAATGGTTGCAGCGTTACGCTCGACCCCATAAACCTGACCATCTTCTCGCTCGATGTTGTGAGCACTACGGGCACGGAATGCCCGGACGACCCAACAGGCTCTATTGATATCGATGTATCCGGCGGAGAACCGGGATACAGTTATATCTGGCTGAATGGGGAGGGCAATGTCGTTTCGGAGCAAGAAGACATCTCCGGTTTTCCTGCCGGTGATTACACTGTCATGGTTTCCGAACCTTCCGGTAATACGCTCACTCAGCAGGTTACCATCAGTTCTACCTCTCCGTTGCAGCTTGGACTCAACATCATGTCCGATTACAATGGCTTTGACGTTAGCTGTGCCGATGCCACCGACGGCCGGGTGCGGGCAACGGCTACCGGTACGAGTGGATATGCCTACGAATGGACGCTCAATGATGTACTGGTCAGTACGGAACCGAACCTGACAGACGCCGCTCCCGGTTCTTATCAGGTTATAGTGACGGATGCCGAAGGCTGCACCATTACCCGCCAGGTGGACCTCAGTGCGCCGGAGCCCCTTGAGATTACCGCCAACGTTCAGAGCATCACCTGTAATGGCGGCAAGGATGGCAGCATCACTGCATTTGTCACCGGCGGAGTGGACAATTACTATTATCAGTGGGATAACGGTGGGCTTAGCAACCGCATTTCCTTCCTCGATGCCGGTGATTATACCCTGACGGTTTTTGATGACAACAACTGCAGCCAGGAGGCGACCTATACCATTGATGACCCGGCCCCTCTGGCCGTCAGTTTTGAAGCGGAGCCTGCCTCCGATGGTTGTAATGGTATGGCTACTGTTGTGGTCGAAGGAGGGACGGAGCCTTTCCGTTACAATTGGGCCAACCTGGATGCCGGTATCAATGCCGGTGTTGTATCGGAACTTTGTCCCGGAGAATACTTCCTCCAGGTGATAGACGCCAATGACTGCGAATCCGAGCTTACTACCTTATTGGTGGAAGACAGGCGTTTCCCCTGTTTCGAAGCGCGGGTAGTGATTACTCCGGACGGCAACGGTGTAAATGACGAGCTGCTTATCTTCTGCGTTGGCGATTACCCGGATAATCATCTGGAGATCTATAACCGCTGGGGGCAGCTGGTCTTTGAGGCCGATAATTATGACAATACCTGGGAAGGCACGACCCAGGATGGTCAACCCCTTCCGGAAGGGCCCTATTACTACGTCCTGGAATATACGGATCCGGAAGGGAACCTTCAGCAGCAAAAGGGTTCACTGACCATTCTGAGAGATAACTAAAGAACAGTATTCGGGCCGGCGCCTGATGCCTGTCGGGCGCCGGCCAAGATCAAAAAATATTCAAGGAACCATTAACCGATTTGTGATGAAAAAAATACTTTTACTCATATCTTTTCTGTCCGTCGTCCGCCTGGCTTCTGCCCAGGATGAAGCCATCTTTTCCCATTACAACATCATGCCGGTCCTGGTTAACCCCAGTGCGGCGGGTTTTGGCGATCAACACCAGTTCCAGCTCAATGCCCGGGCGCAGTGGTCGGGTTTTGTAGATGCCCCCAAGACTTATTCGGCGCAATACAACGGGCCTATCGGCACTAATTTTGGCCTGGGGGTCGGTGTGCTTACCGAAACGGCCGCTCAAATGAACCGGTTGAGGGCACACCTGAACTATGCCTTTCGTTTCAAGATCAATGACATGATCAAATTATCGGCAGGGTTCTCGACGGAATACCAGCAAGTTCGCCTCGACAATGGAGTGGCGGCCGGTGTTTTTTTCCAGGAAGGGGATAAGATCATCGAAGACTTTATGGACGGGCGTGGCGTTTTCGATGCCTCTTTGGGGGTTTTCAGTTCTTTTAATGAAGATACCAAGGTGGGCCTGACTTTTACCAACCTGGTGCGTTCCCGCCTTTCCAATATTGGAGTCAACGGCAGCAACGAATCTATTCTGAAATACTACCTCTTCTATGCCAGCCACAAACTGCGGATAGAAGAGCACAACTTTACGCTGGAGCCCTCGATACTGATCCGGAATGTCCGTGATGTTCCTTCACAGGTGGACATCAACCTGAAGGCGGCGTTCCTGGATGAGGCGCTCACTACCGGCCTTTCCTACCGCTCACTGGGCTCTCTGGGTATTCTGCTGGGGACCAGGCTATCCACTTTCGAAGTCTATTATTCTTACGACGTATTCTTTCAGAATTTTCAAAAATACAATGACGGCTCCCACGAAGTGACGGTTGCTCTGAGTTTCAACCGCATCAAAAAACAGGTTCCGGAAGGCAAGAGGTTCTAGCCACTGAATGGCGGGCCTCGGTAAAGAAACAGATGTCCTTTAACAATTGGTTTTTGGGATGGCCTCTCCCCAATGTGGGGAGGGGCTTTTTGTTTTTGGCACGGTATTTGAAATTTGTATAGAAGAGAAAACTAAAGAACATACTATGGGGAAACTTTCCCCAAATGCATCAAAGACTTGGCCTGAGGCTTGTGGCCTGCCCTCCTTCGGTTGGAGGAAGATGTACTTTGCTGCGAAGGCAGGGTGCCGGGGCAAGCCAGAGGCTCAGCATAAGATATTTGATGTAGTTACTTTTTTTGGCCTAGGCCTTTTGGGGCGCGCCTCCGAAAGACCTCTCTCCCGGAAAATACCGGGAGAGGGGCTAGGTTTTAATAAGCAGGAAGACTTTTTTATTCCATCTTTTTGAGGCGTTTTTTGTAACAATCATATTGAACCGCCGTATTAGAATATAGATTTCGGGAAGGCATAATAGCCCTCCCTCCCAGGCTTCCGAAACGGAAGCCCTATGAACAAGAAGTTGTTATGAACAACAATAATTAAGGCGATTGGATTGTATGTGATTCACAAGAACCGTTTTCAAGTTTATACTTAAATCGGTTTTTGGGATGGCCTCTCTCCTAGCAGACAGGAGGGGGGCTTTTTTATTTTGTGCCTGCCCTCCGTTTTTTTTACTCATCTCTTATTGCTTCTTTCCCCTATTCCTGCAAGTTTGGCACGCTTTTGGTACTAAAAAGAATGAATAATATTGGCCTGCTGTCTCCTGGCTTGATCTGTCGTCAGGCAGGTTGGCGCCAGGTGGCTGAAGTGCTTTTTCGCCCTGGCCGGGCGCAGAAAGGAAGTAGCCAGGCAGGAATGATTTATTAATTAAAACCGCAACAATATGGATAAAGCCAGACTGAGAGTTTAGTTACCGAAAATAGATACACGCCATGGTGGCTGTAGCGAAGCGGCTGATGGTTTTGCCCTCCTCATACTTCCGGGTTTTGCTGTAAAGCCTGCCTTTTCCCAAGGGCTCCCTGTGAAGTGAGGATGGCTTCCTCCCCCCTTCCTGAAATCCCGCTGAACCTTTGGGTTTGTTCTATTGCCACCATGAAGAGGCAGGCTAAGCCTGCTCCTGTAGTTTCCTCGCTGATACCTGTCCAGGCTGTATAGCGGCTTCGGCGAAGGTTCGGCTTCGGATGCTGCTTCCCCTACCCCCCCCCGTCAACATTGAGGCATAAATGGTGCCTCCCTGCCTGGAAATGGCCAGTGCAGGGGCTGGAACTTTTTTGTATTGCCGGTGGCCAATAGCGCAATGGCCGCCGGGAGGCACTGCTTTGCCTTTGCAGAAGGAATAGTTAAAGATCTATTATTCGATAACAATTAAACTACATCAAGATGAAACACTTAAAAGAAAGCACAGAAAAAGAGGTGTTGCTACGCTCAGGCAATGCCTTTCTGATGCTGCTTCGAGCGGCGCTGTTCGCTCTGATCTTTGGATTTGCCGATGGTTCTCTTGCGGCTCAGTGTACCCTTGACTGCCTTGGAAATGACCCCACCCAGCCTCTTTCCATCATAATTGATGAGGATTGTGAGGTAGGGCTGGATACCAGCCTTCTGCTGGCCAGTGCTTCCACCTGTCCGGGAGACAAACTGATTACGGTGAGAGATTCCCTGAGTAACCTCATTGCTTCAGACAATAACAGTGTCTCTTTCGATGCAGCACCTTATAACGGCCAGTTGCTCAGAGTCACTATTGAAGACCTGCAGTCGGGCTTTTTTTGCAATAGCTTTGTGTCTCTGATGGATACTTTCCCGCCGGCGATCATGTGCCTTTCAGACACCATCAACTGCCTGGCGGATACAAGCGTTGCCGAGCTGGGCTATCCCATCATCACCGATAATTGTTCGGGAGATGTAACGGTAAACTACGTCGATACCATGATGGCCTTTCCCTGCCAGGGGCCGGATGTGGCTCTAATCGAAAGGACGTGGACGGCTTCCGATATTTTTGGCAACACTGCCGTATGTGTACAGTCGATCCACCTTCGAAGGCCGCAGTTGACGGATGTATCCTTCCCGCCCGATACCACCATGGCGTGTGACGGTTACCTTCCGGATCCGGATCATGCCGGCTGGCCAACGCTCTTCGGCGACACCATCGGGTTGAGCAATGAATGTTTCCTTTCCGTATTCTTTGAGGATGACACCATACCGTCTTGTTCCGCCCAGACGTTTGAGCTGCTCCGCACCTGGACGGTTACCGAGTCCTGTACCGGGGAAGAAGTTACCGAGATCCAGCTGATCAGTGTCGTGGATACGGTGGCTCCGCAGATTACCTGCCCCCCGGATACGACGGTGAATACGTCGCCGGCTTCCTGTTATGGCCAAATTACCCTTACTGCCCCGGCTATGACAGATAACTGCGACGGAGATGCTACTTTTTTTGTCAACACCTCTTATGGGGCCGTCGGCCTCGGGCCACACAACTTTGTCCCGGTAGGGACTCATACGCTGCAATATACGGCCATTGATGCCTGCCAGAATACCCGGACCTGTACAACCATACTGAATGTTGTTGATGCCGGGCCTCCGACGGCGGTCTGTGATGATGCAGTTATCGTTGCTTTGCCGTCCGGTGGCTATGGAACGGCTTCGGCCCTCACTTTTGAGGAGGAAAGTGTCGATAATTGCGCCAGTACCCTGTATTTCAAGGTCAGGCGCGTAAATGAAGGCGAGTGCGGAATGTCAAATGGAGATGATTCCGGCCTGCCTGGATACCAGGAATGGTTTGATGACCAGGTGCGGTTTTGTTGTGAGGATATTGGAGAAGATATTCAGGTTTTGCTGCGGGTTTACGAGATCGACCCCGGAGCGGGCCCGGTTGACCCGTCAAGGGAAATACCACCAGGTGACCTGTACGGGCATTATTCGGAGTGCCTGTCCCATGTGGAAGTCCAGGACAGGCTGGCGCCTCAGATCACCTGCCCGCACGATACGGCCGTCGATTGCTCTGCGGATTATTCGGACCTTACGGCCTTTGGAAACCCTATGGTGTCGGATAACTGTGGCGCTCAGGTGACCCTGGAAGAGGAGACGAGCCTGGATGAGTGCGGAACGGGAACCATAACCCGGACTTTTCGGGCCTTTGACCCTTCCGGTAACATTTCTTCCTGCACACAGGAAATCACCGTAACCAGAGACCCTTTCACCGAGAGCAACATCATTTGGCCCCAGAATTATTCGGTTGACATCTGTGGCGCTTCCACTGAACCGGATGACCTGCCGGATGGTTATGGCCGCCCGGAAGTGGTAGGCATGAGTTGCGCCAATATCGGCATCATTTACGAGGACGATTTTTTCAATATCGCCATGCCGGCCTGTTACAAGATCCTGCGGCGATGGACGGTTATTGACTGGTGTGAATATGACCCGGAGTACCCGGATGCCGGAGGGCGTTTTTCGAAAGTGCAGGTCGTCAAGGTGGAAGATAATGACCCTCCTGTCCTCGATTGCCCGGCAGCCATTACGCGAGGCGTCTCTTCGGACTGTAGCAGTGCTTCGATAACTCTGCCCCCGGTGATGGCTGTGGATTGTAACCCCAACCTCGTCATCACCAATGATTCCCCCTTCGCCAATTCCGGCGGGCCCAATGCCAGCGGCAACTATCCGCTGGGCACTACCGTAGTGACGTTTTCCGCCGCTGACCGGTGTGGTAACTATTCCGAGTGCCAGGTCGATATCAATGTTGTCGATAACCAGGCTCCTGCGGTCATTTGTATTGTCGGATTGTCGATTAACCTCTCCGGTTCAAATGGCGACGGGTATGCCACCCTGCAGGCCGCGGCCTTTGATGGGGGAAGTACGGACAACTGCACGAGCAGCCCTGACCTGCGGCGCACCATCAGGCGCGCCGGGACGGGTATCCCCGGGACTCCACCGGCCACAACTGAATTGTCTTTTACCTGTGCCGACCGCGGCAACCAGCCAATTGAGTTCTGGGTGACCGATGCTGTGGGAAACAGCGATTACTGTGTGACGGTAATTGCCATCCAGGACAACAACGGCATCTGCCCCCAACAGGCTTCCGGAATGATCTCCGGCGACATACAAACGGAAATGGGCGAATATGTGGAAAACGTGACGGTCAAGACCAGTGGCAGCAGCAACATAGAAGGGTTCACCGGGAACTTTGGATTCTTTGAGATCCTGGACGTCCCCTACGGAGGGGACTACACGGTCACTGCCCGGCGGGAGGACGACCCGCTGAACGGCGTATCGACCCTTGACCTCGTCCTGATCAGTAAGCATATTCTGGGCGTTCAGCTGCTGGGCAGCCCCTACAAGCAGATCGCAGCAGATGTGAACCGCTCGGGAACCATTTCTACACTGGATATGATCAGCCTGAGGAAAATGATACTCGGGCAGGATGCTAATTTCCCTAATGGAAATACTTCCTGGCGCTTTATCGATGCCGGATACCTTTTTCCGGACCCTCAGGACCCCTTTGCAAGCCCTTTCCCGGAGATCATAAACATCAACAACTTCTCCCAAAGCGAGATGGAAGCAGACTTTGTCGCCATTAAAGTCGGAGATGTAGATAACTCGGCCGTGCCCGGCAGCCTTTTGGGAGTGGAAAGCCGGGCCGTGGCAGGGCGCCTGCCGGTCCGCTTGCCGGACCTGCGAGCCAAAGCCGGTGAGCTCATTTCCGTACCTTTTACTGCCCGCCAGCTGAACGGCATCCTGGGATACCAGTTTAGCCTGGGCTTTAAAACAGAATACCTGGAATGGGCAGGGCTGGAACCCGGCAATCTGCCGGGAATGACTGAGGAGCACTTCAATCTGCAGATGGCTGGTGAAGGGCGGATCAGTACGAGCTGGAACTGGCCGGCCGCAACGGCCTCTGCCGGAGATGAGGACGTGCTGCTCTTCAGCCTGGTATTCCGGGCGCGGAGAGATATAGGGACATTGAGGCCCTTAATATTTGCCGGAAATGACCCCACCCGGGCTGAAGCTTATGCTCTGGATGGCGGCCTGCTCGACGTCCGCCTTCAATTTGAAGCAGCCCCGCAGGAAGAGGCCCCGGAAGAAAAGCTTGAACTGTACCAGAACCGCCCCAACCCCTTTAACGCGGAAACCGCTATCGGGTTCAGGCTTCCGAAGAGCGGCGCCGCCCGGCTGAGTGTGATCAGCCTGTCCGGGCAGTTGATCTACCGGAAAGAAGGGTTCTTCGAACGCGGATACCATGAGTTCACTATCTCGGCGGCCGACCTGCCGGCCAGTGGGGTGCTCTACTACCAGCTGCAAACGGACGGCCAGGCTGTGACAAGGAAAATGATCCTGATGTAACAGATAATATCCCATAGGGGAAAGGGCCACGGCCCTTTCCCAGACTTTTATCCCTTTATCCCAATTTTATTTTCTTTTATCCCAGACTTTTATCCCATTTATCCCAATTTTGTTATCCCCAAAAAGCCTCTGCCTCAAAGGTGGAGGCTTTTTCTTTTTGAATTTGCTAGATTAAGATTATTTTCATATATTACCACTGGAAATTTTCTCACCCCCCGTTCAGTTTCCTTTTTTGAGCTTTGAGAGGCTATTATTTTTCAGCGACACCTGTCCCTGGCGGCGTAGTTACGGCAGGGCGTTTCCCTTTTTTTATCAACAAACAAGCAATACATTTTCTACCCGAATAAAAACGCAAAAGCTTGCTTCCGATAGCAATAGAACACCCTGGAAAAAGGCATTGCCCTGAGTGCGATTTCCGGGAGTGATTACAAGGCATTCTACCCTGCAGGTGGCGGTTTTCCGCCTGGTTTTACTTCCCTTACCCATTCTTGGGCTCGTATTCTATTGTCCAAAAAGATTGATCTATAAGCAAAACTTCTACCATCTATGAAAATTCGACGTTATTTCCCCAGCTACCTTTTGCCGGTTATTGCCTTGATGGGCTTTCCGCTGGCAGTTTTTAGTAATGGCCCGGAAAGCCCCTGGGATTATATCCCGCCTACTGCCATTTGTGAAGATCAGCTCAACGTTTCGCTGACCTCCGTAGGAACAGCCATCGTTTATGCTCAATCCTTTGACGAAGGGAGTTATGACAATTACTGCCTGGCCGGTGTAAAGGTCCGGCGAATGGACGAACCGAATGCCCCTTTCACCAATGCCGTGGTCTTCGACTGCGATGACATCGGGCAGTTGGTTTCGGTTGAACTGCAGGCTAGAGACTGCGCCGGCAACACCAACTCCTGCTGGACGAATGTCTGGGTGGAAGACAAATTGCCTCCTCATATACATTGCCCCTATGATAAGACCATCGCCTGTGATGAATTGAATGACTGGTATGCCATGGGGCAGGCCACCGCAACCGACAATTGTGGTGTGGCCGATATTTCTTATTCGGATTCTGACAATACAGGCTCCTGTGGAACCGGCTACATCACCCGGACCTGGACCGCTACCGATATTTACGGATATTCGTCTTCCTGCACACAAACCATCCATGTGGTTGACAATACCCCGGTGGTCGTCCTGTTCCCTCCGGACACCACTTTTCACGACTGCATTACTGCCAATGACCTGGACCCGGAAGACCTGCCCCCTCCGTATGATCAACCGACGGTGCTTTATGAAGACTGTGAGCTTATGGCCTTCAGCCATGAGGATTGGGTATTTACTGCAGCACCGAATTCCTGTGTCAAGATCATTCGCCGGTGGAAAGTCATTAACTGGTGCACTTATCAGTACGGTGGAGACCAGGGCATCTGGGAAGACAATCAGATCCTGAAAATACAGGACAATACCCCTCCGGAGATCACCTGCCCGGATGATGTGGTCAAAGCTGTAAATGCCAACTGTACGGCTACCGTTACCATGCCGCCTTTGGCTTCGGTCGATGATTGTCTGTCGGATGTTGAGATCCGGATCTACGGCGACCTGGGAGAAGGCGACATTTTTACCAACGTCCCGATCGGGGAGTATGAAATGACCTATGTCGCCAAGGATGGCTGCCTGAATACCAGCAGTTGTGATATACGGGTCACTGTAGTGGATGCCACCCCTCCGGGAGTAGTGTGTTACAGCGGGCTGTCCTTCCCCCTGATGTCCAACGGTGAGGCCATGTTGTGGGCATCTGATGTAGAGGTGGGCAGCAGTTATGATAATTGTACGCCTTATGATAAACTGATTTTCAGGTTGGGGCCGGAACCGGCTCCCGGGCAGACGAGCCCGCCGGATGAAGATTTCCTGACTTTCACCTGTGCCGACACCGGTTCCAACACCGTAGCCTTATGGATAGGTGATGAGGCAGGCAACTGGGATTATTGCCTGTCCGAAGCTATCGTACAGGACAATCAGAATATCTGCGGGCCCACCGTGCCGCCCTTGGCCCAGGCTCAGATCTCCGGCTTCATTTTTGATGAACAGGGCGATAAAATTCCCGATGTAAGGGTAAATATTGATTCTTCGGCTACCGGCCCTTATGAGGCCTATACAGATTCGCTGGGCTGGTATGCTTTCGATAGCATGCCTGTGGGCGCCAGTTACACCTTGCGGCCGGAAAAACTTAGCGCCCCTCTGGATGGGGTAACGACGATAGACCTCATCCTTTTAGCCATGCATGTAATGGGGGTAGATTCCCTGGATTCTCCTTACCAGTACATTGCCGCGGATATTGACCTTTCCGGTGTTGTCGATATGGCAGACCTGGAATGGCTGCACCGGATGTTGCTGGGGCTGGAGCCTGCGTTTCCTGTAAACCTGACCTGGAGGTTTGTTCCCCGGAGTTACACCTTCCCCGATCCGGACCCGCTTTCAGTGGATTTTCCCGAAGAGATAACCATTGACGGCCTCAGTGGCCCTGCAGATACTGCGCACTTTACGGGCATTAAACTGGGAGACCTCGACGCCAGCCTGAACCAGCCGGATTCATTGCAGATGCGTTCTGTTGCTCCTGCTTTTGCAGTACAGGCCCAGGACCGCTTCCTGCAGGCAGGAGAGGAAACAGAGGTGGCTTTGTCTGCTCAAAACCATGATGCCATTCTTGGTTTGCTGCTCCGTTTTCAACATGATGGGCTGTTGCTGGAAGAAGCCCGGTTTGGGCCTCTCGGCGGAACCGGAGAATACCGGGCGGGAACGCAAACATCCGCCATTTCCTGGGCGAGGGAACAAAGCCGGTTATTGGAACCGGGTGAACAATTGATTACCCTCCGCTTTAAGGCCGACAGAGACGGGCTTCTCAGCGAAATGTTGTCTCTGGAGCAGAGCGCCCAGGCTTTCCGGGCTTCCGCCGGTATTGAAGAAGCTCCGGTTGAACTTCATTTTACGAGCTCTGCCAAAGCATTCAGGCTGCTGAGTGCTTATCCGAACCCCTTCCGCGATAAGGCCTATTTGCGCATCGAAATACCTGGATCGGAAAAGCTCAGGTTGTCGGTATGGGAAAACAGAGGCGCTTTGGTTTATCGTTCGGTATGGGACATGGAGGCTGGCCTGCATGAACTGCCGGTAAATGCTGCCGACCTCGGCGGGCCGGGTACGTATCTGTTCCGGCTGGAATCCGAGTCCGGAGTAGCTTCCGGCAGGCTTGTGCTGATGCCGGGCCAATAGGCATGAATCATGCGAATCAGGGGCTAAATCCATTCGTCAATATGATATTGGAGGCCTCAGGCAGAGCACCCATTAAGGCTTGTGCCATTAGGCACAAAATGTCGGTAGGGAGATCCCAATTGGGCCTTTCCGTGCCGTAGGTACGGCATATTAATAATTCCCTCATGGGCATGTTCCGTACCTACGGCACGGGCAAAGCTTCCCCGTGGCATTATCTACCGATATATCGTCCCTACGGGACTTCAAAAATATGCTTCGTTTAGCCCCTGATTCGCATGAATCATACTAAATAAGATAAAGGATATTGGAGCCCCTGGCACGCTCTTTGCTATGAGAAAGGAGTTGTCCAGGGGCTTATTAGTATTTAAAAAAAATATATTGATCATTTTTTGTATGTAATGATCTAAAATTTTAACTTTGGATCATCCAAAATTAAAGCTGTGCTTCGGGACAGCAATCTCAGGTTTTTGCTTCAACAGCAATGTGGAGCCCCCATCCATAGTTGCTTCTGTTTGAGCCTCCCGTTGTTTCCCATGGGATATCCGAAAGAAATTCAGGCTGTTCAATAAGGCAAGGGCGTGGCGTCGCCCGCTGCCCGTAGGCCAGATGACAGGTTATTGCATATCGGCTACTAGCAATTGATTATAATTTTTCCGGGCGAAAGCCTGGATAAAGCATTTGGGATGGCCTCTTCCTGCTATGGCGGGAGGAGGTTTTTTTTATTATATTAACGTGAAAAAAAGCACTAGTGGCGCGTCACAACGAAGTGGGTAAGATAGGGGAAGAATTGGCTCGACGGTATCTTGAGGAGCAGGGTTTTCGCATTCTGGAAACCAACTGGCGCTACCGGCGTGCAGAAATCGACCTCATCGCAATGGATGGGGCTGTCCTGGTTTTCGTCGAAGTAAAAACCAGGGGGTCCGATGCGTTTGGTAAACCCGAGGAATTTGTCACTTCCCACAAAGAAAAGCTCATTGTGGATGCCGCCATTGCCTATATGGAGTCCATCGGCCATGACTGGGAACTTCGCTTCGATATTATTGCCATCCTTTATCGCAACGACAATGATTATCAGCTGGAACATTTTCCCGATGCATTCTTTCCAGGGCTGGAGGGGTAGAAATAGTAGAGAGTAGTGTATCAGGAACCTCTCTACCTAATACACTGATACCCTGCCACCTGATACACCCTCTTTGCTGCTTACCCTCCGATGAGCAGGTCCCAGTATTCGGCCAACCGTTTGCCTCTTTCTCCGGGGATCAGGTTGCGCAATTTCTCCAATAGTTCTTTTTCTTTGACCTCGAGAAATCCGTCGCCTTGTTCTTCCTGCCATTTTCTGGCCTTTCTTCTGGCGGCCTTGTTTTCGTCTCCTTTGAAGGAGGGGTCTTCTCTGATACAGCTGAGCAGATTGTCCAGCGCATCACTCCAGGTTTTGAGGGCGGCCAGTTGAGACATGACAAAATAAGCAGAAAGCTCTTCATTGGCGGCGGTTCTGTCCTCCACCTCTCCGATTTCATGAATGGCTGCTTCCAGACTGGCCATTTTGGTGCTGTCGGGATCGAAGATAAATTGCAGATAGTGATCCTTGCCGGCTTCAAAAGGAGGAACGGGGGAGTGAAAGGCGTATAGGGTATCTTTTACTTTGTCGATCTTCATAAGGGAGGGCAGAGCTTCCATCAGCGCCTTATCCCGGGGCAGCAGGATGTTTTTCCGGCGCATCTTTTTCAATTCCTCCAGTGCGGCATCTGCCGACTTTTCCGCCGCATCATATTGCTTGAACTTCCATTCGCAAAGCGCCTTAATGGTGTAGGCGCTGGCCAGAACATTGTCACTGCTCAGGCCTTTTTTATTGTTCAGGGCTTTCTCTAATTCGGCATAGGCCAAAGTGTAATAGGCAGACGGCAGAGCCGATACATCGGATGAAGGATTGAACCGGAGCTGGTTCTCGAGTTCTGCTCCCCGGTTGAAATTGTTCTGTGCACGATCCAGGTGGATGAGGTGGGCGCAGCCCGACAACAGGGCAGGCCCTGCTAACAGTAAAAGGTAAAAGAGGTACTTTTTGATCGGCATGGCTTTAGGTTTTATGAAATTTCAGTATTCAGTTCTTCAAGGACTTCCTCCAGCATTCTGGAAAGATCCTTTTTCCACTGGGTGATGACTTCCCGGATGTGGCCCAGGGCCTTGTCCACATCTTCCACACTGCCGGGAGTTTCCGTAAGGATCAAAAGGTAATAGTCTATGATACCGGTAATGATTTCTGCCTGGGAAAGGCGCCAGATGGTTTCTTCATCATCATTTTCATCATAGATGAGGATAAACAGCGATTCGAGGGAGTACCTCAGCATGATCTGATAGTGCGCTCCTTCCCGGGTTTGTATTTTTACGATGAACTGCCGTTGGCGATAAGCCGCTTCCAGCACGCTTTCGACCATTCGCTTAAAAACGATGTAAGGCAACCTGTGAGCGGAATCCACTGCTTCCAGCGCCCGGAAAATGGCTTCCAGGATCAGGTATATCACCTCCTCGGCCTGTATCCACTGCGGATATTCGGTTACCGCATCGAAGACGATTTCCAGGATCTCCATTACCTGTTCATTGGACAGGCGGGGCTTCCACTTGCCGGATCTCGGTTTTTCGGCAATGGCTTTGAGGACTTCACGGGTAGCGAGGACGAGCAGGTGTTCCGGGGCTTTTTCCTCCAGGTTAAAAACCTGATCGAGGTACATTCCGGTATAATGAAGGGTGAGCCGGATCAGTTCCGGAAGCATTTCCGGCCGGTTTATCTCTGAGTCGGTAAGGGTGGTGGCTACGTCTCCGATGATCTGTTGCAACACCTCGCCGCGGGCGGCCAGCTCCGGGTGCTGAGAGAGGACAATGAGGGCGGAATCCACCAATTGGTTGGCCAGCGCCTCGTTAAAACCGATGGAATAATCAATCCCATTGTTTTCGAAAAGGACCAGGTTGGCCAGGATGAGCCCCCGCTTGTTCGGATGCCGGGCCATGATAACGGAAAGAATGTATTCCAGCAGATCAGTGAGCAGGCTGATGCGGACAACATCGGTGGTTCCTTCTTCCGGAAAGACAAAGCTGAAAACCAGCTCCAGTGCCCGCTGCAGGATGGCTTTCTCTTCCTGGTCGTCAGCAAAAGCCACCTTTTTCAGGACGATGGGGCTGGCGGCCACCGTTTGCAGGTTGAGCTGTATCAGCATTTCCAGTGTATCCGGCGCCAGGCGTTCCTGTCTTGGCGCCTGGGCCAGAGCGGTGAAAGTGGTATCGAGCACTTCGGCAAGCAGGGAGTCCTGATTCACCTTTTCGGTGATCCAGAATGGATGTACAACGGTTTCTTCCAGCAGCATCTCGGTCAGCGCCTGCGCCTGTACAATGCTCACTTCCGGGCGCCAGTTGCCCTGGCTGTCCTTATTGGACAGGGCCGAAAGAATGTGCTTTAATGCCGTGGTAAGCAGATGGCGGGGCTTGTCGGTGTCGGCATCAATAATCAGATGGGCGTTTTGTCCTGTTTTCTCAAGTACGAGTTGTGCGAGGAAGGGCAGCAACCCTGGTTGTTTAAGCTGGGCGCTGCTGATGGCGGCGGCTATTTCGCCCAGGATGTGTTTCAGCCCTTTTTCCCTGGTGAGGAGTTCCGGCCGGTTGGCAATGGCCTCAAAGGCGGCGTCCAGTAATTCATCGGCCAGCTCGCGGTCGAACCCTTCGGAATAGTCGATGCCGCTTTCGAAGAGAATGAGGCCTGTCAGCACCAGTCCCTGACGCCCCGGATGCCGGCTGATCACGGCATCCAGAATGTACTCCGTCAGTTCAGCCAGTAATTCCATCCGGCTGACATCGGTAGGGGCATCCTGGGGAAAGACGCAGGTGAAAACGAGATCCAGCGCTTTTTCCAGGACCACAGTTTTCTCATTGGGGCCGCCCCATGGTACTTCATCCAGTACCTTTTTGCTGGTAAGTGCTGTCTTCATATTCAGCCGGATCAGCCAGCGAATGGTTTCGGCATTCAGCCGCCGTTCTTTGGGAATCAGGCTGAGGCTTTGAAAGGTAATGTCCAGCACCTCTGCCAGCACGGAGTCCTGGTTCACCTTACTGGTTACCCAGGAGGGGTTCTGTACTACTTCATCCAGGAGGTCATAGGCGAGTCCCAGCAAATGGGCTTTGGTCAGGGCCGGGCGCCAGGGAGCATCACCGTGTTTTTCAGACAGAATGCCCAGGAGTTGCTGAACCGCTACCACCAGGAGGTGCTCCGGAGGTTTGGCGCCATCCGGGCCCGTTGGAGGGGGCACGCGCCAGAGCAGTTCCAGGTTGCCGGCCGATTTTTCGAGCACGATTCGGGCAATTTCGGGGATCAGCCCTTGTCGGCGGAAGTCTTCGTCTCTGACGGCCAGGGCCACCTCGCTGATGATTTTTTGTACGCCGCGGTTCCCGCCGATGACATTGGGGTGCTCCGCCACGATCTTCAGGGTCGAACGAGCAATATCGTCGAGCGTGTCGGCGGTAATGGCATTTTGCCACTTTATTTTGTTCTCTTCATCGTCATCCAGTATGGCATCCAGGAGAGTCAGCCCGGTGGATTGGATGATCATGGATACCGGCTTGTTGACATCAAAGAGGGTTTCCGGAGAGCTGAAAACAAAGGCGCCTGCGTTGTTGATCATGCTGCGGAGCACCATTTGCCCCCAGTAGGCGGCCTCCCGTTGTTTTTTCCCGCTCAGGCCTTTCGATTTTTCGTAGAGGGTATTGGCGATGCCTTTGGTGGTTTCTTTTATGAAAAGCTGGAGCTTTTCGTCATCCACTATTTCCGGGCTCAGCTCTGCCAGGGATTCGGCTGCGGCTGCAAAAAGACGGGGTACGAGCTTATTGCTGATCTCTAATTTAATGTCCTTGCTCTGGCTGAAATCGATCTCATCGAAGGCCACGAGAAAGTGCCGGATGGCTCTTCCCCGGGCGGACTCCGAGTTGAGAGCGCCCGGCGTTTGGAGGAAGTAATCGATGCCGAGTTCAACGATGGTGCCGGCCACCAGTTGCAGGACGGTATTGGGTTGGGTGCCTTTTTCCCACTGCCGGATACGGAAGAGGTTGACCATATCGTCCGCATTCATATCCGGGCGCTTGTCTCTGCCGAGGTGGAGAGTATGGAAAGCGCGGTAGTACTCAAGGTATTCCTTGTGTTTTTCTTCGGGCAGGCGGAGGTTCTCATCCGCTTCTTTATGCAGTTGGGCCAGCCGTTCCACCCTCTGGGTATATTCTGGGTGGTCTTCGAAGAAATCGAGGAGGGTGTTAAACTTGATTTCGGTAGTGAACTCCGGGAGGGGAAGCACCAGTTTTTTGCCTCTCAGGCTCTGGGCATAGGCCCGGCGAATATTGTGGCTCAGTTTGATGGCGGAGTTGATGGTGAAAATGATTGCATCTGCAGTCATTAGTGCGGTAGCAGCCATGGGAAATGTAAGTTTTTTGGTTTTAGGATTACGGATAATCGCCGCCCCGTTCAGGGTTATGGGAGGCGCACATTTTTTGATGGGTTAAGGTACGTAAAAATCAATACAAAATCGCTTCGTATGGCGCCGGCGCCGGCGAAAGCCTGGTTTCACAGGCCAGTTGAGAGGGCGTCAAATCCCCAGGAACTCCCCCCGGGTAAGGCCAAAGAGCATGATATCGATCACTTCTCCGCTGGGTTTTTTGAAATCGGCTCTCAGGTCTCCTTCCCGGCGAAAGCCCATCTTGCGGGCAAGGCGCTGGCTGGGGTTATTGTCCATAGCGGTACGGATGGCAATTTTTTCGATCTGCAGCTGGTGAAAAGCAAAGCGGAGCACCACCTTTACGGATTCACTCATCAACCCTTTCCCGGCATGGCCTTTGTCTATAAAGTAGTTGAGCTCAGCTTTCGGCACCCTCCAGTCAATCCGAAAAATGCGGATCATGCCGATGAGTCCGGCACTTTTGTTCTCCCAGACCCCGAAAGCAAATTCCTTCTGGAGCAACCAGCCGGCCAGCATTTTCCGGACGAAGAATTCCGCGCTCTCCTTATCCCGGACCTCCTCCATGGTCTTCGGAAAATGGTCTTCCAGTTGGCTGCGGTTATCCTGGATGAGGTTATAGAGGGCTTCTCCTTCATTTTCCCGGAAACGGCGGACAACGGTGTGGGGCGCGACGAGCGCTGTATCAATGTCGAATAGTCGAGCATGCATAGGCCAAAGGTACTTTCAGGCGGGGGGCCGGGCGCCCGGAATTAGGTTGTGTCTCAAAATCTCTCTTTCTCGCCATTAAAAACATAGATAAAACACAACCTTATTCCCTCACGGGCGGGGTGGCCTGCCCTTCTTGGCAAAAACGGGTTTTGAATTATGGGCTATTATACGCTGATTTCGGAAAATGTTGGCAGGATGGATGCTTAAAATCCATTACTTTTGTTGAATTATACTGATCATCGTTTATTTTCCCTGTTCTGTAAGGAAGGCCGGGAGAAAAGTAAGTGTCAAGAAGCACGCTATGGCCAGGTCTAAAACATTCCAGATGAAAACGCTTGCCAGAAGCCGGCTGGCATTAATGCTTAGGCATGTGGCAGGCATTGGTGTGGCCTGGGGCTGTATCGGAGCCATGGATGCCTACTTTATTCATGCTTCCTCCAACAACGATTATCTTCAACGCACGGAAGCTTATGATTTTTTCCGTTTTTTCTGGGGCAATACCGTAACCGGTTTTCTGGGAGGGTTGCTCGCCGGTTCCCTGCTGGTATTTTATATGAGAGAGCGCTTTCGTTCCTACCCTTTTGGACTGGCCCTGTTGCTGAACAGCATTATCATTTCTGCTTTCAGTTTTGCGTTCAGCGCTCTGGCCTTTGACGTGTTTTTCAGCCAGGGCCTCGGCCTGCCTCTCGATGACCCGGTTGTGCTGAAGAGAACGGCTACCCTGATGCAGGGGCCGTATTACCTGAAAACGGTAGTGCTCTGGAGTATTGTTACGGTTCTGACTATTGTTTCGCTGCAGGTCAATGAAAAGTACGGGCCGGGAGTATTGCGCAAACTGCTATTGGGGCGTTACCACCAACCCCGGGAAGAAGAGCGGATCTTTATGTTCGTGGATATCAAATCCTCCACTACGATTGCCGAGCGCCTGGGGCACGTGCGCTTTTTTAATTTGCTGAACGATTTCTTTCGGGATATCACAAACCCCATACTCTACACGTCCGGAGAAGTCTATCAATATGTCGGAGATGAGGTCGTCCTGTCCTGGCCCATGGACAAAGGCCTGCAGAAGGCCAACTGCATACGCTGCTTTTTCAGCATGCAGGAAGCCATCAACCGGAAAGCTCACCGCTACCGGGAACGCTACGGGGCCGTACCGGAATTTAAGGCAGGGCTCCATTGCGGGCCGGTCACTACGGGTGAGATCGGAGTGATCAAGACCGACATCGTCTTTTCGGGAGATGTGATGAATACGGCCTCCCGCATTCAGTCCATGTGCAACGAATACGGCGTAAAGATCCTGTTTTCCAAATACCTGATGGATAAGCTGAACCTTCCTCCCAACGGCTACCAGCCCCGCCGCATGGGCATTATTGAACTGAGGGGCAAGCGGCAGAAGGTAGAACTTTATACCCTTGGACACAGCTCGATCTCTTCCTCTCCACCTACGACGATCACTTCCCTTTCCTGATTAACGGCAGGCATGATGCGGGATTTACGTCATTCCCTGAGGTTCGACTACATAAAGTTATGCCTGTCTATATACCCTCCAGTCCGAGTTTTTCACGCAGGGCATAATCCTCCCGGCCGTTCTTTTTCCAATAGGCGCTCTTGATCGTGTGGGTGCGCCGGGCTACTGACTTGCGCACCTTCTTGTCCATAATAGAAGGATAGGCATCTGTCCATCCTTCAATAATAAAGGGCGCTTTGGAATGAAAAACGATCTCAAGGGTGCGGCTCAGGGCAGGATATCTGAGGGTATAAACGCGGAGGCCTTCACCGGAAAAGTCGGGCCCGGAATAATCGGAGAGGCTGGCCTCTGCCTCCACCGGTTCGAACGGCAGGTGGAGCAGGCGGGTAATAACGGTACTCGGAAGCACCTTCAGCTTTCCGGTGGGAAGCCCTTCAGGGTTCATCCGGATGCGGTTGTACAGTTCGTCCTCCAGAATGGCGTAGTCCACTTCAGTGATCTGGTCCGCCTCGTTTTCGAAATAGGAATGCAGCGTGTTTTTGTATTTCCCGTTCCGAAAATTAACCTGTTGGTAGGTGTGCCCGCACCATTCCTGAGTAGTCGTTGCCACTTTGAGTGTCTGGGGAAAGTCCTTCACTTTGGTAGGTGTGAAAACGGATGTCATGATAACATAAGAATACAGCCCTGTGGGAAATTTGCGGATCATATTCATTTTCAGCACCGGCGTGCTGTTGGGGTTGCTGTAATTTTCATTTTTCACCTCCTTATCGGTCAGAAAATCTTCGGTAACGAATACCAGGACGGCCTCTCCCGGGTGAATGCCTGCGTATCGGTTCTGGGCCAATTCGTACCTGCTGATTTCGGCCTCACCCTGGTACCAGTAGTCTCCCAGTTTCGGCTGGCTCTTTTTAAAGGCCACGGTTGCCGGCTGTGCCGGTTCTTTATCGGCCACCGGGGCTTTCTGGCTGCTGCCGGTATTCTGGCAGCTCCAAAGCCCGGCGGTTAGGAGTGAAAATAAGAATATCAGTTTTTTCATTGAAATTACTTCTTGCTGAATAAATGGTTCGGCCCCGTGGTATCAAGTTCTTAATAAAAACAAAAAATAAAGGCGTGTGTTGGATGAAAATGCCTCTTATTATCCTGTCTTTTCCGAGGTTTCCGGACAAAATCTGCCGTTTGGGCCGGCCTGTATAGATGTGTAAAAGTGTAAAGGTTTGGTGGCTTTCAGGGGGAACACCTTTACACATAAGCACCTTTACACCTTTACACGATCCGGAAAGTGCCCGGCCCGGTATTTTGCCAATACCTACCACCTTTTGGCAACGCCAATAATGAGGAAGAGGTTATCTATCCCCCCATTGGGCGCCTGCAGGCCGGCATTGGAGATGTGCCGGTATCGCCATCTTGCCTGCACGGCAGTATCCAGCCGTTTGAGATAGTATTCTGCGCTCAGCTCGAAATTATCAGAGAATATGAACCCGTTGGCCTGCCTGCGGGTCTCCACCGTGATGAAATGAGGCCCCGATGCGATGGCCGCTTTAAGGGTAAGTTGAGGGGCCAGGGGCAAAAGAAAACGCACGCCCACGTTGACTCCTGCTTCATAATCTGCCCTGAAGCCAAAGGGTTCAGTTGCCTGTGTGAACTGCCCCTCCGCGTAAAGGATAAGGTGTCCGCGTTTCCAGATCCTAGCCGAAGGAAGGATGGTGAAGGGTTTGTAGGGATAACCTTCCGGCAGTTGTTCCGCAATGATGCTGTAACCCAGGCCGGCGGAGGCATGGTATCTGAACAAAGGCTGGGCAGATCCGTTGAATGAAAGGGCTAAAAAGAAAGGCAGGATGGCCGGCAGGTGTCTCATGGCGGAAATGGGTGTTGGCGAACTTCTGTTGTTACAACATTAAATTGGAGATTTAGTTGGGCCGGGCGATTTTTACTCCGTTGGCCTTTTGAGGAAATAGGAGAAGGCCCATTGATCCTCAAAAATTGTTAAACAAAAGTCCGGAAACCCTGTTACGGTACCGAAGCTTTTCTATTGATAGCTATAACTCGGCAAAATGTTGATCCAAAGGTGATTCCGGATTCCGGATTGGGAACGAAGAAGCACCTTTGGCCTTTTTCGTTTCGCGGCCGGGAGAAACGCAGGATACAGAACCAGGCGCCACCACTTTTTTAAATATCAGGATGGACAAGGATAAATTTTTGAACAGCGGATTAATAGAGCAGTATGTCCTCGGGCTTACCGATGAAAGGGAATCGGAAGAGGTGGAGCGGTACGCCGAAGCTTTTCCTGAAATAAAAACCCAGCTCGAATCCATGCGCAAAGCAATGGATGAATATGCCCGCCAGTACACCAATCTACCCCCTGAAGAATTGAGAACACGGATGATGAAGGGAACGGGTGAATCTGAAGAGGGAAGGCCAAAAGGAAAGGGCTCTGCTGGCCGGGGAGGTTGGCTGGCGAGAGGAACGATGGCTCTGCTCATCGTTCTTTCCCTGTTATTTTATCAAAGAAAAGTTGTTGCCGACCGCGAATACAAGGCGTTGTCCGAAGAATATCAGTCTTTCCAAAAAGAATGCAGCCGCCGACAGGAAGAATTGCAAAAGCTCAATGAGGTTTACGTCTTCCTGAAACACGAAAACACCGTACCGGTCCGCCTTATGAGTACAGGCCTGGTAAAGGAAGTCGAAGCAGTGGCCTATTTCAACCAGTCAGCAAGGAAAGTCTTCATCAACCCTACTCATCTTCCTGCCCCTCCGGAAGGAAACACCTATCAGATATGGGCTGACGTCGGGGGCAAAATGGTCAGTATGGGCCTTATCGACGGGCACAGCAGGAAAATACAGCCCGTCGCTTTTATTGAAGGTTCGGAAAGCCTCAACATTACCCTGGAGCCGGAAGGGGGAAGCGAAGAACCGACAGTAGCGATGCTGTATGTATCTGGTGGCCTGTAGCCTTCCTGTTATTTTGCGCATAATTTATCATTCGGAACAAAATGTTAAGGGTTTCGTAAATTTTTGAGAGAATTATTAGGATACAAAAGAAAAATTTGGCATTTTAGCCCTTGCCCTCATGAACATTCTTTTAGAGAGAACCAATTCATTTCTAACTAAACATTCATGAGATTATGCTGATTGTTTACATCGCCACAGGTGCTTTTATCGTAGGCGGAGGGCTAGTACTCCTTTCCAACATGGTTTCAACCCGTAGCCGCAGCCGTTATTATTAAAATTTACAAACGTACCATGAGGAAACGCTCTATCCTCTGAACAAAAGTGAGCAACCCAATACAGATAACGGGGTGGTTCGTACCTAGCCTCTTCCCTTATCTGGCCCGCACCGGGAAAACGGTGCATCTTCCACAGTATTGAGCTGATAATCAGCTCAATGCGAAAAGCTCCTTAAAACCTTTTCATTTCGCTTATCTCTATCCCATGGACAGCCGAACCGGTTTGTAACTCAGCAGTTGCAGGGTGTGTCCCGTACATTCCTGTTCTGTTTCTTGATGGATAACATCATGGTTACAGCCGGCCGGCAGCTCTCAAACATTATTAAGACACCGGAAATTTTGGCATTAAGCATTGCTTGTGCGGATTGTTGCTGCGCTTTAAACAATAAGTTTACGTGGCATTGATCAGGAACTAAGCGAAAAACCAACGAAATGCCAACGGTAACCGGAACAGGGGCCTGCTCCTTTCCACAACACAGAAAGGCGCTCTTCTTCGGAAGGGCGCCTTATCTTTCGTAAGGACACAGGGATATGATGGAGCGGGCCATGGAACCAATGGCCCTTCCCATGCGTTTGTCCTACTTAATCCAGTTTCAGTACTTCCAGGAAGGCCTTTTGCGGTACTTCCACATTGCCGAACTGCCGCATGCGGCGCTTGCCCTTCTTTTGTTTCTCCAGAAGTTTTCGCTTACGCGTAATATCCCCGCCATAACATTTGGCGGTTACATCTTTGCGCATGGCGGAAATGGTCTCCCGGGCGATGACCTTGGCGCCGACGGCAGCCTGAATTGCAATGACGAACTGCTGGCGGGGTAGCAACTCCTTCAACTTCTTGCAGATCTTGCGGCCGAAAGCCTCAGCTTTCTCCCTGTGCACCAGGGCAGACAGGGCATCCACAGGTTCTCCGTTGAGGCGGATATCCAGTTTGACCAGGTCGGACTTGCGATAGTCCAGCGGCTGATAGTCGAAGGAAGCATAGCCTCTGGAAATGGACTTGAGGCGGTCGTAAAAATCAAAGACGATCTCCGCAAGCGGCAATTCGAAAGCCAGCTCTACGCGATTCTGAGTGAGGTAATATTGTTTTTTCAGAATGCCCCGTTTTTCCAGGCAGAGGTTCATGATGGCGCCGATAAACTCAGGTTTGGTGATGATCTGGGCGGAGATGAACGGTTCCTCAACTTGATGGATCTGGGTTTGGTCGGGCAGTTCTGAAGGGGTGCGGACGGTCATCTTTTCCCCCCTGGTCGTAACTAAATTGTAAGACACGTTCGGAACCGTGGTGATCACGTCCTGGTCAAACTCGCGGAAGAGGCGTTCCTGGACGATCTCCAGGTGCAGCATGCCCAGAAAGCCACAACGGAAACCAAAGCCGAGCGCTACCGATGTTTCCGGCTCGAAGATCAGGGAAGCATCATTGAGCTGCAGCTTTTCAAGGCTGTCCCGCAGGTCTTCATAGTCATCGTTGTCGATCGGGAATATTCCGGCGAAAACCATGGGCTTCACATCTTCAAAGCCTTTAATAGCCTGTGCACAGGGCCGCTCGACATGAGTGACGGTATCCCCGACCTTGATCTCCTTTGATTCTTTGATGCCGGTGATGATGTAGCCCACATTGCCGGCGGCCAGCTCCATTTTCGGGTCCTGGATAAGGCGAAGGACGCCGATCTCGTCAGCCTCATATTCTTTAGCGGTATTGACAAAGCGCACCAGGTCTCCTTTCCGGATGGTGCCGTTCATAATGCGCAAATAGGCGACGGCGCCGCGGTAGGGGTTGAAAACGGAGTCAAAGATGAGGGCCTGCAGCGGAGCCTCCGGGTCCCCTTTGGGCCCGGGGATGCGTTCCACGATCGCCTTCATGATCTCAGGGACGCCCTGTCCGGTCTTGCCGCTGGCCAGTACGATGTCTTCCAGTTCGCAGCCGATGAGGTCGATGATCTGTTCGGCAACTTCGTCGATCATGGCGTTAGGCATGTCGATCTTGTTCAGGATAGGAATGATCTCCAGGTCGTGCTCGATGGCCAGGTACAGGTTGGAAATGGTCTGGGCCTGTATGCCCTGGGTGGCATCGACCAGCAGCAGGGCTCCTTCACAGGCGGCGATCGACCGGGATACCTCGTAGGAAAAATCGACGTGGCCCGGAGTATCGATGAGGTTGAATGTATAAGTCTGCCCGTCTTCGTGATCGTAGTACATCTGTATGGCGTGGCTCTTGATGGTGATGCCGCGCTCGCGCTCCAGGTCCATGCTGTCCAGCGCCTGGTCCTTCATATCCCGCTCAGAGATGGTCTTGGTAAATTCCAGCAAACGGTCCGAGAGGGTGCTCTTCCCGTGGTCGATATGAGCGATTACACAAAAGTTTCTGATATTCTTCATAGACTGCAAATATACGGCATTTTCGTTGATGTGTGCGCCGGGAAAAACCTCTTCACCCTGAAATTTACTGGTATTTTACCTCCGGCACTTTTCTCAGGGATACTGCGATCCCCGAAGTTCACGATTACTAACAAGCGAAGGCCCAAAAAGTAGGTGAAAAGGCGTTTTTTTCCTTGGCCAATTTTGCTTTCGGACATCATTTCCTTGAATTTCCTGTATATTTGATAAGCCATGAATAAAGTCGAAGCAACTCCGGATAGCAAATGATCAGTGAAGCCCAACTGCTGGAATGGAAAAAAGAATGGCGCAGGCTCGTAGCCGATAGCATCGCCAAGGCGCTGGAGGCTATGGAGGAGATGGTTCCTGCATTTTCTCCGAAGAGTAAACTGTTGGTCAACCTTCGCGCCCGCCTCAACGAGGCCAACCGGGGCCGCATCGCCGGCACCCTGTCCAACGAACAGCTGCAACTGGAGTACAACCGCATCCGCATGAGCCTGCTGGAAACCATCGATGCGCTGACAACCGATGATTTCCGCCAGCCCATGGCCCAACCCCCCGGCAATCGGAAGAAGGGCTATCTGTTGCACAAGATCCCCCCCCAGATGCAGGTGGAGAAAGAGGAAGAGTGCATCATTCGCCTGGCCTATGAGCAGGCTGCCATCGTCCAGGATATTGAGCTGAGCGAGGAAGTGGAAGTCAAACAAATAACCGTTTCCAAGATCATGCAGGCTGAGCTGATCGATCCCAACGCCGAGCCGGCATTTGCCATCCGCACCTATTCTGACGAAGAGCAGTTCCTGCAGGAAGAAGAATACACCGAGTGGAAATTCTGGGTGAAGCCACTGCGGGAAGGGACTTTTAACCTGTTGCTGAAAATATCGGTCGTGGAGGTGGTCGAAGGGAAAGAGCGCACCCGCAACCTCACCTGGGAGGAAAAAGTCCAGATCATCACCGAAACGCCTCAGCTGGAGCCCGCCTTCAAAGAATCAGGAGTTAATCTGGCCTATCAGCCGGCAGAGGCTGAGCCGTTTTCCCCTCCCGGCGCCGAAGAGGAGCCCAGGGTCTCTCCCCGGATAACGGGCAGCGGGAAAAAGGAAGTGGCCAGCCGGCTGGAGGAGATGATCCAGCCAACCTACCGCCCCGGCCCCGGCGCTCCTGTTCCCCGGGCAGAGCCGTCTGCCCCCCGGCGCTCCCGGATTAACATCCGCCGCCTTTCCATTGCCGCGACGGTTCTGGTCGTCGTTGGCGTGGCGCTTTCCCAGTTGCATTTTTTCACCACCGAACAGACTACCCCGGGCGATGTTCGCAACCCCGGCCCGGTGGCCATCGAAAAGGAGTGGGAGGACACCAGGGCCCGCAACGATGAAAAATCCCTCGAAGATTTCATTGAGAAATACCCGGACAGCGAGCAGGCCGAGGAGGCGCTGTGGGAGCTGGCGCGAAAAACGGGAGAACAGAGGTATTACAAACAGTACCTGGAACAGTATCCTAAAGGGAAATATGTGGAGGAAGCCCAAAAGTTCCTGGGGCGGAATTAGGGTATGGAATGCCACCTTTGAGGTTTCCGAAACCTCAAAGGTTTTATAAAAAACTGTAATTTAAGGCTGACAAACCCATAATTGCTCGTTCACCTCTGAGTTCTCATGGAAAACCGATCCCTCAAAACTGCCGGCGCTCTTCCATATTTCGTTTTCTTTTTACTCTTTCTCCCCGCCTTCATTCCGTTGCGCGCCCAGCCAGGGCTTGAAGATCAGCGAAAAAGCATTTCTCTCCGTTTTGAGGACATCGGCCCGGAGCAGGGCCTTCCGCACAAGACAGTGCAGGCCTTGCTGCAGGATAAGATGGGCTTCATCTGGATGGGCACGCCGGCCAGCCTGGCCAAATACGACGGCTATGAGTTTACCTCCTTTGCTTATGAGTACTTCGACTCCTCTGCTGCGGAAATCAAACAGCAAGCCATTAATGTAATCGCCATTGAAGAAGGGCCGGACAGCAGCCTGTGGATCGGCTGTGCGTTCGAACGCCCGGAAAAGCCGGTGCTCTTCCACTTCAGCCGGGAAACCGAAAAACTGACGCCTTTGCTCTACGACTGGGAAAATGATTCTTCGATCATCCAAAGCCCGGTGCGAAACATCCATATCGGCCAGGGATACCTCTGGGCCAACGCCAACCAGCTTTACCGCATCTCTTTGGAGGCACTGGGCCTCGGGCGGGAAGGCTTCCGGGATCTGCCGTACCACCGGTTTGAGCTGGAAATGCCTTCCTATCTCGAATGGAAGATCTGGAGCATTTACGAAGATGCGGCCGGGCGCATCTGGCTGCCTGGCTTCGAGGGTATTTATCAGTGGATGCCTGAGGGCGATACCCTGAAGTTTCACTCTGCCCGGCTCCCTGATCTGGAAACTCCACCGATCTTCTGGCTTTTCGACCTGCTGCCCATGGCCGACGGCAAGCTGCTGGCCACTACCTTCATCGACGGCCTGCTGTTGCGCTTCGACCCCGAGGACGCAAGCCTCGAACCGATGAGGGCCGAGGGCTATGAATGGAGCATTCAAAGCCTCTTGGCCAATACCAATGAACTTTGGCTGGGAAAAGACTACGGCTCCGGTGGGCTGAAGCTGCTGGATATGGAAACGGGGCAGGTGGCCGACATGGACATCCATGCCGGCGATAAGGCGCTTTTTCCCATCACCCAGGTAATGAGCCTCTTAAAGGATTTTAGCGGGAATATCTGGGTAGGGGCCAAAGAAGGGCCGCTGTTGAAATTCAACCCTGAGAAAAACCAGTTTCACCTACTCAGTTTTGAGCCGAATACTCCAAATACCCTGGCCCCCGGCCCGGTGAGCGGCCTGGCGCAGGATGGGGAAGGCTACTATTGGATAGCCACTCTGGGCGGAGGCATAAACCGCTGGGACCGGCGCAAGCACACTATTGAGCAATTTCATGCCCAGCCGGGAAACCCCGACGGCCTTTATACAGACTTTATTCTCGGCCTGGATGCTACGGAGAATGGAAAAATCTGGTTTGGCGAAGGAAAATATGTCGGGTGCTATGACCCGGCTGCCGGCCGTTATCGCCACTACCCATTCGGGGCAGTGGTCCATACCTTATACACGGATATTCAAAACCAGCTTTGGGTAGGCTATTACGGAGCGCTGGGGCGGTACGATCCTGCCAGGGATCAATTTACCATCTTCAATGCTCCTCCAACCATGGCCATCGCGGAAGACAGCCGGGGGGGGCTTTGGCTGGGCTTTTCCTCCCTGGGGCCTTACGACTGGAAGCAGCATGGGGTTTTCCGGTTCGATATTCAAAAAGAAAAGATAGAACCCTTCGAACTGCCGGAGGGCAACGCATTTTGCGAAGGGCCGGGCGGCCATATCTGGATCGCCAGCGTAAATGGGTTGTACCGCTACGACCCGTCGGCGGAAACCTTTCAACGGTACGGACTGAACGACGGCCTGCCCAGCCCGGTTGTGAATGCCATACAGCAAGATGGCCAGGGCTGCCTCTGGATAGCGACTGACAACGGCCTTTCTCGTTTTGACCCGGAGAAGGAGGCTTTCCGCAATTTCTACCAGTCGGATGGCCTGCCCGCCAATACGTTCAACCCCGTTTCCTACAAAAACGAAAAAGGCGAACTGTTCTTTGCCGGCAATTTTGGCCTGCTTTATTTCCATCCCGACAGTATAAGGGAAAATGCGGTGCCTCCAAAACTGGCCTTTACCGGCATGGACCTCTTTGGCGAACCGGTCTCAATAGGGGAGGACGGGCCCCTGGACAAGCACATTTCTCTGGCGCGTAAGGTCCGGCTATCGCATTGGCAAAATGATTTTACCATCCATTACGCCGCGCTGCACTACAAAAATCCGGCCAAGAACCGATACCGGATAAAACTGGACAACTACGATCAGAATTGGCGGGACGTAGGAGTGCAACGCAGCGCCGGTTATACCAACCTCGACCCCGGCCGGTACACCTTCCGCGTTAAAGCCGCCAACAGTGATGGCGCCTGGAACGATGAAGATATTGCCCTGGCCATCATCATCTCTCCGCCCTGGTACTGGAATTGGTGGTCAAAACTACTGTACGCCCTGCTTTTCGCCGGAGCGGCCTACAGCATTTACCGTTTCCAGATCAACCGCCGCCTGGCCCTGGCCGAAGCTAACCGGCTGAAAGAGCTGGATGGTTTCAAAACCAAACTGTACACCAACATCACCCACGAGTTCCGCACCCCGCTCACGGTCATTCAGGGTATGGCCGGGCAGATCGAAGGGCATGAAGAAGAAAAAGAGGCCATCCAACGCAATAGCCGCAATCTGCTCAACCTGGTCAACCGCATGTTGGGCCTGTCCAAAATTGAGGCGGGCAAAATGGAACTGAATCTGGTGCAGGGAGACATCCTGCCCTTCCTGCGTTACGTCACCGAATCTTTCCACTCCTTTGCCCTTAGCCAGAAGGTCAACCTCAACTTTTACTCCGATGCGGAGGAGGCCGTGATGGATTACGACCCGGAGAAAGTGCGGGAGGTGTTGTCCAACCTACTGTCGAATGCGCTGAAGTTTACCCCCGGATACGGTAAAATACAGGTGGTGGCTAAAGTCCAACAGGAGGACAGCCAGCCGTACCTGGAGCTAACGGTTTCCGATACCGGAGTTGGTATTGCCCCGGAAAAGCTGCCCCATATCTTCGATCGTTTTTATCAGGTGGAAGCCGGGAGTACCCGTAAGGCGGAGGGTACAGGTATTGGGCTGGCGCTGGCCAGGGAACTCGTGGAGCTTATGAAAGGAACGATAGAAGCAGAAAGTCAACCGGGAGCGGGGGCAAAGTTTATCGTTAAGCTGCCGATTACCAGAAATGTGGAAAATGTCCATAATAAAGCTCTCATGGGCAGCCTGGATCAAGAATACTTTGTAGAGCCGGAAGCACACCTAAATAGTGCCGTAGAACCAGAAGAGCGGGCCGCAACTTCCGGAACAATCGATCAACCGGACAATCCATCAAAGAATACCATCCTCCTCGTCGAAGACAACCGCGATGTGATGCATTACCTCACCTCCTGCCTTACCTCCCCCTCCTTTGGAGGGGGCCGGGGGGAGGCTTACCAGCTCCTCTACGCCCACAACGGCCGCGAAGGCATTACCCAGGCCCTGGAACACATGCCCGACATCATCATCAGCGATGTGATGATGCCGGAAGTGGGTGGCTTTGAGCTGTGCCAAGCCCTGAAAAAGGACGAGCGCACCAGCCACATTCCCATTATTCTGCTCACCGCCCGGGCAGACATGGACTCCAGGCTCGAAGGCCTGGAGTACGGGGCGGATGCCTATCTGGCCAAACCTTTTCAAAGGGAGGAACTGGAGATACGCCTCCGCAAGCTGATCGAGCTGCGGAGGAAGCTGCAGGCCCGTTACAGCCAGCCGGATTTCCGGCAGCAACCGGCCACGCAAAAGGAAGATGCCTTTGTATTGAATGTAAAGGAACGATTACTGGAAAACCTGGATGACGATACCTTCGGAATAGAGGAACTCAGTAAAGAGCTGGGGTTGAGCCGGGTGCACCTCTACCGCAAACTCAAGGCCCTGACCGGCAAGTCCACTTCCCACTTCATCCGGCAGGTGCGCCTGCAGGAGGCGTATAAATTGTTGAGATCCGGTGAATTTAACGTTTCGGAAGTGGCCTATAAAGTAGGGTACAAAGACCCCAATTTTTTCACGCGGATTTTTTCGGAGTATTATGGCAAGCCGCCGAGTGAAGTGTGATGGGAAATCGGAAGTTTACCCGGCCTGGAAATTATTTCCCAGGTTTAGTGTTTTATCAAAATTGCCCTACAGACAAAAAGTCCAGATAATTATCCCGGTTAACCAGCATTTTATGCAACAGCTTCTTAAATTTTTACATTCCTTTTTTTGTGGAGCGTAACAATAATCCAGAAATCGGTAACAATACTCCAGCCTCTCTTTTAATGTATTTCTCACCTTGTGGTTATGGATTAGAATAAAACTAATGTGTCCTGTCAAAGGACGATCGGGCTTCCTGTTTGTATTGAACGGTGAGGTGGCAGTTCTTTGCTGTGAGCCTGCAGTGAATAGAGCCTCTTCCCGTCTCTTCCCGGCCGGGAGGCAACGATAATAATGCCGTTTCCGAATTCACATAGTCGGCTACCGGATAAAGTGATCACCTGGCCCCAACCCTGGCATTAGTTTTTATTTATCTAATCCGTTGAGGCGGCGCTCTTTCGGGAATGCCGCCTCTCCTCCATGATTTTTTCACCTAAAATTATCCATCATGAACAAGCTTTGTTACTTGTTTCTCCTTTTCTCCTTTTCTCTTGGCGCCCAGACGGGCCCCGGCGCCGGGGAGCTGATCGATTTTCAACTCCGAATATCCGCTGATCATATTCAGGTGGCCCGGTTTTCCGGCAATAGCCCGGCCAATACCGGCGCCGATTACTACAGTATCCGCTACACTACGCCCGATATAGAAGGCGTTCTGGACACCGCTTCCGGCCTGCTCGTTATTCCCCAACGCGGCGATATCGATATGGCGATGGCGGTTTTCCAGCGGGGGACCGCCCGGTTCAAACAGGATGCCGCTTCCAACCTCTCCGCCGTTGATGCTGTATTCGCCTCCTCCGTATTGGCGGGCCAGGGCATGATCACATTGGCGCCTGACTACCTGGGCATGAGGGAAGCCCGTGGCTTCCATCCCTACCTGGATAAAGAAACTGAGGCCTCTGCGGCTATTGATATGCTCTACGCTGTGGAAACTTTCCTGGAACAGAACGACATCGGCTGGAACGGGCAGCTATTCCTTACGGGGTTTTCCCAGGGCGGCCACGCGGCCATGGCCCTGCACGAGGAACTGCAGGCCAGTTATCAGGATGACTGGCCGGTGACGCGCTCGGCGCCCATCTCGGGGCCGTACGACCTGTCCGTCGCCGAAGATTTCTTTCTGGATACCGGCCTGCAATATCCTCCCTTAGTTCTGATAGCCTATATTGCCGTTGGCCAGCAGGAGGCCGAAGGGGGGCTTTACAACTCATTGGAAGACATTTTTGCGGCGCCCTATGCCCCCCTCGTTGCGCAATTCTTATCGCCGGAATGGGAAACGGGCGCTATCAACACGGATACCATTCAGAACCAGTTGATCGCGGCCATGCTGCCCCTGGAAGGCGGCCTGTTCCCTGCCCGGATGATACGAGAGGAATACCGACAGGACATGCTGGCGGATGAGAACCACCCCCTGCGGGCCGCTCTGCGGGAAAACAGCCCGCTGGACTGGACGCCAGGGGTGCCTGTACGCCTGCCTTATTGCGAAGATGACCCCATTGTATTCAGTGAGTTTATCTTAAACGCAGAAACCATCTTCCTCAACCTGGGGGCTGACGTCGAAGCGATTAACGGGGGCGCCGGGATCGGCCACGGTGATTGTCTTCCGCCCTCTCTTTTTACCGCCCTGGGCTTTTTCGACGAAGTGCGAACCGACAAGGGGCAGTTCGTACCGGGCGGGCTGATCCACGATGACTCCCTGCGGGCGTACGCCGTCTATGTGCCGCCGGGGTACGATGGTTCGGAGGCCTGGCCGTTGGTCATCAACATGCACGGCCTGGGGTCCAATATCGAACAGCAGATTTTTGCCTCAAGAATGACGCCGGTGGCGGATACCGCTCAATTTTTGATCGTGTTCCCGCAGGCCTTAACTACCCCCATCGGTGCAGCCTGGAACGACCGTCTGGAAGCGGGGCTCCCGGATGACGTCAGCTTCCTCAGCCGGCTCATCGATCAAATGGCCACCGACTATACCATTGACCCGTCCCGGGTATATGCCACTGGCCTGTCCAACGGCGGCGCTATGAGCCATCTGCTGGCGTGTCAGTTGTCGGATCGAATAGCAGCGGTGGCCTCGGTGGCCGGGCCGATACTTGAGCCTGTTTTCGAAGATAACTGTAATCTGGATCGCCCTATACCCATCCTTCACATACACGGAACCGCTGACCCGGTGGTGCCGTTTGAAGGAGGCCCGGTAATTATTCCCGGCTACCTGGCGCCTCCGGTTGAAGACTACGTCCAGTTTTGGGTCAATCAGAATAACTGCCAGGGGGATCCGGCCGTCGAGATAGTGCCTGACATCAATACAGCGGATAGCTCCACTGTGGAGATCCGGAGGTATAATAACTGTGATCAGGGATCCGAGGTTTGGTACTACCGTATCGATAACGGTTCCCACGTCTGGCCGGGCGGCCCGGCTGTTCCTCCTGGCTTCGAGTTTTTGGGCACCAATGTCAACCAGGATATTCACGCCAGCGTGGAGATATGGAACTTTTTCAACCGGCACAGGATAATTACGGATATCCGGGAGGCCAGCCCTGCCGCAATCCGGCTTCAGGTACACCCCAATCCGGTTTCCACCCGGCTCACTTTTGATTTTGAACTGCCGGAATCCGCCCGGGTGAACCTCACCCTGTATAACCCCTTAGGCCAGCCTTTGCAGGTTTTGGCCAATGAGAATATGCCGGCGGGGCAGCAGCGAATTAACTGGGAGCGCCTACCCTCCGTCTCTGCCGGGCTGTATTATTATCATTTGCAGGTGGGGCAGCAGCTGGTGAGTGGAACAGTGGTGCTGCGGTGATGCGCAAAGAATAACATTCGTAGTGAAGCGGCTGGTTGCTTTTGCCGCTTCACTACCACATGAAACTCAAATTATATCAGCGGGGCCTTTGTAATGGAGCGGCCATTTAGGGCCGTTTTATTCCAGCCCATAATCAATATCCAGGCTCTTCCGCACCCGCACCGGCGCGCCATTCAGCATTGCCGGGCTGAAAGCGGGGCCGGCAGTGGCCGCTGCCAGGGCATCCTTCGCCGAGGCCCCGATGCCGCCGCCGGGATCCTGTACGACTTCGATATTTTCCACTTCTCCCGTTTCCGTTATTTCATAGTGGAGGACGCACCGTCCTTCAATACCTGCTGCTCTGGCATCAGCGGGGTAATGGGCCACCTCCAGGATGGCGCTATAGAAGCCTTCCTCTCCTCCGTTCAGAAAAACCGGCATTTCATCCAGTTCGGTTTCTACAAAATTGCCGTTGATCTCCACCAGGCACAGCGGGCCTTCGGCGGCCTGTACACCCGGTTCTTCTTCCTTGGAGCAGCCGGTGAAAAGTAAGATGGCGAAGACGATGATGAGCTGGAGTGTGTGCTTCATTTTTCAGGCGTTAGCGTATTGTAAATATAAATATAAAGTGCAAAAGTTCAAAAGTGGTATCAGAACAGGGGAGCATCACTGGCCGCTCCACGATATCCACCGCCAGGCCCCCACTCCTTGATATACCATGCACAACATCTCCGCATACACCACCACCTTCTGGGCGGAGGCCTGCAGCAACAACGCCCCGGGGGACGTCCACGCCCGCGGCCCGAACAGCATGATCACCACCTGTAGCCCGAGAAGGAGTGAAAAAAGCCCGAAGGCCCGTGCGTAGTGATTGGGATAACCCGGTTCGCTGAGGATCGCCAGGGTGTAAAAGAGCGACATGACAAGAAAGGCAATGAAACCTGCCCGCACGAAAATGGTATGCATACGGTAGTTGACATTCAGCGGATTAAGTGCAATGCCGATGTAGCTCATTGCCGCCATTAGCCCCAGAGCGCTTGCCACCACTGCCAGGAAACGGGCTTCCGCTTTCCGGAAAATGGTGGGCAATACGAGGAAATAAGCACCCAGGCTGATGCCTACCGTCAATAAACCCGCCTCGAAGAGCCGGCTGCTCAGTTCATTGGGCGCGCCATTCCAACTGCGGGTGCGGCCCAGGTCGCTGAAGTAGTTGTACCAGAAGGAATAACCCACCGATGCCCGGTCGTGAATGGTGCCACCCGGATACTCGGCCATGGCCCAGCTGCTGAGTACAAAAAAGAGCAGCGCGCTGAACAAAGCGAAGAGAATAGCCGATCGTTGTAAGATTTTTTTGCTCATTGGGCTGTTCAAACGTTTAGGGAGAGTGTTCGGAATTCGGTGTATGCCGTCCACAGGTTGGTGAAGATCAAGGGGGTAGCCTGAAATGATGCAGATATTTTCACACTACCGGACACTTTTTGGATTGTGAAAATGCAGATGAGTAAAAGAAAAAGGCTACCAGTCATTTACACTTATACACATTTATACCTCCTCCGATTCCCGTTCCGACAACACCCTCACTTCACCCGTCTGCCCGTCCATTTCGATCCAGTCTCCGTCGTTCAGCTCAATGTGTGCGGGAAGTTGAGTGATAGCGGGAATGCGGGCCTCGCGCAATATGATAGAGGCATGAGACAGCAGCCCCCCGACGTAGGAGATGACGCCTTTCACCCGTGAGAAATAGGGGATCCATCCGGGGTCCAGTGCATCGGCCACCAGGATGGCCGGTTGCTCAGTGGGAGGCAGCAGGTTTCCCAGGCCGGCGGAACGGACCCGCCAGACGTAGCCTTCCACTTTTCCCGGATAGATGCCGATGCCTGCTTTGAGTTCATTCTGCCGTTTGGCTATATTGGCCAGCAGGCTAAGGGGAAGGCGGCGGCCGTATCCGTTGCAGAGAAAGGTATCCATATCCCATCCCGAGGGCAGGGAAGATGGGGTTGGCGGAAGAGAGGCCTGGCTTTGTTTGCCTTTAAAGTAAGCTTTCAGGGCATCGGGGCGGTATTCCCAGAAGTTGAAATCGGTTTGTTCCAGCATTTCTTTTCGAAAATCCCAGAATAACTTCATCGTTTCATTGCGCAGCCACTCCCGGGACTGCGCCAGGCGGATCGCGGGGGCGAGGAGCTTAGCCCAGAGGGCATTTGCGTTTTGGCGCCCGGGCGGCTCAGGCTCGGCAATGGACTGTTCGCCGAGCAATTGCCGCCAGTCGGCTTCCGAATATTCGAAAAAGCGCTTCTGCCCGATATCGGATTCGTAAAACCCCCGGTGGCCGAACTGTTCAAGAAAATCCTTCCGGCCGATGCTGCTTTCCTGCAACCGGCTGAAAGCCTTCAGATAGTCCGTACTGGCGCTCTTTTCTTCCGTAGCGCCCGACAGTTTGCCCAGCAGCCCCAGCTTGTCCAGAATGGCAAGAGGGCCGGCCATCGCCCCGGTCAATATCTGCATATTGGAAACCAGCTCTACGTACAGGTTCTCAAAATCGGACAACCATTCCTTGAAGGCGGCGCCTTTTTTGTTTTCCCAGAGCAACTCCCGGTGGTTGCGGCGCCAGGCAAAGCGGCCCCGGATGTTGTCCAGCCAGTTCTCTATTCTGCTTTTGGCGCTGAGTTGTTGCTGAAGGACGTTGAAGAAAACCGGCGCTTTGGCCAGTGCCCGGTAAGGGCGCAGGCTTACCCCGTAAAAATCTTCAGCGCCTACTGACCGGCAAACCAGCTGAGTGGGCAGCCCCCAGTGCACCATCACGTCGAGCAGGGCCGAGAGGTTGATCCACGGCATGCCGGCAGCTTCCCGGATAAAGGCACGCCGGGGCAGCGTAGGGTCCAGGTTGCGGTAATAGTCGAAGAGCCGGTACCCCGCTTTGCTGATGATGGCGGACATTAACGGGGAAGGGTGCGGAGGCAGGATCTCTTTATGGTTGGCGGAAGTTAGTACTTCTTCGGCTTCTTTCGGCGTAGTAATAGGACGGGCCTGCAGCAGTAACGGGCGGCCTTTGGAAATGCAGAACTCGATATCCAGCCCGTATCCGGCATCCATTTCCCGCAGCAGAACCTGGCTGTAGTAAGACAACCAGATAAGGGCGCGGTTGAGGCTTCTGCTTTTGCCGGGAAACCCCTGCCAGAAAGAATAAACGGCGGATGCCCAGGCATCGGCGCGGCCGAACCGGGGTAGCAGGATGGTTTCCGGTTGCCGGTAACCACTGGCCAGCCCTTCCCCCTGCCCTTCGATGAGCTCGAGCTTCCAGGCTCCTTCCCGAAAGGCGAACAACACCCCGCTGTATTCTGGGTCGATCATTTCCTGTACAATGGCCCGGCTGCCTTCCGGCTCAGGATAGCTGCCGAATACTTCTTCCAGGGCTTCTTCCAGTTGTTCCTCCTCGACGGAAAGTACAGTAGCAAAATGCCCGGCGTAACTGTGCACTTCGCCATCTTCCAGGGCAAAGGTGGAACGAACGGCAACCGGAAAACGAAGCCTGCCGATCTGAAAGGCGCCTTGCCTGAAATCTTCATACCGCACGCTGGAGAAGCGGGGAGTAGGGAGGCGCCATTGCCGTATCTGTTCCAGTTGTTGCAGTTTACTCATGCGAATTTCAGGCTGTAAAGGCCGATTATCTTGTTGTAAAATTCCTCCGGCTGGTCGAGCATGGGAAAATGGTCCCAGCCGGGAACGATATCAAAAGTGGAATGGGGGAAATCCTTCCTCCAGTATTTCAGGAAACGGGAGGCTACCACCCGCTCTTTTTCTCCCCAGATGAAGTAATAACGTTCATCCTGCAGGAATTGCTGCACGGAGCGGTACCAGGCCGGGGTGATCAAATCAAAAAACAAGGAAAAGGCGGCGCAGGTTTTATAATCCAGGAAGAACTGTTGCCGCAGGGAACCGGGAATGCGCTCTGGGTACAGGAAAAGGCGGCGTTCCCAGACGGGCTGCAGTGCTGGCCAGGCGATCAGCCGTTGCATCAGGCGGCGCACCGCCAGGGGCTTCATCAGTTTGGGGAAAAAGCGGTGCTCCAGGGAGGCGCCGATGCAGCCGTGAAGAATGACTCCCTGCAGGCTTACCTTGCTGCCGTCCGCTAATGCCCAGCCGCGGCTGGCCCACTCCAGGAGGAGGCTGCCGCCAATGCCATGCTACTGCAGAAGATCCAGGGGCTGCCTGAGCCGTGGTACTCTATGGTTTGCTGCAGAGTGTCGATGAAAGGCTGCCAGCTTTTGTCTCCTTCAGGGGGCTGCCCCTCAAAGCCCGGCAGTTTTGGAACCACTGCCGTAAGTGACGCTACTCTTTGCTGTTCAGCAATTCCAGAAAGGGGCGGAAGCGGGCGCCAGCGCCGCCGTTGCCGTGGACGAGGAGGAGTTTGGCCATAGTTCTTAAGATTGCCCAAGAGGAAACCGGAGAGATGAAGGAAAGTTCATGGGAGAGGCTGTCTCAAAAGATTAAATAAAAATTTTGTCTCCCAATGATATTCTGTTTAAGCTGCCCGTCCGGTTCTCCCCTTCGGGGAGTTAGAGGGGCTGGGACGGGTAGCGAAATATTTTTTTGCATGCCTTTTTAAATCCTTGCTTTTGAGACAGCCTCTCCAAAAAAAAGAGCGCCCGCTGATGGACGCTCTTCTCTACAAGTTACCCGTTAAAAAAATACTCCCAAGTTTTTGTGGTTCGCCGTTGGCGGTTAGCAGTTAGCCCGGGAAAAACTCCGAACAACCGATAGCCGTTTTTCTTTTTTCCGGTTTGACGTATTTGCCCTCCGTAAGGGACAGGGTTTTAATTTGTAAGTAAAGCTTTACTGCTGTCGGCACTGCTTGCTGACAGCCGATTGAGGAGAGTTGTGTTTCATAGTTTGGCTCTCTGGTATTGGGTTCCATGGTAGCTATTTTCTCCCTTTATTTTGAGCGGGTTATTGAGGTTACCCGGTTTCCGGAAGTTTTTTCCCGTTCAGCACAAGATTATTCCCTTCTGATGATAATAAAATGCAAATTCAATGTTCAGCCATTAGTTTTGAAGTTGTAAGGAACACCCTTATCAACAAAAAACTAAAAGCCATGAATTACAAGAGTCTTCGTATTACTTCGATCAGCTCCGCCCAAAGAAAAATGGCGGGCGTTCTCATTCTGTATTTTTTCCTGCTGGCCACCCTTGGCGCTCAGGAGAGCCAATTTGTTCAGGCGCGGCAACTGGCCAGCCGCGGGCAACACGGCGAGGCGGAGGCCATTCTGCAGAACCTCTCCTCCGTTTACCCCGATCATCTGCCATCCCTTTTGCTGCGTGCCCACAACTTCTCCTGGAGCGGGCAGCATAGCCGGGCCATCGAAGCCTTTAAGGCTATCCTTCAACAGCACCCCGGAGAGGTGGACGCCCTGGTGGGGCTGGGCTACGCCTACAGTTGGTCGGGCAACGGCCTGAAGGCCATAGAAGCCTTCGGCAGGGCTATCGAACAGCAGCCCGGCAATATCGATGCCCGCAAAGGGTTGGGTTATGCCTATCTGGGAACCCGGGACGCCCAGGCGGCTACCATGGCCTTTGAGATCCTGTCCAGCGAATATCCGGATGTGGCGGAATACTCCATTGCCCTGGGCAAGGCGCGTTTGATGGGGGGGCGTTCCAATGCAGCGATACAGGCATTCCGGCAGGCGCTGGCCATTGCCCCGGCCAATGCCGAAGCTCAGCAACTGCTGGCAACTGCCCGCGCCCAGTCTTCCACTCTCGAACTGGATGTATGGGGCGGCTATTCCAGGGTTGAGAACGACGGCCGCACCGGCCTTCGCCTTCTGCAGGCCCTTTACCGGATCAACAGCCGCTATTCCGTTTTTGCCCGCTTTGACAATACCCTGTCTCTGGACAACCTCGACCTCATCAACCGCAATGCCAGCGCCTCCTCTCTCTGGGGCGGGATGCTGGCCGGCTGGAACAGCCACCTGGCCACCCGGCTGGAGTATGGAATGCGGTTTTTACCGGAGCGCAACTCCCAGCAGCAGTTACGAATGGAGCAGGTGTTCTACATCCACAACGGCCTCAGCGCCCGGCTGGGTGGCTGGACGGCCTTTTCCAGTGACTTTCCTACTGAGTGGTATGGGTATGCCGGGTTGTATGTTCCCGTAACGTCCTATCTGGCGTTGGAGCCTTCCTACTACTACGGGCAGGATGGCTTCAACCGCGTGAACCAGCAGCGGGCAGTGCTGGCGGCCAAACTGATGCTCCCCGGCGGCTCCGAATTCACTCTGGGCGGCTTTGCCGGCAAAGCGGACCTCGGCATCGAAGGGGCGCCCGATAAAATATCAGGCGGCTACCTACTGGCGCTGATCCCACTCAACGATTGGCTGTCGGGCCAGTTGGCCGTCAATTACGAGCAGGGTAATTTCGCTGACGCTACCGTGATGGCTGCCGGGCTGAAGCTGCGATTCCGAAAATAACCACCCACCTGGCGTAAATTTTATTCTCAATACAAAACCTCATTAGAATACTTGCTTCGGCTGCCGGTTCAGGATTTTCGGACAGGCAGCCGAAGCCCAAAAAAGACAATATCATGCTGAAAAATAATATTGGCCGCGCGCTGGAAGCCAGCGCGGGACTGGAGATACCTGTGCCTTCGACTTTCACAAAAAGTTATGAAGAAAATGTGGTGAGCAGGAAACCGCTATATTCCAGCTCACCCCGTCCCTGGATGTACGTTTTCATCTTTACAATGTGGTTGGCAAGTTTAGCCTGGTTTCAGCCACGGCTCCTGTCTCTGATGGACATGGCCTATAACCTGCCCGGCTGGATTGCCCTGGCACTTTTCATTGCCTTTATTGATTTTGCCTGGTTGTACGGCCTGTACAACGTTGGGGTGATCATTTTCGCTCTGGGGCACCGCTGGTTCGGGAACAAACCGGAAGCGGCGCTGGCGCGCACCGAATTGCTGGACTATCCCGCCGTGGCCATTCTCTATACCACCTGTAACGATTTTGTAGAGGAGAGTGTCCTTTCCTGTGTCCGCCAGGATTATCCCAATTACAAGGTTTACATACTGGATGACAGTTCGTCCCCGGAATACCAGGCCAAAGTAGATGCCTTCGCCGCGCGTTACCCGGGGTTGGCCGAGGTGGTGCGCCGCCCCAGCCGTGAAGGCTTCAAAGCCGGGAATATGAACTATGGGCTTAGCCGGGTTGCTACGCAAGAGCCCTACTTTGCCATTGCCGATGCCGATGAGATCCTGCCTCCCGACTTCCTCAGCAAACTGGTGCCCGTGATGGAGGCTGACCCCAGGTGCGGCTTCACTCAGGCCAACCACCGCGCCAATCCAAATGCGCAGAGTAACCTTGCCAGGGCAATGGGAGTGGGCGTTGACCTGCACTGGAAGTGGTACCAGCCCCTGCGCAACAACTTTGGTTTTGTGATGTTCCTGGGCCACGGCGCCTTGTTGCGCCGCAAGTGCTGGGAGGAGGTGGGCGGATTCCCGGATATTGTCAGCGAAGACCTGGGGTTTGCCATTCACATTCGCGAAAAGGGGTACCGCGGGCGGTTCGTGGAAGATGTGGTTTGCTATGAAGATTTTCCGGATACGGTGCGTGCTTTCCGCATCCGCCACATGAAATGGACACGTGGAACCAGTGAATTTCTCTCGAAAAAGATGGGATGGTTATTAAAGGCTAAAAACATTTCCTGGACGGAAAAACTGGATATCCTCTTTCCCACGCTCAACCTCCCGCTCACTTTGGTCTATTTCCTGTTCATGGTGAACGCCAATCTGGTGTTGCCTTATTTCTTCGGGCAGGCGGCCGATGTGACTTTTGTACTGGCAGGGCAGGAGTGGGTGCTTCCAGTGATGAGCATGGATGCCGGCTTCCAGGCTATTTACGACTGGGATTTTTTCGCCATCACCATGCTGTCTTTTTTTGCTCCGGTGCTATGCTTCATCATAGGCCTGGCGCATCAGCCGGCGAAGCTGTTTCGGTTCCTGAGCCAGAGCACCGTACTTTATGCAGCCCTTTCGCCACTTTCTTCCATAGGCGTTCTGGCGTACATGGTTTCCGGAAAAGCGATTTTCCTGGTTACCGGCGATAATGCACAAAAGGAACATCACGCCGGGGGAGGTGCTGCTCACTTTGCTCAAAGGCTTAGAGCGTCCTGGCGGGATTTTCTGGCCAAGAGCCACCCGGACACACCTATCGTGCAGGCCTTTGAAGTGCTGACGGGCCTGTTGTTCGCCATCGTGTGCCTGCAAACTTTTCAGATCTCGTTCTTTGGCCTTTGCCTGGCCTTCATTTTGCTGCCGCTCATGCACCACCTGGGATGGAACAACCGCGCCATGCGGGTGCTGATGTACCTGCCCTTTATTCTGATCTTACTGGGCGTATTCGTGGCGAGCCTGAGTTTGTTCGGGTTACAGTCTGTATTTTTCGGGTATGGGTTTCACTTTTGACCTTAATTTCAAACCCTTTGAGGTTTCTGAAACCTCAAAGGGTTTGATTCACTGTATCACAAGGGGCTTGCGCCACTGCCCTTGTTCCGAAATAAGCAGAAGATGGTACAAGCCAGCCGGCAGGCCATCCCGTTGCAGGCTGAATTGCTTTCCGGTGAAGGTATATTCCTTGAGCAACTGGCCATTGGCGTTGAAAAGGAACAGTTGGTATTCCTGATCCGATGGCAAATCCAGCCGCAGGTGGACCCAGTCGGTGGCGGGGTTGGGGAATACCACCCAGTTATCCTGCCGGACAGGAGTAGTGGTGCTCACCATGGTTTCGCAGAAGGGGTCGGCCCAGCGCTCGTCGGCCAGAAAGGATTCGTCGGTCAGGGTTTCGAGGAAGGCTACAAGGGCCTGGCGTTCTGCCGGGCTGAGGTTGAGCCGGCGGGGAGGCCCGTTGGGCCCGTTGGCCCTGAGTTGCGGGGAGAGGTTGGGGTGAGGTTGTACGCCATTGTCGTAGTGATCAATTACTTCTGAGAGTTGTTCGAAGCGCCCGTCGTGCATGTAGGGGGCGGTGAGCTCAACATTGCGCAGGGAAGGTACTTTGAACAGGCCAATGTCTTGCGGGTTACCGTTGACCCCGCCCAGCCCTTCATCTTCAGAAACGAGGTCCAGCCCGTTGTTGCGGGGCCCGGGGGCAATGAAGGCCTCCGTACCGTGGCAGGCGGCGCAGTTGCCCCGGTTGGGGTCGAAGAACAGCGCCTTGCCGAGGTTCTCTTCAGGGGTGAAATCCGGCCAGGGTGCAGCGCCGGGAGGGCCGGGAGGCGCCGTCTGCCGGGCCTGGTCGTATCTGGATTGATAACTGACCATGGACCGCACAAACTGGGACAAGGCCAGGGCCACTTTGTTGGAAGTAATTTCCGGGCTGTCAAAGGCGTCTTCAAAAAGGGGAGGATAGTATTCGGTATTTGCCAGTCGGCTCTCCAATTCCTCCAGGCTGAGCCCCATTTCGGTCTGGTCCTGAATGGGCATCAGCGTTTGTTCTTCCAGCGTGGCGGCCCGCTCATCCCAGAAGAAGTGCCCGTTCTGATAATAGCGCGCCATAGCCAGGCTCATGGAGTTGCGGCCGGTAAGCCCTCCTTCAAACCCCGTGCTCAGAGGAGCCTCATCGGTGAAGGCCAGTTCATGTTTGTGGCAGGAGGCGCAGGCAATGGTTTGATTGGCCGATAACCGGGTATCATAAAATAGCACGCGCCCTAGGGTGGCGCCGGCATCAGTAACCGGATTGCCGGCCGGAGTGTTGTCGGCATCCTCCACGTTGGGAAGCCGGAGGTGGGCGGGCAACTGGATATTGGCATAGTTGAAAGGTGCGCCGGGCAGGTCAAGGCAGGTCTCGAATTCACCTGGAGGCAGGCCGGGGTTATGCCATGCCAGCGTGAATAAGGCAAAAACCAGGACAAAAAGTAAGGAAGGGATCTTAAACTCCATAGAGCTAACCAGGGTTTTAGTTTCGACAAATAAGGTTTCCTCTATGAAGAGCCGGCAATAAACTTCATGTACTGATCTTTTCCAATGTTTTTTTGAAATTATTTTCCCGGCAGTTGCGGGTTGTCGTTTGCAGGTCATCGACAACCCGCACCCCGTTACGACTTTGTCAGTTGCACCTTCACCTGGTTCGTGGTATCCACTCCTTCAAGAACTTCGACCTGGATGCCGTCGGACAAGCCGAGTTTGACCAGCCGCTTTTCGAATTCCCGATCGCCGGCCTTTATTTCGACGTAAGTCGTATCTTCTTCAAATATCACGTCTCGCTCCTTAATGGAAACCACTTGCTGGCGGCGGTCGAGGATGATGTCGGCGTTGGCGCTGTAACCGGCGCGCAGAAAGGTCTCTTTGGTAGGCTTGACGGCGGCGCGCACCTCAAACTTGACCGTACCTTCCTCATCTTCTCCCTTAGGAGAGATGAACTCCAGGGTGGCCTCGAACTTGTCGCTTTCGATGGCACCGACGGTCAGCTCCATGGGCATGCCTTCGCGCAGTTTGCCGACATCAGCCTCATCGACTTTGCCTTCGAAGATGAGATTGTTCATATTGGCGATAATGGCGATGCTGGTGCCTTCGTTGAAGTTGTTGCGCTCGATGACAGAGGTGCCTTCTTCCACCGGGATATCGAGCACCATACCATCGAGGGTGGAGGTGACGATGTTGGCAACCTGCCTGGAGTTGCGGCTGGCCCCTTCGCGAAGCAATTGCAGGTTGTTGATGGCTGCGTCCAGTTCCTGGCGGCGGATATCGACGTTGGTCTCGAACTGTTTGAGGTTGTTGTCCGCTATGATCCTGGCATTTTCCAGGGCGGCCTTGGCGATCTCCATATCGACTTTAAAGCGGTTGTAGTCCTGCTGTGAGACGACGCCCTCCCCGAACAGTTGCCGCTGGCGTTCTTCTTCCTGCCTGGCGTTTTCATAACTGACGCGGGCTTCTTCCACGTCCAGGTTTTTTTTATAGACTTCGCGTTGCCGCTCCAGTTCCCGCTGGGCTTCCTGCAGGCGCAACCGGGCCAGTTCAACATTCGATTGAGCACTGTTGATGTTAACCTCGCTGGGCACCAATTTGATGCGCGCCAGTTGCTGGCCTTTTTTGACCATCTCTCCGGCTTCCACAAACAGCTCGTCAACCACCCCGGAGACCTGGGGTTTGATGTGGACCTCCTGCCGGGGCCGGATGGCGCCGGTGGCCACAGTTTTCTTCACGATATCCGTGATCGTGGGGTTTTCCGTATCAAAATTATCCGGAGCTCTTTTGTTCTGCTGATAAAAGTAAACGCTCAGCCCAATGGTGGCGATAATGAGAAATGCTCCGAGTCCGATAAGGCAGCCTTTGTTCATTCTGCTTATTTTTTGTGAGGTATAATGTCATTTATTGGGAATGTTCTTCCAACCCTCTAACAATCTAACAATCCAGCAATCCACCATCCCTACTCATCCCTCAGCGCCACCACCGGGTTGACGCGGGCAGCCTGCATGGCGGGTATGAACCCGGCTGCGGCGCCGGCCAAAATGAGGAGCAGGATGGCCCCCATTCCGACTGAGAAGTTGACCTGAGGGTTGTAAAAATTGTCCGGTTCCAGATTATTGGAGATCATCAGGTAGTTAATACCACCAATGATAAAGGTTCCTGCGATAAGGCCCAGATACCCCGAAACGGAGGTGATGGCTATAGACTCCGCCAGGACCATGTTGACGACCGACCGGGGCGTGGCTCCCATGGCCTTCCGGATACCGATCTCTTTTGTCCGTTCCTTTACCGTGATCAGCATGATGTTGCTTACCCCGACGATGCCTGCCAGCAGTGTGCCGATACCGACGAACCACAGAAATGCCCGTATGCCGCCAAAGAGGTTGACGATGCTCTGGTATTCGGCCTCCAGGTTGAATCCCCCGATGCCCTGGGGGTCATCTGGCGCAACGTGGTGGCGTTTTTTGAGCAGAGCTCTGACTTTGGGTTCTATAGTACTGACCTGCACATCGGGAGCCGCCGAACAGATGAAGTAATCCACGCGCTCGCCGGTGCCAAAGGTGCGGTACATGGCCGTCAGCGGGATCACCACGGCTTCCATATCCCTTTCCGTCCAGGGTTTGACCTGCATGGGGCCGAAAACGCCGACTACCCTGAACTCTACGCCCTTGATCCGGATGTATTGTCCAATACAGCCTTTTTCTCCAAAAAGGACTTCTGCCGTCCTTTCGCCCAGCACGGCGACTTTTCGGCTGTTTTCGATGTCCAGTTCATTGATGTAGCGCCCCTGGTGCAGCTTCAGGGCTTCGATTCGGATCATGTCCTGCAGTTCTCCACGGATCTCATAACTGTCCCCGATATCTTTGTAATACACCGGCTGGCTGCCGATGGACAACCGGGGCGCGATGAACTGCACTTCGGGAATGTTCTGGCGGATGGCGGTGATGTCTTCCAGGCGCAATTGAGGCCTTCTGCCCGGCTGAAAACCCCGGTAGGGTTGGGAGGTCCGCTCCGGCCAAACGTACATGACGTTCTTGGCCCGGTCTCCAAAACCCCGGAATACCCCATTTTCCAGCCCCTTACCCATACCCAGGACGAAGACGAGCATGAAGATGCCCCAGAAAACGCCAAGAGCAGTGAGCGCAGTGCGCAGCTTGTGCTTTCTGATGGTTCCCAGTATTTCCTGCCAGGTGTCTCGGTCGAGCATGATGGATGGTTTATTGCTGTATTGTTATATCGTTGCCCTGCTGTGGGCTGGTTGATGGTTATATTGTTGTATGGTTTATATTGCTAGGTTGTTTTGGAGGCTACACGGTTGCTGAACCCGATAACAATTTAACAATATAGCCATCCAACCACATCAAACATCCCAAATCAAACATCCCTACCCCCCTTCCCGCATGGCCACGACCGGGTTGATCTGTGCTGCTTTCCGCGCCGGCATCAGCCCTGCCAGAGCTCCGGCCAGGACCAGGACCAGGGTGGCGGTCAGGCCTACGCCCAGATCGACTCTGGGGTTGCGGAAATACTCCACGGCGATGGATTCCATCAGGCTGATCGCTCCTACTCCGGCCAGCAGGCCCAGGTAGCCGGCAACGGAGGTGATCAGGATGGATTCCTGGAGGATCATCGCAATGATGGAGCGGGGCGTAGCGCCCAGTGCCTTACGGATACCGATCTCCTTAGTGCGGTCTTTAACGACGATGAGCATGATGTTGCTGACGCCGATCACGCCGGCGACGATGCTTCCCAGGCCGACGAACCAGACAAAGGCGCGTATGGCGGCGAAGAGATTCATAAACTTCTGGTATTCCTCTGCCGCTCCGAATATGTAGAGGGCTTTTCGGTCCTTCACATCAAACTGATGGCGGCGGGCGAAAGCATCTCTGACTTCTTCCTCCAGTTGCTGGATGTCCGCCAGGCCCATATCCTGAGTGGTAAACATCAGCTGGTGGAGCTCATCGGTGCCGGCATAAACCTTCTGAGCGGTGGAAACCGGGATGTAAATGATGCGCATTTCATCGTCCCCGCCGGTATCCGTATAGGTGCCGACAACGGTATAGACAATGTCGCCGATCCTGATCTTTTTGCCCAGCGGCGGTTCCTCACCGAAGAGGTCTTTCTGGACTACTGCCCCGATCACGGCTACTTTTCGAAACTCCTTCAGGTCGGCCTCATTGATAAACCGTCCACTTTTCATGAGCGTGTTTTCGATGTAACGGTGGCCGGGGTGTACGGCCCGCACCGGGTAAGATAATGCGGTTCTGCCGTAGGAAATCGTCTGGTCTCCGGAGAGGTAATAGCGCCCGGTGAGCTGGTCTATTTCGTCGAAGTACTGGTCGAGCAGGCCGTAATCTTCATTGGTGAACCTGATCCGCCGGCCTTTGGGCAGGCCCTGGTAGGGCATGGAGGTGACCCCCCTGCGCACCCAGACGCTGTTGGTGGCGTCATCTCTGAATTCGTACTCTACGCCGTTCTGCAGGCCACGCCCTGCCCCCAGGAGGATTACGAGCATAAAAATACCCCAGAACACCCCCAGGGCCGTAAGTATGGTGCGAAGGGGGTGGCGCCGAATGGAGTTGAATATTTCCTGCCACTTATCGAGATCGATCATAGTGTGTGAATCCGGGTTATGAACTTGCACTTACTGCATTGCCTCCGCTTTCGATAATTCCATCCCGCAGGCGGATGACGCGGCGGGTCATAGCGGCGATGTCGTTTTCGTGGGTCACGATGATAACAGTCATGCCTTCCTTATTGACTTTTTTGAACAATTCCATAACTTCGTAGGAAGTCGTGGAGTCGAGCGCTCCGGTGGGTTCATCGGCCAGAATGACTTTGGGGTTGGTAATGAGGGCCCGCGCGATGGCAACGCGTTGCTGCTGCCCCCCGGACAATTGGTTTGGAAGGTGTTCTGCCCAATCGGCCAGGCCCACCATGTCGAGGTATTCCATGGCGAGGGACTGCCGTTTCTTGCGGTCCATTTTCTGATAATACAACGGCAGAGCTACGTTTTCCTGGGCCGTTTTGAAAGGCAACAGGTTGAATGACTGGAAAACAAAGCCAATGAATTGGTTGCGGTACTGAGCCGCTTCCGTCTGGCTCAACCCCTTGATCATTTTCCCATCCAGGGAATAATCACCTTCGTCGTATTCGTCGAGAATGCCGATGATATTGAGCAAGGTGGATTTGCCGGAACCGGAAGAGCCCATGATGGAAGCGAAGGCCCCTTCTTCAATGTCGAGGTCAATGCCTTTGAGCACTTCCAGTTGGGTGTAACCGGTCTTGTAGGCTTTTCGGATGTTTCGGAGTCGGATCATATACAGCCGGGTTTGGATCGTATTGGCTCTGATGGGCCTTTCTATCGAGAGCGACAATAAAAGTACTAATTCCAGGCCTTTAAAAAAAATTAGGCCAATGAATTAGGTTTTTAGGCCAGTACCACTCAATAGTTATTAGTTTAGATGCTTGAAAAGGAGAAATGCCCCTATTCTTTCCTGTTTTTATTGGAAATTGGGTTTTTTCCCTGAAAAAAAACGGAAACATATTTAAAAAATAGATATTTTTAGGATTCCCGCTGGCTTAAGCAGCATTTAGCGCCCTTTAGCGTTTATCCTCTTGAAAAACCTTGTTAAAATAGTTGAGCATGCACCGTATTTTTACGTGGGCTACCATTTTATGTATTGCGACGGGCTGCAACCTGAGTTCTCTTGAAGACACAGTTGTGGTTTCCGACGTGGCCGATGAATTTTATCTCGACATTTGGGAAAGCCTGACTGCACAGGGGCGGTTCCTGGAATTTCGCCTTCGCACTATTGCTGATGAACCCTGCCTCAATGCCACCATCGATTGCGATTTTCAGCAGACCAACCGGGACCTGTCCATCTCTATAAAGGAGATCGTAAGGGAGGAAGGTTGTGAGGAGGGGGAAGCGCCGGCTACCGCAAATATCCGCGTCAATTCTTCTCTGCCCGGCGGGTACTATCCCTTTTTTGTTGACTTGCGGGAGAAAGTGACTACGGAAGGCCAGCTTGTCATTACTTCAGGGGCTTATAACATCAGCCTGGATGAAGGCGGCGGAATAGTCCTGCTGCGCCCGGAGCTTCTCCGGATACCGGATGGAACCATCTGGGGCTATATCGCTTACGAAGATGGCGGCCTGGAGGCAGCTGCTGATGAATTCATCTCGAGCCTTCGGTCCATCAGCAAGGGGCGCACGCTACGGGAGGGGTATTTCGGTTATTTTACGGTGGACAGCGAAGGTGTGCTTAAGTTTTCCAATACTGTAGCGCCATCTGGCGCTCTTACCTTTTCCTATGAATATGACGGAGATCCCGAAACACTTGTTAACCTGCTGCAGGAATACCGAACGGAATACGGCCCGGGGCTGCAGGTCAAGTTGTGGAATACCCTGGGGGATGAGTTCTGAAGCTGGGGTGGGAGTTAAAGGGGTCAGGCAAGGTTAGCCCTCATCTTCTTCTTCGTTTTTTTTTCCTTCTTTTTACTTTCCTTCAATTCGAAGCTGAAGCCTTCCGCGAGGAATTTCTCATATTTCTCCCGGTCGAACTTATAGAGGCGGGCCGGGCGGTGGGCAACCCCTTCCTGGGTCTCATCGAGGTCGATCAAAAGGTTCATGGACAGGATCTTTTTGCGGAAGTTGCGCTTGTCGAGCTCTGTCTCAAGGATGGCTTCGTAAAGGTGCTGCAATTCCGTAAGGGTAAACTTGGGAGGAAGTAGTTCGAAGCCTACGGGCCGGGAGCGGACCAGCCACTTCAGGCGGTTGAAGCATGCATCCAGGATCTCTTTGTGGTCAAAGGCCAGGTCATCGACCTTGGAAACCGAGTGCCATTTGGCTTTCTTCGCTATGGATGAAGGTTGGATGTTGTAATGGCTGATCTTTATCAGAGAAAAGTAAGCAACCGTGATCACCCGTCCAATTGGGTGGCGGCCCACGGCGCCAAAGGTTTTCACCTGTTCCAGATAGACATTGCGTAGCCCTGTAAGTTCGTCCAGAACGCGTTTGGCGGCGGTGTCCAGGTCTTCAGAAGGATAAACAAAATACCCTGGTAATGCCCATTTCCCCTTGAATGGCTCTTCTCCTCTGTTGATGAGCAATACTTTCAGGTCTCCCTCGTCGAACCCGAAGATGACGTTGTCAACAGTGAAGGCAGACTTGAAATATTCATTGAATTCGTTCATTATCGATGTCAAATAGGTGTTCGCCTTTATTTTACAGCGCTGAAATTAGTTAAATATTCACGTAAATCCAATGAAACAGAAGGGAATTAGTGTAAAGTTTACACTACCTGCTGCTATTGGTTAAGCTATTGTAAGTCAAAGGAAAACATAGTTGAACAAAACCGGTGTCGGCATCAGGAGCCGGCAAAGCAATTTGAAACGGATGCCGCCGGCAGGCCAGTGCTTTTTGCACTTCCCGGAAAAATGCGGTATTTTTACAAACAAGTGCGCATAGAGAGGAACCACAGTCGAACCGATTGCCGGACCTTTTAAAACATGCGACATGAACTGGCGGGAATTTCCGTTGGCCCGCCTGTTGCTGCCGCTCCTGCTGGGAATAGGAACCGAGGGAGTCGTACCGGAGTGGCTGCAGTGGGGTGCACTTTCCATACTCATCTCTTTGCTGGCTCTTCTGGCCTTTTGGCAACGCCCCGGATGGCGTTTCTCCCGGCGTTGGTGGTTCGGGTTTGCCACTCATTTCTGGTTTTTCCTCCTGGGTTTTCTGCTGGTTCATTTTCACGATGAGCGCCGGCGCCCTTCTTATCCATTTCCTGCGCTGGCTGAAGAAGCCCTGTTCCTGGGCCGGGTCAATACTCTGGAGCCTACCGGCAGCAAGTTGAGGCTTTCCGTTGGCCTTCAGTCCGTGGCGGATACCTCCGGAGTATTGCGTAAGGTGGCGGGCAGGCTCCTCGTTTATCTGGATATCACCTCTCAGGCCCGCCAACTCCAGCCCGGTGATCTTATCCTTTTTGATGCTGTAGTGTTGCCGGTGCCGCCCCCTCTCAATCCGAGGGCTTTCGATTATCGCCGTTATCTCCATTATCAGAATACCCATTATCAGGCCTTTGTCGATGAAGAGAACTGGAAGTTGCTGGAGCACCGCCCGAGCTTCGCTAACCGGGCGCAGCAACTGCGCCATGCCTGCCTTCGGGTGCTGCAGCGGCATCTTCCTACGAAGAATGAGTATGCGGTGGCGGCTGCCCTCATCCTGGGCTACAAGGCGGAGTTGTCCGATGAAACCCGAAATGCCTACGCCCACACCGGCGCCATGCATGTCCTGGCGGTGTCGGGGCTGCACGTCGGCATCATACAGCTGCTGCTCTCCTTCCTGCTGGGGCGGCTGCGCCTGTCCGGCCCCTACTGGCCGGTGGTGCGCACCGTGCTGCTGCTGGCCAGTATCTGGGCCTTCGCTATGATCACCGGCGCCTCTCCCTCGGTGCTTCGGGCAGCCACCCTGTTCTCTTTTCTTTCTGTGGGGCAGGCCCTGCAGCGATACACCAATATTTACAATACCCTGGCGGCTTCGGCATTTTTACTCCTGTGTATCGACCCCTATCTTTTATATAACATTGGTTTTCAATTGTCTTACCTGGCGGTATTGGGTATCGTCTATTTTCAGCCGATCCTCTACCGGCAGTGGTACATCGAAAACCGGGTTGGCGATTACCTGTGGAAACTACTGGCGGTTTCCCTGGCGGCCCAGTTGACGACCCTGCCGTTGAGCCTCTTCTATTTCCACCAGTTTCCTTTGTATTTCTGGCTTTCAGGCCTTGTCGTGGTACCGGCGGCAGCCCTCATCCTCTCCTCAGGGCTGGCGCTTTTTGTGCTGCACCTGATGCCGTTCGCAGGAATGGCCATTGGCAAGCTCCTTTACGGCATCACCTGGATGGTGAACGCCCTGATCTTTCTGATACAACAGATTCCGGGGAGTCTGCTCGAAGGGTTCTGGATCGGCCCGTGGCTTGTGGGGCTGATGTATCTGTCCCTGCTGGGTATCGTGGCCGGGAGGGAAACCCGGAAGTTCAAATGGGTGCTGGGGGCGTTGGCGTGCCTGCAGGGCATCGCTGCCCTTAATGCAGTCAGGTCCGTTCAGGTTGAAAAGCAGCGGGTGCTGACGGTATATCACATCCCTCGCGCTACGGCTCTGGGCGTTTATGAGGGCAGAGATGCGGCCCTGTTCTGTAATGAGAAGCTTGCCAGACAACAGCTGGAATATGCCTGCCGGAACCATCAGTGGTATCTGAGGGCCCGCCCTCCCGCCCGGTTGGCCCTGACAGGAAATGGGGACGGAAGAAGTTGGTGGTTCCGGGATGGGGCCCTCCAATACGGCCCTCACCGCCTGCTGGCTGTTGAGGACAGGAGGCTCCTTTCCGCTATGAGTGTTCCCGATGTCGATATCCTCCTCCTCTGCAATGGGGTGGACGCCGGCCTGGAGGAGCTTCGTCAAAAGGTGAACTTCCGCCTCCTCCTCATCGACGGCTCCAGCCCGCCCTGGAAGGCGCATCGGTGGATGGAAGAGGCCCGGGAACTGGGCATCGATTGCCACTATACGGGAGAGGATGGGGCCTGGGTGGGGGAGTGGTGAGGGTGTAAAAGTGCTTAAGTGTAAAGGTGTAAAAGATGGTCTTCAAGCGCTAATTTATTCCATTTCATTCCATCAGTCGCTTCGCTCGTGTCCCATTAGCGCTTGAATTATCCTAAAAAAATTAAATGCTATGAAGTCATTTCTACAAGACTATTTCTACTACAGCCGGGCGGAGCGCAACGGCGCCTTTGTCCTCGCTTTGATCTGTACGGGGCTGTTCCTCTTTCCCCGGGTTTATCCCCATTTCATTAAAGAGTGGCCGGAGGCCAGTGAGCAGTACCGGGAAGAGGCGCTGGCCTTTTTTGAAACGCTTCGGGCTGCTGAAGATCCGGTGGCAAGGGAGGAAGGGGAGCTTTTCTACTTCGACCCCAATACCATTTCCGAGGACAGCCTGCGGCTGCTGGGGCTTTCCCCAAAAACGGCGGCCACCATCATCAAGTACCGGGAGAAGGTGCGCCAGTTTTACCGGGCCGAAGACCTGCAAAAGATCTATACCCTGAAGGAGGAGGACTACCGGCGGCTGGCGCCCTACATCCGGCTGGCTCCTCCTCCCCCTGCCGCCCGGCAGGTGAAGATGGAGCGGGAAAAGCCTCCGGCAGCGGAGCTGCAACCCTTCCCCTTCGACCCCAATACGGCCGGCGAGGAAGAACTCAAGCGCCTGGGGTTGCCGCCCCGGGTGGTTCGAAATATGCTCAAATACCGGGAGAAGGGCGGCCGCTTCCGGGAACCGGAGGCGCTGCAAAAGGTCTATGGAATGGAAGAGGAGACATTCCTGGCTCTGGCGCCCTTTGTGGAGATCGGTGAGGAGGAAAACCCGGAGGATCCGGAGAAACAGCCTGAGAAGGCACCCTCCGGGGAGGAACTGGCCCCGGCATCCAATCCCGTGCCGGCGCCCGTAACCATTGACATCAACCAGGCTACCGCCGAAGAGTGGCGGCAGCTGAAAGGCATCGGCCCGGGTTACGCCGGGCGCATTGTGAGGTTCCGGGATAAGCTGGGGGGCTTCGCCGGCATCGATCAGGTAGCGGAGACTTACGGGCTGCCCGACAGCACCTTTCAGCATATCCGCCCTTACCTGAAGCTTTCTCCGGTATTCCGCAGGATCAACATCAATACGGCGGGTGCCGAAACGCTGAAAGCCCATCCTTATCTGGGCTGGCGGCAGGCCAATGCCATCGTCAATTACCGGGCGCAGCACGGGCCGTTCAAAGGGATAGAAGATATGCGGAAGCTCCGGGCGCTGCCGGCGGAGGTGGTGGAGCGGATAGGGCCGTATTTGGAGTTTTGAGGGAGTGGGAACACAACATTGTAAGTATGTTAAACCATTTGCCCGGCTGAAAAATAATCCCTAACTTACCATCACTACACGTTCTAACCTGCCGCTGCCCGGCAACCGGGCCTGGCGGGACTGCAAGCAAAAAGCCTGCTGGATTATGCCTACGGCATTGAAATGGAGCCCAACCACGGCTTGCCGGCTACTGGCCAGGCCCGGGGGGCGGTGAATTCCTATACGCACCACATGGCTCCGGCCAACATTCGAGTATATCCGAACCCCGCCAAAGCAAGCGTCACGTTTGAATATACGCTACTGAGCAGGGAAGAAGCGTCGCTGCACCTGTTCAATACCATGGGGCAGTTGGTAACGGAGATCCCCCTTTCTTCCCATGCCGGGCATACGGAGTGGGATGTTTCCGGCCTGGCGGAAGGCATCTATTGGTATCAGCTGTGGATAGGCGGAAAAAGCGGGCCGGCCGGGAAATTGGCCATTCAACATTAATAAAATACAACTGAAGGGAAGTGGAAATGTTTCCACTTCCCTTTGTTTTTGCAAGAATTCAACGATTAAGGAATGCGATCTACTATATTATTCTTCCTGGTGCTAAACGCTTCTGTATTATGGGCCCAAAATTCTTTCAGTTACAGGTTTCATTTTGGCTTTCCGGCGGCAGAGTTGACCAGCATAGTAGCCACGGATAGTTGTTATTATGTTACTGGCATCATCGCTGATTCTATCCCTCCATTCAATACCGGCAACATCTTTGTCAAATTTTCATTGGATGGGCAGGTGAAGTTAGCAAAAACTCTAAAAGATACCTTAAAAACTTATGAAACCTGGAGGAAATTTAGCTATTATAGGAGTAAATAGGTTAGCTGTTTCTGGAAATACAAAGAGATAGCACCAGAAAATCTTTGCTCCTTATTTTTGATTTGGAAGGAGATACTTTAATTTCTGCAGAGAACTTTCCCCACCTCCTATCCGGAAGTAACCGGGCCATTTAACCACGATTTTAAAAAAACAGTTGACGGGTATGTACTATTGAACTGGATAAAGAACCCGGACGGCACCGGCGATACCGACATGGAGCTGTTAAAACTGGATACAGCCGGGCAGAAGTTATGGAGCCGTACCTTTGGCATCACCTCCCGGAATGATGCTCCTCATAATGTTATAGCCACTACCGGCGGCTATATCATCGCTTCCATTCGGGACAACACCAATGTGGCTCATCAGAATATTGAAGCGCACAACCACATTTTCAAGATCAATGAAGCGGGGGAGGTGCTTTGGGAGTATTTCTCTCCCTCCGGCGAACTCCGGGGCAAGGAAGGGCGGGCCATCGCCACCAGTGACGGCGGGCTATTGGTTTTGACCGGGCAGGGCATTGAAGCTCCTGCAGGTAGGGATTCAGCCAACTACGCTGGCACAACTACGCCTTCAAGCTGGACTCCAGCCGGCACGAAGAATGGGGCGTATTAGTACGAGATTCTTTCCAGGCCATATCCTATAACAACCAACTTACCTCAGGTATAGAAGTTCAGGATGGCAGTGGCTATGCTGTGGCGGGCAATTTAATTGAAGGCACTCCTGAAGATGGTCTGTATTTCGATGGGGTATTGGCAAAAATATCTTCTGATGGGGTTTTACTTTGGAAAAGATATTACCAACATATTCCAAGCCAAAATACCCGCCACTACATCAACGACTTAGCCCAGGCGCCCGACGGCGGCTTCATCATGGTTGGCGAAGTACGCGATACCATCAATGCCCCCCGGCAGCAGGGCTGGCTGCTCAAGGTGGATGAATATGGCTGCCTGGTGCCTGGCTGCGAGCTGGTGAGCGGGGTAAAGTCATCAGACGACTCCAAGTCGTCCGATGACTTTACTCTACTGCTCTACCCCAACCCGGTGGGCGAAGAACTGCAGGTGTATTTCTCCGGCCCGGCAGGCGGGGAGCATCACTTCCGCATCCTGGATGCGCAGGGGCGGGAGTGGCGGCGTTTTTCCACCCGCCTTCCAGCTTCGCCGGACGTAGCCGGCCATGCCGGGCGAAGTTCGGAAGTGACGTTGCTGGTGGAAGTGGAGGAGTTGCCGGCCGGGGTGTATTATTTGCAGTGTTTGAGGCAGGGGACGGTAGTGGCGGTGGAGGGGTTTGTGAAGCGGTGAGGGCCTATTCCAATTTGCCACCCGGCCGGTTCTCCCCCTTTTATCAGCCGTAGCCGTTCACTGAAACATTAGGCGTAGGAGGGTGAGGAGTTAGAGGGGCCGGGGAAGCACGCCCGTTGCCTGCTCATTGGGATGGTTCAATTAAGTGTGTCCCGCGTTACGCTAACCCGCTGGTTTCCAGGGCAACGAGGACCTCAGGAACCAGGAACCATGAACAGTCCCGGTAGGCATGCCCGTTGCCTGCTCACTTTGTAGCCCATTCATTCCCTCGTTCCCTCATTCTTTCAACTCCTGGCACTGCGGGCAATAATACGTCGATCTCCCCGCCACCTTATCCTTTTCCAGCTCTTGGCCGTCGCGGGGGCAGGTGCCGCCCTTTTCGCGGTGGTTCCAGAGCCATTCGTCGGGGTAGTTGGCGTAGTCGGCGCGGCGATTGACGGCGGTTTGCAGGATGGCCTGCATGCGGTGGTGCAGCAGCCGGCGGGTTTTGTCGTCGAGGGCGGGGATGAGAGAGGCCGGGTGGATGCCCACCTGCCAGCACACTTCGTCTGCGTAGAGGTTTCCCATGCCGGCCAGGTTGGACTGGTTGAGGAAGAAGCCCTTGATGGTGCCGGTTTTGCCGTTCAGTTTTTCCAGAAAAGCCTCCTCGCTGATCACCAGGGCGTCTTCTCCCAGTTTTTTCTCTTTGATGAACGCATCTTTATCCTCCAGGTAGTAAATATGGGCCAGTTTGCGGGGGCAGTCGAATCCCAGCCGTTCCCCGTCGGGGAAGAGGAAGGCGAAGCGCTCGTGTCTGGGGCGTTGTTCCGGCTCGTCGTAGGCGTAAAACTCTCCGGTCATGCCGAAGTGGAAAAGCACGTCGTGGCCGTTGTCCAGATGGGCGAAGAGGTATTTCCCCCGCCGGTAGGAGCCGGTGAATTGCCTGCCCTTCATCTTTTGGGCGAAGGCCTCGCCGCTGATGTTCTTAAAAATGTGGTTCGTTTCGCGCAGCTCCACCTTTTCGATCTTCCGGTTGAGAGCTACGCGGTCGAAGTTGAGCTTTTTGGTATTGACTTCGGGTAGTTCGGGCATGGGTGGCCTGTAAATGGTTCTCAGTCGTAACCGCCAAAAGCGGATAATTGTTTCCAGTGGGGCTACCCGTTAAACATAGGACACTGTTAGAAGCTCTTAGCCTCCCCATCCCTGTGTCTCCATCCTGCCAAAAAAAACCTTTCTAATTCCCTCGGAAAAATTAATAACCCTAACTTGCGTTTCCTTTCACAAGCAAAGACATGAAGCACATATATACGACTGTCCTATTATTGGCCGGCATCTGTTTAACGCTGGCTGCTCAGGAAAGCCCACTTGCCGGGGTCACCGGTATCGTGACTGATGCGGTAACCGGCCAGCCTATTGACCTGGCGACCGTATTCATTGAGGGCACCAGTAAGGCCGTGGAGACCAGCACCAACGGCCGCTACAGCATTACCGTACCGGCCAATGAGGATTTCACCCTCGTCTTTTCCCGGATCGGCTATCAGCGGGCGCAGGCGAAGGTCACGTCCATGCCGGCGCGAAGCAGCCGCCAGGTGGATGTCGCCCTCGCACCTGCCAATTCGGAGATCGAAGTGATCGTCCGGGAGAGCAAGATCCAGGATGCAGGGATCGTCCGGGAAGATGTGGAACAACTCAAACTGCTGCCTACTACGACGGGCAACCTGGAGAGCCTTCTTCCGCACATTGCGCTGGGGACCAGTAGCGGGACAGGAGGCGAACTGAGCTCCCAGTACAACGTCCGCGGCGGCAATTACGATGAGAACCTCGTTTATGTCAACGATTTTGAGATCTACCGTCCCCAGCTTATCCGCGCCGGGCAGCAGGAGGGCCTTACCTTTCCTAATGTGGACCTCATCCGCGACCTTTCTTTTTCTTCCGGCGGGTTTGAGGCCAAGTACGGGGATAAAATGTCTTCTGTGCTGGATATTCGCTACAAACGGCCGGACAGCCTGCGGGCTTCCGTGGGCATGAGTTTCCTGGGGGGCTCCGCTCATGTGGAAGGCAGCGTCGATGCCGACAAGGAGGGTTACCGGAAATTGCGCTACCTCGCCGGGGCCCGCTATAAAACGACCCGCTATTTGCTGGGTACTTTGGATGTCCAGGGCGAATACGTGCCCAATTTTGCGGACATCCAGGCCTATGTCACTTATGACCTCAGCCACGACTGGCAGGTAGGGCTGATGGGCAATTACAACAGCAGCGTTTACCGCTTTCGGCCGACGGAGCGCAGCACGGCGCTGGGGCTGATCAATTTCGCTCTGGAACTCTTCAGCGTATTTGATGGGCAGGAGGTCGATGACTTTACCACCTCAATGGGCGGGCTGTCGCTGACCTACCTGCCGGACCGGGAGCGCAACCCGCTGTTCCTGAAATTCCTGGCCTCCACTTTCCGCAGTGATGAAAATGAGCGCATCGACATCATCGGCAACTACAGCCTGCGGCAGATAGAGACCGGCCTGGGCAGTGAAGATTTCGGCGAAGTGCTGGCGGAGCTGGGTACCGGTACTCAGCATCAGTCGGTCCGCAATTTTCTCGACCTGCAGGTTACTAATTTTCAGCATAAAGGAGGGATAGAATTCCAGATTTTCCACGATGATGATGAAGTGACCAGCAGCCATTTCCTCCACTGGAGCGCAAAGATCCAGAATGAACGCATCGATGACCAGATCAACGAATGGGAACGGCTCGACTCGGCAGGCTACTCCCTGCCCTACGATACGACGGATGTCCTCCTTTTTGACGTCCTGAAAACCCGGAACAACCTCAATTCCAACCGCTTTTCCGCTTACCTGCAGGATACCTACACCTTCCGGCGGGAGAGCAAAGGGGAGTTTCGCCTTTCGGCAGGGGTGCGCGCTTCTTACTGGGATTTGAATGAGGAACTGCTCATCTCTCCCCGTGCCCAGCTGTTGTACAAACCCCTTGCCGGCAAGACGGATATTTCCTACCGCCTGGCGGGAGGCTACTATTTTCAGCCGCCTTTCTACCGGGAGCTTCGCCGCCCCAACGGCAGCATTAACGAGGGCCTGCTCGCCCAGAAGTCGGCCCATATCGTCGGCGGCTTTACCCTGGATTTTTACCTGGGAAAGCAAAACCCCAAGAAATTCCGGTTCATCACCGAAGCTTATTACAAAAAGCTCTGGGACCTGGTCTCCTATGAGATCGAAAATGTACGCATCCGGTATTCCGGAGAAAATGACGCCACGGGATACGTTACCGGAGTTGATTTCCGCCTCAACGGAGAATTTGTCCCCGATGCCGAATCCTGGATCAACCTGTCGTTTCTGCGCGCCCGGGAAAAGCTGGACACCGTGCAGCACCTGGTGCGGGAGATCGGCCAGGAGGAGGGGCAGCCCGTCAGTGATGTCCCTCGGCCTACCGACCAGCTCATGACCCTGTCGATGTTCTTTCAGGATTACCTGCCTAAGAGCAAAAGCTTCCGCATGCACCTCAACTTTACGGTGGGCACCGGGCTGCCCTTCGGCCTGCAGGGCAACAACCGGACATATCGCAATACCTATCGCTTCTCCCCCTATCACAGGGTGGATATCGGCTTTTCTCTGCAGTTGTACGACCCCGCCAAACGGGCCAAAAGGCCCAACCACTTCCTGCGCTTTACCCGTGGAACCTGGCTCAGCCTCGAAGTTTTTAACCTCATGCAGGTGCAAAACCAGGCCGGCAATACCTGGATCAAGACGATCTTCAACCAGCAGTATGCCATCCCGAATTACCTGACTTCGAGGAGGATCAACCTGAGGTTGCGGATGGAGTTTTAGGTGCGTGTAAGTAGGTGGACAATTTTAATTTAACATAGCCTTTTTTGAAGGCGGAGCGTAATGGCCGTTGCTCTTTGGGTAATTGTTGAAGTGTTATATTGTTAACCTGACTGTGTTCACCTGCTTAAATGTGGAAGGGTAAGAGAATTTCCTCTCTTTGTCCTTGTTCTCAAAGGGGGATAAGAAACTTTTGGTGCTCTTTTCCGTAAAAAATTGTAATTCAGATTATCTGTATTGCGGCTGACGGCAAAAACTGGCTTTTAGCAGGCTTAATTTTTGTTTAATCCCTCCCCCTAAAGTTGCGAATCCTTTCAAATTTTCAATGCCATGTCTGAGCCTTATAATAAAAATGAATTCATAGATTCCGGATGGATTGAAATAGACCTGATCCAAAAGATAAGAGATAAAAAAAAAGAAATAAAGTCACTTAAGGGCGAGATCCTTAAGTTGGAAGAGGAAAAAAGAGATCTCGAAAGGCAACTTAAGGAAGTACGCCGAAGAAAGTAAAAATTCTTTCAAAGTTTATTTATCTGTTAACGGCCTAATAAATACCAGCCTATTCCGAAGCATATCAATTATTTCATCTGCGAATACCCTTGATTCCGGAAGGAATGGTTGTTCTGCGATTTGGCTTGCAAGAAATTCCAAAGCGTTGGAATGAAGGTAGGTTGGCAGATAAAACCTCAGCCCGCCTTTCAGCCGTTTGCTAGAGATCGGTTTGTCAGAACGTACCAACAGGCATTTATCAAGCAGGTTTATTAGTATCCCTATTTCAAGTTTAAAATCCTCAATTTTTTCCTCCGTTGCTTCCTCAAGGATCTGTTGGCTTATTCTGTGGATGAGCCGGTTTTTCTCTTGATTTAACCAGTCAGAAAGCCCCTTATTGGGATTATTGTTAAGAAAATATGCTCTTTGGGGCTTTTGGTTTAACCTTTCAGCCTCCAGTAATTTTTCATATTCGGCTATTTCCCTCTCCTTTTCCTCCAACTTCTCCCGAAGCGGGTTCAATTGCTCCAACCCCTTATACTGTTTAAGTTCGCCTCCATCCATCAGGGAAAAGGTGAATTCGGGATCTGTATTTTCCGAGGCTTTTACATTCAGGCTCCGGGTACTTTTCAGGTATGCTTTTCCGGCATTTTCCATGAGATCAAAGTTTTTGTAGAAGTTTGTTAAAAATTGCATCCGGGACAGCTCTTCCCTGCCACAGGTGATACTGATGACGTGAAATCCATTGTCGGCAATGGCCTTAACCTGTTCCACAGAACTGGCTCCGTCGATCAGTACGCCTTTTAAAAAAGGCAGATAGGCGCTAAAGAGCGTTTCCAGGGCCTCTTCCTCTACAAATAAGTGGTTGTTGTTCTCATGAAAAGTTTTCGAACGAGCATTAGCAAGCAAGGGGGGCGTTCCATAAAAATGAACCAAAGAAGGCTTATTTATTCTGAGCCATCTTTGCATATCTTCCAGGGTAGATACAGGTTCAATAATAAAATCAATCCCTTTGTTTTCAGTATTTTGCCCAAGCCTTTTCTGAAGTAAGGCAATTTCATTTTCTATTTGGTTAAAGATTGTTTCATTTGAATTTTCGAGAAAAACCAAAGTGTAGTTTGTCGCATTGTCGCCACCAATTTTTCTGGGCTTCTTCCTCCTCTTTGGTTTTTTTGCTTTTGGTTGTCGGCTTATCCAGCGATATAAATCAACAAAACCAGGTGCATCCCAAAGATTAGGTTGCCTGATTTCTACTACATAGTTCTGGTATGCTGCCAACACCCCGGGAATGAAGGCCTTATCTTTCGAGTCAAAACAAATGGGGATGAACTTCCTGTTGCGCATTTCATCTTCATACAGGTGGCTGACAGTCAGATGGCTTTCAAACTTGACACCTTTTCCCTCGCCTTTCGCCGCCCTTCCTTCAAACCGGCCACGATACTTTTCTGTACAAATCAATAAAACGAAGTCGGCATCCCTGACTGCATTATCCATCCATTTAATCCAGCCTTCTTCGGGGTTGGCAACATATTGATCGAGGTTGACATCCATCCCTTCATCGACCAGGCAATCAGCAAACTTCAATACCTTTCTGGCATGTTCTTCAGAATCATGCGAATAGCTGATAAAGACCCGGGAGGTACGGCCTGCCATAGCAACAGTGGATTTCTCATCGGAATCTCTAAATGTAAAAAAAAGTATTTATTAAAGCAATATGTTTTGATGCCTAAATGACCCCGATGAGTATTATTCACTGTATTATTTTGCCTGGGAAGCCCGATCCCGCGAAACTCAAAGAACAATTTGTTTTTGCTGATTCAAATTTAAAACTTTTAGTTTTTAATTCAAAATATCGAAACAAGATATTTTTTCTTTTTTTGGTTAAGCGGGCTATTCCTATTGGAAAAAGCTTCCTGAAACCACCCGTTCTTCTCTGTTAAGTTTTCTACTTTTAGGTTTAGAAAAAAAAGACAACGTTATGTCCGAAGAAGGAAGGCCCAAACGCCGCCTGCTCTCCCGCTGGGACCGCCTCTGGCTCATCATTGTTGCGATCATCATCCTTTACATTGTGCTCAAACAGTTTGGCGTGGATGTGGTCTATCGGACCGAGCAGGAGGAGCTTATCCAGCATCCGCACCGGGATTGAGATTGAGTGGCGGCATTACTTGCCATCTGTCCGTATTCTCTCCAAAGCCAGCTCCAACTTCACATTAAACTCCTCCGGCTTCTCGATCATCGGGTAATGGGAGGTGGCGTGAATGGGAATAACTTCAAATCCGCCTCCGCAAAACCGCTTCAGCGCCTCTTCATCGGTAGGGGTATTATCGCAATTGATGAGGTAGAGTTTTTTATCCAGCCGTTGAAGCTGCTCGGTTTCCTTTCTGGCGTAAAAAATCAGGGGCTCAATGGAGCCGATTGCCACCTCGGGGCGCACGGCCCTGAAATCGTCCATCACCCGCTTTTTGATGGCGGGGTCTGTATCCGGCTGGAACAGCTGGGCCTCGGCCATCGGAGCGATGACATTCGGATAGTCTTCCCGCAGGGCCGCCAGGAATTGCCGGAATCCTTCCTCCTCCTCCGGCGAATATTCCGGGCGCGGATCCTTGAAATTGTCGATCCCTACCAGCCCGATGACCCTTTCGGGGGCTTCCAGGGCTGCTTCCAGGATGATGTCTCCTCCCATGGAATGGCCGATGAGAATGACTTTCTCCAGTTCCAGCGTTTCCATAGCCTGCACCACATCCTTACCGAAAGCTTCCACCGTCCAGGCTTCCCGTTCTGCTTCCGGCTGCCAGAACCCCGGGAGGTTGATGGCCACCACCCGGTATTTCGGGCAGAAATAGTCCATCTGTGCCTCCCAGTATTCCTTATTGATGTTCCATCCGTGGACGAACAAAAGGGTTACCGGCCCTTCTCCACAGTCAGAATATTCAATGGTAATGCCATCGCGTTCGATGAAGGGGTGGCCGGCCTCCTGGGCTCGGGGGATAGCCAGGAGGCTAAAGAGAAAAATGGCAGTCAGCATAATCTTTTTCATAATAATTCGGGTTGATTTCTAGTATTTCAGCACCCTCACCGTCCACCATCCTTCGGCATTCACCAACTGCAGCAAATAGGCCCCCGGCGGGTATTGCGCCAGGTTCCATTCCTTGTCGTGATCGGCTACTCCCGAATCAATGGCCTGTCCCTGAGCGTTGTAAAACCGCCATTGCACCGGATACCAGCCCTGCCGTTCACTCTGCAACCTCAACTCCCCGGAGGTTGGGTTGGGAAAAAACAAAACATCTTTAGGTAAAGAGTATTCCTCCGCGGCATTGGGTTGTATGAACACATTCTGCCCGTTGGCCCGGGTGCATTCGCCCTGGTTGGAAGCGTTGAGGGTGACGTCGTAATTGCCGGGGCCGGGAAAGGTATGCACCGGGTTCTCCTCGTTGCTGGTAGTGCCGTCCCCGAAGTTCCAGGTAAAATCCGTAGCGTTGGCAGACAGGTTGGTAAACGTAGCCGTCAACCCGTCCAGCTCAAAAGTAAAGGCCGGTTGGGGGCGCTCCAGCACGGTAATGGCCTGGGATTGGGCCAGCGTCTCTTCCCCTCCAGCCCAGAACAGGGTAAGCTGGACGGCATACGTTCCGGGAGTGTTGTAAACCACCTCCGGGTTGGGAGAAGTGGCTGTGGCGGGCATGCCGCCGGGAAAATCCCACCGCAGGCTGTCGTAATCGCCGGTGGATTCGTTGACAAAAATAACCGTATGGGGCGGGCAGCCGTTGGGTGGGCCCTGGGTGGAGAAAAGCGGCGCCGGGCGTTGCACAATCTCAATCGGGAATACCATGACATCACTTCCGCAACCGTTCGTTACCGTAAGGCTCACCTCATACTGCCCGGAATTGTTGTAAGTATGAGCAGGATTGGCGGCGGTTGAAGTATTCCCGTCGCCGAAATCCCAGAGGTAGCTGTCTGCATTGGCGGAAAGGTTGGTGAAGGTGGCGGACAGGCCATTGACGGCAACGGTGAAGTCCGCCTGTGGCCCTTCCAGCACAGTGATCGCCTGCGCCTGAGTAATGCTTTCTTCTCCTCCCAGCCAGAACAGGGTGAGTTGAACCGAGTATTGTCCGGGCGCGTCATAGAGGACTTCTGGGTTGGGAATGTTGGCTGTGGCGGGCATGCCACCGGGAAAATCCCACCGCAGGCTGTCGTAATCGCCGGTAGATTCGTCCATAAAGTAAACCGTGTGGGGCGAACAGCCCACCGTGGAGCTGTCTATGGAAAAAAGAGGCGCCGGTTGTACGGCAACGGCCACAGGCAGCACCATTACGTCACTTCCGCAAATGTTGGTAACGGTAAGGCTTACTTCATAATCGCCGGAGTTGTCGTAGGTATGGGTGGGGGCAGTAGCGGTTGACGTATTTCCGTCGCCAAAATCCCAGAGATAACTGTCAGCGCCGGAGGAGAGGTTGTCCAGAGTGATGGTAAGGCCGTTGGCGGACAGCCCGAAATCTGCCGTTGGGGCTGCGGCTACCTGTACAGCGCCGGTCAAGGAAAAGGTATCGCTGCCGAGGTTGTTGGTGGCGATCAGCGTAACATCGTAACTGCCGGGGTTGTCGTAGTTGATAATGGGGGCTCCATCGGTAGAAGCAGCCGGATCGCCTCCCGGGAAGAGCCACTGGTAGGAATTGCCGCTTCCGCCGGTGCTGGTGTTGTTGAACAGCACAGAGAGGGGAGCGCAGCCGGCAGCCGGCATAGGCGTAAAGGAAGCCTGCGGAGGCTCCTGAACCAATATCTGTACCGGAGTGGAAAAGGAGGCGGTATCGCCACAGGCGCTGCTGCCGGCGAGAAGGGTAACGGTATAAGTGCCTTCTCCTGGAAAGGTGTGTGTGGGTTCGAATCCATCGCTGCCTTCTCCGTCTCCAAAATCCCAGCTATAGCCATCGGCATTGACGGAGGTATTGTCAAAGGTTACCTGCAGGCCGTTTACCGCGTAGGTAAAGGCGGCCAGTGGGCCGGGGATCACGCTCAGCGTTGCCGGTTCTGTGAAAACCGTTCCAATACAATCCCCGGTGATCTGCAGGCGATAAACGTTGCCGTCCATAGCGTTGGTTACCGTGTTGATGAGCAGGCCCGGAACATTGGTGGCGCCGTATTCCTGGCCGCTTTGCAGGCCGGTAAACCCACTGCCTTCATCCACCTGCCACTGATAGTTCAGCCCGGCGCCCTGTACCGATACGGGCAGTGTGAGAGACAACCCCGCGCAGATGGTGGTATCTCCTGCCTGAGCCAGTATTTCAAAAGGTGCAGGGTCCTGGTTTCCTTCGGGGATATCTTCAAAGGCCTGGGTGTTTCCGTCCGGCCCGGCGAGGGCATTATTGGCGCCGCCGCCGCAGGAACCGGAGCCCGAGTTGAAAGTCTCACCGGGTTGTCCGCCGGAAAGGCTGGTGGTGGCCATAGCCGCGCCGGAGCGGAGGATGCGCCCGCCGCCGCCGCCGCCGCCCGGGCCGAAGCATTGGTCAAACATCTGATTGTCGGCGTCCCCTCCATTGCCGCCCAGGGCTTCCAGGAGCAGCCCGTCGCCGTCGCCGTTTGCCAGCAACAGGGCGATAGCGCCGCCGCCGCCGCCGCCCCCGGCGCCATCGCCCCCGGAAGTGGCTGCCGGAAGGCCATTGGCGCGAATAGGGAAGTCGTTGCTGGTGATGGTTGTAGTGCGGAGGATGACGATGCCGCCTCCTGTTCCGCCGTCGGATGCCCCGTCATTATTGCCGTGGCCGGCGCCTCCGCCGCCCCCCATAAAGAGCCGGCCGGCGGAAATGCCGGTGATGGCCTTGCCGCCCTGTCCGGGATTCTGGCCGTCACATCCGAAAAAGGAAGGGTTGTTGTTTTGGCCGCCGGTGCCGCCGGCGTTGATATTGCCGCCGCCGCCGCCGCCGGCGTTGTGATCGTTGCCTCCGCCGCCGCCATTGGCCTGGGAACCCCGGCCGCGCGCCAGGTTACTGACAATGGCGCTTATGCCTTCTCCTTTATGAGCGCCCCGGATACTGGCTTCGGGATAAGCAAAGGCATTGAAATTGTCGAGAAAATTGCAATCGCCCGTATAGTCAAGCACTGAGGATCCACCCCGGAAGCCTTTCCCGCTAACGTCAATGGGCGCCTGGAGCGTCAGGCCGGAGGCCTCGAAGGCCAGAACCCCGCCGGTACTGCCGTCCCATGCCCTGGCGGTAAGGGTATTGGAAACTATTGCGCCCGATGAGTAGTCAGGCATACTGACGATCTGTACTGCGCCATCGGTATCGTATTCGTTGGCCAGGACTTTTTCCAGGGTGATTTCCAGTCCGTTTACCGCAGTGATCACCGCTCGTTCGTACAGGCCTGCCTGCCCCAGGTTGGTGATGCTGCCGAAGGAAGCTGCGTTGCTGACATCAATTTCAGCGCCCTGCATCTGAATGAGGATCAGTGCATCCCCTTCCGCAAAACCATTTGTGGTGGAAACCTGAAGCGTGTTGTTACAATAGTCGATGGACTGAACCGCCGCATAGGCATTGATGATACCCGAGATATTCTCCTGTGCCCGGGCTGTAAAAAGGAGGAAGCTGGCCAAAACCAGCAGCATAGCATTTTTCATAGCAAACAGTTTTTGGGTGATCGTAAAGGTAGAAAAGAATTCGTTGATTTGCAGATGGCTTCTGAAAGGAACACCAATTCAGGAATGGGCCATTTTTTAAACCCCGGCTTGATTGGCAGGTTTTTTAATAGTATTGCAGGCTTTTGCCAAAAGGAATAATTCTTAATTACTGATAAACGGAGCGCGATGGACTTAAAACAGGCCTTACTTCAGGAGCATTCCAAGGCGAATGCAGTAGCAATTGCCAGTCGTATTTTAGCGGGAGAATATTCTTTTGAAGCGTTCTGGGAACTGATCAAGCACGGTGAGCCTCCTTTGCCTCAGCGGGCAAGTTGGGTGCTCGATACGATCACAGAGGCGGATCCCGCGCACTTTCAGCCCTACCTGGAGGAAGCCGTGGCCTTGCTTCTGAAGCCCAACCACAATGCTGTCCATCGCAACCTGCTGAAAGCGTTGGGGCGAATGGACATTCCCGAAGCGCTGCAGGGGGAGCTTTTCGATTATTGCATCAATAACCTGCTGAATCCCAGATCCCTTCCCGCCATTCAGGCCTTCAGCATGTCTCTGGCCGCAAATATCGCCGATGGGATTCCCGAACTGAAGGAAGAACTGGCGTTGGTGATAGAAAGCCAGATGGATTTCAATACGGCTGCTTTTAAAGCCAGAGGGCGCCGGATTTTGTCTCTTCTGCGGAAAAGCTGATCTTTGAGCCGGGTTGGAGCTGATTGACAAAACTTTTCTTATTGAAAAGTGTAATCAACAAGAAAGTACGACTAAGCTGGAAAGAAAAAGAATACATGAATAAAACCACCGAAATACAGGAAGAAGTTACCATCAAGTTTGCAGGAGATTCCGGAGACGGGATGCAGCTGACGGGGACTTTATTCACCGATAATACGGCCCTGAGCGGTAGTGACCTGGCCACGTTCCCGGATTTTCCCGCCGAGATACGGGCGCCGCAGGGTACGCTCGCCGGTGTTTCGGGCTTCCAGCTGCATTTTGGCAGCCGGGAGATCCTCACCCCCGGCGATGAATATGACGTGTTGGTGGCCATGAACGCCGCCGCCCTGAAGTCGAATCTCGGCCGGATGAACCCCGGCAGCACCATTATCGTCAACACGGACGGTTTTGACAAGAAAAACCTGCGCCTGGCCAAATATGAGGATGGACATAATCCGCTGGAGGATGGCTCCCTCGACGGCTTTGAAGTGCTGGAGATGCAGGTCACCAAACTGACCAGGGAGAGCCTCATTGATGCGCCGCTGAGCACCAAGGAAAAAGACCTCTGTAAAAACATGTTCGTCCTGGGTTTTCTGTACTGGCGCTACAACCGGCAGATGGACTCCACCATCGAATTCCTCAGCGCCAAATTCGGGCGCAAGCCGGAGATACTGGAAGCCAACATCACCGCACTGAAGGCCGGGTACCATTACGGAGAAACCACCGAAGAATTCACTACCCGTTACAATGTAAAGGCCGCCCCCCTGGAGAAGGGGACCTACCGGAACGTAATGGGCAACGAAGCCCTGGTGATCGGGCTGATCACTGCAGCTCAGAAGGCGGGAATTCCGCTCTTTTACGGCAGCTACCCGATCACGCCGGCTTCCGATGTGCTCCACGGGCTGGCCCGGTACAAGCATTTCGGGGTTCGCACTTTTCAGGCCGAAGACGAGATCGCTGCCATTTGCGCCGCCATTGGGGCTGCCTATGGCGGCAACCTGGCGGTGACCGGCACCTCGGGCCCCGGCATGGCGCTGAAAACAGAGGCCATGGGCCTGGCCCTCATGCTGGAGCTTCCCCTGGTGATCTGTGACATCCAGCGGGGCGGCCCATCCACCGGCCTGCCGACCAAGACGGAGCAGTCTGACCTCCTTCAGGCGCTCTATGGCCGCAACGGCGAAAGCCCCATGCCCGTCCTATCGGCAAGCTCTCCGGCCGATTGCTTTGAGGCGGCGCTGGAAGCCTCCCGCATTGCCCTGCAGCACATGACGCCGGTCATCCTGCTCAGTGACGGGTACATTGCCAATGGCGCCGAACCCTGGAAGTTTCCCAAAGCGAAAGATATACCCGAAATTGAGGTGGCCTTCAAAAAGGCCCCGGAAAACGGAGAACCTTTCCTGCCCTACGGGCGTGATGAACGCTACGTACGCGAATGGGCCGTTCCCGGCACCAAAGGCCTGGCACATCGCATCGGCGGGCTGGAAAAACAGGCCGGCACCGGCGAAGTCTCCTACGATCCGGCCAACCACGAATACATGGTCAAGATCCGGGAGGCCAAAGTGGAAAAGATCGCAGATTTCATTCCGGAGCAAAAACTGTCCGCAGGGCCCGAAAAGGGGCGTGCCCTCTTCCTGGGTTGGGGTTCTACCTATGGCGTGATCAAGTCTGTTGTCCAGGATATGCTGGAAGAAGGCTATATGGTGGCCCATGCTCATCTTCGGCACCTGCGCCCCTTTCCGCGCAACCTGAAAGCCCTGCTGGATAATTACGAAACCATCATTATTCCGGAGATCAACAACGGACAGCTGTCCAAAGTCATCCGGGAGAAATTCCTCCGGGAAGTGGTGCCTTACAACAAGATACAGGGCGTGCCCATCACCAAAGCAGAGCTAAGCGATTTTGCAAAGCAGGTTCTGGAGGGGTGAGGGGTTGAAGGTGGAAGGGTGGAAGGGTGGAAAGGTGTAAAAGTGTAAAAGTGTAAAAGTGTAAAAGTGTAGGAGTTTAGAAGTTGGGGGGGAGGAAGCAATTATTTTTTTTATCTGCCGGAGCTTTGAAAATTAAGGGCCAGGCGGGCAAACAATCAGAGCATCAACATGTCAACGACGAACGGAACCATACAACTGACTGCCAAAGATTTTGCAACCGACCAGGACGTGCGCTGGTGCCCGGGGTGCGGGGACTATTCCATTCTCAAGCAGGTACAAACGGTGTTTGCCGAACTGGGCCTCGACCGCGACCAGGTGGCCATCATTTCCGGTATCGGGTGTTCTTCCCGCTTTCCGTATTATATGGAAACTTACGGGATGCACTCCATTCACGGGCGTGCTCCGGCGGTGGCCTCCGGCCTGAAAATAGCTAACCCGGGCCTGCATGTCTGGGTGATCACCGGCGATGGCGACGGGCTGTCCATCGGAGGCAACCACCTGCTTCATCTTCTGCGGCGCAACTTCAATGTCAACGTCCTGTTGTTTAACAATCAGATCTATGGACTGACCAAGGGGCAGTATTCGCCGACTTCCGAAGAATATAAGATAACCAAATCCACCCCGCTTGGCTCCCTCGACCATCCGGTCAACCCGCTGGCTTTTGCCCTGGGTGCCGAAGGGTCCTTCGTCGCCCGTTCCATGGATCGCGACCCGAAACACCTCAAAGAGATGCTTCGCCGGTGCCACGAACACATAGGCACCTCCTTCCTGGAAGTTTATCAGAACTGTAACATCTTTAACGACGGGGCATTTTTCCCCTTCACAGATAAGGATACCAAGCCGGAAACGGCCATTTTCCTGGAACACGGCCAGCCCCTGCGTTTCGGTAAAAATATGGAGAAAGGCATTCGCCTGGATTGCTTCCGTCCCCAGGTTGTCGATCTGGAAAACGATGGCTATTCCCCCGGCGACCTGTGGATACACGACGAAACCGACATTTGCAAGGCGCACATGCTGTCCCGCTTCTTTGACGTACCCGCCCAGCATAAGCCTTCTTATCTGCCGCGCCCGTTCGGGGTGCTTTACGCCGCCGAACGCCCCTGCTACGAGGATCAGCTGTACGGCCAGCTCAAACAGGCCGTTGGCCAGAAAGGAGAGGGCAGCCTCGATGGCCTGCTGGCGGGCACTACTACCTGGGAGATCAGCTGAGCTGAGGTACACTACAGGGCGCTCTACGGATCGTGTAAATGTGAATGTGTGTAAAAGTGTAAAAGAAAAAGGCTCCCGGTCTGAGAGTTTGTTCAAAATTCAATCAATGGGCTCTAAACGGCAAATTTTATCCTGCACTGCGTTAATCCCGCTTTTTGAGAAAAAGCGGGACGCCATACCTTTCCCCGCCTGCCAAAGTCTTGTACGGCGGGCAGGCAGGTATGTCTGTGTCCGTCTATGCAGCCGGATAAATTTTTCGCCTTCCCGACACTGCGTGTACGGGACAAGTTGTGCAGAACAAAATTTTCTCGTTTTCGCCTCATCATCGAAATTTGAACAAACTCTTATGCAACTTTCACACACTTAAACAGACATGCCAAAACTGTCTGATAGTGTGAAGCCGAAGACTTTGTGTCATAAAACCTGATCCAAAGGCTGCTTATTACTCCACCACCACCTTTCGGTAAGCCCGCTGTTCTCCAGCTCTTGCCTCCAGGACATAGACGCCGGCCGGCAGCCGCTCCAGTTCAAGAGGGCCCTGCCAGTAACCGGCCAGGAAGCTGTCTTCCAACCGGAAGATGCGTTGGCCCACGACATTCAGCAGGTTCAGTTGCAGCCGGGCGGCCGGTTGCCCCTGCAGGCGAACGGTGAAGGGGCCGCTTCCAGGGTTCGGGAAAACGGTAAATGCTTCCAGCCAGGATTCATCTGCCAATCCGGAAACGACCGCTCTGACGGTTGCCCTGGCAGTGTCTGTTCCGCATTCATTGGAAACGGTGAGCACCACCGCATATTCCCCCGGCTCGGCATAGGCATGCTCCGGGTTTTCCTCCGTGCTTCCGGTTCCGTCGCCAAAGTCCCATTCGTAAGACAAGCCTTCTCCGGATGAGGTGTTGGTAAGCGTAAGCCCCAGGCCCTGGATTTCGGGGCTGAAAGAAGCCTCCGGTACACCGATCACTGTGATCAGCGCGGTCTCATTCTGGCTGTTCTCGCCAAAGGCATTGCCGATGGTAAGGGTTACATCATAAACCCCCGGTTGCTCATAAACGACGGTAGGGTTGGGGTCGGAGGAACTGGCCGGGTTACCTCCCGGAAATGACCATTGCCAACTGGTGACAGTGCCTTCTGCACCGTCTCCGAAGGTGACGGTTAGCGGGGCACAACCGCTTTCGATTGAGGCGGAAAGGCCGGGCGACGGCGCCATGCCGGTAAGATTAATGGATTGTTGAGTGGTATCTGTCCCGCATTCATTGTAGGCCAGTAGCATCACAGTATAATCACCGCCCTGGCTGTAGGTGTGTTCCGGGCTTGTTTCGGTGCTGGTATGGCCGTCTCCGAACATCCAGAGGTAGCTGTCGGCATTTTCGGTGGTATTGTTAAATGCCACCGTTGCTTCGTTGGTTGCGTATTCGAAGCCACCCTGAGGCGGCCCTCCCACTACGATGATATTCTGCCTGGTCAGAGCGCCCGAGCCGGCGGCATTGATGGCCATAAGGGTTACCGAGAAGGCGCCCGGCGTTTCATAAGTGACCGTAGGGTTGGGGGCGGTGGAGGTGGAGGGGGTGCCTCCCGGGAAGGACCAGGAGTAGCTGTCGGCATTTTCAGAGTTGTTCTGGAAAGTAACCGTGAGGGGGGCGCACCCTTCGTTGCCTGAAACTGTGAAATTGGCTACCGGAGCGGCCAGGTTCAGGGTAATGGTATCCGTAATTGTTGCCGTTCCACATTCATTCATAGCTGACAGTGTGACGAGGTAATCGCCCGGGGTATCATAGCTGTGGACGGGGCCAGCCTCTTCACTGCCGTTGCCGTCCCCGAAATCCCATTCGTAGGCCTGGCTGTTGGCGGAGGTATTGATAAACTGGGCTTCCAGGCCGTTCACCAGAGCCATGAACCCGGGATCGGGGCCGATATTGACGAAAACCTCAATGGTTTCGGTGCCCGTGCCGGCGGCATTGCTGACTTCTAAAGTAATGGTATAATCGCCCGGGGTATCATAAGTAAAGCTGGGGTTCTGCTCGTTGGAAGTATCGGGGGTGGCGCCGGGGGCCGACCAGGACCAGGAGGTGGTATTGCTGCTGGACAGGTCACTCACCTGTACGGTGAAGGGCGCGCATCCGGAAAAGGCGTTCAGGTCAAAATCGGCCACGGGCGGGGTGACGACGGTTACCTCCTGGGTAGTCGTATCATTCCCGCAGGTGTTGGTGGCGATGAGCTGAACGGTGTAGGTTCCATCCTGGCCGTAAGAATGAGTGGGCTGAGTTTCGGAACTGGTGTTGCCATCGCCGAAATCCCAGGCATAGCTGTCGGCGCCGGTGGTGTTGTTGGTGAGGCTGAGGCCGGTTTGGCCCAGGGTTACCGAAGCGGAGAAAGCAGCCTGGGGAATGTCCCCGACGGTAATGGTAACTGCTTCAGTGCCCGAGCCGGCGGCATTTTCTACCTCCAAAGTAATGGTATAATCGCCCGGGGTATCATAAGTAAAGCTGGGGTTCTGCTCGTTGGAAGTATCGGGGGTGGCGCCGGGGGCCGACCAGGACCAGGAGGTGGTATTGCTGCTGGACAGGTCACTCACCTGTACGGTGAAGGGCGCGCATCCGGAAAAGGCGTTCAGGTCAAAATCGGCCACGGGCGGGGTGACGACGGTTACCTCCTGGGTAGTCGTATCATTCCCGCAGGTGTTGGTGGCGATGAGCTGAACGGTGTAGGTTCCATCCTGGCCATAAGAATGAGTGGGCTGAGTTTCGGAACTGGTGTTGCCATCGCCGAAATCCCAGGCATAGCTGTCGGCGCCGGTGGTGTTGTTGGTGAGGCTGAGGCCGGTTTGGCCCAGGGTTACCGAAGCGGAGAAAGCAGCCTGGGGAATGTCCCCGACGGTAATGGTAACTGCTTCAGTGCCCGAGCCGGCGGCATTTTCTACCTCCAAAGTAATGGTATAATCGCCCGGGGTATCATAAGTAAAGCTGGGGTTCTGCTCGTTGGAAGTATCGGGGGTGGCGCCGGGGGCCGACCAGGACCAGGAGGTGGTATTGCTGCTGGACAGGTCACTCACCTGTACGGTGAAGGGCGCGCATCCGGAAAAGGCGTTCAGGTCAAAATCGGCCACGGGCGGGGTGACGACGGTTACTTCCTGGGTAGTCGTATCGTTCCCGCAGGTGTTGGTGGCGATGAGCTGAACGGTGTAGGTTCCATCCTGGCCATAAGAATGAGTGGGCTGAGTTTCGGAACTGGTGTTGCCATCGCCGAAATCCCAGGCATAGCTGTCGGCGCCGGTGGTGTTGTTGGTGAGGCTGAGGCCGGTTTGGCCCAGGGTTACCGAAGCGGAGAAAGCAGCCTGGGGAATGTCCCCGACGGTAATGGTAATCGCTTCAGTACCGGTGCCGGCGGCATTTTCTACCTCCAGAGTAATGGTATAATCGCCCGGGGTATCATAAGTAAAGCTGGGGTTCTGCTGGCTGGAGGTATCCGGGGTGGCGCCGGGGGCCGACCAGGACCAGGAGGTGGTATTGCTGCTGGACAGGTCACTCGCCTGTACGGTGAAGGGCGCGCATCCGGAAGAGGCATTCAGCTCAAAATCGGCAGTAGGCGGTGTGACGATTTCAATTTCCTGGATCAACGTATCGTTGCCGCAATTGCTGAAAGCGGCCAGAGCTGCAGAATAAATGCCATCGGCGCCGAAGTCGTGGGTGGTGGTATCCTGAGTTGAGGTTGTGCCGTCATCAAAGATCCATTGAATGGAATCGGCATCGGTGGCCTGGCTGTAAAAACTGGCCTGGGTTTCACCGATAGTGTAGTCGAAAGTGAATGCACTTTGGGCCCCCTCTTCGATGGCCAGGTTTTGGGTGATGGTGTCACTTCCGGCGGCATTAGAAGAGATCAGGGTAATGGCAAAAATTCCTCCGGAATTGAAATTCACCGACGGATTGGCCAGGTTGGAGGAGGACGGCGACCCACCCTGGAAATGCCATTCAAAGGAAGTAGCATTGTTACTGGATTCATTATTGAACTGGACCAGAAGTGGAGCACAGCCGGAAGGTACATCAGCGGAAAAGGCGGCAACCGGGGGTGTGGCTAACACAATTTCTTCCGTCTTTATATCATCGCTGCAGGAGCCGAAGGCCGTCAGGGTAACGGTATAATTCCCATCTGTAGCGTAAGTGTGGCTGGGATTTTCATCGGTGCTGGACGTTCCATCGCCAAAATCCCAGAGCCAGGAATCCAGGTTTGTGGAAAAGTTATTGAACTGAACGGTTAGCCCTCCGGGCCCAACCTGATAAGTGAAGAGCGCTTCCGGAACCGGCAGCACTTCGATATAGTCCTGCAGGGTTACCGTTGAAAAGGTTCCCACCGGGTTGGTGACAGTCAGGGAGACGTCGAAAACTCCGGGGTTGTTGTAGGTTACCGTTGGGTTGGGAAGGGTGGACAGGGAAGGGGCGCCTCCTTCAAAATTCCATTCCCATTCGGCGGGAGTCCCGGTAGTTTGATCGGCAAAATTAACGCTCATGCCGGCGCATATTGTCTGCCCGTCTGAGATGAACCCTGCCTGAAGGGGTAATTCGACGAAAAAGAATTCCGAAACCGAGGCTACTCCACAGGCATTGAAGGCCGTAAGGGTAACGGTATAAAAACCATCCGTAGCAAAGGTATGCGTGGGAGAAGGAGTATCAGAGACGTTGCCATCGCCAAAATCCCAGGAAAAACTCTGAGCATCGGTGGTTAGATTGTCAAACTGGACCGTCAGGCTGTTGGTGGTATAAACAAACTGAGGGTTGGGCACATCCTCCACTACGATATAGCCGGGCATGGTGATGGTATTGAACCCGGCAGTATTGGAAACGGTGAGAATCACATCGTAGGTGCCGGCGGCATTATAGGTTACAACCGGGTTGGGGCTGGAGGAGGTAGCAGGCGTGCCTCCAGGGAATTGCCAGCTGTAGTCATCGACCTGGCCCGAAGAGAGGTCCGTAAAATTGACGGCCATAGGAACACAGCCGCTGGTGATGTTGGCTGTCAGGCCGGCAGTGGGCGGGTCGAGGTTGAAATTGCAATTGGTAAAGCACCCGGGGACGCTGAGAAAGGCATTGACATAAGAGTTGATCGCAGCAGTGGATTGTGTGGACCAGGTATTGGTGTTGTTTACAGCTGGCGACATGATGAAGTTGGTGCCCTGGGGGTCGTGCCCCGCGTTGAAATTGTGGCCCAGTTCATGGGCCTGTACCACCCGCAACAGAGCACTGGAAGCAGAAAAATTCTGAAGGGCATTGTATTTGCCATCCGTACACAGGCCGCCGACCCAGGCTATTCCTATGGTATTGCCCGAAAAATTGCGGTCCGTCCACAGGGAAGCAACGTCAAAATTGGTTCCGAACCCTCCGCTGTTGCCCCAGGCGGTAAAATCGTCGAGTAATGCCCCCGCGCTGGGAGAACTGGTCCAGGGGTCACAGGAGGAACAGGATGAAACAAAGAAAGTGGCTACTTCAAAGATGATCTGATGAGCAAACTCGTTGTCGTAGTTCGACTGTACGTTATTCAGCACTCCCAGCATAAAACTCTCCGCTCCGCTGACAGAGCCAAACTGCTGGACCATGGAAAAATCAGCTGCCAGGGCGACGTCTAATGTGTAGCAGGCCAGTACGAACCGCCCGGCATCCGGCGCCGGAAGTTCGTGAATATCCGGCGCCGGCGTGTCATGCCATCCGCATTCGAACGAGTTGGTTTCGGCCACTCCGCTGGACGGGTAGGCAAGGTAGGTGTCTTCGCTCAGTTGCGGGTCGAAGCGCCGGGCAGGTTCGATGTAATAGGTTTCCCCGTTCGATTCGACGAACCCAAAGATGAAGTGTTCGTCCAGGGTAAGGCGGGCCTCTCCTCCCAGTGGCCCGAGTACATGCCCTTTGAAAGTCTTATTTTCTGAGCGGGGCAGCACCTCTTCACCCCGGGGCGTTAGGGATACCAACCGGTAATCTTCGGAGCGGATGTCCTCGCCCTGCAGTTCCACGGCCCATTGGTAGGTTTCTCCCAGGCGGAGCTCCAGTTTGAAGGCGCCGGGCGCCTCTTTGGCATATTGATTCAATGCCGGAGCATCGATATGAAAAAGATGATATTCCGAAAAATGCTGGCTGAGGGCTGTCTGAGCCGGTGCGGTTAAAGCTGTGCCCCTGAAAGCCGGCTGGGCCGATGCGAGGATGGAGGTAAACAGCAATACCAGTACGCTGAGATAGACGTTCTTCATCTCTGATCTGTGTTAATTTATTTTCAGAAGTTTTCGGCCATGG
>JACJYA010000014.1 GCA_020636315.1 Lewinellaceae bacterium
TTCCGATACCCATGAGCTGGCCATGCATGAGCTCATTAAAAAGAAACTCGACCAACTGGAGCCCCTCATTTCAGCCAAGAACCTGGATATCCATACCAACCTGGCGGAAGTATCCATGGCCATGGACCCCACCCTGGCGGAAGTGCTGCTCAACAACCTGCTGGTCAATGCCATCAAACACAACTTTTCCGATGGCCGCATTGACATTTCCCTGCGGAAGGGCAAACTCCTCATCCGAAATACCGGCAAGCCTCTGGACAGTTCCCCGGAAACCCTTTTCGAGCGCTTCCGCAAAGGCGCCGACGCCAGCCCCTCCCTCGGCCTGGGCCTGGCTATCGTTAAAGAGATCTGCAATATTTACGGCTTCAAGGCCCAATATGACTTCCAGGATGGCTGGCATGAACTGTCCGTCACCTGGACATCCTGACTTTTTTCACTTCACTTCCTTCCTCTCCAGTTTGTCTCCAAAATCAGTTTTTAATATTGCTGTAAAGAAAGTCCCCCACATTTTTTCAGCCGTTTACGATGGCCGGCCGGTGGGCCGGAAAATGTTAAACCCATGATGATGAGAACCCATTACCTTTCAATTCTTTTTTTCCTCCTGATGTGCTTCACCGCCACCTCTGTTTTAGCCCAGGCCGGTTCGGGAACCGCTGTTTTCGGAGTGGTCGTGGAAAAATCCACCGGCGAACCCATGGAGTTTGTAGATGTGGTGTTGTACGAACATGAAAGCGAAGACTACCTGGATGGTGTAACCACTGATGTGTCAGGGGCATTTCGCTTTGAAGATATAGCTCCCGGCAGATATTATGTAAAAACCAATTTCATGGGGTACGAACCCCACCGGTCCAGAACTTTCTCCATAAGTGAGGCCGGGCAGAAGGTTGACCTGAAAAAAATAGCCATCGAGATCAGTGTCAGCCTGCTCGAAGAGGTAGAAGTGACCGCCACCAAATCCACTCTAAACCTCGGCCTGGATAGAAGGGCCTACAATGTGGATGCAGACATCATGGCCCAGTCGAGCTCGGCCACGGAGATCCTTCAGAACTTGCCGTCCGTAACGGTTGATGTCAACGGGCAGGTCAGCCTGAGGGGCACGTCCAATATCACTTACCTCATCAATGGAAGGCCCTCAGCTCTGCTGCGGGCAGGCGGCGCAGCAGCCCTGCAGCAGATCCCGGCGAACTCCATCGAGCGGATCGAAGTGATCACCAACCCCTCCGCCAAATACCGGCCCGACGGCATCGGCGGCATCATCAACATTGTACTGAAGGACGCCACCCGGCAGGGCCTGAATGGAACCGTACAGGCCAACGTCGGCAACCTCGACCGCTACAACGCCAACATCCTGCTGAATTACGGCGCCGAAGATGTAAACTTCTTCGGCAGCTACGGCATCCGCCACGCCAGTACGCCCCAGGATATTACAGACATACGCATCGACCGGGAGGGCGGCGCCGACATTAATACTTTCAAAAGCGTCAGCGACGTCACCTTCGGCGAACTGTCCCACCTGGCCACCGCCGGCGTGACCTTCCCGGTTGGTGAAAGCGGCCAGGTTGAAATTGCCGGAGAATACTTCTACCTGAACAACGATAACAACTCCTTTACAAAATGGGACGTCACCGAAGAAGACGCTACCAGCCTGTTCGATATCGACCGCCAGTACAATGGCTACGAACAGGAATACGACGTGGGCATCGCCTATGAACGCGAGTTTGAAAACAACGAAGACCATTCGCTGGCCATCGAGTTCAACCTCTCCGGTTATGATGAGACCGAGGACAACAACTACAATGAAATATACAAATCTCCATTTGCAGGCAACGCAATAAGCCGCAACCTCATTGAAAAAGGTGGGCCGGTAATGGAATTCGTCGTGGAGTACGCCCGCCCCATCGGCCGGGAATCGGAACTGGAACTGGGCTACCTGGGAGAAATTATGAAAGATGATATTAACATCCTGGGAGAGGACTTCCTGAGCCCGGAAAACAAGTGGGAAACCGACCCGCTGAAAACCTACCGCTTTAAGTTCAACCAGACGGTGCACGCCGGCTATGGCCTGTTCACTCACACCATCGAATCCTTTTTCTTTTCCGCCGGCCTGCGGGCAGAACAGACGCTCATAACTTCTAACCTGGTTTCTTCGGGGGAAAAGATCCCCAATGATTATTTCAACATTTTCCCCACCCTGGCGCTGGGCCTGGAGCTGGGAGACAACGAAGAGATCCAGCTCAGCTACAGCAAACGGATCAACCGGGCCGACCCGGACGAGCAAAATCCCTTTCCGGAATACGATGACCCAAGGACCAGAGACCGGGGAAACCCCAAACTGCTGCCGGAGCAGGTTCACTCCGTTGAACTGGCCTACCACCTGCAGAACGAGAAGTTCACCTTCATGCCTTCTCTTTACTACCGCTATCTTTATGATGGTTTCACCGAATTCAGGGAGATCGTGGAAGACACCGTCCTGCAAACGACTTTTACCAACTTCTCCAACCAGACCCTGGCCGGCGCCGAGGTGATCTTCAAAGGAAACGTCTCTAATTTTCTGGACCTGAATTTCAGCGCCAATGCCTATTACAGCGAATTGGACGGCACCAGCCTGGGCCTGCCGGCCAACCAGTCGCAGATCACCTGGGACACCAAGCTGGGCGCCAACTTCACCATTTCCAAAACGACCTACGGGCAGCTGAATGCCCAGTATGTCTCCAACCGCCTGACTCCCCAGGGTGAGTTCCAACCCATCGTGCTGCTGAACCTGGGCCTGAGGCAGGACATTTTCAACCGGAACGCCTCCATACTCTTTACGGTCTCCGACGTGTTCGCTTCCGTAGAATGGGAAAGCCTCATCGACAACGAAAACCTTTACTGGAATACCACATACGGCAGAAATAACCAGATCTTTTACCTCGGCTTTTCCTACCGCTTCGGGCAGTCTTATGCGAACAAACGCAAGCGCAAACCGGAAAAACTGGAATTCGAAGATGCCATCGAAGTGCCCAATCCGGTGCCCAAGGAGGAGGATGAGGAGTGAGCATGTTTGATGTTTGATGTTTGATTTCCGGGGGGGCAGCACAGCACATAAAAAATCAAAAATCGCATATCATAAATCAAAATCACCCAAGCTTTGAGAGGGTATCTTACCCAACATTTTTTAACAAAACAACTGAGAGACATGATGAGAACAAAATGGAACACTTTGGGCCTCGGGCCATTGTTTAAAACACCAATATTCTGGCCGGCGCTTGGGATAGTGGCCTTACTGATGCTGTCCATCCATCCTTTATCGGCCCAGGACAAAGAAGAAGGACAAAAGTGGGAAAATTTCGACCCCAAGAACTTCGACGAGAACTCGATCAATATCACCAACGAATGGATGCCGCTGAAGCCGGGCATGCGCTATGTTTACGGGGGCACCACCCTGAGCGATGAAGACGAACCCCTGGTACACCGGGTGATCATCAATGTGACCGACCTGACCAAAGAGATCGCCGGCGTGAACTGCGTGGTGAGCTGGGACCTGGACTACAGCGGCGGCGAACTGGTGGAAGCCGAGCTGGCCTTCTTCGCCCAGGATAAGAAGGGCAATGTATGGCGGATGGGAGAATACCCGGAAGAATACGAGGATGGAGAATTTGCCGATGCGCCTGCCTGGTTCTGTGGCATACAGGATGCCATCGCCGGCATTTCGATGCAAGCCAACCCATGGGCCGGCACCCCCAGTTATTCTCAGGGATGGGGCCCTAAGGTGGGCTTTACCGACCGCGGGCAGGTTGACGAAATGGGCCTGTCCACTTGTGTACCCATGGGGTGCTACGATAATGTCATGGTCATTAAGGAGACCAGTGAGGAAGAACCGGGCATTTTCCAGCTCAAATATTTCGCCAGAGGCGTGGGCAACGTCCAGGTGGGCTTCAAGGGGGATGACCCCAGCGCCGAACTGCTGGAACTGATCGACGTGATGCAGCTCAAAGGAGAAAACCTGAAGGAAATGAGAGAAGCTGCTCTGGCCCTGGAAAAGGCCGCTTACGAACGGCGGGTCAACAAAAAAGTCTATGGGCAGACCCCCCCTTGTACCGTGCGGAAAGATATGGCGGAAAAAAGCATGGGTATGAAAAAGGAGGCCGGCGACAAATAATCAGTTAGTTCATAGTCCGATAAACCCCTTATTAAGTAAAGCTAGTCATTAATACCCGGGCAGTCATTTTTTGATTGTTCCGCTTTGAATTATGGTTAAAAAGGGGCGAGGAAAAGATCCATTGTGGCGTTGATCTATAAAGGTAGGTCAAAAAAGACGGATCTTTAAAATGTGCCTCGCCCCCAACTTTAAGTTCTTTCCTGTCCACTCTCATCCCTGCAATTGAAATTGCCCCGAGAGGCCGGCCATATTTGTCATTGTACAGGATGCTTGTTTAGTTATAAGGAAACGACATGCCCTGAAGGTTTCTGATCTCAGGCCGGCCGGAAATTTTCTTTTCTTCTGAAATTTATTCTTAGCCTTCCCAGTCTCCGTTCGCTCTTCAGCAACTACTTTAACCCGATCTGTTTAGGGGGAGAATTACAAATGTAAAAAAATGATAAGGAGTTTCTGTTTTCTTTTTTTTCTGTTACTGGGTGTAAACCATTTTGCTTTTTGCCAACCTCTTTCGTCCGTCACGGGTATCGTGATGGAACAATCTGTCAAAGCCCCCTTAGAGTTTGTTGATGTACTATTGATAAACGCCACCTCGAAAACTTTTGTTCAGGGAACCACAACAAATGCCAGCGGCCGGTTTCGCCTGTCCCAAATACCGCCCGGGTCCTATTTCCTCCGGTTGAACCTGATCGGTTTCGAAAATAAGGAGACTCCCCCTTTTACCATCACCGGACAGAACGGGGAACTGGACCTCGGCGCAATACCCATCGCCGTCAGCCATACCCTCCTGGAGGAGGTGGAAGTCACCGCAGAAAAGCAAACCTATAACCTCGCGCTGGACCGAAAAATTTACAATGTTAAAAAGGATATTCTGAGCCAGGCCAGCTCCGCGGCCGAAATATTACAGAACATTCCTTCGGTCACTGTTGATGTCGATGGGCAAGTCAGCCTCAGAGGCACTTCCAACATCACTTATTTCATCAATGGAAGGCCTTCGGCCCTGTTGCGGGCCAGCGGTTCGGCAGCCCTGCAGCAAATTCCGGCCAGTACCATAGAACGCATTGAAGTGATCACTAACCCTTCGGCCAAATACCGCCCCGACGGCATCGGGGGCATCATCAATATTGTGCTAAAGGAAGACAGCCGTGAAGGATGGACAGGGACGCTTTCCGGTAATGTCGGCAACCTCAGCCGACAGAATGCCGCCCTTTCGCTGGCTTTTGGTTCAGATGGCATCAATATTTTTGGCAGTTACGGGTTCCGGCACGCCAATACTCCCCGAACGGAACGGGAAGTGCGGATCGACAAAGATGAAAACGGGGCGCCGGTTTACTCTGCTGAGAACAACAGTACCCGGGAAACCGATGAATATTCTCACGTCGTCAGTACCGGCGCCGATATTGCCATCGGTGAGAGCAGCCAGCTCGACATCGCCGGCACATACTACTTCGGAAAGGAGGACAAGAATACCGTCACCGACTGGGAGGTGGAAGAGGAAGCCCGCTCTGTTTTCTCTATTGACAGGACACTGGAAGAGCTGGAAAAAGAGGTGGAGCTCAGCGCTGCTTTTGAACATGAGTTCGACGACGATCATACCCTGGCCATTGAGCTGGCCTATTCGGCATACGACGAAAAAGAGGACAACTTTTACAATGAAAACCACATTCTTCCCACCGGCTTTGGCTCCAGGAGCCACAACCTCATTGAAAAAGGGGGCCCGCTGACGGAGCTGTCCGTTGAATACGCCCGGCCGCTGGGGGAAGATTCCCAACTGGAGGCCGGCTACCTCACTGAATTCATGAAGGATGACATTCAGTTCCTGGTAGAAGAACTCAACGCCCAGGACAATTCCTGGGCCGCCGACCACAATAAAACCAACCACTTTGTTTTTCACCAGAACCTTCATGCGCTCTACACCACCTTCGGCCATTCTATGGATGCATTCAGCTTTCTGGCCGGCCTGCGTGCCGAGCAGACGTTTATCACCTCCCGGCTGATCACAACCGGCGAGGAGGCCCCGAACAGTTACTTCCAGCTCTTTCCCACTCTACATCTTTCTTACGAGCTGGGCGGCGGCCAGGAATTACAGCTCAGCTACGGCCGTAGAATTAACCGTGCTGATAGCGACGAGCACAACCCTTTTGCCGAATACGACGACCCCCGGAACCGTGAAGTGGGCAACCCCAAACTGCTGCCAGAGCAAGTCCATTCCCTTGAATTGGGCTATCATCTGCAAAAGGAAAACTTCTCCTTCCTGCCCAACCTGTATTACCGCTATAAATACAACGCCTTTACAGAGATCAAGGAGATCGTGGAGGACAGCATTTTACAATCGAGGCAGATCAACCTGGCCGACGAAACTTCAGCCGGCCTGGAATTGATCCTCACTGGAAATATAGGTAAGTTTCTGAGGCTGATATTCAGTGCCAACGCTTTCTACAACGAACTGGATGCCTCCAACCTGGATTTCACGGAAAAGCGGTCCAATATCACCTGGAATTCCAAACTGGCGGCCAACCTGGATGTTACACCTTCCACTTTTGCTCAGGTGAACGCCTATTACCGCTCTTCCCGCCTGTCGGCACAGGGAGAGTCCAAACCGCTTTTCCTGCTGAACCTGGGCGTACGGCAGGATATCTTCCAAAACCGCGCCTCCCTTACCCTGACCGTATCCGATGTATTTGCTTCACTACAATGGGAAAAAATTATTGACATGCCCGAATTGTACCAGAAGAGGAACTATACGCGCAACAAACAGATCGTTTATCTCGGCTTCCAGTACCGTTTCGGGCAGGCGTTTAAGAAGGATAAAGAAAAACTGGATTTTGTAGATGAGATCTGAACAAACTCTAAAGGTCAATCAATCCCGTTCCTCCTCCTTTTCCAGCACCTTGCCTTCCGGGCTGAAGTTGACTCGTACGGTATAACCCTCCTGGTCCAGTGCAACCCGGTAGGCCACGGGCACCGCAGGAGAAGACAATTTCTTTACCCAATCGACCTCAAAATTAGCATAATCCCTCTCGAGCACCTTTTGAACTGCAGCCGGCAGGCTCTCCTTATCGATCTTTACTTCAGCGTTCACCCATTTGCCTGCTTCGTCAAACCCGGCCCGTACGCCTTCCCCATCTGCTTTGAAGTCAACAAAGTAAACCCCGTCTTTGGCACTTTTCCACTTGGGGGATTCCGCCTCGGGGTATTTTTTCCCAAAGCCCGCCTTGGCGGCTTCGGGAACTTTGAACTGGCCGGTGGCCGTACCGCAAAACAGGAGGAGCGCGAAAAGAGTGGAAAGCAACCGCATGACTATTGAATTTTAAAAGTTTGGTAATCAGAATTTTCAGGCAAGCTAAACTGAAATTCTGGATAATTTTGGGAGTCCGTAAAACCATCAGGGGTTGTCCTGAGGATAAACAAACAAGACCGTATCCGACCGGACAACCGAGCCAAATACCCCCAACGTACCTTCTATCGTCGATTTCAGGAATACCGGCTCGACAAAAGGGTTCAGGATGGACTGCAGCTGGTTGTCAATATCCTCGTAGAATGCCGCCGAGGTTTCATCCAGCGACTGCAGGTAAATGTAGGCCGTATCGCCCCGGCGGTACTCGAAGGACACCTCGGCGTACATTTCCATGGGCTGGCCGTCGTTGTTCTCATCCCGGAAGATGGTGCGGCCCAGGTCGGTGATCCAGAACTTCTCACCGTTGGTGCAGTCGTTTTGGATCACTTCCAGGATGTGGGCGTGATGCCGGGAAGTATCGAGGAAGCGATCCATCTGAAAGCGATAGAAATTATTCTGCCCCGGTGCGTCCCTGAACCGGAGAATGACGCCGTCGTGCCCGCCGTAAACATCGAAGAACTCCGAAGTGTATTCCACTTCCTCGATATCTACCTTGGCCTGGCTGATCGTGGTCGTTGCCGTATAGGTTTTACCCAGGAAGGCAACCCTGAGTTCATAGGTTTTCCCGTATTCAGCCGGTGTCTGGCCCAGGTAGTAGGGCACCCAGCGGCATCGAAACTTGTCGTAAGTGGAGTCCGGATGCAGAAGCTCCTCCCGGGCGCCATCCGAAAGGCGCACCTCGGCGCCGCGGGCAAACATTTCCTGAGGAGTCACTTCCTTATTGAAAAAAGGCTGGCTCAGGCTCAGATAGATCCTCGGCTGTTCTCCGGGATACAAAATACCCTCGATGAACAACTGGCTCTCGTAATTCCCTTTGGGTTTGATGTTGACGTCCTTCCGGCAGGAAAGAACGGCCAGGAGGAGGAGCGGCGGGAACAGGTATTTTATGGTTTTCATTTTCTGATCATAAAAACCTTTGAGGTTTTCGAAACCTCAAAGGTTTGTGGATATTAAAATTTGAAATTGTAGGTAATGCTGGGAATGATCGGCAACAGGGACACCTGCTTGGCCTTGGGTTCGCCGGTCGCCGGTTCCACCTCGAAAAAGACGAAATACGGGTTCAGCCGGCTGTAGGTGTTATATACGCTGAAGACCCACTCCGAAGTCAGGGGTTTTCCCAGCAGCTTCCACTCCCTCTTGTGGGAAGCCGACAAGTCCAGGCGGTGGTAAGGATTCATCCGGACGTTATTTCGCTCTTCGTAAACGAAGTAATTGCCCTCAAAAAGGCTGCCCCCGTAAAATACCCCGACCCGGCCCACCGGAACGGTATAAACATTGCCTGAAGAGAAGACGAAGGTAGCCGACAATGACCATCGTTTGCCGAGCTCATAAGTACCCACCACTGAAAGGTTGTGCCTGCGGTCGTACCGGAAGGGAAAAGTGTTGCCGAAATTCAGTTCCTCGAATCTCTGGTTGGTCCAGGAAAGGGTGTAAGATATCCAGCCGGTCAGTTTCCCTCTGTTCTTTCTCAGGAAAAGCTCGGCGCCGTAGCTCCACCCCTTTCCATAAGTAAGCAGGGAATCGATATCCAGAGATTCGATCAGTTGGTTGCCTTCCCTGAACAGTACCTGGTTTCGCATGTCCTTGTAATAGACTTCCAGGCTGGACTCATACTCGTTGTCCCGGAAGTTCTGGAAATAACCCACTGAGTATTGGGTGGAAAGCTGAGGCCGGGTCTTCTCGGTGGAGGGCACCCAGATTTCCGTTGGGACAGAAGCCGTGGAGCTGGGCACCAGGTGCAGGAACTGGTTCATCATCGTATAAGCTGCCTTAACGGATGAAGCCGGGCCCAGCGCTACTTTCAATGATGCCCGGGGTTCGATCCGGTAATAGCTGGCCTCATCGGAGAAAAAGCCCGGAAGCCGGAGCCCCAGGTTGGCGGACAGGCGTTCGCTCAGCTTCATCTCATCGTTCACGTAGAGCGCGAACTCGTCAAAATACTTTACCGGGATGGTATTGGCGTCGATGCCGGGCGAAGGGTCGGAGCCCGACTGGGCTTCTGTGCGCCCGCTGGAGCGGAAAGTGTGGTCGAGGTAATGAGCGCCGAACAGGATGATGTGATCCGGATTGGGATAATACTGAAACTCCAGCTTGCCGTTCACATCATTGATGCCGGAGAGGACTTCCGAAAAGGAGTTGTCCTGCAACGCGGAGATATTCTGGTCGTACTCGTTGATGATAAAGGAAGTGTTGAGGAACAGCTTCTGGCCGAAGATGTGGTTCCACCGCAGCGTGCCGGTCGTATTGCCGAATCGTACGTTGTACTCTATGCCGTCTTCAATATAAGTAGCATCATCTTTACCGTTGAAGGCGCTCAGGAAAAGGCGGTCTTTGGGGCCTATTTGCCAGTTCACCTTGGCATTTAGGTCATAAAAAGAATAACTGGTGCGGATCCGGCTGGTCAGGAAAGGTTTGATCATCCAGTCGAAATAAGTCCGCCGCCCGGAAACGATGAAGGAAGCCTTTTCCTTTTTGATCGGCCCTTCTGCGGTCAGCTGAGAAGTGACCAGGCCGATGCCGCCCTCAACCCCCAGCCGTTTGTTGTTGCCCTCTTTCATGCTGATGTCAAGAATGGAAGACAGGCGCCCGCCGTACTGAGCCGGGAACCCACCTTTGATGAGCCGGACATTATTGATCGCGCGGGTGTTGAAAGTACTGAACAGCCCGAAGAGGTGGTTCGGGTTGTAAACGATGGCCTCATCGAGCTGCACCAGGTTCTGGTCGGCATTGCCGCCCCGCACAAAGAAGCCGGTGGTGCCTTCATTTCCGGATTGCACCCCCGGCAGCAGTTGCACCACCTTCAGCACATCCACCTCGCCCAGAATGGCCGGCAGTTCTTTGATCTTCTCGGTTGGTATATCCACCACCCCCATCTGAGGCCGGGCCACGTTCTCATCACTGCGTACCCCGGATACGACCACTTCATCGAGCAGGCCCACGCCGGGCGCCAGTTCTACGCTCAGCTCGATGTTCTGATCCAGATAAACCTTTTTGAATTGCGCGGTGTACCCCACGTAGGTAAAGGCAACGCCCAGGCTATCCGCCGAAGGTATGGTGAGGGAGTAAAAACCGTAGCTGTTGGTCGTGGTTCCCGTTTTTGTAGAAGTGACGAAAACGTTGGCGCCAATGAGCGCCTCCCCGGTCGTAGCGTCGGTAACCGTACCGCTTATCGTGTGATTTTGAGTAAAACCCGCCCAGGGCAGCAGGATAAACAGCAATAGAGAAACCCGCATAGTGATTTTTATTTGATGGACCTGTTAGTAGATCTGAAGCTCACTTTCCTTCAGTATCTGGTTGATATACTGGTGCGAAATACTGTTTACATAACCAAGGGAAATTGCCTTCTCCGCCAGTAGGCGCAGGCTCCAGCGTTCATGGCCTTCCGGCGGTTCGGTTTTTGCCAGGGCAACGATCTTGGCCCGTTGCTTTTTGGTAATATTTTTCGGCCGGCCCGGCCGGGGTTTGTCTTTCAGAAATGCCAGGCCCTGCCTCCTGTATTTTCCGGCCCATGAGGATATTGTTGCGCTGGATATGTCAATAGCCGTGGAAACTTCCTTAAACGTTCCTCCTCTGTCCAGGGCCAAAAGAGCCTTCGCCCGTTTCAGTTCCCGGCGCCTTAAGGAGCCTCTTGAAACCAGCGCTTTCAGTTTCTCCCCGTCTTTTTTTGATAACCGGACGTGTTGCTTTTTCATTTTCTCATATTGGAGGAGGGCGGGCGCTCCTTGATCAGGGCCCATTAAATAGTTGCATTGGCTGGATTTTGCGAAATCAGAAAAATCATGAGTCATCCCGAATTCTCCTTTTAAAGCAAAGGAGCGGCTTGAAAGCTCACAATTCGGGATGACTCATATTTGATGGGGTCCGGATGTTAGTAGCCTTTTCTTTCGTTCTCTGCAAATGATATGGCATTACATCACATCCCTTGAAAAGGATCAATCCTCAGCTGTAAAGCCATGTCTTGTAAGAAGCAGTTTCTCATCCTGTAACAGGCCGATGCCCGGAGCATAGGTCTTGAACTCCAGCTCAAAGGGGTTGAGCGCCGAGCCTTCTTTGGTCAGTAAGCATCCGGAGAATGTGCCGGCCGGCGTCTCCAGTTTATCATCGAGTTTCAGTACTTCGGCCCGGTCCATAGCAACGCCCCGGGCAATTTCCTGATAGTATCTCATGCCCACTTTCGGCTTGCCGGGCATGATGAGGCCCGCCCGGGCTCCGTCCTTTCCGGCCAGCCAGGCGCCGGTGTGGCTGTCCACTTTTCCTCCTTTGTACATATCCACTTCTTCTCCGAAGTAGAAGACATCTTTCGTCTTTTCATCAATGGCAAAGAAGTTTCTGGAAACTTCAATGAGTTCGTCATTTCTCCATTCCCGCTCTTCAACGACGCGGGTAGTGACTCCATCCACTTCCTTAGTTTCTTCCAGTACGGTTATCATTAGCTTCTCCGTCGAACTTTCCAGCACCAGCTGAAAGCCCGGCTCCAGTACAAAGTAATCGTTGCGCCCGGTGGTGGCCAGAGTACGTTTTTCAAGGCCGAACTCCTCCTGCCAGGAGGAATTGCCCTGTGCATTCGGATTGCCGGAGCCCCCACAACCAGTGGTAAATAAGGCGATGATCATCACAGCTGTGGCATGAAGGCAATTGCTCATTTCATTACAGTTTTGGATTGGAAATTTTTCCGGAAGTAAGTTAAAGAGCAATTTTGGAGTAAATTGGGAGGGGGGAGGCGGGTTTCCGGTTCCCGGGGTTGCAGGGTTCCTTGGTTGCTGAGTTTCCGGCCGGGATAGGTCAATTAAGTATGTCGGGATAGGTCAATTACCGGTGTCCGGATTATGCTAACCCACTGGTTTCCAGGGAACCAAAAACCCAGAAACCCTCCCCCCCTCACAGCATCTCAAACTTAAAGATCCTTCCTTTGCCTCTTTTTCCCTTTGCCTCCGTACTGATGTACATCGTCCCATCCGGCGCAAAGCAGATCCCTTCCGGCTGGTTGAACGGGTCCTTGTCCAACTCCCGGATACATAGTAATTCTCCGGAAGGAGCCATAACCAGGATGGCCCTTCCCTTGCCTTTGGAAGACAGGATATAAATGTGCCCGGTAACAGGATGCACCGAAATGGCCGAAGGCACAAACGGCCCCGCCAGTACATCACTCCACCACGCTTCCCGGAAAGCCTCTTTTGCAACAGCCATTTCCCCACTGAGCAGGAATGCAGGTTCCCGGGAAAGTTGCATGCTGTCAAGGCTGAAACTATAGATAGCCCGTTTACCTTCAAAGGCCTTCCCCTCGCCGGCCTTCCCCTTGCAGGCGACCAGCAGGCGGTGGTTGGCCTTGTCATATCCCAGGCCTTCCACATCGTGATCCACCGTTAATGCGGTATAATGAGGCTTTGCCTTCCGATCTGCCTGCCCTGAATAATCCACCTCAAAAATGACCCCATCACTTCTTACAATATATATATGGTGCCCTACCATTTCTATCCCTTCGTAATCACCCGGCTCACCGAAGCTGATCTCTCGAATGACTTTCCCCCTGTTGCTATCCAGGAAGAAAACCTTGCCCTGTTCATCGTTGACGGCCAACAGATAAGCCCCGTCGTGGTACAGGCTGAGGCCCGAGACTTCCCTGAGTTCTCCAGGAAGCGAGACCTCTTGGATCGCATTTTTCAGGTCATAATCAAAATAGTATTTTGTGGAGTCTCTCAATACAGTTCCGGAAGCCTCCTCATTTTTCATCGAAGTACCGCCGGTTCCATTTCCGCCTGAATTGGCATATTTCCCTTTTTCCTCAACGGCCAGTGTACAGGCCTGGATAAAAACCATTAGGATCAGAGCCAGTGGAAAATGCGTTTTCAATAGCATTACTTTAATTATTTTAAATTTTACTCTATAAAAAAGAGGAGTTTATCTACAATTATTTAACTTAAAATACCACTCAATGCATGATTCAGCCTAAACATTGGATAGAAATTTTTAATGCATCCTCAGATCTTCTATAAAATTAAAGGATACTCAGGAATAATGGCCTCATCAACAACAATATAAAGCATTCACTTTCAATTAATTAAAAAATTAAATCAGTTTAATTAAAAAAATATATACAATTACTTTGTTGACTAGGGCTTTTTTTTACTTTTGAATGTAATACTATTTTTTAAATCAGTAGCCCTTTTCCCGGCTTCTGTACTACTTGTAATTTCGATTAAACGCACCAGAACCTAGTCGCAGAGGTACTTCAGGTCCCTCGGATTTAACGAACTTGTTCCTATCTGAATGTTGTCTTCTTCATCCCGAAAATAATTTGCAAAAGAAGGCTTACAAATATCCTTCCCCATTAGAAAAACTTGTAAGCTGGCTACAGTAAGGATTTTTTACTTTTTCTCTGCATCCGTTACACAACGGTAACTCCTCATTCCCCCCCCAGGAAGAGCTGCCAGGATGGAGGAAAAGCTTCAATTCATTTTATTGTGGTATTTCTGCTTTACCGTTGCCTGCAATCTCAAAGCGGATACTGTTACACGCACAACATTGTTCGTGTGTATCTCTTATTTGCCGGCATTTTGCCTATAAGGCCCACCGGAGTAATAAGCAGAGAATTGAAGTGGAAAAGTATGCCTTTTTCCTCCCGGTCATTTACTGGCATTTGAGGGTGAAAATGAAATGGCATATACCTTTCCAGCAGCAAGTTTGGCCTGGTAATCCAAGGCCTCTCTAAACAATTGAACCTTTCTTTTCGAAAAGAAAGGCGTGGCGTTGATATAAATATTTCTGTTCGGTAATTGATGGGCTTTCCCGTATCCCGGGAGAGAGTGATAATGGTGTAATCTGACACCAGCCAGGTAAAAATATCCCTTCTTAAGGCATGAGACAGGGGAGGGATTATTATGCACTCAATAAAACAAATAAAAATCATTATGCGAGGAATTATTACGTCCAGCCTGAGAGGCCGTTTAGCGGTGGTTTCATTAGCAGTCCTGCTGATCGTTCTAGTCATTTCACAGCTTCGGGAAATGCAATTGGGAATTTATCCTGAATTCTCTCCGGTATTTGTGGAGGTTCAGACCGAAGCCCTTGGCCTTTCCGCCGAAGAAGTGGAGCAATTACTCACAGTTGCTCTGGAGCAGGACCTGCTCAACGGAATAGCCTTTCTCGATGAGATCTGGTCCGAATCCATGCCTGGCCTTTCCAGAGTAATATGCGTTTTTGAGCCAGGTACAGACCCCATGGTTGCCCGTCAGGTCGTAGCTGAACGCCTCACTCAGGCCCATGCTTTGCCACATGTATCGAAGCCCCCGGTCATGCTGCAGCCCTATTCCTCCACCAGCCGGGTGATGAAGGTGGGCCTCAGCCCCAACTCCCCCAATATGTCGCTCATCAACCTCTCCGTGCTGGCCCGCTGGACCATCCAACCCTACCTCATGGGGGTAGAGGGGGTGGCCAACGTTTCCATCTGGGGGCAGCGCAAGCGGCAGCTGCAGGTGCAGGTCAACCCGGAAACCTTAAAGGATAAAGGTGTTACCCTCCATGACGTAGTTAAGACTACCGGAGAGGCATTGTGGGTATCACCCCTGAGTTACCTGAACTCTTCCACCCCGGGCACCGGCGGTTTCTTTGATACGCCCAACCAAAGGATGGGCATCCGGCACCTGTCTCCTATTTCGACTGCCGAGCAGTTGGCCGAGATCCCGGTCCATGCCCGCAATAACATGCTGCTTAAGGATGTTTCCACAGTCGTTGAAAACCATCAGCCGCTGATTGGTGACGCCATCGTGAATGGAAGTGAAGGCTTGTTGCTGGTCATCGAGAAATTTCCCTGGGCCAGTACTACTCAGGTTTCCGAAAATATTGAAGATGCCCTCGATAAACTTGCCCCCGGCCTGAACGGGGTAGCCTTCGATACGGAGATCTACCAGCCTGCCCGGTTTGTTGAAGCCTCTTTGGATAACCTTACTACCATGCTGGGGCTGGGGCTGGCCATCATCGCCCTGCTGCTTTTCCTGTTCCTTTACGAATGGCGCGCCGCACTGATCAGCCTGGCAGCTATCGCATTGTCACTGATGGCAGGCGCCTATGTCCTTCATCTGTGGGGTACTATTTTCGATATGATGGCCATAGCCGGTTTTATTGTGGCCCTGGGCATCATCATCGACGATGCCATCGTCACCGTCGATAATATAAGGCGGCGGCTGGACCACGCCCGGGATAACGAGCCCGAAAAATCAACCGCCGGCATTATCCTCGAGGCCACCCTCGAAATGCGCAGCCCGGTTTTTATTGCCTCCCTGATCCTTTTGCTGGCGGCCATACCTTTATTTTTCGCAGGCGGCCTCACCGGAGCGTTCCTGGATTCCATTGCTACATCCTATCTGCTGGCCCTGGCCGCTTCCACCCTCACTGCTCTGGTTGTCACACCGGCACTGTGCATGATGCTGCTACCCGCTTCCGCACCGGCATACCGCACTTCTCCGCTTCTGGCTTCCCTGAGTGCGGCCCTGGGCGCAGGCCTCAGCCGGTTTGCCCAAAAGCCGGCCACCGCTTACGCCACTCTTGGAGTCATTGGGCTGGTGGGCATTTTGTCGCTGTCGGCGATCAACCTTTCTCCCGAGATCCCCATACCCCGGGAACGCGGCCTGGTAATCCAATGGGACGCCGCCTATGGCACTTCCCGGACGGAGATGGCACGCGTTACCAAAGAGGTCATCAGCAAACTCCGGACTATCCCGGGAATAGACAATGCCGCCGCCCATATCGGCCGCGCAGTAATGTCCGACAAGATCACCAATGTCCATTCTGCAGAGATCTGGGCCAGCATGGATGAAGAAGCGGATTACGAAAAAACCCTTGCTTCCATGCGGCAGCTGCTCAAAAGCTATCCGGAAATGAACAGCAATATAACGACCTACCTGGAGCAAAGCCTCCGGAAACCCTTTTCAGGAACAAACCACCTGTATGCCGTCCGGATCTACGGAGAGGGGCAGGACGTCCTGGGGCAAAAGGCAGAGGAATTGAAAAAGGCCATCTCAGGCGTCAGGGGCGTAGTGGGCCCCAATGTAGAATACCCGGCCACTGAGCCCACCCTGGAGATCGAAGTAGATATGGAGAAGGCCAAACAGCATAACATCAAACCCGGTGACGTCAGGCGGACAGCCGCCACCCTGGTGGCCGGAATCGAGGCCGGCAGCCTGTTCGAGGGCCAGAAGGTGTTTGAGGTAGTCGTCTGGGGCGTCCCTGAAGTTCGAAATAGCATAGAGAATGTCCGGAACCTCCTGGTCGATACCCCTGACGGCAATAAGGTGCGCATCGGAGATGTAGCCGATGTACGCGAAAAAGAGAATCTGGCCGTCATCCGCCGGGATAAGGTCTCCCGCTATATGGATATCACCTTCGGTTTGTCGGGAGTAGATATTAATACCGCCAAAAATGAAATAGAAGAAAGTTTCAAGCAGGTGGAATTTCCGCTCGAATATCACGCCGAACTAGTCGGCAATTTCTTAGAGCTCCAGGAAAACAGAAGCCGCCTAACCGGCGTCGCCGTCGCTTGCCTGATCGGCATCCTCCTGCTGCTGCAGGCCGCCTTCTGGAGTTGGCGGCTGGCCCTGGCCGTCCTGCCTACCCTGCTGATTGCCCTTTCGGGCGGGCTGGCGGCAATATGGCTGAGTGGCGGCACAATGGAGATGGGCTACCTGGCCGGACTGCTTGCCGCACTGGGCGTGGCTGCCTACCAGGCTGTCCTGTTGATCAAGCACTTTAAACACCTGGAACTGCTAGAGGGAGAAACCTTCGGCCCGGCACTGGTAAGTAAAGGGCTGGCTAACCGCCTGGGGCCTATCCTGATGACTACCCTTACCAGCATGGCCGCTTTCCTTCCGCTCGCCTTTATGGGCAGCGCTCCCGGCTTTGAGGTGCTGCAACCCCTGGCTTTGGTGATGCTGGGCGGCCTGATAACCACCTTTGTGGCCAACCTGTTCGTTTTGCCCGGTTTATACCTGGCATTCGGAGAGGTTTCCGAAGCCGTGATGGAAGAAGAAAAAGCCATGCTGGACCTGGATGTGGCGCCGAGTATTTAAAACATTTAGGTTTTATGGTATTTCGGGGTTTTGTTTTTTCGGTTACCTCAATGCAAGCCCCGGGCTCATCGCGATGGCCCTCCTCGAGCGCCTGGCCGAAATGCCGCAACACCATAAAACCGCCACACCTAAACTACAAAAGGAAATGAATATTCATCAATATTTAACATCATTAATTGTCTTGCCTGCAATGGCTTTTTTCCTCCTGGCCTGCCAGGAACAGGAAAAACACCATGAGAAGATAGAGCCGGCGCACATTGAACACATTGAGGGCAGTGAACTCAGCCTGCTGAAGCTATCGGAAAAGGCCGTCGAGCGCATCGGCATCCAGGCGGTGCCGGTTGCGGAACAGATGATTGCCCATAGCGAACCCCGGATGAGGCTAACTGTTCCCTACTCTGCTTTGCTGTACGACGTTCAGGGGCGTGCCTGGGTATATACCAACCCTGAACCGCAAACCTACCTGCGCCATGAGGTTGAAGTCGATTTCATCACTGGAGAGACGGCGGTATTGAACGCCGGCCCGCCTGCCGGGGCCCGGGTGGTGTCAGTTGGCGCCGCCGAACTGTACGGCACCGAGTACGAAGTAGGGCATTGATAATTAAAAAATTTGGCTCCCCGGCCACCGGCCTGGCCGCAGCAAGAAAAAAAGAAAATCATGTTAAGATCCATAGTAAAATCCAGCCTCCAGTTTCGATTCGTAGTCATTGGCCTGGCGGTAGCGATGATGTACTTCGGCCTCCGGCAGATACAGGAGACACCGATTGACGTTTTTCCCGAATTCGCCCCTCCTCTTGTGGAAGTTCAGACCATCTGCCTGGGGCTGGAGTCCAATGAAGTGGAGGCCCTGGTTACGGTGCCTCTTGAACAAGCCTTTAACGGCATCCCGGGACTGGACGTGATGCGGTCCAAATCCGTTTCCCAGCTTTCAGCCATCAAGCTGATCTTTGAAACGGGCACTGACCTCATGCAGGCGCGGCAACTGGTATCCGAAAAGATCGCCACTGCAATACCAACCCTGCCCACCTGGGCGGCGCCGCCACTGATGCTGCAGCCCCTTTCCGCCACCAGCAGGTGCATGAAGATCGGGTTATCTTCCGACAGCCTGTCGGTGATCGACCTGTCTATGCTGACCTACTGGAAGATCAATGATGCCATCCTGGACGTACCCGGCGTGGCGCACGTCGCCATCTGGGGAGAACGCATTGAGCTTCAGGCCGTGGAAGTAGTCCCGGAATGGATGCAACAGCACAATGTAACCATGCAGGAAGTCATGAACGCCACTGCTGACGCTCTCGATGCAGGCCTGCTGTTCTACTCCACCGGCGCCATGATCGGCACCGGCGGTTGGGTGGAAACACCGGATAAAAGATACGGTGTGCGGCACGTGCTGCCCATCAACCGGCCGGAAGACCTGGGGCAGGTGGCGGTGAAAACCAATAACGGCCAGAAGGTTTACCTCAGTGACGTAGCCAAACTGGTGGTGGACCATCAGCAAATGTCAGGAGACGCCATCATCAACGATACCGTCGGCCTGATGCTCATCGTCGAGAAACTGCCCTGGGGCAACACCCGGGACATTACGGCAGGAGTGGAAGCCGCTATCGAAAAGATCAGCCCCGGCTTGCCCGGCGTGAATATCGACACCGAGATATTCCGCCCGGCGACCTACATTGATATGTCGATCGATAATTTGCGTGAAGCGCTGCTCATTGCCTGCGTCCTGGTGATCATCATTCTTTTTCTCTTCCTCAACGAATGGCGGGTCACCCTGATCAGTTGTACGGCCATACCACTATCCCTCATGGCGGGGGCGCTGGTGCTCAAAGCCCAGGGCGCCACCATCAATACTATGATCCTGGCGGGCTTTGTGATCGCGCTGGGCGCGGTGGTGGATGATGCCATCATCGACGTGGAGAATATCATGCGCCGCCTGCGTGAGGCGCGCAACGAGGGCATCAAAAAGTCGCCCTTCCGGATCATCCTGGAAGCGTCGATCGAAGTGCGGGGGGCCATCATCTACGCCTCTCTGATCGAAGTGGCCGCCCTTATCCCGGTCTTTTTTATGGGAGGATTGTCCGGCGCCTTCTTCAAGCCGCTGGCCTCCGCCTATGCGATCGCCATCATGGCATCAATGGTCGTCGCGCTTTCCATCACCCCGGCGATGAGTTATATCCTGTTGCGCAATGCGGAGTTGCACCGCCGCGAGTCGGCCCTGATGCGGTGGCTACACGGTGTTTACGGCGGCATTCTGGCCCGACTGCTGGGCAAGCCGGCGCACGCTTACGCCGTAGTTGGCATCTTTACCCTCATCGGCCTGCTGATCGTGCCCCGCCTCGGCCAGTCGCTGCTGCCTTCTTTTAAAGAACGGGACTTCCTGATGCACTGGGTGACCAAGCCCGGCACGTCCTGGCCGGAGATGAACCGCATCACTATGAAGGGCAGCAAAGAACTGCGCTCCATCGAAGGAGTACGCAACTTCGGCGCCCACATCGGGCAGGCCTACTATATGGATGAGGTGGTAGGCATGAACTTTGGTGAGAACTGGATCAGCGTGAGCCCGGAAGTTGACTACGACAAAACGGTGGCCAAGATACAGGAGGTTGTCGACGGCTACCCCGGCCTCTACCGGGATGTGCTGACCTATTTGAAAGAACGGATCCGGGAGGTGCTGACCGGCGCGTCCGAAGCCATCGTCATCCGGCTGTACGGCCCGGAGCTGGAAGTGCTCCGCAGCAAAGCCCGCGAAGTGCGGGATAAGCTGGAACATATCGACGGCATCATCGACCTGCACGTCGAACTGAATGAAGAGGTGCCGCAGGTGCAGGTTAGGGTAAACCTGGAAAAGGCCAAGCAATACGGCCTGAAGCCCGGCGATATACGCCGGATGGCCACTACTTTCGTGGCCGGCGAAGAGGTGGGTGACATTTTCCGGGGCGGCAAGGCCTACGACGTCAACGTGTGGAGCGTGCCGGAAGCGCGCGCCAGCTTTACCGATATCGAGAACCTGCCGATCGATGTCCCCGGCGGCGGGTATGTCCGCCTGAAAGACGTGGCCGATATAGAGATCGTTCCTACGCCTAATATCATCAAGCGGGAAAACCTCACCCGCCGCCTCGATGTGGCCGCCAATGTGCGGGGGCGGGATCTCGGTTCGATCATAGCCGATGTAGAAAGCGCTCTGGCGGGAGTAGAATTCCCACTGGAGTACCACCCGGAGGTGCTCGGTGAATACGCCGAACGGCAAGCCGCTCAACGACGGATGGGGCTCTTTGCCGGCCTGGCCCTGATCGCCATTTTCCTGCTGCTTCATTCGGCTTTCCAAAGCACGCGCCTGGCCGTGCTGTCCATCCTCTGCCTGCCCATGGCGTTGGTCGGGGGCATAATGGCCGCCTACTTCGGAGGCAACGGCATCATCTCTCTGGGTTCATTGGTGGGCTTTCTGACCATCCTAGGCATTGCCGCCCGCAACGGGATCATGATGATCAACCACTTTCAGCATCTGGAAGCAGAGGAAGGCATGACATTCGGACGGGAACTGGTGGTCCGCGGCGCGCAGGAACGCCTCGCCCCCATCCTGATGACCGCCACGACCACCGGCCTGGCCCTGCTGCCCCTGGTGATCGCGGGCAATGTGCCCGGGCACGAGATCGAACTACCGATGGCGATCGTGATCCTGGGCGGCTTACTGACCTCTACACTGCTTAACCTTTTGGTAATTCCGCTACTGTATTTGAGATTCTATCGGACATGAATTTATTGTTAACCGTAAAGCACTTAAAAATGACTGGCAAAAACCTAATGCTCATGCTCGCCGCACCCCAGGCAGGCTTCTTTACCGCCTGCACCAAGGATGACGGGCCGACACCCCGTGATGAGCTGCCATTTCCGGTACCGGAGAAGTACACTTTTACCCGGGATGGGGAATCTACGAACGGCCTGTATAGCAGGGAACTTCCAAATCCAGGCCCATCAACTCCAACAAACTCCGGGCAAAACCGTGGGTTTATCGATAACTAACAAATAAAAAAACATGAATATTCTAAAGACCCTAGTAATATTAGTGCTTATTTGCACTTTTTCGCCAGCTTTTTCGCAGACTGGGCCTGGCGCCGTTCAAGGCATAGTAACCTATGGCGAGGGAATACTCGTTTCAGATGCAAACATTACTGTACGCAAGGGTTCGGAAGAAATAACCGGAACCACTTCAGATGCAGAAGGAAAGTTCAGTATAACAGGCCTGGAGTTTGGGAATTACGAAATTACCTTCAAGCACCTTTCTTATGGAGCAGTAGTTAAGGCTTTCAGGCTGACGAATAACAAGGTTAAGATACTCAATGTTACGCTGGAAGATGACGTGTTTGATTTAGCCGATGTCATCGTGTCCAGTACCTCAAGGAACCTGAACGACATCAGCCGGCTGCCGAGCGTGAAAGGTACGGCTATATATGCATCCAAGAAGAATGACGTTGTTCTTCTGGATAAAATCAATGCAAACCTTGCCGTAAATAATCCTCGCCAGGTTTTTGCAAAAGTGGCGGGAACCAATGTTTGGGAAAATGATGGTACTGGTATTCAATTAAATGTATCGAACAGAGGATTGAGCCCAAACAGGTCCTGGGAATACAATACCCGGCAAAATGGGTATGATATCGCCGCTGACATTATTGGCTATCCGGATAACTATTATACGCCAACCATGGAGGCTGTTGAGCGAATTGAAGTAGTGAGAGGAGCAGCATCTTTACAATATGGGACTCAAATGGGTGGCATGATGAATTTTAAGATGAAAGGGCTCCGAAAAACAAGGACTTTGAATTCAACACCAAACAAACAGTGGGATCCTATAACTTATTCAATTCTTACAATAGTATTGGAGGACGAAAAGACAAAGTTGAGTACTTCGGTTATTATCACCATCGAAGTGCCGATGGGTGGAGAAAATGCTGATTACAGGATAAATAGCGGATATGTATCCGCTAAGTATAAATCAATGAAAAATTAGACATCGGCGCGGAATTTACGAGGATGGGATACACCTTGCATCTGTCGGCAGGGGTGACGGATGAACAGTTTAAAATTGACCCGCAGGCTTCTAACAGGGAACGAAACTGGTTTCGTGTGCAGTGGAATTACCAGCGATTACATTGGATTATAATTTTGGAAACGGCGCCAAACTTTCAATGAAAAACTTCGCAGTACTTTCCAGTAGATATAGTATAGAACAAACTGATCCGGTCAACATACCGGATGATGGTGGTTTTCAGGATTTAAGACAGGATGAGTATAGAAATTATGGTTCGGAGATCAGATTTTTGAAAAACTATAAGATGTTTCGTGATACAAGGAACACCTTTTTGATTGGGGTAAGAGTGTACGATGGAAAAAACAACAAGAAGTAGGGATTAGGAACGGATGGCAGAGACCCTGATTTCAGCTTTATCAACCCTGATGCGTTGGAGTACAATAATTATACGTTTTACACAACCAACTATTCGGTTTTGGAGAACATATTTTTCAAATAACTCCAAGGCTATCCTTTACTCCTGGATTCAGGTACGAGTATATCAATGTTGATTTTGATGGCTATTTTAATAACGAAGGTGAATTGATGTATGAAGATCGCACGAACACAAGAAGTTTCCCTTTGCTGGGAGGAGGAATTCAATATCTGATCAATGATGAGATAAATTTTACACCAACATTACGCAAGGATTCAGAGGGTTCATTTTAATGATATGAGGGTTGAAAACCCCAATCTTGATGTTGACCCTAATGTAAAGGATTCAGACGGTTATAATGCCGACGCAGGTTTTCGAGGGCAAATTGGACAGCTTCTTAGTTTTGATGTCAATGCATTTATACTTGCCTACAATGACAGAATTGGCGTAATAACACGCGAAATTGATGGTAACCACGTCTTTACAGAACCAATATTGCTGACTCTAGGAATATGGGAATAGAGTCGTTTGTTGAATTTAATCTTTTAAAAGCAATTAATCCAAGGGCTCCATACTCTTTAAGTGTGTTTAGTTCGTATGCCTATATCGATTCAGAGTATTTAAATTCACAATTTAAAGGCAATAGAGTCGAATTAGCACCTGAGCATCTTTTTAAGGCGGGTATAACGTTCAAAGGTTACCATTTTTCAACCACTTTGAACTACACGAATACCAGCAGCCAATATTCTGATGCAAATAATACGGAATCTACGGTGACAGGAAACCAGGGATTAATTCCGGCATACGAGGTTTTTGATTTGTCAGCAAATTATGATATAAAGAATTATACCATAGCCATTGGTATAAATAATTTGCTGAATGCAACCTATTTTACCCGTAGAGCTACCGGTTATCCAGTACTGGTTTAATACCGGCTGAACCTCGGCTTTATTACCTCACTTTAGCATTCAAAATTTAGCGTTAAATTCTGACGGTGATTAATTCCTCGCTGTCCCCGGTGGGCTTGATAAGGGAATCTTTGCCAGGCCCGCCTTTCTCCAGAGCTTGTCTGGAGGCCGCTTTTGGAGATGAAAAGTGGCGTTTTCAGCCCAAATCGCGGCCTCCAAACATGCTCTCAGCGAGGCGCCGTCCGAATTTGTGGAATCAATGCGACGCCGGGGGTTAAAAAGCCTATGGTTTTTTCGCCCCCGGCTCAACCTTGAATTAATAAGTTGATTCGATGAATTTGAAAATAATCTCTCTGTTTTTCTTCTCTGCTTTTCTTAACCTGACTGTAACCGCACAAGAAATAAGCATTTCCGAAAAGAAAGTAGCAGTTAAAATTAAAGCGTATATAAAAGAAAATTACCCAACAGCTACCCGAATTAAATATTATCAGGAAGTCATCAATGACACCATATTTATTGAAAGTGAATTCAAATTCAGGGGAAACAAATATGCTGTAATGTTTTATAATGAAGCCTTGTATGAAGTTGAAATTTTTCTTGCTTTTAAAGATATTCCAACACCTGCTCAAAAGGCGATAAAATCCACATTGGACAGTTTATTTACCCGTCATAAGATTTTGGTTTGCCAGGAGGTTAACCCGAGAACGAATTTACTTTATGAAATCACAGTAGAAGGAACTTCGGAAAAATCGACCGCATTTTGGGAGCTGTTTTTCACTCCATCCGGCAGATTAATTAAGAAAACAGAATTTATTGTCCGGCCCATCCCTTCACATTTTTAGTCTTATGAGATACATCATTGTATGCCTTTTTCTGTTTTGCATAAGTAAAACCGGATACGCACAAGACCTGTCTTTTTATGGTATATTGCCTGCATTCAGCCTGACCGGAAGAATTAATCAAAAGGTGAATTATAACCTTTTCGTTTCAACGACTATTAATGCTCTTGAACGGGAAATCAATGGTGTTGACTACCCAGCTTCCAATTTACAGCTATACATTCAACCCAGTATTATATTGATATATTCACCTAAATTAAACCTGGCTGGCAGCTATACCTATCAGCGCAGCAATCCCTTTCATGGGAATTACGTCAATGAACACCGGCTTTGGCAACAGGCCATTTTTTCAAATGCTCTGTTTCAAGGACAACTCACCAATCGTTTCAGATTAGAAGAACGATTTATTGAAAACAGGTTAAATGGCGAATACCCGCTTTCCACCCGTTTTCGCTATCAAATCGGATTCAATACCCCATTGCAGGGAAAGAAATTGAACAAAAGGGAGTTCTACTTTAATACTTATAATGAATTTTACTGGAGTTTGACCGGTAGTAAAAACAGCACTTACAGCAGCAATTGGTCATACGCCGGATTCGGATATAAAATCGGCACTTCCGATAAAATTGAACTTGGTTATTTACTACAAATTTCCGCTCGTAACAAAGAAAAAGATCTACGGTATCTGCATCTTGTCCAGGTTTCGTGGGCTACAAATTTGAAAAGGCCTGCTAAAAAAGATGGGGCATAACCCTAAGTTTCTGCGCAAATGCTCCCGCTAATCCTCATTGAGCGCCTGAACGGAAACTTGAGGGCAGAGTTGCTTAAGTAGGATAGATAAGGGGTAAGACATCCACATTGATATATTTGCAAACGGTAGCCCGGCTATTTGGCGACCTGCGTTCCTGGGCTGAGCCTTAGAGATGTTGGGAGGCCACACTTTGGGCTAAAAAAACAAAGACAAAAAATATATATTAGTAATACTATTCAATTACAAAGGTTCGGCTATTGCTATTGCTTAATTTTTTAACCTGCATATAGCAATACATTTACGTACAAAACCTTTGCTTTTAAAAATTCAACATTTTGTTAAAAAAAAACAATTCTGCAGAAAAAAACATACAATTAATTTGTTGACTTTCAAATTTTCCATTACCTTGAATTAAGTTATATAGAATTTGCCAAATTTTATTCTCACTAATACTCAATCTTCTACTGTATAGGGTACTGGCGAACTGAACGCTGTTTTGACTGAAATTGTATTTGAACAAGGTTATTAAATGAATTTAACGCACCCTGGTTTTTCAGGCTGTTGATGTTTACCGTAAAGGTAAGATCATCCTCCAAAGACGTTGTATTTGTAACCGTTTTCAACTGAAGATTCCACAACCATTTCCCCATTAGAAAGTAAAGTTAGTGTGAATGCACAGGCTGGCCTTCACTGTTTGGACTTTACAAGTTCTATCCAATTCTTCCCCCCCTGCCCCCCAGGAGGATTGCCAAGGCGACGTAAAGCCATAAAGGCGGCTCAAACTAAATAGCCTTTCTTTTTGCAAGAGAAAGGCGTGGCGTTGATATTCTCAAATCATACTGGATTCTGATCGGCTTTGCCATTCCCGACAGCGGAAGGGGGTGGATTATATTGCCCTTGATCAACGGAAATGTTCACCATTGTCCTGTATTGTCCAAATGCAGGGGTGGTATTGTTATACACTTCACTAAACCTAGTTATTATGCGTGGGATAATTATGTCGAGCATGAAAGCCCGGCTGGTGGTAGCATCTGTTGCCGCCATCTTGATCGTATTCGGCCTGTTGCAGCTTCGCAACATGCAACTGGGGATCTTCCCCGAATTTTCACCCGTCTATGTGGAAGTCCAGACCGAAGCGCTGGGGCTATCCGCCGATGAGGTGGAACAACTCCTTACTGTTGCCCTGGAGCAGGACCTGCTCAATGGCATTGCCTATCTTGACGAGATCTGGTCGGAGTCTATGCCAGGCCTGTCCAGAGTAGTTTGCGTCTTCGAACCCGGGACGGACCCCATGGTAGCCCGGCAGGTGGTGGCCGAACGCCTTACCCAGGCGCACGCGCTGCCTCATGTTTCCAAGCCGCCGGTCATGCTTCAGCCCTATTCCTCCACCAGCCGGGTCATGAAGGTCGGCCTGACGCCGAGCAGCCAGGAGCTCTCGCTCATCGACCTTTCCGTACTTGCCCGCTGGACGATCCAGCCTTATCTGATGGGCGTGGAAGGCGTTGCCAACGTATCCATCTGGGGGCAGCGAAAGCGGCAGCTCCAGGTGCAGGTCAACCCGGAAACCCTGGCGGGAAATGGCGTAGTGCTCCAGGATGTGATCAAAACCACCGGCGAAGCCTTATGGGTATCTCCGCTGAGTTACCTGAACTCCTCAACACCCGGCACCGGCGGTTTCTTTGATACGCCCAACCAGCGCCTGGGCATCCGGCACGTCCTTCCCATTACTACCCCGGAAGAACTGGCGCAGATCCCTTTATACGGCCATCCCGACAAGTTGCTGGGAGACGTTTCAACCGTCGTTGAAAACCACCAGCCGCTCATTGGCGATGCTATTGTAAATGACAGCCCCGGCCTGATGCTGGTCATCGAAAAATTCCCATGGGCCAGCACGGTGAAGGTCTCTGAAGCCGTGGAGGATGCCCTGGATAAACTGGCCCCCGGCCTCGCCGGTGTTTCCTTCGACACCGAGATCTACATGCCGGCCAATTTCATCGAAGCCTCCTTTGATAATCTCTCCGTTACCATGGGGATTGGCCTGGCTATCGTGCTGCTGCTGATATTCCTGTTTTTCTACGAGTGGCGCACGGCCCTGGTCAGTTTCATATCCATACTATTGTCCCTTACTGCCGGAGCTTATGTGCTCTATCTCCAGGGCACCATATTCGATATGATGGTCCTGGCAGGCCTCATTGTCGCTCTTGGCGTCATTGTGGATGATGCGGTAAGCACCGTGGAAAATATCCGCCGCCGCCTGCAGGAGGCAGCTGATGCCGGCTCAGAAAAAACGACAGCTGTTATTATTCGGGATGCAGCTGCTGAAATACGTAGCCCGATCTTCTTCGCTACGATGATCCTTGTACTAACGGTACTGCCCATGTACTTCATAGAAGGAGTATCCGGGGCCTTCCTCACACCGCTGGCCACTTCCTACATGCTGGCGCTCGCCGCCTCAACCCTAACCGCACTGATCGTCACGCCGGCCTTGAGCTACATGTTCCTGTCCAGGTCAAACACAGGGTACCGGCAGTCTCCTTTGCTGGCGCCGGTGAAGGCGGCTTTTGGTTCGGGCATTTCCGGGATCATCCAAAAACCAGCTATGGGTTTTATCACCCTTGCCGTAATTGCCGTAATTGGCCTTCTGGCATTGTCCATGATCAACCTGGGCCCGCGGCTTCCAATACCTCAGGAGCGAGACCTGGTGGTGAAGTGGGATGCGCCCTACGGCACATCCCATCCGGAAATGACCCGGATCACTAAGGAAGCAATCGGCAAACTCCGAACCGTCGATGGCGTCACCAATGTCGCCGCTCACATCGGGCGTGCCGTGATGTCGGACAAGGTGTCGAACGTCCATGCCGGCGAGATCTGGATCAATATGGATGAGGATGCCGACTATGACAAGACGCTGGCTTCCATACAGGAAGTCGTCGATGGTTTCTCAGGCATGTCCACGGAAGTGACCACTTACCAGCGGCAGAGCCTGAACAAATCGCTTACCGGCTCCAACCACCTTTATGCAGTTCGGGTCTTTGGCGAAAACCAGGATATCCTTACTCAGAAAGCAGAAGAAGTGCAAAAGGCGATCTCCGGTATCGGCGGCATTAGCAGCCCGAAGGTGGAATACCCGCCCATGGAGCCCAACATTGAAATAAGAGTTGACCTGGAAAAAGCCCGGGAATACGACATCAAGCCGGGCGAAGTGCGCCGGACAGCCGCCACCTTGCTGTCGGGAATTAATGTAGGCAGCCTGTTTGAAGGGCAGAAGGTATTCGAAGTAGTGGTATGGGGGGTGCCCGAAGTACGCAAGAGCATCGAGTCCGTTAAGAACCTGCTGGTGGATACCCCGGATGGGGGCCAGGTGCGCATAGGCGACGTGGCGGAAGTCAGGGAAAAAGCCAACCCGGCAGTTGTCCGGCGCGATAAGGTGTCCCGCTTCATGGATGTCACCTTCAACGTTGAGGGAAGAAACAGAACCCTGTCCGCCGACATCGATCGCAGCCTGGCGCAGGTGGATTTCCCGCTGGAATATCACGCTGAACTGGTCGGAGATTTCCTGAAGATCCAGGAAGCCGAAAGCCGGGTAAGGGGCATTGTTATCGCATCTCTTATCGGTATTTTCCTCTTGCTGCAGGCCGCTTTCTGGAGCTGGCGCCTGGCCCTGGTCGTCTTCCCCAGCCTCTTGGTTACCCTGTCGGGTGGAATGGTGGCCGTGCTGCTGAACGGCGGCAACCTGACTCTGGGCCACCTGGCCGGATTGCTGGCAGTACTGGGCATAGCAACCTATAATGGCGTGCTGCTCATCAAACACTTCAAACGCAGAGAACTGATCGACGGCGAAAATTTCGGAGCCGAGCTCGTTCAGAATGTCGTCCGCGACAGGGTCGGGCCCATCCTGATGACAACGATCATCACATTAGGCGCCTTCCTGCCCTTCGCCTTTTTAGGTGGGAATGTTCCCGGCCTGGAGATGCTGCACCCCATGTCGCTGGTGATGATAGGCGGGCTGGTAAGCTCACTACTGGTCAACCTGCTCGTCATGCCTGCTCTTTACCTGCAGTTTGGAAAGGTGCCGGATACCGTGATCGAGGAGGAAAAAGCAATGCTTGAACTGGATGTAGATACCGTGCCGAGCATTTAATCTGCAAACAGAAAAACAATGGAAATGAAAAATTACAAACATAAAACAGGCTTCATTCTCCTGTTTGTTGTGGCATTGCAACTCGTGGCCTGTCAAAAACAGGAGAAACTCCATAACAAGGTCGAACCCGCTCATATAGAGCATATCGAAGGTAGCGAACTGAGCCATCTGACCCTGACCGAAAAAGCGGTTGAACGGATCGGCATTCAGACAACGGCGGTAAGCGAAGAGATGATCGCTCACAGCGAAGCCAGGCTGAGGCTGGTTGTCCCCTACTCTGCTATCCTGTACGATATCAGCGGGCGCACCTGGGTATATACCAACCCGGAACCGCTGAATTACGTCCGCCATGAAGTCAAAGTCGATTTTGTAGAAGGAGGCTCCAAAGCCATTCTTTTGGAAGGGCCCCCTGTTGGCGCCCAGGTAGTGACGGTAGGAGCGTCGGAATTGTATGGCACGGAGTACCAGGTAGGCCATTAACTTTAAAACAGAAAGATCATGTTAAGAACTATAGTAAAATCGAGCCTCCGGTTCCGATTTCTGGTGATCGCCGCCGCCGGCGCCATGATGTACTTCGGCATCCGGCAGATCAAGGAAATGCCGGTGGACGTATTCCCGGAATTCGCCCCGCCGGTGGTGGAAGTACAGACCATCTGCCTGGGGTTGGAATCCACAGACGTGGAAGCGCTGGTCACCGTACCTCTGGAACAGGCCTTCAACGGCATTCCGGGGCTGGACATCATACGCTCCAAGTCGGTCTCTCAGCTATCCGCCATCCGGATGATCTTCGAGCCGGGAACCGACCTGATGAGAGCCAGGCAACTGGTTTCCGAAAAAATGGCGGTAGTAACACCTACGCTGCCCACCTGGGCGGCGCCGCCGCTGATGCTGCAGCCGCTGTCGGCCACCAGCCGGTGTATGAAGATCGGGCTGTCTTCCGACAGTTTATCTGTCATCGACTTGTCCATGCTGACGTACTGGAAGCTCAACGACGCCATTCTGGCGGTGCCCGGCGTGGCCAACGTGGCCATCTGGGGCGAGCGGATCCGGCTGCAGGCCGTGGAAGTGGTGCCGGAAAAGATGGTCGAATACGGCGTTACCCTCGATGAGGTCATGGAGGCGACCGCCGATGCCCTGGATGCCGGCTTGTTGTTCTATTCCGAAGGCGCCATGATCGGCACCGGCGGATGGATAGAAACCCAGGACCGCAGGCTGGGCGTACGGCATATTCTGCCCATCACCAACCCCGACGACCTGGGTAAAGTGGCCGTCGGAACCAAGAATGGCGTCAAGGTGCGCCTGAGTGATGTGGCCGAAGTGGTGGAAGACCATCAGCAGATGGCCGGAGACGCCATCATCAACGATTCCATCGGCCTGATGCTCATCGTGGAAAAACTGCCCTGGGGCAATACCAAGGACATCACCGAAGGGGTCGAAGCGGCCATTGCCAAACTGAAGCCCGGCCTTCCCGGAGTAGAGATCGATACCGAGATCTTCCGCCCGGCCACCTACATCGATATGTCGATCGACAATTTGAGCGAAGCGCTGCTCATTGCCTGCGTCCTGGTGATCATTATCCTTTTTATCTTCCTTTTTGAATGGCGGGTAACCCTGATCAGCAGTGTGGCCATTCCCCTTTCCCTTATGGCGGGGGCCCTGGTCCTGTATTTCAGAGGAGCAACCATCAACACCATGATCCTTGCCGGGATGGTGATCGCCCTGGGAGCTGTTGTGGATGATGCCATCATCGATGTGGAGAATATCATGCGGCGCCTGCGCCTGGCGCGGGCGGAAGGCAGCAATAAATCGACCTTCAGGATCATTCTGGACGCTTCGATCGAAGTGCGCGGAGCCATCATCTTTGCTACCCTGATCGAAGTGGTCGCCCTGGTTCCGGTATTCTTTATGAAGGGCCTGTCCGGCGCCTTTTTCCAGCCGCTGGCAACTTCTTACGCCATCGCCATAATGGCCTCCCTGATCGTGGCGTTGACCGTAACGCCGGCAATGAGTTACATTCTGTTGCGCAATGCCCCGCTTCACAAGCGGGAACCGGCTATCCTGAGGTGGATGCACAAGGTTTACAATTCCATTCTCTCCGGCATCGTCAATAAACCCAGCCGCGCCTACATCGTAGTCGGCATTACCATACTGGCAGGGCTGCTGGTCATGCCCCGCCTTGGCCAGTCCTTACTTCCTTCCTTTAAGGAACGGGACTTCCTGATGCACTGGGTGACCAAACCCGGGACTTCCTGGCCGGAAATGAACCGGATCACCATCAAGAGCAGCAAGGAGCTGCGTTCCATCGAAGGAGTGCGCAACTTTGGCGCCCACATCGGCCAGGCTTTCTACATGGACGAAGTGGTGGGTGTAAACTTCGGTGAGAACTGGATCAGTATCAGCCCGGAGGTCGATTATGATGAAACGGTGGATAAGATCCAGTCACTGGTCGATGGTTACCCCGGGCTTTACCGCGACGTGCTGACCTACCTCAAGGAAAGGATCCGGGAAGTGCTGACCGGCACCTCGGAGGCCATCGTCATTCGCCTGTACGGCCCCGAACTCGAAGTGCTCCGCGAAAAGGCCCGGGAGGTAAGAGACAAACTGGCGGGTATCGAAGGCCTGATCCACCTGCATGTCGAACTGAATGAGGAGATCCCGCAGGTACAGGTTAAGGTGGACCTGGAAAGGGCAAAAAAATACGGGCTTAAGCCCGGAGATGTACGCCGCGCGGCTTCCACCCTGGTGGCCGGCGAGGAAGTGGGCGACATCTTCCGGGAAGGCAAAGCTTACGATGTTAATGTATGGAGCGTTCCGCGGGCGCGCACCAGCCTGACGGATATCGAGAACCTGCTGATCGACGTGCCGGGCGGTGGCCATGTCCGGATGAAGGAAGTGGCGGATATCCGCATTGCCCCCACGCCGAACGTGATCAAACGCGAGAACCTGGCACGCCGCCTCGACGTAGGCGCCAATGTCCAGGGGCGGGACCTCGGCGCAGTCATGGAGGATGTAGAGAAGGCTCTGGCGGAAGTCAGTTTCCCGCATGAATACCACCCCGAACTGCTGGGAGAACACGTCGAACGGCAGAAAGTAAAACGGGGCATGTACCTGTTCATCTTTTTCTCTCTGCTCGGCATCTTCCTGCTCCTGCACACCTCCTTCAGGAGCACCCGCCTGGCGACGCTCTCTTTCCTGTGCCTGCCCATGGCGCTGGTCGGCGGCGTGCTGGCGGCTTACTTCGGAAGCGGCATCATCTCGCTGGGCTCCATGGTCGGTTTCCTGACCATTCTGGGCATTGCCGCCCGGAACGGCATCATGATGATCAACCATTTCCAGCATCTTGAACAGGAGGAAGGAATGGAATTCGGGCCGGAGCTGGTCCTGCGGGGCGCTCAGGAACGGCTTGCCCCCATCCTCATGACCGCAGCCACCACCGGGCTCGCCCTGGTGCCTCTGGTCTGGGCGGGCAATGTCCCCGGACACGAAATTGAGCTCCCAATGGCCATTGTCATTCTCGGAGGCCTGGTCACCTCAACGTTGCTCAACCTTTTGGTGATCCCCTCCCTCTACCTGCGTTTTGCTTCAGCCGGCCATCACCGGCAGGCAGAGAATATTGGATAACGGACAGAAACAGACAAGAACGAACTGATACAACCAAGATCATAGTGAGGAGAAGTGTTGGGGATGCAGCCGTCCCCAACACCCTCCACCCGTATTGGAAGGGTGGCCGGAGAACACGGCTCAACCCCTGGGATTGTTTTATTCACTTGCAACTGATCATCGCATCATACGAACTGTATCGAAAAACCTGAAATGATGGTTTTCCTTCTCAAAATTGCGCTTGTTTGCCCCGGCGCCCAGGCATCTGCCCACGCGATGCTACACCACCGGCTGGAACGAAACAGCGCATTAAGCCCCGCGCCGAAGGCTCCTCCCTTTATCAGAGCTGGGGTTAGCCTATGCTGAAGAACCGGAGGGCAGAAGCATCGGCGCAGGGGCGGGAGGGATATTTTATCTTTTTGATCAATGACTAGCTTTTTTCCACTTCTAAACCCTAAAATTATGACAGACTTAGACAAACAGAAAAAAAACACCATCCGGCTTTTGCTGATGGCCCTGGTGTGTCTCCTGGCCGCCGGCCCGGTGTGGACACAGTCGCAGCACGTCACACCGGATGGTAAAGGCAACATCACATTCATTCCGGGAGTCCGCATGCAGGTGCGGTATGAATACAATGACATCGACAAAAACAACGATTTTTACATCAAGCGGATGCGCTGGAAAGGCAAAGGCAACATCTTTGACGTGGCCAGCTATAATTTCGAGATCAAAATTGACAATACCGGTAAATTCAACCAGGCGCCAAGAGCATTGCTGGAGCACGCCTGGTTCACTTTCCCGGTCGTCGAGGAACTGTTAACCTTCCGCGTTGGTATTGAAGATGATGTCTTCTCCAGGAACGCTCTGACCTCCGACTCCAAACTGCTGTTCATGGACCGCAGCCAGATCAAGGAAGCCCTGACCGCATTGGGCGTGACGGACAACACCATCGGCGCCCTTATTTACGGCAGGCCTTTCGGGGGGCGCCTCACTTACTCCGCCGGCATTTTTGACAACCTGGGGTTCAATAACGCCGGCAACCAGACTGTGCTTGCCCGGAAATCTCAGGGCGCCATGACGGTCGCCCGGGTGGCAGCTGACCTGCTGGACCCCGCCAACCCTACCGGATCTTATGATGACTACAGAAGTTCCTACATCGGTGAGGGCAAACACCTGACCATCGGCGCCAACGTCGCCAATGTGGTCAAAACGGAACTGGGTGATGACGTTTTTAACCTCTTCTGCTGGGGAATAGATGCCTTCTTCAACTACGGGCCTTTCTCCATAGAAGGAGAGTACGACGCGTACCGCGAACATTTCACCCAAACCGGTAACGGCCCCTTACCCGACATCATGGGCGATGGCTTTTACCTTCAGACGGCCTACCTGGTTCTGCCGAAACTCGAACTGGCCCTGCGCTACCAGGAACTCGACCAGGACCACGACCTCGCTCATGAGATCACGGGAGGTAAGATGATGTGGACTTCCGTCGGCGCCAACTACTATATCCGCGGCCATACCTTCAAAGTGCAGGCGGAATACACTTTCAAACGGGAAGCGGATAATGAGATCGACAACGATATCCTGCAGGTGCAACTGCAGCTTGCTTTCTGAGCCTTCATTAATCTGCAGAAGAGGGATGGCGCACAGAACCGTAAGGCTTGCTCAAGGCCTTGCACTGGCCAGTGCGCCATCCTTCAGAAGGCAATAAAAAAACATACGATTAATTTGTTTACTACATTTATTTTTAATAAATTATTGACTTGAAATTTAACCTCACCTGGAATATATTCAGTGCTTTTCCGGCACTGTTCTTCACCATTGCCCTTTAGTCCTTAAAGCACGGAAGCTTAGCCATTCTTTCCCACTACTACAGGCAGAGCGAGATATCGGCCGGTTTTGAATCCATTCAATATTCTGATTTTCAGCAGCTGAAATTCAGGCAGGGTATTTTGTTTTCTCTTCACAAATCACAATTGGCCGCTCCCATCACCCTTTTGCTTTTGAACAGTATTTCCCAGGTCAGACAATTGAGAACAGCTCTCCTTTTACAGAGAGGGAGAGTACGGTTATTTTCTGAACTAAAACCTGGTTACTATGCGTGGGATTATTATGTCGGGCATAAAAGCCCGGCTGGTGGTTGTATCTGTTGCAGCCCTCCTAATCATCTTTGGCATTGCGCAACTGCGCAACATGCAATTGGGGGTTTACCCCGAGTTCACACCTGTTTATGTGGAAGTCCAGACCGAAGCGCTGGGCCTGTCCGCTGAAGAAATCGAAGAAATACTTACTGTGGCGCTGGAGCAGGACCTGCTGAACGGCATCGCCTACCTGGATGAGATCTGGTCGGAGTCTATGCCGGGCTTATCCAGGGTGGTTTGCGTTTTTGAGCCCGGCACCGACCCCATGGTTGCCCGGCAGGTAGTCGCCGAGCGCCTGACCCAGGCCCATGCTCTTCCCAACGTTTCCAAGCCTCCGATCATGCTGCAACCCTATTCTTCCGCCAGCCGGGTGATGAAGGTCGGCCTGACGCCGGCTTCCCAGGACATGTCACTCATCGATTTGTCCGTCCTGGCCCGCTGGACGATCCAGCCTTATCTGACGGGGGTAGAAGGCGTGGCCAACGTATCCATCTGGGGGCAGCGTAAGCGGCAGCTCCAGGTGCAGGTCAACCCGGAAACACTCTCGGAAAAGGGAGTGGCGTTACACGATGTGATCAAGACTACCGGAGAAGCCCTTTGGGTCTCTCCGCTGACCTATCTGAACTCCTCAACACCCGGCACCGGCGGTTTCTTCGACACCCCCAACCAACGGCTGGGCATCCGCCACGTATTGCCCATCTCCAACGCGGAGGAACTGGGGCAGGTATCCGTCTTTGGCCATAAGGATATGGTGCTGGAAGACATTGCCAGTGTAGTTGAAAACCATCAACCGCTTATTGGAGACGCTATTGTGAACGGCAACCCCGGCCTCATGCTGGTCATTGAAAAATTCCCGTGGGCCAGTACCGTCAAGGTTACCGAGGCGGTTGAAGATGCACTGGAAAAGCTGGCCCCCGGCCTTACCGGAGTAACATTCGACACAGAGATCTTCATGCCGGCCAATTTCATTGAGGCCTCATTCATCAACCTCACTTCGGCCCTAAGCATCAGCCTGGTGCTCATTATCGCCATGCTTTTCCTGTTCTTCTATGAATGGCGTGCCGCATTGATCAGCCTGGTGTCCATTATTTTATCGCTGGTCGCCGGAGCTTATGTCCTTTTCCTTCAAGGCGCCATATTCAACGTGATGGTGCTGGCAGGGTTGATCGTGGGCCTTGGAATCATCATCGATGACGCCATCAGCACGGTGGCAAATATCCGAAGCCACTTACAGCAGGCACGCGAGGCCGGAGCAGATAAAACGACGGCAGGTATTATCCTGGAAGCAGTCCGGGAAATTCGCAATCCCGTTTTCTTTGGCACCGTAATCCTGGTGCTGGCAGCCTTGCCGTTCTTCTTCCTTACGGGCACGAGAGGGGCATTTCTCAGCGCCATGAGCTATTCATACCTCCTGGCAATTGCAGCATCGGCACTGGTTGCGCTCATTGTCACCCCGGCATTGAGCTTTATCTTATACGCTCATGCTTCCCCGGCAAAACGAGAGGCTCCCTTCCTGGCTGCCCTGAAGAATGGTTTCAGTTCGGCTGCAACCGTTTTCATCCAACGGCCGGCCATGAGTTACCTCACTCTCGCAGTAATCGCTATTGTTGGAGTGGCGTCAATGTCAATGCTCAATCGCGGCCTACAGTACCCGGAACCCCGGGAGCGAGACCTGGCCATCACCTGGGAGGCCCCTTACGGCACTTCTCACCCCCAGATGAGCAAGGTTACAGGGGATGCCGTTAGTAAGCTCAGAACCATCCCCGGCATCACCAACGTGGCGGCCCATATTGGGCGCGCTATCCTGTCGGATAAGATCGTAAACGTCCATTCCGGCGAGATCTGGATCAGCATGGATGATGATGCGGATTACGATAAAACCCTGGCTGCCGTTTGGCAGGTCCTGGACGGATACCCCGACATGAACAGCGATGTGATGACCTATCACCAGCAAACCCTCCGGCGAAACCTGAGCGGAACGGGCGGCAAGATGTATGCCGTCAGGGTCTATGGAGAAAACCCCGAAGTCCTAAAACAGAAAACGGAGGAGGTCCAGAAAGTCGTCTCAAATGTTAATGGCGTTACCGACGCCTATGTCGATTATCCGCCAACGGAACCCACTATTGAGATCGAAGTAGATCTGGATAAAGCAAAGGAATATGGCATCAAACCGGGCGATGTACGCCGGACCGCCGCCACCCTCCTGGCGGGTATTGAAGTGGGCAACCTCTTCGAAGGGCAAAAGGTGTTCGAAGTCGTCGTGTGGGGAGTTCCGGAGGTGCGAAACAGCATCAACAGCGTGCGCAACCTTCTGGTGGACATCCCGGGCGGAGGCCATGTGCGGGTAGCGGATGTTGCGGATGTGCGTGAGAGGCCCAACCCGGCGGTTATCCGGCGCGAAAAGGTTTCTCAATACATGGATGTCAATTTCAATGTGCCGACAGGCAATTTCAGCGCCATAGCCAACGATATTGAGCGCAGCCTTTCCCAGGTCGATTTTCCTCTTGAATACCATGCTGAACTCGTCGGTGATTATGCAAAGATCCAGGAGGGCAGGAGTCAGATGTGGGGGATTGTCATTGCCGTCATTATCGGCATTTTCCTGTTGATGCAGGCTGCTTTCTGGAGCTGGCGGCTGACGCTGGTAGTATTGCCCAGCCTGCTGCTGGGGCTGTCCGGAGGTGTATTGGTAGCCCTTCTGTCCGGAGGAAGCCTCTCAATGGCCGTACTGGCCGGATTGCTGGCTGTTTTTGGCCTTACCACCTATCAGGGTGTAATGCTGATCAAGCATTTCACCAACCTGGAAATGGAAGGAGTGGCATTTGGCCCCGGCCTGGCCACTCGGGGCGTAGAGGGCCGGGTGAGTGCAATCCTGATGTCCTCCATCATCACTGCCCTGGCCATCCTCCCGTTTGCCTTCTACGGCAACGCGCCGGGAATGGCCATGCTCGCGCCGATGGCAGTGGTAATGCTTGGAGGCCTGGTGACTTCGCTGATGGTCAACCTGTTGGTATTACCCAATCTTTTTCTGGCATTCGGAAAAGTATCGGAAGAGGTCATGGAAGAAGAAAAGTCGATCATTGACCTGGAAGTCGCATCACCGGTATAAGAGGTTTGAAAGAGGTACAAGCTCTTTCTACGGACAGAAATTCTGCAAACCGAAAAAAAATGCCATGAAAGCTTTTAAAAATAAAATAATGGCCATCGTAATGGTGATGGTTGCCTTATTTATGAATGCCTGCCGGCAACAGGAAAGCCACTACGAGCACATCGAACCCGCCCGGGTGGAGCACATTGAAGGCAGCGAGCTGAGTAAGCTGGCCCTCACCGAAAAGGCGATGGAACGGATCGGGATACAGACGGCGCCGGCAGCAGAGGAAATGATCGCTCACAGCGAACCGGCCCTACGGCTGGTAGTCCCTTATTCGGCGCTGATCTACGACCCTGAAGCCCGCCTTTGGGTTTACACCAACCCCGAACCCCGGACTTTTATCCGGCATGAGGTCAAAGTCGATTTCATTGTAGGAGACAAAGCCGTGCTGCTGGAAGGCCCGCCTGCCGGCACCGAAGTGGTGACGCGGGGCGCCGCCGAGCTTTACGGTACGGAGTACAATGTAGGCCATTAACCAAAAACAGAAATCATGTTAAGATCAATAGTCAAATCGAGCCTCCGGTTCCGGTACCTCGTTATTGCTATTGCGGTGGCTATGATGTATTTCGGCATCAGGCAGATCCGCAATATGCCGGTTGACGTCTTTCCCGAGTTCGCTCCGCCCGTTGTAGAAGTACAGACGATCTGCCTGGGGCTGGAGTCCAACGAAGTGGAGGCGCTGGTCACCGTACCCCTGGAACAGGCCTTCAACGGCATACCGGGCCTGGATATCATGCGTTCCAAGTCTGTTTCTCAACTATCGGCCATCCGGATGATCTTTGAGCCGGGCACCGACCTGATGGAAGCCCGCCAGTTGGTGGCCGAGAAGATCGCCACCGCAACCCCTACCCTGCCCACCTGGGCAGCACCGCCGCTGATGTTGCAACCCTTGTCGGCCACCAGCCGCTGTATGAAGATCGGCATCTCATCGGACAGCCTTTCGGTGATAGACCTTTCCATGCTGACCTACTGGAAGCTCAACGACGCCATTCTGGCAGTGCCCGGGGTGGCCAACGTGGCCATCTGGGGCGAAAGGATCGAGCTACAAGCGGTGGAGGTCGTCCCGGAAAAGATGGCCGAACACGGCGTTACCCTGGATGAAGTGATGGAAGCTACAGCCGATGCCCTGAACGTAGGCTTGCTATTCTATTCTGACGGAGCCATGATCGGCACCGGCGGATGGGTGGAAACCGCGGATACCCGCTACGGGGTACGGCACATTCTCCCTCTTAAGAACCCCGAACAGTTGTCCAAGGTCGTTGTGGCAAACCGAAATGGAGAGAAAGTGCTCCTTAGCGATGTAGCCGAGGTAGTAGTTGACCACCAGCAAATGGTCGGAGATGCCATCATCAACGACACTATCGGGCTGATGCTCATTGTAGAAAAGCTGCCCTGGGGCAATACCAAAGACATTACCGAAGGCGTGGAGGCCGCCCTGGCGAAGCTGGCGCCCGGCCTTCCCGGCGTGGAGATCGATACCGAGATCTTCCGCCCGGCCACCTATATCGATATGTCGATCGACAACCTGAGCAGCGCCCTGCTCATTGCCTGCATACTTGTGATACTGGTACTCTTTGCTTTCCTTTTCGAATGGCGGGTCACACTGATCAGTTGCGTAGCTATTCCGCTGTCGCTGATGGCGGGAGCGCTTGTGCTTTACTTCCGGGGAGCCACCATCAACACCATGATCCTGGCGGGCTTTGTGATCGCCCTGGGCGCCGTGGTGGATGATGCCATCGTCGATGTGGAGAATATCGTCCGGCGCCTGCGGGAGCATAGGAAAGCGGGGCAGAAATTGCCCTTCAGCAAGGTGATTATGGAAGCCTCTTATGAGGTGCGCCACGCCATTATTTTCTCGACCCTGATCGAGATCGCTGCCCTGGTGCCGGTTTTCGTCATGAAGGGCCTGTCGGGAGCATTTTTTCAGCCCCTGGCCTTTTCTTACGCCATTGCTATTGCCGCCTCCACTTTTGTGGCCCTCACGGTCACGCCGGCCATGAGCTACATCCTGTTGCGCAAGGTGCCGCTGGAACGCCGCGAACCGCGACTGCTGAAGTGGCTCCACGGCGTTTATAACCGCATTCTTTCCAGTATCGTCGATAAACCGCGAAGGGCTTATGCGGTCGTCGGCGCAGTCATTCTTGCCGGCCTTCTGGTGCTGCCCCGGCTCGGGCAATCGCTGCTGCCTTCTTTCAAGGAACGGGACTTCCTGATGCACTGGGTGACCAAACCGGGTACTTCATGGCCGGAAATGGACCGGATCACCATTCAGGGCAGCAAGGAGCTGCGCTCCATCGAAGGGGTGCGCAACTTTGGCGCCCACATCGGCCAGGCCTTTTATATGGACGAGGTGGTCGGGGTCAACTTCGGAGAGAACTGGATCAGTGTCAGCCCGGATGTGGACTACGATGAAACCGTGAACAAAATACAAATGCTGGTCGATGGCTATCCGGGGCTCTACCGCGATGTGCTGACCTACCTCAAGGAGCGGATCAGGGAAGTGCTCACCGGCACCTCGGAGTCGATCGTCATCCGGCTGTACGGGCCGGAGCTGGAGGTTCTCCGCAGCAAAGCCCGCGAGATCAGAGATAGAATGGAAGGCATCGAGGGCCTCATAGACCTCCACGTAGAACTCAATGAAGAAATACCGCAGGTCCAGGTAAAAGTTGACCTGGAAAAAGCCAAACAGTACGGCCTAAAACCGGGTGATGTTCGCCGGGCCGCATCGACCATAGTTGCCGGCGAAGAAGTCGGCGATATTTTCCGGGATGGAAAGGCTTATGACGTCAACGTCTGGAGCGTGCCTGAAGCCCGCGCCAGCCTGACCGACATCGAGAACCTGCTGATCGACGTGCCGGGTGGTGGCCACATCCCCATGAAGGAAGTAGCGGATATCCGCATCACTCCCACTCCCAACGTGATCAAGCGGGAGAACCTGGCGCGCCGCCTGGATGTAGCGGCCAATGTCAGAGGCAGAGACCTCGGGGCCGTGATGGCCGACGTGGATGCCGCCCTTTCAGAGGTGAGCTTTCCGCACGAGTACCACCCGGAAGTCCTGGGAGAATTCGCCGAAAGGCAGGCCGTACAGCGCCGCATGTTGACCTTTGCGATCCTCTCCTTGCTGGCGATATACCTGTTGCTTCATTCTTCCTTCAAGAGCCCGCGGCTGGCCACTCTGGCATTCCTGTTGTTGCCTATGGCCCTGGTTGGTGGGGTTCTTGCGGCTTACTTCGGGAACGGTGTCATTTCGCTGGGTTCCATGGTTGGCTTCCTGACCATTCTGGGCATAGCCGCCCGCAACGGCATCCTGATGATCAACCACTTCCAGCACCTGGAGAAGTACGAAGGAATGGAGTTCGGCCGCGAACTGGTCATGCGGGGAGCACGTGAACGCCTGGCCCCCATCCTGATGACAGCAACTACCACCGGCCTGGCGCTGTTGCCCTTGGTCTGGGCCGGCGATATTCCCGGACATGAGATAGAACTGCCGATGGCAGTGGTCATCCTCGGCGGCCTGGTTACTTCTACTTTGCTCAACCTGCTGGTGATGCCATCCCTCTACCTTCGTTTTGCAGAAAAAGACCATCACCGGTTAGGAGATGTTGAGATTTTCAACCACTAAACCCTAAATTATGAAATGCAACAAAAAACATGGAAACAAAAAAAAGCTCAGGGCCATTCAGATTTTGCTTCTGGCCATCGGCTTCCTGCTGGCTGCCGGCCCGGTGTGGGCGCAGTCACAACACGTCACTCCCGACGGAAAAGGCAACCTTACCTTTGTTCCCGGAGTACGTATGCAGGTCAGGTATGAATACAACGATATCGACCAGAACAACGACTTTTACATCAAGCGGATGCGCTGGAAAGGCAAAGGCGACATTTTTAATGTGGCCAGCTATAACTTTGAGATCAAAATTGACAATACCGGTAAATACAACCAGGCGCCCAAAGCACTCCTTGAATCTGCCTGGTTTACCGTCCCGATCGTCGATGAACTCATGACCTTCCGCGTAGGGATGGAGGATGATGTCTTTTCCAGGAATGCCCTCACCTCCGACTCTAAACTGCTGTTCATGGACCGCAGCCAGATCAAGGAGGCGCTGACTGTACTGGGGGTAACGGACAATACCATCGGAGCGCTCATTTACGGCCGGCCGATGGAAGGGCGCCTCACTTACTCTGTCGGCATCTTTGACAACCTGGGGTTCAATAATGCCGCTTCCCAGAATGTGCTGACCCGGAAATCTCAGGGCGCCATGACAGTCGGCCGGGTAGCTGCCGACCTGCTGGACCCCGCCAACCCTCAAGGTTCCTATGATGATTACAGGAGTTCCTATATTGGTGAAGGCCAGCACCTGACCCTTGGAGCCAATATCGCCAATGTGGTCAAAACCGAACTGGGTGACGATGTATTTAACCTCTTTTGCTGGGGAGTTGATGCCTTCTTCAATTACGGGCCCTTTTCCGTAGAGGCCGAATACGACAAATACCGGGAGCATTTTACCGAAACCGCCAATGGATCGCTCCCCGATATCAACGGCGATGGCTACTATGTACAAACCGCCTACCTCGTACTCCCTAAACTGGAGCTGGCCCTGCGCTACCAGGAACTCGACCAGGACCACGACCTCGCTCATGAGATCATGGGGGGTAAGGTCATGTGGACTTCCGTAGGGGCCAACTACTATATCCGAGGCCATACCTTCAAGGTGCAGGCGGAATACACTTTCAAACGGGAAGCCGACAATGAGATCGACAACGATATCCTGCAGGTGCAGTTGCAGCTTGCTTTCTGACCCTTTCTGAACCCAACGCCGAACATGAGTCATGCGAATCAGGGGCTAAAACGGAGGGCCTTTTTGAAGTCCCGGAAGGACAAAATATCAGTAGATAAAGCAATGGGGAAGCTTTACCCGTGCCGTCCGCGGGATGTCTTCTTCCGATATTTTGTACCTGACGGCAGAAGGCCCCGTGTGGCCTACCAAAATCCTGGATTTCTATTGCTTGAGGATGTGATTTAGCCCCTGATTCGCATCCCTTTTTTTCGTATAATTTATTTTACAGGCTCTGGCGCTGCCAAAGGTTCTCTATGGCTGATTAATTTGATTATTTTTGTGTTTCGGAACACAAATTGGCCATGGCATGAAGTATTCTCACTTTTTCTTTTTCTGCCTGGGGGCGGCATTGGTTGTTGCGCTCCTGATCTATCCCTCTTTCACGACAGATGAAGGCCTGGCTGCTGACCCCTTCCCGCCCCAACCTATGCCCGGCCGCATTATCCTCAGCTGGAGCGATGACCCGGCCACCACTCAATCAGTTACCTGGAGGACGGATGTTTCCATCAAAGAGGCTTTTGCGGAGATCGCTCCGGCGAGCCCTTCGCCCGATTTCCGGGACGATGCCAAAAAAGTGAAAGCTGCTACAGAGTTGCTGGTCACCGACAACAATGCCGCTCATTTTCACAGTGCAACCTTTACCGGCCTCCAACCGGAGACGATGTACGCTTACCGGGTCGGGAGCGGCGAATACTGGAGCGAGTGGTTCCAGTTCACTACCGCTTCCCGGGAGGAGAAACCCTTTACGTTCCTCTACTTCGGAGATGCCCAGAACGAGATCAAATCCATGTGGTCGCGCTGCATCCGGCAGGCTTACAGCACCATGCCGGACGTCGATTTCCTGCTGCACGCCGGCGACCTCATCAACCGGGCCAACAGGGATGAGGAGTGGGGCGAATGGTTCTACGCCGGCGGCTGGATCTACGGCATGAAACCCAATATTGCCACTCCGGGCAATCACGAATACGCGCGCAACCTTCTGGGGCAACGCACCTTGTCGGACCTCTGGCGCCCTACCTTTACCCTCCCGCTGAACGGCCCCGAAGGCCTGGAAGAAACGGTTTTCTACATCGATTACCAGGGCACCCGCCTGATCAGCCTCAACACGCCTGCCATCTATGCCGATAAAGCTACCATTCAGGCCCAGGAGGCCTGGCTGGACAGCATTCTGCAAAACAACCCCAACCGCTGGGTGATCGTAACCCACCACCACCCTGTCTATTCCACGGCAAAAGGGCGGGATAATGAAGAGGTCAGGGAGGCATTCCAGCCTTTATACGAAAAGTATGGCGTTGACCTCGTCCTCCAGGGGCATGACCACAGCTACGGGCGGGGATACAATCTGAATTTTGGCTCCAGCCGGAAAAAAGACAAAGGGCCCATCTATGTCGTCTCGGTCAGCGGTCCCAAGATGTACAACCTCAACTTCGAGGACTGGATGGAACGCGCCGCCTCCAATACCCAGCTCTACCAGATCATCAAGGTGGATGGCGACTGCCTGGTTTACGAGGCCTATACCACCACCGGCGAACTCTACGATGCCTTCGAACTGCGCAAAAGGAAGAACGGAACCAACAAATTCATCGACAATGCGCCCGAGGAAGTGCCGGAGATCATCAGTATCCCGGAACGCCTGAGGGTCAAAATGTCCGAAAAGGAGATCGAAGAATACCGGCAACGCTTTGAGGAATACAAAGCGAGGAATAAGGGCAGAAAAGAGCTGAAGGTGGAAGGGCTGGAATAGCCTGATCAGAGAGTAGGGAGCAGTGTATTTTATCCGGCTGGGGTACGAAGGCCGGCAGTGTATCAGTGTTTCGGGGGATTATTGATTATCCACTATTGGCGGTTTTGAGCACTGCCGGAATACGCTTTCCCAACTAGCCCCGCCAGGCGGAAAGCGTATTCCGGCAAAAAAAACTACAGGTCCATCAGCATGGCGACCGGGTCTTCCAGCAGTTCTTTCACCTTCACCAGGAAGGTTACTGAGGAGCTGCCGTCGATCACGCGGTGGTCATAAGACAGGGCCAGATACATCATGGGGCGGGGCACGACCTGCCCGTCGATCACCATGGGCCGCTGTTTGATGCCGTGCATGCCCAGTATGGCCGACTGCGGCTCGTTGAGGATAGGGGTACTGAGCAGGGAACCGAACACGCCGCCATTGGTAATGGTAAAGGTGCCGCCCTGCATTTCATCCAGAGTAAGGTTGCCGTTGCGGGCCTTTTCGGCCAGTTCGGCGATCTTGTATTCAATCTCGGCAAAGCTGAGGGATTCCACATTGTGCACCGGAGGCACCACCAGGCCGGTGGGGGTGGAAATAGCGATCGAGATATCGGCGTAATCGTGATAAACGAGCTCTTCCCCATCGAGGCTGGCGTTCACATCGGGCATCTCCATGAGCACTTTGGCGCAGGCTTTGGCAAAGAGGGACATAAAGCCCAGTTTGATGCCGTATTTCTCGACAAATTTTTCCTGGTACTTCTTGCGCAGCTTCATCACCTCGGTCAGGTCAACCTCGTTGAAAGTGGTCAGCATGGCCGTTTCGTTCTTGGCGCTCACCAGGCGTTTGGCGATGGTGCGGCGCATGCGGCTCATCTTTTTGCGGCTGGTGTCGCGGCTGAAGTTTTCCCGCGGAGTGCTTACTATCTGTTTTTGCGTTTTCTGAGGCGCCTCTTTCTCAGGTTCCGGCCGGGAAGGCTGTGATTTTTGGGCTTCCACGGCCTTCAGGGCATCCTCTTTGGTGATGCGGCCGCCTCTGCCGGTGCCCTCTACTTTTTCAGGTTGAATGTCGGCTTCTTTCAGGATCTTACCTGCTGCCGGTGAGGGATGCCCGGTAGCATAGCTTTCTTCGGCCTTGCTTTCTTCACCGGCAGGAGCCGGGGCCGGTTGCTCTTCTTTTTTCTTCTCCTCTTTCTTTTCAGGGGCGCCGTTGCTGCTCCCGCCCTCTTCCCTGGTCACGCTCGTATCGACCTTAGCCACCAGGGCGCCGATCTCCAGGTCATCGCCCTCGGCGGCGACATGGATCAGCTTACCGGCCGCTTCCGCCGGGAATTCGAGGGTGGCTTTATCCGATTCAAATTCACAGATGGGCTCGTCCAGTTCGACATAATCTCCATCTTTTTTCAGCCATTGGGACAAGGTCACCTCCGTAATGGATTCACCGATTGTCGGGACCTTCATTTCTACTACGCTCATAAAGTGTGGTTAAATATTATCTTCCGCAATTATCCGGGAAATGGGGTAATAAAGCAAAATTTACGCTTTTTTTTTGGTTTGGATAGGCCAACTAATCCTCCCTTCCCGGTTTGTAATTAAAGCGATAGATCAGGCCGTCGTCACCCTTACCCTCATTGGATACATAGAGGGTGCCGTCCGGGTCAAAACACAGCCCTTCCGGCTGACGGTGGACCTTCTTGCTGAGTTTTTCAATGTGCATGATCTGCCCGCCGGGGTTAAGCACCAGCAACAATTTTCCTACGGAAGAAGCCACGAAGATGTTCCCAGTGACAGGATGAATCGCAATGGCCGAAGGGCTGAAATCGAAATCTTCATCCGGGTCGAAGAATTCGACTATTTTTTCCAGCTTTCGAATGTTGGGGCTTTTTTCCAGATAGTTATTTATGGAGTCGAGGCTGACAAAGTAGGCCGGTTCTTCGCTCAAAGTTTTAGTCTCCAGGCTGAAGGCGTAGATCCCTTTTTTGTGTTTGAATTTTTTTTCATGCCCCGCTTTGGCCTTACAGGCCAGCAACAGGCGGTTATTGGCCTGGTCATAGGCCAGCCCTTCCACATCGTTGTCTTCGTCCAGAAAAAAGTTGTATTTCTCCACTTCCTGCCGCGGAGTACCGGGGTCTTTCACTTCGTAAACCGTTCCCGAGCTTTTCACTACATAGGCCGTGCTGCCCACCATTTCCACCCCTTCATAATCCCCATCCTTCCAAAAGTCGATCTCGGCAAAAACCTCCCCGGAGTACCGGTTGATAAAAAACAGTTTCCCGTCCTCATCCTGGATGGCAACCAAAGCTTCTCCATTCTCCGAAATGCCCAATCCGGAGATCTCCTCCAGAATTTTGGGCATTTTGAAGGTTTGGTCCGGCTCTTTGAGGTCATAGGCGAAATGATAACCTTCCGCAAGGGTAATGCTGTCGGAGGCTTCCTCCCGTTCAGCGGGAGGCTGGCAAAAAAGGCAACTCATCAGGAGAATGCAGAGAACAGGCAACATATAAATATGATTTAAGATATTCATCAATTAGCCTTCTGTAAACTGTGTAAAAGAATTTGTTTTAGTGCTGGTAAACTGAAGCAAAATATAATGAAATGTCAATAAAAAGTTACACCTGAACCAGGAATATGCAGCAGTTCGGTTCTTTTGTAATTTTATACGATTAAGCACTCTGATTTTTTCACTAAAACCTCTCTGATGAAACTAAGAAACGCACTAACCCTTGTCTTTATTTCCAGCGCCGGGCTGTTAGCGGCCCAAACGGATACCTTCCGGCTCGACAGCTACAAGGCGCGGTATGAGCGGCGCCCGGCCATGTCGCTGAACGCCCAGGCCAGCTTCCGGGGCGCCTATGGCAACTACCGGGAGGCGAATAATTTTGGCAGTGGTTCCGCCAGGCTTTTCTGGCAGGAACTCCGAAACACAAATGATTTAATCTCTTCCTGGTTCCTTTCCGGCGACCTGCAGGGATCATTCGGCCAACCCACCAGCCTTTCGGCTCAATCCTATAATGCAGGCTACCTGAATATGGCCCTGCAACGGGAACGAACACATTACTACCGGGAAAACCGCTTTTGGGGCTGGGGCGGCGCCCTGAATGCCAACGGCGGCCTTATCTCTCTAGACAACAGCCGAAGCCTGAACCTGATCCTTTCCCCAACCGTTTTCCGGGGCTGGGGCCGCATCGAGTTCGCCGAAGACGCCCTGCTGGCCTACTGGATGCTGGAAGATCTTCAGGACGCCGGAGTGATCAGCAGTTTTACGCCGGATGATATCACCGCCCTGGCGCGCACCATCACGGATATCATCGGCAACCGAACCTTTGACTTCCGCCGCCGCCGGATCTATGAACTGGATCAACTGCAAAACACCGTACGGGAAGCAGGGCTCGTGGGCCAGGAGAGCTTCCCCCTCTTTGCTATTCTCAACGACAACTGGGCCTTCGCCAACCGAAGCGCCCTGCCCCATGGTAAACGCCTGGCCTACGGGCTGGAAGGTACGGTAAGCCCTCAATGGGGCCGGTCAAACGACCCTTTTGATTTCTCCACCATTTTCTATACTTATGGCATGGGGTTCGCAGAGTTTTCCAGCGCCCGGATCCATAACAACCGGGGAGGCGGCCAGTGGACGGCCAGGATCGGGGGCGGCTACTATTTTGCGAGAAGAAAGTTCGAAGAACAGGCCTGGCAGCCTGCCCGGGAAGACCCTTTTGCCCAGGCCAGCCTGGGATATACCTACCGATGGCTGCCATCTTCCCGGACGGCCCTCAACTGGGCAAATGAACTGGAAGCCACCTCGGGCCTTCCCAATGTCCTGAATCCTTTTGTTTTCTCCGCAAACGAAAAGCAGGCCAGCTGGAACTCCACACTGGAACTGAATTATTTCATCAGTTACCAATGGAGTTTCCGCCTGAGAGCCGGCGGCAACCTGTTTTACCGGGACCTCCAGCAAAGGATATCCTTTAACCCGGAGCTTTTCTTTTCCACCAACTACTTCTTTTTCTAGAGGCCTCCCTGTAAACGACTCATCCCGGGTTTTGGCCGACGCCAGAGCCCGGGATGAATTAAGCAGCCGACAGGTAATTATTTACACATCCACATTCGCGTACTTCGCATTGGCTTCGATGAAGGCGCGCTGCGTGCGCCGAAATCAAAACCCTTCCAAAATTTGCCTGTGAGGCTGAAAACCAGCGTTACACATCCACATTCGCGTACTTCGCATTGGCTTCGATGAAGGCGCGTCGCGGCGGCACATCATCGCCCATCAGCATGGAGAAAATGCGGTCGGCCTCGCGGGCGTCATCTATGGAGACCTGTTGCAGGATGCGGGTATCCGGGTCCATGGTGGTTTCCCACAACTGCTCGGCATTCATTTCGCCAAGGCCTTTGTAGCGCTGTACTTTTACAGAAGAGTCGTTCTCACCGCTGGTATATGATGCTACGGCTTCCCGGCGCTCCTCTTCCGTCCAGCAGTACCGGAACTGTTTGCCCTTTTTCACCATGTAGAGCGGCGGCTGGGCAATATATACATAGCCGTTTTCCACCAGTGGCCGCATGTAGCGGAAGAAGAAGGTCAGGATGAGCGTGACAATATGGCTGCCGTCAACATCGGCATCACACATGATGACGATCTTGTGATAGCGCAGTTTTTCCATATTGAGGATGCGCTCGCCGTCGTCATTCTCCTCGATAGTGACCCCGAGAGCGGTAAACATGTTTTTGATCTCTTCGTTCTCATAGATCTTATGTTCCAGAGCCTTTTCCACGTTGAGGATCTTACCGCGCAGCGGCAGGATAGCCTGGAAGTTGCGGTCGCGGCCCTGCTTGGCGGTGCCGCCGGCGGAGTCTCCCTCTACGAGAAAGAGTTCCGAGGCTTCCGGGTCACGGGAGGAGCAATCCGCCAGTTTGCCGGGTAGGCCACTGCCGGTGAGCACGTTCTTGCGCTGCACCAGTTCGCGGGCCTTTCGGGCGGCGTGGCGGGCGGTTGCCGCCAGGATCACCTTATCGATGATCTTCTTGGCCGCCCTGGGGTGTTCTTCCAGATAGTGGCCCAGCACTTCGCCCACACAACGGGAGACAATGCCGGTGACTTCCGAGTTACCCAGTTCGCCCTTGGTCTGCCCTTTGAACTGCGGTTCGGGCACTTTGACCGAAATGATCGCCGTGAGGCCTTCCCGAAAGTCTTCTCCGGAAATGTTGAACTTCAGTTTTTTGAAAAAGCCGTTATCCTCTCCGTATTGCTTGAACAGGCGGTTGACCGCCCGGCGAAAACCGTTGACGTGGGTGCCCCCTTCCCGGGTATTGATGTTGTTGACATAGGAGTAGATCGTCTCCGTAAAAGAAGTATTGTAATGCAGAGCAACTTCAACCTCTACATTCTCTTCTTTCCCCGAAACGTGGATCGGTTCATCGATCAGGCCTTGCTTGGAGGCGTCGATGAATTCCACAAATTCCTTTAAGCCCCCTTCGGAATAGAAAGATTCCGATTTGAAGGAACCGTCTTCTTCGATCTCCCGCTCATCGATCAGCTTCAGGTTCAGGCCTTTGTTCAGAAAGGCGAGTTCCCGCATCCGGTTGGCGAGAATGTCGTATTTGTAATCCAGGGTCTCGAATATCTCCGGATCCGGCTTGAAGGTAATGATGGTGCCCGTTTTATCCGACTCCCCTACGACGGCCACCTCGCCCAGCGGTTTTCCGCGGCCGTATTCCTGAACGAAGGCCTTTCCCTCTCGATGTACCTCGGCCTTGAGGTGTTCGGAAAGGGCGTTCACACAGGAAACGCCCACGCCGTGCAAACCGCCGGAGACTTTGTAGGTATCTTTATCGAACTTCCCGCCGGCGTGCAGAACGGTCATAACCACTTCCAGGGCCGACTTTTTCAATTTTTTGTGCATATCCGTAGGGATACCACGCCCATCGTCCCTAACGGAGATCGAATTGTCCTTGTGGATGATTGTCTCGATCTCGGTACAATAACCAGCCAGGTGTTCGTCGATGGAGTTGTCCACCACTTCCCATACGAGATGGTGCAAACCTTTTGTATCTGTACTTCCGATGTACATTCCCGGGCGTTTCCGCACGGCCTCCAGGCCTTCCAGCGCCTGAATATTACTGGCGCCATACTCGCCCGCCTTGGGTTTCAATTCTTCTTGGTCTTTTACTGTTTCCATCCTGCAAAAATACTAAAAAAATGGTGCTTATTAAAGGGTTTAACGGTATTAAAACACCCTTTACAACCCCTGGGTTTAAGCATTTTGTTTACAGGGATTGGTGATTCGTGGATTGGTGGATTCGGAAATAGTGTGGGCTTGTAAATTCGCAGCCTGCCTGACGAATCCACAAATCACGATTTAACGATTAACGAATCCCCGAAATCCCTACCTTAGCGGCAAAAGGCCATGCCATGACAGAGATCTCCATAAACAGCCCGAAAGCTTTAACAGCTGTGGCAACAAAGCTGCTGGATCGTGCTGCCGAAGCTCGGGTTTTAGCTTTTTACGGAGAAATAGGGGCAGGGAAAACAGCACTCATCCAGGCCTTGTGCCGCCAATTAGGTGTAAAAGAAGAGGTGTCCAGCCCAACTTTTTCCATTGTCAATGAGTATGAATATATAACCCCGGCAGATGGCCTGGCCCATCCGGCCTTTCACATGGACCTTTATCGCCTGAAGCAGCTCGATGAGGCACTGCAGATCGGCATAGAGGAATACCTATACAGTGGGGCGTACTGCTTCATCGAATGGCCGGAGCTGATAGAGGGGCTACTGCCGGAGGATACTGTCCGAATTAAAATGGAAATTATCGGCGATTCCAGCCGAAAAATCCTAATTTTGTAGGCTATTGAAGCTACCGCTGTTATGAGCGATAAAAAGAAAATACCTGTGCCCAAAGAGTTTACCGAAAGCCAGTACAGGCCACAGACGGAAACGCTACAGGTACAGCAAAAGCCAGATAAGCTGTTTATTGGTATCCCTAAGGAGATCACCATGCAGGAGAACCGTGTTGCACTGGTTCCCTCATCGGTGGCCACCCTGGTGGCTCACGGGCACCGCATCGTCATCGAGGCCGAAGCCGGGGAAAAGTCGAGCTACTCGGACCATGATTATTCCGAGGCCGGAGCAGATATCGCCTACAGCCCCGAACAGGTCTATAAGGCGGATGTCATCATCAAGGTAGCTCCTCCTACCCTCAAGGAGATCGACCTGATGCATCCCAACCAGATCCTTATCTCTCCCCTTCAACTGCCGATTATCACCGCTGATTACATCAACAAACTGCGCCAGAAACGAGTAATCGCCCTGGCCATGGAATACATCAAGGATGAATCCGATACCTTTCCCGTAGTACGCATCATGAGTGAAATGGCCGGCATCAGCGCAATGCTCACAGCCGCCGAGCTCATGTCCACCACCGGAGGAGGCAAGGGGGTGCTTCTTGGCGGCATCTCCGGCGTCCCTAGCGCCAAAGTCGTCATCCTCGGCGCTGGTATCGTAGCCGAATACGCCACCCGTACCGCCCTGGGATTAGGAGCAGAGGTACGCATCTTCGACAATAACATCACTAAACTAAAGCGCCTGCAAAACCAGGTGGGGCGCCCCCTCTACACCTGCGCGATCAACCCTCACTACCTGCAAAAAGAACTACTGGCCGCCGATGTGGCCATCGGCGCCATGCATTCCAAGTCCGGGCGCACACCCGTTGTCGTCAGTGAAGAGCTGGTTTCCAAAATGAAACCGGGAGCGGTTATCATAGATGTGAGTATCGACCAGGGAGGATGTTTTGCCACTTCCGAAGTTACCTCTCTGGAGAAGCCCACTTTTATCAAACACGATGTTATCCACTACTGCGTGCCTAACATCGCATCGCGAGTGTCCAGAACAGCATCAATGGCAGTTAGCAATATCCTGACTCCTATCCTCCTGAGAGCCGGCAGTACGGGCAGTATAGAGTACCTGCTTTTCAACAACCTGGGCCTTCGGCATGGAGTATATACCTATAAAGGATGCCTCACCAACAGCTACCTTGGTGAACGGTTCGAGATCAAATCCACCGACCTCGACCTGCTGATCACCTCTAATTTGTAAGGAATTAATTTTTTCGGCCCGGGAGAACCCCGCAATTGCCTATTTCAACTGGCTGCTTTCCACCCAGCCTATCCTGTTGCGGTAAGCGACCATCCACCACTCGGAGGTTGTGCGCTCCAGGATCTCAATCTCTGCACCGGCACTCAGATGGGCCAGAACACCGGAACTGGCATCCATATCTTTATAGATCGAAATATTCTTTTTTACCTGAATACTCCGATCCGGCGGGTTTGCCCAAAGAGAAGCGGCCTCTTCTTTGGGAACAGGCCGTTGAAGCACTCCTGCTTCTTCCTCTTGCAAATCCTCAACCGAAAGCGTCATGAGATCCTCCGCTTCCCCCGGGCCGGGTGGGGAAAGACTCCCCATCCCCCCGGAAGAAGAAGCTTTTTGAAGCTTTATGTTCCTGTCTATAATCTCTCCGGCATTCTCTAAGTCTCGCTTGCCCAACTCTATGACCTGCGTTTCGGAATTCGAATGCCGGATGCTGATCTCATGGTCAAAGCCCCGCTCAAGGTAGAGTTTATAATCTCCCCCCGGCATCCTGCCGGTACGGACCAACTCTCGGGTTCCATCAGAGTTGACCTTGTAAACATCAAAATAGTAGTGGTCAACCTTTTCTCCATCCAACTGGACGGCCCCTCTAAGCATGACGTACTTACTCAAACGAGAATTGGATTCTTCGGCCTTGGGCTGAGTTGGTTCGGGGGTTGGGTTATTTCGGCGCCGGCGCTTGGAGGCTTTTTCTTCAGCGGGCGGAGGAGTTGGCTGCTGGGCCACCTCCGGCTTGGCTGTTGGTGTAGTAGTCTGCTGGGGTTGGACAGCCTCCTGTTTCGCAGGCGGAGGGGTTGCCTGCTGGGGCTGGGCAGCCTCCTGTTTCGCAGGTGGAGGAGTTGTCTGCTGGGGCTGGGCAGCCTCCTGTTTCGCAGGTGGAGGAGTTGTCTGCTGCGGTTGGGCAGCCTCCTGTTTCGCAGGCGGAGGAGTTGTCCGCTGCGGTTGGGCAGCCTCCTGTTTCGCAGGCGGAGGAGTTGTCCGCTGCGGTTGCGCAGCCTCCTGTTTCGCAGGCGGAGGAGTTGTCCGCTGCGATTGGGCAGCCTCCTGTTTCGCAGGCGGCGGAGTCGTCCGCTGCGGTTGCGCAGCCTCCTGTTTCGCAGGCGGCGGGGTAACCATAGCCAACTGTTCTTCAGGGCCACTTATATCCATCGTATCAAGCATAGCAATTGGCGCCTGAGGCTTTTTGTAAAAGGCCAGATTTACCCCTACATTGATGTGGGCATTACTAAAAATCGCCGGATTGACGATGGATAGAAGGTTATCAGCAGCTCCCCATAACTGCAGTGGGCCAACCTTGATGGTCATACTCGCTCCCAGATTGGCCAGGGCTTCATTGGTCGCCGAGTAGGCCAGGGAGGCACGGATGGCATTACTGAGTTTGCGGGTATAGGAAATTGCCGCTCCAAGATTGTGCCTGCTTTGAACGTAACGGGAGTTAAATAACAGGTTAAATGTGCTCTTATCATCTATCTGGTAGGCACTCCCGATATATACAAATGTTGGCAGTGCAGTATTATAGGTTAACTGAGAAGAAGGTTTACCATGAATAAACCCATCGAAAATATCCTCGATCTTTTGCTTTGGATCTTCGATCTCATTGGAAATCACTTTCCTGTGAACGCCTTTAGTCCAGTTTATTCCTCCCAGGTTTATGACGCTGAAAGAGGCCGTAAGCTTCTCCCCGATTGCATAGGTGCTTCCAAAATCAAAGGCAAAACCGTAGTTGCCCTGGCCACTGATGGGGTAGCTGCCCTCACCCGACAGGGATGAAGCACCGGCGGACCACAACTGCAGTTGGCCATCCACTTTATAAACATCCATTGCCTCAGTGGCTGTCAGCACTACGCCCGGCCCGGAAGTAGAGTAGTTTTCCAGGCCAACCAGATAATGGATGCGAACGCCTGCAGATGCCCTGCCGAAATTGCGGGCATAGGCGAGGGAGAAGTTGCGGTAATGCGTCAGGTCAAAGTCAAATCCATCGAGATTATAGGACTGGCCCGGTTTAAAAACCCCTTCTTTGAGGTCGGAGCCGAACAATATGGCTGCTTTAGGGTAATAGGCATTACCAAAGAGGTGTTCACTGGCTTCCAGGGCGATATAATCATTCTTCAGGCGAAACCCTACCGTAAAAAGATTAGTGCTCACTCCGGTAAAAGCTAAATTGTTTTCCCGTACAAGCGGAAGAACGGTAGGATAATCCAGGCTCATTCCCCGAATATCCCAACTGCTTGCGCCCACATCCTCAAGGGTAAAACCGGTGCTTTTAAAACCAGCCTGTACATTGCCAATAATCGGTAAACCGATAACGAGGCTGGCATCCGGCAGGAAGCTGGGGTTAACGTGAGTCGCCTGGTGCAGGCCCGGCATACCGTAGAGGGCCAGGTTGCGCTGAGCATTGGCTGGGGCGAAATACAGAAGAAAGCCCGCCACCATTGCAAGATTCCAAAGGGTAGCTCTTTTCATCATCATTTTGTCCGGGAGTTGATAGGTGCCGATCTGGCAAAAAAAATCACATTAGGGGTGTACGGACAAAATGCATGAAGGGTTCTCGAAAAAGGAAAAAATTGTGTAACTATTCAAAGGAACAGCTGTTTCATGTCAACCCGTTGACTGATTATTTCCTGCAGTTTTTCAATGGGTACACGTTCCTGCTCCAGAGAATCGCGGTCGCGCAGGGTTACGGTGTTGTCATCCAGGGATTCAAAGTCAACCGTCACGCAGAAAGGTGTGCCGATGGCATCCTGCCGCCGGTAGAGTTTTCCGATGCTGCCGGTGTCATCGTACTGCACCTGAAAAGAAAAGCGAAGGTTGTTGAAAATATCCTTGGCCAGAGCGACCAGCTTGTCCTCATTGCGCTTGAGTGGCAGAATGGCGCATTTAACGGGCGCCAGGGCGGGATGCAGCCGCAGCACCTCCCGGGTATTGCCCGAGCCCGGCACCTCTTCCTCCACCAGGGCATTGCTCATCATTGCCAGGAACATGCGGTCGCAACCGATAGAGGTTTCCACCACGTAGGGAACATAGCTCTCCTGCAATTCCGGGTCGTAATACTGGATCTTCTTGCCGGAAAGTTCCTGGTGGTTGCCCAGGTCGAAATCGGTGCGGCTGTGAATGCCTTCCAGTTCTTTGAAGCCGAAGGGGAATTCAAACTGTATATCCACAGCGGCATCGGCATAGTGGGCCAGGTTGTCGTGGTCGTGAAAGCGCAGTTTTTCGGCAGGGGTGCCCAGAGCCAGGTGCCACTTCATGCGGGCTTCTTTCCAGTGATCGTACCATTTCTTTTGCTCACCGGGACGAATAAAAAACTGCATTTCCATCTGTTCAAATTCGCGCATGCGGAAAATGAACTGCCGGGCAGTGATCTCATTGCGGAAGGCTTTACCGATCTGAGCTATACCAAAAGGTATCTTCTGGCGGGTCGTCTTCTGTACGTTGAGAAAGTTGACAAAGATGCCCTGGGCGGTTTCCGGACGCAGGTACAGTTTACCGTCCTCTCCGGCAATATTGCCCAGCTGAGTGGAGAACATAAGGTTGAACTGGCGAACTTCCGTCCAGTTGCGGGAACCGGATTCCGGGTCGGCGATCTCCAGGTCTTCAATGATCTGCTTCAGTTCCGCCAGGTCGCCATCGGTCATTGCCTGCGCCAGGCGTTCCCGCACGCGGCCGTGTTCTTCCTGATAGCGCAACACCCGCTCGTTGGTGGAGCGGAAGACCTGTTCATCAAACTTTTCACCGAAACGTTTAGCCGCCTTATCTACTTCTTTCTGGATCTTGCCTTCCAGCTTGTCCATATATTCCTCGATGAGCACGTCGGCGCGGTAGCGCTTCTTACTGTCCTTGTTGTCGATGAGCGGATCATTGAAAGCATCGACGTGGCCGGAGGCCTTCCAGGTTTTGGGGTGCATAAAAATGGCCGCATCGACACCGACGATGTTGTCGTGCATCTGTACCATACTCCGCCACCAGTATTCCTTTATGTTATTCTTGAGTTCTACGCCATAGGGGCCATAATCATAAACGGCGCTCAGGCCGTCATATACTTCACTCGACTGGAAAATAAAGCCGTATTCCTTGCTGTGGGCAATGAGTTTTTTGAATTGATCGCTTTGCTGTGCCATGGGCCAATTTCGATTTTTTCCGCTTTCAGATGCAGGTTAGTTCGGTGCACCTGTTAAATCAGGGCGCAAAGATAATACAAATAGAATGGTTTGAAAGTGCCCGGCCCGGCTATTTACGCCAGGTTCTGTAAAAATTACTGAAAAAAACATCCGGCGCCAGTCAAAGCCCGCAGCTACAAGTCTCAAATCAAAAATTTCAGCCGGCCTGCAAAGACAGCAATAAGTCAAAAATCCCCAGTCAGAAATCAAAAGCTTTTCTCTTTGGCTTCCAGCCCCTGTTGAGCATCCCATCCCTCCTCGCGGGCAGCCCTGGCATCCAGGAATTGCCGGTAGGTGGGTTGGCTGTCGTAGGTGAAAGCCCGCATAATTACCGGCGTTTGCCGGCCCTCCGCGAGCAGATCAGCGCGGGCTGCAGAAAGTTCTGCCGGCCAGGGTGGCAGGCGAAAATCGGCCATGGCTTCCGGTGAGCCGTAAACCGACCAGCGCAACCACGGGCCCTGGCCGGCATTTGATGCATTGTCGTGAAGGAAGAGGGCCAGAGCTGTCGGCTGTCCTTCAGTAACGTTTGCCTGAAAAGACTCCCGGCTATTTCGTTGCAGGGTAAAATCGACTTCCGGTTCGGGAATAGCGGCGGGCATTCCAGGCAGCTCTTTCTCGAAATAAACCGGAAAGAACAGCCCGCCGTTCTTAAACCGTTCCTCCCGGGCAGTCAAACGGTACGCACGCACCGTATCCGCCGGTGGCAATGCCGTACCGAATTCAAAAAACACCTGGTCGGGCAAAGAGGAATAGTCGAGGCGGGTAGCGCCAAATTCCCCGACGCCATCGACGAAGTAACGCCAGGGGGCATCGTTGGGCAGCGCAATGGGCCCGAAGGGTTCGAGCCTGTCCAGGGCTCCGTAATCGAAGGTAAAGCTGTATCGATCCACTGCATTCACCCAGAGGAACCGGTTTTCGGCTTCTCCGTTGGCCCGTATGATGAGAAAGGCCGGATCCCCTTCATATACCGGTATTTCAAAGCTCAGCCGCTGTACCGCCTGATCTATGAAAGCATCTCGCCCGAAGGACTGAAGGCTCTCCTCCGGCCAGAGAAGCAATTCCAGGCTCTGCACTCCTTCGATGGAAAAATCACGCAGTTCACCCTGGCCAGGATCCCGCCGGTCAAACTCCAGGCCGTCGGCCACATCCAGGAAAGTGGTGGCTTCGTAAATGGCAACAGTGGCCGGGTTTCCTCCTATCGCCACCTCCTCTTCACGCCGCTGGATTATAGTGAAATCATAACGCCCGGCACACTCCCGGGTGGAAACGGAATACCCCCCCGCAGCCTCTGCCCTTCTCGCATCCAGGAGCGCCCCTTTTTCGTCGGAAAGCAAAATCCAGAAAGAAGGGCCCGGAGTTGCAGGCGCCTGAAGGCGGACATCGAATTTGCCGCAGGCCCCACTGTCGTCATTTTTGTTGCAGGTGAAATGAAATGAGAACATCAAAAGGAATATCAGCGCTTGTCTGGCCAGCCTCATATTTTAAGATTTAGGAACATTTACATCACATCTTAATGTACAAAGTTTATCGCAAAAGGAGCACATCTCCCTGAAAGGTAAGCACCTCCTCCGGCCCGATCCTCCGCTCGGCCTGAATGAAATAAAAATAGGTATCGGCCGCCTGTGGAACCCCGTTAAAGGTTCCGTCCCATCCGCTTTCCGGGGCTCCGTTTTCGTAAACCAGCTGCCCCCAGCGATTATAAACGCGGAAAGTAAGGATCTGGGGTGTGCCCTCACTGGCCACGAGATTGAAGCGGTCATTGACGCCATCGCCGTTGGGCGTAAAAGCATTGGGCACGGCGAAACTTTCCAGTTTTTCCACCTCCACAGTCCGAACCAGCCGGCAGCTATCCGAATTGGTTATGGTCACTTCATAGGTTCCGGCCGCCAGCCCTTCAAGGTCTTCAGTAGTGGCCCCGTTGCTCCACTGGAAACTAAGGCCGCCCCCACTGATCGACAGGTCAATGGCCCCATCGCCGGAGCCGTCATCCGGTTCAGTATGAAAAACAGGAATGCCCAGGTCACTGACCAGCAGGTCCAGATAGATGAGGGTGTCACACCCATTTTCACCCGGCAGGCGTATTTCGTAATAGCCCGTCCTTCCAAAGGTATAGATGCCAAACCGGGCATTTTCTCCATGACAAAGGGCAATATCCAGCAAAATTTCAATACTATTCCTTTCCGAGACATTCAGCACCAGGGCGTTCTCGCATTCCGGCGGCAGGCCCGAAGTCAGGGTATAAGTTCCGGGTTCGGTAATCACCTGGCCGCCAATGCGGAGGGTATCCCCCACGCAGATCAAAGTGTCGGCAAAACAGGTATCCACCAAAAAGGCTGGATGCTCCGCCTGCCCTCCTGCGGAATCATGCCAGGGCTTACTCAGATAGAAAATACAGCTGAAAAAAAGAGGTATTGTCAAAACAGAATAAAGGAAATTAGGCTTCATAGCTTTTTATTTCTTGAAAAATAACACTCAGGGCCTTATCCGGCAAGAGAAATTCCCGGGGGGCGCCGGTTGCCGACATTTTCGGCAGGCAAAAGGGAAACTAACTCCCGGCATGCCCGGCGCCTCCTTAACCGGGCCAGGCTTCATCCTTCCAAAAGTTTTCTCTGTTACCAATAGGGGGATTCGGATACTTATTGCATCCTATTAGCGCACCTTCCGGCAAAGGCTGCCGGTTGTTGCAAAATCAAAACTGACATCATCATGAAAACAATCTCGAAAGTAACGTTAATGTTAGCCTCGTTTCTCGTACTGAGCAATGCCCGCGCCCAGGATGAACGGAAGCTGGATTATTTTGACGCCATCACTGTTGCCGGCGATGTGGAGCTGATCCTTACCCCCGGTGATGAAGCGAGAGCCGTAATCACTGCTGAGGGCATCTCAGAAGATGACGTCACCTGTTATATCAAAGGAAAAACCCTTAAGATCCAGCTGATCGAAGGATTGTTCCAGGGAGGCGATCATGCCCGGGTGGAAGTCACTTTCCAGCAACTGCGGGCGCTTAAAGCCAGCGCTGGCGCGAAGGCCTCCGCAACAGCACCCGTCACCGGTGACCAACTGGACCTCCGCGCCGGCAGCGGCGCCCAGATCGATCTTGCCGTTGAAGTCAATTCCCTGGTTGCCACGGCTACCGAGGGAGCGATGATCAAAATCGAAGGAAGCACCGAAACTCAGGAAGTGACTGTCGCCACCGGTGCTCAGTATATGGGGCTGGATCTGCAGTGTGACCGCACCTACGTCAAGGCAAATACCGGAGGGCAGGCCGAAGTTGTGGCCAATAAAACCCTCGATGCCAATGCCAACACCGGCGGCCAGATCGATTACACCGGTGACCCGGAAGAAAAAAATACCCGGTCACTGATCTCGGGAGGCATCCAGAAAATTTAAAAAAATCACTACCCCGGGCAAAAAAACAACCGAAGGTGTAACCTTTGGCCCCGGATGCCCGACTTACCGGTAAACAACAGTAAAACGCCACCCGACAAAAAAGCTGAGGAGGATATCTCCTCAGGATGAAAAAGAGATCACCCGGCACTTTTATTTTTATTCGATCACCCGGCTGTTTTACTGTTTACCGCTTTGAAAGCTACATGAAAACAATCTACTTATACGGTAGTTTTTAGGGTGTTTCTTATCAGAAGGGGGACTGCCGAAGGCTTCCCCCCATTTTTTTTCTTTTTTAAAGCGGATAATATTTTTTCTCCAACTGCTTTTGCAACAGGTGGAGGGAAAGCATTTCCTACTTGCCTGTAAGCAGCCGTTTTTCTTCCCGTAAAATCCCAGTCCTCGGGAAAGCCCTGTACCATAGATGCCATTTTTACAGTTAGTTTAGGCATCCCCTTAAAATTTGGATCGGGCGGTTCCTCGACCAGGCTTCTTCCATCTACGCCCAATTTCTTCCAGCCATTGCGCGCCCGGGAAGGGCCGAGGTCTGCTCCTCCGTGCTTTTTTGACCCCCCTACTAAAGTCGGAGCAATGTCATTCGCCTGAGCCTTCCAGCTTTCTGCTCCTTTCCAACCCCGAGACGCCATTTCTTCGAACAATACTTCGCCAACTGTTGGAGGGGGCTCATTCCTCTCAGGCCATTTGAAATAGTTGAAGTGATCATCCCTAAAACCAACATATATGGCCCTCGGCCGGAGTTGAGGGACACCATAATCGGATGCAGTTAGCAGGCGCCACTCACCCGTGTACCCAAGATCTTTCAGCTTTTTCATCAATACACGCCGATACCCTTCAAACCGCTTAGACAGGAACCCCCTTACATTTTCAAGGAGCACTGCCTGTGGCTGACATTCCTCGATCAGCCGAAGCGCTTCGGGAAAGAGGTCCCTTTCATCGTCCTGGCCTAATTGTTTTCCTGCAATGGAGAACGGCGGGCAGGGAACACCTCCCGCGAATAGGCTTATCTCTTGAAATTCCCTGGCAGAAAACTCCTTGACATCCATCTCCCGGACATTCCAATCCGGACGATTATGGCGAAGGGTATTGCAAGCATCACCGTCAATTTCAACAAGTGCCAAATGTTCAAATCCTGCTTGTTCTAACCCGACAGCCTGGCCGCCAGCTCCTGCACAGATCTCAATGGAGGTAAAAGGCATGACAACAATTTGTTTAAACGAAAAACAAATGTAATTAATATTCTTCAATAATGCCAAAGATGTGGAAAACTTGGCGGAATGGTGGAAAAGTCGCGGGTGTTAGCGAGCCACTCCTAGTCCTGCACTTAATATATGATGTAAACCCGCTCAGGGCGGTTCCACTTCAAAAAAGAAAATGCCTTCATCGCTATGAAGGCACTTCCCACTAATACAATTAGAATCCCATGATAATAAGTTACGCCGCTAAAATGAATTAACGGAGTAGTTGCTTCATTTTCAGGGCCGAAAGCGGCAGCTTTCCGCTCCGCTTCCCGGCCTCTTTTATTTTGTGTCTTTTGCCGGTTAGTTTAGTAACAGCAAGTTGATGGCTAATTTCAGAAGCTGATCGAAATACCGGTGGTGGCCATCCGGTCTTTCTCAATGCGTTCTCCACTTATAGGAACGGCCGGGAACAGCCCGTGATTGTATCGAAAGTGCAATTTTCCCCAATTTTTCAACCGAAAGCTCAGGCCGGCCATACCGCCGGTGTCCAAACGCATTTCCAACGCTTCGAAATACTTCACCTGAACAAACTCTGTGATGTAAACATTCCGGCTTTTCGTTGTTGCACCAATATAAACACCGGCCTCTACAAACCAGTTCCCCACCACTCTGAGATCCAGGTGCAGAGGAACGTTTAACCTGAAAAATTCAAGCACTTTACCCTGCACCCGGCCGTAAGGAACGGTATTCTTGACCAGGGTAACATCCCCCCCTACCGACAGGCGCCTGTTCAGCTTCAAAGACTGCTGCTCCCAGATGTACATCATGGGTTGCCGGGCATTCTTTCCGGTATTGATATTCACTAGCTGAATGCCGGTAAAGAAACCGCCTCCGTTCAGAGGCTGGCCACTCGCCCGGTTCGCAACGCCTAATATTATTAACAGGAAATACAGGGGGAGGGTTCTCATGCAACTGGCTGGTCCTGAATTTGAATAAGAACGACGCAAGATAAGATTTAGTTTTTCAAACTTTACTAAATTGGCCGGAAGTGTTACTTCCACCGGAAGTGGCAGTCACAACAATCAAATATTCTCATAACAAAAACAACTGAAATATGTCCCTGCAAGACAAGTATCGCGAAGTTCTGAACCTGGGTGAGGAATTAGGCGTAAAAGATGGCTACGTCAAAGAAGAAGACGGCTTCCTCAAGATCGGAGGCACCACCAAAACCCAGTATGAGAAAAACATCCTCTGGGATAAGATCAAAGAGATCGGGGGGGAAAAGCCGGCGGACCTCAAAGCGGACATCCGGGTCGAAGACAAGGAAAACTACCACGTCCATACGGTAAAAAGCGGTGACACCCTGTCTGGTATTTCCAAAAAATACTACGGTAAGGCGGGTAACTACATGCACATCTTCAACGCCAACCGCGACCAGTTGGATAACCCGGACCTCATCAAGCCTGGCCAGGCCCTGAAGATCCCGTTCCCGAAAGCTTAAGCAAACACCAATTTCCGGCGCTTCTTACGACTTTCCCGGTGAGAAGCGCCGGCCACCCCACTCACCCTCTCTCCCCGTCTCCCTCTCACCCCTCCAAAACCTCCTGCAGCACTACATGGGCATGGATCTCGGGAAGGTTTTCAATATGCAAACGGTAATAATCGATCAGGTGCAGCAACAATGATTTTCGCTGTTGCCGTTGCATGCTCAGCTCGTGGCAGTTTTCCAGGTTTTTGTCCAGCAATTGGTGCAACAGCAGGCTTTCCGCCTTGCCCAGATGGTGCACATGAGGAGGAGGCGCCGCCACAAACACCCCTTCCTGGAGGTCGAACACAGGCGTATCTTCTGACCATTCTTCACCGGGTACGAACCCCAGGAAAGCGCTCAGTTCAATTAAAAAACAGAGGTGAAGGTTGGCGACCGGCGCTGTCGTTTCGTCCAGAAACCGGAAAGCCCGGTACAGAAAATCAAAAAGCCTCTTGTTCTCTTCCGGTTCCCGGATGGTTTTCCGGGCCATTTCGGCCATAAACAGGCCCACAGCGCCTTTCTTCACATCAAAGGGCACTGAACGGTAAACGTGGGCCGCCTGCAGCTCCCGAACCCGGTTCAGGCCTTGCTCATGGCGGTCGTAGGCGACCATATCCACCAGTGACATAACCTGCAGCAGACTGGCCTTGACCTTTGCTTTCCTGCTTCGCACTCCACTGATGATATAACTCCGCATGCCCCGCTCCTCGGTGTAGATATCGGTGATCATACTCGTCTCGGAGTATTTCATGGAGCGCAATACTATTCCTCTGGTCTTGATCAGCAACTTTCGCAGTTTTTACCTGGCCGTTCGTTCAAACGATAATCAGTTGATCGGATAAGCATCCTTTTTGTAAAAAAACAGCAGTTCCCCGTTAACCAAACACCTCTTTCTAACGTCAAATATACGGACAGCGGTTCAGCCTCCATTCAGAATGTGCCTCCACTCATCGAAAAATGCTGGATGGTCGTCAAAAAAAATGGACAGCTGCATCCTTTTACCCTTAGGTTTGTCCTTGTAAACAGAAATCACCAAATAGAAAGAAATCACCAACAGTTTTTTAATAGCTGCTTTTCCACCTAAACCCACAAACCCGGCCTTCGGGCCTGTACCATAAAATTGAGAAGCAGCTTTCACCCGGCTAAAATAAAAATTATGAAAACCTTGATGCTCAGCATGCTCCTGGCGTGCTTAAGTTTCGTTTTTCCTGCATTAGCAGAAGTAGATTCTTCCTGCGCTTTCAACCTTGACGACAATTTAACCCTTACCACCCAACTGCAACGGGCATTACCCAATGGCAAGTGGGTAAGCGATATGCAAAACGGACAGGAAACCGTATTGCAGTTCCACACTTCCGGAACGGCCGACTGGTTCACCTTTAATGAAAATGGCCTGTCCGGTTACAAAAACTTCACCTGGACAGTAATACCTCTAGGGGACGATCAGGCACAGCTTGTACTGGCTGCCAGAGATTACTCCCAGCGCCTGGTATTTGAGGTTAAACCAGCCTGCCAAAGCCTGAAACTGACCGAGGTCCACAATGGTTTTGCGCTTACGCTTGAACACGAGTCGGCAGAATCGAAAGCCCGGCGCACCCAAAAGGAAAGCATACTGGCCGCCAGCTGGGAGAATACGACCTACCCCTTCGACCTGAAATCCATGGATGGAGCATACCTGAAATACTGCTTCCACTCCAACGGCAGGTTCGAACGCATGCTGGGCGACAGCCGCCAGAACATAAAAAGCAACGGCGAATGGTGGCTGGATAAGGATGGCCAGCACCTGGTCATGCGCTTTGAGAGTGGCGAGACGACTGTAGCCGAAATCAAATACCTCGAATTGGACGAAATGGTGTTACAGCACGTACTAAACTGTGAAAACCGGGACTTCGCCACCGGTAATAAAGATTTTTTCTTCAACCGGCAATAGTATTTTAGCCATAATATTTCCTGTTTAAAAATTGGCCGCCAAAATGTTGGCAGGCCAATTTTTTTATGCTCCAACCTTGCAGCTCACTGGTATGGCGGTGTTTCGGAGTTGGGTATTGCGGTTGGCTGCAACAATGAAAAACCAGAATATCTATTCCCGTCCTTCCTCATTCTTTTCATAAACTGACAGCACCCCGCCATCCGACAGGGCGTACAACCGCTGGCCCTGCCGGCGCAACTGTACGGCTTCCCGGGCAGCCCCGGGCACAGGCAGTTGTATCTTTTTCAGGGCTTTCAGGTTATAGGCATACAATTCTCCTCTTTTAAAGAGTTGTAAATAGCCATCCAGCACCCCGAAATAATCATAGCCGGACAGCGGCAAAAGCTGATGATACTGGGCAAAACCGTCAAACAGGAAAATCCCTTGTTCGGGGTCGTTGAGATACACCATGTTTTCCCGGGCCAGAACCTGTTTCACCCGGGGCGGGCGTGCAAGTTGAGCGCTGAGGTTATCACTGCTGGCCAGCACCGTGCCATCCGAAGCGATCTTCAACAACCGGAAAGTGGCCTGGTCGTAAACCCATATATTGTTGTCGTTAGCCAGTGCTATGGCGGATGCATTGACGATATCGGCAGAAAACAGCAACAGCAGGGCTGTTTCGTTCATGGTGCGGTCAAGGATGGAGATGGCCTGCAGCTCCGGATAGAACAACAGCAGCTTGAACGGGTCGGTGGCATCGATATAGGACAGGTTTCCCCGGGTATTGTTGTTGTAGCGGAAGAGCTCCCTGCCTTCCGGGCTGTACTTGACCACCTCATTGGTAGAAGTGACAACATAAACCTGGCGGAGCTTATCCAGTGTGAAATATTTCGCTTTCTCCGGGAAGGAGAATACCAGGTTGAAAGAGTCTCTTGAAGCTCCCTGGCAAAAAAGTAAAAATGGGGCCAAATAAAAAAAAAGAAAGAATGCTGCTTTTGGCTGAAAGCTGGAGGTAGAACGCCGCCGCCTGTTAAACCAACAGCCAACAGCCAACAGCCAGAGGCATAATAAAATGCCCTCTTCAGGCTTTCTGCTGTTCCACTTTACTGTCTCCAAAAACCTGGCCGTTTTCATTTTCAAAGAATTCGATCTCCATATTCTCACCATCAAAGACGGCATAGGAATTGTGGTTCATCCACTCTCCCAGGTTTATATAACGGCTTTTCCCATCTTTTAGCGTAAAGTCGATCGGCAGGTGGCGATGGCCGAAGACGAAAAAGTCGATATCCATGCTGTCCAGCTTCCGGTTGGAGTAGGCGATGAGCCATTCTCCTTCCTCCCCGCGAAAACGGGCCTTTTTTGGATTTTGGCCGCTCCGGCTCTTTCCCGACCAGTAATTGGCCAGCCAGATGCCAAAATTGGGGTGCAGCCGTTCGAAAAGCCACTGGCAAAGCGGATTGGTAAAAATTTTCTTCAGCAGTTTATATCCCCGGTCGTTCGGGCCGAGCCCATCACCATGCCCGATGAAAAAAGTCTTTCCCATCAGCTCACGGACCACCGGTTCGCGGTACGTCGGAATCCCCAGTTCCTCTTCGAAATAGCGAAACATCCACATGTCGTGATTGCCCGTAAAAAAGTAAATGGGGATACCTTGGTCTCTAAGGCTGGCCAGCTTACCCAGTAAACGGGTAAACCCCTTGGGCACCACTCTTTTATATTCAAACCAAAATTCAAAAATATCGCCGACCAGGTAGATTGCCGCAGCATCCTTTTTGATCGCGTCCAGCCATCTAACGATCTGCTGCTCTCGCTCCCGGCTGCTCCGCCGGGCATCCACACCCAGATGGAAATCTGATGCAAAATAAATCTTCTTCATGCTCTGTTGTGTATATGTGCATGAGTGTACAAGTGTATGTATAGGTGTCAACGAATGCACTTATGCACATATACACACATACACACTGATCATGCTTTCTCCATTACCGCCCCGCATTCATCGCAGGTGCGCAATTTCTCCGAATCCATAAACTTGTTGATGGCGGCTTTCAGCTGGGCGACAATATCTTCCAGTTCGAACGCCTCTTCGTGCAGTTTGTTGCTGCAATTTTCACAAAACCACATCAGCTTGTCCTTTTCCCCTTTATGGCGATAGCGCTCGATCACCAGCCCGATCGTATTGGCCGGGCGTTGAGGGGAATGAGGGATGCGGGGCGGAAGCAGGAACATTTCCCCTTCGCGAATGGGAACGTCCTCAGGTTCACCGGCTTCGTTAATGATCTTCAGGGTGATGTCTCCTTCGAGCTGATAGAACAGCTCTTCTCCTTCCTCCCAGTGATAATCCTTGCGCCCGTTGGGGCCTCCGACAACCATTACGATGTAATCGTCGTTGCCTTTATAGACCTGTTGGTTTCCCACAGGGGGCTTTAAAAGGTGGCGGTGTTCATCTACCCACTTTTGAAGATTGAATGGTTTGGCTAGTGGCATATCATCGAATATTTTGTTAATCTTGCGAATGGCCTTCATCGGCCCGCAATCAAAATAAAGAACTTTTCCCAATAATAAGAAAAGTCTGTAATCAATAACAATACCGCTTCATGAACTTAGACCTGAGAGGAAAAAACGCACTGGTTTGCGGCAGCAGTAAAGGCATCGGCAAGGCAGCCGCTGTTGAAATTGCCAAACTTGGAGCCAACGTGACGCTTGTTTCCCGCTCTGCAGACACAATGGCTGCCATCGTCCATGAACTGGAGGACAGCCAGGGGCAACGCCACGATTTCCTGGTGGCGGATTTCAGCAAGCCTTCCGACCTGAAAAGGAAGGTGCGCGGGCTCGTTGGGGCCAAGCCCATTCATATTCTGGTCAACAATACCGGCGGCCCTCCCGCCGGGCCCATACTGGAGGCTGAAGAGCAGGCATTTCAGGAGGCCTTCACCCGCCACCTGATCTGCAACCACCTGCTGGTGCAAGCCGTTGTGCCCGGAATGAAAAAAGAAGGCTACGGCCGCATCATCAATGTCATTTCCACCTCTGTGAAAGCCCCTCTCGACAACCTGGGCGTATCCAATACCGTACGGGCCGCAGTGGCCAACTGGGCAAAAACGCTGGCCAATGAACTGGGGCCGGAAGGCATTACCGTAAACAATATTCTGCCCGGCGCCACCAATACCGGCCGCCTGCAGGAGATCATCGAAAACAAAGCGAAAGCCTCCGGCCGCTCCACCGGGGAAGTGATCGCCGCAATGCAGGCCGGCATCCCGCTGAGGCGTTTTGCCAAACCCGAAGAAACCGGTGCGGCCATCGCTTTTCTGGCTTCACCCGCGGCAGCTTACATCACCGGTGTAGCCCTGGCAGTAGATGGGGGAAGGCTTAAGAATATGTAAGTAGTCGGACACATTTAATTTGAGTATAAAAAGACCTCCAATTTAAGCGGCAATGGGAAATTGCCGCTTAAAGATGGCCTTCAAGCGCTAATTTCCCATTAGCGCTTGAATTATCATAAAAATAATTGTGTCCGACTACTTAGCCTCTCAGTGTGCAACCAGCACCTTCTCCCTCGCCACGACTTCACCTTCTACCTCCAGAACACAGATGTAAACCCCTGCGGGAAGCGCGCTGACATCTATTTCCAGGGAATGTTCTCCCTCCGCCAGCCAGCCCCGCTGTACAAAAGTACAGGCCCTGCCGTTGATGTCGGTCAGCGAAAGGCCCACTACTCCGCCCTCTGTAAGCCCAATACCGGCATAAAGGGTGGCCAATACCGGATTGGGGGCCACCCGAAGGCTGCTTTTCTCAGAGAATTCCGCAGTGGCCGGCACCATCAGGTTCAACACATAAGCCCCTGCATCCCTGAAGTCACCGTCCCGGACGAGGAGCGTATGCCAGCCGGTGGACTGGATCAGTTGTTCCAGGATCTCGGCGGTGGCCAGGCCCTGGCCTGAGGCGATCATTATACCATCCGGGTTGTAGAATTCAATATAGGGATTAAAGCTTTGAGCCAGGCTGGCAGCCTCAACGCTAAATACTTCTCCGGCCGTACCCCAGTAGTTGAATACATCCATTTCCGCCGGTAAAGTGATGGAAGCCGTTTCCATACTCCCGTCGGTGATCTCGCGAGCGTCAAAGCCAGGATTTACTTTCTGCAGGCAAAGCCCGTTATAACTACCAGGATCTCCATCTGCCTCCATGGCCAGCAGCTTGTAGGGGCCGTCCGCCGGAAGTGTGAAATCAAGCCGGGCGCCACTACCAAATGAGTTTTGCAGGCCAATGCGTTCTCCGGCCGCATTATACAATTCGAACCGGGCGTTAAACCCGGGTATGGTGCCAGTGAACTGGCCAATGCCCACATCACCCTCACTACCCTGGAAATTGAAAGCAGCCATTGCCGCATACTGGCCCAGGTTAAAAGTGAGGCTGTCATTATAGCCAATAGGCTGCCCGCAGGAGAAATTGTTCAAAACCTGCAATCCCGTATAAATAGGTGTACTCCCGGCCGTGCCCAGCCCGGAAACGGCCAGGAAATAGGGCCCATCGCTGCCCAGGGTATATTCCAACCTTGGGAGGCTTCCTGTTCTTACGTCCAGGCGTTCGGAGCGGCTGTACAATTCGACAGATATATTATCGGCTCCATTCTGAGTTCTGGCCCGGGCCAGTATCCTGGCGCCGTTACCGGCAGCAATAGAATAAACCGCCATCTGCGGAACTGCCGACAGGCTTGCAGTGAGTGTTTCTCCACAGGCCATCGGAGAAACGCAGGCAGATGAAGAAAGAAGGGCTATCGACAACTGATAACTGCCGGTTTGCAGGCCATTGTCATCCATTGCCAGTAATACCAGATCCTCATTGGGAGGCACTTCGGCCCAAAAGGAAAGAATATTACCACCTATGCTCTGTGCTTCCACCGGCTGGCCGGCTTGGGTGTAAAGCTCCAGGGCAAGCCCTACCTCCGATCCTGCCGGGCTGTATCCCTTGATCAAAATGAGGCCTCCCCCTTCGCTGTTTATCCGCCAGGCATCCATAGCTGCCGGATGGGGAAGGTTAGAAGACAGAACCATTCCGCAGGATACCTCCCCCATCGTACAGGAGGGCGACACCAACTGAAGGGAAAGCCCGTAGTTATCCAGTTCGTTGCCTTCTTTTTCCATGTACAACAGGTAATACCTGCCGGAATAGGGTAAAGGAAAGTAATCCAGGCGGGCCAGGCCTGACACAGATTGCTCCGTTGCCAGTAAAGCCCCTTCTTCGTCGTACAACTCCAGCCATCCTTCAAAAGAATTGGCGATACTCCGGGCGCGGACAGCCAGGCGGCTTCCCTGGTTTGCCATAAAAGTAAATGCATCCATTTCCGCCAATTCACCGATCGTACCGGTTATATCCTCAGAACAGGCAAGGCTTGTAGCGCAACTTTCCTTTAGCAATTGGATGGAAATGCCATAATCCCCTACCCTGTTACCTGCTTCATCCATCACCAGAATGAAAACCCGGGGGCTTTCGCCCGTAAATTCATGTTGAATTCGAACAACTCCTGAAGATGTACTCTGGCTGTAAAGCAGAGCGCCCGACTGATCATATACTTCAACCAGTGGCTGAATACCGGATACCGCCGCCCGAACCCTGAAGATGGCGTGGCTTCCCGGCTCTCCGTCAACCGCATAATTGTCCATCTCTGCAAGGGAATTGATGGAAGCACCCTGGTCCTCCTCACAGCCAAGAGCCATAGCACATTCATTTCTGATCCACTGCATCGCCAGCCCGTAGTGGCCGGTAACTGTCCCGTCTGCCTCCATCCCCACTGCGATATAGGTACCCGGGGCAAGGCTAAACATATTGAGCCGCACCACCTCCCCAAAGGTTTCAGCCGTCGATATCAACTGGTCCTCCTGCCCGGATATCCGATACAATTCTAATTTGTTGCTAAAACTGAATTCATCACTTTCCAGCCGCAACAGAACAGTCGTCGGCTCCGCTATCGTAAAACTAAAAGCCGCCATTTCTGCCAGGCCGGTGATCTCTCCCAGTGCAACCTCTTCACAGGAAATGGGAGTTGCGCACTCCAGCCGCAACTCCTGGACCGCCAGGCTGAACGGGCCCGTAAAGTCGCCCTCGCGCTCCATGCACACCGCCATATATGTGCCCGCAGGCAGGTTCAGCCGATTTAGCCGCGCCACTTCGCCAAAGGTTACTACGGCGCCCTCCTGTACATCCGCCCCGGCGGCCAGCCGGTACAGCTCCAGCCCGTGGTCGAAGTTCACCTCCGGGCTCTCCATCCGCAGCAGCACCGAGGTGGGCCCTTCCAGGGTGAAATAGAATGCCTGCATCCCCGCAAGGCCGCTGATGTTCCCCTGCACCGTGCCCGAGCAGCCGATTTCCGTTGCGCACTCCAGCCGCAATTCCTGGACCGCCAGGCTGAACGGGCCCGTAAAGTCGCCCTCGCGCTCCATGCACACCGCCATATATGTGCCCGGCGACAGGTTCAGCCGGTCCAGCCGCGCCACTTCGCCAAAGGTTACTACGGCGCCCTCCTGGGCATCCGCCCCGGCGGCCAGCCGGTACAGCTCCAGCCCGTGGTCGAAGTTCACCTCCGGGCTCTCCATCCGCAGCAGCACCGAGGTGGGCCCTTCCAGGGTGAAATAGAATGCCTGCATCCCCGCAAGGCCGCTGATGTTCCCCTGCACCGTGCCCGAGCAGCCGATTTCCGTTGCGCACTCCAGCCGCAATTCCTGGACCGCCAGGCTGAACGGGCCCGTAAAGTCGCCCTCGCGCTCCATGCACACCGCCATATATGTGCCCGGCGACAGGTTCAGCCGGTCCAGCCGCGCTACTTCGCCAAAGGTTACTACGGCGCCCTCCTGGGCATCCGCCCCGGCGGCCAGCCGGTACAGCTCCAGCCCGTGGTCGAAGTTCACCTCCGGGCTCTCCATCCGCAGCAGCACCGAGGTGGGCCCCTCCAGCGTGAAGTAGAACGCCTGCATCCCCGCAAGCCCGCTGATGTTCCCCTGCACCGTGCCCGAGCAGCCGATTTCCGTTGCGCACTCCAGCCGCAATTCCTGGATCGCCAGGCTGAACGGGCCCGTAAAGTCGCCCTCGCGTTCCATGCACACCGCCATATATGTGCCCGGCGACAGGTTCAGCCGGTCCAGCCGCGCTACTTCGCCAAAGGTTACTACGGCGCCCTCCTGGGCATCCGCCCCGGCGGCCAGGCGGTACAGCTCCAGCCCGTGGTCGAAGTTCACCTCCGGGCTCTCCATCCGCAGCAGCACCGAGGTGGGCCCCTCCAGGGTGAAGTAGAATGCCTGCATCCCCGCAAGGCCGCTGATGTTCCCCTGCACCGTGCCCGAGCAGCCGATTTCCGTTGCGCACTCCAGCCGCAATTCCTGGATCGCCAGGCTGAACGGGCCCGTAAAGTCGCCCTCGCGCTCCATGCACACCGCCATATATGTGCCCGGCGACAGGTTCAGCCGGTCCAGCCGCGCCACTTCGCCAAAGGTTACTACGGCGCCCTCCTGGGCATCCGCCCCGGCGGCCAGCCGGTACAGCTCCAGCCCGTGGTCGAAGTTCACCTCCGGGCTCTCCATCCGCAGCAGCACCGAGGTGGGCCCCTCCAGCGTGAAGTAGAACGCCTGCATCCCCGCAAGCCCGCTGATGTTCCCCTGCACCGTGCCCGAGCAGCCGATTTCCGTTGCGCATTCCAGCCGCAATTCCTGGATCGCCAGGCTAATAGGGCCCGTAAAGTTGCCCTCACGCTCCATGCACACCGCCATATACGTGCCCGCAGGCAGGTTCAGCCGGTCCAGCCGCGCCACTTCGCCAAAGGTTACTACGGCGCCCTCCTGTACATCCGCCCCGGCGGCCAGCCGGTACAGCTCCAGCCCGTGGTCGAAGTTCACCTCCGGGCTCTCCATCCGCAGCAGCACCGAGGTGGGCGCCTCCAGGGTGAAGTAGAATGCCTGCATCCCCGCAAGGCCGCTGATGTTCCCCTGCACCGTGCCCGAGCAGCCGATTTCCGTTGCGCACTCCAGCCGCAATTCCTGGATCGCCAGGCTGAACGGGCCGGTAGCGTTGCCATCTTTTTCCATACATACCACCATATAATCACCAGGAAGGAGGTTGAGGCCATTTTCCAGGCGGGCTACTTCGCCAAAAGTTTCATCACTCTCAATGAGGCTTACCGGGTTGCCTAAGCGATACAGTTCAAAACGGTTATCGAAGGTGCTGCTGCTTCCGATCATTCGCAGGATCACTGAGGTAGTATCTTCCAGGGAAAAGCTATAGGCCTGCATGCCTGCCAGAGAGGTAATATTCCCGGCGGCTGTTCCCCGGCAAGAGATCTGGCCGGCACATTCCGGTTTCAGGATTTGCAGGGAAATGCCATACTGGCCGGTGGCATTATCATCTTTTTCCTTTGCCAGCAGTTTGAAAGTACCGGAAGTGTTTAACACCTGACTAATCCGGACTACCGCACCAAATGAAGTAACTGTCTGAATGGCCATACCATCAGGGCCCTGCAAAGTAAGGCTGGGGTCGAAAGCACTGCTCCCCCCCACCAGCCTGACGATGACATAATCGCCCTGATTGGCATCAAAAGTAAATTCATCCACCTCTCCCAACTGGGAGATATTACCGACTGCATCACTATCGCACTCCAGATGCACAGCCTGTGAGTGCAGGCAATTAACGGTAAGCAGGAAAAATACAGAGGCTACGGGATACAGGATTGCGAAGGGGTTGAATGGTTTCATGTTGTTGTTTTTTGTTTGCCGCCAATAAAAAGCCGCCATTTCTAAAATTAGGAGAAGAAATTTTCCTCTCCAATGAGAAATTGACGAACCCCGGTCTCCCGTTTAAGAAGCCTGCCAATGAATTTACCAACCCCTGCCGGCCCTCTTTCGGATATGGCCAAAGGGAGGGCAAAAGATTGCTTTCCAATGATAATCTTCTTAGTTTTAAAAAAGCCTTTCTCATTTCAGGTATGAAAAACTTTGCCTGGCTCACAATGATGATGTTCTCCTCCGCCGTTTTTTTCAGCGCTGCGGCCCGTGCCCAGAGCGGGAAACCAGGGGTGGCCGTGGAGCACCATACTGTGGACTGGCAGGGAGGGCCGATCCTGAACATCTACCAGGATCAATATGGCTACCTCTGGCTCGGGGCACTGGGAGGAGCAGCTCGTTTTGACGGATACCGATATGATTATTTTTTTCACGATGACGGAGCCGGGCTTCCCCGGGAAGCCGTTTTCAACTTTGCCGAAACCCCGGATGGGAAGCTCTGGGCGGCAGGCAGTAATTACCTCTCCCGGTACGACCGGACGAAGAACAGGTTTGAAGAAATATTCTATTATCCGGCTAAAACCCACGACAAAAGTTTTGGCCTGTTTCCGGACAAGGAAGGTTATCTGTGGACGGATATTTTCGATGGCCTCAGCCGGGTCAGCCCCGACAGCTTGACCGAAACCCGATACCGCCTTTACCACCCTGAATATCCAGGCCTGGAAAAGGCATTGAGCTGTGGCCTGATAAGCCGGAAGGGTGAATTCTGGTTCGGCACTTTCACCGGCCGGTTGTTTCTAAGTGATTCCATTGCCGGAACGACTCTTTTCCTGAGAGAGATCACTCTTCCCGGCCGGTACAGGCAGAAAAATATTACTCCTCTTTTCGAATTGAGTGACGGTACGATATGGGCAGGTTGTGAACATGGCATCTTCGTTGTTCTTCCCGGTTCTACCCATGGCCATAATTTCAACTGGATCGATGAGTTGAACCCTTCCTCTTCCCGTGCAGAGAACGTCACCGGCCTCAGCCTGGAGAAAAATGGAAAGATATGGGCCACTACCCATCAGCACCTCTTTATCATCAACCTGTCTGACAGCACCTATACCCGCCTCGACCAGGACAATTGTAATCCGAATGCTCTCCGGGAGACCAATATCCATTCTCTGATGATCGGCCGAAACGGAATTGCCTGGATGGGTACGAACATCGGCTTCACCAAGGCCGCCCGCATTCAGAGCCCTTTTGGTTTTCTGCATTACGACCCGGCTGGATTGAATGGTTTGGAAAAAGGGGCCATTTATTCCCTTGCAGAAGGGCCGGATGGTACGCTGTGGGCAGGCGGGGTAAGCGGCCTGTACCACCTGAGCGAAGGACTTAAGGCCAGCGGCCATTATCTTGACGGGAAATCGCCCAATCCCGAAGCATCTTTTGATGTGCGTTGCATTTTGCCCGGGGATGACGGGAGCATCTGGGTGGGCACTTTCCGGAATGGACTGGGCAGGTTTTCCCCGGATGAGAACGTTTTCGCCCCGATCGAGATAGCCCCGCCGGGCGGCGCCCAAACCCTGGCGACCAATCTTTTGTACCGGGTAGCCACCCGCTGCCGCGACGGCAGGATCTGGTTCGGAAGGATGAACGGAGTTAGCGTGTTCAGCCCTTTTACCCAATCCTTCCGGCATTATACTCTGGCAAATGCCAATAAGGACATCGAACAGCAGCAGGTATTCACTATCGTTGAAGATTCCGATGGAGGCATCTGGGCAGGAGGCACGACCAAACGCCTGCACTATTTCCATCCGGAAACCGATAGCCTGGAAACCATTGCCTATCCCGAGCTGAGGCACAATATTTTTACCATTCACGAGCAAAAAGGCACTCCTTATCTTTGGATTGGAGGGCAGGGAGACGGATTGCATCAATTCGACCGGAAGAAGAAAGAGTTGTTCCGGAGTTTTTCCCTTTCTGACGGATTGCCCTCCAATGTAGTCTATGGCATCCTCCAGGATGGCCATCAGAACCTGTGGCTGAGCACCAGCAATGGCCTGGCCCGGTTCAATATTGAGGACCAAAGTTTCCGTTCCTTCAACGAAGTAAACGGACAACCGCTGAGAGATTTCAGTTCCGGCGCCTACCTTCGGGCAAGCGACGGGCGCCTCTTGTTCGGCGGCGAGGGTATCGTATATTTCCATCCGGATAGCATTTCTCCCCATTCCCAGCCCTCTTCTATGCCCCTGCTGATCACCGGCATCGATATTCTGGGTAGAGAGGAACATTGGGAAAAGCCGCCGGAAGAACTGGAAAAGATCACACTTCAACCGGAGGAAAATTATCTATCTATTTCTTTTATCTGCCTGGACCACACCTTTCCTTCTGACATCAAATACAGGTATTGCCTGGAAAAGGCAGGCCAAAAGGAGGAAAACTGGAGCCCTCCCCAAAGCCAGCCCCTTGCCCGTTTTCACAATCTGGCGCCGGGAGCGTACCTGTTCCGCCTTCAGAGCACCGATGGCAAGGGGCGTTGGTTGAGCCCGGAACGCCGCCTGGCCATCACCATAAAACCCCATTTTTGGCAAACGTCTCTGTTTATGATCATCGTGGCTGTTCTGATCATTGGAGGCATAACCGGAGGAGTCTCGTATTATCTCAGGAGCAGGGCCAGAAAACAGCGAAGAGAACTCGAGATGAAAGCCCACCAGGCCAGTTTTTCCGCTCTGATGAGCCAGCTCAACCCCCATTTTCTATTCAACGCACTCAATTCCGGCAACCGGTTTATTGCCGAAAAGGATGTCTATTCCGCCAATAAGTTCCTTACCCGCTTTGCCGGACTGATGCGCCTGTACCTGGAAAATTCCCGGAAGCCTTTTATCAGCCTTCAGGAGGAAGCCGAAGCCCTTAAACTCTACCTGGAATTGGAACACCTCCGGTTTGGTGACAAATTCGACTACGAGATAAAAACCAGCTCAGATATCGATGCCGAAAATATCAGAGTTCCCGCTATGCTGGCATTCCCATTTGTAGAAAATGCCATCAAACACGGCCTCCGCCACAAAAAAGGTAAGGGGTTCCTGCTCGTCGAATTCCGGAAAACGGAAGAAAGTGTCCGCATTGAGGTAACAGACAATGGGATCGGCAGGGCCCGCGCTGCAACACTGCGCCGAAAGGGCAGGTATGAAAAAACCTCCACCGGCATAGCCAATGTGATGGAGCGGATCCAACTGATAAAGGCCATGTACGGGTGGCAGGTAAAAGCCGAAATTTCCGACCTTTATCCGGAAGAAACGGCCGAAACCGGCACCCGGGTTGTCATAAATATCCCCATCACAAAACACCAAAACGCTTATGAAGATCACCGCCGTAATCGTTGAGGACGAACCCTCGGGAATAAAAGTATTGTGCAATTACCTGCGGGATTACTGCCCGGAGGTGGAAGTCGTGGCCACTGCCGATTCCATAGAGAGCGGGAAAAGCGCCATTTGCCGTTTTCGGCCCGACCTGATCTTCCTGGACATCAATTTTTCCAGAGGCACGGGGTTTGAACTACTCGAACAGCTCCCTCCTTTCTACCGGGAGGTGATCATCGTAACTGCTTATAATGAATACGGCATACAGGCGGTGAAGCAGGATATTTGCGATTATCTGCTCAAACCGGTTGACATCGACGAACTTACCAGAGCAGTTGCCAAAGCTTACAACCGGATCAGCCAGGCACAACATACCGAACGCAATGGCTTCCACCCCGTTTCTCTGCCCACCCAGGATGGCTTTGAGGTAGTGGAGGCCACTCAGATCATCCGCCTTCAGGCCAACGGCGCCTACACCTGGGTATTTACCGTTCCCGAAGAAAAACCCATACTGGTTTCCAAAAACATTGGCTACTTCGAAGAGAACCTCATCAAGCTGGGATTCATCAGGATACATCGTTCTCACCTCATCAACCCCACTTTTGTGAAGCGCTATTCTCATAAGAACGGAGGCAATATTCTGCTTAAAGATGGCACCGCGCTGGAAGTTGCAGCCGAAAGGAAAAAAGAGCTTTTCCGGTTTTTCCGGTGAAAAATCGTGCCGGCGTCATAGCTTTTAATCAAATTTCCTATGGCCTCAGTCCTTGCCGTTGGCTCCCTGCAAAAGGAACCCGACGGAGGGGCTTTGCAGCGTTACAATGCCTTCGGTATCTCCCAGGATCTCATCTACCAGCCCGAATGCCCGGGCCTCAATGGCATTCATGAACTTATCCCTGCGGAATTCCTCCTCGATCTTCTGCCAACTGTGGCCGCTGTTCCTGCCGACAATGTGAAAGAGCTGTTTTTCCAGCCGCTCCTGCTCGTGGTAGGCGATGCGCACGTCTTCGGTATAACCCTGGGCGCCGCCACCTGCCGGATGCATGTGGATGGTTGCGTGAGGCAGTGCATAACGGTGGCCCCTTTCGCCCGATGACAGCAATACGGTGCCCATACTGGCCGTCACGCCCACCGCCGTAGTATATACCGGGGCCTTTACCATTTTCATGGCGTCATAGATGGCCATACCGGCATAAACACTCCCGCCCGGGCTGTTGACGTACATGTTGATGGGCAGGGTGGAGCTCTGGCTGTCGAGGTAAAGCAACTGGGCCACGATGAGGTTGGCCACCTGGTCATTGACGCCTGTGCCCAGAAAGACGATCCGCTCCTTGAGCAGCAGGCTGTAAATATCGTAGGCCCGTTCGGCCCTGTCGCTGGCGTCGATGACCATGGGCACGACGGAGGCTGTGCTATTGAAGGTAGTCATAGCAAAGAAATTTAAAACGTTAAAGAATATCAGGAATAAGGGGTGCGGCAAATAGCGCAGGTTACCGAAGATTCCGGCCGGGGAACAGGCGCCGAAGTTGCCTGGCCAGAGCACCCTCGGGTTTTTCCGTTATCAAACGGCGGTGCACGGCCCTGGCATCCCGCCTGGCTTTTCGGCGGCCATACCACCGGATAGCTTCAAAGGTTATGCTCTGGTGTTCAGCATTTTCGCCCGGCCCGGAAGACTGCCGTATTTCCGGCTGGCCCGTTTGCCGGTTAAGGAAAGAATGCCAGAGGCGCCGCAGGTCATTCCACCACTTCTTCATAACAAATGTTTTTAGCTTTGACCTGCTCCCGCACCTTTTCCATGCATTTGTGCTTCTGGGCCGTGGCCGAACGGGCATTGGCAAAACCAAACTCTCTGGCGACCTCCGAAAGCGGCATGCGCTGGTAATAAAAGGCCTGGAGGATCTCCATACACTTGCGGCCGGCCACTTCCAGGAAACGGAACAGGCGCAAGCGGGGCCTCTCCGGCGGCTGAACAATATCCTCGGGAATATCGATCTCTTTTTCCACTTCACTGAAGGTGAGCAGGTGCGCATTCTCCCGGCGCTGCCGCAGCCAAAGGTGCTTGGCGATGCCCATTGCATAGGCTGGTGGAGAAGAATGGATGTCCAGCCGGCCTTCCACTGCCTTCTCGTACATAATGACCAGGGTATCCTGAAAAATATCCCTTGCGTCTTCGTAATCGCCTCCCAGGGCCTTGACCAGGCGCGCTACCTGAGGAAAGCAATCCTTATAGAGTTGCTCAAAGGCCGCCTCGCGGTTAATACAAAGTTGCCTGGCGATATCGATGGGTTGGGTTGTCATAGCCAAAAAATTGAGTGATCATCGGGCTGTTTGGTACTGCCCTTTATTATAAAGTGCATAAATCGGGGAAAGTATCACCCGGGAAGGTTATTTTTTTGAAAATAACTTGCATGATTACCAAAAAAAATTTTACTTGCACTTAAAATAGTTGCAAGTGCAAGAAACAAGAACACAGGAACAGCGGCTAGAGCAATTACCCGTATTTTTCATGGAACAGATCGTAAGGAGATACCGGCAGATGGCCACACAGGAACTGAAAAGGCATCAGGCCGGAGTTTCAGTCGATCAATGGGTTGTACTAAAACAGATCAGTGAGAACAATGGCAGCAGCCAGGTAGAGATCGGCAGTTCAACCGTAAAAGACGCACCGACCACCACCCGGATCATAGACCAGCTGGTCAACAAAAACCTGGTGAGCAAACAGCTCGACCCGGAAGACCGGCGCCGCTATATGGTCTTTGTCACCGAGAAGGGCCGTCAGCTGATCGAACGCCTGATCCCGGTGGTACAGGAATACCGGCAAATACCGGTTCAGGGATTTTCCGCCGCCGAACACAAACAACTCGTCGGCCTGCTGCAACGCATGTTGAAGAACTTAGAGTAAAAATTTCACCCATATACTTGCAATTACAACTTTTGCAAATCAAATATTTTAACAAGTAATCACCCGACTATTATTATTATGCGCAAACTAACCATTATTTTTCTGGCATTCCTGGCGCCGGGCCTTTTCCGGCCGGCAGCCAGCGCCCAGGGAACCCTTTCGGCTGAAGAACAGTCGATAACTATTGACAGCCTTATTCGCAGCCTGGAGGAAAACTACGTCTTCCCGGAGTTGGCAAAAGAGATGGGGGAGCACCTGCTCCGAAAGAATAAAGCCGGCGCCTTCAAAGAGCTTACCGAACCGGTGGCTTTCGCCGACCGGCTGACGGAGGAGATACAATCCATCAGCAAAGACAAGCACCTGCGGGTGCGCTTTGACCCTGAAGGCGCAGCACATATGCGGGCAGATTCAGAAAGGGGGGAAGAAGAAGAGCCTGAGCCGCCCCAGGAATGGCTGAAACAGATGGCACGCAGTAACTACGGCTTCCAGGAAGTGAAGATACTCGAAGGCAATGTCGGCTATCTTGACCTGCGCGGTTTTATGCCCGCTGCCTACGCCGGCGAAACCGCAACAGCAGCCATGAACATGCTGTCCAATACCGATGCCATCATCTTCGACCTGCGTCAGAATGGCGGCGGCGACCCGGGCATGATACAGTTGCTGACTTCCTATCTTTACGATTCAGGAAGAAGCGTTCATCTGAACAGCTTTTATTTCCGCCAAACCAACGATACTTCTCAGACCTGGACGCTGCCCTATATCCCGGGCAAGCGCAACCCCGATGCGGAGGTGTTTGTGCTGACCAGCAGCTATACCTTCTCCGCGGCGGAGGAATTCACCTACAACCTCAAAAACCTGGAGCGGGCCACCATCGTGGGAGAAACCACCGGCGGCGGTGCTCATCCCGGCGGCACCATGCCGATCGCCGATCGTTTTGTCGCCTTCATCCCGCTGGGGCGGGCGATCAACCCGATCACCAACACCAACTGGGAAGGCACCGGGGTGAGCCCTCATGTAGATGTGGAAAAAGAAAAGGCCCTCGATGTCGCCCATCAACTGGCTCTGGAAAAGCTGGCGGAAAAAGCCGAAACAGAAGAGGATCAACGCTACTACGAATGGATTGGCGCCTACCTGAAGGCAAAAAATGAACCGGCGGCCCTTAGCAAGGCCCAAATGGAGGCCTGTGCCGGGAACTACGGCGCCCGCAACCTGATCGTCGAAGACGGGGAACTCGTTTACCAGCGTACCGGACGGCCCAGGATGGAACTGATCGCCCTGAGCCCAACCACCTTCGCCCTGAAAGATGACCCCGAGTTGCGATTTACCTTAGAGATGGAAAATGGAGAAGCTACCGCATTGATCCTCGAAAGCATTAGTGGCTGGAAGGAAAGAACGGAGCGGAGCAGGGCCCAACCCTGACAAAACGGATATCAAAACACAACCAGACTGCTTTTAATATTTATGTAAATCACCCGACCTTTTTTGTTCTTGTAAAAGATCACCTACACGACAACTGGCGCCGGCCGGCCTGCATGATGCGGGCGGGCCGGCGCTTTTTCCGTCGAAGCGCAATCACAATTGTTTTACCTGAGCATCCAGAAAAGCCTCTGCCTCCCGGTGCAGTTGATGAGCCCGTTCGAAGAGCCGTGGGAGTTCGTCCGTTTTCCCTTCTTTTACCTCATTTTCGATCTTTTCCAGCGTTTCTTTCAAGGCGATAATGCCCATGTAATCTGCCTGCGGTTTGAGAGAATGGGCATTGATGGCCAGGCTAGCCCAGTCCTCTTCCACAAGGTTGGCCTGCATGCGGGTAAAGATATCGGGCGCCATCTGGAGGTAGATGCGGATATACCTCTTCATCTTGGCTTCATCGCCTCTGGTAAACTTCTTTAGGAAGGATAGATCAGCCATGGTATTTGGTTCAATTGTTTGTCGTTCCCGTCTGTTCAAGCCAGGTACTTGCCATTAACCAACATTCGCTTCGATCAGTTGCAGGATCTCATCGAAGGCGCCCTGCCCCTTGATTACGTAATGGATCGCCCCGTAACCAATAGTCTGGGCAGCCGTGCCATAACTCTTCTGGCTGGAGAGCATGATGACCGGCAGGGCCTTGTCTCGCTTTTTCAATTCTTTGAGGATATCGATGCCATTGGCTGCATTTTTTTCTCTGGAGTTCAGGTAGTAATCCAGTACGATGAGGTCCGGATTTTCATCCAGCTTTTCCAGGCAGGCTTCGCCCGTCGGAAAAGAGCTCAGCGAAAATCCGGGCCTGTTTTCAGACAAATAATCTGCCAGCATCTCTGTAAGCAGAGGTTCGTCATCTACTATGAATATTTTGGGTTGTTGGCCTGACATAATGGGTCTTAATTAAAGATTAATTAATTACTCAGTAATGGCTTTCAGGAGGTTTTCACCGGCAAATTAGAGGAATTAAGACGGTGAAGCAATTTCCAGTTATCAAGCGGTTGGCAGGGTTATCAAACGGCGCCGCCGGTTTCCTGCGGCATTATGCTGCTCCCGTTCCCGACAATCCGGCGCCGCTAATGTCCATATTGTACCTGGCGCCATCCTGCCCCCCCAGGGCGATATGTTAAAAAAGGGAGCCTTTCCTTTGCCCCGGATTTTTCGGATATTGAAAGCCCTGCTAAACTGAAAAGAATAATGAAAAGAAGTGAATTCCTCGCAAACCGGCTGAAAGAAGTATTGCTCAACGGGCGATGGATAGCGAACACCAACTACAAAGAACTGATCACAAGTGTAAGCTGGGAACAGGCCACCCGGAAAGCCGGAAGCCTGAACACCATTGCCGCGCTGGCCTACCACATCAACTATTACCTGGCCGGGCTTTTGAATGTGTTCGACGGTGGAGCGCTCGAGATCAGAGACAAGTACAGCTTCCGCCTTCCGCCCATCCGATCCCAACAGGATTGGCATAAACTGGTGGATGAGTTTCTGGCCAATGCAGAAAAATTTGTTGAAAAAGTGGCGCAAATGCCCGATGAAAAATTTGACGAGCCCTTTGTTGATGAAAAATATGGCGACTATTGGCGAAATATTGAAGGCGTGATCGAGCACAGCTACTATCACCTGGGGCAGATTTCCCTGATCAGGAAGCTGGTATTGGAGAACGAATGACAAGAAATCCTTCGGGGGCCAATCTGACATAGCCAGCCTATTCTTCCATGGCGCCGCGGCAATACTTTGCCAGCTTTCCCATTAGAACCTCCGTCTCAAAGGGCTTCCCTATAAAATCATTCATCCCCGCCTCATAACAGCGTTCCACCTCCTCCTTCATCACATTGGCCGTCATGGCAATGATTGGGATATTCGCTTTGCCATTGTCCAGCAACCGTATCTTCTGTGTGGCTTCATAGCCATTCATCACCGGCATCTGTACATCCATCAGGATAACGTCAAAATCATCGTGAGTGGCCTGCTCCACAGCTATGGCCCCATTTTCGGCCACTACTACCTCTACCTCCCCGATGGCATCTTCCAGTTCTTCCTGTGCTACGATGGCATTGAATGCATTGTCTTCGGCCAAAAGCACCTTGATACCTTTCAGGGCTTCAGCGGGATTTATTTTACCAGAATCCAGTGCTGTCGCAGGCGCCCTTTCTTCCTCACCGGCCATCTCATAGGGAATAGAAACGTAAAACCGGCTCCCCTTGCCCTTTTCACTCTCTGCCCAGATACGCCCGCGCTGAAGTTCCACCAGCTTTTTGGAAATACTGAGGCCCAGGCCGGTACCGCCGAATTTCCGGCTGGTATCTGAGTAGGCCTGCTCGAAGGATTCGAATATCTTATCCAGGCGGCTCTCGTCCATGCCGACACCGGTATCTGACACACAAAATTTAGTGACAATCTGATTGGCCCCATCATCAGGCTCTACGCTCAGCCGAATGGACACCAGGCCTTTTTCGGTAAACTTGACGGCATTGCCCAGCAGGTTGAGCAACACCTGGTGCAGGCGGGTGGGGTCGCCGAGCACCTGGGCAGGTACGCTTTGATCGATATTGGTTTTGAGCTCCAACCCCTTTTCCTCCGCCTTGAATTGCATCACGGTAGCCACATTGTGTACAACCTCTTCCAGGGAGAAGGGGATATGCTCAAGGCTGACCTTGTCAGCCTCTATTTTAGAAAGGTCAAGTATATCATTGATAATAACCAGCAGGGAACCGGAGGAGTCCTTTATCGCCTTCAGATAGGAGAGTTGTTCAACTTTGGGCGCGCGCCGCAGCAGTATGTCCGTCATGCCCTTGATGGCGTTCATGGGGGTGCGGATCTCGTGACTCATATTGGCCAGGAACTGTTGTTTGGCGCGTTCGGAAGCCTGGGCTTTTTCCTTTTCGGCTTCGATCTGCCGCGTTTTTTCCGCCAGGGCCAACTGGGTCTGCCGGATGAAGCGCAGGCGGCTCCCCAGTCCGATGGCCAGGAGGAATACTACGGCCCCAACAGCGATAAAAATGTTTCGGTTGGCCCGCTCCCGGCTCAATTGCTGCTGGAAGGCCAACTCCCGCTCCAGGTTTTGCCGGGCCATCTGCAGGCTATCCCGGAAACGCACCCGCTGGAATTCGTTTTCCAACTCCAGGCGGACTGCCAACTGGGCGTTCCGCTCGCTGACGATAGAGTCCCTGTAGGTGATGTAGCTATTGTAAGCATCGTAGGCAGCTGCCATATTACCGAGGGCTTCCCAGGCTTTGTAGAGCACCTCGTAATTCTCCATGGACTCCTTTTGCAACCCTTGGGCAAACTCCAGCCCTTTGCGGCCGTAGGCAATCGCCCGCTCATACTGTTGCAACTGGAGGTAGGCCAGGCCCAGTTGAGCACAGATATATGCCCGCCAGTCGTTGAGAATGGCGTTTGATTCGTAATATTCAAGGGTTTCCTGTAAGATCGGAATTGCCTCTTCAGCCCGGCCCAAGAATATCAGTATCCGGCCGCGGTAGCCCTGAAGGCCGGGCCGTTCCGCTTTAACCTGCCTGCCCAGGGCAATGGCCGAGTCGATGTAGGCCAAAGCCTGCTCATAGTTGCCCCTGAACACTTCATTCTGGGACAGCAGATCGAAATTGCTTATGATAAGGGACGTGTCCTGAAAGCGCCGCGCCAGCTGCATACTCCTGCGAGTGTATTCCTCAGCCTTAGCCGTGCTTTCCATCATGCAGTAACTGTAACCCAGGCTGTTATAGATACTCATCTTTTCTTTGCCGGAACCGGATACCTGTTCCAGCAGGTTCAGGGCTTTCAGATCCCAGTATATGCACTGTGGGTATTTACCCGAAACGGAAAACCCCTGGCCAGCGTCCTGATACAAAGACACCAACTGCAGAGTATCCGTGATCAAAGCCTCCAGGGGGGGGATGATGGTGTCCAGATAGCCTTCCAGGGCATCAATATCATCAGTGAGGGCGTAGGTATAACTGATGTGAAACACGGCCAAGGGCAACTGATGAGTCCGTTTGATGGCCATTGCAAGGCTCAGGTATTCCTTCAAAGTGGCCTGCGCTGTTTTCATATTGCCGGCAAAACCATAATCGATACCTAAATCATAGAGGAGCCGGGCCTGAAAGGTATCATTCCCCACGGCCCGTGCCAGTTCAAGGCCGAGGGCCTCGTAGTGGATCGCACTATCAGCCTGGGCTTTATCGAAAGAGCGCGCCAGCTCCTGGGCTGCCGACAAACGCTCCACCGGGGCTTTGCCGGCATCCTCCCATATTCGCCGCAGGGAATCCTGCCTCAGGCCCTGTGCCTGTAATACACCCAGCCCCCAGAGTGCTGGCAATAGCAGGATGGTTTTCCACTTTTGCATTGGCCGGAATTTAGGGGTTGTTACCAATTTATTCCCGGGAAGTTACGAGGGAAAACTCAAAATCATACTGCCTGGAATAGTAAATCACCTGAGGGCCCGATACGATGGCCTCACAGTACTGAAGAAATCCGTCATCCACCGCTTTCAGAATGACCTCCCCTTCCGACACCAGTTTGCCTCCGTAAATGGAAATGCCTTCGCTGTAGGTATATTCGCCATCCACCACCAGTTTACCCGTTTCGGCAATGTACAATTCGGCGCCGGCCTGTATTTCTATCGACGCTACCTGAACTTCACTAAAAATAACCGGACGAGCGGTACTGCTGCTTTTGTTAGGCCTGATGATCACGTGGTCATTCTCACCGGGCACCCGGTTGGCGTCCCAGTTCGCGGGTTCATTCCAACAGCTGGCCTTTCCGGGAGTACCTCCTTTCCAGGTGATGCTTCTTTGTGCGGAAAGAAAGACGGGGGCGAGGAGCATAAGAACGAGTACCAGGTTTTTCATTGGGCTTTAGTTTTGTAATAAAATGATTGTTTATCAATTGCAGCAGGATAAAGAAAACAGATATAGGCCTCTGTCGCAAGTTTCGGTTATCCAGTGGTTGCATGGGTTATCAAACGGTTGGGGGGTGTATAACAAATTGCACTTTTTGTTTGGGCCGTGGATTGGTAAGCCCGTAGCAAAGCGAAGGGATTGCTAAGCCTTTCAAAGCCTGACTGTGCAATCTGTTATTCACACCCGGCCTCCTGTAAGTGAAAAGTTTGTTATTTTGGCGATACTAAAGTAGCCGGAATGCACCTTAAACTCGACAGGCTGGAAAAATTGTGCCAGGGAGACCCGGACAGGAAACTGAAATACCTGAAGCAGCTCCTGGAGATAGTGCCTAAGGGGATGGAGCGGCTCCAAATACATTTGGAGACAAAAGACCGCCGGGCCTTGCGCCGGGCCATCCACTATCTGGCCCCTCAGCTCAGCTTTTTTGGCATCCCCGATTTTGCGCTGATCCTACAAATGGAGGACAGCCAGTTCGACAATTTGCCATTCGAAGAACTGAAAAGCAAGCTGAAGGAAAGTATATCCAGGATCGGGCTCGCGCTGGCTGAAGCGGAACAGCTGGCCCAAAGCCTAAAAAACACCAGTAACCCATGAACCCCAAAAGCTTGATCATAGACGACAATCCTTTCATCATCGACTCTCTGTCGGACCAGATCCGGCAGCACCATCCGGAAATAGAAATCATTGGAAATGCCAGAAGCGGCCGGGAAGGGCTGGAAAAGGTAAGAACTCTTAAGCCGGGCCTGGTCTTCCTCGATGTGGAAATGCCCGATATGACGGGATTCGACCTGCTCGGGCAGCTCCGGGAAATCACCTTTCAAACCATCTTTATCACTTCCTTCAGCCACTACGCCATCAAAGCCATCCGGTTCAATGCGCTGGATTATCTCCTGAAACCAATTGAAGAGGAAGAGCTCAGGCAGGCGATTAGGCGGTTTTACGCCAATTTGGGTAAAACCGCCAACCAGGAGCATATCCAACAAGCTCTGGATAACCTGAAGACGGAAACACCTCAGGAACAGAAGCTCTTCCTTCAAACTCAGGAAGGAGAACTGAGGCTCCCGCTGAAAAACATCGTCAGTATAGAGGGCGAGCGCAACTACAGCTACATCCACCTGGCCAATAACACCAAAAAATTGTCTTCCAAAACCCTGGGGCATTTTGAGGAGATCCTCTCCGATAAGGGGTTCTTCCGCTGCCACCGGTCTTTTCTGGTCAACGGGCATTATGTGCAAGGCCTTCAGGGGCCTGGCCATTTTCTACTGCACAACGGCAATTTGGCGCCTATCTCCCGAAGAAAGAAAAGTGAGGCCACGGCCTGGTTTCGGGAATACCTGGCCGATAATGAGCATTAGGGCGGAGTACTAACGTTTACTCTTTCGGAGCTGGAAGCAACACCTTTTTACCCACAAGGCCTGGAGGAAGGCGTCACTTCCCGGCCCCCAGAAAGCCCGCCCATATCCGCTTTTCCAGTCCCGCTGGTAGGCTGCCCCATCGATGCCGCCGGGCCAGCTTTCTGATTCGTGAGTGAGGGAGAGGCTTTATTCCAGCTGAATTTGCTGCCCGGGCCGGCCGCCAAACAAGCTCTGAAAGCCCGCGGCCGAATACCTGAAGCAAGGTATTGAGGGCGGCCAGCCGTTGTTCCTGTGCCCGGTTATCATCCAGGAGATCTTACAGGGCATTCGTTCTGATGAAGGCTATGAGAGCGTGAGAGACAGCATTCTGGCCTTCCCCGTTCCAGACTGGAACCCTGTCGAAGCGGCCATTGCCGCCGCACAATTGTACCGGGATCTCCGGAAAAAGGGCATTACCATCCGCAAATCCAATGATTGCCTGATTGCCGCTTTCGCTCAGCAGTTTGGCCTGAAAGTGCTGCATAGAGACCGCGATTTTTCTGTTATGGCGGCGGAGGGGATTATACAGGTGGTGGGGTTTGAAGAGAAATGAAATTTTCGATTTGCGATGTGCCCACGAAGAACAGCCACCGCAGTGCAGCCCCTTGCGAGCTCATCAAAAATCAGGTATTAAAAATCAAACGTCAAAAATTTTACCCGGCTCGCAGAGACGGGCACAAATCAGAAATCGCCCCTCCCCTCACTCTTCTTCCTCCTGCCCCTCAAAATATCCCTTCACCTTCTCCGCCACCTTTAAACTACTCACCTCCGCGATCTCCGATGCCCGGGCGTTCCGGATACGCTTCACCGAACCGAAGTGGCTCAGCAGCTTCTGCGCCGTCTTCTCCCCGATGCCGGGAATGCTGGTCAGCTCGGTGGTGGTGAAATTCTGCGAGCGTTTGGTGCGGTGGAAGGTGATAGCGAAGCGGTGGGCCTCGTTGCGCGCCTGCTGGATGAGCTTGAGCGATTCGGATTTCTTGTCGATGTAGAGCGGGATGGAATCGCCGGGGAAGAAGATCTCCTCCAGGCGCTTGGCGATGCCGATTACGGTAACCTTGTCGCGGATGCCCAGGGTCTCCAGGCTTTCCACGGCGGCGCTGAGCTGGCCCTTGCCGCCGTCGATGATGACGAGTTGGGGCAGGGTGTCGCCCTCATCGAGCATGCGGCGGTAGCGGCGGTGCACCACTTCCTTCATCGATGCAAAATCGTCGGGGCCCGTGACGGTCTTGATGTTGAAGTGGCGGTAGTCCTTCTTGCTGGGCTTGGCGTTCTTGAAGACAACACAGGAGGCGACCGGGTGGCTGCCCTGTATGTTGGAGTTGTCGAAACATTCCATGTGGAGGGGCAGGACGTCCATCTGCAGGTCCTGCTGCAGGGTGCGGAGGATGCGCTCGGCGGAGGTCTGCTTACGCTGCTGGCTGGCGCGCTGCTTCTGCTTTTGCAGGATGTAATATTTGAGGTTTTTCTCCGACAGGTCAAGCAGCCTGCGCTTGTCGCCGATCTTGGGCACGGTGATGTTCAGCCCTTCGCCCTCCAGCTGCACTTCATAGGGCAGGATGATATCGGTGGAGATGCTGTTGAAGCGCTCCCGGATGATGGGGATGGCGTAGGCCAGCAGGGCCGGCTCGTCGTCGTCGTCCAGGTTCTTGACCAGTTCCTGGGTGTGGGTATGGATGATGGCGCCGTTGACCACCTTGATGTAGTTGACGTAGGCGTCCTTCTCTTCCGAAGCGATAGAGAAGACGTCCACATCCCGGATGTTGGGGTTCACGACGGTCGATTTGGCCTGGTAATCCTCGAAAGCCCCCAGCTTTTCCTTCATCTGCTGGGCCTTTTCGAATTCCAGTTTCTCGGCGTGCTTTTCCATAACCCCTTTGAAGTGGGTTTTCACCGCACCGAAGTTGCCCTTCAGGATGTTCTTCACCTGGTCGATCTTGTCGTTGTAGTCCTCCTCGCTTTCCAGCCCCTTCGCAGGGTACAGGCAGTTCTTGATGTGGTACCAGGCAGACTTTGAACTTGCCGGCCTCGATGTTTTCCTGAGAAAGGTTGAAATGGCAGGTGCGCAGCGGGAAGAGCCGCTTGATCAGCTCCAGGATGATCTTGATGCGGGATTTGCTGGTGTATGGCCCGAAGTAGGTCGAACCGTCCTTGATGACGCGGCGGGTGATGAAGACACGGGGGAAGCGCTCGTTCTTGATGCAGATGTAGGAATAGCTCTTGTCGTCGCGCAGCATCACGTTGTAGCGCGGCTGGTATTTCTTGATGAGGGTATTCTCCAGCAGCAGGGCATCGGCCTCCGTTTCCACCACAGTGAACTCCAGCCGGCCCGCATTCTTGACCATCACGCGGGTCTTATGCGCGCGGTCGCGGCGGTCGCCAAAGTAGGAAGACACGCGGCTGCGCAGATCCTTGGCCTTGCCTACATACAATATGGTATCGTCATTATCGAGGAATCGATAGACGCCGGGCTGACGGGGAATGGTATCGGAGATGGCCTTGTAGTCGTCGGTGGTCATTGGCTGTTGGCGGTTAGCTTTTGGCTATTTGCTGTTAGCTTTTGGCTTTTGGCGGTTAGCTGTTCGCGGTTGGCCATGGCAAACTGCCAACGGCAAATATAACCGGACAAAATGATTTGTAAAAGCAGGAACCGCTTTGTCATTGGTAAATAACAGCTGAAACGGAGAAAGAGTTAAGCCTGTGGCAAAATGCACTTCTGGTTTGTATATTGCGTAAGACAAAACATTGGCCAGCATACACTGAGAAAACATGCACATGAATAACAAACTTTGGACGAAGCCGGAAGGCGAAAATCAAAAATCAAAATTCAAAATTCAAAAATCAGATGTTGGTAACCGAGAGCTTAATGCTCGTTCCAGAAAGTATTTCGCACTTCTACCCAGTCTTTTCCCCTCTGCCGGGGGAGCTTTCGCCTTCCGGTTTTTGGCTATAATAACCCTGTTTCTCCTTATCAGCTCCTGTTCAAAGAAGATCTATCCCGACCGCAGCCAGTTCCTCAAGGATGGGGATACCGTTCCGACGGTTGACCTCAGCTATTACAAAAGCGTGCAGTTGCGGCCCGGGCAGGATTCCACCCTGGCGGTGGCCATGGCCATTTCGGGGGGCGGCTCCCGGGCTTCCAATTTCGGCATCGGCATCATGCTGGGCCTGGAACAGGTCAGCACCGGCCAGGGGCAGGATATGCTGGACCAGGTGGATTACTTTTCCACGGTTTCGGGCGGCGGGTTCGCCGCCGGGGCCTATGTATCGGCCCTTTACGATCATGATTTCTTTTCGAAAGAAGAACCCTTCAGCCTCAAAAGCTACGTAGAGCAGCAGATCCGCCAGGACCTGGCCTATCCCTATACGGATGTGCTGCTGCGCGCCAATTTCAATCCGCGCCTCTGGTTCTCCTATGCAGATGACGGCGACGCCCTGGAGCGTTCCATCGACGAGCACGTACTGGGGTACCGGCGGCGCGCCCGTGAGGTGCGCAAAAACCCTCGGAGCCTGCAACTGGGAGACTTTTTCGTTCCCGCCGGCAGCCCAGATCCAGTGCGCTTCCCCATGCACATCACCAACAGCTCCACTCTCAACACCATGACGATCTTCCCCTTCACGCCGGACATTCTGGAACGATACCAGATCAATGGTTACACTCACCGGCTGAACAAGGTGGCCAAAGATACACTCAACCTGTTCGAAGTCCCGCTGGCGGTAGGCATCAAATCCAGCGCCAGCTTTCCGGTGCTCATTTCCAACACCACCCTGCAAAGCAAATACTCCTCTCCGCGCCCTTTCCTGCCCCTCATCGACGGAGCCATGACCGACAACATCGGCTATTACACTGCCCTGCAGGTGCTGAAACAGGAGAAGGCGCCACGCAAGATCCTGCTCATCGTCGATGCAGATGCCGCCGGCAACCGCTTTACTTTCTCAAAAAGGGAAGGAGCCGTATTCTCCCTCAGCGTAATGGGAAGGCTGCCGTCCAGCGGGCTGGATGCGCGGCGGGCTACCCTGGTACGGGACATCCGGGACTTCTGCAGCCGGTTCGGCATTACGCCGGTTTTTTTCAGTTTCAACGTTCTGCTGGAAGGCGCCAACGTTCCCCTGCCCGAGGAGATCAAAATCAAGGATGAGCAAAAACGCCTGATCAGCCTGTTCCGGCAGCAAAAACCGCTGACTCAAAGCGACCGGCAGATCCTGTATGAGTTGCTGACCCATATCGGCACCAAGCTGACCATTACGGATGAAGAGCAGGAATTGCTGCTCTATGCCGGGCAACTTATCGTGCACCTGCAGGAGGAAGATATCCACCAGGCGTTGGAGTAGAGAAATCCTGCTTAAAATAATAACCAATGGATACTAAAAAAATTGTCGAACTAAGGTGGATACACTATGTCTATGAGTTTTTCATCGTCGCCATTGGCATATCCGTGCCTTTCCTCCTTGACCGCTGGAATGACCAGCGCCTGGAAAAGAAAGCAGAACGCGAGAATTACCGATACATCCTCCAGGAACTTCGGGAAGACAAATCCGAACTTCAGCACGTAGCGGATTACAACCTTTACTACCTGGGACATGCCCGGCAGGCCAGTAAGATCATTCTTGAAGAAGACAAAAGCCAGATGGATACACTGGGGCGGCTGGCCATTGACCTGCGCTACGTATCCGATTTTCACCGGAACCACAGCATTTATGAAAACCTCATCAACAGCGAAAAGATCAAGTTGATCCAAAACACCAGCCTGATCAACCAACTGCAAAACCTGGATGAACTATATACCTATATCAACCGCCTCGAAGGCAATCACCTCCAGGTTGTCATCAACACAGCTCTACCTACCATTAGCCAGTACCTGAGTTTCGACCCTTACCAGGTTGCCGACGAAAATGCTTTGTTCAGTTACCCTTTCCACAACCTCGTGGTATTGCTGGCCTCTGTTATGCAGGAAAAAGCCGAGCTATACGAGCGCACCCTCGCCAGGATCAGCGAGATCGAGGCGGCTGTCAGCGGGGAATTGGAAAGAAAATAGTTGCTTTATTTGCAAATAATTAGTATAACAACTATTTTTGTGGCGTTAAAAACAGACAAGTGGCAGAGCTGATCACATTGAAGAAACTGGACAAAAAATCGGAGAGCTCCGGATTCATCCTGGAGCGTACCGCCAAGCGGTTGAAGCAATTCTTCCAGCAGCAACTCACCGCCGCCGATACCGGAATTACCATTGACCAGTGGGTAGTCCTGCAGGTGCTCGACCGCCGCGAAGGCCTCAGCCAGTTGGAGATCGCACGGGAGACCTACAAAGACGCCCCGACGATCACCCGCATTATCGACCTGCTCTGCCGCAAAGGCCTGACCCACCGCATCACGGACCCGGCCGACCGGCGAAGGTTCAGGATACAACTTACCGACGAAGGCCGGGAAAAGATCAAGGCTACCCTACCGATCATCCGGAATGCCCGGCGACAGGCCTGGCAGGGAATCGAAGATGCCGAGATCGACCGGCTCGTCGATGTACTGAACAACGTATTCGACAACCTCAGCTCTGAGGATACCAAATAGAACCAGCCTAACCATTACCTAACTGTAAAACCAAAACCTATGCACTATTATAGCCTTGGACAGGTGCCTGCCAAACGGCACACCCAGTTTCGCAAGCCCAATGGCGAACTGTACCACGAAGAGCTATTCTCCACCGAAGGCTTCAGCGACCTTTCTTCCCTGCTGTATCACTGCAACCCACCCACTCAGATCGTACAGGTTGGCGAACCCTTTTCGGTAGCCCCTAAAATAGTAGAGGACAAGCAGCTCAAGCACCGCAGCCTGAAGGGTTTTAATGTAAAACCGGAAGATGATTACCTCAGGAGCCGGAAGACGGTGCTGGCCAACGACGATTGCAAGATCATCCTGGCCGCTCCCCGAAAGAGCATGACGGAATACTTTTTTAAGAACGCCGATGCCGATGAGGTGATCTTCATCCACAAGGGAAACGGGCGGCTGAAGACCATGTACGGAAACGTGGAATTCGAATACGGCGACTACGTGGTCGTACCCCGGGGCACTATTTATCAGCTGGAGTTCGACAATGAGAACAACCGCCTGTTCATCGTCGAGTCTTACAGCCCGGTCATTACCCCCAAGCGTTACCGCAATGAATTCGGCCAGCTCATGGAGCACTCGCCTTTCTGCGAACGGGATATCCGCAAACCCGGAGAACTGGAAACCCACGACGAGCAGGGGCAGTTCCTGTTCTACATCAAAAAGCAGGACCAGGTCTATCCCTACTACTACCTCAACCACCCCTTTGACCTGGTCGGCTGGGACGGCTATGTGTATCCCTACGCCTTCAGCATTCATAATTTCGAACCCATTACCGGCCGGGTGCACCAGCCGCCGCCCGTCCACCAGACCTTCGCCGCCCGCAACTTCGTGATCTGCTCCTTCGTGCCGCGCCTGTACGACTACCACCCACAGGCCATCCCCGCACCTTATAACCACAGCAACATCGACAGCGATGAGGTGCTTTACTATGTCGATGGCGATTTCATGAGCCGAAAGCATGTAGAACAGGGCATGATCACCCTGCACCCGGGAGGCATACCCCACGGCCCGCATCCTGGAACGGTCGAAAAGAGCATCGGCGCCAAGGAGACCGGAGAGCTGGCCGTCATGGTCGATACTTTCCGCCCTTTGAAACTAACCGATCACGCGCTTGGTATTGAGGATAAGGAGTATTTCAAGAGCTGGCTGCCGGAGGGCGAGCCGGTTAGGAACTGAAAATATTTTTGCATAGTCCACCGGATGAAAATGCCTGACTTTGCCCCTGCCCTGAAGGGAATTCAGGCATTTTCGCCCTTTGCTCCCTTCTGGGTTGGGGCAAACAAAGGGTGAAAATGCCGGCTGAAGTTACACATGAATAAAACCAAAAATATGAATACCATAGCCAAAAACAAACCAGATACCCACCAGGATACCTTTCCCATCAACGGGACGGATTACATCGAATTCTACGTCGGAAACGCCAAGCAGGCCGCCCATTATTACCAGACGGCATTCGGCTTTCAGCTCGTTGCCTACCGGGGCCCGGAAACAGGCACCCGAGAAACGGCCTCCTATGTGCTGCAGCAGGGGAAGATCCGCTTTGTGCTGACTTCCGCTCTGAGCCCGGGCCACCCCGTTTCCCAGCATGTACTCAAACACGGTGACGGAGTCAAAGTGCTGGCGCTCTGGGTCGATGACGCCAGGGATGCCTTCCGCAAAGCTGTCGAACGCGGCGCCGAGGCCGCTATGGAGCCTGAAACGCTGAAAGACAAGTACGGGGAAGTCACCGTCGCTTCCATCCGTACCTACGGAGAAACCCTCCACACCTTCGTCGAGCGCAACCATTACGAAGGGCCGTTTATGCCGGGCTTCCAGGCCAGAGAGAGCCTTATGAAAGTGGAGCCCATCGGGTTAAAGTACGTCGATCACTGCGTCGGCAACGTAGAACTGGGGCAAATGAACAAATGGGTGGAATTCTATCAGGAAGTGATGGGCTTCAAGCTGCTGGTCACTTTCGATGACAAGGACATTTCCACCAAATACACCGCCCTGATGAGCAAGGTGGTGTCTAACGGCAACGGCTTCATCAAATTCCCGATCAACGAGCCGGCCCAGGGGCTGAAAAAGTCCCAGATCGAAGAATACCTGGATTATTACCGGAGCGCCGGCGTACAGCATATCGCCGTAGCCACCGACGACATCATTCACACCGTGGATGAACTCCGCCGCCGGGGCGTCGAGTTTCTGTATGTGCCGGAAACTTACTACGATACGGTGCTGGAGCGGGTCGGCGAGATCAATGAAAGCCTGCAGGAGCTCAAGCGGCTCAACATCCTGATCGACCGGGATGACGAAGGCTACCTCCTGCAGATCTTTACCAAACCTGTCCAGGACCGGCCTACGGTCTTCTACGAGATCATACAACGCGAAGGAGCCCGCTCTTTCGGCAAAGGCAATTTCAAGGCCCTGTTTGAAGCCATCGAACGGGAACAGGAACTGAGGGGAACTTTGTAAGGAATGAATGATTTTGGACTTTGGACGAACTCTGGGAAAAGTCGGAAGTGCGAAGCCGGAAGTCGGAATGGAGCCAAGGATGAGCGCCAAACGCCCGTTTTCCGACTTCCGATTTCCGACTTAACGGAAGGTCTCAAAGGGCATTTCTCAGAACGTCCAAAGTCCAAAATGATTGAATGATTGATTAACACCCGGAAGTCACCAATTCCGTCACGCGCTGGCTGAGTTCATTGACGAGCTCAGCCAGTTCCGTTGGTGGGGCGCCGAACTCATAGGTTACGCGATAGACTTCGCCGCCGCGGTTGATCTCCACCCACTGGCCGCCGCCGTCGGCGCAATCGGGGCAGCCGATCGTTTCTTCAAGGCTGCGAAAGGCCTCCCAGTCCACCAGGGCCAGGATGCTCTGGAATTCCGCATCAGACAGCGTTTCGCTGCACTCGCGCTGTACGGCGGACATAGGAGAACAAGTTTGATAAGTAGTGGCCTCGATAGCCGCTCCCGTAAAGCGGGCTTCGGTGAGGCATTCGCCAAAACACTCGCAAAAGAAAGTGCCCTGGGTGATGCGGTAAACGGTAGTATCCGCTTCCTCTTTTTCACAATGGCTGAACAGCAGCAGGCAGAGGCTGCCCGCCAGAAATGCCCGTAAATATTTCATAACTCTATATCTTTTCAGAAAGGACGGGAATTTTCCGAAAAGCGTTGGGTTAAGGAATGATTGCCGGATATTCAATCACTCATTCCTTCAACATCAACCGCTCTGCCGAAGCTGAGCCTGGTAGGTGTAGGCCCAAAGCGCCAGATGCTGCTGCTGCGCCTCCTTCTCCTCCCGGATCACTTCAGTGAGAAGCCGGTACAATGCCCTTTTTAACTGTGCCAGGCGACGGCGAAAGCCATCCATTTTCCGGTATATGCGGCGGTGTTCCGAACCGTTTTTGAGGAAAGAATGGCCTGTATTCGGGTCAGCGATACGAGCCAGCTGGCGGTGGAAAGAACGCAGCCATCCTTCGATCTCCCGGATCTCCGGGCGGATGGAACACATCAGTTGATTAAAGGAATCCTTTAACTCTGAAGCCTGCTGCCGGGAAAGCGGGTAGGTAAGAAACCGCTTCATGGCCTTTTCCAGATATCTGACCTCGTACTTCCAGAAATCAAGCATAGAGATCCAATCGTAATAATCCCGATGGAGTTGCTCAAAATTGAGTGGCCAGATAGCCTTGTTTACCTTTGCAATTGTCGCATTCATAGCTTGGGATCTTTGGGTTCAACCTTTAAGACTCTGCCTTTTTCCCGTAACCCGGGCAAATGACACGGGGTTTCAAGATGTCGCAACATTGAAAAGAACACATCGGCTTACCGCCGTAATATATCGAAGAATTGCTGCCACAACAAAACCGAAAAGCAGCCTGAAGGGGCACTCGCCTGGCCAAAAAAACGATGGTGGCGAGAAGCCGGCAAGAAAAACCGACAGAAAGAAAAGAAGGCGGAATCCGCCTTTGCGCAAATAAATATAAGAGGATATTCGAAAAAAAGAAATATCTGAAATGGGATTTTTTATTGCCTGTCCTCTTTCTTACCAAACTCACGGGGGCTCTGCTCTTCCCTTCAGTTATGTTAAAACAATGAGCACCAGGCTAATAGTTCAATATTTCTGATGATTAAGGCGTAATTTGTGGAGGCCCAAAATCACTTTCATGCCACTTTCCGAAAAAGCAGCTGCAAACATCCTCCGGCTTCTGAACACCGGCGAGGACCGCAACAGCGCCCTGGCATTTCGCCTGCTGAGCAGCCAGGGAGCCGTCGATGATTTTCTGCTGAGCCTTTGCGGCCATTTTATGGTGGCCCGGGGAGCGGGCCGGCTTGCCTTGCGGAAATGCCTCCGGAGCCTGTTGCGCATTGCCGGTAAGGAACGGGGTTGTACTTCTGCACAACAAAACAACCTGATGTGGCTGCTCAATTATGACCCGGATCAGGAGAAGGCCGATCCGGAGCGGTTTCTTTCCACGGTGGAGGCCACCTTCATTCTGGATGTTCTGCCCCTTGCCCGCTATATCTATGCTCAAAGTGGCCGCTGCGCCCGTTTCCTATTACATCGCAGCCACAGGGAAGGAAGAACGGCTTTGCTGGAAAGCAGGATATTTAACGGGCCATACGGCAGGGCACTTGACCTCAGCCGGCTGCAACTCTTCCACCTGCCGGATGAGGCCCGGCAATTCACCAACCTGGAAGGCCTGGATCTCAGCCACAATAACCTGAATATTTCCGATGTTTTCTTCCTCCGGGGTTTCCGGCCCCTCCGCTTTCTCAACCTTTCTCACAATAAACTGGAACATATCCCTGATGGGGTGCCTCTGCTATCCTGCCTGGAAGAGGTGGACCTTCGGGGGAACCCTATTGAACTGTCTCTTTTCGAATACCTCCGGCATCCGTTAAAGGACAAACTAAAAGTTAACCTCAGCCTGGAAAAGGGGTTTACCCTGAGCCAGTTTAACCCTCTTGATATTGCCTGCCTCCTTAAGAACTGGGCAACCCCAACCGGCCGGGGGCAGTTGCTCAACCTCGCCGGCAAAGAGATTCGCTCCGTTCCCGACGCCGTACTTCAGTATTCTGAACTGAAGTACATCGACCTTCGGGAAAACCCCATCAGTTTCCTCCCCTCCTGGTTGCTAAGGATGCCCCAACTCTGCGAGATCTACTGCGATAAGGGCGTGGAATATAATCCTGCTTTCCTCCGCGATGGCCTTACCGTTTTCCGGGAGAAGGAAAAAGACCCCCCAAAGCCCGATAGGGGGCCGCAGCCCTGGCTACCCAACCTGAAAGGCTTTGCCGGCAGCCTGCCCATCAGCCTGTCCGTAGATAAACTTATTGAGGAATAACCTGCAGGCCACCTCCCAGAGGCCTTTGGAAACCTCCGTTTGGAAAAATCCATAGCAATAATTACTTTGCAGGCCTGAATCCAAGACTTTTTATGAGCAAAGACAACCTGGCCGCTACCGCCGAGCTGATCGCCCGGGATTTTGAACTGGAAACACAGGAGCAAACTCTTACGGAGGAAGAATTGCTGCACCTGCTCTCAGGTGTCGTTGCCGAGATGATCGAGCACCGACTGGAATTTCTCCTCAGCCTTATGTACCGCCTCGATATCGACGAAAAGAAGGTCCATTTTGCTCTTTCTCCCTACAGCGAAGAACCGGCGAACATCGCCCTGTCCAGGCTCATCCTGGAACGCCAGAAACAAAGGGCGTTTACCAAACAACATTATAAACAGGAAGACCTCGGAGACCTGGGTGGGCTGGAGTTGTAGCAGGTGTAAAGGTGTAAGAGTGGAAAAGTGGAAAGGATCTGAGTTCCTCGTTGCCCTGGAAACCAGCGGGTTAGCATAACGCGGACACACACTTATTTGAACTATCCCGCCTCAACAATAAAGCAATTTAACAATATAACCATCTAACAATCAAGCAATCCAACAATCCAACAATCCAAAACGCACATGGCAGCAAATTCCACCTCCCCCAGCGTATGCGTCATCGGCGCGGGTTGCTCCGGGTTGACATCAATCAAGAACCTGGTGCAGGCAGGCGTTCAGAATGTCGTTTGTTTTGAGAAAAACGATCAGGTAGGCGGTAACTGGGTCTTCACAGCAGGTGAGTCTCATTCCAGTGTTTGCGAGACCACCCACATCATTTCCTCCCGGCCGATGTCTGAATTTCTGGATTTTCCAATGCCGGCGCATTACCCTGATTATCCCTCCCATGCTCAGGTTCTTGCCTATTTTCAGAATTACGCTCATCATTTCGGACTGGAAAAGTATATCCGGTTTAATGCAACAATTGCAAAGGCAGAGGAAACGGCCGATAAGAAATGGCGCATCACTCTGGATAACGGCGAGGAACACCAATTCGATTACCTGTTCACGGCCAACGGCCACCACTCTGTGCCCCGCTGGCCGGAAATCCCGGGGGAGTTCGCCGGCGAGCTTCTGCATTCGCACACCTACAAAACCAACGCCCCATTTGCCGGCAGGCGGGTGCTGATCATTGGCGCCGGCAACTCGGGCTGTGACTGTGCGGTGGAGATCAGCCGGGTGGCGCGGCACGTAGCCATCAGCATGCGCCGGCCCTACTATATCATTCCCAAGTTCATGATGGGCAAGCCCACGGATACCTACAATAAACTCCTTTCCCGCCTGCCCCACTTCGTCCGTCAGCCGCTGCAGAAACTAAGCCTCCGCCTGCAGGTGGGCGACTACCGGGACTACGGCCTGGAACAGCCGGATTACCCCATTACCCGGTGTCATCCCACGCTTAACTCAGAACTGCTCTACCGCATTCGTCACGGCAAAGTCCATCCCCGGAGGGGCATCGAACGATTCGAAGGGGAAAAGGTGCACTTCGAGGGAGGCAGGGTGGAAAAGTACGATGTTGTGATCGCCGCCACCGGCTACAAGATCGCCTTTCCTTTTTTCGACAAAAGTTTTATCGATTTTGAAGAGGCAGAACGCATTCCTCTCTATTTGCGCATGATCCACCCGGGCCACCCCACCCTGTTCTTTATTGGACTGACCCAACCCCAGGGCTGCATCTGGCCTTTATCGGACCTTCAGGCCAAGCTGGCAGCCAACCACGTAGCAGGCCGTTGGCCCATACCGAAAAACGTCGGAAAACTGGCGGATGAAGAATGCAGAGAGATTGAAAAGGACTTCCTCCACACCAAACGGCACAGCCTGGAGGTGCATTTTCACCCCTTCTTCAATAAGATCCAGCAGCAAATACCTAAAGAGGCGCCGGAGTGGGGGGGTATGAATTCGTGATTCGTTGAGCCGTAACTGGTAATTCGGGCTTCGTAACTCCCGGGTTTAGCGATCCTGCGATTTAACGACTCCACGATTTACAAGTCCCTTTCAGGTTCTCTGCCTCCGAACAGTTCTGCCTGGTATTCTTTCAACACGCCCCACTCGCCATTAGCGGCCAGGCGGGCCTGGGCCGGCCAGGTGGACGGGTCATGGATGCGGTAGGTAGGCCCGGCAGATTCGAGGACATCGCGTAACAATTCCACCTCGGCTTCAGCCAGGGCAGCCCAGTTGCCGATGCCGGCTGATTTCAGCAGCTCTTCGATCTTGGGGCCGATACCTTCGATGATCTTGAGATCTTCGGGGTCGTTGGCAAGGGCGCCGGGCTTACCCTGAAAGGCTTCGGGATTTTCCTGTTTTTTAAGGGCCAGGCGGGCAGCTTGTTCCACCCAGTTATCGCGTTCTATGCGGCCTTCAAAGTACTGAATGGCCTCTGTAACCTCCCGGATGCGGGCGGAGTCCCAACCGGCAATTTCATCAAAGGTAAATACACCGATCTCATTGAGTTTCTTTTGCAGGAAGGGGCCTATCCCTTCGATAAGTGAAAGGTCATCTTTTTCCACCTGTTCATTGCTCTGGCCGACCTTGTCCTGAATAAAGGGCTTTTCCGTTTTAACCACTACTTCCGGTTCTTCATCTACTACTCCGGCATCGGGCAGCCCCGGCTCCGGATGAACGCTTCTGGGCTCGGCGGGGTATTCCTCTTTTTCCAACGGCGGAGCAGCGGCGGTTATCAGGCCACCACTTTTCAGCTCTTCCAGCGCCTCCCGCAGGAGCACATTCTCACCCGCCAGCTTTTCCAGCTTCTCTTCCACGGCGTCCAGGCGCTGGCGGGTAGCGTTGTAGGTACTTTGCATCCGTGCGATGTTCTCGACGCCTTCATCTTCTGTTTCCAGGGTTTCCGACAGTTGCTTGTTCCTTTCCTGCAGGCCGACGATTGTATTGTTCAGCTCTTCTATGGTAGCCTCGTAGGATTTGTCGGCCGACTGAAGCTCATCGATCCTGCGGTTGAGGTTGAAGATCTCTTTGTGCAGGGCGGCCTTTTCCTCTTCGATGCGTTCGGCGCGGGCTTCTGCCTCCTGTTGGGCGAAGCCTGCCTTTTTGAGGTCGGCATCCTTGAGGCCCAGCTGTTCTTCCAACGCCTCAACCTGGGCACGAAGATCTGCTGATTCTCTTTCTCTCTCCTTCAGCTCCCGCCTCAATTGGATCACCCGGCGGCTTCGAAGGATGTACCCCAGCAACAGGCCGAAGAGAAAAGCGATCAGCATAATGAACAGGATGGCGTAGCTGTCTTGCGTATTGAACTGGTCGAAGAGTTTGCTAAAGTCCATGGTTGGTATGATGAGTGAAAAAATGTTTATTAATCCTCAAAGGAGGAAACCATAAGAGGGCTAATTCAAATCGCTTGCATCCTCCAGCACTTTTTCGTTGCCCTGGAGTTCCTTATTCCATTCTTCTTCGGTGGTTAGAATGAAATTTACCCGGCGGTTCTTCTGGCGCCCTTCCGGGTTGTCGGACCCATCCGGGTTGGTATTGGGCGCCACCGGGCGTTCCTCACCCTGTGACTCCACGACGATCCTGGCCTCCACACCCAGTTCCCGGAAATAATCGCGGGCGCTCTGCGCCCGGCGCATGCCCAGGTCGAGGTTGTAATCCGCCGATGCAATGCTGTCTGTATGCCCAACTATGCGCAGGAGTGCTTTGGGATTGAGGCTGAGGTAGGTTTTTACGGAATCGGCATAAAGCTTGAAGGGTTCGCCGGGCTTGAACACATCGGAGTTGTATTCGAAGTTGGCGTCGGAGAAGGTCATGTTCCTGAAAGTGAAAACAACCTTTTCAAAATCACTGGGTATATTGTTCGGGTCATAAAGATTGAAAAGCAGAGGTTCCCTCAACGCATCATCTTCACTCAGTCCATGATCAAGAGAAATGCGGTTCTGTTCGACCCCACGCCTCATCAGCAATTTTCGGGCCTGGTCGGCACGCGCCAGCCCTATGTTCTCAAAGAAGCCGGGTGCTATACCTTTCTCGCTTTCCCGGTAAAAAGCGGTGATGGTCATATTCCGGCCCGGGCGAGCCTTAAGGATGGCCGCCACCGTGTCCAGAAAAGCCTGATTATTATCGTTGAGCCTGGGCTGAATGGCCGCCGAATCGAAGGCAAACTGGTCGTATCCCTGCACGATGGCAGAATCTCCTTCCGTCAGCTCCAGCGTTTTAAGCCGGATATCTTCCACCTGCTGCCCCTCACCGCAAAGCTGCCGAATCTGACAGACGAAATACCATCGGGCGATCAGAACATAAACGAAGAATAAAAGGAAAACGAGGAGGGAAAGAAACCTCATATATTTCAGGTGTTGGTTCTTAACTTCCTAAATGTAGTTAATATTGCGGTTTTTTCAATGGGGCAACTGTTAATTCGATCATTCAATCATTGAATCCTCCAGTCATTCAGTCCTTTGAGAGGGTTTCCGGAGTGCCCTCACCTTTGCACTTCCCCCATCACTCTCCCAACTGCCCGGCCGCCCATTGCAGGCCGATGAGGGTTTTGAAGAACTTACTCCTCAAAGCCGCCAGTTTGAGTTGAGCTTCAATCAGTTTCTGTTCCCTGGAGTTGATGAGGAAGATAGAGCTTTCCCCCAGGTTAAACTTTTGAAGTTCTGCATTGAGCAAGGCCTGGTAGTTGCCCACATTGTCTTCCGTAAGGCGGATCTGCTGCAGCAAATTATCCAGTTCGTTGTAGTAAGCGCTGATCTTGTTGGCCACTTCGAGGCGTTTCTGCTGCAGGCTGTATTCTACATCCTGTATCTTCAGCTTAGCAAGCTGAAGTTTGCCCCGTTCTTTGCGCAGCAGCAAGGGGAAATCAAAGCGCATGCCCCACTTGTAATTCTGAGATACCAGGCCATTGAGGCCGGAACCATCTGCGGTATTGTAGATGAAGTCACTGCCGTCGCTGAGGAAATTGTATTCCACATCCAGGCGAGGCTTAAGCTGCTCGGCAGCCAGTTTTCGGGCGATCTCCAGTTGGCTGGCCTTCACCTCATAGCGACGGATCTCCGGGTGCAGCCGGCTTGCGTTTTGCCAGATGGCGTTCGGCCCGAGCGCAGGAAGAGCAGGTTGCAGGTTTGCCAGCAGAGGAGGCCGCAGGCGCCGGGTGGCCTCTACAGGCACCCCGCCTTCATACCAGAGAAAATTAGAAAGCTGAAGGCCGGCATTGCGGTAAATGACGCCGGCATCGTTGAGGGCCAGTTGGCGGTTCTGCACCTGTATAAGGGCCTCCAGAGTATCAATCGCCGGTTTATCCCCCTGAATAAAACTTTCCACAATAGCGCGGAAACGCTCCCGGGAAAGCCTCAGCGCCTCCTCCTGGATGAGGAGGCCATTGTATGCCCGCGCCCATTCCCAATAGGCGGAAGCCGCTTCCAATAGAATATTGTTTACCATTGCCTGCCGCTCCGCTTCATTAGCCCTGGCCATCAGCCGGGCATCCTGCAGGGCGGCCCGCCGGTCGTCGATTATCAGCCCGCGCCCGAGCGGCACTTTCAACCCCAGGACAGCCTGCCCTGCCTCAGGCAGATTGCGTTCCGGATTGAGATAAATACCGTCGGTAACGGTATAGGCGGCTTTAAACTCCATGCCGTACCAGGAAGGGACCTTCAGGCCTCCTTCTCCGATCGAAAAATATTCTTTTTTGTCGAACGACTTCTGGTCCCATTCGGCATAAGCCTTGGGGTCAAACCCACCCCGGGCGAGGCGTTCCAGGGCCTCCGCTTCGCTGTCCAGCAGGCGCGCCTGTTTGACGACAGGATGGTATTCCAGTATCCACCCAAAGAATTCTTCCTGAGAGAATACCCGAACACTGTCGGCAGGCTGAGCAGAAAGCAAATGTACGCCCCCCATAAAGCAAAGGGCGCATACCATTATTTTTCGGAAACAGACAACATATCCGCACTTCATAATACATTGATATTTATGGGAGTCAATCCCGAAGCCCCGGAAGGCCAGCCCTATTTAATCGATTTTACCGGAGCTTTCAATTTCGGAAGTTCCACCTTTTCCTCAGTGTAGTAATCCGGAGGGAAGCCATTGAGTTTGCGCCAGATCTCATACCACAAAGGAACGTTGTTGAGCAGGGCAATGCCCTGAGCGCCTGACCCCACCCTCAGGGCATCGGGCCAGGGTTTGCCTCCTTCTCTGGGCCCCACCAGTATCCGGTACTGTCCATTGCGGCTGATCATATTATCGATGGCTACTACCGACCCGCTATAGGTGCCGAATGATTGCCCTGGCCAGCCGGAAAAAATAAAGGCCGGCCAGCCATCGAAAATGAAGCGCACTTCCTGGCCGGGGCGGACCAGAGGCAGGTCCATGGGTTTGACATAGAGCTCGACGGCCAGTTCGTAGTCGGCCGGCATAACGGTTACGATGTCCTCTCCTTCTTTTACGGTTTCACCGATCCCTGGTTTTATGGCCTGGGTAATATATCCGCCCTGTGGGGCCAGAATGTAGTAAAACCGGCTGCGTTGTTCGTAGTTGGAAGCCTGGATACGCAGCTTGTTGACGCTTCCTTCCGCATCATACCTGGCGGAAAGCGTACTGAATTTATCCGACTCCGCCTTGGCGATCTTCTGGTTGTATTCATATTGGGCCGTATTCAATGCCAGGCGGGCATTGGCCAGTTCGTTGCGGCTTTCCTCCACTTTGTTCCGGCTTGAAGTGTACTTGGCACGGGCCTCCTGCATTTTTAATCGTTTTTCCTCAACATCGGCCCTGGACTTGATGCCTTGCTCAAAAAGCTGGGCCGTCCGGTTGTATTGAACAGTAGCCACGGAATCCTGATAATAGGACTGTTCCATATCCGCAATGCCGCTGGCCAGCTTATATTCGGCCTGGCGGATCTTGTTGTCCAGTTGTTGTTGCTTGAACTCCAGCTCCGATTTCAGGGCGGCAATCTGATCTTCCAGTGCCCCGACTTTCCGGCTGTAGGAGACAATAGCGCCTTCTTTGGCATCTACCTGTTGTTCGGTTCGGGAAACCAGGTCGGGGTCGAAATAGTCCGATTTGATCTCGGAAAGATGGACAATGGTGTCCCCTTTTTGGACCAGTTGCCCTTCCCTCACATACCACTTTTCAATCCTGCCGGCGATGGTTGACTGTATGGACTGAGGCCGTTGGCCGGGTTGCAGAGCCGTCACCTTGCCTTTGGATTGAATGTTCTGCGTCCAGGGCAACAGAAGGATAACGACGATTAGGGCCATGGTGCCTACCAGCCATCGGGTAAACATCTGGTTGGCGCCGGAAAGGCTGGTTTTGGAGAAAGAATTGAACCGGCCGGATTCCAGCTTCTGGTTAATGGTATTTGGCGAAATATTCAGCATGGTGAGTTCCCGTTTTTATGGTTTTTCAACGGTATTCATTTCTTCTTTCCGGGAGGCCGGCCCGCCGTTGTAGGGCAAAAAGACCCGCTCGAAGTGCTCGCTTTTCAACACCTGGTCAAAGGGGCCTTCCTCTACGACCTTTCCAGCCTTCAGAATGATGATGCGGTCGCAACGGGAGGCAAAAAATGGATCGTCGCTTATGGCGACCATCGTCCAGGGTTTATCCTTTCCGGTAAGATAGCTGCAGATCATCTCGCGGTCGCTTTTTTCCATGCCGTAGAAAAAGCCCTCCACGGCAAGCAGGCGTGGCTGGGCGATGATACACCGGGCCAGAATGATCCGGGTGCGGATGTTCTGAGGGATGTTGCGCCCTTCCGGAAGCAACATGGTATCAAAACCTTCCGGAAGGTTCTGAACATAATTACTCAACCCGATATTGTCAGCAATGCTCACAACCTGGTCTATACGCACTTCCGGATGTTCGAGGGTGATGTTCTCCAGGATGGTGCCCCGGAAAATATCCTCCCGGGCCGAATAATCTCCAATGTGATGGCGCAGGCTGGTAATATTGAGGTTCCGCAATGGATAACCGTTGAAAGAGATCGCTCCCTTATAATCCGAATAAAGGCCGGAAAGCAACTGCATCAGGGTAACTCGCCCGGAGCCACTGTAACCGGCAATACAAATTTTCTCCCCGGGTTGGGCCTCGAAGCAAACATTGTCCAGGGTAGGCTTCTTAGCGTCAGAAAAGCTGTAACTGAGCTGATCGACCTTGATATGCATTCCCTTTTTTGTGTCGATGTCTCCGAATTCAACCCCCTTCTCGTCCTCAATAGGCAGGTCGGTTACATTGCCCAGCTTCTCCAGTGCAGTCAGAACATCATAAATAGCCTCCATGGCAAGAATGAGCTTCTCCACAGAAGTCATGATCAGCAGCACGACGATCTCAGCAGCTACGAACTGGCCGATGTTGATCTGGTTGCCGATCACCAGATAACTGCCCAGAAAAAGGAGGCCGGCAGTAACAATGGCCTTGAATGCAACAATGCTCCCATACTGAAACAAAAGTATCCTGAAATGCTTTTTCCGGCTGTCCAGATAGTTACACACCAGGCCGTCTGTCTTGTTCAGCGAAAAAATACTCCCGCCCGACATTTTGAAAGTGCTCATCGTCCGGGCCATCTCTTCCAGCCAGTAAGCCACCTCATATTTATACTTTGACTCCTTCAGGCTCGTGGCCAGCCCACCCGGCCCTGTGATGCGAAAGATCAGCAACAGGATCGCCACCAGCGTAATCCCGAATAAAATAAAAAAGGGATGATAAAAAGCGATCAGAATAAGGCCAAAGACAACCTGCAGAATGGCGGTCGAAAAATCCATCAGTATCTTCGGCACTCCTTTCTGGAGCGTCAGGGTATCGAAAAAGCGATTGACCAGTTCCGGCGGATAGTGCCGGATCACAGAATCCAGCTTCAACCGGGGAATGCGATAGGCAAAGTCAAAGGCCGAACGGGCAAAAATGCGCCGTTGAATGGTCTCGGTAACAGTCAGTTGCATCACCTTCAGGATGCCTGAGAGCGCCGTACCCGCCGTTACAATTACCACCAGAATGACCAGCGATGCAGACAGTGCCCCTCCTGCGACCAGGCCGATAATGGCCTGGACACCCAGGGGAATACTCAGCGTGATCAACCCGGAGAAGATCGCATATACGTATATGTAAGTAATGTCTTTACGGTCCAGCTCCAGCAATTTGAAAAAACGCTGCAGCGGACGGAGCCGGCTGTAGTTATCCATTTCTCCTTATTTGTCTGAATTTAAAAAGAGTTGTGCAGATATTTAGTTCTTGAAAGATTATGGATTTTTTTTCTTTCCCATAAAGGAAGGTGATGCTAAGCTCCTATTCCGGTGGGGGAGCGGAAAGAAAAGGAAAACCGGACGGGCCGATCTACCCAGGAGGCTGTGGTGTACCCACCATCCGCCGGTTCGCCGGCGGAGGCATTATTTTTCACCTGTTTTGGCCGCCTTTCTCTTTATTGACATTGCAAAACAGCATCTTCCAAACGAAATAAACCAGTAATTCTTCTACCTGCTTCAGAATATCACCCTCGCCATCCACCTCCGTGAGGCGGGGCAGGTGCCGGGCAAAATAAATGTGGTTGTTGGCCATCTCCAGCAAATTGCTCGCCAGGGCCCGTGGATATGGAAAAGCTGGATTATTTTCCAGAATGATCTCCGCGACTTTATGACACAAAGATTTATAAGACAGAAAAAAACCCTCTTTGTTTTGCTCATCCACTTCCTTGTTGTGGTAGGCTTTGGTGCCTTCCGCCACAACAATGCGGTGCAACACATCTTCATCAATGAAAGTGACCCAGGGGTTTCGCTGAGCCGTATCCACGATACATCCTATAGCCACTTTTAATTTTTCCCGGGCATCATCGATGTGCGTGGTTTTCATCTCGATCCGGAAATTCATCCATTCCCAGTACCAGTTCACCAGATAGACCAGCAAAAGCTGTTTATTCTCAAAATAACGGTAAATGGACGTTTCCGTTGAATTGATCCGTTCGGCCAGGCGGCGAAAGTTAAAGCGCTCTATCCCCAGTTCATCGATCATCGACACACTATTCTGCAGTATTTTCCGGCCGAGGGCCGTCCGTTGAGGATTCCGCAAAAACAATTTCTCATTGATGCTGAGCTCAATCGCAAGAATAGGCATAAAGAAAATTTAAAAGAAAAACAGAAATTTGGTTAGGGCCGGAGGCACGGAAAACCCCGTTGGCTGGTATTCAGCCTCTTTCGTTTAGTTCAACAATTCTGTTACGCTACCTGCCTGATATAATGCCTGCAAAGACTCCTGCAAGCGCTTGCGGGCAAAGAAAATGCGACTTTTTACGGTCCCCAGGGGAATGTCCAGTTCCGTTGCGATCTCTTCGTATTTGAAACCCTGGTAATGCATCAGGAATGGGACCTTCATCCAATCTTCCAGAGAATCGATCAGGCGGTTGACTTCATTTAGAGTGACTACCGACTCCCCAAGGTTGTGCACCGTACGGCCACCCGAATTCAGGAAATAATTATTGTTTGTTTTATCATTAAGGGTCTGACGGCGCTTTTTCTGCCGGTAATTGTTGATGAAGGTATTCCGCATTATAGTCATCAACCAGGCGCGGAGATTGGTGTGGGGCCGATACATGCTGCGGTATTTGAATGCCTTGTAAGCCGTCTCTTGCAACAGGTCCTGGGCTTCGTCCTCATCCTTGGTCAGGTGACATGCGAATGAAAAAAGGATGGCTTCGAACTGGGAAAATGCATCAGTGAATTCCAGCTTTGACATAGTACAGCATTTTAAATCGTTAGTTATTCTTTATTTAATGATAGTATTACTATCTTTTTTGCAAATATAACATTCACCTGTGAATAGGGTTTTAATTTTTCCAATTTTTTTTTCAATTTCTTCGGGAGATTGGAGCAGGGATGCGGAAATGCGGGGAAAAAGATATCAGGACAGACGTGGGGACACCTGTCATGAGCATCTGGCTGTACGAAATTATTTTTTTAAGAATTACTTATCTGCCGGTGAAAACCAGCTTTTGCGCCCACGACTGGCCGCCGAACTGCAATTTACAGATATAAACACCGGGGGCCGGCAATTCAGCAGCGCTGACCTCAATCTGTTGAACACCTTCGGTGTAAAACCCTTCGATTGACTTTACCAGGGCGCCATTGAGGTGATAAAGCTCCAAGCGGCCGGGGCCTGCTTCGGCAGCCTCAAAACGAATAGTGGTTTTGGTATGGAAAGGGTTGGGCCAATTGTACAGGCCCGGGCCTCTGGCCGGCCGTTCTTCCCAATCCAGATGGAGGCCGATTTTCTGATAGTTCTCATCATAAGCCTCGGCAGCCAGAAGGTTCTCATCCAGGCTGGCCACTTCGGATAAACGGCAGGCTTTCCGGGCACGTAAGTGAATGGACATGAGGGCGGCATCTGTATGGGCGGCAGCCGGAGTATTCCAACTCAGTATCAGGCGGCCGTCTTCCAGGTATTGCCGGTTGAAATACTGATCGCCAACTGCTTCTCCTATCACCTGCCCGACTGACACTGCTTTTGTATCAAAGCGCAACGCAGCCTGTAAACCGAGAATGCCGTCAAGGTCCGATTGAAGAGTAAGGACGTACTGCTCTCCGGCTTGGAGGCTCACATCAGCACCTCTCAGGCTGAGGGTTCCAGGATACCGGCGCCCTTCCACTCCCTGCAGGCCGTTGGCCTGAGCGCTGAGGTCCACATCTCCGACCTTAATCCCCACAAAATCCTCAGTGAGCCTCTGCCCGTTGAGGTTATTGATGCTAATGGATTCAGGAATTGGAGCCGTCCAGGGATTACGAGGGTTGTCAAAATTATGGCTCCTGGGTACAAACCGCCAGCTGTCATTTGTAGGAAATTCCAGGATGATCCCCAGAATGAGTTGCCGCAGCTGGATCATATCGATCGTACTGACGGACCCCGACCGGTTGACGTCGGCAGCTATGATCTTATACGGAGAGTCCAGGGGGCGGGTCCCCAGGATATGCTGGCTGATGAGCACAATATCGAATGTTGACAGGCCATTATGGTCATCGCCGTCCCGGTAAGGTGTGATGGTATAGTCATACCCCAGTTCCAGGGCGTTGAAAGCGTATAAGCCATCATCTGCCGTGAGGGTGGATGCCGTAACATCGCCTCCGAGGGCCACCTCCACCTCCGCCACCGGTTGGTTGTCTTCCCGTTGTATCTGGCCGGCGATCAGCCCTTCATTCACCAGACAATTCTGGCCGTTGTCCCGCACCAGGATAAATGTCTCGCAATGATCATGGTTTGGCCCTCTTACTTCCAGGTCATCCGGCTGAACGGCATAGGGATTGTTGGCATGATCCCAGGCGTGGATCTCCACGATGAGGATACCCATGTCATCACAGGTGAGGATGAGAGACTGCTTATCCGGGCTCGGTTCTTCTCCCGGCCGGTTGATAGAATAAATCACCGGGCCCGAGCAATCGGACACCGGGCTGGCGATAAAATCCGAAGCGAAGATTGTAAGTGCTGCCAGGTCAATATCGCCGTCATTGTCAACGTCCGTATCAGGCGGAACCCCCATAAGGGTAGAAACCAACCCGCTGATACAGGTAGGAGAGGGCGCCTTGCAATCCACGACCTCGAAAGGCATGCTGGCAGTGGCTACGTTGCCGCACCCGTCTCTCACATAAACTTCAAAGGAGTGTGTCCCAATAGGATATTCCCCATTGATCTTCCACTTCGGGTAAACCCCAAAAATGGTAGTAACCATCGAATCGGGTACGCCATCGGAATTTTCATCGTAGTAGATCTCAAAATTCAGGTCATCCGGAGTACAATTGTCGGAAACGATAAAGAGGTACTCCACTGCTGCCAGGCAATCATCACTGATGGCGCAGAAAGGAGGAGGGACGATGAAAAGGATCTGAGGGGGTATGGTGTCGTAAATTTTCAGGTGTTGAGTATATTCCCAGTAGCCATTGGAAGTAACATTGCGCCAGTACCCCTCCGGGTTATCCGGCTGGCAGAGGCGTTCTCCCGCTACCGGGTCCGCATTATTTTCCTGGTTGTCGCGGTCGATATACGCATGATCCTGGCGGCGCAACACCCATACGTCTTCGTCGCCGGGCATACCGTCGCAATCTTCATCGCGGCCGATGACAACCGGGCTGCTTTGGCCGTCGTATTCGCACCAGTTGACCACCCGGTAGGTCCGGAATAGCTTATAGCATTCATCCCCGGAAGTAGATAAGGTAAGGTCATCCACACTGATGGCCAGAAGGTCACAGCCGATCTCACTGACCTCTATGGTATCTGCAGGGTTGGGATAACCGCAATTGGCGCCGTCATCCTTCGGGAATTTTATTTCGTAGTTGTGTTTTTCGAGAATAGTGATTACCTGCTCGCAGTTGGTGTTTGAGGTATTGCCATTGATGTCAACCGCTTCAAAGCGGCGAATGATCGTTCCATAACCACAGTCGTCAAGGTTGTTCACAGGAGTCAGTTCATTCCAGAAGGCGCCGCAGTTGTCGGCAACCTCAGGCTCCCCGAACAGGCTCTGCAACTGTGCGGTATCCGAAGAGGTGAAATCATAGGGCAGTTCGTCACAGTACAGCGAATAGGCATCAGGAGGAGTACAGGATGGCCTGGATTTGTCTTCCACGAGGAGGCTGACTGAGCAGATCCCCTCATTTCCGGCCGCATCCACCACTCGTACTTCAGCCTCTACAATGCTGTTCGCATCACAACAGAAAAAATCAACGTATTCGGCCCAGGGAGTAAAGTAAGGAGGTACCGGGTTGCAGTCGTCATCATAGCTGACTTCCCTTCGCACTTCGATCTTTTCAATACCACAGTTGTCCCAGCTGTCCTCTTCAATGACACTTCCAAAAATGCGGGCAGTACCACTCGACCCGATGGATACCCCCAGGTTGTCATCGCAGGTAACATTGGGGCGGACCTGGTCTTCCACGCAGAAGCCGCATTCACTAACCGTCTCATTTCCGCATTCGTCCTCAACGGTAAACCGGAACCGGTGGCAACCGACGGGAATATTGCTCACGATCCGGCTGGGGGCATCGGGGAGGACGGTAGCCAGCACCACTGTTTCCACCACTGTATCGATGGCGTTGCCCGACGGCCCGTAAATGATCGTTGATTCATCTGTGACGATTTCAGTCGTTACCTCCCAGGAGGAACAGTTGTCACTGACTTCCGGCAGGGGAGCCGCAAATGTAGCGGTGCAGAAAAACGGATTGGTGGAGTACACCGGCGGATCTGGCAGAACGGTTCCGTCAGGAGCAATTAGTGTGCAGCTAACTTCCGGGCCGGTGAAATCTCCTATTCTGATGATCTGGTCATAGACCAGTGGAAAGTCCTGAATGCACCAGTCAATGATCGTCCACTTTCGAACGAAACTGTGAGATACGCCGCAATTATCGACCTGCGGGCCGTCTTCGTAAGTAGCCCCGATGTTGCAATAAGCATCTCTCAGGTCAACTATACCACTGGCAGTAACGAGAAAAGGATAACCGGTCAACTCAGGAGCAGGGTTGCCGAGCGAATCAACCGGGTAGGCTTCATCACATTCAACCGGGAATGTAAAAGGCGGCAGAACGACCTCATCCAGGCTGGGCCGGTGAAAGTCGATGCGTTGCTCGCAGGTTCCGGTGTTTCCCTGTTCGTCAACAGCGGTGAACGTACGGGTAATATAGAGCGCTCCACAATCTCCCTCTTCAGTGAGGACATCCGAAAAAGACATGGCAAAAGGCGTACACCCTCCCTGAACATCCGGAACGCCCAGCAGGGAAAGGCTGGCGGTGTCATCCAGAACCAGGCCGACATCATTGCAGTAAAGAGGATAAAGAATATCCAGTTGAGATGATGGCACGCCTAGTATCTGCCCGTCACCATCACTGACAACGGTATAGGTATAAGGCCCGATGGCGTCAGGTATATCACTGGTGGTCAGCAGATAGTATTGGCGGCCGGCCTGCAGCGGCAGCCCGATCCGCAGGACGGGGTCATTCCCTGTCCCGATAGGGTTTGAAACCTGTGGGTTATCTGCCTGGGCGATAATATTCTGACAGGGGTTGTTGAGGTCAAAAGTGTCCTGGAACAGGGCCAGATGGCCAAAGCCCTCATTGAAACCGGACTCCAGGAAAAAGGTATAGATATCCGTTTCCGTAACTTCAAAAGGAATGAGTTCGTAGAAGCGGCCGCCGGCCGGAGCAGCATTCTCGATCAGGCAGGAATACAGGGGAGGGTTGAGGATAGGATCCGTTACATCCAGCTCTCCCGCCAGCTGCTGGGCGCTGGTTCCAAGTGGCGCGCTGTCTGTATCATCCGGGCATTCCAGTACCGGCCCGGCATCGCGGGCATCGATCTCTCCCCAACAGGATGGCACGCCGGCCAGGCTTACCGGAGCATAATCGAAATTCCAGTTGGACAGCCAGGCCACCGGAGCCGGGCCGCCGCCTCCCTGATCGTTGGAAAATAATTGCAGAACGAGTTTGCTGCCGGCATTGATGAAGAGGTTTTCCAACCCGCTGGACCCATCAGCTGAAGAAAAAGAGGTTATGATATTCCCCGCAGGCCCCAGCAGGAAGCCTTCAAAGAGTGCCCCCGGTGGCAGGAAAGCAGTACCCCACCTGAAAGATAAGGCCCCGTTGAACTGCATAGGCAGAACAGCAATGGCGGAGGCGGTACTGAGGCTCCCGTTAAGCACGAGGGAATCGGCTGTAGCACTGAGCACCACACTGCCTTGAAAGTCAACATGGATCCCCCAGTCAGACAAGGCAAAGGGGCCGGTAAAGTTCGTAGCATTGGGTGGTTGAAGAGGAGTAATAGAAAAGGGAAATACTCCTACTCCATCCAGTATATTGCCATTGGAAGGGTCTTCATCTTCAATTTCAATCAGAAAAGAGGCATCGGGAAGACAGCCAACCTCTCCGGTAAGCAACATGTCGGCAGAAACGTATCGCTGGCAGCCGGGGCCAAGGTTGATAACCACCGAGGAATTGCAGGCGGCGTTCGCCACAGGCGCCGGAGGCTGCGTTACCACGATAAAGAAATCTTCCTCACGAGTGTTCCCGGATGCATCGGTAGCGGTTAAGATAAGCTGATAGGTTCCGGGAGTGGCCAGGGCCATATAGGTATTCTGGAAGGGGTTAGAAAGTTGAAGGCTGCCTCCCGGCGAAGCACTGACGTTAATGGAAAGCGCGGGGGAAGGGTCACAGGCATCACTGGCAGTAGCATCAAAGAAAACCACCGCTGTCCGGCTGCCATCACAGGGGGCAAGCTGTACGTTGATATCCTGCGAGGGATATACGATCACCGGAGGGTTCATATCCGGATCGCAACCCTGCGGCGACATCCCGGCACTCCCCGGCCCATCCGCAGGCCAATAGCTGGCACATAATGCGAGGACTAAGAAAATGCTGGCCATCAAATATACAGGTCTGTGCATGGCAAAGCTTTTATCCAATTATTACGTTGAAAAACCCCTTAGTGTTGCCGCAAATTTCCTTATCGCCTAAACAGGAACATTTGGTGTAATACGTATTGTCCTAATTATGATGCGAATCTGGTTTTCATTGCTGGTTAAGCAGGTTTATTTTTTTTACTTTTCAGGCTCTTATTGCCGCCGGATTTAACGGGCATGCAAAAAAAGACCTGTTACGCCAGAACAGCGTTTATGAAGTTTTTGGGATGTGCCTGAAGCGCCAAAAACAGGCGACAAGTGCCTGGACAGCCTTGTGGCTGTGAGACAACTGGTTCAACTGGCGCTCAATTTCTCTCTGTGGATCATTCACGGGACGAACAATATCCTTCGTCCAAAGAAGAATATTGGCGTGTAAAGGGGCGCGATTGGTGGTATTGCTGGCTATACCCCGAGACCTGGGAATACGGCTTATCATTGGATGGGCCGGAATCCCGGTTTTGGAGCAGATGTCTTTGCCGGAAAGCCTCAAAAGCCCTCCGGAGAAACCGAAACGGAAAGCATTTGGCCTTAAACGGCCAAAGGCTTCCCCATCGGCATAGGATCAACAAATTTGCTAAAATCAATACAAATATACAAATTACTCCAGGATGATCATTTTTCTTGTAGCAACTCTGTTGCCCATTTGCAATTTATAATACAACACTCCTCCCGCTCCTGACAGATGGCGCAAGCCTTCCCGCTTCAGGATCAGCTCGTTGTATCCTTTATCGAACAGATCCTGCTTTCGGTACAATAACCGGCCATTCAGGTCAAAAACGCTCAGCGTGGCCGCTCCGCTCTCCGGCAATTCAAATCCGATCGCGGATTCTTCGGAGAAGGGGTTGGGCCGGTTTTGATACAAGCGGAAAACACCTCCTTCCTCCTCCTGCCTGCCGGAACCAAAGCGTAAGGCGACATCGAGCAGTTCCTGCCCCGGCGTATAAGCCTCGGCCAGCGTATAACGAGAACTAATACTCAGCAGATCCTTCAGGTTGGTATTTTCTTTCGCCCGGAAGAATAAAGTGAAAAGCGGTTCTCCTTCCGGATAGGACACGCCGCCCTTCCGGTACCAGCTCACTGTCAGAAAGCCATCCGCCAGGCCATGGAAACCAATACTATTCTCATCCGCCAGGCCGTATTCCACGTCTGTTAGTTCTACCCTACCCGGGTCGAAATCAAGAGTAAACTGGCACCCGCGTATCGCTTCCAGTTCTCTGGCGCTGAAGGGTACTGCGGCCACTTCTCCTTTCTTTAATTCCAGTTGCGGCGCTTCGAGGTAGAAAGTACCGTCGAAACTGCGCCCATCAACCCCCATAAGGCCGGTGGTCACGGCGGAGTTGTTCACATCGCCGATCTTGATGGCCACAAAATCGTTCGCCATCATGGGGTAAGACAGGTTGTTGACGCTGATCACCTCGGGGAAAGGGGTAAACCATGGGTTAGTAGGGACGGGGAATACAAAGGCCTTATCCACAAAACGCCAGCTGGTATTATTCGGGAACTCCAGGATCTCTCCCAGGATGAGTTGCTGGATTTGTATCATATCCAGGGTAGTAATATTCCCAGAATGATTGGCGTCTGCAGCGATCCGCTTGTAGGGGCTGTCCAAAGGCTGGACGCCCAGCAGGTGCTGCTGGATGATCAGCAGGTCAAAAGTGGAAATGCCGTTGCGGTGGTCGGTGTTCAGATATGGGCTAAGGGTATAATCGTAGCCGGTGTCCAGATTGTCAAACTGATAGGTCCCATCTACTTCCGAAAGCATCATTAAACTCTGCGGCCCGCTTAGAGATACTTCTACATTTTCCACGCCCATATTGTCCTCCCGGGCGATCAGGCCGGCCATCATGGGCCCGAGCAGGCCACCGTTGCAGGCAGTGCTATCCTGAATGGTGACATAAGTATCGCAGATGCTGTAATTGGGGCCTCCTACCGAACCATCAGGTTGGACCGCATAAGGGTTGTAGGCGCTGTCCCAGACATAAACCTGCACAGCAATCGTTCCGGTATCCTCACAGGTGAAGTACAATACCTGCTGGCCGATATCCGGCGCCTCTCCGGCGAGGTTGATCGAATAGGCAATGGTATCATCGCTGCAATCAGAAGCGTTCAGGATCAGGTCACTGGCCCAGACCGCAGCTCCGGCCGCATCATTAATGCCGTCGCCGTCGAGGTCCGTATTGGGAGGCAACGAAGAAAGGCCGAATGACAGCCCGCTGTAGCAGGTGAAGGCAGGCGGCTGGCAGTCCACCACTTCAAAGGGAAGAGTGGCGGAAGCCGGGTTATTCCCACAACCATCACTGGCCTGGATGATGAAGGCATGACTGCCTATAGGGAAATCTCCCTGAATGCTGAAGTTCGGCTGAGTGCCGCTAAGCACGCCGGCATTCGTCAGGTCCTCGTCGATAGTGCCATCGGCATTGGCATCGAGGAATACCTCCAGGGTAAGCCCGGTGGCCGAACAATCATCCGTTACCGTAAATGGGTACTGGACCTGCCCCAGGCAGCTGTCTCCATCATAACTACAGAAAGCTCCGGGCGCCGTGAAATTGATCTCAGGAGGAATGGTATCGATCACCTTGATGATCTGGGTATATTCCCAAAGGCCTACTGAAGTGGAGGAACGCCAGAAGCCCGTAGGGTTAGTCGTACCGTCACAACTCACTCCCTTGGCGCCAAAGGCAGGGATATTGTTCGACGGGTCGTTGTCTCTGTCAATCCAGGCGCCGTTCGGATAACGCACTACCCAGACGTCCTCATCGCCGGGGACGCCGTCACAATCCTCATTCCGGCCGATGACAACGGCATCCGAAAGGCCATCGTATTCACACCAGTTAAGGACGCGGTATTTCCGGAATATCTTGTAACACTCCGGCCCCGGGCTTCCGGATAATGGAGTGAACACCTCATCGGTCACGCTCACGGATAGCATGTCACAACCAAAGCTGGTATAAATCAGAGTATCCGGTGTGGGCACCGTGCAGTTTGTTGTGAAATCCTTTGGAAACTTAATTTCATAATTGTACTCCGATGTGATCGTTATCACCTGGACACAAAGGCTTTGTGACAGGTTGCCGGAAAGGTCCACGGCCTGGAAAGCACGGGTAATAGTGCCTGCATTGCATTGATCCAGGTTCACCAGCGGCGCCTGTTCCACCACATAAGCTCCTCCGCAGGCATCCTCTGCCGTAGCGGCTCCAAACAGTGCCTGCAACTGGCCGGTATCATTAGGGTCGAAATTGTCTGGCAGGCTGCTGCAACTCACCGTCGTATCGTTGGGAGCATAACAATCGGGCAACACCTTGTCTTCCACCAGTACCTCCATCCAGCAGGTGTTCTGGTTTCCGGCGCCGTCTATGACCAATAACTCCACGGTGGCCAACTGGCTGACATCGCAGCAGCTGAAGTCCACATAGGGAGCCCAGTCGGAGTAAAACGAGGACACCGAGTCGCAGGTGAGGGGATCCGCCTCATAAAGGCGGCGCACCAGCATCGTATCGATGCCGCAATTGTCCGTACTGCTTTCATTAACGGCTTCTGCATAAACCCGCCCCAGGCCCAGCCCCCCCAGAGAAACAGTCAAAGCGTCATCGCAGATGGCAGTGGGCTGGACATTGTCCACCACACAGAAATCGCACTCCAATTGCGTATAATTGTTGCAATCGTCCGTCACTTTGTAACTGAACCGGTAGCATCCAACCGGAATGTCGCTTACCAACCGGGGTTCGCCTGGCAATATCGTTGCGATAATCGTCGCAACCGTATCATAGCCCGTGATGATGCCAAACTGATTGGTAACCGGCACTACTTCATCGGAAATGATGTCGGTGCGAACTTCCCAGCTGGAGCAGTTGTCCGTCACAATGGGCAACGGGGCTTGAAAAGTGGCCGTACAATCGTAAGAAGAGGTGGAAAAGTTGAGCGGGTCCGGGTAGCCGTCACCATTGAAGTCAATTTCCGGGCAGGACACTTCCGGGCCGGCCACATCGCCGACCGTGATGAATTGCGTCAACTCCAGAATGCTGTTGGGCGAATTTTCACACCAATCCAGTATCTCCCAGTGCCGGATGATCCGGATCGTCCCTTCACAAACATCTATAGGCGGCGAATCCGTATAGCTCGCCCCGAGAGTACAGTAGGCCTGGTTGAGCGGATGGGCGCCAAAATAGGCCTGCACCATAGGATACCCTGTAACCGAAGGATCCGGATTGCCGTTCTGGTCCTGCACAAAATTGGAATCGCAGGGGATCTCCAGCTGTGAGGGCAAGGGGAGCAGGTCGGCAAAAGTTGGGTTCCTGGCTGTGATCACCTGGGTGCATTGCACGCTATTGCCCATGGGGTCAGTGACCGTAAAGACCCGGTTGATCTGCCGGCTCACACAATCCGGCGTCATTACCTCCTGGTCCTGGAAAGTCACGGTATGCTGAACACAGGTATCATAGATCTCCGGCATGCCGGTTATCGCCAGGCTCGCCGGATTGTTCAGGATCGAATCCAGGTCCGAACAAACGAGGTCAATGTCCTGAACGGGGCAGGAGATAGCTGGGGGGGTGAAATCCTGCACATATACATAACCCCAGCACACCAGCCCACAGTTGGGGTCGAGCACTTCGGCGATCAGGGTCTGGCCGGCCATATCGGCAGTGAAGGTGTTGCCAAGGCTAACACCATTGGGGTCGAGTAAATTGACGGTAAGCCCTTCGGTGCAGGTATTAGAACTGCCGCTCAGCACCATAGATGGCGTCACCAGTACTTCGCAGCTGTTGTTCCCGACCGGAACATTGATCTGGCTGTTACAGCCATTATCCAGGCTGGTGGACAGGCTAACGACTACCGTTGCCGATAGGATGGGGCAGCCGTTCTGGCCGCCTACCGAATACTCAAACTGGTAATCGCCGCCGGGCAGGCCCATAAAATTTACATTGGAAGGGTCTGCCAGCGATACGCCGGAACCATCCAGGTCCGTCCAGGCGCCCCCCGGGCTCGGGCTGCCTCCCAGGGCAGCCGTCAGGTCCACGAAAACATCATCGGATGTGCAGGTCAGACAAACTTCGACGAAGCCATCTGTTCCGGCATCCGGGCAGTTACCCACCACGATAAGAGCCGGGTCCTGATCATCCTCATCAGTAGAGGCCTGGCTGCTGCCGGGCTGGCCGCTGCCATCACCATTGATTGCGTCATCTGAAGGGCTGCCGGCCAGGCCGCCGGCATCATTGTCCGGGTTCGTATCATACTGGGAATCTATATCCACCGGAGCGCCGTTGCCGGCATCATTGTCATCATCAGCGCTCATGATCTCCGCGTAGTTCATGATCGTATTGCCCACAAAGTTCTGATCGATCACAAATGAAATATCGGCCGTTGCCGTTCCCCCGGGGAGGATCGGCCCGGGTATGGTGCGGGTTGCCATACTGCCCGACTGTGTCCAGTTTCCATCTGTAAGCACCAACCCGGCAGGGATATAATCGGCTATTTCCACATTATAAGCGTCCATATTCCCCTGGTTGACCACCGTTATCCGGAAGATCACCGGGCTGCCCGGAGAAAAGGGGCCCGGCGTAGCGGAGGCCTTGAGCTGTTTCCGAAGCGCGAGGTCGAACTGCGGCGTAACACTGATGTTTATTGCTGCCCCGTCGTAATCGTCCTCGTTCGCTCCCGAGGAGCCGTTGCCGGGGGTGGAATCTTCGTCGCTCAGCCCCGAACCGTTGAACGCCCCGGATATCTCCGCGTAGTTCACCGTTGAGGTGCCGCCAAAGCCCGCCGACACCACAAAATCGATCTCCACCGTAACCGACGCGCCCGGCGCAAGGCTCGCTATCGGCGTATTGTAGCTCGCCACTCCCCCGTTCTGCGTCCATCCTGCATCCGACAGGGTGAGCGCCGGCGGCAGGTAATCCCACAGCTGGATGCTTTGCGCCGCTACGTTGCCCTGGTTCGTCACCGTCAGCTTAAAGGTTACCGGGCTGCCGGCGTAGTACGGGCCCGGCGTCGATGTACTCACCGTTTTCGATAAAGCCAGGTCGAACTGCGGCACCACACTGATGCTTATTGCTGCCCCGTCGTAATCGTCCTCGTTCGCTCCCGAGGAGCCGTTGCCGGGGGTGGAATCTTCGTCGCTCAGCCCCGAACCGTTGAACGCCCCGGATATCTCCGCGTAGTTCACCGTTGAGGTGCCGCCAAAGCCCGCCGACACCACAAAATCGATCTCCACCGTAACCGACGCGCCCGGCGCAAGGCTCGCTATCGGCGTATTGTAGCTCGCCACTCCCCCGTTCTGCGTCCATCCTGCATCCGACAGGGTGAGCGCCGGCGGCAGGTAATCCCACAGCTGGATGCTTTGCGCCGCTACGTTGCCCTGGTTCGTCACCGTCAGCTTAAAGGTTACCGGGCTGCCGGCGTAGTACGGGCCCGGCGTCGATGTACTCACCGTTTTCGATAAAGCCAGGTCGAACTGCGGCACCACACTGATGCTTATTGCTGCCCCGTCGTAATCGTCCTCGTTCGCTCCCGAGGAGCCGTTGCCGGGGGTGGAATCTTCATCGCTCAGCCCCGAACCGTTGAACGCCCCGGATATCTCCGCGTAGTTCACCGTTGAGGTGCCGCCAAAGCCCGCCGACACCACAAAATCGATCTCCACCGTAACCGACGCGCCCGGCGCAAGGCTCGCTATCGGCGTATTGTAGCTCGCCACTCCCCCGTTCTGCGTCCATCCTGCATCCGACAGGGTGAGCGCCGGCGGCAGGTAATCCCACAGCTGGATGCTTTGCGCCGCTACGTTGCCCTGGTTCGTCACCGTCAGCTTAAAGGTTACCGGGCTGCCGGCGTAGTACGGGCCCGGCGTCGATGAGCTTACCGTTTTTGACAAAGTAAGGTCAAATTGCTGAGGAGGGTTGACCGTGATCCCAGCGCTGTCAAAATCATCTTCGCCGGCGCCGGCGCTGCCATTACCGGGAGTGGAGTCCGTATCTCCCAGCCCGATGGCATTCCCGGCGGCGCCGATCTCCGCGAAGTTGGTAATGAAAAAACCGGTGAAATTGGGAGAAATCGTAAACGTAATATCAACGGAGGCGGATTCTCCGGGCTGAAGTGCCCCGATATTGGTGTAGGCCATGCTGCCGTTAAGCGTCCAGTCGTTATCAGCAAGCACCAGCCCCAGCGGGATATAGTCCCGCACCTGAATATTCTGAGCGGAAATACCGCCTTCGTTCGTTACCGTGACCTGGAAAGTAACGGTACTCCCCGGATAAAATGGCCCGGGAGTGAGGCTGGTATTCAATTCTTTAGACAGCGCCAGGTCGAACGGTTGCTGGACAACGCTGATGGAAGCCCCGTCAAAATCATCTTCGCCTGCACCGGAGGAGCCGTTGCCGGGCGTAGAATCCCGGTCATCCAGGCCATAAATATTATTGGCCGAACCGACCTCCGCGTAATTGGCGATAGCCGTTCCGGAAAAATTCGAAGCGACGGTAAAAGTGATGTTCAATGTTGTGGAACTGCCGGGCGCCAGGTTGCTGATGGCCCGGCTGGCCAGGTTGCCGTTGGAAGACCAGTTATTGTCGGTAAGGATCAGCCCAAGAGGGATATAATCCAGAACCTGCACGTTCTGCGCCGCCAGATCTCCTTCGTTGGCAACGGTTATGCGGAAGGTAACCGTGCTGCCCGGAACAAACGGCCCGGGAGTGAGGCTGGTATTCAATTCCTTAGTGAGGGAGAGGTCGAATTCATCCTGGATAACAGTTATAGAGGCACTGTCGTAGTCATCCTCATTGGGGCCGGCGGGGCCGTTGCCGGGGGTGGAATCGCGATCCCCAAGGCCATAACTGTTAGAAGCAGCTCCGACCTCCGCCGAATTGTTCAGCAGTTGGCCGCCGAAGCTGGGAGAAATGGTAAAGCTGATGTTCAGGACGATCGATGCTCCCGGCTGCAGGCTGGCTATATTGCGCACCGCCATACTGCCGTTGAGTGTCCAGTTATTATCAGCAAGCACCAGCCCCAGGGGGATATAGTCCCGTACCTGTATGTTCTGAGCGGCCAGGCCTCCTTCATTGGTAACCGTAATGCGGAAGGTAACGCTACTGCCCGGAACAAAGGGGCCAGGCGTCAAGCTGGTATTCAATTCTTTGGTGAGTGAAAGGTCAAACTCGTCCTGGATAACAGTTATCGAGGCGCTGTCGTAATCGTCCTCATTTGGGGCGGCCGAACCATTGCCAGGCGTAGAGTCTTTATCCTGTATGCCCATGGTATTGGCGGCTGAACCGACCTCTGCATAATTGGCAAGCACCAGGCCGGAAAAGGCGTCCGATATGGTAAATGAGATATCGTAAGTGGCCGAAGCTCCGGGCTGTAAACTGCCGGTGCTGCGCACCGCCATACTGCCGTTGAGCGTCCAGTTGTTGTCGGCAAGCACCAGCCCGAGCGGAATGTAGTCCCTCAGCTGAACGTTCTGAGCTTCCAGGTCACCTTCGTTGGTAATGGTGATGCTGTAGGTGACATTGCTGCCGGGGAAGAAGGGCCCGGGAGTGGCGCTTGTTTTCAATTCTTTGGACAGGGCCAGGTCAAACTCCTGCTGAATGACCGTGATGGAAGCGTCATCGTAGTCGTCTTCGTTCGGCCCCAGGCTACCGTTTCCGGGAGTCGAATCCATATCGTCGTATCCCAGGATGTTGAAGGCGCTGCCCACTTCTGCAAAGTTGGTGAGGTTGGAGCCGCTGAAACCGGGCGCAACGGTGAAGGATACGTCAACCACCGTTATGGCGCCGGGCGCCAGGCTGGGGATGGGGAATGCCAGTTCGGCCACATTGCCTACGGCGTTCCAGTCCGGGTCGGTTAGCAGCAGCCCGGACGGGAAATACTCGCGCAACTGGATATTCTGAGCGGTGAGGTCTCCCTCGTTGGAAACCTCAATCTCGAAGGTAACGGTGCTGCCCGGAACGAAAGGCCCGGGGGTCTCGCTGGATTTCAGCCGTTTGCGCAGCGCCAGGTCAAAATCCTGCCGGGTAACCGCAATGGTTGCTCCGTCGTAATCATCTTCGCCGGCGCCGGCGCTGCCGTTTCCGGGAGTAGAATCCGCATCACTCAGGTTTGAATTCGCATTGCTGCCTGCAATCTCTGCATAATTCGTCAGGGACGCCCCCTGGAAAACGGGGCTGATGGTAAAGGTGATGTTCAGCGTTGTAGAGTCCCCTGGCAGCAGGCTGGTAACCGGGCTGTTCAGCGTGGCGATACTTCCCAGGGCAGACCAGTCCTGGCTGGTCAGGATCAACCCCTGAGGGATATAATCCTGAACCTGTATCCCCTGCGCCACTTCTTCCCCCTCATTTTTCACCGTAATGTTGTAGGCAACAGTACTGCCCGGGTAATACGGCCCTGGCGTCAGGATGGTATCCACCGACTTGGAAAGGGCGAGGTCAAAACGCTTGGGGATGGAAATGAGAATGGTTTCCGTATCATCATCGTCCTCATCATGGCTGCCATTGGACGGTGTAGAATCGGCATCCGGCAGGCCGTTGATATTGGTGGATGCGCCCAGTTCTGCACAGTTGACGAGGCTGTCTCCATTCATTACATCGTTGGTAATGTCAAACAGGATGGTTACTGTTGCCGACTGGCCGGGTTCCAGGACGGGAATAGGGTTGGCTAACCGAAGGATATTGCCCTGTATGGCCTGCCAGTTGCTGTCATTGAGTTGGAGGCCGGGAGGATAGTAATCATACAATGTGATATTATTGGCAGCCAGGCTGCCCTGGTTGTAAACCGTCAGGTTAAAAGCAACCTGCCCTCCCGGCTGATAAGGGGCGGGAGTAAGGCTCGTGTTAAGGGTCTTGGAAAGGGCCAGGTCATAGGTTTGAACCACTACAATCCTGCTCTTTCCAATATCGTCTTCGGTATCCTGGGCGTTGGCCGGCGTCGAGTCTTCATCGGGCATGGAAAGGCTATTGGTGGCGCTGTTGACCTCCGCAACATTAGCGATGAGCTGGCCGGTAAAATCATCACTAATGGTAAAGGTGATATCCACCGTTGCTGATTCCCCGGCAGCCAGGCCCGTGATCGGTTCGCTGAGCACGGCGGAACCGAAAACCTGCGACCAGTTGTCGTCAGCCAGTATCAACCCGGGAGGGATGTAATCGATAACAGAAACCGATTCGGCATCGATATTGCCCTCATTGCTCACCCGGATGGAAAAAGTTACCGTACTGCCCGGGTAGAAAGGGCCGGGCGTTTCGGATGTTTTGACTTTTTTGACGAGGGAAAGGTCAAAGGCGGGGAGAGGTTGTTCGACCGGGACTACGGCAATGCCTTCGTCATCTTCGCCCGCATCGACACCATTACCGGGGGTGGAATCTATATCGTTCACCCCCAGGCTGTTGAAAGCTGAGAAAACCTCCGCCCGGTTGATGAGTTCATCACCGTCAAAATCGTCATTAATTCTGAGCCTTATTGTCAAGGTGGCCGACTCTCCCGGCCACAGGTTGGAAATCGGCGAACCGCTAAGCGCCATACTACCGGAAAGGTTCCAGCCATTGTCTTCCAGCGTCGTGCCGGCCGGCAATTGATCGAGAACCTGAATTCCGTTGGCCGCCATATTGCCTTCGTTTGTTACCGTGATGTTGAAGCTGATATAGTCCCCGGGTTCAAAAGGCCCCGGCGTCATCTGATAATTGATCTCCTTTTTGAGGGCAAGGTCGAACACCGTACCCGGCTGCCAGATACCGATGGTCGCGGTGTCATCATCGTCTTCCTGGTCACTGAAGTTGCCTGGGTTGGAATCCCGGTCCGCCAGCCCCGGTTGATTGGTAGCAAAAAAGATCTCGGCATAATTGGTTATGCTGGTGCCGGGAAAGTCGTCTGCAATGGTGAAAGTGATCTGCCGTGTAACGGTATTACCCGGAGCGATATTCGGGATCGCATTGTTTATCCGGACGATATTATTAGTAGAATAAGACCAGCTATTGTGGTTCAGCGTAAGGCCGTAAGGAACGAAGTCAATAATCTGTACGTCCTGTGCCGGAACGTTCCCCTCGTTGGTGACCCTTATTGTAAAGGTAACCTGGTCACCGGGATAGTACGGGCCGGGATTTACTACTCTTTTTTCAAGCGACAGGTCAAAAACGGGGTTGACCCCGATTTTTGCCGATGCCTGGTCATCCTCGGAAGGCTGCTGGTTATTGGGAGTGGAGTCTGCGTCACTCTCTCCCATTGCATTGGTTGCATCGGCAATCTCCACCGTTTGGGTGATCGTATCACCGACAAAACTCTGATCTATTCGAAAGGTAACCTCACGGAAAACGGAAGTACCGGAGGGCAGGACATCGATGGGCGTGCTGAGCTGAGCTGCGCTACCGGAAACCACCCATGCGGGGTCATTGAGGGTAAAGCCATTGGGGATATAACTGTTCAGCTGCACCATGGTGGCCTCCAGGGCGCCTTCATTGACCACTTCGATCGAAAAAGTAACATCATCGCCGGAGTAAAAGGGGCCGTCGCCAATGAGTGACAGGTCGAGGGCGAGGTCAAAGGGGGTAATGCCCAGTACGGCGATCTGTTCCACATCGTGGTCGTCTTCATCTGTGGCGGCCTCGGTGCCGTTTACGGGCCCTGTGCCATCTCCATTGATGGCATTATCCGCTTCGGAACCGGGAGCGCCACCGGCATCATTGTCAGGCTGCCCGTCCGGAGTAGAGTCCACATCCGGCAGGTTAAAGCTGTTGCCTCCGTGATAGACCTCGGTGCGGTTGATGATGGTATCCAGGGGGTTGGAAGCCTTGATGCGCAGCGAGATGTTCAGAGACAGGGAATCTCCCGGGCCGATATTCGGCAGGGGCCAGCGGGTATAGGTCACGCCATTTTCGTAAAACCAGATACCATCGTCCACCAGTTCCATCGCCTCATCCGGATAGTAATCCACCAGGGTTAGCAGGCTGGTGGGCACCATTCCCTGATTGAAAACGGTGATGGAATAATTGACAATGTCTCCGGGATAAAAAGGAGGCGGGGTCAGCTCCTCGTTGAGCACCATTCGAAGAGCCAGGTCAAACCGGGCAGGAATAAAACCCGCATCCAGGGTGGGGTTGCCCTGCCCGATATCACCGGTAGAGAAACTGACGTAGGGCAGGCCGTCCGGAATATCTCCGGGCATGCCGGCAGAGAGGGCATCGGGATCGGGATCAGAATCATTCATGTAGGGGTTCGCACCATTGCCTGCATGCCTGCCGGTAGGAACGTATAGTATGTCATTAACCAGGAGGAACCGGTCATCCGGATTGGCGGCATCATTGCCGAACACAATGAAATAAGGCGTGTTCGGTTGAAGGCCATCACCGGCCAGCCAGTCCTCGCCGGGGGTATCCGGCCGGGTGAAGTGATAGCGGCCGGCCGTGTCCGACTGAGTAGTGGCGAGCAAGGTTCCCGCTTCATCGTAAAGCGCTACAGGCAGGTTAGGCAAAGGCAGCTCGCAAGCCTCCTGAATACCATTGCCATTTTCATCTTCCCAAACGAAGTCACCGATCTGCAGCGGCGCGGGCCGGCATATACAAAAGTTGAGGTCACTGAGCCCTATTTGCTGAACACCGGGGTTGGCGGGCCCGTCGGGGCCGGCATACAGCCGGATAACCACAGAATCCACATCACCGGGGAATTGTAAAGCCAGATTACCATCGGCTGAAGCGCCGTTGGCGGTAAGGCCGTTGCCGGAATATTCGTTAGGGGAGGCGATATCAAAGCTGCCGCCCAGCACGCCGGAACCGGCGGTAATATCGGAAAGGCCGGCCGGTATCTCTTCCCCGCCCAGAAACCCGTGAACAGTAACCCTGTCCTGATAAGACAGGCTGGCCACTCCCTGGCCGCCGCTCTCATCGATATCGAGAATGGAAAAAGCAAGCTGGCTGACCGGCTGGCTGAAGGTAATGATGTTTTCTACATACTGGCCCTGAGCGGCGGCATCCATACCGATAGCCCAGAAGCCCCGCTGGCCGCCCTGAGGCGAGAAATCATTATCGGACAGGAAGGCCGAGCCGGAGGCTATGCCAAATGGGTCATTTTTTTGAACATCCAGCGCCACCCCATCAATGGAATATGGCGTAGGGTCGTTGTTATCCGGGAAAGCCATCCAGTCAAATATCCTTACACATTCCGGTTCCAGAGAGGCAGGCTCTGCACACCAACTGATATTCCCGATGCCAATACCCTGGACACCACCTCCATCTTCCGGAGATACGGAAGAAAGCGTTATGGCCAACTGGTCAACCGGTTGTCCGAAACGGATGGTGACATTACCAGCATCGGAGGCATCATCAACCGGGGAAGTGCCCTCAAAGAGGTAGGGTTCCAGGACACTTACCGCACTACCCGCCGCGATATCCGCCAGGGACAGGCTTACCGGAACACCGCCGAGATAGCCCTGAACACTTACCCGGTCTATGGCATTGCCGGCCAGATCAATATCGAGCAGGCTGAAGGAAAGTTCTGCAACCGGGCGGCTGAAAGCAAAGACGACACCCATGCCACCGCCAGCGGCAGCAGCCGGCACGCCTGCGTCCATCTCAAGTAAGTAATAAGCATCTGCTCCGCCGTAAGAAGAATGGTACACCCTATGAGCATAAGGAGTTGCTCCATCCAACGTGCGGGCCCAGAAGACCTCATCCTGGTTCACCTGGGCTACAAACGGAGGCGCGGGGAAAGGGTTGGCTCCATTGGTGAAGGCCCGCCAGTCTAGCACGTTGGGCGCGCCGGAACAATCCAGAGAAGTTGGGTTATCGGGGTTGGAACAATACCGGGCCGATTGTTCCATGAAGGCTGCATTTACGGAGCAGTCGCCTGCCATTACAAATTGCACCGGCGACCCGTTATCTGGCCCGGCGAGAGAAGGGTTTATCCCCGGAACCTGCTGGGTGGAGAATTCCACGCGGTATTCTTCACCCGCATTTAAGCCAGTGACGCTCCATTGGCCATCGGCATTGGTGAAAGCAGTCCCCCGCAATTGCTCCTCACAATCATATACCTCAATTTTAATGTTAGGTTGGCCGGGTTCTCCGTCGAAAAGGCCGTCGGCAACGTTTTCTTTCCAGGCCATCCCTCCAATAGTGGTTGGCGTGGCCAGGCATGGGGGGGTACAGGCGACCGCATCGGCCGTACTGAAATCCTCGCAGGCGCCCGGGCCGGTAAAACGGGCGGTTACCGGATAACCGTACCCCGGGCTGGGCAGGGTAAACCCGGAAAAGGTATGCACCCCACTGGCCGCTGAAGGGGTGAACAACTGGCTTTGCCCCCCGACATTAACCTGAATAGAACTCCCTGGTGCTGATGACCACCTCACAGCCACTTCCGCCGCAAACACATTACTACCATTGTCGAAACTGCAATCTACATTTACAGATTGTATCCTGATGGTGCATTGGGCATTGGCCAGGAAGGGATTTCCAATCCAAAAAATGAGGCTGACAAAGCCAGGAAAAAGGCTTGGGTGAGCGAAAATTTTTGCTACTGTTTTCTCAATGAATGCCGTGTAGCGTCCTCTCATGCGAATTAAAATTTGTTAGCTTAACAAAAGCCCCCCCTCTCTCATAGTCATGAGAAGGCTTAATGCAAATGGGATTCTTATGTATGATTTGTTATAGCAAAAACGGCGCCGTCCTCTGTTTGACGAAAAAAAACTCCATTGAGTACACTTCGGCTGAAAAAATTGCAGGAAGGGGGAGCCTTCTTTCACATTTCAATAGCCAATGTGTATAGCACAAGTGGAGTAAATTGAAGGGTTTGTAAGGGTTGGCGCCTGTGCAGGGTAACTAAGAAACGTATTTTTTTGCCGACAGGATACCGGCAGCTATCCGTACTTATTGATAGTGAAAATTGTTTGGGGCTGGTTGACACCAGCTCTGCAAAAATAGGCAATAATTCGGATCTCTTCCAGTTTTAAACCTCTTTTTTGGAAGTTGATGACATAAAATGGATCAGAAAAAACATTTTGGGGCCAGAATAGCCGTTTTTGCAAAATTTTAACACGGAAAAATGTATTACCAGCAATTTTCGGCCCAATTTTCGGCAACCTTTGCATTCGTTTTTCGTCCTTGAATAGATAGAGCTTTTTAATTGGCGGCCGGGCTTTGCCAACCACCAGGCCGGGCCGGCAGGTTTAGTAGAGAAAAAATACATCTCAGATGATCTCCATTCTGTTCCGATTCCTGATGGTACTGCCTGCTTTAATGGCGCCCGGGCCCATACAGCCTGGGGCACCCTCCGTCGCCGGGCCCGGCGACGGCCAGTTGATCATTGAAGTAGGCAATATCAAGGAAGCAAAGGGGACGATCTGGGTCGGTATTTATGATTCCCAGGAGAACTATCTGGTCAAAGAAAAGGCCATTGTCCAGGGTTTCAAAGTAGAAAAGACAGGCGAAACGCGCTTTTCCATACCGGGCCTGCCCTTTGGCACCTATGCCGTAGCCCTTTTCCACGACGTCAATGACAACGGGGAACTGGATCGGAATTTTCTCGGCATTCCCACCGAACCGTTTGCCTTCTCCCGGCCTCCCCGTTCCAAATGGCGCCTCCCCAGTTTTTCCGAAGTCTCGTTCCAGTTTCGATCCGGTAGCCAGCGTCTGCGCATCAGCCTGAAGGAATGGTACGATTGAGGGTTCAGGAATAAAGGCCGTATGCAAAATCTGCTTTACCTTTGCCGCAAGCAAAGCCTGCATTCATGAAAACCCTTATCATTGAAGACGAAAAGCCGGCAGCCCTGCGGCTTCAGCAATTGCTCGAGCAGCAACGACCGAAGACTGAAGTGCTGGCCCTCATCGGCAGTGTGGAGAAAGCGGTGCAGTGGCTGAGAGGAAATCCCTTGCCTGACCTGATGTTCCTGGACATCCAACTGGCTGATGGGCTTAGTTTCGACATCTTCCGGGAAGTGGAAGTGCAGGCTCCGGTTGTCTTTACCACTGCCTACGATCAATACACGCTGAAAGCTTTTAAGCTCAACAGCATTGATTACCTGCTCAAACCCATCGACCCTGAAGAACTGGAACAGGCACTGATGAAGTTCGAACGTTTTTTTGGAAAAGCTCCCTCTCTGGATACCACGGCAATCGAAAACCTCATCCAATCCTTCCAGGCCCCCGAATTTAAAAAGCGGTTCATCGTAAAAGCCGGCCAGCAACTCACTTATATTCTGGCCGATGACATCCAGTATTTTTACTCTGAAGACGGCCTGTTGTTCGCACAGATGAGAGATAAAAAACGCCATGCCATTGATTATACCCTCGACCAACTGGAGAGTTTGCTGGACCCCGGCGCCTTTTTCCGGCTAAACCGCAAAACTATCGCCCACATCAATTCCATCTACAAAGTGTCTCCCTATTTCAACAGCCGCCTCATCGTGGAACTTCGTCCACAAGCCTCTTTCGAGGTGATCGTCAGCAGGGATAGGGTAGGCGATTTCAAGAGCTGGCTGGATAAATAGATGGCTTCCACAACCGGTTTTTTTATCCCTCTCCAGCAAAATATTTGCCCTATGGGTTGAACTTTAACTAAAATAATGGCAAATTGTGCCGCGTTATTATCATAATCCCTTTAAACAAAGAATAATCCCCCATGAACAAACATACTCCCATTAAAGAGACATCTTCAGATGTCATCTTCGCTCTTTTCCTGTTCCTGATCTGTATCCTGATTTCCCTTTTTTTCGACTCCGACAGCCTTTTTGCCACCTACGTGCTGGCGCATTAAGCTTTATGAGTCATACTTAAAAACAATACTCATTCGCCTCGATCAGTTTGTGGGCGATCCTGCGGCGTTCTGCCTTCACATTTACAGGAGGATACTTGGTGAAGCGTTTCAGGCCCATGAGCAATATGCGAAGCAGGTCACCTTCAGCGAAGGAGGCCAGGGCGTCAGTACCGTTCTTGAGAATGCGGGAAGTTGCATCCGAGAGGAAAACCCTCAGCATGGCATCGTAAACCTCCTGGCCTTTATTTTTCTGGACATCGGCCAGTTTTTCCACGCGCAGTAACAGCGATTCGGCAGTAAGTACATCATTGAGCATATCGGAGACATTCATAATGACCTCCTGCTCTTCCTTGAGGTTGAGCTTGCCGTCCATCTGCATTTTGGCGGCAGCGCCGGCTACCATGAGCACTGCTTTTTTGAAATCTTTCACAGCTTTGTGCTCTTCAGCATAAGGCCCTTCCAGCGTTTCGAATGCAGGCATCGATGCCAGTTCCTTCTGCACTTCCCAGGCCGGCCCGGTAATGTCGAGAGCACCTTTCATACCCCGGCGCAGCAACATATCGACAGAAAGCAGGCGGTTGATCTCATTAGTGCCTTCGTAGATGCGGTTGATCCGGGCATCACGATAGGCCCGGGCGGCAGTTCCTTCCTCGGAATAGCCCATACCTCCGTGGACCTGGACGGTCTCATCGACCACGAAATCGAGCGTTTCCGAACCGGAGACTTTGAGCAAGGCACATTCAATGGCATATTCTTCCGCAGCCTGCAGCTTGGCTTCGGCAAAACTCACTCCCTGATCGATAAGCGCCTTATTTTTCATCTGCATCAGGTGAGAAACCCGGTACATGGCGCTTTCCACAGCAAAGGTGCGGATAGCCTGTTCGGCCAGCTTGTGCTGAATGGCGCCGAAATTTGCGATGGGCTGCTTGAACTGCCGGCGCTCGTTGGCGTATTGTACGGCCGTGGTGATGCTTTGTTTGGCGCCACCGATACAAAGGACGCAAAGCTTGAATCGGCCTACATTAAGAACATTAAAGGCAATAAGATGGCCCTTACCCACCTCGCCCAGCACATTTTCTTTCGGCACCTTCACATTTTCGAAAAATACCTGCCGGGTAGAAGACCCCTTGATCCCCATTTTGTCCTCTTCGGCGCCCAGCGTCAGGCCCTCGCTGTCCCGCTCCACGATGAAGCCGGTGAATTTGTCGCCGTCAACCTGGGCGAATACGATATAGATATCGGCAAACCCTGCGTTGGAGATCCACATTTTCTGGCCGTTGATGAGGTAGTGCGACCCATCCTTAGAGAGGTCCGCCCGCGTTTTGGCCGCCAGCGCATCGGAACCAGAGCCGGGTTCGGTAAGGCAATAGGCCGCCTTGAGCTCACCGCTGATCAGGCGCGTCAGGTACTTTTGCTTTTGCTCCTCGTTTCCATAATACAACAAAGGCAGCATGCCGATGCCGGTCTGAACAGCATAAGGAACGGTAAAGGCGCCGGCAGGGCCGAGTACATCCAGGATCAGCGTATTGGTGTTGGTATCCAGCTCCATCCCTCCGTAGGCCTCCGGCATGTGGGGGCCCAGCAGGCCGAGTTCGGCCATTTTCTCCAGCAGGCCGGGCACCAGCCCTTCCTCCTGCTTATCTATGCGCACAACATTGGGCAGGATCTCCGTTTTTAGAAAGTCCCGCACCATATCTGCGATCATCTTCTGTTCTTCATCGATCTCTTCAGGAATAAAAGTCTCTTCGGGAGTAGCATCTTTGATCAGGAATTCACCTCCTTTTAATACGGACGGTTTGACGAGTGTATCTTGCATTTTCCGGGCTGTTTTATGGTATTAATTCATCAATTAGCGAAAATTCGCTACTAAATTATAACGTTTTTACCTTAATGTAAAGTTTAAGCCAGGAGTTTTTGCGAAAATTCGCTAAATTCAATAAAAAAGGGGTATATCGCCGCCTTAGGCGCTAATTTTCCACCAGCGCCCAAGTTTTATTGGGTAGCCTCATATAAATTAAGCGGCAATAGAAAATTGCCGCTTAATGTGCACAGATGAAACCTGGATCAACAATTTCAAGAGCAACTATGCCGTCAGGAAAGGATCAGCGCCACCACCGTCAGCAACCCCGTCAGCGCGCTGAGGGCGATGGTATTCTTATTGGACTGCACCAGTTCGCGGCTGTCATAATGCCTGCGAATGTGCCGGAAGATTGACAACCCGGCAGATACCGACAGGAAACTCACAACGGCAAGCCATACATTTAGCCCTGGCAACAGCCAAACAATAGCCAGGTTCGCGATGAATGAAGCCAGTAAAATTCCGAGGTAAATGAAAGTGCTCTTTTCCTTCCCGAAAGTAACCACCAGGTGGTTCTTTCCGGTTGTGGCATCGGAAGCGGCATCCGGAAACTCATTGATGAGTAGGATATTGGCGGTCAGCAGGCCCACCGGCAGGCCGATGAGAAAGGCCATAGGAGTGAGTTGCTGAATCAGGACGTAAACGACCCCGGCGGTAACCAGTGGCCCGAATGCCAGGGCAATGCCCAGCTCCCCCAGCCCCTTCCGCGCCACCAGGCGCACGGGAGGTGCCGTATAGAGGTATCCGAGCGCCAGGCCGGCCAGCCCGATCAGCAGGGTGATAAACCCTGTTTCTACAGTGAGGTACAGGCCTATCAGGGTGGCTCCTGCGATCAGGGACAACCCCAGGCGCCGGGTTCCCTCCAGAGTGATCAATCCCAGCTCAACGGCCCGGCTGCCTCCGGAATACTGAAGAAAATAATCATTGTTGGCGCTGTCGGTGCCGTCCTTTACATCGAAATAATCATTAATCACGTTGCTGCCCAGGTGCAACAGAATGACGCCAAACACAGCCAGGGTGAAATGAAACCAGTTGAAAGCCTCCGGGCGGTTCAACAGATAATGATACACATAGGCGCCTCCGATAAATGCCGGCATGGCCACTGCCGAGATAAAGGGCAGGCGCGTGATGGCCAGAATGCGGATCAGCTTCGTACTCCACCGGATCGGCACTTCCACCTCCTCGCCTATGGCCTCCGTAACCCCGCAATAGCCAGTCTGCCCATTGCTTTTCCCATTGGCAAAGGTCGGGGTAATGCGAATGCGGGCATTGAAAGTGGAGCCATCCCTGCGAACGAATTTGGTCTTTGTCACATGCTCCCCCTCCCGGCTGGCCTCCTCCAGCCACAACGGAACATTTTGCAGAACGATCTCTCCCGGTGAAAAAACGGAGACCCGCTCTTTGCCAATGACCTCATCCGCCCGGTATCCGAAGAGCTCTTCAGCTCCCTTGCTGAAGGTCTCGATGCGGCCTTCCATATCACAAGTGATAACGCTTTTCATAGCATTCAATTTTTTCAATAATCATTGAAACTTAAACATCAAAAGGCGCCTTTTTGTTCTTGCTGCGGCCAGGATGGCCAAAAACGAGGCCCTGACAAAAATCACCCTTTTCCCTGCCGGTAGTCATTTCCTTTGGCAATGGATTGAAGTAGCTTTTCCCACAGGCCAAAAATCATCGGACATGCAAAACCCCGTTTATCGCACTGCGGAGGCCGAATCGATGTTCCTGCGCCTTTACCAGGAACAACTCGACCAATGGCCGGTGCCCTTCGAACAGCACTTTGTCAGGACGGAACACGGCATCACCCACGTGCTCACCTGTGGGGAAGAAACCGCTCCTCCACTTGTCCTGCTGCATGCTGCCAGCACAGCCAATATTGTATGGAAACCCAATATCGAGCCGTTAGCAGCTCATTTCAGAGTTTACGCCATCGACATCCTGGGGGAAGTAGGGTTGAGTTTACCCTACCGCAAGAATAAGAATGCCGGCGAGCAGGAAGAATGGCTGGCGGCCGTACTGGATGAGTTGGGAGTAGGTGACGCCTTCTTTGCCGGAGGCTCGGCCGGCGGATGCCTGGCATTAAACTTCGCCATTGACCATCCGGAGCGGGTAAAACGCCTCGTGCTGCTGGGCCCTATGGGCCTGCCTCCCACCAACCTGCTGACCATTCTGAAGATCCTCTATTTCGTGCTGTTTCCGACGGAAAAAAACATTCAGAAACTGATCCACTGGTCGGTAGGCTACAACCCGGCCGTCCTGGAAACTTACCAACCCTGGTTTGAAGGTTTTTTCCAGGGTATAGACAGCAGCTACACTACCCGGCCGGCAAAGATCTCTAACCGCCGCCTGGCCAGGGTGGAATGCCCTACCCTACTCTTTCTCGGGCAGAAAGACGAAGTGATCGGCCCGCCACACCTGTCCGAAAACCGGGCCAGGCGAATGCCCGGGCTGGAAAGGGTGATCCTGCTGGATACAGCCCACCTGATCAATTATGAAATGCCCGCGATCGTGAATGAGGAAATGGTTAAGTTCCTTCTGAAGAACCAGGCGGAAAAACTGGCCTCCAGAGAAGAGGCCATCCATTAACAAATTCGTTCAAAGGCCAGCACATGAATTCCACTATTGAAGCCATATCCGTCACTCCCGAAAATGTCGATACTCATGGCCTGTTCTGCGTCAGGAGCAGGAAGAACCCCGGTTACACGAGCAAACTGGCCTGGTTCCTCCGGGAATATTCCAAGGGGCTGCGCCTGAAGATCCTCCGGGATCAAAATGGCCGGCAGATGGGCTTCATCGAATACACGCCGGCGGAAGAAGCCTGGCGGCCGGTAGAAGCCCCGGGCTATCTGTTTATCCATTGCATGTACATTTATAAGAAGGACGACAAAGGCAAAGGCTATGCTTCTTTTCTCATCGAAAATTGTATTGAAGATGCAAGGAAGCAGGGAAAAGCAGGCGTGGCCGTAACCACCAGTGATGGCCCCTGGATTGCTTCCAAGGAGGTTTTCCTGAAAAACGGCTTTGAGCAGGTGGATCAGCGCGGAGGCTTTGAGCTGCTCTGCTATCCGCTGGCCAAAGGGCCGGCGCCCAGGTTGCCGGATTGGGAAGCCAAACAGGAACAATACGACGGCTGGCAACTCCTGTTCGCCAGCCAATGCCCCTGGCACCAGAAATGCGCCGAGGAACTGCTCGGCCTGGCAATTGAGAGAGGCGTACCGTTGAAAGTCAAAGAGATAAGAACTTCGGCAGCCGCCCGCACAGGGCCTTCCGCCTTTGGCACTTTCGCTCTGGCCAAAGATGGTGAATTGCTGGAATACCATTATATCAGTAAGACGCGGTTTAAGAATATCCTTGAAAAATCCGATACTGAATAACAGCGGGCATTCCCGTTTATTATGTTCTGTCAGGCCATCCGGGAACCACAAAGCACCTGAATGCCGAAAAGTGATATCAATGATGGCCTAGCCCTGCACCCGATTCGATGTTCTCAGATAAAGTCGCAATGAATTTTGCCATCTCCACTCCATCCACCACATCGTGGTCGAGCAGCACTGTCAGGTACAGAAATTCCCGGATCTCGATCTTATCCTCTATTACGGACGGCTTTTTCACGATGGAACCGGCGCCAAAACCCAGCGGATGGACGCTGGTGTGGATAAACCATCCCCTGACTTCTCCAAACATACCTATAGAAGTGAAAATAATGCTGCCCATCATCTGCTGCGCCTGCCGGGGAGCAATGGCGAAATATTTCCATACCAGCAGCCGGAGCCAGCCGGGCAGGCTGAAATACAAATTGGCCCATACCGACTGCCTGCCGCTGTTCATCGCCACTTCCTCTCCCTTCAACGGCCGGGTTTTGGCATTTTCCACCTCCGCCGTGATCTGTTCCGCACTTTTCAACTGGGTTTGGCGGATGACATAAGGCAGAGGCACCTTTTCTCCACCGTGATCCCGCTCCACCATGATCGTAATGTCGATGTCTTCAAACACCAGCCGGGTACGCTTATTTTTCAGATAAGCATGTACATTTTCAAAGGACTCTACCGTCCGGCTTATCGTTTTAACCATCCAGGCGGTAAATGAAATCTCCCTCCCTGCTTTTTTCTGCCGCCGGATCAGCTCCCTCGCCAACGTAACATCCAGCTCTATCAGCGCTTTGACATGGTGCTTTTTCAATCCAATGGCAAAAACATCCAAAGTGCCGATCCGGCTTTTGGGAAATTGCTTTACTTTAAATTTCCCCGGGGGCGGCATTTTCCTTTTTTTTGAAGTTGTCATTACCTGATTTTTGATCATAACGAAAATAATGCTCCACAAACAAATTACCTACCTTCTGCTGCTGCTTCTTTGCAGTTGCCGGCCAGATGCGCCGAAGCCTGATGTTTCTGACTGGCCCGCTTATCTCGGCGGGAAAGATGCCAATCACTACAGCCCTCTAAACCAGGTCAACAGCCGTAATATTCATGAATTGGAACAAGTTTGGGAATATCACAGCGGGGATGCAGATGCAAAAGGCCACTCCCAGATACAGTGCAACCCATTGGTCATTGATGGCATTCTTTACGGGACCTCACCAAAGCTCAAATTGCTGGCCCTCAACGCCGCCACAGGAAAGGAGCTCTGGCGGTTTGACCCCTACGGCGGGCAGTACGATGAGTTCGGGATGGGAGTCAACCGGGGAGTTGCTTACTGGGAAGACGGAGATGACAAACGAATCCTTTTTACGGCAAGCTCCTTCTTATACGCCATCGATGCCCTTACCGGAAAGCCGGTACCATCATTTGGAACCGACGGAAAAGTTGATCTGCACAAAGGGCTGGACAGGCCGGTGGATGATTTGTTCATCGTCAGCAACACTCCCGGTATTGTTTACCGCGATTTGCTGATACTCGGATCGCGGGTATCAGAATCTGTCGGGCCCGTGCCGGGGCATATCCGGGCTTACAATATCCGGACCGGGGAGGTTGCCTGGATCTTCCACACCATTCCTCATCCGGGAGAGTACGGATACGAAACCTGGCCGCCGGACGCCTGGAAACACAGCGGAGGAGCCAATGCCTGGAGTGGAATGAGCCTCGATGAAAAGAGAGGGATGGTTTACATTCCCACCGGCTCTGCTTCTTTTGATTTTTACGGAGGCGACCGCCACGGACAGAACCTCTTTGCCAATTGCATCCTGGCCCTCGATGCTTCTACCGGACAAAGGCTCTGGCATTTCCAAACGGTCCATCACGACCTTTGGGACCGGGACCTGCCGGCTCCTCCCAACCTGGTGACCGTCAACCAAAATGGAAAAGAACTGGAAGCCGTAGCCCAGATCACCAAATCCGGCCACGTCTTTTTGCTGAACCGGGAAACGGGCAACCCCGTGTTTGAAGTGGAAGAACGCCCCGTTCCACCTTCTATGCTGGAAGGAGAACAAGCCTGGCCGACGCAGCCTTTCCCGGTAAAGCCGCCTCCATTTTCCCGTCAGTCCATCACCGAGGCCGATCTTCCGCAAAGGAGCCGGGAAGCCCGTGACTATGCTCACCTGATCTGGTCAAATGCGCTGAAAGGAGAGGCTTTTAGCCCTCCTGCAGAACAGGTTTCTTTCTTATTCCCCGGATTCGACGGCGGAGGGGAATGGGGAGGCGCGGCTGTAGATAAAGAAGGCATCCTTTATGTTAATTCCAGCGAAATGCCCTGGCTGGTACAAATGGAAAAGCAGCAGGGCCTGGCCGGCCATTCGATGGCGGAGCGGGGCCAGCAGATCTTCCAGAGCACCTGCATTGCCTGCCACGGGGAGGATCTAAAAGGTAATGAACTGTACGGCAACATCCCCTCCCTCCTGGGCCTCAATGAACGGATGCAAAAGCCCCAGTTCACCGAGCTGCTCAGGAAGGGTAAAGGGCTCATGCCTTCTTTTTCCGTCCTCTCCGAAAGTGAAGTCAACGCCTTATCCGCTTTTCTTCTGAAGACCACGGAGACTTCAACGGAAGCACCCGAAGAAAATTCCTGGCCCTATCCCTACACTTTCAAGGGATACAACCGCTTCAAGGCGCCGGACGGCTACCCGGCCATTCGCCCGCCCTGGGGGCAACTGACGGCCGTTGACCTCAACAAAGGAACCATCAAATGGCAGATCCCGCTGGGGGAACACCCCGAACTGGCGAAAAAAGGCCTTTCGGCCACCGGCACCGAAAATTACGGCGGGCCACTGGTAACGGAAGGCGGCCTGATCTTTATCGCCGCAACCATGGATGAAAAAATACGGGCGTTTGACAAACGAACAGGCAGGCAGTTGTGGGAAGCGCCTTTACCCGCCGCTGGCTTTGCAACGCCAGCCACTTATTCCGTCGATGGCAGGCAGTATATTGTCGTTGCTGCCGGAGGCGGTAAGCTGGGCTTAAAGTCAGGGGATGCTTATGTGGCATTCGCGCTAAAGCCATAATTTTCTGAACCGGAAACCTTTGAGGTTTTGGAAACCTCAAAGGTTTTACTCTGAAAACAGTGAAGCATCCAGCCCCGGAATCACCTTCAGCGCATTTTTGTAATACATTTTCTTCAGGATCTCATCCGGAAGGCCGATGCCGTACATCCTCCAGAAAGCGTGATAGCGCTTGTAATAGGGAAAGTACTCATCTTCCGTTTCCAGCACCCGGAAATAGGTAGCATACTCCGGCGGGTTGTAATAGTCTTTCCCAAAGAGGATACGGTCCTGATATTTTTTAAAGAATTTCAGGGCCTGGCGGGGCTGGCGGCCCAGCTCGGCGATAATGGCCCCGCATTCTACATACATATTGGGCATCTGATCCAGCAATTGGCCCAGGGTATCCAGGTTATTGGCGAACCAGCCGAAGTGGGCATTGATAAAAGTGGTGTTCGGATGTTTGCGGAATATATCGTGCTGCTCACCGATGATGGTTTCCCAGGGCGCCGGGTCATCAGGCCCGCGCTTTCGGCCAGGGCGCAGCTTGAGTTCCAGCCAGCGCTCGTTGTTCTCGTCGTGGGGGTCCCAGAAAGATTTGGGGTCGGCGGAGTGGATGAGGACGGGGATGCCCAACTCTCCGCACTTTTCCCAGACGGGATCAAGCCTGGGGTCATTGATGGCAATGCGGTTGCCGGCATTATCGGTGTCCCGCATGCCCTGGCTCTTGTATATTTTCAGGCCCCGGGCGCCAATGCTTACGTCGTATTCCAACTGTTGCAGGGTACTCACTTCCCAGTCCGGGTCGTCGATGCTCCGGATATTGATATTGGTGAAATTGACGATGCGGTTTTCATAGCCGTACTTTTTGATGTTATCCACCATGCCCTTCAAGGCCGGGCCGCCCCTGCCGCTGAGATTGACAATTATGCCCATGTTCAGAGAATCCATCTCCCGGATGAGCTTATCGAGGTCCTGCTCTGCCAGCCTCCAGTGATGGCTGTGCACATCGATAAAGGGAAATTTAGCGCTTTCTACCGGATGCTCCGGCACCACCAGAGTAGAAGGTGGGTCGTACAGCTCAAAATCCATGTGAAGAGAGGTATCGACTTCCCGGCGCCCCTGAGCCAGGGCCAGCAGGGGTAATAAAAGCAGAACGATAAGCAGGCGGATCATCATCTTAGTTTGTATTTTTTTTCAAACAGCCGGAAAATACGGTTCCTTCTCAAAAAAACGCCCATTTCCGGCCCACTTTCCTCCAGGGAAGCTTTTTACTGTTCAGAATGGTATCGTCCAACCAACCAGAGGTACGGGACTGACGGCCACCTCCCCTGAGACGGCACCACCGATAAACATAATATCCCAGGTGCTGCGCCGTTTGCCAAACAGGCGGACGCCAAAGGAAAAGAAACTTCCTTCCATTGGTTCTCCGAACCAGCTCTCGGCTGCCAGGCTCAGCCCCGGAGATAACCGATACTGGCCTCCGAGGGAAAATACGGGAGAAGAATTGAACTCTCCTTCGTTCATCACGTAGCCCAGGCCGAAAGACACATTCCGCCCTCTGGGGCCATAGGTGAACGCACCATAGAAAACGTTGAGGTCAAATGCAGAACGGGTATCCGGTGTGCTGAGCAGCAGGGCTCCCAGGGCAGCGTTGGCCTTACCCTCTACAATCGGGAAGGTGTATTTGGGGAAAATACCCACAGTGGGAAAAATGGTGGGGTCGCCAAAGGCGGAAAGCAATTCAAGCCCCCCCCCGAGTGAAAAGTTATCGGTAACACCAACATAAAACTGATTGATTAGCAGCATGTGGTTTTGAATATAAGCCCTCCCTCTGGGAAGATTGTATCCCGTAGCCGGCCCGACAATGTTCCGCATATCGTCGAGGGTTTCTCTCCATACCCGCCCCTGAAAGGCATTCCCGTATCCGATGAGGCCGATCTCCTTCCGAAGGATATTGACTTTACCCAGGCTTTCCGTTTCAAGAACGATCTGTTCCTCGTTTTCAAGGAGCACCTCTCCCACCAGTTCGCTACCGTCCTTAAGCGTTACAGTCGCCACCCTGGTTTGAGTATCCTGTGCACTGATGGTGAGTGAAATGGCCAGAAAGAGCCAGAGCGCGTGCAATCGTAGTCCATGCATTTTAAGGTGTTTATTTTGTTAAGGACGGACAAAACCCACCGTTTAGTTGGCAGGAAGAGCCTCTTTTTCCCTAATCCTGCGCCGAAGAGCCCAACCACGCTTTCCCTCTATCAATTTCACCTGGCCGGCAGGGGCCCGCAACCAATCAACTTATTAAACCCTATCAACCATTTATCCGCTTATCCATCACCATTTTCCCTTTCAGAAAGGCGCGTTCCACCAGGTCGCTTCCAAAAGCATAGGGCAGGTAGGCTATGGAAGGCAGAGGCGGAGTGATAAAGAAATTGGCCACCTTACCCACTGCAATGCTTCCGTAATCCTGCTCCAGCTCCATAGCGCGGGCGCCGTTGAGTGTTGCAGCCCAGATTGCCTCTTCCGGAAGCATTCCACATTTAATACAGGCCAGAGAAATGACAAACTGCATCTTCCCGGACGGTGTGGAGCCCGGGTTGTAATCCGTCGCCAGTGCGACGGGCAGGCCGGCATCGATGAGCCGGCGGGCGGGCTGGTATGGGTCGTTCAAAAAGAAAGGAGCGGATGGCAATAGAGTAGGCATAGTGTTGCTGCCGATCAGGCTTTGAATATCTTCATCGCTCACCACTTCCAGGTGGTCAACCGAAAGGGCGCCCTTCTGCACGCAGGCCGGGATTGCGCCCAGGCTGTTGAACTGATTGACATGAACTTTGGCCTTCAAACCATAGCGGGCTCCGGCTTCCATCAGTTGTTCCGTCTCGGCAACAGTAAAAAAACCTTTTTCGCAGAAGGCATCGATATAATCGGCCAGGCCTTCGTCCGCGATTTGGGGCAGCATTTCCTCTATGATCAGGCGAATGTACCCTCCCCGGTTTTCGCGATACTCCGGCGGGAGCGCGTGAGCCCCCAGGAAGGTAGCTTTTACAGGCATGGCCGTTTTCTCCTTCAGGCGGCGTATCACCCTCAGCATTTTGAGTTCGCTCTCCACAGTAAGCCCGTAGCCGCTTTTCACCTCCACCGCTCCGGTGCCCAGCAACTGGATCTCACGGATACGCCCGAGGGCGGATTCCAGCAATTCGTCCTCGGGAGTTTCCCTCAGCCGGCGGGCCGAGTTGAGAATGCCGCCCCCTTGCTGCGCGATCTCTTCATAGCTCAGGCCTCTGATGCGGCCGACAAACTCCTGCTCGCGGCTGGCGGCAAAGACGATGTGGGTATGAGAATCGCACCAACTCGGAAAGACGAAACCGCCACCGGCGTCAATCGTTTCATCAGCCCGCTCAGGGCACTCTTCCATGGGCCCGAAAGCGCTGAATCGCCCATTTTCAACAAGGAGGTAAGCATTCTGGACGGCCGGGAGGTGGCACATCTCTTTGCCCGCAGCAAAGGAGCAAGGGTGAGTTTCAGCCAGAACCAGGGTTCCAATATTCAGAAGGAGTAAGCTGGGCATGAGCGGTCATCAGTTTTTCCAATACCGACAAAGATAACAATAGTGCTCATTTCCGATTACCCTTGATTATCAACGATTTTCACAAACCCATCGATGTTCTTTTCACGCAGGCCATTCAGAAAAGCAGCTGCTTTTTCCTGGCTGTTGAAACGGCCGAGAAAGACTTTGTAGAGGCCCTGCCCATTGAGCTGGAACGGCGCAATTTCCGTTTTTTCGCCCAATTGGCTTTCCATCGTCGAACACTGCCGGATGGCATTGTCATAAGAAGAAAAAACGCCTACCTGAATGGTAAAAAAGGAACGCTGGGCTGCAGAAGGAGACTGCTCTGGCACAGGGGTAGCCTCCGCCCGGGTGGGGTTAGCAGGCAGAACGGGCCGCTCCACTGCCGAAACGGCAGGCTGGGCCACTTCATCCGGTATCAATGCAGGGCGCGAGATCCTGAGAATAGGCTGGGGGCTGGCCAGTATATTTTCATCCAGTGCCACCAAAGCAGCCCGGATACGGTTTGCAGGGCGGTCGTAGGCCTTCAGTTCTTCCAGGAGCACTTCCGGCTCCATGGCGCCTTCATGGCGCCCCAGCAGCTGCCCCTGAGAACTGAACACGAGAATGGAAGGGAGAATGTTTACTTCAAATTGCTTCTTGAGTGCCTGGCCTTTTGGGTTGTCAATATCTGCACGAAGAGCAAGGTAGTTTTCATTCAGATAATCAGAAAGGGGGCCATCATTGAAGGTATGGCTTTCCATCCACTGGCAGGGCATCACCCAGTCAGCAGTAAAATGAATGAGATAAAGCTTCCCTTCCCGGGCAGCCATCTGCCGCACTTCAGGCAAGTCATTATCCAGGAATTGAACGGGGGGGAGGGAATTTCCTACAGCGGTGAAGGGCAATAGCATTAATGCTACCACCAGGGGGGGTAAATTTTTCATGGGATCATTTTTTAGGGCCTTTAAAAGGCATTTACATGTTCTGACCCCAATATACGATAAATAACTGAATAAGTCATATAGAAATAAACTACAACCAACCGGCCGGAAGCTACTGCCCGAAACGGCATTTGACGAAGTCGATGAGAGCCCGGTGGTTGTGCATCAGGTCCTGGCAGGTATCAAAAAGTTCTTCGAATTTCATAGCAACCATCTGCATTTCCTTGGAATTTCTCAATTCCTCTTCCATTGATTTGGCTTTGAACAAAAAACAGGTGTGGATGCTCTGGAATACCTTTTCCAGTTCCTCTGCCCTGCGCAGGAACTGTTCGATCAGTTCAAGTTCGTTTGAGGAAAGGTTCTGGTAGCTGCTGCTCGCTTCATCCAGGGTATCCTTATTGGAAAGGTCCTTCTGGGTAATGTCTATGATGGAAATACCAAAGAGGTTGGCAATTTTCAGCAGGTTGCAGATCTTGGGTTCTGCACTTCCGTTTTCATAAGAAGCAATATTGCCCCGGTTGAGCCCAACGCGGCTCGCCAGTTCTTCCTGGCTAAGTTTTAGGTTTTTCCGCAAAAGGCGGATATTCTGCTGCAAAAATATTTTTGAGGTGTCCTGTTTTACAACATCCATGTACAATCCTGCTTTTCCTTGCAAAAAAATTAAGTGATCCAGGCCAACCTGAGTGGAACCAGGCCACTCAGCTTGAAAAAAGAATAAAAAGATCGATGAAATTGGACAAAAACTCTATAAAACGGCTTACAATAACTACAAATGAACACAGACTTAGTTTAAGTATGTTAATTTTTTTAACGTTTATAGTGGCCAAAATGCCATCCAAGTGTCAAAAAGGTTACAGCTGCGACAATAAAGAGTCTAAATAGGAAATTTTTTTTGCAAAAATGATGTTCAAACTGTAGATTTGTAAATAATAATTACAAAAACAGACAAACTCTAAATCACCGGCTAATATGATATATGCAATTCAGAATCAAATTCAGGAACAACTTGATAATATAAGTAGTTCACTGAGAGCTTTTTCCCTCAAGCTCACCGGCAATACCGTCGATGCAGAGGATCTTTACCAGGATACTGCGCTGAGGATCATTACCAACGCTGATAAATACAAGCAGGGCACCAATTTCAAAGCCTGGGCGGTTACTATCATGCGTAATATCTTCATCAACAACTATCGCAAGAAGGTGCGCCGGAACATGATCATCGACCAGACTCCGAACAACTACTACATCAACTCCGGCGACAAACTCGTCGAAAATGATGGTGAGACAAATGTAGCTTACAACGAGCTGATGAAAATGGTCAATACACTGCCTGAAGATTTCCGCCGCCCCTTCCTGATGGCCTATCAGGGATTCAAGTACGACGAGATCGCCGAGCAGTTGGGGTCTCCTCTGGGAACCATTAAAAGCCGCATCTTCTTCGCCCGTAAAAAGTTGCAGAAGATGTATAAGGATGCCCAGAAAGAGCGAAGAGCTTAACCCCATAGTGCTTCGCCTAAATTTTTCAGTGAAAAAGGCTGGACGGCATACGCCCGTCCAGCCTTTTTCGTTTTATTGCGATATGGCTTTTTGTATATTTATGCCTGTTGCACCATTTACCATCCACCTAAACCAACCACATGAGTAAATTGACCATCAAAAGCGGTAAAGGCGAGCTGAACCTGAAAAAAAGCAAGTCTCTGGTAGGTTTAAAAACCACTCCTGACAAACCGGCGGAAAAAGATGATTACGTCGAAGCGGAAGTACACACCAACCTGGGCGGGTTTCAGGTGGTCAGCCTCAAAAAGGATGGGGAAGACATTGACACCAGGCTTGACGAAGTCCGGCAGCGGGATGAAGTTGAAGTCGGCACGCACGTTTACTATGCCGAGGGCAGCAATAAACCGCTGGTTGCCACCGGAGACATCTACATCACCTTCCAGGAAGGAGTCAGCGAAGGAGAACAGAGAATCGTTCTGGAAGAATACAAGCTGGAAATTGTCGAACGCCGCAGTGAAGAAAGAATCATTGCCAGAGTAACGCCCCAGTCTCCCAACCCCGTCAAGGTGGCCTACATGCTGCAGCAGGTCTCCCTGGTAAAGGTTGCCGAACCCGACCTGGACACCATCCTTGACGAGTACGAGTTCAGGGAGCCGACCGACGACCTGATCGGCCAGCAATGGCACCTGCGCAATACGGGTAGCATTCCCGGAACCAGTTACCGCATCCGGCAAGGCGCCGACGCAAAAGTAGCGGATGCCTGGAGCCGGCTGGAAACGCTGGGCTCAGAGCGCATCGTTATCGCGGTGATCGACAATGGTTTTGACATCAACCATCCCGACCTGAGAACTAAAGTCTTCCGTCCTTACGACCTCTGGAACCAGTCGCCTACCCTCTCCATGGGCGACCCTCGCTTCACTCACGGAACTCCCTGCGCAAGCGTAGCTCTGGCCGTTTCCAACGGACGGGGAATCGTAGGGGCAGCGCCCAACGCTATGTTCATGCCCATCAGCGGCACTTCTTTCAGCAACCGGGCCACCGAACAAATGTTCGACTATTGCATCGATAATGGAGCTGACATCATCAGCTGCAGTTGGGGGACGACCGACCCCAATTTCAACCTAGGCTCCGTCAAAATGGAAGCCATTACCCGGGCGGCAACCAAAGGGCGCAACGGCAAGGGTTGCGTCATCCTTTTCGCTACGGGCAACGATGACTACGACTTCGTCAACTTCTACGCCGCTCACCCCGATGTGATCGCCGTAGGGGCCTCCACCAGCCAGGATACTTATGCCAGCTATTCCAACCGGGGGCGGGAAGTCTCCGTAGTTGCCCCTTCCAATGGCGACTGGCCTATCCTGGCCGCCCGCGCCTCCTGGGATGAAGGCATCTCCTGGGAAAGCGGAGTCTATAAGTTTTACCGCGATGGCCGGGACCGGGGCTCACAGTATAAGCACTTTGGCGGCACTTCGAGCTCGACGCCACTGGCCGCCGGCGTTTGCGCACTCATATTGTCTGCCAACCCCGACCTCACTGCCCGCGAAGTAAAAGAGATCCTGCAATCTACTGCTGATAAGATCGGCACTCCTTCTGAGTACGTTGGAGGCCATTCGCCTAAATACGGATACGGCCGCATCAATGCCGACCGGGCGGTAGCCGAAGCCCTGCGCCGCCGGGAAAAACAACCGGAACCGGCCGAAGTGGAAGAAACGATCACGGCCGGGCAGGGCCTGTTCCGTTTCAGCGTTCAACGGCAGCCTTCGACGGGGTGGGGAGTACAGGCCGGCGTTTACAAAGAATACGGCAATGTACTGATCCAGGTAGAAAAGTTTCAAAGCCAGTTCAATCAACCGATCATTGTCAACATCAATGAACTGGGAGGAGAAACGGTCTATAAAGTCATCATCGGGGCCTTTGATACCCTGGCCGAGGCCAAACAACTACACGAAAAGGTTAAAGCCGCAGGGATCAGTTCCTTTCCAACCGACCTGTCGAAACTAGGTTAGTGGTTTGTCAAGTATTCATACGTTGACAAACCAGTAACAGATGAAAGATAACTTCTCCGAGCAGGCTGCCGGTTACGCCCGGTTTCGACCACATTATCCCCGGGCGCTCTACGAAGCCATCTTCCCGCTTGTCCCCCGCTTTCAGCGCGCCTGGGATTGCGGGACAGGCAACGGGCAGGTTGCCCTGGAACTGGCCGGCAGGTTCAAAGAAGTGGAGGCTACCGATCTGAGTGAAAAGCAGATCCGGAACGCTTCGGCTCATGAGCATATCAGCTATTCCGTTCAGGCTGCCGAGGAAGCCACTTTCCCACGCGGATATTTTGACCTTATTACAGTTGCCCAGGCCATCCACTGGTTTGACTTCGGGCGTTTTTATGCCGCCGTGAACCGGGTGCTCCGCACTGATGGCCTTCTCGCCGTTTTCGGGTATAACCTCCCGGAGGTTGAAGGCCGGGCAGGCGACGCTGTCCGCTACTTTTACAGGGAAGTTGTGGGGCCTTACTGGGACCCCGAACGGCGGTACATTGACGAAGCTTACCTGACCATCCCTTTTCCCTTCGAAGAAATCCCCTTCCCCCCCCTGGAAATGGCCTATCACTGGAATTTTCACCAACTGGCGGGCTACCTGAAAACCTGGTCGGCCGTGAAGCATTTTGAACGGCAGCAGGGATATGATCCGGCAGATCATTTCATGGAAGAGCTAAAGACAGCCTGGGGTGAGGCCGGGGAGAGAATTGTCCGCTTTCCCATTATCGGGCGATTAGGGAGATTGTGAAGGGGCGGCTTGATGGGTTATTGACTTTCAGTGATTTTCGGTCGGCGTACATCGCCCGTAGCAGCGGCTTCTGCCTGCAAAGGCGGATAAACATTCCAAACAGGCCCCGATTAATCCTCCATCTCCAGTACTGCCCAATAAAAAGGAACCCACCGGTAAAAGTAGGCCTCTTCCACTGCCCTGAACCCCTGTGCCTTAAGGAGTTCATCAGTTGGACGGTCGAGATGGCAGCCTTCGGAAAGGTGTTTCCAGGCCGGGGTCACTGCCCGCTGCAGCCACCGCTGAGGCTGCCGGTTGTCCTGAATATGTTCAACAATCAGCAATTGTCCCCCCGGTTTCAGCAGTTGTCGGAACAAGTCAAGAGCTTCCCCTGGCCCCGGTACCGTGCACAATACAAGTGTGCAGACGATATAATCAAAACCAGCCTCCGGAGCTACGGCTCTCACCTCATCATCCCCGATGCCAGCTTTGAGCAGCTGTATCCTGGCCGTTACCCCTTCCTTCTCCAGGCGTTTACGGGCATACTTCAGCATAGCCCCGGAAGGTTCAATGGCCAGTACTTCCGCCCGGGCATTATAGAGGTGAAAATTGGCGCCGGTGCCGGCCCCAACTTCCAGTACTTTACCACGGGCACGCCCAAGCAACTGCCGGCGCTTCTCCTCCAGAAAGCTTTTTTCCGCCCCGCTCATTATGGGGTCGTAAAAACGCGCCAGCAGGCGGGAATAAAGGGTATCGGTATGGGGGCGGGAGGTTGACATGGTTAGATGGCTTCAATGTTTTTGGACTTTGGACGAACTCCGGGAAAAGTCGGAAGTGCGAAGTCGGAAGTCGGAATGGAGCCAAGGATGAGCGCCAAACGCCCGTTTTCCGACTTCCGATTTCCGACTTAACGGAAGGTCTCAAAGGCCTTTCTCAGAACGTCCAAAGTCCAAAATGTTTGATGGTTACACTCAATTCTAACGGCTTCTACAAGCCATGGCATTTATCAAAAGCGACGATCAGGCACCAGCTACCAGAACAATATAACCATCCAACAATCCCCCTATCACCACGTCCCCGTCGAGAACCAGTCATTATCCTGTTCGCGCTGGCGTTCCTGTTTGGTCTTTTCGAAGGTATCCCGCCGGAGAAAGTAATCTGCTTCCTCCTGGGTTTCCTCTTCCCAGGAATAAGCAGGGCGTTCCTCATCTTGTTCGATGACATTCTTAAACCAGAAGGACGTGAAGATACCGGCCAGCCCGCCCAGCAGGTGGCTTTCCCAGGAAATGTTGGCCTCACCGTTGGGCAATATCCCCATAAACATAGAACCGTAGTAGAAAACCACGATGAGAGCCAGGACGATGGATTTGAGGTTACGGCGGAAAATGCCATTCCAGAAGACGAAGGCCACCAGGCCATAAACCACTCCGCTGGCGCCGATGTGGAAGGCATTATCTCTCGCAAAGAGCCACACCGCTATACCGGTGAGCAGGTAGATCATAATGAAGCTCTGGATGGCGATCCGCCGGTAAAAGAACAACACGATGGCGCTGAGCATGAACAAAGGCGGCGTATTGGAAAGCAGGTGCGGCCACCCGGAATGGATCAGGGGAGAAAAGAGGATCCCCCGAAGGCCGAAAGGCTCCCGGGGAAAAACACCATAGATACCGAAGTCCATCCCGGTAAGAGACTGGAAAAGCTGGATGGCCCAGAGGATGGCGATCAGCCACAGGGGCAACAGCAGGCTTTCCCGGAATTTTTGCTTGATGGTCATTGGCGGTCATTGTTTGTTGAGGGCTTGTGACAGGCGCTGCCACCAGGAAACGCTAATCTACAACATAATTCCAACCATTTCCAGGCGCCTAAGGTTGCCTTCTTCGTCCAGATAACCTTCCTGTTGGTAGAGAAACCAGCTTTTTTACTGATATCGGCGGCGCACCAGTTTGATGAAGTCTTTGGCAACAGGTTGGCGTTCTTCGTCCACCCAGTTGTATTCCTCCGCCAGTTTGAACAGCAGGTTGCGGGCCTGGTCCATACCATCCAGTTTATTGAGCGTACTGAGGGTATCGTTAAGCGTATTGAGGTCTTTGCCGAACAATTCGTTCATATAGAGCAGCCGGTCGTTTATGGCCAGCGCCTTGGTCAGGTCATTAACGGGCCGTTCGCTGAGTTTTTCCGAAAGCTCTTTGGCTGCTTTAAATTCAAACAGGGACGCTACTTCCTTACTGGGTGAAACGGTTGGGCCGGCTACCGGAGGCCGGGGTTGTGGTTGAGGCTGGGGCTGCGGCACCGGCCGGGGCTGCGGCGGCGGCGGTACCGGTGAAGGGTCCGGAGCAGGTTCAGGTTCCCGCTTTGGTTCGGGCTCCGGTTCATCCGGCACCGGGTCGGGCACCGGGTCGGGGCTCATCCGGTTGCTCTTCTGGGTATCAGGGATCTCTATGATGCGCGGAGGGGTATAGGTGCGCTTCACTGTCGTCCGCTCCTGGCGGGGATCCGCCGGGTTTCCCGGCTGGCTGCCCTCACCATGCAGAAAATTTTCGTACAATTGTTTGATGTAGCTGAGCATGAGGTCGCGTTCTATGGAAGCGACATTGCTTTCGTCCATGCTCATACTTTTGTGTAGGGCGTTTATTTTTTCGAGGATTACCTTTGATTGCTTAAGGTTCATTATCTTCTTTTGGTTTTCAGTTAATTATCACACACGACGCGACTGCAAATATAAGGAGTTGCCCTGTTCTATGCAGGAAAAGGATGGCATACTTTAAAAGAACCTTCAAAGTTTATACCGATCCCTTTAGCTGGTACGGATGAAATTCCTAATTTTACTCCTAACCGTAATTTTCAAGGTTATGTTTTTAGAACCACATTTTAAAGGGCAACGCAGCGGCTGGATCGAAGTGATCTGCGGCTCCATGTTTTCTGGAAAAACAGAAGAACTCATCCGAAGGTTGAAAAGGGCAAAGATCGCCAACCAGAAAGTGGAGATATTCAAACCGAAAATAGACACCCGCTACGACGAGGCAAAAGTCGTCTCTCACGACGCCAACTTCATCCTTTCCACTCCGATCGAACATTCCTCCAAACTTCTGGCCCTCACCGAAGGGGTCAATGTGATCGGAATAGACGAGGCCCAGTTCTTCGACCAGGACCTCCCGGAAAACTGCCAGCGGCTGGCCCTGAAAGGGATCCGGGTTATCGTGGCCGGGCTGGATATGGACTTTCGCGGCAAACCTTTCGGCCCCATGCCCAACCTGCTGGCCGTGGCCGAATACATTACCAAAGTGCACGCCATCTGCCAGCACTGCGGCAACCTGGCCACTCATTCCTACCGCCTTTCGAACAACCCCGACACCGTTGTGATCGGTGAGAAAGACTCTTACGAGCCACGCTGCCGGACCTGCTACCACATGGGTAACATCCTGGACCTGCATTCTACAGAAGAACCGGAAAATAAAAATAAAGGAGGAGCCAGGGAAAGAAAGCTGGCTTAGTATTTTGTGTAAAAGTGTATAAGTGTAGATGACTGGTAGCCTTTCTCTTTTAAACCTTTACACGCATACACCTTTACACAATCCAAAAGTGTCCAGTAGTGTGTAACACAATACTATTTCATCACCTTCAGGCTCAGGTCCAGGCTGACTGCCGAGTGGGTCAGGGCGCCAACAGAAACGAAATCCACCCCTGTCATGGCCACCTGCCGCACATTGTGGATGTTGACGCCGCCGGAGGCTTCCGTTTCAAAGCGGTTGTTAACAGTGAGCACCGCTTCCCGGAGCAGGGGGATCTCAAAGTTATCGAGCAATACCCGGGTAAACCCGCCCGCATCCAGGGCTTCGTACAATTCCACGAGGTTCCGCACCTCTATAGTCACTCCCAGGTTGAGGCCCTGCTCTTTCTGGTAGGCTGCCACGCGCTCTAAGGCCTGCCGGATTCCGCCACAGGCATCGATATGGTTGTCCTTGATCATTATCCAGTCGTAGAGCCCGAAGCGGTAGTTCTGGCAGCCTCCGAGCCGAACGGCCCATTTCTCCAGGAAGCGGATAAGAGGGGTGGTCTTGCGGGTATCCAGGATCTTAACCGGCAGGTCTTCCACTTCAAACTTAAAGCGGTTGCTCAGGGTTGCAATGCCGGTCATGCGCTGCATGGTGTTGAGCACCAGGCGCTCTGCCATTAGTAAGGCCCGGGTATTACATTCTACCTCGAAGGCCACGTCGCCGGCGCTGACCGCCTTTCCATCCTCAATAAAAACATCAAGCCTGGCGCCGGGGTCAACTTTCTGAAAGATATGGCGGGCTACCTCCACGCCGGCCAGCACACCAGGGTCTTTGACCAGGAGGCGCGCCCGGCTCCGGGCATCGGCAGGGATGCAGGCCTGCGAGGTGTGGTCTCCATCACCAACATCTTCCCTCAGGGCTTGTTCAACAAAAAAGTCCAGGAACGTTTTTGTGCTTTGCTCATCTGCAATCATTGGCCGTTTTTTAATTTGCCTGCAAAAATAAACATTTCAGCGAGATTGCCTAATGATTGAATGCCTTAAGGAATGAATAACCCTGTGCAGCCCCGGAGGTATGAGGACATTCCTGAACCCCTCCTAAAGGAATGAAGGAATGGATAGAAAAAAATATACATTAAATTATGATTAACAGGTGTCAATGCATATTTAGCGTTATTCAATCATTCTCTTATTCATTCCCTCTCTCCTTCGGCGGACTTTTCGGAGCGCCCGGAGGTATTCATTCCTTCAGGCCTTTCCCCCGCCACCTTATTTCACAACGCCATTCGTTCATCCCGGCAGGTATTCCGGGAAGAACAGCAGGCAGGCTATTTCCTAGAAGATGACGCCCAGTTTGATGACAAAAGCCCGGATGACGCCCTTGGATTTTTCGGCAGCTTCGGTTCCATTTTCCAGGAAAACGGTATCATCATCTTTGGAGGTATCGGCAAAACCGAACTGCAGGCCGGCGCCGCCGACCAGGGAAGTACTCTCCGAAACACTGTATTCTATTCCCGTATTGATACCCCAGAACAGATTGAGGGGGTTGACATCCTTCTGGATGTTGATGTCCTTACAATCTTCGCTGCTGCCGGTGACGGTGAGGTCGCCCGATGCCTGTGTCCGGAAGCCCAACCCCAGGTGTGGTTCGATGAAATAACGAATGTAGCCGAATTCCCGGGTGCGCATTTTGAGCCCGATCGGGATCTCCACGTACTGAAGGTTGTATTTCAGTTTCGTCATGGTATTGTTCTCGGTAGCCAGCCGGCAGGATTCGGGCAGCTCCGAATTCACCCAGAAATTGCCTCTTCTTTCGTGCAGGAGCGTGCCGCCGGTATTGAAAAAGAAACCGATACCGCTGGTCACCGCGTAATTCTCCTGGAAATAGTATTCCCCCACCATACCGAGCTTCAGGCCCAGGTTGGTGCCGCTGGTATTTACTTTATTGGTATTGGAGGTCATCCAGCTGAAAGCAGGGCTGAGCTGAAAGCCGAATCGTATTTCCTGCGCCTGCGCAATGGCCAGGGCGAGGGTCAAAAAGGCAGTGAATGCAACAATTTTTTTCATTATTCTTCAGTTTTTTGTGAACGTTACCGCAGCCCGAAAATCGCCATTTTTTTGGAAAAGACACCGGAGAGCGCATACTTTTGCATCTCTTCGGGCAAAATTAAGGACTACTATAGTATGATTGGAAAAAAAGGCTATTTGTTTAGGGGTTTCTTTTTTTCATTGCTGGCGCTTGCCTTCCTGGGAGGCTGCCGCCCGGATGAGCGCCGCCGGATCCCCGACGTTTCGGATATCGATGCCGACATTTCCATCCGCCGGTTCGAACAGGAGCTGTTCAGCCTGGACAGCAACCGGATGGAGGCGGGGCTGGACACTCTGGAAAAGGCCTACCCTGAATTTGCGCCCGTCTTCTTTGCCCAGGTATTGGGAACGCTTCCAACCGATACGGCCTTTTACAAAGGCTTCATCACCCATCCTTCGGTCAGACACCTGTACGACACCTGCCAGGTGTTGTATGCTAATATGGAGGATACGGAAGCGGAGTTCGAACAGGCGTTTCGCTTCTTTCGTTATTATTTCCCATCAGAGCCCATGCCAACCGTCACTACTTTCCTCTCCGAGTTCTCGGTCGCCGCTTTTGTTTACGGAAAGAACGACCTGGCCGTGGGCCTGGATTTTTTCCTGGGCGAAACTTTTCCCTACCGGCAGATAGCCCCCAGCAACCCGGTTTTTTCTGATTACCTCATCCGCACCTTCAACCGGGCCCACCTCGTGCCCAAAACTATTCAGGCCCTGATCGACGGGCTGGCCGGCCCGCCACCGGGCGGCCGCCTGCTGGATATAATGGTGCACAACGGCAAGAAACTTTATGCGCTGGACCTGCTCCTGCCATATACTCCGGACAGCATCAAGCTGGAAGTAACCGGCCCACAGGTACAATGGCTGGAAGACAATGAACTGGAAATGTGGGCTTACTTCCTGAAAGAAGAATTGCTCTATTCCAGCAACTGGCAGGACATTCGCAAACTGGTCGATTACAGCCCCCATTCTCCGGGGATGCCTCCGGAGGCCCCGGGAAGGACCGCCAACTGGGTCGGCTGGCAAATTGTGAAAGCCTATGTGAAACGGCACCCGGACATTACCCTGCAGGAGCTGTTCGCCCTGCAGGATGCCCAGGCGCTGCTGGATGAATCGAAATACAAACCACGCCGGTAAGTGCTCGCCCCAAACAATTTGCGGGATGACAAATGGCATTGGTAATTTTTTGTAAATTGCTGTACTTTGCGCCAGGAAAAGAAATGTAGAGGCCAATCGGTGGCCATTCTGAAACTATAGGTCTTATTGATGGCCGGCTGCAAAAGCCATTATTTTGTAACAAAAAAAGCATTGATCATGGAAAACATATTTTTGTTCAATTTTTTCGGCCCCGAAATGCTTGTTGTCCTTTTCGCAATACTGCTGCTATTCGGAGGCAAGAAGATCCCGGAACTGATGCGTGGTATTGGCAAAGGCATTCGGGAGTTTAACGCTGCCCGTTCTTCCCTGGAGAGTGAGCTCAAAGAGGGAATGCGGGAAGCCGAAAGGAAAGAACTGGAAGAAAAGCAAAATAAGGACGCATAGTTCCTGCCGGGAGAGCACTTGAAAAGGTTCTCACAGGGCAGGCGTAAAAAGCCGGCGGAGCAACTGCTTCGCCGGCTTTTTCATTCGGCCGGTATCAAAGCTTTTTCTACTTCTTACGCCCGAAGAAACTACCCAGGATTTTCATTCCCATGCTGGCCACATCATCAACAATGCTGCCGTCTCCGTCGGCATCAAGAAAACTGGTAACCAGGTTCATAGTCGGGTTTTGCTGTTGCTGAGCGGATACCGTTCCCGAAAGCAGAGAAGCGATACCGGCCACATCGAGGCCCTGCTGCCGCTTGGCTTTACCGAGAGCGCCCATGACCACCGGAGCGAGCATGGCCATGAGAGAGCCCGTTTTGCTGGAATCCAGGCCGCTGAGCTTGCTGATCATGTCAACGGCGCCCGACTGTTTGTTGCCCAGTACGTGGTTGAGAATACCGGACCCGTTAAGCGCTCGCTCATTGCTCACCTGAGCATTGCCGCTTAGCATGCCCATAACGTCATCCAGAATGCTGCCGTCGTGGTCGCGTTCCAGAGCGTTGTTCAGCGCCTGGGCCCCTTCGGTGGAAGAAGCGTTTTTAGCCAGCGCCCCCATCAGCGTAGTGACGATACCGGAAGCAGCCGCTGCGGTTTGCTGTTTGTCCGCCCCCCCTAATTGCCGGCTGAACTGGTCGATCATACCGGAAGAAATCGAGCCCTGGAGAAGATCCATCAGATTTTCACTCATGATATCAAGTTTTTTGTTAATGTTTTAAAGGATGCAGAGTGGCGGGGCAGGCAAACAAAACGGGCCCGCTCGCCATCATTTTTAAGACCCCGTTTCCAACAAAAGTAACAACCTTTGCTTTATTATGTGGAATACGAGAGGCATTAACGATCTTATCTTTATTTTTGGTGTTACTATTGCTCAAAACCTTACCTTTCATGTGGCAGGGCCTTAAAGAAATGATCACCTGGTTCAACCGCGAGGACGAAAACTCCTCGCCGGAAGAAGCGTCAATGGCCAATATTGTCAAACTGGCGGCCCTGTCCGCCATGGCCACCATCCTCGAACGGCGCTTCCGCGAAAACCACGACTCTGATTCAGAGGAAGAAGCCCCGCCGCCGGGAGCCGGAAAATGAAAAATCTCCGATCAACTAATTTACTGATCTAAGTTGTGATCAAGCATTTTGGGCCGGCTGGCTGGTATAAGTACATGGACTGAATTAATGAATGACTGAATGATTGAATACCAGCGCCTTAGATGGCACTTTGTGTCCCACTAATTGTGTCCAGGTACATATCACAATTTGAATTTACCAATTCCATTCAATTAACCCCTCCCCTTGCATATTTCCATTCCAAACCATAACTTTGTATTTCAAAGTACTTTAATGACGAAAAAATACGACCATCATCTCGAAACGCTGAACGAGATCCGCACGCTGATGGAGCGTTCCTCCCGCTTTATTTCTCTGAGTGGCCTTTCCGGGGTGGCAGCGGGTTTCTGGGCCCTGGTGGGAGCAGCGGCCGCCTATGCCTATCTGGGCGTCAGCCCGCTGGATAGCAAGCAGGTTTATTACCAACAGGCCATGCAGGCTAACAAATGGGGGCTGGACTATATCAGCTTTTTCCTGCTGGATGCCGGGCTGGTTCTGATCCTTGCCCTGGGAAGCGGCATTTTTTTCACCACCCGGAAAGCCCGCCAGAAGAAACAGCCCATCTGGGGGCCTCTCACCCGGAGGCTGCTGCTCAACCTGGCTATTCCGCTCCTGACGGGCGGCATTTTCTGTATCGGGCTGGCCTTTCACGGAATGATGGGGCTCATCGCTCCGGCCACGCTCGTATTCTACGGCCTTTCCCTCATCAATGCCAGCAAATATACCTTCAATGACATCCGTTACCTGGGCGTGGCGGAAGTGTTCCTCGGCCTTATTGCGCTTTTCATCCCGGGTTATGGGCTGGAATTCTGGTGCCTGGGCTTCGGCCTGCTGCACATCGTTTATGGCACGGCCCTTTACTTCAAATACGAGCGTGCGGCATGAAGGAGATCCTGACCAAACTCCATCAGGCATTTGACCACCGTGTCCGCCTGGGCATTATGTCTATTCTGATGGTCAATGACTGGGTGGAGTTCAACATGCTAAAGGAAACGCTGGGCCTCACCGACGGGCGCCTCGCCAGCCACATTAAAGCGCTGGAAAAAGAAGGATTCATCGAGGTGCGCAAACGCTTCGTCGGCCGAAAACCCAATACCTCCTACCGGGCCACCGAAGCCGGCCAAACCGCCTTCAAAGGCCACCTGGATGCATTGGAAAAATTGTTGAATAATACGCGCGAATAATTTTTTTCTTCATTCACTTTGAAATTCAAAGTACTTTATGAAAAGAACACAAATAGAGCTGCTTTTACTGGCCCAAACGGCCCTGTGCATCCTGATGGTGTTGCTCAGGAACACCTCTGACGGATGGTTTTCGGGCCATTGGGCCCAGCTGGCCAGCCTCCAGGTATGGGAACCTCCTCATTTTTTATTCCTGGGCTGGAATTTATTCCTCGCCTGGATACCTTTTGGGCTGGCGGCCGTTTTTTCTTCTGCAAGAGGGAATGCGCAAAGGATCTCCACCCTACTGCTCTGGCTGCTTTTTTTGCCCAATGCGCCTTATCTCATCACCGACCTGATCCACCTGCGGCCCCATAATTCTGTTCCCTTGTGGTACGATGCGGCCCTGTTATTTTCAGCTGCCTGGACAGGGCTGCTACTCGGCTACTGTTCGTTGCTCAAAGTGGAATCGGGATTACGCAGCTGGTGGGGCCGCCGATACGCGAATGCATTTGTAGGGCTGGCCCTGTTGCTTTCGGGTTTCGGCATTTACCTGGGGCGCTTTTTGCGCTGGAACAGCTGGGATGCCTTTCTGCACCCTATTTCTCTTCTCGAAGACATCCTCGGCCTGATGGGCCGGCCTTCGTCCTTACTTCTTTCACTATGCGTTACCCTGCTGTTTTCGACTATCCTGGGGCTGGGGTACCACACCATTTTCACACTATCCAAAAGAGAGGGATCATGAAAAGAAGCCTGTTGAATTTCGCATTGATCATTGCCGGAAGTATCCTTTATACCAATCTCTTCTGGCAAGAGCAACTGGGCCTGAACGCCCTCCTTTTTTCCTTGTTTGCCATTGGCGCTGCCTCCTGGCGCTGGCCGGAAGCTCTTCGGCGGAGGGAAGTACGGTTGCTTATGGGCGGCGTCTTGCTATCGGCCCTGCTCACTGTATGGCACAATTCCCTTCTGGCTAAGGCCACTCACGTCATCTCATTTATACTCCTGATCGGTTTTCTTCAGCCGGAAAAGGTTCGTTTTGTGTTTTTTGCCTTTTTGCTCGGGCTGGCAAACATCATCGAAGGGCCGCTGACACTGATCCGGAGTGCAGGGGACAACCTGCCCCGGAAAGGCAGCTGGCAATCGGCCGGCCGCTGGGCGCAGTTAACCCTGGCGCCGCTGGGCATGGGGGTAGTTTTTGCGCTATTGTATTACCATGCCAACCCCAGGTTTGCGCAGGCCTTTGACTTCCTGTGGGAACGCTTTTCTTTTTCATTTGAATGGGGAATTATCGGCAAGCAGGCCTGGCCTTTATTGCGCGGCCTCCTGGTAATGGGAGCGATCCTGGGAGCATCCCTGCTCTCGCCGCTGGCTTCCCGCATTGAAGGCCTTTTGCCACTCAGCCTGCCACGGCGCCGCAAGAGGTTCTATCTTTGGGCGCCCGGCCCGCTGGGCCTCCGGAACGAATACCGGGCTGCACTGATCGCCTTCGGCCTGCTCAATGGACTGATCTTTCTGGCCAATGTGGCCGACCTTCGCTACGTATGGATAGCTTATGGTGAAGCAACCCCGCAGGAACTCAGCCAGTACGTACACGAAGGCACCTACCTTCTTTTGCTGGCCATTCTGCTGGCCATGGCTGCCGTTATCTGGTACTTTCGGGGAAACCTCAATTTTTATCCGGAGAATGAATGGTTGCGCGGGCTTGTTTTCCTCTGGCTGGCGCAGAACGCCATGATGGCCCTTTCCGTCGGCCTGCGCAACTGGCACTATGTAGCCCACTACGGCCTGGCCTACAAACGCCTGGGGGTTTTCTGGTTTCTCTGCCTGGCCGGCTACGGGTTATTCACTTTATACCAAAAGGTAAAAAGCCGCCACAGCCTGGCCTTTCTGCTACATAGCAACGGATGGGCAATATATGCCTCGCTCCTCCTCCTTAGCCTCCTCAACTGGGATCTGGCCATCACCCGGTACAACCTTCAGGCCAATACTGCTGAGAAAATTGATGTGCGTTTCCTGATCCGGGGAATGTCGGATAAGAACCTCTTCCTACTGTATCAGCACCGCGACAGGCTGGTGGAAAAAAGCAATATGAGCAGGAATGAACTGGACAAGGCGCTGCAGCACAAAAAAGAGGTGTTCACCCATCGTATTCAAAACAAGACCTGGCGGTCCTGGAATCATTCGGATGCGCGTAACAAAAATTATCTGTCACGGACAAAAATGGTAAAGCAATGAAAATCGACATCATAATCGCATACATGCAGCGCTACCGGAGAGGGCACGAAGTGGACTTTGTCCCGCCTATCACAGGTAGTGGTTCTGGGATGACAACCTGACCAACTGCCAGCTAATGGCCCCTAAGTCACACAATCCATTACCGCACTCTCCACCGGCCGTTCCCGGTAGAGTTTCCGGACTTCTTCCGGAGAAAGCGCGCGGCTATATACCCGGAGTTCATCCAATACGCCTTTAAAGCGGCGGGCCTGCCCGCTTTGTACACAGGGGCTGTTGGAGAAGGAGAGAACTGCATTATTGGAAATATCCACGCCGCTGCACCGGAAGCTTTGCCGATGGAGCTCTCCGTTGATATACGAATAGGCACGGGTCCCTTCTCTGACCAGGGCGAAATGGATCCAGCCGGCTGTGTCCAGAGCAGGAGACAATCCCGGATAATACTTTTTCGGTGTTTCATGAACGGCTACGGCCACCTCCATGCTGTTGAGATCAAGCAACAGGTCGAACATATTGAACTCATCGCACCCTTCCCTCTTGGAGAGCAGGCTCTGCCGGAAAACCAGGTATTGCTCCGCTTTAAAATAAAAGCTCACCGTAAAATCGGAAGTATTGAAATACCGGTTCACCTTACCGGGAAACTCGATGTAACTGTGGGTTCCGTCCAGCAAAAGCCCATCATCTTCGATACCGCACCAGCAACCGACGTTGCCGAACAGCACCCCATCTGAGCCATTTCCGCTCTCATCGCGGGCGTCACAGAAGTTGAAGGAATAGTAAGCTATCAACCCTTCGGTGAGGCTGTTGTGAGGGGATGAAGTAGAAATGGCAAAGGCTGCTACCAGTAAGGCCAGAATTTTTGTCCGCTTGCTCATCAAACTCGGTCTTATTTAAACGAATTTTAAAAATACCGTTATGAAACCACTTTAACAAGGATGATTGGAAAAGATGTCCCCGTCCGGCCTTGCCTATACAAAAAAGGCGCTTCGGATGAAGCGCCCTTGAAAAGGTTTGCTTTACGCAAATCTACAGCTTAACAAATCGATCTGTTAATAATATTCCATTGTCGGACCGCCACTGCAGGTAATAATGCCCGGGCGGCAAGGCCGTAACATCCAGTTCCTGCCGGAAAAAACCCGGAGGTGTCGCCAGGCGCTGTAAAGGCCGGCCGTTGATATCGAAGATCACCAGCTCTCCCGGCTGGCCGGAGGAAGAGGACACCCTCACGTCGAGCCGTTCTGACGCCAGGGTGGGAAAAACCTGCAGGATGGAGCCTGTTCCCTTATACTCAATCACAATCAGGCCGTGGTAGGCGAATGCCCCGTCAAAATCCACTTGTTTAAGGCGGTAGTAGTTGAGCCCGGGTTGCGGCCGCTCGTGCCACAGGCTGTAGGATTGCGGCACGATGGTCGTTCCGGCTCCTTTGACCCTGCCTATCTCAGTAAAGCGGCGGCCATCAGTACTGTGTTCCACAACCATGAAATCGTTATTCTGCTCAGTTTCCGTTTCCCAACTCAGCAATACCTGATCTCCCTTCAGTTCCCCTTCAAAAGAAAGCAGCGTGACAGGGAACATAGTTTGTTCCAGGTTGAGCACGCCTCGTGAGGAGGGAGATTCAGGGAGCCATACCTGGCTGGTGTTGGGGCAGGCAATATCGCCCTGGCGCTGGATGGAATAATTGACCGGCGTATTGGGGTCTTCATTCTGGCCCTGCCAGTAAGCGGGCTGGCCCTCCGCCGGGCCGTCATTGGCCACCACACCGTGTACGCGGTGAGCGATAAAGTCGGTAGTCACCCCAGTGACCGTATTGACCAGAGCGATCGCACTGGAAAAGAAAAGGCCGGGGTCGGGAACCCAGACTGCGCCATAGCCCTGGCCTTCGTCATCGATGGTTCCTGAAAGGTTGATGATGCGTTCCAGGTTGGACTGGAGCGAGTAGATCGCCAGCACATAATTCTCCAGGTTGATACCTGCCTGCCCGGCAATCTCGATCCCTTTATCGATGTCTTCTCCCTGGTTGGTAAAATGCAGCTCGTTGATGTAAACGAAGTCGCCTCCAAGGTAGGAACACCCCGGCCTCGGAGCTTGTGTCACCTCGGCGCCGGCAGCCCAGGTTCCATTGAGGAAGGTATATATCCTGAAATGATAGCTATCGTTATTATTCAGCGAGGTTATGGCAGTACGGACATCATTGCCAAGGTAAACCAGCGCCTCGTCACTGGTAAAATCCGGGCTTCCGTGCGCTCCCGGGCTGAAGGAAGAACTGATGGCGTAATCCAGAGGGTCAGAGCTGGTGGGCATCGAATTGATGGGCTGTTCACTTGCCACGATCAACACCTGGCTATAGCAAAACGGCGCATCCCAGGCCAGGTTTACCTGCCCATCTGCCGGGCTGCTCATCAGCTTCGCAACCGGGCTGGGCTGGGTGCACAAGGTCGTAGCACTGGCAACCGGCAGGTTCTCCTCCTGGTAACACTCATCCCCATAATCATAACCCAGCGCCGTTAAATAATAGGTGGCCCCATATTTAAGCCCTGCCATGGTGAATGTCGTTCCGGGGCCATTATAGACTACGAAAGTATTCTTGCCCAGATCAGTGCCTTGCCCGTATTCCGGGTCGGCAGTATAAGGGCCGGCTCCACAAAGCATAACATCCACAGGGGCGCCTTCCCTGGCCAGGACGATGGTGGCGTCGGCGCCTACCGATATCCAGGACACGTCCATGGTAGTTCCGGTAACGTTGTTTATGGTAAAACTGAGAGGAGGGGTAGCCGGTGGCGTACAGGCGGGCGCTTCCGTACCGGTAATTTCGATATCCGAGAGATACCACGTTCCGGCGAAGGATTCTGCATCGTGCCCGTACCACCGGAAACAAAGCTCTTTGCCGTCACATATCCGGATATTGAGGTTAGAATGGGTAACGGTCCGGGGTAATATATTATCCGGTACGGACACATCGTCCAGGACAGAGAAAGTCTCAAAGCCATCCAGGGACCATTTCAGCATGTAGGAACGGATGCCCTCCGCATTCCTCATTTCCGTAAAGGTAAGGCTGCTGATATCAAGCACGTACCCAGGCTTTGGCTTGATGCATATTTCGTAGTAATCAGCTGAGCTTATTTCCACTGAAGACTCCCAGGCGTGCGCGAAAGCCCCATCCGGTGAAAAGTCCAGGAGAGTGATGCCGTTGCCTCTGGTCAGCTTTCCGGCATTGACGTGGGTAGATTGAAAGGTGACAACAGGATTATTGGTGAGTTCCCATCTTGCCAGGTCCTGCCCTCTTATGGTGCCATAGCAACACAAGGCCGCCATGAGCAGTGTCATTGTAGTTTTCTTCATAGTATGGTCGTATAGTTTGTTAGCTCAATGTATGTTTGCTACCAGGGGCGAACTTCACAGATCGCCCGCGTTTTCTCGTTTTTTCTTATCACCAGGATGGAACTTTCCCACGGGTAAGGAAATCCTTCCGGGTATATATTCCATTGCAGGATAACTCAACCTGATTATGATGCTATTATTCCGTCACAGCCCGGGAGCTTTCAGGCCGGATTTTCAAGGGGAGGGGGGGTAACAGGGCTTTTTCAAAACTTAAAAATAAGCCTTTTCCGGGACAAATGCACCCCTTAGTTTTTTGATAAGTCGAAAATTGGGAAATTAGTTCGCTTTTTTACAAAAAAAATGGATTACGCCTTACTTTTTGAAGAGTTCTGAGGCGAAATAGGCATAAAACATGAGCAGAGCCACTCCCTCCCAACGGGTGATCTTTTTATTATTAGACATAATGCCGAAAAGGATGGTCATGGCCACCATCATGGGAAGGAATACCTGATTGATATTTTCCGGTATTTCCAGCTTACCGAAAAGAGAGGGGACCCCCATCACTACATAGGTATTAAAAATATTGGACCCCAGGACATTGCCAACAGCGATGGATGCCTTGCCGCGGCGGGCTGCATTAAGGCTGACAATTACTTCCGGAAGAGACGTCCCCAAAGCAACAGCAGAAAGGGCGATCACTTCCGGATTGATGCCGGCCAGCGCCGATAGCTTCTGAATGGCATAAATGGTGTAATCGGCCCCCAACCAGACCAGGGCGCCTCCCACGACGAGCATAGCGTAAGTTTTCCAGCCTGCCGTAAGGCCTTCAGGAGGCTCCGCCGGTTCTTCTTCCTCCGACTTGAAAGAATACCCGAGAAAAACGATGATGCCAAAAATGAACAGGCAGCTTTCAAAGAGAGAAAACTCCAGGTCGCGCAGAGCAAACCACAACAGAAAGGCCGACGCCCACAAATAAGGCATGTCAACATGCCAGATATTATACTCCAGCTCGATGCGGTTGGCAACAATGGCCGAAAGCCCCAGCACCAGGGCGATATTCGTAATATTGGACCCCACGACGTTCCCCACGACGATCTCCGATTGTCCGCTGAATACAGAGGCTATGGAAGTGGCTAATTCGGGAAGAGAAGTACCGAAAGCGACGATGGTCAGCCCGATGATGAAAGAAGAAATGCCCAGAGACAACCCGATCCGTTCAGCGGAATCGACGAACCATCCGGACGCCCGGAGCAATACTCCGAGAGACACTGCAAACAAGCCTGTATATAGCAGTACATCCATCATATTCGGGCATACCCGCCAGCAGCGGGATTAATGTGCCCGGCAAATGTAAGACATTTTTTGCTTCCCTCACTGCGGCTGCAATTTGCCTGAAAAACACATAAGGGCTTCCTCCTTGCGAAAGAAGCCGGCAAAAAGTTGCCGTTTCAGGCCTTTTCTGTGGCGGGCCGTCCCGCAGGAGAATAACCCGGCAAGTCCAGGTTGTCGGCCGAAAGCCGATGGAAGGTCATCCAATTTTTTATACATTTGTAAGGTTAATTTTCCAACTTTGCTCCCTTAAAATAAATCTATGCCGCTGGATCAGATCGATGTCGATAAGTTAGAAGAGGGTAAAGGAAAGGAAGAGGGCAAGGAAATGTCTTTTCTGGACCACCTGGAGGAATTGCGCTGGCATATTATCCGCTCTCTGGTGGCCATTGTGAGCCTGGGCATCATCCTGTTCATTTTCCAGAAATGGTTGTTCCGGGAAGTGATCTTCGGGCCAACCGAGCCGGATTTCCTCTCTTACCGCTTTGTTTGTGGCCTTTCCCATACGATCGGTATGGGGGACAACCTCTGTTTTACGCCACCGGACTTCCCCAAGATCGCCACCGGTTTCGGCGAAGCTTTCATCATCAGCATCAAGGTATCTTTCATGATGGGGCTGATTATAGCCTTCCCTTATGTGCTATGGGAATTCTGGCGCTTCATCCGGCCGGGCCTTTATCCCGATGAGAAGAAAGCGGCGCGGGGCATGGTCACCATCTGTTCCACCCTTTTCCTTATCGGGGTTCTTTTTGGTTATTACATCATTTCCCCCTTTGCCATCAACTTCCTGGCCGGATACGATGTGCCAGGGGTGCAAAATACTCCTACAGTCTCTTCTTTTATCAATTACATGATCATGTTTACGGCGCCGGCCGGGCTCATTTTTGAATTGCCTATTATCGTTTATTTTCTTTCCAAGGTCGGGCTGGTCACTCCGGAAGGCATGAGGCACTACCGCCGGCATTCCATCGTCGGCATTCTGATGCTGGCGGCCATGATCACTCCACCGGACGTTGTCACCCAATTCTTGATCGGCATCCCGTTATACGTGCTGTACGAAGTCAGTATAATTGTGTCGGCACGGGTAAACAAAGAAAACGAAGAGGCGTTGAGGTAACATTCAGCAACTGGCCTTAACTACACAGATAAATGCATCGGATCTCTACGAACCTGACCCTTTTTTACAAATTTTTCATTCCGGTCTTCTGGATTGTCTTCTTCGGAGCGCTGACAATCGCCGCCCTGGCTTACCCCTTTGAATACGTCGGGAATATCCCCGCCGGTAGTTTCCGCATCGGCATTGTACTTTTCTACCTTTCCGGCCTTCTGGCCCTTGCCTTCACCCTAATGCGCCTGAAACGGGTGGAAGCCGACAACCAGTTTTTTTACATCACCAATTACTTCAAAACGGCACGCTACCCCTTTCACAGCATAGATAGGGTCGAGTTAAGTAAATTCCTCCTTTTTCGAATTGCCACCATCTATTTCAAAGAACCGGGGGCCTTCGGAAAGCAAACGTTCTTCATTCCCAGCAACAGCCTTTTCCGCGTTTTCTGGGAGGCCTACCCCGAGTTGAAGGAGAAACTGCTGGTGGAGGTTTGAAGGGGAAGGTGGATTGTTGAATTGTTGTCCAGGCGGGAGCTACTTGAGGGGTTAATTGTTACCCGGGGCCCGGTTCTGGGGCTGTTCATAGATTCTGGTTTCTGGGTTTCTGGGTTTCTGGAAACCAGTGGCTTAGCGTAACGCGAACACACTTATTTGAACTATCCCCACCTGGTTCCACGCTGCCTCCTTCCCTACTTCGCTTTCAGCCTGACCACCGGACAGATCATCTCTTCCAGAGAGATGCCTCCGTGCTGAAAGGTGTTCTTATAATAGTTATGGTAGTAGTTGTAATTATTCGGATAGAGGAAGAATTTATCCTCCTTGGCAAAAATAAAGGTTGAGCTTACATTGGGGCGGGGCAGCAGCGCGTCCTTGGGGTCGCGAACATCGAGGACGTCGCGGCGGTCGTACTGGAGGTTCTTGCCCACCTTGTAGCGCAGGTTGGTGGTCGTTTCCCGGTCGCCAACCACTTTGGAAGGTGTATTGACGCGGATAGTGCCGTGGTCGGTAGTGACGAACAGCTGAATGTCCCGCTCAGCAGCGCGCTGCAGAGCCTGCCAGAGTGGGGAGTTCTCAAACCAGGACCGGGTCAGGGAGCGATAGGCTTTCTCATCGCCTGCCAGTTCTTTAAGCACCTCCATCTCGGTACGGGCATGAGAAAGCATATCGATGAAGTTATATACGATGACGGTCAGGTCATTCTGCAGGTAGTTGAGGATATTGTCCTGCACCTGTTTGGCGTGATTGACATTGGTCACTTTGACGTAGTCATAACGGATATCCTTGCGGAAGGTGCGGCCGATCTGCTCTGACAGCAGGTCGTGCTCATGCAGGTTCTTGCCACCCTCATCATTATCGTTCTTCCACCATTGAGGATAGTATTTTTCGATCTCCGCCGGCATCATACCGGCGAAAATGGCATTGCGGCTGTACTGAGTGGAAGTGGGAAGGATGCTGTAGAAGTAATCTTCCTCTTCCACTCTGTAGAATTCGGTAAGGATAGGCTCGATCATTTTCCACTGGTCATACCGCAGGTTGTCGAGCACCAACAGAATGGTGGGCGCCCGGTCGTCGAGCTGGGGAAAAATTTTCGAGCGCAGGAGGCTGTTGGACATGACCGGCCCGGAGCCATGCTGCACCCAGTTGAGATAATTCTTGGTAACATAGCGGGAAAATTCACTGTTGGCCTCGCTCTTCTGGGAAGACAGAATGTCGCTCATCCCCACCGAGTTGGAGTCGTCGATCTTTATCTCCCATCCGATGATCTTGCGGTAAATATCCACCCACTCTTCATAATCCAGGCCGCTGTTGATCTGCAGGAAGATCTGCCGGAATTCCTGCTGGTAATCCGAAGAGGTCTTTTCACGGACCAGCCGTTTATTGTCTATTATCTTTTTGAGGGTTAGCAGGATCTGGTTGGGGTTGACCGGCTTAATGAGATAATCCGTGATCTGGGAGCCCAGCGCTTCTTCCATGACATTTTCCGCCTCGTTCTTGGTGATCATCACCACCGGCAGGTGAGGTTTCTGGCCCTTGATCCGGGCCAGGGTTTCCAGGCCGGTGATGCCGGGCATGCTTTCGTCCAGAAAAACGACGTCAATATCTCCGTTGGTTTCACATTCTTCCAGGGCGTCATGGCCGTTGGTAACGGTAATGACGTCATAACCCTTTTTTTCGAGAAACATCAACTGGGGTTTAAGCAGATCGATCTCGTCATCTGCCCATAGAATTGTAATTTTGTCCATCAGGTCTTTTTATTGTCCGTGGGTAACTATCCGTTTTTGGGCCGTAAAGCTCCCGGAAGCCGAAACTCCGGCATAATGAACCAGGTTTTTGCAGTAAATATTGCCCTTCACCGGAAATAACGGAAGATATTGAATTATTAACGAAACCAAAATTTATTTTTTGATCATCATAAAGATAAACCCGCGAGCCCTCCTATCAGTTCTCCTGATGTAGAAGCCCGTTCTGGTTTTATCCATTGAATACAAAACCCGGACAATCATTAAGCCTGTAAGAATACAAATGAAGAATAAAAAAATACTCAACGACCCTGTTTACGGGTTTGTGGGCATACCGGAAGGCATCATTTTCCAACTGATCGAACATCCTTACTTTCAGCGGCTGAGGCGCATCAAACAGACCAGCCTCACCCACTTCGTATATCCCGGCGCTTTACACACCCGTTTTCACCACGCCATCGGCGCCCTTCATTTGATGCAGGAGGCTATTGAAGTGCTTCGCTCGAAGGGAGTGTCCATTTCCGAAGAAGAGGCCGAAGGAGCCTGCATCGCCATTCTGCTGCACGACATTGGCCACGGGCCATTTTCCCATACCCTGGAGCACACCCTCTTCAGAGGGGTCACGCACGAAGAACTCTCTTTGCTGTTCATGGAACGCCTCAACGAAATTTTTGAAGGGCAACTCTCTATAGCCATGGATATTTTCCGCGGGCAATACCCCAAACAGTTTCTGCATCAGCTGGTCTCCGGCCAGCTCGATATGGACCGCATGGATTACCTCAACCGGGACAGTTTTTTCACCGGAGTCCACGAGGGGGTCATCGGCTACGACCGGATCATCAAGATGTTGTCTGTCCGGGATGGGGAGTTGGTGGTGGAAGAAAAGGGCATTTATTCCATAGAAAAGTTCCTGATCGCCCGTCGGCTGATGTACTGGCAAGTCTATCTTCACAAAACCGTCCTGGCCGCCGAACTGATGCTTATCGCGGCGCTGCTTCGCGCCAAAGCGCTGGTGAAACTGGGGCGGCAGCTGGCGGCCTCTGCCCCGCTCTCCTTTTTCCTGCAGCGGGAACCCACCCGTGAGGATTTCGGCCAGGAACGGAACAACCTGCTCGAACAGTTTGCCAGGCTCGACGATTTCGACATCGTCTCGGCCCTCAAGAACTGGATGGATAACGAAGACCAGTTGCTGGCATTCCTTTCCTCCAGCATCATTAACCGCCGGCTTTTCCGGCTGGAATTTCGCAGCACACCTTTTGAGGATGCCTATATCCGGGAAATTCAACAAGAAGTGCTGGAGTGGAGCGGGTTGGGAGAATGGGCCCTCGACTTTCTCCTCATCCGGGGAAAGGAGTCAAACAGCGCCTACACCAAGTCGAAGGACGAGATCAGGATCCTGCATAAAAGCGGGGAGGTATTTCCCATGTCACAGAGCACCGACTACGACCTGCAGTCGCGGGCCGTTACCAAATATTACCTCTGCTATCCCAAGGCGCTAAAAAAAGGGCTGTAACCGGAAACTATTCTCCGGCCCACAGCATTTCAATGTTTTAACTTTTGCCTGAGCAGCCCTAGCCTTCAGTCACCCAAGAGAAATTCAGATCCATGGTCAAACCCTCAATGGCTACCACCGAACCTCCGGTAATGAATGAGAAATTATTGCTTTTCACCCTGGCGATAGTACAGTTCACCCACATCCTGGACTTTATGATCATCATGCCGCTGGGGTCGCAATTCATGCGTATTTTTGACATTTCCCCCGGCCAGTTCAGCCTAATGGTTTCGGCATACGCCGGCAGTGCTTTTGTCATGGGGTTGTTCAGCGCCATGTTCATCGACCGGTTCGGGCGCAAACAGGCATTGCTTATATCGTACATCGGATTCACGATAGGGACGCTGGCCTGCGCGGCGGCTCCGGGTTATCTGGTCTTCCTGGCCGCACGGAGCATCACCGGGGCGTTCGGAGGCATCCTGGAGGCCCTTGTGTTGTCGATAGTCGGTGACGCCATCCCTTTAAAAAGGCGGGCAAAGGCCATGGGAACCGTCATGACCGCCTTTTCGGTTGCATCGGTCATCGGTGTGCCGGCAGGCATTTATCTGGCAGCGGAATTTTCCTGGCGGGCGCCTTTTCTCACAGTAGGAGTTTTGGCCTTGCTGCTCACTTTCTGCATATACTTCTTCCTCCCGCCCCTGCGGGATCACCTGGAGTCCGGCAATATCCAGCGCAACCCCCTTCGGGTTATGGGTAATATTTTCGGCGATGCCAATCAACGCCGGGCACTGCTGTTCACCGTCATCCTCATGCTGGGCCATTTCACCATCATCCCCTTCATCGCGCCCTATATGCAACTGAATATCGGCTTTTCGGATTATCAGGTCACCTATATTTATCTCATTGGTGGCACCCTGACGGTATTCCTGCTGCCCTTCTTCGGGCGGCTTGCTGACCGGTACGGACACGCTATAGTTTTTACGGTTTCCAGCCTGTTTGCCTTATTCTCCATCTTTGCCATCACCAACCTGCCGTCGGTTTCAATCGGGCTGGCCCTTTGCGCCACCTCCAGTTTCTTTGTAGTGGCCAGCGGCCGCAATGTCCCGGCTACGACTATGGTCACCTCAGTGGTGCGGCCCGAAAGCCGGGGCAGCTTTATGAGCGTCCGGGCTTCTGTTCAGCAGATGGCCCTGGCCTTGTCCTCCTTCCTTGCCGGCCTGATTATTACGAAAAACGGAGACGGTTCTCTGAGCAATTACCAATATGTAGGTTACATTGCCATCATTATGAGCCTGGTGGCGGTGGGAGTAGCCTGGCGGCTGAAGTTGGTTGATTCGTGAATTGGTGTATCCGTTGATCCGGAATTCGGGGCCGCCACGGTGGAACCGAATGGAATCCGCTGACAACGGCTTACAAATACACGATTCTACGATTTTACGAATTCACGGATCAACCAGACACCTTTGCCACTGCCCGACATTTTTCGGGTTTGGGGTAAGAAAAAGCTGCGAAAGGCTCGAAATTTATGCTAATTGCGCAGGAATTGGAACAAAATCGTTCTTTTGTAGTAAAACCCGAGAAATTCCGCCCGGGAACGCGGATCAATTAGTAACCGGGAGCCAAATGCCATGCTCCCCGCTCAAGTGTTGAAAAACATGTACACACCAAATAACCAATTCATGGTTGACTTCACCCTGCCGGAGCGGCTGTGTGAAGAATTTGTTGACCTCATCCCCTATCAACGCGCCGTTGTCGATCGTTATTTATCCGAAGGCAAGCTCATCAATTACGCCCTGTCTCTGGAAAATGCCAAAGTATGGGCCGTATTCAACGCCAATTCGGAAATGGAGGTAAGGGAAATGCTGATGGACTTTCCCCTCACCCGGTTCATGGAAGTTGAAGTCTGCATGCTGACCTCCTTCAACTCTTCGGAATTTGAACCTTCTTTTTCCTTGAATTAGTATCTGCCGATTGTTCGATGTTAGTTGGTGTTCGTTCCGGCGGCTTCAGCCCTCCGGGCCCTATTAACAACCAACTACCTTTAACTTACCCCTCTCAGGTTTTGAGTATCCGAAAATTCTGTTTAGGTTAAGCCATCAAAAACCATACGATGGAGATCGCGAAGGACATTCAAATCACCGGGGCGGAAGGGCGCCCGTTCCTGCTGGACATATATTATCAAAAGGACGGAAAGGCCAAGCCTATTGTTATTTTCGCCCATGGGTTTAAAGGCTTCAAAGACTGGGGCCACTGGCATCTGATCGCCAGGGCATTTGCCGAAAGCGGATTCGTTTTCGTCAAGTTTAATTTTTCCCACAATGGAACAACCCTGGCCAACCCGCTGGAATTTGGCGACCTCGAAGCCTTCGGCCGCAACAACTACAGCAAAGAACTGGCCGACCTGGAAGCCGTCATGGAGTGGCTGCACAGCGGCCGCAACGAACTACCTGCCGCCGAAGCCAGCCTTCAGTCCATCTACCTCATCGGGCACAGCCGGGGCGGGGCTACCTGCGCCATCAAAGCTGCCCGGGACGTGCGCGTGAAAGCCCTCATCACCTGGGCTGCCGTGAGCCGCCTTGATTATGCCTGGCAGGACCCCAAACTCATGCAGGACTGGGAAAAAAGAGGGGTTTACCACGTGATCAACGGCCGCACCGGGCAGCGCATGCCGATATATTATGGTATGTACCGGGATTTCGTCGCCAAAAGAGAAGCGCTGGATGTCGAACAGGCCGTCTGCAGCCTTAATAAGCCTTTTCTCATCATCCATGGCGATGAAGACCCTTCGGTGCCGGTGGAGGCCGCCCGGCAACTCCATCAATGGAACGCGGCTTCGACGCTGCACATCATCCGTGGCGCCAACCATGTTTTCGGAGGCAGCCACCCTTACCAGGCAAAGGAGCTTTCACCCCACGCCAAAGAACTTGTAATTTCCAGTGTTCAATTCCTTAAGGCTTTGGAGAAGTAAAAAAGCCCGATTCCAGGTATGCGGGGTTGGAACGGGCAGGAGTAAGAGAACGAATCAGGAGTTGAAAGGTTAATTGGGGCCGTTAAAAGGGCCATGAAGCGAGCACTAAGGCCCGGCTTCATGTCCTGGTTAATTGGGGTTTGGTTTTCCGGGCCTTTGAGGATTTTGGGATAATACAGGGAACCAACTGGGGTTATCAGCCATTTTCCCTGGCTTTGTTGTCAAACGAATAAACTGGATTTTGGGGTTTAAGTGTTTTTCCCGGTTTCGATATTAAAGAGCCGGAGGAGGAGAACATTCCACAATTATTTTTGTGATTTTTTCACATTTTTTTCTGCAAAATCTAAAATAACCTGAAAATCAGCAAACTAAGCCTTTTTTGTTTTATCTTTGGAGGGAAGCACGCGGAATAGTGCTTTTAACAAGGGGCCATTTCAGGCGAGCTGCTCAGGAGGAGCGATGAAGTTTGGCCCCAGGCATAAACATACCCTGATTTTTTGGTAATTTTGACCTTTCGGCGAAGCGCCGAACACATCAAAAGGAGAAAACTAATAAGGTGTTAGCCATATTCCGAACCAATCAACTTCTCGCAAGCATTCTGCTGGTGTTCTACGTGGCACTGGTAAGGGCTTCCGTATGGTTTGTGCCTTCCGAATGGGAGCCTTCCGGATACGGCCCGTTAGCGGAGTGGGTTTACAACCACATCGGTTATGCCGGCGCCACAGCGGATATCGTAGCTATGGCCCTATTGCTGGCCCATGGTTTTTTCATCAACTATTTCATCAGCGAACACCGGCTGGCCAGCGAAGTGAGCCTTTTTCCCGGCCTGTTTTACATTCTGGCCAGTAGTATGCTTCCCGAGTTCCTGCACCTGTCCCCTCTTCTGATGGCCAATACTTTCTTTATTATTGTCCTGGCCGAAATATTTGCTACTTATAAGAAAGTGGAATGTGCCGGCAATATATTTAATATTGGCTTTTGGGCCAGCGTGGGGTCTTTGTTCTATCCATCTTACCTTTTCCTGTTTATCCTTGGGTTTATCGGGCTGAATATCCTCAGGGCGTTCCGGTTCCGCGAACGGCTGATGATGCTAACCGGCCTGGTTACTCCCTACCTGCTCCTTTCGGCCTATTACTTCTGGATTGGCCAATTCTCTGCCTTCTGGCAGGAAGGACTGCCGGCCAGTTTTGCTTTCCTGGACTTCGTTTCGGCTCCCAACTGGCTGGTTTTTCGCAGCCTGGCCATTTTTAGCATTCTGATCCTGGTCGTTCTTTTCAGTTACCGCTCCTATATCTTCAAACAAACCATTCAGGTACAACGCAAAATCAATATTCTCTTCTGGGGCCTGCTTTGTACAACCCTGACTCTTCTCATCCAGGCAAACATAGAGATCGGGCACCTGCTGGTAACGGCCGTGCCGGTTGGAATAATGCTCTCCTTCAATTTCATCCGCATGCCCAACCGCATGGCCGAGGTTATTCACCTTCTGATGCTGGTTATCATTTTCTTCCTTCAATTCAGAGTCTGGCTGATGTCGGCATTGTAAACTGTAATGTGTAAAAGAGTGTAAGTGCATAGGTATAAATGAAACACACATACACATTTACACAATCCAGAAAGTGTCCAGTAGTGTGCCTTTACTTTTCTCCCAAAACTGTTAATCTTTTATTATTGTCGCTATTCTTAACGGTAAAGGAACACCAAGAACTGTATTTTGCAGGATAAAAAGAAACGCCTGTGAAAACGGAACCCCGGCACTGAAGGCACGGCCCGTAAATTGTGACGTATGTTACGTTTCCGGACGGAAAAATTGCCGTTCTTTGCTTCTGCAAAAGAAAAAACAGCCAATTGAAAAGAAAGCGCGCAGGCGCCCCCGCAGCTTTGTCTATCACATGACGATTAATTAATTTTGCAACCTTTAATGTACTGATTACATTTACATTAGGTAGTGCTTCCGCCAACAGAAAAAAATGAAACGCTGTTATTAATTGCAAAGTTTTCGAACATGAAATATCTGGTACTTCTTGCTTCCTTAATGTTTTCCCCGGCCCTCTTCGGGCAAATCCAGGACCCCGTACACTGGGTTTTCGAATCCCGGCACATCAAAGGAAATGAATTCGAACTCACCTTCAAAGCCAAGATCGACGACGGCTGGAAAACCTACTCGCCTTTCCAGGAGTACGGAGAAGATGCAATTGCGCCCATACCGACGGGCATTTATTACGATGAGGGTACTCATTTCGAGGCCGTCGGCAAACTTATGGAGTCCGGCAACCGCAAAGTGGCAGCGGAACCCTTGTTCGACAACCTCAATGTGGCCTATTTCACGAAGAATGCCACCTTCACCCAGCGGGTCAAAGTTCTGGATGCCAGTAAGCCCATAACGGGTTACGTTGAATCAATGGCCTGCAATGATGAAATGTGCCTGCCTCCGTCCAGTACGGACTTCAGCCTGCTGCTGGAAATACCGGCAACCACCGGCCAGAATACCGAACCGCCTGTCGATGAGAATATCGCGGCGGCCGTAGAGGAGCACATCGATAAGCCCAAAGAAGATTTTACCGAAGTAGAACAACTCGACGCCCTGGAGGCCGTTCCGCCTCCCACTGATATAGAAGCCCCTCTGAAATGGACATTTGACAGCAAAAAAGTAGGAGAACAGGAATACGAACTGCTCTTCATCGCCAGCCTTGAAAAGGGCTGGACGTTCTACTCCCAGCACACTTCTCCTGAAAACGGCCCCGTCCCTACGGAATTTCACTTTGAAAAATCAGGCCATTTCGAATTGCTGGGGCCCGCCCGGGAAGAAGGAGGCAAAAAGAAATCGGGGATCGACCCCTTTTTTGGTGTCAATGTGGTCAAATTCACGGAAGGGCCTGTCACCTTTACCCAGAGAGTTAGGGTGCTGGACAGCAACCTGCCCATAACGGGGTACCTGACCTACATGGCTTGTGATGACAGCGAGTGCCTCCCGCCCACGGACGTGGATTTCAGCTTTGGCCTCGCTGCCGGCGTTGCCGGGCAGGTGCAGGCCTTTGACCCCGCCAGCGGGCTAAAGGCCATCGACCAGACGGTGCCGAGCATCCGCGCCACTTATGTTGAACCTCTGGGCAATTGCGGGGAAGAAAATGTAGCCAGGAATTCCTCACTGCTGTGGACGTTCATACTCGGCTTTGCCGGCGGTTTACTGGCCCTGCTGACCCCCTGTGTCTTCCCCATGATCCCGCTGACAGTCAGCTTTTTCACTAAAAGCAGCCAGGACCGGGCTTCCGGCATCCGCAACGCACTTTTATACGGCCTGTCGATCATCGTCATTTACGTTTCCATCGGCCTGATGATCACCGCCTTCTTTGGCGAGGATGCGTTGAACCTGCTATCGACCAACTGGATCGCCAATACGCTGTTCTTCATTATCTTCATCGCCTTTGCATTCTCTTTTTTCGGGTTTTACGAGATCACCCTGCCCAGTTCATGGGCCAACAAGAGCGACTCGATGGCCGACCGCGGAGGGCTGTTGGGCATATTTTTCATGGCCTTCACGCTGGCCATCGTCTCTTTTTCCTGCACCGGCCCGATCATCGGCTCGGCTCTGGTGCAATCGGCTACCGACAAATTGGGGCCGTTCATCGTGATGCTGGGTTTCTCCTCAGCCCTGGCGCTGCCTTTTGCCTTGTTTGCCGCCTTCCCCGGCTGGCTGAACTCCCTGCCCAAATCCGGCGGCTGGATGAACTCGGTAAAGGTAGTCCTCGGATTTCTGGAACTGGCCCTTGCCCTGAAATTCCTCTCCGTAGCCGATATGACCATGCACTGGAACATCCTGCCCTACGAAGTCTTTATGGGCGCCTGGGTGCTGATCTTCGCGGCAATGACGGCCTATCTTTTCGGCTTCATCCGCTTCCCGCACGATAGCCCTGTACAGAAACTAACGGCCACCCGAGGTACTTTCTCTTTCCTTTCCCTGGCGCTGACGATTTACCTGGCTACCGGCTTTTTCTATAATGAAAATACCAAATCCTACAACTCTCTGAAGCTGATGAGCGGCCTGGCGCCTCCGGCGACCTATAATGTCTTCCTTCCGGATACCAACAAAGAACTGGACACCCGCATCAAGGACAGATACCCCTCCTTTACCAAATGCGCCAACAATCTGGATTGCTTCAAGAACTACGAAGAGGGCGTAGCGTACGCCAAGGAAGTGAATAAACCTATTCTGCTCGACTTTACCGGTTACGGCTGCGTCAACTGCCGCAAGACCGAAGAGCACATCTGGGTAGCCGATGAAGTCAAACAGAAGTTATCCGAAGAATTTGTTCTCGTTTCCCTTTATGTCGATGACCGGAAAGCGCTCAAGGAAACGCTGCTTTCTGTTCCCCGCCAGGAGAAGCTTCGCAATGTAGGCAATAAGTGGGCGGACTTCCAGATCGTCAACTTCGAGCAGAACTCCCAACCACTGTACGTCATGATGTCTCCTGACGAACGCGTTCTCGCCGCTCCCCGCGGATACAAAGAAGGGGTCAAAGAGTATGCTGAATTCCTGGAGTGCGGGCTAAACACCTATGAGCAGGTCACGGAAGACAAAAAAAAGGATAAGCAGGATAGAAGGCTGGGGGTGAATTAGGAGGGTTGCCCGTCTCCTCCGGAGCCGGGTAAAATTCGTTGATTTTCCCTTGAATGTTTGGAGTCCGTCTTCGGTATAACACGCAGGTGGGTAAAAACAATGTATGATGAACACAGGGGCTGCTGGCCTCGCCTGAAGCAATGCAGCCATCTAACAATGCAACGATGTTCTAATCCAGTTCTATCAGCAGGTAGTTCTTCTCTACTGCTTCCCCTTTTGTTATGCGGATGGCCTTGATGACGCCATCGCCCGGGCTTTTCAGCACATTTTCCATTTTCATGGCTTCCAGGATGAGGAGTGGATCACCTTTGCGCACCTGCTGGCCGGGTTCTACAGAAATATCCAGCACCAGTCCGGGCATAGGAGCGCGCACTTCGCGAACCTGATCCTGAGCCACTACCGCCAGGCCCAGGCGGGCGACCAACTGGTCGTATTGGTCCGCCAGGCCCACTTCATATACTGTGCCGTTCACCTTAATGGAAAAAGTTTTCGCACTAAAATCAGTATGCAGGATCTCAACGTGGTAGGAGACGTTCTCTCTGAGAACGTGATAACGGCCATCCCCCATAGGGACAATATCGAGCTCCGGTTTTACATCGTCGAAGATAAACTGGTTATTGACAGTCGCTTTGAACTGATCGCCGGTATGGTTCATCAGGCAGTTTTTTGTCAGGCGTTCATCCGCCCGAGTTTCATCATGAAGTAGGTTTCGAATATAGTATAAATCAGGTAAATGGCGAAGAAAGGGATGATAAACAGTTTATCAGGCGGGTTGGCCAACTGGCTGTAACCGAAGATCACGAGGATGGCGAGGAACATTTTGCCTACGGTAAACACCAGGACAGCATTGGTGAAATCGTTTTTATTGTCACTCAGTGCTGCCCGGTAACCGGCCAGATACATCAGGATGCACAGGGCGATAAAGGCTCCCAGGCTGATCCAGGAAAGCAGGCTGTAAGCTTGTAACCGGGGAAGGCTGTTGAGAAAGAAGATCAGGATCGCGGTAACCAGGGAAAGAGCACCCAGTTGGATGAAAAAACTTCGTTGGCTCATGGTTTGTCGTTGCCGGTGAACAGGTCCTTCAGGGAAATGTAAAGCGCCGCGAAGATGGAGAAAAGCGCCAAAAGGACAGTGAGGTAGGGACGTTCGGTTTGGAAATGTTCATCCAGCAATTTGCCGGCGTACGTCCCTACCAGGATAATGATCCCCATCTGGAAGGCCATACCGGAATATTTGAGGTAGGCATCAAATTTCCGGCGGGCTTTCTCCTCCTGAGGAGCATTGTTTTCGTCTTTGTTATTGTGCGCCTGCTGTTTTTGCTTCTTTGACAACCTTAGGTTCTTCTTTTCCTTTATTCTGAGAATGGCTGTTGTTGGCAACAGTATGGACCGGCCTGTTTACCGGTTTCCCGCCCATTGAGCAGGAAACGTTGAAAGTAGCGCCGGACTGAACGATGAGTTTATTGGTTGCTACTTCACCGCTGATGGATGCGGTTTCCCGGACGTTCAGGAGCTCGGCCACCTGAAGGTTGCCCTGGAACTTGCCCTCGATCACAGCGTTCTGGCAACGGATCTCGCCTTCCACGAAGCCCGTGGGGCCAATGATGACCTTGGCATCGCAGAAGAGCTTTCCTTTGATGGTGCCGTCGATACGGATATCGCTTTCCGATTTTACGGTGCCTTCCACTACTGTCCCGTTAACCAGGCTGTTGAGCGCATGGGAAGCTGCTGCAGGCATAAAACTGCTACTCTTTCCTTTACTCGCCTCCTTCTTGTTATTACCTCCAAACATAGTACAGTTTTTAATTTGGTTATAGAATTAAGAATTTGGGATTATCGGCCATGCTGCCGACCTTCCGGAAACAAAAATGTATCTGAAAATTCAGTGAACGCCTTCTTTACACAACGATCTTAGCTGGCAAAGTTAACGTTTTATACCATCCTTTACAACTGGGGGTGATGCCGGGAAAGTATGTGCTTAAATGCAGTTCTCTCTCAAAAGGGACATATTAACAACAATATAGTGCTTTTTGGTGCTACTGGAAAATTGTATAACAAAAAAAGTAGCGCCCGGCAGCAACAAAATACTGAGCCCCACAGAACAGCAGGTAGTTCAGTGTGGGGCTCAGTATTGATAAACAACGGTTTTCCGGCCGGCTTCTTCGCGTTCGCCTCACCGGATAATGCTGACGCTGCTTTAGAAGTTCGGGCAATATACCCCGCGGCGTTCCAGCCCGCAGATCTTGTAGGCCAGGGCAAATTCAAAGGCGCCGTTAGAGTTGCTGGCGGTGCGCAGAGGAGACACGTTGATGTCATAACTGAAGCCCAGGCTGAAATTTTCGTAATCGAAACGGGTGGAAAGGATAACGGCATCGTTAAGTACGCCCTGCTCGATCTTATTGGAAATCCGCGTCCAGAGGCCAAACTGGAAAGCCTGGTAAGACCGCCGGCTGCCCAGCAGGAACTTGAGGCTGGTTCCGGCATTAACCTGGAAAGACGGGCCCTGGCTCATAACGATAACGCCCGGCACCAGGCCGAAGCGGTCGCTCATCATGAATTCACCACCGCCGTGGAAAGTGAAACGGCTGTAGAGGAGGTCTTCGTCATTACTGTTGAACGACTGGTTGGAGCGGTTCAGGTGGTGGAAGGAGCCGCCGAGGTAGAGGCTGTTGTTCTCATCAAACACCATAAACCAGAGAAGGCCGGCTGCCAAGTCGGCGAAGATGAAATTATCGCGGTCGAATACGCCTTCTTCACCGGATGGCAGGTCGGGGTTATAACCTCCTTCTCCATCGTGCTGCAGGCCCCAGCGCAACTTCAGGAAGTCGATACTGCGTTGAGCCACACCGGCCTCAGCACCGACCACCAGATAGTTGGCCTGTTTGCGGTAACCGCCCATCCGCTTGCTGTAGGAAGCTGACAACTTGCCGGTCAGAGTAGAAAAGTTGGCCTCCCCGGCGCGGTCTCCCCAGAAAGTGCCGCCCACGCCGAAATAATCGTAACGGCCAACGGGAATACGCTGATCATAAGAGACAGAATAGGTATTGTAGGCATTGGACCTCAGCACACTCGCCCACTGGTTGCGGTAATTGGCCACCAGGCGGATATTACAGTTCATCACCCCCGTCATAGCCGGGTTCAGGTTGAGGGGGGAAAGGTAAAATTGTGAGAAGTGAATATCCTGTGCGCTGATGGAAAAGGCCCCTAGCGCCAGCAGGCATGTGATCAGTATCGACTTGAAATTTTTCATACAAGCGGTTGTTTGTAAAATTGCTTTCCTAAATCTTAAAGGTTTGGTTAAAAACAGGTTGATCTCGCTTTGTTCAGGGCCTGATTCAGAAAGACGTGATATCAGAGCTTGTTGGGCGTTTATCCTTTAAAACAAATTCCCAACAAGCTCTTAACAAATAGCGATGTTGCCAAATTCAGGTTTGATTTACGGGGTTTACAGCAAATGAAAACCAACGCTTCCGGATGGTTCGCCAAATGCTCCTCGTACTTTCAAGTCACAATAATAGCGAATGTTAAGCAAAATAGCCGAATATTTTGTGTTAAAAGACGGCTACAGCACAAATCGAGTACCTTGAGATAACCCGGATAAGGAAATAAACGCTGCCTGAAAATGGAATATTATGGGTGGAAAGGTGCAAGGGTGGAAATGTGTAAAAGTTATGCGCACAGATACAAAGATCGGTTGCCGGGCACTTTTACACTTTTACACCTGAGCACTTTTTCACTTTGCCCCCTGTCAAACCTCTTCCCCGTCCTCAAATTTCCACTGGGCGCCATATTCCTCTACCAGAATATTATCGAAGTGGTCCGCGCATTCGAAGAGGTGTTTGAAGAGTTTCATTCCGGTGCTGAGGTTGAGGTAGCGGTCATAAATGAGCAGGGAAAGTATAATATCTCTGCTCTTGATGCTGAAAGTAAGCCCTTCCACCTTATAGTTCTGCCGGAGTAGGAACTCGTAAACCGGTTTAATATCTTCCTGAGGGAGCATACACAGGTAAGCATCGCCGGTGATCAGTCCGGATTCCTCGTGGTAAGAAATATTTATCCGGGCGCTACCCTGCAGGATCTCCCAGTTGTTGAGCCCCCGGCGGGAAAGGCGCACGTCATGGCCGGCTTTTCCCAGCAGTTCTTCGATCGTCATCGCTACGCCCACCGGCTGGTATTCCTCCACCATAGAGGGCAGTTCTACCTTGGCGCCGCAGTGGGGGCAGTATTTATTGTTCTCAATTTCTTCCTCCGATATGATATTTCCACATCCTTCACATCGGGCGCGGACGCCATCGCCAGCCGCCTCGAAAGCAGTGATCGTCTCGCCGATGTAGTGTGCCGGCAGGGAGAACCCCATATTGTCTCCATCTTTAATGATGAAGGTATTCACCCCCAGTATCCGCCCGGCTTTGTTGATAAGGGGCCCGCCGCTGTTGCCCGGGTTGAGGGCGGCGTCGTGCTGAATGTAGCGTACATCATCGTTTTCGTGGAAATGGCTGGCGTTAGATACGATACCCTGGGTAGTCGAGAACTTCAATCCGAAAGGATGGCCAATAGCTACCACAGGGTCTCCTTCCGACACCCGGTCATCAATACCCAACTCTACCGGCGGCAGGCCCGGCTCCGGAGGCAATTCCAGGAAGGCCAGGTCGTACTTGGGGTCAGAGTAAATGACGCGGACCAGTTGCTTCTCCAGGCCTTCCCCCTTGATGATCACCTCACGGTTGCCCTGTACGATGTGGCCGTTGGTGACGATCAGCCCGGGTTTCTTGAGGTAGAACCCCGTACCCGTACTATACGGAGTGGCGATCTGAATTACAACCTTGCGATATAGTTCTATTACGTCTCTCATTAGCAAATTGGGCCTGGAAGAACAAAGATACTCGACAGATCCTGGTTTGCAAAAGTAACATTACTTCTTCATCTGCCATAGCTCAAATAATCTTACCGTTTCACGAACCGCCCCTGGTAAAGGCGCCCTTTCTGCCGGGCCTCGGCGGGGTTGTTTAAAGTTCCTGGTTTCTGAGTTCCTGGTTCCCTGGAAACCAGCGGGTTAGCGTAACCCGGACACACTTATTTGAACTATCCCGCCTCGGCAGATTACAATATAGCAACCCCTTAAGCCCCCATAAAGGCAAACAATTCAACCATCCCTCAAGGCCCCCAACCGGACAACAATCTACCCATCGAACAATCCACCTCTGCTTATCCCTTATGGTACCACATCTGCACCAGCCCCGTGTCAAAAGCCCGGTGTTCCTTCAGCCCCCACTTCGTTTCTTTCGGTTGCCCGGCGAAGAGCGGAATTCCCTCTCCCAGGACGATGGGAATAACGGAAAGGATCATCTCATCGACCAGCCCGGCATTGAGCAGGACTGTGTTGAGCTGCCCGCCACCAATCAGCCAGATGTTGCCCCCTTTCTGCTGCTTCAGGCTTCTCACAAAAGCGGCCGGATCATCATTGATGTGGTGCACCGGATTATCATCCGGCTGGCGTTTTTGGCGGGAAAAGACATAGTTGGCCGTAGTCATGTAAGGAAAGGGCACATCGAAACCCAATACTTCCCTGTAGGTCTTATGTCCCATCAGGGTAGTATCGACAGAGGCAAAGAATTCCTGATAACCATAATCTTCCCCTTTTTTATCCACCATGGAAAGCCAGTCGATACCCCCGTCCGGCCGGGCAATGTAGCCGTCGATGCTGGCGGCGATGTAGAGTTGTACTTTGCGCATGGTTTTGGCTTTTAGCTGTTGGCAATTTGACGGATACAACGGCTAAAATAGGAAACCCAGCTCGAATAATAAACAAGTGCCCTGATACTTTGCGCTCTCCCTCTTACCCCCAAACACCTAAGCACCTTTACACCCAAACACACTCCCCTTAAACCCTTTCCAGCAACCACCTCCTTTCCGTCAGCGCCGCTACCCCTTCCACCTCATGGCGGAGCGCGGCGCGCGCGCCCTTATCGAAAGGGTTGACCTCAAGGAGTTTTCGGGTAAAATAAATGACATTCAGGTAATTCTCCCGATGGTAAGTCAATTCTTTATGGCGGCGGATAAAGCGTTCGAAACTCCGCAGGAAAGAATCCAGGGCGTCGTATTCCTGCAACTCGTAATAGATCTTCATCAGCATCACTTTGGCGTCAATATTGAGGAAGAGGTCTTCGTATTCCACCTGCCGCAGGCGCTCCATGGCCTGGCCGAGGCCGCCCTGTTCGAAGCGTAGTTTGGAAAGGCAGAAGTGCACGTAATTCTCCCGGTGGCGGGGAGGCAGGTATTGTTGAAACGCTCCGATAAAGTGCTCTGTCCATTCAAACTGCCGGAGCCGCAGGGCAATGGCTGTGATGTTCTTAAAGGCAAAGCGGCTGAGGCGGCCTTCCGGCAGCAGCAGCCCCTCGCCCAGGCCGGTGCGGTACAGCTCGAACAATTCCTGCAGGTACCCTTCCTGCCCTTCGTTAAACTGCCGGATGCCGTAGTTGATGGCCAGCAGAAAGAGCGGGCGGCGCTCTCCGGGCGGAAGCGCTTCGGGTAAGATCAATTCTTTCAGCGCCTGATACCAGGCCACTTCCTCCGGAGCTTTCACAGCTTTGAGGTAGTAATAATAGGCAGCCAGTAAAGGATTCTCCAGGTGATCGCTACCTTCCAGAAAAGCCAGCAACAACGGCAGCAGCCCGGAACCTTCCTCCTCCTCCCGGAAGACTGCCTGATGGGCCGACAGCAGGCAACTCTGTTTCAGGCGGCTGATGAAAAAGGCTTCGTCCAGGGCGGCGTTGAGGCGGGGCAACTGGCTGGGCGCATCCCGCTTACGGCCGGCGCGGAACAGATACTCCTCCCGTTCAATAGCAAAGTTCTCGTGGTAGAAAAGCTCGGAGCGCTCGGCTTTCTCCTGCAACTGCCGGGCGCGGCGAAGCGCCTTCTGGAAACTCTTCGGCCCGGCAGACTCCCGATAGGCATTAAGCAACAGCCGCTGAGCCCATACCTCATGCCCATCCAATTGTTCGGCCGCCAGGAACTGCTCGATAGCCTTCAACAGAAAGCTCATCAGATAACGCATCTGCTGCTCGTCAAAAACCCGGCCCGGATAAACAGCCCGAAAAGCGGCCTCTTTTGACAAAAAGCTCCAGTCTCCATCGAGGTGCAGGCAGATGTATTCGAACAAGGTAACCACATCCTCCCGCTGGTTGTGGTAGGGCGATTGCAGGAACTTGCGCAGCCGATTACGTCGGTAAACGGACATTCCCTCCAGCAAATGTAATAAAGTACTACTTTGCATTTTTTTGATAAATCATTAGTTCAAGCCCTAATTTTAAGGGTTTTTCATTATTCATGCCTGACAAATTTCAATATTTGTCTTTTCCCTGCTCTGAATTTAAGTTCATTTTTGTAGCGTATTCATTTATTCTGAAAACAGAGACTAATAACACCTATGAATATGAAAGTCAGAATTCTACTGAGCAGCATTTTCACCCTCTCTCTCTTCCTGGCCGGCAACGCCCAGGGATGGATCAGAGATTACGGAAACCGGGACGGCAATACAGGCTATGCCGTGGCACAGGCTGCGGACGGCGGTTATGCCCTTACCGGGCAATGGGCAGGCAGCCACCCCTATATCCTGCGCACCGATGCCAATGGCAATACCCTTTGGCAAACGACTCTTTCCGGCATCGAACTTGGGTACGGCACGGATATCGCCCCTACCTCCGATGGAGGCTTTGCCATCACCGGCCACCGTCAACCTCCTAACTTTGATGCCACTCCGACACTGCTGTTAGCCAAGGCTGACGCTGCGGGCAATCTCCTTTGGCAGCAGGAGTTCTTCCAGGACTACCCCGGTATGACCGATTCCATAGAGTACAATATCGGCAGGCAGGTTGTCGAAACGCCGGACGGAGGCCTGCTGGCCGCAGGCGAAACCAGCGGCGTTCCCTTCAGTGATGTTTTCATGATAAAAACAGACAGCGGCGGCAATGAGCTTTGGCGACAATCCTACGGGGAGGATACGCTGAGCTATCAGGTTGCAGAACTGTTGCCTTTGCCGGCAGGAGGATATGCCATAGCCGGCACTGTAATAGACCGCGACCCAACCATCTTTCCTTATCCAACCTTTATGTTCCTGCTCCAGGTTGATGAACAGGGCAATGAAGTGGATTTCGATATGCACCCGATAGCCCCCACCAACCAGGTTTTCGGCGCTGCCCGGGCTGCCGACGGCAGCTTTTTTCTCACTTCCTCCCGTAACTATTTTCTTACCGACACTCCCTCCAGCATTATTAAACTGAACGCCGACGGCAGCTTCATCTGGGAAAAGCCCGGCCCTGGAGACGACGTACTGCACAGTATCCGGATTACGCCACAGGGCGAGCTGGCCATTACAGGCCGAAAGGAAAGAGGCCCCAATGAACTCGAATTTCTCATCACCTTAACCAAAATGGATGCCGAGGCGGAGAACGTCCTCTGGCAGCGGGAGATCCCTTATGGGCTGGACAACTACGATGAAAGCCTCATCAATACCGGCGATGGCGGCTTCGCCATCGCCGGAAGGGTGCAATATTCGGCCAACTGGCCTTATGAAGAGAATGCCTTGCTGATCAAGGCCAACAGCGAAGGGTATGTCTATACCTGTACGCTGGAAGGCTCTGTGTTCCTGGATGAAAATCAGGATTGCACGGACAACGGGGAACTTCCCCTGGAAGGCTGGCTCGTCACCGCCACCAAAGGCAACCTGAGTTTCTACGCCACCTCCGGCCCGGACGGCCGGTATGAAATGACACTGGATACCGGCGCCTACACCGTTACGTCCAGTGCCCCTTCCGTTTACTGGACTACCTGCCAGAGCAGCTATACCGCCTCCCTGCCGGCGCCCTTCAGTAGTGACATAGTGGACATTCCCGCTCAGGCGGACGTAAGCTGCCCACTGATGACTGTGGATATTTCCACCAGTTTCCTGCGGCGCTGTTTTGCGTCTGTTTACACCGTCCAGTATTGTAACAACGGCACCACCCCGGCGGTAAATGCCCAGGTGGAGGTGACACTGGACCCCTTCCTGTCTTATTTCAACAGCTCCATCCCTTTCTCACAGCAGGATGGGCAAACTTATACATTCAACCTCGGGATCGTCAACCCCAATGAATGCGGCGCCTTTTACATCCACGTTGATGTGAGTTGCGATGCCGTGCTGGGGCAAACCCATTGCAGCGAAGCCCATATTTTTCCGGACAGCACCTGCATCGATTCCCTCTGGCCAGGGCCGGTGCTCCGCGTTTCCGGGCAATGCGACGGGGACTCCGTCAACTTCCTCATCGAGAATATCGGCGCAGATATGGAGATGCAGCAGAATTACATTGTCACCGAAGACAACATCATGCTCATGCAGGCGCCATTCCAACTGGGAGCGGGCGGCAGCCGACAGGTCAGCATTCCCATCGCCGGCAGCGCGACCTACCGGCTGGAGGCCGAGCAGGCGCCCGGCTTCCCCTCACTTCTGGGCAGCCCTTACGCCAGCGCTGCCCTGGAGGGCTGCAATGGGGTCAGCCCCGGTTTTGTGACGGCGTTCTCCAATAACGACGGCGGCCCTTTTATAGACATCGACTGCCAGGAAAACGTCGGCTCCTATGACCCCAACGACAAACAGGTGTTCCCGAGGGGCTACGGAGAAGAAAAATTCGTCCGCCCGGGCACCGAACTGGAATACCTCATTCGCTTCCAGAATACGGGAACCGACACGGCCTTCAGTGTAGTCGTCCGAGATACGCTTTCCGAACTGCTCGACGTCAGCAGCATCCGGCCCGGCGCCGCCAGCCACGATTACAGCTACCGGATCTATGGCCAGGGCATCCTGGAGTTCCGGTTCGACGACATCCTGCTGCCAGACAGCACCACCAACCCGGAGGGCTCCCAGGGATTCGTCAGGTTCTCCGCCCGCCACAGCCCCGAGGCGGAAATCGGAAGCACCATAAAGAATAATGCAGGCATCTATTTCGATTTCAATGCTCCGGTTGTTACCAATACCACTTCGGTCACCCTGGGTGAGAATTTTATCGTCAGTGATGTCCGGGAGGAAGAGCCTTCGGTAGAAAACATCCGGATCGAGGCCTATCCCAACCCGTTCAACGAACGGAGCACCATCGAAGTTAAAGGCCTGGAAATGGGCGAGGGCCTGTTCCTGCTCTATGACGGCCAGGGGCGGCAGGCCCGGCAGGAAGCTTTCCGGGGGCAAAGGCTGGAATTCAGCCGCCAGGAACTGGCCGGAGGGCTTTATTTCTTTACCATCCTTTCCGATGGGCGGCCCATCGGAAGCGGAAAGATCATGATCGGGAAGTAAGGGCGGTAAAATTCTGATCGGGCATGATGCCCGTATAAAAAGTGTTCTTCAAATTTTTTCAAAAATTTAATCCCTGCGTCAGAGCCTGATACAACAGATCAGGCTCTGGCTTTTTTATTTATCTGGTTTTCTCCCAGTCGGGCAGCATAGTTGCCCCTCCCTGGATGAGAAAGGCCGTTAAGGCAGCAATGTAAGATCCCAACATAGCCTGCATGTGGTGATGCCACAGGTTACTTTAAAAAAACTTTAACCCTGTCATCGGTGTTCCAAGGTCAATAATTTGCGTCCCAATACCGTTGAATGGGCAGACACAAAACAAATGACCAAAAGCATGAAGAAATTCTTAGCTGTTCTGACACTCGCTCTCCTTGCCGCCGGCACTTATGCTCAGCCCGGCAGCCTGACTACTGCCGAAGAATCCGACCCCAAGGCAAAGGCCGTACTGGATGAGATCCGCAAACGCTTTCTGAGCTATAAGTCACTGGGCGCCGATTTTACGCTGGATATCACGCTCGCCGATGAGCCCACTGAGACACAGAAGGGCACTCTGTCCATGCAAGGTGAAAAATACCGCCTGGAAATGAGCAGCCAGTCTGTCATTTCTGATGGCAATACGCTTTGGCTTATCCTCTCCTACAATAAGGAGGTTCAGATCAACGATATGCCGGAAGACGGGGAGGCAGAAGGCGCTATCCTTTCGCCGGAAGCCATGCTCCGGTTCTACGACAAGGGCGGATTTGTTTATTACCTGACCAACGAGTACAAAGACGGCAGCCGCACCGTCCAGCAGATCGAGTTCAAACCCACGGACCGCAATGCCGACTACAGCAAGCTCCGCATGAACGTCAATAAGGCCACCAAAGATGTCATCAGCGTGGAAGCTTTCGCCAAGGACGGCTCCCGTTACAAATTATCCATTGACAATTTATCCCCCAACAAGAGCTTTGCCGCCGGGCATTTCACCTTCAACAAAGCGGACTATCCGGGGTATTACATTGAGGACCTTAGGGAGTAGTGGATTGGGAGGAATAGATTGAGTTGATGATTTCTATCCTATCGATCTGAATTAATCGGCAATTTTCCATTGCCGATTAAAGAAGGCCTTCAAGCGCTAATTTTCCATTAGCGCTTGAATTATTATAGCATAAAACAACCCTGTCCGATTACTTGCCACTTAATAGCCCTAAACGAGGCTTTATCGTCCTGAAACTAAGGCGCTAATAGGAAATTAACGCCTTAGGTCCCACATATTCCCTACCTTTATCCCGTGAAAGAAAAAAGCAACCATGGGATTTAAGTCGTTTATAATCAAGCCTCTGGCCAACAAAATTGCCCGCGACATCGATCGCATGGCAGCCAATGCCGTTGCTGCTCAGGAACAGGTGTTCCAAAACCTCCTTCAAACCGGGCGCCGAACCGCCTTCGGTAAGGATCATGGCTTCGACAAGATACAAAGCTACGAAGCCTTTCGAGAACAGGCGCCCATTCGGGATTATGAAGCCCTGAAGGGATATATAGAACGCATCAAGCAGGGCGAAAGCGATGTGCTCTGGAGAGGCAGGCCCAAATACTTCGCCAAAACCTCGGGAACCACCTCGGGCGTCAAGTACATTCCTCTGACCAAAGACAGTATGCCCAACCACTTCGGCACTGCCCGCAATGCCCTGTTCAACTATTATGCCCGCACCGGCAACGGCAGCTTTCTCGACGGGAAAATGATCTTTCTTTCCGGTAGCCCCGAACTAGACGAAGTCGGTGGCATTCCTACCGGCCGCCTGTCCGGTATTGTCAACCACCAGGTGCCTTCCTGGCTGCGCACCAACCAGATGCCCAGTTATCAAACCAATTGCATCGAAGAATGGGAGGAAAAGCTGGACGCCATAGTCGAAGAAACCCTCCGGAAAGACATGCGCCTCATCAGCGGGATCCCTCCCTGGGTGCAGATGTATTACGAGCGCCTGCTGGACCGCAGCGGGAAAAAAAACATCAAAGAGCTCTTTCCCAATTACGCTGTCTTTGTCTATGGGGGCGTCAATTTCGAGCCCTACCGCGATAAGCTGGAAGAACTGGTGGGGCAGCGCATCGACAGCGTCGAGACCTACCCGGCTTCCGAAGGCTTTATTGCCTTTCAGGACCGGCAGGAGGAAAAAGGCCTGCTGCTCAATGCCGATTCCGGCATCTTTTTCGAATTTATCCCTCTGGAAGAGATACACAGCGATAATCCGGCCCGCTTCTGGCTGAAAGATGTAGAGCCGGGCGTTAATTATGCAGTCATCATCAACAACAACGCGGGGCTGTGGGGATATAACCTCGGCGACACCGTAGAGTTCGTCAGCCTCAACCCGCCCCGGCTGAAGGTTACCGGCCGCATCAAGCACTTCATTTCCGCGTTCGGCGAACACGTCATCGGCAAGGAAGTGGAAGAGGCTTTGATGGCGGCAGCAAAGCGAAATGGGGTGAATATTGTGGAATTCACCGTCGCGCCTCAGGTCAATCCTCCTGAAGGAGGAACGCCCTATCATGAGTGGTTCGTGGAGTTCGGGCAGCCGCCTGCCAACCTGGAGGCCTTCGCCACCGAAGTCGATCGGGAGATGATCCGGCAGAACATCTATTACGAAGACCTCATCAAGGGCAACATTCTCCGGCCCCTTAAGATCCGGCCCCTGCAGCAAGGTGCTTTCAGAACGTACATGAAAAACCAGGGCAAACTCGGGGGGCAGAACAAGGTGCCCCGCCTGAGCAATGACCGGAAGATCGCGGAAGCACTAAGGGTATTTGAAACCTGACCTGCCCTTTTGCCTGACGTCATAAAACCTTTATCTTTGCAGCCCGTATAATTTATTCATTAACCAAACCAATGCACCATTATGGGAAAAGGCGATAGAAAGACCACGCGTGGCAAGATATGGCGGAATTCCTACGGCAATACCCGCCCGAAGAAGAACAAGAGTAAGAACACCGGGAAGAAGAAGAAAACAGCGTAGCCGGTTGATTGGGTTGATGGGTTGATTGGGTCAAATGAGTTCCATGGCCACCACCTTACAGATCAACCCAGCCGGGCCAGGCCCACTTGTTGCAACCTAATCAAATATCTTCGGTGGAAAACAAGCAGGACAAACTCGTTATCATTTACAGCCATGCCGAGCAGGATGAACAGCTGACGGCCAAGCTCCTGTCCCACCTGTCCATCCTCCAACGCCAGGGCCTGGTGCGGCAGATCTGGCACCGGGGAATGATCCCCGCCGGTGAGGAGGCCGAAACCGCCCTGCAGCGTGCACTGGGAGAGTCGGACATTATCGTATCCCTGATCAGTAACGATTACTTTGACGAGTTTTTCAACCTGCTGGAGGACTCTCTCCACCGGGAAGATGAAGGCAAGGCTGAGGCTTTTGCCATCGTTTTGCGCGACTGCCTGTGGGAGGAATACCCCCTTCTTCAGGGTAGAAAGGTATTGCCTCCGGAAGGCAAACCCATCAATAGCCGGGACTGGGACAGCGCCGACCAGCCCTTCCGGAAAGTTGCGGAATACCTTCTCAAGTACCTCCGCCGGGAAGAAGGTTTTATAAGTGAATCTGCCTCGATAAAGCAGGACAAGGGGGAGGCAGTACAACAACCCGCAGCCGGTTACCAGCCGCCCGGGAGGGAGGAAATCCGCCACTTTACCGACAGCTTGTTGCGCCGCCTGGAAGGGCTGGACCGGGAGACCCACTGGAACCCCGGCGATTACCTCCACATCAATGCTCTGGCCCAGCTTCAAAAAGGCAAAAGCTTCCAGAAAAAGGCCGTTCCTCTGGACAAAGCAGTCCTCAATAACAAGGCCGCCCGTTCCTTTTTGGTGATAGGAGAACCCGGCGCCGGGAAAAGCGTCGCCCTGCGCGAGCTGGCCAGGAAACTATTAAAGGCCGGGGGGCAGCAGATCCCACTGTACATCAACCTGCGAGACTGGTACACCACGGAGAACTGGACTCCCGGACAGCCGCCGACGCCGCAGAGCCTCGAACGCTTTGTCCTCCAGTCGCTACGGGAGGGGCAGCCTCCGGCTACCCGCGAGTTTATCATGCAACATTTCAGGGAACTGTATCGCAGCGGCCGGTTTTTCTTTCTTTTCGATTCCTTTGACGAAACGCCTGCCGTCATCGACAGTTACGAGCACGCTCCTCTTATCGACAAGCTTTCGGAAGTGATCTACCTGTATGGCCTCGACGGAGGCAACCGGCTTCTGCTGGCCTCCCGGGAATTCAAGCGGCCTACGGGCCGTTTTGCCGCCGACGTCAGCCTCCACATCCGCCCGCTGGCTGTGGAGACGGTTATCGAAAGCCTGGAAAAAACGGGCTTCAGCCAGGAGGCGTTAAAAAAATTGTACAACCACCATAACCTCCGCCCCCTGATCAGCAACCCCTTCTCACTTTCTCTGGTGAAGGATTACCTGAAGAACAATGCCGAGCAGTTGCCCCCTAATCAACTGGCCCTTTACGAAAGCTGTATTCAATACCGCCTCAACCCCGATGTGCTGGAGGAAGAATTCAGGCTCAGCCCGGCCGAGGTCATCCGAACGGCCCGCGCCATCGCCGCTTTTCTCTTTGAGGATCCCCGGTACGGCCTTACGGTGGAGCTGCAGGAATTGAACCGCAAGCTGAAGGGCTATCCGCTCAACGCCACCATCAAGCTGCTGCGCGACCAGCGGCTGGCACGCCTCGGTAAAGGGCGTTTCAGTTTCATTCACCGGAAATTCCACGAGTATTTCGTCGCCCTTAACTTCCGGGAACAACCGGAACAACTGCCGGTGGAGGACATCCCTCTCGATGCCCGCAACCGGGATGCGCTGGTGCTCTATTGCGAGATCGCCGAAGAGGCCACCGCCAGGCAGGTGGTGGATTATTGCTGGGAAGAAGTGCAAAAGCTGTCTTTCGATCCCAGCCCCGATGAACAGTGGCTGCTGCAGCCCGGCCTGAGCCGGAAGGAGCGCCAGAAACGCCTCCCCAAGGCCCAGCCCCGCAGGATCATCATTGACGATCAATATTACAAATCGGTCAACTGCCTCCGCTTTCTGATTGACGGCTTCATCAGCCGCAAGGAAATGCTGGAGCCTTACTATCAACCGTTGTCCTCCTTTATACTGGCCAATGTAGAGTTGGGAGATGACCTCATTCTCAAGAAATTCCTGATCGAATCCATCGCCCTGCTGCCCCAGGAGGAAGCAGAACGGCTGATCGTGCGCATATTCGATAAGATCACCACCACGCCCAACCCCTACCTTCAGGAGAGCCTCGCCAATGCCTCCCGGTATCTGGGCGAACTCAGCACCCCGGTGCTCCAGCATCTCGTCCGCTTTTATTTTCTGCGCACCAAACCAATCGGGTATCCCACCTTCAAAGAAGCCAAAGTATTGGAGCTTTCCGACAACTTCCGGCCACTCGCTCGTTTCCTCAAGGTACGGGAAATTGAAAAGTGGATCTTTCTGGCCGGAATTATTCTGGCCGGAATTTACCTCCTCGCCCCCTGGGAAGGCGCCATCGAAGGCTGGCAATGGATGGTGCCCGTGCTCCTAATGGAAGCCGCGCTGTTTATTTTCATCGTCATCCCCTGGTTTTCCATCACCTTCCTGTCTTACATGTTCTGGCTTTCCGATGCCAAAACCAAAGGGCTGATGGGAACAATTGTAGGCTTTCTGATCGTTTATTTCGTGTTTATCTCACAGATGGGGTCGATGGATATAGGGTTTCTGGAAGCGCCGGACGAAGCCTTATCCGCCGGTTCTAAAGTTGCCGTTTGGCTTTATCATATTATCATTGTCCTGGGTTTGGTTTTGGGTATTGTCTCCATCATATATACGTCCTTCCTCGGTTTCATGGAATACCTCCGGGACCTGCCCCTCTTTCGCAAGGCCCGCCGGGAACTGGGGCGGAATACTACCCGGATCATGATCGCCGGGCATTTCCGCAGCCTTCGGTCCCCTTATTACCGGAAAAAGTATGTACGGTTGCTTCGGGAACTGGAGATAAAGCCCTCCGGTGAATGGCCCGATGGTAAGCCGCCTTATGAAAAGGATGATGAACCCAGCGGCATGCTGGCACAATTGGAGGAGAGGTGGAGGGGATTGGGGTAAGTGGGGTTTCTGGGTTTCTGGGTTTGGAATCTCAAATCAAAAAAAACTACCGCAATAAAGCTTTCCGGGCAAAAGATATTTTCCTTACATTTAAAGCATAGCGAAAAACGACATAAATGAAGGTATTACACGTCAGTGCGGAATGTTATCCCGCGGCAAAAGCAGGAGGGTTGGGGGATGTCGTCGGGGCCCTTCCCAAGTATCTGACGGCTGCCGGCGCCTCTTCCGGCGTGATCATTCCCAGGTACCGCCTCAAATGGATTGAAGAAAACCAGTTCCACACCATATATAAAGGAGCTGTGCGACTGCACAATTATTACATTCCCTTCTCCATCCAACAAGAGAGTTCCGGAGCCCTGGGTTTTCCGCTTTTTGTAGCGGATATACCCGGCAAATTTGACCGCAGGGGCATTTATGCAGATCCGGGAGGATACACCTATGGGGATGATGTGGAGCGCTACCTTTCCTTTCAACAGGCCGTGTTGCAATGGATACTCAACAGCCCGGGCCGGCCCAGCCTCCTCCACTGCCACGACCACCATACCGGGTTGATCCCCTTCATGGTCAAACATTGCCCCATGTATGAGGGCCTCAACTGGATGCCTACTGTTTTCACCATTCACAACGGCGCCTATCACGGCGCTTTCGGATGGGATAAAATGTACCTGCTTCCCCCCTTCGAACCGGAAGCACGCGGCCTGCTCGACTGGTCCAGCCACATCAATCCCCTTGCCACAGCAGTGAAATGTGCCTGGCGGATAACAACTGTATCTCCCAGCTACCTGCGCGAACTGCAGCATCATACCAGCGGCATTGAATCCCTGCTGCAGCACGAACAGCACAAATGCCTCGGCATCACTAACGGCATAGACACCCACGTCTGGAATCCCGCTACCGACAGTTATCTGGCCACTCCGCTTGGAGAGGACATTGCCGCTTTTAAGCAGTCCAATAAGGAAGTGCTGTGCCGATACGCCGGGCTGGACCCCAAGCGCCCGCTGGTATCCTTCATCGGGCGGCTGGTTGGCGAAAAGGGTGCGGACCTTATCCCCGACCTCATTCACAGGGTAATGCATAGCGGCGCCCAACTGGCCTTTGCCGTGCTGGGCACCGGAAACCCGGAGCTCGAAACCGCTTTCCGGCAACTCAGCCACCAATACCCCGGCCGTTTCAGCGCTGCCATTGAGTATAACGAAAGCCTGGCCCACCTGATCTATGCCGGTTCTGATTTCCTTTTCATGCCTTCCCGAACGGAGCCCTGTGGGCTGAACCAGATGTATGCCATGAAATACGGGGCCATACCTATTGTACGGTCGGTAGGAGGGCTGAAAGATACCGTCCCTGATATTGGGGCGCCCAATGATATTGGCCTGGGTATCCGTTTCGAACGGTTCAACCTCGATGACGGCAACCAGGCGCTCTACCGGGCAGTGCAATTGTTCCACAACCAGCCCATATTCGAACAAGTCCGGCAGCGTATCATGCAACAGGACTTTTCCTGGGAAAAGTCTGCAAATGCTTATATTGATATTTACAAAGAAATGGGAATATAAAATTTAAACCCTATGATTAAAATGATAAGCCTCATCCTCGGCGGAGGTGCCGGTACGCGCCTGGCCCCTCTGACAACAGAACGGTCAAAGCCTGCCGTTCCTATTGGAGGCAAGTACCGGCTGATCGACATCCCTATCTCCAATTGCATCAATTCCGGAGTCCGACGGATGTTCGTCATTACCCAGTACAATTCCGCGTCCCTCAATCAACACATCAAGAATACCTACAATTTCGATATGTTCAGCCACGGCTTTGTAGATATTCTGGCCGCCGAACAAACCCCGAGCAGTGACAAGTGGTTCCAGGGCACCGCTGATGCGGTCCGGCAGTCGCTTCATCACCTTAAAAGGCATCCGCACGACTACATCCTCATCTTATCCGGCGACCAGCTCTACCAGATGAACTTTGCCAAACTGGCCGACTACCACATCGAAAAAGAAGCGGACCTGACCATTGCTACCATTCCCGTCATCGATAAGGAAGCGCCCGGATTCGGGATCATGAAGGTCAATGAGCAGGGATACATCGAGAACTTCATCGAGAAGCCCGAATTGGGGATACTGCCGGAGTGGCAATCGCATGTAGATGAAAAATACCACAACCAGGGCAGGCATTACCTGGCCTCCATGGGCATATATATATTCAATAAGGCGTTTTTGCACAAGCTTTTTGACGAGAACCCGAAAGCCACCGACTTCGGAAAGGAATTTATTCCCATTGCCATTGAACAGGGCCACAAAGTGGCCAGCTATGCCTTCGATGGTTACTGGACGGACATCGGGACGATTCGCTCCTTTTACGACGCCAATATTGCCCTCACCGCCAATATCCCGGAGTTTAACCTCTTCGACAACGAAAAGGCCATTTACACCCGACCCCGCCTGCTGGCCCCTTCCAAGATCTTCGGCACCTGGTTCAACCAGTCTGTCATCGCCGAAGGGTGCATCATACACGCGAAAAAGATCGAACGCTCGATCATTGGCATCCGGTCCCGGATCGCAGAAGGTACGGAGATATCCAACGCCATCATTATGGGGAACGATTCCTACGAAACCATTGAGGAAATGCAAAAATCCGGCAAACCTGCCATGGGGATCGGCAAGGATTGCAATATCCGCAATGCCATTATTGATAAGGATGTACGGATCGGCGATGAAGTGAGCATCCACGGCAGCCTGGCGCTGCCGGATGGGGAGAAAGACACCCATGTTGTCAAAGACGGGATCATTGTCGTGAAAAAAGGCGTGACCATCCCCCGGGGAACCAGGATCGGGCTGGGAGAGTGATTGAGGGGGCACCCGGCTGGAAATACGGGCGGTGATTCGGGATTTGGTGATTCGGGATTCGGGATTCGGGATTCGTGCCGGATGATGGTGCCCTGTTTTACGATTCCACGAATAACGAATCAACGAATCCCCTTTCCCTGTTCTTCCCAAACCCGTAACAGCCAGCTGCGCTCGGCCAGGGGTTGGGTCTGCAGGATCTCATCCTTCACCTTTTCCCGCTTTTTGGGATTATTTTTGAGGGTATTGAACAGCAGGTTACAGAAATTGAGGTAGGTCTTCTTCAGGCCGGGAGCGATCTTTTTGTTCCGCCGCAGGAAGTTGGAGAAGGAGGCCAGCAGGGACAGCAGGGACTCGATTTCATCACTTTCATAATAAGTCTTTATCAGGACCGTTCGCGACCCCATGTGGTAAAAGAGGTCGGAGAAGTTGAGCTGGCTGAGATGAGACAATACCTCTCCGTATTCTTCCTTCTGATAATACAATTCGGCAAGGTTGAAGTGTAAGGCATCTTCTCTCGACCGGGGAGAAAGGTTGTCGCTGTAGGTTTTGATAAAGCCCTCCGCCTGTTCAAAATCCCTTTGCCGCAGAAAGAGTTTGACCACGTTGGTGTAAGTCCAGTGAGAAAGGTACTCGTCCTCGAAGAGCGACTTATCACGTATGCCCCGCAGATACAGGTTGAGTACGACAGGCACGTACTCGTCCTTTCCCTGGCGGATCTTGCGGGCGCAAAAATTGATCGCATAAAGGTAGATTCCCCGCTTTTCCGCCAGGTCAATATTTTCGCTGTGTTTTTCGATGAGCTGTATAAGTGTGGTAAAATGCTCACCGCTGTCTTTGGCCAGTGTCAGGTAAATGTGGAGATAAATGTCGATCAATGGCCGGAGTTCTTTTTTTCCGATGAGATAGTTTTGCACCTCATCGATAAAAGACAATTCGTAATTTGCGGAGACAATAGCTTGCCGGTTGAGCATTTCTATGCTGTATTTCAGCTTTTTTAAAAAGTATAGCTCATCCAGCATATCGACGGTATTCTGCAAAGTAGGGTCAAAACTACGCACCCTCTGGCGGATAAAATGCTGGCTGGCCAGTTCGGCCAGAGTATAACGGTATTCAAACTGCCCGGCATCGGGCCGGGAGGCCTCCAGTTCCTCGCTGGCTTTGCGATACAGGAAATTGTAGTGTTTTTCCAGTTTCCGACGGGAATATTCAGCGAGTACATCCATTTTCGCCTTTAGTTCATGCTGGCGATAGTATTGCACGCTGATAAAGTCTTCCGCCAACTGGATCAAATAGTTCATCAGATACCCCATCTGCCGGCCGTCAAATGGCGAACCCGGAAATACTGCCCGGTAGGCCTTTTCTTTAGTTAACGAAGGGGAGGAAAAACCAGGGGCATACTTGCTCAAAAAGCGGCATAACTTTACGAGGTTGCCGTTACTGTTGAAATAGGGAGAGGCGACAAAGTCCTCGAATTGGCGCCATTCACCGGCGTCAAACGTTTGCAGGAGCTCGATCAGTTTGCTGTTTTTCATGAATTTGGCGAATTTTATCTCGGGCTTTTGAAGGAACAAACCCGAAAATAATCCATAAACAAATATTTTTTTCTATAAATTGATAATTTTAAAATCATGATTATCAAACACTTAAAAAAATAATCTCAAAACAACTACTAACAATCTCTTTCCTTAACAATCTGAAAAATACTAAAAAATGTATTTGAAGCACGCTTCTTACCGGACTATATTTGTATCAGAATTACAAAAGAACAGATCTTTGAAAGTTTGGACGATCAAAACAGCCGCTACCCTGGCGATGGGCACACTGATGTTTTTTACCAGCCTGAAGGCACAACAGGTTTGGCCTGGTGATGTCAACAATAATGGTGTAGTTAATAACATCGACGTGCTGTTCTGGGCCTATGCGGAAGGTGCACAGGGGCCGTCTCGGCCAGTTGTCAGTGGCGACTGGGCTCCGCAGGACCCCTCTGAACCGTGGCCCGAAACATTTCCCGGCGGCCTGAATTTCGCTTTCGCCGATTGTGACGGCAACGGGAACATCAACAGCGCCGACCTGAACATCATTAAGGACAACTACTGGAAGTCGCAGGATATGGTGATGCTGGATGAGTACTTCAACGGCATCGTCGGCCAGGACCCCCAGTTGCTGCTGAGTACGGCTGACCAGATCACCGAGCCGGGTGCAGAAGAGCCCGTTGGGCTGAGCCTGGGCGATGAACAGATGCAGATCGATTCCTTTTTCGGAATGGCATTTACGCTGAAGTTCGATACGCTCAACATCAAGCCAACCACCAATATGGGTGGCAACGCCGGTGTTCAGCTCGACCTGGTGAACCCTTCCTGGATTCACGACCCTGCCGGAATGGGCACCAACCGCTCGGAGATCTTCATGGAAGTCCGGGATGACAACGCCACCGCCCAGGTTGCCATATACCGCAAACAGAACGCAGGCGCAACTTCCGGATCCGGCCCGGTCGCAGAGTTCACCATCGTAATGGAGGATATCATCGTCGGGCTGGTCGATCTGGAAACGGACAGCATCCATGTGGTGAACAATGACTTTGAAGGGCTTTACACCGCTCCTTCCAAACTCCGGTTCGCTACGGCGGAAGACTCTCTCCTCCTGCAGGACAGAGCGCCGCTCCTGGACGACAAAGCAGTAAGGCTCTATCCCAACCCGTCCAATGGATGGATGACGGTGGAACTGACAGACAGCAATGATGAGATACAGGCAATAGACTTGTTCAATGCCCAGGGAGCACTCCTGAACAGGCTAAAGGCTCCGCGGCCGGCTTCCGCCGCCAGGTTCGACCTGGGAAGATACCCGGAAGGCCTGTATGTACTAAGAATAAAAACCCGAAAGGGCATGCTGACAAAAATAGCAGCCAGAATGCCCTGACCCAGCAGGATTATAATTCCAGAAAAGTAATGCGATTTTTTTCATAGTCCCAACAATTTCAATCCCATGAGCAACGCCTGACAGATAGGTGGCCAACAGGGCCACACTTTCTGTTAGGAAAGCAAAAAGTTCAATGACATACTATGGTAAAGCAAGCGGGTGCAGGAGATCACCCCAAGAAATTTTAATTATCCCATTTTCCGATTGTTTTTGTTTGACAACAACTCCTGCATCCCCCGCTTTCCCAGACAAAAGATAATGCAGTAATACAGGCAAACTATCCGATTCTCATGAATAAGGGGGGCTGGAATGCCAGCCCCTTTTTTTTAACTGCCAAAAATTAGCATCAAAATAGAATCGTAATCCTATGAAACAGAAATTCACACGCTTTTTGTTACTTCTGGGCACACTGGCCCTGTTAAACAGTGGATGCAATGAAGGTTCGATAGATTCCCCCCTAAGCCATCTGACTTTCTTAAATATCCGGCTTGTCGATGCCCCTCTGGCAATTGATGAGGTAAACATTGACCTGCAATCCATACTCGTTAAAGGGCCGGGCGGCTCGGAAGAAATTGTGCTCAATACCAATGCAGGCATTTACAACCTGCTGGACCTTACCAACGGCATCGATGCACTCGTAGCCAGCGCTATGGTCTCTCTCAATGAGATACGCCAGGTGCGCCTGATACTGGGAGAAGATAACACTGTAGTAGTGGATGGCGTGGAGCACGACCTGAAGATCCCCTCGGGAAGCCAGTCCGGGCTGAAGATCCAGGTATGCCTGGACCTGACGGGAATGCCACAGTATGACCTCATTCTGGACTTCGACGCTGCGGCATCAGTTTTTCAGAACGGCAACGGCCAATACAGAATGCATCCGGTGATCAAGGTGGTCAACCCGGATGCCAGCTGCGGAGGCAACGGAAACGGCAACCTGCAGATCAGCAGCCTGCCGGACGACTTGCAGAATTACCTGCTCAACAACTACGACGGGTACAGCTTCACCGCCCGCAGGGATGTGCTTTGTGGTGGGATGGATGTATATAATGTCACAGCCAGGGATGGCAACACTCGGATCAACCTGTTCTTCGACCTTAACGGAGGCTTTCTGCAATCCTCAGAGGATCTCGATCCAATGTTGCTCGATGCCGATGTACAAACAACGATATCCAATGATTACTCAGCCTATGATGTCATTGTGGAATCATACCTCATCAACCGGTTCGACGGCGAGATAAGGTATGAAGTATCCCTGAAAAACAGCCAGAATAACGAGCGCGTCTATCTGGTCTTCGATGAAGACGGAGGAGTGCTTTGCGAAGAATAATAAACCTGGAAACTCAACCAGTTCTCTGCCCACTGTACGGGAGCATTTTTTAATCAGTGGGCAGCTTTTTTTGAAAATTAGCTGCGATTTAACATAAATGGCCGGTTTCTCTTGAGGAACCGGCTTTTTTTTTGCAATTTACTTTCCTCTCGTGTTAATAAGGCGCCTGAGCAGGGGCGTTATCTTACCAATAGCAACACTGCGGAGTTTAGGATTAGTGACTTTACACATCAATAATAGTCTAATATAAAAACTTTGGTTACAAACCTCTGTTAGGTTAATTATGGACCGCATACTCTTTGCCTGTTTGATCTTTTCAACTATTACCCTGTCCGGCCAGGGCCAGTGGGAAGGAGGCCTTTTGCTGGGGGCGAGTTTCTATCAAGGCGACCTCACCCCTTCCATCGTAGGCACGCTGCATGAGCCACAGCCTGCCGGGGGCCTGTTTATCCGGCGGCACCTGGGCCCCAAACTGGCAGTCAGGGCACAGGCTTTTCGCGGTAAGCTCTCGGGTGACGATTCCAATTTTTCCGACTATTCTTCCCGGGCTTTTTCCTTTTCCACCGATATTACGGAATTTTCCCTGCTACTGGAGTGGAGGCTTTTTTCTCCTGTACTCGCTGGTTCCCGCCTTGCCCCCTATTTTTTTGCCGGGGGTGGCTTACTGGAGATGGCCCCCCGCCCCGAACTGCTGAACCAACCTGCCGGCCCTCCGCCCAGAGGGGTCAAAGAGGATGCCCAGGCCGTGTATGGCCGGTCCCGCTTTACCCTTCCCTTCGGCTTTGGCCTGGAATACAGCCTGAACCGGCACTGGTCTGTGGGAGTAGAAGGAGGCCTGCGTACCGCTTTTACCGATTACCTCGACGGCATCAGCTTTGCAGGCAACCCCACGAAAAAAGACTGGTATGGGTTTGCAGGCTTTTCACTGGCTTACCGCTGGGGCGCCCGCGACAGGGATGGTGACGGAGTGGCCGACGCTGAAGATGCCTGTCCGTCCCAGGCCGGCCTGGCCATCCACGATGGCTGCCCGGATACCGATGCAGACGGGATTCCCGATAAGGAAGACGACTGCCCGCTACTGGCCGGCGCCCTGAAAGGGTGCCCGGATAGTGATGGAGACGGGGTTGCCGACCATACCGACCAATGCCCGGGTATTCCCGGGCCTCTCTTCCGGGCCGGATGCCCTTCCGAAGACAGCGATGGAGACGGCATTCTCGACGCAGAAGACCGCTGTCCCCAACAGATCGGGCCGGCATCGAGGCAGGGCTGTCCGTTACTGGATTCTGACCAGGATGGAATAGAAAATGAACGTGACCAGTGCCCGCAGATCCCCGGAAGCAGCACCAACTTCGGTTGCCCGGAGGCCATTGGCCAAACCGAAACCAGCTACCGGCTGTTCTTTGAAACCAACAGCGCCAGCCTGGACGGCCAGCAGCAGCAATTGCTCAACTCTCTGGCCGCCGCCTTGTCCAGACAGCCGGCTGCTTCTCTGCTGATCAAGGGGCACGCTGATGAACAGGGAACGGAAGAATCCGACCGGCAACTTTCCATGCAGCGGGCCCGGGCCTGTTATGAATACCTGCTGAAGCGCGGCGCTCTGCCTCAGCAAATGCACTATGACGGCTTTGGCGCAGTTTACCCGCTCAACACCGATAACAGCGAGGCCAGCCGATACCTCAACCGACGGGTAGAACTGGAACTTCAACTTCAGTAAAGGTGGTGCTTTATCCTGCCAAAAATCCTTATTTTGCGGCGAAATTCTTCTCTATGTCTTTGAAACCCACACAACGCAGCCGGGCCCAGGAATCCAGGGCAGCTATTCAGCGGCTCTACATCGCCATGCGCCACCTCTTCATCCGGGGAAGCTACAAGCCTCTCGGCGTTTCCGGCGAGGCCATGATCGAAGCCCTTACGCAACTGTGCCCGGAGATATACGGCTCGGTCAATGACCCGGAACGGGTAGAACTCGACGGGCTGCTCTACGTATTCCAGCGGCTGCCCCAGGGCATCGAGGAGTGCCGGTACATCCGCCTCATCTCCCGCGAAGGTTTTGAGAACAGCTCCTTCAAACCCATCATACCCCCCCGGCGGCGCCGCAACAGTTACCGCATTGACCAGGAACAGATGTTCATTGAAATGACCCGGGGGCGCAGTGACATCTATGACATTCTCACCCACCTGACCTTTATGTACATCGAAGCGGAAAAGATCCGCCGGAACAGTGAGGACCACCGGGGCCGCAAAAAGCGCGACTGGCTCATGCTGGAGGAGATCGTCCGCCGGGAAGAACAGGGCGAAGATTACAACCAGGACATAGCCTATACCTACCTCAGCACCCTGCTGGGCCGAACCTACGAAGAAACGGTTCAGGCCTGCCGGCGCTTTGCCAAAGACCCCGATGTAAACAGCATTTTCCACATCACATACTGGCTGGGCAAACTGTCCACCGACGAGATCAGAGACGCCAAAGACCGGGAGATCAGCTTCTCCTCGGCCTTGCGGGAAAAAGTTGGCCACCATATATATGGTGAACAATGGGCAAGCAACATAAAAAGCCGCCTGTCTTCACTCGGCCTGCTGCACCACCCCCTGCACATCATCAGCGCCAACCTGCACAGCGTTATGAACAGCTTTTTCGCCACCGAAGCACTGAGCCAGAAAGGAGAAGATCTGGAAAGCCTGGCCCGGGAGCTCAGCATCGAGAACAATGGCGAAATGAGAGCCACCGTTCAGGAATATGCGTTGCGCAATGGGATGTATGAGGTCGAAGACCATGCCGGAACCGGCATCACCGTACAGATATTCGACACCACCAAAATGGACCCCGCCATTTTGCCCGCTGAGCTCCAATGGAATGAGGAACACATCGGCGAACACAAACCCATCATCATCGTAATGGATTATGCCTTTGGAGAGCAGGCTTATGAAACGATGGACGAGCTGCTCAAACCTTACGAGGTGGACAACAAAAAGATCCCGGTGAACGTACAGTCGATCTCCATTATGGGCAAAGCCGGTATCCTGCAGGGGGAAAAGGGCGACATCATGGTGCCCACCGCCCACGTTTTTGAAGGCACGGCCGATAATTACCCCCTTGAAAACCACCTCAAAGCAGCTCACTTTGAGGGCCAGGGCCTGCGTGTATTCGAAGGGCCGATGATATCCGTCCTGGGCACTTCCCTTCAGAATAAAGACATCATGCACTATTTCCTGGGCTCTTCCTGGAAAGCCATCGGGCTGGAAATGGAGGGCGCTCATTATCAAAAGGCCATTCAGGCCGCTTCCAAGATCCGGAAAAGCATTAACGAGGATGTTGTCCTCCGGTATGCCTACTACGCCTCAGACAACCCCCTGATCACCGGCCATACTCTGGCCTCCGGCAGCCTGGGCGTTGATGGCGTCAAACCAACTTATCTGATCACCGTTCAGATCCTGAACCAGATACTGGATCCGAATTAAGCTGATAGGAGGCTACCCTCAACGGGCAATCCTCACAATGCGTTCCACTCCGGCCCTTCTTCCCGCCTGTTCCGCCATCAGCCAGTACACACCGGGTGGCCCTTCGGGCTCCAGCCGGTGATAATACCCGTAAACCTGCTCCTCCTGTACCAACCGGCCGGCGGCATCGTAAAGCAGCAGCCGCACCGGCCGTTCCTCATCGATGCCGGAAAGGGTTAATGCAATTTCACGGGAAAAGGGGTTCGGGCTCACTTTTATCCCTCCGCCCACCGGCGCCGGCCGGCCGGCCGGTTGATCAGCACACTGTTCGTAATCATACGGCACCTTGAAGTAGAAGCCCTGCTGGCAATAATTGGCGTCCGTCACGATCAGGAAGTACTTCCCACTGGGAAGCAGGTCGATGAAAGGTTCCGTCCGGCCGACACTCCACAAATAGCTGTATGGCGGAGAACCGCCAGACATCTCAACGAGGATACTCCCTCCGAAGAAATCACAGCCATCGGGCTCAATGATGGCCGTATCCAGCCTCAGGGTATCATTGTAGGTGAGGTTCAGGTTTACCATGGTATCGCAACCGGCGCCGCCGTTGAACTGAAGGGCTACCTGAATAGGTTCCCAGAAAGTATATGGGCCTACAGTCAGCTCCTGGCCGGGGCAAAGAGCCGTATCCAGATGGAGCTCGATCAGGGGAGAAACCATGAGATCCAGAATGATAATACTATCACAACCATCGGAGCCCACCAGGGCCAACGTATATTGCCCTTCCACACTCAGGATAGTATTCCCAACACTCAGAGCCTGCCCTTCGCAGATCGTTTCATTCAGGAAAGTAGTGTCGGTGGGAAGCACCGTAACGGACAGGCAGGTGATGCTGTCGCAACCGTTGGCAGCTCCCCCTGATACGGTATCACAGTAAATGCCGCTTTGATCGATAACAAGCCCATTCCAGAAGGTGATGCCATCCTCGCACAGGGTTACCTCCAGCGTGTCTGCAGGAGCATCTATTATGGTAAGCGTTGTGTTGAGGATACTGTCGCAACCGTTCTGCCCCGTAAGCACCACCTGGTAATTGCCCGCCTGATCAAAAACCTGTCCTCCGAGGCTATATACCTCGCCCTGGCAAATGGCGGTATTTATCAAAGTGATTGGATTGGGGCCGAGGACAGCCAGGTTGAGGACAACCGCCTGCTCGCAACCCTGAGCGTCATAAGTAACAAACTGGTGGATACCGGCCGAGACAAAGGAAAAGCCCTGATAGATAAACGGAAGATCTTCGCTGCACACTTCTTCGTTCAGCACCAGGGGAGGCAGTGAAGCTACCGTTATGGCTTTGCAGGCCGGTTGCCCATTGCCAAAACAAAGGTTTCCGGGCGTAACGCAAAGCTGGTATTGCCCCGGCGCGAGCGCCGGAAGGGCCACAGACTGCTCCTGTCCGATGACGGCGCCATTCAACTCCCAGATGTAGTATCCTGCCCCGAAGACCGAGTCGGCGGAATAACTGGCCTGCAGTCCTGAGCAGATAGAATCGGGGCCGTTAATAACTGGGGCGCCCACAACCGGCGGAGCCTGGGCAGAGCCCTGCAGAACGAACACCTCGAAGTCGCAAAAATCGTTAGCATAACCATCAATTACCAGATAGTAGTATTGGCCGGGGACCAGCCCCTGAGCGAAGAGGTGCGTCCCATCGGACGGTTCCGGGTCACAATTGCTGACATCCACCCAGCTGGAACAATCCGTAGAGGCATAGATCCCCGCCTGCAATCCAAAATCCATAATACAATTGCTGGCAACGATCTGCAATTCGATATTTGAAGAACCGGCGATAAACCCAACCCAGTTGATGCTGTTCCATTCTCCCGCGCAAAACTGAGGCGGGGCCATCCATTGGGGGAACCCCTGATTAAAACTGCTGTACCCGTCCAGGTCACACACGATACAGGCTTCCCAGCAAAAGGGAAACGGAGGCTGCATATTATCCGGGCAGGCAACCACAGGTGTTTGGGACATTACCGGCGAAAAAAGTGCAGAAAGAAGTGATAAGAGCAGGAACAGGAGCTTCATATAAACCAGTTGTTTACAGGGGTGGCTGGAAACAGCTCATGCTTATCAGAGGGTTGAAATTGAAGATCCGCTGCTTGAAAGACAGGAAAATTTGAATTTTGCCTTACTCCACTAATTCCCGGCCGCCTCCTGTTCACCTCCAAAACGGTGGCCGTGCCGTTTGCTCCACCAGTAGGAAACGGCGCCCAGGGCCAGGTTGGCCAGCCCCAGAAGGCTTTCCAGCGGGCGGTCGTACAGCAGGAAAGCCAGAATCCAGAGGCTGATGGCCAGAAAAACCAGCTGTACCCAGGGATAACCGGGGCTGGAATAACCGCTGTGGCCGTTCTTCCAGCGCATGACGAATATCCCGGCCACGGCGGCGGTAGTGAAGAGTTGGAGGACAAAGCCGCTGTACAGCAGCACCTGCTCAAAGGAGCTGGTCAGGATCATAAAAATACTGATGCCCGCCTGCAGCCATACGGCCTTCACCGGAATGCCGTGGCGGTTGTCTTCCGCCAGAAAACGCCAGATGCGATAATCATTGGCCATGGCGCGAACCACTCTCGGCCCGACCCACACCATGGCGCTTATGCTGGAAATGAGGAATAACGCAATAAAGAAGCTGATCAGCTGCCCACCGGCGGGGCCGAACATCAGCTCGGCCACCACCTGCCCCACCTCTATCTTGCCCCTGAGCTGAGGTATGGACGCCTGGTTGAGAAAAGCCATCTGAAGCAATACGTAAAGCAGGCTGACTGCCAGAGTACCGGCAATAAGGGCGCGGGGCAGGTTGCGCGCAGGCTCACTGATCTCCTCTACGATATAGGCTGCCGCATTCCAACCTGAAAAGGCATAGATCACATACACCAGAGAAACTGCAAAAGCCGGTTTGGACAGGTCGGCATGCCAGGCGCTGCTGAGTTCTGCCGTCCCGGGTGGGGCAGGCAGGGCAAAACAGGCAATGATAAAGAAGAGGATCAACAACAGCTTCAGGGCGGTGAAGGTGTTCTGGAAGTTACTGCTCTGCCGGATGTTGACAGAGTGCACCATTGAAATGAGGGCGATGGCCCCGATCGCTACCCCCTGAGCAGAGAAGGGAGAAAATTTTTCTATGTAGGCTCCCATCGCCATAGCCGCCAGGGCTACGGAAGCGGCAAAGCCCACCGTAAGGGACACCCAACCGGAAAGGTAGCCGACAAAGGGATGGTAAATACGGCTCAGAAAATAGTACTCTCCTCCGGAACGAGGCAGTTTGGTGCCCAACTCGGCATAGCTGAAAGCGCCAAAAAGAGAAACTACTCCTCCTATCATCCACAACAGCAGAATGGCCCAGGCACTGCTCAATCCCTGCAACTGCAGGCCCAGGCTGGTGAATACCCCTGTACCTACCATGTTGGCCACCACGATTGCCGCCGCGCTAACCCACCCTATTTTCCTTCCTCCAGCCTGCTGCATGAATGTCGTTTCAAAAGGCTAAAGTTATTAAAACTTACCCTACAAAGCCCAATTATAGCCCCGCCCTAACGAAATGATAACATCCATCAGGAAGGGAGAGGGTATGACTTTAACAACTGTTAACCCTGCCCCTTCTGCCCCGGGAGGAAAGAACGGTTCCCCGCACGCATTCGCGGATTCCTCCCGCAGGATGCGTCAAATACATTTGATTTAGGCCATCTTCACCGCCAAATTCCCTATTTTTGCCCATCAAAATCCAATGAACAATGAAAAAGTTAGCCTTCATTACCTTTTTGGCAATCCTCCTGGCCTCCTGCGGTGAATCGTTCGAGGCACAGCACCAGCAAATGATAAAGGAACACGAAGCTATGAAAGCCGAGTACGACAAACTCATGGCGTACTGGGAATCCCGCTACGAGGAATACATGCAGGTCCGCAATGCCCACGAAGAAGTATCGGGCGGCGTGGAGGACTCTCTCCACACTGCCATCAATAAAATCCACGAATCGATCCTGGCCGGCCACCAGGCCCTGATCAAGGAACACCGGGAAATGGCCGAGGCCCACGCCGCCCTGGAAGCCAAACACAGCCAGGAGGGCTACAGCGAATTACAGATCCGCGCGGACCATGACCAAATGAAACAGGACCACGAAAAGGTCAAGGCCGAACACGGGTACATGAAAGATGAGTTCAATCAAATGCTGGATGAGCAGCAGGGAATGATGTTTGAGCACCAGTAAAAAACAAACCCATGCGCCAACTGCTTGAAACCGACCAGAAAGCGCTCGAGATCAACCTCGACCCTGGTATCTATGGCACCTTTGCCGAAATCGGGGCCGGCCAGGAGGTGGCCCGGTATTTTTTTCAGGTAGGCGCGGCAGCCGGCACCATCGCCAAGACGATGTCGGCTTATGACAAGACCTATTCCGATAAGATCTATGGAGAAGAGGCCAGCGGCCGCTACGTCTGCGAGGCCCGCCTGTACAAAATGCTGGACCACGAATTCGGGCTGATGCGCTCACGCCTGGCCAACGAGCGGCCGGATACCAACTTCTTCGTGTTTGCCGATACGGTGGCGGCCGTCAATTATCAGCGCACCATCAAAGGCAACGGCTGGCTGGGCATCCGCTTCCAGCTCAAGCCCGACAGCGAGCCCAACGACCTGGTGCTGCATGTACGCATGCTCGACAATGACAACCACCTCCAGCAACAGGCCATCGGTATCCTGGGAGTCAACCTCATCTACGCCTGCTACCGGTACAACCAACAGCCGGAAGTGATGCTCCAGTCTCTGATGGATGGCCTTCACGGCAGGGTGAAGATCGATATGGTGCGGCTCACCGGCCCGGAATTCGAACAGCTGGACAACCGGCTGCTCAGCCTCTGGATCGTCAGGAACGGGCTGAGCGATGTGGCCATTTTCGGGCCCGACAGGCAGAACATGCACGCCTCCGAATTTCTGTACAAAAAGAACGTCATGCTGGTGCGCGGCAGCTTCCGCCCCGCTACGCTGGTCAACCTGGACATGATACAGGCCAGCTTCCAGCAGTTTCGCAATGACCCCGAAACAGACCCCCGCCGGGTTTATCTGCTCACCGAGATCACCCTGGATAACCTGCGCGCCGGCGGCGAACTGGACGAACAGGACTTTCTCGACCGCGCCGAGCTGCTCAACACCCTCGGCCAGACGGTCGTCGTTTCCGACTGCCAGCAGTATCAGAAAATGATCGCCTACCTGGGGGATTACCGGGTGCAGAAACTGGGCATCGTCACCGGCGTCCGGGAACTCCTCGACCTGATCAATGACAAGTATTACCAGAATATGGACGGGCGCCTGCTGGCCGCTTTCGGAGAGTTGTTTACCCGTAATGTCAAATTCTATGTCTATCCCGCCTTGCAGGAAGGCAGCGGCGAGCTGATCACCGCCCAGAACGTCCCTATCCCGGAGGGTGTCAAATTCCTCTACAAACACCTGCTCGACAACCGGCAGATCGTAGATGTGGAAGGGTTCAACCCCAACGTGCTCCACATTTTTTCCAAAGAAGTCCTCCACATGCTGCAAAATGGAGAAGAAGGATGGGAAAGCCTCGTGCCGGTGGTAGTGGCTAACCTCATCAAAGAACGCTATCTGTTCGGTTACCCGGCAGAACAGATGGAATTTGATTATTAATGATGTGACGCGCTTCTTATCTGCCCGTTATCCGGCCCGCCGGGATTACTGATGCGCTTTGCATACTAAAAAACAACAAATGAAGACAAATATGGCAATATTGTTTCTGGCCCTGGCCCTCACTATTTCCTGCCAGCCTTCCCGGGGGCAGGAGCAGGACGCAAAACCCGGTAAGGAAGACTCAAATGAAGGGCCCGGCGCCTACTCAACCACTCTTTCCAGCCTGGCCGATACAGCCATAGCCCGGGGATTCACGCTCGACTACGTCATGGGGCATTTCGACCCGGCAACCCACCCCGGCTTCACCCTGGTGGATACCCGCTTTGCCGACCGGGAAGGGCTTTACCTCCGCAAAGACACCTATGAGGCCTTCCTGCGCATGTATGAAGCCGCTAAAAAGGATGACGTCACGTTAACCATCCGTTCGGCTACCCGCAATTTTGATTACCAGAAAGGCATCTGGGAACGAAAATGGACAGGGGCCCAGGCGATCGAGAACGGGAAGGACGCCTCCAAAGCCTACCCCAACCCCAAAGAACGGGCGCTCAAAATACTGGAATACAGCTCTATGCCCGGGACTTCCCGCCACCACTGGGGAACCGATATGGACCTGAACGCCTTTACCAACAAGTATTTTGAAACCGGAGAGGGATTGAAGATATACGAATGGCTGTCTGCTCATGCCGCCGAATATGGGTTCTGCCAACCATACAGCCCCAAGGGGGAAGCCCGGCCCTACGGTTACAACGAGGAGAAGTGGCACTGGTCTTTCCTGCCGATAGCCCAACCCCTTACCGCCCTGGCCAAAGAAAAGCTGAAAGATGATATGATCACCGGCTTCAAGGGCGCCGAGTCCGCCACAGAGATCGGCGTGGTGGAAAAGTACGTGCTGGGAATCAACCCGGAATGTTTACCCTAGGAGCCTGTCGGAGGTTTTTCCATCTCTATTCCGTATCTTTTCGCTTCAAAAACCGATAACTATGAAGCGATTGATACTACTGGCCGCCACCGTCTTTCTGATACTGCCGGCCTCCGCCCAGCTCTTACGCGCCCGTGTCCACGAAGACCTTACTATCACGGTTGAAGAGGTGGAGGCCGAGATGCCTGTCGAATGGCGCGGGGGCAACAACTTCGAACAATTGCCCGGCTTTCCCAAGGCAATGCCCGCCAACCCCACTTTCAAGAACATACGAAATATCACTCTTGCCGACCTCGATGATGATGGGGTGGACGACATCCTGTGGGGGGCAGACAACAAGCTGCTGGCCTACAGCCGGGGTTCCCTCCTGTGGGAGAGAACGCTCTCGGCGGTGGCCATTTACCCGCCATCCGCCGGGGATATCGACGGCGACGGGCAGTTGGAGATCGTGCTGGCAACCGGAGGCCTCCAGGCATCTCCCCGCCTGTACGCCTTTGAGAAGGATGGCGCCGATGTGGCCGGATGGCCCCTGAATCTCAACAATAACTGGGTGCTCGTCGCCCCCACCCTTTCCGACCTGGACGGCGACGGGGCAATGGAGATCGTCGTTTCCGAGCGAGATTACCCCATCGGCTATGTTCATATCATCAAGGGTGACGGAACCTCCTTTAGCCCCCACTGGCCGGTTGCGCTGGATGCCACCCCTGCAGTAACCCCTTCCATAAGTGATATCGATGGAGACGGCAAAAAGGATATTGTGATCCATTCTTACACCAGCCGGTATATCTTCGGCCTGGACGGGCAGCCTAAACCTGGATTCCCTATCGTGACCGGCCCGGCACAGATTCATAGTTATCAATCGCCCATACTGGCCCGCCTTGGCAATGAAAATCAGTTGCAGATCGTCGGCGCATCCCACGGTGACAGCCCGGAGTTTTATATCATCGACGCGACAGGCGCCTACCGGCCCGGCTGGCCTATTCCCGTTCCCGGGAACAACCGTACTTTCAGCACCCCGACGGTAGTGAAGATCAATGGGGAGGACTGGATATTCATGGGCCGCAACCAGGGGGATGTATCCGGGAATATGCTCTTCGCCTGGGATGCCGACGGCAACCTCCGGGAAGGGTTTCCCATCAATAAGACCGGAGGCAATGAAGGCATCATCAGCATAGGGGATATCGACGGCGATGGTGAATTTGAACTGGTGTTCGGTTCCGACCTCTACACCACCGACGGCCCCGGGTTTATCCATGCCTATGAACTGGACGGAAGCGGGGAGGTTGAAGGCTTCCCCCTGCGCCCCCGGGGAGCCAACCCCCTGAATGGCGCCGCCCTGAGCGACATCAATGGCGACAACCTGATGGATCTCGTCGCCATTTCCTTCACCGTCGGAACCAACCCTGATTCCGTCTATCTGAACGCCTACAACCTCAATGTCCCCTACAGCCCTGAACGCGTCCTGTGGAGCACTTACAAGGGCAGCAGCACCCGCGACGGCACCACTGTCCCCGAACTGCCCTCGGGCACGGCAATATTTCACAATTCCGTGCAAGAGCTGAAGGCATTTCCAAACCCAGCCACAGAGGAGACGGTTTTATACTTCACACCAGACCGCCCCGTCACCCTCAGCATCCACCTCACCGATGCCCATGGCAGGGCCCGGCAACTGCTGCCCGCCCGCCAATGGCCCGCCGGAGAGCAACAGGCACGGCTGCCTCTGAACAATTTACCTTCCGGCCTGTATTGGATAAGTGTAAGGAGTGATGAAAAAATAATAGGCAACACACCTCTTTTCATCCGGTAACCTCCTTTTACACATTTACACTTAAGCACTTTCACACTTACACACAAATTACCCCATGGCACTCACCGAATCCAACATGCTCGAACTGGGGACGAAAGCCCCCGATTTCACCCTACCTGACACCATTTCCGGTAAAAACATCAGCCTTTCCGGCATCCGGTCAGATAAAGCTACCGTAGTCATGTTCCTCTGCAACCATTGCCCTTACGTGATCCACGTCAATCCGGAGATCGTGCGGCTGGCCAGAGCCTATCAGGAGAAAGGCGTAAGTTTTGTTGCCATCAGCTCCAATGACGTGGAGAAATACCCACAGGACGGCCCGGAGGAAATGAAAAAGCACGCAAAGCGCGTTGGCTACCCCTTCCCTTACCTCTACGATGAAAGCCAGGAAGTGGCGCGGGCCTACGATGCGGCCTGCACCCCCGATTTCTACGTTTTTGACGGGAGCCTCAACCTCGTTTACCGCGGCCGCCTCGATGCCTCCCGGCCCAACAGCGGCATTCCGCTCACCGGCGAAGAACTGCGCGCCGCCATCGACGCGGTACTGGCAGGGAAACCGGTTTCGGAAAAGCAGTATCCCAGTGCGGGGTGCAACATCAAGTGGAAGGATAGTTGAGGGTGGGCTTTATTTGACAGTTCAGGCGATGAATAAACAACTTCTCTTAAGGGACCATATATGATAACATATATGATAAAAAGATGTCGGGTAGGCACAAAACCCTTTTTCTCCGCCATAACCGAAAAGGCAGGCATCAGATTTTATGTAGTTTTTTGCCTTTTTGCCTTAATAGCTATACAAATATGTTCTCGGCTAGCTGTAAGAAAATTTTAAAAAAAGTATCTTTCGATAAAACCTAGCAACCAATAAAAAAAATAAAACTTGAAGCAGAAGAGAGACAGATATGAAATGCACAAATATTGGGGTAAAAAACCTTCGAGTAATCTCAAATACTTGATTGAGAATTATTCAGAGGAAGGAGAAACAGTTTTTGACCCTTTTTCAGGTTATGGTGTATTTTGTTGTGAAGCCTTTATTCTTAATCGAAACACCATCTCAAATGACTTGAATCCAATAGCAAATTTTATTAACCACCAATTGTTAGAAAAGGAAATTGACTTGACTCTACTCAAAAAGCAATGGGAAAAGATAAAATCAGATTTTGAACCTTATAACAACCAATGGTTTAAATGGGAGGTAGAGGGAAAAACCATACAATTAATATCCATATTGAGAGACAAGAATGACGTTCCTCTTAAGGCAAGATACAAATACAATGGTGAAAGAAAATCAAAAGAAATTGAGTTGTCATCCACCGAGGTTGAAAAATTTCTTTTGCTTGAAAAGGAATATGAAATTACAGACTGGTATCCTAAAAATAAGCTTCTTCAAAATTCGCGCATTTCAGCTAAGAGAGGAATGACAGTGGCATATTTATTTACGAAAAGAACACTTGCCTGTCATGCAAGGCTATTATCATTGATAGACAAATATTCAAAGGGAAATGAAAAAGAACTGTTGAAATTGGCTTTTACTGCTAATTTAGCAAACTGCTCAAAACTTGTTCCTCCAATAAAAAGCAGAGGAGATATGGCACCTGGAGCGTGGATGACTGGATTTTATGTTGGAGAGACATATTTGGAAAATAATGTCCTAAAATATTTCGAAAACAGACTTACAAAAGTAATTAAGGGGAAAAGAGATTATTTAGCTCAGTTTGACAATCCTAGCGAACTAAACTTCAATCCAATCAACTACAACAATAGCTTTAAAATCCTAAATGATGATGCCAAGTCTTTAAGCCTCAAATCAGAAACTATTGATTACATCTTCACCGACCCGCCTTATGGGGATGCAGTTCCTTATTTTGAACAAAGCATTATTTGGAATTCTTGGCTAAAACTATCTCCTAAATACAATGATGAAATCGTAATTTCTGACAGTAAGGAACGTCAAAAAGACAATTTATCTTTTGAAGAAGACATTAACAAAGCCTTTTCAGAGATAAGAAGGGTTTTGAAGTCAAATAAGTTCTTCTCTCTAACCTATCATTCACTTTCCGGATTAGAGTGGAAAGCAATAACTAATGCTTGCATAAGAAATGGGTTTGAATTGATTGACTTTCAATGGCTGGTTCAAAAATCATTCACACCAAGACAACTAAACAGATTGAAAAGTATTAAAGGTGATGTTTTAGCAACATTTCAAAAAAGTAAATTGCCTAAGGATTTGACAGTAAAATCTGATGAAGAAGTATCCAGGATTTTTATTGATCGAATTAGGAATTGGCTAGAGGAAGAGGCATTAGAAACGAATGAAATATTCCTTCGAATAATGGAAATGGTTTTTTCAGAAAAAATATTAATTGGGGATGTAGATTTACTTAAACTGCTAACTGAAAACTTCACGTTTTCTGAAACACAAAAATGGTTAATACATGACAAATTTGCAGTTTGATGCTCTTGATAGAGCATTCCGGAACAATGACTTTCCCGCCATTGAGAATGATATTAGAGGAGTAAGATATCTAAAGTTGAGAAGTATGTCTCGTAAAGCAATCATGGAAGAGTTTTGTATGCTGCATAATATCAACCTTGAAGGACTGAATTCAAGAAATTATTTTCCTCATGTTTTTGAAATTGAAGATGTAACTGATACGCTCATCAATGAATTTATAAATCAGAAGTACCAGGAAGAAAGAGCTGTTAGATCAGCCAATCAAGATTATTTAGTTGACCAATTGAACAGGCTACAACATTTTGATTGGGGTGGATCTTTTGGCAATAGTTTAGAAAAAAACATAGTAAACAATTATGTAAAGAAAATCCAGTCTTTTGATCGGATAAATGAAGAAATTGAAGGAAGTCTATTAAGCAGTTTAAGGGGGTACACCTTGAACTCATGGTATAATCATTGGACATCAATAATCATTGAAGATCTTTTTAAAGACCACGAAACTGTATTACCTACTATTGGGCAAGTCAGAAAAATTGACTTTTTCATAAACGATATTCCATTTGATTTAAAAGTCACCTACTTTCCAGAGCAGCTTTTTCAAGATAAATTAAGAGACAATGGCTACGGAAATGAACTTACTGAGTTGAAGGGAATTTGCAGAAAATTAGATATTTACATCCCTTCCGACCTTAAAAATAAAGTTCTAAAATTACATCTATACAATAAAGTTTCAGAAGACCAAAGAGGAGAAGCAAGAGAATTTATTGCTGAACTACAAGATCAAAAAAGAATAATAATTGAAGAAGCTGAAGCAAACCCAACAGAATTGAAAAGATGGTTTTATGAAAACCAAGGAGAGGCTAGATTTGATGCATCTAATAGGTTTTTTCTAGTCTTAACTAATGAAACTGACATATCAAATAGTTGGAAGCTTAAACGTAATGTTATGTTTTTAAGGCAGAATATACACGACCATTTAGATAACTTATCAATGGATATGTCAAGTCTTGAAACAGAATTTTATTGGCGTAAAGATCAACAGACTTACAATTGTAAATCCGATATTTTGTTTTTGAAATACAGCGAGTTATAGGATTAACCATCCTGTAACACCATGCGTATGACCAACCTAATATCAGATACCTCCACATATATTAGCTGCTCTATATTAGGAGGCGAACCGGAGTGTTGACCATCAAGCAAATATGCAGAGAATCCTTTATCTTTGCGCCCTTATATATAGCATATTAAGAAAACAGCATGTTTCCCGAATACGATGTGATAGTAGTGGGAGCCGGCCATTCCGGCTGCGAAGCGGCAGTAGCCGCCGCCAATATGGGCTCCAGAGTGATGCTGGCGACGATGAATATGAATACCATCGCGCAGATGTCCTGCAACCCGGCCATGGGCGGAGTGGCCAAAGGGCAGATCGTGCGCGAGATCGATGCCCTGGGAGGCTATTCGGGCATCGTAACCGACCACACCATGGTGCAGTTCCGCATGCTCAACCGCTCCAAAGGCCCTGCCATGTGGAGCCCCCGCGCGCAAAGTGACCGAATGCTCTTCGCCCGCAAATGGCGCAACATGCTGGAGGAACACCCCAATATCGACTTCTGGCAGGAAATGGTTACCGGGATCGTGGTGAAAAACGGCGTAGTGAAAGGGGTCCGCACCGGGATGGGGCTGGAAATACCGGGGAAGGCCGTAGTGCTGACCAACGGCACCTTTCTCAACGGCGTGATCCATATCGGTGAGAAACAATTCGGCGGGGGCCGCGCCGGCGAACGGGCGGCCAAAGGGATCACCGAGCAACTTGTCGAACTGGGCTTCGAAGCCGGCCGCATGAAAACGGGCACCCCTCCCCGTGTCGATGGCCGCACCCTGGACTGGAACGCCATGGAACTTCAGCCGGGAGATGAAAACCCCGGTAAATTCTCTTATACCGATACCCCGAGACTGGAAAAACAACTGCCCTGCCACATTGCCTACACCAGCCCGGAGGTGCACGACATCCTGCGTACGGGCTTCGACCGATCGCCCATGTTCAACGGGCGCATCCAGGGCCTGGGGCCGCGGTATTGCCCTTCCATCGAAGACAAGATCGACCGGTTCGCCGATAAGGACCGGCACCAGCTCTTTGTCGAACCGGAAGGCTGGGACACCTGTGAGATCTATGTCAACGGCTTTTCTTCCTCTCTGCCAGAGGATGTGCAGTACAAGGCGCTGCGCACCGTCAGGGGTTTCGGGAACATGAAAATGTTTCGCCCGGGCTACGCCATAGAATACGATTTCTTCCCGCCCACCCAACTCAGGGCTTCACTGGAAACCCATCTGGTAAAGAACCTTTTCTTTGCCGGGCAGATCAATGGAACCACGGGTTATGAAGAAGCCGGCTGCCAGGGCCTGATGGCAGGCATCAATGCCCATTTGGCTGTTAATGATGAGGAGCCTTTCATTCTGAAACGCTCCGAGGCCTACATCGGCGTACTCATCGACGACCTCGTCAACAAGGGCACCAAAGAGCCCTACCGGATGTTCACCTCCCGGGCTGAATACCGCATTCTGCTGCGCCAGGATAACGCAGACCTGCGCCTGACTCCACTCGCCCTGAAACTGGGCATCCGCGGCGCAGATGAGCGCATGATCCGGGTCTCCGCCAAGCAGGAAGCCGCTTCTGCCATCGAGAAATTCTTTCAGGAATACAGTGTCGAACCCGGCCAGGCCAACCGCTACCTGGAAGAGCAGGGCACCAGCCCCATCAACCAGAAAGTCAAGCTGCAGGGCATCCTGCTCCGCCCGCAGATCGACATGGCCGGCCTGCGCCAGGTGATTCCGGCTCTCGATGAATTCCTCCGGGGATATGAGCAGGAGTTTGTCGATCTTGCCGAGATCAACATGAAATACGATGGTTACATCCAGCGCGAACAGGAACGGGTGGAAAAGATGAACCGCCTGGAATCCGTTCGCCTCAGCGACACCTTCGACTATCAGCAGCTGTCTTCTCTTTCTAAGGAGGCCCGCGAGAAGCTGTCCCGGATCAGGCCGCGAACCGTCGGGCAGGCAAGCCGCATCAGCGGGGTTTCTCCGGCGGATATTTCGGTGCTTCTGGTGCACATGGGAAGGTAAGAAAGAGAATGTCCGGGCTGCACCATCTTTAGCTCAGAGCCGAACACGGCGTTGTCCTTTTTCGTTCTATAGAAAGGCTTAGGTACTTGAAAAACAGTACAGTTACAGATGAACGAAAACAAACCGCCATGTTACTCTACTCCTTTGGTTTTGCCTTTTTACTGGCCGTTATTTTTGCCCTTTTATTCTCTAACCTCTTCAACAATTCCGGCCCGTGGGGAAGCTTTTGGGTTTTCCTGCTGATCCTGTTTTTCGGCATCTGGGGCGCCAGCCTATGGTTCAGCCCTGTGGGCCCATTATGGTATGGAGTCCCCTGGATCGACATGTTGCTGATCGGCCTGTTCCTGGCCCTTCTGCTGGGAGCCGCAGGAGAGGCCAACTCCCGCTACAGGGATTACCCCAAGGATAAGGAAGTCGATATCGTTGCGGAAAGCAAAAAAGAAACCGGCGCCATTGCCCTTTTCGGCATCTTTTTCTGGCTGTTTATGGCCGTCCTTCTGGCTATTGTCCTTATTGGTGTCATCAAACTACTGTAAAGGAAATAAGAAACTTTATGAATTGAATATTGCCGGCCAGCGCATTTCCGGCCAGCCCCTGATTTTTCTCACCATTTTCCCTGATGAAAGTCATCCGTGCTAACAATAAAAAGGCAGAATTTAATGGGTAGAAAAAATCTCTGTCTATGCGCACCCTTGAAAAGATATTTCCGGGCCTTTTTGCCGCAATAGGGATTGCCCTCGCGGCAACGTGGTTCGCCCTCGTGATTACGGGGGCAGCCAATATGCTGATCCATATTATTTTCCTCTTTACTGTGGCCTTTATTTTCGAGATCTACTCCAATAACCAGCAGTATGAAGCGGAAAAAAACAGGAAAAAAAGAGATAAAGAAGATGTGGAACAACTCCTCAGCCAGTTAAAAGAGGAGGAGCCTGAAGAGATGATAGAGGAACACGAAGAAGAATACCACTTGTAATTTTCCTTCAGGATAAACACCTGCTTTCGCAAAGGAAGCTGAAGCAATAGCTCTGTGGAGTCAGAGCTGTTGCTTTGTTATTTAAAAACAAAAACCCCCATCACACAACAGTGATGGGGGGAGCGAAACCTCTCAAAGATTTCTGGATACTTTACTATCTTACAATAACAAAACGCGTGCCAAAAACATCACCTTCCATCTGTAAGAAGTAAGTACCCGGTTGTAAAGTGCTGACATCAAAGGCTTTTTGGTTTTGTCCGGCAACCAGTTCCCACTTCTGAATGGAGATAACCTGGCCCAGCATACTGCTGATGCGGGCCTGGGCCGTACGGCCTTCCTTAGACTCATACCGCACCATTAACTGTTCATTTGCCGGGTTGGGAAATACCTGAAGCACTTCGCGCATGGCCCCGGCCCGGGTTTTACCCGCCAATACCGCGCCCGAACCATTTCGGCCCGAACCGTTAAGGCAGAAATAGTTCGTTTCGGAAAACCCGAAAACACCCCCGGAGGCCAACACCGTCCCCGAGGCATCTTCCAGCAGATAGGCCCCTGAGCCGTATCCACAGCATATACCATCGCCATAGGCATCAAAAATCGTAAAATCATAACAGCCGGAGCTCAGGCAGGCTGTCTCCACCACCGTTGAACCATCGGGCTGGCTACCATAGGGGCCGCCGGAAGCTACAATATTGCCATTGGCATCTGTGATCTCCCAATCCGTCTCTTCCGGATAGTTGTCCAATATGATCGACAGGGTAACGTCCGTACAGCCGCTGCCGGCTTCCGTTGACAAAGAAATGTCATCAATCGCCATATCGCCCTGCCAGGTAGTGCCGGTAGTGCCGATAAACCGAAGCTCTGCGCCATTACCGGCGTAGGCGCTGAGGTCCACTACGGCCGATAGCCAGGCATTCCCCTGGTTGCCGGAGCGCGACCAAACGGTAGCCCAGGTGCTGCTGCCCGACAGCCGGGCCTGCAGTTGAAGCCCTCCCATATAAGTAGAGCCATACATGTGGTACCGAAAGCTAAAGGAAGCATTGGTGGCCGAAGACAAGTCGAAGCAGGGGCTGTTCAACACCGCCACTTTATTGGAATAATTGGGGCTGGATGATTCCACATAGGCATACCAGCTGCCCTGAGCGGCATTGGCCGGCCCCGTTCCGCTGGAAGGCGTGCCTCCGCTGTTTCTCGTCCAGTCAAAATCATCTCCGCTGCCCTGAGCCCAGGCGCCAAAACCACTCTCAAAACTTTCATTGTAGGGAAAAGCGCTGATGCCGCCGCTGCATCCACTACCTCCGGCGGGTATGACCGTGATGTAGGCCGTTTTGGTTTCCGTGTCGCTTCCGCTGGCGTTGGTTGACGTCAGGCTCACATTGTAGGTGCCCGCCGTATTGTAGGTTATCGTCGGGTTTTGCGTACTGCCGGTTGAAGGAGAACCTCCGGGGAAGGACCATGACCAGGAGGTAGGGTTGTTGGTGGAAAGGTCGGTAAAAGTGACGCTTTGCCCCTCAGAAACAGAAGTGGCGGAGGCACTGAAGTCTGCCACCGGCGGAGCGCTGCCAGTGGCCACCACAGTGATATCATCAATACAGATGTCACCCTGCCAGGAACTACCGGTAGTGCCTGAAAACCGCAGGCGCAGGGCGCTTTGCCCGGCATAGCCGGAAAGTCCTACACTGACGCCGGCCCAGTTGCTTCCCTGGTCTCCGCTTCTCGTCCAGATGGTACTCCAGCTGCTGCCATCGGTACTGGCCTGCAATTCCAGTGTTCCCACTGCACTGCCCAGCATGTGGTACTGGAACTGGATCTCGGCAAAACTCTGCCCGGAAAAGTCAAAACAGGGGGATTCCAGAATGGCGCGCTTGCCGGGGTAATTGGGGCTGGAGGCTTCAACGAACATATAATAAGTGCCATCGGCAGCACCGGAAGGCCCGGTCCCGGAAGAAGGAGTGCTTCCAGACCGTTGCGTCCAGTCAATGTCATCGGCAGTGCTTTGCAGCCAGTCGCCGGAACCGCTTTCAAAACTCTGGCTGTAGGGAAACGAGGTGATGGTGGAAGAACATACCGGCCCGCTTCCCCCGCCGGAACAGGCTGTTGACGTAGCCAGTGATGCCCGGCGCGGACTGTTGGCCATTACGGCCTGCATCCGGGCTTTCTGGTCGAGGGTGAAGATGTTCATGCAGGCGTCATCGGTATAGTCCATATAGTTGCGCACCATATCCGTGGAGCCACAGGAAACATGAGTTGTCGGGCATCCGTAGTTCGCATCATCCGATTCTGGCGTATCGGCGCAATAATCATCTATGCCGCAGCCGCCGTCGCCCCAGATGTGCCGCAGGCCGAAAAAGTGGCCGACTTCGTGGGTGCCCGTCCGCCCCTGGTTGTAGGTATTGCCTTGTGGATTGGGCGTGGTGGTGCTTCCAATGGAGGAAGTCAGGAGCACGACTCCATCAGTGCTGGCAGCGCCGCCATTACTGTTGAGCCCCGGCAGGCCCGACTGGCTTGGAAACTGAGCATACCCCAGAATACCGCAGTTGATATCCATCACCCAGATGTTGAAGTACCGGGTGGGATCCCACTGTGACTGGGGCTTGATGGTTCCTTCTATATAGGAGTCATTAAAACTGCCTCCGGAGCCGCAGGTGCCGTACGGCGGAGCGCTCCAGCCCTGAGTATTCCGGTTGATCCGGTTGATGCCGGGTTCCGACAGAGAGCTGCCGTCCGGAGCAGTTGTTACCGGGCAGAATTCGATCTCTGCATCTGCACCCACAGCATTATTGTTATAACCGGATGTGCCGAGGATACGGCGGAAGTCGTTGTTCAACTGCTCGATCTGAGCATTGATGTAGGTAGCGCTGAGATTATCGCCCGTCCCTACAGATTCTCCATTGTGTATGATGTGAAAGACTACGGGTATGGTAAGCACAACCTGCCGGTAGGCCTGTTCCTGTTTATAGGCCCTGACGCGGGGCGCCAGCCATTCTTCAAATTCTTCCAGCGTGCCGAGCCCGGGATATTTGTCCCGAAGCTGCTGGTCAGCTTCCACTGTATAACAACGAACAATATCCTGTGCATGAACACCAGAAAAAAAGGCTGCCAACAGAAACAGCAGCCCCGGTAAGGGGAACTTCGTTTTTGAGACCATGTCTAATCGATTTTTGGTACAATTCAATAAATAAGCTGCAATTGTTCTTATCTCCGGGGAATAGTAGTGGGTTTAGTTTAGGTGGGGATGCAGGTACATGCTACTGCCAGCTGTACAGCAGTATTTCCATTTTCTGGATAGTTGCTATTGATCCAGGCCGGATATTTGGTGAGTTTGAAGTAACCGGGGCCGGTGGCGGCCGCGCTTCAAAACAAATTTACGTTTATATTTTATTTTTCAAAATAATACCGGACTGAAATAGCGTGAAGGAAAGTTAAAAAATAAAATTTCTGTTCTTCAATTACCTTCAACCCGGGCACTTTTGTCCTCCAATAGCCAACCCTCGTATAAATTCCAACCCTCTCTTGGCCGAACATTGCCTAAATTTGCTTTCTGCAAAAATAAATTCATCACAGAAACACCAGATTAAAACCATTTCCCCTTATGAAACGTACCATTTTACATCTCACATTAGCAATTGTATTTACCGTGATGTTAATGAACACAACCGAAGCACAATTCATCTTCCCCAAGACCGATGTGCACCCCGTAACCGATACCTTGCACGGGTTCTACCTGACGGACCCCTACCGCTGGCTGGAAGACAAAAAGGACCCCAAGGTGCAGAACTGGAGCCGCGCCCAGCACGAAGCAACCCTCGATTTCATCAACGGCTCCTATCCGCAGGTACCCGGCCTGCGCGACGAGATCCAGGCCTATATCGACCGCGACATCATCAGCCCCATGCAGTTGGTGGCCGACCGGCAGTTCTACACAGTCCGCAAAAAAGGCGACAAACAGGCCAAGCTCTACACCCGCATTGGCGAAGAGGACATTCTGCTGTTCGACCCTGAAAAACTCGACCCCTCCGGAAAGACATCCATGACCGGCCGGGATTTCACCCAAAAGGCCGATAAAGTAGCGGTAGGCGTCCAATCAAAAGGGGCTGAGATCAGCACTTATTACATCATAGACACCAAAACCGGCAAGGTGCTCGGCGACCCTATTGAAGGCCTGCGGGGTTTTTCCTGGACAAAAGATGAAAAGCATGCCTACCTATGGGTACGCACCCAGGAAATGATCGACCAGCAGAAGCCGGTGGAAGTCCGCCTGCACGAGATCGGCAGCCCGCGTTCAACGGATAAATTGCTGGTGGCGCCTAAAGACGCCAAAAACTTCGCCTCCGTTTTTGATACCCGTTACAGCGACCTTACTTTTTTCAGCGAGGGCGATTTTTACGCTACCCACTCCCTGCGCATGAAGACAATCGGTTCTGATGAAGAACCGGTGGAGATCTATGCCGACCAGAAATACCGGGCTTATCCAAACGCCATCGATGACAAGATCTATTTCTACACCAACCACGAAGCACCCAACTTTAAACTCATGGTGGCCGACAAAAAACGGCCCGGTTTCGAAAACTGGAAAGAGCTGATCCCGGAGCGGGAAGACATCGTCCTGGAGAATTTTACCGTAACCGATGATTACCTCATTACCCAGGAAAAGAAGGACGTACTCAGCCGCCTGCGCCTCTATACCCTCGACGGGAAATTCATCAAAGAGATCGAAGCCCCGGAGGTCGGCAATATTTCCGGGGTGAATTACAACCGGGATGTAGATGCAGTTTTTGTTAGCCTGAGCACCTTTACCAGCCCTTCCAGGATCTACCGCCTCGACCCCGATAAGCTGGCCGGCGACAACCTGGAATGGGAGCTCTTCTACGAGCAGGAAGTGCCGGTCAATACTGAAGATATTGAGGCCCGTATCGAGTTCTTCCACTCCAAAGACGGCGCCCGGGTGCCCATCTTCATCGTCCACAAAAAGGGACTGGAACTAAATGGCAAAAACCCGACGCTGCTCTATGGTTACGGAGGGTTTAACAATGGCATCTCCCCTTCTTTCGTCGGCCTGCGCGCCATGTTCATCAACCGGGGCGGCGTCTATGTCAACGTCGGCCTAAGAGGGGGTGACGAATTCGGCGAAAAATGGCATGAGGATGGCATGATGCACAAAAAGCAAAACACCTTCGATGACTTCATCGCCGCCGCCGAATACCTGATCGAACAGGGTTACACCAGTCCTGAAAAGCTGGCCATGGAAGGCGGCAGCAACGGCGGCCTGCTCATAGGCGCAGTACTGACCCAGCGCCCCGACCTCTTCAAGGCGGCAACCTGCGCCGTACCCCTGCTCGACATGATCCGCTACCACAAATTCCTCATCGCCCGCTACTGGATACCCGAATACGGCGACCCCGATAACAAAGAGGATTTCCAGTACCTCCTCCAGTATTCGCCCTATCAGAATATCCGGATGGGCGTAAACCACCCCACTACACTGGTCATCGCCGGAGAAAATGACTCCCGGGTCGATCCGCTGCACGCCAAGAAGTTCGTGGCTGCATTGCAGAACAACCCCGGGCAGGTGGACCCCATCTTCCTGTACATCAATTACGACAGCGGCCACGGCACCGGACAGTCAACCGAACAACTGATCGACTTCTATGAATTCCGGACGCGGTTTTTGTTGTATCAGTTAGGAATGGTGGAGAATGAGATGGAACGGTAGGAAATAATTGTTGTTGGTTGTCGGTTGTTTGTTATGTGTGTTCTGCAAGCAACCGGCAACTAAAAACAACCTGAACCCATAAAGGTCAGCTGGTAACGCCTTATTCTCCGTGAGCTTGCCATCGTCACCGGTAATAATCCGCCATTTCCATCATCAGGCCATTCACCAGGCCATACCATTTATAGTGGCGGTCATTGGTGGCCAGGGCAATGGTCACGTCGTACTCCGGCAAGTACATAAGGATGGCCCGATAGCCCATCAGAGCGCCCGTATGGCCCATGTGAATGATGCCGTTGTCGTCCCACAGGCGCATGCCCAGGCCGTAGTGGTCGCCTCCAACTGAGGCGCCAATGTCTTTGACCATTTCCAGTAGAGAAGTATCGCTCACTAATTTACCGGTGAAAAGAGCATGCCCAAAACGGGCAATATCACTGGGGGTGGAAACGATAGAACCGGCAGCGCCCACTGCCGATTGGTGGTATTCGTAGGCCCTGGCATTTTCGGCCAGGCTGTCGATCTTATCGCGCCGGGTGCTGAAGTCGTCGTAGAGCGTTTGTTTCAGTTCCAGCGGGTCGAAGATGTATTCCTTATAGGCTTCCGCCAGCGGTTTTTCCAGAATTTTCTCGATGAGCTCTCCCAGCAGGAAGAACCCTGTATTGGAGTAGGCATAACCTTTGCCCGGACTGAAGCGGGCGCGCCGACGGGAAGCAAAGTAGTGGATGTCACTGGGCTTCCAGGTGCGGTATTTCCAGTTCCCCCGGTAAAAAGCCGGATGGTTGAGGTGGTCTATTACTCCGGCAGTATGGCTGAGCAACTCTCTGATCGTTATTTCTTTAGCATTGGGAATGCCATCCAGCGGCAGATAATCGTAAAGCTTGTCATCCAGTTGAAGGCGGCCTTCTTCCACCAGCCGCATGATCAGGGCGGAGGTGAACAGTTTGGAAATGCTGGCCATCCGGTAGCGGTGGTTGGGCGTGACGTGCTCGTTATTCCAGGGGTTGCTGCGCCCCTCCGTTGAAGTGTGAAGGGCGCCGTCGGGCGTAATAATGGCCGCCGAAGCTCCCAGAAGGTTCGTCGTTTCTTCTTCGTAAAGGCTCGAAAAAGCCTCATCAAGATGTTGTTGAACCGAATGGCCGTACTCCACCTCCAGGCTGATCATCTTGGTGCGGACTACCCGGCCGTCGTCGGCTTTGATGGTGATCACGTAATCGCCCTTATCCGCCCGCTTGGGGTTGCCGTACAATTGGACGAGATAAGGGTCGAAGGTCAGCCAGTCCGGAAGGTTGTGCGCAGTAACGGTGAGTACATCGTGGTCGATATCTTCAACTTCGATATCCAATTCGAAAGGAGTTTCCGTAAAGGCCTGGATATAGGTACCCTGCGGCTCAACAAATATCGGGGGCGTGTTGAACGGGTCTGCGATCGCAATGATCAGGCAGGACAGGGCAAGTAGGAAGACTGCGAATGGCCAACGGATGTGTTTCATGTGTGCCGCCAAAGGTTTTTAACTGGGTGATGACTAAGTGCTTAAAGGTTGATCCCGAAATTATCCCAAGACATATATACGGAATTATTAACGTTATTTTCTGCATTTGGTTACAGAAAAATATCGGACCCGGGCCTGACTTTAACATTTTTGAACGGCCAAAGGAGAATCAGGCTGCCCAAAAGGGCCGGCGAAAAATGCAAGCATATTGTTGCGCAGGATTCATCTACCGGTGTTTTGCCTCTGATTCGCATTATTTATTGATAAAACTGCACAATATCTACCAGCACTCCATTCACCAGGTCGTACCAGCGGTTGTGCGGTTCATTGGTCGCCAGCACGATACAGATCCCCTTGGCCGGCACGTACATCAAAATGGTGCGGTAGTCCATCAACGCCCCCGTATGGCCGTGGTGAATGATGCCGTGGTCGTCCCAGAGGCGCGTGCCCAGCCCATAGTGGTCGCCGCCGACGGCAAAGCCATAGTCGGTAGTCATCTCTTCTAAAGAAGCAGCGCTCAGGAAATGCCCTCCATAAACCGCCAGGCCGAACCGCGCCACATCGCCGGGAGTGGCCACGATGGCCCCGGCAGCTCCCACTGCCGAAAGGTGGTATTCGTAGGAACGTTCATTTTCCGCCAGGTTGGGGATGGGAACGATGCGGTTGCTGAAGTCGTCATACAGGGTCTCCTCCAGGCCCAGCGGCTCGAAAATCCACTGCCCGAATGCCTCACTGAGGGAAAGGCCCGTCACCTTCTCCGCCAGGGCGCCCAGGAAGTAGAAGCCGGTATTGGAATAGGCGTAGGCCGTCCCGGGTTCGAACAGAGCTCCTTTCCGGACGGCATAATCGAATATGTCCTGATTTGTCCAGGTGCGGGTCATCCAGCTGCCGGTGTAGAAATCGCTGCTGTTGAGATGGTCCACCAGGCCGGAGGTATGGCTCAGCAACTGGCGGATCGTGATCTGATCCCCGTATTCCAGCCCGGGGACGGAAAGATAGTCAAGCACCTTATCGTCCAGCCCGAAATAGCCTTCCTCCGACAGTCGCAGGATCAGGGCGGCCGTAAAGATCTTGGACACGCTGGCCATGCGGTATTTGTGGCTGGGCGTGGCCGGGCCGTCACTCATATAACTGTGTTTGCCGGCCGCAGAAGCAACCAGTTCTCCTTCCTGCGTTGCGACCGCCGCCGACACTCCAAGGATACCGGTAGTAGTAAGATGATAATGATGCAGGAGCTCCATATCGAGTTTTTCCTGCAGGGTGAGCACCACTACCACCCTAATGCTCAGCTTGCGGGAACGCTGTCCCTTTCCATCATCGGCGGTGACCGTCAGCTCCAGGACGCCTTCGTCTTCCCGCGCTGGAGTACCTCTGAGTTTTCGGGCCGGGCCGTCAAAGCTCAGCCAGCCCGGCAACCCTTCCACCGATACCATCACCTCGTCACCATCTATGTCTTCCACCGGGATGGTATAAGTGAAAAGAGAATCGGCATACGCCAAAACTTCCATCGGCGTGTCGATCTCCGGGAGGTGGTTGACGGGGTCTTCTATAGTCTCCCTGGAACAGGTGGCGAACAGCAGTACCGAGAAAAAGGCCAGAGGGATAAAACGTAGAAAAGAAGGCATCATCAATGGGATTTTGTTGCCCGGAAAGATAGGAAGATTTATCCAAAAGGCATTGCCGGCGCTATGGCATAACAGGGAGGTGGGCTTGCCCTTTTTCAAATGTGGAAGGAGTTTTCTGAAATATAGCGGCCGTATCAAAAACAATGCTGATATTGGGGGTGTTAAGAAACACAAATGAAGTAGAAATCCCAACGTGACAGGCCGCCAGACATACCGCCTGCTCGGGAGCCTGAGCCTGCTCCTGCTTTTCCTCCTGCCTATCGGCATGAGGGACGCTCACTTTTTTTTGGAACACCACGAGGCCATCACGGCCTGCGACGCCAGCGGCAATGACCAGCACCTGCACGGCGCAGAGCTCAAACACCATGATTGCCCGCTTTGTCTCATTCATTACACCCATTTTCTTGAGACAGCGTTCACAGCAGCGTTCACTTCCCTGCCCTCTCTCCGGTTTGAAGAGCCATTTGCCTATTCCTTTTACCATAATCATCCATCGCTTTCCCACATTCGGGAACGAGGCCCGCCTTGTTTCAACCTTTTGGCATAAACATTTTTGTCGAATCGAAAAGAAAAGGTGAAACATGAAGAAAAAGCTATTGCTAAAGTGGCAATGGCTCCTGGTATTGGCTCTTGGCGGCCCGGCGCTGGCCGCTCAGAACCGCTGCGACCTAACCCTGAGCGGTAAGGTCATCGACGCACACACCCAGGAGCCGGTTGCATTCGCCAATATCGCCATCCAGGACAGCGATATCGGAGCCATTGCCGATGAAAACGGGCAGTACATCATCAAAAACATCTGTGAAGGATCCTATGTCATAGTATGCTCTCATATCAACTGTGACCATGTTGAGCATAATATCACACTCACCGGGGATACTCAGCAGAACTTTCTGCTGGAACCCCATGGCATTTTCATGCAGGAGGTCGTCATCAGGGGAAAAGCGGAACCCATAAAGCCCACCAGTGCGGCCACAACCCTTAATGCGGATGAATTGAGCGCCGGACGGGGCCTTTCTCTGGGCAAAGCCATCGAAAAGCTACCCGGAGTCACTACCCTCAACACCGGAGCGACGATCGCCAAGCCCGTTATCCAGGGCCTGCACAGCAACCGGGTGCTGCTGCTCGTAAACGGCGTGCGGCAGGAAGGGCAGCAATGGGGCAATGAGCACGCTCCGGCCATAGACCCTTACCTGGCCGATGAGGCCACCGTCATCAAAGGAGCCGGCAGCGTGCGCTACGGAGCCGACGCCATCGGCGGAGTAATACTGATCGAACCAAGGCCCCTTCGGGATACCCCCGGCATCGGCGGAGAGCTTAACCTCCAGGGCCTCAGCAACGGCCGCACCGGCATAGCCTCCGGTATGCTGGAGGGAAAGCTCAATGGAAAACTGCCCATCAGCGGGCGCCTGCAGGGCACCGTCAAAAGGGGCGGCAACCTGCAAACCCCCGGCTACTTCCTGGACAATACCGGCGTGGAAGAACTCAACTTCTCCTGGGCGCTGGGTATGAAACAGGAAAAGTGGAACACCGAGTTGTTCTTTTCCCGCTTTTACACCCGCCTGGGCATCTTCAGCGGCTCCCACATCGGCAACCTGACCGACCTGATGAACGCAATAGACAGAGAACGGCCTCTGGAAAATGGAGCCTTCACCTACGAGATCGGCCGCCCTCAGCAGCGCGTCTATCACGAACTGTTCAAATGGAAAGGGGCGCTGGAAACCGGCGAGGCAGGCGCCCTTCAGCTGCAACTGGCCCGCCAGTTCAACCGCCGGCAGGAATACGATGCTCATCGCGCCTACGGCAGCCTTCCCGACAACTTCGACGAGCCCCAGATCGAGTTTGAGATCACCACTCATACCGCAGAGCTGAGTTGGGAACACAACCCCATCCGGCTTTTGCGGGGCAGCGCCGGCGCCCAACTCATGCGACAAGCCAATACGACGGACCGCGGCGGCCTCATTCCCAACTACGAAAATTACACCGCCGGCCTGTTCTGGATAGAACGCTGGAAGAATTACCCTTTCCCTCTGGAGGTGGAAGGTGGCCTGCGCTACGATTACCAGTGGATGGATGTCGGCATACAGGGGCAGGACACCATCAACCGGCAGCTTGATTTCAGCAATTTCTCCGGTACTATGGGCGCCGTTTACCGCTTTCCGGAACTGGTAGAACTGAGGCTTAACTTCGGGACGGCCTGGAGAGCCCCCAATGTCAACGAGCTGTTCAGCGACGGGGTACACCACGGCGCCGCTTCTTTCGAAAAAGGAGACCCGAACCTACGGGCGGAGCTCGCTTACAACAGCAGTTTCTCCCTCATCCTGGACGACAAAAATAAGCTGAATGCCACCCTCAACCTCTTCTATAACCTCATTGACGGCTTCATCTTCCTCGAACCGCAGGCGGAGCCGGTGCTGACCATCCGCGGAGCCTTCCCCGCCTACCACTACGCCCAGTCCGACGCCCGCCTGATGGGCCTCGACTGGCAGCTGGAATATACCTTTCTGCCACGCCTGCAGCTGGAAAGCAAAGCCTCTCTGCTGCGCGCCTGGAACCGCAGCCGGGGAGAATACCTCAGTTTTATGCCGCCGGATCAGTTTGAGCATGCTCTCAAATACAGCTTCGGGCCAGCAGGCGAGGAACAAACTGCTCCCTACCTGAGCCTGGCCATGATCAATGTTCTGAAACAAACGCGCGTGCCGTCAGAATCCGACTTTGCGCCGCCACCATCCGGCCACACCCGCTTCAAACTGGAGGGAGGAACCCATTTCCATTTGGGTAAGCAACACCTGGAAGTGAGCCTGGCCGTTTTCAACCTTTTCAACACCAGCTACCGGCAATACCTCGACCGATTCCGGTACTTCGCCGATGAAACGGGAAGGAATGTGTCGGTCCATCTGCGGGCGCCGTTCGGGGATGGTTAGAGGGTATAATGTCAGATGACTTCATTGTTTCATGGTTGCGAAATGCAAAAAAGCTAAACGCTAAAAGCAACTCACTAACAGCGAATAACAAAATTCACCATTAAAAACAAACTCACATGACAATCAATTATTCAATATCAATGCGTTCTCTAATCTTTTTGCTCACCGCTTCCTCCCTGCTCTGGGCGGGCTGCCAGAAGGACGACAACACCCCACCCTCCGACGAGCCGGAACTGATCACCACCGTAGTGCTCAACTTTACCGCACCGGACGGCGGCGCCTCCTCCTTCAAATTCACCGACCCGGATGGAGACGGCGGTAACCCGCCGACTTCACAGGACATCACCCTGGCTGCCAACACGGTTTATCAGATGAATATAGAATTCAGAGATGAATCGGACGCAAGCAACATTGTCGATATCACTGCTGAAGTAAAGCGCGAAGCTGAAAAGCATCTGCTCTGCTTTGGCGCCACCGGCGTGCTCGACATCCCCATTACCCTGGACACCGACAGCAACGGCGCTCCCCTCGGCCTGGAAACGGAACTCACCACCGGCCAGGCCGGAAACGCCACGCTGGCCATTATTCTCAAACACAATCCGGATAAGGCCGCAGCCAACCCCTGCATTACAGGTGAGACGGACGTGCAGGCGGAATTTGATGTGGTGGTGGAGTAAAAGGCGGAAAGTCGAAAGCGGAAGTCGGAAGTGTGAAGCCGGAAGTGTGAAGCCGGAAGTGCGAAGGCGGAAGTCGGAACAAGCCTGAAATAGGAGCTTTCCAATTATTTGCCGCCTTGCCATTGCCGCAATCTTTATACTCAGGGTGCGATTTTCCATCGCGCCCTGGGTTGTTTTTGAAAAACCGGTTATCCTTTGGGGCATTCGCCATGAAAACGGCTATATTTATTCGAGTGAACGTGTGCCCGGGCCGTCAAATTTATTTCAGTCCAGAACTTAAAAAACCTTTGAGGTTTCGGAAACCTCAAAGGTTTTGCAATGAGCAGTAGCCACCCAGCCCTATCCGGAAACTCACGTTACCCCAAAAAAGCCGAATACATCCACACCAGTTTTTCCTGTTCGCGTATATAATCACTCATAAGGGCGTTGGTGCCTTCGTCGCCGGATTCACCGGATAGTTCCAACAGCTCGCGCTCGAGGGGGAGCAGCACTTCGTAGCCTTTCAGGATTTCTTTCACCGCTGCCACGCCATCGGAGACATTCTTTGCTGCCCTGATCTCGGACACGGCAGAATAGTCGGAATAGGTGTGCAGGGGCGTGAAGCCAAGGGTTAGAATGCGTTCGGCGATCTCATCAATTTTAAGGAGCGAGTCGTTGTACAACTCTTCAAACTTGACGTGCAGTTCGAAGAACTTATCGCCTTTGATGTTCCAGTGGAAACCCCGCGCGTTCATATAAAACAGTTGGTAATTGGCCAGCAACGCATTAAGCTTTTCTGACAATATTTTTGACTGCGTTTGGTCCAGTCCGATACGGCTTAAGTTATTTGCCATTGTACTATTGTTTTTTTAGTTACTTTCCCCGCAAAAATAGTTGAATGAGGCCGAAAATTCAGTGAAGTCAATCACTTTGGGAGCATAGGCTGGCTGGATAGATACTGTCCGTAAATGCCTTTCGGCGCCTGGTTGCTTCCGGACGGGCGCTTACAGCATCCCGGCAATCAGGCCTTGCATCCATTTCTGTTCTTCTTCCGAAAAAGCGGGCGGCGGGGGCGCTTCGCTATAGTCGATGGATTTGTCCAGCGCGCGCTGCTCGTATAAGTCCTTTAAAGCCTTATTCAGGGCGAGGAAAGTATCCTTATCCGGCGCTTTCAGGGGGATGGGGATAACCGGCAGGGGCTCCTTCACATCCACAGCCCATACCTGAGTTTGCCCTTGCCCGGCCCGGATCAATGTGATCAGGTAGTGCGATTTGGGCAGATGGGGGTGCGCCAGCGGGCGTTCCCCCCGCCGGAGCAGGTCGATCTCAATGAGGTGGGCGCCGCCACGGTGCAGGCGCAACCGTTTTTCCCGGTAGGGCTGCAGGCCCGGCCGGCGTTTATTGACAGGCGAGAGGATTTCAATGGCTGTGATGAGTTTATTACTTTTCTTATCCCTGACTTCCACCATCGGAATGTGGACTTCCACGGGTTTGATAGCAGGTAGCACCACAGTTTCCGGGGTGATGGCATTTTCACCGTAACCTTCAGCCGGTTCCTTTATGCTATCAACTTTCCGAAAGAGCTCCACATCCGGGTACATGATGCCCACATCTTCCTCCGGCGAGGTATCCTCTACTATATAGCTATTAAGATGAACGATGTAAGCCTCTCCCAGCCGTGGCGTCAGCTGGACGCTGATCAGATAGGCCAGGCTGTTATGCACATCCGGCCAGAGGTGGCCTTCCAGGTAGGGATCCATTCCGGGGAAAGGAGAAGGCATGGTATTTTTTTACAAAGATAACTTTTTTAGGAGAGATGAACAGGCACAAAAGTCGCAGGTAAGTAGTTTTTTCTCCAGTGCAACCGTATTGCTCATGAACTGATTTTTTCCAAAAACAACGATTTTCCGATTGACCTACAAACGATAAAGCTTGTGCAAAACTCTCCAGCCACCTTGCCTTTCCCCTCCGAATTGCAGACCTTTACCAAACAGACAATTCTCTTGTCATGAAACAAACAAAAAACATCTGCCTGCTGGCACTGGTACTGCTTTCCGGCGCCCTGAACCGCTCTCTCGCCCAGCACCCCAATGTTCTGATCAGTGCTGAGAATGCGCCCAATGAACCCGCCATCTGCATCAATCCTAAAAACACGCAGGAAATGGTGGCCGGCGCCAACCTCAACAACGTTTACTATTCCCACGACGGTGGTGTTTCCTGGACAAAAACGCCTGTTTCCTGCCCCTGGGGCATCTGGGGCGACCCGGTCATCGGGGTGGATACTTCGGGAGCATTCTACTACCTTCACCTCTCCAACCCTCCTTCCGGCAACTGGATCGACCGCATCATCGCCCAAAAGAGCACGGACGGGGGCGTTACCTGGTCTGCCGGAAGCTACATGGGGCTGAACGGGGCCAAAGCCCAGGACAAGCACTGGATTGCAGTGGACCGGCAAACGAATGCTCTTTACGTTACCTGGACCCAGTTTGACAACTACGGCTCAACCTCCCCGGCCGACAGCTCCGTCATTCTGTTTTCCCGAAGCACCGACGCCGGCGAAACCTGGTCTCCCGCCCTGCGCATCAGCCAACTGGCCGGCGACTGCATCGACGATGACAATACCACCGAAGGCGCCGTCCCCTGTATAGGGCCCAACGGAGAAATTTACACCGCCTGGTCGAACCGCGACAAGCTCTGGTTTGACCGCTCCACCGACAAGGGAGAGAACTGGCTGGCTGAGGACATCTTCGTCGCCGATCAGCCCGGCGGCTGGGCCTACGATATCGCAGGCATCTACCGGGCCAACGGCCTGCCCGTCACTGCCTGCGACCTCAGCGGCGGGCCGCATCACGGCGCCATTTACGTCAATTGGTCCGATCAGCGCAACGGCGCCGGCGACACCGACATCTGGCTCGCCAAAAGCAACGACGGCGGCAACACCTGGAGCGAGCCCCGCCGGGTGAACGACGACGGCCCCGGCAAACAACAATTCTTCACCTGGATGACTGTCGATCAGGTGACGGGGTGGCTGTGGTTCACCTTCTACGACCGGCGCCACTATCCGGACAACCGCACCGATGTTTACATGGCTCTTTCCCAGGACGGGGGAGAGACCTTCACCAACTTCAAGGTGAGCGAAAGCCCCTTCTCTCCCACCGACAGCTATTTTTTCGGCGACTACACCAATGTTGCGGCCCACAACAATGTCGTGCGCCCCATCTGGACGCGCCTGGAGGGCAACAACCTGTCCATCTGGACGGCGCTCATTCAAACGGGCCTCATCAATTCCACTCCGAAAGAACCGGAAAGACGATCCTTACTACTGGAAGATCCATTTCCCAACCCGTTCTCAAAGGAGGTAGGCATTTCCTTCAAACTGCACCGCCGATCACTGGTGCGCCTCTCGGTGATGGATCTTCAGGGCAGGGAAATGGCCCGCCCTATCGACGATGAATGGTGGGATTACGGGAAGTACCTGGAAAGGATCGATATGCAAGGTTTTGGCCTTCCCCCGGGAGTATATTTCCTCCTGCTCAGCGTGGACGGGGAAGTGGAAATGCGAAAGGTGGTGAGGGAGTATTAGGGTTTCTGGGGTTTCTGGGGTTTCCGGGGTTTCCGGGTTCAGTTCCGGGTAATCCATGCCTCAACCTCAACCTTAACCTCATTAAAAACCCAAATTTGCCCACCTGCTAAGAGTCTTCTCCCCCTTCCTCCCCTCCCAACTGCGCATCAAAGCTCTCTATAATGCTATCGCGCAGGTACTGAGCCACTTTTGCCTGTATTTCGGAGTGGAAAAGTGAGATCTGGGTCGGCGACAGGGCCGGCAGGCCTTCTTTCACGATCACGCAATCCTCCGGGATCAGGCTCTGCGGCAAGGCCGCCAGGCCCAGCCCCGCCCGAACGGCCAGCAGCTTGCTGTTGTAGCTTTCGCTGACATAGGTGAGGTCGGCCGCCCGCTGTGCTGAAGCTAACCGGTGCAATACCTGCCTGCGATAAACGCAAGGCTCCGGTGACACGATGATGGGAATGCGGTCGGATCGCTGCCAGGCGGCGCACTCCTCAGCATTTCGCCCCACCCAAACGAGAGGGTCATACCAGGTCTTCACGATGCGGTCGGCGTAGGCCACGTTGAGCTGCTCGTGTTTGAGGACCGCCAGCTCGTATTCATTGGATTGGTAGCTTTGGTAAAGCCGTTCGGTCAGGCCGCACTCAACGGCCAGCTGAATACGCGGGTACTGCTCCCGGAAGCGCGCCAGGATGGGCAGCAGATAGTGGGTGGCCAGGTCTTCGGGAATACCCAGCCGCACCCGCCCGGTGATCTCTTCGCTGTATAATTCCTCACGCAGTTTTTGTTCCACCTGCAGCATTTTCCAGCCGTACTGATAAACCAGTTTGCCTGCGTCCGTCATGTTCAACTCCCGGCCCTGCTTTCTGAGTAGAGGCTGGCCCACCATCTGCTCCAGCTTTTTGATTTGCTGGCTGACAGCTGACTGGGTGCGGTGTAACTCATTGGCGGCAAGGCTGAACCCCTGCTGGTCCACTACGGTAATAAAGGTGCGCAGTAATGGCAGGTCGAGATATAAGGTATTGGGATCCATAAAGCCGCATCATTTAGACTGGCTAATTTATTAATTTCACTTATCTATTCAATCATTTTTTTTAATTTTTCTTATAAGGCTAACCTTCCTACCTTCGCCTCCGAATCAACCAAAGAACGACTGAAATGCTTGTTTTTCTTCTCTTCATCTTACAGACACTGGCCCTGTTCGGCCTGCTCACGAACCTGCGCCGGGCGGAAGAAGCCTCCACCGCGATTAGCGGGACTGCATTTTTGCTGAGCCTATCCGCCTTATTTTTTCCTGCGGAACAAGCCTTGGCCGCCGGGCTGAACCAGGGACGGGAAGCGTTCCTCTTTACCTCAGTAATATGTTTCATCAGCCTGGCCATACAGGCCTATTCGCTGCGGCACCTGGGCGGCCACCGATGGAAGCGTCGGGCTTTCCGCTATTTCGTGGCGTTGACGATCTCGCTTATGGCATTTGCCCTGGCGGATAACATCCTGCTGCTGGCCGTTGCGCTGGGCGTGAGCAACTTCCTGCTGTCCCGGCTGGTTGGCCATCAGCAGAACTGGGCGGCGGCCCGTGCTTCGGGGCGCCTGGCCTGGCGGCAACTGGGGCTGGGCTCAGCGCTGCTGGCGCTTACCGTTGGCATTCTGTACTTTAACCTGGGGAGCCTTTCCTTACAGAGCCTGGCGGAAAGCACGATAGAAAACCCATGGCTGTCCATCACAGCCAGCCTCCTTATTCTCTCCGCCATGGCGCAGTCAGCCATCTGGCCTCTGCACCGCTGGCTGATCGCTTCGGCAAATGCCCCTACTCCGGTATCCGCATTTATGCACGCCGGCCTGGTCAACGGGGGCGCGCTGATCCTTTACAAATTTGCCCCCATCCTCCGGCAGGTTGAATGGAGCAGCACGGCACTCGTGCTGACAGGCGCCATTACTGCTGTCCTGGGAACTACCTGGATGCTGGTTCAAACGGACGTCAAACGCACCCTCACCTGTTCCACCATGGGGCAAATGGGTTTTATGATCCTGCAGTGCGGACTGGGGCTGTTTCCCGCAGCCCTCTCTCACATGATCTGGCATGGTTTCTTCAAAGCTTCCCTATTCCTCAGCGCTGGTTCCACGGTTAAAGCGGCAAAAAACCAAAGCCTGCGGCTGGAGGGGCCCAATGCTTTGCCCGTCTTTGGCTTCGGCATTGTGGTGGGCCTGGGCGGCGGCCTTATTTTCCGGCAGTTCACCCCGGATATCGGCGGCCTGGACAGCACTTACCTTCTGTTGCTGGTTTTTTGCAGCATCACCTGCGCCCATGCCGTGATGGCCATCCTGCAGCCCCGCCTCAGCCCGGGGCGGGCAGTGCTGGCGGCTGCCCTGGGGCTGTTCGGCGCCACCGTTTACGGCGCGTCCGTATGGTTAGTGGAAAGCCAGATGGCGCCGCTGCCGGCGCCCCCGCTCAACGCGCTGCACCTGGCCATTCTCACCATCTTTGTGCTCGGCTGGCTGGCCATGATCTTCCGGGGCTATCTGCCGCGCCTCCTGGGAGAAAGGCTTACCGCTCCCCTCTATGTGCGCGTACTGCGGGACAGCCAGCCCGAACGAACCACAATGAGCCCGCAAAGAGGGCAGTATCACTTTTAAAACCCTATTTGATAAACCTTCAAGTTGCTGAAAAATGACGATAACCAAAAGCTCCGATATAGCCCGGGTGGCGCCCTCCTTGCGCCACCGCCTCCATGCACTCTATCAACTGGCAGCCCCTTCCTGGCCTCTGTCCAGCGCCGTAGCCTGCAATCCTTTACAAGGACTGGAATCCTTGCCTTTTTCCGAGGCTACCCGGCGTGGCCAGCAATTTTTCGACGCCAGCTGCCTGCCGGGATTCTGGCAACTGCGGCAGGCCCTGAGCAACGGGCAGCTGACGGAACAGGACCTCCATGATGCCATTGCACTGGCATCGGGCGAAAAACCTGCTCAGCTCATCCTGCAAGGCAAGCAGATTGCACTTCGGCCTCTTTTAAGCGCTATGGCACAGCAACTCGACGATGGCCGGGAAGCCCCCCCCGCCACCGCCCTACTCGGCCGGGCGCTGCCTCAGCTTGTGGCCTCGCATCCCTGGCGGGCTTCCCTGCCCGCTATCAACCGGCAGGCCATCACCTGGCTGGGAGCCTTCCTGGATGAAGGGCAGGCGGCCTGGCAAATGCCCTTTCGGGAAGGCGGCTTCTTTACTGCCGTGAAAAGGCTGTTGGCACATGACAGCACCTACGCCGACAAGCGCTCCTTTCTGCGAGAGCTGCCCGACGACAGCTTCGCAGCACTGGAAATGTTGCTCGCACAACTGCAGATCCCATCCAGGCAGGAAGAGGCCTTTCTGCAGGATCACCTGCTGGCGCTGCCCGGCTGGGCAGCCTTCATCCGGTGGCGCAGTGAGCAGGAAGATTACCGCCCACAGCAGCTTCACCCGATCAACCTGACGGACTACCTGGCCGTCCGCCTCCTGCTGGCTTTCCTATTGCCGAAGGAAGGGCATAAAGCCAAAACCGAGGCGCCCCGGGAACTGCGGCGCCTCAGCAGTTGGGCAGAAGGTTTTCTGGCGCCGGCGCCGGACACTGATGGAGAGCAGTGGGCACAGCTGCTGCGCACGCTGCAGGATGCCTGCCACTGCATCCGCCTTGAACTGCTGCACCGCTGGGAGGAACAATTCCGCCGCCAGCTCGGCGGCCAGTTGCGAAGCCAGGCACGGAAGCCGAAAAATCAAGGCCGCCCCGAAGCCCAGCTGGCCTTCTGCATCGATGTGCGCTCGGAGCCTTTCCGGCGGCAGGTAGAAGCGGCCGGGGATTACGAAACCTTCGGCTTTGCCGGTTTTTTTGGCCTGCCGATCGCCTATGAGACCTTACTCGGGGAACGGGCTAAATCCCTTCCGGTACTGCTGAAGCCTGCTCATGAGCTGCGTATGCAGGCCAGCCCGGGTTGCGCTCATCAGGGCGAACGCCACCGTGAAGGCCTGCGCCTGATCCAGGAGCTGAAGCAGGCCTACAAATCCTTGAAATACAACCTGGCCACGCCCTTTGCTGCGGTGGAAGCTCTCGGCCTTCCGGCGGCCCTGGTCACCGCCGGGCGTAGCCTGCTTCCGGAAACCCTGATCCGGCTGCGCCGCCAGGGCCGTCGCCTGATCCGTCCGGAAATCAGCCAGGCCCCCGATATCACCGCCAATGGAACCTGGGGTATCCCACTGAAAGATCAGGTAATTTACGCCGGCAACGCCTTGCGCATGATGGGGTTGACTCGCAATTTCGCCCCGCTGGTCGTACTGTGCGGCCACGGAAGCCAGACCGAAAACAACCCCTACGCCGCCGCGCTCGACTGCGGGGCCTGCGGAGGCCGCCATGGCGGCCCCAATGCAACAGCCATGGCCCGGATCCTCAATCAGCCGGAGGTGCGGCAGCGCCTGCAGGAGGAAGGCATTGCCATCCCGGAAGATACCTTTTTCCTGGGCGCCCAGCACAATACCACCACCGATGAAGTCCAGCTACTCGACTTGCCGGCATTGCCGGCCGAAAAAGAGGAACAGCTTTCCGCCCTGCGCACCGGCCTTCAGAAAGCCCGGCAGGCCAACCTCGCCGTCCGCGCCCGGCAGTTTGGAAAAACGAATGCCCGCGGCATGCTGCGCCGCAGCACCGACTGGTCGGAAGTGCGCCCGGAATGGGGCCTGGCCGGCAACGCCGCCTTCGTAGTGGCGCCCCGGCAGCTGACCGCCGGCCTCGACCTCAGAGGGCGCTGCTTCCTGCACTCCTACGACTGGCGGCAGGACCCGGAGAACACTTCTCTGGAAGTCATCCTGACCGCTCCGTTGGTTGTTGCGCAATGGATCAACAGCCAGTACTTCTTCTCTACAGTGGACAACGTAGCCTTCGGCAGCGGCAGCAAGATCACCCATAATGTCGTGGGCAAGTTCGGCATCATGCAGGGCAATGGCAGCGACCTCATGCACGGCCTGCCCCTGCAGTCGGTCATGAAGAGCGATAAAGAACTCTACCATCAGCCGCTGCGGCTGTCCGCCTTCGTGGTGGCGCCGCGGGCGCGCGTACAGGCTCTGGTCGATAAGCACGAGATCCTGCAGCAGATGTTCTACAATGAATGGGTGGCCCTGCAGGTGTTCGACCCCGAAGAAGAAAAGATGTGGCGCCTGCAGGCAACGGGAGAGTGGACGGTGGTGGTTTGAAATTCACTCGAACACTTCCGCCAGCGGAAGGGAAATATCAAGTGCAGGGTCTGTGAGCGTATCCGCAGCCCGAAAGATCTCATAATCGTCCGGGGAGGTGAACACGTAAATATTGCCCAGGGGAAGCAGTACGATCCAGCAGGATCGGACGCCGTGTTCGAAATATTTGCCGGCTTTGTCAACCAGTTCGTTGAGAGACTGGGTGGGAGAAATGATCTCGATAGCGCAGAGCGGCGGCTCGGTCATTGTCGTCACATCCTGCCGCAGGTCGAGCGGCATTTTGGGATAAATACATATATCCGGAACGGAAGGCCAGTCGGAAAGATCAAGGCTTAGTTCAGAAGCGATACGGTATTTTTTTTTGTAGGAAAGGCCCAACTCTCTGATCAAGTTGGCCTGGATGATACTGTGATTCAGAGAGGGTATAGGCTTATGACGTTCAGTCTCGTATTCGGAAAGCTTGGCTTCCGGCATGACGCGGTTTTTTTCAAAGATACGGAATTGGCTATAAAGTATCAATTCACCAGCAAAAGCCACAACTGTGTGGTAAAAAAGCAAACCACCAGCCCCAGAACGATCGGTAAAAAGGTAGCTACCAGCGTCCATTTAGCACTGTTGGTTTCCTTATAGATGGTGTAGATCGTCGTCGAACAGGGGTTATGCAGCAGGCTGAACAGCATCAGGTTGATTGCGGTAAGCAGGGTCCAGCCTCCGCCCCGCAGGATGTTCTCGGTATCGGCAACAGAATCCAGTTCGAACATCACGCCGGCCCCTTCACCGACGCCGGCCATGCCTGCGCTGAGGACGGTCAGCATCAGTATGGTGGGAATGACGATCTCATTGGCCGGAATGGCAATGACATAAGCCAGAAGGATCACCCCGTTCAGGCCAAAGATCAGAGTGAAAGGGTTGGTGATCCGGATGAAATGTTCGGCCAGGCTGAGCTCACCGATGTGAACATTGGCCACCAGCCAGATGACCATGCCCGCGGGAACGGCAAACACAACAGCCCGCCACAGGACGAAGATGGTCCGGTCGATCAGGGAAGTGTAGAGGGTCTGCAGGATGCGGGGAGGCCGGTAAGGCGGCAGTTCCAGGCTGAAGGCGGAAGCTTCTCCCTTCAGAACGGTACGGCTCAGCCCCCACGAGACCACCAGGCTGAACAATATGCCCAGCACGGCTATTCCCACTACTGCCCCAGCCGAAACCAGCCCTGCCCAGTGGGCCGGCACGGCACCGCCGATGAAAATGGTGGCGATGAGGATCTGAGTGGGCCAGCGTCCGTTACAGAGCGAAAAGTTGTTGGTGATGATGGCAATCAGGCGTTCCCGCGGGCTGTCGATCACCCGGGCGGCGATCACGCCGGCGGCATTACAGCCAAAACCCATGCTGAGGGTCAGGGCCTGTTTGCCGTGTGCTCCGGCCTTCCGGAACAGGTTATCCATGTTAAAGGCCACTCTGGGAAGATAGCCAAGGTCTTCCAGCAGGGTAAACAACGGAAAGAAGATGGCCATGGGGGGCAACATGACCGCAATCACCCAGGCCATGGAAAGGTATGCCCCGTCGATCAGCAGGCCGTCCAGCCACCAGGGAAGGCCGGCAGCGGCGGCCAGGCTTTTCAAAGCAGGGTGGCCCATATCGATCAGGAGTTTCGCCAGCAGCCCCGAAGGGTAGTTGGCCCCCGAAACAGTGATCCAGAATACCAGGGCGAGCAGGAGGAACATGATGGGAAAGCCCAGCCACCGGCTCGTCACCCAGCGATCGATCTTCAGGTCGAGGCTGTAAGCGGGTTTATCGCTCTCCAGCCGGGCCGTTTTCCGGGCGATCTTCGAGGCATCCTCGTAGATGGACTCGATGATCGTATCGTGAAAATCCATGCCCAGGTCCCAGCGCAGGTTGTTGGCCAGCGACAGGATATCTTCTCTTTGAGTTTGCTGTGTCTTTTCCATCAGCTCTTTTGGGTTTGCATGGGTAAGGAATCAGAACTCAGCAGCCCCAGTTCTCCGGTCCGGACGGCATCCACGATACTCTGGTCGCCTTCCAGCAGCCGCAGCGCCACCCAGTTCAGGTTGGGCAGGCCAGGGAACTCTTTTTCCAGCTTTTTCGATAAAATGGAAACAGCGTGGTTGAGTTTGGGAGAACGGCTCCTCACGCGATGCGGCTTACAGATGTATTTTCCGGTAGCAACTTCCTCGATGGCGGCGATCAGCTCGGGCATGCCTGTCTTCTGGCGGGCCACTGCTGGTATGACGGGGATGCCCAGTTCTCTGGACAGGGCGCGTTCGTCAATCTCGATCTTGTTGCGGCGCGCTTCATCCATCAGGTTGAGGCAGAGGACGGCGCGGCCGGTGATTTCCAATACCTGAAGGGCCAGGTTGAGGTTGCGCTCCAGCCGGGTGGCGTCGGCCACAATGACCGTTACGTCGGGCCTGCCGAACAAAATAAAATTCCTGGCCACTTCCTCATCCGTACTGGTGGAGAGCAGCGAATAGGTCCCGGGCAGGTCCACTACTTTATAGCGGTTCCCCCCATAGGAATATCCCCCTTCGGCGCGGGTGACCGTCTTGCCCGGCCAGTTGCCGGTGTGTTGCCGAAGCCCGGTAAGGTTATTGAAAACAGTGCTCTTTCCGGTGTTGGGGTTACCGGCCAGCGCCACGACGTAGTCCACCCTGTCCATAGCAATACCCAGCCGGATGAGGTTTTCCTTGTGGTGAACCGGGCAGTTTTCACAATCCTGATGTCTGTTCATTGGGCAATGCTTCTTTTTTGTTGATAAAAATGAGGCTGGCCTGATCCTTTCTGATAGCGATGGTAGCGCCCATAATGCGATAGGCGACCGGGTCGTTGGAGGCGCTTCTCAATTCGGCCGAAATAATGGTTCCGGGCACGACACCGAGGTCCATCAGCCGCCTTCGTTGCTGGCCGCGGCAGTTGGGGGAGATACCCACTACTTCCGCCTTTTCCCCCAACTTAAGGGAGGAAAGGAGTTCGTACTTCTGTGGTAAAGGTGCTCTTTCCGGCAGCAACTCAACCGTAACGCTGGAAGCGAACAGGGGCGTGAGCACACATTCTTCGCCATTAGCTGCAAAGCTGACTTTTCCCTCGGTTATATCCATTACGTAAACCTGCATTCCGGGGTAAAGCCCCAGGGCCGTCAACTGTTCATAGATGGTATGGGGTTCATCTTCGATATGCAGGATCTGAGCGATATCACCCTCGCGGAGGGTACTGAGTGCCCGCCCCCTGTGTGCGGGCAGTTCTCCCCGCGCCGAAGGGATGGGGTCCCCGTGCGGGTCAAATACCGGGTTGCCCATCCGGGCGGCGAGTTCATCGGCCGCTTCGGCCGACATGTTATGCTCCTGGAGGTCGGCTTCACCGTGCCACTCCATCGGGCCCATCCCGGTTTCATCGGCGAGGTACCGCTCCCAGATCCGGTGCACCCTGACGATGCGCAAAGCGTACGGCCGGCCTGTATCCGTCAGGAAAAACTCCTGTTCTTCCATCCTGATCAAGCCCATGGCCCGCAGCCGGTTCAACAGGTGGGCCGCCTTGTCCGCAGAAATGTTCAAATTGCCGGCAATGCTGTTCAACCCACAGGAAACCCCTTTGTATTCACAATCAAAAAGGAACTTGAGGGCATCTTCCAGCAATGCCCGCCGGGTATTCATCCGTGCCCGGTTCAACAAGGCAAGCAGGCCCCGCTTTGGCCAAAGAGCCCAAAGCAGAACCGCCAGTATGGCAACGCCGATCAGCAGGGAGGCGCCCGGATGGGTCGAGTTCATAATTATATCAAATTTTTGATTTTTCTTATCTTTTTTTTAGCTAATACAAATATATAAATTTAGATTAGTCTAAAAAAGTTTTTTCCGGATTTTTTTACCCCGCCTCACTTTGCCTGAGGGTTCTTAAAAAAGTAAAAAACAACATTGACGTGCTTTCAGATAAGCATAGCGAAGGTTATATCGTGCTTCTCGAAATTGTATTTAACCCAATTTTGCCAACAGCGCACAAAATTAAATACCTCTTAACAAACTATAACCGTGAAAAATGGATTATAAGAATAGGTAATAAACGTCCAATAAAAAGCAAGAGCTATGAAAAACAATAAGATATCTTTCGCCATAGGAGTTGTCCTCTTTTTTGCAGCCGTTCCGGCATTTGGCAATGGGATGTGTTCTACCTGCCCAAACGGCGGGAAAGGGAAAACCATGCCGGCTATTCAACCTATAGAAAGGCTCCTGCCCGGTTCTGTTACTTCTCTCAACGAAGGCCCTGATGCAATAGTCCTCAATCCGGATTTCGGCAGCATGTATCTCCATCCCGCCGAAATGCTCATAGGCCGGGTACCGGGCGTCAGGGTTACGGGGGGCTATAATTACTACACGATCCGCATTCGTGGAGCCATGGGGCCTCCCCTGCTCGTCATTGACAATATGCCTTTCTACAATTACGACGATGAAGCCCTTAACAACCTGCTCTGGAGCATCCCCACGGCTGATATTGAACGGATCGAGGTGCTGAAGAACGCAGCCGAAGCCAGCGTATATGCCCAGGCCGGCAATGGGGTCATCCGGGTAGTGACGCGGCAGGGAGAAATTGAAAGGTAGAGGTGCTGGCCTGAGGCTTTTGGAATATTCTTACCAGGCCCTGTGTTCAGAGTATCACTTGAAAGAGTTTCGTTTTGCGTACCTTTATTAAGAGCTTGTTGGGAAATTTGGCCTTCGAGGCGATTTTGTCAATAATTGGTTTAAGCAAGGCGCGGAAATACGATTTATGCCATAGCATAATAGCTTGCCCCGCACCCGAAGGGTCGGGGAGTGTTTTCGCAACGCCACATAAACAAATTAGTGGCGAAATGAGCCCGATTGTTAAATTCCCAACAAGCTCCTAAGACACAAACCGAAAAGCCATGCGATACCTGTTCCCTCTATTACTCCTGGGCCTCCTTGCCTGCAAAAATGCTCCCGCCGGAGAAAAGAGTAATGAAACCGCTGAAGAATCGCCCGCTTATCCAGCTACCGGAGAGATCATTGTTGTTGATCCCAGGTTGAACGATATCCTGGACACCAGCGCCCAGATAGAGATCCTGGCCGAAGGCTACGATTGGGCGGAAGGCCCCCTCTGGCTGGAAAAAGAACAGATGCTGATCTGGTCGGACGTGCCTCAGAACACCATTTACAGCTGGAAGGAAAGCGAAGGCGCTTCGGTTTACCTTCACCCTTCCGGCTACACTTCCGACGTACCGAGAGGCGGTGAAACCGGCTCCAACGGCCTCTTGCTCAGCCCTGACGGCAGGTTGGTCCTTTGCCAGCACGGCGACCACCGCATGGCCATGATGGACGCCCCCATTATTGCGCCCGAGCCCGAATTCATAACCATAGCGGATAATTACGAAGGCAAACGGTTTAACAGCCCCAACGATGCGGCCTACGGGCCGGGCGGGAACCTGTACTTCACCGACCCGCCATACGGACTGGAAAAGAATATGGACGACCCGGCCAAGGAAATTCCCTTTCAGGGTGTTTACCGGGTATCACCGGAGGGAGCCGTTTTTCTTATGACAGATGAGTTGTCCCGCCCTAATGGCATCGCCTTCAGCCCGGACTACTCCAGATGCTACGTCGCTAACTCCGACCCCGAGCGGGCCATCTGGATGGTTTTTGATATCGATGGGAAAAACAACTTTACCAACGGAAGAGTATTCTTTGACGCCACTTCAATGGCGGTTTCTAATCCCGGCCTGCCGGACGGCATGAAGGTCAACAAAAAAGGCGCCCTGTTCGCTACGGGCCCGGGAGGGGTTCTGGTGTTCACCCCCTGGGGAGAGCACCTGGGCACTGTTTCCACCGGGCAGGCCACAGCCAACTGCGCCCTGAATGCCGATGAGTCGGTACTGTACATTACAGCCGATATGTACGTCATCAGGGTTTCGCTGAAATAACAGGAGGACATGACGGCCGGCCCCTGTCAGCCATCTGCCGCCTCGATTCAGGAGCCGCCGGCCAGCTTTCGGGAAAAATTAAAGTACCTCGGGCCATACCTGGCCTATGACCTGGCGCTGCTGGTGAGTATAATCGCCATTTTTTCGCTGGGAGTGTATGGGATGGTGCGGTGGTGGTGAACCGGGCCGGGCATTACCTCCCGTGGATCTAAAAATTTGTTCCAAACTCAATCGATGGCCTCCGGGGGGCAAATTTTATCCCAAATCTTTGGCAACAGCCAGTATTTGCACCAATAAGTAAGGTATTTGCACCAATAGGTAAGGTATTTAATGGCCTCTCAGGGCATCTTTATGGCGAGAACATACATTTACTTTAACCTAAAACCTTATACGTCATGAAGAGACCTTTTACATCTCTGCTACTTATCCTTTTATTCAACTTAACGAGCTTTGCCCAGGCATGGGAGCCTCAGGCTGCTGGGATACTGCCGGGAAATTATGATGTCTCGGATATCTCTATTGTCAGCGAACAGGTGATATGGGCCGTAGCCATTGACTATTCACAGGCCACTCCTCCTGTACCTGAAGGCCATATCATTAAGGTATTGCGGTCTGTAGATGGAGGAGCAACCTGGGATGTAACAGATATCGAAGAAGCTATGGGCAGAGTCAGTTGGGATATCTACGCCTTGGATGAAAACACAGCCTGTATAACCACTCAAAACCTCGGCCCCGCAGGCGGAAGAGGAATTTTCCGTACAACGGATGGCGGGGAAACCTGGACAGAAGTGTTCAATAATAGTGCGGGAGGTGTATGGCTCCATTTTTTTGACAACCAGGAAGGCATTTGTATCAACTCAGGTACAATGGCCAGAACCACTGATGGCGGAGCAACCTGGGCATCCGTGCCTCAGGCCGATATTCCCGGTTTTCAAGCCGGTGAATTTGGATTGTTCTATTCCGCGAGCTCGGCCGTCGCTACTTTTGAAAACGCACTATGGTTCGGCACCAACAAAGCCCGGGTTTACCGAACCCGGGACAGCGGGCAGTCCTGGGAAGTTTTTGACACTGAACTTGGCGATTCTCCCATCTTATCCATCGCCTTTATCGATAACATGAACGGCCTGGCCATTTACGAGCTGCCGGACGGAACGAGGGCACTCATAAGAACGGCGAATGGAGGAACGTCCTGGGAAAACCTTGGCAATACCGATTTTACAGAGATAACTGCCATTCCCTGCTCCAGGACATTTTTGGGGGCCACCTTTTTCGGCAATAAACTGACAGCATCTTCCTCCGACCTGGGCGAAACCTGGACGGAGGAAGATACTGCCACCTGGGCTTTTGCTCCCGCTTTTCTCACACCCGAGTACGGCTGGATGTCTAACAGAGATGGCAGTGGGACAGCCCCCGCCTTATTCAAATGGGCAGGCGGCCCGCTCACGGGCCGCCTCTATGTCGATCAGTCCGCTGCCGGCGACGGTAGCGGCAAAACCTGGGCCAATGCCTTCACTGGCCTGCAAACCGCCCTCGCCGCCGCCGAGGAGGGCGATGAGATCTGGGTGGCAGAAGGCACCTACCTGCCCGGCGACAACCCTGCTTCGACTTTTCTGATCGACAAAAACCTCCGGCTCTACGGCGGCTTTGCGGGCACGGAGTGCAAGCTTTCGGAAAGGGATATCGAACAACACCCCACCATCCTCTCCGGCGATTTGAACGGGGATGATGTGGATGATGATTTTGACAATTTCAGATCGGATAATGTGATGACGGTGGTGAGTATAACCAGTACAATCACCAATGCCACCTGGATCGATGGATTTACGATCCGGAACGGCCATGCGGACGGGACGGATGACCAAGACCGGAAGGGAGGCGGAATTTATGCGACCGGGGCTCCTGTTGTCAATAATTGCCGTTTCGAGCAAAACTTTGCGAATGGCGGGGGAGGCATGGCGGTAGATAACCCCTTCCCCGATACGGTCAGGATCAGCCAGTCGGTATTTGTATCCAACCGGGCGAATGGCGGAGGTGGTGGTGGCCTCAGGCTGCTTAACGCGAGCGGGGTGGTGGAGGAAACCGTTTTTCAGGATAATGTAGTAATGATCGGCCAGGGGGGAGGCCTTCGGTTCAGGGAAGAGGATGTGAATCAACAGTACCTGGCCGTGCGGAATTCTTCTTTCATCAATAATACGGCCGATTTCGGAGGGGGCGCAATGGCCGTAAACCTCTTTGAAGAAGGAAACGTCATCGAAATTTATCAGACAACGTACTCCGGCAATGTAGCAACGGGCATAAATGGAGGGGGAGGCATTCGGGTTTTGGCCAACCCGGGGGCGGACAATGCTGATCTAAATATCGAAGAATGCCGGTTTGAGAACAACACCAGCCGCAATTTTGGAGGGGGAGTCTCCATCGCTACGCAAGGAAACCTGACCCATGCCACCGTTGTAAACTGTCAGTTTACGGGTAATGAGATCTTAGCCCAGGGAGGAGAAGAAATTCTGGCAGGCGGAGGCCTCCTGGCGATTTCTTCCGAACTGGCCGATCAGCCAACTTTCACGCTTAGCGGCTGTACTTTTTCACAAAATGTAGCTCCGATATTCGGAGGAGGATACGTTTTTGGAACCGAAAGTAATGGCGCTCAATCCACAGTTTCCGATTGTAGCTTTACCGAAAATGAAGCTGGCCGGGGTGGCGGCATAGCCGTTATATATTACGATCCGGCCAATAACGCTGGTTTTACCCTTCAGAACAGTGATTTTTCGGGTAATGAAGCGATGGAGTATGGCGGGGCGGTTTTCGTGGAAACGGAACAAGGTACAGAGAGGGTCTCACTGGAATTAGCCGATTGCAGGTTTGAGCTTAACCGGTCGGATGATAGAGGGGGAGCCGTAAATATAGCTGCCAATGGCAGCAATTCTGATTATGCTGTTCACCATTGTGTGTTTTATCAAAATGAGGCGTCAGTATCAGGAGGGGGCCTCTCAGTCAATATTGAAGGCACTTCCGCCAACTCGGATATTTCTATCGACAGTTGCAACTTTCAGCAAAACATCACCATGTCTTCATCCTTTGGGTGTGGTTCCGGCGCGGAGGCCATATTACGAGGGGCCAATTCCAATATTGAAGTCACCCATTCGCGTTTCATCGAAAATTCCGGAGCGTATTTTGCCGGAGGTATGGCCATTCTGGGAGGGCCGCCCTCGGGAACGGGTGTCGTGCTCGTGGATTCCTGTACATTTGAAGGCAACACCTCCCGAAACGACGGTGGCATGGGCATCGGAAGTTTACCGGAGTCGGGCCTTTTCGATTATACCATATCCAACTGCGATTTCCTGGATAATGAGGCAGATTCTTTCACAGGTGGACTGGATCTCTACAGCGAGGCGCCGGCCAATTTCCTGGTCGAAAATTGTACGATCGAAGGGAATACCGCGGTTGAGGGGGCCGGAGGGCTTGGCATCGCTACAAATAGCCCCGGATTTCAGGCCGTCGTAAAGAACAGCCGGATCAGTAATAACACCAGCCCTGTAGGTGGCGCCGGCATCGGAGCTTCTCCTGCCTATAATAATAACCCGGGAATGGCCAACTCGGCCTCCATCAGATTTGAAAATTGCCTGGCTACCGGCAATAACGGCGCTTCAACCGTTGGCCTGTTCCAAACCGGAATCTTCCATTTCCTGAACAGCACCATTGCCGGAAACAACGCCGGAGGGCTCACCCTGGAAGACAATTCCTCCGTTAGTTTACAAAACACCATCCTGTATAACCCCGGATTTACTGAGTACGAAGCCCTAACGGAAGATGTCACCGTCAACTCTATCGGCGGCAACCTCTTCAGTGACGCCTCCCTGGCTGCCCATGCCCACACTTATGACCAGCAGAATGCCGACCCTCTCTTTGTCGCTATGGATGATCTCCGCCTCACCGAAAACAGCCCGGCGGTAGATGCCGGCGTGTATTCCGGCGACCTTCCCGATACCGACCTGGAAGGCAACGAGCGGATAGTCAACTGCGTCGATATCGGAGCGTATGAGAGCGATTTTGTGGTGGCTATGCAATGCCTGACGGGCGGCCGGGAGGTAGCCGTGAGCGAACTGGCCCTCTCCCCCAACCCCGCCACAGACTTCATCCGCCTACAACTACCCGAAAGCATTTCCGGCTCTATCTCCCTGCAGCTTTACGATGCGCAGGGCAGGCTGGTGCGGCAGGAAAGCATCACTGCCGGGCATAGCGTCAGCGTGGAAGGGCTGGCGAGCGGGCTGTACGTGGTGAAAGGGGCTGTGGGTGAGGTGGTTTATGTGGGGAGGTTTGTGAAGGAGTAGTACAAAAGTAAAGGTTCCGGCCTTCCCTTCCTGCCCTAGCCCCTCTAACTCCCCGAAGGGGAGAACCGGGCAGAAAGGGAAGGCCCGCCATTTAATAATTGAAGCTGGTATAAAGTTGAACACCATGAAAAAACACTTTCTACTTTTCGCTCTTTTCATTTTATCTATCCTGAACCCCACCGCCGCCCAATCCTGCCTGCCGGAAGGCATCACCTTTACCACCCAGGGCCAGGTTGACAGTTTTCGGATCAACTATCCCGATTGCACCGAAATTGAAGGCAGCCTGACTATCTCGGGGGAAGACATCTCCCAACTGGACAGCCTGATGGGCATCCTGTCTGTTGCTTCCAGCCTGGTAGTCGATAATTGTGATGCTTTATCCTCACTCGAAGGGCTGAATCACATCAATTCAGTGGGGCCATTGATCATTTCGAAGTGATTGCCAATGATAACCTGAACAACTTTATCGGATTGGGAAATCTGGATTCCATCCGCCAGGTATTCTATATCAGGGAAAACAACAACCTGGCCAACTTCACGGGCCTGGACAACCTCCATTTCCTGAATAATTTTGCCATGTATGACAACGATGCCCGTTCCAGTTTTGAAGGCATGGAAAACCTTAGGTCCATTGAGGGAAACTTAAGTGTAGTTTATAGTGATAGCCTTATCAATTTCAATGGGCTGGAGGACCTCAACGCCATAGGAGGAAACCTCTATATTTCAGACAATGCCATCCTGGCCAGCCTGAGCGGGCTGGATAACCTGGACTACACAACTATCGGCCACCTAACCCTCACCTACAACCGCAACCTGTCCTTTTGCAGCATTCCTCCAATTTGCAATTACCTTTTCGAGAACGGAGAAGCCACCATTTACTATAACGCTGAAGAAGGGTGCGGTTTCGCGTTTCAGATTGAAGAGGGCTGTGAGGCTGTTTCGGCCAAAGAGGCGGGTGCTGA
>JACJYA010000015.1 GCA_020636315.1 Lewinellaceae bacterium
CCGGTCAATGAAAAATTAGACATCGGCGCGGAATTTACGAGGATGGGATACACCTTGCATCTGTCGGCAGGGGTGACGGATGAACAGTTTAAAATTGACCCGCAGGCTTCTAACAGGGAACGAAACTGGTTTCGTGTGCAGTGGAATTTACCAGCGATTACATTGGATTATAATTTTGGAAACGGCGCCAAACTTTCAATGAAAAACTTCGCAGTACTTTCCAGTAGATATAGTATAGAACAAACTGATCCGGTCAACATACCGGATGATGGTGGTTTTCGGGATTTAAGACGGGATGAGTATAGAAATTATGGTTCGGAGATCAGATTTTTGAAAAACTATAAGATGTTTCGTGATACAAGGAACACCTTTTTGATTGGGGTAAGAGTGTACGATGGAAAAACAACAAGAGGCCAGGGATTAGGAACGGATGGCAGAGACCCTGATTTCAGCTTTATCAACCCTGATGCGTTGGAGTACAATAATTATACGTTTTACACAACCAACTATTCGGTTTTTGGAGAACATATTTTTCAAATAACTCCAAGGCTATCCTTTACTCCTGGATTCAGGTACGAGTATATCAATGTTGATTTTGATGGCTATTTTAATAACGAAGGTGAATTGATGTATGAAGATCGCACGAACACAAGAAGTTTCCCTTTGCTGGGAGGAGGAATTCAATATCTGATCAATGATGAGATAAATTTTTACACCAACATTACGCAAGGATTCAGAGGGGTTCATTTTAATGATATGAGGGTTGAAAACCCCAATCTTGATGTTGACCCTAATGTAAAGGATTCAGACGGTTATAATGCCGACGCAGGTTTTCGAGGGCAAATTGGACAGCTTCTTAGTTTTGATGTCAATGCATTTATACTGGCCTACAATGACAGAATTGGCGTAATAACACGCGAAATTGATGGCCAACCACGTCTTTACAGAACCAATATTGCTGACTCTAGGAATATGGGAATAGAGTCGTTTGTTGAATTTAATCTTTTAAAAGCAATTAACCCAAGGGCTCCATATTCTTTAAGTGTGTTTAGTTCGTATGCCTATATCGATTCAGAGTATTTAAATTCACAATTTAAAGGCAATAGAGTCGAATTAGCACCTGAGCATCTTTTTAAGGCGGGTATAACGTTCAAAGGTTACCATTTTTCAACCACTTTGAACTACACGAATACCAGCAGCCAATATTCTGATGCAAATAATACGGAATCTACGGTGACAGGAAACCAGGGATTAATTCCGGCATACGAGGTTTTTGATTTGTCAGCAAATTATGATATAAAGAATTATACCATAGCCATTGGTATAAATAATTTGCTGAATGCAACCTATTTTACCCGTAGAGCTACCGGTTATCCCGGCCCTGGTTTAATACCGGCTGAACCTCGACTTTATTACCTCACTTTAGCATTCAAAATTTAGCGTTAAGAGTTTGTTCAAATTTCGATGATGAGGCGAAAACGAGAAAATTTTGTTCTGAACAAGGCAAAAAACACAGGCATACCTGGAAGGTATGGCGAGGCTTTTTAACGCAGTGCAGGATAAAATTTGCCGTTTGGAGCCCATTGATCGAATTTTGAACAAACTCTTAAGCGGCAATTTTCCATTGCCGCTTAAGTTGAGCCTGCCCGATAAAAATTGGTTCGGCCCTTATCACAGGACTTCCATCAAAGTCCGGAAAGCCACGTACTTATCTTTATAGCGATCGGAGTGCTCCTTCTGAAGGCGGGCGGCGTGCTGTTGCTGGTATTGCTGAAAGGCCGGCATGCCGGGGCAAAAGTACTGTACGGCATAAGTGATGCCATCCGATTCATCTACGCCTAATAACCGGCAAAGCTTGTATTCGGTAAACAAGCCGGTGGCCAGCACATCGGGGATGTGCACGGCCTGCATCCACTCCAGCCAGTCATCATGGACGGAATGTTCGACTTTTACGGTGACGTTGTAGAGGATCATAATTATAGATTCGAATGAAGTATTGAAGGCGATGAGCTGCCAAAGTTAAACATAACTGCCGGGTTTCACTCACTGGTTGAGGATCAGTTGCTCTACGATCCCTTCCATTTTTTCCCGGTTGGCTTCGATGTAATCCAGGGCCGCCTGGTGCAGTGCCCAACGATTCCGGGGGGTTATATTGTCCATCACTGCATCGGCACTTCCCAGTGAAGGGTTGATCCGGTAGTAGCGGCCATGGCAGTTCCTGGGTTGGTTGGCAAACAGTTCCTGCAACTGGTAATCCACCGTATCGGTGCTGGCCGACATGAGAATGTCTATTATCGGTTTGACCCAACCTGCTATGCCCTTGGATTTCACTTTTTCATAATGGTAGCTCTCCTTATCGGCGCCGGTGCCCAGGGAGACGATCATCATATCGGAAGGTGTCGGATGGTCCGGCTTGCCGGTAAAGCCAGGCATTTGGGCAAAGCAGGCTTTCTGGGCCTCGGTAAAGGCGCAGAGGGTGGGGTTGTTGGCAAAGACCCCTCCATCGACCAGAGGGAGAGTGTCACCGGCGCCGGATGTCACCAGAGCGGGGCTGAAAAAAGAGGGCGCCGAAGCCGTGGCGCGGGCTGCCTGCCAGGCATAAAAATCCTGGTTGGCGTCTTTGCGTGCGTCGAGGCTGGTGAAGAAGAAGGCCCGGCGGCTGGTTATGTTATAGGCGGTAACCAGGCAGGGTTTGAGAAAGTCACGTAGCCGGGTTTTGCCAAAACACCGCTTTAAGGCCTTCTCCAGGGCCTGAGAACAATATTTCTCATCCAGCAGGCCCATCATGCTAGTGAGTTTTCGGTATAAAGAGCGGGAAAAGGTGCCACAACCGCCCTGTTCGAGGTACATGGCGAGCGATTCCCGCGCACTGAGTTTCGGGCGCCCCGGCCTTTGGGGGTCCGGCATCAGGTAGGTGCAGGCCAGAATGCCGCCGGTGCTGGTGCCGGCTACAAAGTCGAAATAATCGCTGATGCGGGCGTCCGGGTTGCCGGCCCGGGCCTGCAGGCGCTGCTCCAGGTGCCAGATAATGGTGGCCGGGATGATGCCCCGAATGCCGCCCCCGTCGATAGAGAGGATGCGGACTTTCTTTTTTATTTGGGTAGCTGAGGAGAGGTTACCTCCGAGGCGCGTATTGGTGCCATGCATATCTGTTTGAAGTTGCCTGGAATAATTGATCTGAGCGGCCATATCCGGATGTTGTTTACACCCAAATTGCTCGTTTACTCCGGCAATTCAGACAGGAAGGGAGCAGTGTGCCGGTTTTGGAGGGTGGTGTGCAGGGAGGAGGGAGAAAGTGGTTGGGAGCCGACAGGGGCGCTGTTCATTTTTCCCGGCAGGAGGATTTAAGATTTTCTACACCTTGTATTAATTTGTCAATATTCAGATCATGCTCATCTAAAAATCTAAAAATGATGGCTTTGCTGGGCAGAAACACTACATAGTTCTCTCCAAATCCCAACATGTAGGCCGCCTTTGTTCTGCACTTCCCCGTCTTTATTTCTTTCGACCAAAAAGAGTGCCGGTAGTTCGTTCCTCTAAAATCGTTGTCGGTACTGTATCCATTCCATTCCGTTGCCCCGAAGGCTTCCTTTACTCTTTCTTTATTTAAGATCTGTTGTCCTTTGTAGCTTCCTCCATTGGCAAACAACAAAGCAATTTTAGCGGCTTCGTCAATAGTCGGTAACGCCCCATAGGCAAGCCATGGAATTCCCCGGGTTTCATCTTTTTCGATGGTGTGCAATAAAGTGAAATGCTCCGCACCAATAGGGACAAGTACGTTCTCATGCACCAGTTCCCAGTAATTGATTTCTTCACCTTCCTTCTCTTCTACATATTTCTGCAATGCATAGGACAACACAAACAGGTTGGTGGAAGCATAATTGAATTTTTGGCCCGGCAATTCGGGAGCATCCCCAAGGCGGGCAACATTATTTATTGCCTCCTCTGCCGTTTCGGCAACGATAATTGTACTAAAAAGATGCTCCGGGCCTTCACCCCCAACGGTTCCCGTGGCCATATTGAGTGTGTGGGAGAACGTGACACCCTGCCAGCCAGGGTGGTTGGCTAACGCTGGGACATAATCTGAAATAAATTCGTTGAATACGTCTTCCCGGTATCGTTCCGCAAAATACATTAATGCCAGAGCACCCGCCATACTTTTAGTCACAGAGTATAAGCCGTGCCGCATTTCACCGGGATAAGGGTAAAGGCCGTGCCGGGTTTTGGGTGGATGAAGGTAAAGTTTATCATTCATCCAGACCGCCCCCAAACTGGTGGGAGCATTGGTATATATCATTTTCTCAAAATAGCCGGCAACTTCATGATTTATATCAATTTCACTGAGAGGATGTATCGGTAGCCTTCGGGATTCTGATTGCTTATGCCGTTCAACGAGTTGAATGGAATCTGCAAATTGTTTAGCCTGGAATTCAGCTGGCAGCATGCCACTAATGTTGCCCAATTGTTTATCATCGATATCCGCTGTCTCCTGGCTGCATTGCAAACAAACTTTGCTTACCGCATTTTTTTTATAAACGAATGTTGCTACACAATTTCTGGCTTGCCCAACCCACCGGTCAGTTAATGTCAGCGGAAATGAAGCACGATCCCATGCTCCATCTTCTTCTTCATGCCACACTTTCCCTGCCCCAACTATCACATCCCAGTAGCTATCGCTGGTAATGATCCTTTCTTTTCGCCGGGGGATCAGTTCTCCATTATGTGAGATGAAATCTAATTGTAATGCCGGAAAAATATTTTCTCCCGGATAATATTCTTTTTCCTTGGGATAATTCAATTCGGCACTCTGGAGAACTAAAGTGCCGGATAAAGGAGCTGTTGCTTGAGTTCCCCATCGGGGTTCTGCAAAGAAACTCATATCAACTAAGGGTTGAGCTTTACCCTCGGCTAATTCTTCGGCTGTCAGGTTTTGGCGAGGCGGGGTCAGGACAGGGCCGTTCCACTGCGAGGGCCTGTTCTGACAGGCATAAACCAGGAAAATCAGAAGAATTAATTTTGGGGCTTCTTTCAAAGTTAATATTGATTTTAGATTTTTTCTATATATTTTGTTATGCCCTTGCTATTCTTTTTTCAATTTTAAATATTCTTCTGCTGTCATAATTGGCATTCCAACATTCTTAAAATCCTTCACGTTTCGAGTGATCAATACATCTGCATGATTGCTTTTCGCTGTGTGATATTGAAAAGCATCTTCAAAGTCCTTCAGGCCGGATAGAAGAGCTAAATCAATTTCTTTCTCACCGCTATTGCAAACAGTAGTTATCCTTCTTATCCCCGTCAGTGCTTTTAGCGCCTTTTCTTTACCGATCTCTTTCCTAAGGATGTATTCTACTGTTATAAAGCTCATCGTGCTTAGCAGCACCACTAATTCATCTCTTTCTGCTTTTTTGAACAAGTCCTTTGCATATTTGTAAAAGGGAACCCGCTCTCCAAGCCAATCAAGGACAATATTCGTATCTACGAAAACCCTTTCCAATTTTATTTATATTTTTTTTTAAGATAATCTGTATAGTCATCCCTGTAATCATAATCTGAGGAAAGTTTTACGATCCCAGTCAACTCCTCTACTATGGAACTCCCGTTCTCAGTATTGGACTTATATTCCGAGACTAGTTTTTGTAAGTAATTCTCGACCAGGAAAGATAGGCTGACGTGTTTTTCCTTAGCGTAAATTTTGGCTTGTTCTATTACCTTTTTGTCAAGGCTTAAAGTGAGCTTGGTACTCATGGTATTTTTACGTACAAAAATACACGATTTATACGTAAAAACCAAGGAGTTATTTTTTAGTGGGCCTCCAACTTTTACATAAACCCACCACCCCAAGGCCCGGTAAGAGGTCAATCACCAATAATATAAAAAATCGAGGCGCTTCCAATTCCATCATCGATAAATTTTATTGCCGGGTGGGCGTTTCAGCCAAAGGTAAATTTTTTTAACATTTAGGCCTCAACTTGAATTTATTTTATTTTTTAATTTTAATCCTGGTTTTTAAAAATAAAATGAAAACCATGCTGTGGAATTTCCAGTTCAACCGCGGACTAAGCCAAATCCCAACTATAGGCCTCAAAGAAGTTTGACGCCTGCAAGCCGAATTCCTCCATACTGGATTTTTCTGTTAGCCCTGGGGTTGATTAGCTATCTCATCTACAATTATTCCGGTTATGAAGAAGTAGTGACTACCGATTCGAATGGAAATCCTATCCTTACTCCTGAACGCAAGGCGGAAATAGCCAGAAGACAAAAGAAGAACGATGAAGAGGCAGAGCAATATGTATTAAGGGCTATTGCACCCGGTTATAGAGAATGTTATCTTTGTCCAGAAGGTAAGGTGTGGCTAGAAGCAGAAGAAATTGCCAAGATCGGCGTTTCTACCGATGGAGAGGATAGGTATTCTTTAAAGTTTTATGAAAAGCATGGAATCTATTATGATATGGAATATAGAGGAAGCCTGACTATCGCAAAAAACCGGGAAATAGCCCGCTTAGGGAGTTATCCTCTTCTGCCGGAAAATCAAAAACGAGAACATAAGCTGCTCTATCCTCCGCTGAATACAAAGCTGGATTAGGAAAAAAATGAAAAGATGGAATTCTTTGTGACAAAGATCGTGGACCATCCGGTTGCCTCCAAAATAAACCTGAAGAAGATCAACGAACTCCTGGCGTCCATGGAGCGCCCCAGAAGCTTTCGGGATGTTAGCAAATGGATCGTCGCCATTGTGGCCAGGGAACCCAATGATTATGAATTTGAGTCCTGGAGAGAAAACGGGAAGATATACCTTACCATTCCTTTGGCATACGAAGAAGTTCTTAAAGAAACGGAAGAGGAAATCACCCTGCAATGCGGGGAGTTATTCAACAGGTACGTCGAGCAACTTCAGGCAGGCTGATGTAAAACTTTTATAAGCTGCTCCATCACGAATAAAACCCCTCCCCCCTCTCCGCCATCCCTACCAGCATCTCCGCCGGCTTAAAGCGCGCTCCATACTTCTCCTCCAGTTCCCGCATCGTACTTACCATGTTCTCTGTCCCCCAGGTGTCCATCGCCCGGAAGGGGCCGCCGGTGAAGGGCGGGAAGCCGATGCCGAAGACGGCGCCCAGGTCGCCGTCGTTGGGGTTGGGGATGAGGCCTTCTTCCAGGCAGAGGACAGCTTCGTTCAGCATCAGCATCAGCCCCCGGTTCTGGATCTCCTCCACAGGGAGTTCTTTCTTGCCGTCGCCTTTGAAGAACTGGTACGCCGTGGGGTCAATCCCCTGCCGCCGGCCTTTTTCGTTGTATGTATAAAAGCCCTTCTTATTCTTCCGCCCCAGCCGGCCGGCCTCGAACATCTTCACGACGGCCTCACAGATCTCAAAGCCCGGCCGATCGGCGACGATCTTTCGGGAAGTGTCGGTCACGTGGGCGGCGATGTCCAGCCCGACCTGGTCGAGCAGAGTGATGGGGCCCACGGGAAAACCCTTCTTCAGAAAGGCCTTGTCGATAGCCTCCAGGGCGATACCCTCGTCGGCCATAAGGAGGCACTCGTTGGTGTAGGGGCTCAGAATGCGGTTGACGTAAAAGCTGGGGCCGTCCTTGACCACGATGCAGGTTTTGCCCTGGCGAATGCCGAAATCATAGCAGGCGGCGATCACCTCATCGGCCGTCTTGTCGGTCCGGACGATCTCCAGGAGCGGCATTTTAGGAACGGGGGAGAAGTAGTGCATGCCGATAACCCGCTCGGGCCTTTGGGCGTGCCCGGCCATTTCGGTGAGGGAGAGGGAAGAAGTGTTGGAGGCGATGATGACGTCCTCCCGGCAGTGCGTTTCTATATCGCTGATGATCTGCTTTTTCAGCTCCATCTTCTCCAGCACGGCCTCGATGACGATATCCGCCTTGTCGAAATTGTCGTAATCCAGCTGGCCGTGCAGGTTGGCCATGAGGCCTTCGGCTTCCACTTTAGTGAGCGCCTTCTGTTTCATCTTTTTCTCCAGGCTCTTCCAGATCTGCTGCTGAGCGGCGCTGACAACTTCCTGTTTGATGTCCTTCAGCAACACCTCTATGCCTTTCATGACGCTTATCTCGGCGATGCCGGCGCCCATAAAGCCGGCGCCGATCATGCCCAGCGTTTCCAGTTGTTTCGGGGCCTCGCCGTAGGGGTTTTTCTTATTGTCGCTCATGGAGAAGAACAGCGCGCGCAGAGCGGCGCTCTCGGGGGTGAGCATCAGTTTCTCAAAGAGCTCCAGCTCCTTCTCATAGCCGGCCTTCATTCCCTTTTCGATGCCCGTTTCCACACAATCGATGATGGCGGGAATGGCGGGATAATTGCCCTGCGACCGCTTGAAGGCCATCTTCCGGGCCTGGCTGAAGAGGAGCTTCCGCCCGATGGGGTTGCCCTCCAGCAGCTTTTCGGCCAGCGATAATTTGGATTTCCTTTGAATGGGTTTCTTCAGCAGGCGTTTGGCCATCATGACGGCCGCCTGATGAAGTTTGCCCTCTTCGGTAAGCTCATCCACCAGCCCGATCTTTTTGGCGCGGTAGGCAAAGATGTTCTTACCCGTCAGCATCATATCCAGGGCCTTCTGTATGCCGATCAGGCGGGGCAGGCGCTGGGTGCCGCCTCCACCGGGCAACAGGCCGAGTTTGACTTCCGGCAGGGCGAATTTGGTGCGGGAGGATCTGGTGGCGATGCGGGCATGGCAGGCCAGAGAAAGCTCGGTGCCCAGGCCGAAGGCCGTCCCATGGACAGCAGAAATGAAGGGCTTTTCAGAGCGCTCTATCCGCTCCAGCGCCCGGTGCCCCTGCTCCTGATGGGGGCGAAAGTCGCCTTCCTTTTCAATAGCGAATGCCTTGATGTCGGCCCCGGCCATAAAGTCGGGCTTCCGGCTGATGAAAACGGCGGCCTCGACCTCCGGGTCGGCTTCGATCTTGTCCATCAGTTCATCGAACAGCTCGATGACAGCGGGGGAGACGACGTTCATCTTTTCGCCCTTGTTGTCGAGCCAGATGGTGGCTACGCCGTTCTCTTTTTCTATGGTGATGAATTCTTCGAGTTGCATTTTTCGTTCTGTTTTGATTGTGCACTGCCTGAAAAGGAACGCGGATTTACGCAGACCTGGAGCCTGCAGCAAGCCCCGTTGACAATATAACAATTCAACCATCCTGGACTTTGGACGGCCCTAGGGTAAAGTCGGAAATCGGAAATCGGAAGGCGGAAGGCGGAAGGCGGAAGGCGGAAAAACAGGCGTTGAGCACCTATTTGGACCCAAATTCCGACTTCCGATTTCCCACTTCCGACTTCAAATGGGGCACGTCCAAAGTCCAAAACCATCCAGCAATTGGCTATCCAGCCCTACTCCCAGCGCTTCAGCAGCATCGCATGCCCGTGCGCTCCCGCTGCGCAGGCGGCCAGCAGGCCATAAGCACCCCCTTCCTTCTGCAGGCGGTTGGCAGTAGTGGTGGTGATGCGGGCGCCGGTAGCGCCGAAGGGGTGGCCGATGGAGAGAGAGCCGCCCCAGAGGTTGAACTTGCTCATGTCTATTTCCCCGACGGCCTTATCTCTGTCCAGGTTTTCCCGGGCGAACTCATCCGAGGCCAGTGCTTTCAGGTTGGAAAGGATCTGGCCGGCGAAAGCCTCGTGGAACTCGATGACGTCCATGTCCTTCAGTTCCATATTCTGCCGCTTGAGCAGTTTGGAGACGGCGTAGGTGGGGCCCAGCAGCAGCTCTTTTTCCAGGCTTTGTCCGGTGAAGACAAAATCCACCACTTCCGCCTTTGGAGTGAAGCCCAGCTCTTTGGCCTTTTCTTCCGACATGATCAGCACAGCGGCGGCGCCGTCGGTCAGGAAAGAGGAGTTGGCCGCCGTCAGCGTACCGAACTTCTTGTCGAAAGCAGGCCGGAGTTTACTCACCGATTCCATAGTACTATCGCCCCGGATACCGTTGTCTTTTCTGATGGGTTTGAATTTCGGCGGCAGGCTCACCTCTTCGATCTCGGCCGGCAGGAAGCCCTCCTGGAATGCCTGCTCTGCCAGCTGATGGGACCGCACCGCGTACTCGTCCTGCTCTTCCCGGCTGACGCCGAAGCGGGCGGCCATGATGTCGCAGTCTTCGCCCATTACCCGGTTGGTGGTGTATTCTGCCACCTGGGGCTGCTCCGGCACGAAGTCGGTGGGGCGAAGGGTAGTGAGAAACTTCAGGCTGTCGCCAGCCGTCTTGATCCGCTGGGCCTTAAACAGCTTCTTGCGCATCTTTCGGGGAAACTGTATGGGCGTATCCGAGGTGTGGTCCACTCCGCCTGCGATGACGATCTCCGCCTGCCCCGTCATGATCTCCAGGCAACCGTCGGCGATGGCCCGGTTGGCGGAAATGCAGGCCTGGGAGACGGTATGGCAGGGCGTGGTGCTCGGTATGCCGGCGGTGAGAGCCGCCTCCCGCGCCACGTTGGGCGTTTTGATGTTCGATATCACATTGCCCATGGCCACCTTGTCCACCAGCGCCGGGTTCAGGCCCGTACGGGTGAGCAGCCCCTTGATGGCATAAGCGCCCAGCTGGTAAGACATCAGGTCCATATAATCGGTGCCGGAACGGAGAAAGGGCGTGCGGCAGCCGTCGATGATCACTACTTTGTGCATGTGGTGGTTGGTGTTTCGGTTTTACGGTATTGTGGTGTTTCGGTGTTGCGGTAATTCGGTTTGTTGGTGTTTCGGGATTCGCGGTTCGGGCGAAAAGCAAATACCGAACTGCGAACCACCTCAAAAACAATATCCCCTTTTTTCGATAATAAACCCAGCGATGTTCCTACGCAATTGTTTCGGGTTCACATCATAGGGCCTGAGCATGGTATTGGCCACGAGGTTGTAAGTGCGTTTCCGGCGGCCGTCCGCGAAGCTACCGATGGCCTCCAACGCAGCCTTTTTGGCCACGGCCAGGGCTTCGTAAAGATACAACTGCATCATCTGCCGCTGTATCTTCAGCTTTTCCTTATCCGCGCTTTCCATCCTTTCCAGTTTTTTGATTTTCAGCAACACGCTTTCCGCCACGTAGGCCTCGGAAAGGATCGTCGAGAGGTTCATGACGATCTCCTGTTCTTCGATCATTTTACGGCCCAGCTTACGGCCCGCCATTCCGGAGAGGAAGAGGAAGGTATTTTTCAGCCCCTGCACGATGCGTTCTTCTTCGGCGTATCCCTCTTTGGGGCGGAAGAGCGCCAGCTGGCGAAGCAGGAAGGAAGGTATTTTCTTTCCGGCGCTCACCAGGTCCAGTTCTTTGGACACCATGGCGCGCTTGGTCAGCTCTCCGACGATGAGCAGGCGGTTGACCTCGTTGGTGCCCTCGTAGATCTTGGTGATCCGGGCGTCCCGGTAGCCCATTTCTATGCCGGTTTCCTGGGCGTAGCCCATACCTCCGTGGATCTGTATGGCCTCATCGGTGGCGTAGCAGACCAGGTCCGACCCTTTTACTTTTATAATGGAGGCTTCCACCGCAAATTCGCGAATGGCCCGGACCTTGGCTTCGCTATCCGGCATGCCTCCGGCTTTCAGCTCCGCCTCTTTGCGGTCGATGTAGTCGGCGGTTCGGAAGAGGGCCGCCTCATTGGCGAAGGCTCGCATGGCGATATCGCCGATCTTATACTGAATGGCGCCGAACCCGGCGATGGGTTTCCCGAACTGCCGGCGCTCCACCGCATACTGAACGGCCTTGTCCAGCGACAGCTGAGCTCCGCCGATGCCTCCGGCCCCGGCTTTTATCCGGCCGCCGTTGAGGATGTTGAGGGCGATCCTGAAGCCTTCCTGCCGGCTGCCCAGCAGGTTTTCTGCCGGCACTTTGCAGTTGTCAAAGTAGATCTGTACCGTAGAAGACCCCTTGATGCCCATTTTTTTCTCCTCCGGCCCGGCGGAAAAGCCTTCGAAGCCGCGTTCGACGATGAAAGCGGAGAGCTTTTCATCCTGATCGATCCTGGCGAAAACAATGAACACGTCGGCGAAGCCGCCATTGGTGATCCATATTTTCTGGCCGTTGAGCAGATAGTGCTGCCCGTCCGGGCTAAGCGTGGCGGAGGTTTTGCCGGAGTTCGCGTCCGAGCCGGCGCCGGGCTCCGTAAGAGCATAGGCGGCGATCAACTCTCCGGAAGCGATGCCCGGCAGGTACTTTTCCTTCTGGGCCTCATTGCCGTAATAGACGATGGGCAGGCACCCGATGGAGGTCTGCGCGCCGAGAGTGGTGGCAAAGGAGAAACCGTTGGCAGCAACTTTTGAGAAAAGAGCGTTGCCCTTAAAATCCAGGCCCATGCCTCCATACCGCTCCGGGATGCTTACTCCACAGAGGCCCAGTTCTCCCGCTTTTTTTAACAGCGCCAGCACCTCTTTCCGGTCCTCTTCATTCGTGACCACCAGCTCGCGCCCCCGGCGAAAAAACGGTTCCTGCACTTCCCGGATACAGAAATCGGTGACCATCTCGGCCATCATCCGGTGCTCTTCGCTCCATTCTTCGGTGATGAATATTTCTTCGGATGAAGTGTCAGCAGTGACGAAGTACCCTCCCCTGAGCACGGGGTTGGGCGTTAAGGGGTTTCGGCTGCTTACCTTTTCCTTTTCGAATGTTGTCTGCGTCATTAGATAATAGCTGATTAATTGGAACTTATTCGGATAACCTGATACCGGGCATGATCTCCAGTCCTTCCGCTTTTCGTTCCTCGGTGACGTAAGGGAAAACCAGGTGCCCAATAGTCCGGACAGCATCTTCCCAGCCGGCCTGAGTATCTTCGAGAATGGCCTGCCGGGCAAACCAGAAATGCAGGGTCTGCCAGATCACTTCCGCCAGGGTGTCGTACAGGCCGAGGGCCGGCTCGGGCGCCAGGGCCCCTTTACCCACCTGCATGTAAAGTAAATTTTTGATGATATTAACCTCTTCCGCCACCTGCTGCCGGTGCTGCCTGCCGATCTCCGGGTAGGCCCGGATAATGTCCAGCGTATCCTGGAAGAAAAAGCGGAACTGCTGCATGTACTCCAGGTAAACGGCCGCTACCTCCAGCTCTTCTCCTTTTTTCTGGAAAAGGCGATCGCTGATGGCCAGCCCTTCCAGCGTCTTGAGCATGTAGCGGTAAATGGATTCCATAAGGGCCTGCTTGCTCTTGAAATGGTAGGTCAGGCTGCCCACACTCACTTCCAGGGCAGAGGAAATGTCTCTCATCGGGACGTCGAAAAAACCTCGTTCATTGAACAGCTCTATGGCTTTCCGGATGATTTTCTTTTTCATCGGTAATGATAACAGAAAGGAACAGGCACAGCCTTTATTCCCGTACAGTAATTATAAAAATTTGCCGTACAAATGTACGGCAAACAAATAAAAAGTCAACACTAATGTACGGTAAGTTTTTTAGCCGTTCACTCTGCTTTCACCAGCGGTTTCGTCCTGATTTCGCCGGTTTCATCGGAGATCCTGAGAAAATAGGCGCCCGCAGGCAGGTGGCGCCCGGAGAGGTTTAGCGCTGTCACCTGCTTTCCTGCGGGCAGTTCTTCCGCCTGGGCAAAAACCAGTTTTCCATTGGCGTCATAAAGGTGAAAAAGGACGGCGCCAGGCTTGTCCTGATCGAGTTCGACATGGAGGTGGGAGGTGAAGGGGTTTGGGAAAACCTTATGGATGGAAACGGGTTCTTCCGGAACGGCTATGGCCTCTTTTCCCTTTTCATTCCCGTCTTGTACGGAAACGGCCATCCCGGTCAGCAGGCCTGTCACGTGAACCATAGCAGGGGCAAGAACCTCAACCCCAGGAAGTTCATAGGCGGCTCGTTTCATTTGAACCTCAATGTCTTTTTCTGGATTGGTGATGGCCTGTATCGGCACAATGGCCTGTTCTTCATAACCGACATAAGAGAAAACCAGCCAGAATTGTTGAATGCCTGCCGGAATTTTGAGCTCGAACCTGCCCTTTTCATCAGTAGCCGTTCCAGCCCCCAAATTTCCGGGGCCATCTCCGGAAAAAAGAGCAACCGAAGCTCCGGTAAGCAGCTCTCCGGTTTCGTCTTTAACTACTCCTTTCAAAACGCCAGCTGCTTCCACAGTCGATTGTTCATCAGCTTCCTGAACGGGAGCCTGTATAACGGCGAGGGGCTTCTGGATTGCCGTCTGGGCAGCGGCAACCCCGTTCAGCAAAAGGCCGGAAAGTAAAGCCCCGATGGCCCTGAACCTTTGCCATCTGTTCACCGGTTCGGGTAATGGCAGGCTGTGGTTGAGCTGACCCTGCCGAAAGAGGCCACACACCCGGCCCTGGCGGCGCATATAGAGGCTTGCGATCTGTTTATCCGTCATTCCGGTAAAGTCGATCACCGTTTTTTCACAGTGGTGGCAAAAGCGGCCGCCGGGTAAGGGGATCATCTCTTCCCAGTTTTGCGAACAGGGTTCAGGTATCTGAAGGTGAAGGTTGGCAGGTTTTTTCTTCATTAGGATGAGGTTTACGATGTGAAAGAAGGAATGTACCTCCGGAAATTACGCCGATTATAATGCTATTATCAAGCCGGGTATGGCGAAAAGTCAGGTTTGAGAACCAGAGAACGGGCTTTCAGATATGTTCGCGCCTTACCAAATTGTTCGGTAAATAGGAAAGGCGAATTACTTTTCCTGCTACTACTTTATTCCCCCCATTGTATGTATTTTTCGGCTGATTTTAGTCACAAAAAAAACAGGACCGTGAAGCATATTGCACTCATCTGTGGCGGCAAGTCTCCCGAACACGAAATATCCGTACGTTCGGCCAAAAACATTCTGGGCGCTATAGACAGAAAACAGTTTTCGGTAACCTTGATCGGCATCGACCGTCAGGGGCGCTGGCGACTGCAGGAGGAAAGCCAGCTCGGGAAGTTCGTTCCCGCCGAAGGCCCGCAGTTGGCCCTGGCGCCGGGCAACCCCACCGGCCAGATCATCCGCCTCGATAACCAGCAGCCTATCGAACAGCCGGACGCCATCTTCCTCATCCTGCACGGCCCGCAGGGAGAGGATGGCACCATCCAGGGCTTGTTGCGCATACTGGACCTGCCCTTTGTCGGGCCAGACGTATTAGGGTCTTCCATTTCTATGGATAAAGATGTGGCCAAACGCCTGCTCAGAGAGGCGGGGCTGAACGTGGCCCGGGGTACCGTCGTCCACGCGCATGAGAAAGATGCGCTCGATTACAAAAGCCTGACGGCTCACCTGGGCAGCCCCATTTTTGTCAAACCGGCAAATATGGGCTCCTCTGTAGGCGTGCATAAGGTGAAAACGGCCGAACAATTCGCCACGGCTATTGCCGATGCCTTTCAGTACGACTCCAAAGTGATCATCGAGGAAATGATCCACGGCAGGGAACTGGAATGCGCCGTGCTGGGCAATGAATACCCGGAAGCCACCAAAGTCGGAGAGGTGGTTACCGCCGAGGAGTATTCTTTCGACGCCAAATACGAGAGCGAGGACGCCGCCAAACTGATGATCCCCGCTGAGGTGAGCGAGGAGGCGCTGGAAAGCCTGCGCTCGGTGGCGCTTCGGGCCTATAAAGCCCTCTCCTGTGAGGTATTGGCGAGAGTGGATATGTTCCTCTCCGCTGAAGGTAAAGTCTATGTAAATGAAGTGAATACCCTCCCGGGCTTTACCAATATCAGCATGTACCCGGCGCTTTGGAAAGAAGCAGGAGTTCCTTACCCTGAACTGATCACCCGGCTGATTAACCTGTCCATCAGCCGCCATGAGAACCGCCGGCAACTGAAAACGAGCTGGCGGGATTAACCTCGGCCGGTAGCTTTTTGATACAGATACGTCGCGCTGGCCAGGTTGAGCAGGCGAAGGCCGATCCTGGCGCATACGAAGGCCTGCCCCCACAGGAACAACAGAGCAATGCCGCTTCCCGTATCGGGCTGAAAAAGGCCGTTTATCCACCAATAGAGCCCGAAGAAAAGCAGCAGAGAAATGATATTGAGCAGATATAGCAGGAAAAAAGGGCCAAAATTGCGGGCGGCCAAAGTGAAGGACTGCAAAACAGGACGGAAAACCCATCTTCTGCCCTCCTTTACCACATGGATCTTGGCATAATCCTGCACCATAAAAAAGGCCGCCGCCACCAGCAGATAAACCGGCAGGAGGTAATACAGCGGCCGCACCAATTCGAGCTCGGTTTCCATCTCGAATATGGCAAAACCGCCGGTGGCCAGGAAAAACAGTATCCCGAAGAGCGCCAACACGGCCAGGTGGATGAGCCCGAAGTAAAGGGTCAGGCGCAATAAGCGCCAGAAAAACTGCCGGCAGCCCTGCCAGAAGGCTTCCCACCGGAAAGCTCCGTAAAAATCGCGGAACACCACCAGGATTCCTCCCATCATCAGGATGGAAAAAAGCAGGTACAGCAAAATAATACCCAGCGAGGCATTGAGGATGGGAGATACCCCCTGCCCGTACTCCCGCAAAAAATCATTCACAAAAACGTAGTCGAAGCCTTTCAGATGCCGCTCCAACTCCAGCGACTGCCCCACGGTTTTCCCCAGATAGCCCGAAAAGGGAATGGCCGCAGGCAAGGCAAAAAGAAGGTTGAACAGATACAGCGCCAGCCACATCCTGCCGTTGCGGAAAACCGCTTTCCATCCTGCTATGTATGCGCTGACTGCTTTCATTTTGATAGTGATTGAAGGCCCGCCTTCGCCAGGGACTGTTCATAGTTTCTGGTTTCTGAGTTCCTCGTTGCCCTGAAGACCAGCGGGTTAGCGTAAGGCAGACACACTTATTTGAACTATCCCCTTCGCCAAGGCTTCGGGGCATTCATTCCTTCGTTAATTCATTCCCTACACCAACACACTCACACTCTGCATCACCTGCTGCATCCACAACAAGAACCGAACGGCGTAACGCCGTAAGCCCTTTTTCGGAGGCTGCAAGGTAAGGCTGTTGTTCATGAAATTCTTATCCAGATAGATCTTTCGCTCAGGATCTACTTCCGCGGCAACGACTTTTGCCGGCCCTTCATAGACAAATGCCTTGCTCCGCGCCTTTCCATCCCAATGCTCCGCGACGGTTTTCCCATCCTCAAAAATGACGCGCACCTCCACCGGAAAATACAAACCCTCCAGCCGATGCACGCGGACTTCACTCCGGAATGAGGTTAAAACTGCCGCATCGGGCTGAACACAATCTCCCCCATCTTCAAAAATGCCCGCCGGCGGCTGAACCGGAGTGTTTGAAATGGACGCCAGCGCATAATCGCATAGCCTGGTGCTGTACAACACCTGGTTGAAAAACCAGTCCAGGTTCTCACCGAAGCGGTTGCCGTACTTTTGGGTGATGACTTCGTTGGCCACGGCAATGAAATCTCTTCCGCAGGGATGCCGGAACTTCCAGCGCTGGAAGTAGGCATGCATGACTTCATCCAGCGTTTCGGTGCCCACCAGGCCTTCCAGGGTATGCAGCCAGAGCGTTGTCTTATTGTAGGAAATGGGATGGGTGCTGCCCTCCGGAAACTGCCAGCTGAAGTGGTTGTAATCCGCTATTTTAGGGTCATCCATGCCGAAATAATCGCCCCGGTTGGATTCCATATTGCCAAAACCGAAGCCCAGCCAGTCCACCGTCGAAGTGTGCGGGCCGAAGAGCTCATCCATGATGCGCGCCTCGTAGTAGTTGGTGATGCCTTCGTCCAGCCAGGGCTCTTCCTGCTCATTGCTGGCCACCATCTGCATAAAGTACTGGTGGACGAACTCGTGAACAAGGAGGAGCTCCGATGTTTTTACGCCCTTCGGCAGAAAGCACAGATTCGCGGTGGAAATGAGCGTCGGGTACTCCATCGCCGAGGAGAACATGCCGTGGAAGGGCGGGTCAATGATGGTTAGCCCGGGGTAGGGATATCGCCCAAAGCGGGACTCGCAGAAGTCAATGGCATAGCGAACCGCCCGGAAGTACCGCTCCGCAAGGTGCTCATGGTACGGATAGGCCAGCAGGCGGATGTCGATGCCCTTATAATTTTCCTTTACCTCTTTGAAATAAGGCGAGGCCGCCCAGGTAAAGTCGATCACATCTTCGGCGCGGAAGTGCCAGGTATTTACCTCCCCTTCTTCTTTCACCTCCCGGAGTACTCCGCTTCCTCCAACAATGAAACCTTTGGGCACGGTAACCTCCACATTATACACACCGAAGTCGGAATAGAACTCCCCTTCCGCGTGAAATTGATGGCAATTCCACTGCCCCTTTTCGGAAAAACGCACCCCCGCCGGTTCGTAAACCCCCACTTTGGGGAACCACTGCGCCATGAAGTAATAATCCCGGTTGTAGCCGGTGCGGGCGGCCGCCCGCGGAACTTTCGACACCCACTCCATTTCCACTTCAATGGAGCCGCCGGGCAACACCGGCCGCGGCAGCGGCGCCCGGAGCACGGTTCGGTCATCGGCGTTGCCGTCGTCCGGAGCGATGTATTCCATTTGCCGGGCCAGGTTGTTTCCGTACCCGTCCTTCAGGCTTTCTATCTCCACCCACCCCCAGCCGCAGCCTTCCTTCATGGCGTCGATCATGAAGCCGAAGCCCCCGGCCTCCTGCATAAAGGTGGATTGGGTGTTGCGGAAGGCATTGAGGTAGAGGTGGTACTGCAGCTCCCGCACGGTATCGGCGGAAGGGTTGTTCCACAGCAATACCTGCCTGCCGTAGATCTTTTTCTCCGCCGTATCGAGGCGCACCTGTATGTCATAGTTGGCAATGCGGGGAGAGAGGGGCCCGCCTTGTGACAAGGCCGGGCTTATTGCCGAAAAGAGCAGGCACAGGAGGATGAATAGTTTTGGAAGCATAGGGAGTAGTTTTCGGGGATAATTCAATTAAGTGTGTTCGGGTCACGCTAACCCGCTGGTTTCCAGGGAACCAGGAACTCAGAAACCAGAAACTATGAACAGTCCCGGTTTTCGTCTATCCAGGCCGGGGTAAGATACGGAGAAAGGGGGAAATGGGGGGATATCCATTGTTTTCCGGAAAACAGGAGAGCGACATTATAACTACGTGGGAAAATGGTTATTTTGGGGTGGAGGTTTATGTGAAAGAAGTAATGCGGTTGCGCCTATGATCTGAGGGTTGGGGGATAAACGTCAATTGGGGCTATGGGGGAGTTGACGTTTGCAAAGAAGTTGGCTGCCATTAAACCCAAAAAGTGTTAATCAATATGGGATTTGTGTTAAGAACAAAGAAGCGATAACAATAGCTTTGTAAAAAGTAAAATATGGGAGAGCAAGTAATTCATTCAAAATCAATAACGGAGTTGTCGTCTGTTATGAGGGCCGGGAAACCAACGCATCCATTAATTACCATCATTGATACCGAAAAACTCGCTTATGGTGAAGAAACCGTTGGTAAACGATTTTCGTCTGAATTGTTCTGCATCGCCCTTAAAGATTCAAGTTGCGGTATTGATTACGGACGAAACCCCTACGATTTTGATGATGGTGTATTGATTTTTACGGCACCAAAGCAGATCATAACGGTAAAGAAGCCACAGGAACTAAATCAGGTAAAAGGTTGGATGCTTTACTTTCATCCGGACCTTATAAGAAACACTTCCCTGGGGGCAAAAATTGACGCTTACACTTTTTTTAATTATGAAGTACACGAGGCGCTACATCTTTCAGAACAAGAGCAACAGACCCTCAATCAAATCGTTGTTCTGATTCAAAACGAAATAAAGGAACGAATTGATAATCACAGCCAGCAAGTGTTGGTTTCCAATATTGAGTTGTTACTGAATTATTGCACACGATTTTACGAAAGGCAGTTTAATACGCGTTCTGCCAGCAACCTGGATATTGTTTCCAAGGTCGAGTCATTATTGAAAAACTATTATTTAGAGAATCAGCTAATTGAAAAAGGGCAACCCAGCATTCAATACCTGGCAGAGCAATGCCATCTTTCCCCAAGTTATCTTAGCGACTTGCTTGCCAAAGAAACCGGGCGTTCGGCAAAAGACCATATAAATGACTTTTTGGTGGATAAAGCCAAACACTTGTTATTAAGTTCTACGGATACAATAAGCGGTATTGCCTACACGCTTGGTTTTAATTACCCGCATTATTTTGGCAGGTTATTCAAGCAAAAAACGGGGAAAACTCCGCAGGAATATCGACAGATGAATTAATGAATGAGGGAGCAAAATCAGCTTCCTTTTTTTTCTGCGATTTGTGTTTAAGCTTTCTCTTTTCGTGTTAATCCAAATCTCTTAACCCCATGATATTTGTGTCATCTAATCACTTAAAAAAATAAGTAAAGATGAAACACAAAATTTTAGTTACCGGAGCAAGTGGGGCTTTCGGCCGTTTAACATGTATTCAATTAGCAGAAAAAGGCCACCAGGTGGTGGGAACAATGCGTTCTTTAAAAGGTAAAAATACCGAGGCCGCTCGTGAGCTGAAATCTGCAGGGGTAGGCTTGGTTAAAATGGATGTAACCGATGAAGAAAGCGTCAACTCCGGAGTGCAGTCGGCCATTGAGATGATGGATGGTATAGATACGGTTTTTAATAATGCCGGAATAGGGGCAAATGGCATCCTGGAATGCTTTACGGCCGAAGATGTTCAAAAGATATTTGATGTAAATGTTTTTGGTGTTCAGCGGCTTATGAGAGCCATTCTTCCTCATTTCCGAGGACAAGGGAAAGGCACTATCATTCATACTTCGAGCTGTATCGGAAGAATTACGACTCCGTTTCTTGCGGCTTACTCTGCATCAAAATATGCCTTAGAATCTTTGGCAGAAGGATACCGGGCGGAGCTTGCAGGATTTGGTATAGAATCTTGCATTGTAGAACCGGGTGGTATGCCAACTGCCTTTATGGGTGGTATGATCAGGCCAGGCGATACCGAAAGAACACAGCAATACGGAGAAATGGCTAATCTTCCCGATGCATCACTGAATGGCTATGTGCAATACATCGAAACCATTCCTGAACAAAAACCCGAGAGAGTTGCGGAAGCAGTTGTGGCTTTGGTAGATACACCTTTTGGCGAAAAGCCTTTCAGAACGGTAGTCGATTTTTCGGGTTTAAAAGAACCTATCGAAAACTACAACAAGGTATTACAACAAACCACAAAAGGGGTTTACACAGCAAATGGTGTAGAAAATCTTTTAACCCTCAATAAAGACTAAAATGAGCAAGACGATATTGATTACCGGGGCAAGTAGTGGCATTGGGAAAGCCACAGCTTTATATTTTCAGCAAAAAGGATGGAACGTAATAGCTACCATGCGTTCGCCTGAAAAGGCGGCCGAGCTAAGTGAATTAGAAAATGTTCACTTAGAAAGGCTGGATGTGCTCGATTTGGAGTCCATCCATCAAGCCATTCAAAATGGTATTCGAAAGTTTGGTAAAATTGATGCATTGGTCAATAATGCAGGCTATGGTGCTTACGGGCCATTGGAAACTTTCCCAAGAGAAAACATCATAAGGCAGTTCAACACCAACGTCATTGGATTGATGGATGTTACCAGATCCATCATACCACATTTTAGACAAAAAAAAGATGGCGTTATCGTTAACATCTCTTCTATTGGCGGAAAGATGACATTTGCCTTAGGTTCACTCTATCACGGGACAAAATTTGCTGTGGAAGGCATTTCCGAATCGCTTCATTATGAAATGAGCCAGATAGGCGTTAAAGTTAAAATTGTTGAGCCAGGTTTTATTGCAACTGATTTCGGCGGCCGTTCTTTCGACTTTCAAGCAGGAGAAATTGAAGATTACCAACCAATTATTAATGCATTAATGAAACAATGGCAAAACCCAAACAACACAGTTTCGCCAGCTAGTTTAGTTGCCGAAGTGATTTACACAGCCGTTACTGATGACACTAATCAACTTAGGTACAGAGCAGGAGAAGATGCCCACTCCTTGCTCGACAACAGAAAGAAAATGACGGATGCTGAGTTCTTTTCCATGATGAAAAACCAATTGGGGATGTAAACGGTAGCTAACACGGTGTAAAAGCAATAGCGGATTGAGAGATAACTCGAACCGCTTTTTGCATTTATTAAGTATTTTGTACGCTACAAAGTAGTTGCATATAAGGGCCGGCCACTTAATCCGCTACTGCTCATACACGAAACCGTTAAATTCCCAACAAGCTCTAAAACTTATCAGAATTATGAAAAGGCTGTTATTATTTTGCCTGTTTATTGGTGTAAGTTGTTATGCTCCAAAAGCATATATTCCTAAAGAAGGATCAAAAGAAAGAAAAGAAATTATTGACATCTTTAGAAAAGATTTTGGAGAGGAAAAAAATAAGATATCAGTTAAAGTAAATCACTTTTCGGTAAATAAAAATTGGGCATGCGCAAGTGTGACTCCTATGAAAGACAACATTGAATACGCTGAGCCAAGGTGGTCTTTGTTTAATAAAGTTGGGGGAGTATGGAAAGAGGTAAATTGGTCAGATGGCATTGATTTAAAGGACGATTTTGAACTTATCGATTTACCGGAACAGAATGGCAGAGTCGCTAAATTAATCGTAAAAAAATATCCATCTTGCCCAATGGACATTTTTGGTAAATAAATGTAACTACATATAACCACAACTCATGCGAATCAGGGGCTAAACGAAGCATATTTTTTACTCCCCAAAATTCCCCTCATCCACATCCCGGATGAACTGAATGACGCCCCGGAAGTAATTATCGGCATCATCGTACATGGCCCAGTGGGCGCCGTTGGGGCTGTAATGGTAGCGGGCGTTGGGCATCTTTTCCGCCATCATTTCCATGTATTTGGGATCCATCGTATCGTACTCGGCGCCGACCGTCAGAGTAGGCACGGCGATCTTTGGCAGGTCTTCGGTGCGATCCCATTCCTTGAGGGTGGCGTCGCCCACGACGCCGAACTCGCTGGGGCCCTGCATCAACAGGTAGATATCGTAGTTCGCATTGGCGGAGGAGCGCAGAACGGGCTCCGGCCACTCCTCCAGCGGCATGCGCAGCACGTGCCTGGGATAGTAGTAGGTTTCCACCAGTTCGAGATAACGGGGGCTGGTAAACTCCCCCGCTGCTTCCAGGGCTTTGATCTCCTTTAAAACTTCCTCCGGCAGGCCCGGCCCGAGCACTTCCTCGGCATACTTCACGTATGCCGGAATGGAGGACATCATATTGGAGATGATCAGCCCTTTGAGATTGTCCTGATATTTCAGGGCGTACTCGATCGCCAGGATACCGCCCCAGGAGTGGCCCAGGAGGTAGAAGTTGTCTTTATTCAGGCCGAGCGCCTTGCGTACCTGTTCCACTTCCTCGACAAAACGTCCGGTTTCCCAGAGAGACTTGTCATCCGGCTGGTCGCTGTAGGAAGAACCCAACTGGTCGTAGTAATAATATTCGATGCCCGCCGCCGGAAAATAGCTATCAAACACTTCGAAATACTCGTGATTGAACCCGGGGCCGCCATGCAGCAACAGCACCTTCTGAGTAGGGTTGTTGCCGACCCGCTTGGTCCATACCTTAAACTCCCCGGAAGGAGTGGAAATGGGGATCATCTTCACACCTCCGGTAAGGATGTCATCCCTGCCGGTATTATCGAAATAGGACTCCAGGGTAGGGCTGCTCTCTTCAGCGGCGGTTTCCGGTTCGGCGGCCGGAGCGCAACTCTGGAAAAATAACAAACTCAACAGCAGTGTATAGGCCAGGTTTTTCATTTTGACTAATTTTAGGTTCGAATAATGCAATTTAGCCTTAATGACAAGAATCATTAAATCCCACGGGAATTAATCTCATTTTAGTGCTTGTTTGGGGACAAATTTATTTCATATATGAACGACATCCTTTTTTCCAACCAGGATATTGCGGCTATTAGCACCCGGGAAGGCCTTCTGGCTTTCCTGATAGAAAAGGAGGTGGACCTCCAGAAGATTGAAGAACGGCTCATCTACAAGAATGAACTGGAGAAGCTACAGATCGAGTTGCTGAAACTGCAGAACTGGATACTCAAAAAGAAAAAACGGGTGGTGGTACTTTTCGAAGGGAGAGACGCCGCCGGAAAAGGCGGGGCCATCCGGCGGTTCCGGCGCTACCTCAACCCCCGCTCCGCCCGCGGTGTGGCGCTGGGCAAGCCCTCCGATATCGAGAAGGGACAGTGGTATTTCCGCCGCCACCTCAAGGAGATGCCCAACCCGGGAGAGATCGTCTTTTTCGACCGCAGCTGGTACAACCGCGCCGTGGTGGAGCCCGTCATGGGCTTCTGCAGCCAGGAGGAGTACGAGCGGTTCATCTGGCAGGTGCCGGAATTTGAGCACATGCTGACCGAAGATGGGGTGAAGATCATCAAGTTGTGGTTTGCCATTTCCAAAGAAGAACAGAAAAAGAGGCTGGATGCCCGGGAAACCGACCCGCTCAAGCAGTGGAAGATCAGCCCGGTAGATAAGAAAGCCCGCGAAATGTGGGAGGAATACACCTACTACATCAGAGAGATGCTCTTCAAGACACACACGGATTTCAGCCCCTGGATCATCGTCAAAACGGATAATAAGCTGGTGGCCCGCCTGGAAACCATCCGCTATTTGCTATCCCTTTTCGACTACGACGGAAAGGAAAAGGCGGAAACCATACTGTTTCCGGACCCCAATATCGTTCACCGCTTTTACCGGTCCATGCTTTTGTAAACCGCAAAATTCCTGCCGCTATGCTCAGCAAAAAAGAACTCAGGCTGCTCAGCTCCTCCCGAGGCATAGAATATCTCCTGATGGCCAAAAATCCCGATTTCAAAGGAGTGGCCAGCCAGCTCCTGTACGAGCGCAAACTGGTCAAACTACAGGCCGAACTGATCAAGGCCCAGAACTGGGTGGTGGAAAATGAAGAACGGGTAGTGATCATTGTTGAGGGCCGCGAATTTGCCGGTAAGGGAGACGCCATCCGGGCTTTTACCGACCACCTTAACCCTCGATCTATGCGGGTTGTAGCCCTCCAGAAGCCCACCTCCAGAGAACGGGGGCAGTGGTACTTCAAACGCTATATTCAGCAACTGCCCGAACGGGGCGAGATTGCCTTTTTCGACCGAAGCTGGTACAACCGCGCCATCGTGGAGCCCGTCAACGGCTTCTGCACCCAGGATGAGTACGAACGTTTCATGAACGAGGTCAACCACTTCGAAGAAATGCTCATCGGCGACGGTATCCGCCTCATGAAGTTCTACCTCTCCATCTCCAAAGAAGAGCAGAAAAAGCGCATCCAGGCCGTTCGTAAAGACCCGCTGCGCCGTTGGGAACTCACCCCCGTTGACCTCGCCGCCATGAACCTCTGGGACGAATATACCCACTACAAAAAGCAAATGTTTAAACGAACAGATGGAAAGGCCAACCCCTGGATAAGGATCAAGGCCGATGACAGGCGTCAGGCACACCTCGAAGGAATCAGAAGGATATTGAAGCAATTGCCTTATAAATAGCCGGATCACTCCGGGTACAAAGGCAGCCGCTCCGCCCGATAGATCATATCGGATTTCGCCCAGGTGTCACCGGTTGAGAAGGCATTTTTGTACTTGATGACGGCTTCGAAGACCACCTCGCCGCCGGGAGCGGTTACCTCTATCATCCTGCCCTCCCTGATGCCGGGCTGGTTAATGTTGCCCGGGCAGATCAGGCGGTTGCCGGTGGCCGGCAGGTAATCGACATCGCTGATGTTGGAAGAATGGATCTCTTCCCCTCTTTCCCTGCCGTATTCCCAAACCTGTTCAACTGTCCTCAGGACGGAATCCACCTCGTACTCCACTCCACGGATAAAAGGTTCGTTGTTGCCGAAGTTTTTCTGAAAACTGTTGTCGAAACAAAAAACATGGCCATTCGGAAGGAGCATAGCGGCGTGTTGGCCCCAGGGCCAGCTGAAGCCCGTTGCATCTTCCGCGCCCTGCTGAACTTCCTCTCCGTAAGGCGCGCCGCCCTCATCAATGGCGGTGAGCAAATACCCGGCGGTATTGGGGCCGTTGCCGGCCGGGCCCGCCTGCTCCCATCCCCGATGGGGAGCCAGGATCCATTCCAGCTGATTATCCTGGCTGACCTTGATAATGCCCTGGTGCCGTCCGGAGATCAGCAGCCCGCCGTCGGTTTCATCGTACCAGACGGAGTTCACATGAACCCAGTCTGTGCTGTTCCACACCAGGTCGAACCGGTCGATGTCCAGCACCTGCCGCAGGTCCCATTCCCGGACGATGCCACCGCTGTTTCGATCCACTTCTATGAAGTGGTCCAGGCGGGTATCCAGCCCTTCTTTAGTTACACACACGATGAAGTTGCCATCCGGCTTTTCGATCTGGTCGTGATGCTGAAAATAGCCCGGAAAACTCCATCGGTTGACTTCCTTCCCGAGCATGTCGTATTCGTAAAGCGCCTGTTCGTGCGACCACAGCCAGTTGCCGTTGCGCAGGCGCTCGAAAGGGCCGATCCAGCCCCGGATGAAGTCCAGGTTCATGTACCAGCGGATCTGCCCGCCGGGATCGAATATCAGCGGATAGAAACGGAAGTAGCCTCCTCCGCCCAGGCTCATCTCGATCAGGTTCCAGCCGGGTTCCAGGCGTTCCGGCCGCTTTTTTATGATCTCGATCTCGGGAAGAAAATCCGGCAGCGGAGGGGCTTCAACGGTAAGAGTGTCATATCCATAGTAGGAGTTGTCGGTATTTGAAATTTTGAAGATAATTTCGTTTTCCCGGCCCGGATATAGCCCCAGGACCAGCATCTCATGGCTTAATGCTCCTGGTTTTGAGGCCACCTGAACCGGATACTCCCCGGGGATCTGCATTTCCACTTCCGTCCGCTCCAGGGTGGATATCCGGGCTATGCCTGCCAACGGCGTCAGGCCATTTGGGTCCATTTCGATGGTAATAGGAGCACTTAACAGGTTCCCGACAGGGACTTCTTTCGGCCCATTATCATCCGGGGGAGGAATATCATCTTCCTGCCGGCAGCTCAAAACGGCAAGGAGAAACAGGGCGGCGGAGAGAGCGAATGGCTTCTTGAGCATATTACAGATAGTTTTGTCAATTTTTTGAGGAGAAGTTACTGAATTTTCCTTAAATTGGTGAAACAAAACCCGATTGTTTCCCCGAGTGGTTGAGAAAGGCCAAAGCCTCACTATTGCTGTCCTTGTCAACCGCCCAAAAAAGAACACCATGTCCAGGAAAAACACGCTATTCCTCAGCACCCGCAAAGGGCTCATCGTTTGCTCCCGCCGTTCCGGCGGCTGGGCCATTTCCGAAAGCCATTTCGACGGCATCCCCGTCACTTTCACCTACGAAGACGAACGCAACGGCGCCTGGTGGGCCGCCCTCGACCACGGCCACTGGGGCGTCAAACTGCACCGCTCCTCCGACCGGGGGGCTTCCTGGGAAGAAGTATCTGCTCCGGCCTACCCGGAAGGAGCGGAAGTCAAAGAAGGCGTGCCGGCCGCCACCAAATACATCTGGAGCATTCAGCACGGCGGCCAGTCCCACCCCAACCGCCTCTGGCTGGGCACCATCCCCGGCGGCCTGTTCCGCAGCGAAGATGGAGGCAATAGGTTCGAACTGGTGGAATCCCTCTGGAACCACCCTACCCGCCCCGATCAATGGTTCGGCGGCGGGTTCGACCAGCCCGGCATCCATTCCATCATCGTCGATCCGCGCGACGAAAACCACCTGTACATCGGCATTAGCGTCGCCGGCGTTCTGGAGAGCCGGGACGGCGGCAACAACTGGGCCTTTTGCAATAAAGGCCTGCGCGCCGATTTCCTCCCCGACCCCTATGCCGAAATCGGCCACGACCCACACCTGCTCGTGGCCGCCCCCTCCAACCCCGACGTGCTCTGGCAACAGAACCACTGCGGAATTTTCGTCTCTAATGACGGGGGCAACAACTGGGCCGACGTCTCCGAACCCGAAGGCCCGGCCCGGTTCGGTTTCGCCGTAGCTGTCGCCGAAGACGACCCGCAACAGGCCTGGGTGGCCCCCGCCATCAGCGACGAGGTCCGCACCGCCGTAGGCCACGGCCTCTGCATCTGCCGCACGGACGACGGAGGAAAAAGCTGGAAAGCCTTCCGTAAAGGGTTGCCGCAGGAGTTCTGCTACGACATCGTCTATCGCCACGCCCTGGCCGCTGCCGGAGATGATGTGGTTTTCGGCACGACGACGGGTAATGTCTTTTTCTCACCCGACCGAGGAGATTCCTGGGAGGTTTTGAGTAATTATTTGCCGATGGTGCATGCGGTGGGGTTTGGGGGGTAACAAGAGGCACCTGATTCATCTGGTGCGTAGTTTTCCCTAATTACGCGCCGGCTGAACCCGGCGCGTCCCATTATTTCTGCTTAAAAAGGAGCAGTTTGTTTTCAGACAGCGCCACCAGCAGGTCCTCCTTACCATCCCCGTCCATATCGGTGAGGGCGAAGGATTGAACCGCAGGATATCTGCCCGATGGCTCATACAGAATGTGTTTTTGCCATTGCCCATTTTGTTTTTCCAGCCAGCCAAGCGTATCACCGCTGTAGAAAATGCGCCTGCGGCCGTCGGGGCCGAAATGCACCGGCAGGAGGCGGTAAAAGTTTTCCTTATCGTCCTGGTAAAGGTATTCTGTTTGGCCGTCGGAATTGACGAGCATTAGATCGTGGCCATTGTTCTCCCGGGCCAGGATGCCAACCCGGCCATCCTGATACCGGGCAAGAATAGCTTCAGGAACCAGGTTCTTTTTCTCAGTGGGGATATAAAAAGGCTCCAGGAACTGGCCATTCTGGGGCGAGAATAGATATATCGCCATCTTATTTTCCCGGTATTTCCCGACAATGCAGTCTGAAAAGCCGTCTCCGTTGTAGTCGGCCAGCAAAAAATCGTCTCCCCATTGGGTGGAGGGTAACGCCTGGGGCTCGCCGAAAGCAGGGCCGCTTTCCCCCCGGCTCCAGTAGAGGCCTTTACCGGTGTCAAAGAAAAGATCCGGCTGCCAATCCCGGTCGATATCCAGCAGTTGCATCTGCCGGGCCAGGCTGAAGGGCTTACCCAGCGTCTCCACTGTCCATTCTTCTCCCTTAGTATCCTGTTTCAGCGCAATATGAAAAGCGGTGTCGTACCTAAGCAGGGCCATCATGGGCGCATTCCTTTTTGCAGGAGCGATCAGGAGTTCACTCGTGTTCCGGTAACCCAGGTTTTTGAATATCGGATGAAAGCCGGAGGGGCGTTCCTCCATAGCCGGATTGGCCATCCATCCCAGTTCATTCGTTGCGCGGTTTTCGACGATGAGGTCCGGATGGCCGTCTCCGTTGAAGTCTGCAGGCTGTTCGTTTCTGTCAAAGCCCAGGCTGGGCAGGATGTAAGGGCGGCGGATGAAAGTGTCGCGGGCGGCATCGAAGGTGTAGCTGTTGGCCAGATGGTGCCGGGGAGCCGTGAGCAATAAGTCGATGTAACCGTCCAGGTTCAGGTCGGCAGAGCTGAAGGACTGCTCCGCCCTGGTCATCCGGATGCCCGAAGGACGGATATCCCTGAGTACGCCCTCTTCATTTTTTATCCAGAACGGGTGGCCTCGCTCGGCAAAGACATCCGGCCATCCATCCCGGTTGATGTCAAGGGTATGCAGGCGGTACAGCGGAGTGAATATCCTCGGATTTTCTCCGTAGAAGATGGAATCCTGAAAAGCGAATTGTCGTTTGCCAGGCTCGATCTCGTGATGGTGCAGGTGGTTCGTCATACCCTGCGACAGCAGAAACTCATAATTTCCGTCCCGGTCGAAATCGCCGCCGGTGAAGGCGGCATTAGTATGCTGCAGCGGTATGGTTTGCAATTCCACCAGTTCGTCGCTTTTCATTTTCAGCCAGTGCAGCGCGCTTTCCTTACAGCAGTCTCCGGCGAGTACCAGCAGTTGGGGAAAACCATCCGGATCGAAGGCCATAATTTCTATTTTCTCCGGGCCCCGGATCGGAGTATTCAGCACTTGTGGTTCTGAAAAATTGCCTTTCCCATCCAGGTTTTCCAGCCAGGTGAACGCATCATGGCTCAGGGAGCCGATAAGCAGGTCCTGGCCACCATCCTGCCCGATGTCGGCCGGAAGGATCAGCTTTATGCCTTTCAGATTCGGGATCAACGTCCGGGCCTCACCGAATGCTCCTCCCTCATTGAACCAGGCCACCAGAGAGGGATAACCGGCGCGGGCGGCGGCGATATCCTTTCTCCCGTCGCCGTTCAGGTCGGCCACCGCCAGTTGCAGGATGTCCTGGCAATCCTCACAGATGAGGTGGGGTTTGTTCCATTCCGGGCCGGGGAACCATTCCAGGCGGCGGCCTTCCTCCGAAAGGCAGAGCAGGTCGGTATGTCCGTCCTGATCGACATCCAGGGCATCGGTGCGGACGGGGTAGCCCAGCGACCGCATCAGTAGCCGGGGAGGATGAAAGAAGGGGGAATCCCACTCCGGCGCTTCAGCCGGTGAGGGCGCCTCAGAAGGGGCGGCCATTTCCAGGGAGTTCGTCTTGAGGATGATCACTTTAGGGCCTTCTGGTTTCGCATTATACGCCTGGGCCCCGAACAGGAGGAGCCCGCCCCCGGGAGCCGGGAAGATGCCGGCCGCCTCTTCCGAATAGGAACTGGGAAACGTCTGTGACCATTCGATCTCCAGTTCAGCATTCAACCTGGCCAGATACAGGTTTTGCCCGTATGATCCCAAATTAAACTGGTGGCCCAAAAGGACGAAACCCTGGTCCGAAACCGGAAGAATGCGGCTGGCTTTCTCCACAAAGGCGCTTCCCAGGTTGAGATCCCGCAGCAGGCGCCCGTCGGCGCCGAACTCATAGCCGGCCAGCGAACGGGCGCCCTTGGCAAAGGCCAGTATCCGCCCATCGGAGGTTGACGCCAGGAGGTTGAAAAGGAAAGCCTTGTGTTCAGAAGGCGTCACACTCTCCCAAAGCAGCCCTTCCTCCCGATTTACTTCACAGAGGTAACCGCCGATGCCGCTTTGTTGCCCCCCGATCACAAACCGCCCGCCGGACAGGGGCAGCACATCACCGGCAAAAACGCGCCCGCCTTCGGGAAAGATGCGTTGTTCCCAGAGCTCTTTGCCGTTCTCATCAATGGCCAGCAGGCGCACAAAGAATTTTTCCTCCAGATAGTCGCGGCCCTGGCCGAGCAACACGTACCCACTGCCATCCGGAATCGGGGCCAGATCGATCAATTGCTCGGAATCATTGGGAAAGGTTTTTTCCCAGATCACTTCTCCTTCCGGGCTTGCCCTCAGCGCCATCATTTGTGATGGCTGATAATTGGCGGTGAACGTAGAGCCGGCAATCAGAATGCTGTTGTCGGGGAAGGCGCCGATCCGCTTCGCCCTTCCATTGATCGGGAATTCTTTATACCAGATCTCATTCCCCTCTTCATCAACCTTATAGGCCCAGGCCTTGCCTTCTTTTTCCTGCACCAGCCGCGAACCGCCAATGTAGTAATGGCCATCATTCGTAGCCGCCACATCAACCAGGGATGGGGCGCCGGCCTTCCCCAGGGTTTTCCGCCAGGCCTGCCCGTTGGCGGAGGAAAAGGATAAAACCCAAAAGCAAAAGGTGAGCAGTAGGAGCGCGTTTCTCGTCATGTCGTGAGGTCTTGGTGAACTAAACCGGCTTTTTTCAGAGAAAGTCGTAATTTAGGAATCCAGGTTGTCCTTATTAAGTGGCAATTTTCTATTGCCGCTTAATTTCATGATAATCAGAAAGCCCTGGTAGCAAGTTTCAGTTGAAACTTAGGCGCTAATCAAAAAATTAGCGCCTAAGCAGCCTTACTCCCGGAGCCTTTCATCTAGAAATTACCAGGCGGTTAAAAATAACAAACAATGGCTAAAAACGCGCACCTCCTGATCCTTTTTGCTCTATTCCCTCTTCTGCTCAGCAGCCAGCCTTCATGCTGGCGCACTTTCACTCAGATAAAGAATTGCCGGCAATTCCTGGAAACCGATAATGCTCTCTGGATGGCTACCAACGGAGGAATTCTGGAATTCGCACTCCCCGGGCGGCAGCTGGCCCGGCATTTCACGCCATTCAACACGGCCTTTCCCACCTCTTCCGTAATCGGTATGGCAGCCGATCAACGGGGAACGATTTGGGTGGCCACCGAAAAGCAAGTGGGCAAAGTGGAAGCAGATGGCATCATCCCTGTTCCCGAACTGGTGGACGGGCTGGCCGCTGCCGCCGGCGCCCAACCTCAGCTAAGCGCCCTGCTCATTGGCCGGGACGGGCAATGGTGGGTGGGCGCCCACAAGAACGGACTGTTCCGCTACGATGGAAGGTCCTGGAGGCAATACGCCGCCGATGCCCCTGAGCTTTCCGTCAACAATATTCAGGAAGACGACCAGGGCAACATCTGGGTCAGCAGCAACCGCGGAGTAGCCAAAGTCTCGGATAACAGCCTGGCCTTTCTTCCTCTTCACCCCAGCCTGGATGGCCGCCCGGCAGATGGCATCGCCATCGATAAAGAAAACAACATCTGGATCTCCCGTGGCAGACAATTGTTCCGGTTTGACGGCAGGGAAACTACAGAGCACAACCTCCGGTCCTATTATGGAGATCAGCTGTCCAAACCCATCAGCCAATTGTCCCTGGGGAAAGACGGCAGGTTGTACGCCCTGGCGGATGGCAACATTTATCGCCTGGGTAGGGAAGGCTGGCGCAAGGCCGCCTGGTCCTACCCCAATCAGCCGGTGGAGGCCTTCCATGCCGGGCAGGACGGCGCCATCTGGGGCTTCGGCAATCGTTTCGGAGGGCTGAAGATCTGGGAAATGCGCCGTTGGACAGCATCTTCATTGCCGGGCCTACACCTGGTTTCATCCAAGGTCAGTTCATTTCTGGAAACGGATGATGCCGTCTTCCTGGTAAGCAGCAGCGACCTGATCCGCTACGAAGGCGAAGCATCAAAAACCCTTCTGGAAAACCCGAGGCTGGGCTACACTGGAGTACTTGCCGAACTGCCCTCCGGAAACCTGCTGCACACCTATTACCATCACGGAGATATGCAGCTTATCGCCGACGAGCTGGACCCTCAAAGCGGCCGCCGGCTCAACCGGGCCTTCTGCAAGGTGAAACAACGGGTTGCTCTCCTGAGGTCGTACGCTGGTGAGGAAGGTATTCTCATCTTTTCCACCAGAGGAGTATTTCTGTATTCGCCCGAAAAGCAATCTCTATCAACCTATCGGGATGTCACATTACCGGCCGGGAGGGTAAAAGCCATTGATATGGATGACGAAGGGCGCCTTTGGGCATGGAATGAAAATGGCCTCTTTCTGCTGGAAGGAGACAGCTGGGTTCTCTTCGGGCAGGAAGATCATCCTTTCCAAAATGCGGCTTCCATCCGAGGGTTTCGCATCGGTTCCGACGGGCGCCCCTGGGCAGTATATTCCTTCTATATTTATAAATACGAAAAAGGGGCCTGGCAAAAAGTAGTCCATCTGCCGATGAACCGCATCTTCTGCAGCGATCCTTTCTATCTGGAATTCGGCCCACAGGGCAACCTGTGGCTCGGCCGCCGCAACCGCCTGTGGAAATACGACGGCCGGGAGTGGATGAGCGTAGCCGCACAAGCCCTGAAGCAGGCTGGTGGTTGGGTCAGCGCTATCCATGCCTCCCTGGACGGTAAAAAACTGTGGGTGGGTTCCACCTCCGGATTCTTCGAACTGGATATCGGCTGCCTGTCAGCCTCCGGGGCCGTTAGCAACCAGGGAGGAACTTCCGGCGAGGTTTCCGGCATCGACTTCAGCGTTTCTCCCAACCCGTTCAGCCGCTTTCTCAATATTCATCTGAAACGGATCGGACCGGAACCGTTCCAATTGTCCATGCGCAATGCCGATGGCCGGACGGTTATGGACCGGACTCATTACGAACCGCAGGAGCACATCTTCCTGGATTTTACGAACCAGTTGTCCGCCGGCGTTTATTTCATTACCCTGGCTCAGGGTGAAGAGGCCCTCACGCGGCAGGTGGTTAAAGGGGAATAGGGGAAATCATATCCGCGCCTGATAAGTATATAACTCATAATACCGCCCCTGCTTATCGATCAGCTCCTGATGGTTGCCCCGCTCCACGATGTAGCCGTCTTCGACAACCAGGATCTGATCTGCCTTTCGGATGGTACTGAGGCGGTGAGCAATAACGAAGGTGGTGCGCCCCCGCATCAGGTCATTCAGGCTTTTCTGAATAAGGGATTCGCTTTCGGTATCCAGGTTGGAGGTGGCTTCGTCCAGGATGATGATCTTCGGATCGGCCAGGATGGCGCGGGCGATGGCGATGCGCTGCCGCTGCCCGCCCGACAGCTTGACGCCCCGCTCGCCGATGAGGGTATCCAGCCCGTCTTCGAAGCGGTCGGTGAATTCATTGACGTAAGCGGCTTTGACGGCCTGCTGCAACTGCTCTTCCGTAGCATCCGGCCGGGGGAAGAGAATGTTCTCCCGGATGGTGCCTTCAAACAGGAAATCGTCCTGCAGCACTACCCCAAGGTGGCGGCGGTAGCTGCTCAGGCTCACTGTAGAAAGGTCGGTGCCGTCGATGGTTACTTTGCCCGAATCCGGGTTCAGGAAGGAAGCCGCCAGCCCGGCGATGGTCGTTTTGCCGGAGCCGGAGGTGCCCACCAGGGCGGTCACCGAGCCGGAGGGAGCGTCGAAAGTGATGTCGTGCACCACCTCCTTGCCTTCGATGTAGGCAAAAGAGACCTTGTCGAAGCGGATATCTCCTTTGACGGACTGTAACTGCACCGTCCTTACCGACGGATCGTCCTCCGGGTCCATATTCATAATCTCCTCGGTGCGGTCGAGGCCGGCAAAGGCCTCGGTCAGCTGGCTGCCGATGTTGCTCATCTGCACGATGGGGGCGATCATAAAGCCCAGGTAGAGGGTAAAGGCCAGGAAATCGCCGAACGTCATATTGCCCTGTATGATCTGATATCCGCCGATGCCCATAATGCCAGTGGTAGCAATACCGAGCAGGAAGGTGGCCGAGCTGGTCATCAGGGAGGTGGAGGTCAGGCTTTTTTTGACGTTCTGGAAAAGCATCTCCACACCCTGTTCGAAGGTTGCGTTCTCCTGCTCCTCGGCATTGAAGCCCTTTATGACCCGTACTCCGTTCAGCGTTTCCACCAGCCTGCCGGTGACCTGGGCATTCAATACGCCACGCTCCCGAAAAATGGGGCGGATGTAGCCAAAGGCCTTCAGCGCGATAAAGGCAAAGATGGAAACCGGCACCAGTACGTAAAGCGTCATCATGGGGCTGATGCGGATCAGCAGGATGAGGGAGGCGACGGAGGTAAGCGTGCCGCCCACCAGTTGCACCAGGCCGGTACCCACCAGGTTGCGCACCCCTTCCACATCGGTCATGATGCGGGATACCAGCGCACCCGATTTGTTGTTGTCGAAATAACTGATCGGCAGAGAGAGTATCTTCTTCTGCACCCTTGCCCGCAGCTTTGAGATCAGCAATTGCGCTTCAACGCTCAGCAGCTGGGTTAGCCAGAAGGAGGTAACGGCCTGCACAATAATGGCGCCCGCCACGGCCGCCAGAAGGAGCTTCAGCATCTGCATATCCTTATTGACGATCACGTTGTCGATCAGGTATTTGCTGGCGCCCGGCAGCACCAGCCCCGCCAGGCGGCTGATGACGATGAGCACCAGGCCCAGCAGGATAAGGCCTTTCCGGGGCCAGATGAAGGCCTGAAAGGCCTGTCGGAGGGTGACTTTGCTTTTTTGCATGGTAGGGTTGAGGGTTTGCACAGCAATTGAAAACGCAGGAAGGAGGATGATAGTTGCGAGAGGGAAATAATGGCCAGAAAAACCTGATTGCTCATCTACCTCACCTGAACTTGGTTTCTCCGTTTAGAGCTTGTCCAAAATTCCATGATTGAGGGAAAGCGAGCAAATTTCATTCTGAACGAGGCGCGAGGCTTTTCAACGAAGTGCAGGATGAAATTTGCCGCTTGCAGCCAATTGATGGAAATTTGGACAAGCTCTTATTGCCGCTCATTGTATCACTATTTCCAGTTGCTGAAAGATATTATCGGAAGCATTCCCGATGTAGATGATGTATGTTCCCTTCTCCAGATTCCAGCCGGCAATGGATTCATCATAAAAAGCAAGCCCTTCCACATCAATAGAAATCTCAACGGAACGCCGCCCGCCCTTTTCCACCTGCACTTTGCGGAACCCTTTCAGTTCTTTCACCGGCCTTTCCACCTTCGAATCGGGCTTTCCCGCATAAACCTGCACCACCTCGGCGCCATCCGCATCGCCGGTATTGGCCACCTGGCAGGAAACAAGGATGGCCTCTCCGGCAGTATAGGACTGCTTATTCGTTTTCGCCCCGGACAATTCAAAGGTGGTGTACGACAACCCATGTCCAAAGGCAAAGAGCGGCCTGATCTCCCGGATGTCATGCCAGCGATAGCCTACGAATATACCTTCCTGGTAATACTGGTTTACACTATCGCCCGGATAGGACAGTTTTCCGTAATGATGAGCGGCATTGTCTTCCAACCTTACGGGAAACGAAAAAGGCAGTTTCCCGGAAGGGTTGACATCTCCACTGATGACATCCGCCAGGGCATTGCCGGCTTCGCTGCCCAGGTACCAGGCCTGCATAAGCCCTTTCACTCTATCGACCCAGGGCATTTCCACCGCATTGCCGCTGATGAGTATTACCCCAAGGTTATCATTGGCCTGAATGAGTTGTTCGAGCAGTTCATCCTGCCCGAAAGGAAGGCCAAAATCCTGCCGGTCGCCCCCTTCGCAGTCCTGGTGGTGGTTTTTATTTAAACCACCGAAAAAAAGCACTACATCGGCCCGGGCAGCGGCCGCTACTGCTGCGCTGCGCAACGAATCGGCATCGAGAGCAGAGGGCACTACCCGCCCGTACTGAGGTGGGCCGGAAGCATACCCCATAGAGTAGATGATGCGGGCATGCTGAAACCGGGCCTGCAACCCTTCCAGAGGTGATATTTCATTTCGGGCCTTCAGCTCGGAGGAACCTCCGCCGACGGTCATTGCCCGGGTGGCGTTCTCTCCAATAACGGCGATGGTAATTTCCCGGTTTGGGCCGATGGGAAAAAAACGGCCCTCATTTTTCAGAAGGACTATGCCTTCACCGGCGACGGTGCGGGCCACCTTAAGGTGCTCCTTGTTGTTCATTCTACCCATTGGCCGGTTGGGGTTCATATTGGTCCGGAACATCAGCCGCAGTATTCGGCGCACCTTATCGTCCACCACTGCCTCTTCAATCTCTCCGCTTTTGATCATCTTCAGGAAGGGCCTGGCGAGATAATAGTAGTCGTACGCATTCTCCGTGGAAGTGGTCAGCCCATCGGTTCCTGTTCCCATTTCCATATCCAGGCCATACAGTGCAGCTTCGCGGGTGTCATGGGCGCCTCCCCAATCGGTTATCACCACGCCATCAAAGTCCCAGTCCGTCTTCAATATCTTGTTCAGCAGCAACTCGTTGTGACAGCAGTGCTGCCCCCGGAATTGATTGTATGCCCCCATAACCGACCAGACGCCCCCTTCCTCCACCGCCGCTTTAAAGGCCGGTAAGTAGATTTCGTACAGGGCTCTGTCGCTCACTTCTACGTTGATGTGATCGCGCCACAATTCCTGGTTGTTGAGCACATAATGCTTCACACAGGCGGCCACACCATTCAGTTGTACTCCCTTGATATAGGGAACCACAAGAACAGAAGCCAGATGGGGGTCTTCGCCCATGTATTCGAAGTTGCGGCCGTTGAGCGGAGTTCGGTAAATATTCACGCCCGGCCCCAGCAGAACGTCTTTATTCCGGTAGCGTGCTTCTTCCCCCACGGATACACCATATTGGAAGGAAAGCTCGGGGTTGAAAGTAGCCGCCAGGCAGGTCAATGCCGGAAAGGCAGTGATCGAATCATTCGTCCAACCGGCATACCCCCAGTTGTCCCAGTTGATCTCCCCCCTAACGCCATGGGGGCCATCTGACATCCATATCTCGGGGATGCCCAGACGGGGCACACCCGGCGTGCTGAATTTTGACTGGGCATGGCACATGGCCACTTTCTCTTCCAATGTCAGCAAGGAAAGAATGCTGTCAATTTTGGCATCCAAGCTTTTCTGCAAAGGCTGTGCCTCAGCTCCTTTCATCCCGGCGATGAGTATCAGAATAGCGACTACAAAACTCCGTCTCATTTGATGTTTTTTGTTGTCCTAAAGCTAATAAATTTCCTGTATTCGGTAAATTAGAGCCATTGTGTACCCCAAACAGTGAATGCGTTAAATGGGCTGCACTTTTCAAAGGGAATATCGAATGATCTTTTTCGAAAGCACTGATTGTTGACTCAAATGCAAAGAGAAATGAAAATATCCATACGGCTTTACACAGCCCTTATCCTCCTTTTTCTTTTTCAGGCCGGCTACCCCCAATCCAAACTCTGGCTGGTGGACCCTCTGGAGCCCATCTATCCCGACACCAACACCTTTCAGAATTACGGCGATAAATACACTGCCGCCTTCCCCCTTGGCACGGAGGCGGAAGTAAACGTAATGGTAGCCCTGCCGGTGGGAACCACCGTTTCCCTCTCCGCCAGGCTGGATGGGAAGGAACTGCCGCCGGATTCCTGGGCGGTTCTCCTGGATGTACCGGTCGAGCAGAACACCGGGCTGGACAGCCGGACGGAACAGTACATCAACAAAATCAACCCTTATGTCATCCGGCGGGCGCCCTTCCGGGTCTATGAAGCGATCGAACCGCTGGAAGGGGCCGAATTTCAGACACAGCACCCCTATCAGGCCTTCCGGCTGCAGGTGCCGGCAGAGCGCTTCCCGGCGGCCGGAAAGCACCGGATAGAGATCAGTGTGCACAGCGAAGCCGGGCAGCAGGAGGGTGCTTTTACCGCTCAATACTTCGACTGCCAGCTGCCGGAGCTGGCAGAAAGCCATTTCTTCTACACCAACTGGTTCAACCTCAAGGTTATGGAAGTGCAGCACCAGGTTGAACGCTGGTCACCCGCCTGGTTCGACGTGCTGGATCAATACGCCCGCCTGATGGCCCACGGCCGGCAAAACAGCATCACCATCCCGGGAGAATTGCTGAAGTGGGACGGTAAGCAATTTTCACTGGAAGAGGAAAAGATGCTGCAGTTCATCAATGTATTCCGAAAGTACGGTTTCCGGTATTTCGAATCTCCTCACCTGCTTTACCGGGGCGACGGCGACGACTGGAGCAGCCCGGAACTGGTGGTCTATCTCACGAAAAACGGTTATTTTTCAGAAGAAGGGAAAAAAGACATCGCCGAGATCATACAGCTGATCAAAGATTTCACCGAAAAGAACGGCCTCACCGACAACTGGCTCCAACACATCGCCGACGAGCCCACCGCCAACAACGCCGAGTGCTACAAGGCCGTAGTGCAACAGGTAAAATCCATCTATCCCGAGATCACCATCATGGAGGCCACCAACGACCGCGACGGGCTGGCCGGCGCCATCGACCTGTGGTGCCCGCTGATCAACGATTTCCAGGAAAATGAGGCTTTCTTCCGAGGCCGGGAAACGCAGGGCGAAAAGGTGCTGGTCTATACCTGCCTGATCCCCGGCGGGCCATGGCTGAACCGAACCCTGGATATGGAGCACCTGCGGCAGGTTTACTTCGGCTGGGGCGCCGCCCGTTACCACACCTCCGGCTACCTCCACTGGGGCCTCAACCAGTACCACGCCGACCCGTTCGAGCAAAGCGTAGTGCACCACCCCTCGCCGGTTGCCACGCCCAACAATTTTCTTCCGGCGGGAGATACACACATCGTATATCCTGGTAAAAATGGGCCACTTTCCTCCCTCCGGTTCGAAGCCCACCGCATCGGGATCGAGGATTACGAAATACTGCGCAGGTTAAAAGAGGAAAAACCAAAAGTGCAGAGCCGCCTGGTGAAGAAGCTTTTCCGTAGCTACACCGATTATGAATTGTCGGTAAAAAAGTACCGCAGGATCCGGAAAAAGGTAATGAGAAAGGTTGAGAGTTTATTCAAATTTCGATGATGAGGCGAAAGCGAAAAAATTTCATTTCAGCCAAGGCAAATTTTGCAGCCGGATGCGGGCAATCCGGCGAAAAATTTAACGCGGGATGAGATAAAATTTTCCGCTTGGAGCCCATTGATTGAATTTTGAACAAACTCTATCGATAATGCTTCCTACAGGAAGCCGAACACATCATCCTCCTTCTTTCCTTCAGTATCCTTATTCCAGGTTTGTTCAAACCGCCAGTCATGCTGCCCCAGGTGAAGCAGAGCAGCTTTGAGCAGTTCAATGCAGTTGAAGATATCGCGCTTGTGGGCCAGCTCGATAGTCTGGTGGATGTGGCGAAGAGGTATGGAGATCGCGCCGGCGATGGCGCCCCGCTTGCCGTAGCGCTGCAGGCCGGCTGTATCGGTACCGCCGGCAGGCAGTATTTCCGGTTGCCAGGGGATATCGTTAGCGGAAGCTGTCTTTTTCAGGAAGTTGACCATCCGGTAGTCGGAAATAACGGAGCCGTCCATGATCTTGATGGCCGCGCCTTTGCCCAGGCGGGTGACGTATTCGTGTGACTGAGCGCCCGGCACGTCAAAAGCGATCGTCACATCCAGGCCGATACCGAAGTCCGGGTCTATGGAATGGGCAGAGGACATCGCGCCGCGCAAACCCACTTCTTCCTGCACGGTGAAGACGCCGTAAATGTCATAAGGTACTTCCTTATCCTTCAGTTCGCGCAGGGCTTCAATAAGGATAAAGACAGAAACCCGGTTGTCGATGGATTTGCTGTTGACACAATCGCCCATCTCGATCAGGTGCCGGTCGCGGGTGATGGGGTCGCCGATAGAGACCAGTTTGGTGACCTCGCCTTTGGACATACCCAGGTCGATGAAGTATTCGTTGATGGGGGTTTGTTTATTGCGTTCCTCGGGTTTCATGAGGTGGATGGGTTTGGAGCCCATCACGCCGATGATGTCTTTTTTACCGTGAACGATGACCCGCTGAGAGGTCAGCGTTTTGGGGTCGAACCCGCCCAGGGGATGGAACCGCAGGAAACCGTCTTCATCGATGTGAGTGACAATAAATCCGATCTCATCCATGTGGGCGGCCACCATTACCTTCTTATCCCCTTTTCCTTTCTTCAGGGCAATCACGTTACCCATGTTATCAACTTCCACTTTGTCGGCCAGGGGAGTTACTTCTTTCAGTACGAGCTCCCGGATGCGTTGTTCAAATCCCGGCGCGCCCGGTGTTTCACAAATGGCTTTGAGCAGATCGACATTTATCATAACGGGTAGTGCAGTTTATATAATTGGTTATCAGGGGTAAAAAGTGGTGCGAAAATACCACTATTTTGATTGGCACGAAAAATATTTTACAGTATTTCATCAGCTTTGCCATCAAAATGAAGGCGCAATGAAGGGCAATTATTGTACAGGGAGGTAAAGGCTTGGCAATTTTCCTGAATTTCAGGGGCCCGGTTCTCACTTTTTGACGCGGCAGCGGCTCGATGAGTATTGACGGATAATAAATTGGCAAGCAAAGAAGTGGAGCATTCTGTACCTTTGCCGGCGTAAATTCATAAGCAATTTGTCACTACTCAAAAAACTGGCCGGCGAGACCGCTATTTACGGCACGAGCAGCATTCTGAGCCGCCTGCTCCACTACGTTATTTTAACTCCTTATTTCACCCGCGTGTTCATGCAGGGGGAATATGGGGTAGTGTCGGACATGTACACCTGGGCGGCCTTGTTACTGGTCCTGTTCACTTACCGGCTGGAAACCGCTTTCTTTCGCTTTGGCAGCCGCGATGAGGATATGGAGCGGAGCTTTTCAACGGCCTCTATCTCTCTGCTGGCCTCCACCGTCGTTCTCACCCTCCTTTTTATATGGTGTGCTCAGCCGATCGCCGACTGGCTGAAGTACCCGCAGCATCCGGAATACGTTATCTGGTTTGCCTTTATCATTGCTTTCGATGCTCTGGCGGCCATCCCCTTTGCCCGCCTGCGGCTGGAGAACCGCCCCATCCGGTTTGCCGTAATCAAGACCCTGAATATTGTCATCAATATTTTCTTCATCTTCCTTTTTCTGGAGGTATGGCCCTGGCTGCTGAACCACGGCTGGAACGTTCTGGAGTCTTTCTACCGGCCGGAGAACCGCATTACCTATGTCTTTATATCCAACTGCCTGGCCAGCGGTACGGTGCTCCTTCTCCTTTCGCCACTGTATTTTCGCCTCCGGCTCCGGCTCGACTCCGAACTATGGTCCCGCATGATCATCTACGCTGCGCCCCTGGTCATTGTCGGCGTCGCCGGGGTGATCAACCAGTTGATCGGCATCCCCATGCTCAAGGAACTGGCCTCGGCCGACCTCGCCTACAACAAGCGCATGATGGGGATTTACAGCGCCGCCTCCAAACTGGCCGTACTGATGAACCTGTTCACGCAGGCGTTCAACTACGCAGCTGAGCCTTTCTTTTTCAAAAATGCGGACCGGCCGGATAAAGATAAGGTCTATGCCCAGGTGGGACAGGCCTTTGCACTGGTGGGTAGCATTGTTTTCCTGGGCATCATGCTTTATCTCGATATTGTTCAGTATTTCATTGGCAGGGATTTTCGGGAGGGCCTGGGGGTTGTCCCTCTGTTGTTGCTGGCCTATCTGTTCCTGGGCCTGTACTACAACTTTTCCATCTGGTACAAGCTGGCCGACCGCACTATGATCGGCGGGTACATTGCCCTGGGCGGTTCGGTGATCACCATCGCGCTCAATGTCTGGCTGATCCCCCGTTATGGTTATTACGGGCCTGGCTGGGCGGCACTGGCTTGTTATTTATTTATGGCCGGGGCCAGCTACTGGACGGGGCAGAAGTATTATCCGATACATTATCCCGTCGGCCGTATGGCTACCTACATTCTGCTCGCGGTGGGTTTTTACGGATTCAGTGAAATGCTCAAAGGGGTAATGAGCGGCAGCATACTGGTGAGTTTGCTCGCCAATACTGCCCTGCTGCTGGGTTATCTCGCCATCTTATTTTTTCTGGAATGGAAAAAAGCCAAAAGGATACTTAGAATAGGGAAGTAGCGGTAGCGGTATTGCGGTATTGCGGTATTAAGGTGTTCAGGTTTTGCGGCCGGGAACAAAACCTAAACACCGCAACACCGTACTACCTCCAACACCATAATCACCATCATACGGGGCCCGAGGCGACACATTTTTCCAGGTGGGAACAAACGGGAATGCGTCACTTCACTCACTGTTTAGGCGTGCTCTGGAAAAGTACAACATGTATCATCAGTATTTTCATGGGCAGGGGGACAGACTCGTCGAGTTCATCGATAACTGCCCAATCCCTCGGGTCGCCCTCGAAGCTGGTGTACATTTCGAAATGGCCGGAAGAACTGTTTCGGATCGTCCATTCATCCCAGATATTTCCATAGCGGCTATGAAGCGTCAGGGTGTGTTTCCCATCGGAGATGCGCCATTCGCGGAAATTGCCCCGCCAGACGGTCCGGGCACTGGCGATCTGGTTGTCGCCCCGGGCCTCCCATTCGTTGAGGTCTTCCCGCCATTTAAGCTTTATAGTACCGGTTGATTCGCCCAGGCGGTACTGCCATTCCGTCCAGTCATCCTGCATCGCCCAGCGGAGGCGCAATTCGCCTTCATTCTCTTCATCGGTGGTAAAGACAGCCCATTCCGCGAAACTGTCATTCCAACGCGTGGCAACCCCTGTCAAGATTTGGGCTTGCAGGGAGGTAGATAAGCACAGGGATGCCACTAATGCAGTATTGAATATCTTCATGTTAATGAAACGCCGATCGGCCTAAATGGTTAGATTGTTTGATGGTTGCCTTCTGAAGGGCTGCGGGATTGTTATAGGGTTATATTATTACCTTCCGAGGCTGGAGTGAGTGTTCCGGCCTAGCGGGCAGCCTCCCTGCAAAACAATCTAACAATAGAGCCATTCAACAATATAGCAATCAAAACGGCAGGTCATCGTCCGCCGAATCCGAAGCCGGTTCATTTTCAGCAGAGGGGAAAAAACCGTCGCCCGCATCCCCCGCCGGGGGAGGAGCCGCCGAATCGGCGCTCACTTTCTCAAGGCGCCAGGCATTGAGGTTGGTGAAATATTTGCCCTGCCATTCCCGGCCTCTGAGGTCGAAGTGGACTTTCATTTCCTCTCCTTCTTCAAAGGGGTCGAGGAGCGCGCAGCGGTCCTGGACGAGCTGGAATTTTACGTATTGCGGGTAATTTCCGCTCTCGACCAGAATGACAAATTCTCTGGCCTGGAATGAGTCCGTCTTGTTTTCGGTCTCGTATTTCTTATGGAGTTTTCCTTCTACTTCAAAAGACATAAGCTTATTCCTTGATATTGATTTTAAAAGGCTTCCAAAAGTACAAAAAAGGCAAGGAATCGGAAAGCGAGGCGCCAATTATTACCCTGTTTTCAATACTGCACGTACAGGATGTACTTTTCCTGGTAATATTCTTCATCAAAGAAATCAGACAGGGGATAAACTTCTGTATAGCTCCCCCGGGGCAATGCATCGAGCTCGGCTTGAATATCGCCTCCTTTAAGCGTGATCAGCCCATTGGGTAGAGCGTGTTGTTGTTTGTTTTTAATGAGGGGGAAGCTCCAGGCCACCAGTTTATCGAGGCTGGCCACGGCGCGGCATATCACAAAGTCGAACTTTTGCTTCAATTCTTCCGCCCGGATGTGGCGAGCACTGACATTCGTGAGCCCGAGCGCCCCCACAATCTCCTCCACCACCAAGACCTTCTTCCGGGTGCCATCGATAAGCGTAAACCGGGTTTTGGGAAAGAAAATGGCCAGCGGAATGCCCGGCAGGCCACCGCCGGTGCCCAGGTCGAGGATCTCCGCTCCGGGAGCAAAGTGGATAAGGCGGGCAATGCCGAGGCTGTGGAGTATATGGTGAGCGTACAGGTTGTCGATATCCTTTCGGGAAATGACGTTGATCTTCTGGTTCCATTCTCTGTAGAGCGGGCCGAGCCGGGCAAGTTGTTGCTGCTGCTGCTCCGTCAGCTGAGGGAAATATTTAAGGATGTCCTCCATATTTTTCATGATAAGGTTTCCCGGAAGGCCTGCCATACGGGGTCTTCTTCCGGCAATGGCGCCACCACTTCCTCCCATTCGCCGGATACGGGGTGGCGGAAGCGGAGTTTCCAGGCGTGCAGGTGAATGGAGCGGCCGGGGTTGCCCCGCTTTGCTCCGTACTTTACATCTCCTTTGATGGGGCAGCCGATGGCGGCCAGTTGTGCCCGGATCTGATGATGGCGGCCGGTGTGCAGCCGGGTTTCCAGCAGATGGTAGTAATCGGTGCTGCCCAGGTAGCGGTAAGACAATTCCGCCTTTTTACTGCCGGCCTGTTCTTCATCGAATACCTGAGTGCGGTTGGTGCGCCCGTTCTTCTTCAGGTAATGAACCAGCGTATCTTCATCCTTTGGCGGCCTTTCCTGTACTGCCGCCAGGTAAACCTTTTCCACCTGGCGCAGGCGAAACTGCTCATTGAGGCTGGCCAGGGCTCCCGGCGTCTTGGCGAAGAGCGTCACTCCGCTGGCCGGGCGGTCTAACCGATGGATGAGGAAGAGCTTCGACTTACAGTAGATCTCTCCCAGGTTGCTCAGAGCCGTATCGCCGGTCTTGTCTCCCTGCACCGGCAGGCCTGCAGGTTTATTGAAGGCGATGAGCTGGTTGTTCTTGTAAAGCACCAGTGCTCCGATCGGGAATTCAGAGGGCTTTTTAATCGACTTCTTCATAGTCTATGTATTCGTCCTCTTCCTGGCTGGAATCCTTTTTTCGGGGCGGCTGCTCATAATCGATGGGCTGCCTGCTCTGCTCATCCCGGCCGCTGCCCAGAGCATTGGGGCCGAAGAAATATTTGTAAAGAGCATAGATGATAAGGCCGGTAAAGAACCATTTCAGTAACATGCGGATCGTTTTTCTAAAAGTAATATTCCCAGCAGGTTTACCTGCAATGATATAAGGTTTTTATCACAATCTTTCCCATTTGCCGCCCCACAATTTTCAAACTTTGAAACAAATTGAAAGAGAAAACCGGGTGGCCTGCGGGCATCAGCAATAATTTTTTACTTTTGCAGTTCATAAAATTAAACCCACCGTACAATTGATACACAGCACTTTGTAGTGATGTGGGATAGATTAAACAACACGAATACTCAATGGGATCAATGAAACGTCTTCATACAGCTGCCGGCTGGCTGGTTTTTGCCATTGCAATGACAGTTTACTTCTTTTCTGCGGAGCGCACCGGTAGCCTTTGGGACTGTGGCGAGTTTATTCTGGGCGCCTACAAGTTGCAGGTCGTCCACCCACCGGGAGCCCCCCTGTTCATGATCGTAGGGCGCATGTTCACCTGGATAGCTGAAATATTTTCGGATGACCCTGCGGATATCGCCTTTGCGGTCAACCTGATGTCCGGCATTTGCACTGCCTTTGCTGCCATGTTCATCTGCTGGATCACCATCATCCTCAGCCGCCTGGCCCTGATTGGCCGGGAAGGCGAACCGGATACCGGCCAGTCGATCGCCCTTGCCGGCGCCGGCATCTCGGCGGGCCTGGCCACTGCTTTTGCTACCTCAGTATGGTTTTCAGCTGTTGAAGGGGAAGTTTACGCCATGTCCACCTTCTTTACAACGCTCACTCTTTGGTCGATGCTGAAATGGTACAGCCTGCCCGACAATCAGACTACTGACCGCTGGCTCCTGTTCACCGTCTATGCCGCCGGCCTCTCTATTGGAGTTCACCTTTTGAGCATTCTTACCTTCCCGGCGCTGGGCCTGTTTTACTACTATAAGAAATATGAAACCCACACCTGGAAAGGCATTCTTGCGGCTGCCGGCGCCGGAGTAGTGGGTATTGTGGCCATTCAATCGCTGATCATCGTCGGCATTCCCAAGTTGTGGGGAGCGATGGAGCTGTTCATGGTCAACAGCCTGGGCCTTCCTTTTCACACGGGCCTCATTCCTACGATACTGATCACCGGCGCGGTGATCTTCTTCGGCCTGAGGTATGCCCACCAGAGGCGTAGCCTCGTTCTGCAGCAACTGATCGTAGGGGCAACCCTGGTGATCATCGGCTTTTCCACCATCGGCGTTATCGTGGTGCGCGCCAATGCAGACCCCCCGATCAACATGAACGACCCCCGGGATGCAATGCGGCTCATACCTTACCTCAACCGCGAACAATACGGGGAACGCGCCCTGTTGCGGGGGCCGTATTTCGATGCCAAACCCATCCAGTCAGAGACAACGGACCGTTACGGCCGGGTAGGCGACCATTATGAGATCGTTGACCAGAAGATATCCTACGTCTATCGGGATGCAGACAAAATGCTCTTTCCCCGGATGGGCGACTATACCCAGGGGCGCCCCGCGCTCTATAAGCGATGGATGGGCCTCGACCCCAACGCTCCCCTGCCGCCCGGCCGCCCCAACCAGGCCGACAACCTGAAATTCCTGTTCAATTATCAGCTGGGATGGATGTACTGGCGCTATTTCATGTGGAATTTCGCCGGCCGCCAGAACGGAGAACAGGGGTTCTATCCCTGGGATAAGTCCAGTGGCCACTGGCTTTCCGGTATCTCATTCCTCGACAGCTGGCGCCTGTATAACCAAAGCGAAATACCCGAATCTATGAAGGAAGACCAGGCGCGCAACAAATATTACCTCCTGCCTTTCCTGTTCGGGATCATTGGCTTGTTCTTTCACTTTAAACAAAGAAATAACGAAGCGCTGGGCCTGCTGGCCATGTTCGTCATTACCGGTATCGGTATTATCATTTATTCGAACCAACCCCCCAATGAGCCCCGGGAACGGGATTATGTATTGGTGGGCTCCATCTTTACCTACTGCATCTGGATCGGCATGGCCGTGGTGGCCATTTTCGAGCAGCTCAGAGAAAGGCTGGGCCAAAGCGGGCCGGTAGCGGCAGCTCTGGCCTCTGTTGTCGTGCTGAGCGCTCCGGTGCTCATGGGCACTCAAAATTTCGACGACCACAGCCGTATGCACCATACCGGCGCCCGGGATTACGCCTCCAACTTCCTGCAAAGCTGTGAACCCAACGCCATCATTTTCACCTATGGTGATAATGACACTTATCCACTGTGGTATGCACAGGAAGTGGAGGGCATCCGAAAGGATGTTCGGGTGGTCAACCTGAGCCTTATTGCAGTCGATTGGTACATCAACCTGCTGCGCCGAAAGGTGAACGATTCGCCCCCCATCAAAATGTCCATCCCCAGAGATGCCTATCGGGGAAAGAAGCGGAATCAGGTCTTCTACTATAACCCGAGCGGGCAGGACCGGCCACAGAGCCTTCAGGATTTCATCGCGTTCATCGGAGAAGACCACCCCCTGCCTACTCAGTCAGGCCGGGAAATAGAGAGCCATTACCGGTCGAAGAACATTTTCATACCGGTCAACCGGGAGGAAGTGCTGGCCAATGGCGTGGCCGGTATTGAAGATACGGCCAGGATTGTTTCCCGCATACCCCTGAGGATGCAGGGCAAGGATTATCTCATCAAAGACGAAGTAGCCATCCTCGATATCCTCGCCTCCAACCTTTGGGAGCGGCCTATTTATTTTGCCGTCACCTGTCGGCAGGAGAAACTCTTCGGCCTGGATGATTACCTTCAGTTGGAAGGATTGGCCCTGCGCATCGTCCCTGTGCGTTCGAAGAGCGACCCTCAATACGGCATTATAGGTAGTGGCGGAGTGAATACAGATGCAGTGTATGAAAATGTTATGGAGAAATTCCGGTGGGGCAATTTTGATAAATACCACATGTTTGTTGACCGTTCTTATGCGCCCAGTGTGCAGAGCCACCAACTGACCATGCGCCGGGCGGCCCTGCAAATGCTCCAGGAAGGCAAGCGCCAGGAGGCCATCGACATCATCGACAAGTATTTTGAGGCTTTCCCGGATATGAATTTCCCGTATGATTACCGGGCTTATTACATGATCAGCGTATATATTCAGGCAGACGCCTATGATAAGGCCAAGCCCCACATGGAGATACTGGCCAACCGCCTGGCCAATCATCTGCGGTTTTATAATTCTATCGATGTGGATGTGCTGGAATCCAGCTTTGAGACCGATTACCTGCTGGCTATGCGCACCAAGGATGATATCATCCGGGATGCCAGACAAAATGGGGATACGGAATTCGTCGAAAAACTGGAGGCCCTGTTCCAGCCCTTCAACCTGGAAGGGCCCGAAAACATCCCGCCACCACCTAGTAACTGATAATCAAAGGCCAGATGAACAGAAAAATAGCCATCGGTTGTGACCATGCGGGCTTCCCCTACAAGGAAAGCATTTTAAGGCTCCTGAGGTCAAAAGGCATAGAAGTGCTTGATTTTGGGACGGACTCGGCCGAATCCGTTGATTACCCCGACTTTGCCCATCCTGTTGCCGAGGAAGTAGCCTCCGGAAAGGCCGGAATGGGGATGGTCATGTGTGGCAGCGGAAATGGCATAGCCATGACGGTAAACAAGCACCGGGGTGTCCGGGCCGCCATCTGCTGGAACGAGGAGCTGGCCCGCCTGGCCCGCCGGCACAATAATGCCAACGTACTTTCCATTCCCGTTCGTTTCGTTTCCGAAGAAATGGCTCTGGCCATGGTTGATGCATTTCTGGAAACCGAGTTCGAAGGAGGGCGCCACGCCCGGCGCGTTGACAAGATCAACCCCGGCGGAGGATAGAAAACAAGTGGTGTCAGCTGGAAGGCACTTCAGAAGTGCTTTCCAGCTTGCTGATAAAAATATCAGACATCTTACAGCGGCACTATACACCATTCATCAATAAATATTAACTTCAATCGCCAGCCCAACTGCCCCGGGCCGGCGATTGTCATTTTTCGACCAATCCGCCAATCATGAAAAAATTATTGACCGCTTTGCTTATCGCCTTTTGCCTGCCGGTTTTCGGCCAGTACCAACCCGCCGGAGAGCAGCCTGGGGAAACGCCCGCCGTATTCGGGGCGATGATCGGCGCCGAAGGGCTGGAGGAGCATCTGGCCATCCTGGCCTCCGATGAATTTGAAGGCCGGGAAACCGGACAGCCAGGGCAACGAAAAGCAGCTGAATACATCGCCGGGGTTTTTCAGGGTTATGGCTTTCCTAAAGTAGTAGGCGACAGTTCCTATTTTCAGAAAATCGCCTTCACTGCCGAGAGCTGGAACCGCGTCGGTTTGTCCATCAATGGAGACGATTTCCGCCACCTCTGGGATTATTATTCCTACCCTTCAACCAATGCCTCCCTGCCAGAGGCCACTTTTGAAGAAGTGCTTTTCCTGGGTTACGGTATCGAGTCGGAACGCTACAACGACTACAAAGATGCAGATGTGAATGGAAAAGCCATCCTGATCTACGACGGAGAACCGGTGGATGCGTCGGGCATTTCCCGGGTCACCGGCACAGAGGAGCGCTCGGAGTGGGCCACCGACTGGCGCAAAAAGCTGCGCCTGGCACGCAAAAAGGGCGCCAGCCTGGTGCTGATCATCGATGGGAACTTCAAGCAGAACGTGGACCAGGCCCGCCGGGCCATCTTCAACACGGGACTGCAATACGGAGAAGGGGAAAAACCGGAACTGCATTACGCCAATAACTGCTTCATCACCACCAAGGTGGCCAGGGAAATACTGGGCAAAGATTATAAGAAAGTGATCCGTGCCAGAAAGAACATGCAGAAGAAGGGGAAACCGAAAGCGGTGCCTCTGAAATGCCGGCTTACCATACGGCAGGAAAAGTTCAGGCGGCAGGTTCTGGGTGAGAATGTGCTGGGATATATCGAGGGTACGGATGAAAAACTGAAAAAAGAGCTACTCATCGTTACTGCCCATTACGACCACCTGGGCCGACGAGGCCCCGCTATTTACAACGGCGCTGACGATAACGGCTCTGGCACCGCTGCCGTCCTGGAAGTGGCCGAGGCTTTTGCCGAAGCCAGAAAACAGGGCGCAGGGCCGCGGCGCAGCGTGCTGTTCATGCTGGTATCCGGTGAGGAAAAAGGCCTGCTGGGCTCTCAGTATTATGTGGAACACCCGGTTTTCCCGCTGGAAAACACCATTGCCGATATCAATGTCGATATGGTGGGGCGGGTCGATGAAAAACACAAGGATAACCCAGAGTACATTTACGTCATCGGTTCCGACCGCCTGAGCACCGAGCTGCATCAGATCAACGAACAGGCCAACGCCACCTATACGAAACTGGAACTGGATTATACTTACAATGCCGAGGATGACCCCAATCGCTATTACTACCGCTCCGACCATTACAACTTCGCCCAGCGTGGCATTCCCGCCATTTTTTATTTTAACGGCACTCATGCGGACTATCACCGCACTTCTGATACCGTGGATAAGATCCAGTTCGGCAAAATGGCAAAAATAGCTCAATTGGTCTTCTACACCGCCTGGGAGCTGGCCAACCGGGAGGAGCGCATCAAAGTGGATGTGAAGTAATTTCCGGCCGGCATTGCTCATCTCCTGCTGAAAAATCAATATATTCATGACTCTATAGGCAAAAAACAAAACGATGAAACGAAGAAGATTTCTCCGGCAAACCTCCGCTGCCGCCGCCGGCATGGGCCTGGCCGGCATGCTCCCTGTTGAGTTTCTCGCCGCTAACCGAAAAAAGATCTCTCCCAATGAAAAGCTGGGCGTTGCCGTCATCGGCTGTAATGGCATGGGATGGACCAATATGACCCGCCATTTCATGGTTGATGGGGTTGAATGTGTAGCCTTGTGTGATGTCGATCAAAGGGTGCTGGAAAAGCGGGCCGCTGAGGCCCAAAAGATACAGGGCAAGGCCCCCAGGCTCTACGGCGACTACCGGAAACTGCTGGAAGATAAGGACGTCGAAGCGGTCATCATCGGCACCCCCGACCACTGGCACTGCCTGATGATGGTGGATGCCGTCCAGGCCGGTAAACACGTCTATGTGGAGAAGCCCATTGCCAACTCCATTAAAGAATGCCGCATCATGATGGCGGCGGGGAAAAAGTATGGCAAAGTAGTACAGGTAGGGCAGTGGCAGCGCAGCGGCTCCCACTATGAAGACGCCATTGCTTATGTGCGCTCGGGAAAACTAGGCAAGATCCGCCTGGTGAAAGCCTGGGCCTATCAGGGCTGGATGAACCCCGTCCCCATCCTGCCTGACAGTGCCCCACCGGAAGGGGTGGATTACAGCATGTGGCTGGGGCCGGCGCCTAAACGGCCCTTCAACCCCAACCGCTTCCATTTCAACTTCCGCTGGTTCTGGGATTATGCCGGCGGGCTCATGACCGACTGGGGAGTTCATGAGATCGATATCGCCCTGTACGCCATGCAGGCCAAAGCTCCCAAATCTGTAATGGCCTCCGGCGGGAAGCTCGCTTATCCCGACGACGCCTCCGAAACGCCGGATACTCTGCAGGCGGTATTCGAATACGATGGCTTCAACATGCTCTGGGAACACGCCACCGGCATCGACAACGGAAATTACGGACGGACCGAGGGCATTGCCTTTATCGGCAACCACGCTACCCTGGTGGTCAACCGGCAGGGCTGGGAGGTCATCCCTGAAACCCAAAGGGAGGGTGGCATCACAAAGTATGAAGTGGAAGCCTTCCCGAAGCAGGAAATAGGCAGGGGGGCCGACTACATAAAAGACCATGCCCAGAATTTCGTCGATGCCATCCGCGCCAACGACCCCGGGCTGCTCAAGTGTGGCATCGAAACAGGTGGCATCGCCGCCATCAACGCCCACATGGGCAACATCGCCTTCAAGACCGGGCGAAAGGTCTATTGGGACAACAGCATGGGGCTGTTCAAAAATGATAAAGAGGCCAGCTCCCTCATCTCCAGGGAATATCACAATGACTGGGAGTTGCCTAAGCTGTAACAACTTTTATGAACTATCCTGTCCGGGCGGATATCATTCCCTTGTTCCGGTGTCTGGTAGAGGCCATTCGCCCCTTTGCCGATGCCCATTCCGTTGCGGTCCGCTTTAATAGCGAACAGGAGGCCCTCGAAGCATACTATCACCCGGCGGAGCTTCTGCCTGGCCTGTGCAGGCTCCTTTGCCGGGTGGTCACCTTTACCCCCCAATCCTTTGAAGTGCTTTTGGAAGTAAGGCTGGAAGAAAGTGCTTTAAACATACAGGTGAGGAATACCGGCGCCAACCTCACCTATCTGGATGAGATCCAAAAAGGATTGGATTTTCCGGTAAAGGCCTCTGCACTGAAAAAAGGAGGAACCCTCTTTGACGTACGAATCCCTCTCGGGCATGAGAATGCATCGGTTGACTCCCGTAAAAAGCCCGAAAAAGAGGAGGAATATGACGTACCTGTCTTTTACAAAAAACTGCGCAGCAACCTGCAGGCCTACTCCGCCAGCATTCAAAACATGGAGCGCGCCGCCGCCGCCCGCAACCAAAAAGACGGCGTATTCCTGCAAAAGGTGAATGCCATCATTTCAGCCAACCTCAGCCGCGAAGGCTTTGACATTGACGCCCTCAGCAAAGCTCTGGCCCTGAGCCGTTCCCAGCTCTACCGGAAGCTCAAAGAGCTGATCCGGCTTTCTCCGTCTCAGTACATCCGGTTCACCCGGTTACAGAAGGCCAAAGAATTGCTGGAGACAACGGAAATGACAATAGGAGAAGTTGCCTTTCAGGCTGGATTTGTCGATAAGAGCCACTTTTCCCGGGTTTTTAAAAAACAATTCGGGTTCAATCCGTCCTACCTTAGGAAAAGCTCTGAAAAAGGCGTAAATTGAAAAGGCCGGCCGGGCACTGCACACCTCAATTGACTCCTTTTCAAACCAAATCCGGGAGTCATGAACAAAGCACAGGAAAACAAGCGTTTTATGCTGGAGTACTACCGCGTACTTTCGGGGCATAAAAAAACACTGGAAAAAGTCAGCCGCTTCGTAACGGACCCGAAACTCAGGGACCACATCCTTTTCTTCGAAAAGGTTTTCCCCAGATACGAACTGATACCGGACGAGATGATTGCCGAAGGCGACCGCGTCTTTGTCCGGGCCCGCCTCAAAGGAAAGCAAACCACTCCCCTGAAAGAAGGGCTCCCGCCTACGCTGAGCGAGGTGAAAACTCCATTTGCCCTCTGCTATAAAATTGAGAACGGAAAGATCGTTGACCACTGGATGATCGCCGACCAGATGGAATTGCTGGAACAACTCGGCCTGCTTCGCAAGCCGGAGGATGCTCCGTTCTGAAAAAGCTCCGGCTATTAATATCACCATTCCTTCCATGCAACCTACAGACCACCTTTTGGAACATACTGGCTACCGCTCCTCCTTAAATTCTTAATAAATTCCCTGGAAAACCAGGATTATGGAAAGAGCCGAGAAAAACCGCCGGTTCCTGCTTGGTTTCTTCCAGGCACTTAACAGTGCGGAGAAAAAAAGTGAGGTCCTGTCCAGGTACATTACCGACCCTCAGTTGCTGGAACATTTCGGCTTTATGGAAAACATCATCCCCCGGTTCAGAATATTGGTGGACGAAATAACAGCGGAAGAACAGCGTGTCATTATAAAGGCGCGCTTTTCCGGCGTACCGGAAAAGGAACTGAGCGTTTCAGAGAATATTGAGATACCGTTTGCGATGGGATACTACATCGAAAAGGAAAAGATCGTAAACCACTGGATGATCACCGATAAACTGGCCGTTTTAGAACAACTGGGCATGGGAAGGATAATGCCTCTGAAATAATCCAATACTTCAGAACCAAATTTGAACAAACAGGATCCGTTTTTCCCTGTACAGCCCCAAACCAAATAAGTAGATGGACTGAATTAATGAATTAGCGAATTTTACCCGGCTAAGCCAAAGCGAAGACGGGGACTGAATACCGGCGGCTTACCCCATGCTTTTAGCCTCCGTATTTTTGTCCAGGTACTTACATCCTTCTGATGCCCAGTTTGCCTTCCTTCCTGCAAATCGCCCGTATTACAATTCGTCTAACCAAAATTGCAAACCATGAAGACAAAATCTTTATTCTCACCGGGCAGAGGGAAGCCACCAAAAGTTGCCCTTTTGTGCATTCTGAGTATCTTATGCCTGTCGCTTTCTGCCCAGGAAGAGGGCTTTTTTGCCGCCCCGGTTGAGGTGGCTGATGAATTCGGTATGGACATCACTCCAACGGAAGCTAACCTGGCTTTCCCTGCCCTGGCTGACATCGACGGAGATGGCGACCTGGATCTGTTCTACAGCAGCCGGGAGCTAAATTCGGCCACCTCCTGTTGGGAGGTTACCGCTTTTGATTATTATGAAAACCAGGGTTCCGATGAATGCCCTGAGTTTGTAAAGCAGCAGGGGCCTCCTTTCGGGCTGCCCGGCGATATTGCAGTGGCCCAGTTTGTTGACATTGATGCCGATGGCGACCTGGATCTTTATTCCAGCAACCACTGCTATGCCAGCACCATTTCTTACTTCGAGAATACGGGCAGCGCCACCGCGCCGGCGTTCAGCAATACTCCCACCCTTAGTTATCCCATTAACGGAGTCTTATTCAGCATGATCGTCTTTGGAGACCTGGATAATGACGGCGATTACGACGGCCTCATCAATGGCATCCGCCCCGGTGTATTTTTGTACCTCGAAAATACAGGGACGCCTGAGCAACCCCAATACACAGTTCCGGTTGAAAACCCCTTTGGACTGGAGGTCCCGCCCCCCAACGGCTCTGAATGGTCTCTTTTAACCGATTGGGATTGTGACGGCGACCTGGACGTACTCAACTCCCACCTTCTTCTTAGCACCGGACACAATGATTGGCTGGTATATTATCACGAAAATGCCGGCACACCGGAAACCCCCGGTTTCCTGCCTCCGGTTTTCACCGGCGACACCCTGGTCGTTGCCACTCTGGGCGACCTGGATGGCGATGGCGACCTGGACCTGCTGTCCGATGAATATTTCTACAAAAACATCACCCAGCCCAAAGGATGTGTTACGGAGCCCATTGCCAGCTTCAGTTATGGTATTGTGTTAGGCACCGGGACGGTTGAATTCTTTAATGAATCCATTGTTACTGCGCCGGACTGCCGGGAGGCTAAATGGCTGTGGGATTTCGGGGATGGAGCTACAAGTGAGGAGGAAAACCCCCAACATACCTATTCTGCTTCAGGAAATTATACGGTGCGCCTGATCGTGGAAGATGTGGCCGGCAGCGACACCATAGAACAAGTATTGGATGTTGTTGCCGGATTGCGCAGCGAGCCGGTTCAGGGCTATTTCATTGTCTATCCCAACCCCGCCACGGATTTTATCTGCCTCGAACCGAAAACGGAAGGTGCACTTTCCTCCGGCGGCCGGATTGACGTTTTTGATATGCTGGGGCAGAAAGTGCAAGCCCTGGATATTGGCCCGGCGGCGAGTATTCGGGTCAATGTGAAAGAGCTGCCGGCCGGCAACTATCTGTTGAAGATCCGTCTGGATAAGCTGTCGCTGGCGGGCCATTTTATTAAAACAGCCGCTCCGTAAACCACCCGCTGATGCCGGAAGAACAGGAGTCATGCGAATCAGGGGCTAAATCCATTCGCCAATATGATATCGGAGGCCTCAGGCGGAGCACCCATTAAGGCTTGTACCATTAGGCACAAAATGTCGGTAGGGGAGATCCCAATTGGGCCTTTCCGTGCCGCCCGCGAGCGCTGAGGCCTCCGCCAGAGGCTTCAGCCGCCGGTGGAAGCTGCTCAGCGGCCTCCGTCGGCCATAGCCTTTGGCGGCGGACGAGGCGCTAGGTACGGCATATTAATAATTCCCTCATGGGTATGTTCCGTACCCTTCTTCGTAGGCAGAAGCCCACTTCGACGGGCGGAGGCCTACGGCACGGGCAATGCTTCCCCGTGGCATTATCTACCGATATTTCGTCCCTACGGGACTTCAAAAATATGCTTCGTTTAGTCCCTGCTTCGCATGAGTCAAGGCTGTCTCAAAAGAGTAAATCAAAATTTTGCCTCAAAATAATATTCTGCATTAGCTGCCCGTCCGGTTCTCCCCTTCGGGGAGTTAGAGGGGCTGGGACGGGCAGCGGGACATTATTTTGCACCCCGTTTCAGATCCTTACTTGTGAGACAGCCTCGAACTACTATCTACAGGAACCGCCCCTATTTCGGCCCGGCGGCGACAATATCCGGATGGACGCCTTCCTCAAACTGTTTGAAGTTTTCCTGGAACAGGTGCACGAGTTTGGCCATTGTCTGGTCATAAGCGGTGTGGTCTTCCCAGGTATCTCTGGGTTGGAGCACTTCATCCGGTACATTGGGACAAGCCACGGGAACTTTCAACCCGAAGTGAGGCTCTGAAATGGTTTTCACCCCTTCAAAATCTCCGTTGTGGATAGCGTCGATGATGGCGCGGGTGTATTTCAGTTTGATCCTGGAACCCACGCCGAACGGCCCGCCGGTCCAGCCGGTATTGACCAGCCATGCTTTGGCGTTGTGGTCCCGGATCTTTTCGGCCAGCAGTTCAGCATATTTATTGGGGTGCCACATCATGAAAGCAGCTCCGAAGCAGGCGGAGAATGTCGCTTCCGGCTCGGTAACCCCCATTTCCGTGCCGGCCACCTTTGCCGTGTAACCGGCAATGAAGTGATAACTGGCCTGCTCAGGAGTGAGTAGGCTTACAGGGGGAAGAACCCCGAAGGCATCACAGGTCAGGAAAATGACGTGGCTAGGATGGCCTGCGACGCAGGGAATCTGAACGTTATCGATGAAATGAATGGGATAAGACGCCCGGGTATTCTGAGTGATTGAAGTGTCGTGGTAATTCACCTCCCGCGTTTTTTTGTTATAAACCACATTTTCCAGGACCGTTCCGAAGCGGATGGCATTGAAAATATCAGGTTCCTTTTCTGCACTGAGGTCAATTGCCTTGGCGTAACACCCTCCTTCAATATTGAACACGCCGGTATCCGTCCAGCAATGCTCGTCATCGCCGATGAGTTTCCGTTTTGGGTCAGCACTTAAAGTCGTTTTGCCGGTTCCGGACAAGCCGAAAAGGACGGAAACATCACCCTCCTTGCCTACGTTGGCGGAGCAGTGCATAGGCATGACATTTTCCAGGGGCATCAGGTAATTCATGACCGAAAAGATGCCTTTTTTCATTTCCCCTGCATACTCCGTTCCGAGAATGACGATCTCTTTGCGTTCCAGGTCCAGGTCGATACTGGTGCGGGAGGTCATCTGTGAGGTATATCGGTTGGCGGGAAAGGTTCCGCCGTTGAAGATGACGTAGTCCGGTTCTCCAAAATCGGCCAGTTCCTCTTCCGTCGGCATGATGAGCATATTCTGCATGAAAAGAGCATGGTAGGCCCGGGTACAGATCACCCTGCATTTCAGTCGGTAGTGGGGGTCCCAGCCGGCAAAAGCATCGACAACGAAAACGCGTTCACGAGTGTTCAGGTAATCGAGAGCGCGTTCGCGGTTGATCATGAAGGTGTGCTTGTCGAGAGGTATGTTGATCGCTCCCCAGTCAATATGGCTTTCGGAAGGTGACTCTTTCACTATTCGTTTATCTTTTGGGCTACGGCCGGTTTTTTCACCGGAGTAAACCAAAAGGGCGCCGACATCAGAAATGGCGGTCCCTTTCTCGCTTCGCAGAGCAATTTCATATAATTCCGGAACGCTGGTGTTCCGGTGAATGGTCTTGACGTAGATCTGGTATTTTTCGAGATTGAAGGCCACGATGTTTATTTTTGTTGAACAATGGAAAATCGACCTGTCGGAGGATCACGTTCAAATATATGTCACTCTCTCCAATCTTCCCATGTGATGAGGTTGCTTTTATGGATAAAAAAGAAAACCACCGACTACGAATGGCAATAGAATTATGTTTAATTTGTGGAAATAGTGGTTTGGCGCATTGATCGTACCCGCCGGATAATCAAATGAGCCCGGCACATAAGATTTGCGGGATGGCAAAAACCGGAATAAATATGAGAATTTTCTTTTTGGCGGCCTGCCTGAGCATAGGTGCAATATCCTTTCCACTTTCTCTGGAAGCCCAAAACCCCGGCCACACCACTACTCATCCCTATGAGGACGGGCCCTATATCTTTTTTGAAAACGGCCAGGCCATCGCCCGCTGGGTAACCGAAAATGGCCTTGAAGAAGACACCCTGCGCGATGGGCGCCCTGCCAAAATATTTAGTGGCGCTTTCGATGCTTTCGATCCTGCCTACCTGGATCTCGAGGATACGTTTCAGCCGGCTCCGACAGCAAACTTCAAAAAGGTAAGCCGGGTGGCGGCGGTCAGTGACATCCACGGCCAATACGGCCTGCTGATCCGCCTGCTAACGGCCCATCAAATCATCGATAATGATGGCAACTGGGCCTTCGGGCAGGGGCATCTGGTAGTATTGGGTGACATTTTTGACCGGGGAGATGAAGTAACCAGCCTCTTGTGGTTTATCTATAAACTGGAAAAGCAGGCGGAAAAGGCGGGAGGAATGGTGCATTACCTGCTGGGCAACCATGAGATTATGGCCTTAAAAGGCGACCTCAGATACATCAACAAAAAATACCGCTACACCATGGCCGCAATGGGGATGCCTTATGATAAGCTATTCGGGCCGGATACTTACCTGGGCCGATGGCTGCGCTCCAAACCGGTAGCCATCTCCATTAATAAAACCGCGTTTGTACATGCAGGCTTCTCTAAAACCCTTCTGAGCCTGGGACTCAATTTTGATGCCATTAATTCCCTTTTCAGGGAGCATATCATCGACCAGCCGGAGGATAGTATCCTTGCCGATCCCTATCTGGCCTTTCTCTATTCGGAGGATGGCCCGGTCTGGTACAGAGGTTATTTTGAGGAAGGGTTCACCAAATGGCAGGCTTCAGAAATTCTGGGCAGGTTGGGTGAAAGGCATATCGTAGTAGGCCACACCTCCTTTCATGAGATCGTTTCTTTGTTTCACAATAAGATCATTGGCATCGACTCAAGTATAAAAAACGGAAAAAACGGAGAAATACTGCTCATCAACAAGAAGAAATTTTATAGGGGTACTTTAAATGGGAAATTGATAAGGATCAAGTAAGCAATTATTTCTAAACCCTGGAATTATGAAAAGTTGGCTATTGTTTCTGGCATTGCTGTTCAGCCTGCCATCTATTCCCATTTTGCCCGCCCAGAATTCGGAGCTGGAAACGAGCACCGCCTCAAGCATATTTGAGTTTTTCTATCAGCAGCAAGGGCCTTTGCCGGTCCTGAAACTGGAAACAGACTGGAAGAAGCTGGTCAGAGATAAACTTAAAGAAGAATATCAGGACGGCGTCCTGAGTTTTACCGGCCCCGATGGTTCTACCGCAAACCTCGATGTATCAATCAGAGCGAGAGGCAATACCAGGAAGGAAGTCTGCCAACTCCCTCCTGTCAAGATCAAAGCCAACAGAAAACAACTCCAAGAACTGGGCTTCAACCCTTCGGGAAAACTGAAGCTGGTCTTACCGTGCCAGAGTGGAAAGGCAGAGGAGGAGTGCCTGCTTAAGGAAGCCCTTGCCTATAAATTGTACGAGGCCGTCTATCCAGTTCATCACCGGACCAGGGTCGTTAAGTTGGAGGCCTGGCAAAAGGACAAGCAAAAATATTCACTCTATGCTTTTCTTGTGGAAGAAGAAAAAGAGTTCGCCGGCCGGGTGGAAGGCAAAAGGAACAAACAGGACAGGACCAATACCATTGACCTGGAGCGCGACGCTTATGTGAAAATGTGTTTCTTTCAGTATATGATCGCGAATACAGACTGGTCGGCGCCCAACAGCCACAACATGGAAATACTGCAACTCCCGGGGCATGAAAAGCTGGTGCCCATACCCTATGATTTTGACTATGCCGGATTGGTGGAAACCGACTATGCGATCCCCCGGTCTTCTATTCCCATCGAAGAAGTCACACAGCGCTTTTTTTTAGGTAAATACGTTACCGAGGAAGAAGCCCTCGAATGTGCGGAATACTTCCTGTCCAGAAAGAAGCAGATAATACAGGCCTGCCGGGATTTCGATCTTCTGGAGGAAAAAACCCGGGATTCTTTAGTGGAATTCCTCTCTGAGTTCTTTAACATGCTTGAGGACAAGGAAGTAGTGTTGCAGTCTTTTGTCACCCGCCCCAGTAGGGTAAAAAAGAACTGAATCGCCATGATTTACAAAGGGATAAACAGGGCCCTTGCATGTGCCTGGAATATTTTAGCATTTCCTGTTCTGCTTCGAATTCGGAGCGCCGGGAGGTTTTTGCCGGGAGTACAGGATCCATTGTCAGAGAGCTGCACCGTTAAATCGTTATTGCTCAGGCGCCTGCTTACAATTGCTCTGCTTCTTGTGCAGGGAAGCCTTCTGGTTCATGCCCAGATCGACGAGGCTAAATCCCCGGGAATTACAGTTTCAAATTCCCTTTTTGACTTTTTTTATCGCCATCAGGATACTTTGCCCGTACTTAGGATCGATACGGACTGGGGCCGGTTGATCCGGGCCAAGCAAAAGGAAGAGTACCAGCCGGGAGTACTAAGCTACTTCCAGGGAAATGGCCAGGCAACCTCACTGAACATCGAGCTTAGAGCAAGGGGAAATACCCGAAAGAAGGTATGCCTTTTTCCTCCCATTAAAGCTAAGATATTGAAGCAGAATCCGGAAAAACCGGATTTCAATTCCGAATTTAAGCTGAAGCTGGTACTGCCTTGTCAGGGGGGTAAAAACAATGAAGACTGCCTGCTGAGAGAAGCTTTGGCCTACAAGCTTTACGAAAAAGTTCATCCCATTCATTTCAGGACCCGGTTGATAGAGCTCCAATGCTGGCAGGATGGCCGGGAGAAGCATACTTTTTGGGCTTTTCTGGTCGAGGAAGAAGAAGAGATGGCTGCCCGCCTCGAAGGCAGGTTATTGTCAAAAGGGAAGATCCGCCCTGATGCTTTGGAAAGAAGCCTTTATGTCAGGCTGTGTTTCTTCCAGTATATGATCGCAAACACAGACTGGTCCGTTGCCAGCCGCCACAACCTTCGGTTCCTCCAACTGCCCGGATTTCAAAGAGTGGTGCCGGTACCTTATGATTTTGACTATGCAGGTTTGGTGAATACTTCTTATGCCATTCCCGGCTCCACGATCCCAATTGAGAACGTTTCTGAACGATACTTCATGTGTAAAGATGTTACGGAAGAAGAGGCGCAGGAATGTACAGCATTCTTTCTGGCCCAAAAGGAGCAGATCCTGAAGGAATGCAGTTTCTCCGGCCTGCTGAAAGAACGTTCGGCGAACTCCATTCAGGATTTCTTATCTGATTTTTTTGATACCTTAGAGAATGACGAATTAATGCGCAGAATGTTTGTAAAGGCACAAAACGTAGATTAGCACCTGTAAACTCAGAAACTATGAGAAATTTCCACCTCTTTTTACTCGCCCTCTCGGGTATCCTGTGGGGTATTGCCCTGCCTGCGCAGGATGCCGGGCCGGAGGCGGAAGAGGGCCGTCCGCTCTCTTTTTTCGAATATATCTATCAACGGGAAGACTCTTTGCCGCTTTTACAACTGGATACGGATTGGGGGCAACTGATCCGTAAAAAAATGGACGAAGAATACCAGCCTGGTGTTTTAAAGTTCCGGCAGGAAGACGGAAGTATGGCCCGACTGGATGTCAGGATACGGGCCAGAGGAAACATTCGGAAGGAGGTCTGCTTTTTTCCGCCCCTGAAGATCAAAGCCAAAAAGAAGCAGCTGAAAGAACTGGGCTTTAACCAGCTCAACGACCTGAAACTGGTGCTGCCCTGTAAAAATGGCAGGAATTATGAAGAGTGCCTTTTAAGAGAGGTGCTGGCCTACCGGCTTTATGAAACCATTCATCCTGTCCATTTTAAAACCAGGCCAGTCCGGCTGGAAGGTTGGGACGGAGACAAACAAGAGCAGTCATTCACCGCTTTTCTGGTGGAAGATGAAGAGGAGTTCGCCGCCCGCCTGAATGGTAAGATCCTGAAACGAAGCAATATAAGGCCCATCATCCTGGAACGCGAGCCCTATCTGAAAATGTGCTTTTTCCAGTACATGATCGCCAATACGGATTGGTCTGTTTCCAACAGCCATAACCTGGAAATTGTTGCCGTGCCCGGATATACTAAAATAATTGCCGTGCCTTATGATTTCGACTACGCCGGCTTCACGGATACTTATTATGCGGTCCCTTCTCCCACTCTGCCCATAAACAATGTTCATCAGCGCTACTTTTTAGGCTCAAGGGTGACGAAAGAAGAAGCCCTGGCCACCGCTGCTTTTTTCCTTTCCAAAAAAGAAGAGGTCTTCAGGCAATGTGAAACCTTCGGGCATTTGGATGAAAAAGAAATAGATACCCTCAAAAAATACCTGGAAAGGTTCTTTGAACTTCTGGAAAACGAAAAAAAAGTCACCCGTAATTTTGTCACGGCTGATTGATTTGGAAAGCAACACAAGGGCGGAATTTCACCATACCCGGCAGGATATCACCGTATTTTTTATTTTTATATTGCCTAACTCCAGCACTCTTCAGGCAAATTCAGAAAACCCAGTTAGTATGAAAAAGACAGTTACAAATGGCCTGTTCCAGCCATTCGGCGCCGGGCATTCTCCTCCTGCAACAATCATTCTCCTGGCCATCCTTTTCGTTTCCGGCCCTACGGGATTGCTCTTTGCTCAACCGGAAGGACAAGCGCGGGAGAGTATTTTTTCCCACCTGGCCCGGGAGGGTGAGGCGATCCAGCTTACCCTTCAAACCGACCTGGATGAACTGGTCAATAACCGGTTGCGGAAAGATTACCAACCGGCGGAATTGTCCTACCGGTCCCGGGAAGGAAAAGAAGTCCGGATGGAGGTCAACGTAATCCCCCGGGGAAATTACAGGAGAAAGATCTGCGATTTCCCTCCAATCATGTTGAACTTTTCAAAATCTCTTCTGGCGGAACGGGGCATGGAAAGCGAATACGATAAGATAAAACTGGTCACCCATTGCAAGAAAGGAGGAGAGGCCCAGGGATACCTCCTCAAGGAGTACCTGGCCTATAAAATCTACAACCTGCTCAGCTCCAATAGTTACAGGGTTCAGCTGGCTCAGATCACTTACAAGGACAGCAAAGGCGCCTACAAGGATATTGAACAATTTGGCATCCTTATTGAAGATACAGACGAAATGGCCCACCGCATCGGAGGCTTGGAATGCGAGTGCTGGAATTTCCAGGCAGACAGTGTGGTGCTGGCTTATGAAAATACCATGTCCGTCTTTCAATATATGATCGGCAATGAAGACTGGAGCATTCCCCTGTTGCGCAATATCAAGCTGATCCGGCCTTATGATGGGGGAAAGATAATTCCCGTACCTTATGATTTTGATTTCTCCGGTTTTGTCAATGCGCCCTACGCCGTACCCCGTTCCCAGCTCGGCATTTCAAATATTAAGCAACGGATCTTCCTGGGCTTTCCGGTGGAGGAGGAATTGCTTTCCGAAACTATGAAAAAGTTTGAATCTCAACGCGAGCAGATAGAGTCCATGATTAAAAACGCCAAAAGGCTAGGGGCTCAGGAGAGAAAAGATGCGATAAAATACGTGAAGTCCTTTTATCAGAAAAAGCAGCTGAAGCGGCTCGCTGAAGAAGTCGCCGAAAAGCGAATGGAGCAGGAAGCAAGCGCAACTAATGACTGAGTGCTTGTTTGGATGGAGCCCATTCGGGCTCTGAATGATTGCTTGCGGAACCTCCAGGCAATCACTGAGACGTGATGACGAGCCTTCCCTGTATCCGGAAAAGTCAAAACACGGCCACCGTCACTCCTTTTCCCTGAAAGGTATTCATTGCCATCAGTTCCCGTGCCGCTTCTTCCAGCCCCACCTGCTTGCCGATCATCCGTTCCGGGTAAAGCTTTTCGGATTGGATCATCCGCATCATCTCCGGATACTGATGGGCCTGCATGCCATGGCTCCCCAGTATTTCCAGCTCCCGGGCGATCACTGCGTGCATGGGGATCTCCGGGTTGGCTTCCGGGCCGGCCATCAGCCCGATCTGTATGTGCCGCCCCCGTATGCACAGGCTGAGGATGGAATTTCGGCAGGTTTCCCGGCTGCCCAATGCATCCACTGAAAGGTGAACGCCACCCTGTGTAATATCCCGGACAGCTGCCGGCACATCATCCGTTTGGCGGGCATTTATCCCTGCCACTGCTCCCATCTGCCGGGCAAGAGTCAGCTTTTCTTCGTCAATATCCACCGCAATCACGTTGCCTCCCAGTGCCGTAGCGATCATGATGGCCGACAGGCCAACGCCTCCGCAGCCATGAACGGCCACCCACTCCCCTCCACGCAGCCGGCCCTGAGCAACGATACCCCGGTAGGAGGTAATGAACCGGCATCCCAAAACCGCCGCTGTGGTGAATTCCATTTCCTCCGGCAACCGAACAAGGTTCTGATCCGCGTACGGTATGCGGACAAATTCGGCAAAAGAGCCCCAGCCGGTAAAGCCCGGCTGGTAATAATGGCCACATACCTGCTGGTTGCCGGACCGGCACTGCAGGCAACGGCCACAGCCCAGGCAAAAGGGGACAGTCACTCGATCTCCCCGGCCCCAACTCTGCACTCCCCGGCCTACTGCCTCGATCACTCCCGCCAGCTCGTGCCCCGGAACATGCGGAAGGCTGATGTCGTCATCATGGCCCATCCAGCCATGCCAGTCGCTGCGGCAAAGCCCCGTGGCCTTCACCCGGACAATGACATCGCCCGGCCCGGGCTCCGGGTCCGCCACCTGCCTGGCTTCAATTGCCCCCTGAAATTGTTCGTATATGGCTGCTTTCATAGTCTTGGGTTTATCCAGCTGGCTTTGTGCAGAACGCCAGCCTCTACCTTTCGGCGCAGCTCCTCTCTTTCCTCCGCGCTCCGGCAGGCGAGCATGCCTAACACATTCTCCCATACTTCACCCCGCCAGTTGCTGACCAGGGCCGAAAGAAAACGTTCATCCATACGCCCCAGCAGGCGGTCGATGATATCCATAAAGGGGTCATATCGCTCCACTACCTCATCCTGTACCTGGTCGATCGTCTCGGCAATGACCTGATTGACCATGAGGTGGTCGGCCCGGCGCCTTTGGCGGCCTTCCGTAGAAAGTGATGGCCATTCTGCCCGGAGCATTTCGTAAAGCGTGAGCACCAGGTCGTAGTTGATGTGCGCATTGACGCCCAGCAACAGGTGCTGAAGGACGTGAAGTTTCTGGTGAAGGGTTGCCTCGTAAACCTGCCGCCAGGCTTCGGGCACTTTATCACCGCAATCGTAACACTCCAGCGCGTCAAAATAATAATCGGCGAAGCGGTGGAGGAGTGCGCTTACCCACGGGCCATCCCGGAAACGGCCAGATTCGATGGCCTTCAGCATGTTCTCCGTCATCATGGCGTAACAGCTGAGAAAAATGGCGCGGTGGTCGCCGGCTGCTTCCCATTGTTTTACCTGCCGGTGCATCCGGCTGACAACTCCTGTCTCTTCATTCATATCACTCCGGGATGTATTCAAAGCTAATATAAGCCTACTTTTCGGACTGGCTACTTTCAAGTGGCCGGTTTTTAGCCACTCCATTTCCCTCTCCGGGAATGTAGAAATTAAACGCCAATGGAAAATTGGGGCTTAATGACACCAAAGCCTTGCCTGGCCAGGCAATATGAGGTAAATTTAAAGGTTGCAACAAAATGAAAAAACGCTTATGAGGCCCCTCCTTAACTGGCTCGTTCTGCCCATCTTCCACCGGTTGCTGGCATTGCTGCCCTTTCCGTTTTTATTCGTTACCGCTTCCGCCCAAACGCCCTTCCCCGGCCCCGATGAGGTCTATCGGGACGACGTGACGCCCCGCATCGACATCTTGCTTCCAACGGACAGCCTGTCCGTTATGCTGGCGCCGGGAAACGAGGACAGCGATTACCACTGGCATGCCACCTTTGTTTTTGACAACGGATTCATCCGTGATACAGTTGAAAATATTGGTTTCCGCCTGCGGGGCAATACCTCCCGTTACGCCGCCAAGAAGTCATTTAAAGTGTCTTTCAACACCTACGAATCCGGGCGGAAGTGGCAGGGCGTAGAAAAGCTCAACATCAATGGAGAACACAACGACCCCAGTGTGGCGCGCTCCAAAATATGCTGGGATATGCTCCGGGATATGGGGGTGCCTGCACCCCGCGCCAACCATGTACGCCTGTACGTCAACGGAGAAAACTACGGACTGTACGCCAACGTAGAACACATCGATGAAGAATTCGCCGGCCTCCGCTTCGGCAATAAGGACGGCAACCTCTACAAATGCCTCTGGCCTGCCGACCTGGCTTATCTGGGGGATGACCCCGACGCCTACAAGTTCACCAGCGGAGACAGGCGCGCTTACGAACTGCACATCAACGAGGAGGAAGATGATTATTCGGATCTGGCCCACTTTATCGAGGTACTGAACAACACGCCCCTGCAGGACCTGCCCTGCGAGCTGGAGCAGGTATTCAATGTGGACAGCTACCTGAGGTCCATTGCCTTTGACGTTCTCTCCGGCAACTGGGACGGGCCCATTTACAACAAGAATAATTTTTATCTCTATCACAACCAGTCCACCGGCCGCTTTGAGTATATCCCCTACGACCTGGACAATACCTTCGGTATCGACTGGTTCAATATTGACTGGGCCACCCGGGATATGTACAACTGGTCACACCCCGATGAACCCCGCCCGATCTATGAAAGGCTGATGGAAATACCTGAATACCGAAACCGGTACTCCTACTACATGAGCCGCTTTGCGGAGGAGATCTATACTGAAGCCGCTCTCTTTCCCTATTTTGAGGAAATAAAAGACAGGATAGCGCCATACGTACAAACCGACCCTTACTATCCATTGGATTATGGTTTTTCCTATCTTGATTTTAACAATGCTTACGGGAGCGAAACCCCTTATTTTCATACAAAATCCGGGCTGGAGCACTTCGTCACCGCCCGCCGCAATGCTACTCTTGAGCAACTGGAGCTGGCCGATATCGCTCCTGTTTTAACCGGGCTGGAGCACAACCGGCCTAATGCCTTGCAGGAACTCATCTTTACGGTGCAGGCAGAAGATGACCAACAAGTGGAAACTGCAGAGATCTGCTATCAGCTCGACGGGCAGGGCGACACCTTCTGCGAACCCCTCTTCGATGACGGTGGCCATCAGGACGGAACGGCCGGCGACGGCCGGTATGGAGTAACCATTCCTGCCCTGAATGAATCGGCAGTGATCCATTATTACCTGCGGGCAACGGACAATAGCGGGCACGTGAGCCGCCTGCCGGTTTGCGGAACGTATCAGCTTGTCGTGGGAAGCTCTTCGGCTCCACTGGCCATCAACGAATTCATGGCCAGCAATGACGCGACCATACCCGACGAGGCCGGAGAGTACGAAGACTGGGTGGAAATCTATAATTACGGCCAGGAAGCCGTTTACCTGGGCGGCCGCTTCCTGTCTGATAATCCGGACAACCCCACGAAATGGCAGTTTCCGGACAGATGGATACAAGCCGGTGAGTTTCTTCTTATCTGGTGTGACGATGATGAAAGCCAGGGCCCGTTGCACACCAGTTACAAACTGGATGCCGACGGCGAATACATTGGTATCTTCGATGACGAAAACAACAATTTTGCCCTGATCGACGGCATAGAATTCGGAGAGCAGATAACGGACCAGGCCATTGGCCGGCTGCCCAATGGTACGGGAAACTTCCAGGTAGTTTATCCCACGCCCGGAGCGTCCAACCAACCCGTCTCGGATGTAGAGGAAAAGGCCCTGAGGCCCAGGCTCTTCACGGTTTTTCCCAATCCGTTTAGGCAATCGGTCACTGTACAGGTGAAATCTTACGGCCCCACCCGTTTCCAGGTGGCCAACGCCCTGGGGCAACCCCTTATGGAAATAAATAACCGGGAAGGAGGGGTTCAGCAGCTCGATCTTTCAGCATTGCCGTCAGGGCTCTACCTGCTGAGCCTGCTGAAGGAGGGCCGGCCGGTACAGGTAGAAAAGCTGTTCAAGGAGTAAAGGCAATCTTAAAAGTGTTAAAAATCGTTGCTTTTTCGTACTTTTCCCAGCGTCAGGAAGTTTAATAAACACGCACTAAGTAATGAGGTATCCCAAAAATTGACAGGCATGTATTCCGTTGCGATCATCGATGACCAAACCAGTTCCCGAAAAGTATTGAAAAACCTGCTGTCTCAGCTTTGTCCGGACGTAGAGGTGGTCGGCGAAGCAGACGGTGTTGCCAGCGGCGTCTCTCTCATACGGCAAAAACGGCCGGATGCCGTCTTCCTCGATATCCAGATGGAGGATGGAATGGGATTCGACCTCATCAAGTTCTTTCCTTCCCCCGAATTCAGCATTATCTTCACCTCCGGATACAACAATTACGCAACCGAAGCCTTCCGGTGCAATGCCATAGACTACCTGCTCAAACCCATCAACCCGGAAGAACTGGTGAAAGCGGTCGAAAAGCTCAGCTACCGGGATACCGAATGGAACAACCGGCTTTCCAGCCTGATGGAATCCATCAAGCCGCAGGAAGACAAAAAGCTGCGGCTGCCGACCACAAAAGGGTGGGCATTCTGGAAACTGGAAGACATTGTACGCCTGGACGCCAATGACAGCATGACCTTTTTCTTCAACAATAAGGGAGAACGCATTCTGGTAGCCAAAACCATCAGCGCCAACCAGGAGGTTCTCCCCCCCAACCGCTTTTTCCGTTGCCACAAGTCACATATCGTCAATCGCGATTACATAAAGGAGATATTGCGGGAAGACGGCAGCAATTTCGTCCTCCTGGAAGACGGAGAAAAAGTGCCGGTCTCCCGGCGCCGGCTGTCCAATTTTCTGGAATGGCTGAAAGGGAATTCGCTGTAATCCCTTATTTCCAGGCGCAGATAATACCTCCCATCAGGGCAAAAGTCACGATCCAGTAACCGGTATTTATGGCTATGTATTTGAATCCCTTTCTCTCAAACAGGGCATTGATACCCAGGACGGGAAGAGCAAGCGTTATGCCGGCGATCACACCGTGAATTATGCCATGCCGAAAGGTGCGGTAATTGTCTCCGAATTTTTCCATAAAATCGGCAAAATACATGCCAATTTCAGAATTCGGGTCGCCAAAGCCCGGCTCGCCCAATAAGATGGAATAGACGTGCCCCTGGTGAATGACGACGGAATTGAGGCCGGCGGCAAGGAAAAAACTCAGCACGTAAGTCACGCCGAAGATCGCCAGCATATTAGCGCTCTGCATCTTTTCTTCGGTCATTTCCGCCACTTTCATCCAGGCAGTTCCGAATACTTTAGGGTTGTACCAGATTGCTCCAATGACCAAAGGGACAAGAGCAGAGACGAGTAAGGCGACGATGTTTATCATAGTTAGCAGGTTTTAGTTGCAGAGGGTGAAGGTAAATGGATGGTAAGATACAGAATGTTTTTTGTTTTAACAGAGGGCTCTTTTGGGGTTAGCTTCGAGCGTTTCAGACATTGGAGTATTATTCGGCAAGGAGCTTGTTGGTAACAACGACCCTCTGGGCCAGAACTCGGGCAAGGTTTCGCCAGATAATGGCCCGGTCTGCCTCCTCTTTGAGGGTATTGATGGCGGATTCGCTGAACAGAACAACTTCGGTATCGGGGCTTGCAGCCACTACCTGAGCCGTGCGTTTGGTATTTAAAATGAAGGCGATCTCCCCAAAAATGTCTCCTTCGCCGAGAAGGACGACCGTTTTGTTGCCGATTACCACCCGGACGATGCCTTTGCGCACAAACCCGAAAGCCTTCCCACCATCGTTCTCCGTGATCAGGACTTCATCTTCCCGGCAGTTGATCACAATGGCATTTTTCAGGAACGCCTCGCGTCCTTTTTCGCTCAACCCTTCCGTAATGGAATGATGGCTTTCAAAATCTTCCTCATTCGGGTAATAGGAGGAGCCTACCTGCAGGGCGCCGTTATCCCTGACCAGTTGATAATACCACTGGCAAAGTGGGCGATAGGCCTCGAAGTCAACCCCTCTCATCAGTGGTAACACGGGGGAATGGATAATAGAGAGGTATTCCTGGTCAGGCAGGAATATCATAGGAATGCGGAAAAGGCCCTCCGGCGTTTTGCTCAAAGCACCAACCGGCCTCATCCCCAGCCGCTTATATATGGAATAGTGGCCCGGGTCGCAGGACATGAGCACTGCCTGGCCGCCGGCCTTCAGCACCTCAATGAAACAATGGGTGAGCAACACCATGGCGGCCTGAGATTTCTGATGCTCAGGGTGGATGGCCAACTGCGAGAAAATAGCCAGCTCTGCCAGCCGTTCCTCATCGAAAAGGCCGAGTTGGTATTGTTCATCTTTTCCCTCAATGGCCTTAACCTGGGCGGCGCCGGCCAGATGAAGGCTGGCAATGACTTTGCCGTTGCTGGTGTCCTGACAGGCAGCAAGCCGCGTGCCCAGCTGTTTTCCGCTTCCTTCTACCCAAAGCCCGTCAACGGTTCCGGCTTCTCTGGCTAGTTGCAGGCTATCCTCAATATCTTCCCTGTTGGTTGGGAAAAAAGCCCGGTATTGTCCAATCCAGAGGTCCCATTGCACAGAAAGTGCATCGATCAGGCTTGGCCTATCCAAAATGCTGTTTTTTTTATTCGCGGCAACTGTTTGCTGTCATATATTAACAAAATAAACCGCTTTGAAGGTTAATTGGTGATTTCAATCAGATGGTCAAAGTACGAAAAAGGCGGGAATCGGCCATCCTGTGTGTATAACAGATTGCACAGCCAGGCTCTGAAAGGCTTAGCAATCCCTTCGCTTTGCTACGGGCTTACCAATCCACGGCCCAAACAAAAAGTGCAATTTGTTATACACACACCATCCTTTGCCGGCCAGGATCAGCAGTAGATTTTTTTCAGGCAAAAAAAAAGGGTAGAAGTTACCTTCTACCCTAGTAAGTGAGATTGGGCCGGTTCTTACCCCCCAGAACGAACCAGCCCGCTCACTCCTTCAGAGCCCCGAAGGGCTCCTGATCCTTTATGGACTATTGCGCGAGCAACGCGCCGACTACCCCCCAGTGTCAGCATCGTTGCTCACAACAATAGACCTCTGGAGCTTAACGCTCCATATCCTTGAAAATACACTCACCTGGGTAAGGCCCTATGGGGCCGGTTAAGGGGGGCTGTCGGAAGGGGAAAACTCACTTCAACACAACACAGGCTGATGCCTCTGCTTTTGAAGCAAGCATACGACGCTCAGGATTACCCAAAAGCATATCCATCTCTTTTCAAGAGATTTGGTATGTAGATAGGAACCAAATTAGATGTGATCTAAACCTCTTTGTAAGCTCTATGAAGATGAACGGAACAATTGATAGCTTGTTTCGTTTCAGACCGCAAAATAAATATTTCTTTAAAAATATTCAACATAGCACTGAAAAAACTGGTGCTTTCGGCGAATCCGGCCTTTGAGACGGGAAATCAATGCCAATTTGGCAGTTTTACTTTGGTGGCATATAGTTTGAAGTAGGGTAATGACGCCATAATGTCTAATAAAATCTTCGGGTTATGCAAAAAGGTAACATATCCGTACAAACGGAAAACATATTTCCGATCATTAAGAAATTCCTGTATTCCGACCATGAGATCTTTCTTCGGGAGCTGATCTCCAACGCCGTTGACGCCACTACAAAACTCAAGGCCCTGGCGGCCAGGGGGGAAGTCAAAGGCGATATTGGCGACACCACTATTGAGGTTCTCATCGATGAGAAGGATAAGAAGCTTATCATCCGGGACAAAGGTATCGGAATGACGGAGGAGGAGATCAAGAAATACCTCAACCAGGTCGCGTTCTCCAGCGCCCAGGAATTCCTGGAGAAATACAAAGAAGAGTCCTCGATAATCGGGAACTTCGGCCTGGGCTTCTACTCTTCCTTTATGGTTGCCGATAAGGTTGAGGTTGTCACCCGCTCCTACCAGAAAGAGGCAACAGGAGTTACCTGGGCCTGCGAAGGTGACCCGGAATACACGCTTGCCGAGAACGACAAGAAAGAGCGGGGTACGGATGTGATCCTGTATATCAACCAGGAGAATGAAGAGTTTCTGCAGTCTTCCCGCATCGAACAACTACTGAGTAAATACTGCAAATTCCTTCCCGTGCCCATCAAGTTCGGCTCCAAAACGGAGAAAGTCACCGAAGGAGAAGGGGAAGAGGCCAAAGAAAAAGAAGTCGAAGTAGATAACATCATCAACAACACCAAACCTGCCTGGTCCAAGCAGCCTACCGACCTCAAGGATGAAGATTATTTATCCTTTTACCAGGAACTCTACCCCTTCAGTTCGCCCCCATTGTTCTGGATCCATCTCAACATCGACTATCCCTTTCACCTGACGGGAATCCTGTATTTCCCGAAACTGGGGAACAACTTCGAAATGCAGAAGAACAAGATCCAGCTCTACAGCAACCAGGTGTATGTCACCGACGATGTGAAAGACATCGTCCCGGAGTTCCTTACCCTGCTCCACGGGGTGATCGACTCTCCTGATATCCCGCTGAACGTCTCCCGAAGCTATCTGCAGGCCGACACCAATGTCCGCAAGATCACCGGCTACATTACCAAGAAAGTGGCGGATAAACTGGGAGAACTGTACAAGAATGATAAAGAAGGGTTTGAGGCCAAATGGAACGATGTAGGAGTATTTGTAAAATATGGGCTCATCTCTGACGAGAAGTTCTACGAACGGGCGCTGCCCTATACCCTCGTCCGGAATGTCGATGGCGAATACTTTACCGTTGAGGCCTATAAGGAAAAGATAAAGGGCCATCAGACGGATAAATACAACAAAATCGTATTATTATACACCAACAGCCCCGACAGCCATGACAGCTTCATTCAGGCGGCAAAAGCAGAAGGGTACGATGTTCTGGTGATGGACAATGTGATCGACAACCACTTCATGCAGCAGTTGGAGTACAAGATGCAGGATATCACTTTTGTCCGCGTGGATTCTGATACTGTGGATAACCTGGTTCAGAAAGACGAGAAAAAGGAGTCCGTGCTGAACGAGAAGCAGCAGAACGAGGTGAAGGAGGTCTTTGAAAAGGCCGTAACCGAAGAAGGAGGCGCCGTTGTGCTGAAGGCCCTCTCGCCGGAAAGCCAGCCGGTGACCATTACCCGGCCTGAGTTCCTGCGCCGCATGAAAGAGATGCAGGCCCTGCAGGGTAATCAGTTCGGCGAATTCCCGGATTCCTTCAATGTAGTAGTCAACAGCAACCACCCGCTGATCGCCGGTAAGCTTCTGAGGAAGAGAAGCGAAGAAGGAAAAGCAGAACTGGCGGAATACCTCTATAAACTCGCCCTGCTCGACCAGGGGATGCTCCGGGGAAGCAACCTGACGGCTTTCATCAGGAAGAGCCTGGACTTTCTGAAATAAGCGGCCCGCTTCCTGTAAGCAGGCCGAATACTATACGGAACCAACTATACCTGGAAATCGACGGACAAGGGCGAATGCGCCCCCGTTTTTCCAGGTATTTTTTTGGGACGCCCTCATCATCTGCCCGCTCCATTTATCTTTTCCAAAACTTCCCCGGCCTTCTCCTGAAAAGGCGAAGCCTCATCCGATCGGATACTTTCCAGTTTTTCGCGTGCCCGCTGCATTTTTCCCTGCCGGATAAAAGCCAGTGCAAGGTACCAGTCGGCCTGGGGCTGGAAGGCCACCGCCCCCTCTTCCATTTGAAGCAGATAAGCTTCCGCCCGGGCAGCACGGCCGGCCTGCAGCAGGGCGTTGGCAGCCAGGAGCAGCGCGCGGGGGTCATCCTTATGGTTTTGGAGGTAATTTTCAAAGTGAGGAAGGCTCTGCGTAAAGGCCCTTTCATTGTAATATTCGAGCGCTTGCTTCAATTCTTCAGGAATATGCTCTTCCTCCCCAGCACTTCTGTAAGTAATGTATGGATCGGGGGCAGGCTCGAAAAAAGCAGTAAAAATGCGTTCACCCTGAGAATTATTCCAGTACAGGAAGGCCGCATAGCCCATAATGAGCACGAGGACAGCAGCGGCGGCACGCCCGGCCCACATCAGGCGGCGCCGCGAAGAGTTTCCGGCCGGCCCCGCAATCGCTTCCCGGAGGGCATTGATGTCCTCTTCAGCCGATTGAAAGTCTCGTTCCCGGGCAAAACCTTCTACTGCCGCCGAACACAATTCGCAATCCAGCAGGTGGTTTTCCACCTCATAGCGTTGTTCATCATTGAGTTCACCGCCCAAATACTGCATCACTTCCCGCTGGGTGAGGCAGCCCCGGGCCTGAAAAATGGAATCCATATTCCTGATTATTGGCTCTTATTTAATTTTTCGCCAAGAAGGATACCGAGCCGCCGTTTCCCGTTCTGAAGATGGCTTTTCACCTGTTTGATGCTATAGCCGGTGGCGCCGGCGATGTCCTTATAGCTTTTCTTTTCGAAGAAAAACAGGTGAATACAGGTACGCTGGCCTTCCTCCAGGCTGGAAATGGCTTCTTTGAGGATTTGGCTGGTATCCGGTTCGTTCGTTCTCTTATGGTTTAGACGCTCTAAACCCTCATTTTCCATAAATTTTGGCGTACTTTTTTCAAACTTTTCCCATTCTTCCTGCCGGCGCTGTTGCCTTTGCCCTTCCCGGAGGTTTGAAATGCACCTGTTTTTAGCGAGGGAATAGACCCAACTGCTGAACTGCCTGATCTCTGTAATTCTCGCCTGAGTGACCATTTGTTCAAAAACGGCCATTACTGCATCGCGGCAATCTTCCCTGTTGTTCAGATACTGACGGCAAACGCCATAAACCAGGTGTACATAGCGGTTAAACAATTCAGCGATCAACTCCTGCCTGCCACTTTCCCGGTAGGCCTGAAGGAGCGATTCATCCGAGGCTTGCTCCCAGCGTTTTTCCTGAGTAGATAGGCGGAGAAATTTTTTCATGTACCAGCTGCGCTTCTAGCAGCAAAATAAAAAAATATAGCGAGACCGTTTCCCGCCCCGCTATATTTTAGCCCGCGCCGCCGGTTTGAGGGCTAAAACCGGATCGTTTTGATGATGTGCTCGATGTACTGCATAAGGTCTCTTTTATCCTCCCCGGGAGCATGCAGAAAACCATCGACAAAAAGCAGTTCATTGGTATTGGGGTTGAGTATGAGGTAGCTCATAAATGCCCCGCCCATGTAATCATCGACAATTTCCCAGATGCCTCTGGCTTCCAGCGTGTAATATCCGTTTATCTTGGTGACGTAGGTCAGGACAGGAAGGTCCACATCATTGGTTTGCATATATGTCCCGGGAAGTGTTGAGGAAATGTACTGCTTCCCGATGGAATCCCGGATAGCAATGATGTTTTCCTTGCTGAGCTGAGACTGGTCCGTGTAAGGTATCTTTTTCAGAATGATGTTGCTGCTGGTTTCATCGGTCTCCCGCCTCATCCAGATCACATCATCATCGTTGACGGCAAGAAAGTAATCGCTTGGGATACGCAGGCTGACATCCATATCCTGCTTGACTTCTTCTTCCAGCCTTTTGTTCTGCCCGTCGAGATAGACATAAGCATCCACTTTTTTATCATCGAACTGGTTGACACGTTTGCGCACGGCGGGGAAGTTGTCCTTCAGGATATTGATGAGTTCGTCTTCGGAGTATCCGAATTCGTAGATCAGCAGTTGCCCCTTGGCCCACTTGTCGCGGCCGATGGCGCTGTTGTAGTCCTTGTCTTCCTTTGCCTTCCTGGCATTTTCCTTTCCGATATCGTTGATGATCATTTTGGTGGCAGGAGAGTTCTCATCATTGAGGTTGCCTACGATCATATATGTGCGCAGTTCTTTGCGGAGAGGGTCCTTATTGAGTTCTTCCGGGGTGAAATGGCGCAGGTCAAAAATAGGCTCAGGCTGAGGCAACAGCGGATAAGCAGAAGAATAATAATAGCGCAGCGTATCACCAACCGGGCGGTCCCACATATCGGCGTCCATTACCACGACGATCTCATTGAGGTTGCCGAAAGCCGTAGGTACGGGGCGCAGGCCTCTCCTTGCATCCTCCGTACAGCTCTGCAAAAAAAAGCTTGCTATAATGACAGAAAGCATTATTATTTGAACAAAGTTCTTCATTGGGAATATTGATTTTTGATCTAAAGTTAATGCTTTACAAAGCAATCATCCGCAATCGGCGGATGAAAGTGTAAAGCACTTCGAGCTGCCAGTTTTCTCTATGAGAAAAATTGTCAGAGAACCTGTCAGCAGAGTGTAAGGTGTGAATGGTAATAATTGTACCCCGGAAGGATAGCCATCCTGGTTGAAATAGGCCACCCAATCCGAGACCCATCAATAGAACAGATGCGAGCGGATGGCGTTTTGGCGTGAAACGGAAAACTTTTGTTTGGAGGAAAGTCCTGCCGGCAGGGTGGGAAGAGGCAGGAACTGCTGGAAAAGGTGAGCCATCCCGGAGTATATCATTTTAAAATTTGGGATGACTCATAATGTTTGTTAATGAGAAGGCAGGTTGTCCAGCGCAGCTTTGAGTTCGCCGGGATGTTGAGTGCCAATGAATAATTGCTGTCCGTTTTTGAGCTTCAGGCACAGGCCCGTCCTCCCGGAGACGCTGAACATCCGTTCCCAGGTGCCCAGCCGGACAGCCCAGCCGCTCAGTTCAGCCGATGCAGGAGTGTCTATGAACTCAAAACTGTCGATTTCGTCCCATTTAACCTGGTGCTTCCGGTAATGCAAAGGAAAAAACTGGTACTGAATACCATTTTTATCGATCTTCAATATCAAACGAATGCTCCAGAGATAAAACAGCGCCCCGGTGAGAATAATGGCGATCAGGGCGTACTGCAAGGTAAGCACCCCCGGTTCATAAGCGCCGGAAGTATATAATTCCACAAAGTGGTAGGAAGCACCTATCAATAATAGGGCAAGCAGTGTAAATACTTCCCACCTCTTAAAACGTTGCTCTTCTTTATACAGGAGTTTGTTCATAGCCAGATAATTTACATTAAATTAACATTAAGTTAATAATGAATTAACAATAAAACAACCCCTTTCCCGGAAATATTGTTTCACTAACCAAAAAAAAAACGGTTGGAAAGCAGAGGAGCCTTCCAACCGTTTGGGTTGCTGTGCCCTGGAGCTTAGAACAAGCTCTCGATTACATTTTCTTCGCTGATGCCTTCGGCCTCTGCCTTGTAGTTGCGCACAATGCGGTGGCGCAGGACGTATTTGGCAATGGCCTGAACATCTTCGATATCAGGAGAATACTTGCCGTGGATAGCAGCGTGGCATTTTGCCCCCAGCACCAGGTATTGAGAAGCCCGCGGGCCGGCGCCCCAGGAAATGTAGTTGTTCACCTTCTCGGTAGCCCGGTTGGTATTGGGGCGGGTTTTGGTGGCCAGCGAAACAGCATATTCCAGTACGTTGTCGGCAATAGGTACTTTGCGGATCAATTGCTGGAAGGATTTGATCTGGCTGCCGGTGAGGACGTGTTTCAGCTCATAATTCACAACGGAGGTCGTCCCTTTTACGACTTCGATCTCTTCATCGTAGGAAGGATAGTCCAGCGGAATGTTGAACATAAAGCGGTCGAGCTGAGCTTCCGGAAGCGGGTAGGTTCCTTCCTGTTCGATCGGGTTCTGGGTGGCCAGGACGAAGAACGGAGAAGGAAGCGGGTGGCGCACTCCGCCTACCGTGATGGAACGCTCCTGCATGGCTTCGAGCAGGGCAGCCTGCGTTTTCGGGGGAGTCCGGTTGATCTCATCGGCCAGGACGATATTGGAGAACAGAGGCCCGCGGTTGAACTTGAACTGCCGGTCTTCACCGAGGATCTCGGAGCCGGTAATATCCGACGGCATGAGGTCGGGGGTAAACTGTATGCGCTTGAAATCCAGGTCCAGCACTTCAGCGATCGTGCTGACGAGCAACGTCTTTGCCAGGCCCGGCACCCCCACCAGCAGGCTGTGGCCATTACTGAACAGGGAAATGATCACGGCCCGGACGACTTCCTCCTGCCCGATGATCACTTTTCCAATCTCTTTACGGAGTTCATCGTAAGACTCGGAGAGAGTGTCTATTGCCTGTACGTCGGATTGAAATTCTGTTTGTGACATTTATGTGTATGATTTTTGGGCTACCCGTTTGTATAAGTACTCTACCCTTCGAAACGCGCAAATATAAGCTTTGTTGCTGTCTTTCAGGGGAATCCTAAATATTAATAACATTTCCATAACATGTCCGACAGAGGAAAACTTTTCCCGCTGAAGTAATAATGCCACCACTCGGTGCGGATGGGCCGGAACCCGTGGCGAACCATCGTTTCCCGCAGCAGGGCGCGGTTGGCCAGAACGGAGTCTGGCAGGGCATTGTAAGAAGGGTGTGCTTCGGGGCCGAAGAAGTCGTAAGGAGTGCCCATCTCCAGTTCCCGGCCGGTACTGTCGGCAACGGTCAGGTCAACCGCTGCCCCCCGGTTGTGCATGGACCCTTTTCGGGGGTCGGAGACATAGCGCCGGTCAGGCACCGCCTCCCACAGTTTCCATTGAATGGGGCGGGGCCGGTAGCAATCCAGCATTTTCAGCGTCAATCCCTTTTGCTGCAATTCCCGCTGGGCAGCAGCAACCGCCAGGGCCACTTCCGGGCGGAGAAAACACCGGCCGCATTCATACATTTTTTCTTTTACAAAGTTGTCTTCCGTGGCGTATCGCATCTCGACCAGAATGGTAGTATCCAGCAGGGCGAGATCCGTCCACAGAGTGGAATCGTAGTCGAGCCGGCTGAGTTTAATCATTTTTTCAGCCGGAGCCGGAAGAGGCAGGGTATCGGGAGCCGAAACAATGATAGTGTCCGGCATCTTTGGTTCTTCTCCAGCCTGTTTTTCCGGCGCCGGGCTGCAGGCCTGGGCCAGGATTAACAGAAGCAGGGCCGCCTTCAGAGATGCTTGCTTGCTCGTCTTCATGATAGGATTGATTTACGTGTACTATAAAATTCCGGCGGAAAAAACAGGGCATTGGACAAATATAGGTTTTCTAACCCCGGCCGGTTTCGGTCTCACAAAAAGCTGTACTTTTGCAGCCGAAAAATAAAAAGCAGATTGAATATCCAAGGTTCTACATATCGCCCCTGGCTGTACGCGGGAATACTGGCGCTGCTGGCGCCGGCCCTGCTGGTCAACCTGGGAGAGCTGGCGTTCATTGACGACGAAGGCATTCGTGCCCTGGTGGCGCTCGAAATGAAACTTTCGGGCAACTACATCACGCCAACCATGCACGGAGATTTTTATTACAACAAACCTCCGTTATGGAACTGGATACTGCTTTTATTCTTCGAAATCACCGGCCGGGCCAATGAATTTACTGCGAGGATTCCCACCGTACTCTGCCTCCTGGGTTATGGAGGGACGATCTACTATTTCTTTCGCCTTCACTATTCCCGTAAAACAGCCTTCCTGAATGCTCTTGTTTTCATCACCTGCGGCCGGATCTTGTTCTGGGACTCCATCCTTGCCCTTATCGACATCTGCTTTTCCTGGGTGACATTTACCGCTTTCATGGTGGTATATCACCAGTTTCAAAAGGAAAAATGGCTGAAACTGTTTCTTTTCAGCTACCTGCTTACGGCAGCCGGTTTCCTGATGAAGGGACTGCCGTCAATCGTTTTTCAAGGCACCACTTTACTGGTGTATTTCGCCTACCGGCGCCGGTTCCGGACGTTATTTTCCTGGCAGCACGTGCTGGGCGGGCTGGCCTTTCTGCTGATCGTCGGTGGTTACTATCTCATTTATCACCAGTACAACAGCCTGGAGAATGTATTTACTACTCTGTTTCGGGAGTCCTCCAAACGTACTGCAGCCAACTATGGCTTCTGGAATACGATCGGCCATTTCTTCCTCTTTCCCTTCGAGATGGTTTATCACTTTTTGCCCTGGTCACTGATGATCCTTTATTTTATCCGCCGGGACGGGCTGGCCATTATTAAGGCCGATAGCTTTATCACCTTCAACCTCATCGCTTTTCTGGCCAACATTCTCATCTACTGGACTTCTCCGGAAGTATATCCGCGCTATCTGCTGATGCTGGCCCCCCTGATCTTCTCCACTTTTATTCATCTGCACCCCGTCCATCAGGCGAACAATACCTGGCAGTACCGAACCATTCACTTTTTCTTTTTTCTGTTCTGCATTGTCGCTTCGGTAATTGCCTTTATTCCCTTTTTTACCGAACGGCCGCAGGGGGTGCCCTACCGCTATCTGATGACCCTTGCCGTGGGTTTGTCATTATCCGGGCTTACCTTTCTTTACTGGAAATGGAAGGAAGAGCGGCTGTTGATAATGGTTGCTGTGCTCCTTACCTTCAGGGTGGGCTTTAACTGGTTTGTCCTTCCCGACCGGAACGATAATGACTTCGGCGACATCTGCCGGCAGACCAGTAAAGAGATGGGGAAAAAATTCAAAGACAGGGAGTTGTTCGTTTATAAAGAAACCCTCATGCAGCCGACCAACTCCTTTTACCTTACCAACGAACGCGGAGCCATCATACCCCGCAAAAATGGTAACTTTGATGAAGGCGACTTGTTTATTATTGATCCCGAAGCCTATCCGGAAGTGGAATATCAGAAAGCCGGAGAGTTCAAAGTGCGCCACGGAAAGCTAACCTACGATATCGGCAGGTTTAAATGACCAGATCTTATGTCTCTAAAATTATCAGTTGTCGTAACAGTATATAACGAGGAGCTCAATATTAAACCCCTTTTTGAACAGATCACCACTGCTCTTAAAGGGATAGAATACGAGGCCATCTACGTGGATGATGGATCTTCGGACAATACCCTCCGTGAATTGTACAGCATACGCCACCCTCGCCTCAAAGTGGTTGAATTCCGGAAAAACTACGGGCAAAGCCTGGCCCTGATGGCCGGCATCGAACAGGCGGAGGGGGAATACATTGCCACCATGGACGGAGATCTTCAGAATGACCCCTCCGACATTCCCGATATGCTCCGCCTGGCCGAAAAGGGGAATTTCGATATGGTGGCAGGTGAGCGCGCCAAGCGAAAGGACGGTATGGTCTTGCGCAAGATACCCAGTAAGATCGCCAACTTCATCATCAGGAATGCTTCCGGAGTGAACCTCAAAGATTACGGTTGCGCGCTGAGAGTATTCCGCGCCGAAATTGCCAAAGACATGGGAATCTACGGTGAGTTGCACCGCTTTATCCCTGTATTGGCCTATCTCGAAGGAGCGCGCATCACTCAGGTGGAGGTCAAACACCACGCCCGGGAGTTCGGGCAATCGAAATACGGCCTCAACCGTACCTTCAAAGTGCTCAGCGACCTGCTGCTCATGGTCTTTCTCAAAAAGTACATGCAACGCCCCATGCACCTGTTCGGCAATACCGGCCTTTTGCTTTTTGCCGTAGGCGCAGTGATCAACCTTTACCTCATCGTGCTCAAGATACTGGGCCAGGATATCTGGGGCAAGCCTCTGCTCATCCTGGGGTTGATGCTGGTCATTGCGGGTATCCAACTGGTGACCATAGGTATCGCTATCGAGATACAGATGCGCACCTATTTCGAATCCCAGCAGAAGCGGCCTTACAAGATCCGCAGGGTAGTTACGGGAGGCGTAACGAAAGAGAAGGCTAAAGCTGATTAGGCAGGCAACTTATTGCCTTTCATTTATTTACGGCTTCATTTTTCGAAATTTCAATACTCCCATCCTCCTGTATATCGAATGCACGCCAATTTTCATAATCAGTGACAATTAGCTTGTCATTTCCCGCATAGAAAGTCCGCTTTAAAGTGTTTCTATTTCCAATACCAAGTTCCGCCGGTTCATATTTAAACAGTAGCGTTCCCGTTTTTTTGTTAATGATGTATAAGTTGCCGTCGCTCCCACCGATGAGGAATAGCTTGTCTTTATTAACGTGCACTCTGCTGGGAGTACCCGCAATTGGACATTGCCAGAGGATACGGCCATTTTCGGCATCCAAAGCATACAGGACTTCATTTTCACAGGCAAAGAAAAGACTCCCGTCATCCAGTAACAAGCGGGAAGTAAGCATGTCCCGGGGAAGAGAAACCCTCCATATTTCATTTTGATCTTCCATGCCTATGCAAGCTACCTGATTATTGGCAACCCAGTATGTCCTGTCGCCCTCCACAATTCCCTGATGGGCCACTCCGTCTCCGGAAGGATTTTCCGGATAAATTTCGATGGTTTTAAGGGAGGAGGTATCATTCAGCGGCCAAAAAACAAGAACACTTTTGGTGCTGGCCCTGGGTACAAAATGGATGGTACCGGTAATACAAATAGTATCTTCTTTACCCATGGGTGCAATTGACGGGGACCGGGCGGACAATCTCCCAACAGGGGGCATGGCAAAAGTTTTTATTTCCCTTGACTTTCCTGTATAGATATCGAATTCCAGTATCCGGATCAATTGGTTCCGGCCATCATAATAGGTGCGGAAAATCCGGGCGCCAATTCCTTCCACAAAAGATTCTCCCGGCCAGCTGCTTTGGTGGCTCCATAGCGTACTTCCGTCGGCCAGGTTGATAGCGATCAGGCTGGAACCAATGGGGAGGGCCAGAATATCATCGAATAGGTAGTGTTTCAGATTATAATAGCATTTCCGCAACAGGCTATCGGGCCCCAGCCAGTTCCATACCGGTGTACCTGCTCTCAGGCTTACGGCTTTCAGACAGTCAGCAGGGCCGCATTTGCCGGCAAGTATGGCCACCCCATCATGTACGATGGGGTACAGGTGAAAGTTTTCAGAAGCCTCGGCCTGCCAGTACCGGGCCCTTTCAGAGCCGGGTTTACATCCGGTGAGGGCCAATAAGCAGAAGCAGGGCCAAAGAAGCAAACAATACGTATTGCCCATGTTATTTCTTTCGTTTCAATTTTCAGGGAGCGAATAGAATGAGCGCTTGTTTGGAGGCAGCGGCCTTGTGCTCCAGCCACTACCTCCTGAACGGGAACAGATTATTGCTTGGGTATCCGGAAAGCATCCCCGGCGCTTCCTTCGAACAGGTCCTCAAAAGCATCCGATACGACCGGTTTGAGGCCTGCCCGGCTTTCCTGGAAATGGTTGGTTTCCTCCAGATGGTACGTTTTGACGGCGCCATCCAGTAGTTGTTCGCTCCGGGTCAGCAGGCCATCATTGAGCTCGGGCACGAGTGCGGTGGCAGTTATGGTTTCATCGTCCGGCAACCCCGCACAGAACTCTTCACAGGTCAGGTTCATCCCCCAATCTCCCCAGGCCATATCCGTGGCACATCCTATCATGCACTCATCATATTCGCTGGGGATGTTTATGGTAACTTCCGTTTCCTCAAGGCTTGAATTTTCCAGCAGCGCAATTTGCCATTCGGCGGCCAGCAACTGGTTGGCAAATTCACAACGCAGAATACGGGCCAGCTCTTCATCTCTTTCTCTTACTGCCTCAAATTCAGTAATAAAGTTTTGCCTTTGGCTATTGATAAAGCTGCCGATTCGCGATATCAGATTATCCAGGTCAAGGCTCGGCGAGACGGCTCCTATGAAATTCAACACGCCTCCCAGAAAACCGGTGGTATTTCTTATCGTGGTATAGTAAAAATCTTTCATCGCTTTTTGCCTCGCCATCTCCAACCGGTCAGCATAACAATCGGTATAATAATCTCCATCTGAAGGAAAAGCTCTCGAAGACATAAGCCTTGTGATCGAAAAATCTTCAACGCTGCCCCACATAACGGCGAAGGGGACCGTTGGCATATTTGCGTTTAAATCCAATAAAACTTCACTTCCTGTTCCGGCATCTGACAAATATTCTCTTCCTCCGTATAAACCGGTTATCCAACTGTCGAAAGCCCCGACGAGATCGCAATCATCACACCTGTCTCCTCCTTTGATGTCCTGGATGGCGTCAACCAGTATCTGAGCGCGGGTGCCGTTGGCGTTAGGCTCAATGATAGTGGCAAAATCAATGGCGGATGATCCCTGGTTGGGTGTTCCCACGAGGACCATTGCCGATACGTTGTCAGACTTATGCTGAAGGTCTCTCATGACCAGTCCTCCATAATCATGGGCGATGCCCAGAAGGTCGTCATAGTTTTCGATTGATTCCGCCACCGCATCTGCGGCGGCTTCTACTCCAAGCCCCGGCTGATATACGTTGGAAAAGACGTAATTTTGAAAATCATAGCCCAGATATTCAAAGTAGTTTTCCGTGCCGTTCCATCCATGGGAGGTTTGGGAAACACCTCTCATCCAAAGGGTATTTCTCTGGGCTGAGGCGGCATTTACCAGCAGAAGAGCGGCAATCAGAGCAGTGAATTTTATTCTGTTTTTCATTTTAAAAGCTTTTTTCAAGATTAAAGTTTGAGATGACAGAGCGCTTGATGATGGCCATCTTTTTTCCACTGAACGGACTATCCATATAGGTCACGAAAGTATGGCCGGTAATGGCCGGGGCGCCGGCTTCCCCGGAAAAGGAGAAATAAGATTTGGTTTGCAGGGTTCCGTCGGCATCGAAATTGGCCTGCCCGCGGACGAGTTGCAGTTCTTTATCTATGATAAGTTCCGAAAAAGACCCATCCTCATAAGTGTGCCTCAATAAGGCAATACTTTCATTTTCCGTGGGCCTCACTTCGAAGCCGGCATCTGCAAAGCCCTCAAGCAGTCCGGACATCTGCTCTGCGGTAATTACCGTTGCCTGCTCTCCCATGCCTTCAATGATGTTTTGGTATAAGGCGAGGCTCGTACCATCGGAAAAGCTTTGAGCAAGCACTTCTCCATCGGCATTGTACGACGATATGGTTCCGTTGCTGAACACCATTTTATCCATCGAGTATTGCTCGGGAAACGTAATCGGCCCAATGGCCCCTGCCGGATATTCGGATGCATTCTCAGGCTGTAAGGCGTGCGCTTCGGCAATCAGCTGCCCATCTTCCAGGATACAGGCTTCTACCGTGCACCCTTCGGACCGGGGGAGCCGCAATGTCTGTTCACCCTGGGTCAATTCCTCCTGTTCGCCGGGATGAAAGGCTCGCGCATAGGTGTAAGTGGTAATTTCATAGCTCAGGGCGATCCGGCAATCGTTTTGGGCAATCGGGCCCTGTTTCTCCACCTCTGATATCCCATTCCTGTCTTTTGAACAGGCCGCCAGGCAAAGAAGGGCGATCCACAGCCAGGCTGCGCCGAGGCTTCGGTTAGTGATATTCTTCATTATAAAAAGGTTTAAGGTTAAAAAAATATATTTGTGGAATTAATCTGCTCAATAACGGACAATCCTGGAATAGCAGGCAGGCCCGCTGCGGGTATAGAAAATGAGGGCGAATACGCCGGTATTGGGTAGTTTCAGCGGCCGGGGCGCCCGTAAATCCTCCGGAGCAAGCTCCATCTGGCTGACCACCCTGCCCGTACTTATGTCCACGGCCTGAACCTGCTCGATCTGCTTCTCTCCAACTTCCCGGAAATCGATTATCACCATTCCATTACCTGGGTGCGAAAAAAGTTTCACACCACATGCCAGGGCCTGAACACCGGTGGCGGCAGTGGCGGCCCTTCTCTGCAAAAGGTTCCCTGCACAATAATCTTCACAGGGTATTTCCGCGACAAAGTCATTGCCCACTACAACATCACCGTCACATTCTATCTGGATATAACAGGGCTTGAGGCCATCAACACATGGGCCCGATTCAAACGAAACAAAAATGTCTCCGTAGTCCTCAAATTGCATTCCGAAAAGGGAAGGGTTGCCACAAAATGCATCTCTCACACATTCTACATTGTAGAGCGCCGTATTTTCCTCCCAATCGCCAAAATCAGGAAGGCTGAAGATGTTCTCCACCACATCGCCGTCGCAGCTTACCGTGCCCATGCAGATGTCACCGCTATTATCGAATTCCCAGAATATCCATTCTTCGCCGGAAGAGGTTCCGTAGAGCCTTTCTTCAAAATCATTATTATACGAACACGTTACATCCCGCAGGCAACCGTTCTGCTCATCATACTCCCAATCCTCAAATTGGGTTTCTACATACCCTCCGCTCACTTCCCCGTCGTGAAGAGCCCCCTCATTACATTGAACAGTACCCATACAACCTTCAAACCCAGTGTATTCCCAGGTAATGTTACTTATCCCGGCCTCTTCCGTACCTATTGATTGGCCCCCACAGATCACATATCTGAAACAGGTGCCCTCGGTTTCATCGAAAAATGGCTCGCTGTATTCTGCAGGCGTTTCTATGATAAGCTCTTCACCTTCCCGGCAGGCAATAATGGCCTGGCAGAAATGATTCTGGTATTCATAGGAAATTTCATAAGGGGCGTTTGATTCAACAAAAAGCAATTCGCCTTCGTGGCAGGCCTCGCGAAAACACGCATTGTTTTCTTCGGCGTACTCCCATTCTGAGCAAGCTGCTCCATCGACACATTCATTCATTATGCCAGGAACCTGCCCGCAGGTGAATTCCCGGCAGTAGAGTCCCTTCTCTTCGTGGTAGCGCCAGCCTGAAACCGGGGTTGCCTCCGGGCAAAGCACCAGGCAACCTTTATCCACCGGGTTTTCACAGCTACAGTGCGTGAGGGTGTAGCAGTATTCCCCGGGCTCGAGGTTTTCAAGAAGGGTTTGATTAACCGCAGTAAAACCATTGGGCCCGGACCAGGTAAGGGTGTAGAGGTCAAAATCAATGAATTCCTCTATGGCTATGCCTAATGGCGGTATTGGCACAAAGCGGTTGCCGTCATCGTATAATTTTCTGGGATTTATGTACAGAGGGGAACTGGGGCAACTGATGTATGAACCGAGTGAAAATTGAACAGCGCCATATCCTGCAATAACGGGAACGAGTTCTTCCTGGACCAGAGCTCCCCCTTCGCAGGAGTATTCTACAAGCTGGTACTGTTGTATTTCCTGTTCAACGGCTGCGTTCAGGTGAAAACAACATTTATCGCAATTGGAGCCGGCAAACCCTTCACAGTCCTCTTCTTCAACCACGGGGAGGAACCCGGTAATGCTTGTCTCGTAAGAGTTCCCCGAAGAAGCGCCAAAGGAATAAGAAGCTGAAAAGGAACCGGTGATGGATTGTTCCTGCCCTCCCATGTTAATTACCCCTCCAATTGACCAACCTGAATTTTCTGAAAAGCTTATTCCTGCCGAACCGGTAATTGACTGTTGAGGGTCGCCCAGACACGATTTGAAGCCGAGGTTGGATGCTACCGGGAAGGATTCACTCCATTGGTAATTTCCGTCGCTGGCCAGGTCTCCTACAACAACGGCCCCATCCGGGATAACTACCTGCATAGTGGCGTAACTGTAATCGTCTATAATAAAATTGACCGTCGGCAGTTGGCCCTCGGCAAAGGCCAGCCCGGGAGTATAAAAATTGACGATCTGATCCGGATCTAAACAGAAATCAAATGTCTGCCCCGGCCAGCTGGGGGTAATATGCTCTGTCCAGAAATTGACCTGCTGGCCGGCTATTTCCAACCCTACCTGCTCTGCTGAAAAATCTCCTACGCCACACCAATTGGTAACTCTGAAGCAAAGCTGAAGTGCATCATTTTCGTAAAAGCATTCAGAGGGAAAGGCAGGAGGGCATTGATACTCATTTCCGTAGGCATCCCGGCAATAAGTTTCCACTTCAATACAAATGCCGTCAGACAGCTCCAATAAGTTATAGGGAAATATTTCCGGTTCAACGCAATTCGGGCAGGATTGCACATAAATTGGAAAAGCTAATATGATTAAAGCCAATACTGATTGCAGAAGGACTTTCATTATAAGCGCGTTTTAGTGCGTGAAAAGAAAAAATCATTGGAATATATCAGTAGCCTGCACCCGAACGCCCGACAAGGCGGGAAGCCTTTCGATTGCAGGCAGCGCTCAGGTTCATAAGGGCCTGAGGATAACGGCATCCCAATATTCTCCTTCAATTTGCCGGATATCCAGAAAGTGTTTTTCGGCAAAATCAGCTATTATTTCTTCGGAGCTTCCCTCCCTCAATATCCTGAAAGGTTTGGTGTAGGACAGGGAATAATAACGGCAATCTGGGTCGAACTGGAAAAGGCTTTTCGCCCTCTGTGAGAGGTAGGCAACAGCATTGCCCAGGGTTATATTTCGTATTTCCAGGTAATCGCCGACGTATTCCATCTGGTGAACCTTGAAGCCGGAGAAATTATCATCTCCGGAATGAAAGTACGCCAGAAAGGAAGGAACGTCCTGGCACACCATATAAGTGGGCACCTGGGTATATTCGGCCTCCAAAGAGAGCCGCTCCGCCAAAAATTCCAGGGTGACATTTTTGATATCTTGGGTTGAACAGGAATCGCAGGTAGCCAAAATCCTGAAGGTTCCTCTGGGTATCAGGCCGCTTCCCTCCAATTCATGAAACAGGTAAGGCGCCCCTTTTTTTCTCCGAAAATTACAGGCCTCATCAGCTGCACAGGGTTCGATTTTACCGATCAAAAAACTGAAGATATCAACTATGGACAGCCTGTGCAGTGAAATGGCGTTTTCCTCCACTACCAGGCTGGTGCCCAGGCCCTCTTCAGGTGCAGAGATCTCAATGGTAAATTCGGCTGCCCCCTGGTTAACAGAATGAGTTCCATAAAGGCTGGCTACCTGTGCCTGAAGCCCTTCCCGGATATTGACAATTATCAATAAAAGCAAGAATAGCAGTATAGTCCTTTTCACAGCTATAGGGTTTTTGGTTCAAAAAATAAAAATCATCCTGGCGCCCCGGCAGTGTCATTACTGTGAGGTTCAGCATTACCCGTTCGGCAAGAACAACTCATTTGAGAGCTGGGCGCTTCATTCCGGGCTACTATCGTTTCCTTTGCAGAAAAGAGGTACTCTCAGATAGAGTAGAACTCTGCCCGCATGAGGAGATAGTAGGTTCAGCCTTGTGTTGTTGGATTTATTCTCGAACGCGATTTGACCAGAGTAGATTGAAACTTCAGTGGCCAGATGCGTAAAAGTAATAAAAATCAGAAAAAAAGAAAAATTTACTACTGCTTTAATTTAAAAATTCGCAATTAGCTTTGGGCAATTCCGAAAAACCTGAACAATTCCTTACGGCTTCTGTACCCGAAAAAGGAGTCCCCGGGTTACCGAAGCCTGGAAAGTTCGGGAATGGAAAACAGAAGGCCAATGCCACAAAACTCAGGTAAATCTTTATAGGTTGTTACGTAGCAACGACGGATAATGGCCAATTTGACCATTATTTCACCCGTAAAATTTTATTCAGCTATGAAAAACAACCTACTCGCCTTTGGACTATTACTGCTTGGTATTAATTGTGCCGTCCAGGGCCAGGCCTATGAAATTTACGTCAGCGACGCCGGCGGTTTCAATGTCGGCAACCCTCCCTGGAGAATATACAAGTTTGACGAAAACGGCGAAAACGGGGAGATATTTATTGAAGAGCAACTGGCCTGGCCTCAGGACATCGTTTTTCTGGACCATAGAAATTCCCTGATCGTTTCCAACCTGAACACCAACAAGATAACAGAATACAATGCCGAAACCGGTGAGTTCCTCGGTGACTTCGCCACCGGTATAGGCGGCCCCACCCGAATGAAAATCGGCCCCGACGGCCTGTTATACGTACTCCAGTGGCGAGGTGACGGGAAGGTTCTACGGTATGATCTGGACGGCAACCTCGTGGGCCGGTTCACCGATGTGGAAGTGTCGAGCAGTATCGGGCTGGATTGGGACGAAAATGGGAACCTCTACGTCTCTTCTTATGGTGAAGGATATGTCCAGCAATTCAGCCCTGCCGGGGAGAGTATGGGCCGCTTCATCAATTCCAACCTCGACGGCCCAACCAATATATGGTTTGATGAAGCCGGCAATCTTTTTGTATCGGACTGGAATGCCGGGGCTGTTAAAAAGTTTGACGCTTCGGGCAACTTTGAAGAGGTATTTATTAACGGCATCGGAAATGTTGAGGGCATGGCCTTTTTACCTGATGGAAACCTCTTATTAGGTGACGGCCAGGATGGCTCCGTCAACCTGTACGACAACGAAGGCAATTTTATCGAGGAACTCATCCCCGCCGGAACGCTGGGGCTGGCTACCCCTAATGCGGTGATCCTCCGGGAAGTTGTAATGTCATCTGTCCGTGAAACCCCGGAACCGAAAGCATTTATAGCTCCCTCGGTTGGCAAAGAATTCCACCTTATTGGCAACCAGAACCCCCTCGATATTGAATCCATTGAGATCTATGACGCCAGGGGGCAGCTTCAGACAAGAGTGACCTACCCGGGAGAAGCCCTCTTCTGGAATGCTTCTTCTCACGCCGAAGGTATGTATCTGGCCGTCGCCAGGTTAAAGGACGGAACGGCCTGGAGCCAGAAAGTGGTGGTCAAAAAATAATTCTGAATCATTACGCTCCATAAACATGAGTCATCCCGAATTAAAAATTTCGGGATGACTCATGCTTCTATCAGAAATTCTTCCTTTCAGCCTCTAATTTTGTCTAGGCCCGCCCGGTAATAGTATAATTGTTTTGAAAATTCATCCGGATAAACAGATATTCGGTCCATTCCAAAACCTCGCTATTCGCCGAGCACAATGATTAAAGACTTACTCCTCCACGGGTGGAAATCGCAGGTGCGCTCTCCGTTCTGGCAACGCAGCCTTGCCATCAATATCCTTCTGGGGCTTTTGATCGCTTATCTGATGCTCAATTTCCTGGCGCTGGGTTTTTTCCTGGATGTGATCCTGCAGGACGCCTTCCCCGGTGAAAGCCCTTTTACCTTGTTTAATGGCTTCCTCCTCTACACCATGCTGGCGGGGCTGGCGTTCCGCTTCCTCATGCAGAGCTTTCCCGTGCTGGATATACAGCATTACCTGTTGCTGCCGATACCCAAAAGGAGCCTCTTTCACTATCTGCTGATCAAGTCGGTATTTAATGTGGTGAATGTAATGCCGCTGTTGTTCATCGTCCCTTTCGCCGGAAAAGTCGTTTTCCCGGAGGCGGGCAGCACCTCCGGCTGGGCATGGATAGGCCTGCTTCTGGCAATTGTCTTGTTTAATAATTTTCTGGCCTTTTACCTGAAACGACAGTTCACTGCCCGCCCCATGGCAGTGCTTGGAGCTCTGGTGGGCCTGGCGGTTATGGTTTTGCTGGACAGGAAAGGGCTGATGCCGCTTTCCGGATATTTCGCCGGTGTGATAGGTTATACCATTGCCCACCCTGCCTGGGTAAGCCTTGCCGTAGTTCCGGTGCTGAGCGCCTACTTTCTGACCTATAGCTTTCTCAACCGATATACCTACCTGGATGCTTTAGAGGGGCACGGACAAACGGCCCGAAGCACACAGGGCTTTGCCGTGCTGGAGCGTTTCGGCAAAGTGGGCGCTTATCTGCAGCTGGAGTTGAAACAGATCTGGCGCAACAAGCGCCCTCAAACCATGCTGGCGATCAGCATTTTTATCCTGTTTTATCCTTTCATCGCGATTGACGATTTCAGCCAGGGTGAAGGGATGGGCCTGTTGCTGTTTATGTTTGTGCTCGCTATCGTTTTTCCGATGGCGACCTACGGGCAATTCCTCATTGCCTGGGACAGCCATTATTTCAGCCTCATCCTGGCGCGGAAAGTATCCTTCCGAGAATACCTGGAAGGCAAGTATTTTCTCTTTTTGTTATTCACTACCATTACGACCCTGATTTGCCTGTTGTACGGTTTCGTCAACCCGGCTGTACTTCCTATAGTCCTGGCTGCGGGGCTTTTCAATATGGGAGCCACCATTTACTTTGTGCTCTTTCTGGCAACTTACAACACGCGCCCGGTTGACCCTACCAGGAGTGCGATGATGAACTGGGAAGGCATTGGCGCCTCTCAGTTTATTTTGCTTATTCCGGTTTTCGTCTTTCCATGGGCCGTTTACGGTATATGCAGCTTGTTTGTCAGCAATTTGGGCGCACTGGCCATATTGGGAGGGCTGGGTTTGGCGGGGGCTGCACTCCGAACCCGCATATTATCCCTGGTAGAACGGCAGTTCATTAAACGGAAATACATTCTGGCCAGTAGTTTCAAACAAAAATAAAACATGATCAAAGCGCTTGACCTCACCAAGCAATACGGCCCGGCAGTTGTCCTGGATATTCCGGAGTTGGAGATCCGCACCGGCGAACGCTTCGGCCTGGTTGGCAATAACGGAGCAGGCAAAACGACCCTGTTCAGCCTGATCCTGGACCTGATACGGGCAACGAAGGGCGCCGTGCACTCCAAAGGCCTCAACGTCGCCCAGTCGGCCGAATGGAAGGCTTACACCGGTTCATTCCTGGACGAAACCTTTCTCATCGGGTTTCTTACCCCGGAGGAATACTTCCGGTTTGTCGGTAAACTTTATGGCATGAACGAAAGCGATGTGTTCAGTTTTCTCGAAAAGTTTGAAGCCTTTTTCAACGGCGAGGTGCTGGGGCGCGACAAATACATCCGTGACCTTTCAAAAGGCAACCAGAAAAAGACAGGCATTGCCGCCGCCCTGCTCGGCAGCCCCGAGGTCATCATCCTCGACGAGCCCTTCGCCAACCTGGACCCCAGCTCACAGATCCGCCTGAAGAACCTCATCCGGGAACTGGAGCGGGACAGGACGGTCCTGATCTCCAGCCACGACCTGTCCCATGTCACAGAGGTATGCGAACGGATCGTCGTCCTGGAAAAAGGGAAGATCATCCGGGATATTCAGGCCAACCAGGATACTTTGCAGGAACTGGAGGCCTACTTTTCCGCCTGATCACCTTCAGTGGGCTCCTTTCGTTCCACTTCATCGGCATAGAGTCCATGTCTATCCTCACGGATGGCAAAGCTGACCCTGACTCCGTCACTGACCGGGCTAAGTAAATGCTGGCGTTGGAAATAAAACTCCTCCCGGGTCTCCGGCACCCGGATGTATCCGTACCCCTTTTTTTCCAAATAAAACTGAACGACCCCTTCAGGCATAAACCGGCGTGGTTGTTTAGGCCCTAAGTTAGGGCTTAATTTCAGGATTAATGTCGCCAACTTATGGTTGTTTTTTATTCCGGGAAACGCCATAAAGCTCTACCTTTGGCGCCGAACCCTTCAAAAATTGGCACATGAAGTTTTCATCGCCCATTCCGGTTAAGGAGATCGCGGAAAAGATCGGCGCCCAGCTCATCGGTGATGCCGGCCTTATGGTTACCGGCATCAATGAGGTCCATCAGGTACAAAAAGGAGACCTCACTTTTGTGGATGTACGCAAGTATTTCGACAAATCCCTTAAGTCTGAGGCCTCGGTTATCATCATCAATGAAAAGGTGAAATGCCCCAAAGGCAAGGCCCTTTTGCTATGCGATAATCCTTTTGAAGCCTACAACGGCCTTGTTCTCGAACACCGCCCCTTCCAGCCGCTCAGCCAGGCCGTCAGCGATACGGCCGAGATCCACCCCACGGCTATCATAGAGCCCAACGTAGTCATCGGCCACCACGTAAAGGTCGGCGCCAACACTTACATTCAGGCCAATGTGACGATCGCCGAGCACGTCACTATTGGGAATGATGTGGTGATACAATCCGGCTCAGCTATCGGCACCGATGCTTTTTACTTCAAGCGCACCGAAGAAGGTTACCTGCCATGGCGCTCGGGCGGCCGGGTGATCATTGAAGACCGGGTAAGGATCGGTGCAGGCTGCACCATCAACAAGGGCGTCTCCGGTGATACTGTCATCGGAGAGGGGACGAAGATCGATTGCCAGGTGCACATCGGCCACGATGTCGTGGTGGGAAAGAATTGCCTCTTTGCCGCTCAGGTCGGCATTGGGGGCAATACCATCATTGGTGACGATGTTATTCTATACGGGCAGGCAGGTATTTCCCACAATGTAAAGATCGGGAACAAAGTGATGGTCCACGCCAAATCCGGAGTGTCCAAAAACCTGGAAGAAGGGAAAGCTTATTTCGGGTATCCCGCAAATGAAGCAAGGACAATGTACAAAGAGCTGGCTGCATTGCGCCATCTGCCGACGTTCTTTGCCAATTACTACGAGAAATAGTTGGAGTTAAAGGGCCGTCACCGTTTATTGACCCGCTGGGTGGTAATGATCTGGTTGTCGGCGCCCAGCAACTGAACGAGGTACATGCCGCGCGGCAGGTCGCCTACATAATACTTCTCGCCATCGGTGGCCTCAAAGCTTTTCATCTGCCGGCCGATAAGGTTAAATACCATTACTTGTTCGACTATATCATTCTTGGTTACGCCGATATAATCCGTGGCGGGGTTGGGAAAGATCTGCAGTTCAACTTTTTCTTTGTTGCTCAAAGGCTTGATACTCAGACGGTCACTGAAGCTCGTTTGAGAATAGGTGACAGAGAGGGCGAACACGAAAAAGAACAGAAAGAGTAAAGTTTGCTTCATATAACCGGAGTTTTCAAAGGCTAAAGATGGTATGCACGAGCAAAATACATAGATAATTCTAACAATACAAGTGCTGCGTTAACACTTTAAAAAAAATTTAACATGATTTTCATACTAAACTCCAAAATCCAACGATAAGTTTAGCTTTGGCCGGTAAAAATCTTTGGGAGCCTGGTGCAACAATTTTTACCGGCCGGCCATCTCTGTTAATCCAACTGCTTCTGGAAGTATTCGGCAAATTCGGCCACCGTCATGGTTCCGATGTCTCCTTCGCCCTGCCGGCGCACGGAAACCGTTCCGCTTTCTTCTTCCTTCTCGCCGACGATGAGCATGAACGGCACTTTCTTCATTTCCGTATCGCGGATCTTACGGCCTACCTTTTCGCTGCGGTCATCAATATACCCGCGGATATCATAGATCCCCAGTTCCTTTTCCACTCTGCCGGCATAATCATTGAAACGGTCGCTGATGGGCAGCACGGCAAACTGGTCGGGCGCCAGCCAGAGCGGGAATTTGCCGCCGGTGTGCTCGATCAGGATGCTGATGAAGCGCTCCATGGAACCGAAAGGCGCCCGGTGGATCATCACCGGCCGGTGCGGCTGGTTGTCGGCGCCGATGTATTCCAGTTCAAAACGGTCAGGCAGGTTGTAATCCACCTGTATGGTGCCCAGTTGCCAGGAGCGCCCCAGGGCGTCCTTGACCATGAAGTCGAGCTTGGGGCCGTAAAAGGCCGCCTCGCCCAGTTCGGTGGTGGTCTTTAACCCAACTTCTTTTGTGGCCTCGATGATGGCCCTTTCGGCATTTTCCCAGTTCTCGTCGGCGCCGATGTATTTTTCCGGCGTATCCGGGTCGCGCAGGGAGATCTGAGCGGTAAAGTTTTCGAAACCCATCTTCGAAAGCACCACCTTGGTGAGGTCGAGCACATTGAGAAATTCCTCTTTGACCTGTTCGGGGGTACAGAAAATGTGAGCATCGTCCTGCGTAAAACCTCTTACCCGCGACAGGCCGTGCAGCTCGCCGCTCTGCTCGTACCGGTAAACGGTGCCGAACTCGGCGATGCGCAGCGGCAGGTCCCGGTAGGAATGCGGCCGGTTGGCATAGATCTCACAGTGGTGGGGGCAGTTCATGGGTTTGAGCATGAACTCCTCTCCCTCCTTCGGCGTGCTGATGGGGCGGAAGCTGTCCTGGCCGTACTTTTCCCAGTGGCCGGAAGTGACGTACAGTTCCTTTTTGCCGATGTGGGGGGTAATGACCAGTTTGTAGCCGCGCTTTTCCTGCTCCTTCCGCAGGAAGTTCATCAGGCGGTCGCGGAGCTGAAAGCCCTTGGGCAGCCACATGGGCAGGCCCTGGCCCACCCGGTCGGAGAACATGAACAGTTCCAGCTCGGCGCCCAGCTTGCGGTGGTCCCGCTTTTTGGCCTCCTCGATCATGACGAGGTATTCGTCCAGCTCTTTCTGTTTGGGGAAGGAGATGCCGTAAACGCGGGTCATCTGCTGCCGGCTTTCGTCGCCCTGCCAGTAGGCGCCGGCCACGTTGGTCAGCTTAACGGCTTTGATGTAGCTCGTGTCGGGCACGTGCGGGCCGCGGCACAGGTCGATGAAGTTGCCCTGCTCATAGAGCGTAATATCGGCGTCTTCTTCCTTGCGCTTTTCGAGCAGCTCCAGCTTGTATTCGTCGCCCTTCTCTTTGAAGAACTCGACGGCGTCCTTCAGGCTGATAGGCTTGCGGACGTATTCGTTCTTCTGGCGGGCCAGCTCGATCATCTTCTGTTCGATCTTTGGGAAGTCGTCGGAAGAAATGACTTGATCACCTGGGTCAACATCATAGTAAAACCCACTTTCGGTAGCCGGGCCGGTGCCGAACTTGATACCGGGATAAAGCGCCTCCAATGCTTCCGCCATCAGGTGGGCGGAAGAGTGCCAGAAGGTCATTTTTCCATCTTTATCGTCCCACGTCAATAATTGTAAGCGAGCATCCTGGTTGATGGGGCGGGTAGCCTCCCACACCTCGCCGTTCACCTTTGCGGAAATGACTTTCTTCGCCAGCCCATGGCTGATGGACCGGGCGATCTCGAGCGCCGTTATTCCCTTTTCATACTGGCGCACCTGGCCATCGGGGAAAGTGATGTTGATCATGGTTGTTATGTTTTACCACAGGGCGCTCGCCGAAAACAGTTGGCTTCTGTTGGCCTTTCGGCGAGCCGCCCTGTGGTAATGACTACGGCATGGCTGCCGGAAAAGTTCTTAAAAGGCTGCAAAATTAAGTGATTTTGGGGTGGGAATTTAATTTTGTAAAAGGAAAGTTTCCGGCTGCCCGATTTTGGTTTACCGCTTAAACTCCTGCAAATTCGTCGATACCCCGAAGTGGTTCAGCCCGCCGCCAAGGTGGAAGGCAGAGTAGCCGTAATCGATCCGGAAGCGGTTGACCTTGATGCCGGCGCCAAAGGAGAAACCCGCCAGGCTGCCGAAGTTGTCAACGGAGAGCTCCTTGCGCATGAAGTGGTTGTAGCCGAACCGCAGGCGGAAATTTTCCTTCTTCCCGAAGAGGAACTCGCCATTGAAGACAAAGTGGCGGAAGAAGTTATCAAACCAGATGCTGCTCTTGCTGCGCTCGGTATTCACCTCTCCGAAGAAGAGGGTGGAAGGTTCCGCGTTGGGGTCGTCGTAGAGGATATTCCAGCGGTTGAAATGGCGGTAGATGATGGAGAAGCGGAAGGGAAGGTAGCGCAGCCGCTTGGAGATGCCCAACTGGATCTCAAAAGGCAGCGGCTCGGGGTTGTCGTCCTGGTAGGCCGTCAGTTGTGTCCCGATATTGCGAAAGACCATAGTGGCGGTAAAGTTGCTGGAAGTATCGAAATAAACGCCCGCCACATCGGCCGCCAGGCCGAAGGAGGAATAGCCCTCCAGTTGAGAAGTGATGGCCTTGAGGTTGGCGCCCAGGGCCAACCGGTCATATACCTGTTTGGCGGCTCCGACATTGATGGCGTATTCGGCGGCCTTGAAAGTACCCAGTTTCTCTCCCAGTTCGTTGGTTTGGTCAAAAGTACCGTAGTTGATGTACTGCACGCCGGCATGGCCGGTCAACCCTGTTTTGGCGAAGTGGTGAGCATAGCTGGCGTAGCCGTGGCTGATGCCCGCCACGTGAAAACTGTGGCTGAAAGCCAGTTGCTGGTGCATGCTTTCATTGAGCAGGGAAGGGTTGGCCAGCGCGAGGTTGGCATCGTCATCGCGCACAGTGATCAGGTTGCCGCCCAGGGCGGACACTCTTGCCGAAGGGGAAAGGTTCAGGAATTCATAGGTGTTGATGCCGCCGATCTGGGCGGAGGAAGGAGTAAATGCGAAAGCCAAAGCCAGGATGGCCAGCCATTTAATATTTGAAAATGAGAGTAGTTTTTTATTCATAGTTGAGGTTTTGCAGCATTAGAATGTGAGGCGCAGAGTAAAAATCATACATCAATTATTATCCTCCCTTTCCGCTTCCGCCTCCAGCTCATCCGCATTCTCCGCCTTCCAGATGGTGCGGCAGATGCCGTCCTCGCAATTCATTGAGCGGATGTGTTCTCCGGCCAGGCTGAATTTCTTCAGCAGGCCCTGCTCCTCGCCGTTCCGGTAGGTGCCCTCCGCCTTTTTATTGCCGTTTTCATAGTATTCGACAAAAGGGCCGTTCTCGGCATTCTCCGCAAAGGTAACCACTTCCATCAATTTCCCGCTGCGGTAGTAGCGCTTCCACTCCCCGTGCATCACATTCGCTTCGTACTGGCCCTCCTGCTCCAGTTGACCGCCTTCGTAATAGGCGCGGTAAGGCCCTTCAAAGCTTCCCATCCGGTGCGTTTCCACGATCTGGGTGTCTCCGTTATCATAATAAAGGACGCGAAGGCCGTTCAGCGTGTCATTCTGATAATGCGCTTCCTCTATCTTCTTTCCGTCAGCAGTAAACTTTTCATACAGTCCATGACGGGCAAAATCCGACTTCTTGCGCTCATACTTTTCCACATAACCGTAGCTGTCTTCCGCTTTTACCTGTTCGATATTGCTATGGCAGCCCGACAGCAGAACCATTACACAGCCGGTAAGAACAAAATTCCGAAACATATTTCAAAGGATTTTGAAAGCAGGCCTGACAGCACTTCAGCCCCGTCAGGTGAATCTTGTCTAATAACGCATTTTTATTATCCAGAGTATAGCCCCATATATTCTGGTTTTGACGAGGGGGCGACTTTATGAAAAATCTCAACCCTGCCCACTGACAATCGTCAATTCATTTAGCCCGGGAAAATCAGATCTTTAAGCATTAATGGCCGGATGGAGGTATCCTCTCCTCCTCACCGCCGCCCTAACCAAACGACGATCGTCATGTCCAGAAACCTCACTGCCCTGTCCGCCCGTAAGGGCCTATCCTGCAACCTGTTCGAACGGCTGGGTGAACTTTCGGAAAAAGAAGGCGCACCCACCCCGGAAGAACTCCGGCAACTGGCCGGGGAATTCCTCATGGGCCCTGCCAACTTGTACGGTACGGCCTCTTTTTACGATTTCACCCGCCCTGAAAACAAGGGAAAAAAGGTATATGTGTGTAACGGCACCGCCTGCCGGATGGCCGGCACACAGGAGGCCCTGAAAAGCCAGCTGAGCCAGCACTTCCAGAAAGAAGAGATCGGCGAGATGTGCTGCCTGGGGCGCTGCCATGAGAATGCCGCCTTTCAATACCAGGGCCGCAACTACTCCGGCAACGCCATCGGACAATTGGAAGCGATTCGGGAAGAAAGCATTCAAAATGGTGAGGGCCGCTATACAGTACAGGCCCTGGGGCGCCCCGTGCTTACCGAGGTAATGCCAACCCTGGAAGGCTGCCGCTATGCCGTAGGCCAAATGCTGAAAGGCCGGCCCGAAGATGTAATGGCGGCTGTTGAGCTTTCCCGGCTCCGGGGGCGGGGAGGAGCGGGGTTTCCCCTGGCCGTAAAAATGCAGGCGTGCAGGGAAGCCTATGCCGGACAGAAGTTCGTCGTTTGTAATGCAGATGAAGGCGACCCCGGCTCCTATTCCGACCGATATTTGCTGGAGCAACGGCCCATTACCGTCCTGCTGGGAATGCTCATTTCGGGCTATGCTATCGGAGCTGAGACTGGGGTGCTGTACATCCGGGCGGAATATCCGGAATCCGTCACAGTCATTGAGCAGGCCATTGACACCCTTCGTTCTGCCGGCCTGGCGGGAAAGGACATAATGGATTCGGGTTTCTCCTTCGATTTCAAGATCATCAAGGCCCGGGGCGCTTACATTTGCGGGGAAGAAACGGCCCTGCTGGCATCCATCGAGGGACAGAGGCCGGAAGTACGGGCGAGGCCTCCCTTCCCGGCGCAGGAAGGGTTGTTCGGTAAGCCTACCCTGGTGAGTAATGTGGAAACCCTGGCCAACCTCTTTTTCATTCTCGAAAAAGGCGGGGAAGCCTATGCCGCAACCGGCACCGGTAAGTCAACCGGCACAAAGCTCTTATCGCTCGACGGTGCTTTTCGCAGGCCCGGCGTCTATGAAGTGCCCATGGGCACCCCCTTGCAAACGGTAGTAGATGAACTGGGTGGCGGCTTCCGCAAGCCGGTGAAAGCCCTGCACATCGGTGGGCCCCTGGGCGGCCTGGTGCCGGCTTTAAAGATACCGTCGCTCACCATCGACTTCGAATCTTTCCACCAGGAGGGTTTCCTGCTGGGGCATGCTTCCGTCGTCTCAGTACCCGTTTCCTACCCCATGATCGAATACCTGGAACATATATTCGCCTTTACGGCTCACGAGAGTTGTGGTAAATGTTTCCCCTGCCGGCTCGGCTCGAAACGGGGAGAAGAAATGCTGCACAAGGCCCAGTCTGAAGGATACCGGATAGACAGGCGCCTGTTTGAGGATTTACTGGAAACGCTGGAAAAAGGATCTCTCTGCGGACTGGGTGGAGGCATGCCTCTTCCTGTACGCAACGCCTTGCAATATTTTGCCGAAGAACTAAAGCCTTATTTTGCTGAACAAAAAATCGCCATCCAATGAAAAAAACAGCTTTCATCAATGATATGGCCTATGAGATGAAGGATGGCGAAACCATCCTGTCCTTTATCCGGCGCCACCTCGGCGAGAAATATATTCCCACGCTTTGCGATGCCCCCAACCTGGAGCCATTCGGCTCCTGCCGCCTGTGCAGCGTAGAGGTGGCCAAAGAGGGCAATGGAGTTATGAAAACCGTAGCAGCATGCCATACCCCGGTGGCGGAAGGGCAGCGCATCTTTCCCGACACGGAATCCATACAACGGCTGCGGCGCAATATTCTGGAGCTGGTGCTCACCGACCATCCTCTGGAATGCCTTACCTGCGATGCCAACGGGCAATGCGAACTGCAGGAGGTCGCCGCCCGGATCGGCCTTAAAGAAGTGCGCTACCCGCAGGGCGACAACCACCTGGGCCGCCCCCGGGATGACAGCCACCCCTACCTGATCTCCGACCTGGCGAAATGCATCAATTGCTACAAGTGTGTCAGAGCCTGTGATGAGGTGCAGGGGGAGTTCGTGCTCAGCATAGCCGGCCGCGGTTTTGACAGCCACATCATCAAAGGGCTGGATACTACCTTTGCCGATTCCTATTGCGTTTCCTGCGGCGCCTGTGTGCAGGCCTGCCCGACGGCTGCCATCACGGATATTTTCCAACCGGCTGCTCAACAGGCCACCGAGACGGTGCGTACAGTATGTACTTACTGCGGGGTGGGCTGCAACCTGGAAGTAGCCCGGCGCAACGGTACCGTGCTGAGCATTTCGGCGCCTTACGACGCAGAGGCCAATCAGGGGCATACCTGCGTGAAAGGCCGCTATGCCTTCCGCTTTTACAACCACCCCCAGCGCCTGCGTTCCCCCATGATCAAACGCAATGGCAAGCACGTGGAAGTAAGCTGGGAGGAAGCCTACGATCATATTGCCGGCCGCCTGAACGCCATAAAAGCAGAATACGGCCCCGACGCCATTGCCGGTATCTCCTCTTCCCGCTGCACCAATGAAGAGAACTACCTGATGCAGAAATTTATCCGCGCCGTCATCGGCACCAATAACATCGATGGCTGCGCCCGCATCTGCCATGCCCCTACCGCTTTGGGTATGCAGCGAACCTTCGGCATGGGGGCCGCTACCAATTCTATCGAAGACCTTAAATATACCGACTGCATTCTGGTGGTGGGCGCCAACCCCACTACCGCTCACCCGGTTACCGGCGCCAAGATCAAACAGCAGGCCCTAAAAGGCAAGACACTGATCGTCGTTGACCCCCGGAGAACCGAACTGGCCCGCCACGCCACTTACCATCTGCAGTTGCGCCCCGGGACGAATGTTGCCCTGCTGAATTTGATGATGTTCTACATTATCAAAGAGGGCCTGGTGGACTGGCCCTTCATCGAAAAACGCCTGGAGGGTTATGACGAACTGCGAACGAAGATCCTTGCCCTGGACCTCGATGAAATGGAGAAAGTGTGCGGCGTAAACCGCGAGCTGGCCCGGGAAGCGGCTATTGCATACGCTTCAGCGCCGGCGGCCATGTGTTTCCACGGCCTGGGCGTCACGGAGCATTACCAGGGAACCTTCGGGGTCATGCTGGTTGCGGACCTGGCGATGATCACCGGCAATATCGGCCGGCGGGGAGTAGGGGTCAATCCGCTGAGGGGGCAGAACAACGTTCAGGGCGCTGCCGATATGGGCGTGCAGCCCAACCTCGGCCCCGGCTACCTCAATATGGCCGACCCCGTTATGCGCAGTACTTACGAAGCGGTTTACGGAGTGGCCATGCCGGGCGGCCCCGGTTATACCATCCCGAAAATGTTCGAAGCCGCCGAAGCCGGTAAGCTCAAGGCATTATGGATCATGGGAGAAGATGTGGTGCAGACGGAGCCCAACTCCTCTAAAGTACGCAAGGCGCTTGAAAAACTGGACTTCTTTATCCTGCAGGAGCTCTTCTATTCCGAAACGGCCAGCTACGCCGATGTCATTCTGCCGGCCTCTTCCTTCCTGGAAAAATCGGGAACTTTTACCAATGGCGAGCGGCGCGTGCAGCGCGTTAACCGGGTTATTCCTCCTCTGCCCGGAACGAAGCCCGACGGCGTTATCGTCACTGAGATCATGAACCGGATGGGATATTCGCAACCGGATTATGACCCGGCAGTAGTCCTGGAAGAGATCTCCAGGGTCGTGCCTTTCTTTAAAGGCATCCGATGGGATCGACTGGGTAAGGACGGGCTGCAGTGGCCGGTAGCAGAAGACGGCACAGACACGCAGATCCTCCATACAGAAAGCTTTAAGCTGGGTAAGGGGAGGCTCTATTTCGTCGATTTCGAGGAAAGCCGGGAGATCAAAGAGAATGCCGAAGATTATCCATTCATCCTAACCACCAACCGGGGGCTGGAGCACTACAACAGCGGCTCTATGACGCGCCGCACCCGGGATGCGAAGATCGTAGGTGAAGACTTTCTGCTGATCAACCCGGAAGATGCCCGCTCCAGAGGCATTCAGGATGGGGAAAAAGTAAGGGTGCTTTCTCCTCGCGGCAAGGCCAGTATCCGCGCCCGGGTCAGCGAAATGGTTCAGCCTGGCATTCTCAGTTCTACTTTCCATTTTCCGGAAATATTGATCAACCAGGTGTCCAGCGATGTGCTGGACAGCGAGGCGGATTGCCCGGAATATAAGGTGGTGGCGGTGGATGTGAGGAAGGAGTAGTGGAGGCGGCCGCTGGCTTCGACTCCGCTCAGCCAGCTACGGAGCCTCGCCGCTGCCCGAGCGGAGCCGGGGGCAGCTACCTATTCTTATAATGCGTCTCATTCCTGCACTCCGCCAGCCGGTGCAATTCCTCGAACTGGCTATTGATGAGTGCCTCTTTCTTTTTTCGGCTCCAGCCCTGTACCTGCTTTTCCCGGTAGAAAGCTTTATCAATGCGGGAGAAGGTTTCGAAGTAAACCAGTTTGACGGGTAATCTTTTGCGGGTGTGGTTGGCGCCTTCGCCAGCTTGATGTTGCGCCAGTCGCCTTTCCATGTCTTTGGTGCTGCCAGTGTAATAGCTGCCATCGGCGCATTCCAGGATGTACATGTAGCCTCTGATCTTCATGAGTAGCCTGTTTTGTTCTCTAATAGCTCCGGGGTAGCTGTAGTGTTGTTGAGTACATTGCCTTTGTACGCTCATTGCCCATTCGGGGCGCATAGGCCTGGCTTTGGGGCCACTTTCACCACCTACGATAACCCTATGGATTCCGTGTAGATCCAATTCCCCTACATCGATATAATTCGTTTTCGCGTCAAACAAATTTAAAGGAAAATATTGGCACTTGAGGAGTGAGCACTGTGGAATAATAAGCTTCGAACTTGCAAGAACCCGGTTTTTTTTACTAAACAAGCGGAATCTTCTTAAAAAATATAGATTTAGCTGGATAATATTACTTTTTTCAGCTAAAAGTATTAATTTCATATAGATTTAGCTAGTTATAATCCTTCTATGAAACTAACCGGTAGAACCAGAGAAATTACAGTCCTCCAATCAGCGCTGGCTTCGAAGAGGCCGGAGTTGGTAGCTGTGATTGGCAGGAGGAGAGTGGGAAAGACGTTTCTTGTCAGGTCGGTGTACGCCAAGGATATCGTTTTTGAAATCACGGGCCTTCAGAAAGGCGGCAAAAAAGAGCAGCTTCAGAATTTCATTCTGGCCTTGAAATATGCCGGGCTAACGGAAGATATGGAGCGCCCGGATAACTGGCTCGACGCCTTTTTCGAACTGACGCGGCTTATCGACCGGCGACAGTACAGTAAGAAAGTGGTGTTGTTTTTTGACGAGCTGCCTTGGCTGGCCACCCGGCGGTCCGGTTTTCTACAGGGGTTTAGCTTCTTTTGGAACAGTTGGGCCAGCCAAAGGAACGTAGTCGTGGTAATATGTGGCTCGGCAGCATCCTGGATGATCAAAAAAGTGATAAACGACCGGGGCGGCCTTCACAACCGGATAACCCGGTTGATTCAACTGAAGCCATTCAACCTACGGGAAATGGAGCTTTTCTTGTATAACAAAGGGGTTCAATACCCGCACTATCAGATGCTTCAATTGTATATGGCGCTGGGCGGTATCCCTATGTACCTCGAATTGATACAGTCCGGAATTTCCCCGATCGAGAACATCAACCGGTTGTGCTTCGAATCGTCGGGATATCTGCGAAACGAGTTCCAAAACCTGTACGCCGCCTTATTTGAAAATCATGAAGCGCACACCCTTATTGTGCGGGCGCTGGCAGGCAAAAGGAAAGGATTGACAAGGGAAGAGCTACTCCGCATTACGAAACTTCCGAACGGAGGAACATTCAGTACAGTGCTGGAAGAGCTTACCCAATCCGGATTCATCGGACAATACGGCGCATACGGTAAAAAGAAAAAAAAGCTGATCTACCGTCTGGAAGACCAATATTCCCTGTTTTATCTGGCTTTCGTGGAAAAGGCGCTCAATAACCCCACGGCTGATTTTGGGCAGATGGCACAGTCACAGGCGTTCCTGTCGTGGTCAGGGTATTGTTTCGAAAACATATGCCTGGCCCACCTGCCGCAAATAAAACAGGCTCTGGGTATCAGTGGCGTCCAAACGAATATTCATACCTTTTATGCCCGGCCGGATGATGAGTTGCCTGGCGCACAAATAGATCTTCTAATAGAACGAGCCGACAAATGTACACACCTTTGTGAGATCAAATTTTCCAACTCACCGTACGTACTGAAGAAGCCGGAGGCCAACAAATTAAGAATGCGCGAAACAGTCTTCCGGCATCACACGGGATACCGTTTCCACCTGTTCACTACCTTGATCACTACCTTCGGAATAGTTGACAACAATCAATCCAGAGCTTTGGTCGATCAATCCATTGACATGGAGGCGTTGTTCAGGGATGTGCCACGGCAATAAACCCTTTCCCCTGAGCTTACCTACCCCTCCACCCGCCTGACCTGCGCCCCCAGCACCCGCAGGCGCTCATCGATGGCTTCATAACCGCGGTCGATCTGGTGAATGTTGTGAATAATGCTCTTCCCTTTGGCGGAAAGGGCGGCGATGAGTAGCGCCACTCCCGCCCGGATATCCGGGGAGCTCATCTCGATGCCGCGAAGCTGATGGCGACGGCCCAGGCCGATAACCGTTGCCCGGTGGGGGTCGCAGAGGATGATCTGTGCTCCCATGTCTATCAGCTTATCGACGAAGAAAAGGCGGCTTTCGAACATCTTTTGATGGACCAGCACGCTGCCTTTGGCCTGAGTGGCCACCACCAGCACGATGCTCATCAGGTCGGGGGTGAATCCCGGCCAGGGTGCATCGTAGATGGTCATAATGGAGCCATCGATGAAGGTTTGTATTTCGTACTCTTCCTGCCTGGGAATGAAAATATCATCTCCTCTGAACTCCATTTCGATTCCCATGCGCTCAAAGGCCCTCGGGATGATGCCCAGTTCCTCTACCATTGCTTCTTTAATGGTTATCTCTGACTGGGTCATGGCGGCCAGGCCGATGAAGCTGCCAATCTCGATCATATCGGGAAGCAGGCGGTGTTCGGTACCCTTCAGTTCCCGGACCCCCCGGATGGTGAGCAGGTTGGAGCCGATACCAGAGATCTCCGCTCCCATTCGGTTGAGCATCCGGCACAATTGCTGGACATAAGGCTCACAGGCGGCATTATAGATCTGGGTGGCGCCTTCCGCCAACACAGCGGCCATCACCACGTTGGCGGTGCCGGTGACGGAGATCTCGTCCATCAGAATGTAAGTACCCTTGAGGTGAGGAGCCGCTACGTCGTATTGATGGAGGCCGGGGTTGTAGGTAAAGGCCGCCCCCAGTTTTTCCAGGCCGAGGAAATGGGTATCGAGACGACGGCGGCCGATCTTATCTCCTCCCGGTTTGGGCAGGATGGCCCTTCCGAAGCGGGCCAGCAGGGGGGCAATGAGCATGACCGAACCCCGGATGCGGCTTGCTGTCTGTCGGAATTCCCCGGATGCGAAATAATCCAGGTTGATGTCCTTGGCCTGAAAACAGAATTCCTTCTTGGCAACCTGCTCGACGGAAACCCCCAGCCCTCTCATCAGTCCAATCAAAAGGTTGACGTCCAGAATATCCGGTATGTTGGAAATAGTAACTTTTTCCGAAGTGAGTAACGTGGCGCAGATCACCTGCAGGGCTTCGTTTTTGGCGCCCTGTGGAATGATTTCCCCTTTTAAAGGCTTACCGCCGATAACTTCAAATGCGTCTAGGGACATAATTAATTATACCTTCCTACTTCTTTCTTCGGTAATTGCGACGTGGCTTATCACCGGGCCTGCCTCCGCTGTTGTCCCTGTCTCTGTCTCTGGAAGAAGAGGCCCGCTTGCGGCGGCGGCCCGAACCGGAAAGGTGGTCAATGGAGGCGTTGTCATCCAGAGAAAGTTGTCCGTTGGAAAGTGATTCCAGGTCTCCTTTTATGATGTCGTCGCTAACGTAATGTTCTTTATTCCAGGTGCGGTAGGCCAGCTTCATATAAGAACCGATCACGGCGACAAAGCCATCCCGTTTGGGGCCTTCAGGCATAGACAACGCCTTTTTGATCAGTTGCTGTACATTGTGGCCATAGTGGCGGAACTTGGCCTCCATGACGGGGTAGGCCACCTTTTCCGGCCGCTTACGGCTGTCTTCCGGCCGCGGTTTCTGGCCGCTGGGCGGAGTAACGTCCAACTCGTATTTGGCGATGCGGAAAACGTGTTTCCAGAGGCGGTCGCGATAGTCGTCGATATTTCGGCTCTGGGGATGCATTTGTTGCATCAGGTCAACTACAGCTTCGACAAATTTCTGACGAAATGCGGGGTCTTCTATCGTCTTGGCGTGGTTGATCAGTTTCTGGACGTTGCGCCCATATTCCGGGATGATAAGGTCTTCACGAGCGGAATTGTACTCCATCCCATCGGTTATCAGATCACTCATATTTTCGTTTTTACTTATTCTACGGTTACAGATTTTGCCAGGTTTCTCGGTTGGTCAACATTACAACCCCGCATTACCGCAATATGGTAAGAGAGCAGTTGCAATGGGATAACAGAGAGCAGGGGAGTAAGCGGTTCTTCCGTGTCCGGGATCTCGATGGTGTAGTCCGCCATCTGGCTGATGACCTCGTCTCCTTCGGTGACAACGGCGATGACCATACCCTTGCGGGCTTTAACTTCCTGTATGTTGCTGGCGATCTTGTCGTAAGCGCTTTTATTGGTGGCAATGACGAAAACCGGCATTTGCTCATCAATCAGGGCGATAGGGCCGTGTTTCATTTCCGCGGCCGGATAGCCCTCAGCGTGGATATAGGAAATTTCTTTGAGTTTGAGTGCACCTTCCAGTGCTACCGGGAAGTTGTACCCTCTTCCAAGGTAGAGGGCGTTGTGCTTATCTTTTATTTCGCTTGCAATATACTTAATCTGTTCGTCGTATTCCAGCACCTTTTGCACTTTATTTGGGATGATGGCCAACTCGCTGGCCAACTGCCGGAAATACGATTTGGAAATGGTGCCGCGCCGTTCGGCCAGGCTGAGCGCCATCATGGCCAGCAAAGTTACCTGCCCGGTAAAGGCCTTGGTGGAAGCGACGCCGATCTCCGGGCCGGCATGAATGTAGGAGCCGGCATCTGTGATCCGTGCAATGGAAGAGCCCACGGCATTGACAATGCCATAGGCCAGGGCCCCTTTTTCTTTCGCCAGTTCGAGCGCCGCCAGCGTATCGGCCGTTTCGCCCGACTGGGAAATGGCGATCACCACATCTTCCTCCGTAATGATGGGGTTTCGGTAACGCAATTCTGAGGCGTATTCTACCTCTACGGGGATGCGCGCCAGGTCTTCAAAAAGGTACTCTCCGATAAGGCCCGAATGCCAGGAAGTTCCACAGGCGGCAATAATGAAACGCCGGGCCTGGACAATGCGGTTGATGTGTTCTTCCATCCCTCCCAGGAGCACCAGCCCCTGCTCAACATTGACGCGGCCCCGCATACAGTCGGCAATGGTCGCCGGCTGCTCGTAGATCTCCTTAAGCATGAAGTACTCAAAACCTCCCTTCTCCAGCATTTCGATCTCCATATCGAGCTCATGGATATAAGGCGTCTGCACCTCATTTTCCATGGTCTTCACCTGAAGGCCGCCGGAACGCCGGACGACGGCGATCTCCTCGTCATTGAGATAGACTACCGTCCGGGTATGCTCAATGATGGGAGTGGCGTCGGAAGCCAGAAAGAATTCCTCTTCGCCCACCCCAATGACCAGCGGGCTGGCCTTGCGGGCAGCGACCAGTTTATCGGGGTCTTCCCTGTCCATAACAACAATGGCGTAAGCGCCGACCACTCTTGTCAGGGCGATTCGAACCGCCTCTTCAACGGGAAGGTTATCGCGGTTCTGTATTTCCTCAATGAGGTGCACGAGCACCTCTGTATCCGTCTCGCTTTTGAAGGAATGGCCTTCCTTCTCAAGGGCAGTTTTGAGCAGGGCGTAATTTTCGATAATACCGTTATGGACGAGCACCAGCCTGCCGTTGCCCGAACGATGGGGGTGGGCATTGATATCATCGGGCGGCCCGTGAGTAGCCCAGCGGGTATGTCCTATACCGATCGTGCTGTCTTTGGAAGCCTGCCGGGAAAAGGCCTCCAGGTCCTGGACTTTCCCCTTCTTTTTGAACACCTTGATGCCTCCGTTGAGAATGGCTATACCAGCGCTGTCATAACCGCGGTATTCCAGCCGTTTCAGGCCTTTTACCAAAAGGGGATAAGCTTGCTTTGGGCCAAGGTACGCAACAATACCACACATGATTCTTCTATATTTTTCGGTTTTCGGGCTAAAGGCCTTCCGGTATGAAATATTTAAGGTTTCGTGTAAGCTATTTTCAACTTCATACCGTACTGAGGATGCTTGCCCCCATACAAAACAGAACGGGAAGCCGTTTCGGCTTTTTGTAAGGGAGAAATGTACAACACCTTCTCCCGGTTGCCGTCGATAACGTCCTGGAGATGAGCTGTGAGGTTCATCTTGTAAACGGTAGGCCCACCATTGGGATCCAGTATTGGGGTTCCTCCGAACAGATCTTTCAGGCTGCGGTTCTGGGATAAAATGATCCCGATATCCTCAATAACGACCGGCAAGCCGTCACTGCCAGGGGTAGTCAGGATCAGTTGCGGGATGGGGCCGAAGTCGTTATCATCTTCTTCCAGGCTGGCGACATAGACCTCCAGCTCGGCCTTGTTGATTACCAGCCCCTGAAAATCGGCCACATCAGGGATCTCCAGTTTGGCCTCCAGCCCACTCATGCCCTGTACGAAAATGAGGCTGTCACCAAGCTGGGGGCTGTCCAGGAAAGGAGCAACCGGAGCGCCTTCATAATCGTGGCTGTAATGAGTGAACCTTACGGTCGCCTGAAGGTCAAAATCATAAAGGAAGCGCCTGGGCTCACCACCGGGCGACTGGCGATAGTACAGATAGATCCCGGCGTCTGGCGAAAGAAGGTCAAAGCTGAGCATTCCTTCATTCTCGGTAGAAGGGCTGAGCAGTAAACCCTTAAAAGCATCCAGGAACAGGCTGTCGCTCTCATAAACCGTACTGTCCAACCCGATGAAGTAATCTGCCAACGCCTCCCCGAAGTGGATCCTGTAGTGCGGAAATTTTACCATCACCGTATCCGTGCCTTCGTAATCGATGAATTCCAGGCTGTCGATTTTTATATTTGCCTGAGCGCTGCCAATGGGCATGGGTTCGGCCATCACTTCCTGGTTGGAATAGTACTCTTCGTCATTCGTGAGGACTTCCGCCAGTTGATACACTTCTATTCCAAACTCCTTTCCACCCGCTTTGCCGTAAAAATGATCGATATCATAGGGCAATACCAACACAATGGAATCGACTACGGTGCTATCGCCAAAGTCAGGACTTATGCTCTGAGGATACACCTGAGCATAAATACTCGAAGAAGAACGGCCAAAAACAGGGTCGGTGAAATTTCCGAACAGGTAATAATCCAACTGGCTGGAAGTGAAAGGAGAATATGTCCTTATTGAATCATTAATAAAAGAAGAAGATGAGATCGAAAGGGTATCTGAGAATCCCACATCGACTCTGTCATCATCCAGCAGCCCGGCGCCCACCAAAGTGGGGTCTGAACAGGAAAAGACGGTTAAGAGTACAGCTAAAGCTAAGACAATGGAAGTTAGTCTCATAAAGTTTTTTCAGTTTTGCCATTAGTATTTGAATGATCTCCTCGGCTACAGGCAGAACCAGGGCAGCCCGTACAAATAGGCCCGGTGGCCGGTATAATAGCCCGGCAAGCCTGCAGGTTTCGCTTTTAAAACTAATGGCTAAAGGAAAATGCCTTACCACACCTAACGACAAGCATTTGCAAAGTAGTGTGGTAAGGCAAAGCCGGCAGGCAGCTTTGGATGCCGGCAGGTATTATGGTTGTCAGCTTATTTGCCCTCTTCTACCTCTTCGGTAGTGAGCGAGTTGTAAAACTCGAGATAGGCATCCAGGTTTTCTCCGTCACTCAGGTAGCCCATCACGGGTTTGTCTATGCCGCTGAGTGCTTTGGAAACGGATTCGCCGACTTTTTCGCTGCCGATCACCAGAGCGTCAGCGTAGGAAATGGCGCCCTTGTGAAGAGTGACGCCACTGCCGTTCTGATAGGCTTTAAGATCGTCTTCATTCAGGTTGTTGATCGAAGCTTTGGCAACGAATTTATCGGTAAAGGATTTATCCAGAGCATTGTCATAAATAGAATAGACCACTTTAGAGTTCTGGAAAAGAGGTTCATTCTTGTATGCGGTCTTGAGGTAAAGGGGAATTAGGCTGGTCATCCAGCCATGGCAGTGAATAATATCCGGCGGCCAGCCAAATTTTTTCACCGTTTCAATGACGCCTTTGCAGAAAAATACCATGCGGTCGGGGTTGTCGTCGAACGGCTCGCCCTGCTCGTCGGTAAAGATTCTCTTGCGCTTGAAGAAGTCTTCATTATCGAGGAAATAGACCTGCATGCGGGCCTCCGGCAAAGAGGCGACCTTGATGATCAGTGGAAAGTCATCGTCATCAACAATGATGTTCATACCGGAAAGGCGGACGACTTCATGCAGCCGGTGCCTGCGCTCATTGATGGTGCCGAAACGGGGCATGAGCACGCGGATTTCCATGCCGTTTTCCTGAATATGTTGCGGAAGCTTTCGGGCTATATTGGATATTTCGGAGAGTGCGGTATATGGATGCATTTCCTGCGTTACGATCAGCACTTTCTTTTTACTCATAGAAAAAAATATTTAAGGAAAAACTATTTCTCCAAAGGTTCAAGGAACAAGACTGCAAATTTAGCAAAAATTCGCTGATTTTCCTGTATTTACGCTGAACTTAATACTCTGTTAACAAAAACGCCTATATTAGCATATTGGTTTTTCAGGCCCTCAATCGGAAGGCTAAAAATTTTGCAGAACCGGCTTTTCGTTCAGGTGGAAAACCATCTGTACAGCCCGGGACAGAGCAAAAAATCAGCCCAGTCAAATGTATCTTTTCAAAAAAATCAGTACTCTGAGGCAGTTCCTGGAACATTACCGGAACAAGAACCGGCTTATTGGGTTTGTTCCCACCATGGGAGCGTTACATGAAGGGCACCTCTCACTCGTTCGCCAGTCCCTGGAAACCACTCAATGTACTGTCTGCAGTATCTTTGTCAACCCCACCCAGTTCAACGAGTCCACCGACCTGGAAAAATACCCCCGCACCCCGGCTAAAGACCTGACGATGCTCTACGAGGTTGGCTGCCACGCCGTTTTTATGCCTTCCGCTGAAGAAGTTTACCCCCCCGGGCTGGATACAAGTGTCAACCTCGATTTCGGAGCTCTGGCCCAACCTATGGAGGGCCGCTTTCGGCCCGGCCATTTTCATGGCGTTGCGCAGGTGGTAAAACGGTTGCTCGACATCGTTGAGCCAGGCAGGCTTTTCATGGGGCAGAAAGATTACCAGCAATTCCTCATCATTCGGTACATGGCCGAAGCCCTTTCCCTCCCTACAGAGGTGGTGATGTGCCCCATCGTCCGCGAAAAGAACGGCCTGGCCATGAGTTCCCGCAATCAACGGCTAAGCCCGGAGCAACGCGAACAGGCTGCAGCCTTATACCAGGCTCTGCGGCACGCCTCCCGGTGGGCAGAAGAATTTCCTCCGCGCGAAGTGGAACGAAAAGCCCTGGAACAGTTGCATCAACCCGGCCTTGAACCGGAGTATTTCCAACTCGTCGATGGAAACACCCTGCAACCTGTCGAAGACTATGAAAGCCCTGCCTCCATCATTGCCTGCGCCGCTCTCTGGACAGGAGGCGTCCGGCTGATCGACAACCTGATACTAAAAGGCTAACTTTTCTTCTTTCTATCTCTTATCTTTGCGCCCGAAATAAGCGGGCCCGGCCGTAACCAACAACCTTTCGCAATAAAGTTTTGTTCCTATTGGGTAATAAGCCCCACGTCGGGCTCAATTACCATAATTTGAGCGTAAAAACAGAATTTTATCTTTTTTGAACCATGATGATACAACGGTTTAAATCCAAGATACACCGCGTAAAAGTCACTCAGGCCGACCTGAATTACGTGGGAAGCATCACCATCGATGAAGACCTGATGGACGCGGCCGGCCTGATCGACGGCGAAAAGGTGCAGGTGGTGAACAACAATAATGGGGAACGCCTGGAAACCTACGTCATTCCCGGCGAACGGGGCTCGGGGGTGATCTGCCTGAACGGGGCTGCTGCCCGCCGCGCCCAGGTGGGAGATTTGGTCATCATAATCTCTTATGCCTGGATGGATTTCGAGGAGGCAAAGGCCTTCCAGCCCAAAGTCGTTTTCCCGGATGAGAACAACAGGCTGCCTTGAGAGAACATGCTGAGGCTGTCTCAAAAGATGAAATGAAAATGTTGCAGCCTAACAATCTTTTGTTTTTCGCTGCCCGCCCGGTTCTCCCCTTGGGGGAGTTAGAGGGGCTGGGCGGGCAGCGAAATATTATTTGGTAGTATTTTTCAATTCTTTACTCATGAGACAGCCCCGATCACGCCCACCTTCCCGGATCCGCCTCCCTTATCATCTCAAAGGCCCGCTCATATACATCCTCTGCATTGGGTTTGGAAAAGTAGTCGCCGTCGGTGCCGTAAGGCGGGCGGTGCGCATGAGCACTGATGGCCACCGGAGGTGAGTCGAGCCAGCGGTAGCCCCCCTGCAGATCCAGCACCTGTTGCATCATATAGGCGGTGGCGCCTCCGGGTACGTCTTCGTCAAGAAAAAGAATGCGGTTGGTCTTCTTCAAAGATGCGGCGATGCGGTGCTCCAGATCGAACGGCAGGAGGGTCTGCACGTCGATGAGCTCCACCGAAATGCCATCTTCTTCCAGAAGGTGGATCGCCTCCTGAGCAATACGTACACAGGAGCCGTAAGTCACAAGGGTGAGATCATCTCCCTCTTGCAGAATTTCGGGCATACCAAAAGGTATGTTGTATTCGCCAATGTTATCGGGCAGTTTTTCTTTCAGGCGGTAGCCGTTGAGACATTCGATGAGCAGGGCCGGATCGTCCGACTGGAGCAAGGTGTTGTACATACCGGCAGCCTGCACCATATTGCGGGGCACAAGGACATACAGGCCGCGCAGGGACCCCAGCAATACACTCATCGGGGAGCCGGAGTGCCAGATGCCTTCCAGGCGGTGGCCCCGGGTCCGGATGATGGCCGGAGCGGCCTGCACACCTTTAGTGCGGTAACGCAGGGTAGCCAGGTCATCGGACAGTGGGGAAAGGGCATAGATCAGATAATCGAGATACTGTATTTCGGCGATGGGCCGCAGGCCGCGCATGGCCATGCCGATAGCATATCCGGCAATGGTCCATTCCCGGATTCCGGTATCGAAGATGCGGGCCTCGCCATATTTTTCCTGCAGGCCGGAAAACCCCTGGTTAACATCGCCGATCTGGCCTACATCTTCACCAAACGCGAAGAGGTTGGGATATTTCCCAAGCATCTTATCAAAAAAGATATTCAGTATTTCGTAACCATTTTTGAGGGGGCTGTCCGGTGAATAGCTGGGCGCCACCACCGGCACCTTTAGTGCCGACATGCCCGTTTGGCTATGAAGGTGTGTGTGATAGCGCTCCTGCATGGTATCGTTGACGGAAGCCAGGAATTGCTCCAGCTTTCGGCGGGCGGGGTTGTCTTCCCCCCGGGTAGCAAAAAGCATGCGGCGAATGCAACGGACAATATCAGCCCGCACCGGGTTATAAAGCTGCTCCAACTCCCGGCAAAGGTGCTCCGCCCGCTCCTTCCGGCGAGCCTGTGCAGCCACCTGGGCAAAAGCTTCCTGCATTTCTTTCCATACCTGCCGGATGGGGCCATTATACGTTTTCCAGGCGCGGTCGCGAGCGGCCCGGGCCTGCTTACGGGCGCGGGCTTCCATAGCCTGAAGCTCCTCCTCCTCGGCCAGGCCGTTGGCCAGTATCCAGTAGCGAAACTGGAGGTTGCAGTCGTAGGAGCGCTCCCACTCCAGGCGTTCTTTAGACTTGTACCGCTCATGTGAGCCTGAAGTAGAATGCCCCTGGGGCTGAGTAAGCTCATCGACATGAACGAGAACCGGCCGGTGCTCCTTTCGGGCACGCGCGGCAGCCTCCCGATAGATGGCGCAAAGAGCGGGATAGTCCCAGCCATTGACATGAAAGATCTCTATTCCATTGGTATCTTCCTCGGCCTGAAGGCCATCCAGCGCCTGAGAGATGCTCGCCTTGGCAGTCTGCAGATGCCGGGGCACCGAAATGCCGTATCCGTCATCCACTACGGTAACGACCATGGGCACCTGCTGTACGGCGGCGGCGTTCATCACTTCCCAGAAAGGGCCCTCAGAGGTACTGGCATCGCCAATATTGGTGAATACAACTTCATTCCCGTTATCTGAAAAAGGCGAATCGCTGAGCTCCGGGCACTGCCGGTATTTTTTGGAGGCCATGGCCAGGCCAATGCCGCGTGCCATCTGGCCGGCAGTAGTTGAAATATCGGAAGAGAGGTTGTACCGGTCCAGTGTGGGCAACCATTGCCCCTCCCCATCAACTATAGGTGTTGCGTGGTGGTTGTTCATCTGCCTGCCGCCGGAGAAAGGGTCATTGTCAGCATCAGTATAGAGCTGGGCAAAGTGATGCTCGGCATCAGCAAGGCCCAGGGCAAACAGCAGGGTATGCCCCCGGTAGTAATCGGAACGGAAGTCTCCTTTGCGGAAAGCTTTGGCCAGGGCAACCTGGAATAGTTCTTTTCCATCATCGGAAACGCCGAACTTGGCTTTTCCGGTTAGGGTTTCCTTCCGGATTAGTCTGCTCACCTCCCGGCTAAGGGCACAGGTATAATAATCCTGATGTACCTCCTCTTTGCTGTAAGCTCCCTGGATGGAAATTATGGTTGGGTCTTCCAAAATGATCAGGCGAATACTTTGGTTAAAACAAGTAGTATTACTTGCTGTATAGTTGCAAATATACGATTACTCATTGATCCTTCGGGAATTACAGAACCGACAGTGAAAAAAAATAGAAGTGATCTACGACGTCAAACAGGCATTCAGGCAGGGCAAAAGCAAAAATGGCCTGTTGAAAACCTTGGAAATGAGAAGAAAATTTCTAACTTTGAAATATCTTTTTTAAGACAGCAAGCAGTACCAGAACATCACCCACCCGGCTTACAATAATGCATTCAAAGATGCATTCGCATATCTTTGCCAGACTTTCTTTTCGATATTTTCAGTAATTAAACCTTATCCTCAGGTTATTAAGTTTTTTACGCTCACTATATACAGAAAACTGGATTAGTATGAAAAAAGGGGAGCCCGGGCCTCGTGCCTGAGGCTCCCTAAATCCTTTCCAGTGGAATGACCCTTCCTTCCTTTATGCATTCTTCTGCTTCCCGGAGCTCCCGGCAATACCCCAGCAGGAACCCGCCACCACCAGCCCCGCAGAGTTTCAAATAAAAACTTTGCGAACTCAAACCTTCTTCCCAGGCAGCCCTGAAGGGCACAGGGATCATTTCCTGAAAATGCCGGTACTGAAAAAACGAGATCCGGCGAACCGCCGAAAAAAGCGATTCACGTTGACCTGACAGATAATCCTGTATGGCCTGCTCAGTTGCCGGCACAAGTTCACTTTTCAGGGCACCAGCAAAAACGCCGTTCTCGCATTTCTGCAAAAAACGTTCGACCAAAGGGCTGGTTTTTCGGCTTATGCCGGTATCCAGGAGGAAAAAAATCCCGGGTTCTTCCTTATTTTTTTTCTGGGGGTAGGCCAGCCGGGCCTGCCCGTCGGGCAGTAGCAACAGGGCATGGCCCAGATAGCAAATCAGAGGGTCGGCGCCGGAGCTGGCTCCGTGAAAATATCCTTCCAGTTGCGCCAACTGTTGTTTGAGGCGAACGTAATGGGCTTCGTCGGGCTTTAAAACAGGATTGATGGCATAACGACTGTAAACGGCTGCACAGAGTGCTCCTGAACTGCCGGCACCGTAACCGACAGGGATATCCGATTCAAAAAACAGGCCCTTATTGACGTCTCGTTCGAAGCGCCGGAGGTCCATATCCGTCAGCAGTTCTCCCCTGCCGTTCAGCCGGATGAGATACTGCACGAATTCCTCGAGGTTATACCGGATGGGCTCATCATCCGCCGCAAATTCCCAATGCCCGCTGAATTGCTTAAGCTGCATGGCCAGTGCGTGCGATCCTTTGATGATGGTATATTCTCCGAAGAGCAGTAGTTTGGCGTAATACTTTTCCATTTTCAGGCTTTATATTCTCCGGGAAGCAAGGCCGGAAGCTCTCCCAGAAATTTTTCTCTCCATTGGGATGGGCACATCAGGTAACCTCGGTTGCCCCGGGGCGGCTCGTTGCCAAAGCGTACCGGGCTGCCGTCGAGATAACCGTGGCTGAACCCAAGTTCTTCGAGGATCACTTTCTCTCCTGCCAGGTCCCAGATGTTAATGCGGGGACGAAGGAAAAGGCTGACATCCAACTGGCCCAGGGCCATGAGCAAAGTACGCCGCGCATCGGTCCGGATGACCCGCCCCTTGTCCACCCCAAGCTTATGGAATACTTTTTGATATTTCTCGCCATGATAACGAGCGGAATGAAAATACCGAAGTTCATCAAAAGATTTGGAGGGCAGCAGCGGCAGGGGCCTGGCCTCGCCATTTTGCTCCAGAAAGGCTCCCTGCCCCTTGACAGCGTAAAGCAAAGCATCATTCCAGGGGTAGAAGATGAGCCCGATCAACAGCCCCTGCCCGGGCTCCCAGTAAGCAGCCTGATGGGAAAAGCCCGTTTTATTGTCGATATAATGGCTGGTGCCATCCAGCTCATCCACAATAAAATACGGCCTGCCCGGCAGGATGGTTTTATTCGTTGACTCTTCACTGTACAGGCCTACCTGCGGGAAATGCCGGCCAACAGCTTCCTGCACCTTTTCGGAAATGGCGAGATCCACGTCAGTGACCCGCGAATGGTCAGGCTTCGTATAAACCTTATAGTCTCCGTCGATCCGCTCCATCATGATCCGGCCGGCCTGGCGGGCTGTCGATTTCATAAAATCCAGGATCTCACGATTCATTGGCGTCAATATTTGTCTGAAAATAAAGTTGGCGGCCATCCAGGTCAAATGCGCAGAGGTGCCTGAAAAAGTTGCTGTTAAATACACAACCGGCGTCAATATCCAACGCGGGCACTCTATCCAGCCTCTTCAATTGCTTTTCGATCATTGGCCGGGGCGCAGGCGTATGCCCGTGGACAACCACCCGGCCCTGCAACCATTCCCGGTTGATATTCTCATACCAGTTCCGGATCCAGATGAGCGGATTACGGCCCTCCAGAGGGTCTGCCATACGAAAATCCAGCCCGGCGTGCACCAAAATATAACCTTCTGTTTCGAAATACCATTCCAGCCGTTCCAGAAAGTTAATATATTTTTCAGGAATGAGATGGGGGGATGCAGCGGAGGATAAGCCAAAGCTTTTGAGTGTGGCTCCGCCTCCATTATTCAACCACAGGTGCTGATCGGCAACCAGGCCTCCAAGGGCATTCAAAAGGAGCGATTCATGGTTGCCAAGCAGGCAGTGAACCTGATATCCTTCCTCTTTTAATTTCAGGATCAGGTCGATGACTTCCTTGCTGCCCGGGCCCCGGTCTATATAATCCCCCAGCAGGAATAGCCTGTCGTCAGTGCTCAGAGCAATGGTGTCCAGCAAAGCTTCAAATGTGCGTACACATCCGTGGATGTCCGAGACGGCATATCGTTTCATGGCTGAAGACGAGCTTTGATCTGGCCGGCCCACAGGCCAAGCTCCTCTCTCCGGGCCTGTTGCTGCCCGAAGTGTACCTTTACCTTATCTCCCCGAAAGCGGGGAATGACGTGAAGGTGTACATGCATTACCTCCTGCCAGGCCTCACGGCCATTGTTCTGCAGAAGGTTGGTGCCTTCGCACTGCAAACCCGACGCACGCAGGGCTTTTTCAATCCGCATGGCCACCCGAAACAGGTGAGCCCCGGTATCTTCATCCAGTTCGCTGAGTTCACGAACGTGCTTTTTGGGTACGACCAGAACATGGCCTGGATTGACCGGCATGATATCCATGAACGCTACGGCCAGTTCGTCTTCATAGACCTTGCTGGAGGGCAGGCTCCCTTCGATTATACGGCAGAAAATACAATCTGAAGACATAAATTATTGATGTTATATTACCGATGCTAAACTCCGAAAAAAATCAGAACCCTTCAAAGAATAAACAGGCGAAACAGGCCTGGATTCAGGTTGGCCTCTATACCTGAAGGCACTTTATCTGACTGGTTTTAGCCCGAAAGCCATTTCATGGCACGCCAACCGAAACCTTTTTATCTTGTTTCCTCCTTTACAAGATGTATTTCAAGGCATAAAAGTTCCTCAAACTAAAAGGCTATGATCGATATAAGACTTCTTAACACCCCTCTTCAGCCTCAGCAATGCATTGACTTTGTGGCCAGTGAGCATGCCGGTGGAATCGATGTATTTATTGGCACAGTACGCAACCAGACCAGGGGAAAGCCGGTGTTGCGCCTGGAATTCGAGGCATACGAACCCATGGCCATCTCCGAAATGCATAAGATCGCCGAACAGGTGAAGGCGCGGTGGCCCGCCGAAAAGGTGGCCTTCCATCACCGTATTGGTATTCTTCATCCGGGTGAAATAGCAGTCATAATCGCCGTTTCTACCCCTCACCGCAAGGCCTCCTTCGAAGCCTGCCAGTACGGGATAGATACCCTAAAAGAGACCGTACCCATCTGGAAAAAGGAGATCTTCGAAGACGGGGAAGTATGGGTGGCGGCGCATCCTTAGTACTCTGTAAAATAAATACCTTCCGCTTCAGCCCCTAAACTCCTACCCTCCCCAAAAGCCACCGACAAAGAAGCCTCCTCTCCAGGTCAGAATGCTATGCTGAACCCGTTATTCAGCACATACATGGCATTTGGCACCGGCACCAGAGGCTCCGTATCGTAGATGAGCTGGAAATAAGTGCGCAGAGAAAGCCGGTTGGTGATCCGGACCGAGATACTGGTCTCTGAAGCGATGCGGAAATCGGAAAAATTGCTGAGGTTCGGCTGGAAATAAGTGACGTGGTTGATTGCCAGATAGGAAGTTGGTTGAATGCCGGCTGAAAGGTAGGTGCTCAGCCGGTGGTCATCCAGGATCAGGTGCTCGGTATAGGGTTCCGGGTCTTCGAATTCATTTCTCGACTCTTCGTGTTCGAACATATAAAGGGCGCCAAAATATAGTTGAGCAGAATCCTTTCTCAACAGTTTAAGCCGGGGGCCGGTGCCCACAAGCAGGCGAAGGTCGATCTGCTGGATTTTATCGTATTGAGCCTGTGTGAATGCCTCCCAGGCCAGCCATTGATTTGCGCGATAGTTGTAGCGCAAGTGGCCGAAGCCATTGTTAGCGAAATTCTTAGGCGCCGAGCCCGGCTCATCGACATTGTTGAACTGGGTGAGGTTGTAAGCGCCAAGCAGCATCCACCGGTGGTTGCCCCGGAGCAGTTCCAGGCGGGCGCTGGCGCCCAGGCGGACGGTCTGCCCGGCACGGTTGCGGGCCAGGCCCAGGTCGAGGTTGGCTTCTCCGGCAAAGCCCCTTTTCCCGCCTTTTTCGAGGCGCAGCTTTTCGGTGTTGACCACCTGAGCGTGGCAAATAATGGGAAATAACAATAGTAGAGTAAGCAGGTGTTTCATAGCCGGTTCAGATTTACCTTTCGCGCGCAAAGGTAAAAAAAACTCAAAAGCCTACCCTATGAGTAAGTGATAGGGCCAGAGGTGAATCGCCGCTTGCCCCTCTAGAATAAACGGGCGGAAAGCCCGAGCGAAAAGGCAGCCAGGTGATCCTTTGGGCTATCGGTAAAGAGGCGGCCCGGCACCAGGTCTGAAAAGCCCTTTCGTACCCGAAACTGGGCGGAAAGCCCGTCCAGCAACCGATAGGAGACGCCCAGGCGCAGACCCAAATCCTTGTCATTCAGCTCATTGCGAACAGGCCGATTTGGGCCGGACACCTCGCCGCGTTTTCGGCCGGATTCATCAATGGAAACGAGGGTGCGATCGTAATACTGCCAGTTGGCCAGGAGCGCATAATACACGCCAGCATAATATAACCACCGGCTATCGGGACTAGCGGAAAAGGCCCAGCCCAACTCGGCGTCAACGTAGTGCAGGGCCATAAGTTGAACTGCCGAGACCGTCCGCCGGAGGTCGTTAGATGTACCACTTATTCTGGTTTCCAGGTAGAGCCGGTTGAATCCTCCCAGGCGACGGTGTCCGATGGACAAATGCAGGCGGCTTTTCCCGTTTATGGCCCAACTGGCCCAGGCCCCGCCCTGCACTCCAATGCCTGGCCCATCGGCCTCTGGCTGTAGATGCATCAGATAGCTGGCATTTACTCCGGCTTGAAATCCCTGCCCATTACAGGAAATAATGCTCCAGAAAGGGAGTGCTGCGATAAGGAATGCTGCGTATTTCATGCTATTATCATTTGTGGATTAGAAGCGGTAGCGAAAGCCAGCCCAGATCGTCGCCGTGCTGTACCCTCTTATTCTAGGCTGCAGAACCTCGGCTACCAGTTGGGGCTCCAGCCCACTGGGCAACGGCCGGCGGATTTCCGGAAAAGCATTCCGGCCCGGCCCTCCGAAGGACTCCGTTGCCTCAAACCCGATAGCAACGCCGAAGCGGCGCTTCGGCCAGTAGGTATAGTCGGTGCGAAAGGAGAAAAAGTCATTGTTAACCCCCTTGTATTTGACCAGATATTGCCAACCGCCCACCCCATAGCTGCTCTGATCGTACCACTGCCGGTAACGCCCCAGGCCTAGTGCTACGCCGAAGTCTCCCTGCCAGATGCGGAACTGTACTCTGGGCGCTATTAGTGCAGTGGCCGTTTGAATGCGATAGGAATACAGGAACGGATAAAGCCCTTCGCTCAACAGTTGCGACTGCATTTGGTTGGTGCGCGACTGTCCGTATGAAAATTGGGCAGTAAGCGAGAACCACCGCGACAACCGGTATTCCAGGGTGGTTTCCACCAGGATGGGGGCGATAGCATCCCGCTCCTCCCGGATACTGTCCTGGTTCTGGATGTAAGAACTCATAGAAAACCCGAATCCGATACCGGCTACCCAGCGGCTGTCGGGTGCCTTTACCTGTGCGTCCAGGCAAAAGGATAGCAGGAACAGCCAGGCGACTGTAAGGAATAATGATCGTACTTTCATAGCTTGTTTAGTATTTTTCGATTACATCAGGAAATAGCGTTTTTCGGTCGCGCCGCCGCTTTCCGGATTTGGGCAGTAGCAGTTTCAGTTCCGGCGGCAGTGAGTCCGGCATTTCCAGCATTGCGGGGGGGCGGGCAGGAAGGCTCGGTGGCACTACCCACCTCGACGCCGGTTTTTCTTCCCGCAATGGAAGGGGGAGGAATTGCTCTTCCCTGCCCGGCAATGGAAGCAATTCTTCCTGCACCCGTGGCGCCCTTTCTTCAGGCATTGGCCGGCTGGCGGCTGGCGGTAAAGGCGGGCTCTTCTTCTCCACAGGCGGTTTGATGGCATGGTGGGGAGTATCGGGTATCGCCGGCGTTTCCATCAGGGAGGGCGGCGGTGGCGCAGCTTGTTTTGCCGGCCAATACCACCATGCCAGCAGGCCAGCGATACCCAGAAGCAGCGGTAGCAGCACCTTCCAGCTTATCCACCCTGGCCCGGCCCCGGCGGTGGCGCCGGCTGCTCCGTTGGCCCCGGCGAGCATCTGCTCCATGGCGGCCCAGGCTTCCGGGTCGTAGCCGAACTCGTGTGTTTCGACTGCGTGGCGGACGTCTGCTTCCCATTTGTTGGCGTCGTGGCTCATGCCGATTGTCCTTTGTTGGTATTATAATAGGGTTCCAATGCAGCCTGCAGCTGTTCTCGGGCTTTGGCGAGCCTCCATTTGCTGGCGCTCACCGTGATGCCGATCATGGCGGCAACCTCCTCGTGTTTGTATCCGTCGATGACATACAGGCTGAATACAGCCCGCAGATAATCGGGCAGTTGCTGGATGTGGCGGAAGATGTCTTCCGCCTGCAGGCTGCTTTCGGCGGGGTTATATACCGGCCGGGCCTCGGCCGTTTCCAGGCTGTAATGCTCGCGGTAGCGCTGCTCCATGCGAAGGTGGTCCATCGTCACCCGAAAAGTGATGGTGGACATCCAACCGGCGAAACTGCCTGCTTCCTTGTAATTTTCCAGGTTTTTGAAAATCTGGAAAAAGGCCTGGTTGAGCAGGGCGTTGGCTTCCTCCCGGTTGCTGGTGTAGCGCATGGGAATGCCCAGCAGTTTGCCATAGTACCGCTGGTACAGGGCCTGCTGCGCGCGACGGTCGCCCTTCAGGCAACCGCGCCGCAACTCTCCGTCTGTACTGTTGGTTCCGTATGGCATTGTTTTCCGCTTTTACCTATACTATCGGCGGGAAGGAAAAAAGGGTTAGCGGAGATTGGATTTTTTTCAATTTTTTTTCAAACTCACTCCCATACGTACTCATACTCGAACAGTTGGTACATCACAGCGAGGTTCAGGCCCAGGTCGAAGAAACCTTTCGAGTTGGAACCGATGAGCGGGCCATCCTGCTGCCATTCCAGGACAGGCATAAAAGAGAGGTGAACCTTTTCTGAGAGATAGGTTCTCAGCCCCAACCCGGAGCCGATTACCAGCGTAATGTCCTGATATGCTTCCCAGCGGGTGCGTTTGTCCTGTAAAGTGTTGGCCGTACCGGCGATGATGCCATCGGCGGAGGAATAAAGGGTATTGAGGTAAACGTTGGCTTCGGCAAAGGGGAACAGGAAGAGGCTGGCCTTCCCCTGAATAAAGTCAAAGCTGATACCGCCTCTGATGCCGATAAAGCGATCGGAGTAGGAATGGATAATGCCCTCTTCCAATGGTATTTGGAGCCATTGTCCATTTACGCGGGAAGTAAATTCCTGGCCGGGAGCCCACCTGTCAGGAAAAACAAGGCTATAGTCATTGACAAAAGACCACTTCAGGGTGGTGTAAGTAGCCGTTCCCCAGAAAAACCACCGGGAATCCGGAACCTGGTAATTAAAAACAAAGCCAGCGTCGGTTCCGTATTCACGCTGATAATCCAGGCCCGAAAGCCTTTCTTTGGAGACCGAAGTCAATATCCTTGTATTCATTCCGAAAAACAGGCCTGCAGATTCCTGGGCCAATCCGGAGTTGAAAGCCAGAAGGGTAAATAAGAGCGCATTAAGATATTTCATTTCAGATGTTTTCTTCCTCTAACTTGATCACCCGGACGGTCTCGATCTTGGTCTCGCTCACCAGTTCCAGGATGAAACGGTAACCGTTCAGTTCCAGGACGGCGCCCCGCTCGGGGATAGCCTCGTGGGTCATGACCAGATAGCCGGACAGGGTATGGTATTCGCCTTCCGGAAGGCCCAGGTTGTATTTTTCGTTAAGATAGTCAATTTCCAGCCTACCTGAAAATATATATTCCTTTCCTTCGTGAATGACCGATTCTACGTATTCTTCCTGATCGTGTTCATCTTCGATCTCTCCGAAGATCTCCTCCAGGATGTCTTCCAGAGTGATGAGGCCGGAAACCCCGCCGTATTCATCCACTACAATGGCGATGTTGATGCGGTCGCGGATGAATTCGTTCAGCAGGTCGGTCACCCGCATGGCCTCGGGAACGAACGGCAGGTCCAGGATCAGTTTGCTGATGGATTTGGGCTGTTTGAGCAACTGCTGATGGTGGACGTACCCGAGCACGTTGTCGATGTCGTCTTTGGTGACGATGATCCGCGACAGCTTGGTCTCCCGAAAGAGCTGCTCCAGGTCTTCCACCGAGGCGCTCAGGTCGATGTTCTCGATCTCCGGCCGGGGCACCATGCATTCCCTTACCCGCACATCGCGCAGGTTGAGGGCCTTGCCGAAAAGCTCGCGGTCAATGTCTTCTTCGCTGTCGGTTTGGGTATCATTGATGAAGTTTTCCAGATCGAGCCGGGTGAAGGCGTTATCTACCTCTTCAATAGGAGTTCGCAGAACGCGGAGCAACAGGTTGGACAGGCGCGTCATCAACCAGGATGGAATAAGCAAAAGCAATCTGATCACTTTAAGCGGGTAGGCGAGAAAGTAGAGAATATCGTCGGCGTACAGGCGAAACAAGGTTTTGGGCAGGAATTCCCCGAACAGCAGCACAATAACCGTCGCCAGAATGGTCTCGATCAGAAGGAGGATGAGCGGAGCCTGAAAAAAGGAAACGCGGAGCAGGTAAGGCTCTACGAGTTGCGTCAGCAGGTAGGTGAAGACCACCAATGCGATATTGTTGCCCACGAGCATGGTGCCCAGGAAACTGGCGGGTGATTCGTAGAAGCCGGCCAGCACCTGGCCCCGCTTTGCACCCTTTTTTTTCTTGAGTTCTACCCTCAGTTTGTTGGCGGAAATGTACGCGATCTCCGTACCGGAGAACAGGGCGGATAACATCAGGAAAAATATGATCAGTGCAATCAACATTATTCCGTTTCCTTTTCCAGGTCGTCCACCTTGAGGCGCCCTTCGATAGCGTTGATCCGGGAATAGCTAAAGTCCTGGTCGGCCTCGAATCCATGGCCGTAGATGATCTCGTCAGGCCGGGTGATCACCACAAACTTATTGGTATATATCTTCCGCTTTCGTTCATCCCAGATCAATTCTTCGGTCTCGATCTTTTCTCCTTCCACGCTTTTCCAGACGACACTATCGCGGACGATCACTTCGCTTTTGTTCTCCAGCCTCAGGCCATAGCGGGCATCGAGCTGGCTGGTGATGGCGCCTTCGGGGCCGAAAAAATCGACAGCCACCCCGTCGGGAAATTCCTGGCGCGGTTCTCGCCGGTCGAGGTGGTACAGCATGGTTGGCCCGGTTATTCGCACCCTTACCTGAGCAGAATCACTGTAAAGGATCTCCACATCTTTTGCCGTCTCTACCTGCGTATCAAATTTTGAGACCAGGGCATTGACGTCTTCCACACTATTCTTGCAACCGGTGAGCAAAGCCGCGCCCGCCACAAGCAAGTTCAGGAACAAGAGGAGAGAATGCAAGTTAATTTCCGTCCGCATTTTGTTCAACGATAGAATCTGCAAATATAAGGCCATCTATTGGTTCTAACACCTAATACTTTGCTTATTCGGTGAAGGAAGCGTTAAATTGACGAATATCATTGGGGAAAGCTACCTGCGCAAAGGAAAACGCCGGGGTGGTTTCTACATCAAAAATGTTCCGGCGGTGGAATACGAACCCACCCTCCGCGCAGCACAGAACTGTCCGTCGAAGACCCTCAAGGTAAAAGTGTTGTAAAAAGGATTCTGCTTATGACAACTTCATGCCTTCCTCGACCAGAAGTTTCTTAGTGGCCAGAATACCTTCCGCCTCACTTCCCTCACCTTCGAATTCAATGCCGATGTGGCCGGTATATCCGGCATCTTTGACCAGCTTCAGCATGTGGGCGTAGTCAATGGTAGTTTCTTTGCCCTGTTCATCGAAAGCATAGGATTTGGCGCTTACCCCTTTGGCAAAAGGCAGCAGGTCATGCATCCCATCGTAACGGTTGTATTCTTTGGCGCATTTTCCGCCCTCACCCCGTTCGATGCAGAAATTGCCGAAATCAGGCAGCGTGCCCACATTGGGTTTGTTCAGCGCTTCCATAATGAAAGAAAGCCACTGGCCGTCAGAAGAATAACCGCCATGATTTTCGACCAGTACATTCAGTTCCAGCTGTGCAGCATAATCGCCAAGTTGCTGAAGGCTGCGAAGAGCTGACTGAGCAACGTCACTGGCCTGGCCTTCCCCTGCTGCATTCACGCGAATGGAGTGGCACCCCAGGGTTTTGGCAGCATCCAGCCATTTGAAGTGATTTTCTACAGCTTGCTTACGGGCTTCTTCTTCCGTACTTCCAAGGCTTCCTTCGCCGTCGATCATGATGAGCAGGCTTCTGACGCCATTGTCATCCGCCCGTTTTTTCATCTCGTCCAGGTAGGCCTTGTCCTTGGCTTTGTCCTGAAAGAACTGTGAGACATATTCCACAGCATCGATGCCAAAATCATTTTTGGCCTTTGCGGCAAAATCGAGGTTATCCATTTTGCCTTTCTGCAGTGCATTGTGGAGGGACCACTGAGCCAGAGAGATCTTGAAGAAAAGGCCTTCCGGTATTTCTACATCAGCTGTTTTGCTCTGGCCTTCACTGCCGCAGGCGGAGAGGCCGTAAAGGGAAAAGCCGGCGACGATAAGGCCGGAATCCCGAAGGAAAGTTCGTCTTGTTCTGTGCATAGGGGATCTTTTTGGCTAATTTAGGAAATTACCGTCAATCAACCATTAAATTGGCTCATGGCGTGTTGCAGGCCGATGGTGCCGAAAGCCTTGGCCGTTTCTGCCGCCTTTTCAAGCACTTCCGGAAGCCGGCCGGCTTCTTCGGCTGACCATTCGCTCAGTACGTAGTCCACCTGCCGCCCCTGGCTGAATTCGTTCCCGATGCCGATCCGGAGGCGGGCGTAGTTATTGCCCCCGGTTGCCTGATCAACGTCTTTCAGCCCGTTGTGGCCACCGTCGCTGCCTTTACCCCTAAGCCTCAGCTTGCCGAACGGCAGGTTGAGGTCATCGACGATAACGAGCAGGCGGTTTTTATCGACTTTCTCTTTCTGCAACCAGTACCGCACGGCCTTACCGCTGCGGTTCATATAGGTCGATGGTTTCAGCAACACAAAAATGCGCCCTTTGTGCCGGAATGAAGCAACCTCTCCCAGTGTTTCCGTTTTCCACTCGGCGTCAAATGCTCCGGCAAGGGTATCCACCACTTCAAAACCGATATTATGGCGGGTGTTCTCGTATTTGGCGCCTATATTTCCCAGGCCAACGATCAGGTATTTCATCGGATCGGGTTCTGTCTTTTCTCGTTTTTTGAATAATTGGGTCAACCAGGACATGACAATGTGTAAAAGTGTAAAGGTGGATAGGTGTAAAGGTATGGGGCACTCCAAAGCTGTACTTTTACCCCCTTACACCTTTACACTTATGCACAACTGTTCTAAACCGCTACATTATACTCCCTCAGCGCCTCATTCAGCGACACCTTTTTATTGGTACTTTCCTGGCGCTGCCCGATGATCAACGCGCAGGCAACCTGATAGGTTCCGGCCGGGAACTTTTTGGGGTAGGTGCCTGGAATGACGACCGAGCGCGCCGGGACCCTGCCTTTATAAGTAACAGGCTCCGGGCCGGTCACGTCGATGATGCGGGTGGACTGGGTGAGGACTACGTTGGCGCCAAGCACAGCTTCCTTTTCCACACGCACTCCTTCAACAACTATACAACGGGACCCGATAAAGCAGTCGTCTTCAATAATGGTGGGAGCAGCCTGCGGAGGCTCCAGCACACCGCCGATCCCTACGCCCCCGCTGAGGTGAACGTTGCGGCCGATCTGAGCACAGGAACCGACAGTGGCCCAGGTATCCACCATGGTGCCGCTGCCCACCCAGGCGCCTAGGTTGACGTAACTGGGCATCATGATGACGCCTTTTTCCAGGTAGGCACCAAAACGGGCAATGGCATGAGGAACAACCCGGACGCCCAGGCTGGCGTAATTTCTCTTCAGGGGAATTTTGTCGTGAAATTCAAACGGGCCCACTTCAATGGTTTCCATTTGCTGGAGGGGGAAATACAGCACTACCGCTTTTTTGACCCATTCATTTACCTTCCATTCGCCCCCTTCGACGGGTTCGGCTACGCGCAACCTCCCCTGGTCCAAAAGTTCCATAACGTAAAAAATGGCTTCCTGAACAGGTTTGCCGGACAACTTGCTATGGTCTTCCCAGGCTTCTTCTATGATCTGCTTGAGGTTCATCATCGGAATTCCGGTTAATTTGCCGCGAAGATACAAGTATGCACGCAGCTTTGGAAGTTTTTGGACTTTGGACGTTCTGAGAAATGCCCTTTGAGACCTTCCGTTAAGTCGGAAATCGGAAGTCGGAAAACGGGCGTTTGGCGCTCATCCTTGGCTCCATTCCGACTTCCGACTTCCGACTTCCGACTTCCGACTTTTCCCAGAGTTCGTCCAAAGTCCAAGAAGTTTTGTGGGTTTATAGGGTTGCAGCATTTACAATTCCAGTTCAAACGGAACGTTGAAACGCTGGAAAAAGCCCCGGACAAAGCTGCCGTTGACAAAAGTTGTGCCACCGTGAGTTTCCTTGCCATAGGCTTCGTGGACATGGCCAAACAGATGAAACCGGGCATGCAACTCATCGACTCTTCGGCGAAGGTCTTTGCAGCCCACAGAAAGGCCAAGAGAAGTGCGGTCCAGTATGCCGGAAGGGGGAGTGTGGGTAACCAGAATATCCACATCTTCCGGTATTTTTTCCCAGTAAGCCCTCAACTCCTCACCCCGCTTGCGGTTGAACGCGCCTACAAACCGGGGGATCATGGGGGAACCCCATATCTGCAACCCTTCCAGGCCGATCCCCTCATTTTCCAGATAGAAGGTATTTTCAGGCAGCCGTTTGTGATATTGAACAGAATCGACTTCCAGCATGCGGTCCATATTTCCACCAATGAAAATCTTATAGGTATGAGGCAATTCCGCCAGCCAGTTCAGAAAATCCAGCATCTGGGATTCCCGCCCGTTGGTCACATCTCCTCCGTGTATGAGAATATCTCCGTCCGGGATATCTGCTTTGCGGTGCTTTCCGTGGGTATCAGATATAAAAACGATCTTCATTATCCCTGGTAATTTTTGGTTCTATGGTTATGGTCCTTTAAAAAAGAACAATTCTAAAACCAGAAATTATGGAACTCCGGCAAAGGAACACCTCTCCTGCCGGAATTCTCTGCACGAAAAAAGGCCCTAAAGCAAAACTCAAGCCGTGTGAAGAACTTTTTTCCCTTTGAAAAAGGCACAGAAAAAGCAAGGCTTAAAAAAATAATAAAAAAAATAAAAGGAACGTTTTTTCAATACGACATTTTTATATATTTGCACTTCAAGCTCCCAGCTAAACTCCATTCTTCCAAAGTCTGTCAACAGAAAAAAAACATGCTTCTGCCCTACGACCGGGCTTCTCACAATCTCATGACGGCCTAATTACTTATTACACTTATTATTCCAGGACCCAAAGGGGATAATCCCCTTTGAACCGGCAATATGCCATTGCCGGACAGGTATTGGTTTCTTTGAACCAGATGCCTCAAACAGTGGTGTGCCCAAACAGGCCGAGAATAGCAATTATCGAATCATAAACATCCCAAAAATGAAATTTTTCCAGTTCACGCTTCTGCTGGCTGTGCTCTCTATTGGCAGCCAGGCACAAAATCAATCCTTTCTACAGCAAGAGATCCTTTTTCACCAATTAGCCGGCAAAACCATGAAAGCCACCTCCCTATTTGAATGGGGCGGGGAGGCTGGAGACGCCATGCGCAGCAAGGTGCCCGGAGGCCAACTGCTGCAGTTGGATGAAGCAGCCCTGAAACAGGCTTATCAGGAGGATGCGGCAGCCATTACCTTACAGGTGCCTACCGGAGAACACAGTTTCCTCACCCTCAAGCTGGTGCAACATACCCTGCTTACGGAAGATTTCCGGGTATCATCCAACGGTAAAAAAGAAGGCGGCATTGCCTATCGTCCCGGCCGCTACTACCGGGGAGTTGTCGCCGGTTCTTCCCGCTCTATTGCGGCGGTCAGCATCTTTGAAGATAAAGTTATGGGGGTAATAGAAACGGCCGAACAGGGCAATATGGTGCTGGGTGCACTTGAGGAGGAAGCCCGCGGGCAATACATTCTCTTCCGAACTGCCGATGTTGCCGAACCCCCGGCATTTGAATGCGGCACCCCGGAACTCGAAGATGCCACCAACAGCCTGCGCCGCCTCAATGAACACCTGAATGCACCTGTCAACCGCGCCGTCAGCAACTGCGTACGCGTATATCTGGAGTGCGACTATGACATGTACCGGGAAAAAGGGTCGGTGCAGAATACCGTCGATTATATAACGGGCTTATTTAATGTAGTTTCGTCTATATATCAGAATGAGGGAATCAACGTGGTGGCCTCTGAGATCTTCGTATGGCAAGCTCCGGACGATTACGCCACCACCTCTTCCACCGATGCCCTGAAATCCTTCCGGTTAGCGCGTTCCAGCTTCAACGGCGACGTGGCGCACCTCGTCTCCCGGGGTGCTCCCACCGGCGGGGGAATAGCCTGGGTCGATGCGCTCTGTTCCAGCTACACTTATGCTTACAGCTACATCTACAGCAACTATAACGGATTACCTGATTATTCCTGGTCGGTCAATGTGATCGCCCACGAAATGGGGCATAACCTGGGGGCCTGGCACACCCACGATTGCTCCTGGGACGTCAACGGAGACGGCCTGGCGGAAGAGGCTATTGACGGCTGTGGTGAGGCTGCCGGCTATCCCGGAAATGGAAGCTGCCCGGCGGGCCCGCTGCCCTCCGAAGGAGGGACGATCATGAGCTATTGCCACATGGTAAGCAGTGTCGGGATCGATATGAATAACGGTTTCGGGCCTTTGCCCGGCGACAAGATCCGCTACGAGGTGAGCAATGCCTCCTGCCTTTCCTCCTGCAGTACCTGCAGCCAGGTTGTAGCCATCAATAAAACAGATGTGAAATGTACCGAAGGCTCCGACGGCTCCGCAACCGTGACGGCCAGCGGCGGGGAAGGGCCATACACTTACCGCTGGTCAACCGGGGCTGCAACCACGAGCATCTCCGGGCTGAGAGCCGGCACATACTATGTTTCCGTTACCGATGCTTCCGGTTGCCTCTCCGTCGAATCCGTAACCATTAATCAACCAACTTATATCATCCTTTCCACCAGCACTACACCCGAAGCCGCACCCGGCGCCGGCAACGGTTCCATCAACCTGACCCCGAGCGGAGGCACACCGGGCTACAGTTACCATTGGTCAACCGGAGCGCTGACACAGGACATCTCCGGACTGGAGGGTGGCACCTATACCGTTACCGTTACGGATAATAATGGCTGTATAAAAACGGCTTCTGCAGTAGTAGGCTCCGATGGATGTGCGGAAATGGCCAGTTCCTTCCCCTATTCTGAAAGTTTTGAAGAAGGCGCCGGCCAATGGAGGCAAAGCACAGATGACGCCTTCAACTGGACGCACTGGTCGGGCCCTACACCCACTAAACGAACCGGGCCGACAAAGGCCTTTGACGGCGATTATTACTTCTATATTGAAGCCTCCGATCAGTCTGGAGGAGCCGCCATTCTTCAAAGCCCCTGCCTGGACCTTAGCAACCTGTTCAACCCGACACTTTCTTTTTCCTACAACATGTTCGGCTCCAATATCGGGACCCTTGCCGTTCAGGCCAGTATCGATAATGGTGTTAGCTGGACGAACCTTTGGATGCGTTTCGGCGAGCAGGGAGAGGGCTGGCAATCTGCCGGAGTATCTCTTTCAGGGTACAATACCCATTTTACAAAAGTACGCTTCATAGGTACTGCCGGCGGAGGCCAGAAAGGCGATATCGCCATTGACGGAATAACAGTTGATGGAGAAGTTATTCCATGCAACGATATCCACCTGGCGGTATCCTCTACTCCAGCCAGTTGTTTCGGAGGGTCCGACGGCACAGCTTCGGTGAGCGCCAGCATGGGCACCGGCCCCTACACCTATGCCTGGCCCAATGGAGCTCCCACGGTGACATCCGTAGGGCTTAGCGCCGGTGATTACGAAGTGACCGTAACCGATAATTCCGGCTGCACTGCCATGGCTACGGTTACCGTAGGGCAGCCCGAAGAGATCATTTTGTCCTTCGACATCACCAATGTTTCAGCGGCCGGAGTTGATAACGGAGCCATTGACCTTTCGGTTTCAGGAGGTAATCCCGGCTATTCCTACACCTGGTCTAACGGGGCCGGCAGCCAGGACATCAGCGGCCTCGGTGAGGGCGCCTATTCCGTAACCGTCACCGACGCCAGTGGTTGCACCCAGGCAGGCAGTGCCGTCATTACCATGCCGCCTTCCTGCGGCCCCCTCGCCTCCCTGCCTTATTCGGAGAGCTTTGAAACCGATTTCGGCCTCTGGAACCACAGCCCCAACAGTGATTTCAACTGGAGCCGTAACTCCGGCAGCACCTTTTCAAACAGCACGGGCCCTTCCGAAGCCTCAGACGGGGATTATTACGTTTATACAGAGTCCACCTCCAATAACAACAGCACAGCTTATCTGGAAGGCCCCTGTTTTGACCTTTCCACGGCCGCCATGCCGGAATTCCGGTTCGACTACCACATGTACGGCAACCAGATGGGCACCCTCCGGGTAGAAGTGAGCACCGATGCCGGCAATACCTGGTCTGCCATCTGGTCAAGATCGGGTGAGCAGAGCAACAACTGGCTGACGGCCACTCTCAGCCTCAATGAGTTCATCGGACAGGCCATCCGCCTGCGGTTCTCCGGAACAATAGGAGGGGTGAGAAGCGATATGGCCGTCGATAATATTGGCTTTTCGGATGCAGCGGCATTGCCTCCTGCCCGGCCGGGTTCTTCACTGCCGGGTGCAGGAATACGCCTTTACCCCAACCCGGCCAGCGACTGGTTGCAGCTAACGATTGAAAGTGCGGAGGGCCAGTCCGCCGAGTTGTTCCTGTCCAGTCAGTTGGGGCGCCGCCGTTCTCTGGGAACAGTTAATCTGCAGGCAGGCATAAATGAGATCCCCCTTCCCGCAGGCGAACTACCCGAAGGGCTATACTTCCTTTCCATTCAGACAGAAGCAGGCCAGTATTCCAGGCGCTTTTTAATACAGCGTTAGCCTGGCCTGAATAAAGCCTACAAAGTTTAAAGAGGGAGGGCTATCCTGTTTACAGCCAGGATGGCCCTTCCTCGTTTGATGACAAAGATCAAACCCCTGACAAACAATTGTCATTCCGGGGCTCTAAAAAATCTCATAATATTAAAACGCTTAAGGGCCGGATGGCCCAACGCTCTTTGAATCCGCCCTGACCCGTCATTTCCCCCGGTTACCAGCAATGCCGGCTGAAATACTGCCATCAGGGCCGTTTGAGCATTTCGCGAGTCAAAAAACGTGATCTATATGCTAGAAATTCGCGGCCATGCCAGAGGCGGCCAGGGAATGGTAACCGCCTTCGAGATATTGGCCAAAATATTCAGCAAGCTTGGCAACTTTCAGGTCCAGGCTTTTCCCGCCTTCGGCGTTGAGCGAACCGGGGCTCCCATTCAAGCCTTTCTCCGGGTAGCAAAAAAAGAGATCCTCAACCGAAGTAATATCTACCACCCCCATCTCATTGTTGTCTTTGATGAAAGCCTGCTGGATCAGGTTCCTGTCTTCGACGGGCTTGAAGAAACCGGGGCCGTCCTCCTCAACACGGAGCGGCCGGCGGAGGCTTTTGCCCATCTGAACCGGGTGGTATATACGGTGCCGGCTACCCGTATTTCTCTGGAACTGGGGCTGGGCAGCAAATCCCTGCCTATCGTCAATGCAGCAATGATCGGCGCACTGGCAAAGATATTCGAAGTAAATCTCGAAGCTGTTCAGGATGCTATCAGGGGTAATGTGCCGGCCAAACCCGAAGCCAATATGGAAGCTGCCGCCCAGGCCCTCCGGTCGGTCAGAGGCCCAAACGGCCGCAACCAGTACCTCATTGAATGCCTTCATGCCTCCCAGCCAAAGGCCAACAAAAAACCGGAAAGCCTGCACTTCGACATTCCCGTCGAGATAGACGGCCTGGAAGCACCGGCCTGGTCGGACCCTCTCTCCAAAAGCAAAACCGGCAACTGGCGGCTGATCACCCCCTCCTATGATAGCCGGCCGGCCCCCTGCAATTCGAACTGCCCCGCCGGTACCGATGTCCGGGGGTTTGTGAGGCTCACCTCGGAGAAAAAGTACGAGGAAGCGTATGAACTGATCAGCCGGCACAATCCATTCCCTTCAATTTGTGGAAGGGTTTGCCCCAATTTCTGTGAGCAAAACTGCAACCGCAACGAACTTGACCGCGGTGTCAACATCGGTGCTATCGAACGCTTCCTGGGTGACCGCGCCGCCAAAGCCGGAACAGAACCGGCTCCGGTTCGTCATAAGGAGCGCATTGCGGTTATCGGCTCGGGCCCTGCCGGACTGACAGCAGCCCTCAGGCTTTGTGAAAAGGGCTACGATATGACCGTATTCGAGGCACTCCCGGTTGCCGGAGGAATGATGCGCACCGGTATCCCGCGGTTCCGGCTCCCGGATGAAGTGCTGGGCCGGGAGATCCGCCGCATCGAACAAAAAGGGGTAAAGATCGAGCTCAACAAAAAGGTAACGGCCGAAGAACTGGACAGCCGGTTCGACGCCATCATTGCGGCTACCGGTTCTCACATAGGCAGCCCGCTACGGGTCGAAGGAGAGGAGTTTGCCCGGGACGGCATCAACTTCCTGCGCGAATTCAAACTCGATAACGATGCCGACGGCCTGCATAAGGGCCAGAATGTGGCCATCATCGGTGGTGGCAATACCGCTATCGATGTGGCCAGAACGGTACTGCGCCTGGGAGCAGAACCCACCATTTACTACCGGCGCACCATTAAGGAAATGCCGGCCATTCCCCAGGAAGTAAAAGAAGCGCTGCTCGAAGGCGTTAAAATAGAATTCCTCTCTGCTCCGGTAGCCCTTGCTCCGGCCGGCCCTGCTCAGATAGCTCTTACCCTGGTCAAAATGGAAATGGGAGAACCTGACGAATCCGGCCGTCGCCGCCCGGTTCCGGTAACCGGTTCTGAGCGTACGATCCTGGTTGACAGAGTGATCAAGGCCATCGGCCAGCGCCCCGGCCTTTCCGCTTTTGGCCATCATCCGGTTGAGCCCAAGCAAGGATACCTCGAACTGGAAAGCGGAACTTCCGTTTTCTGCGCCGGCGATATGGCCTGGGGCGGTACCGTTGCCGAAGCGATCGGCAGTGGCAATAAGGTTGCCGAGGAAGTACATGCTTATCTGCGCGGACATTCCTATCACGAGGAGGAAACGTTGCCGGAAGTTGTCCTGCCCAAAGACATCAACTACTCTTACTATCTGCCCATGGCGCGACACTACAACAAGCTTCATCATTCAAAGCAGCTGGCCGGTGATTTCAGCGAAGTGTCCAGAGGTATGGATGAGGAAGAAGTTGTTGCCGAAACAGCCCGCTGCCTGCACTGTGGAGAATGCTTCAATTGCGGCAATTGTTACAACTTCTGTCCCGATGCCGCCATTCATCTGGATGAAGAAGGGCGGCTGCGCATTGACTACGACTATTGCAAAGGTTGCGGCATCTGTGTCCAGGAATGCCCCTGTTCAGCCATGCAGTTTCAACTAACAGAAGCGGTATTATGAAAAAAGAAAAAAGCCAGAACGGCAATGGAATAGCATTGGAGGAACCTCTCCTTAAAGCCTCAAAATATCCCCGCCATATTCAGATGGTTATGAAGGGGAACTATGCTGCCGCCGAAGCCGCCCGCCTTTGCCGGGCAGGTTTCATACCGGCCTATCCCATTACCCCTCAGACAACGATCGTGGAACGTCTCTCCGAGCTGGTAGCTGAAGGCAAAATCGATGCCACCTACATCAATATGGATAGCGAACACTCGGTCTTTGCCGCTGCGATGGGTGCAGCCATTGGCGGCGAGCGGGTCTTCACAGCTACGGCGGGCCAGGGCTTGTTCTACGCCCATGAGGTGTTGCAGGCCATTGCGCATTTCCGCCTGCCAATGGTTGTCTGCAATGTCGGCAGGCCCTCTATCCCGTGGAACATCTGGTCGGACCAGTCGGACTCGCTCTCCCAGCGGGATACCGGATGGATACAGTTCTACGGGGAAAGTTCCCAGGAGGTGCTGGATACCATCATACAGGCTTATGTGCTTACCGAAAAAGTGCGGATACCGGTGTTGGTGGTGCTCGATGCATTTTATCAAAGCCACACCAGTGAAAATGTGTGGGTGCCCGGCCAAAACCTGGTTGACCGCTTTCTGCCGCCCATCCAACCGGGGCCTATGACCCTGGATATCAAGCATCCCAGGTCTTTCGGAGGGCTGCTGCCGCCTGAGCACTACAATCGCATGAATTACAGTTTCTGGAAGGCGATGAATGAAGTGGAAAACAAAGCCGAAGAGATCGCCACTGATTTTGGTGCTCATTTCGGCCGCCCATACAGTAACGTGGAAGCGGTGAATATCGGCCCCCAAACCAAACTGGTGCTCGTCACCCTGTCCAGCATCACAACTACGGCCAGGGGCGTAATCCGGGATTATCCGGAAATTGGCCTGCTGAAGCTGAGGCTCTTCAAGCCCTTCCCGAAAGAGGCGGTACGCAGAGCTCTTGCGCCCCTCTCCGGAGATGCCCTTATTGCCATCGTAGAGCGTAACTTCCTCGGCGACAACGAAGGCGCCATCATGCAGGAAATGAAACGAGCCCTCTACGGCGCCAGCTACAAGATGTACGACTTCTTTGCCGGCACCGGTGGTAAAGATGTGCCTCCTGTAACCATTGAAAAGATCATACACCGCGCCTTCCATCAGCCGGAAGAGGCGAATTGGATCGATGTAGGCTGATCATTCAGAACAAAAAAGAATTATCAGATAATGAAACCAGCACTCGAATTCCTTATAAAAGACGAAAAAGTGTATTCCGGAGCGCTCAGCTGCAGGGGTTGCGGCTGGTCGCTGCTCGTTCGCCACCTGGCCAGTATTCTGGGTGAAGACTCGGTTTACGTCGTGCCGGCCTCCTGCTTTTCCATTATTTCCGGCCCCTATCCGCTCAGCGAACTGAAGTCCAACCTGGTCCATACGGTTTTTGCCGCCGCCCCCGCCACAGCTACCGGCGTACGGGCAGCCCTCGACCGGCAGGGCAAGGAAGATGCCACCGTAGTTATCCTCGCCGGAGACGGAGGCACCTTCGACATCGGCCTGCAGGCGCTTTCCGGGGCCGCCGCCCGCAATGAGAACATCCTCTATGTGGTCAACAACAACGGCGCCTACATGAACACCGGCATACAGTCGAGCACGGCCACTCCCTACGGAGCAGTGACGACCACCAACCCCGGGAAAGGCTTTAAACGAGCCTGGCCCAAGGACCTGATGGGCATCATTGCCGCCCACAACCTGCCCTATGCCGCCACCGCGTCCCTGGCTTTCCTGGAGGATCTGAGGAAGAAGGTGGAAAAGGCAAAAAACACCAGAGGCTTCCGCCTGCTGATGATCGACGGCCCCTGTCCTCCTGGCCATAAGACGGACCCCGCCCAATCCATTCACATCGGGCGGATGGCCGTCGAAACCCGCCTGTTCCCCTTGTTCGAGGTGGAGCGGCAGCACTACACGATCAATTATCGCCCCGAAAAGAACATCCCGGTTGAAGAGTGCCTGAAGTACCAGGGGCGTTTCAAACAGTTGTTCAAACCGGAAAACCGCCAGATGATCGAAGAGGTGCAGGCCCATACCGACCAGTACTGGGTCCGGCTGGAGGCACTGGAAAGAATGTGAACTAAATGGAATGGTGAGGCCATCGTCCAGAACGCTGTCGCCGGGCGGTAACGTGGCATAAGCCATACTAAATTTAGAATGATATACTTTTGGATGTATTTTCAGCCTGAAAGGCTGTCACATTGATGCCCCGGGCCTCGCCCGGAGAGGATAATTCCAAGCCCAAATAGCAGGCTGAAGGCCTGAAATAAAAATTCGGGATGGCTCATGTTTGATAAATAGCAGCTATTTTTACCATCAAAAATGAGATCCTCTTACCTTCTCTTGTGCCTTTTCCTCGCCGGCCTTCTCTTTTCCTGTTCATCTTCCCGAAAACTGAGCTCCCAACCGGAAGAGTGGCTCCCCCTTTTCAACGGCAAAAACCTGGATGGATGGATACCCAAAATTAAGGGGTATGCTGTTGGTGAGAACTACGCCAGCACCTTCCGAGTCGAAGGCGGCATCCTGAAAGTATCCTATGATAAATATACCGGCGATTTCGACAGCCGCTTCGGCCATCTTTTTTACGAAAAGCCCTTTTCTTACTACCGCCTGAGAACGACCTATCGTTTTGTTGGCGAACAGGCTCCCGGCGGCCCTGAATGGGCCCGGCGCAACAGCGGGCTGATGATCCACGGCCAAACGGCGGAGTCGATGGGGTTGAACCAGGATTTTCCCATTTCCATTGAAGTCCAATTGCTGGGGGGGACGGGAGAAGGCGAACGGCCGACGGCAAACCTGTGTACGCCGGGCACTCACGTGGAAATGGATGGGAAACTGTTCACCGATCATTGCGTCAGTTCCTCTTCCAAAACCTACAATGGAGACCAGTGGGTCACTGTGGAAGTACTGGTGCTGGGAGATTCCCTGATCCAGCATTACGTAGAGGGAGATACCGTGCTGGCCTATTCGAAGCCTCAGGTTGGGGGAGGCGTGGTGAACGGCTTTGACCCCTCGGTAAAGCCCGACGGAACGCCCCTCACCGGCGGTACGATCTCTCTGCAGAGCGAAAGCCACCCGGTGGAATTTCAGAGCGTTGAGTTACTCAACCTGGAAGGGTGCATGGACCCGAAGGCGAAGAATTATAAGTCCTATTATGTGAAGCAAAACAAGGGGAGCTGTTTGTATGATGAATAAACTTTTAAACAATTGCAATAATCTTATCTCTATGTACTTCCAAAAGATCGTACTGCCCCAGAAGGTCAATTAGCCTTGGAGCAATTTTATTGAAAAGTCCGGTAACATCCTTAAGCTTCATATTCCCCACTTTTACATGGATCAATTGTGGGGGCTTTCCATATAAGAGAAACGATTGGTAGAAGTCTTCATCTTTAGAAACCACAATGCCATCATTGGATGCAACTGAGATAATATCATTATCGTTAGTAGCATTTCCGGCAGGTAACTCACTGGTATGAATCGCAATATGGCCAAGGTTGATAAATGCCTTTGCCACATTTTTTGGTAAATGGGCATCTATGATAAACCTCATGCCGCATGTGGTATAATGATACTACCCTTTGTATTTACCGCCAAAACTGCAAAAGCCAGGCAAGCTTTTATGTCTTCCTCTTCCAGGTCAGTAAATTCTGCCAAGATATCCTCAAAAGTATCTCCAGCCGCCAAGTATTCCAGAATACTGGATACTGGATAACGGAGGCCTCGGATACATGGCTTGCCATGACAGATAAGGGGGTCAATTGTGATGCGTTCCAAATATTCATTCTGGTTCATGATCCTTCTCTTTTCATTCGAGGAAAAAACATTAAAAATAAACGGGCGGTTCCCGGAAAATATATTTTTAATTATTTACAACGATACACCTTGATTATGGTTTTCAACTGACTTTGCTGCTTAAGCAGGCTGTTGTAGAAATGACTTTCACTCATAGTGCCTTTATAAACAGAGATTGTTGTGGCACGATCAGCCCTTTTCCCCCAGTATATCCAGGATCTGCTCCGCCAGCTCCGGAGAATTGATAATAACCGAGTTTCCCTCCACGAGCACCTGGGCGTGGTTGAGGTGGTTGCGGTTGAAGTAGAGGTAAATTCCTTCTGCCGATGCTTTGTAATTGTAGAACCGCTTCATGGTATTGCGGTCGAAGCGGAACTCATTATCCAGGCCCAGTTCTTTGTTCTCCGTGAAGGGTTTTGTGGCTTCCGGGTCGCCGTAGAGCTCCTGGCCGAAGTGCTCCAGGTTGATGGTCTTCTGCGGGCTTTGCATGGCGAAGTGCAGCACCTTCTCGCGAAACCGGCCTTCCTCCATGGACTCGCCCGTGTTCTCATCGACTGGGAGGGGGAGTTCTTCCACCATCTGCAGGAAGTTTTCCGTCAGGGTTCTGCTGCTTTCGGGGCGTTCCAGCCCGATCCAGTTGATAAAGTATTCCGAGATCTCCTTCTGGCTGCGGGCGTGCTTGATGAGTTCAACATAGCGCCCCTGCCCTTCCTCAAAGCGGTTGATGTGAATGCGGCAGGCCATCGCCAGCTTATCGGTATTGAGGTAAGTGACCGTGTCGAGGAGGAAGGAGGAGGCATCCTGCCCTTCTCTGCGGAAAGCCAGCCCTTCTGTGTCCCGCACCAGAAAAACGCCCAGCATGCGGGTGTTATCCACCTCGTAGATCGCGTAAACCAAATATCCACCCTTAGCGCCCACGATTCCCTGCAGGCTGAGTTGTAGTGCGTTCATGGTATCCCGGCTGAAGACAATGAAGGCATCTTGCGTAAAGCCTTCATCAACCAGGTGCTGAAAATAACCCGGGAAAAGCGCATCGCCGGGAGGGCTGAGGTAGCCGTGCAGGATGTCCTCTTTCTGCAGGAAAGTATGATTGAGCTTTTCCACCAGCAGTTCGGCGCGGCTATCTGTGGGAGTAGTGGCTTCGGCGAGGAAGAGCCGGGCTTCACTGTGTTCGGGTTCTTTTTCCAGTTCGTGGATGATGAGGTGGTGGATGAGGGTCTCGCTCATGGATGGTTATTTTGGGCAAAGCTAGGGATTTTTGGGGAAGGGGGGTGAATGATGTGTTTATTTAGGAAAATGCCTCGAAAACCCCTATAGCCTAAACGGCTTATAGCAGGCAGGCGGAAAAACTTTTATGAACATTTTCCCCGGATTTTGCCCATAGTTGCGCCAATCACATCGTTAATATCCCATGAATATCTTTTTAGGATTCATCCTCTCGTTTTTTCCAGAATTTTTTCTGTAAGTTGTTTAAAATCGTTGTAAGCATTCTGTACTGCCTGATAATGTGCCCCGATTGCGCCTTCAGCAGGTTTCAGGAGGAAAATAGGTTTCCGGGCTTCCATTGCCATTGGAATTAGGCTATGGTAATGTTTTAGTAATGCCAGGCAATGAGGGTCGTCTTCAACTGAATCCGGACCTAAATCGGAATTTCCCAAAACACATTCATTGAATACTCCGGGAATTCGATTGGCCCATCTTAGATATGATTTAACCGGCCTTTTCTCTTTGATGCCATGTTGCATAACAACATACCCAATCGGATCGATTTGGCTATTCGGCAATTCCAGATCCCCAGCCCTGTTTCGGCTCCTTCTGTCTGCCCATTCTGTCTCCCATATTTGTAATCTGTTCCCAAGGTTTTTCAGTCCCTGAAGAGAAAACAGGTCAGCTGCCATAGGAACAACCACATAGTCTCCTGTGATAAGTGTTGCGCGGTTAATAGCTCCAAAGTTAGGACCTACATCAATGACGCAATATTCAGTGTCCCACGTCTCAGAAGCTGCTTTAATGATTCGATAAAATGAAGACACAATGCGGAACGCTGCTTCGTCTCCGTCTATGCACTTACTCCAATTGGAACTTAGTTTATCTTCGAACAGAGAAAGGTCTAGGTCACCTGCTACCAAACCTATATTTCCATTTACTTCATGAATTTTCACAGGAGCAATATCTCCAATTCCTCGGTCAAGAGGTTTGATGCCTGAAATGATCGTCTCCCGATCGATGGTAGTAGAATATATTCGCTCTAGCTCGTCGTCATTCAGGAACATAGAGGTGAGATTAGCTTGAGGGTCCAGGTCCACAGCCAGACATCTGTGCCCTAACTCAGCCAGCATATAAGTGAAATGATAGACCAATGTGGTTTTACCTACTCCTCCTTTATTATTAAAAAAAATAATTGTTTTCATGAGCGCTTGTAGATTTTCACTAAAAAGGAAGTAGGTTGGTCTTTGATGAATTCTGGTTCTGGGTTTCCATTTTTTTCCAAAGCAGCCTGAGCTGCTTTTACTCCAATATTGAACCCATTGACAAACCCAAGGTTCTTAACAGCCTCTGCCAAAGCAGGATTGCGGTAATCGTTTTCGTTGGGAAAATTTTCTGGCCTAGCTTTTCCATAAAGCCCTCCCGCATTTGATATTTCAATGCGATTCGAGAATTCATAAAACTTGATTGGTGCATTAGATTGGTAGTCTTTGTGGATTACCGCATTGAAAAGCAATTCTTTTAAGGCACGCAATGGATAATTAGCTACATAGCTGCCTCCCAGCTCAGGTAAAACCATTTTCACTATACTGGCTTTAATGAATTCTTCCATCACACCCAGCTGAGTGGTCAAATCTCCTTCAAAACGATGCTCATACTCGAAATCGCTAGCTTCATCTTCACCGCTAAATCGAACATACTGTACATAAGCTCCTGGGACGTAATACCGAGGGTTACTGCCAAACATCAAAATACCGGCATAAGAAGGGCAATCTTCTTTTAAGTCATAGAACTTCAAAGATCCTAGTTGGTCTTTTAACTCGCGGTTGTTTTCTGCCAGGGCGTCTGCATCAATAGCTGAGGGCAAATACCTTAATTTGAACAAGTCAACACTGATGTCTTTGAGGGTACTCCCTTTACAAGGCAATACATCAAAAGTTCGAGCGAAGGCAGTTCTTTTTTCAGTCAGCCTTCGCTCTTCTGCCTCATTAGCTGTGCCTTTACGAGGCCCTACCCGGATACATAGTTTTCCCTTGTAACGTACCGGCGGCAAGTCATGAGGTTGTACTTCAACAACAGCCACTTCACCATCAGCATAGGAAAACTTTGCCACGGCCAACGCTGGTGGAGGAACAATTCGCCCATCAGTACGAAAATCCATCAATGTCTGCAACAATTTCTCTGTAACCTGAAGCCCGCACCTGCTGCCATCATCATGAACACCTACCAACAGATAACCTGATTGCTTATGGTCGGGCAGGTCATTAGCAAAAGCGCAAATAGCTTCTCCAAACTTTTTAGCATCATTTGTAGAGATTGTTTTCTCCACCCGGTCCTGCTCAATTTGGGGTAACAGCTTGTCTAATTCTTCCTTTGTGATCATCCTTGTTTTTTTACCATTCTGCCGTTCGTCAGCAGATACCATCTCCCGAACGAAAAAGTTGAAAAGGTTGTTCTGAAACAAAATTAAAATACTGCCTGTGAAATCAGAACCAATGGAATTTAAAATCAGAGAAAACCACCAAAAAAATCAGAGAGCCAATTCTCCTAGTCGTGGTCCTTCCGCCTCCCTCCTGAAATCCACCAGCTGATGTATCGCCCAGCCTTCGCTTTTCACCCCATCCCGTTCCATGAGTTTGGCCCGGCTTCTCCACTTGTGCTCATCGGCGTAGAGGAAAAAGCGGGGGACGGCGCGGTTGAACCCGGGCAGGTAGTCCACCAGGGAATGAACGATATTGAAGATCTTTTTTTCGGCTTCCAGAATAACGCTTTGGCCCAGTTGCAGTTGCAGCCCCAATTGTGGCAGTTGAAGCGTTTCGTCATCGATGATTGCCCCTTCGACGGGAACGCCGTTGCACCAAACCCACTGACGGGATGCCGGCCCGAGAAGTTCTATCCATATCACATAATCCGTTTCCGAAAGGAAACGCCCCCAGCGAAGTTGCTCCATGGGGATCTTCCAGGGCTCAATTGACAATACCAGCCGCTCGGCATAGCCGATACCTTTAAGGACGGGCCCGTCGGCAATATCGAATAAAGCATGGGAACGGGGCTGAAAGCACTGCCAGTCCACCGAACCTTTTTCCGAATGGTAAAGCCGGGCCGTTAATGGAGGAGCGTCGGCTTCCCACCAGCCGGAAAGGCCAAAGGAGCTGTCTTCCCATATAATCTGGTCCCCCATCTGGCTGGGCCAGTTGAGTTCCTGAAAGCGGCTGCGCTCGGAAGCGACCTTGCTTTCTTCCAATAACAACAGGCTGGTGTAAGGTACTTCCACCTTGTGCCAGCGCATAGAGGCGGCACAACCAATAGCTGAATTGCCTTGCTCGTCAATGCAATCCAGATGCCATTTCGTCAGGTAAAAACTGCTACGTGACTTACCCATGTGTAGATTCCTGGTTTTAATTTTACAGGATACAGGAATGGCACTGTCCGTAAGGCTAGTTGGTTTTCAGGGTTGGTGTGCTTTCGGATTTGGAGTACGGGAGGAAAGGGAACGATGGAAAAGCGTGGAGCCTCTCTTCCACAACTTATAATCTCCTTTTTGCTACCTCGCTATTCCATCATTCCACTGATCCTGAAAGTAGGATGCCGGATTGCATGATATGTTCACAGGGCCAATCTGTCAACCTCTTCAGGGAAGAAGTTTCCAAACCAAAACATCGTCAAAGAAAGTGATGGTACTGGAATCCCATCCACTGTCGAAAAGTATTCCGCAGGAGTTGTCGGCCGGAGCCTGAGGAATGGACTTTTTACCAACGGGCTGGCCCACTCCAATTCAAAACCTTCAAATAACATTTTTGGGCTCTTGCCACCACGCCAAAGGAAATCACCAGCAAATAAGCCTACCATAATTTACACAATAGCAAAGCCTTTGTAAATGACTAATGTCAGCGTTTTCCCCTCTCGGCGCCCTGTTGATTGGTTTCATGAGTCATCCTTATTGCTAAAAACTCTCTGAAAAGATTGCTATTTTGGCGGCTTTCACGAAGATATTAACCGAACTGCCGAATGCTGACCAAACTGGTGTTGATCAATTCTTCTTCCTACAAAATAGCCGAGCTCAACTTTGAGGGGAGCCGTTCTCTGCAACTGGTGGGCCCCAATAACGTAGGCAAAAGCTCTTTGATCTATGCCCTCAACTTTGTTTTTCTGGTCAATAAAAAACTGATGAATTTCAGCGGCCAGCGGCCGGCCGACAAGGATACTATCGCCCACTACTTCCCCGATGCAGAGCGCAGTTACATCGTATTCGAAGTGAGCAAACGAGGGCGCCGGTATTGTGTATTGGTGCGGCGGGACGGGGAGGCAGACCTGCATTATTCGAAAATGGATGCCGCCTACAGCAAGAGCTTTTTTTTTGAAAATACACCCCGAGGGCAAAAACTGCGCAACTACCGCGAACTGGCCCGCCACCTCATCAGCGAACAGCAGGTGCGCCTCAAGGACCTGCCGCAGGCCACCGACGTGCTGCGCCAGATCTATCATACCGGAAAAGGGAATAACGCCGCCGTCTGGTTGACCAACAAATGCAAGAGCAGCGGCACCACTAACAGTTTCACTAAAGTTTATCGCTACCTCATCAACTCCAAGCTGGTAACCAACCGGGCATTGAAGGACATCCTGCTCATTGCCGATAACCGCGATCAGGACCAGCTCAGTTACAGCCGACAGAACATGCAGGACATCGACCGCCTGCGCAAGGAAAGCCAGAAGGTAGCCATCCTGAAAAGTATCAAAGAGGAATTCCTCCAGTTCCGCCTCCTCACCGGTGAAGTGCAGGAAGTTTACGATAACCTCGCCCGGCAGTTCCGCCTCTACCGCCAGGCCGCCACCGCCCTGGCTGCCGAACTGGCGGATAAGATCTTTAAAAAGGAAAAAGAGGCGGAGGAACTCAGGCTGGAGACCAGGGAACTGGAGGCCCAAAAGGGAGAACAATACCAGGAGGTGGGCGTCCTGCGCCACAAATTACAGGGGGTGCAGGAACAGATGCAGCACAACGAACAGATCATGCAGGATATCCATGAGCTTCCTCCGCTGCCTCTGCTGAAGCAGCAATTACAGAATACTCAGGAGGTACTGGATAAACTCAACTTTCAGCTTCAGGAAATAAAAGCATCCGGCCGGTCCCCCGAGGAACTGGAACGGCGACGGCAACGCCTGCAAGGCAGCATCGAGGCCAAGCGGAAAGAGCTGGCCAACAGCGAAAACTGGCTCATCAACCACCTGGCTGATGATGCCGCTGACATCAAACTCCTCAACAGCATCCTGCGGCCGGAACTGGGCCACCTGCCGAAATCGGCCATCCGGAAGAAAGCCACCCGAACGGAGCGCCGGGTGCAAATCTTCGACAGTGAGATCCAGTTGCCCGAAGATTTTAAAATGCAGCCCCTGGCCACACCGGAGGAACTTTCTGCCGAAATAACAGAACTGGAAAGGGATCAATCGCGCATCACTCAACTACTGGAAACCATCCGCAACCGGGAAGCACTGGAAAAGCAACGCAGCGAAACCCTCGAACAACAGAAAAAACTTGAGAACCGCATACAACTGGCCAGCTGCCTGCCCCAGGTGGAAGAGGATATAAAAGCCCTGAAAAAAGAACAGGACAAACTGGCCGCCGCCAAGGAAAAAACCGAAAAGAAGCTCCGCCAACTGGATGAGGCCATCGAAAGGATGGAAAAGGGCCGGCAGGTTGTCAGCGAGCAGGTTGCCGCCTTCCGGCAGCAGGAAAATGAACTGCGCCGCGATCAGCGGGAACTTGAGGCCCTCCACCTCGAACATTTCGTGCTGGAAAAAGACGTAGAAAGCACTACAAAGGATGCCCGCAGCCTTTATGAGGGCATCCGGGCGGATCATGAAAAGTATCAGAGGCTGATTGAACAAAAGAACCGCCTTTTCAACCAACTCAAGAATAAAGCCCAGTACGACCTGGCCGACGAGAAGCGTTTCATCAACGCCCTGGAACAGGAGTTGAAGTCGCTTCAGGATAAAGAACAAAGCATCGAAACCCTGCTCAACAATATTGCCGTGCAGTTCGCCAACCCGGCTCAGAAATTTCTCGATAGCTATGAAGAATTCCGCACCTTTATCGTCAACGAGTTCAACTACCAGCTTGGCCGGGTGAGCATTTCCAATATTGAATCGCTCAAGGTGGAGCTGGAACCCAACGAGCGCCTGCAGAAAGACCTGCAGAAGATCGCCGGGCTGACGCTAAACACCAACACGCTCTTCGGGCAGGGCGAAGCCGCCAACGACCATTTCGAGACGCTGCGCGAATACCTGGAGCGCGGGCAGGTCATCCCTTTCAGCGAGCTGTTCGACCTGCGCCTGCGCCTCACTGTCAACGGGAAAGCCCGCTCCGTCAACCTCGCGCGGCAGGTGGAATCGGACGGCACCGACCGCATGCTGCGCCTTATCATTATCATGACGGTGATCAACCGCCTGACGGTGCGCAGCCCGGAGAACCGCATTGTCCTCTTCATTGACGAGATCGCCACCATCGACGGCAAGAACCGTCCGCAGTTGGTGCAATACTGCCAGGACAACCATTACTATCCCATATTTGCCGCCCCCGATATGGTCGATGGCTTCGACCGCTACGCCATCATCCGGCGGGGCGCAGGCGAGCGCATTGTGATCGACGAAAAGATCCACCTCATTGAAAGGCAAGCCAAAAATGACCCCAAGGAAGAGGTTCTATCTGAAAATTAAGGAAGCCCCCATTCCTGCCCGCTCGCTGCCTGCCGGCATGAGAGACAGCGAGGAGTTCGGGCAATTGCTCGGCAGCGGAATCATCCGCCGGGAAAAGCGGGGGCGAGGGTACGTTTACCAGGTGGCGGAGCAGGAGGCTTTTGCCGCCTTCCTGGAAGCCAACTTCCCGGTGGAAGCGGTTGCGGAAGGGGTTGTGGAAGGGGCCGCCAACGTAGCCCATTACCGCGATTCAAAGGCCCGGCAGCGCCCTGGCAAGCGCATTTTCCTGCTTCGGGGCCGGCGGGAAGTGATCGTCAATGATATTACCGTCGGCCTCGAAGAGCATACGGCCAATTTCGGCTTCTTCGCCGCCAGCATCCGCAAAGCGGTCCTTGGCAAGGTGTGCAGCGTGGAAAACCTCGATGTCTTCATGGCAGCAGAGGACGTGCTCGGCGATTCCTGGACGTTCCTGCACCCCTATGGCCGCATCGGCCAGCAACCGATACGCGGCATTCAGGCCGAAGAGTGGCTGCACTTTCCGGACTATGACTACACCGGCCTGGAGGAATACCTGCGCATCAAAGAGGTGCATCCCCATGCGCAGCTCTACCTGCCGGACAACCTGGAGGCCCTGCATCACCGCTTTTCCAAGCCGATGAAGGCAGGCGCCCGGATGAAAAAGCGGGCCCGTACTTCTCAACTGCCGGAGGTGGCCCGGGTGCGCAGCCTGCTGGAGAAGACCGGCCGTTTTCTGGAACAGGAAATATTGTTGCATGATATTAAAAGCTGATCCCGACAAAGTACTCCGGTTTCTCGTAGAGAACTTCGAGCTCGTCCGTTCGCTTTACCTGGCGCAGCTGGAAGGGAACGTCATTTCGCGGGAACAGTTCAACGCCCTGACCAAGCACACGGGTGACATTTCCATCAACCGCCTTTTCGAGTATAAACTGCTCTCGGAACAGTACGAGGATATTCGCCTCAACGATCCGGTGCGCGCCTTCCTTGCCTTTCTCATCAGCGAGTTCAAGCCGCTGCTGCCTTCGGAGCTGGAAAAATACCGTACTTCTTTTGTCGAATTGTTCACTGCCGTGCAGGAATGCCCGGAGGGGGAACAACCCATCTTGCTGGAGCAGTTGCAGGCCCTTTACGATGAAGTGCAGCGCTTCCTGGAAAATGTTGAAAACAATACCGGCCAGCTCCTGCGCGAGACGCAACACCTGAAGGCCAACAAAGATAAAATGGAATACGGAGAGCGCATCCGCCGCGCCCGCCATCTCATCGAGTACTACATCACTCCACTCAACAACATCCTGGACCTGCAGCATTCCGAGTCGATCGCCAGCCTGCTGGGCCAGATCTCAGCTTACGCCAACCGGGAACGCCTGGTGCATGGCTACCAGCTGGCGCGCGACCGCTTCGGGCAATTGCACGAGTTGCTGCGGGGAGGTAATGAACGCATCTTGCGGCAGTCGCGCATCCTTTCCCGGGAACTCCTGCCACTGATCGAACGCCTGCAGACCGAGTCGGAGATCCTCAGCGGGTGGCTGTTTTTTCTGGAACGGCCCTTCCGGCACGAGGTGCCGTCGTTTACCACCCGAAGTTACCGCAATTTTTTCGGCAGCAGCACCGGCGCCAATGTCGCCCTTTTCATGGAACAGTTTATACAACGGGTAGAGGCCGTGATCCTGCAGGAAGAAGAAATCACCGCAGTTGACCGCCATGAAGTGCTTTTCGACCGGCAGCTTTATGTGGAGTCACTTCAGGAACAATTACCTGTTCACGACTTCTTTGAATGGTGCCGCGAACGCCTCTATCAGAACGAGCAGCGGCCTTCCACCGAACGATTCCTGAAGATATGCAGCATCGTATTTGAAGACAGTGAGAAATATGAAACCGAATTTACCGGCCGCCGGATCGAAATAGAATTGGAGGATTTTGTTTTTCATGTGCCGGAAGTTAAAGTTAGTTCGAAGACAAAAAAAGATGATGTACCCTGAATACCACCGCGAGATCACCGAAGCATTACTGATGGATGCCCGCTTCCTGGTAGAAGGCGAGCCCGAGTTTACCTGCCTGCGGGAAAACCTCGACTTCTATCAGCAGTTCTTTGAGGCTTCTTTCGGCCTGTCGCTGCTGTGCCAGAGCGATTACGCATTTCTGCAGAGCGCCCGCGACAACGATACGCTCTCTCGTGACATCTGCATTTTCCTGGGGGTGCTCTGCTACGAAGTGGACCGCGAAGGGAAGAACATAATGGAGGAACTAAGCTTTAGCACTTTCGCCTATGAGGATGTGGAGCGGCTGCTGGAGCTGTCTTCCTTTCGGGAAGTGCTGGAGGCCACCAAAAGCCTGCGCGATGCCCCTTCCCGCCGCAATTTTTACCACTTGCTGGCCCGCCGCCGCCTGATCGATAAGATCGATGATGAAGCGTTTCGCTTTACGCCCGGGCATAAGTATTTCCTGGAATTTGCACGGGGTGTTGTTCAGGAGATGGGAGAGAGGGAGACGGGGGATGGCCTATCAGTCGGCGGCGTCCAAACCGAGGTAACCGATCATTCCGAAATTCTCAAGCACGATCCAGGCGATAAACACGGCGTAGAGGAATAGCAACAGCCAGCATTCCCATTTGCTAAGCACCAACTGAGTGCGCAGAGTGGTAAAGAGAATAATGGTAGCCAGGGTTAGAAAGCCCATAAGAGGAATGGCCACCGCAAAATCCAGAGCAGCGCTTCCGGCAATCAGAATCCCTGCCGGTACGGCGATCAGCAGGTCAAAAATATTGCTGCCCAGCACATTGGACAAACTCACAACTCCTTCCCCCTTCCGCGCCAGCCGGATGCTGACAAAGGCATCGGGCAGGCTGGTCACGGCAGCGATCACCGTAATACCCCATACAAAACTGGGGGTGTGAAAGAATTCGCCCAGAAATAAAGCAGAACGAACCAGAGCCTCCACACCAACCACAATCAGCAGCAGGCTGAACAATAGCCACAACCATTGCTTCCAGGCGACAATATCATCGGCTTTTTTCACCTTTCCCCGGTTATCCGCCCATTCCTGATGTTGCAGGAAAATATACAACCCGTACAGCAAGACCGGGATAAGAGCAATCGGGCGGGTCATTATGCCGTTTGTACGGCTCTCTCCCACCGGATTGTAGATCACCGCAAAGGAAAAAGCAAGCAGCAGAACGGCCACTGAAATCAAGTAGAACTGGGCATCTTTAAAGACCAGTTCTTTATCTCCCCGCAACGGCTTGTCGGAAAAAACGCCGGAAAGCCCCGGAATGACCAGAATGTTAAATATAGCAGAGCCGACTACTACGGAAAGCCCCAGGTCGAACTCGCCGTGCAACAGGGTAGATAAGACCGTACTTGACAGCTCGGGAAAACTGGAGCCAATGGCAACTACCACCGCTCCGTGGACAACCGGAGGAAGCCCGTAGTACAGGGAGAGTTGCTCAGCAGCCGCATCAAGAACCTGGCTCCCCTTCCAGACGAGAGCGGAAGCGATAATGATGACAACCAGATATGCGAACAAAGCGCCCATAAAAGGGTATTTGATGATAAGATCAAACGGTTTCCTGCTGAAAAAAGAGCCTGTTTTACCAGTTGGCCGCCCCGGCCTCCCTCCGCAATACCCTGCAAATTTGTAAATTGCAAGTTAGCAGACAAAGATCTAACTTTATAAAAGAGTTCGGGCTAATATAAAATTCATCCTTAAAATAAACACCCGGCAATGTTCGACCGAGATAAATGGCAAGAGATCCTGGCAACCATCAGACAGAATAAATGGCGGACCCTGGCCACTGCCTTTGGCGTCTTCTGGGGTATCCTTATGCTGGTGCTCCTGCTGGGCGCCGGCCAGGGCATGCAGAACGGCGTAGTCAGCAGCATGATTCTGGATGCCACCAACAGCATCTGGTTCTTCTCCAGCCGCACCTCCCTTCCCTATAATGGCCTGCCTCCCGGAAGAAGGATTGAATTTACGGAAGAAGACCTGCAATACATCGGCGATAATGTCCAAGGGGTTGAATACATCGCCCCCGAAAACTGGCTGATGGGCAATTTCAACATCGTCCGGGGCGCCAGGTCCTCTCCTTTTATGGTGCTGGGCGCCGGCAAGGACTATTTCAAGATCAAGATCTACCAGGATTACCTCGCCGGGCGAAAGTTGAATTTCAACGACAACCTGGAAGCCCGGAAGGTATGTGTGATCGGTGACCGGGTGGCCGATGTGCTCTTCGATAAAGGCGAAAGCCCGATCGGGCAGGAGATACTCATCAAGGGCAGCGTTTTCACCGTTGTTGGTTTGTTCCACGACGAAGGCTGGGGCGGGCAGTTCTCCGAAAGGATCTACATCCCTTTCAGTACTTTCCAGCGTACCTACAATCCCGAGCGCAGCGTCCGCCTTTTTGCAGTAACTACGCGGGAAGGGTATTCCGGGCAGGAGCTCGAACAACGCATTCTCACCATCCTCAAGCAGCGCCACACCGTCCACCCCGATGACAACCAGGCGTTCTGGTCGCACAACCAGGAAGAGAATTACCGTTCGGTTATGAACCTCTTCAAAGGGATAAAGACCTTTGTCTGGCTGGTCGGCCTGGGCACTCTGATCGCCGGGATCGTCGGCGTAAGCAATATAATGATGATCGTCGTCAAAGACCGCACTCGCGAGATCGGTATCCGCAAAGCGGTCGGAGCCACTCCCTGGTCGATCATCAATATGATCCTGCAGGAATCCATACTTATTACTGGAGTAGCCGGCTACTTCGGCATTCTGGCCGGTGTTGGCCTGTTGTACGGCCTCAACCGCATCATGGCGCTTGCCGACGCTGATATTGAATATTTTGCCAATCCGAGCGTAAACTTTCAGGTGATCTTCGCAGCCCTGGTAGTCCTGATCATTTCCGGAGCCCTGGCCGGGCTGATACCGGCCAGGCGGGCAGCCTTGATCCCACCGGTGGAAGCATTGCGGGATGGCGTATGACGATTTATGACTTTTGATGTGTAGTGTGTGATATGTTGGGCAGACACATCAAAAATTTTACCCGGCTCGAAGAGACGGGCGCACATTAAGAGCTTGTCCAAAATTCCATGATTGAGGGAAAGCGAGTAAATCTCATTCTGAACGAGGCGAAAAACGCAGGCGATGCCAAAGCATCGGCGTCCCGATGTCTATCGGGATTCAACGAAGTGCAGGATGAAATTTGCCGCTTGCAGCCAATTGATGGAAATTTGGACAAGCTCTAAAAATCAAAACCCATGTTTGATATCGACCGCTGGCAAGAGATCTACCACAGTATCCGCAAGCATCGCCTGCGGACATTGCTCACTGCATTTGGCGTCTTCTGGGGCATTTTCATGCTCGCCGTTCTGATGGGCGCCGGCAGTGGCCTGGAAAACGGAGTGACCAAAAACTTTGACGTTGCCAAAAACTCCATTTTCGTCTGGACTCAACGCACCAGCGTGCCTTATAAAGGATTGCAGCCCGGCCGTTTCATTCAGTTGAACAATGACGACATGAAGGCCATACGCGAACAAATTCCCGAGCTGGAGGCACTCAACCCCCGATTGATGATCCCCGGCAGCTACACCATCGAACGCGGCAAGGAGAGTGCGTCTTTTTCCGTCAATGGCGATACCCCCGAGTTGTTTGCCATCCGGCCGCAGCTGATGCTTTCCGGCCGTTTTATCAATGAATCCGACATTGATGAGAAACGCAAAGTGGCAGTTATCGGCGACCGCGTCCGGGAGGTATTGTTCAAGAATGGCGAAGACCCACTTGGAGAATTTATTCAGATCAAAGGCATTCCCTTCCGGGTAGTGGGCACTTTCGGCAGCAAAACCAACAACGAAGACGCCATCGAGAACCTGCAAACAATACACATCCCCATTTCCACGCTGCAGGTTACCTTCAATCGCGCCAATGAGATCGATTATTTCGCCTGTGTCCCCAGGGCCGGCGTACCGGCGGCTACACTTGAAGAGAAAATGCTCACCCTGCTTAAACAGCGCCACCTCGTGGCGCCCGAAGATCAGAGAGCTTTCGGTTCGGAGAATGTGGAACAGGAATTCCGGGACGTGCAAAACCTATTCATCGGCATCCGGGGATTCAGCTGGCTGGTGGCCATCGGCACCATCATTGCCGGAGCCGTAGGCGTAGGCAACATCATGGCCATCATTGTCAAAGAACGCACCAAAGAGATCGGCATCCGCAAATCTCTGGGAGCAACGCCCTGGTCGATCGTCAGTATGATCCTGCAGGAAGCACTGGTCATCACCGGCCTGGCGGGATATGCGGGACTGGCGGTTGGTTGCGCCACCATCGGAGGCATCAGCTACGCCCTCAGCACATTCGGAATGGAGTCTGAATTCTTCGCCAACCCGCAGATAAACCTCACCACAGCCCTGACAGCCATCGCTGTGCTGACGGCCTCAGGCCTGGCAGCCGGCCTGGTCCCCGGAATTCGGGCAGCTTCGGTCAACCCCGTAGTGGCTCTGCGCGACGAATAGAAGTCTTCCGTTCTGGCTTTCCACTGCCCGCAAAAGGGAAAAATTACCCGATACGATTTCTTTTCCAGGAGTTGAACTTTCCTATTATTATTGTATTTTTGACACTATCTGGCTACTTCAGAAGGCTTCTCCACGGATGCCATATATGGGAAAATTCAGTGCCAACTAAAAACTATTGAAATGGATCTTAAAGCTCCTGTTTCCACCATAATGACTACCGACCTCAAAACAGCCGGGCCGGAGGACCCTACCTCTGTCCTGGATGAGATCTTTCGACAAAACCGCTTCCACCACGTTCCCATTATCAATGAAGAGAAGAGGATCGTCGGTATCATCAGCAAATCCGATTTTCTTTACCTGCTTCGCGGATATACTGTACATGAAACCGACCGCTTCCGGGAAAGCGCCAAGCTGCGCGGCTTTAAAATCAAGGAGATCATGGAAGACGAAGTGGTCACCATTCAGGAAGATATGCCCATTCGCGAAGCCGTGGCCATGCTGGCGGAAAACCGTTTTCGCGCCCTGCCAGTCGTCAATAAAAAACAAGAGTTAGTTGGAATTGTGACCACCCACGATATCATCGATATGGTAAATGAAATAGAAGATTAAGAGTTTGTTCTGGATTTGCATTTTCTATTTGTCGTCCATGAATTCCACCCCCGACCATTCTTTCGGTTTTCCATGGGTCAGATAATAGGCGATCCGGTTGAGGAATAGCTGGGCAGCGGCGTCATTTTGATTTCTGCGAAGTACTTCCTCAAAGGCTTTCATCGCTTCCTGGAAATCGCCGGCCAGATAATTTTCCAACCCCTCCTCAAAGAGCGGTAACGTTTCCAGCTTCCGTTCCAGGCTTTCCGGCTGGTCCCCGCTAAAGCATTCATAGACCCCGATGGCCTCCTGCTTGCCTTTCACCACCACTTTTCCGAGAAACCGCAGGTGAAAATCCTCTCTATCGGCTATTTTCTCCAGGCTATTTTCACTTACCAGGATGGACGCCCCGTAGTGCTTGGTCAGGTTTTCAATGCGGGAAGCCGTATTGACTGTATCGGAAATAGTAGCTGCATCCATTCTCTTGCGGTCTCCGATGATCCCCATTATGAGGGAACCGGTGTGCAGTCCGGCGCCGATCCGGATCGGCGCCCGCCCCTTTTCCTTTCGTTCTGAATTGTAAACCTGGAGGGTTTGCTGCATTTCAATGGCCGCCTTCAGGGCATCGGCGGGGCTTTCCGTAAATATGGACATAATGGCGTCGCCAAGGTACTGGTTGACAAACCCCTTGTTCTTTTGAATGATCGGCCCCATGCGTCCGTTGTAAGCATTGACAAAACGGTAGTTCTCTTCCGGCGTCATGCGCTCCGCCAGGGAGGTGTAATCCCGGATATCACTGAAAAAAACGGTGACTTCCCGCTCGGCGAAATCACCTAGCTCAACTTCGGTAATGCGCTGCCGGCCAAGCGAACGGATAAACTCATTGGGAATGAAGCGCTCGGTCACACCGAAGATGCGGTGCAGGTCAATATGGGCCTGAATGCGGGCCAGAAACTCTTCCCTGGAAAAAGGTTTGGCGAGATAATCGTTGGCTCCGATGGAAAGCCCCTGAACGAGGTCTTCAACCTGGTTCTTCGCCGTCACCATGATAACGGGCAGTTCCGAGGGCAGATACTTTTCACGAATCTTCTGGCATACTTCGTAACCGGACATACGGGGCATCATCACGTCGAGCAGCACCAGGTCGAAGGCCTGGCCACTTCCGAGATGCCGGATGGCTTCTTCTCCATTCATGGCCTGCACCAGGCGGTAGCTGCCGGCGGAAAGGTGGTTTTTCAGCACCTGCTGGTTGACCGGCTCATCATCGACTACGAGAATACGGATACTGTCTTCTTCATTGACATTAAAGTGCCCGGTTGCCTCTGGAGAAGCAGCAGCCATTTCACCCTCATCTGGTTCCGGAGAGACAGGAAAGGAGGACTGTAAACCGGATATTTCCCGGCCCGGCACTATCGGATCAGCCTGCTCTGCGGAAACGGGCAGCGTAAAGAAAAAAGTGGAGCCTTTCCCGGCCTCGGATTCCACCCATAGCCTGCCGCCGTGCAATTCCACCAGTTTTCTGGATATGCTCAGGCCCAGTCCCGTGCCCGTAAATTCCCGGGTAATGGAACCGTCTCCCTGCTCAAATTCCTGAAAAATGGTTTCCCGCTTCCCTTCGGAAATGCCGATGCCGGTATCTTCGACAAACATTTCTATCATTTTCTTCCCCGTATCTTCTCTTTCCAGTGCGCCTACCCGTATATGGCCCTGCGGGGTAAACTTGATGGCATTGCCGACCAGATTGTATAATATCTGCTGCAGGCGGTTTTCATCCCCCAGGGCAGGCGGCAGGTTTTCGGATACAGCATTGATAAGCCGAAGCGGTTTGCCTGCTATCAATGGCTGATTGTTGCGAAGAACGACATCGGCCAGGACGTGCAGCGTTACTGGCCTGGTATTGAGTTCAAGTTCGAAATTCTTGAGTTTGGAAAAATCCAGAATATCATTCACCAGGCTGTTCAGGCGCCTGCCGGAGGAGATGACCATGGCGATGTTCTCGCGGCTTTGCGGGTCGTCAACCCGGTTGAACAACCCTTCTGACAGGCCGATGATACCCTGAAGCGGAGTGCGGAGTTCATGAGAAGTATTGGCCAGGAACTGGTCTTTCAGCCGGTCGATCTGGCGCAATCGCTCAGAAACCTGCTTTTCCCGTTCGAGTTCCTTCTCCTGCCAGCGTATCCGGCGGCGCTGTGCCCGGGTGCGCCACCGATAGATCAGCCAGAGCACGGCCGCCAGGGCCAACAGGTAAAGCCCTTTGGCCCACAGGGCCTGCCACCAGGGAGGCACGATGGTGAACCGGATGGAGGCCCCTTCCTCATTCCATACTCCCTCTCCGTTGGCTCCTTTCACCCGAAAGGTATAATCGCCGGGGCTGAGGTTGGTAAAGGCTACTTTGCGCTCTTCGCCCAGCGGCACCCAATGATCGCTCAGCCCTTCCAGCTTATAGGTATAGCGGTTCTTTTCGGGGTTTCCATAACTCAGCACAGCAAATTCAAAAGTGAGAATATTATCGCGGTAAGAAAAGAGGAGCGGCTCCTCTTCGGCAACCGTCCGGATAACCCGGGAGGCTTCCTGCTTCCCCGGACGAAAAGCCTGTATTGAGGTGATCGCCATGGGAGGGGGAGTAGTATCCACCTGTATCTGTTGAGGGTTGAAAACATTGAAGCCATTATCTCCTCCAAAGAACAGCATATCGGAAAACGGGCTTTTGCAATAAGCCCCGACATTAAAGGAAGCCCCCTGAAGCCCATCCTGAATGCCAAAATTCAGAAACCGCCCGGAATCGGGGTCGAAGCGGGAAAGCCCGTTGCCGGTGCTTACCCAGATCCGCCCTTCCTCATCCTCCAGTATGCCGTAAATGATGTTGCTGGGCAACCCATCTTTGACGTAATAGTTTTCAAAGCTTTCCGACTCCGGAGAAAGCCGGTTAAGGCCGTTGCGGGTTCCTGCCCATATCCCTCCCCGGCTGTCTTCAAGAACTGAGCGCACAGCATTGTAGCTCAGGGACTGTGAACCATCAGGGTCATGGAGAAATATTCTGAAAGTTTCTGTGCGGGGGTCAAATCGCTTCAGGCCTCCACTGGTAGCCATCCACAGATAGCCGTCCCGGCTCTGAATAATGTCCCAGACAGCATCATCGCTAAGCTCATTCTTCCCGGGCGGGCCATCCACAAACCGGCGAAACTGCTCTTTTTTCAGGTCCAGGCGATTGAGGCCCAGGTAAGTACCTACCCACAACACACCACCGGCATCTTCATAAAGGCTCAGAACTGCATTGCTGCTGAGGCTGGCAGTATCATCCGGTACATTTCTGAAATGCATCGGCTTGCCTTTGCCCAAGGGCAAATAATGCAACCCATCCCCGAACGTGCCCACCCAAAGGCCGTCCCGCCAGCCGCCCTGAATGGCATATACCGGGCTGGAACGGCCACTAATGTTGCTTTCTTCATCATAGGAAAAAGCCTGAAACTGGCCGGTGGCCAGGTCGAACCGATGTACCATCCCATTAAAGGCCCCTATCCAGACACTTTCCGGCTGAAACTGGTGAATGGACCAGATGGCATTGCTGGTCAACCCATTAGAAGTGTTCCGGCTCTGTTGATACAGCCGGAAATAGCCGGCTCTGGACGAATAATAATTCAGGCCATTATTGGTCCCGGCCCACAACAGCCCGTCTGCCCCCTGGTAAATAGCCCTGACGGCATCATTGCTGAGGCTGAAGGGATTACCGGATTCGCGCAGTAAGGCTTGAAAAGTGCCGGCTTCAGGATCAAAAATGCTTATCCCTCCGCCGTTCGTGCCTATCCACAGGTGGCCCCGTGGGCCTTCGCAGAGCGTCCAGGCTACATCGTGGCTGAGGCCGGGAGCAGTTCCTGTGCCCCGGCGATAAACCCTGATGTTTCCGGTTTCCAGGTCCAGGCAGTTGAGCCCGCCGCCGTAGGTGCCGGCCCACAACCGGTTTCGGCTGTCTTTGAGTATCGCCCAAACCGCATTATGGCTCAGGCTCTCAGGTTTTCCCGGCTGATGAGCATAATGGACAGACCGCCCTGTACCAGGATCGTAGTGAAAAAGCCCGCTGTTCCAGGTACCCAGCCAGAGCAGGCCGCGCTCATCTTCCAGGATGGCCTTAACGGCATCGTCTTCCGTCATCTTTCCAGGCTTAAAGCGGTAATAATCGAAACCGTCTTTATCGGGAGCATACCGGTAAAGGCCGGGAGCTTTGGTGCCTACCCACAATCCTCCACTGGAGCCGCTGTGGAGCGCGAAAATGTGGTTGTGCCCCAAAGTATTTGGATTGTTATCGAGATGATAATAGCGCCGGAATTTTCCGTCCCTGGCATCCCAGCGGTTGAGGCCATTATCCGTGCCGACCCACAAATTTCCCTGTTCGTCCTCTTCAATTACCCGCACCCAGTTGCTGCTGATGCTGCCGGTATCCAGCGGGTCGTATTCATAAACATTAAACCGGTAACCGTCATACTGATTCAGGCCGTTGTCCGTGCCAATCCATAAAAAACCCCTGCTATCCTGAAAAACGCAATTGATATACTGGCTGGAAAGGCCATCCGCCACCGTCAATTGCCGAAACCTGATTGATTCAGATTGTGCCGGCAACTGCAACAACCACAGAATAGACATTAGGAATATCAAGGTTTTCCGCCTCTCTTCCCGGGTCATTATCGCAACCGGCTGTTGTACTTTTTCCATTACTTGTCTTACTGTACACCAAATCCTGATTAAAGATAAACAAAAAGCAGGTACGCCCGGCGTTGGAAATGATGCAACTGGCGGGATAATCCTCTCACTATGGGTAATCAATAACATACAATTAATCCACCTGCTGCCTATCGCTCCAAAATAAGGTCCGCAACCACCGGCTGGTGTTTATAGGTATTGGGTGCATCTTCTTCCCTGAGTTGGTACCGATTAAGCACCTCCTCCGGCAAGCCCACCGTATCAAAGACGAAATTGCGGCCGATCTCCACAACACTATCGCTGTAAATGATAAAATCCATCCGGCCGGGGAAGTAACCTTTACCTCTCCAGGTGAATGCCATCGGTTTTTGCAGATGAAGGGGAAGCAGGTCTGTAAATGGAGAATCATCCCAATCGGGAAAGGCGCCGGGCCCGTAAGCGAGGGTATCATGAATGCGCCCTTCCAGGAGCGTAAGGTATGGCGCTGTTTTACGCACCAGGTTGGCATCGCCGGCTAAGATTACAGGCGTATCCGGCGGTATGGAATCCAGGGTTTTTCCCTCCTTCAGGTTGGCAATGAAGGCCATGATCATATCGGCCTCGGCCTGGCGGGCATCATCGAGGTCACAGCAGGGCATACTCAGGGCGATGAGCACCAGCTTTCCGGAGTATGGCTCTGATAAATCCAGGAGGTAGGCAGCACTATTGCCGAGCGGTACTACCGCACTGGCGGGAAAGGGGCTGAGCAGAACGGTGGCCTCTTCCCCCGCCTTGTAGGCATACCAACGGCCGGAAAGGGGAGCCCCGATCGCCATGCGAAAATAATCGAGAACCTCCTGAGGCATACCTTCATAGGCCTCCTGGAGCAAAAGCAGGTCTGGCTGCAGAGCCTCATAAACGCGGCGGAAAGCATCGCGCTTTTCCGGGTCAAAATGACGGCGGTTAACATTGTGGGTAACCAGGCGGAGGTGGTTGGCATCTTCTTTTTCCAGATTAATATCCGGAGGAGCGGAGTGAGGCCGGCGCCGCGGCCTATACGTAACAATAGGTGAAGCCTCGCCCGTTTCTTCGTCCGTGATCCGCATCTTCAACGGAGCCGAACCGAACCCCAGAACCTTTACTTCCCTGGATGCGCCCCAGTTCAGCGCTATCTCGAACTCAGTAGACTCCATAGTGGGGGCAGCTACCAGCCCCAGGCTTTCGTACTGGATCGAAACAGTATCGTTTCCTGAGAAAATCCAGCCTCGGCGCTGGCCGAAGGTAAAGGCGGCATCGGCGCCCAGCTGCCCTTCCGGCAGGCCGGTGGCCGCGTCAGCATCCATATCCAGATAGAGGGTAATCTCGTTGCCGGACTGAAGGTTGACCATCCTTCGGAATTCCAGGCGGATAAAAAGGTACTTCTCATCGTCTGCCAGGCGGAGCGATTGTAAAAGGCCATTTTCATTCACACTGGAAATCAGCGGATCAATTCCCTGCCAATCCTTAAAGCGCCCGTCGATGATGATATTGGCGGGTGACAGCGTATCCAGGCTCTGTTGCTCCGCCGGATAGGCAGGTATAGCAAACAACCATAAGGCCAAGGCCACTAATTTTCCCTTCGGGTAATTCCTCATAACATCTATTTGGCAGGCAGTAACCTAATTTCTACTTCGCCCTGGTTGGCCGGCCCGGAAATTATCCGGCCGATCCATCCAATGGTTCCTGCCAAAGTTACACGGAAAACCCAAAATAAGGCTGTCTATCCAATGAAACGTTGAGCAACCTCAAGGGCCGCCTTTCGAAGGCCCGCGATCTTTTCACCTGCTTCTCCGGCAGCCAGTACCAGGTAACTCAAATTGGAATCGAGCGTAACCCTGGCCAGATAGGCCCGGATCTCTTCCCCGCCAAATTCGCCTCGGGCTTCTACGCCTGCAACAGAAGGGCTAACGTGTTCAATTGCCGGCCGGGTAGAAACCAGGAACAACCCCAGGTCTCCTTCTGCCAGAATGGTGGGAATGGCCTGTTCGGACGATGCAATGCGCTCGACCAGAAGAAATGCCTGTCCGTCGGCCGAACTGCCGATCCAGGTTTTTCCATTCGACTGGCTGATCCGGTAACCGTCGGGAAGTTTCACATACCGGCCGGTTTTGGCGTCGAAGATAGCCGGGGCCCCAATCTTGCTGGCAGGCATGCTGGCCCTGACCGCTTTGTCGGTGATGGTTCCAGAGGCCGGATGGCTTTGTTTTTCTGCAGAAATGCTTTTCATTGCGGTTTTCATGGTAAAAGAATTAATAGTTTTAAAATTGTAAGCGTTGGTTCATACGCCTGCTGTCGGTTTTGGGGCGGCCCCGGCGCGGCTTTTGCCCGAAGCCCCCTCTTGCATAAATTTGAAGGCCAGGTCGAACATGCGTTCCCACGCCAGCCGTATTCTGGGGCTGTAATGTTCTTTGAGCCGGACTTTCAAAGTATCGATCAGGGCTTTTCTCACCAGAAGGTAATGTTCTTCCCTTACGCCGTATTCCAGATGGCGCCGGCCCAGTTCGCGAAAGCCGAGCGTTACATTTTTCGGGCGGCTGAGGGCATAAATCGCCCCCTTGAGCATGTGCCCCATAAGATATCCCTGCCGTTCCATATTGCCCTTGAACATTCCTCGGGCCTCGGGCGCTTCCGCAAACAACCGGGCATAGAATTCATTGGCGAAAGCACCTTCATCGCTAAAAAGGGCGCCAGTCGTTTTCTGGACCAGAAACAGGTCGTCTTCTTTTCGGAATCCGGCCAGTTCGAACAACTGAGTCGCGCCTCTTTTTCCCTTGAGTTGAACCCTTTCTGCCTTACCTACCTTTGCCGTATCTTTCGGCAGTTGACAGAGGAAGTTGTCGGTGGCCAGGATGGTCGTCTGCAGGTCTTTATTGGCCGATTGCACCCGGCTGGCCACATTGGCTGCGTCTCCGATGATTCCAAATTGCTGGTGGCTGGGGTGCCCTACCTTACCCACAATAACCGGCCCGAAATGTACACCGATACCTACTTCTATCCGAAGGCCAAACTCCTCCTGAATATCCTTGTTAAGTACCTCCAGGGCAGCTTTCATGCCGAGGGCGGCCCGCATAGCGGCCAGGCAGTTCTGCATGTGGCCGGAATCTTCCAGGCCAAAAACACCTACAATTTCGTCGCCCACGTATTGATAGATGAGGCCATTGTTCATCAGTATGGGTTCGCCCAGCGCAGAGAAAAAGCGGTTCAGGATATGGACGACATCATACGCCATATTGCCTTCCACAAATGGAGTAAAATTGCGCATGTCGCAAAAGATAATGGCCAGTTGCTTTTCTTCCCCTTTGCCGGACTTAATCATTTCTTCCTGCAGCCGGCTTATCTCCGAGAAGGTCTTGATCTGGCGTTCAACCTTCACCGGCCCTTTGATTCTCGTCTGGCAGGCAAGCCGGATGGCAGGATCCCAACCCCGCCGACGGGCCATGAGGTTTTCTACTTCGTTCCTGGGTGCCACGTTCTGCAGGCCTTCCAGTATTTTTACCCGGCAGGTGGTACACCGCCCGTTGCCCCCGCACTCCTGCATGTGAGGGATCCGGTTCCGGATGGCGGCCTGCAGGAGCGTCGTGTTGTTGTCTTCGACCAGGATTTTTTTCTCCAGTGAGTTGTATTCCACCATAAAACCCTGAGAGGATATCTCGTTCTCGAACTCCCTTGTATTGCCCGCCGGATTGTAATTATGGATATTATTAACCATGGTTTCAGATGTTTAGTAAATATTCAATCGATAATTAATCGGTTTATTCTTCAATTTGGATACTTATCCGCAGAGTACAAAGGTGAGTTGTGTATTTGGTACATCTGTATTAGCCTATGCGGCTTTGAGTTGATTTCTTCTTCACAGAACAAATGATCAAAGGAGGCAAAAAAGGGGGAGGAGTTCATATTGCCAGAATCCGAAGGCAGGAAGTTCTTCTTTACAAACGTAAGATTTGAAGCAAAAACAGCTGTTTACCGGCATATTCAACCCCGCCGGGGCCGTACAAACCCCAAACCTCACGTCAACAAATGTTTTTTCCGGTTGTGCAGAACAACGCTTTAAGCCCCGTCTTTACTGCAACCGCGCCAGCAGCTCATCTTTTCTGGATTTGGAAACCGGCACCTTCATCTGGTTGTCCATGACGATATACCCTCCATCGCTGCGGATGTATTCTTTCACTTTAGACAGGTTGATCAGATAGGAATTGTGGGGGCGGTAAAAATTAAAGGGGGTAAGGAGGTCTTCAAACTCCTTGAGCGTCCTGGAGATCAGTTTCTTACGGCCGCTGGAAAGAAAGATCATCGTATAGTTACTGTCTGACGAGCACAACACGATCTCCTGCGGATCGACAAACTCTATGCTTTCCCGGGTGGCAAGGGCGACTTTTCCGATCTTTCCGTCATGCTCGGCGCCTACGTTCTCCATCAACCCCTGAAGCTGCCCTTCCCGGAAGCCCGGAGCAGCGGCCCGCTTGCGGATGTATTTTTCTACGGCTTCCTTCAATTCCTTATTCTGCACGGGTTTAAGCAAGTAATCCAGGGCGCTGGCCTTTATGGCCTGAATGCCAAACTGGTCATAGGCAGTGGAGAATATCACATCAAAGGACAAAGCCGGCCCCAGTTCCTCCAACACATCAAACCCGTTTAACATAGGCATTTGTATATCGAGGAACAAAAGGTCAGGAGGATTGCTTTTCAAATACTGCAAGCCTTTCTGTGCATCGTCAAAAGTGGCCACCACCTCAACTTCAGGACAATAATTTTCCAGTTTCCACTGAAGGGTTTCAATGCTGTGGGCTTCGTCATCCAGGATTACGGCTTTAATCTTCATAGTGTCATTTTTATATTGGAATACACAACTCTACTCTGGTGCCCAGAGGGTTTTGCTGTCCATCTTTCAGGTCTATGACCTGTACGCTTGTATTTGAATTGTACAATTTATTAATGATGTTGATCCGGTCTCTGGTAATTCGCATGCCGAACGATTGCTGCCCGCGCAGGGGCCGGTTGGCCTTTATCGACTTTGCTTTCTCCCGGCCGATGCCATTGTCTTCGATTACACACCGGAGGAAGCCATTCTGCCTGGCAATGGAGAACACTACTTTCCCCTGGCTTTTGTCTTCCTTGTGCATCAGGCCGTGCCAGATGGCATTTTCAATGTAAGGCTGGATCAGCATTGGAGGTATATCAATAGCAGAAAGGTCGATATTTTCATCAATGCATATCTCATAGCTGAATTTGTTCCGGAACCGAAGGTTTTCCATCTGCAGATACAACTCGATGGCTTCCACTTCATCTCTGAGGGTGACGTAGTTGGCGCGGGAATTGTGCAGGATCAGCCGGATCAGCCGGGCGAAGTTGTTCAGGTACTCGGAAGCCTTTTCCGTCTCATTTTTGATGATAAAACTATCTATGGAATTCAGGCTATTGAATAGAAAATGGGGGTTCATTTGGGCCCTCAGGGCCGACATTTCCACATCGGCCAGGCGCTTTTCAAAATCGGCCTTGATCTTTTCTTCCCTGCGGATCTGCCGGATCCGGTAAATGTAAAGGCGATGAACGAAAAGCCCGCTACATAAGATGAGCCCGGTAATGAACCACCAACGCCCCCACCAGGGAGAACCGATGAACACCGGCAGCTCACAAAGCTCCTCATTCCATATCCCTTCATTGTTGGCGGCCTGTAACTGAAAGGTATATTCCCCACTCGGCACATTCGTGTAGTTGGCATTTCTCCGTCCGTTAGCCATTATCCAGTTTTCGTCAAACCCCTTTAGCCGGTAACGAAAACGGTTTTTCTTGCCGAAGGTGAACCCCCGGGCGGAAAAGTCAAAGGAAAAGAAGTTTTGCCAGTATTTTAATTCCAGCTTTTCAAGATGAGGCACCGCAACATCGCCCTGGTACGATTCTTCCAGGATATTGATACCGGTAAGGTAGGGGCGGGGAAGCTCCTGGTTATACTTCAGTTGGTTGGGGTCAGCAAAAACGATCCGGCGGCGCCCTCCGAAAACGAAGGCGCCGGAAGAGAGGATCTCAAAGGTGAAGAAATCGGCATTATCTCCTCCGTACTTAAAGTCGTACTGGGTGACTTCCAGCGTCTCCGCGTCGATCCGTGTCAGTGCTTTTTCCCCCCACCCCCATATATTGCCCTGGTGGCCAACCCTGAGGCCGAATATCCCCTTTACGTAAGTATCCGGCAACTCGTTCATATCCATTTTCCAGGCCAACCCCTTTTCCGGGTGAGCCACCTCAGCATAACCGATGAGGCCGTCGGTAGAATTCATCCATACCCGGCCTTTCCCGTCCTCAACCATATTGTTGATATGAGTAAAACTGTGATCCGGCTGCAATGAATAAGTGACCTGAATAAAAGAATCCTTATCGGTAAGGTAAACTCCAAATCCCTGTTCTTTTTTAAACCAGATATTGCCCCGGCTGTCTTCCATGAGATAATTAAAGCTCATGGAAAGCAGCTCGGGGTCATCGGACCTGAGCTCCTCCTGAAATACTTCCCACTTATTGGTTTGAGTATCCCACCGGCAAATGCCTTCCTCAAAAGTTGCTACCCACAACCGTCCTTTCGAATCCCAGAGCAAATTGTGGAACTTTTTCTGCTTCAGGGGAGGTAATGACGGGAAGGAGCGAAATTTCCTCGTCTTTGGATCATAAATGAGAATACCCCCAAAATAACAGAGGGTTAGTTCATTCTTCGGGCTCCAGGCAGCATGGCGGGTGTGCAACCGTTCATCATCATCCAGAAAAGCGCTTGGAGCTTTCACCATTTCCCAACTTTGTTCTCCCTGGTTGTAGTGAACAACTCCCGATGCACCCCGGGGTGCGATCAGCAATTCGCCGGAGTTTATCCATTCAGCAATATTAAAAACCAACCCGGCGCCATTTTCATTACTGTCTTTGAAATAATGGGAATCAAATTGCTGGAGCAGGGGGTCGTAAATGTAAACCCCCTGGCCGGACTTTGCCCAGCCTCTGTTTTGTTCATCGATGAACTCTACTCCGTAAACCTCATCGCCTTTGTTCTCTTTATAAAAAGTGACTTCCTTGTTCCCGGAATGGTAAAGGGCCAGCCCGGAAGTAGTCGTTATCCATAGTTCGTCCCGGCTTTTTTCCACTATGCGGAGGGTCCCGGCATTCAAAATACTTTTGCCGGGAAGTTCTCCTGTTTCCATTAACCTGACAAACCGCCTTTCGGGGTTAAAAACAAAAATCCCTCCACCCCAATTTCCCATATATACCAGGCCATCGTAATGGTGATACATGTTTTTGAAGACATTGCCCCACCGTTTCTCAATGGGGATCTCCAGGTTGAAGGCCAGCCATTCCACCTCATTGGTATATTTGTTGATCTCCAGAACTCCGTGAGAAGTCCCGGCCCAGATAATGGAGTCGTTGAACCGGTTTTGCTCCAGGCTGAGGATGTTGTGGATGCTTCGGGGTTCGGGGAAATACTTTGCTACTTCGTTCTGGTCGCCCCGGTACATGATGAAATCATCTTTTTCCGGGATATAACGCGCCACCCCCCAGTAGCGGGTAGCCACCCAAAGATCTCCGGCCCTATCCTTCAGCAAAGCTTGTATCTGCTGCTGCCCCATGCGCTGCAGCGAATCCCTTCTTCCATTTTCATCAAACTGATAATGGGTGAATTTTTCCGTCAAAAGGTCAAGCCGGGATAAGCCGACATGGGTGCCAACCCAAAGCTCCTGGCTGTCTATAGCAATGCAGGAAGTCCGGTTGTCAATGATGGAGTTATCATTTTCCCGGTTGTACTGGTAGGTTTTGAACTGGGCGCCATCAAACCGGCAAAGGCCATCGGAAGTGCCAATCCAGACAAATCCATCATAGCCTTTCTGAATAAACCGGATGGTATTGCCTGGCAAACCATCTTCCCCTGTAAATTGTTCTGCTTTCTCAAATTTAAACTGCGCCGCGCCCCTTGACGAGATCACAAGGAATACTCCAAAGGCCAACCCGTATATGAGTATGAGCGTTTTACGGCGCATGGTCAAACGATTGCCGGGCTCACCCGGCAAACCAAAATTGGCCAGGCTCTGCCGGAATTTAATTAACAACCTACTAATTTAAAGCTTTTTTCCTGCTTTGCCACCCTTATCATTGCTTCTGCACAGGCCTCCACATCTTCGGTGGTGGTCGCCCAGGAGGATACGCTGATGCGCATCACATGGCGGCCATGCCAGGTAGTGCTGCCACACCAGCAGGTGCCTTCTTTTTGCAATTCGCGGATCACCCGGCGGGTCAATTCATCGGAACCAAAAGAAACCAGTACCTGATTGATGTTGACTTCATTGAGCACCTCAAAGCCGGCCCGCTTCAGCTTCCTGGCAAAGTGCCGGGCGTGCCGGCAGCTGTTTTCGACCAGTTCGGCTACTCCCGACTTCCCCAGAGCATATAGTGCCGCCCAGGCCTCAATTCCCCTCGCCCGGCGCGACATTTCCGGCGTAAAGGCATAAGGCTCCCGCTCCTCCTGAGGAGGAATATAGGCAGCATTGATAGACATAGCGGCCCTCAGGCCCTGGGGGTCCCGGCAAATGACAATTCCACTGTCGTAGGGTACATTGAGCCATTTGTGCAGGTCGGTAGCCCAGGAGTCGGCCAGGCCATGGCCGGTCAACTGTTCGGCCAGCTGCGGAGAAGCCGCTCCCCAAAGGCCGAATGCGCCATCGATGTGCACCCATGCGCCCCGGGCCCGGGCCATGCGGCATATTTCCTCTAATGGGTCTATAGCGCCGGAGTTAACGTTGCCGGCCTGAAGGCAGACGATGGTCATATCATCCAGTGGAGGCAACTGATCCGGCAATATTTCTCCTTCGCTGTTGATCGGCACCCGCATTACCCGTTCACTGCCGAAACCAAGCATGGAAAGCGCCTTGAGCGGGCTGACGTGGGCTTCTGCTCCAACCACCACTTTCACTTCCGGAGCGCCGTACAATCCCCGGGCCTCTACGTTCCATCCTTTTCGCTTTAGCAGGGTGTGCCTGGCTGCCGCCAGGCCGCAGAAGTTGGCCATGGTGGCTCCGGTAACGAAGCCTACTCCCGCCTCACCGGGCAACCTCAGCACTTCCAATAACCACGCTGCAGCCACTTCCTCAATTTTGGCGGCCAGTGGAGAAGTGACTTTTAGCCCGGCATTCTGGTCCCATGCGCCTGCAAGCCAGTTGGCCGCAACGGTGACAGGAAGGCTGCCGCCAATGACAAACCCAAAATACCGCCCCCCCGTATTGCCCACCGCTGCGGGAGACCCCGCCTCATCCAGCAGGCGGATGACCTCTTCCGGAGCCGTGGGCGTATCCGGCAAAGGGAAACTCAGGCGATCGAGCTGTTCGATGGCGGATGGGCCAGGAAATGGATGCCTTCCCGGTTGACTTTCCAGGTGATGGATGCCCTGGCGTGCAGCAAATTCCAGTAATTCTTTTGCTGTTTTCATTTTAGGTTCATTTATTATTTCCGACAGGTAATCGCACCGTCGGAAGCGGATCTTGTTTTACAGGCAATTTACGCTACTTTCCATACTTAAATACTTCTTCTTTATTAAGCCCATCTTCTGGCCTATTGATTGCTCTATTTACTTGAGTTGGCTGGATGAGGGCCAAATTACGCCCGGGTAAAACGGTTTGGGCCCCATTCCCTGGCCAAAAGAGCGCTGCCTCAGCTGCACCGGGCCAAGAAATTGATGAAAAAAACTACCTTTGGAAGCCTTCAAAGCTTAGGAACATGCTAACCTCACCTCTCTACGTACTCACCGTACTCTGCCTGCTGGTCGTATTTTCGGAATGGCTGGTGCGCAATACTGCCTTGCGCGGCCTGGGAACGGCCCTGCTCGTCATTGTGCTGACGGCGGTAGTGGCCAACCTGGGCATCCTTCCCGCCGGCTCCACCGAAGAACAGCCGGTGCCGGCTTATGAGGCCATTTTTGCCTATCTGGCCCCCATTTCTATCTTCTGGCTGCTGCTGCGGGTCAACCTCCGGGATGTCCTGGAAGCCGGGCTCCCCATTTTATTGCTTTTCCTGATCGGTTCATTGGCCACCACAGTGGGGGTGGTGATCGGCATGTGGCTGATCGACGGCCCGCAGGCTATCGGGCCGTTGTACAAGGCTGTCGGGGGCATGTTTGTCGGCACCTATACCGGCGGAAGCATTAATTTCAACGCGCTGGCGCTGCATTACCAAGTGATGCGCGAAGGGGTGCTCTACGGCGGCTCTGTTGCCGTCGATAACATTCTGACCACCCTATGGATGGTAGCCACTCTGGCGCTGCCCCGCCTGCTGAAGCCCTGGTGGCCGAAAGTGGATGCCAGCGAACAAAAGGCTGGCGCCCCTTCTCTGGGCATTGAAGACGATACCGAGCACCTCCACCCCATAGACCTGGGCCTGGTGCTCGCCCTGGGCATGGGCGCCCTGCTGATCTCCAACCGGCTGGCGGCGTGGACGGAAGCGCTGGGGTTCGCCGTTCCTTCCATCATCATTATTACCGTGCTGGCCCTCGTCGTTGCTCAGTTGCCGGCCGCCCGGAGGCTCAGGGGAGCACAGGCGCTGGGCATGTTCTCCGTTTACCTCTTCCTGGCCGTGATCGGCGCCTTCTGCGATGTGCAGGCCCTGCAAAGCCTCGGCTTCCTCGGGCTGGCCCTGTTCGGCTTTGCCCTAACCACGATCCTCGTCCACGGACTGGCAACCTTCGGCGCCGCCCGGCTGATGAAAATGGACCCGGCCCTGGCGGCGGTAGCCTCGCAGGCCAACGTTGGCGGGGGCACTTCCGCCCTGGCGCTGGCCCGCGGCATCGGCCGCAACGACCTGGTGCTGCCCGCTGTACTGCTGGGCTCCCTGGGCAATGCGCTGGGCACTTTCCTGGGGTTCTGGGCGGCGGGGTATTTGCTGCCGGGGCTGGGGTAAGGGGAGGACGCTTTGGAAACTCCCCTAAGGAATGAGGGAATGAATAAATAGGGCTGACCAGGTTGTGCAAAGAATTGTTTTTTATCAAGAGCTGTGAAAACTAAGTGCTTGTTAGGAGGTGGTTATTGGCTCACTATTGATTCTTATTCAAGAAAATCGTATTTTCCAATAATTATTTTCACTTCCCATAACCATATTTAAATGAACTACCGCGCCTTTACCCCCCCCATTTTATTATTGCTTTTCTGATACTTTATTTTTATATGTATTCGCTTTCTGCGCAGACATTGGTCAATGAAAGCTGGTCATCCACCTTTGGCGCTCCATCTGAGATCGGCTGGAGCGCCAGCGCATTGGGAGAAAACGGGAAAATATACACCACTGGGCATAGTGTTTCGGACAACCGGCCTCAACTATTGCTGGCCTGCCATGACAGTGAAGGAAATTCACTCTGGTCTTCGGGCCTCGATGCAACAGGCATATCCATTAGCTTTGGCGCCGTATTGACACTGGATGAGCAGGGTAATATTTATGTTGCCGGAGCGGCCGCGGGCGCCAGTACGAATGCCCATGATTTTTTGGTTGCGAAGTTTGATACATCGGGCAATCAATCCTGGTACACAATATTCGACGGCCCTGGCCAACTTGACGACTTTGTTACTGCGATATTAATCACAGATACGCACGGCCTTTTTATTGCAGGCCTGAGTTCATCTTCTGCAGCAGGACAAAACATCATGGCGGCTAAGGTCGGCGCAAGCGGCAATGTCATTTGGTCAAAATACTATGACTATGCCCAAAAAGACGATGCTCCAACCGGTATAGAAGTATTTGACAGTACAACTGTAGAAATACTGGGAGGGAGCCAGGATGGGGCCGGCGACTGGGACGTCCTCTCCTGGCGCCTTCCTGTTTCGGGTATTGGGGCTGGCACCGCCATGAGAGAAGGATTTCCTAAACTGGACTATGAGAAAGGTTTGTATTATGAAAAGAACAATTCCGGGTATTATTATTTCTGTGGCACGAAAACTTCTGATTCAAGCGGCCTGAACATTCTATTGATGAAGCTCAAGCCCGGCTTCCAATCGGAATGGAATAAAGAAATAGATGGTGGTTATGGAGATGACGCCGCCTTCAGCCTGGCCCTGGCCTCGGATGGGACACTGGCCTACCTCGGCGGCTACAGTACCAATCGCTGGGGAAATCAGGATCTATACGTTGCCACTTATTCCTCCGGTGGCGTTCTGTCGAAGGAACATCGCCGGAAGAATAAGCAGCAGGGAGCCTTTGCGGCCGCACGGGCTATTTTGGTTGCTGAAGATGGTGATACGTATGCGGTGGGCGAAGCCCATGCAGGAGAGGAAAAAGAACTGGTTATCATCCGTTTTGATAAGGAAACGGGGCAACTGTGGGAGGTTAATGCCGGAGAGGTGGCCAACCCTGAAAGGCAGGCCTTTTCCTTGTTGTTGGATGAAGGAGGCAGGCTCATATTTTCTGGCGCAATTCAGGAAGTGGAGTCTCAAAAGTACGTGCTAAAGGCCCTGGAGGAGCTTAGCAGAGAAAGGCAGGTTATTTATTCGGAAGACACCATCCCCCTATACATCAAAGGCGAAGCCATTATCCGTTTTGCTCCTATAGTTTTGGATAGCAGTTTTATCGACAATAAGAAATTGCATTATGGCCCACTTTGTGAAGTGGTGACGGACACTGCCCTGTTGAATGAGATGGAGCAACTGATCGAGCCGGGCCTGGGCGGCGAGATGTGTGACTGCCAGCTTATAAAAGTCTTTCCGGGCCTAACCACTGAAGAGGTTTGCATTACTACTTTGGATGGCGATCCTTTATACATACCCCCATTCTGGACAACAATGCTGCTCTATAACTGCACCACCGGAAAAAACGAACAAAGCATCAGCGCCGCGCTCGACAGCATCAGCGCTGGAAGAATTCTCTATGCCCACCCCAATTATGTTGGCCGCGGCGATGCGGAGTGTGAAGACCCGCTGTGTGATGAGCAACATTCTTTGTGGGACACAGATAACCCTGACTATTCAATAGAGGCTTCAATAAATATTAAACCTGCCTGGGAAATCAGCACCGGCGACCCGGAAGTGAAGGCGGGCGTTTTTGATTCCGGCATATTTTACGAACACGAAGACTTTGGTTATGGCTCGGTGGTAGAGGGATCCTGGGACTTCGTGAATGGAAGCAGCCAGAATATTATTACAATTTCAGAAGACCTGGTTTCTCATGGCACCCGGGGAGCAGGTATCATTGGCGCAATTCGGGGCAATGATATTGGCATTGCCGGCATTGCCGGAGGGGATACCGGTTCTCCGGGCATTACCCTGTTGGGGTTGCGGGTACTGAATGCTCAAAATATGTTGACAACATCAGATTACTGCGATGCTCTTGTATATTCCCTGCAGGCAAATGGCAGCCCAATGTTTGGGATTGCCAATAATAGTTTTGGCGTTGAAGATGACGGTTCCATAACCAATGACCCCGGGCTAATGGAAGAGGCGGTAAACCTTGCCTTCCAGGCTGGGGTGGCACTGGTTACTTCCCGGGGGAATGGTTTTGAGGGTGGGGATCTTACACAGGCACAATATCCCTGTAGTTTTGATGATGAACTTACAATTTGTGTGGGAGCAACTGGAACGGACGGCAATTTGAAGGACGATGAAAATGGGGATCCAGCTTATCCTGGTCCAGGTGATGATAGTTATTTTTCCATGTATGGGGACCCAATGGACCTGCTCGCTCCCGGCAGTGGTGGGTTGATCAAGACGACTACTAATGTAGATCAGGGATATGGTGGGCATAACGGCACCTCCGCTGCCGCCCCACATGCTACAGGCGTTGCCGCTTTGCTGGCTTCCACAGATGGAGATGTGCGCTTGTCGGTCGAAGGCCTCGAACGCATTATGGAATATTCTGCGGACGACCTGGGACCGGATTTTTATGATCAAGAAACCGGCTGGGGAAGGCTGAATGCGGGAAATGCACTGGAATTCATCGGGGAAAACCGCATTTTGCACTTTTCTGCTGAACCCGATCCGGAAACTTTTTGTGACCATTCAGTTACAGATTGTTTTCTGACCATGCAAGGTAGTTACCTGGCATCTGAGGCCGGATATGCGCTAAATACTGGTGATGTGATTAGTTATTCAGATGTCATTCAATACACCTGGGAGATTGGCCTGGACATCTGTGAACTGGCCAATGATCCCAATGCGGAGATCATACACAGCGAAGAAAAACCCGGCTACTGGGTGCGCAACAGCGCCAGCAACCTTTGGGGAGCGCCTGAAGAAATTGACCCTGCGAATTTTGGAGTGCGGCCCTATGAGCTGGTTTACTTTACGGAAGCCCCGGAAGTGGATGGTTGCCGTTTCCAGGGCGAATTGACCGGCTATAGTTATAAGATATATGACGATGATACCGGTCAGACACTGGAAGGTACTATGCCGGCGGGCCTGGCGGCCTGTGAAACCCCACGGCTGGCCATCTCTTTGCTGGTGAGGTCCGAAAACCCGGTGGCCACCGATGAGGAAGAAAACGCCCCCCGGCGCCTTTTCCCAAATCCAACAACTGGAAGGATCACACTGGATGGGTTGCCCGCCGGCCAATTGGATGTGCATCTATTTTCCATGAGCGGGCAGAGCCTGGGACAATTATTCAGGGGGCGCCACGATGGAAAAAGCCGTTTATCCCTCCAACTGCCGGAAATCCCTTCCGGCCTTTATTTATGCCGTATTCGCTCCGGACAGGATATCTCAACTTTTAAAATTATCAAGCATTAAAAATATGAGAAGCATTATATTTTTATTATTAGTTGCGGCAATACTCCTGGCTTCCTGTACTAAAGAGGACGACGGCAGCTTCCTCCCCCCCTCTCAACGGTGTGACAACACCCTCTACGCCCACCCATTGACTCCTGATACCTGTATGGATTTCCCAGATGAACCAGTGCTTTATTTCTATCAACGAGTAGGGTTGGGATATGGGCCCATCGGAAAAAGCGCCAACAACCCGGATGAGTGGTTTTTTTTGATTAACCGGGAAGAATCCTCAACAGGTAATGAAGGTTCGGAGATATGGAAAGTGGACACCTGCTCGGGCAGAAAGCAATTAATTTTGGATAAAGTCAAAAGCCAACCCAAGATAAATGAGCAAGGCTGGATGATCTTCCGGAGGGCCTTCGACGGGTTAATGTACAAGATCTCTCCGGAGGGAGACAGCTTGAAAGCGGTATCCAACCTGGTTGCTCATGACCTTTTCGACTGGTGCCTGGATGGCGAGGCCTTTTTCTACCGGGCGCGCTTCAAGGACGTCGCTTATCTGGTATCCATCGACGGAACAGTACTGGACAGCTTCGTCATGGATTATCATGCCGTAGCCGGGCGGGGAAACCGGGTTGCTTTATCTCTGGAAAGCGACCTTACAACCACCAATTCGAGAATTGCGATCCTGAACCTCACCAATGGAGCATTGGCCGAAGTGGCGGACCTGCAGGAAGTGGGCCTGGGCGGCCCCCTGGCCCTGGCCTGGGAGAGTGATGAGTCTCTGGTTGGCACATTTTCTGCAGGGCTATACCGAATTGACGTACCTACCGGAGAAGTAGAGGAAATAGAAGGATACTGCGAAAACCTCTTCTATTACTATCCTGTAATTGACCCCGATAACCCTTACTGGTTAATTCTGGGAAAGAGGGATTATGAATATCCGACAGAATTTGCACAAGTCAATTTTACGGCCAACGTGGTGTTGTATAACACGGAAACGGGACAGGAGTGGCAGCTGGACCTGGATCAGTGAGTGAAGGGGAGGAGGAGTTTAGGGCTTGGTGGGTCCCCGTTGGGGTTTAGGAGAGGAGAAGCTTAGAAGGGCGGCCACACGGCATAGTTCAATTTTCTGTATCTCCTGAGGCTATTCGTCTAAAATTGGACAATAGCCGCCAGGTATTGTGTACGGTGTACGCCGGCAATAGTAGCCTGGACTGGACCTGCCCCCTCCCTGACCAAAATCAACTTTTTTCCTGACCCTTATCATTTCCCTTCCGGGGCTGATGGAGTATCTTATAGTATCAGGTGAAATTTAACCATTTTGTTATGTTCAAACTGGGATTTCATATCGTCATTCTGCGGTATTACCTGATGATGCTGGTCACCATCATCGCCGTTACCACCCATCAGATGTGGTTGGTTCCGGTCATCATGGCGATTGCCATCAGCGCCATTCTGGGATATCGCTTCGGAGGAACGGAAGAGAAGGGCAAGGTGGTCCGTATGGAAGCTTCGCCGGAGGAAACGATTCGCAAAGCGGGTTGACCTCTGCTATGCACGAAGCCATTCTATACGAACCATTGGAGAAAAAAGCCGTCCGCTGCACCGCGTGTAAGATCCGTTGTGTGGTAAAGGAGGGAGGAGTGGGTGTTTGCGGCGTTCGCCAGAACAAGGATGGCAAGCTTTACCTGATCGTTTACGGCAAAGCCTCGGCCGTGAATATCGACCCCATCGAAAAGAAGCCGCTTTATCATTTCCTGCCCGGAACGGAAATCTTCTCCATCGGCACTGTAGGCTGCAACTTCGCCTGCAGCTTCTGCCAGAACTGGGACCTCTCCCAGCTCGCCCGCACCCTCCGCGAACGGCTGATGAAAGAAAAACACGTCGAAGATATCGAACTGGAAGTGAAGCAATACGGTTACCATTTACCGCCCAAAAAGGTAATCGAACTTTGCCTCGAGAAAAAGGTGCCTTCCATCGCCTATACCTACAACGAGCCCGTCATCTTTTTCGAATACCTGCACGACATCTCCACCCTTGCCCGCCCTCACGGCATCCGCACCCTTTTCGTCAGCAACGGATATGAATCGGAAGAGGCGCTGGATATGGCAAGCGGCTATCTCGACGCCATGAACATCGACCTGAAATCCTTCCGCGATAATTTCTACAAGAAGATCTGCAAGGCGCGCCTGCAACCGGTGCTCGATACCATTCAGGAGGTACACAAAAGAGGCATTTGGCTGGAAGTGACCACCCTGGTCATTCCGGGGCAGAACGACTCCGAAGCCGAGCTGAAGGACATCGCCGCGTTCATCGCTTCGGTCGATAAAAATATCCCCTGGCACATTTCGGCCTTCTTCCCCGCCTATAAGATGAAGGACGTGCCGCCGACGAGCCGGGCCGCCCTGGAAAAAGCTTACGACATTGGCCTTGAAGCGGACCTGAACTACATTTATCTGGGCAACATACAGGACGAAAAGCGGTCCGCCACCTACTGCCCCAATTGCGGAGCCGCCCTGATCCGCCGTTCGGGATACCGCCCGTGGATCGAAAGCACCTTCGAGAATGGCGCCTGTACCCGTTGCCGAACCCAAATCCCTGGCGTATGGCAGTAAAAACCAGAAAATCGGCCGTCTCCGGCCAGTTCTATCCGGCGGACGGAGGAAAGTTGCTCAGCACTATCGCCGGGTTGTTGGAACAGGCGTCGGTCCAACCAGCCCCGGAAGGCCCGCTCAAGGCGCTGATCGTCCCTCATGCCGGGTACGTTTACTCCGGACAAGTGGCCGCTTACGCTTATGCCTTATTGAAAAATGAAAGTGAAAGATGGAAAAGAGTAGTAGCTATTGGCCCGGCCCACACCGTACTGATGCATCATCTGGCCACCGACCCCAACGACTACTGGGAGACGCCCGTGGGTAAGGTGAGTATTCTTCACGATGGGTTTATTGCTCAGGAATCCGCCCATATCAATGAGCACAGCCTGGAAGTACAGCTTCCCTTTCTGCAATACGTGCTCGCCGATTTCCGTTTCCTTCCCCTCATCGCCGGGAAGATCACCCCCAAAGATTACTGCCGGGCGGTAGAGGATGCCCTCGGCGAAGACGGCCTTCTGCTCATCAGTTCCGACCTCAGCCACTTCTACGACTACGATACCGCCTGCGAGCTCGACCAGGCCACCAACCGGGCTATCGAATCGCTGGATTACCAGGCCATGGAACAAAAAGGTATCGCCTGTGGCAAGATCCCCATCCTGATCGCGCTGGACATTGCCCGCCGGAAGGGTTGGAAGTGCCGGTTGCTGAACTACTGCAACTCGGGAGATGTCAGTCATCGGTATGACTCCGTAGTGGGGTATGCCAGCTTTGGGTTCTTTGGATCATAGAATGGGCAACTCCTTTGATTTGGTCATACGGGAATAAAAAAGCCCGGTTCCCACTGTCTATGGCAGGAACCGGGCTTCAGAAAAGATAGCCTTTTCTAATCCTTGGCAGGTGCATCCGGCGCCTTCAGCTCATAGCCCATCTGCATCATCAGGGAAAGGGAATTCATCTCCTCCCATTCCTCAGCGACTTTACCGTCAACGATCTTATAGATGGTGATTCCCGTAACGCTCACCTTTTGGGGAGAGCCAACCGGCGTCCCCTTTCCTTCCCAGCGTACTATGGCGTAATCACCATTACAGATGACATCAATGTTTTTGCCTTCCGCATCGGGAATGTTCTTGTAAAATTCGGCGGCACGGGATTTGATCTGATCCACCCCTTTTTCCGGCCCCTGCTGCGTATGCCGGACGGCATCGGCTTTGTATGCTTCCGCCAGCAGGTCCACATTTTTTTCCATCATGGCTTTGTCCAGCTTATCCAGCAGTGCCTGGTGTTTGCAATCCTGGGCGGAAAGGGTAAAGGAAAGAATGGTAAGCAGAAGGAGCGTGAAGGCTCCTTTGAGAAGATATTCGTTCTTCATGGTACAGGGTTTTAAGTTAAAAATCCAATCCAATATACAAAGGCCGGCCGGGAAGTGAGAACCAATGCTAATATTTAAATTTAGCTAACCCGTAGGGTGTACCTCGATTTTCAGTAGAAAAAACTTTAGCTTAGTAACCTCTAAATACTCAAGACAATTCATCGCTTTACCATGGCCAAGACAAAGAACAGCGGAAAACAAAAAAAGAAGAAAGCCAAACGCATCAGTTACCACAAACAACCTGAGGAAATGAGCCTGCGGGAGTGGCAGATCGGCCTTCGCCGGCAATTCGGAAAGGAGCAGGGCTTCGAACTTGCCAACCTCGGGGGCCATCCGGTATGGTCTGATTTTACGGTAAGCAACCCCGAACGCAATACGGTTTACCGGCTGGCCCTGCGCGGCCAGGAGCCCGGCGACAATTTCTGCTCCTGTCTCGACTTCCGAACCAACGGCCTGGGCACCTGCAAGCACATCGAATGGGCCCTGCACAAGTTATATAACACCTACGGCAATAAACAGCATTTCAAAAAACCGCCCCCCGAACGGGCCTATACTTCCCTTTACCTCCACTATGGCGAGGAGCGCAGCCTGCGCCTGCGCATCGGCACGGAAAAGGCCGAAGCGTTCCGGGAGTTGGCCAAAGGTTACTTCGACGAGGAAGGAGCCTTGTTTCCTCACGCTTATCTGGAAATTGACCGGTTCCTGGACGCGGCCCGCCAGTTGTCCCCCGATTTTCGCTGCTACCCCGACGCCCTGGATTTCGTCATCCAGAAAAGAGACGATGCCCGCCGCCATCTGCTCGCTGACCGGCTGGACAATGACCCGAACAGCCTGAAAGAGCTTATTAACACGCAGCTTTTCCCCTATCAGCGCGAGGGAGTGCTCTTCGCCCTCCGCGCCGGCCGCTGCCTGCTGGCCGACGAGATGGGGCTGGGAAAGACCATTCAGGCCATCGCCGCTGCCGAGCTTTACCGCCGGGAGCTGGGCATCGGTTCGGTTATGATCATCTGCCCGACTTCCCTCAAATACCAGTGGAGGTCAGAGATCCGCAAGTTTACCGACAGCCCCGTATCGGTTATCGAAGGGCCGATGCACAAACGCCGGGAGCAATATTTGAATGACGAAAATTTCTACAAGGTCATCACCTATAATATCGTAGCCCGAGATTACGCCTACATCAACCAGAGCCGGCCCGACCTGATCATCCTCGACGAGGCCCAGCGCATCAAAAACTGGGACACCAAGATCGCCCGGGCCGTCAAACGCCTGGAAGCTCCTTACCGCATCGCCCTAACCGGTACGCCTCTGGAGAACAAGCTGGAAGACCTCTATTCCATCGTCCAGTTTCTCGACCAGCACCTGCTAGGGCCGCTCTACCTGCTGCTGCACCGTCATCAGGTAAAAGACGAGGCCGGCGCTGTACGAGGCTACCGCCGCCTGGATGAGATCAACGAGAAGCTGAAGCACGTGATGATCCGCCGCCGCAAACGGGAGGTGCTCAAACAATTGCCCGAACGCATCGACCAGCACCTGCTGGTGCCGATGACGCCCAGTCAGATGGAGCTGCACAACAGTTATGAATCCGATGTGGCCCAACTTGTGGCCAAGTGGCGCCGCCTCGGCTTCCTCAAAGAACAGGACCGCCAGCGCCTCCTCAGCTGCCTCAACCTGATGCGCATGAGTTGCGACAGCACCTATCTGGTTGACCAGCACACCCGCCATGACACCAAGATCAGCGAGCTGTTCTACATCCTCGAAGAACGCCTGGCCGAACCGGAGGAAAAAGTCGTGATCTTCAGCCAGTGGGAACGCATGACCCGCATCGTTTCTCAGGAACTGGAGGAACGGGAGGTGGAATATGCTTACCTGCACGGTGGCGTCCCCAGCACCAAGCGGGGCGAACTGCTCGACCGCTTCCGCGAGGACGACAACTGCCGCGTCTTCCTGTCCACCGATGCCGGAGGCCTGGGCCTCAACCTCCAAAAGGCCGCCCTGGTGATCAACCTCGACATCCCCTGGAATCCCGCGGTACTCGAACAACGCATTGCCCGCATCTTCCGGCTGGGGCAAAAACGGCAGGTTCAGGTCATTAACCTGATCTCCGAAGGCACCATTGAACACCGCATGTTGTCCACCCTCAAATTCAAATCCTCCCTGGCCGACGCCGTACTGGATGCCGTAGAAGATTCGGTATTCATGAGCGACCGCAAATTCCGCGATTTTATGGAAAACCTCGAGAAGGTGGCTACTCCCGCCGAACCCAGCGAAGCAGTAGAGGTAGGCAGCGACTCCGACCTGGAAGTCCCTCAGGGCGCTCCTGCCACAGCACCGGAAGAGGAAGCTCCCGTAACAGCCGAAGACTGGCGTGAGGAAGAACCGGAACCGGTTAAAGAACCGTCCGCCCCGTCTCCCCGGCAACCCAAAGGAGAACCGCTCGGCGCAGGTGGCGGCAGCCCACGAGAGCTGATCAGCCAGGGAGTCAGCTTCCTTGGCCGCCTCGCCCAGACGCTGGCCGACGAGAAGGCTACTCAGCAGTTGGTGAATGAGATCACGGAGAAGGACGAGTCGACAGGACAAACTTACCTCAAGATCCCGGTGGAAAGCGATGAGGTAGTAAGGAATGCAGTGAAGTTGCTTGGGGGGCTGCTGGGCCGGTTGTAGGTTATTATCCGGAGCCTTTTCTGTTTATTTTTTTCGCACAGAGAACTTCATTATATGGAAACCAAGCGCAAATTTCTGTTTCTTTTGTCCATTCTGATCATTTTACTGGCTTTCCCTTTCTGTAAAAGTACCAGCCCAGCAGTATCTTCTCTGACCGGAGAGGAAACTACGGTTCCTGACGAAGCCATTTTTCAGTCCGTACTGCAGAAGCGGCTGGAGGAAGCAGAACGGCCCGCTCCCAAGGCCAATAACCCCTCGTCCGGGTTCGCCATGGGCGAAACAGGGCAGGGGCAGTCGAAATTTTCAGAAGTGCCGGTTTATTATGCTACCGACCGGGAGCCTACCGGTAACAACGGCCCCTACGGCTTCTACGGTGGGAAGCGAAGCAGTACGGGGCTTCGGTTTGGAAGGTGTATGGTCACCATCCCCAAGATCCATGAGATCGGCGAGATCGAACGGCCGTCGTGGTGGAGCCTGGAGTTTGCGGAAGATCCGGGAGAGCACATCATTTTAAAAGAGATAAGCCCTTTGCAGGAGAATGATTTTTTTTCGGAGCTCAACCTGAAAGCCCGCCTGGCAGACAAGCAGGAGGCCCTGGTCTTCATCCACGGATACAACACCTCCTTTGACGAAGCGGCGTTAAGAGCTGCACAGGTGGCTTACGATGTGAGCTTCGCAGGAGTTCCCATCCTCTACAGTTGGCCATCACAGGGCACGCTGATCGGCTATTGGGAAGATGGAGAGAACAATGCCTGGTCTGTACCCCACCTCGAGTATTTCCTGGAAGAGCTGGCTAAGCAAAATTGCTGGGAAAAGATCCACATCATTGCTCACAGCATGGGCAACCGGACGCTTACCAAGTCGCTAATCGCCCTGGCCAGAAAAAACCCGCAAAAGCCTTTGTTCGGGCAGGTCATCCTGGCTGCCCCGGATGTAAACGCAAGGGAATTTGTCCAGGAAATTGCCCCTATGATCCGGCAAACAGCCAGCAACGTAACGCTTTACGCTTCCTCCAAAGATAAGGCCCTGGCTCTTTCCAAACAGTTTAACCACGTTCCCCGGGCCGGAGAAGCCGGAGAGAACCTCGTCGTAGTGGAAACTATTGAAACGGTCGATGCCTCCTCTATCGATACCGACTTCCTGGGCCATACCTATTTTGCCAATACCTGGTTGCTGATACAAGACCTGTATGAAGTGATCAACAAAGGCTGGAATGCAGAAAAACGGGCATTGAAGGACAGGAAAAAAGGCAACAGGAGATATTGGGCTTTTTAATGAGAAATTCCAGGGAAAAATGTCGGGCGCTGCAGTGCCGCAGGCAGAGATTTGATATTCCAGGCAAGAAGGAAGGCACTTTGGAAGTGTGCCTTCCATCTGATTCCCATGATCAGTTTAGCAGCTCCGCCAATATACTTTCCAGCTGTTCCGCGGCCACATTATTGGCAATTATTTTCCCGGCCACTAAAATTTTACGCCTACACTCAACTGCAGGTAACTGGCATTCAGCTCTGTAGTGCCAACAGTATTTTCCTGATAGCGAAACCCTAATGCTCCGACGAACGCCAGGTTGGGGCTCACCGAGCGCTGTATGCCGCCGCCGATGCCCGCCATCAGGCCGCCGTCGGTATTTTTTTCCAGCACACCAAGGCCGAACCCCAGGTTGCCATAAAAGAAGGGCGCCCACTCCGAAAGAGACGGGTAAACGCGAACGTCGGCGTAGAGCGGCACCAGTTCGTAATCGCCGTAACCCTCAATGCCGATCCCGACCCCCAGGCTTATATTCCGGTTTACGTGAAAGCCATTGACCGTGTAAATGGCAAAGTAATCTTCGTTGTTGTCGGCATCACCAACCGTGCCCACTCCGAAGCCGTAGCCAAGGGAGGTAATATTGGTATAACCCTGGCCTTTATACACGAATACCTTGTTTTTGAGGTTGTCATGCTGCATCTCTTCCCGGGCCACGCGGCTCACTTCATCCGCAGAGAAGGTATAGACATCGCTTTCGGTGGTCATGATCTGCACTCCATCGGCATCGAGAGGCTTAATGATGGAGCCTCTGACAACGCGGCCGTCTTTGAGGTAAACCACATCAATTTTGTCCTGGCCATAAGCCCAAATAGCTGAGCAGGCCATAATAAGGGTAAGTAGGATCGTTTTCATGGCAGAATTGTTTTTTCGGATGGTTGAATAACCCGTGAATCGGGCGTGATCACATTGCGGACAGTGAGTCCGCCTTCCCCCTGAAGGAAAAAACTGTACTCTTCCATCCGCTGGTGGTATTGGTTGTAAAAGCAGATCTTTATTTCGTTTGGCCCTTTTTTTAAAGGGATGCGCTGGTAATAGATCTCGGCCGGGAGCGATTGCCAGGAGCGAATATCCGCCCGTTCGGTTACGGCGTTGATGATGTCCATGGCGCCGCCCAGGATCTGGCCGGCGGTATCTGAGTATTCGTCTTCTTTATCTTTCTTTTTTTCATCTTTTTCACCCTTCTCACCCTCATCGTCTTTATCCTTCTTTTTGGTTTTGATCGACCGAAGGGAAGCTTCCACCGCCTCTTTGGCGGCAAGCCGGACCAGGGCACTGGCCAGTTCCCGGTGAAAGCGGTCGCGAAGCGACTGTTCAGCTACCTCATTGAGGTCTTCGACCAGTTCCATGGGCCGGGAGCCGCCGGGGTAGTTTACCTGGGCGGAATGCAGGGGGTAAATCCGCCGCTGAAAAGACGGAAGGGCCAGGCGGATGTTGTTGACGCCTTCAAAACCATTGTACTGATGATATGCCTCCGGCCCAATGTCATATTCCAGGCCCAGCTGTTCGTTGACAAAGCACAATTCCGAACGATCGCCCGAACGCAATACGGCAAACCCAAGGTTCACCTCCTCCTTAACCGGCCCTTGTCCGTTTTCCCAGAATAGGGCAAGCGTACCGCCATTGCCATTCTCCGTTCCGCAGTCGGGCCTCAGCAACCGCTGAAAGTAGGCGGCCTCATCGTTGAACCCCGTCAGTTCGGCCATGCGCACCAGGTCGCATTTGAGCTGCTCAGGCATCTGTACGCCCATGTAGGGAACCACCTTCCCCTCCTCGATGAATAGCTCGGCAGCGTTTCGATAGGCGATGAAGGCATTGTTCCATTCGCCGTTCATTTCATAGCTCAGGCCCATAGTGATGTGGCCCAGCACGTCATCGTGGTATTTGAGCGGCTTGTCCGGCACCGCATCGTTGAGCTCCTGCAGGCGGATGTTGGTACGGCGGGCTTCCACCCGGGCAGCAGGCACATCATTGAGTTCCAGATAGTTCAGGCTCTTCAGGTAATGTACAGCAATGTTCTCGAAGTACTCCGTTCGGTAGGGCAGCACCCGGGGGTTGCTGACCATGGCCAGCCCCTGTGCTCCAAGGGAAGCGCGCCGGTCTTCGATCAGATAATCGGCCTGGTTGAGATATTCATTGCTTTCTTCCAGACGGCCCTGCATGCGTGCCAGGGCGCCCAACTCCAGATAGTACAGAACCTTATTGCGGCTTTTCTGGTAGAAACTCTTCTTCTCTATAATACGGGCAGCTCCTTCGAGGTCGGACTGTTCCAGCTTCTGGTTGTACAAGAGCCGGTAGTGCTCGAAAGAAGCACAGGAAGAAACACTCCACACCAGAACGAGCCCATATAGAATGTACGCATATCTCATAGGTGGCGGGGTTTAGGACGGTACAACTTGCATGGCTTGGGTTCCAAACTTCCGGAGGCCGGCAAATCAACCCGGCTCAAAGAGGCAGTAACCAACAATCATCTTTTGCTTCAAAGGTAGAACTCCCGAAGAAGCTTTCTTTCCACCTGAATGGTCAGTTCTTTACGAACTTTTTGATCTTCTTATCACCGATCCATACCACCTCGTTCGTTTCGAGGTTGGTCAGTTCCATATCTATCTGATAATAGATGACCTTCTTGCGCTTGTAGGCATCCATGATCGAATTGATCGACCCCTGCAGCATATAGTCGGCCCCGATCTCAAGGCCCCATTGTTTCATAGTGGACTGAGAAGCATTGTTCTGCTGGTCGGCCCGCTCGCGGCGGATCTGCTCGCGTTTCTCGCCCCCCTGCACCAGGCGTACACGGCCGCTTTGGATGAAGGCTTTCTCCAGCTCTTTGGTAAAAACTTCCGCCTCGATATGTTCATGGGATTTATTTTCCACCATACCGACAATTACAACGGGCTCCTTACCGGTTTTGCTTACATGGCGTTCCAGCCAGGGCCTTCCCATGATCTCAGTGACGAGTTCGGCGGCGGTGAGGCGGGCGTCGGTATCATTCCAGCGGCCGCTGAGGTCAATGGTGGATTCGGTTTCAATACGCTGAACCTGGCGGTTACAGGCGAAGCCCAGGAAAAGGGCGAATAGCAGAAAAGGGATGAAAGGTTTCATGTAGATTGGTTTTTGTTCGCTTTGGCCGGAAGAAACCCAGTGAGTACTCAAAAGGTGCTCACCAGCAATGCCCGCTCTGAAGGGCGGGTTCTCCAGCAGGTAAAATATCTTAAATTTTAGTTGACACCGGATTTACCACCGGTACCCGTAGTAGTCATAAGGGTATCCAAAATAAAAGCGGCGGCTCCGGGCGCGTTCCAGTTTCAGCTGGCGGCGAAATTCGCGACGCTCCTCCCGGCGCTGCTGCCTGATGAGCAGAGGGTCGTAGGCTTCATAAGTCTTGTCGATAGTGGCGCCCATGCTGGCGGCATGGAGGCTGTCCACTTGTTTTTCATAAGCGAGGTAAGCTTCCCGGGCACGCGGGTTCTGATCGCTGGACTGAGCCGAAGCGATACCACAAAAAACAAGGGCTATTAACAGAGCGAGCAGGTATCCTTTTTTCATAGCTTAAACTTTTTTATCCGTTTGACAAACGGCAGGGCCAGCCGGCCGCACATAAGACAGTTTCAATTGCCCTTTCAAGTTATATTAGTTATTATTAGAACGCCAGCCATTTAACGTCCGTTTAACGGAATGAGGTGTTATTTAATAGAATGATAACAAGAAAGGAAGGGGAGGTTGATCCTCGTTTTCAAAAGTAGTCGCCTCTGCTGTGAAAACAGGATGCCGCCAGTCCTTCAAACCCCAAAAATTCCCTATTTTCACCGCATTACCAAAAGCAAAAAATCACCCATGCCTGAAGATAAAAGACTATTCCTTCTCGACGGCCACGCCCTCATGTACCGGGCGCATTTTGCGTTCATCGGCCGGCCGCTCATCAACTCCAAAGGGGTGAACACTTCGGCGGCCATGGGGTTTACGCGTACATTGTGGGACCTGATGAGCTCCCAGAAACCCACCCACATTGCCGTGGCGTTCGATCTTTCAACCCCTACCTTCCGGCACGAGATGTACGAACCCTATAAGGCCAACCGGGAAGACCAGCCGGAAGACATTACTGTAGCCATGCCCTATATCGAGGCGATCATTAAGGCCTTTAAAATTCCCGTGGTCACCGTTGACGGCTATGAGGCGGATGATGTCATCGGGACTCTTGCCAAACAGGCGGCCGAAGACAGTTATACCGTTTATATGGTTACCCCGGACAAGGACTTCGGGCAGTTGGTAACCGATAAGGTCTTCCTTTACAAGCCTTCCCGACAAGGCAACGGCGTAGAGATCATGGGGGTACAGGAGATACTGGACAAGTGGGGCATTAAGCGGGTGGAGCAGGTGATCGACATGCTGGGCCTGCAGGGGGACAGTGTTGACAACATTCCGGGCATACCGGGCATTGGCCCCAAAACGGCCGCCAAGCTGCTGGAACAATACGATTCCATTGAAAGCCTTATCGAACATGCCGACGAGCTGAAAGGTAAGCAGCAGGAAAGGGTTAAGGAATTCAGCGAGCAGGCCATTCTGTCCAAAAAGCTGGCCACCATCAATGTGGAGGCCCCGATACAATTCGACCCGGACAAATTCATCATCGAGGAACCCGACAGGGATAAACTGGCGGAGATATTCCGCGAACTGGAATTCCGGACCCTAGCCACACAGATACTGGGCGATCCGGAAAAACCGAAGCAGGAAGGCACTCAGGGTGACCTTTTCGCCCAGCAAACCGAAACGGCCAGGTCAAATATACCACCACCGCCGGCCCACTCCGTGGCGGATAAAAACATCGCCAATACGAGCCATGAGTACCACCTGATGGATACCCCTGAAAAGCGGGCTGAGCTCATACGCCTGCTCTCAGAACAGCCAAGTATCTGCTTTGACACCGAGACCACGAGTGTGGAGCCCACACAGGCCGAACTGGTGGGGATGTCCTTTTCCTTTAAAACGACAAAAGCATACTACGTCCCCGTTCCGGAAGGAAAAGAAGAGGCTCAGCGGATCGTAGATGAGTTCAGGCCTTTGTTTGAGAATGAAAAAATCGAAAAAGTGGGCCAGAACATAAAGTACGACGCCATCGTGCTGAAATACTACGGCGTGGAGCTCAAAGGCCACCTTTTCGATACCATGATAGCCCATTACCTGCTGGAGCCGGAATTGCGCCACAACATGGATTACATGGCGGAAACTTACCTGAAATATCAGCCGGTATCCATTGAAAAACTCATCGGAAAAAAGGGCAAAGGCCAGCTGACCATGCGCGATGTCGATGTGGAAAAAGTCAAGGAATACGCCGCTGAAGACGCCGATATCACCCTGCAGCTCAAGGAATACCTGGCGCCTCGCCTGAAGGAAGAGGGCTTCCAGAAACTCTACGATGAAATAGAGGCGCCTCTGATCTTAGCCCTGACCGACCTGGAGTACGAAGGGGTCAATGTGGATACGGAATTTCTGAAAGAATACTCGAAAGAACTGGATAAGGAAATTCTCGAACTGGAAGAGGAAGTCCATAAACAAGCGGGCGTGGACTTCAACATCGCTTCGCCGAAGCAGGTGGGCGAAATACTGTTCGATAAACTGGGCTTGCCCTATCGCTGGCGAAAGACCAAGTCCGGGCAGTACAGCACCAATGAAGAGAAGCTGGCCGAACTGCACAGCGAACACCCCATCGTCGAAAGCATTCTGAAACACCGGGGCCTCACCAAACTCAAATCCACCTACGTAGATGCCCTGCCCAAGCTGGCCAACCCCCGCACCGGGCGCATCCACAGCTCCTTCAACCAGGCGCTGGCCGCCACGGGCCGCCTTAGTTCCAATAACCCTAATCTTCAGAATATTCCCGTGCGCACCCCGGAGGGCGCCCGCGTGCGCGAGGCTTTTATTCCCCGGGATAAGAACCACTTGTTGCTGGCCGCCGACTATTCCCAGATCGAGCTCCGCCTCATCGCCGAGATCAGTGGCGACGAGGCCATGCTGGAAGCTTTCCAGGGCGGTAAGGATATTCACCGGGCCACCGCCGCGCGCGTCTTTGATGTACCTTATGAGGAAGTGGCCAAAGAGCAGCGCTACCGAGCCAAAACGGTCAACTTTTCCCTGATCTACGGCGCCGGCGCCCACAACCTGTCTCAGCAGTTAGAGATCAAACGGAGCGAAGCCAAAGAGCTGATCGACCAGTATTTCAACCGCTACCCAGGCCTGAAGGCCTACATGGATAAAGCCGTCAAAGAAGCCCGCGAGAAGGGCTATGTCATGACCCTTATGGGCCGGCGCCGCTATCTGCGCGATATTGGCTCCCGCAACTCCGTGGTGCGCGGCCACGCCGAACGCAACGCCATCAATACCCCCATTCAGGGCTCCGCCGCCGATATGATCAAGATCGCCATGGTCAACATTCACCGGGAATTTAAAAAGCAGGGCTTCCGGTCGAAAATGATCCTTCAGGTGCACGACGAACTGGTCTTCGATGTACTGAAAGAAGAGCTGGACACCATCAAACCGATCATCGAGGATAAGATGAAGCACACCATCCCCGGGTTGAAAGTACCGATCGTGGTGGAGATGGGGGTGGGCGAGAACTGGCTGGAGGCGCATTAGTACAAACAAGCCGGATTAACAGGCAATTCCGCGCCGTCTTCGTGTACTGGCCAACAACCGTTAAACTTCATCCGTTAATTCTTGCCGCTGGCATTAGTGCTCTGTAACAATGTCCTGTGAAAAACAACTATGGCTCTGGTTATTGCTAACCTGCTTTCCTGTCATCCTCTGGGGGCAGAGCCGGACATTCCACTCCAATGGCTACTACATCGAACAATTTACAGCCCGGGATGGGCTGCCCGGCACCAGCGTTGCTGACATTATCCAGGGCCCTCAGGGTTTTCTCTGGCTCGCTACCCACGACGGGCTGGCCCGGTATGACGGTTATGGCTTTGAAGTATTTCAGGCAGACACCAGTACCCAAGGTGGAGGTTTTAAAAACTTTTTCTACACCCTCAGGCAGGATAGCCGGGGAACGATATGGGTAGGGACATTGAACCGGGGAGTATTTCTTTTTGACCCGGAGAAAGAAAAGTTCACCCATCACTTTCGCCACCATCCGGAGGATGAAAACAGCCTTTGCTCGGATTGGATCTATACCATCGAGGAAGATCCCAATGGAGCTGTCTGGATCGCTACCAGTGAGGGGGTAAGCCGGATCCACTTCAAAGCGGACACGCTGCGTCACCAGTGTTTCCAAGGAAAAAACAGCTCCCGGCGGCCCAATACAGTTTTTTCCAGCCCATCCGTCACCCCGTTCTATTACCGGAAAACAGGCCGGCTTTGTTTTTACGGTAACGAGGGAATAGACCAGTTAACCTTCAACGAAGGGGCCCCAGAATTTGAACACATCCCCTTCCCTGCAGGCGGGGAGCTCCTGGCGGAAGTATCCACGATGGCCAACAGCCGTGACGGACAGATCTGGATCGCGGGAAAAGGGCAAAAAGGTGAAAGCGAGGAGAACACCATTGCCAGGTGGAATCCCCGGAAGAATTCTTTTCAATCCATTTCCCATGCAATTCCCAACGATGTGGCCATCAACCACCTGTATGAAGATGAAAAAGGAAACCTCTGGGCGGGAACCTGGGGCCGGGGAATATTTATTCTTAAGCCTCCTTTTCACTCCGCCGCCGATCAGGAACACCTCCCGTTATTCTCAAATGATGATAGGGAAACCGGTAATATATGGGCTTTTTGCCCGGATCGATTTGGTAACCTCTGGGTAGGAACCTGGCGAGGGCCATTGTATAAGATCCACCTGAGAAGCAATAGGGCCAGTTTAACAAAACTACCGATCGGCCGGAATGAATTTGCAGTTCCGGGCCATATTACTGAGGATGCCGGCGGTAATGTATGGGCCACTACAAAAGAAGGATATTTATTCCGGCAATCTCTGGCAACCGGCCGCCTGACCCGTTTCGCCCTTCCGGGTTCAGAGGCTGCCCGCACCATTGAAGCGCCGACGCCGGTTGTAGCCGTAGATGAAGCCATCTGGCTGGGCAGCCATCACGGCTTGCTGCAATTCTTTCCTGCAACCGGCAAGCACCGTTTTTTTGAAATCACCAGAACAGAAAAAAGCCTGCCAAAAGATTGGATCAATGTATTGGTGAGGCAGGGCGACACCCTATGGTGCGGAACCACCCATGGGAGCCTGTATAGCTTCGATCTGAAAACCCGGGCGTTCCAGGCCTGGCATGAAGAATACACCAACCTTGGCGTGATCAATGACATCCTGATCAGTTCGGAAGGCTTCCTTCTGGCTTCCACCAGTAAAGGCCTGCACAAGATCGAGGCCTCCAAGCCCTCTAACCGGTCCTTCAACAGCAGCTATGCCGGAGGCCTGGACCTGGTGGAAGCCAATGATGGAACCATCTGGTTGAGTTCTTACCTTGGCGGCTTGCATCACTTGGATATACCTGGCAAGGCCTATTTTGAGCAAAGCAACGTTCAGCTGAACTGGATTACCGGAGTCCAGCCCGACAGCCAGGGGCGGCTCTGGCTCGTCGGCCCCAATGGGCTTTTCCGCTTCAGCCCCACCTGGAAAAACATTGAAGTATTCACCGAGCTAAACCGCTTTTCTTTTTTCAATGCAGCTACTGTTACCGGCAAGTATCGCACCCAGGATGGGCGCTTCCTCTTTGCCGGAGAGGAGGGAATAATCAGCTTTCACCCGGACAGCATTCATGCGGATACTTTTCTTCCCAACGTCGTGGCCAGGCGCATCCTGATCAACAACCAGGACATTCGGGAAGATGAGGCCCTCAGCAGCCTGCCCGCTCCCTCTTTTTTGAGGGTGATTAATCTGCCCTATTTCAGGAATGACATTACGGTCGAATATGCCGGCCTGCAATTCAACCAGCCGGATGCCATTCGTTATTCGTACCGCCTGGAGGGGTTACAGGAGGGTTGGGTAGAAGCCGGAAATGAGCGTATTGCCCGCTTTTCCAATTTGCCGCCCGGCGCCTATTCCTTCAGGGTGAAAGCCGCTAATGGCGAAGGAGTATGGGGCGAAGGAGAAACCCTCCTAACCATCCGGATATTCCCGCCCTGGTGGCGCAGTTGGTGGGCTTACCTGCTATATGGGATCAGTGCCTCAGCTACACTTTGGGCCTTGTACCGCTTCCAGCTCAATCGCCGCCTGGCGGCCGCAGAAGCGAATAGGCTAAAAGAAATGGATAGGCTAAAAACGCATTTATATACCAATATTACCCATGAATTCCGCACCCCACTGACGGTAATTCTGGGAATGGCAGAACAGGCCCGGGGCTATTTCAAAGTCCGGGCAGCCGAAAAATTTGAGCCGGCCGTTCGGGCAGTGCAGCGAAACGCACAGCAACTGCTCCGCCTGGTCAATCAGATGCTGGACTTGGCCAGGCTGGAAGCCGGCGCTTTGGAAGTGAACATGATCCAGGATGATGTAACGGCATACTTACAATACCTTTCCGGATCTTTCCGGTCTCTGGCTGAGAGCAAAGACATCCAATTGATGATCCATCAGGAAAAGAGGCCGCTCATTATGGATTTCGACCCGGATAAACTTTTCTATATCGTCTCCAACCTGCTGTCTAACGCCATCAAATATACGCCGGAGGGAGGGAAAGTTGTCTTCCGCATCTCCACCGAAAACCAGAACAGCCTGGAATGGCTGCTACTGGAGGTCAAAGACAATGGTATTGGGGTCGGGCCAGCAGAGTTGCCGTATATCTTCGACCGGTTTTACAGAGCCTCCCCCTTTGGAAGAGATAATGGGGGAACAGGCGCAGGGATTGGCCTGGCGTTCACCAAAGAGCTGGTGAAACTACTTAACGGGCAGGTTAAGGCAAAAAGCAGCCCCGGTAAAGGCAGCATCTTTACTGTTCGCCTGCCCATACACCGCAATGCAAAGGTTCAGAAAGCCGCCCCTTTTTCCGCCCTTCCCGAAACGCCCACCATACCGGATAACGGTGCTTTTTCTTCCTCCGGCGAGCATCACACTATACTCATCGTAGAGGACAACCCTGATGTTCAGGCCTATCTGCAGGCCTGCCTGGAAGGACAGTACGAGATCATAAAAGCGGGAAACGGCCAGGAGGGTATCGACAAGGCGCTGGAGATCGTCCCAGACCTTATCATCAGCGATGTGATGATGCCGGGAAAAGACGGGTTCGAACTCTGCCGATACTTAAAAAAGAACGAGCGCACCAGCCACATCCCTATCGTCCTGCTCACTGCCCGGGCCGATGAAGCATCCCGGCTGGAGGGACTGGAAGGGGGCGCCGACGCCTATCTCCCAAAGCCTTTCAACCAGAAAGAATTATTTGTCCGCCTGAAAAAGCTGATCGAGCTGCGGCAACGGCTGCAGGCCCGCTATCAGCAGGCATCGCCTTTTTCCCTGCCTCCGGAGGCTGCCTTTTCGCGTGAAGACGATTTCATCAAAAAGGTGCAGGCCCAGATGAAAGCCCATCTTTCCGATGAAACATTCGGAGTTCGGGAGCTGGCCGGGGAGCTGGCCATGAGCCGCTCGCAGGTATTCAAAAAGCTGAAGGCGCTCACCGGACAGTCTATTGCTCAATATATGCGTAGTTACCGCCTTCACTGCGCCAGGCAGCTGCTGAAAAGCAGTACTCTTTCCGTTTCAGAAGTGGCCTACGCTGTGGGCTTTCGGGACCCCGCCTACTTCTCCCGGGTTTTTTCGGATGCATTCGGCGCGCCGCCCAGCGAAGCCCGGAAATAACCATTTCCCCCCTCCTTTTCTATGCACGAACGATATCTCCAAGGTTTCGAACGATATCTCCAAGCCCCATTTGGCCTGTCTCCTTAGTATTGTGGCAAGATTTTTAATGCTACAAAATCAACACTTATGAAAAGGATTTGCCTGCTACTCTTGCTTTCTATTTTTTCCTGTATAACCCTTTTAACCGCACAATCTATTGTCTTCACCGAAGATTTCGACGGCGGCATTCCGGATAGTTGGACGACCAACCCCATCAGCTCCGGAAATCCAGACTCGGTAAATAATGCCGTTTGGACCTGGGCCACCAACCAGAGCCTGGAACGCAGCGACTACTGGATCGATTTTTTCTTCATGGATTCCCCCACAGCAGATAATGGTTTTGCTGTTTTTGATGCTGCCTATCTGGATTCAGGGGGCATGGCGGTAAGTGAACCTCCCAGTGGCGGCGCAGGATCAGCCCCCGGGCCGTTTATTTCCGAGCTTATTTCCCCCAGCATCAATTGCTCTTCCTTAGAAACCGTTTTCTTAAGCTTCCATCAGCGGTTTTACTCCCATTGGAACTCGGCCGTTACCCGGGTCGGGGTCAGCACAGATGGCGGACAGAACTGGGAGTACTTCAATCCCAACCTCTATCTGCTGAGCACGAAGGATTATCAGCATGTACGAACAATTGACCTGACCGAATTTGCAGCCCGACAGGAGGATGTTCGCCTTTCTTTTCGTTATGAAGGAAGTTATTACTACTGGCTGATAGATGATATTATCCTTTCGGAAAAACCGGCCGTTGACCTGGCCATCGAGGCCCCTCGTTACCCACTGACGAGTTATGCCCAACCCGCCTCTCAGGTAAGTGGGGATACATTGCGCTTCAGCCTTGAGCTTTCCAATAAGGGCTTGTCCGACCCCCTAGATGTAGTGTGTAAGGCCACCGTTCTGGATGCCGGGGATAACGTCCTTTTTACCGACAGCCTTTTCACCCCTGCTGTCTCTTTTGGAGAAGAAGAAGTTTTATTCGATCTTCCGGGCTTTTTCCTTCCCGATGAGCTCGAAGCAGGAAGCTACAGAGTCCGCTATGAGGCCTATTCCCCGGAAGGTGAAGACTTCACCCCTGACAATAACACGGCTGAGATGCCTTTCGAACTGACCCAAAACCTTTTCGCCAAAGATTATGGAGAATACTTCGGCTCTATACGTTGGCTGCCCGGTGACTTTAAAATGGGCAATCAATATCGTACCGGAAACAATTGGAGCGGCGGGTTTATAGCTACCAGGGCCATCACCAGGATCTGTTGCCAGCCCGGCCTGTCGGGTTCTGATCTCCAGGTAAGCCTTTATCAGGTAAAACCGGAAGTAGAAGAGGACTGGAGTAATTTTGACTTTGAAAGCAACAACAGCCTCATCCTTCGCGGGTTAGGCGGCCATAATTTCACCGATGAAACCTTTCGGGATGAAGTTGAGATCCCTCTTTTCGATACGGAAACGCTGGAGGAGGGCGTCCACCTGGACCCCGGCAGCCGCTACTTCCTCGTTGCGGATTTTCTGGGGCAAAATAACACTCTGGAAATCCAGATGAGTAATAAAATTGAATATCCGATAGAAGACAACAGCCTTGTATTCTGGAACGGCAGTGTCTGGTTTGTCTTCGGTTCCGGCACGCCCTCTGCTGGCAGCTTCGTTCCCGTTATGCGCATGGAAGTTGCTATGGATGTGACGGGGGCGATAGAGCAAAGCCTGCCGGCAAGCGCCATGCAACTCTCTCCCAACCCGGCCCGGGAGTATGTACAAATCGAAGTGGAACTGAAGGAATCTTCGAATTACCAGCTCACCCTGTCCGATGCGCAGGGGCGTATCCTGAAAATGCGGGAATATAAGGGACAGAACACCCAAAATCTGCATTGGCCAGTAGATCAGCTGTCAGCCGGGATATACTTTCTACGGCTGAGCACTCCTGCCGGGAGCTGTACGAAGAAGCTGATCGTTAGTAAGTGAACTTTATTACATGAGCCATCCCGGATTTTCGATCGAAAATCCGGGATGGCTCATGTTACCTTCCCACCTCCACCAGCCAAACATAAAATATCAGGTCTGCATCGGGAGGAATCGTGGGGGGAGCGCCACGCTGGCCGTACCCCAGGCCTGGCGGGATGGCCAGAATAGCCTTGTCGCCTTGTCGCAGCAGTGCAATGCCCTCATCCCAGCCTTTAATCACCTGGCCTTTCCCAAGAATAAACGATATGGGCTTACCGCGGGCAAATGAGCTGTCGAAGGTCTTGCCATCGAGGAGAACCCCTTTGTAGTGCACTTTCACTTCCTGGCCTGGCTGCGGCTGAAGGCCCGTTCCTTTTTCCAGGATCAGATACTCGAGTCCAGAGTTGGTTTTCCTGAGGGGGCCGGCCGGTACTCCCGGCTTGTATTCTTCAACCAGGCCTTGTACAACGGGCCCCAACCCCGCGGCCCGTTCCTTTTCCTTCCCCGCCTGGTAGGCATCTTCGGTTACCACATCCGTCACAGCTATATCGTAAAACATCTCCTTCGCGTTTTCAAACCCCTGTGGTTTTTGAGGCAAGGTATCGATATTAAGAATTAAGGTAGCACTATCGCCCGCACCCATCATAGCCAGAGCTTTCAGTACGGGTGACGCTGAAGATCCGTCCTGCTTCGCGGGAAACTTAAGGGATTGGGGAGAGCCATATACAAGGGAGTCTCCGTTGCGTACATAGGCATGAAAATAAACGTAATCCCCCGGTTTTGGAGGAGGGTTTCCGGTTTTGATGTATTGAGTTAAAACACCCACGCCCTCCAGGGTTATTTTCTGTGGGGTATCCGCCTTTCCTCCTTCTCCGGAAGAGCTACCCACAATTTTATAGACCCCCCAGATGGCGAGCGGGACGAGCAAGAGAAGAAGCAGCCACCTGGCCTTTCCCTCTAACTTTATTTTTGCCGGTTCCTTTTTTTCGGCTGCCGCCGAAAAGGGGTGTTGCCGGGGCAGGGGCCGCTCTTTTTTTTCAGGTGCAGGTTCGGGCTGCTTCTCCACTTTGGGGGGCTCAGGAACTTTTGTTTCCTTTTCTTTTGCCGGTGGGATAGGTTCCTTCCTTTGCCTTTCCAGGTCCATCAAACTTTCAATCCTGGACTTCGCTTCTTTGACGTATTTTCCCTGCGGGTAATCCAGCACGTATTTTCTATAATGATAAAGGGATTTCTTTTCCAGAGCGGTTTGCCAGGCCTTTTCTTCCTCCAGCTCCCGGATTGCCTCTAAAGACTGCCGGGAATAACGGCCGTTCGGGTACAAGCGGTCATATTCATAATAGCCAAACAGGCTATGCTCTCTTCGGGCTTTTGCCCATGCCTCCTCCTCTTCCAGAAAAGAAAGGTTTTCCCTGGCTTCGGCCGCGTACTGCCCTTCGGGATATTTTTCCAGAAACAGGCGAAAAGCGGATAAGGACCCTTCCGCTTTACAGGCTTTCCAATCCGCCGGTTCATTTGCCTTCAGCTTGAAAATGTATTGTCCTCCTTTGTGCCCTACTCCGTACAGCGGGTTTCCTTCGGGAAGCTGTTCATAATTTGCCCGGGTTTGATCAACTACTCTGTCAGCTATTTTTGCCACATTAAGGGCGTTGCTTTGGTTGCGGCTTAATACATCCAGAATGCTTTCTGCAAAGGGGCTGTTTTTTCCAGGTTCGCCGTCATATACTTCCTCGTCATGGCGCCCTGAGCAGATCGCCCAGCGCGAAGGTATTTTTTCCAGCTCCTCCATGGCATAGGTGGACCGGCTTGTACCCCGAGCAAAAAGAGAGCCGGAAAAACAGGAATCAGAAACGAGCAGGATATGACGGGCCTTTATCACTTTGATGAAATCCCGGATCGTGGAGTTCCTTATATAGCGGGCCGTTTTATCTTTTTTGGCGTCAAAAGGTATCCAGTAGGCCAATCCCGTACTTTTGTTCAGATGGCCATGGCCGGAATAATAGATCAGGAGCTTATCTTCTTCCCGGACATGCTCCGTTAGATAGTCGAGCTGGTCGATGATGTTCTCTTCGCTGGCATTCTGGTCGAGCAGCAGGATAACATTTTCCGGATCGAGATCATACTTATCCAGTAAAAGGGCCTCGATATCCTGGACATCCTTGACTGCATTATTAAGGCCGGGAAATTCTTTGTACTCGTTTATGCCAATGCCCAGGAACCAGGATCTGCCGGAAGGCTGGCTCCATTCATGGCTCAGCTCATCCGGGCTATCCATCTGAATTCCCTTTTTCTTTTTATCAGGCATACCGGCGTTTTTGATAAAATTATCAAAATCAAGATAAACAGAATAATCTAATCAATCTACCCCAACCTTACCTAAAATACGAAACTGCTTGTTGTCTGTTTCAAAAACAACAGCGGCCTGCGGGATAATGAACATCCGGCAGGCCGCCACCAGCGAGCATACGTTCAGCTGTTGTTGCTATTCTATTCCCACCAGCTCTACATAAAAAACCAGGTAGGCGTTGGGAGGGATCACCGGCGGATTGCCCCGCGGGCCGTAACCCAGGTTCGGAGGAATAACCAGGAGGGCTTTTCCACCTTTTTTCATCAGGGCGATGCCTTCATCCCAACCGGGGATGACCTGGCGCTGGCCCAAAGCGAAGCTGATGGGCTCACCGTGGGAAAAGGAGCTGTCAAAAGTTTGGCCGTTCAGCAGAACACCCCGGTATTGGACTTTCACCTGCTGGCCCGCCTGGGGCTGTGCACCGGTACCTTCTTCCAGCGTCAGATATTCCAAACCGGAATCAGTTGACTGGAGCGGGCCGGTAGGAGCTCCCGGCTTGTAATCATTTACCAATTTCTGCAGAACGGTATCCAGTGCGACTTTCCGGTCTTCTTCCTTTTTCACCTTGTAGGCCTCTTCGGTCATAACGTCCTTTACGGCAAGGTTATACAGAATCTCACTGGCATTTTCAAATCCCTGTGGTTTTCTGGGGAGCGTATCGATATTGATCGCAACAGAAGCGCTATCTCCGGCGCCCATTTTACTGAGGGCTTCCTGGATAGGGCTCAGTGGCTGATTGGGGTCTTCCACTGTCGGAACCTGAAATGCCTGTTCCTCATCTCCCTGCATCCGGGTGGAAAAGATCAGCGAGTCTCCATTGTACACATAGGCGTGAAAAAGAACGATATCGCCTGGATTCGGCTTTGGGTTTCCGGCATTAATATGTTGGGTAAAATCCCCTCCTCCCTCAAGGGCGGCCTTTTCCGAACCTTCTTTTCCGTTGCATGAAGTAACGCCCATAGCAACCAACGCTAACCCTAGAATACTCATTAAGACCTTTAACCGCCTTTGCATGGCTGCAGGCAGAGCATTCTGCCTTGCCTGTTTTCTGCATTTGTTCATTATCTGTTGTTTTTGTTATAATTTACCCGTTCTGAAACGGAGCTCAAAGATAGGAAAATATGGGTTGAGAACTTCAGAATAAAAGCGAAAGCGCTATTTCCGTTATCTTCATCATCAAAAAGCCAATGCCTAAATCCATCACTTTCCGCCGGGGATTGTCCAGCGTATTGTTCTGGTCCATCATTTCTGCTGCTTTTATCGGGCCGGGAACTGTGACGACAGCCGCCAAAGCCGGAGCTTCTTTTCAACTGCAACTGATCTGGGCGCTGGTGTTCTCCATTCTGGCTACCATTGTATTGCAGGAAGCAGCAGCCCGAACCACTCTTGCCTCCGGAAAGAGCCTCGGGGCGATCATTGCTGCTCAATATCCGGGGGCATGGGGAAAACGCATACGCCGGGGATTGTTTCTGGCAGTGGCTTTTGGTTGTGCGGCCTATCAGGCCGGCAACCTTCTGGGCGCCGTTTCGGGGCTCAGGCTGGCCAGCCCCCTTCCTCCCTGGGTATTGTTATCCGGTACTGGACTAATCAGTATCTGGCTTTTATGGCAAGGTAGCGCCAAAAGGATCACCCGGATTCTGGCTATTGTTGTTGCCATTATGGGAATAGCATTTACCGGTACGGCCGTACTGCAGAATGATTATTCCCTGGGGCAGGTGGCCCTAAGCACGCTCGGAGTAAATATTCCGGAAGGTGGAGCGCTGCTGGTGATCGGACTGATCGGCACGACCATTGTACCCTACAACCTTTTCCTGGCATCGGGCATCAGCCAGGGGCAGAGCCTTTCGGAAATGCGCTGGGGCATCAGCCTGGCTGTTCTCATTGGAGGCATTATTTCCATCGCAATACTGATAACTGGCACTCAGATGGAAGGGGCATTCACCTTTGAGGCTCTGGCCGATACTGTAGAACAAAAGCTGGGTTCCTATACAGGAGCACTGGTAGCCTTTGGCCTTTTTGCGGCGGGGTTGAGCTCCGCCGTAACGGCGCCCTTTGCCGCCGCTATTACGGCAAAAAGCCTTTTGGAAAGCGATGGGGGAGACTGGCGCCCAACCTCCCGGAATTTCCGGCTGGTTTGGGCCATAATTATGCTGGCCGGGCTGGCTTTTGGCCTGCTGAATGTAAAACCCATCCCCGCTATCATCCTGGCGCAGGCCATCAACGGCGTTCTGCTTCCTCTGGTAGTCGCTTTCCTGATCCTTGCGGTAAACGACAACAAACTGCTCGCCCCGGAATATACCAATGCCGTTTGGCAGAATTTATTGGCCCTCCTGGTCTTTACCATCACCTGTTTTCTGGGCATCAATAATATCGGAAAAGCAGCAGCAGCAACTTTTCCCGGCTGGGCCGGCGGGCTGCCGGACAGGGCAAACCTGCTGTTCAGCCTGGCAATAACGCTGGGAATAACCTGGAAAGTATATGGAACAAAAAGGCAGGCAACTGGCAACTCGCAATAAACCACTTACTGTTGATAACCAACGCTTTATTTCTTTTCTATAAAATCCGGGATGGCTCCTGTCATTTCATCTGTTCGGGCAATTCAACGAACTTATGGGGTGTGATCTCAATGTCGTCCGCCAGTGGTTTGCGATAAGCCACGTGAATGCGGTCGATCTCAACCCCGAGCTTCATATAAACACTTACCGCTTCGGTATTGTGAGCGCGTACGGTGGTGAAATACATTTCCGGATATCTCGAATGGTTTTCTTCCCGGGCGGAATAAGCCATCAGGATGCCGGCAATACCCTTTGAGCGATAATCCGGATGAACACCAAAAGCGATTCCTTTGGCATTGAGTTTTTTGGCTCTCCATTTGCGCCACAACAAACCGGGTATAGTCCTCCAGTTCAGCTTTCCTTTGGCAGGTTTCAGCAATTCGTTAATGTCGGGAATTGAAACGCAAAAGCCGGCCGGTTTACCTTCAAAATAAGCCATGGTAATGATCTTCGGGTCGAGAATGGCCTTTGCCTCATTAATTACTTCTACGGGCTGGTCAGGAGTCATGGGTTTGAAGTGCTCATACTGGCTGAAGGCCGCATTGTAAACTTCACAAAAATCCTGAGCATATTGTTCAAGATTTTCAAGATGGAGGTAGTCAGCCTTAATGTCGTAGCGTTTACACAAGGTATCCATAACCTTATTCAACCGCTCAAAAGGGATATTGCTGGTATCTCCCCGAAAGGTCAGTATTTGTTCAAATGGAAGAAACCCCCAATCGAGAAAAAACTTTTCGTAATAAGGCGGGTTGTAATTTTCCTGGAAAAGAGGTGGAAAAAAACCCTTCACCAACAATCCCCAGAATTTTTCGCGCTCTCCAAAATTGACCGGCCCATCGATTGCCCTGGCGCCCCTTTCCTTCAACCAGTTTTCCGCCGTTTCAAATAATATATCGGCAAGAGCCTGATCATTGATACAGTCGAAGAAGCCAATCCCTCCCAGGGAATAAGGTTGTTTTTTATTCCGTTCATGGTCAATAAAGGCTGCAATACGCCCCACCGGTTTCTTTTTTCCATCCAGCAGCACAAAACAGCGGGCCTCTCCATTTTCCAGCACTTTATTTTTCTCCGGGTCGAAAACGGCCTCCACATCTGACTCCAGAGGACAGATCCATTTTTCATCATTCCGATAAACGACATGCGGAACCCGATGGAATAGTTTCCACCCTTTTCTATCCTTTACTTCGACAATAGAATGCATGGTAATGATTTTAGTATTGCCTGAGCGGCGAAGCGGTGGCGGCTTCCGCCGGCCACCGCTTCGCTCTGAGGTATGCGCTTTTGGTAAAGCGGACTGATCATCAGAATATCGTACTGACATCTACTTCCTTCTCATACTCACCGGCTTTAAGTTTTCCGGACACTGCACCAAAGGCTTCGATCGTCCTTCTGATGTCTTCTTCGCTATGAGCGGCAGTGGGGATCAGGCGCAACAGGATCACATCCTTCGGCACCACCGGATAGATAACCACCGAACAGAAGATATTGTGGTTTTCCCGCAGGTCAAGCACCAGGTTAGCCGCTTCAAAGGGTGAGCCACTGAGAAATACCGGAGTGACGCAACTGGTGGTGTTCCCCAGGTTAAATCCTTTTTCCCGCAGGCCGTTCTGCAACATGTTTACATTCTTCCACAGCTTTTCCTTTAGCTCCGGGTTTTTCCGAAGCAGCTCCAGCCGTTTCAGGTTACCGATTACGAAAGGCATAGGCAGTGATTTGGCAAAGATCTGTGAACGCAAATTGTACCGAAGCGTATCGATGATGCCTTGATCACCGGCTACGAATGCACCAATGCTGGCCATTGACTTGGCAAAGGTGCTGAAGTAGAGGTCGATCTCATCCTGCACCCCCTGCTCCTCTCCGGCTCCGGCTCCGGTAGCCCCCAAAGTGCCGAAACCATGCGCATCATCAACGAACAGGCGGAAATTGTATTTATCCTTAAGAGCAACGATCTCCTTGAGAATGCCTTGCTCACCCTGCATTCCAAAAACCCCTTCGGAAATCACCAGAATGCCGCCTCCCGTTTCTTCAGCCACTACGGCTGCTTTCTTCAATTGCTTTTCAAAGCTTTCAATATCATTGTGCTCAAATGGGAAACGCTTACCAAGGTGCAGGCGAATGCCATCGTAAATACAGGCATGGCAATCCTTATCATAAACGACAACATCACGGCGAACCAGCAAGGTGTCAATGATAGAGACAACACCCTGGTAACCAAAGTTCAGCAACAGAGCTTTCTCCTTGTGTACAAAGCTGGCCAGTTCCGCTTCCAGCTGTTCATGGTATTTTGTTTCTCCCGACATTATCCGGGCACCCATTGGATATGCCATGCCCCAGTCCCTGGCTGCGTCGGCATCTACTTTACGGACCTCAGGGTGGTTGGCCAAGCCGAGGTAACTGTTCAGGCTCCATACGATGACCTCCTTACCTCTGAACTTCATCCGGGGCCCCAGTTCTCCTTCCAGCTTGGGAAAGGTGAAATAACCGTGCGCAAAATTCGAGTACTGCCCCAACGGCCCTTTGTTGTCTTGAAACTTTGCAAATAAATCCATAGGTTAAATTTTTTCAAATTGTATTGAGAACAGCAGCAAAAAAGCTACCATACTTTTTCGGTTTCATGGTTGTCAACCCACTTACTCCACTTGGAATTATAGGTGTGCAATTTTTGGGTAGGCTTTCCGTTCTGATCGACAATGGGGTATCCCTGGTTAACCCATTCGAAAATGCTGCCATAAAGATTACTCACATTTTCGTATCCCATCTCCCGGAGTTTTTCTCCGATCTTTTCACTTCTATAACCAACTGAGCAATAGAGGATGACTCTGGCGTCTTTCGGAACTTCCTTCAGCTTCTCCTTGTCGAATTGCCGGTAGCCCAGGTGGGCCGCACCGTCAATATGACTGACATTGTATTCTTCTTGCTCCCGCGCGTCAAAGATATAAACTTCATCTTGAATATGCCTCAATTCCTCAACGCCAATTATTGGTACTGAGAAGTTTAGCAGGCGGGTAAGCTCTTTGTCGAATTCCTGGTTAACTACTGCAGGCCGGCTGGCCGGTGGCTGAGAGCAGGCTGGTTCCATAATAAAAAAACTCATAATCAGAAAAAACAACAATTGCTTCATATCCCTTAATTGTCCTCCATTACAACTGCAGAGGGCCTTTACCTACCTCATCGGCAATCCACTGCCCCTCTTCACAATAGGATACCAGTTCAGTTTCGATAAAGTTTTCAACTTCCTCTTTTATCCGGCCCGGGTACAACAAGTGGAGGTTGGGGCCTGCATCCAGGCTAAAGAAGAGCGGGTGCCCGGTATCTTTCCTGTACCCTCTCACTTTTTCGATCAGGCCCAGGGTTTGGGGTTTGATCAGAATATAATTCGACGCCATCATCAAAGCGTGCAGGGTAAGAGCTTCAGCTTCCAGAATCTGGCCGAAGGCTTCCAAATCTCCGGTGCGCATGCTCATCAGTAAGGCATGCAGCCGCTGCCGGGCCTGCTGGTACCGGCTTTCTGCGTAAGGGTTGTTGTCCATTAAGGCATGGCCTGCCCGACTGGATACCGACTTTTGTCCCTTACTCACGATCAGAATGGCATCCTGATAGGTGAGGAAAACCTCGTGGGCCTGATCACTGTACGGAATGGCATATAGGTCAGAAGCCCCCTCGATCTCTCCCATAGCCCCCCATTCCGCCAGGCCGGCATAGATCGACCGGCACGCACTACCCGAGCCGAGCCGGGCGACATACGAAGCCTTCTGACGGAAGGCTTCGTCGTCCTCCAGGCTGTTGAACAATTCGTCTTCCAAAGAACACAAACAGAGCGCCAGAGCACTCATGCTGGAGGCAGAAGACGCTATGCCGGAAGAATGCGGGAAAGAGTTTCGAGAATCTATCGACAAGTTGAGCTGCCGCAGAAATGGGAAAATATCAACAATGCTTTCCAGAAATTTCCGAACCTTCTCCTCGAAGGCCGGGTTGGGTTCTCCTTCAAACAAAAACTCCAGAGCAATTCCCTGGTCAACGCCCGTTTTGGGTTCGTATGCCAGAGTGGTTTCCGTAAAGGCTTTATCCAGAGTAAAACTGATGGATGGGTTTCGGGGAAGCTGTCGGCCGTGTTTTCCCCAGTATTTGATAATGGCTAAATTGGAAGGGCTCCGCCAGGTGATGCTGCCCGGTTCAATTTTACTCGTCTCAATTACCAGCTTCGGATTCGAATAATCTATCGCCATTTATTTCTCTTTTTCTGTGGGTGCAAAATTACGCATTTTACAGCCAGCGTTTCTGCTCAAAACAGCCTGAAAAAAAGGCCTGTATTTTCGCGTATTCCTGGCCGATGTACAGGAAAAACCATTTTGCGCAAAATATCCGGCCTTTAACAGGGATAAAAACAATGATTTACATTTGAATATCAGAAAAATAAAATAATTTAAAACACTGTAAATTAGTTAATTAAACAATCAAATTACAAAAAAAATTATTTATACCCATCAAAACAGATCCGGCGGTGTTTCAATTCAATCTCAGCTCATTTTTTTCGCTTTTCCCCGAAAAAACAAAAAATCAGGGCTCACTGGCCGGCGAGCCCTGATCCGGGTTAATGGGTTCCCTCAACTTTACTCCTTGCCCTTCTGGCCCGTTGCATGGGATTCTCCCCCTCTTCATTCCAACGTTCGTTTTTCTTTCTGAACAACTCAAAGCGGCTGATCTCCTGCCGGGGTGGAAAATAATTATTGCCGGTATCGGTATCGGCAGTTTCCAGGTAGGGGTCCAGAATGATCCGGCTGATCTCTTTCCCGGTTACAAATACTTTGGTGGCCCGCTCCTGATTCAGCCGCCAGATCTCGGCAGGAATACGGTGTTCTTCAGAAGTCCCATCTGTAAATTCGAACCGAAGGATAATGGGCATAACCAGGCCTCCAATATTTCGGAATGCCAGTTCATAGTAATTTTTACCTGCCATCAGGAGTTCTTTCTCCTTCGGATTGAGTTTTGAAAGGTATTTCTGATAATCTTCTTTATCCAGTATGCTTACCGCAAGGGGGTCATAATCCGTGTAAAAGTCCCGCAGTTCCGCATCAATTTCATCCTGAGTTTTTTCGATCTCTTTTTCATTGCGGATGCTGCTGATGTTTCGGGGTGCATTTTTCAGTTCTTCCCGCGCGATGCTGTTTTCAACCTCCGGGTTTTTGGTATCCGCGCGATACCATTTCACGCCTTCGATACCGATATCGACATGGTCGGTGGTAAAAAACCAACCCCGCCAGAACCAATCCAGGTCGATGGCCGATGCGTCTTCCATAGTCCGGAAGAAGTCGGCAGGAGAGGGGTGTTTAAATTTCCAGCGGTTGGCGTAGGTTTTGAAAGCAAAGTCAAAAAGTTCACGCCCCATGATCGTTTCCCGGAGGATATTCAGGGCAGTGGCTGGTTTGCCGTAGGCATTATTACCGAACTGAAATATAGATTCGGAATTGGTCATAATGGGAGAGATTTTATCTTTATCTCCCTTCATATAATCGACGATTTTATAGGCGGGCCCCCGGCGGGAAGGATAATCCCTTTCCCACTGTTGTTCGGTGAGGTACTGTACAAAGGAGTTGAGCCCTTCGTCCATCCAGGTCCATTGGCGTTCATCGGAATTGACGATCATAGGGAAGTAGTTGTGGCCTACTTCATGAATGATCACACCGATCATACCGTATTTGGTGCGTTCTGTGTAGGTTCCGTCTTTTTCCGGCCGGCCGAAGTTGAAGCAGATCATGGGGTATTCCATGCCGATTTGTTTGGCGTTGATGGACCAGGCCACCGGATAGGGGTAATCAAAAGTATAATGGGAGTACCATTTGAGGGTATGCGCGACGACTTTAGTGGAATACATTCCCCAAAGTGGGTTGCCTTCTTTGGGATACATCGACATGGCTAATACGACATTACCATCGCTCATTTCAACTCCCATAGCATCCCAGATAAATTTTCGGGAAGAGGCGAAAGCAAAATCGCGTACGTTATCCGCTTTGAACTTCCAGGTTTTCTTCGACGCCGACTTCTCTTTTTCATTTGCGCGGGCTTCCTCTTCGGAGACGATGATGACCGGAGTATTTCTTTCCCGCCGGGCTTGCTCCAGTTTTTCTATCTGTTTCCGGGTAAGGATCTCATCCTTATTCTGAAGCGTACCGGTTGCTGCGACGTAGTGGTCGGCCGGCACCGTTATCGACACCTCATAATCTCCGAAAGGAAGCGTGAATTCACCTCTTCCCAGGAATTGCTTATTCTGCCATCCTTCCACATCATTATAGACGGCCATCCTGGGAAAAAACTGAGCGATGGTGTACAGGTAATTGTCATCCTCCCGGAAATATTCATATCCGGAGCGCCCTCCGATCTCCATGCGGTCATTGACATTATACCACCACTTGACTCTGAAACTGAACTTTTCCCCCGGCATCAGGGGTTGGGGAGGGTCCACCCTCATCATGGTTTTGACTATGTGATAAGGTAAAGATTCACCATTGGCCGTTTGAACATATTCGAGTTTGAATCCTCCATCAAAATCCGGCTCCAGTTCCTTCAGCTCGCGGAGGCTCATACTGTCACTCATTTCACTGGTGTTGGTTTTGTAGGTATCCGAATCCTTGGCTCTTCTGTTCTGATCGAGCTGTACCCAGAGATAGTCCAGTGGGTCAGGGGAGTTGTTGTGATAGGTTATGACTTCCTCTCCATATATCCGTTGTTGCTCATCGTCAAGCTCAACGGAGATCTTATAGTCCGCTTTTTGTTGCCAGTACAAATGGCCGGGAGCTCCCGAAGCGGTCCGATAGACATTGGGAGTAGGCAACTCCTGATAAAGTTGCCGGAATTTATTCTTGTTGGTATGTTCTTCCTGCTGGGCAAACAGCAGCCCGGAAGAGGCCAGAAGAATAGTACAAAGTAGAAACAGTCGTTGCTTTTTTGACATGGCGATTGGATTTGGTGAAAAAAACAGGGAGTATAAAAATAAAAAAAGGGCAAGGGCTTAGCTATAACTCCGGAGAAAAGAAATTGTTTAGCAAAATGTTCCACGTGGAACAACAACTTTGGTCAGGCAAGATTATCCATTAACCACTTTTTAAACCCATTGAAATCATTCGACAAATGAATAGCCCTTTTCTCTCTTTCAGCAAGAATGGCCAGCCTTTCAGGCACTTCAATTTTCTCATTCAAAATAGATTCAACTTCATCCAGAAATTTCGCGGGGTGGGCAGTCTCCAGGATCACTCCTTTAGTATTGGAATATTGCTGCTGGAACCGGCAAAGCGCCAGGTATCCAACTGCACCATGAGGGTCAATAATGTACCCGAACTTTCGATAGACTTCAGCCACAGCTTGCCGGGTTTGTTCATCATTGAATGCATAACCGGTTATGGATTTGCGCATATTGTTCCACGTGGAACCTTCCTCCTTTCCTTCGCAGAGGTCCAGCATGCGGGCAAAATTGGAGGGGTTACCTACGTCCATTGCATTACTCAGGGTAGGCACGGAGGGGCGGGGGTTGAAGAGGGCGGATTCAAGGTATTCGGGCACTACATCGTTCACATTAGTCGCGGCGATAAAATGATGGATTGGAAGCCCCATTCTCTGGGCCATCAACCCGGCTGTGAGGTTGCCAAAATTTCCACTTGGTACGCAGAAAACAACCTCACGCCCGTCATCCGGAAGTTGTTTGAAGGCTTCGAAATAATAAAAAGTCTGGGGAATTAGCCTGGAGATATTGATCGAATTGGCGGATGTTAACCTGATCTTCCGGGTGAGTTCACTATCCAGAAAGGCCTGCTTGACCATCGACTGGCAATCATCAAAAGTGCCGTCCACTTCCAGGGCAGTTATGTTGTGCCCAAGGGTAGTAAGCTGCTTTTCCTGAAGCATAGACACCTTACCGGAAGGGTAGAGGATGACTACTCTGGCGCCTGGCGCCTGAAGAAACCCGGCGGCGACCGCTCCGCCGGTATCTCCGGAAGTGGCAACCAGAATAACCAGTTCTCTTTCTTCTCCCTGATTGAAATAACTCATCAGCTGCGCCATAAACCGGGCGCCAAAATCTTTGAAAGCCAGTGAAGGGCCATGAAACAGTTCAAGGACGTATTTCTCTGCGTCGAGCCTGGCCAACGGAGCGGGGAAATTCACTGCATTATAAACAATATCTTTCAGGTCGTTATCGGGAATGGCGTGCTCAAAAAGAGACCGGCAGACCGTAAAGGCAATTTCCTGAAAAGAAAAACCGGAAAGTTCATTCAGGAATGCTTCCGGCAGGCGGGGTATCTCAACCGGCATATACAGGCCATTATCATCGGGTAAGCCCTTCAATACCGCTTCCTTCAATTGAGTAAAAGCCTTTTTATTTTTGGTGCTGTACAATCTCATTGTATTATAGTTTAACTGCCCCTTCCTGATTAACAGGAGAGATAAAAAGGTCGTTCTGTATATTGGCCTTATCAAATATCCGCTTCATTGCCAATCCTGCCTCTTCCGCAATCAGGCTGTTCGCGCTCAGGGCAAAAATGGACGGCCCTGCACCCGATATGCTGCAACCAAGGGCTCCCGCCGTTAATGCTGCTTCTTTTACCTCCTGAAAATAGGGTATGAGCTGAGCTCGCTGAGGTTCTATAATAACATCTTTCAGAGAGCGTCCGATCAAATCCAGGTCAGATTGATAGAGCCCGACAAGCAACCCTGCCAGGTTGCCATTCTGCCGGATGCACTGCTCTAAAGAGACTGTACTGCTCAATACACTACGCGCATCCTTGGTCAGGATCTCAACATGAGGGTATATGACAGTGGCATGAATGCCGGCGGGGACCGGAAGGCGATGGACATCCAGGTCTTCATTACTTCGAATCAGAACCATGCCACCGATCAGAGAAGGAGCGACATTGTCCGCATGATAGGCTCCATCTGCAATCTGCTCTCCCAGAACGGCAAAAGGTAGCAAAGCTCGTTTTTCCAGCGGGCGCCCTAAAAGTTCGTTAACGGCCATCACCCCTCCGGCCGCACTTGCTGCGCTCGACCCCAGTCCGCTGCCAAAAGGCATCTTCTTGTGTATTTCCAGCTCGATCCCACGCCTTTCTTCACCCAGATGTTCCAGTAATTTAAGAGCGGCAAAACCAGCAGTGTTCTTAACAATATCGAACGGCAGCTTACCCCTGGCGCCGGTTATCCTGGTGATGCGCAAACCAGAGGTATCTGAAAAACGGGCGATGATCTCATCCCCTGGCCTTTCCAGGGCGAAACCCAATATATCGAAGCCTACGGCAACATTGGCAACAGTCGCGGGGGCAAAAACCTTTATTCCTGCATTCATTATGATAAGTAATTCCCGATCGTGATTATTTCGGCAAACAGCCCGGCAGCTGTAACTTCCGCCCCGGCCCCCGGGCCACGAACCACCAGCGGGCGGTCCTTGTAGCGTTCAGTAGTAAAAACGATCATGTTGTCGCTACCACTCAGGGTATAAAAAGGATCATTGGCATCCACCTTCTGCAAACCGATTGAAGCCCGGCCTTCCTCCAGCCGGGCAATCATCCTCAGTACTTTATCCTCCGTTTCTGCGTCGGCCCGGAGTTTTTCGAACTGCTCATCAGCCTTTGCCAGTTCCTTCATAAAACCTTCAACCGTTTCGGCTGCCTGACAGGCCTCAGGAAGTATATTTTCTACCTCAATATCTTTTGCCTCCAGGGGAAGCCCGGTCTCTCTGGCCAAGATGGCCAGTTTCCGCCTTACATCAATACCGTTCAGGTCAATCCGGGGATCGGGTTCTGTAAACCCTCTCCGGCGCGCCTCAGCTACCACCTCGTTGAATTTCACGCCTTCTTTGAATGTATTGAAGATAAAGGAAAGAGAACCGGAAAGGACGCCTTCGATCTTAAGGATGCGGTCACCACTATTGATGAGGTCATTCAGGGTGGATATGACCGGCAGGCCGGCCCCGACATTCGTCTCGTAGTTGAACTGTACACCCCGCTTCTTCGCAATGGCCTTTAACCTTTGATACTGCAGGTAACCCGAAGAAGTGGCAATTTTGTTGGGCGTAGAGATAGAAATGCTGGAATCCAGAATGGATTCATAGTAACTGGCAACTTTTTCATTGGCCGTATTATCGACAAAAATGGTATTGGAAAGGTTCAGCTCTTTCATTCTGCCAATGAAGATAGCAAGGTCCATAGCCGTCTCGGACTGCCCGAGTGATTCCTCCCAGTTGTCCAGCGTAATACCCTCTTCCCGAAAGAGCATTTTCCGGCTATTCCCTAACCCCACAATCCGGATCTCAAGATTGCGCTGCTCTTTCAGAAATTTACTCTGCTCCCGGATCTGCCGAATCAGGGTGCTGCCGATCAGCCCAACCCCCACCATGAACAGGTGCAACTCTTTGGTATCGGAGAGGAAGAAAGCTTCGTGAAGAGCGTTGAGTGCCTTGGCCTCATCCGGGCGGTTGATCACTACCGAAATATTCAGCTCCGAAGACCCCTGGGCAATAGCCACGGCATTGATGCCATTTTTACCCAGTGCCTGAAATAGCCGGCCGGATATCCCGGGCTGGTAGCGCATATTTTCTCCTATAATGGCCACCACGGAAAGGTCCTCCTCTATTTTCACCGGATCGACGATGCCCATATTCATTTCATACTCAAACTCATGCTCTACTCTTCTTTTTGCCTTGTTGGCCAGTTGCGGCTGAATGGCAAAACTGATGGAATGCTCTGAAGACCCCTGGGTAATGAGAATGACATTGATCCCTCCCTGTGCCAGAGCGGTAAAGAGGCGGCCGGCGATTCCAGGCACACCGAATAAGCCACTACCTGATAAGGTGAGCAATGCAATATTGCTGATCGAGGATATGCCTTTTACGGCGTGTTTACCCAGATCCGCCTTGTCGGAAATTAAGGTGCCCTCAAAAGACGGATTAAAGGTATTTTTAATATAAAGAGGGATCTTTTTTACCAGTGCCGGCTGTAGAGTAGGAGGATAGATCACCTTGGCGCCGAAGTGAGACATCTCCATAGCTTCAGCGTAAGTCATGCTGCTGATGGTAAACGCCCGCTTTACCATACGGGGGTCGGCAGTAAGCACACCGTCCACATCCGTCCATATTTCGATCACACTGGCATCCAGGCCGGCGGCGATCAGCGAAGCAGTATAATCAGAGCCTCCACGCCCCAATGTGGTGGTCAACCCGCCTCTCGCGGAGGCAATAAACCCCGTAACAACCTGTACTTCAGGGTTTTGAGAATAATACTCCCTGATCTTCTGGTAGGTAAGGCTGAAATCGACATTAGCCGCCCCAAAAGATTTATCGGTTTTGATGACCTTTCTGGCATCCAGATAACTGGCATTAATCCCGCTTTGTCGCAAGACATGAGAGATGATAAAAGCTGAGCTCCGTTCGCCGAAGCTAAGCACGTAATCCATAGTCCGGAGAGAGGCTTCCCGAACCAGGAAGATACCATAGAGCAGGTTCCGGAGTACATCGTGGTTATTCTCCAACTCGGGATATACCGTACTCCTGTATTCCCCTTCAAGCAATTCGTTGACTGCTTCAAGGTGCCGGCGGCTGAAGGCCTCAAAATGTTCCAGATAGGCCTCGTCTCCTTTTGCCGCCAGGCTACTCATTTCGATGAGGCTATCCGTAACGCCACCAAAAGCTGAAAAAACGACCGTAAACTTTTCTCCTTTGGTGTAATACCCTTTCAGAATGTTTACGATTCTGCGAATACGTTCCGGTTTTGCGACGGATGAACCGCCAAACTTCAGCACTTTCATTTCCAGTATTGATTTAGGGTTTTCTCGCGAAGCGGAAAGAGGTCAATGTGAGGCCAGGGCAAATGAATCATCGAAGATGCAAAAGTATAGTGCTCCGGTGATATATGGTACTTTTCCAGGTATTTTATGCAGGCTGGCGAACAGAAGCCGGAAAACAGGAAAGGCCAAACAGGCCAGGTTTACCTGGAAAGCAGCTGAAGGGCCTCATCTTCTTTCTTCCGCATAAGTACTTTTTCCTCCGGAGATTTATCTCTATAGCCGCACAGATGGAGAATGCCGTGGATCATGACCCGAAAGAGTTCCTGTTCGAAGGGCACGCCAAATTTCCGGGCATTTTCCTTTACGCGGTCAACACTGATAAAGATGTCGCCTTCGATTAAAGGAAGTTCGGTATAAGGAAAGGTAATGATATCGGTATAGGTATCGTGGTTGAGGTATTCCTGGTTGAGGTTATAGAGGTATTCATCACTGCAGAAAATAAAACACACTTCGTGGAGTTCATGGCCTTCCCGTTCGATGACTGACCGGATCCATGCGGCAGGCTCTTCGGGAGATGACAGCTCGAATGCGACATCTTCACTTTGAAAGGAAATGGAAGCATTTTCTTCTTCCATGAACCAATCTTCCGGGTTGTTGCTCATATTTTGAATTGCATCTCGACGGTACTGCCGTTGTTGTGGAATTCTACGGAATCGGAGAGTTGATGCATCAGGAAAACCCCACGGCCACCAACCCTGAGGAGGTTTTCAGGAGCAGTGGGGTCAGGCACACTATGAAAGTCAAAGCCGCATCCTTCGTCAGTCACTCTTACAGCGAGATGGTCTTTATTCTTACGAAACTGAATTCTTACCGTTTTGGACTCATCTTCGCAGTTACCATGAATAATAGCGTTATTCACCGCTTCGGTGAGGCTGATCAGGATATTACCATACACATCGGGGCTGAGTTTATAACGCTCGACCACCTGTTCAACGAACGATTCAACCAGGGCAATATTCCTGGGGTTTGAGGAAAGCTTAAGCATAATAGGCTTTGAACTCATTTTATTTCAGCAATGGAAATTAATGCAATTTCTAGTAACATGCAAGTTTTCAGTTTTGTTGGGAGGAGTAATAAAGTAAGAAAGGCAGCCACACTATTGCTTTTCCGGCGTGGCTGCCTTCTGAATTATTCAGCTTTCAAAGACTTAAGGTATTGTTCGACCAGTGATTTATAGTAAGGTTTCAATGCCGGAGAAACGGCTTTGAACATTTCGATTTCCGCTTCCCGCTTTTTGATATACTCTTCGAGGGAGGGGGGTATCCGGCGTTCTTGCTGGGTGGCCTGTTCTGCCTGGCGCTGTTCATCATATTCCCGCTGCCGTTCTGCTTTTTCATGTTCGAGCAAACGGGTCAGAATGTCCTGCTGCCGTTTCATCATTTCATTGGTCAGGCGCTTGTTCACCAGGTCTTCTTCCGCCTTGTCCATCTGGTCCATCAACTCCTGAAGTTCTTTACTGCCCTTGCCCTGCTCCTGCAGTTTTTTCTGTTTTTCCTTCAGGGCCTTACGCATGGCTGCCTGGCGGGCGGCCATTTCGGCAAATTCTTTGGAAGAAGGCCCGCCCATTCCTTTCTCCATCCGTTCCTTCATCTGCTTCATCTGTTCATTGAGGCTTTTTTGCCCCTGGCTCATCTTGTCTTTCGGCACCTTTCCGCTCTGGCCCTGGCCACCGGGGTTATTGCACATCTGGTTGCCGGACATCATGCTGGACATCTGCTGCTGCATCTGGTTCATCACCTCACTCAGCATAAGGGCCAGGTCGTTCACGTTTTTCATAGTCCGCTGCTGATGGTCACTGGCCTGAGGTTTGCGGCGCTCTTCGAGGTCGTCCAGGCTTTCCTTCATGTTATCCTTGACCTCTGTGACTTTTTCGGTGACATAAGATTCGATCTGGAACACCCTTTTGCTCAGAGCCTGAAGGCTGTCTTCGATAAGCCGAAAATCATCTTTGAGCTTAAACTGTTCCTGTACCAGCTCCACATAACGGGGCGTATTGATATCCGCAAGGTTGAATTTATCGATCAGTTCTTCCTGTCCGAAAGACAGGCCTACCAGGTTTTCCAGCAATTGCCGGAGAGCCTGGATGTCCTCCTGCATCTGTTCCATCTCTCCCGATTGCATCATCATGGACATGGCCTCGGCCATATCCTTCATTTTCTGAGAAGCATTTTTCTGAGATTCCGAGGCTTTCTGATTCTGATTTTGCTCCAATTGCTGCTGGCTCTGGTCGATATCCTCTTGTATATCCTCCATCTGCTCTTCGCGGTCTCCCAGTTCCCGGGGTTGTTCAAGTTCCTGGTTCTTCTTTTCGATGTTCTCCATCTTTTCCCTGACCTTCTGGAACTCCTTATCGATATCTTCCTGTTCTTTCTCCAGTTCTTCCTGTCCTTTTTCACCTTGTTCTGTTTCTTCACTCAGTTCTTCCTGTTCCTTGGCCAGTTCCTGGAGTTTGTCGATCGCCTGCTGCATTTCCTGTTCCAGTTCGAGCTGTTTAAAGAGTTCCAGCATTCGGTCCAGTTCTTTTTCAAGCTGTTCATCGGAGAGCTCCATATCCTCCATCATTTCGAGAGCTTCATCCTTACCAAGTTCCTGAAGCAGTTCTTCGATCTGGCGCATCAGTTCTTTCATCTCATCACTCATCACCTCCTCCATCATCTGCTCCAGTTTTTCCTGCTTTTCCATGATCTCTTCATCCATCTCCGAATATTCTTCCTGGTTCTTTCGGTTTTCCTTGAAGGCCTGCCGGGCCTGTTCGATCTGTTTTTCCAGTTCTTTCTGGCGTTCGAGCAGTTTTTCCAGTTCTTTGCGGCTTTGCCAGTCCAGGTCATTTTCCTGCAACAGTTTCTCCCGCATCTTCTTCATGTCATCCTGTATCTTCCTCGACTCCTCAAGCGTTTTTTTGAGGTCCTGCTTGATCTTTTCATCATTCTCTTCCGCCATGGCCTCAAATTCGTCAACAGTAGGCATAGAATAGGCCATGAGGTTGGTCCGGGCAGATTTGCTGCCGTTGACCCCATCATTATCATAAACTTCAAAGTAATAAGTTACCTCATCACCTGGTTTCAGGCCAAGCTCATGGATATCAAAAGTATGGTCAAATTCTAATTGTTTTCCTTCCGGTTTATCCAGCTTTAAGGTATGCAGTTCTCCCTGTGTTCCGCCCGCATTCTTGACCCGGTAATTGAAGGAAAGGCTCAACAGGCCGTAGTCATCAGAGGCCTCACCTACGAAATAGAGGAGTTTCAGGTCGGAACTATCCTGGAATTTCTCAACCGAAATACCCGGATACAGGTCGGGGATAACCGAAATGGTGTAGCTGATCGAATCGGCATTGGGCAAAGCACTGTTGGAAACGTAAAGTTTATAGGTTTCATCCTGAAGCGCCCGCTTTTTGTAGGTGAAAAGCCCTTCCGAAAAACGAGTAGCCTCTACGGCCTCATCACTGCCCGAAAACTTCAGTCGGATATTGTCGGTATTCAGTGCATTAAATACCCAGTCAACCTGGGTGCCGGCCGGCACGGACAAGTCTCCGATACTGGAGAGTTCTTCGTCTTTTCGCTGGGTATAGGCAGGGTAATCCAACTTGACATCAAAGCCGGCCACATTGGGCTTGCTCAGTACATCGAGGGTATATGTCTCCGATTCAATGCCGGTGGAGAACAAGTAGAAATCAATGTCCTTCTGTACGTTATTGAACCGGTAAGTAAAAAGGTTGGGCGCTTCCTTCGACAGCCGGTATTGGTAATTATCTATATCGATGAATACCTCACTGGGCAATTGTTCACCCTCTACCCGGACAGCCAGCGGAAAGTCTTCGAACTGGACGGCTTTCAGCTCATCGGCTTCCACGTGGAAGGAGAACGGGGCCGGTTTTTCAAATTTCCTGTCGTTATTGATTATCCTGGCGGCGCTGTCTGTGATCAGGTTGGCATTGATAAACAAAATAATGATCAGCAGCAGAAGGGGAGGCAGGGCATAGCGAAGGTACTTCCGGTTCTTGGTCAGGTCTATCGCATTGGGAAAAGGTACGAGCTTGATCTCCTCGGATTTCTGGTCGATACTGGCCAGGATGAGCTCCTGATTGGCAGCTCCGCCCGACTGGTGTTTGAGCTGCAGGATATTCAGCAACTTATCTTTTACATCAGAAAAATGGCCTCCAATGATCTGGGCTGCCTGCTCGTGGGAAATAACTTTACCCAGCCGGAAGTAGTGCAGCAGGGGCATGAACACCCAATACCCAAGGGCAAAAATACTCACACCGATAAAGGAGTAAAACATGGCCTTACGGATACCTGTGTCGAAGTAATTATAGTATTCCAACAAGGCCATGGCCAGAAACAGGCCGAGGATAAGGCCTGTGCTGTAAAGCACACCCCGGATCATCTGATTGATGTAATATTTCCGGATGAACTGGTCTAGCTTATTGATTAACAGCCGGTAGTTATCTTGTGTCACCATAGGGTCAACAACTTCATTTTTCCAAAAAAGCGAGCATCAATAACAACAACTCTCAAACGAATTAAAAGATTGGCCGCCCGAAAAGTTTAACAAAATGATGTTCTTATTCTTTAGCTTCAAAGTGTGCTCTATACCCTTTTTTGAAGGTACGGCAATATATAGCCCCCAGGGAGCTGATGTTTTCTTTCAAGTTGGATTCGCTGGGATATGATATAGCACAGAAGGTTGGGTAAATTAACCAAGATTTACCTAAATGTCAAGTTGGAAAGCTCCGGTTTTTAACGGAGTAACCCGGTTTTCTCTGCCTTCCAAAATTACATAAGGACCAATATTCTCCGAAAACGGAATACCGGAAAAAGCCTAAGGCCTGATACCCGGCAGCATCTGCTGATAGTATAATTGCAACTGAGCATTTTTCTCAAAGGCCTTGATCTCTTTGATGTCCTCCAGAATGGCTTGCGAAAGTTCATGTTCGGCTTCCTCTGAGCTGTCTGCAAAGGTATTCCTCATCTCATTGAGGGCCCGGGTAGCACTGTAGCGGAGCCAGGGATTCTTCATTTCATCAAGAGCCAGGGCCTTCAGCCGTTCAACGGCCTGCCGGCTGGCGGGAAGTCCTGCTTCTACTGCCAGGCTCTGATAGGATTCAAAAAAGTAAATAGAGGAAAAATCGTTCAATTTCTCCAGGTTCTTTTCAAAGAAGGGGAGGTAAGAAGGGTTTCCCGAGCCGGAATAAAGCTCTCCAACTGCGAGCAAAAGGTCATCGGCATCTTCTTCTTCCAGCTTTTGGGCGTAGGCCAGAGCCGCCTCAGTATCATTTACGCTCAGATATTGAAGGGCAGCTCCCATCACATTATAGGCAGAATCGAGTTGAATGGCCGTTTTAGCCTCCTCAATTGCATCGGGATACTCCAGGCTCATCAACTTTTCAAAAGCGGCCACCCGGACCTGAGACCGAGGGTCCTTGACGGCCATCTGTTTCAGGCGGCCCAATACTTCTGCTCCGGCATTTTCATCAATATTGGAAACGGCCACTCCGCGGATCGCCCAGAAATCGTCATTCAGGGCATCCTCCAGCAATTTCCGCGCCTCGGGATCTGAGCTGTTTTCCATCATCAACACGGCTTCATACCGGTCGAGAAATTCCGGAGCGTTGTAATACTGGAATATCAGTTCTTCCTCTGTTTTGTTATCCCTTGATTCCGCAAGCAGGATACGATCGGCATCAAAATTGATCAGCCGGGGGCGTTCCGGAACGTCAAAGGAAAACTCCTGGGTGCGTTGATTGACCCTTACATTATGACGGATGGGGCCTCCCTGCCCCGGATAGATATCGATAGCCACCGGCAGTTCAAAAACAGCCGGCATCTTTTCAGGGTCCTGAAGTTGCTCCACCTTTACGGTTGCTTTGCCCTTCTCCTCATCATAACCATAAGTAATATTGAGCCGGGGGTGGCCCTGGCTGAAAAACCACTGGTTGAAAAACCAGTTGAGATCTTCACCGGTTACCGCCTCAAATGCCAGGCGCAGGTTGTGGGCTTCCACAGCTGTGTAGGCATTATCGGTAAGATATTTATTAAGGCCTGCCCAGAATGCATCGTCGCCGACGTAGTTTCGGAGCATGTGCAACACGGCGCCTCCCTTATTGTAACTATGAGCATCGAACATATCCTCCTTATCATCATAACCGAAGTAAATCAAAGGATGGACATTGCCCCGGGCCGAACCGAAATAACCGCTCCATTCACTCAACAGGTGATAATCGGCAGCATCTTTGCCGTACTGGTGTTCCTGCCAAAGGTATTCGCTGTAATTGGCAAAGCCTTCGTTCAACGTCAGGTTGGACCAGCTTTCGCAGGTCACCAGGTCACCGAACCAATGGTGGAAAAGCTCATGGGCAACGATATCCTCGTTGTCGTTATCGATCAGTTCCCGGCGGGTTTTTTGTACAAAATCACTAAAAATGACGCTGGTGGTATTCTCCATTGCTCCGGAGACGTAATCCCGCACCACGACCTGGGCAAATTTGGGCCAGGGATATTTCACGCCCAGCTTCTGTGAGAAGAAACTCAGCATCTCCTTGGTATGTGAAAATATTGCCCGGGCGTCTTCCTCATATTTCGGTTCGACGTAATAATAGACCGGCTTCCCTTCCCACTCTTCTTGCACCACAGCATAATCTCCGATCGCCAGCATGAATAAGTAGGGGGCATGAGGCTGGTCCATTTTCCAGTAGAAAGTTTGGGTTCCATCTCCGTTTTCCTTTCGGGAAGCCAGCACTCCGTTCGATAATACCTCAAGGCCGTCTTCCACCGTGACGATCATTTCCTGGGTGCAGCGTTCGTTGGGTTTATCTATGGTGGGAAACCAGCGGGAGTTATTTTCGGTTTCTCCCTGTGTCCATATCTGGCGCGGCTTTCCGGCTACTTCCCCCCGGGGGTTGATGAAGAAAAGCCCCCGGTCGGAGGTGATGGCGGCGCTTCCGCCCGATGCTGAAGGCGTTGCGGTATAATCGATGTAAAGGCTGTATTCCTCGTCTTTGGTGAAGGTTCTGCCCAGGTGAACAGTCAGTTTTTCCCCGTCATATTCATACTTAAGGGGAGTTGTCTGGCCTTCAAAAGATACCTGGTTGAAAGTAAAATTCTTAGCATCCAGGGTTACCGTTTCAGTGGGGTAGAAATAAGGTTTAAGCCGAAGAGTAGCCTTACCGAGCACCTGTTCTTTTTCCCAGTCGAACTCAAGGCCGAGCCGGGTATGAAGCAGGTCGCTCTTCCTTTGGTGGCTGGCATGATAAACCGGTAGTTCATAAGCTTCTTCCGGGGCGTTCTCCCCAGGAAGTTTTTTAGGCGCCGTGACGACCATAGTGTCCAGTTGCCTGAATTCATATTCGGGCAGGGTAGCCGTCTCCATTTTTTGTTTGGTAGAGCATGAAACCAGGAGAGCTGCGATGGCCAGAACAAAAAAACATTTCTTTCTACACATAACTTCTAATTTAAGGCCCCCAAAGATAGGCCTTGTCAATACAATCAAACGAATGGTGTATTCATTTTAGTACAAAAAAAGAAACGCCCGGCGGCAGGCCGGGCGTCAATATTGCTTTTTTTGGAAGTAGCAGGGTCAGCTCACTTCCTTGGCAGCCAGTTCTTTCAGAAATGCTTCCAGGTGTTTATTGAACACCCCGGGGTGCTCCATCATCGGAGCGTGCCCGCAATGGTCGAGGAAAACCAGCCTGGAATTCTCGATCAGTTCGTGAAACTTCTCGCCGACAAAAGCAGGAGTGATCTGGTCTTCTTTTCCCCAAACCAAAAGGGTAGGGGCCTTTACCTGGTGAAGCTTATCGCCGAGGTTGTGGCGTACTGCCGACTTGGCAGTGGCGATGACCCGAATAGCCTTATTGCGGTCATTGACAATATCGAAGACTTCATCCACCAGGTCTTTGGATGCCACTTTCGGGTCATAGAAGGTCGCTTCGGTTTTCTTTTTGATGAAATCATAGTCACCTCGCTTGGGGAAGCTCGTTCCCATTGCACTTTCAAAAAGGCCTGAGCTGCCGGTCAGAATGATAGAATTCACCTTTTCCGGCCGCGCCAACGCATAGAGCAAAGCGATATGCCCCCCCAGAGAATTCCCAAGCACATTGACCTTGTCGTACTGCTTATACTCCACAAAATCGATCACATAATCAACTAATCCGGTAACGGAAACCTTCCTGATAGGCAGGTCGAAGATGGGAAGAATCGGAACGATGACGTTACATTTGCCAGAAAAATGCTCAATGATGCCTTCAAAATTGCTCAGCGCCCCAAACAAACCGTGGAGTAATAAAAGATTTTCTTCGCCGCCCCCCGATTCAATATATTTAAATCTGCCTTCTTCTTTAATTTCGTATTCCATCTAGTTGAAGATCAGTGATTAAAAAATGCCATTTTTAAAAATTTCCAAGCCCGGGCGTTAAGCAAGGCAACTCCGGCTTTCAGGAGTTACCCCCCGGAATGGCCCGGAGGCGAAATAAAATAATGCAGAACAGCAGGACTATTGCAAAAATAATCTTTTTATCGTGATAGTCCAATTTGCGCCGGCGGCCTGAATCCAGTCATTCCGGACAATGAAGCGCACTTCTGAATTCCGTTCAATAATATAAAAGGATTGTATCATTTTAAAACCATTTTCGGTAATATGTGTGAAAAATATTACCTTGCGGACAGTAAACAAATCATACAAAACAGGAGTTCTCTAAAAGAAAAGGCAGAAATGCCAGGTAAACTTACCGTTTTCACCACAACGCCCCGGTTATTATTTTCACGTTTTATCTATCATTCGAATCTCTAATTTGTAAATTGTTGTAAGCTTTTTCTTACCTTTGAGGTTCGAAGGATGTATTGTATTCCTTGCTAACTGAACGTTAAGACCAATTAATAATTCACTAATCAAACTAAACGAACATGCGTCTGATAGTAAAATTACTGATCTTCTCCCTGGCTATCAGTTCTTTACAATCCTGTGTTTCTAAGAAGAAATACGACGAACTGCTTGCCGCCAAAGAACGTACAGACCAGGCCCTTGCTGAAACTCAGGCCAAAGTTAAAACCCTGGAAGAAGAGAAAGCTCAACTCGAAGCTGACCTCGCTTCCACCAAGGAAGAACTGAATGGCAAGATCAGCAACCTGGAAGGTGAGCTCTCCTCAATGAAGAGCCAGATGAGCCAGGTTCAGGAGAAGCTTAATATGACCGAAGCAGAGCTCAACGCTCTTAAAGAAGAGATCAACGGCATCTTCGGTGCTTATGCTGACAGCGGACTGAAACTGGAAGACCGCGATGGCCGCCTCTACGTCGTAACGGATGAAAAGGTGCAGTATGCCAGCGGTTCCGTTCGCCTCGACAAGAGCGAAAGAGCTGCACTGGAAAAACTGGCTGGAACGCTTAAGGAAAATCCGAAGCTGCAGCTGATGGTTGTCGGCCATGCTGACACGCAGAAGATGAAGGAAGGCGCTGCCTACCGCGACAACTGGGACCTGAGCGTTGCCCGCGCCAACGAAGTGGTGCGTTACCTGATCCGCAAGGGCGCCAACCCCGAGCAACTGACGATTGCCGGCCGCGGTGACACTCAACCGGCTGGTGACAACAGCACTGCCGAAGGCCGCCAGATGAACCGCCGCACTGTCCTCCAGCCCAACCCGGACCTGGGTGGCCTGATGAAAGGAAACTAATCATTACCTGTTTTTGAAGGAAAAAGCCGAACGGAGGAATCCTCCGTTCGGCTTTTTTATTTTAATCACCGCCGCAATATGATCGCCTTACGGTCATAACTGATCCCCGTAAAGATCCCTATCGCATCTGTCGTACCTTCAATATTGGAGATGATCGGGCTGGGTTGCGCAAAAGGGTTGCCGTTGGCGCTCACAGCATCCTGAAGGCTTTCCAGAAATTCATAGTAGGCCTGGTCAATATGAAATAAGGTTGAGATCACGGTATCTCCAACGATGTAATTGTACCCCGTCCCAAAGGCCGCCGTGCCTTCCAGAATGCGGTCATCAACCGAAAAATCCTGTACGGCCGCACTGTCGAGGCTGCTCCGGTGGAACATCCGGCGGTAGTAATTCTTCCGGGCCGGGTCATCGGTAAAATAGGTGAGTACCCGCGCCAGCGTATCCGTTTCTTCAAATTGAACCACCAGGCTGTCAATGCCCACTGCCGGCAAGATCCGGGTAGCAGCAAATAGCGCTTGCCCATCTGGCAGTTGTATCGATAGCTCAAAGGCCGAAGCCGTATCGAACGGCACAACCTCAGAAGAGTAGTAGTTAAATACTTTTCGGGTAAAAGGATTGAAGGCCAGCTGATTTCTGAGTGAATAAGTTTTGCCGTCATGAAAGATGGCCACCTCCGCACTGTCCACCAGGATATTATTCAAAAACTCCTGGTTTAACGGTGGAAAAGGTTCGAAATAGGGGCGGCTCCGGCTCAGTAAAAGGGAAAAGGCCTGGCCGGGTTCCAGGTAGCACTCCACTACCAGGCGGCTGTCGTACTCCGGTAGGTCAATGTTGACTTCCTGCTCCAGGTTACAAGCGGACAGGCAGGCCAAGATCAAAGCAGCAAGAAGAAAAATCGGGCGCAAGGATACGAACATGGCTTTTAAAATTTAAAATTCCAGGTCAGAGAAGGAAGAATGGGGAAAAGCGATACCTGCCTGGCAACGATCCTTCTGGGCACTTCAATGACGCTCCCTCCGTTGTTCACTTCTTCAAATTCCGGTTCCAGGTAGATGAAAAAAGTATTGCGCCGGTCATAAACATTAACCACACTAAGGGTAAGGTCAGTCTCTCCCCATCTGGGAAAAAAGCGGAAAACCAATCCCAAGTCCAGGCGGTGATAGGGCGGCAGGCGATAATTGTTGCGCGCCCGGTAGTCAGGCACCACGGTTTCAAAACTGGCGCCGTGTATATCCTGTATGGAAAATCGCCCGGGAGCGAGCCAGCGCAGGTCTCCTGACCCATAGACGAAAGTAGCGGTGGCAGACAGCCGGCGGCTGATCTCATAAAGTAAGACGACAGACAGGTCGTGCCGCCGGTCATAGATCGGGAAAAATGCCCCGAACCCCTCCGACTCCTGGGCAAACCGCCCGCTGGGGTTGAGGGTCGTAAAATTCTTCAGGCGGATCAGGGCGAGGGTATAACCGATCCAGCCGGTGAGTTTTCCCTGTTTTTTTTCGATGCTGAACTCAGCGCCATAGGCCTCCCCTTCCCCTACGGCAAACTCATCCTCCAACTCATCATTGACAAACAACTGGGCGCCATCGACAAATTGCAGTTGATTGTCCATCGTTTTATAGTATCCTTCCAGGTTAATCAGGAATTGATCTGCCAGAATATAGGAAACGCCAGCCGCCACCTGATGCGACTGCTGGGGTTTAACCCTTGCCGAAGAAGGGTACCAGACGTCGGTGGGCAACGCCACGCCGGTACTGGAAACCAGGTGAAGGTATTGATACATTCTGGCATAACTGGCCTTGGCTGCCCATTTGTCGCTGAAACTGTACCGGGCCGCCAGGCGCGGCTCCAGGCCAAAGTAAAAGGTGTTGTCATTGCCAAACCCGCTCAGGCGCAACCCGCCGTTGACCGCCAGCTTTTCCGTCAGGCTGATATCATCTGAGAAGTACAGCCCGCATTCCATCGCATCGAAATCCTGCCCGGCGGAAAAACTGACCAGCCCGTCATCACTTCCCGCCTTGAGCCGCCCCACAGTGAACTGATGGCCGGTAATATTGGCGCCAAACCGGATGGCATGCCGGTTATTGGGTACGAAGTAGAAATCTGTCTTCAGGTTTGCATCCCGGATATTTGAACCTACTTTAAAGGAAAAACCCGTAACCCTGTTCTGAATATTATACTGATAGTCAGAGTAAGTAAAAGTAGTATTGGCAAAAAGCCGGGGAGAGAAAACGTGGTTCCACCGGGCAGTACCGGTGGCGTTTCCCCAGTCAAAATCGAAGTCGAAAAAATCGCCGTTGACCCCAAAGACATCCCGGCCGAAGTAACCGCTGAGAAAAAGCCGGTCCTTTTCTCCCAGTTGGTAGTTGATCTTGGTGTTCAGGTCGTAGAAGTAATAATCCGGAATGGGGTTAAATTCCTCATCGTCCATTTTGGCGCGATTTACCGCCCGGGTAAAAATATCCACATAAGTGCGGCGCCCGGAAACGATAAAAGAAGAATTTCCCTTTTGAACCGGCCCCTCCAGGGTCAGCCGGGAAGCAATCAGGCCGATACCTCCGGCTCCGGAAAACTTCTGGTTATTCCCCTCTTTCAGCTTTACATCGATGACGGAAGAGAGGCGGCCCCCATACTGGGGAGGAAACCCTCCTTTATAGATCTTGAGGTCTTTTACGGCATCCGTATTGAAAGTGCTGAAAAAACCGAATAAGTGGTTGGCGTTGTAAACGACGGCCTCATCGAGGACGATCAGGTTCTGGTCATTGCTGCCTCCGCGGACGAAGATGCCCGTAGTCCCTTCAGAGCCGGAAGGGATACCGGGTTTCAGCTGAATGGCCTTCAGGATATCGCTTTCCCCCAGTAACACAGGAATCAGCTTTGCCTCCCGGGTAGTGACCGCCTCCACGCTCATTTCTGTTGAACTGAGCTGTTCCTGATACGAATTGGACTTAACGACTACCTCTTCCAGCTGTACTCCGGTTGATAAACCGATATTCAGGGTGGTATCCTTTGTCAGAAGCAGTGAATAAGCAAGTGGCTGGTAACCAACATAGCTGAAAGTGAGTTCCACGCTATCACCCGCCTCAATTGCCAGGGAGTAAAAACCATATTCATTCGTTGTGGCGCCCACCCCTTCCGGAACGTTAAATGCGGTAGCACCAATGAGGGTCTCTCCGTTGCTCTCGTCAAATATCCTCCCACTCACGGTAACAACCGTTTGCTGCGCCGGACACCAAACCGCCAGGAACAAAAAAAGAAAGGTAATGAAGCTAATCTTCATCTTCACTCAGGATCTCGTCTTCTTCTGTACCTCCCACTTTTTCTCTCTTTTTCACGACATCGGCGTGCATTTCCTCATATAACCGCCTGTTTCTTGCGATATCCATGGCTAAAAACAAAGCTTTCCGGAAAGATGAGGGGTCAGCTTCGTTCTTGCCAGCCAGGTCGAAAGCCGTGCCGTGGTCCGGAGAGGTGCGAATACAGCTAAGGCCTGCGGTATAGTTTACACCATTGCCGAAGGAAAGCGTTTTGAAAGGAATGAGCCCCTGATCGTGGTACATAGCCAGAATGGCATCGAACTTACTGTATTGGCTGGAACCGAAAAAGCCATCGGCGGAAAAGGGGCCCATAACCAGCATACCCTTTTTCTTGAGTTCAACTACTGCCGGCCGGATGAAACGCTCCTCTTCGTCTCCCAGCACACCACCGTCACCGGCATGGGGGTTGAGCCCTAAAACGGCAATAGAGGGGCGCTCCAGCCCAAAGTCCATCTTCAGGGACTGGTTCATCAGCTGGAGTTTTTCCATGATCAGCTCTTTGTTCAAAGCGCCGGCCACTTCTTTCAGGGGAAGATGGTTGGTAGCCAGGCCGATGCGCAGGCCCTCGTTGATCATAAACATCAGGCTCTGCCCCGGACCAAGCTCTTTAGTAAGATATTCGGTATGCCCCGGAAAGGGGAAACCGGAAAGGTGCATAGCCTCCTTACTGATGGGGGCAGTGACCAGGGCATCAATGAGCCCGGTTTTCAGGTCCTGGGTGGCGGCTTCAAGAGATTGAATCGCATACTTTCCACTCAACTCAGAAGGTTTGCCCAGTGTAATATTTACATTCTCCTGCCAGCAGTTGACGATATTGATCCGGTCATGATAAACCTTATCGGCCGAACGGGTGGAGTTGAAATCCACTTCATCTTCAATGATATTTTTGTGGTAGGAGACCACTTTGGAGGAGCCATAAATGACCGGCGTGAACAATTCGGCCATTTTTTCGTGGAGCAGTGCCTTGAGAATGACCTCCAACCCGATGCCGTTAATGTCTCCAATGCTGATCCCTATTTTAAGTTTTTCCATTGCTTGGTAATTCTTGCCCGGCTGTCCGGTAGATTATTGGGATTTTCCCTCCGGGAGCGCTATCTTCGAACCGCTCCCTCCGACTGGCCATAACAGTTAACTAAGTTAAACTCAATTAATTGGCCTTCGTGCAAAATGACCGTAAAAATAAAAAGAAAATACCTTCTTTGACAAAATAGTGCGCCGAGTTAGAAAAATGGGGAGATACCCCGGCTAAGAACGGGGGTTCCGAGGGCCGGAAATACTGCTTATATGACCCATTTTATTCCATTTGCCTATGAAAGCCAAGAAATCCTACGGCCAGCATTTTCTGAATAATGAGGGGCTTGCCGCCCGAATCGCAGACAGCCTCCTGCTGGCGAACCAGGCCTATGAACAAGTCATTGAAGTTGGGCCGGGACGAGGGATGCTTACCCAATTCCTGCTCGGAAAACCTTTCAAACTCCTTGTCATCGAAGCGGACCGCGATATGGTTCTTTACCTTCATAAACATTTCCCGGCATTAAAAGACAGAGTCATCAGTGGGGATTTCCTGAAAATGCCCCTATCGGATTTAGCGGAAGAACACCCCTTTGGCCTGATCGGTAATTTCCCTTACAATATTTCTTCTCAGATCCTTTTCAAAATGCTCGAATACCGGCAGTATATTCCGGAAATGGTGGGCATGTTCCAGAAGGAGGTTGCCGAGCGGGTAGTAGCAGGCCCCGGCAGTAAAACCTACGGGGTGATCAGCGTTTTGCTGCAGGCTTATTACAGCGGAGAATACCTCTTCACCGTGGATAAAGAAAACTTCTCTCCCCCTCCAAAGGTCCAGTCAGCAGTCATTCGCATGGCCCGAAAGGAAAACCTGGAACTGGGATGTGATGAAAAGCTGTTCCGGCGGGTGGTCAAACAGGCTTTCAGCCAACGCCGGAAGATGCTGCGCAACACCATGAAAACCTTCATCAAGGGCGACAGCCTGCTCGAGTCTCCTTTCTTTGTGCAGCGCCCCGAAAGCCTCAGTGTGGCCGATTACGTAAAACTGACCAACTGGATCGCAGAAAGAATGCCCGGTGAGTGAACTATTCGCCGCCGAATGGGCTTGCATTATTATCGGATATTTAAAAATGTAGTTATGAGCCTTGAAGAACGCATTACCCAAGACCTCAAAGAGGCCATGAAAGCCAAAGACCAGGCCGCCCTGCGCGGCATCCGCGCCGTCAAAGCCGCCATCCTGCTGGAAAAGACCAGCGGCGCCAAACACGAACTCAACGAGGATATGGAAATGAAGATCCTCCAAAAGCTGGTTAAACAACGCAAAGATTCTCTGGATATCTACGAAAAACAAGGCCGGGAGGACCTCGCCCAGACCGAGCGCGAAGAGATCGAGGTCATCGAACGCTACCTGCCCAAACAGCTCAGCACAGACGAGCTGCGGGCCGAGATCAAAAAGATCGTCGATGAAGTGGGCGCTGATTCCATGAAGGATATGGGCAAGGTGATGGGCGCCGCTCAGAAAAAACTCGCCGGCAAAGCAGATGGCAAGACGATGTCAGGCATCGTGCGGGAGTTGCTGAGTTGAGTTGTTGGCTGATCGTTGATCGTTGTTGGTTGTCGGATACCCTTATCAGATGCGATACTGATAACGGTATCCGATAACCCATTCAAACTTCGTCCCTTCCCTCCTTTTTCCTAATTTTGCACCCGATTAAGCAACCGACGATGATCTTTTCCGGATGCCCGGTTTTCCCATCCCGGCAGGCATCCGGAAAAGATCATCGAAAACAATTAAAACCAAATTACAAGAAATGGATACTACCTTTCTCAAAACATTAGGCCTCAAAGAATACAACCCCGGCACCAGCACCGGCCAGGAATCCAGCGATTCCGGAAAATACATCAAATCCGTTTCTCCCGTCGATGGAGCGTTGATCGGCAGCGTCAGCGAAACGACGGAGCAGGAATACGATCACGTGATCACCAAAGCGCAGGAAGCTTTCAAAGCATGGCGGCAGATCCCTGCCCCGAAGCGCGGGGAGATCGTCCGCCAGTATGGCAACGAGCTGCGCAAACACAAGGACGCCCTGGGCCGCCTCGTCTCCTACGAGATGGGCAAAAGCCTGCAGGAAGGCTGGGGCGAGGTCCAGGAAATGATCGATATCTGCGACTTTGCCGTAGGCCTTTCGCGCCAGCTGTACGGCCTGACCATGCACTCCGAACGGCCCAACCACCGCATGTACGAGCAATGGCATCCGCTGGGCATCGTCGGCATCATTTCCGCTTTCAACTTCCCGGTGGCAGTCTGGTCCTGGAACTCCATGATCGCCCTGGTGTGCGGCGATGTCACGGTTTGGAAAGCTTCGGAAAAGGCCCCGCTCTGCTCCGTGGCCTGCCAGAATATCTTCCAGGATGTGCTGAAAGCCAATGACGTTCCGGAAGGAGTTGCCTGTATCGTAAACGGCAATTACAAGGTGGGAGAATACATGACCCACGACCCGCGCGTGGCGCTGGTATCCGCCACCGGCAGCATCCGCATGGGCAAGATCGTCGGCCAGGCCGTCGCCGCCCGCCTCGGCAAAGCCCTGCTGGAGCTGGGTGGCAACAACGCCATCATCGTCACCCCCAGCGCCGACCTCGACCTGGTGCTGACGGGCTCTCTCTTCGGCGCCGTCGGCACGGCCGGCCAGCGTTGCACCAGCACCCGCCGCCTCATCATCCACGAGAGCATCTATAATGAAGTGCGCGACAAACTCGCCAAAGCTTATGGCCAGCTGCGCATCGGCAACCCGCTGGATGAAAAGAACCACGTCGGGCCGCTCATCGACCACGACGCTGTGAAGAACTACCTCGGCGCCATCGAAAAGGTCAAAGAAGAAGGCGGTAAATTTGCCGTGGAAGGAGGCGTGCTGGAGGGTAAGGGTTACGAAAGCGGCTGCTACGTCAAACCCTGTATTGCCGAAGTAGAGCACGACTACAAGATCGTCCACCACGAGACTTTTGCCCCCATCCTTTATCTGATCAAATACAAGGGCCTGGACGAAGCCATAGCTTACCACAATGAGGTGCCCCAGGGCCTCTCCTCCGCCATCATGACCAACAACCTGCGGGAGGCTGAGCGCTTCCTCTCCTGCGCCGGCTCCGACTGCGGCATCGCCAATGTCAACATCGGCACAAGCGGGGCCGAGATCGGCGGCGCCTTCGGCGGAGAAAAGGAGACCGGCGGCGGCCGCGAAAGCGGCTCCGACGCCTGGAAGGCCTACATGCGCCGGCAGACGAACACGATCAATTACAGTGAGGAGGTGCCGCTGGCGCAGGGCATCAAGTTTGAATTGTAGAACAACTGATATCGGCCATCAGGGTAATATAGAAAACGCCATCCTCAGGCTCCCCCGGAGGATGGCGTTTTCTTTTTTGTGAGCTACAGCCGCGCTCACCAGGATTTCTGCCTCTCAAAATGCCTGGCCGAAAATTAGAAAATATAAAATTCTCTTGCCTTTTTATTTATTTTTTTTGCAAATTGTTTGTCAACTAACGCAAACAGGGCTCCAAACGACAGCACAGATCCAACCTTGAGCAACACTACAGATTTTCTACCTTGTACGTAAAGAGAAAAACAATCAACGTGGCTTAGGGCCATTCATCATTTTAATCATATAAGCCATGAAAACTTCTTTCTTATTGATACCAGCCATACTCCTCGTATCAGCCTGCAGACTGGAAAAAGAAGCACTTCCCAGTCATATCGAATCGTTAAATGCATGCATAAGGTCTTCCGTTGAAAGCAACCCGGATGTGCCAAAGGACGAGCATGTTGAATTCAGCCTGAATGGCTACCACATTCTCATCAACGACGGTCAAAACGGGTATGAACAAGTCAACAGAATAGATTTGAGTTTTGTCACTTCCGGCCCGGTTCTCAACCCCGGTAGTGATACTACCCGACAATATTTACTATCTATCGGTTTTACACAGCCTCCGCCTCCCCTATCTCCAGGACAGGGAACCGGCAGCCTTCCTTTGCCGGAATCCGACCAAATTTATATTGCTTTACAAAAAAAAGAGAACCTTTCCATCATCGAATTTATCGACAAATACATTAAGGAGGGTGAACTCAAACTGAACCGAAAGCCCAGGTGGGATAATACTCTTGATACTTCGCTGGAGGACGGGTTTGCCATTATTTATTGGTGCGTTGCCTGTTGTCCGGAAAAAAAACCTCCAAGAATAGATGGAAAAACTTATGCTGCTGAGGCCTTCCGTTTCTCAAGCACCAGCCCAAGCCAGAACGGATACCTGGCCTGCACGAAGTTGGAGCGAATTGATTTGGGAGAAGCAGTTGGGTATCAGATCGAATTCGAGTTTGCCTGCGGGCTGTATTCAGGATACATGCCTATGGATTCAGGACCTGTTTATGACAAGGTGGGCCAGATCGAAGAAGGCAGGATGGCCGTGGATTTTGTGGTGGAGAAATAGCGCTCAGCTCCACAACTCCGCCGGATAACTTCCATTTTCCACCAACTCATCAAAAGCTTTTTCCACCATGGCACGGTCCTCCCGGTACGTCACTCCA
>JACJYA010000016.1 GCA_020636315.1 Lewinellaceae bacterium
AAAAGCCGTAGCCTCCCAGCACCTGCAGGCCATTATCGACAGCTTCCCTTCCCTTTTCGGTAGGATAGGCTTTGGCAATAGGCGTCAGCAGTTCCAGAAGCAATTCGTTCTTTTTCTTTTCCTCTCCTTCCGTCACCTGAGTCAGGTCATGGTATTTGGAGGCCAGCAACAAGAGGCTCATCGATCCTTCGTAGATCACCTTCTGCAACAGCAGCATGCGGCGCACATCGGCGTGCTCGATGATGAGCACCGGTTCCTGGTTAGGGTCTTTTTTCCCGCTGTCCATTACCCGGCGGCCCTGGGGCCGTTCATTGGCATATTGCAGGGAGGCGTGATAGGCGGCCGAAGCGATCGACAAGCCCCCTCTGCCCACCGAGATGCGGGCATCGTTCATCATCTGAAACATGTATTTCAAGCCCTGGTGCGGTTCTCCGAGCAGCCAGGCCCGACAATCGTTGTCCTCGCCGAAAACAAGATGAGTGGTGCAGTACCCCCGTTGCCCCAGCTTCTGAAAGTCGCCGGCAGTTGTCACGTCATTCGGGATTAAGCTGCCATCCTCGGCGATCCGTTTTTTGGGCACAACAAAGAGGGAGATCCCCCTGGTGCCGGCAGGCGCGCCCTCTATACGCGCAAGCAGCAGGTGAATGAAATTCTCATTGTATTCGTGGTCTCCACCGGAAATGAATATCTTCTGCCCTTTGACTTTGTAGAAGCCTTCATCCGTTGGGTAGGCAGTCGTTGTTATATCCGAAAGGGAGCTTCCGGCCTGAGGCTCCGTCAGGCACATGGTGCCCGCCCATCTGCCGGCCAGCATATTGGGCACGTAAGTTTCCTTGAGTTGGGGGCTGCCAAAGGTGGTGATCAGTTTCGCTGCTCCATCCGTCAGGCCGCAATAGCCGGGGACGTGGTTGTTGGCTGCTTCCATGATAAAATAAGCAGCCAGGAGAGCCGTGCCCGGCATCTGAAGCCCGCCGTACTCGTGGTCAAAAGTGGCGGCAATGACCCCCATTTCCCCAGTCTTCTCCATCACTTTACCAACGGCGGGATGTACGATGATCTTTCCGTCCTTGAAATAAGCCGGCTTTTCATCCATTTCCCGGAAAACCGGGTACAGTTCCTGGTCGGCAAAATCCTTGACTGCATCCAGGAAGATGTTGATGGCGTCCAGGTCGTATTCCTGAAAACGGGGGTACTGAAAAAGGCTTTCCAATTGGTGCACCTGCTCCAGTTGAAAGCGAAGTGTATCCATATTCAGATATTCAGCCATGTTCTCGATGCTTTTGGTTTTGAATGGAGAAGGCTCCGAATACAAGCCTTGTATTACCTCCGCAAAAGATCGTTATTGCTGAACAGAATTCAAACTTTTCAGATAAAATTCGAGGCACGGTGAGAAAAAAGCAGCGATGAAAACCGCCGCATTTAATAGGAAACGATGCTACTTGGCCGATAGCCGATGCGATGCGCCTGAACAAATAAAGTTTTACCGTTTTGAGGTTCTATCGGTGACCCATAGATATTCCAGGCCGGGCTTAAGCCTTCTTTGCTTTCCGCCCACTGGTAGGCGATCTGAGCTCCTTCAGTAGGGCAGCTCAGGGAAATTTTTCCCGAATCCACCTGAATTGTTGGGGCCTCGGTCACAGGTTGTTGCCCCCCGGGCCAGATCTTTTCCAGATATTCCTCCTCTGGCCACTGGCCTTTATCTCCCGTCTCGGCAATCCACTTGTCGAGTGCGTTCCGCAATTCGGCCACTGTAGCGGCATATCGGGGATCATCTATAATATTATGTAATTCGTGAGGGTCATCCTGCAGGTCAAAAAGCTCCAGGCTGTCCTTTTGCGGGCGAAACCACTGAGCCTGGTATTCATCGAGGCTGTCTTTTTCATGGAGCCGCAGCAATTCCTGCATAATCGGCATGGTCTCCCGGTATTTTACCGGAAGATAGTAGGGTTGATTCAGGTTATAATACCGCACCAGTTTGAAACGCCGCCCGCGGACTGCCCGGATCTTATCAGTTTGGTTGTCGAAACGGTCAGCGGCGGCAAAGACATATTGGCGTTCCTCCGTATCAGCATATTTCCCCATCCAGGCTTTGCCATCCACATACGAAGGCGGTTCAATGCCCACCAGGGACAGGACTGTAGGCTTGAGGTCAATAAAACTCAGCAGTTGGCTGTCAACCTTGCCGGCCAGTTGCCGGTTCGGGAAACGAATGATCATGGGCACGTGAATACCCGAATCGTAGATCGTCCGCTTTTGGCGGGGCAAAGGGCCGCCGTGGTCAGTGTACCAGAAAACGATGGTGTTCTCCAGCTCACCGGCCGCTTCCAGTTCATCCAGGATATTGCCAACGCGCCGGTCCATCTCCACGATCAGGGAATAGAGGCGGCGTATATCGCGTTTGGCTACCTCTGTAGTCGGCAAATAAGGCGGTATGGGCACTTCCAGCAGCGAATCAACCAGTAATGAATCCTTCGCACGCCGCCAGATCATCGACTCATGGGTGTCATCGAGGTTGAAAATGGCAAAGAAAGGCTGGTTTTTATCGGGGCGGTGTTTCCAGTGCGCTTCAAAATTGCTTTCATCCCAGGCTCCCAGTTCGCAACGGAATTGGTAATCTTCTTTGGGGTTGTTGGTGCAAAAATAGCCGGCGCGGCGCAGGTAGGAACTCATCATGTGCGTGCCGGCCGGCGGCATCGCTTCATAAGCCTTACGAGGATAGTTGGCGATGGCCTTGTCCTTGACCGTAAACCGGAACCAGGGGCCGGTGCGCATGTGCTGTGCGCCGATACGCGTCGGATACATACCGGTGGCAATGGCGGCCCGGCTGGGCGCACAAACTCCGGAAGGCGAGAAGAAATGAGTATATAACACCCCTTCTTCCGCCAGCCGGCTGATATTGGGCGTAGCAACAGTTGAGTCGCCATAAGGCGGAATGAGAGGGCTAAGGTCTTCGGCTACGATCCATACTATATTCGGCCGTTCGCCCAGTTCCAGGCTGGAATAATCAGGGTGGTGCACTGAGGCGGGCGGCTGCCCGCAGGCAACCACCATCAGAAAAAAAATCGCTACATACCATAAGGGCCGTATCATTCCGTATAAAGTATTTCGCTGCGTTCTGATATACCGTTCTCATTAAAAGCCTCCACCTGATAGTAATAGCCCTGATCGGTGTTGAGGGCACGAAGTTCATAGGAAGCCCGATCATACATCTGCGCCGACAGGTTGAGGTGAGCCTTATCAATGCCCCAGTAAATGACGTAGCCGGTAGCCGCAGGGTCAGCATTCCAGGAAAGATCGGCATTTCGGCGGTCAGCCGGGCGTTGAACGGTAAAGCCAGACGGGCGGACGGGCGGATCACCTTTACCGTTGCCAAATACCCGGAGCTCTGAAATAGCCAGGTACTTGTTGGTGCAGTAAACATGCTCGTAGCGAATGTAGCGGGCCTCCGCCGGCTCGGCCAGCTCGATGTAGCCATGGGGCATGTCGCGCTGGTTTCTGGAGTAATCGGCAATGGTTTCCCAGGTTTTACCATCCTCTGAGGCTTTCAGCACAAACTGTTGATGCAAAGTGTCCGGCCGGCCGAATATCTCGCTTTTGAAATCCTGAAAATTGAGCTGCACGGCCCTGACATCCATCACTTCTTCCAGGTCGATGGTGACGTAAATGGAATCATCATTGGCTACGGACACCCAGTAGGAACGGATCTCCTCGTCGTTGATCTTTTCAATATCAAAATCGGTGATCTGTCCCAGCATGTAACCGCTGTCGCTTTCATCCACCACGTTCACATCCGACTCTACGAGAGGGGAATTGGTTTCCACGGGCTTCCGGTAGGAAAGCAGCATCCAGCCGGTAAAGCGGTTCTTGTGGTTGTCCACCTCCGTGCCGGGCAGATAGTGGGGATAATCGCCATAAGCGGTATTTACGTACATCTGGCCGTTGTCTTCAAAACCGGCCGGATACATACCGATGCGGCGCTCAAATTTATAATTGACGGAAATCGCCATAGTGGCAAAGTGCCAGTAATTGCCCTGGTTGTCCCGCACGGTACTGCCGTGGCCCGACCCTTTGAGAAAACCACCCGGTTTATAGGAGATGGGGTTATAAGGTGCATACTCAAACGGCCCCAGGGGAGATTTACCAGTATATACCCCATCCGCATATACGTTCCACTGCGTGCCGGGAGCGCCATATTCAAGGTAGTAAGTATCCCCGTGCTTCACCATCCAGGGGCCTTCAATGTAGGGCTCCAGATCCGACCTGTGATCCTGGCCAAAACGTTCCCAGCCGTGTTTTTCGGGGTCAAGGTTGAATAAGTCCGCCTGCTCGCCAATGGGGACATAATAATTATCAGCATCCAGTTCGATGCCATGTATGGGAAATTTATTTGACGATTCTTCGTACAAATAGACCCTGCCGTCATCGTCAACAAAGAGGTCGGGGTCCTGCACGCCTCCGGGAACGTTGATCACCGCAAAATTGGTTTTCCAGTCTCCCAGCTCGGGGTTTTCCGTTTCAATGACCGCTCCCCGGCCAGACGGGTCACCCAGCACAATAATTTTGCCGTCTTTAACGGCGGCGGCAGGAGCATTGCACCCGTTGAAATACCAGCTCTGCGGGCGGATAAATTTCCAGTTGCTCATATCGTCCGAAGCCCAATAACCATGAGACCTGGTTACGAAAAGGTAGAACCTGCCCTTGAAATTGACCACCGCCGGGTCAGCTCCCGAGCGGTAGGATACGTTGTTGCGCGCCCTGTAGTGCGACATATAGGAATAGTCGATGTCGATCGGATTGCAGTAGGTTTTGTAATTCCGTTCTCCCGTGGAAGTGGATCCGGCCGAAATATCTTCAGCCTCATGCCCCGTCTCTGTGCAGGCGGACATGCCCATCAGAACGATGGCCAGGGTAAGGAGAGATATTAAAAGTTTACAGGATTTCATCATAAGAGAATTAAACCGGCAGTGATTGAATGGAATATTGTGCATGGTAATTCAAGCGCTAATGGAACACGAGCGAAGCGACTGATGCCTGGCTGCTGTGCCACAGGCCGGCAGGGAATGAAATGGAATAAATTAGCGCTTGAAGGCCTTCTTTAAGTGGCAATTTCCCATTGCCACTTAAATTTGGGCCTCTTTCATCCGATTACTTATACTCAAACGACAGCCCCTGCACATCCCGCGAGTTCGGCCCCACAAAGGCCCGGAACTCGCCAGGCTCCACCACCCACTCCAGTTCGCTGTTGCAGAATTGAAGCAAAGACTCGTCAATAGGGAACCGAACCATCTTCTCCTCGCCGGGTTCCAGCATTATCTTTTTAAAGCCTTTCAGCTCCTTCACCGGCCGACTGATGCTGCCCACCACATCGCGGATGTACAGTTGTACGATCTCACTGCCGGCGCGTTTGCCCGTGTTTTTCACCGTAACGCTAAGGGTGACTTTGCCCCCTTTTGTCATTTCGGTATGTGAAAGGGCCGGTTTGCCGTACTCAAATTGTGTGTAGCTCAGGCCGTACCCGAACGGATACAGCGGCTCGTTCGGAATATCCAGGTAATTGGACAAAAATTTTCGGTTTTCTTCTCCATTGTAGGGCCGGCCGGTATTCAGCATGCTGTGATAGACCGGAATCTGCCCGACAGCCACCGGGAAGGAGGCCGTAAGTTTACCGGACGGGTTGACGTCTCCGAAAAGCAGGTCGGCCACGGCATATCCGGCCTCGATGCCGGGATGCCAGACCTCCAGTATTGCATCCATATTTTCATCTTCCCAGGGGAGCGTCATCGGCCGGCCGTTGAACAGGACGAGGACGATGGGCTTACCCGTTTCTTTGAGGGCCTTCAACAGGCGCACCTGTGAAGGTTGCAACCCGATATGGGCCATACTCGACGACTCTCCGCTCATATCCGCCGCTTCGCCCATGACGGCTGCGATCACGTCGGACGACCGGGCGATCTCCACCGCTTCGGCGATCATCTCTTCGGGCGAACGCTTATCGATAACGATCTCCTCGCCAAAGGTATTGACGCGCCGGGCAAATTCCGGGTCGTCGGAAATGTTGGCGCCCTTCGCATAACGGATGCTGCCTTCCTTGCCAAGCAAAGCTTCCAGGCCTTCCCGTACGGTTACCGACTTGGAATGGTCACCCGACACGCTCCAGGTGCCCATCATATTGCGCCGGCTATCCGCCAGCGGGCCGATGAGGGCGATCTTTGCGGATTTACTCAACGGCAATACATTGCCTTCATTCTTTAGCAGAACAGCAGATTTGCCGGCCACCTCTCTTGAAAAGGCGCGATTTTTCTCAGAAAGGATCTCTTTGGGCGCCCTCGATTCATCGAAATAGCGGTAAGGGTCTTCAAACAATCCCAGGCGTTCCTTTGCTATCAGGATGCGCTGGCAGGCGTGGTCGATCATAGCTTCAGTGACCTTGCCCTCCTCCAGGGATTTTTTCAGCGTGCCTACAAGGCCTTCACTCACCATATCCATGTCGATGCCCGCCTTCAGGGCCAAAGCCGATACCTCCTGCAGGTTTCCCAGGCCGTGATCGGCCAATTCTTCAACGGCAGTATAGTCTGTGACGACGAATCCATCGAATCCCCATTTGTCGCGCAGGACGGTTTGGAAGAGGTATTCGTTAGCGCTGGCCGGTACATAATCAACTACGTTGAAGGCTGTCATTACCGAACCCACGCCGGCATCGACGGCGGCTTTATACGGCGGAAGATATTCGTTGTGCAGGCGCACCCGGCTCATATCCACCGTGGCGTAATCGCGCCCGCCTTCCGGAGCCCCGTAAGCAGCAAAGTGTTTGACGCAGGCCAGCATGGTGGTGGGGTCAGCCAGGTCATCCTGCTGGTATCCCCGCACCATAGCAGCAGCGATCCTGGATCCGAGGAAAGGGTCTTCCCCGCTGCTTTCAGCAATGCGGCCCCAGCGCGGATCACGGCATATATCGACCATCGGCGAGAAGTTCCACATGATGCCATCGGCGGTTGCCTCCCGGGCCGCTGTACGGGCGGTTTCCCCGATCAGTTCAGGATCCCAGGTACAGGACATGCCCAGCGGGATAGGGAAAATGGTCTGGTGCCCGTGAATGACGTCCATACCAGTTAGCAACGGGATGCCGCGCCGGCTTTCGTTGACCGCGATTTCCTGGATCTTGCGCATCTTGGAGGCGCTCCGGGAACCAAAGATCCCCCCTACATTGCCGTCCCTGATCTTCTGTTCGACATCCTTACTTATTACCGAGCCGGTAACGGCGCCCCCCTGGGTAACGAGGTTGAGCTGGCCGATCTTTTCTTCCAGGGTCATCTCCGACATCAGCGAGTCAACAAAGAGGGAGTAGGATTCCCCCCTGTATTTGGAAAACATCCAGGGCAGATACTCCGGCTCCGCGAAGGCCGGGTCCCAGGAATTGTGGTTGGCGCCGGGGAACAGAGTGATCTTGGCGGGCCCGCCCTCCCGCTGAATGGCTTTCAGCATGCGGATGGAATTGCGCGGCTGAACAACGTCATCCTTCATCCCGTGAAAGGCCCAGATGGGAACATCCGCCATGGCGGAGGCCCTCTCCGGAGTTCCGCCACCGCAGATCGGAGCAGCGGCAGCGATCTTTTCAGGCATGCGCCACAAGAGTTCCCACGTGCCCATTCCCCCCATAGACAGGCCGGTGACGTAAAACCGGTTCTCGTCGATGTATGGTTTGGCCAGTTCCTGGCTAACCAGGTCCATCACCGCGGCAAGAGAGGGATTCGGAGGCCGGTTATCCGGAAAATTGAACTGGAGAGAGCCATCGTCTTTTTGTATCCGTTCAATATTGGCCCAATAATCCGTTTTCGGACATTGCGGAAAGAGGATAACCGCAGGATATTTATCTATAGACTCCAGAAACAATTTGCCGCCATGGACCAATTGTGTCTCGTTGTCACTACCGCTTTCCCCCCTTCCATGCAGGAAAAGGACGAGCGGATAGCGCCGGCTCTCATCAAAATCAGAAGGATAGAGAACGCGGTAATTGAGCGTGTCTCCATTGTATTGATGTTGTGCATAAAGGTATTTCCCGGTTTCCATCTGGCTCCAGGCCAGATGGCTGAACAGGAGCACAGCGAGTGAAATGTTGAAAGTGCGGATCATTATGTTGGTTTTATTGTCGTTTGATATCCAGTTTCTGCAGGCCTTCCTGAATTTCCTCCGCTGACATGAAGAGGTCCCAGATCAATCCGGACCGGTAATTTTCGATCATCACCGGAATGGGCAACTGATCGATAGCGAGATATCGCGGCAAATGCCAGTCCGATTGAACACTGAAGGCATCATAAGGGCCATATTTGCCGATGTATTCAGAATGATCCTCATACATGTGCCGGAGGAATAACATGCTTTCCTCCGGCGTATAGGGAAACGAAGAGAGTGCGGCCGTGGGAGAGATCACCCCCAGGTCATTGGAAGGAGCATGGGCATCGTAACCGGCTATGGAATAGCTGGCCGTAAGGCCCCAGCATTTCTCTGAATAACCCGCATAGCCACGGGGGTTTTTGGTACAATAAGCATGATGGATCAGAGCGTGGTTCCGGTTCAGAAGCCAGTAATCCGCGTAAGAATCGTGAAGCCCCCGTGGATCCAGCCCCATGAAGGAATAATGAGCCCAGAACAATGGCCCGACGGGAATGGCTCCTCTTCCATTGTGGTCGAGCACAACATCGTAGCCATAAGCGCTCTCCCCTGACACAATATCGCCATTCCGCATATAACCTTCGTGAAAACAGACAGGGCCAACCGGATGAGTAGGAGAAGAAGCAGCCAGCATATACAGGATAGTACACTCATTATAGCCCTTAACCGGAAAGTTCATCCGCCACTCGTGTTCAGGCGACCAGTGCCAGTACAGGACATTCTCTCCCCGAGTGTACCACGTCCAGTCCACCTCCTTCCAAAGCTGGTCCAGCAGAGCCGCCAGTTTGCGTTCTTTCCGGTTCCCGTTGCGAAAATACTGACGGGCCACGATAAGCCCTTCCACCAAAAAGGCCGTTTCCACCAGGTCGCCTCCGTCGTCGTATCGGCTGAAGGGTTTTACTTTGCCGGAAGGATACATCCAATGTGGCCAGGCCCCATGAAAACGGTCGGCCTTTCGGAGCCATTCGGCAAGATGCCGGAGGCGTTTACGGCCTTCTTTGCGCGTGATGAACCCGCGGTCAATGGCTGCGATCGTGGCCATAATGCCAAAACCCGTACCTCCGGAGGTAACTACATCGGCATCATCATGAGGGTAAATACCATCTTCGTGAATGCGCTCCCGGGCAGCGCCGGAAACGGGTTCTCCGCCCTCCCAGAAGTAATTGAAAGTTTGCTGCTGAACACCGTCGAGGAGTTCTTCATTACTTAGCGCGGCGGGGGATTGGGCCACCAGTACAGAGCAGATAGTAAAAAAAGTGAATAATGGCAGCAGGTAGGCGATTCGAGTCATCGTGATTATTGATTTTTATAGATGGAAGGCACTTTTAAAGGGCCTTCCATCTATACAACTAGTAGGAAAATCCCAGCGCATCCAACCCCTGATGTACCTCCGGCGCCGTCATGAACAGGTTCCAAAGCAAAGCTGTCCGGTAATTTTCTATCATGCAGATCATCGGGCCCTGATCGATCGCCAGGAAGGAATCGGCCTCCCAGTTGTTGGTAGGATGAAAAGAATCATAAAAGCCATATTCCCCCCAGAGCCGGTCGCCGATATCGTAGTAAAAATGGCGGATAGCCGCCAGGCTTTCCTCCGGAGTGTAAGGAATAGACGATACGGCGGCCGTGGGCGTGATAACACCGCGGTCATTGGTGGGGCTATGCGCCGTATAGCCGATGTAGCTGTCGCTGGCGGTCAACCCCCAGGATTGACCAGAATACCCGTAGTATCGCTTCGGGTTCTGAACACAATATTGATAGTTGATCAGGGAATGGTTGACATTCTGTGTCCAGTAATTGGCGTATTGATCCTCTAAGTTGCGCGGATCTAGCCCCAGATAGGAATAATGGGCGAAAAAAAGCGGGCCGCCATAATCTGATCCCAGCGGAAGGGTAATACCGTAATAAGACTGGCCGTTGGCCATCCCTCCGGAGCGGGCATAGCCGGAATTATAGATTTCGGGCGCAATGGGGTGGGTAGGCGAAGAAGCCGCCAGAATATAAACGATCTGGGTCTCGTTATGCCCCCTGATCTTCAGGTTGATCTGGAATTCATTATCGGGCGACCAGTGCCAGTACAAAGCCTCGTTCTGCCCTTTGGTGTACCAGTTCCACTCCACTCCTTCCCAAAGTGCGGTAATCCGGCCGATCAGCCCGGTTTCCTGAGGAGCCTCCTGTAACAGATACTGCCGCACGGTGAGCAGGCCCTGCACCAGGAAAGCCGTTTCCACCAGGTCGCCGCCATTATCGGCAGCGCTGAAGGGAATGACATTACCTGTCTGCCCGTTGATCCAGTGCGGCCAGGCTCCGTGAAAACGATCGGCCGTTTCCAGAAAGCCGATAACTTTCTCCCAGCGGCTCAATGCCTCCTGCATTGTAATGAAACCGCGTTCGACGGCAACCACCATCGCCATCAGGCCAAACCCACTGCCCCCGCTGGTAACGGTGTTGCCACTGGTATTGCGCTCGCGGGCCATGCCGCAATCGGGGTGGCCAAAGTCCCAGAAATAACGGAAAGTCCGTTCCTGGACAATGGTTAACAGTTCATCATCCGGCACGATCGGAAAATCGGTAGTTGCCGAAAGGCCGGTAAAAAAAGTCAGCTCCAGTTGGTCAAAATCGCGGCCGGCAGCAACGCCCAGCCCGGAGCCGATAACCATTTCATGGGTAGTAAAGTCTTTGAGCTCCTCAGTGAACTGGAGTTGGAAAAGGGTATCGCTGAGTGCCGTGATATTGAAATCCACCTTGTCACGGCCTTCAATCGAGATATTTTCTTTAAGGTTTTGGGCACTGATGCCCAGCGGATGAGAAAAGGCGATCTCCATAGGCCGGCTGACGCTGATGTCGGTATTGAGCGCATCAGCATCCAAAGTAAAAACAATGGTGTCCACCTGAATGCGGGTAACCCTGAGCGGCCGTGTGAGGATGCTGAAAGTAAGCATCAGCTCATCCAGGGCGGAAGCCTCTGGGCTGTTCAGCCGGCCACTGGCTTTGAGGGTGTACTCCCCACCCTCGGCCCAGACATGATTGAGGGTGATGGACACCTGATTGCCCTGAGCATTCCAGGACTCAGTATCATCCAGCACTTGTCCGCCGGTGCTTATTTGAAAAAGGTCAGAAGAAGTTATTTCCACCGGCGCGGAGAAGCCGAGATAGATCGCGCCTTCCCCTTCCACCGCATTACCATTCAGAATGGACTGGCTGCCCAGGCGGGCAAAGCTCAATTCCAGCTTATCTTCAGGAGTGATAACTCCATCGCCACCTTCACCACAAGAGAAGATCAGCAACAGGCAAAGGAAAGAAAAAAAGATGGTGGCCTTTCCGGAAAGTGAAAATTGGATCATAGAATAAATTAAAAATTGAAATGCCGGGACCGTCAGTTGCGGTTCCCGGCATTCAAAAGGATATTACATCTCGTCAGCAATGATCTGGTTGACTTCCTCCTGAGTCAAAGCCTTATTGAACAGGCGGAGTTCATCCATGTAGCTGAGGTCTGAGAAGTGGCTCCAGCCAGTAAAATGGGGAGCACCGGACATGATGGAGATCATGTCGCAGTCCGTCCAGTCGATGCCGTCGAAAGCACCCTGGGCGGCGACTTCTCCATTGATATAAACTACGCACTCGCTGCCGGAAATGGTGAACGCGAAGTGGTCCCATTCACCGGTGTCGGGTTCCACATCGGCATTAGTTCCACCGTCAAACCAGCTGTCAGCAGTACCGTTTCCGGCGTTGAGTTTAAAGCGCTGCAGGCCGCCGGCATTCTCGCGGAAGAATCGGAAGCCGCTGGTACGAACATTTTCTGCCCCGGGGTTATCGGGGTCCGGCGGGCCGACAACCAGGATGCCGGCGCGGTCGGGCATAGCATTGATCTTCATCCAGAACGCGGCGCTGAACTCATTACCGGCCAGCCCATCCAACGGAAAAGTAAGGTAAGAATCGGTAGCCCCGGCATAGGCGTTGCCCCCTACTTTCCCTTCACCGGCAAAACCGGGGGAGCCTACCACCGTCATCATCTGTCCGCTCACCATTTCCTGGAATTCGCCGTTATCGAAACCGAGATAGAAAGTTTCACCGTCGTACTTCGGAGTATATCCGATGCTGCCGCCCGATTCCGTAACGATGATCTCCTGGATCTCAGACTGAGACAATGCGCGGTTGAAGATGCGCAATTCATCCATGTAGCTCTGATCCGAGAGGTGGCTCCAACCCGTAAAGCGAGGGGCGCCCGACATGATGGAAAGGATATCGCAGCCAGTCCAGTCAACGCCATCGAAAGCGCCATCCTTTACAACCTGCCCATCGATGTAAACCGCCGCATAATCTGCGGAAATGGTAAAGGCGAAGTGGTGCCAATCGTCGGTATCGGGAATGACATCAGCAGCATCCCCGCCGTCAAACCAGGATTCTCCGGCGCCGGTGCCTATATTCAGCTTGAAGCGCTGCTCGCCGCCGGCATTCTCACGGAAAAAGCGGAAACCGCTGGTCCGGTTGTTGGGTGCGTCCGGATTGGCCGCATCGGGAGGGCCGATGACCAATATGCCGGCCCGGTCAGGGGTTGCATTGACCTTCATCCAGAACACGGCGCTGATCTCTGTGCCCAGCATTCCGTCCGTGGGGACGGTCAAGTAAGCCCCCTCAGCCCCTTTGTAAGCATCGAGGCCGACCACACTTTCGCCCGCAAAACCGGGTGAGCCGACAACCGTCGGCTGGCGGATATTCACCAGGTCGATGAAATCACCGTCGAATGGCATATAGAGGACCTCACCGGCATAGACCGGCGTGTAGGCCGGTTCTTTGGTAAAGGTGACGGAAGCCGAACCGGATTTGCCATTGGTGTCCGTTCCCGTAACGGTGATGGTATGCGTACCATCAGCCACCTGATCGTAGGGATATTCGCCTACGTACCGGCGATAGTCGAGGAAATCCTTGAAGGAAGCGATCTGCGCACCGTCAAAATCAATCACCACTTCGGCCAGCTCAATGTCGTCCGTAGCTTCAAACTTGATGGTAACGGTCGTAACCGCCTCCAGGACCTGGATGACCGTCCCCTCCAGCGGATAGGATATCTCCACCATTGGGCTCTCCTGATCGGGCCCCGGATCTACAGGAGAAATGGGGTCGATGCCCTCTCGTTCACAGCCCAGGGTGAGGCCTGTCAACAAGAGAAATAAGAAAAATTTATTTATGAGTTTCATCGTATTAACAATTTAAGATTAATGGACTTGATTCAAACATGGGCTTGAATTAGATACCGGATCAGGGGTTATCACCCAAGATCGGCAATTGATCGACCTGGGCCTGTGGGTAAGGCAGGTAGATCTTGTCGGTAGTGAACGTCCGGCCGTCATAGCTGAGCTCATCATACCTTTGCCAGCGGATCAGGTCATAATAGCGAACCCCCCATTCTGTTGCCAGCTCGGCAAATTTTTCGTTAACCACATCATCCAGAGTGGCGCCGGTGATGTTCGGCATGCCGGCGCGGGCACGCACCAGGTTCACCGCCTGGTCGGCTGAGATAGCAGAGCTGGAAGCCCCCTGCAGGATCGCCTCTGCGTGCATCAGCAGGATCTCGGCGTAGCGGATGCAGGTATAATTCTTGTTGTTGCCGTAACCGGTGCGGCCCGGTGTGATCTGGTTCGATGGCAGGTAGTGCTTGCCACTGGCGAACAGGGCCCGCGCATAGTCCTTGATAACGTCGCCGTCGCGGGTGGTGTTGGATACGAAGTCCGGAAGGTCGGCATATTTGGGATCCTGCTGGATCTCCGCAATGCCCCGGTCGGTGAAGAGCACGCTGGTTTCCAGACGTACCGTCTCACCCCGGTCCAGCATAAATTTGATGAACTTGAGGCTTGGTTCGAAAAACCCCCAGCCGCCGCCGATACCTTCAACGGCGGGCTCCCAGTTCTGCGGGCCGTAGAAAGCATACAGGTGGAAGTTGGCGTCGCCCGACCCCTGGCCGTAATCGGAATACTGCAATTCGAGAAGGTTTTCCCGGTTCAGCTTGCCTTTCAGCTTGAACAATTCGTAAAAATCCGGTTCCAGCTGATAAACCCCGGAGTTGATGATCTCCGAAGTGGCGTCGGCTACCGCCTGGTAATTGCCGAGTTCCTGCTCCGCCATGGCCTTGATGGCAAGGGCGGTATAGCGGTTCACACCGCCGGGGACGTCCGTGCGGTCAGCCGGGTGTACGGTCGGCAGGTGGGGAATAGCGGCGTCCATCTGATCCGAAATGTACTGCATTACTTCTTGCTTGGTGGAGAGTTTGGCCACCAGCAGGTCGGAAGGGTCGGCAGTTTCCGGGATCAGCATATCGCCCCATACGCGCGACAGGTGAAACAGCAGAAAGCCATTGAGCGTATTGACCTCGGCGATATACTGGTCGGCCAGGGCGTCAGATGCGCCGGCTTCGCGGTACAGCTCGATCTGCTGAATGGCTGTTTTTCCGGTGTAAATATCGTTGAAGTTCAACTGCCACAATGAGTTGTACATCCAGTAAGCCTGGTCGTAAACATAGTGGTCAGTAGCATCAAAAGGCTGCTGGTCACCCAGGCCGCCTGCGTTGACGTCGTCGCCGCGAACGGCGATCAGGGGAATGGTTTCCCAGCCGCGGGAGTAAAAATCGGCATACACGCCGATCAGTGGCAATACCATATTATCGGAGATGGAATAATCGATCTCTTCGTTGAAAGTCCGGTTCAGGGCCGGTTCATCAAGGTTCTTTTCACAGGCAGGCAGCACAAGCAATAGCAGAGCGGTTATGCCGATACTGAAGCCGTATTTATTGAAGATTTTCATAGGAGTCGTATTTTATGAGTTTTGTTTAAAATTTGACATTCAACCCAACCGTATAAACAGCAGGGATCGGATAGGTCTGGCGGTCCACACCATCGGGGATCTCGGCAGTGAAACCGACGTAGTCGAATACGCTCAGCGGGCGGTCGGCGGTGAAGGAGACCCGAAGGTCCGGAGCGCCGGGGCCGAATACTTTTTCGCCTTGAATGTTGTATGCCAGTTGTACGTTCTGGATGCGCCAGAAAGCACCATCATCCACCCAGAAATCGCTGAGCCTCTGGTTCCATCCCTTGCGGATGCCCTTGCTGGAGGGATAGGTGTTCGAAGTCCCTTGCCCATGCCAGCGGTTGATGGCCAGGTCGGCATCCATATTGGTGTCGTTGGTAAAGATCACTTCACCGCGGCGGCGGTTCAGGATCTTGTTGCCGGATTGGCCATAAACGTTAACCGACAGGTCGAAACCTTTGAAGCTCATTCCCAGGTTGGCGCCGAACATAAAGCTCGGCAGGTAAGAACCCAGTACGACCCGGTCTTCATCATCGCTTACCCCGTCTCCATTCTGATCGACATACCTGAGGTCACCGGGTTCGAGGCCGTTCGCAACGGCGATCGGGTCGGCGTCGATCTCGGCCTGATTCTGGTAAACACCGGCGACTTCCCAGCCATAGAAAGCCAGAAGCGGTTCGCCCACGATAGAACGCTGGCGGAATTCCGCCGTACCGCCGTTGATGTACTCCTGGCCATACAGGTCAACCACCTCGTTCTTGAGGGTGGCGAAGTTGCCGCCAATGCTGTAATCAAGGCCGAAAGAAGTACTGTTGCGCCAGTTCAGGGACAGTTCAAACCCGGAGTTTCGGATCTCGCCTACATTTTTCAGTACGGTCTGGCCGATAACCGGGATCGGAACGAAGATCGCGGCATTTTTAGTATTCCGGATGTAATAGTCAGCTTCCAAAGACAGGCGGCTGCGGGCAAATTCAGAGGTCAGGCCGACGTTGGTCTCTTCCACCACTTCCCAGCGCAGGGCTGAAAAAGTATTGGAAGTCTCGGTGCCGCTGTATTGCTTGTCATCCAGGGAGGTGGTCACCACAGAAGTGGTGGTGGCGCCGTCACTGGCCTGTATGCGGTCGTTACCCAGTTCTCCCCAGCTGGCGCGGAATTTAAGGTAATTGACGCCGGGAATGTCAAAGAAGCTCTCTTCGGAAAGCACCCAACCTACCCCGACGGTGGGGAAATAGCCCCATTTTTCCTGATACTTGTTGCTGCCGTCAGCGCGATAGGTACCATATATAAGGTATCGGTTGTCGAAGTTGTAGGCAATCCTGCCAAAGTAAGAGATACCGTAATAGCGGCGGCCATCGTCCCCGACATTACCCCGGTCGGTGTCCAGGGTTTCGGCCTGGTCGATGAACCAGGCAGCCTCCTGGTCGGTCGGGAAATTCAGGGCGCGCAACTCCAATTGGTCATAAGCCTCATCCCGGTAGGAGCTACCCAGCATAACGGTCAGGTTGTGGTTGCCGTAGCTGTCATCATAAGTCAGGATATTATCCCAGATCTGGTTGAGGTAGCTTTCGTCGATCTTCTGGATCACTGAATTCTCCTGCTGGAAGGCATTGCCAATGAAGTACGGGAAATCCAGGTTGCGCTGGTTGATGGTCGTATAGGAACTGTTGTAAGAAGACTTAAAGGTCAGCTTATCCGGCAGGAGGTTAAACTGCACATAGAAGTTGCCCAGCAACTTACGGATCTTTTGCTCATCCTGGTTGAACTCAGTTGCGACCAGCGGATTTTGGCCCCCGCGGTAGCCGAGGTCCTGCGCATTGGACAGTTGCAGCGGAGTCGCATCCGTATTCTTTTCATCATACACCGGCATGATCGGAACGGCATAGTAAGCCCGGAACCAGGCGCTGTTGTCCGGAAGATAGCGCTTGCCATTGCTGATGATGGCGTTACCACCGATTGTAAACCAGTCGGTCGCCTTAAAATCGACTTTCGACCGCAGGTTGAAGCGCTCGAATTCGTTCTTCATATCCAGAATACCTTCCTGCATGAAGTAGCTGGTGCCGACTGAATAGGCCGCCTTCGTACCACCACCGGAAACGTTGATGCTGTGGTTCATGATCGGCGCATCGCGCAGGATAACGTCGTACCAATCCGTATTGACATCCGGCACGTTCGGGTTGATCCGGCTGCGGCCGTAGCGCTGCATAGCGTTCTGGATAAAGGAAATATCGGCTTCCGACCCGGATTCCAGCGCCATGGTCGTGAACTGTTCGGCGTTGGCCATCTTCAGCACGTTCTGGGCCCGCTGCACGCCGTAGTAGCCGTCGTAAGTGATCTGCGCCGGCGCATCGTAGTTGCCGGATTTTGTTTCAACCAGTACAACTCCGTTGGCGGCGCGCACCCCGTAGATGGCGGCAGCGGAAGCATCCTTCAGGACGGAGATGGACTTAATGTCGTTGTTGTTCAGAAAGTCGATGTTGTCGAAGAACATACCATCGACGACAAAAAGCGGTGCTTCGTTGTCAGAGCCGGGATAGGATCCCACACCCCGTATCCGCACTTTGGGCGCGTCGCCCGGAGAGCCCGCGCTGACGATCTGCATCCCCGCCACCTTACCCTGCAGGGCTTGCATAGGCTGGCCGGAAGGCGTCTTCTCGATCTCCTCAGACCGGATTGTGGCAATGGAAGAGGTCAGGTCCTTGGATTTCTGAGAACCGTAACCGACCACGACTACTTCCTCCAGCAGCTCAGCGCTTTCTTTGAGTTCGAATTCCAGGGAAGTAGTCGCCCCAAGGACATAAGTCACGGGTTGGTATCCGGTGTAGGAGACCATGATGGTGTCTCCTACATTGGCCCGCAACTCAAAGTTCCCGTCAAAATCGGTAATGGTGCCCGATGCGTCCCTCATATTGAGGATATTGACGCCAATGAGTGGTTCGCCACCTTCTTCGGTAACCACCCCGGTATAGGTCGTTTCCTGAGCCTGGGCGGCTCCCCATCCAAGAAGGCATAAGGGGATAAGAAACAGTTTAGTAAAAAGTTTCATCGTGAGTTGGATTTAGTGAGCATTTATGCTAATAAACAGTTAAGGCTAAGTTTGCAGAGTACTTAGACTTTTCTTACTTGTTGATGCAGTTTAATGCTATCAGGCGTTTACGAGGCAGGCGTAATGATGAATCTGAAGGGATGTCTGAAGCCGCAGTCTGAATATTCAGCAGGGCTGCCTCCTATTCATGGGATCCGGAATCTTTGCATTTATTTGGTGCATCCGGGCTTCTTCTTGCTGATATGTCAAAAAAAGCCCTTTGCTTCAAAACAAAATTACTATCGGGCAACCTATAATCCTAAAAATTGACCTCATAATTACTACGCCACCGGCATTTTTTTCGGTTGCCTGCTTTTACGACAAATTAGCTCAAAAAAAACTGATAACCAATTAATTAAAGCTAAAAAAGCCTAAAGAAAGGAGAGAAAAAGCACATTTACTGACCTCAACATGGATTAAAACTGCATCAAAAACTCCGTCAGGTTCTCTTCGGGGCCAAGATTCATCTTCCGGCGCAGGCGATAGCGTTTGTTTTCAACTCCGCGAAGGGAAATATTGAGCAAGGGGGAAATGTCCTTGGAGGTGAGGTTCATTTTCAGGTAAGCGGCCAGGCGGAGGTCGCCGGGAGTGAGGTCAGGATAAGCTTCCTTTAGCCGTTTAAAGAACTGGTCATGCACCTGGTTGAAGTTGGATTCAAACACCTCCCAGTCTTCCTCACTGCTGAGGTGGCTGTCGATCTGGCGGATCATTTTTTGAAGGTTTTGCCCCGGGTGTTCCACTTCTTTCTTCTTTCTGAGGTGGCTGAGTTCCTTTTTCAACCGGACCAGCATTTCGTTCTTTCTCACCAGTTCCATGGTGGAGTCCGCCAGCTTTCGGCTCTTGTTCATCAGTTCTGCCTGGAGCATTTCATTCCTGGACTGGACCCGTTGTTGTTGCAGCTCCCGTTCCTTCTGTATTTCCAGGCGCCGGCGCTGGCGTTCCATCCGGTTTTCGTGAACCCTGTACAAATACATTCCCAGAAGGGCCAAAAGGGCCAGGCCGGTGAGTTTCACCCAAAATGCCTGGTACCAATGCGGCTCGATGACGAAAGCGAACGAGGCGGCCTGGGAAGAAAGTGCGGATTGCACCTGGAAGGTATAACTCCCCGAAGGCAGGTTGATGTATTCTTTGGAATATTCTCTGCCGAATGCCGTCCATTCTTCTTCAAAACCTTTCAGGCGGCACCGCAGCTTTATATCCTGGATATAAAAAGGGAGCCCGAAAGAAAAACGCAGGCGGTTTTCCGAGGGGGACAATATCAAAGGGCTTTCCAGAGCTCCTGCCGCGAGAGCTCCATCTCCCCGGCTTTTTATTTCCACAAAGGAGATGATCGGAGCCGGAATGTTTAATTCTCTGATATGACCGGCCCTTCCTGTGTGAAAAATGGCATAGCCTTCTTCCGTGCCGAGGAGGTAAACCGTATCACTCAGCCCGATAATGCGCTCATTATCAGGAACCAGGGACACACCCAGCCAGGAGTGTTGTTCTCCGTCAACAAACTCCACGTGGTCTGGAAAGGCCCTGAACAAGGCTCCACCCCGGCCGGGCAGCCACTTTTCGTTTCCCTGATATTCAGGAAAAGCCTCTTGTTCCGGAATTGCCTTTACCTCCTCCGGCTCCGTATTGAAGGCCAGTTGCCCGGAATCCGGCCAGATGAATACCTTTTGGCCCCAGTAGGAAATGTCTGCACTGATTTCCTGAAAAGGGGGATAACCGGGCACTGCCGGCAGAGGCACAGGTTCTGCTATTCTCAGCCCTTCGCTGAAGCGCAAACAGAATACGCCCTGATGAGGATGGGCGATCCACAGGCGGTTCCTGGCGTCAAAAAAAGCATCTCTGGCCGGAGAGGAAAAGCCTTCCACAGTATGGGAAAACGCCCATCGCCCTTCCTGACTGCGGGCCAGGACGGCCAATCCGGTATAGGTAGCCAATAGCAAACACTCCTCCCGGAAAGGTACTTCGAGAATATGATAAACTCCGGTGGAAGAATAGAGTGGCTCCATCGCATTTTCCTTCACCTGGAACACCCCGGAATTGTGGGCGCAGAGCAGCTTCCCATCCAAAACCTTGAGTTCCCATACCTGCCCCTGGCTGCCGGGCACCAGGCGGAAACTATCCCCCTGACGGGAAGGCCAGGCCTTAAAGAAGACGCCCTGATTGGTGCCGATATAAAGGCGGCCATTGAAAAGAGCCGCGGCAAAAACGGACCCCGCCACCCCTCTTTTGTCCGAAAAATAGGCCAGAGAAGAATTGGTGACGACCAGGTCAATGCCCTTGTCCAAAGCAACCCACAGATTCTTGTCCTCATCTTCGTACAAGGCAAGGACGGTGTTGTTCTGCAGGCCATTCTCCTGGTTGATGTGAAAGGCCAGTTCTCCTTCGGAATCGATGATGTAAACCCCATCCAGTATCGTTCCGATGGCCATATTCCCATTCGACAGCCGGAGGCCTTTATTCACCTGTACGGAAGCCAGCCTGTTATTGACTGAAGCTTCCCAGTGGGTTAACCGGCCTGCTTCGTATCGATACAGGCCATCATCCTGAGTTGCGACCAGAAACTCAGAGCTCTTGGACGGAAGGATGGCCGCTACTCTTTTTCCGGCTAAGGGCTCACTTCCTTCCAGAAAACTAAATTGTCCGTCAGGAAGATACTCATAGAGCCCTTCATGGATGGCCGGCACCAGTATCCTCCCCTCCACTTCGCGGATGAACATGACGTTGCCCGGCGGAGGGATCACTTCCACCGCTCCTTCCCTATAACGGTACAGGGTAGAAAAAGACTGAAAAAAAAGGCCCTGGCTGGTGGAAAGAAAGTGCCAGATCTCTTCCCGCTCCGTCCTTTCGTACTCTACACCTTCTAAAACGGAGTGGAAGGTGACTTTCCCCGTTTCATCCGGCGCCCAAAAACCCGCGTTGGCGTAACTGCCGGTAAAAACTTTGCCATCCTCCATGCAGGCCACCGCCCTGGCCACCCGGCCACCCGGTAATGGAAACGTGTACCAATGGGTGCCGTCATACATCAGAAGCCCTCCGGAATTGCCAAAGTACATCCGCCTGTCCGCCCCCTGGCAGATGCTCCAGTTCTGGTTCTGGCCCTGGTATTGCTGCCGGGTGAAATGAATGACGCGAGGCACTTCCTGGGCGCCGGCAATGCCCGGCAACAGAAAGTAAAACAAGAAGGAAAGAAGGATAACCCTTCCCGCGATCCCTCCTTTAACGGCCGGCTTGCTAAAACTCCACAATGACATGTTTCTGGCCATGAGTATTCTTCAACTATCCCAAACTGTACCAATAATTGGCCGGGCATATCTGGCCTAGGCAGGCTAAAATTAAGCGGCAATGGGCATACCTCTTCCTATGGCTACGGCAGCCGAAGGAAATTGCCGCTTAATATGGGCCCTTAAGCGGTAAATTCCCTTTACCGCTTAAGTTCCAAAACGCAAATTAAGCAAAGGAATTTATCCCTCAAAATAGGAAGTATCCAGAAAACTACTCCCCTACTATTCCCCGGATGTTCCAGTTGACGCTTTCGCCGGTTCGCTGTTCATAGGTGCTCCACTCTCCATCGTTTCCGGAGAACAGCCAGTCGCCTCCGGGCACATTGGGGCCGGCGTCACACCCAATAGACTGCTGGCGCACAGGGTGGGTGAAGGCAATACTGATCCAAAGTTCCTCTCCATCAAGAGGAAGGGGGTTGCGCAGCTCGTGCGTATTCCAGGCAGGCGCCTGCACCCTGTCGGTCACATCAGCAGAGTACAGGAGCTGGCCGGGCTCCCCGCCATTGCCCGGGCCATAGAGCCTGACCTTGCACGAGGCCGGCTCTATGCCCATAAACCAGGAGACTTCGATGAGGTTTTTCCCCTGGTAAGCACCGGTTTCAGAAGCAGGGAACCGGGCTGCTGCTTCGTAATCCCCGGCGGACAGGACCGGCCCGGTGGCATTGGCCCCGTCATAGCTCAGTACATTATCTCCGGAGGGCGCGGGCGAGTTGTCTTTCTGGCAAGCGCTGAAGAACACTAGCGCCAGCATAAAGAAGGTTCTTTTCATGGTATTGTTTCATGCTTTTTCCAAATATACAGCGCTAAAGGCGGCAACGCACCTTCAGCCGGCTTAAAGTTGTGTTAAGGTAGCCTGAGAGTACCTTCATAGAAGTAAATACAACATTCAAAATAGTAATACTTTGTTTTCTAATTGATTATTCTGCCATTTGTCAAGCCTTAATTGCCAAAAACTTCAACATTATTTTTCCTTAACCTACTTTTTTTCTAATAATTCTACTTAACACCTAGATTTTTTGATAATTAAAACAAAAAAATATATTTTTACAACGTAAAAGCAAATCCCTTAAACTACTGTTTAGTCATTTCCCTTATTAGTGTCTAACAATTAAGTATTTGTCCCACACTTATTTCCGGGCATTTCTAGTGGCCGGAAGGTGATGCCTTTTAGGCAATAAGTCGCAAAAAGCACCAAAATTCACATTATATTCAAAAGGGCTGAGGTATCGCGATTATCCCTGGGGGTCTTTGTGGTACGCAGCATTTTCCATTTACCGATTTCCTGTAAAAGTTGAGTTGGCCAACATTCTATTGGTATCTATAACCTTATCCGGGTGAACGGCCCGGGGCAAGAGTGGAATCTTAATCTCATAACTAACCGTGTATGGGCCTGATAGCCTATGCCTTTTAGATGGTAACCTATTGAGTTTTTAACCTTAAACCTAATTTTATTAGTGATGAACTCTACAAATAATAGACGACCCTTGAACATGGTGCTTATGCTGGCGGCCTTGCTATTGGCTTCGTGGGCCAGCCAGGCACAAGTCACCCTACTTGATGCGGCTTCGCATGACAAGTTTTTTACTGAGATCCCAAAACCAGGGAGGATAGATGTCACCAATGGCGCCTATATTCCCATGGAGATGAGGGAGGTGACCCAAAACCTTGGGCTTTACGTGAATGGCGACAAGAACGGCGCCAAACTGTGGACCAAAGTTTGGGGTTATGGCCGGGAAAGAGGAACGGTCACCTACCCGGGCCCGACCTTCCTTGCCATGAAAGATGAGGCTGTTGATATCAAATGGACCAACAACCTGCCCAACGAACACCTTTTGCCGGTAGATGAGTCCTTGCACTGGGCAGCGCCGCCCAACTACCCGAGAAACGGACAACCGACCGTGGTCCACCTTCACGGCGGCCACACCGAGTCGGCCAGCGACGGCCTTCCCGAAGCCTGGTACACCCGCCGCTTCCGCGACAGGGGCCCGACATGGGTAAAGAAAGTTTACCATTACGACAACGACCAGGAAGCTGCTACGCTCTGGTACCACGACCACGCACTGGGAATTACCCGCCTGAACGTTTATGCCGGACTTGCCGGTTTCTACCTGCTGCGCGACGATAACGAAAATGGACTAATCGAGGACGAGGTCCTTCCCGGCGGAGATTTCGAGCGGGAGATTGTGGTCCAGGATCACATGTTCACCAGCGATGGAGCGCATTTCCTGCCCAGCAAGACCGGCGATCCCTGGTTCGGTGATCCGGATGATCCTCTGACCTTGCCTTTGGATCCAAGCGTCGTAGCTGAATTTTTTGGCAATTTCATTCTTGTCAACGGCGTTGCATGGCCAAAAATGACGACGAAGCAAACGAAGTATCGCCTCCGCATGCTGAACGGCTCCGATTCCCGTTTCTACGTATTCTACCTGGAAAAGGAAGGAAACGAAGGAACCAAAGAGCAGTTTATGCAGATCGGTACGGACGATGGCCTTCTGGAAAGCCCCGTTCCCATCTATGAACTGGTCCTCGCACCAGGCGAGCGCGCTGACATCGTCGTAGATTTCTCCGGCTATGAAGCCGGCGACCGGATACTCATGAAGAATCGCGGGCCGGACGAACCTTTCCGCGGCATCTATCCAGCTGGCCATCCGTTGGCCGGAGGCCTGAAAGATGGAGAAGGCGGGCTTTTGGATGAAGCAGACGAGGCAACCACCGGAAAGATCATGGCTTTTGACATTGTAGGTGGCTCGGCTCCTTCGTTCAGCGTCAATACCGGTACTACGCTGCGGGACCCGATCATGAGATATGACGAAGGTGACGCGGACAACGTTCGCAAAGTGGCTTTCTTTGAAGGAATGGATGCCCTTGGCCGCCTGCAGCCGCTGCTGGGAGTCATTAATGGTGACCTGCCCAAGTCAGCCGGCCCGCTCAATGGTTCTCTGGCGTGGTTTGAGCCCATTACCGAGAACCCCATGCTGAACGATGTTGAGCTGTGGGAAGCTTATAACCTCACTGAAGATGCTCACCCCATGCACCTTCACCTGGTATCCTTCCAGATCCTGGACAGGGTTCCGATAGATGCAGAGGCCATCGGTGTTACCCCACAACCACAGGTGGAACACCATACTGCCCATACCGGAATGTATGGAACAGGCGGCTATGTCAGAGAAAGCGACCTTGCCGGCAATGTTGACTGGCTCAATGCTGAAGATCCTGCGCCCAACGAAGATGGCTGGAAGGATACTTTCATCCTGCCTCCAGGCTATATGGCAAGGGTCATCGCCAAGTTCGACCGCCCGGGCCGCTACGTATGGCACTGCCATATCCTCTCTCACGAGGACCACGAGATGATGCGCCCGTATGAGGTAGTGGAAGCAATCCCGCGCCCGGCCGTACCGGTTATCGAGGACTTCGCAGTTGCTGAAGCTACACTCGCGCCCAGCTTCCCGAACCCATCTACCGGCCCGACCACCATTCCGTTCTTCCTGCCTACAGATGAAGACATCCTTCTGACTGTAATGGATTTTGACGGCAAAGTGGTTAAGCAACTGGCATTCGGCCATTATCCCGCCGGCAACCACACCGTCGAGTGGGACGGCACCAACTCTGCCGGCACTCCGGTAGCCAGCGGCGTTTACATCTATCAGCTGAACACATCTGATAATGTTTATGGCCAGCAGATGATCATTCAACGCTAGATTCCCTCTATTTAGGATACCAATATTGAATGAATAGAAGGCCTGCCCGCGAACGCGGGCAGGCTTTTTATTTTGCTTTTATGTAATTTCCTCAGATCCTCTGGCTCATTCTCCATGCCCTTGCCAGCATAATTACCCGGTCGTAGTTTTTCATGCCTTCATGGATGCCCTGCGACTTCAGATAAGCATCATAAGCGTAATAGCGGAACCGGGGCATAATGTCCGGGTACCGTTTCAGCACTTCATTTATGGCGTCGAGGTCAGATTGAATGCCAAGGGGAAGGCTTTCCCTGAACTCTCTGTATTTTTCAGGTTCGTATTGGAGGTAGTCGGCAGCCAGAGTACGCCAGTAATTGAGATGGCCGACGTAGGCGATCAAAGGGTCTTCAGACTGAATGCAGGCCAGATATCCCAGAAAATTGCAGGTGCCCTCATCGCCAAAACCGTAGCCATGAGCAAGCTCGTGGGCCATAACATAAGGCTTTTGAAGGGGGTGAAGGCCTGCATCGACATGCCCTTCGCCCGTAAATGGGAAATACAGGCCGGAGGAGCTGAAGCGCAGGAAAACCCCTTTCGGATAAACATAAAGGCCACGTACTCTGCCAACGGTGGAAAAACCATGCTGGGAAAGCCAGTTCTCCAGTTCTGACCGCAGTTTGTTTTCCAGATTCTCCGGAAGCATATCTTTGGAGATGGGTTCGCGGGTAGCGCCGGGGATTTGATTCCTCAGCCGTTTGATCACTTCTGCTTCATGATTGAATTCTTCTTTTAACTCTGAAAAGGACAGCGGCTCGAGCTCCAGGCCCATCTGTTCTTCTATGGGCTGGCGCCCGTAGTTGAACCCCCACAGCACCAGAAAGAAGAAAATTCCTCCCCCCAGAAAGGCGGCTGTTCCCAGTAACCCATCCAGCCCTTTTTTCCAGAGCGAAGGGTAACCCCGCCGCCACCAACCAGCCACTTTCCTAACAAGAAAGTAAATGAGGCCAATAAGAAAAGGGTAGATCAAAGGCACCGGAAACCAGGCGAAGAGGTAGTCGATCAGCCAACGCAGGATGGGAAACACCCCCCGGCTGTAATAACTTTCGACAATCTCAGGATGCCCTGAAAGGACAGCGCGTAAAACCAGCGTTGCTGCGCCCATAAGGATCCAGGCCAGCTTTGTTTTTGTATTTGACATAGGCCATCTGTTGGCTTTCCTAACTCAAACGGATTGTCAGGGCTGCTTGGTCTGCAAAATTGAAATGATTCTCAGGCAAAGAAAGTAAAAAACTTTCCCTTTGCCGGCTTGTTCTCCTTTTGTTAAAAAAATGCCCCTGCCTACTGTCCTGGCCGGGACAATGAAATGAAGTAGTTTATTTATATTTGCAACTCTTTATTCAAACAGGTGTTAAACAGAATTAGTACCAATAATTAACTAACCCGCAAAATCGCTAGAATATGGCATTCGAGTTCACTGATGCAAATTTCAAGGAAACTGCAATCGATACAGAAAGCGTTGCCGTGGTGGACTTCTGGGCGGAGTGGTGTGGCCCTTGCCGCATGATCGCCCCTATCATCGAAGAACTTTCCAAGGAATACGACGGCAAGGTGGTCGTCGGAAAAGTCAACGTTGACCACAACCCGGAAGTGTCTATGAAATACGGTATTCGCAGCATCCCAACTGTCCTCATCCTGAAAAAGGGGGAAGTGGTTGACAAGCAGGTAGGCGTAACTACCAAAAAGGTGCTGGTTGACAAGATCGAATCGCACCTTTAAGAGTGGCCAAAGCGTTTCTATAAATGGCCACTGTTCTATGGCCCTTATTCTACTCCTGCCTGTAGAATAAGGGCTTTCTACGTTATTTAAATTTATACCCTTTCCTATGAAGCTGTTAGACAATTATGATGTGCGCGACCTGGGCAATCTGGAATTACTGGCCCGGCAGGTGGTAGAGGGGTTCATTATAGGCCTGCACAAAAGCCCGTTTCACGGTTTTTCAGTGGAATTTGCCGAGCATCGCCTGTACAACCCCGGGGAAGACACCAGAAATATCGATTGGAAAGTTTTTGCCCGGACCGACCGGCTGTTCACCAAGCGGTTCGAGGAAGAGACCAACCTCCGTTGCCAGATCGTCATCGATGCTTCTTCCTCCATGTACTTTCCCGAAGTCACCAAAACCAGTAAGGACTACATCAATAAGCTGCGCTTTTCCGCTCTGTCGGCAGCGGCGCTGATGAACCTGCTCCAACGACAGCGCGACGCTTTCGGACTGAGCATTTTCGACGAGGACGTGCGCGTCCATACCCGCTGTAAAAGCAGTACCTCCCATTATCGCCTGCTGCTTACTTACCTCGACCAGGCCATCAATAACCCCGAGCCACACCGGACTACCTCTGCTGCCAAAGCATTGCACCAGATCGCCGATTCCATCCACAAGCGTTCTATGGTGATCATCTTCAGCGATATGTTCGAACAAACGGAAAATACGGAACAGCTGTTTGCCGCCATGCAGCACCTCAAACACAGTAAACACGAGGTTGTACTTTTTCACGTAGTCGATAAATCCAAAGAGATCAATTTCGAGTTTGAGAACAGGCCTTACCTCTTTATCGATATGGAATCCGGAGAAAAAGTCCGGCTCCAGTCCAACCAGGTCAGAGATTACTACATTGAGCAGATGGCTAAATTCAAGGAGGAACTAAAGTTCAAATGCCTGCAATACCGCATCGATTTCGTAGAGGCCGATATCAACGAAGGGTTCAGAAACATCCTGCAGTCCTTCCTGGTGAAAAGGAGTAAGATGCGGGTTTAGGGGATTTGTGATTCGTTGTTCGTTGTTCGTTGTTCGTTGTTCGTCCATTTTTATCCTGGTTGCTGGACTGGTGCATTTCCGTGGATTCGGCACGAATACACGATTCCCGAATTACGAAAATTACTCCCCCTCTCCTACCAGCCATTTTTTAAAATGAGGAGAACGCTCAGTGCTCACTATGGTTTCCAGTTCGCATTCCGGCCTCAATTCCACCTTAACGCGGGATTTTGAATACGCATACATTTCTTTGATGGCCTCGATATTGATGATAAACTGCCGGTTGATACGAAAAAAGGATTGAGGATCGGCCATTTCTTCCAGTTTTTCCAGGGAATAATCCAGCGGGTAGCGTTTTCCTTCTCTGGTCACTACAAAGGTGATCTTGCTTTCCGTGTAAAAATAAGCGGCTTCCTTCATTTCCACCACCCGAATACTCTGGCCGATGCGGATGAGAAACCGTTTATTGTACTGGTCGCCTTGTAGAGCACGCGCCAGTTGAGCATAGTCCATCTGCACCCCACCTCTCCATTTATGATATTTCTCAATCGATTGTTCGAGTTCCTGCCTCTTTATCGGCTTGAGCAGGTAATCGATGGTATTGACCTTAAAAGCCTGAATGGCGTATTGGTCATAGGCAGTGGTAAAGATCACCGGTTTTTCGATTTCCACATGATTGAAGATCTCAAAGCTGGAGCCATCGGCAAGGTGGATATCCATAAAGATCAAATCCGGCAGTTCATTGTCCTGGAGCCAGTTCAGTACGGCCTCCACGCTGTCGAGGGGAGCCTCCAGTTCAACATCCGGCAAGATCTCTTTAACGAGTTTCTGCAAGCGGCGTGCAGCAGCATCTTCATCTTCGATGATCAGTATTCTCATTCTTTTCCGTTTTTTATGGCCGGGATACTAACACTAAAGTACTCTTCCCCCTCTTCTATCCTAACAGGCCTGTCAATGAGCAAAGCATAACGATTGACAATACTCTGCAGGCCAAAGCCCGTGGACAGTTCCAACGCAATTTTTTTCTGGAGGTTATTGCGTACGATAATGTATTCATCGCCGGCGCAGACTTCAATATTTAATGGCCGGGATTTTGAAATAACGTTGTGTTTCACTGCATTTTCAACCAATATCTGCAAAGTAAGCGGAGCCACATAGGCTTGTTCTTTGCTATTATTGCGCACTGTGAGGGAAAGGCTGTCTCCAAAGCGTTTCTTCAGCAAAAAAGCGTAATTCTGCACCAGTTCCACTTCCTCCTGGAGGCTGATCACTTCCATTTCACGGTATTGGAGGATACTGCGGTAGAAATCAGACAATTTTTCGACGAACTCCACCGCTACAGGAGGATTCTCCTCAATAATGGTAATCAGGGTGTTGAAGCTGTTAAACAGAAAGTGTGGATTAATCTGGCTCTTCAAAGCTTCGAACTGGCTTTCTATTTTTTCCCGTTTCAGGGTAGCTTCCCGCTTCAGCCTTTCATCTCTGAGACGGATAAACCAGGCGCTTACAGAACCGGCTATGGCCACACTCAACAAGATAAACCACCACTGCCTCCAATACGGAGCCTTGACGGTAAAGCTGTAAGTTTTGAGGGGTTCATCATCAAAAGCCTCATTCTCGGTTGCGGCGAGTTTAAAGGTATAAGACCCCGGCGGAAGGTTGGAGTAATTGGCCTGCCTGTCCCGGGTATAGATCCAATCGAGGTCGAACCCTTCCAGCATATACCTGTACCTCACCTTGGAGGGAGCCGTGTACCAAAGGCCGACAAACTCAAATACGAGGTTGTTTTCACTGTAGGAAAATACATTTCGTTGCCAGAAATCAACCGGTTCGAGGAATACATCCACACTACTCAGGGTAGTCCGGGGGTGAATGCACAACTCTTCGTTGAGGGCGGTGTATTTTATCAGCCTGCTTTGCCCGCCAATCCAGATCGCCCCGTTATGGCCATGACAAATGGCATTGAGGTTGGGTTCAACATTTTGAAGGCCAATCTCATCATCGTAATAGATCAGATGTTTAGTCTCCGGGTCAAGAATGTCTATGCCGGAAGGATGTACGATCAGGATATTGCCCTTATCATCCGTGGCCAGGCTTGTTATCGCCATATCACGGATCCCTTCTTTTACGGAAAGGTGCTTAAAATGCCGGCCATCCCATTCAAATACGCCCTCTCTGCCCGAGCTAAACCAGATGTGCCCTCGCTGATCCTCAGTGATCGAATAAATGGCTTTGAGAGAGACGCCGTCCGCTTCGGCAAAGTTGTGAATCCGGCCATTTTCGATATAACTCAGCCCTTTTCCATCGGTTCCGAACCAGGCCCGGCCCTTGCTATCCAGAAAAACCGTATAGATGAAATTGGTACCCAGGCCGCTTTCTTCATTAAACCGCCTCGTTTGCAAATGCCCGGCGGAAAAAATATCAGTTTCACAGATGACTTCCGTTACTCCACCCAGTGTGGCCAGCCAGACATAAGGGCCTTTGCCATCGATATCCAGGATACTGCCATTGGCCAGGCCGTCTGCTTCCGTCAGATGCCGCTCGGCGCCGGAAACGGGGTCGATGCAAAACACTCCATTGCCGAAAGTACCGACCCAGATGGCCCCGTATTCGTCTTCGAAAAGACTGATCACATTCTCTTTTTTCCATAAGCGGAAAGGGCCCCCAGGTTCTTCATAGAGATAGAGGCCATCCTGGCATCCAACCCACAATTTTCTATCCTTCCCGGCAAGCACGGCCTGAATATTTTCAATTTCGCCTTCCGTATATTCAAACTGCCGGTTAGCAGCGTAAACAGCTTTATTATTAGTGACTATCCAGATATTCCCCTCACAATCGGCGTGAAGCCCGTAAACTTTTGTGCCGGCAAGCCCGGAAAACTCCACCGGCATCAATTTATATCCCGGCAATGAATAGCGGAGAACACCCTGCCCTTCCGTGCCCACCCATAATTCCACCCCCTCAAAGAGTTCCAGCGAACTAACCGCCCCATAAGGCCAATGCTCCTGTATGTGGCTGAATGACTTTTCCCGGGGGTCGTAATAACAGATGCCCTTGTCATAAGTCCCTATCCAGAAATTGCCCTTTTCATCCGGCAAAATAGCCCGGACAATTTCATCCGGCAGGCCGTTGTCTCTGGTGATGTTGCGGACTTCCTTTTTCCCATCATTCACAGAACAGACACTGATCCCTCCATCTGTGCCTGCCCAGCTGTTCCCTTCCTTATCCATAACCATCACGTAAACATCGTTGCCAGGAAGGCCGTCTTCCACATTGATGTTATTCATTCTGCGTCCGTCAAAATAGTAGAGCCCTTCTCCGTAGGTAGAAAACCAAACCACCCCGTCTTTACCCTGACCGAACCCGGAAATGCGCGCAGCCGGCAACCCCTCTTCCGGCTGCCAGAGCCGGAGTTGCCCAGGCCTTTCCAGATGAAAAATGTTTCCATCTTCATAACCTACCCATAAACGATGATCCTTATCCTCAAAAACGGCAGTTACAATATTATTGCACAGAGAATCCGGAGTTAAATAACATTGGTATTCCTGGCCATCGTAGCGAAACAGGCCATTGTTGGAACCGAACCAAAGGAAGCCGTCCGAAGATTCGTATAACAGAGACATTTTGACATCCCGGTACACTTCTCCCAGCGGATGTTCCACAAAAAAAGGAGATTGCCCCTTTACAACAGGCAACAGAAAGAAAAAAAATATTATGCGAATAAAGGCTCTCACGGTCAATTTGATAAAGTAGCATGGATATGGACCTGGATTTCCTCTGCGATTTTCTGATAGACGATCTTCGGAATACGGATGTTGTGCTCTTCCAGCAAAACAGTAAAATTGGAAGAAACCTCCAGCGTATTCCCTGACGACACCACTTCACTTTTTATGATCCGTTCCTGTTCAACGCCATGAACATTGAGCTTCCCTTTAGCGCGAATCGTATAATTTCCAGGTTGGGAAAGGTCAATATGTTCAATGATCTTTCCCGTGAAAGTGGCCTCTGGGTATTTTTTACTTTCCAGATAATTCTCATTAAAGTGCTCGCGCTGCAAAGGGCTGTTGAACCCCTGAAAGGTACTGGCCCTAACGGCAAATGCGAAGGTGTTGTCCTCCGGGTTGATAATCCCCCTGAGATTCCCGGAAGAAGCTTCTATCAATTCCAGAGGAGCATCAGACCGGAAGTCGATGGTTCCATCCTCTACTCTGTAGTAATTCTGCGCCGGGCTGCTGCTCCAGATAAACAGGCAAACCAGTAGTGAAAAAAACTCGCGGCTGATTCCAGGGCACTTCATATTCCAGATTTTGGCCAAATGTGAGAATAAAATAACGCATTCGGAAAACAAATTATCTCCAACGGGAAAAATTTCTTTCCAAACGGGAAAATTCACCGGATCCGGTAGCCAAAGCCGGCAGTTATAATTGAGGTAAGGAAGCCAACCTCAGTAAAAAAGCTCATTTTCCTGTCGATGGCATACCGGGCGCCCAGAAAGGCGGTGTAGGAAAACTGGGAGCTCGAATCCTGGATATTCAGATAACGGCCCAGGTTCTTCTTTTCAGGGCCAGCCTTCGAAACTTTAGAAATGTTGTGTGAGAAGGCCAGGCCGCCGTAGATGTCCCAGCTTTCTCTCCTGGTATAATGAAACCCCGTTCGCAGGCTAAAGGTGTAATAGTTGTTGCGCCATTTGATCTTCTGTCCAAGAATTTCCCGGTTCTTTTCAGCGGAAGAATATCCGTATTGAAGGCCGAGGCTGAATTTGTCATTTAACAGGTATGTTCCACCGATGGTTACCGGTGGGGTAATGGCCCGGGCCTTATCAGCAACAAAAGTGGATAAAAGGCCGACTCCGATTTGGGCGTCCAGTTGCCCACCCTTCCATAAGCGTTCGGGCCTCTTTTGCGCATTGCCGGCAAAAGCCGAAAGCAGGAACAGACAGAAAAAGAAAATTGCAGGGTAATTAAAGGATTTCATAGCCGGGTGATTTCTTTGATGTAATATTTTTGTCCTTTCAAAAATGAAACTTTGTGAATGGATTCGAAAAAAAAAGCTGATGAACCGGTTTTTCTGCGGGTTGAACGGGAAGAAGAGCGGCATTTTCTTGGAGTTAATCAATCTGCATTTTATTTTCCGCACAAAAAGATGCCTTGAAGAATAATACCCTCCGGCAAAACGCCCGCATGCAATCTCTGGCGCTGGCATTAGGCATAGCCCTCATGGCCATAAAGTTCCTGGCCTGGTGGCTCACCAATTCCAACGCCATCCTCACCGACGCCATGGAGAGCATTATCAATGTCGTGGCGGCGGCTTTCGGGTTATACAGCCTTATCCTGGCTGCCAAACCACGGGACAGCAACCACCCCTATGGGCACGGAAAAGTGGAATTCATCTCAGCCGGTTTCGAAGGAGCGCTCATCTTTCTCGCCGGTATTGCCATCTGGATGAAAGCCGGCTACAATATCGTTTACCCTCAACCTCTTTTTCAGTTGGATGTGGGCCTGGGCATTACTGCTATCGCCGGTGCAATAAATTACGGGGCCGGTTTCCTGTTGGAAAAACGGGGTGAACATACCAACTCCCTGATCATGGAAGCCAGTGGCAAGCACCTCAAATCCGATGCTTATTCTTCCGCCGGCCTGATCATTGGGCTTGGGCTGGTTATCCTGACCGGAATACCGTTACTGGACAACCTGCTGGCATTGCTTTTCGGAGGGGTCATCATGTTTACCGGCTTCCGGCTGGTTCGCCGGTCAGTCGCCGGCATCATGGATGAGGCCGACTACCAACTTATTGACGAAATGGTAGATACCCTGCACCGCAACCGCAGGGACAGCTGGATTGACGTACACAATTTTCGGGTGATCAAGTACGGGCCCACACTTCACATCGATTGCCACATGACGGTGCCCTGGTACTTCGACACCAGGCAATCTCACGGAGAAGTAAAAAACGTTGAAAGCCTGCTTGGCGCCCACAGCACCGTTCCGGTAGAATTTTTCATCCACGTGGACCCCTGCGATCCGCCCCGAAACTGCCGGATCTGCCAGATGAAAAACTGCCCGGAAAGACAAGCGCCCTCAGAGTTGAGGGTGGAATGGACGCTGGAAAATATCATGAAAAATGCCCAACACGAAGTTTAACACCACTCCAGCAACAATTTCCATACTTTTGCAGAAAATACAGCCGTTTCATTTTGCAGCTCGATTCCTTCATACTGACCAATTTCAAGAACTATTCCTTTCAGCAGATCGATTGTTCTCCGGGGCTGACCTGCTTCATCGGCAGGAACGGCATGGGGAAGACCAACCTGTTGGATGCCATCTATTACCTGTGCATGGGGAAGAGCTATTTCAACCTCCCCGACAGCCTCGTTGCCAATCACGATTCGGACTTCTTCCGGCTGGAAGGCCATTTCCTCAGAGAAGGCAGAAAGGAGGAGGTCGTAGCCAAAGTAATGCCGCGCCGAAAAAAGGCCCTGGAACGCAACGGCGTACCCTACAACCGGCTTTCCGAGCACGTAGGCCTCTTCCCGGTGGTGATGATCGCACCTGATGACACCAACCTGGCCACCGAAGGAAGCGAAATCCGGCGCCGCTTTCTGGACAACACCCTTTCTCAGCTGGACAATCAGTACCTCCAGCATCTGATCCGGTACAATAAGTTGTTACAGCAACGCAATGCTCTGCTCAAAAAATTTGGAGAGGAAGGCAGATACAACCCCACCCTTCTCGAAACTTACAGCCGCCAGATGGCCGGCCCGGCTACGGCCATTTACCAGAGCAGACGGGATTTCATGGAACCTTTCCGGGAGGTGTTGCGCCGTTTGTACCAGAGCATTTCAGGGGAAGCGGAAGAAGTAGATTGCAGGTACACTTCGAAAATGGAACAAGGGCCACTCGAGGTTTTGATGCAGGAGGCAGCCGAAAAAGACAGGATTTTGCAGCGGACTACCGCCGGCCCCCACAAAGACGACCTCGATTTTACCATACGGGGCTATCCACTGAAACGTTTTGCTTCACAGGGGCAATTAAAATCCTTTATTTTATCACTTAAACTGGCTCAGTACCGCCTGCTTGCCGAGCAAAAAAAAATGCCTCCCCTCCTGTTACTGGATGATATTTTTGATAAATTGGATGGCGAACGGGCCACTCACCTTCTGGAGTTATTGCTCCAGGAAGATTTCGGGCAGGCTTTCATCACGGATACCGACGAACAACGCCTGGAAGCGATCATTCAAAAATTCGGCCACCGGTATCTGAAATATAGTATTGAGGGTGGGAGGGCGTCCAAAATGTCGAGCCATGAATGAAAAACACCAAAACGAAGTAACGCTGAAGGAAGCCCTTAAAGCCATGATCGACCACTACCGGCTCAGGGGAAAACTTAACCAGAACCGCATCAAGTCCTTGTGGCTACAGTTGATGGGGCCCTCCATTGCCGCCTACACCAAAGAGATCCGCCTTTACCGGAAAAAGCTATTCCTGAGCATTGATTCGGCTCCCCTCCGGCAGGAGCTGTCTTACGGCAGAGAAAAAATAAAAAAAATGCTGAATGAAGAACTTGGGGAGGAATATATCGAGGAGGTGATCATTCGGTAATATGAGCCATCCCGAATTTCGGGAAAAATAAAAATTCGGGATGGCTCAGGTTTATTTTAAGGTACAGCTACCGACTTTTTGTCCTTTTTCTCTTTATCGGGAGTTCCTTCCTCCATCGCCGCACCTTTGGAAGACTTCTTCTTTTTGCCTTTCATTTTGCTGGCCAGTTGGATGGCCTGATAGGCGTTTACGATTCCTCCGGTGACGCTGAGCTGGCTGAACGGCACGAGGACATCCGATCCCGGTTCTTTTACTTTTTTATTCTCCCGCACTGCCGACTCCATGATCACCTGCTTAACCTGCCGGGCGGTCAGGTCTGGGAAATAAGAACGAATGACGGCAGCTACCCCTGTCACAACAGGGGCCGCCATGCTGGTCCCCTGCTGATTTTCGTATTCGTTGAACGGGGTGGTGGAATAAATTTCCATACCCGGGGCGAATACATCAACATACTCCGGGCTGTAATTGGAAAACGGAGCCACCAGGCTTTCGTCATCCTGCCAGTTGATGGCGCCGACTTCAATCCAGTTCTCAGCATATTTGGGGCCGAAAAGCCCGAGAAAGCCTCCTCGTTTTTCGAATTTATCGGTCGGGAAATTATTTTCACTGCTGATCTGCTTATTGTCGTTGCCGGCCGCATGAACGATCAGCACGTCGTGGTCCATTGCATACCTTACGGCTTCATCCACAATTTCTTTCCGGGGGGAGGCGCCTTTGCCGAAACTCATATTGATCACGGAAGCGCCGTTATCCACCGCATAGATTATGGCGGCAGCAACGTCTTTATCCCGTTCGTCTCCATCGGGTACGGTGCGTACGGACATGATCCGGACGTTGTCGGCCACCCCGTTCATTCCCAGGCCATTGTCGCGCTTGGCGCCAATAATGCCTGACACGTGAGTTCCGTGAAGGGCATCCGGGCCTCTCACATCGCTGTTGCCGTAATCCCGGTCATAGGGGTCTGAAAAATCATCTCCCACTTCCGGCCGGGGGTTGAAATCCAGGTTGTAGTGGTATTTGTACTCGGCAACGAGATGTTCGGCATATTCATTAAAGTCTTTTTGAACCTGCCGGAATTGCCGGTTCTCAGACATCTGAGCCAGAATGATCTGGGCAACGTAGTTTAACAAGGGGTTATCGGATTCGTATTCGGTGAGGTCTTCCTCTGTGATCTCTTCCTTTCCGATCTCATCCGCCAGGGCGTTGATACCGGTAGCAATCGCGACGAAAGTGCTGGCCTCTTCTTCCAGTTCAGTCTTTTTATCCTCGATCACCTTTCCATATTCCATGTATTTTTTATACAGGGCTTTGTCTTTTTTGGAAAGCTCTTCAGGCTTCTTGCCATCAAACATCTGTTGGTATTTGCGATACAGCCGCGTCACCTCCAGGTTGTCATACTGAATGTTTTCACCGGACTTGTTCCCGAGGAAATTCCATCCGTGCACGTCATCCACATAACCATTGTGATCGTCATCAACTCCGTTACCTGGAATTTCATCCTCATTGACCCACATGATGTCCTTGAGGTCTTCGTGTTCATAATCGACCCCTGAATCCAGAACCGCAACGATCACCGTTTTGCTCTTTTTGCCCTTCAACAGTTGATCATAGGCCCGTTCGGTACTGACTCCCGGGACATGATCCCGGGACAGGTCGAGGTTGAACCAGTTGGCCGGGGCGCTGGTCTGGGTAAAACCAAAGTTAACGCAGAAAAGGAGGCCACAGGCCGCCACTATTTTTCTCAGATCCATCAATTCGTGATTTTACATTTATTTATGATACAATAATACCCTCTTTGCAACAACGGAGGGGGCACAAAATTGCCAATGTTTTTAATTGTGAAATAACAAGGGATGGGTAATAGGCGGTTATTCTAACGTAAGGCCTCCTGGCATAGTTGCACCGCACGGGATTTTTCCTAGCCAATTTCCTCAATTATTTCTATTTTTCCCCCAGAAGGCGTATCATGAAACTGATTAAAACTCAACTCAGGCTGGCTTGGAAATTCCTGCAATACTACTGGCGGGCAAGAACCCGCTATGATATCCATTCTCCCTTTGTTTTTGAACTGGTGGAAAAAACACTGGAAGATTCCCGCACTTTTTACGCCTTTCCCATCATAGAAGGATTGCGAAATTTATTGCTCAGAGACGATACGGAAGTCCACCTAACCGATTACGGAGCCGGGTCAAAGGCAGACGGTTCTCCCCGGCGGACGGTGCACAGCCTGGCCCGTCATACCGCCGTTAGCCCCGCCACCGGCCAGCTCTTGTTCCGCCTGGTGCACTTCATCAAACCCACCACCCTGCTGGAATTGGGAACATCTCTGGGTATTTCCACTGCCTATCAGGCGGCGGCAGCACCTCGGTCTCGTTTTCTCACCATCGAAGGGTGCCCGGAAACAGCGACTTTGGCCAGGCAGCATTTCGAACAACTGAACCTCCCTAACGTCCACCTCCTGACGGGGCCCTTCCGGGAAAAGCTGCCCGAAGCACTCCGGGAACTTCAGCGTTTGGACTACCTATACCTAGACGGCGACCACCGCCTCGGGGCCAGCCTGGAATACTTCGAACAATGCCTGCCCTACGCCCATTCCGACAGCGTTTTTGTTATTGCCGACATCCACTGGTCAAATGAAATGGAGAAAGCCTGGGGGGCCATACGCCGCCACCCCAGGGTGAGCCTGTCCGTTGACCTGTTTCACATCGGGTTGCTGTTCTTCAGGGACGAGCAGCGGGAACGGGAGCATTTTACGGTGATACGTTCGGTGTGGAAACCTTGGCGGATGGGTTTTTTCGGGTAAGTAGCCGGCCCTGTCACAAGTGGGGGGCGACACTTTTCCCTGGAAAGGGCCAGACGGGAAAGCGCCACCTTAACTAATCCGTGGCCGGCCGCCGAAATCCGATCGACTGTTTGTTGAATACGAAGCTGCTCTTGTCGGTCTTAAAGGACTTAACATCCTCGATGGCCAGCAGGTTGGCAGGAGTATGTGCCCGTTCTTCCGGAGACAGGGCTGCCAGGCGGAGGTTGTGGTTTTTGATGGCCTCGTTAACTATGTTGCGGACGGTTCGGGCGTTGCCGAAATACTTATCGCGGTATTCGTAGAGGAAAGCCAGGTACTCCTTGATATGCTCCTCTGCCTCCGGGGTGGGCACCACATTCTCTTCAGACAGCATCTGCAAAGCGATACGGTTGAGTTCCCTGGGAGAATAATCCTCAAATTTGAGGATCTTATCAAATCTGGAGTTGAGCCCCGGGTTGGCCTTCAGGAATGCCTCCATGTTATCAGGATAACCGGCGACAAAGACGAAAAAGCGGCCGCGATGATCCTCCATGCGTTTTAGCAGGGTTTGAATGGCCTCGTCCCCAAAATCCCCCCCGGTGTTGGAGCGCATGGTCAGGGAGTAGGCCTCGTCGATAAACAGAACGCCGCCCATAGCCTCGTCAATGCGTTCGGCGGTCTTGATGGCTGTTTGGCCCACATGGCCGGCTACCAGGCCCTGGCGGTCGGTTTCCACCATGTGGCCGCGTTCGAGCACGCCCAGGGCCTTGTAGATCTGAGTGAGGATGCGGGCCACCGTCGTTTTGCCGGTGCCGGGGTTGCCGATGAAGACGGTATGCAGGAAAAAGCTGTTCAGCACGTCGCGGTTGGTCTCCCGGTAGAAGCGCACAAGGCGCACCAGTTCGCTGATCTGTGCCTTGATATTCTCCATTCCGATGAGGCGGTAGAGTTGATCGAGGGATTCCTTCAGCAGCGGCTCATCGACCGGGATATTGGGCAGTTCCGGCTTGGCTTCAACATCTATCTTTTCCACATCCCCCAGGCGAATGAGGGAGAGCTTTTCTTTTTCCAGGCTTTTGGGGTCTTCCTCAGACATGATGCGCAGGCCCAGGTTGACTTTTGACTTCTCGATAAGGTCATAAACAAATCGGGCATTGCCGAAAGACCGGTCGCGCTTTCGATAGGCATTGATGATGATCTCATCGATCTTCATTTTCGCCTTGTCGGTCAGCACCACCCCCTTCTCCCGGCAAGCGAAATCCGCGATCTGTGACAATTCCTGGGGCAGATAATCGGCAAATTCAAAATACAGTTTGAAACGGGATTTCAATCCGGGGTTAGAGTCCAGGAAATGTTTCATTTCCTTGGGGTAACCGGCAACGATCACCGCCAGGTCTCCCGGGCCATTAGACATTTCCTTGACCAGGATCTCGATCACTTCCCGGCCGAAATCCTTGCTGTCGTCATTGGAGCGGGCCAGGGCGTAGGCTTCATCGATGAACAAAACCCCTCCCCTCGCCTTCTCGATGGCCTCCTTGACCTTGGGCGCCGTCTGGCCAATATACTCTCCCACCAGGTCAACACGATCAACCTCATGGACATGCCCTTTGGAGAGCAAGCCCATCTTTTTGTATAGCAGGCCCATCATCTTAGCCACGGTGGTCTTTCCCGTACCGGGATTGCCGATAAAGACCGAGTGAACATTGATCTCCTCTTTTTCGCGGAACCCTTTTTCCTTCCTGAGCTGAAGAAATTGGATATATTTGGCGTGGTCAAGTACCTGTGATTTGATGGCGTCCAGGCCAATAAGGGCATCCAGGCGGACCATGACCTCCTCAAAAGTCTGGTTGAAACTTTCATCAGGAGAAAGAACAATGGGCGCCTGCCGGTTGGGAAGCAATACGCCCGCAACACCTTCCTCGAACTCGTCAGATACTTCAAAGGGGACCACCGCCAGCAATTTATCCATAAAAATGATCTCAGCGGTGTAGCGGTCTTTTCTCCAGGACCCCTTGACATTAGAGCCCCAACCCGCCGTAATGCGGATGAACTGGTCTCTTTTATCTATCCGCTGCAGCCGGACGACCTGCCCTTTCAGCTCCCGGGCATCGTTGTAGAACTTGGTGAACAACTCACAGTGCCACGACTTGTCCATATAAAGGTTGCGCAGGGAAATTTCCACATAGATGTAGCGCGTTTCTTCACTACTGAATGCCTTATAATAGATCCTTTCGTCCTCAATAACATCATCGTAGGGCCCTTCGTAAAGTTTGAGGGACTGTACATCGAGGTAAGGGTTTTCTCCGGGCAGCATCTCCTGGCCGGCGTCCTCCACGTAAAAATACTTGGTCGCCACCTTTTCCCCTTCGATCCAGGCTTCCCAGAAATAAGTACCTTTCTTCCAGAAAGCTCCTTCGTTTTTATTGCCCCACCCTTCCCTGATGTACATGATGTGGTCATACTTACTGACCTTGCGCCGGAAAGGAAGAGAACAAAGGAGTTTCTGGGATTTCTTTACCGAATAGCACTTGATCTCCACATCCACCTCCCAGTCTTCAACGTCGAAAAGCTTATTGTAGAAAGAGAGCTCGGCATAGACATAGGTAGTTTCATAACGGTCGAATACCTGACGGTATTTCTTCTTGTTGTCCGCCAGCCACTCGGTTGACGCATAAACCTTCAGTTCACGGAACTTGAATTTCTTGAATTCCGGATGGAGGTATTCTTCGGCCATTCGGTTCATTCCTTTTTATGAATAACTTTTAAAGATAAAAAATCAGGGGTTTGAGGGTGATTTTTTTTTGAGAATTTATGCAAAATAACAAAAAAGAAGGGATTGGGGTAATTTCGGAAGTTTGTTATCTTTCGGCTCCAAACAGGCTCTTAGCCCCTAAGTAACCCTAGATGGCTACCGTAAAACTCAACATTCCAGCCCTTGTAACAGACACCAGCATCGAAGAGAAGGCTTATTATCATATACGGCCGCTATTTACGGGTTTCCCGGTAGCGACCCACCGGCGCTATGACAATGCTGTGACGTTGTTCCAGAAAGAAGTGCGCCAGGCTTTTAAAGGGTTCTCATTGAACCGTCAGAGTGCCGGCCACCTGTTGTGGTTTATGTTCAAACCCGAAATATCCTACCAGCAATTTCAATTCGAGTTCAACCTTGGCCGCCAGTTCGTCAGCGGGCTTTTCGGGCTGGCTTATTTCAGCCTCGAAGGTAAAACCTTCGTAGTGCTACCGTCCTTTCACAATTACATGTTCATGCTCCCCTCCAAAAAGGGAGGCAGCCCCGGCCTTGAGGAAGCTGCAAAACAGGCCATCCGAGACCTGCTTCGGAATCTGAAAAAAGAGGATGAAAACGAGTTCAGCCCGGAATCCTATTTCGCCGGCAAGCGGGAATTTCTGGCCAACATAGACGTTAGTGTAAATATTGGCCAGGCAGGTTTCACCTTTGAGTCCCCTCCGGATAACTGGTTCCTCAACAGCCTGATGGGAGATACCGAATTCGATGGAGCCGTCGAGGCAGAAAGGGCCGGACAGGACCTCAACAACCTCTTCCCGGCAGAACTCCGGCGGGCATACTATCAGGAAAAACTCGTTAGCCAGTTATACAAAGCCATTTTTCACCGGGGGAATACTCCTATCGCTATTATTGGGCCGGAGGGAGTGGGCAAACACACCATTATTCATGAGGTGATCTGGCGTTATGAAAGTGAATTTTATGAACCTAAAAAAGGGCGGACACAACACATCTGGCTGATCGACCCCACTCGCATCATTTCCGGGATGAGTATCGTCGGGATGTGGCAAAAGCGGTTTGAATCCATTATTTCATTCATTCGAAAACCGGCGGAAACCGCAAAAACCAGCGATAAGATCCTGATTGACAATCCTGTTGCCCTGTTGCGCATTGGAAAATCCGCACAAAACAACATGACCCTCAGCGATGTGCTGCGCCCCTATCTGGAAAAACGCCAGCTGCAGGCCACGATCCTGGCCACCCCGGAAGAATGGAAGGTCATTCAGGAAAAAGGAAGGCGCTTTGCCAATCTCTTCCAGGCCATCCGGCTGAATGAACCCGGGCTGGAAACTGCCATCCGGATCATTCTCAAAAACCGGAGCGCCCTTGAAAAAGAAAATGATACGGCCATTACCATACAGGCCGTCCGCCAGTTGCTGGCCATCCAGCGAAATTACCTCAAGAACAAACCTTTGCCGGGAAGCGTCATGAAGCTTATGCGGCAGCTGGCGGTAAAGTACCGCTACCGTTCAGCCAATGCACCGGAAGTAAGGGAGGAATTCCGGGCCTTCAGCGGCCTGGAAGAACGCATTTTTGACTCCAGCCGACAGTTCCAGGAAGGGGAAGTCCGGGGAAATATCGCCCAGGAACTGGTTGGCCAACCCAAAGCAGTAGAGGCACTGACCAACGTCATACACATTGTAAAGGCCAAACTGGCGAATAAAAGTAAACCTCTGGCCTCCTTCCTGTTCATCGGGCCTACCGGAGTCGGCAAAACCCAGGCGGCAAAAGTCGTTTGTAAATATCTGATGGGGGACGAGAAACACCTGATGCGCTTCGATATGAATGAATTCATTGACGAAAGCGCCGTCCAACGTCTCATTGGCGATGATTTCAACCCGGAAGGCCTGCTCACCGGAACCGTGCGCTACCGCCCCTTTGGCATCCTTCTTTTAGACGAGATCGAAAAAGCCCATCCGAAGGTCCATGACCTGCTCCTTCAGGTCCTGGATGACGGCCGCCTTACAGACAGCCTGGGCAGGACGGTGGACTTTTCCAACACCATCATCATCATGACTTCTAACGTTGGGGCACGGCAGGCCAGTACCCATCTGGGGTATAACCCCGGCTCCGAGGACGAAGGAGCGGTTTACCGCCGGGCCGTGGAAAACGAATTCCGGCCTGAGTTCATCAACCGGATCGACCAGATCATTATTTTCAACCCCCTCGAACTCACCCATATCCTCGGCATCGCCCGTCTTCAGATCAAGGAATTGCTTCAGCGTGATGGTTTTGTACGCCGGACCACCATCCTGAATATTTCCAAGGAGGCGCTGGAGTGGGTTGCCCAACGGGGTTTTGATGCCCGGATGGGAGGCAGGGCACTGAAAAGACAGATCGAAAGGGACCTCACAGCTCTATCCGCCGAACAATTGATATCTACCCAGATTGATACTCCCATCCTGTTTGATATTTTGCTGAAAAGCGGAAAGCTGACACCCAGGATAAGGCCTCTTCAATTCGTTCAACCCGCAGAAGACGATTGGCTGCCCGACCTGCCCGATGAAACACGGGGTAAACGGTTTTATAACCAACTTCTTTACACTCTGGAAAATATCCGGGCTCAATTACAGGCCCATGAAGAAAGAACGGAGGCCCACCCAGGCCCTCTGGTTTATGTTGACGGAAAGGCCCCCGGCGGATTGGGGTGGGAATATTATCATTTCAAAGACCGGGTGGAAGAAACCCGCGAAAGCATTAAAAATATCAGCCTCGGTTTTCGGGACCGCAACTACAAATTCGGTCCGGCTATACCCCTGCGGTTGAAGCCGGTAAGCCTGGTGCCCCGAAAAGACTGGTCGGCAAAGGGGATCAGGGAAAACATTAAAGACCGTTTATTTCAGCAGGAAGGAATAAGGGAGATCAGCGAAGCTTACCAGTTCGGCCAGGCTCCATTCGACAGCATTAAAACTGAATTCATTAGTAATTACCTGGATGTAGCCTTTCTTCAACTGCAATTAAGAGGCGTGCTTAAAGGGAAGCCGGAGAAAGGAACCCTGAAGGTTGAATCCTACATCACCGGCATGGGAGATTGGGAAAAAGGTTTCCTTTTGGAAAAGTATTCCGAGCTGATGAAGGTACTGGATATTCCTCACAAAATTAACAAAAGCCGGAGCCTCATCCAGATGGATGGATTTGCTCTCCGGGAGTTGTTCAGTGGAGAAGCAGGTATCCACCTGTTTTATCTGGGCCAACGCAGCCCGGTTCCGATTCATGTTTCAACAGGGCAGCCGGAGGAAGATAAACATGCTTACAGAGTGGTTCGCATTTACGATGGCAGGGATACCCTGACGGACCTCCGAACAGGTTTTTCCAATGCTATTAATATCGCGGGGAACGAATTTAAGCTTTTGCTCTATGCCGGTATCAGCAAGGGCCTGCGCGATGCCCTCAACCCTTTTTCGAAAAAGAGCTGATCATCCTTCCCGGCGCTGTATCTCATCTCTGATCCTGGCCGCCCGTTCATAATCTTCGCTGGCCAGAGCATCTTCCAGCAATTGTCCCAATTCCTTGTCCGAGCAACTACTCAGCTCCTTCGGATTATCAGACGGAGCCTTTTCGGGAGCAGAAAAACGATCAATAGTAACACCCGCTTCGTCCAGAATGGATTCTTTGACAAATATGGGGCATTCAAAGCGAACGGCAAGAGCAATGGCATCGGAAGTCCGCGAATCAAGGCCGAAGGTGGCCCCGTCACTTGTCTGACAGATGAGGGTGGCGTAGAAAATGCCAAAGCGGAGGTTAGAAATGACCACTTCTCTGAGGCCGATCCCAAGAGCAATAAGCGTATTTTTGAACAAGTCGTGGGTCATCGGGCGGTTGGTCGGAATGTTTTCCAGGGCCAGGGCAATGGACTGAGCCTCGAAAGCACCGATAACCACCGGTAAGCGCCTGTTGCCCGGTTCTTCCTTCAGGACAACCACGAAGCTGTTCGGTTGCGCTTCACTATTCGCCAGTGCCACTATTTTCAACTCTTTTTTTCTCATTCCATCCCAACTGGGTTTTAATGTAGGTACAAAGCCTGACCACATCGGTGAAGGTGGCTTCCCGGCGGCCATCCTCCCAAAGGTGAAATTGCGGCCCGTCCGCCATGGAGATGTAAGTATTTTCTCTCAGAATAACCTTGCGCCCCGCAGCATTTACTATTTCAATATCGAAATGCTTCAGAGCGCATAATAAAAGCTCTTTTTGATGGCTGGATTCCATAATCTGTTCTTTGATACCTGCCTGGAGATAAAAAAGGACGCGATTCTTTGTTCAGGTGTAGGAGGCTGTAATTTTTTATGATTTTCCGGCAAAATTCTGCTTTAATATACACAGGATTAACCAATATGTAAAGCTGGAGCCGCATTTATTTACATTGCCGAAAGTTCTGTTTTCGGGCCTATCGGTTGGCCTCGGTATAAAGTTGAAGCGCTTCCAGCAGACGGTCCAGGCCTTCCGTCAGGGTATATACGTTGGGCGTCACCCTGACCCCGTGTATATTCTCCCAATTGATCGCAACGGTATGGATCTGATGATTCCGGAACAACCAGGTGCTCAACTCGTTATGATCAACCCCGTCCAGGCTGAAGAGTGCAATTCCACAACTCTGCGGAAGCCGCGAAGGTGAATGAAGCTGAAACCCCGGAATGGCCCTGGCGCGCTGCACCCAATAGTTTCTAAGGTACAGCAGGCGCTCCTTTTTGCGTTCGGCGCCGATCATCAGATGGAAATCCACGGCCTGGCCGATAGCCTGTTCGATGGCAAAAGAGCGGGTGCCCAGGTGCTCGAACTTCCGGATATCGCTGCTTTCCGGTTCAGGCGCCGCCAGAAGTGGATACAGCTTCTCAATTTTCTTCTGGCTTACATAGAGCATTCCGCTTCCGAAAGGGGCACAGAGCCATTTGTGAAGGCTGGTGCCAAAATAATCACATTCCAGCTCCGGAATATTAAAATCAAGATGGCAGAAAGAATGAGCTCCGTCAACCAGCACTTCCACTCCCCGGCTGTGGGCTTCCCTGGCGATCTTCCGCACCGGCAGCACCTGCCCGTTCCAGTTGATGACATGCGTGAGGTGCAGCAGCCTGGTCCTGGGGGTAATAGCGGAAACGAAAGCCTCGACGATCTCATCATCATCTTCGGTGGGCAGGTTCAAAGACAACCATTTCAGTTCGATGCCATCCCGGTGTGCGCGCTGTTTCCAGGCATTGATCATACTGGGATAATCCTGTCGGGTGAGCACCACTTCATCGCCTGCTTTAAGGCGCAGGCCGAAGATCACCGTTTCCAGCGCTTCGGAGGCATTCCTGTTGATGGCGATTTCTTCGGGGGAGCAACCGCCGAGGCCGGCAAGTTTGTTGCGAAGAGCTTCCCGGCCTAAATCCAGAACGCGCCACATATAATAAGAGGGTGCCTCGTTGCTCATGCGGTTGTACCGTTCTACCGCTTCCTGAACCACAATGGGCTGGGGAGAAACCCCTCCATTGTTGAGGTTGAGTACTGTCGGGGACACCGAATAGGCTAATTTTACCTGCCGCCAGAAGGTTTCATCACCGGCAAGCTGGCGGGCGGGCATGGCCTGATAACGCTCCAATGCTTCCATGAAACTCTTGCCTCTGGCAGAAGCAAAGAAAGGAGATACACCTGCCAGGCCGATAGTGCCGGCAAGCGCACGCAAAAAATTCCTCCTGTCTGTACTCATAATCTCATTTTTATAAGAAGGACGGCCCTAACAGGGAGGTCAAAGTACAATGGCGGCTTCTTTTTTAATGGCAGACAGGGCTTTTTCTACCGCCAGGGCCTCCCGCTGGTTGACGACATTGAATAAAGCCTGGGCCAATTCTTTGCCTTCCGCTTTAGAGCCTACCTTTTCGGCCACCAAAGCGATCATATTGACTGCCTCATCTCTGGCCATTTTGATGATCTGCCACAATTGTTCGGAAACATATACCTGTTGGGTGATGTTGTGCTCGTATTCCTGCTGAATGGCCAGCAACAAAGCTACGCGCAACTCCCCGGCAGTCATTCCGTCTTTGCGGATGCGAAGCAGAAGGTTCGGAATGGCGATCCGTTCACAGAACATAGAGAGGCGTTCATAGGCCTGCAGCTTCAGGGGAAGGGTTGTTTCCAGCTGGCTTTTCCTGAGTTCTGCCATCTGAAGCCGGTATTGATTCTCAAGATATGTTTTTAATATGTAATACGCTGTCAGAAAAACGATCAGGGCCGGCACTGACAACTTCAGGACTTCCAAAATGAAGGACAACCATGTTGGCATAGGGTGATATTCAATGGTTCAGCCGTAAATCTACCAAAATTTAGTGCAATAAAATAATCCTGGAAACCGGCGCAAACCAAAAGCCTCTAAGTTGTGTTCCCTTAGTTATAAAGGAGGTGGGCAACATTACAAAAATTTTGCAAACCACTTTGCGTCCAGTATATTTGTGGAATCAGAAAAAGATGAACACCATGAGTGAGGCCAAAAAGGCAGCAGTTCTGCCACCGATTTCCCTGACGGAGGGTGCAGTGCGAGCGCTGGAAAAAATAAAAGCAGAACAATCCATATCCGATGCACACGGCCTGCGGGTCGGTGTTAAAGGCGGCGGTTGTTCCGGCTTCTCCTACATTCTGGGCTTCGATGAAGAGAAAGAAAACGATCAGGTATTTGAGATCAAAGGGATAAAAGTCCTCATGCAGAAATCGCATGCCATTTATCTGCTGGGAATGGAGATTGACTGGGAAGAAGGGTTGAACAACCGGGGTTTTTCCTTTAACAACCCCAATGCTACCGATACCTGTGGATGCGGCACTTCATTCTCTGCATGAAAAGATCGTAATCTCTGATACAAAACAGCCAACAGTTTTGCTCAAGCAGTTGGCTGTTTTGTATTTTTATCCCTCGCCTGATGGAGAAAGATTAATCATGGTTTATCCGAAAGATCATATTTGCTGTTTGGAGCCTTTTGGCTGAATTTTGAACAAACACTTAATATCATCCACCTGACAATTCCCGGCTTAGTAATTACAACCAAGCAACTATAATCAAAAACCAGGGTATTTTTGGGAAAGGAGGTATTCTCCTTTCAAATTAATACCCGACATCTATTTAAAATTCAAACCACACATGAAAAGATCATTACTTTTTATTCCAAGTTTTTTCCTGGCCCTGGTAGTATGGGCCCAGCCCACCGTCATTTTTGAAGAACAGTTTGACGGAGGCATTCCCGACACCTGGGAAATAGGCCCCGGCAACCCGGTGGGCGCCGTCTGGCAATGGTCCGCCAATGGCGAGGCCGACAGCGCATTGCTCGATACGGTAATGACTGCCGCCATTTTCTGGGGAGACCGCATGGCCATCAATTCTCCTTCTGCCGATAATGGCGCAGCCATGTACAACTCGGATGTTTATGATGCCGGAGGCATCAATGCCGGCCAGGGCCCCTACCCCAATGGCACCACCGGAACCCTTACGTCCCCATCTATCGACTGCTCCGGAGAATCTACGGTTTATTTGTCCTTTTACCAATACACCCGGGCATTCTTCACGACCAACTACAACCCGGGAAGAGGTGACTTTTATTCCAACGTTGTGGAAGTATCCAACGACGGGGGCGCCACCTGGACGAGCTACTCCATCAACCGCTCGTTCACCGACAACCGGGAATCCCCGCGGGACCACAACCTGCTCCTCGACATTTCCGATGTAGCCGGTGGCCAGGCAGATGTTAAAGTGCGCTTTTCCTGGGAAGGCCGGTATTACTACTGGCTGGTCGATGATGTTCAGCTGATCACCCCCCCCCAGTACGCTCTGTCTCTGGATACCTTCTTCTACACCCCGGCCAGCTATGCTCAGCCGGTTACTCATGTCGGCACTGATACATTTGCCTTTAACATCCAGATTTCCAACCTGGGATCAGAGCCCATTCCCAACCTGGTTTTCAAGGCAAGTGTGCTGCAGGTCAGTGGCAACACTACCGAATTGGTGTATTCTGACAGCCTCGTCCTGGACCAGTTCCCGGCCATGTTCAAAGATTCTTCCCTGACGCTGGAGCAAAACTGGGCCCCCGAACTGGACCTGGGGGATTACCGGCTGCGTTATGAGGTTTATTCTCAGGACCAGGCCGTAAAGGATCAGGACTACACTCCTTACAATGATGTGCGCACCGCTCCTTTCCGGGTGACAGCTGTTTTGTTTGCAATGGAAGATGAACCAGACCTCGGAACACGCCCGGCCCAGGGCGGCGACTATTTAATAGGTAACTTCTACCAGATGAGCCCGCTGGTCGGCAATGGCTTCCAGATAAGAGAACTCCGGTTCAGTTGCGCCAAGAATTCCAGCGACGGGCCGCTTACCGGTGATGAGGTCACCTTCCTCGTGTATAAGGTGAACGATGATGTGGCAGCCAACTGGTCGAATTTTGACGAGAACAGTGATGAATCGCTGGAAGTAGTTGGCTTTGGCACCTATCAATTTACTGCCGGCGATGCAAACTATGACCTCATTACCGTAGATGTATTTAACCTCGACGGGGAACCCATCGTGCTGGAAGCTAACGCTCGCTATTTTGTAATGGCTTCTTACGCCGACCAGGCCAGTGTGATCTTCCACGCTTTTGAAGATGACATTGATTATTTCCAGGTCTCGACGGTGCTCAAGAGTGACCAATGGTATCTGGGAGCTTTTGGCGCTGACCTCTCTGCCGTTCTTAAGATGGTGATCGAAATGAACCCGAACGCCACCCGGGATGAAAATCCGCTGGAAGACAAGGCTATGACCCTCTTCCCCAACCCCAGCAGCGAGGTGCTCAACGTACAGCTCAACCTGGAAGAAGCCGCTCCTGCTATGCTGGTCATGGCCGACCTGAACGGGCAGATCCTCAACATCCGGGAATACCAGAATGTGCAGAAAGAGACGAAGCAGTTTGACGTGAGCAGGCTGCCGGCCGGCACTTACCTGATGCGGTTGAGTACGGAAAAAGGAACGAAGACGAAACAGTTTGTGGTGATGAAGTAACCTCGTTTCGTCCAAGGGGTAATGGCTATATTGTTATATGGCTATATTGTTGGCAAATTGTTTCCTCTTGAGAAAAACTTAAGCGCTAATTGGAAATTAGCGCTTAAGTTACCCAAAAAGAAAGCCCTTCGGGAATCATTCCGAAGGGCTTTATATGTACAGAGGCTGCATAACTGCCGCCTGATCTTACATATTATTGATGATCTCAGTTCCGAATTCGGAGCACTTCAGCAGCGTGGCGCCTTCCATCAGGCGGTGGAAGTCGTAGGTGACGTGCTTCCTGGAGATAGCGCCTTCCACGCCTTTAACCACCAGGTCGGCCGCTTCTTTCCACCCCATATAACGGAACATCATCTCTCCTGAGAGTATGACCGAGCTGGGGTTGACCTTGTCCAGGCCTGCGTATTTGGGAGCTGTACCGTGGGTGGCCTCAAAGATGGCCCGGCCGGTGGTGTAATTGATATTGGCGCCCGGAGCGATCCCGATACCGCCAACCTGAGCGGCCAGGGCGTCGGAAATATAGTCTCCGTTGAGGTTTAGCGTGGCGATTACGGAATATTCAGCCGGGCGGGTGAGGATCTGTTGCAGGAAGGCGTCGGCGATGGAGTCCTTGACCAGGATTGCGCCTTTGCCCAGAGCTTGTTCCTGAGCCTTATTGGCGGCTTCGCGGCCTTCATCGGCGGCGATCCGGTCGTATTGCGCCCAGGTAAACACCTTGTCACCGTATTCCCGTTCGGCAACTTCGTATCCCCATTCCTTGAATTTCCCTTCCGTAAACTTCATGATGTTGCCCTTGTGGACCAGAGTCACAGAAGGCAGGCTGTTGTCGATGGCGTAATCTATTGCTGACTTAACCAGTCGTTCAGTTCCTTCCATGGATACCGGCTTGATGCCAAGAGAAACCGTATTGGGGAAACGGATCTGGGTAACGCCCATCTCATCGATGAGGAATTTTTTCAGTTTTTCCAGCTCCGGCGTCCCGTTCAGGTATTCAATACCGGCATAGATGTCTTCTGTATTTTCCCGGAAAATGATCATATCGATCTGGTCCGGCCTTTTCACCGGCGAAGGCACACCGGTAAACCAGCGCACCGGGCGGACACAGGCAAAGAGGTCGAGCTTCTGGCGCAGAGCAACATTCAATGAGCGGATACCTCCTCCGACCGGAGTAGTCAGCGGGCCTTTGATCGCCACGAGGTATTCTTCGATCGCATGCAGGGTCTCTTCCGGCAGCCATTCCCCGGTTGCATCAAAGGCTTTCTGGCCGGCCAGAACCTCTTTCCAATGGATCTTGCGTTTGCCACCGTAGGCTTTTTCAACTGCAGCATCAAAAACGCGCTCGGAGGCCGCCCAGATATCAGGGCCGATGCCATCACCTTCTATGTAAGGAATAATGGGGTCATCCGGTACGTTGAGTTTTCCATTTTCAATGGTTACTTTGCTTCCACTCATTGTATTATCCAGTTTTATTTGTTGTATATTTTGTTCTCTTTCAGGGAGGTTTTTTTAAAGCAGCACAAAAGTAATAATTTTAATCTTTTCCGATGAAGGAGGATTAATGGAAATATGGGAAATACTTTGAAATACATTGGAAATATTATGCCCTGCTGCTTTCGAAAATATTTCCTAGTATTTCTACCGCCTTTCCATCCGAGTTCTCCCTATCCGCCGATATTTCTCAAAGCACCCCTGCGGTAATTATCTTGAAAAAACCTTTTACCTTTGGCTAATTACGAATATCGCGGATTGCGTATCGAAGCAATTCGGAGACGCTGTTAGGATGCACAAAGTGGTGCCTTCTCCTGGTTTACGTCTCCGACGCCAAATAAATTTGGCGCTCCCAGGTACGCGTCTGACGGGGAAAAATTGAACTGACGAAGGAGTAAGCCTATGCAAAATCCAAACCTGGACCCGAGCGAGGAACGCTTGAGCGCCGAAGAACAACAAATAGAGAAATCCCTGCGGCCCAAAGCCCTGGAAGAGTTCAGCGGCCAGCCGAAAATCGTAGAAAACCTGCACATTTTTATCGAAGCGGCTAAACAAAGAGGCGAAGCCCTCGACCACGTCCTGCTCCACGGCCCTCCGGGGCTGGGTAAAACGACCCTTTCCTATATTATTGCTTTTGAATTGGGCGCCAACCTGAAAATGTCTTCCGGGCCCGTGCTTGAAAAGCCGGGCGACCTGGCCGGGCTGCTGACCAACCTGGAGGAAGGAGACGTGCTCTTCATCGATGAGATCCACCGGCTGAACACCGTGGTTGAAGAATACCTTTACTCCGCAATGGAAGATTACCGCATCGACATTATGATCGACAGCGGACCCAACGCCCGTAGTATTCAGATCACGCTCAATCCTTTCACCCTGGTGGGAGCCACTACCCGCATGGGCCTGCTTACTTCTCCCATGCGCGCCCGCTTCGGCATCAACTGCCACCTCGACTATTACGACGCAAAAACGCTCGAACGCATCATCAAGCGCTCGGCCGGCATCCTGAAGGTGCCTATCACCGAAGACGGCGCCGCCGAGATCGCCCGCCGCAGCCGGGGCACCCCCCGTATCGCCAACGCCCTCCTTCGGCGCATCCGGGATTTTGCCCAGATCAAGGGGGACGGCACCATAGATGTTGAGATCGCCCATTTCGGCCTCTCCGCCCTCAACGTTGACGAAGGCGGCCTGGATGAAATGGACAACAAGATCCTTTCCACCATCATTCATAAATTCAAAGGTGGGCCGGTGGGTATTACCACCATTGCCACCGCTGTGGGGGAAGAAGCCGGCACCATCGAAGAGGTGCACGAGCCGTTTCTCATCATGGAAGGTTACATTCAGCGCACGCCCCGCGGGCGGGAGGCAACCGAAAGAGCCTACCGGCATATCGGCGTGGTGCCGCCCGGGCGGGCGGGGACGTTATTTGACGGAGTGGACCCGGCAGAATAGAATGCTCATGCCGGGGGCTATCGCCATCGCCCATACCCACAAACCGGGTGACTGCAAATAAGAGGTTCCTGGCGCCTGATAAATATCACTGCCTCCAATGAGGAATGTCAGCCCACTCCGATGGAGAATCTCACATCTTAGCAGTGCCCTTATCGATAGAGGGTAATACAACTATGGCACTTCATTGTAGTAAATAAGCGGATAAGGAATGCTGCTGGGGTAGGAAATTCCCGGCAGCATTCTTATATTAAGGGGTGATTAAAACCGATCCTATGAAAAAATTTCTGGTTCCTACTGACTTCTCCGAAACCTCCCGAAATGCATTATTATATGCCATAGAACTGGCTGCAGAGCTGGAGGCAAAGTCCATTGATGTCGTCCATGTTTTCCTGCCAGAAACAGCCGGCGAAGCGGATTTTATCCCTCCGGTCGCCCAACTGATGGAGAGCCGGAAAGAGATGCTCCAGACTTTTGTCAGAGAGAGCCTGAAAGAAAAGGAACCTCCCTGCTGCCCCATAAACCACGAAGTGCTGGTGGGGTTTCCGGGAGATGAACTGACACAGGCATCCGAGGAATTCGACCTGATCGTGATGGGCACTACCGGCCAGAGCGGAATACTGGAAAAGATCTTCGGCAGTGTTTCTTCCAGCGTGTCTCAAAGAGCCTACTGCCCGGTTTTATTGGTCCCCCATAATGCCCGTTTCCAGCCGGTACACCATATTGTTTATGCCAGTAATTACGAATCGGCTGACAAAGAGATGGTTGACAAGCTGGCCGAGTTCAATAAGCCTTTCAAGGGCCATGTTCACTTTGTGCACGTCAGGAAAGATGAATCTTCTCCTTCTGAGTTTGCCAAGGCCAAAGAAGATATCTTTCAGAAGCTTTTCAAAGAAGGAGAACCGGATTTTGCATTCGATATCGCAGAAGTGATCAATGAAGATGTAGCCGAAGGGCTGAGCGCTTATGCCGATGAAAAAAAAGCGGATATAGCGATCATGGTTACCCGCCACCGCAGCATCTGGCAGAGCATGCTTCACCGCAGCCAGACCAAAAGGATGGCACTGGCCACTCATATTCCACTGATGGTCCTGCATTTGGATAGTTAGATGGATGGCCCACCTTGGTAAGCCAGATATTCCATCAGGAGGGCGTGTTCAAAGTTTCTGGTTACTCTGGAAACCAGTGGGTTAGCAGAGCGCGGGCACACTCATTTGTACTATCCTCATCTGAAAAGGGAGAGACAACAATATTGCCATATAGCCATATAGCCATTTAACAATCCTCAATTCACTTCCACCTCCACCAGTTCACTTTTCACATCGGGAGGGAGGCCATCCCAGCTCAGGCCCACTCCGAAATGGTAGGCTCCACCCAGGGAATCCGGAACTGAGAACCGGGCCTCAAAAGTGGCAGTATCTTTGGCAGGAAGGGCCAAAGAAGTCCCCTGAAGCGTTATCAACGGATAAGATTCAGGTACCCCCGTTCTTAAGAAAACCCCCCTGGCAATAACAGGGAGGCTTCCTTTCCGCAAATCAATATTGAAAGGATACGGGTTGAAAAAACGCAGCCGGAAAGCCAGCGGCTGGCCCGTTCGCCAGGGCCCGGGCAGGCTATCCGGAAAAAAGCAGCGGACCTTCTCTATCACCTGAAGGCTGTCCAGCACCTGCAGCTTGAAAGATTTTCGGGTAAGCTCCACTTTCTGGCAATTTTTGCACTTCCAGGAATTCTGCGCCGCGAGCAAAACCCTTTGGTTGTGCAGCTCCTCTTCCCAGTCCCAAATGTCGAACTGGTTGGGACGATATTCCACATCCGAAAAAGCATAGGCCTTCTCCCCTGAGTAAAAACTGTATTTGGAAACATCCCGGTAAGTGTTGTGAAACAACACCGGCAGGCCGGCGGCCCGCTCTTTCAGTTCGTAAACCCACTGACGGCGGTGAAAATCGCTCTTCAGCCCGGTCCAGTTGAAAGCCAGTTCCAGCCTCACCGCCAGCAACAGCAGGATAGTTGCCAGAGAGGTAAGCCGCACCCACCGCGCGAATGCAGGATACCGCCGGCTTTCCCCGAAAAGGGTCAGCACGATGGGGAAACTGAGCACTGCCGTCCACTGAGGCTCTACATGGCCCTTGAAAGAAGTATAAAAGAAAAAAATCCAGAAGCCGTATAAAAGGAACCGGTATGCCCTTTCCTGTTTTTCTTCCGCCCGCCTCCTCCATAGAACCCTTAACAACAGGGGAAATAAAAAGGGGCTGAAAATGACGAATTGGTTCAGCAGGTAAGTTGTCGTATATTTCAATTGATACACATCGTCCCTTCCCTTAAGATGATAGAGAAAGGAAGGGAAACCATGCTCATACTGCCAGTAGAGGTGTGGAAAAAAAAGGACAAACCCCAGAACAGAGGCAAAGTAAAATTTAGGGTTGGCCAATAAAGACAGGTTAGACAAAAGGATAAAAAAGATCAGGAGCACTCCATGATATTTGCTGTACAGCAAGGCGGCCATACAGGCTCCCAGCAATATGGTGTACAGCCATCCGCTTTCTCTGATAAACTGCCGATATAACCAAAGAAATACAGCAGTAAAAAAAAGCAGCGGCCCATCCGGAGTGGCAACGAAACCATAGGCCTCGAGAAGGGGGATGGCTGCCAGCAGGCCAATTAGCGTAATGGCGTCCCATTTCCCCGCGGGCCTGCCGGCCAGCAACCAGATGAAATAAAACGAAAGGGGCTGAAGCAGCACAAAACAAAGGCGGACGCCCAACTCTCCCGGAAAGGCCAACGTACCAAGCCGGATCAGAAGGGCAGTCATCGGAGGATGGTCAAAATACCCCCAATCCAAATCCTGGGAATACATCCAATAGTAGGCTTCATCCGGGTCGAGTTCTGTCAGGGCCGCCTGAAAAAGGTTGATCACCAGCCAGGCCAGTAAAAGCCCCCAAAACCATTTTCTCCCCAAAGCCTGTTGATCCATGTAAGGCTTATTTCAGGTCGTTTCGGAAAGTGAGCTGCCCTCCCGGGCCTGATAATTCAAGGAACACCAGGTTGACTTTAAAGCTTTCGGCTCCTTCCAGCAACTCAACCACCCTCGTTTCCTGGATCATCAACCCCGCACAGATCTCCCTTGTCTTTGAAATGTTGGAAATATCAACTGTTCCGTTTTCTCCGAGGAAAATCTGCCCGTTCAGGCGGTTGCAGCCTCCAGTGCCGGAAAGCTGGTTGCCATTCACCTGAATGGAGATGGCGGATTTGCCCACAGGCCGCTCCTGCCTGCCTTCGTAGGTGTATTTGGAAAGCACCCAGGATTTTCCCTCGATATCGGGATATTTATAGGCCCCTTCACCGGATGCCGGTGGGGGGGCAGGCACATTACTCTGTTCCTGAGTGGTATCGGCCTGGTTTGGACTGATAGCCGGCTCTTCCATGGTGTCTTTGCCCTTTTCCCCCTCGTTCCTGCAGGAAGCTACCAGCAATAGGCCTGAAAACAAAATAACGGACAGGCGTCTCATAATCACAAATTATATGAAATGTTTGTTTTCTAATACCCTTCCGCCAAAAGCCCCGCCATTTGTTCCCGGCTGATAGTGAATGAGGTGGGCCCAACTACATAAGCGGCTATTTCATAGGGATTGTAGTAGAAATAGAGCCCTTCTTCCGTCAGGGCATAATTTTCAGGTAAGGCAAAAGATTCGCCCCAGAAAAAACCTGCATCCGAAAGGCTTTCGTCAACGCCCAGCTCCCTTGCTTCCCGGAAATGAACTTCGGCCAGTTCCCGAAGGCGCGCCGTATCGCGGACGATATCGTTCAGGTGAAGGGCCTTGCCGGTAACTGCGTCAAAATTAATCAGGTAAACAAAGGAATTGGGGTGTGCTCCTCCTGCATAGGAATAGGTATTGAGCTCAACGGACACCAAATTTTCAGACTGATACAAAACCTGCCCGTCTAACTCAACGGACCAGGCTTGCCCGAGGCCGTCCTCTTCTGCCATTACAGTTTCGTATTCTTTCAGAAAGTTGTCTGCAATGCTGTCCAGTGACTCAGGGATATCTTCAGGAGCCGGGGCAAAAACGGCCAGGCTGATCCTCAGATAAGCCCCGATGGTGTCATTGATCCTCCGGACGGCCTCTTCCGGCCCGGCAACTGCAAGAGGATAAACGGCCGAAACCCTGGCGCATTGGTTACTGTCCTGTTCACAACCCGGCGATTGGCGGTTGAATTCTCGTTGTTCAAAGGTTAAAGCAGCATCAGCAGGGCCTGGCGTTTTCGATTGGACACCCGCCCCCTGTCCTGATGGCTTACAGCCTGTAGCGAAGAGCATTCCTGAAAGGAAAAGGAAAAACCAATAATTTTTCATTTCGGGATATTTCATTTTATGAGCTGTCCGGAGCGAGCGAAATTACAAAAAAGAGGAATAGCAACAGGCATTTGCCACAGCCTAAAAAATTGAAGGCCGATGAATGATTGGGGTTCAGGAAAAAGAAGGGCCATTCAGCAACCCGCCGAGGGTTCGGACCCCCCTTTTCTTCAATCTCGCCAGAAGCTTCATCAATAGCATAGCAGTAATGAAAGCATCTCCGGCAGCTGTGTGCCGGTCACTCATTGGCACATTGTAAAGCTTACACAGGGTATCCAGGCCAAAAGTCCCCGGCTGTTCATAGGCTTTTTTTTCAGAAACCCGGCTGGCAAGGGTAGCCGTATCAAGCCGTTTATTGGCCAGCTTTTGCCCGATCATCCCTTTCAGCACCTGATTGATCATTGTAATATCAAAGGCGACATGGTGCCCCACCAGAACACTGTTATGGCAGTATTCCACAAAATGCTTCACCGCTTCGATCTCATCTACGCCGTTGCCGTTGGCTCCTGGAAGGATGCCGTGAACCGCTACCGTCTCTCTCACCGGAGAATAAGATTGCTGCACGTAACAATCCAGCCTCTGGCTCAGGTCTATCTGCCAGTTCTGTACTTTAACTGCCCCTATTGACAAAATCCGGTCTTTTTTGATATCCAGGCCTGTCGTCTCCGTATCCAGAACCACGAAGCAAACCTTTTCAATCGGAGTCTTCTTTTTTGAGGCCTCATCAAAGCTAAGGAGATAATCCCTCCAGAATTCCGGATAGTCCGGAGAAGGGCCCATTAATTTTGCTACCCATTCGAAGATCATTGTCGAATTGTTATTGCTGAATGTTCAATCTAACAGAAAGTACCGGAAAGCCCTCCCTTGCTGAGAAAGTTTTCTCCCACAGTCCCTGAGCATTCGTTACCTGAGATATGCCAGTTGGTACCGCGTACTCAGCAGGGATTGCAATTCCTTTATCGGCTGGAAGCAGTTCCGCAGGTTCACCCTTTCCATTTTTGACAGTTCGGAGGGGTTAAAGAAGCGCCCTGAGTCTTTGTTCCTCAACCCCTGAAGGGCACGGTAACGCATTAATATCTCGTAAGCATCTGCTGCCAGTTCATACAACTCCTGGTTGGCCGGTTCCAGTTCGGCAAGTTTTTCAAAACGCCGGAAGGTATTGTTGATCTTACCTACTTTGGCATCCAGTATCAGTACCCGGGCAGCATCGGCAAGCGGCATCATCGCCCTGGCCTTGATATCGAATTCGTGCTTGTGTTCGCCGCTGTTCTCTACTACGAAGTTGCGAAAGAAAGTAAGCGGAGGAGGGTTTTGCAAGGCGTCTTTGGCCAGGAACCCGAGAAAGATCTCCTGCCCCTCTATGATCTTAAAAATATGCTCGGTGAGCTGAAACGACAGTTCCTTCTTTCCGAAAATGGGGCGGTAGTCAAAGAAAATGGTACAGAACATCACCGCTTTGGGGCTGGGTTCGAAGATCCACTTTGAGAACTGGCCTTTCCATTCTTCGAGAGAAAGGCACCAGCTGGGGTTACTGGCCATCATATCGCCGGGACAATATTCATACCCGACGTCATTTAGCATCCGGGTAACTTTTTCAGCCAGCCGGAGAAAATAGTCCTTTGTCGGTTTATATTCCTCTTCCGGTACATCTTCAAAGATCAGGGCATTATCCTGGTCCGTACGCAGCAATTGTTCCTGCCGGCCCTCGCTGCCCAGGGCTATCCAGCAAAATTCGGCGCCCGGCCGTTCGTGCCCTTCCTTATCCATTTCTTCCTGGCAAAGGCGAATGGTTTGGGATATGAGTTCATCATTGATTTCCGACATTACGGTGGCAATAAAGGCGATCGCCACTTCCTGGTAAATGTACTTTTTCAGCAGGCCTTCCGCTCTTTCCCGAATATGGCGCAGGGCTTTGCCATCTCTGCACCGGCGTACTTCCCGAATGAGCAAAGCCGGGTTATTGCCCTGCACTACCATGAGGTCATGCTCGGAAAGCACCCCCATAACGGATGTGCCGTCGGTACCGTCTTCTGTGATGCACAGGTGGTTGATCCGGTTTTTTACCATTTCTATCTGAACATCAGCAACGGTTATATTGGGGCCGACGGTAATGACAGGGCTGGACATGATCTCCGTCACGGGTTTATCAAGGCTGACCAGGCCGGTGGCCACCTTTGCCCTAAGGTCTTTATCGGTTACAATGCCTACCGGTTGCCGCTCTTTATTGACCACTATTACCGACCCCACATGGTGGCGGCTCATTATTCCAGCCGCCTCCCGGATAAGGGTATCCGGAAGGCAGGTCACCGGGTCTTTACTCTTTTCCAGAGACTGGATCTCAACCAGCGGAAAACCGGCTTCCATACTCTTATCCTGATCAAGGAACAGCATTGATTTACTTTCCCGGCGATATTTCTTTCCGACCCCGGCAGCGTAGGTCCTTGCCAGATAGAAAGCTACTTTGGGGTTGTTTTCCAATGCCTCCCGGAAGCCCTTCACATCGATGGCGTAAATAAGGGATTCCTCCACAACTTGTGCCGTCAGCGCATAGCTCTCCGAAGCCAGAAGCGGCCTTATTCCAAATACATCTCCCTCATCGCACTGCTCGACCAGGACAGGTTGCCCATTCTGTTCCAGAAGGAGGTGTACGGCTCCTTCCCGAACGATATAGATATGGCTGCCCGGCGCGTCTCCCTGCTGAAAAATAACTTCATCCGGCTGGCGATACTGAACCAGGACTCTTTCCGATATCCTCATCAGCATGTCCGGAGACAATAAGTTGAAAGGAGGAAATTCTTTCAAAAAATCATACACCCGGCGTGGAATTGTATTTTCCATAATTGTTGGTTTCCATTATTCTGGCAAACAGCTTTTGAGAAGCAATTAAAACAGGAAAGCCGACAGGGAATACCCAATTACTTTTCCGTTTTAGCATATTTACAAAAATACATGTTTATATTTGTTATTGTATGATCAAGTAAGGGAGAAATGAAAACACACTTCAACGCTAATTTTCTGGAAGATTCCACAGAAACACTAAGGGCAATTGCCCACCCCATCCGCATAGCCATCATCGACCTTCTTTTCAATAACGGGCAAATGACTGTCACCAATATCTACGAGCAGTTACAGATCGAACAAGCCATTGCATCCCACCACCTCCGCATACTTAAGAACAAAAACGTCGTCAACGTAGAACGTGATGGCAAGAATTCTTTGTACTCGCTGAGCAAAGAAGAATATTATGAGATCATTAAAACCCTTATCAAGGTCATCTGAGTTTTTTCGCCTGATGGAATTTTAAACCCAGCCTCGATCTACACAATATAGTTCCCCGTAATTCAAAGAAACCGGCCGTTTCAGGTTTTGCCCTTCCCTTATATATGATTTACTTCATACATGCCAGCCAACTCCATTTTCACACCTCCCGCTCCTGCCGAACAAACCTTTACGACATCGCTATTATACCAAAATCTATTTCACTCCCAAAAGCATTCGTAGCATAAAATCCTGAACAAAGTTCATTTTTTTAATGAAAAGCTTGTAAATATATAGATAACTATATACTTTAGCTGTTAAATGAGCTGATCTTTCACCTTAAAACAAAGTTTATGAACCTGAAACAATTACTCCGTTTGCTCCCCCTCCTGGCCTTCTGCCTGAGTCTCAGCCTTCCGGTGATGGCACAGGAGAACGCGGAGAAACCAGAGGTTGACCATTCTTATAAGCCACTCACACTTAAGCTATCGGAAGACGGCAAAAAGTACATCCGCTTCATTGTGTGGCACCAGATGTGGGTGACAAGCAACAACCTCTCGGTTGACAATGCCAAGACACAATTTACCGCTAGTATCCGCCGTTCCCGTTTCCTGGCCTTTGCCCAGGTATCGCCACGGTTTCTGATCCTGACCCATTTCGGGTTGAACGGTTTGACTCCTGAGAACCTAACCTCCCTGGGCAACAACGGAGATTCCCCGCAACTCTTCCTGCACGACGCCTGGACCGAATTCAAAGTTTCAAATGATGACGGCCTGTATATAGGAGCGGGCCTGCACTACTGGAAAGGCCTGACCCGCCTTGCCAACCAAAGTACCCTGAACTTCATGACCCTCGACCAGTCCCGGCCTTTTGTCCACTGGCATTCTCTGGCCATTACCGACCAGTTTGCCCGCCACCTGGGCATATATGCCAAAGGGCAGTTTGGAAAGTTTGACTACCGGCTGGCCATCAACAATCCGGGCAGGAATGGCCTGCAGGCCGACCGAAGCACAAAAGGCAGCAACCTCACTTATGATGGTTTCGCCCAACCGGACAAAGACGGGGACCCGACCGGAAATACGATCATCGAAGGGTATTTCCGCTACAATTTCTGGGACAAAGAATCGATTAAGCTCCCCTATCAGGTCGGAACTTACCTGGGAGCCAAAAAGGTTTTCGGCATTGGCGCAGGTTTCTTTGCCCATCCCAACGGGATGTTCAACAATGCCACCGGTGAACATGAAAGTGTTTCACACTTTGCCGTCGATGCATTCCTGGATATGCCTCTGGGCGGTAATGACTGCCTGAATTTTTATGCCGCCTTTATGAGTTTCAATTACGGGGCCAACTACGTCAGCCGCTGGGCAGGCACCGGAACGGTGATCTACGGGCAGGTGGGCTATAAATTTCCCAATTCCCGATTTATGCCCTATTTTTCTATGCAGTCGGCCAGTTATGAAGGGTTTGAAGAAAACCCCAGCGCCCTGGATATTGGCCTGAACTACTTCATCCTTGGCCACAATGCCAAACTTACCCTGGAGTATCATACCATCAGTAACGATATCCGGGAAGGTGGCACAGATGCCGCCGGCAACATACAGGATATATCCCAGATCCGCCTTCAGGCACACATTTTCTTATAGGAGGCACATTCAGTTATTTATATATATCTATTTCTTAATCAAAACTTTAAGACCATGTCGTCCCTAGACAACAGAGCAAAACACTACTGGAAGGAGAACATCAGGTATGTTGTGATCCTTCTGGCCATCTGGTTCCTGGTATCCTATGTGTTTGGGATATTCCTGGCCGAGCCACTCAACGCCGTTCGCGTGGGAGGGGCCAAACTGGGTTTCTGGTTCGCCCAACAGGGGTCCATCTACGTCTTTGTCATTCTGATCTTCGTCTATGTCCGCCTGATGAACAAGCTGGACAAGAAATACGAATTTGATGAGATCTGACCCACGCCTATCATTACATCAACCAACTAAACAAAAAGAATCATGAGTGTTCAAACCTGGACTTTTATAATAGTGGGCCTCACCTTCGCACTATACATCGGTATTGCGATCTGGTCGAGAGCCGGTTCAACTTCTGAATTTTACGTCGCCGGGGGTGGAGTCCACCCCGTTGCCAATGGCATGGCGACTGCTGCAGACTGGATGTCCGCCGCCTCCTTTATTTCAATGGCCGGCCTGATCTCTTTTATGGGGTATGACGGTGCGGTATTCCTCATGGGCTGGACGGGAGGCTATGTATTGCTTGCCTTGCTTCTGGCCCCTTACCTTCGAAAATTCGGGAAGTTCACCGTTCCCGATTTCATCGGAGACCGGTATTATTCTAATGTTGCCCGTACCGTAGCGGTTATCTGCGCCATTATCGTTTCCTTCACCTATGTGGCCGGGCAGATGCGCGGCGTAGGTGTAGTATTTTCCCGTTTCCTCGAAGTGGATATTACTACCGGCGTATATATAGGTATGGCCATCGTATTCTTCTATGCGGTTCTGGGAGGCATGAAAGGGATCACATACACTCAGGTGGCCCAGTACTGTGTTCTGATCTTTGCCTATATGGTTCCTGCATTCTTCATTTCTCTGGCCATGACCGGCAATATCATCCCTCAGCTCGGCCTGATCGGCGATGTTACGGATGGTTCCGGAATGGCGCTGCTGGATAAACTGGATCAACTGCACAGGGATCTTGGCTTCGCAGAATACACCACCGGTACAAAAACGATGGCCGATGTATTTGCCATCACATTTGCTCTGATGGTAGGCACGGCCGGCCTGCCGCACGTGATCGTTCGCTTTTTTACCGTACCTAAAGTGAAGGACGCCCGCGTCTCTGCAGGTTGGGCGCTGGTATTCATTGCCATCCTCTATACGACTGCTCCGGCTATTGCCGCATTTGCCCGTACAAACCTGATCAAGACCGTAAGTAATGAACAATACTCGAGCATGCCCGAGTGGTTCTCCAAGTGGGAAGAAACCGGGCTCATCACCTTTACGGATAAGAATAACGACGGCATTATTCAATACGTAGGTGATGCCGACAAAAACGAACTGGTCATCGACCGGGACATCATGGTGCTGGCCAACCCGGAGATCGCCAACCTCCCCAACTGGGTTATCGCCCTCGTTGCTGCCGGCGGTTTGGCCGCAGCCCTTTCTACAGCCGCAGGCCTGTTGCTGGTCATCTCCACTGCTATCTCCCGTGACCTGGTCAAAATGCAGATCAAGCCTGACATTACAGAAAAAGGTGAATTGATGTGGGCACGCATCGGCGCTGTATTTGCAGTGATCGTCGCCGGATACTTTGGCATTCACCCTCCAGGATTTGTAGCGGCAGTAGTGGCCCTGGCCTTCGGTTTGGCCGCCGCCTCCTTCTTCCCCGCCATCGTTCTTGGAGTATTTGACAAACGGATGAACCGCGAAGGTGCCATAACCGGTATGATCGTAGGTATTTGCCTTATGCTTTGGTACATGCTCAAGTTTAAGTTTGGCATCTTCGATGGCGGCAAAGAGGCAGTTGCCGGGTTGAAAAGCGGCTGGTGGTTCGGCATTTCGCCGGAGGGGTTCGGCACTGTAGCCATGGCCGTAAACCTGATCATAGCATTAGTCGTTTCCAGGCTCACCGCACCTCCGCCACAAGATGTACAGGATATTGTTGAGGATATTCGCGTTCCGCGCGGAGCCGGTTCGGCACATGCTCACTGATTCGCTGCTCGGGGGGAGGCATTTTTCCGCCTCCCGGCCCCGGGCCTAGCCTCATCAAATTAGGTATAATTAGTTTTAGTGAGTGTTTTTCACATTTGTGCATTTCAACAGCACACCAGCCTTACGGAGACGGGACAACCCGTTAGGGACAGCCCCGTCTCTGAAAGGTTTTTCCAGCCAAAAGACAAAACGGATTTCTAAATTATGAGACTACAATTAGGCAGAAAATTATCAGACCTGTTTGTTGCCGTTTATATCATCTGCACCTTATTCCTGAGGTTCTATCTGGAACCCCAGCTCAACGGACAATTCCTGATCTCAATTGCAATTGGTTCTTTTGCCCTTCTTTTTCTTTGGGCCCTGGCCAAAAGCAAATTCATCACCCCTTCCTTTTTCGGCCTCTGGCCTGGAGAAGCGGAAGAAGAAAATGAAACCGGCTCAGAAAAAGCAGCTTCCTGAACGAAAGCTCCTCGCAGCCGGAAGCGCCAAAAGAAAAAAACTAAACTTTTTTATATGGTTGGTTTTTAGTTGGTTAATATCAATAATTCATTAAGTGCAGGCCTGAGTATATTACATTGAGCCTGCATTTTTTATCCTGCCTCTTGCAACAACGTCAATAATTGCCTTTTTTGCAGAAACAGCCTGCATACCAGGTAAAACAGGTTCGCTATGGCAAATGACAAAACGTTTAAGTTGCTGGGAATCTTTTTCCTCGCCATACTCGCGTTCAACTTTCCCATTCTCAACCTTTTCGGCAAAGAGAAGGCCATACTGGGCATTCCGGTGCTGTTTGCCTATATTTTTCTGTCCTGGGCAGTAGTCATCTTTTTTACTGCCCGGATCGTAGAATCCAAAAAAAAGAGCAAGACTCAATAATTTCAGAGAAGACACTATGGGTGCCGGGATCATCATATTTATATCTATCGCCTATGTCGCTTTTCTCTTTCTCATTGCATATCTGGCAGAAAAGAGAGGAAAACAAGGGCGCAGCCTGGTCAACAATTCTGTGATCTATGCGCTATCTCTGGCCGTTTATTGCACCGCCTGGACGTATTACGGAAGTGTAGGCCGGGCAGTTACCAGCGGGATGGGGTTTCTGCCGATCTACATCGGGCCGGTTATCATCGCTCCACTCTGGTGGATACTTCTCAAAAAAATTATCTTCATCAGCAAATCTCAACGGATCACCTCTATTGCCGACTTCATTTCTTCGCGCTACGGCAAAAGCACCTGGCTGGGCATTATCGCCACTCTAATTGCGGTTTTCGGGATCATTCCCTACATATCCATCCAGCTTAAGGCCATCTCCACCAGTTTTGACCTGCTCGTCACCGACCATACCCCTCTCTACCGCCATTCCGAGATCCCTTTTTACCTCGACTCCGCCTTGTATATTGCCATTGCCCTTGCTGTTTTCACCATTCTGTTCGGTACCCGGAACCTCGACCCCAACGAACGGCATGAAGGGCTCGTGGCCGCTATTGCTTTCGAATCAGTACTGAAGCTAATCGCCTTTCTGACCGTTGGGCTTTTCGTCACCTACTGGTTATATGATGGTTTTGCCGACTTGTTTGGAAAAGGAATGAGCACCCCTGGCCTTTCGCGCCTTTTTTCCCTGGAAGAAGCAGGGATAAACGGTTGGGAATGGTTCTGGCTTTCCTTCCTTTCCATGTCGGCAGTCATGCTTTTGCCCCGCCAGTTCCACGTTTCCGTTGTCGAAAACACCAATCCCAACCATGTTGGTAAAGCTTCGTGGTTGTTCCCACTTTATCTTTTGCTGATCAACATCTTTGTACTGCCCATAGCCATTGCCGGAATAGACCAGTTCCCCGGCGGTGCTTACGAACCAGACAGTTTCGTACTGAGCCTGCCATTATCGCAAGGGAAAGATATTCTGGCCCTTTTTGTAGGGCTGGGGGGGTTTTCGGCTGCGACCAGTATGGTAATTGTAGCGGTCATCGCCCTCAGCATCATGATCGGAAACAACCTTGTATTGCCTTTGGTGCTTCGAACTCAAACCTTTAAGGGGGCTCAGTACAGCAACATGAGCAACCGTTTGCTTGGCATTCGCCGCATTAGCATTGTAGTGGTTCTTCTATTGGCCTACGGCTATTTCAAAGCCGTTGGGGAACAGTACAGCCTGGTTTCCGTAGGCCTGATATCCTTCACGGCTATTGCCCAGTTTGCGCCTGTTGTCCTGGGAGGAATTTTCTGGAAAAGGGCTACGAAAGCCGGGGCCTTATGCGGAATGCTTGCCGGTTTTGGGGTCTGGGCCTATACCCTCCCTCTCCCGACCATGGTGGAAACGGGGGTCATCCCCATTCATTTTATGGAGAACGGCCCTTTCGGCATCGGCTGGCTCAAGCCCTATGCCCTCTTCGGATTAGACGGTACGAGCCATATCAGCCAGGCAGCGTTCTGGAGCTTGTTGTTCAACTGCGGGATCTATTTTTTTGTGTCACTTTACACCTCCCAGTCTCCTCTTGAAATATCTCAGGCCGACCTCTTTGTCGATATTTATAAATACCGTAAGGGAAGTACAGATTACGATGTGATGCGGCGCCAGGCTAAAGTTCAGGATATCCGGATATTGCTCAACCGCTTTCTGGGAGAACCGCGTGGCAACCTCCTGCTCAATGCTTACGAAAACAATCAGCGCATCGACCTGTCCAGGCAGCAGGTAGCCGGCCCCGACCTGATCAATTATGCAGAAACGCACCTTGCCGGAGCCATCGGAGCGGCTTCAGCCAAGATCATTATCGGGTCCATTACCAAGGAGGAGCCTATTAGCCTGGAAGAAATGTTCAAAGTCCTGGAACAGACCAAGGAGATCATTCAATACAGCAAAGCTCTGGAAAAAAAATCGGCAGAACTGGAACGCACTACCATGCAGCTCAAGGAAGCCAATGAACAACTGAAGGAACTGGACCGGCTTAAGGCCAATTTTATCACTACGGTAACCCATGAACTCCGCACCCCCATTACTTCAATTAAAGCCCTTTCCAGGATCATGCAGGAAACCTCCGGCCTCCCGGAAGAGCAAAAACAGGAATTCCTGGCCATTGTCGTCAGCGAGAGCGAACGCCTGACCAGGCTGATCAACCAGGTCCTTGACCTGGAGAAAATCCAGTCAAATCAGGAAGACTGGACCCTCCAACCCATCGATTTTGCCGAAGTCACCAGTTTGGCCTACTCCGGGCTAAAGCAACTGATGAATGACCGCCAGATCAGCCACAGCCTTTCGATCAGGGCCCAGCCCCTTATTGTACTGGGCCACAATGACCGGCTTACCCAGGTAGTGGTCAACCTGATCTCCAATGCCATAAAATTCTGCAAAGTCGAGGAAGGGGTCATTAATATACGGTTGCAAAAGACAGGGGATACGGCCGTTCTGGAAGTGGAAGACAATGGAAAGGGCATCCCTGTAAAAGACCAGAAAATTATCTTCGAAAAGTTCACCCAGTTAAATGATGAAGCAAGAGGCAAGCCTAAAGGCAGCGGCCTGGGCCTGTTCATCACTCATTCCATTATCCAAAAGCATTCCGGGAACATTCATGTGGAAAGCGGCCCTGAAAATGGCGCGACATTCATAGTGGAGCTTCCCCTGCTGGAGGAAGCAGGCGGATTGGCTGAATGATCCCTGCATGGGCTGTATAAATATTTTTTTTTTAGTTAAAAAAATGTAAATTTAACATCGTTAATAGCCGTTTGCGAGTGCATTATCCACCTCCTTTTTCCCTCTGAAAACGGCCAATGTTAACTTCCTGACTCTGAAAGGAAATGACAGATAAAACCAACACCAAAGTCCTTTTAGTTGACGATGAGCCCAATATCCTCATTGCCCTCGAATTCCTGGTGAAAAAGGAAGGTTATCAGGCCTTTAAGGCTGAAAATGGAGAACAGGCCCTCAAAGCAATGGCCTCCCACCAACCCCATATCGTCCTGCTGGATGTAATGATGCCGGAAATGGACGGTTTCGAAGTAGCCCGTACGATCCGGTCAAACCCCGAATATGATAATACCCGCATTATTTTTCTGACTGCAAAAGGGACTCAGGAAGACCGTTTCAAAGGCTATGCAACAGGCGGTGAAGTATATATTACTAAACCTTTCGACAATGATGAGCTGATTAATACGATAAATGAAGTGGTAGAATTTGGATAATTCAGCCAATTTTTTTTACTTTGAAAGATATAAACATATAAATATCTATATATTTTCAGCACTCAATGCCGCCGGCATATACACTCCAAATAATTGGGTAGAAGACAGTTTGAATAATTAATTTGACCGTTACAAAATAAAACCATAGTGATATGACTCTACAAATTAAGTCCTTTGATGAATATAAGGACGTCTATCGCCGCAGTGTAGAAGACCCGGAAGGTTTCTGGGCAGAGCAGGCATCCACCTTTACCTGGCGCAAAAAGTGGGACAAAGTCCTCGAATGGAATTTCAGAGACCCCGATGTAAAATGGTTTTCAGGTGGAAAACTCAACATCACCGAGAACTGCCTGGACCGGCACCTAAAGGACAGGGGGGATCAGGTCGCCATTCTGTTTGAACCCAATCAGCCGGATGCTCCGGTGAAAAAATATACCTACAAAGAACTTCACGCCGCAGTTTGTAAAACTGCAAATGCCCTTAAGGCAAACGGTATTGAAAAGGGCGACAGGGTGTGCTTTTATATGCCCATGGTTCCCGAGCTTGCCATTGCCGTATTGGCCTGCGCCCGCATCGGCGCCATCCATTCTGTGGTCTTTGCCGGCTTCTCTGCTCAGGCTCTGGCGGACCGCATTAAGGACGCCACCTGCAAAATGGTGATCTGCTCCGACTACAACGACCGGGGCGCCAAGCACATACCGGTAAAAAAGGTTGTCGATGATGCACTGGATATGGATTGCGACAGCATTGAAACCGTCCTTGTCCATAAAAATACCGGTGATGAAGTGACGATGAAGGATGGCCGTGATAAATGGTGGCATGAGGAAGTGGATGGCCAAAGCGCCGAGTGCGAAGCCGAAGAGATGGATGCCGAAGACATGCTGTTCATCCTTTACACTTCCGGTTCCACCGGCAAGCCCAAAGGCGTTGTGCATACCTGTGGCGGGTACATGGTCTATACTGCTTTTTCTTTCAAGAACGTATTCCAGTATCAGGATGGAGATATCTACTGGTGCACCGCCGATATCGGGTGGATCACCGGCCACTCCTACATCGTTTACGGGCCACTCCTGGCAGGCGCCACCACCGTGATGTTCGAGGGCGTCCCGACTTATCCGGACGCCGGCCGCTTCTGGGCCGTGTGCGACAAGCTCAAGGTCAACCAGTTCTATACTGCCCCGACCGCCATCCGCGCATTAATGGCGCAAGGGGATCAATGGGTGGAAGGATATAGCCTCAACTCCATCAAAGTGCTGGGTACTGTTGGTGAACCCATCAACGAAGAGGCCTGGGAATGGTATTACAATAAAATCGGCAAAGGCAACTCGCCTATCGTCGATACCTGGTGGCAAACCGAAACGGGCGGCATCATGATCTCCGGGCTGGGCAACCTAAGCCCCATGAAGCCTGCACATGCCGGCTACCCGTTGCCCGGCATACAGCCATGCCTCATGGATGCCGATGGCAATGAGCTCAAAGGCAATGATGTGGAAGGCCTGCTGTGCGTGAAATTCCCCTGGCCTTCCATGCTCCGCACGACTTACGGAGACCATGAGCGTTGCCGGCAGACCTATTTCTCGGCCTTCAAAGATATGTACTTTACCGGAGATGGCGCCCGCAGGGACAAGGAGGGCATGTACCGGATCATCGGCCGGGTTGATGATGTGATTAACGTATCCGGGCACCGCATGGGTACGGCCGAAGTGGAAAATGCGATCAATGAACATCCTCAGGTCGTAGAATCTGCCGTTGTCGGTTACCCACACGATATTAAAGGGCAGGGCATTTATGCCTACGTGATCACCTCCGGCCCGGTCAGCGATGAAGATGCCTTCCGAAAAGAGGTTCTTGCTGTCGTAACTAAAGAAATTGGCCCGATCGCCAAGCCGGATAAGATACAGATCGTTTCCGGCCTGCCCAAAACCCGCTCAGGGAAGATCATGCGCCGGATACTCCGCAAAGTAGCCTCCGGTGATACTTCCAACCTCGGCGATACTTCCACCCTGCTGAACCCGGAAGTTGTCGATGAGATCAAGAGCGGGGCGAAAGGGGCCTGACCAGGCAAATAAATTGTACTGATCGGGGGCTGCCTGCGGGCAGCCCCGCCATTTGTCTTCCTACCTTACTGACAAAAGCCATTCATCTACCTGGTAAGCCATTAACCATCGGCTTACAGGAGCTAAAAATTTGAGATCATGACCTATCAGGAGCTCTATAATAAAAGTATGTCCTCTCCGGAAACCTTCTGGAGAGAACAGGCGGAAGCTATACCGTGGTTTGAAAAACCCACCCGGATCTTATCCAAAGATGAAGAAGGATTGTACCGGTGGTACGAAGGCGGAGTGCTCAACACTTCTTACATCGCTCTGGACTACCACGTCGAGAACGGGCGGGGCGAACAGGTAGCCCTTTATTACGACTCGCCGGTAACGAATAAAAAACAGGTTTTTACCTACAGAGAACTTTTGGATGAGGTTCAGTTATTCGCCGGAGTGCTCAGGGCGCGGGGTGTGGAAAAAGGGGATACCATCATCATATACATGCCTATGATCCCCCAGACCGTGATCGCTATGCTGGCCTGCGCCCGCCTGGGTGCTATCCATTCCGTGGTGTTTGGAGGGTTCGCCCCTCATGAGCTGGCCATTAGGGTCGATGACGCTAAACCGAAATTGCTGGTAACCGCGAGCTGTGGCATCGAGATCACCAAAGTGATCGACTATATGGCCATCGTCAATGAGGCGCTGAAAGAGGCCGAACACCAGCCGGAAGGATGTATCGTTTACCAGCGCCCGCAACTGAAATCGCCCCTCAAAGAAGGGCGCGACTTCGATTGGGAGGCTCAGCTTTCCAGTGCTGAACCGGCGGATTATACTCCGGTAAAAGCCACTGACCCCCTCTACATTCTGTACACCTCCGGAACCACCGGCCGGCCCAAAGGGGTAATGCGCGATAACGGCGGGCACGCCGTAGCGATGAAATTCAGCATGAATTACATATACGGAGTGGAACCCGGCGAGGTTTACTGGGCAGCATCGGATGTTGGCTGGGTAGTCGGCCATTCCTATATCGTGTATGCGCCGCTCATTCACGGGTGTTCCACTATTCTCTTTGAAGGCAAACCGGTAAGGACTCCCGATGCAGGCTCCTTCTGGCGGATCATTGAAGAATATAAGGTAAGGGTCTTCTTCACGGCTCCTACGGCATTCCGCGCCATAAAAAAGGAAGACCCCAACGGGGAACTCAAAAAGAAATACAATACGGGCAGCCTGAAGCACCTCTTTTTGGCCGGCGAGCGCTGCGATGTCGCCACGCTGGAATGGTGTGGCAACCTGCTTCGGGTGCCGGTGATCGACCATTGGTGGCAGACCGAATCCGGCTGGCCGATGTTGGCTAATATGGCCGGCGTCGAAATGTTGCCCATCAAACCTGGTTCTGCAGCAAAGCCGGTTTGTGGCTACGACCTCAAGGTTGTCGGCCCGGACGGAGAACCGCTTCCGCCAAACCGGGAAGGAGCTGTGGTCATAAGATTGCCTCTCCCTCCCGGATGCCTCCCCAACCTCTGGAATGATACTGCCCGCTTTCTGTCCTCTTATATGAGCGCCTACCCCGGCTACTATTTTACCGGAGATGGCGGCTATATCGATGATGATGGTTACGTATTCATAACCGGCCGGATCGATGATATCATCAACGTTGCCGGGCACCGGCTGTCAACGGCCAAAATGGAAGAAGTCGTGGCCTCCCACCCTGCGGTGGCCGAATGCGCTGTGATCGGCATCGAAGACCAGATGAAAGGACAGATCCCCGTGGGTTTCGTCGTCCTCAAAGGCGGTGTTGAAAAAACGGAAGAAGAACTGGCGAAAGAACTGGTGGCAATGGTCCGGAACAAGGTAGGCCCGGTGGCTTCCTTCAAACAGGTAGCCGTGGTCCAGCGATTGCCCAAAACCCGTTCGGGCAAAATCCTGCGCCGTATAATGCGCCATATCGCCGATGGCAAACCCTTCAGCCCGCCTTCCACCATCGAGGACATGACCGTACTCCCGGAACTCGAAGGGTTGATGAAAGAAAAGCACATCGGGCAAAGTGCGGACAGCTGACTCTGCTAAACTGTATCGCCAAAAGCTTGTTTTTTCAGATGAAGCACACCAATTATTACTGCTTCATCTGAAAAAACAAACTGATGCATTGGCGATATGATGAAAGGCAATGTTCCATCCAGAAAAAAAACGCTCATTCCGGTGAGTTCCCGGCTCCGGGATTACCTGCGGCGCCACAGCCGGGCTACCGACCTGTCCATCCAATACCGCGACCTGCTGAGATACGAATCTTCCGTTCCGCTGATCGACCAGCAGGGCAACGATACCCTATGGGAAACGGTTTACTATTCCGAATCCGACCGTGGCGAGATCAACGACGCCATGAAACGGATCTACGCCCTGCTCAAAACGGACGGTGACGTCGAGGTGCTCGACCACCTCACTGTCGCCCGTATTGACTTCTGCACTTTCGGTAATACCAAGCCTTTCCGGATCAGGATCATCAACCGGCTCAATGATAATTACGACCATTTTTACGTCAAAAAAGCGGATGCTTCCCGAATTTACGGACTTGAACTGGAGGACATCCTCTCCCCCAACCGGGTTATGTTCATGGTTGACAGAGACACCCTCGTCGAAGAACACGTGGCTGGCATCCCCGGTGATGACTTCATGAGGCGAAGCCTGGAAGACACGACCTTCAACCAGATCCGGATCGCCAAGGAATTCATCAAATTCAATGAGAGGTGTTTTGTCCGCCTTCTGGGCGACATGCGCTCTTACAACTACGTGGTGGATATCACCCCCGATATCGAAGGCTCCCAATTCCGGATGCGGGCAATCGACTTTGACCAGCAGTCCTTTGAGGGGCGTAAAAGCTTTTATTTGCCACAGTATTTCAAGGAGAATAACCCCATTATTTTTCTGGGGATGAAGCACATGCGCCAGGAAACCGTTAAACAGTACCAACTCGAAGAACGCAGCCTGATCGCCGCCCGGGTAAAAACCACAAATACCCAGTTCACCGACCTGATGGAAGTGATGGTAAAGGATGACCTGTCCACAAAAAACAAGATCTCCCAACTCAAGGAAGAACTGGCCTATCATCATAAAAATGACCGCTTTAAGCATTGTAAAACGATGGGGGAGATCGTTCTGACCAACATTCAGTTGTTGTTGCAAAAAGACTTCAAGCAAAGCATTTTGTATGAGGAATAAAAAAACCTCCCTCCAAAAAGTCCGGAGAGAGGCTATCCCAAAAACCGATTATATATATCACAAAAATCTAAATTTATTCTTGAAATAAAAAGCCTTTGGTTAACTTTTATCAGCCCAGGCCCATATTTCCTCCATCCGATACAAACAAGCTCCGGCTTTTACCAGTTATATTTTCGGCTCAGACCCAAAAATTATGAATCAACTCAGCCCGGAAGAACTGCTGCGGTACGCCCGCCATCTGGCATTGCCTGAATTCGGCAGGAGAGGACAGGAAAAAGCCCGGCGCGCCAGCGTCCTGGTCGTGGGCGCCGGAGGCCTGGGCAGCCCTGTGCTGCTCTACCTGGCGGCCGCCGGCATAGGCAGGATCGGCATTGTCGATTTCGACCTGGTCGATGAAACCAACCTGCAACGCCAGGTGCTCTACACCATGAACGACCTTGGAAAACCCAAGGCCGCAACAGCGCGGGAGAAACTGCTTGCCCTGAATCCCCACATCCAAATAGAGGTATATCAGGAACAGCTTTCCAGTGAAAATGCCCTGGACATCATCTCCAGGTATGACATCGTCGCCGATGGCACGGATAATTTCCCCACCCGATACCTCGTCAATGATGCCTGTGTGCTGGCCGGAAAGGTAAATGTATATGCTTCCATATTTCGTTTCGAAGGCCAGGTTTCTGTTTTCAATTACCCCAGTGAAGATGGGAGCAGAGGCCCCAATTACCGCGACCTCTTCCCCTCCCCGCCACCTCCGGAACTCGTTCCCAACTGCGCCGAGGGTGGTGTGTTGGGTGTGCTTCCGGGCATAATCGGCAGCATGCAGGCCAGCGAGGTGATCAAGGTTGCCACAGGAGTTGGTGAACCTTTGAGTGGTAAATTGTTTCTCTTCGATGCCTCCAGCTTTACGGCCAGAGTTCTCAAGGTCCGGAAGAATCCCGAGCTGTTGATCGAAAGACTCATTGATTATGAACAATTCTGTGCTCCTCAGCCCAAACCGCCGGTCCGTGAGATCAGTGCCAGGGAACTCAAAAAATTAATGGATGAAGCCGCTACCTTCCAACTCATCGATGTGCGCGAACCCTACGAGTACGAAATCGCTAACCTGGGCGGAGAACTGATACCCCCGGAGCAGATCAGGGTAAGTATGGATAAGATCTCTAAGGATAAAATGGTAGTGCTCCATTGCCGCAGCGGCAAGCGCAGTGCTGACGCCATAAGAGAATTACAAAAACTGGGTTCGTACGACAACCTCTACAACCTGGAGGGTGGCATCCTGGCCTGGGCGCAGGAGATCGACCCCAATATGAGGCGTTACTGATCTTTGAGCTCTTCCCTTACCGACCCCGGAACCTCCAGTATCAATCCGGAGCCATAGGCCCCCGCCGGCGTCTGAAAACCTGCCGGGGCATTGCCTTCCAGGACTTTGGAGGCAATGATCAGGCTGGAATGAGCCGTGAGCCCATAACCCTCCGGAGTGGCCAGCCGGGCAACTTTCGTGTCTCCTTTATCATTCCAGGCTTTGCCCCAGATGTAGCTTCTTCCCCGTTTTCGCTCTTCTATGGTAGGCCCCGCCGGCCCTTTCCGTATGCGCTTCTTCACCATATTCCGGACAAAAGACGCCCGCAGAAGCCAATTGAAATAAGGCTGAAGTTTAATATACCGGTAAGTTTTCGGATGCACGGAGGTATAAACTTCAATGTTTGGAATCCCCGTGGTGTAATAGGCTGTAGAAACATCGCCCCAGGGAATAGTCATACAGAACCGGGTTCGTCCTTCGGCAAATGCTACCTCCATCGTTTGATGCCCGAGAGGTACTTTTTTGATCTTTCCATTTTCCCGCACAGCTCCCCCCTCCCCCAGGATCTCTGTCATCGTCAAAGCTGTACCCTTTGAACTCCGGCTTCCACCAGTGGAAAAGGCCAACTGCAAATGAGTGGCATCAGGAAGAGCTTCCTTTAAATACAAAGCAGTACAATCCGTCGGGACAACATCAAACCCCGTTCCGGGCATCAGCATCACACCCGAATCTTTCGCCTTTACTCCCAGAGAAGCCGCCATTTCAAATACATCGATCTCCCCGGTGATGTCAAGATAATGGATTCCATTGCGCAAGCAGGCTTCCATCATGGGGCGGGCAGTGTGTACAAATGGCCCCGCGGTATGAAGGACGACGGGCATCCCATCCAGCCCATCATCTATCCCCTCCGCACTGTCCAGGCCAAAAACCCGGTATTCCATCTCCAGCTCTTCCGCCAGCTGTCGGGTTTTCTCTGAGGAACGGCCGGCAAGGACAGGTTCCATCCCCTGTTCTTTCGCCAGTTCAGCGATAAGCCGGCCAGTGTACCCGTAAGCGCCGTATAACAAAAATTTCCGGGCCATATTGTTTTTTACGCCAAGTTAGGCAATCCGGGGCATTATCCCTATTCAGATGAAGCCGGAATTGAAGGGAGTGTTCATAGTTCCTGGTGTTTCTGAGTTCCTGGTTACTCTGGAAACCAGCGGGTTAGCGTAAGGCAGACACAATTAATTGAACTATCCGAAACTGAATGCCGAAAATGGGCGGGAAGCTTTCCACCAGATTCGGGTGCTGATTTTCAGCCTGTTAACCGTTCCCCAACATTTCTCCACAGCTTATTCACTATCAATTGGTTAGGAACTTTACGGGCTATTTGAATTTTTTTTTGCCGCTCATTCGTTCAACAATTAACGCCTGTATTTACAAAGTCTATTTCCTTAATTGAAAACCCTTACGCCTATGATCATCAAACTTACTTCTACCCGAAACAAGTTGGGGCAAATGTACCGGCTAAGCGCCGCCCTGCTGGAGCGCCACTGGCTAAAACTCATCGTGTCCATCTTTGTGTGCTTCCTCATGCTGGAGCGAAACCTTACGCTGGAAGTGAGGCTGAGCACCACCAAACCCGCCGTGAACCTGAGCAGCGAAGCTCCGCCTGCCACAGGGGAAAGGGTGCTGCCAACCAGCCAGAATGATGGCGCCAGGGCCGTATTCGCATCAGAAAACTCCGAAAAGCGGCAACGCCAGTTGGCCTACATCCGCCGCTTTGCCAAAGTGGCGCAGGCCGAGATGGAAAAATTCGGCATCCCCGCCAGCATCAAGCTGGCGCAGGGGCTGCTCGAAAGCGATGCCGGGAAGAGCCCCATCGCTATTGAAAACAACAACCATTTCGGCATCAAATGTTTCTCCCGGAATTGCCAAAAAGGACACTGCCGGAACTTCGAGGACGACAGCCACAAGGATTTCTTTCGCATCTACAAGTCCGCATGGGAGAGCTTCCGCGCCCACAGCCTTATGCTCCGGCAGAACGAACGTTATCAGCCATTATTTTCCCTGTCCTCTACCGACTACCGCGCCTGGGCAGCGGGCCTGTCGGAAGCCGGTTACGCTACCGACCCGGATTATGCGAAAAAAGTCATCAGACTGATCGAGGAGCTGAATCTGCAGCGGTTTGACGGAGGGTAAGGAGGTGCACTGGTATGTGTTTGTATATAAGTGAGGGCATTCGTAGGATGCAAATGCACAAGTCCACGCCCCCCATCAAACATCGGCCACCAGCAAATTGCATCCTCTGGTGTCGCTGGCATCGAGGCGGCCGAGGACCTCAAAGCTGCCGTCTTCATAAACGCGGCCGAGGTCCTCGGTTGCAATAAAGCTGATGGTATCGAGGTTAGCCAGGTCAATGATGTTGAGTACCCCTGTCTTACCGTGGCCTTGCAGGGAAAACGGGTCAGTGATCTCCCGCGACAGCACGCGCATCGTAGGACTGGGCCTGAAAAGGCCTTCTCCCGAAGAATATGCCTGAGAAAGCAATTCTGTCATCCCGTATTCAGAGTGAATGGCATCCACCTGAAAAGCTTCTTTCAGAATGCCGTGTAATTCTTCCCGGGTGGCCTCCCGGCGGCGGCCTTTCATGCCCCCGGTTTCCATAATGGTGATCCCCGACAGGTTCATCGGATATTGCTCTGCGAGATCCCACAGCGCAAAACTAACGCCCAGTAATAGCGTTGGAACGGCATTTTTTTTGCATTCGCCCAAAATCCCGGCCAACTCTTTTGTGTTATATAAAAAGAATCCGCTTTGGGGGTGTCGGGATTGGCGGATAAAATCGTCCGCCATAAATACCAAAGAGGAACCATTGCGTTCCAGATAGGATGGCAAAAGCGCCAGGACGCAGTAATTTTCCACCGCCCCGTAAAAATGGGCGAAGCCACGGCGGGCATTTTTTCTGTAGAATTCCTCGTCACGGACAAGGTGGCGGCTGTTGGTTGCAGCCGTCGTTCCACTGCTGGTAAAGACAAGAAGCGGCTCCCAGGAACCGGTTCGAATATCGTGAGTTTTGAAAAACTGAATGGGCAGAAACGGTATGTCCGACACCTGCCTGATATCCTGCGGCGATAAACCGATCAGATGGAGGAACTGTTTGTAAAGAAGGTTATTTCGGCTCTGAAACCTGAAAACATCTAATGCCAGGGAGGCAAATGAGCCTTCATCAACGTCTTTTACGCGTCTTTTCAGTCCATTAACAATTGCTGTTGTGTCCTGGCGCTCTTTCATTAATCCCTGATAGTATGTAAATTATGAAAAACTCGCTCTTTATTATTCTCCTGGCGCCCCGTCTGTATTGAAAAAGATACCTTATCTTTCAGCATACAAGTAGTGGATGAATCGGGGAACATTAGCAACATTACCTGCACAGAAACCATTTCTATAATATGCAACAAACGATTAAACTTTAGTTATGAAAACGATATGCCATTTACTCTTCCTGGGCTCGGCTTTCCTGATAAACAGCTGTGTACAGCCGCCAAACTATCCGAACATACCGGAGATCGCCTATGTTGGCGTCAATCAGACTTCTATTTTGCAGGGCAATGCGAACAACCCGGCTGACACGCTGGAGATCACCTTCAGTTTTACCGACGGCGATGGTGACCTGGGCATCGACGGCGAAACCTTCGATGTATTCCTGACCGACAGCCGGGACGGATTTACCGACATCAAAAAACTGCCGGTAGTCCCCGACCAGGGTATTGGTAACGGAATATCGGGAGAGATCACCGTCCGGCTGCCCAACAAACCATTTGGCATTTGCTGCACTTACCCGGACAATTCGACCGCCTGCATGCCCAACCCCGACTATCCCACCAACGAGATATCATATATGATACAGATCCAGGACCGGGCAGGCCACATGAGCAACAAGATACAGACCGAGGTGATCACGATCCTTTGTAATTGATCCAGTCGATGCCTTTCCTGAGCAGGGAAAGGGTCCTGGCTTCCAAAGAACCTTCTCCGGGGATATAGCTGTATTCCCATCTGGCCTCAGGGGGCAGGCTCATAAGGATGGATTCCGTCCGCCCCCCGGTGTCGAGCCCGAATTTGGTGCCCTTGTCCCAGACGAGGTTGAACTCCACATACCGGCCCCGCCGCAACTTTTGCCAGGCCAGTTCCTCGGCCCCATAGGGATCGTCCCTGTGTTTTTCCAAATAATAGATGTACAAAGGCGCAAAGGCCTCTCCTACCTCCTTCACAAAAGCAAACCGTTCCTCTTTGGAAAAGCCCTCTTCTTCACTGAGGCGGTCAAAAAAGATGCCTCCGATACCCCGGGTTTCCTCCCTGTGTTTCAGGTAGAAATAATCATCAGCCCATTGTTTAAAACGAGGATAATAACCGGTATGGTGAGCATCGCAGGCCTTTTTGAGTTCCCGGTGAAAATGCCGGGCATCCGCCACATCGACGTAATGCGGCGTCAGGTCAATGCCGCCGCCAAACCACCAGACAGCACCATCCGGAGGCCCGCCCTCCGGCTGAACCTCAAAATACCGTATGTTCATGTGAATGATCGGCACCAGGGGGTTAACCGGGTGCAGGACAATGCTCACTCCGGTCGCCAGAAAGTGGCCGGGCTCCAGGCCTAACGCTCTACTGATCTTTTCCGGCATGGAGCCGTGGACGGCGGAAAAATTCACCCCGCCCTTAGCTATGCGCTGTCCCTGGATCACGCGGGTACGCCCACCTCCTCCTTCCTCTCTTTCCCACAGGTCTTCCCGAAACCGGCCTTTTCCGTCAGCTGCTTCCAGGCATCCACATATATCGTCCTGCAACTGCTGGAAGTAAGCGGTTATGGTTTCTTTTGTAAGCATTTAAACTTTGCTTTTTGCCTCTTTTCGGAAGGCAAAATAATGTATTAAATTACACCCTCTTACAAAAAAAGGCATCTCCGGGCACTTTTGCACATATACCCTTCAAAAATGGCCGGGGAATGAAAAAGAAACACCGCTTATGGCCAGAATAGCTGAATCCGAGCTCGTTATCAATCCCGACGGTAGTGTTTATCACCTCAATTTAAGGCCGGAAGAAATAGCCACCAATATCATCACCGTAGGTGACCCCGATAGAGTCTCAATGGTTTCCAAATACTTTGACGAGGTAGAGGTGCGGAAGGCAAAACGCGAATTCGTCAGCCATACGGGAAGGATCGGCCAAAAGCGCCTCACCGTCCTCTCAACTGGCATCGGCCCCGATAACATCGACATTGCTATCAACGAAATAGATGCCCTGGCCAATATAGATTTGGAAAGCAGAAAAGCAAAAGAGCAGCTCATCTCCATGAATTTTGTCAGGATCGGGACGTCCGGATCGCTCCATCCGGAAGTGCCGGTAGATTCCTTTGTTGCCGGAGCTTATGGCCTGGGCCTGGATAACCTCCTCTCTTTTTATGATTACAAGCCCAACCTGGGGGAAGCCGCCCTGGAGGATGAGTTGAAGGAATTTATGGAATACGCCGGAAAGGTTCCTTTCTATGCCTGTGAAGGGAGCCCCGCCCTGCTTAGTGAGCTGGGACAGGATAAATTTCAGGGCATAACGATCACCAGCCCCGGCTTTTATGCTCCTCAGGGACGGGAGTTGAGGGCAAGGGCCCGTTACGGAGTCGGGTATTTCAAATCGCTGGCGCAGTTCAAATTCCGGGATTATTCCATAATGAATTTCGAGATGGAGACCTCCGCGATCTACGGCCTTTCCCGCCTTTTGGGACACCGGGCCCTTTCAACCAATGCCATCATTGCCAACCGCCCGAACGGGGCATTCAGCAAAGACCCATATAAAGCAGTCGATAAATTGATTCAGAATGTACTCTCGCTGATCAGCAGCTCGCCGCTTTTCTGAAGCTGGCAACCGCTGTGAAGGAGGACAAAAAAAAAGGAACAAGCACAGCTCATTCCTTTTCTAAATTGGTATGTATTTGATAGCCTCTATTGAGTCACTAATTCATTGGCCTTCTTGTGATCCGCCAGGAATTTCTCCAGCCCGATGTCGGTAAGCGGATGTTTCAGAAGGCCGAGGATGGAATCCAGCGGGCAGGTAACCACATCGGCTCCTGCACGGGCAGCATCGACAATGTGCATGCTGCTGCGGATTGAAGCGGCCAGTATCTCCGTCTCAAAACCCTGAATGGAGAAGATCTCAGCCATTTGTTCAATAAGCTGCATTCCGTTCCAGTTGGTGTCATCGATCCGCCCGATGAAAGGCGAAACGTACGTGGCGCCCGCTTTGGCCGCCAGTATAGCCTGCCCCGCAGAGAACACAAGGGTACAGTTTGTCCGAATCCCTTCATCGCGGAAGTAACTCAGGGCTTTAACTCCTTCCTTGATCATGGGGACTTTGACGACAATATTGGGAGCGATTGAAGCCAGGCGCTTCCCCTCTTTAACCATACCGTCAAAATCAGTTGCAATCACTTCAGCGCTGACATCGCCGTCCACCATCTCTGCAATGGCTTCGTAATGCTTCATTATATTCTTTTCCCCCGAAACACCTTCTTTAGCCATCAAAGACGGGTTAGTCGTCACACCATCCAGTATTCCAAGGCTGTGGGCTTCTTGTATTTGCGCCAGGCTGGCTGTATCAATAAAGAACTTCATGTTTATTTTCCGTAAAGTTACGAATATCAGGCACTAATGCCGAATTTTCATATAGGAAAGTTTTTGGCGGGGCTAAAATAGTTTTCCCAGGGAAGGAAAAATTAAGGTGAGCAGCACATCGCACCGCTCAACCTGCCTACCCTTGCTCCGTTTCCGGCCTGGGGGGGTTCAGCGGGAGCAAGTCGTGTGCGCTCACCGGCGGCAAAAGTAAAGCTTTTCGCCAAGAATATCAAATCCGGCGGGTCATTGTTTGGGGATTATTTCCGTCTTTTCACCGAAGTAAGTCACGAAACGTTGCATCTCGTTGGCAAGCGCCGTATTCTGCGTCGCCCGGTGGTAAGTATCGGCAATGGCCCGCAGGGTCTGAAAAATGAACCGGTCCATTTCCGCCACCTGCATATCCTGGGTCCACAGGTCTATTTTAAGGGTATCCTTGGTTTCCCGGTCAAAAAAGGACAGCAGGATGGCTTTAACCTCCTGGGGCCCTGTTCCATTGGGGTTGTCTTCAGCTTCCCAGCTGATCTTAACCGGAATATTCTGTTCGTTGAGGCCTACCCTGACCCGAATATCCGAATTTCGTTTTACTTCCTTGCTCATGATTTAATCTTTCGGCAGATGGATCTACTCTCTTGTAAAATCCACCTGTAGCCGGTCTTACATTTTAGTCAAATTTCGATTTCCTTCCACAGCCATTTCATGAATTTCATCGGAAGGGTAAACATGTGCCCCTCCTTTCAGCCCCTGTGCGGCATAAATCATTGCCCTGGCCACCTGGGCAGCTTCTACGGGGCGGTATTTTCCCAGTATTGCTCCACCGGTCAGGCGGTCGAAGCCCAGGCTCAACCTTCCGGCCAACTGTTCTCCCAGGCGGGCTTCCCGCCTATCGCCAACAAGAAAGGAGGGCTGAAAAATGTGAATCGCCCAGAAAGGCAGCTTTCTGATTGCCGATTCCAGTTCCCCTTTCACCCGGGTGTAGAAGAAGAGAGATTCCGGATCCGCCCCCACTGAGGAAACCAGTAACAGCTGACTGGCGCCGTTGGCAACGGCCAGCCGGGCCGATTCGTAAGCATAAGTGAAATCGACCCGGAAAAAGGCTTCCCGGCTTCCTGCTTTAGACATGGTTGTTCCCAGGCAGGAGAACAGGTCATGCCCCTTGAACAGGGAACCATATTTCTCCAGGTTGTCAAAATTAATGACATGCTGCTCCAGCCTGGGATGTTCCAGTTCAAGCTTGCGCCGTCCAAAACTGATGACTTTCCGGTAAGCAGGGTGCCCAAGCAATTGCAGGAGACATTGATTGCCCACCAGGCCGGAAGCGCCGAAAAGCAAGGCTGTCTTATGATGCTGACTGATCTCCAAATAAAATGATTTTGTACAAAGGTAAGATTTTTGCTGATTGGGCTATTTTTCGACCTCAAGTTCGTAGTAGGAGGCCGACAGGCCACCCCAGATTCCCAGGCCGCCTTCTATATTCGAATCGATTAGGGTATAACTGGAAAAAGGCCCCTGATTGGCAGCGTTGAATTCCAGCGTATTCCAGAAGTCAAAATGCGCCTTATCAATAGAGATCCATTTAATCGTAACAGTGTCGCCAACCTTGTAGAGGCCCAACGTTTCCAGGTCGATCTCCTGGGTGCCGCGTTGTTCCGGCCGGAACAACGGAAATTCCACCCGTTGCCCGTCGGTGAGGCGGTCATCAAACACGGAGGCTATTGGGCTGATGTACCCTCCGTTATTGATCTGTACCTGATACCGATAGAAATTGGTTTCCCCGGCAGGGTCCGTAAAAGAAGCGATCAACTGGGCAAGGGTGTCATTCGGTTCGCCGGGAGGGTCGCGGAATTGTAACCTTTCGAGGCCGACATGCCTGGGTATTGTAGTAGTGGCCCGAAGGCGCTGTCCATCAGTTTCCACCTCCAGCATATAGGATCGGCCTTCTTCTCCGCGAATCCCAAAACCCAGGTCGATATAAACGCAGAAATTAAACCCAAGGCTGTCCGGTTCAAACCCAAAAAGCTCTCCGGCAAGTTGTTTTTGCTCTTCACTTAAATCATTCAGGCAAACCTCTGTAAGGCTCACCGTCCTCTCTCCATCCGATACCTGCACCACAGCGTCATGCACGAAAGTGTTCTCCAGGTCTTCGGCGCTGAATTGACTGAAAAACGGAACGCTGCGGGTCAGGATCACATAAGGAGGCGTTGCCCGTTGTCCTGCTTCGATGTAACCTTCCACTACTATCTGCGGGGGAGCATCCACTCCGGCGGGTGTGAAAGGCTCCTCACAGGAAACCGCCAGGAAGGAAGCCAGAATAAGTATCGGGATAATTGCTCTCATTTTTTTCCTGTTTAAGAGCCATAACATCCGATCCGGTATTCTGTTTAGATCAGTCCACCTTTTTATATTTAAGCCGGATAGAGTTGCCGATTACGACCACATCGGAGAAAGCCATAAACAAGGCTCCCCACATGGGGTTGAGAAACCCCATAGCCGCAATGGGTATCGCAATGATATTGTAAGCAAAGGCCCAGAACAGGTTCTGGCGAATGGTCAGGACGGTATGGCGGCTGATCGACCAGGCTTTTTTCAGGTATTCAAGCTTTCCGTTAAGTAAAATGACCTGAGCCGACTGTATGGCTACCTGGGAAGCATTGCTCAGAGAAACCCCTACTGTTGCTTTCGCCAGGGCCGGAGCGTCATTGACGCCATCCCCGACCATAGCGGTGGGCGCCTCTCTGGAAAGCTCCTCGACAACCTTAAGCTTCTGTTCGGGCAACTGCTCGGCATAGGCCCTCTCAATGCCCAGCGCTGCCGCAACTTCTTCCGTTTGAGCCCGGCGGTCTCCGGAAAGAATAGCCGGCCGGACCCCTTCTCCTTTAAGATATTCCACAACATTTCCAGCCTCCGGCTTCAATTCATCAGCAATAGCGATGGAAGCCAGTAGTTTTCCGTTCCGGGTAAGGTAAAGATTGTTGCCGCCGGCAATATTCTGATGGTTGCCGAGAATGCGGCCGGAGCCGATTCGAAACTCATTTCCCGATTCATCCCGGGCAATTATCCCGATTCCTTTTTGTTCCTTTACTTCCGCCAATTCAGCCTGTACGCCATTCAGCCGGTTTTCCATCTCGCTGGCCAGAGACCGGGCAATGGGGTGAGAAGAATGCTGCTCCATTTTATAAATGATTGCATTCACCCAATCTCTCTCTCCATTATGGTAAGTAATATCCTTTATCCTGAAGCGGCCTGTGGTGAGTGTTCCCGTTTTATCAAAAACTACATTTTTTATGCGGGAAAAAATTTCCAGGGTCTGCCCTCCTTTTACCAGAATGCCGTTTCTCGCCAGGCGGCCGACACCTACCATGACCGCAGTTGGCGTAGCCAGCCCCATCGCACAGGGACAGGAGATCACCAATACGGCAATGGCATTCATAAGTGCCTTCTGGAAGGGAAGGCCAAACCCCCAATACCCTGCAAGCAAGGTGAGCAAGGCAATACCCAGCACCACAGGAACAAAAATGGCGCTGATCCTGTCTGCCAGCCGTTGAATATCCGGCTTGTCCTGCTGAGCGGTTTTGACCAGCTCAATCATCTGGTTCAGCACCGTATTCCGGCCGGTGGCAGTGACCTCCATCCGAAAGTTGCCGCTGATAAGCAGGGAAGAGCCAATTACCCGCGCTCCGGCGCCTTTCTCAACCGGAACACTTTCGCCCGTCAGCATAGACTCATCGACTGCACCTTCTCCGGAAGTGATCACTCCATCCAGGGGAACCTGGTCTCCTTCATTCACCTGAAGAATATCCCCTACCCGGACATCTTTCTGATCGAGGGTGACAATTGTCCCGGAAGGCGTCACCCGGCGCGCTTTTTTCACCTGCAAACGAGCCAGTTCGCCAATAGCAGTAGTAGTCTGCTCCACCGCCCTTTCTTCCAGCCAGTTGCCAAACAACACCAGGGTAAATATGGTGGCGCTGGTTTCGTAGAAGATATAATCGGCCTCCCCCATCAGGGTGCCGATGAAGCTGTAAACAAAGGCGGCTGTTCCTCCCACAAAAATGAGGACATCCATATTGGGCACACCTCCTTTCAATGAACTCAGTGCACTGCGGCCAAAATGGGTGAAACCGATCACAAAAGGCACAAGGCATATAGCCATTTGCCACCAGAAATTATCCAGAACAGGCAGGTGAATCCCGCCCATCATAAGCAGGTGGTGCAACAACAACGGCAACGCGAAAGCAGCGCTGAAGAGCAGTTTTCGCTCCAGCGTCCACCAGGCGCCGGCTCCCTGATCATCTTCCTCAACGACGCTATAACCAAGTTTGTGAATTCCTTTTTTGACGTCGTCGAGGCTTATCTCCGAGGTTCCCTGACGGTACCTTACCTCCTTGGTCTGAAAATTGACATAAACATCCTCTACTCCTTTCCTCTCCAGGAAACGGTTGAGGCTGGCGGCACAGTTATTACAGGTCATTCCCTCTACTTTCAGTTCTATGATATCGTCGGCCATAGTTAATTCAAGTATCTTTACGTGTTAATGGTCTTGTAATGAACAAGCGCTGCTGTTCTGCTTTTTTAATAGATAGCGCCCCCTGATACAAGAGCAGGTTAAAATAGCGAACAGCCCGCTTTTCGGTAAAACATGATACAATTTTAAAAACATTTCAAATAAAAATCAGATCTGTAATGAGAACACTTAGTTTATTTTTAGCTATGGCAGCCATGATATTGTCTGCCTGCCAGGGCGGTTCCTCCAGCCAGGAACAAAACCAGGAACAACAGGAAGAACCGATGACGGAGATGAAATACTCAGTCACGCCTTTCTCTCCCTCCGCCTCCTATCCCGATGCAAAGATCGAATCCATGTCTTTTACCAACGGGAAGTTCGATTTCACGCTCAACGACAGCGATTACCAGCTTGGCGTTCAAACTCCTGATGCCGGCCAGAAAATGTGCGCCAACTCGGCAAAAGGGCAACACATCCACCTCATTGTTGACAATGAGCCTTATGCCGCCAAATACGAATCCAGCTTTGATTATGAGATTCCCGATGGAGACCACTTCATCCTGGCCTTTTTGTCCCGTTCCTACCACGAGTCCATAAAAACAGAAGGGGCACATGTAGCAATAAAAGCGGCCGTCAAGGGCAACTCCATAACCGAAAGCAAACCGATCACGATACCCATGCTGTTCTACAGCCGGCCCAAAGGTACTTACACCGGAAAAGCTGAAACTGAAAAGGTCATGCTGGATTTTTATCTGGTCAATGCCAAACTCGGAGATGAATACAAGGTCAAAGCCGAGATCAACGGGGAAGAGCACATGATCGATTCCTGGCAGCCCTACTACGTAGAAGGCCTGCCGATGGGCGAAAACACGATCAAACTGACCCTGGTCGATAGCGAAGGCAACACCGTTGACACCCCGCTCAACCCGGTAAGCCGGACCTTTACCTTACAGGAAGACCCTGTGGAACAATAACCCTGTTTAACCGGTTATTTTGTACATTAGTTTAATGGCTCTCCTGCCACAGCCGGCAAAGAGCCATTAAACTTTGGGAGAATAATACAAAAGCACCGCTCTCAGTGAATTCTGAGGCGGTGCCGAAATAGCCAGTAAACCTGTAGCCTTTCGGCTACTTCACAAACTATATTACCCAATAAATACACGCCAAATAAAAAGTACGGCCCAGAGAGTAAGCTTACAACCCCGGCCCATCCCCATAGATGGTTTCCAGACAGGGCCGTACGATAAAAACCCTTAGAATCTATTTTCTTTTGATGTAGTACTTTTGTTGTTCTGATCAAATTAAAACAACTACCGTGCCAAAAAAGAAATTCCATCTCCTCTTCCTCGGATTTTTTGTTCTTTTCCTGGGAAATAGCTGCAAAAAAACTGCACCGGCAATTGATTATCAGGCTACTAAGGTAATTGTCGCCGATTCCGCCGCCGTAGTGTCTCCTCACCCCCTCGCCACCAGGGTAGGCCTGGAAGTGCTGAAGAAGGGAGGTAATGCCGTCGATGCAGCCGTAGCCGTACAGTTCGCCCTGGCGGTTGTTTATCCCCGTGCCGGCAACATCGGCGGAGGTGGTTTCATGGTGATCCGCACCGAAGACGGCCAGACAGCTGCACTGGACTATAGAGAGAAGGCGCCCATGGCCGCTCACCGGGATATGTACCTCGACAGCCTGGGTAATGTCATCGACGGGCTCAGTACGGAAGGGCACCTCGCAGCTGGGGTACCGGGCAGTGTCGCCGGCCTTATTGAGGCCCACCGGAAGTTCGGGCGCATTCAGGACATTAAAGAGCTGATACAGCCGGCGATCGACCTGGCGGAAAAGGGATTTCACATCTCGGAAACGGAAGCCGCCCGGCTCAACCGCTTTCAGGATGCCTTCCGCAAGTACAACGAAGAACCCAATCCTTTTCTAAAAGATTCCTTTCAGATGGGTGCTCTGTTGATTCAGAAAAAACTTGCCGCCACCCTGAAAGAGATCAGAGATAAAGGTAAGGCGGGCTTTTACGAAGGGCCTGTGGCTGAAGCTATTGTCGAAGAGATCCGGAGCGGAAACGGGGTCATGACGCTGGAAGACCTCAGGCAATATGAAGCCCTGTGGCGCGACCCCGTAATCGGGCGATATGACAACTTCCGCATCATTTCGATGCCACCATCCTCCAGTGGCGGGATTGCCCTCATACAAATGCTGAAAATGGTGGAGCCTTATCCATTGCACAACTATGGCTTTCACTCTGCCAGTGCCGTCCACCTCATGGTTGAGGCGGAGCGCCGCGCCTACGCCGACCGCGCCGAACACCTGGGAGACAGCGATTTTTATGACGTTCCCCGTGACTCCCTCCTATCCGATACCTACCTACATGCGCGGATGGCAAACTTCTCCCCTCGACACGCCACCCAAAGCGATTCTATTTTCGCCGGCAGTTTCAAACTTTTGAAAGAAAGCTTCGAAACCACTCATACTTCGGTTGTCGATTCAGAGGGCAACGCCGTTTCCGTTACTACTACTCTAAACTCCAATTATGGATGTAAGGTCTGGGTGGACGGCGCCGGCTTTTTCCTCAACAACGAAATGGATGACTTCAGCGCCAAACCCGGTGTCCCCAACCAATTCGGATTGGTGGGCGCCGAGGCCAATGCTATTCAGCCGGAAAAACGCATGCTCAGTTCTATGACTCCCACCATCATTGAAAAAGATGGCGAATTGTTTATGGTGCTGGGCGCCCCGGGAGGTTCCACCATCATCACCGCCGTTTTTCAGGTTTTCATTAATGTAGCCGAATTCGGAATGAGCCTGGAGGAAGCGGTCAATGCCGGGCGCTTCCACCACCAATGGCTGCCCGACGCCATCCTGATTGAATCGAATGCGTTTCCGGACAGCACCATACAGGCATTGGAGGCTATGGGCCACCACTTCAACCACGTTGGCCGCATGGCGGTCATTAAGGCCATTATCCGCCTGCCGGATGGCCGCCTGCAGGGAGTTGGCGACCCGCGAAACCCGGACGATGATGCGGGGGGGTATTAGAGCTTTTCAGTGGAGATATTTTCAATAGTCTTTAGAGTTTGTTCAACATATCTGGTATGGCCTTTAAAGAAAAAGTCAAAAGGATTTTACTCACTCTCGCTTTTGTAAACTTTCTCACTCTTGCCTACTGCCAGGTGCAGGGGCTTTCCGGCATCAACCAACAGCGGCTGGAGAAACAACGCATCAGCATGCTAATCCTGGGAAGCTGGGCAGTGGGCAATATCGCTCTGGGCTCCACCCTGGCTACCAGGCGGGATGGGGAAGACAAGTATTTTCATGGTATGAATGCAGGCTGGAACCTCGTGAACCTGGGTTTGGCCACCGCCGGCTACATCGCCGCCACCAAGGCCGATCCGGCCTCCTTCAGCCTGTTTGAAACCATCAATGAACAATACAGACTGCAGAAGATCTTTCTCTTTAATGCCGGGCTGGATGCGGGTTACATGATGGGCGGGTTGTATCTCATGGAACGGTCCCGGCGAACAGAAAATAAGCCCGAGCGGCTGAAAGGGTTTGGCCGGTCCATACTACTGCAAGGCGCCTTTCTATTCGTTTTCGACCTTGGGGCATTTCTCTGGCAGGCTCAGGGCAACGGTGCACTGGAGCCTTTGCTCGAAGGGCTAACTTTTTCAGGGAATTCCGTGGGGATGGTATGGCGGTTTTAGCCTGAATCTGACATAAAAATAGGAGTCTTGCGAATCAGGGGCTAAACAAAGCATATTTTTGAAGTCCCGTAGGGACGAAATATCGGTAGATAATGCCACGGGAAGTATTGCCCGTCCCGTAGGCCTCCGCCCGTCGAAGTGGGCTTCTGCCTACGAAGAAGGGTACGGAATATGCCCATGAGGGAATTATTAATATGCCTTACCTAGCGCCTCGTCCGCCGCCAAAGGCTATGGCCGACGGAGGCCGCTGAGCAGCTTCCACCGGCGGCTGAAGCCTCTGGCGGAGGCCTCAGCGCTCGCGGGCGGCACGGAAAAGCCCAATTGGGATCTCCCTACAGACATTTTGTGCCTAATGGCACAAGCCTTAATGGATCCTCCGCCTGAGGCCTCCAATATCATATTGGCGAATGGATTTAGCCCCTGATTCGCATAACTCCTACTCGCCCGTCCGCGAAAAGGTATTATCTTACCTCCGCTGGGCACGGTTCAAAAACATCACTGCATACCGAAAGCGTAGTAACGTACACCGGGAATGTCTTCATAGATGCCTTCCAGCATAACGCCACCGTTTTTGCCTTCCAGCGCCTGAGCCAGTTCCTGAACATTATTCACGGCGCGGCCGTCCACCTTGGTGATAATGAAGCCTTCGCGCATATCTGTGTATTTGCGCAACTTTCCGGCGAACAGCTTGGTGACTTTAACGCCACCTTCAATATCCAGTTTGCGGGCTGCGTCGCTGCTCAGGGTTTCAAATTCTGCCCCGAGCATGCTGATGGCGTCTTTCTGTTCCGGTTTTTCAACCAGTGCAGTGCTCCCCTGACGGTTATTCAAGACAACTTCAAAGGATTTTTCCTTGCCCTCGCGGTCCACTTTAACCATCACTTTATCGCCGGGACGGTAACGAGCGATCATTTCCTGCAATTCGGGTGAGGAGTGAATGGCTTTTCCTTCCACTTCTACCACAACGTCTCCAGGTTGTATGCCGGCGGCTGCCGCCGCGCTGTTCACCAGCAGGCTGTCAACATAGGCGCCTTTAGTTACGTCCAGCCCTTTCTCCTGGGCCAGGTTTCCATCAACCGAGCGGATCATCACGCCTAATACGCCACGCTGGACAACCCCGTATTGCAGCAGGTCCTCCACCACTTTACTGACGATATTGGCAGGAACGGCGAAACCATACCCGGCATAAGTACCGGTAGGGCTGGCAATGGCGGTATTAATACCGACTAATCCTCCCTGCAGGTTAACCAGGGCGCCGCCGCTGTTCCCTGGGTTGATGGCCGCATCAGTCTGAATGAAGCTTTCAACAGCATACTGTTCCCGGAGAATATTGATGTTGCGCGCCTTGGCGCTTACGATACCGGCAGTTACGGTAGAGTTCAAGCCCAATGGGTTGCCTACGGCCAAGACCCACTCCCCTACTTTCACATCGTCAGAATTGACCAGTGGCAACGTGGGCAGATCCTTGCCTTTGACCTGTATCAATGCCAGGTCTGTGCTGGGGTCGGTACCGATTACGGAGGCTTTGAAGGTCCTGTTGTCATACAGCGTCACCTCCAGGTCTTCGGCATCGGCAACAACGTGGTTGTTCGTAACGATATAGCCATCTTTATTGATGATCACTCCGGAACCCGTGCCAACGCGTAACTGCGGGCCGTTGCCGTGCGGGTTTTCAAACCGGAAAAATGGGCTGTCTTCCGGGTTGCCGAAAAACTCCCGGAAAGGGTCCGGCAATTGGCGGAATGAATTAGGGGCATCCTGCCGGGCGGAAACCGCCTGAGTCGATTTGATGTGAACAACGGCATTGACCACCTTTTCAGCAACGCCGGTAAAATCAAGTGGAACGGCCTCGCCATTTTTATCCACTGTCCAGCCTATACTTTTCGCCGGGTTGCCATCAATGTGTTCGATCTTTACGGTTCGGTTGCTCCCCTGTTGGAACCAGGAGAAAACCCCCAGTGTCGTCCCCGTTACCAGAAAGGCAACGAGAGCAGAATATAAAAGCGTCTTTTTCATAGCTGTTTCGAATTTAATTTTCCTAAAAAATCAAAAGTCTGGCTATGATAAACGATCAAATAAAATGCCAACGGGATATAAGGAGGCGAGTTTTAAAACTACCTTAACAAATGATGACAGTTTGTCAGCCAACCCCCTGATGAATAGGCAGTTATCTCAACCCCAGCTCAATAACCTGAAGATCCCTGATATCTCCGTCATCAAGGGTAAAACGCACGATGGTTCTGACTTTGTGAAAACCCTGCTGGCCGGCTGCTCCGGGATTGATGTGCAGCAGGCCGTGCCGCTTATCCGGCATCACTTTAAGGATATGGGAATGCCCGCAGATGAACAGGCGGGGCGGCTTTTTCTGGATGAGTTCCCGAACCCGCTTGCTATAGCGCCCGGGATAACCTCCGATATGGGTAATGAATACATCGACCCCTTCACAATCAAACCGGAGGTTTTCCGGAAAGCGCCGCCGGATATCCGGGCCATCGATGTTGCCAAAAACAGCGCGAAAGGGGCGAAACTCTTCGAGCCGTTCCGCCACCTCCAGTGAACCGATGTCTCCGGCATGCCAGACCTCATCGCATTCTTCGAAATATTGAAAAATGCTTTGGTCCAGATAACTGTGGGTATCCGAAATTAAACCGATGCGCTTCATAATGATTGCCTGGTTGCCCCGGACACCTTATTAGTAAACCGGCTGGGGCACCATTACATAGCCATTCTGGGCGTATTTTTCAAAATCATCATAGCGGATCCAGATGTATCCGCTATTGCCCCAGGAACTGCCCCAGCACCCCATAACCTCAAAGGCTTCGCGGGTTTCGTCATAACCAACGACCACAAGGGGGAAAAGTTCGGTGGCTTGTGCCGGAGGTTCCCAGGTATCCTGACGGATGAGGCTGCGAATGCCACCATCGGCCTGCAATTCAACGATGACAGGGTTGCCGCGCATGAGCGCTTTGCGCACCTCAAAAACTTTTTGCCGGCCTTTCATTACGTCCCGAACGATATGGAGATAGTTGTTGATCTGATATTTGGCAGTTGCATAAACAGCATTGGGGATGGAAGAAGAGCCAAAAGGCATGATGGAGGCACTTACGGTTCCCTGTTCAGCCAGAAACCGGAATGCTTCCTGAACCGTTACCCTTTTGCCTGAACTCTCCAGGTTGAGGGAGAGGTAGTCCGGGCTGAGGTTGTCCTTGTAATTCTGGTTTAAATTGACATAGTATTCCAGGCAACTGGCCATCATATAGCTCAGCTCCGACCCCCGGGCGGCAATTTTGCGAACGGGCATCATATAAGGTTTGATACTCTGTCTTTCAAGAATATCCCGGGGGTCCCGGCCAATACCCGGCACGGTGTACATAAGCCGGTCGATCAACTCCAGGTCAGAGGTGCCGAAATACGACTCCTGCGCCTTGGGTTGTGCTTTGTCATCCTGAGCAAATGCAGTGAAAGGTGTGACAACCAGTAAAGCCAGAAGAAAAACGAAAGATTGTTTCATAAGGAGGTGGGTTTTTAATTGAAAGTGCTGGTTTGTAGTCGGGTAATTCAACTGGCACTCCGCCAATGGGAATGATCAAATGGCCCGCTCATGCAAACAACGAACCCACACCTCCTTTTCTTATCACAATTTTGAGAATATTTTAAACGCAGCCATTCCCCTGGAAATTCCTTACCACCCGGATAGGCCATGCCAGGTAAGGAATTTCCAGGAACACTATTTTCCAATAAAAAAGTCTTTCTTCAGGCAGTAATTGAAGAAAGACCAGCAAAAGAAAGTCGAAATCGTTGGATTTACAATGCTATTCTACGAAAAGCACAATTAAAATAAAAAATATTTCCCAATTTTTGAGGCTATCGGGACAGTATATCCACCGATTATTGAAATATTTTGTTAAATATAAGCTGTTGCTCAACCGAAACGGGGTGTCAATCCGTCCTGGTAATTAAGAGCTTGTTGGGAATTACACCATAAGGAACTATACTTTTGGACGCCTCCAGTTGTTTTAAATAAGGCGTTGTAGTATTTTTCCAGACTCAAACCGTCACAGCATCCGGAAACCGAAATAAATATGAAAATAGTAAAAAGGCTTTTTCTCGCCCTGCTGATCCTGATCATTCTTCTGGCAGGCAGCGCTTTTGCGCTTCCTTATCTCTTCAAAGATAAACTTACTGCGCTCGCCAAGGAGGAGATCAATAAGAACGTACAGGCCAAAGTTGACTTCAACGGAGTGGGCCTGTCGTTGATACGCAGCTTTCCCAACTTCAGCCTGGCGCTGGAGGACTATTCCGTAACCGGCATCAACGAGTTTGAAGGCATCCCCCTGGCCACCGGCAAAAGCATAGGGTTCACCCTTGACCTCATGTCCGTGATCAGTTCTACCCGCCCGGTCGAAGTTAAATCCGTCACCCTCGAAGAACCGAATATCCACGTTGTGATCCTCAAGGACGGGCGCGCCAATTACGATATTGCCCTGCCTGCTGAAGAGACAACAACGGATACAACGGCCGAAACAGACTACAGCAACGTTCTCATCCAGTTGCAGGAATACAGCATCAGTAACGGAAGCCTGATTTACGACGACCGAAGCCTGGATGTTTACGCCGATGCAAGGAATATCAACCACCGGGGTTCCGGCGACCTCACTATTGACGTTTATGACCTCGATACCTACACGGAAGTGGGAAGCCTCAGTGTGGAACAAAGTGGGATTACCTACCTGAAAAATGCCCAGGCCACGCTCAGCGCCATTTTTAATATAGAACAAAGCATCAGCAAATACAACCTGAAGGACAATGAACTCGCCATCAATGACCTCAGGCTGACCGCCGACGGTTTTGTCCAGTTGGTGGATGACGATATCGATATGGAACTCGTGTTCAAGAGCCCCCAGAACGATTTTAAGAGCCTTTTGTCTATGGTGCCCAATGCCTATATCGAAGGCTATGAAGATGTTAAGGCCGATGGAAAATTCACCCTGTCGGGAGAGGTAAAAGGCACCTACAACGGGGACCGGGAAGAATACCCGGGCTTCCGGATTGAAAGTTCGATCACGGGCGGAAATGTCCAATACCCGGGCCTGCCCCTGGGCATCCGGAACATCAATTCCCAGGTGGAGGTTAACAGCCCGGGCAGCGATTTCGACGATCTCACGGTTGACGTCCCAAGGTTTTCCTTTACCCTTGGACAAAATCCGTTCAAAGGGAGTTTTGCCCTGCGCACCCCTATTTCCGACCCGGATGTCAAGGCATCGGCAGAAGGCATTATCAACCTCAGTGAACTGGCTCAGGCATTCCCGATAGAAGGCATCCAGGAACTCAGCGGCATCATCAATGCCGACCTCCGCGTCAATACCCGGCTTTCCTTTATCGAAAAAGAACAATACGAACGGGTAAACATGGATGGCCGGCTGCAGGCCAGCCAGTTCAACTACCAAAGCGAAGGATTGCCACCCGTACGGATCAAAGATATGCAGATGGCCTTTACCCCTCAGAATGTCCGCCTCAGCAGCTTTGATGCCCAGCTGGGCAAAAGCGATATACGGGCGCAGGGCACGATCGACAATATACTGGCCTACTTCTCCCCGGAAAAAACCATGAAGGGCGATTTCAAGGTGAGTTCCAATTACTTCCTGGCCGATGAATGGATACCGGCGGAAGAAACGTCAGAAACTCCGGTTCCTGCTTCCGGCCCGCCATCTTCCTCTGCTGCCGAAACTGAAATATTCGACCGTTTTGACTTCACTCTGGACGCCGGCATCCAGGAGCTGGTTTACGACGTGTACACCATCCGAAACGGGATTGCCCGCGGCAACATGACCCCCAACCGGCTCACTGTCAGCCAGTTGTCCGGACAAATCGGAGATAGCGACTTCAGTGCATCCGGCGTTATCCTGAATACCTTCGATTACCTTTTTGAAAATGGCGTTCTGGGAGGCAACATCAAGCTGAACAGCCGCCTTCTTAACCTCAACCAGTTCATGGGAGAAGAGGAAACGGCAACCGCTGCGACAACCGGAGAAAGCGAAAGTTACTCGGTGATCCCCGTGCCCCCCAACATCGATATGACGATCGACGCCAACATCGGAAAAGTTGTCTATACGAACATGGACCTGGAAAACATAAACGGCCAATTGGCCATCGCCAATGAGGCGATCGTACTGGATAATGTAACGGCCCGCGGGCTGGGCGGAGCGATGGCCATGAGCGGCAGTTATGACACCAAAGACATTGAGAACCCGAGCTTCCGCTTCAAATATGACCTGCAGAAGCTCGATTTCAATAAAGCGTTCAGCACTTTCAACACCTTCCAGCAACTGGCGCCGATCGGAAACTACATCAAGGGCACCTTTTCCAGCACCATGATCATGGACGGGAAACTGGGCAGCGACCTGATGCCGAAACTGGAGAGCATCAATGCGGAAGGCTTCCTGGAAACCCTGAACGGCATGATCGTTGGCTTTACTCCTGCCTCAGCGCTTGGTGAGAAGCTAAATATAGATTATCTGAAAAATAACATTATCATTGAGAATACCCGCAACTGGTTCACTGTTGAGAACGGCACCCTGAAACTGGAGGAATACGATGCCAAAGTGAAGGATATCGCCATGAAGATCGGAGGCACCTATAATATCACGAACAAGCTCAACCTCAACATTAAAGCCAAAATACCCAGGAAAACACTGGAACAGAATGCTATCGGGGCAGCCGCCAGCAGTGGGTTTGGACTTTTACAGAAAGAAGCCTCCAAACTGGGCATCAATATCCAGCAAGGTGAGTTTGTCAATGTGCTCATCAACCTGACCGGAGATATTCAAAGCCCTAAAGTTGGCCTCAAGCTTCTGGGAATGGATGGCGAGGGGGAAACCAGCGTTGCCGATGCCGCCAAGGAAAAAGTGAAGGAGGAAACGCAAAAAGCAATCGACGAAGGCAAACAAGTGGTGAAAGAAACTACCCAAAAGGCCATCGATTCTGCCAAAACTGTCGCCACGCAGAAGATCGATGAGACGAAAAAAGAACTGGAACAAAAAGCAAAGGAGGAGGCACAGAAAGCACTGGGTAACGTAGTTGACTCCACTGCTCAGAAAAAAGCGGACGAACTGCTGAAAGATGCCACCAAGGAAGGCACCGACAAAATAAAGGAGAACCTCGATAAATGGAACCCCTTCGGGAAGAAGAAAAAGGACGGAGGGAGGTAGGGTTATTCGGTATTCGTTGATTCGTTGATTCGTTTCAGGGTACTTTCCGTACCTCCATCGGCCAAACGAACTCACGATTCCACGAATACACGAATACACGAATGCACGATTCCACGAATCACTAATTCTCCGCTACCTCGAAACTGGCAGTGTGCTCGAAGTCCCGGAAATCCACGGGGCTAACGCCGGAGATGCCCTGTTCCGCCATATAAACCCCATAGATGGTATCTACGGCCGCCATCGTCAGCTTATTGTGGGTAACGATAATGAACTGTGAATCCCTGGAAAACTTCTTGATGATCTTATTGAACTTCTCGATGTTGGCGTCATCGAGCGGAGCATCCACCTCATCGAAGATACAGAATGGCGCCGGTTTGAGCAGATAAAGCGCGAAGAGCAGGGCAGTTGCGGTAAGCGTCTTTTCCCCTCCCGATAACTGGTTGATCGTCTGCGGGCGTTTGCCCTTGGGTTTTGCTACGATCTCGATCTTTGACTCCAGGGGGTCTTCGGGGTCCAGGAGCAGAAGGTCGCAGGCATCATCCTCGGTGAAGAGGCTGCGGAAAACATCGATAAAGTACAAACGGGCTTTTTCGAATGCCTCCAGGAACTGAATTGTGGCCGTCTCTTCAATTTCTTTAATGGTATCTTCCAGGCTCTTTTTGGCTTTCAGGATGTCATCCCGTTGCTGGGTGATGCTCTCAAAGCGCTCCTTCATCTCATCGTAAGCCTCAACCGCCATGGGGTTGATCTCTCCATAATTCTCCAGCCGGCTGCGCAGCCGCTCCACCTTCAATTCCAGTTCTTCCCGGGGAAGGTCGGTGCTGGCTTCCTCATTGATAACGTCATTGATGTCGATGTTGAACTCTATACGCAGGCGTTGGGCTACGGAGCTGACCTCGAATTTCAGGTCGTTGGCCTTATCCTTGAGATTGTTAACCAGAACCTGAGCATCCTGGCGCTGTTTGTTCAGTTTTCTTAGCTTGTCCTCCAGTTCATTAATACCGCCCCGGGCCTGGAAATAGCTTTGCTCCGCCTCGGTGAGCAAGGATTCCTTTTCTTTTCGCTGGGCGTAGGCCTCCTGCAGTTGTTTCTCCAGCAGGTCCATCGCATCCTGAATAGCCTTCACTTCCTGGCCGGCTCCTTCCAGGGATTGCTGGTTAGCGGCGATGGCATTTTTCGCTTCTTCCAGCTGTTTTTCCCGGAAGCTGAGTTCCCGTTGCAAAGACGACACCTTGTTCTGCTGCCGGATAAATTCGATGTTCTTTTCGTTGAAAGCGGAGGAGGCCCCGCTCAATTCCTCCGCCACCTGCCGGTAATTGACATCCGTATTGGCAATCTCTTCTTTGATGCCCGCAACCTCTCGGTTCTTTTCCTTCAGGGCCGCTTCAATCCTGGTATTGGCCTCTTCCAGCTTACTGACCGCTTTCTGGAGCATTTCTCTTTTTTCATCAGCTTCCCTGATGAAGGATTCAAAGTTTTCAAGACGGGTGGAAAGAGCCGCTTTCTCCTGCATCAACCGGTTGAGCATACCCTGCTCTTCCTGTATCTGGGCCGGCGTGCGCTGGCCTTTCAGGTTTTCTATTTTGGACTTGAGGGTATAAAATTCCGTTGACAGCCGGTTCTCTTCCCGCTCCAGTTTTTTGATTGCGCTGTCCAGGACTTCCAGGTTTTTCTTTCGCCCGATCTTCTTGCCTTCAAAAAGGCCGATGGACCCTCCCGAAACACTGTAACGCCGCTGAATGTAGCGCCCGCTCCTGGAAAGAAGGACAAAATCGCCCTCCGGCAACCGGCCCTGTATCTCTTCTTTTTCCGTCAGCAGAACATTCTCCAAAAGGTAACTACATAAATTGCGATAGGCCGAATCGGTTTCCACAAGATCTATAGCCCTGGTGGTGTCCGGCAGTAGAGCCATAGGAGCGACGTAGTTTTTAAAGGCGTCGAGCAGAAAAAAATTGGCCTTCCCTTTCTGGGTCTTACCCAACAACTGGATGGCTTTATAAGCCGCTTCCATATTGGGGACGACGTAGTAATTGAGGTAAGGCTCCAGGTAATTTTCAATTGCTATCCGGTAATCCTCCTTTACATAGATGAGGTCGGAAAGCAAAGGAGTATCTTTATCCCATTCTGTAGATTTGGTGGTGCTCAGGAAGCGGATGGACTCCGGGAAGCCCTCAAGGTTTTCCACCATGCTCTTGGTCAGTTTGTACTCATTGCGCTTGGCATCGATCTCCCGGTTGACTTTGGTCATTTTACGGGTCAGCTCTTCCAATGCAGCTTCGGTGTGCTGCAGGCGTTCCTGCCGTTCTTCTTCAGCCCTTTCCAGTCCGGCCAGTGCTTCGGACTTCAGGCGTTCTTCGGCTTCCAGGGCGTTCATTTTTTCGCGTAGCCCTCCTACTTCAGTACTCCGCTGGCCGATTTCCTGCCGGTAGCGTTCCAGTCCGTTTTGATTACTTTCTATCTGGTTGGAATTGATCGCCTTTTGTTTTTCCAGTTCGAATGCTTCCCGCTCCAAAGCCTGTTGCCTGGCCACCACCACATCAAGGCCGGCTTTCAGCGCCCCGTGGCTCTCCCGGATAGCAGCCAGTTTTTTTTCCGCCTTTTCCAGGCCATCCTCAAGTGTGGCCTCCAGGCGTTTTTCCTGGTTGAGTTCTGAGCGATAGTGTTCGATATCTTCTTCCAACTGGCGGATCCGCGCCTTGGTGTTTCGGATATCTTCCGAGAGTTTGGACTGGTTTTCCTCCAGGAACTGCTGTTTTTGCTGGTTCATCCGCTTGTCGTTCTCCATTCCGCGAATGTTGCCAACCAGGTTATTCAGTTCCCGCTGCCGGTCCGAGAGCGCTTTTTCCTTGTCGAGGTTTTCCTTTCGCTCCCGTTCCAGTGCAGATTCCATTTTATGGATCTCCACCTCATATTCGCGAAAGCGGTTTTCTTCGGCTTCCAGCTTTCTGCGCAATTCATTCTGGCGTTCCTTGATACTCGATATCTTTACTATGGCAAGGTTAGTGCTGTAATCCTTGTATTTCGCCTTCAGTTCGAAATATCGTTTGGTGCGTTTGGCCTGTTTTTCGAGCGACTTGAGGTTGTTGTTGATCTCGAACAGGAGGTCTTCCACCCGTTCCAGGTCATCGGAAGTATTTTTGAGCTTATTGAGGGTTTCCCGCTTGCGCACTTTGTACTTGGAGATGCCGGCAGCCTGTTCGAACATGCGGCGGCGGGAATTATCCTTATCGGAAAGGATATCGTCCACCATTCCCAGAGCAATAATTGCGTAGGAATTGGAACCGATACCTGTATCGAGAAAAAGAGAAGTGATGTCTTTAAGGCGGCAGGGAACGCCATTGAGCCGGTATTCGCTCTCTCCACTACGAAAAAGCATACGGGTTATCGTCACCGTATGGTATTCGGTAGGCAGCAGGTTTCTGGTGTTTTCAAAAGTCAGGGAAACCTGGGCCACCCCTCCCGCTTTGCGGCGTTTGGTGCCGTTGAAAATGACGCTTGACATCTGGTCCAGGCGCAGTTCCCGGCTTTTCTGTTCCCCCAGCACCCAGCGAATGGCGTCAACAATATTGGACTTCCCCGATCCGTTGGGCCCCACAATACCAATGACATCTTCATTGAAGTTGATCACCGTCTCATTGGCGAAACTCTTGAAACCCTTTATTTCCAGCTGCTTCAATCTCATAGCTTACAAAAATAGGAATTTAAAAGCAGCGGAGACAGGCCGTTTTGGCATTTTTATCCACAAATAAGAGGCGAGATATACACAGAGGGTGTGGAGAACTAACCGGTGCGCCCCTGCCCTCTTAAACGGGAACGGGCAAAAAAAAAACCGGCCCTGACAGGGCCGGTTTTCCAAAGAGCTTTGAGAGGCTATCTACATACCAAAAATGAGGATATCCTTTGATACCCCCGAAATCTTTCATAGGATTATAATTGCATTCGTGGGATTTGCACCTTTTTTTGCGCTTCCCTTTCGGAGCGCAACGCCAACAGTTGTTTATCATCGTTGACAATACAAAAGTCTATCAAAATCAGTGCCTGATGTAGTACAATTCATCAAATTACTGCGCCTTGCTTTAGGCTCCCAACACCACAAAAACCTGATTTTCAATTAAAAATGACACAAAAAGAAACACTTTCTGTACTCAGTTTAATTTATTTTAAAAATTATTTATCCACCTGGAGTATTTTTAAGAAAAGGCCTTTACCGGGTGCGCCTGATTTTATTCAAATTTTGATGATGCGGCTGAAAGGAAAATCCGGGCGTCCTTCGAAGTAGGTTCCGGGATCTCTTCCATTGGCAGATGGCCAGCGTTGTCATAAATGATCAGCCGGGCATTGGGCAAGGTTTCTTCAAAGCGATAGGCATCGGATAAGGGAATCCAGGCATCGTGAGCGCCCCACTGGATCAGGACGGGAATCTCAAGGCGAGCCAGTTGCTGCGGGTCGGCTTCCTGGGGCTGTGCAATGCGGTTGATATAGGCCTGGCGGTTGCCGGGGCGAAGAAAAAGCTCAAAATAACGGTTGGCCAGGCTGTCGTTGATCTTCCGGTCATCATAGTACACTTCTTTCAGTGTTCTGCGGAACATAGGCCGGGGTGTCACGCGCTTCATGATATCCTTAACAACCGGGGTTCTGGAAAGGCGCATAGCAAAAGGCAGCCCTTTCCGGCGGGGCCATCCTGCCGAGCAGATCAGAATGAGTTTCCGGGTTTTTTCCGGGTGTGCCAGGGCGTATTCCCAGGCGATGAAACCTCCAAGAGAGTTGCCGGCGAGGTAAAAGGAGTCTAATTCAACCGCCTCAACAAACGCGTCAAGGAACCGGGTATATGCCTCAATGGAATAGTCGCCCTGAGGGTTGGGGCCGGTGAGGCCGAAGGCCGGCAGGTCAAGGCTAATAAGCTCAAAGCTGTCCTTCAGTGCTTTTGTCCATCCTTCCCAGGTGTGCAGAGAAGCGCCGGTGCCGTGGAGCAATACAAGCGGCGCTCCTTTCCCGCTCCTCCGGTAATGGACATTCATCCCCTGGACATCCAGGAAATGGGAATCCGGATAGGTGTAGCGGGCCTTGAGTTCTTCCAGCGGAATATCGGAATGGTAATGGATAACGGCAAGGACAGCCAGAATGGCGGCAACCGTAATGATCGTGATATAGAGGTATTTCTTTTTCATCAATTATCCCCGGGCGGCCTGTACTATTCCTCACCATCCACCCTTCTTGCCGTCCGGTTCTTGTTTTTTTTATCCGAGCGTTCCAGATACGCTTCAAAAAGGGCAAGTTTCTCCTTCTCCGGCATAGGATTCCTTTCCCCGTACATGCCGGCGTCGAGGCGTTGGCGTAATGCTTCGTAGAGGGTTACGGCACAGGCTACCGAGATGTTCAGGCTTTTCGCCATGCCCATTTGCGGAATGAGGAAATTGCCGTCGGCATAGGCCAGAGCTGCTTTTGAAACCCCATCGCGTTCGTTTCCGAAAAGCAATGCCGCCGGTTCCGTCAGGCAGAGATGATGCAGAGGAACGGCCTCTTCCCCCAGGTGAGTGGCCAGGACGCGTTTGTATTTGTCTTTGACGTGGCTGAAACAGGCTTCAGGGCTGGTATAATAATGGACGTCCACCCATTTTCGGGCTCCCCCGGATGACTTTTTGCCCACCAGAATATGATTTTCAGTCAGATGAGATTCGGTATATAGAACGAATATCTCCGAAATACCAACCGAATCACAGGAACGGATGACAGCGCCGATATTGTGCGGGTCATGCACATTCTCGAGTATGACGGTCAGGCCAGGTTGCCTCCTGGATGCGATCTCCTTCAGCCGCTGTCTCCGCTCTGGGGTCATCAGTTGTCCAATTGAAATTGATAGTCTTCAAACTTCAGGATATTGACATACTCATTCTCGAAACGCTGAATGGGAGCGTTCTCCCTTCCATATCTCGCAGAGGGCTGGACCACCCGTTCAAACTCGAAACGGGTATGCAACATCTGCTGGGGGTCTTTCTCAAAGGAATACTGAAATTTGGTCCCGTATTTATAGATCATCCGGCCAAAATACAGGGCGACATCATGGCCCAGGAAGGCCTCGTCCTGGGGCGGCACTCCATACCGGTCGAAAAAGCGCTGGCGGAAAAACTGAATATCCTGTAGATAGGGGTCAATATAAGTATCGCTGCTTACGTGTACATTGAGGTCTTCGTACAAGTCATAATCGATGCGTTCATAGCGCATCCATTGAGGCATTCCGTAAACCTCGACATAATTGTCTTCCTGGCGGGCCAGTTTAAGGCTACTGAGGAAAGAATAGATAAAAGTCTCGCTCGACCAGGAAGGCAGGATGAAAACGGCGGTATCTCCCGGGGGAAGGAAAGGCGCCAGGTCAATATTCTGAAAGTCAGCGCTCTCTTCCTTGATCAGATATTCCCGAAACTTCAGAGAATCGCTGCGCCGTCCTTCGATTAAAAAGTTCTCATCCTGGAAGTAGGAAAAACGCGCTTTTTCAGCGGGCTTATCCCGGGAAACCAGGATAACCTGATCAGGCCTGAAGCGTTTTCTGACGTGGCGGGTGATGGCCTTACAGTGAGATTCAAGGGTTGGGCTCACCTGGATATAATCAGGGTTATTTTCGGAAATGCCGGAAGCGGCGCTATGGGGAGAAACGAACGTTTTGCCGTTGCGCCGGGCAAAATCGGCCACCATCTCCAGGTTTTCTTTCCGGTAAGGGCCGATGATAAGATGGGCATTGAAAAGGGCTGTGCGGCTGGTCAGCAGTTTACCGACTTGCTTGGGGTTGGCCTTGCTGTCCATAACCGTAACGTTGAGCTTTATGCCTTCTTTTTCCAGTTTTTCGAAAGCCATTTTAGCCCCTCCGTAAAAATGAAGGGCCCAGTCCGCATTTTCAGGGATGGCCCCCACTTTGGGGTCAAAGTTATCAGAAAGAAAAGGAAGGATCAGCGCTACATTGTAAGCGGTAAGGATCTGTGAGCCAAACTCGCCCCGCCGGATCAGTTCAGGAGTAGTGCCCCTCAGGTTTTCCTCCTCTGCCACCGACTGGGAAGACTGGATCGGGGGAATGGAGTCATAAGGGACATCCGCCCAGCGAATGGTATCCATACTTTCTACCGGAGTCTGATCCACCACTACCAGCGTTCCCGTTTCCGGGTCATAGATTTTCTTGCCGGGAACGGGGTCGAGGAGTAAATCCTCTTCCTTGGTTACCTTATCCTCTGTTTTCTTCTTTTCCTTTCTGGTTTTATCCTTTTTCTCCCCGGTATCAGCCGGGCGGAAAAGAGAACAGGAAGAAAACAAAAGGGCCAGGATAGAGAGGATTAACCATCTATTCCCATTCGATCGTAGCAGGAGGCTTCGTGCTGATATCATATACGACGCGGTTTATTCCTTTTACATTATTGATGATCTCACTGGATACGGTGGCCAGAAAATCATGAGGCAACCGGCTCCATTCCGCCGTCATTCCATCTCTGGAATCAACGGCCCTGAGGGCAACAGCCTGTTCATAAGTACGCTCGTCGCCCATTACCCCTACCGATTGTACCGGAAGCAGGACAGTTCCGGCCTGCCAGACCTCATCGTACAGCCCGAATTTTTTCAGGTTACTGATGAATATGTCATCGGCTTCCTGAAGCAGGGATACTTTTTCAGGGCTGATCTCTCCCAGTATGCGAATGCCCAGGCCGGGCCCGGGAAAAGGATGCCGGCCGAGTATCTCCTGAGGAATCCCCAGTTCACGGCCCACTTTCCGTACCTCGTCCTTGAAAAGCATACGAAGCGGCTCGACGATCTTCAGCTTCAGAACATCGGGAAGCCCCCCGACATTGTGATGCGATTTTATCGTTACTGAAGGGCCATGGACGGAGACCGACTCGATAACATCGGGATAGATCGTCCCCTGCCCCAGCCACTTAATCGCCTTGTCTTGTTCTTCCAGTTCAAGTGCTTTATCCTCAAACACTTCAATGAAGACCCTGCCGATCACCTTGCGCTTTTCTTCCGGCCCACTGATGCCCCTTAGCTCACTGTAAAACTCGTTTCTGGCATCGACGCCGGCTACATTGAGGCCAAGGCCCTGGTAAGAACGCAAAACCTCCGCATATTCATTCTTCCGCAACAAGCCGTTGTCAACAAATATACAAACCAATTGGCCACCGATGGCCCGGTGCAGCAAAGTGGCGGCCACCGAGGAATCCACTCCTCCGGAAAGCCCCATGAGCACGTGCTCGTCACCGATCTGCTCCCGAAGCTCTTCAATGGTGTGTTCCACAAAAGAGGCAGGAGTCCATTCTCCATGGCAACCGGCAATATCAATAACGAAGTTTTTGAGCAAAGTCATGCCATCAAGGCTGTGCGATACTTCCGGGTGAAACTGGATGCAGTACACCGGATATTCAAAAACACCCGGTTTGGAGCGGAATGCCGCCACATCGATGCTTTCCGTTCCCGCCAGCAATTCGAACTGTTCCGGGATGGCCATGATGGTATCTCCATGAGACATCCACACCTGTGACTCCAGTGGCACTCCGTCGAGAAAAGTATCCGGTTGGTGAATACGGCTCAGCCGGGCCTTGCCGTATTCTCGTTTCAGGGAGCGTTCCACTTTTCCACCGTAATGCTGGGCAATGTACTGGGCGCCGTAACAGATGCCGAGTACCGGCCGCTGCCCGACCAACCGGCTGAGGTCAGTACGCAGGGCCATCTCATCGGTTACGGAGAAAGGGCTGCCCGAAAGGATAATAGCCCTGATACTTTCATCTATTGGCGGGATCTTGTTGAAAGGGACGATCTCACTGTACACGTTGAGCTCCCGAATCCTGCGAGCAATCAGCTGAGTATATTGGGAACCGAAATCTAGGATAAGGATTTTCTCGCTCATGGCGCAAATATACCTAAGAGTGTGTTCAAATTTCATACTTCGGGCTGAAAACGCCCCTTTTTTGATGATACTGCGTTACTCAAATCCTCATTTAGCTAGCGCCTACGCAGAGTAGCTTCGGCGCTCGCGGATGGCTAAACTTCGGTTTTCCCGCCTTGTCTCATCAAAAAATTGACTGTTTTCATCTCCAAAAACGAAATTTGAACACACTCTAAAATGAAAAGATTGGGGACGATAAAAGCAAATATGAGCCATCCCGTATTGGCTCCTGTTGCCTCTCAGTCCAGGTAAATATCAAATTCAACTCTTCGGTTCTTTTCCCTTCCTGCCTGGTATTTATTGTTGGCAATAGGGCGGGTCTCGCCGTAGCCAACATAGCTCATACGGGCAGGAGCCACTCCCAGTGTAATGATATACTGATAACAGGCTTTGGCCCTGTTTTCCGAAAGGGCCTGGTTAAATTCGGCGCTTCCTACACTATCGGTGTGGCCACTTATGCGCAGTTTGTAATCCGGATAGCGCTTCAGAATATCGGCAACCTGTTTCAAAATCTGCAGAGACTCGGACTTCAGGTCTGCCCTGCCGGTTTCAAATTGAACATTGTTCATGGCAAACGTCAGTACTTCCCGGTCTTCCTGGCGGATTACCGGACATCCCCGGTTGGACAATGGCCCGGCGGTATTGGGGCAGCGGTCATCCGGGTCGGCCAATCCGTCGGCATCTCTGTCCGGACAGCCGGCAAGCTTGAGTTCGCCGGCAATATCCGGGCAGCGGTCACTGTCGTCGGTAACCCCGTCGCCGTCTCTGTCGGGGCAACCGGCAAGGGCCAGAGGGCCGGGCCGGTCAGGACAGGCGTCGGCTTCATCCTCGATACCGTCCCCGTCGGCATCGCGAACGGGGCAACCGTTGAGTTCCGGATAACCGGCCTCGTCGGGGCAGTCATCTTCCCGGTCGGCGATGCCATCCCCATCCCGGTCCGGGCAACCCTGCAAAGCAGCCGGCCCGGCCTTATCCGGGCAGGCATCTTCGCCGTCGGGAACACCGTCCTTATCCGTGTCGGGGCAACCGTTGAGTTCTGCGGGCCCCGCCATCTGGGGGCAAAGGTCATTTTCATCGGGAATGCCGTCCTTATCAGCATCATTTTCAGAAGGCTCCTCTGCCTGTCCACCAATCAGGAACAGCAGCCCGGCGCCCACCTGAAGGTTATCTCTCAGGCTTTCAAGGCCCACGCGGTATTCCCCTTTCAGAGAAAGATAGGTTTGCCTGTAAATACGAAAATTGAGCCCAACGCCCAGAGGCACGGAGAAATTGGCCGTTTCAAGGCCTTCCAGGTTCCCGCCAAACCCGGCAAAAAGATAAGGATAGAACAAGCTGGATGCTTTGCAATACTTCAGCTGAAGCAACAGGTCAAGGCTCATCACTCCTTCCTGCCGGCTGCCGCCCATCTCATCGGTAGGAAGTTCGGCGCTGTATAGTTTAAAAGGCACCCCCAGGCTCAGAGCGGGAGCAAGGTGGCGGATGTACTCAATTTCCATGCCGCTGCCCAACTGGTCAAAATCCCAGTTTTCAGTAACCGGGAACAGGTGGTTGGAAGCGGTGTAGCGCAGTGCAATGCCATTTTTAGCCAGCGAATGCTGGCCGCAGGCCTGCGGCAGACACCATCCGAGCAGGAAGCCCAGCAGAAGAAGGGGTTGTTTCATAGTACGGTTGATATTGGTTAAGCGCCTTAGAGCTTTCCAAAAGTAAGAAAAATTGTGGTGCTGCTGCAAAGGGGCCATATCATAATTGAAGGAGGAGGAATAGAGCGGGAAGGAGGCGCCGGCTCCCACGTTATTCCCAGGGCAATCGCATTTAATGCAAATAATCAATTGCGGAAGGAAAAAATTTTAAATGCGATTGCCCTGGTTATTCCTGAAGGCCTCTACCCTTTTTCTGGATTTTTCCGTCCTTGTTGAGCTGCTTCATGAGGCGGTCGAGAATACCATTGATGAAGTCCTTACTTTTATCCGTACTGTAGAGTTTGGATATCTCCACAAATTCATTCAGCGTTACTTTGGTTGGAATGGTTGGGAAGTTCATCAATTCGCAAAGCGCCATCTTAAGCAGTATCATATCAATAACGGCAACGCGGTCGGCATCCCAGTTTCGAAGCGTGGGCTCAATGATGTTCAGCAGTTCTTCATCGTCTTCACAGACTTTTCGGAGCAGTTTTTCGCCAAAGTCTTCTGTCGTCTCGGCGGTAGGGCGATACTCCTCATAAAAATCATCCTCGGCAGGCAAGGCCTTGAGGGTCTTTTTTATCGCACCTGCGACCAGGGACCTGTCATCCACCCAATTGGAATAGTGGTCTTCGACAAAATCGTCATAGGCTTCGTTGTTCAGCAGGTGCTTGTACAGCGAGAGCAATATCTCGCGATGGCTTTCCGGGTTATCGTCATTTTGCATGATGTAATCCCGGTATTCATCGGTTTTAGCGAATTCAGTGTAAAAAAGGCGGACATTATCCGTATCGAAGCGGGGAGGAAGTTTGAATTTTTTAAAAAGGCGCTGCAATCCTTCGTTTTCACTCAAAGACTTCATGAGGCTGTTGTCAACCAGCTTGGCAGTAAATTGCTTATCTTCTTCCGTAGGCAGTAGTTTGGCCATCTTTTTGGCTGCATCCTGCCTGGCATATCCGGAAATACGCATCAGGCTCAGCAGGCTGAAGAGGTACAATTCAAAGGACTTATGCACGCTTGACCGGTAACGATTAATGACATCGTTCAAGCCCAGCTTGCTATCCCTGCTCATGGAATAAAGCATCTGCATTACTTTAATGCGGACGTTCCTTCTACTCAGCATGTTTTCAAAATTCCCTGTTATTACAGTTTGCAAATATAGCCCTTTCAGGGTGGTTTGCAAACCACATTGGCCAAAGCCTGAAAAAAAGGCCTCCTCTATTCCATATACTCTTTTTTTATCTCTTCAAATCCAGGCAATTGCTTATAATGCCATTTCTGGATTATCCTGCCGTTCTTCAACAGCACAACTCCGGGGTTTGACCGCACAATGGTCTTCAGCAGGATGTCATCTGCAGTGTAAAAGGGATAATCATTGCCCGAGGCTTCCTGAAAACTCTCCAGCTTGTCTTTACCGGCAAAAGCCGTGAGTGCGAAGACATCATAGCCGGCACTCCGAGCCGCTTCGGCCAGTGGCTTCACTTTGGCCACCCAGGGAGTGAGGTAATTCTGGTTCCAGGTATAAACCTTCTTTTCCACCTGCTTTTTATCGACTCTGTCGATCCGGCGCACGGTTTTAATGGTGTCTTCCACAGCCAGCGTATCCAGGGTGTAGATGGTATCCGTCAGCAACTCTGTCCGGGTATCTTCACCGGCAACTTTCAGTTTATAAGCGATGACCATGAAACTATAATCGGGGTTGGAAAGCAATTCTTCGCTAATGTCAGAACCTTTGGGGCCTACCGCCTCAAAATCGCTTACTTTACTGTGTTCGATCACCCGGCTGATGGTATCGCCTTCCAAACTTCCCCATTTTTCTTTGAGGTAGGCCACCAGCTCCTGCTCAAAGGGTTCTCCTTCAGCACTGGGAATAGTAAAACCCTCCGGAGCATCGGCGGAACGCACCAGCATGACTTTGGGCTGGCTCTGAACCTGCTCCAGTTCCCATTCCTCTTTTGGATAATCCTTATACTGGCGCAAATATTCATTCAACGGCAACTGAACCGTTTCGCCGGAGGCCTTATTGGTCATCCGGTAGGCCTCCACCTCAACGTTGTTTTCCGCCAGGCTTTCCAGCGCCTTTTCCAAACGGATATTGCGGTCAACCTTAAAGGGCCGGAAATCGACGTGGGGCAGGTCCCACATATAGTTGGTAAAACAATAGAACGTAAGCGCCGCCGTACTGATAAGGACAATGGCGGTCCGGCTCCCCGCCGCAAACAACTGGTGCATTTTTTTATGCGTGAACACAAAAAGGACGGAAGGGAAGAGCAGGAATATATCCTTGAAGAAAGAGGTCCGGGGTTTCAACTTGAGAAAATCTCCAAAACAACCGCAATCGGTTACCTTCATGTTGGTTTCCACATACGGCCCCCAATGGCCGAACTGGAAGAAGTTAACTCCTTCGGGAACATAGCCGGTCAGAAAGGTAAAACCGGTCAGAAAAGTAAAGAAAACCACGATCACCAGGAAGGCCCAGGCGGTGAACTTGCGGGCGGAGCCGATCAGCAGCATGATGCCCAGGACGATCTCCAGGACGATCATAAAAACAGAAAATGCTACACCATATTCGGCCAGCCAGGGAAACAAAGGAGACAAAAAGGAGAACCAGGTTCCGTTGAACGTCGCCTCGAATTCGGCAAAATACTGCTCCAGCTTATAGGCCGTACCCAAAGGGTCGATGGCCTTAACCCATCCTGAAAAGATGAATAGGGCGCCACAGAAATTCTGGAAATAGCTTACCAGCCAGTTGTTAATCCGCCGTGAGGTAAACCCGATGCCCAATGTAAGCAGCAAGGCAATGATGGCAATCGAGATGACAAGCGTTCCAAGGGTCATACGTTCTGTTTTTGTTCCTGTAGTTTGATCAACGCAAAAATAGCATAGTTGATGATATCCTGGTAATTGGCATCCAGCCCTTCCGAAGCGATGGTCTTTCCCTCGTTCTCCTCAATCTGCTTGATGCGCAGCAACTTCATTAAAATGAGGTCTGTCATTGAACTGATGCGCATATCCCTCCAGGCTTCTCCGTAATCGTGGTTCTTGGCTTCCAGAAGGGTTTTCGTTTCAACCACCTTCCCGTCAAAAAACCGCAGAGCCTCATCTGTATTAAGTTCAAGAGGAGCATCTTCAGGCAGTTCCAGTTGAATAAGCGCCATGAGGCTGTAGTTGACCAGTCCGATGAAATCCGATTCGATACTGTCGGCCACCTTTTGCCGGCCCTTCTCCTCAATGCTGCGAATGCGTTTGGCCTTGATGAAAAGCTGGTCGGTCAGGGAGGAGGGGCGCAGAATACGCCAGGCAGTGCCGTAATCCCGGGTTTTCTTCTCGAAAAGATCCCGGCACTTGCGAAGGATGTCATCAAATTGCTCGAGGGTGCGCTCCACTTCAGCGTTATTTTTCCGCAAAGATAACAATTTCGGAATTCGGAGCCCCTTGGCCACATGCCGGCATTAAAATATTACCCGCCCGGAATTTCGTTTTTTTGCCGACAACAAATTGAGAAAAACAAGATACAAGCTCTGTTAATGGGCCTCAAAGCTTTGTTAACAAGATGCAAAATCCTCCTAAATTATTACTTTAGCTCTTATGTCAGACATTAAAGACCGCTACCGGGCACTTGCCGGCCCTTCCACAGGAGAATTTCGGGACCGGGGCAGCAAATTCCTGGCCTATGCCTTCCCTGTCTATTCTGAAGAGGAGTGGCAGGCAAGGCTTGAGGAAGTTCGGAAAGAACACTCCAAGGCCAGGCATCACTGCTATGCTTACCGGCTGGGGCTCGACGGCAACAACTTCCGGGCCAATGACGACGGGGAGCCCGGCGGCACCGCCGGCCGCCCTATTCTCGGGCAGATCGACAGTTTTGAGCTGGCAAATGTCATCGTTATAGTGGTGCGGTATTTCGGCGGAACCCTTCTGGGCACCTCCGGCCTGATAAATGCTTACAAGGAAAGCACAGCCGATGCGCTGAGCAAGGCCGAGATCGTGGAGCGAACGGTCGAGGAAGTATATAGGGTCACTTTCGACTATGCCCTGATGGGCAACGTAATGAACAGTATCAAAAACCTGAGGCTGGAAATGGCGCGACAGGATTTCGGGGATACAGGGGTAGTCGAAGTAGCCATCCGACAGAGTGAAGCGGCTGAAAAAGTACGCAGCCTCAAAGCTGCAATAGCCGGCGTTTACCTGGAAGAGGTAGATGAGAAGGAGGCGTTCGAAGGGTTTGAAGTGGATTATCTCTACACCCGGTAAAGCCGGAGCAAAAATTGTCCGGGTACTTATTTCTTCCAAACCCTTACAACAAATACCGCTGAAGGAACAGAATAACGGCCTTATTGTAATAATCCCGGTTGGGTTTCTTACGAAAACCATGGCCCTCATCCTTGGCCAGCAAATACCAGGCCTCTCCGCCATTATTCCGGATAGCGCGCAACATTTGTTCGGCCTCACTAACCGGCACCCTGGGATCGTTCATCCCCTGTACGATCAGCATTGGGCGGGTGATCTTATGTGCGTTGGTCGTCGGAGAAATGCGCTCCAGATGCCGCCTCATGTGCGGGTCGCGCTCATCGCCGTACTCTACCCGGCGCAGGTTGCGGCGATAGGACTTGGTGTTCTCCAGAAAGGTCACAAAATTACTGATGCCGACAATATCGACTCCACAGCGCAGCCTGCCATTGTAATGGGCCATAGAAGACAATACCATGTATCCTCCATAGGAACCTCCCATCACAGCTACCCGGGATTCATCGAGTTCCGGCTGTTCTTTTATCCAATCGAGCAATTTACCAATATCCTTGACCGAATCTTCCCGCTTATAACCATTGTCCAGCTTCAGGAAATTTTTTCCATAGCCGGCAGAGCCCCTGACATTGGGGGCGATGACTGCGATGCCAAGTTCCTTGAGATAATATTGGAAAATGGGAGAAAAGCCGGGGCGGTATTGGCTCTCCGGCCCTCCGTGTATGTATATTAAGGATGGATATGGCCCTTCACCGTCTTTGGGCTTAAAGTAAAAGGCGGGGATCCGCCGAGGTTGGCCATCCACCCGGTCAAACGATGGGAAGTGAACCAGTTCAGGTTTTATAAACTGGCAGGGGTCCAGGCCGCCCACTTCGCTGTAAGTCCAGCGGCAGGCTGTTGAATCCTGGAGGTTTACGACATATACATCCGCAGGGGCTTGCGGGGTATCGACGGTAATAGCCAGTTGTTTGCTATCCTGTCGCCAGCGCATCGAGCTGATTATGCCATCGGGAAGGCCGGTAAATGGTTTATAGGTTCCACCTGCAACCTCCATAAAATACAATCGGGAGATCCCATTGTCGTTGAGCACAAAGGCGAGGAACCGGCCATCGGGAGAAAAACGCATGGCTTCCACCTCCCAGGGCAATTCTTCGGCCAGTATGTCCACCTCATCATCCGCAATCCGGTAACGGGCCAACTTCCGGCTTTCGGAGTATTCATCGGAGGAAAAAAAGATCTCCTCGCCGTCGATGCTCCAGAAACCGCCCCGGCAGGCGACATTGGGTTTGGCCAGAACAGGTTTCAGTTCTCCGGTGAAAATATCCAGCCGGTACAGGTGGCTTTCATTGATCGACCGGTAATTGATCACTGTGAGTTGCCGGCCACAGGGCGACCAGTCTATAGGATACCAATAGCCTTCATCCTCAAAAAGGAGGCGTTCTCCCGGAAGTTCTCCGAAGGAATACAGATAGATGCCGTGGTCCTTCTGATTGCCTTTGGTGCTGTTGTACGCAATAGCCGTGCCCTGGCGGTTCCAAAGCCCGCTCCCGTGTTTGGAAACTCCATCGGTGAGCATCTGGTAATGCCCGGTCTCGAGGTTGAAATAATACAACTGGTAATTTTCATTGCCCCCTGTATCCTTGGCAAAGAGAAAACCATTGGCTCCGGGAGCCGGGCAAACACTCGCGCTGAACACAGGCTCCGAAAAAAAAGTAGCCTGCTGCCGGGACGCGCCCGGGCTTTCAACTATATGCAACTGGGAAGATTCCCCGAAACGGGTACTGATCAGGAGCCCTTTACCCTTATTCAACCAATCGATCAGGTGGGCATCGCGGGTATTGTGATAATGAGTAAGCCTTTTGTTTAGGATCTCAGGTATTTCCGGAATATTTTCCAGTACGAGGTTACCAACTTCCCTTTTCTCAATCTGAGCAGTCATAATTCTTTTCGTTCGTAAAATCTCTAATCGAAAAAGCAAACGCTTTGTCCAGTTCAGATGGGATTATGGCAACAGGAAAAGATCTGTTGGGGCCGGTACTTTGGCCCAGTAGTTACCGGGGTAATTCCAAATATGGCCCCAAAACTAAAATATATTTGGTAATAAATATTATCCATTATCATGCCAAATTTTGGGGCGGCCCCTAAAAAAAGATGCCCCGAATATTAAAACGAGGCACAATATAATATTTTTCACATATTTTTTAAACTGGTTTACAACATCTACTGCTTCACTATTTTCAAATTCGCCACTTTCCGGCCCGAACGGGCTTCCAGGAAGTAAAATCCGGGAGGATAACTGCTCAGGTCCAGGTTTGACTGAAGCATTCCTCCGGATGGCATACTCAGAATTTGCTTTAACACCTGCCCCTGGCCGTTGAACAAGGTTATCTGCACAGGTTCATTTCCAACCGGCCCTTCCAGATAAAAAACTCCACCGGTTGGGTTCGGATAAGCCCGCAGGCCTGGCAGTTCTTCCTCTCCCGTGCCCAAAGGCACACAACCGGGGAATGCCGGGTCATACTCAGAAATCAATTCATAACTGTTGGTGCACCCGGTTTCCTCATCTACAACTTCCAGGAGGTAGGTTCCGCTTTCCTCAATACAATACTCCGTATCATTAGCGCCTTCGAGGAAGATACCATCCTGGTACCACTGCAAGGAATAGTTCTCAGGCAGGGCTTCCGGGTCATACAGGGTAAGCAGGTTGTCGAAATTCTGGAAAACAGGGGCGGCAGGCAAGGGGTGGAAAACGATATTTTCCACCGGCGAAGTGGCACTGCAGCCATCTGGCGTGGTGTAAGTTACCCAGTATTCGCCACTGGCGGAAACCTCGAGCGCCGGCCCTTCAATTTCGATAAGCGGCAGGCTGTCCTGGTACCATTGCAGGCCAGAATCATAACCATTGGCCACCAACAACCGGAAATCATCGCCCTCACATAAAGTTTCCGGCCCATCTCTTTCCAACTCAGGAGGCTCCGGCTGTTCATACACCCGAACCGTATCAACGGAACGGATGGTATCAACCGGGTGAAAAATGTTAAGGCTGGCCTGCAGGCCCCCATTGGTGAAGGAACCGTTGGAAAAGCGGTTGAAATTGATCGTTCCGCATTCATCATCTCCTCCCTGAATACCGCTGTCTTCGTCCATAACCCGAAGGACGTAGTTCCCTTCGCCGATAAAGAGGTTGACGTTGAAGGTAAGCGGAGTCTGGGCATTGTCGATGTGGAGGGTCTCCAGAATGCGTTCTCCCTCCGGATTCCACACTTCAATTCGGATATCCGGAGCATTATTAAACAGGTCATTACAGGTTACACTTTCCACGACCACTTCCGTCAGTAAAAAACCGAAGGTATCGATCACGGCCTGATAATTTATTTCATACAGGCCGGGTTCATCATAAACCTGAGGCCCGGGGCCTTCACTGACCGACATATTGCCGTTCCCGAAATCCCAGAGGTAGGAATAACCTTCATTGCCTCCGGAGGGTATATTATTGGTAAAGCTGGCGGACACACTACCGCAACCGCTGTTGTTGGACAGTGTAAAGCCTTCGGTAACACTCGTTCCGGGCAGGATCATAATGGGAAACGAAAAGGAAGAAAGTTGAGAGACGAACAACACTTCCGCGCTGACGACTACTTCCACGTTGTAAAAACCCGGGATGAGGGGAACGCCGCAGATCTTTACGCAGCCGTCTGTTTCCTGCGAGACATCAAAAACCGTCTGATTCGCTTCCCAGCCCAGGCCGGGTGGCAGGTTGGAAACGGAGACGATCGTGATCTGGTTGATGTCCAGCCCCGGAGGGGTGCCCGGGTCATTGGCATTGACGGGGGTGGTTGTTTTCGGCATACGGAAGCCCAGGTCTGATTCATAAAAAATTCCCACCTGTCCTTCTGCGGCGCTGCTCAGGTAAATGGTATCTTCCGGTAACCCAGCGGGCAGTTCAACGATACACCCCGGGCATCCGGACTGTGCATAAAGCCCGAGTGTAATGAGGGATAAAGCCAGAGAAAAGGTATAATACTTAAACATAGGAATAAGATTTTGAAGGCCGGGGGAAGGCCAATAAAAGAGCAACCGCCACAATGGGCGGCGCTCAGGAAATACAGCATTTCTCTTCAGGGTGCAGGAGCGAAGCCTTAATGTTGCAGGGTGGCGCAACGGCCTCGCTCCAAAAATCAGAAGGGACTAGAATTTGAGGACGTTGAAGGGCGCCCTTCCGGAGCCGCCCATTTTGCTATTAGCCGGTATTAGTGATGATTGATAACCAACTTGCGGGTTACCATCTCTTTGCCGTTGCTCAGGCTGTAGAGGTAAACGCCATTAGGCAAATGGCCGCCGTTGAAATCTATGGTATTCTCTCCCTGCAGGATCACTACCTGCCGGCGGTGGAGGCGCTGCCCCAGCATGTCACTCACCACGAAATCAAATGTTCCGCCGGTTTGGGCATTGACCTGAACCTGAGTCCAGCCGCTGGTCGGGTTAGGGCTGTTGCTGATGTCGAACTGTGAGGCGAAGCTTTCGCGGGTATCGACCATGAAGCAATTTTCCGACCCTTCGGGTTTGACAACCAGGTAGTAATGGCTATCCGGCTCAAGGTCATCGGGAAGTGTCAGCGGAAGGGAGAAAGGAAGCCCTCCCACGTTTAAGGCTACGTTGGCATCCACCTTAAGGTCGTGATTGTCCACCTCGGCAGGTGTCGGTGTGCCAAAAATAACCACACAACCTTTCGTTCCGGCATTAAAGGTACAATTGGGGGGGTTACAAACATAATCGAAAGAGCCGGGCAGGTTCACCACTCCATTATTAGGGTCGATACTCACGTTATTGATCGGAACCATGTTCCCCTGATAGTCATAATTCTCCGGAATATTGAAAGTAAAAACAAACCTGTAATATAAATTGGCGCAGGCCGTGTCCACAATTCCGCCACCCGGTCGGTCCGGAGATTGAGGCAAAGGAGCTACAACGACGGTATCCGGAACGTTCTGGTCGGGATCGCAGGTTGTTTCCTGAGCATTGACAAAACTCCAGGCAATCAATCCCACAAAGAGGAGTACGACTTTCTTCATAAGTTATTGAGTTTAAAATGAGATCAAGAAATATCTAAGTGAATAAATGACTGGACAGCCCTCCTTCCCCTTAAGGAAATGAAAAAAAATGCTGCCTTAAGGGATAGGGTGCTTTAATAGTGGAGTTGCATAAGAATTAAGGGCAAAAGCAAAAGTAAAAAATTGTGATTATATATTCAGCGTGAATATTACAATTTCTGTTAATTTTATCTGATAACTCATATTTTGTTCTATTTTCGCCCCTCTGAATTGCTCTATGGGCCTGTGTAAGGAAAATGTTTTTAAACGCAAAACACTACGCATGAGCAAAATACTCACTTTTCTTTGCCTGCTGGCCCTCAGTTTTACTACCACCAATGCCCAGAAAGCCACCATCAAAGGGAAAGTCACTGACGCCACGACCGGAGAACCATTGATCGGGGCTACCATCCGCTCCGGAGCCGTTGGCGCCGTCACGAGCTATGACGGAACCTACAGCATCAGCCTCGAAGCCGGCACCCAGGAACTGGTTTTCCGCTATGTCGGTTACCAGGCTTCAATGCGAACGATCGGCCTGGAAGCTGGCCAGGAAGTAGAGTTGGATGTTTCTCTCGAAGTCGAGCCTACTGTTCTGCAAACCGCTACTGTGACCAGCGGCAAGTACCAAAAACCCCTCAGTGAAGTCACCGTATCCCTGGAAGTATTGCGCCCGGAACTCGTAAAAAGCACCGGAAAAATCACCATTGACCAGGCATTGGAAAAGATCCCCGGCGTCACCATCATCGACGGCCAGGCCAACATCCGGGGCGGGTCCGGATACTCTCAGGGCGCGGGCAGCCGGGTCCTGCTCATGGTTGACGACATGCCCATCCTTACCGCCGACGCCGGTTATCCCAACTGGGATGATGTGCCGGTGGAGAATATCGCTCAGGTGGAAGTGGTCAAAGGAGCAGCTTCCGCACTCTATGGATCTTCCGCCCTGAACGGCATCATCAACGTCCGAACGGCTTATCCAAAAGCCAAACCGGAAACGGAAGTGGCTTCCTGGTACACCTATTATATGGACCCTAAAGACGAACGGTTAAAATGGTGGGATAAAGCTCCTCATACTTATGGCGCCAGCCTGGCGCACCGGCGCAAGATCGGCAAACTGGACCTGGTGCTCGGCGGCTACATGGTTCAGGAGGACGGTTATAATATGGACACTTACCGGCGGTTCGGCAGAGGCAACTTCAGCACCCGCTACCGGGCTACCGACCGCCTGACTATAGGGCTGAACGGCAATTTCAATTTCGGAAAAACCGCCGCCTTTCTTTACTGGGCCTCCGATACCATGGCATACATTGCAGCTCCAAATACCCTGTCTGACCGCAAGCGAACCAGATACAACATCGACCCCTACGTCAGCTACTACGACAAGAGCGGCAACCGCCACCGCCTGCAGGGGCGCTTTTATAATGTCGATAATAAAAACAACCTCAACCAGTCCAACTCTTCGGATATGTACTACGGAGAGTATCAGTTCCAGCGCCAGATCGCAGATGCCGAACTGGTCATCACTGCCGGCGCAGTTTTTTCAGGCACCAATATTTCGGCGGAATTGTACGGAGACACCACCTTTACTTCTCGCAATATTGCAGGGTATGTTCAGCTGGAAAAGAAACTGCTGGATCGGCTTAACCTCAGCGGGGGGTTCCGGTATGAAAAAAACCTGCTGACCAATCCGGGCTTCATTTATGGTATCCTGAAAGACACCGTCCCGCCCTCCAAAGAACGGGAATCCAAGCCGGTATTCCGGTTTGGCCTCAATTACCGCGCGGGAAAGGCCTCTTACCTGCGCGCATCCTGGGGGCAGGGTTATCGTTTTCCCACCGTAGCAGAGAAATTTATCGTTACCAACGCAGGCATTATTAAAATACTGCCCAATCCGGATCTCGGCTCAGAAAGAGGATGGAGCGCAGAGCTGGGACTCAAACAGGGGTTCAAAATAAGTGCTTTCGAAGGCTTTATCGACCTGGCGGGTTTCATTTCCAAATATCAGGATATGATCGAGTTCAACCTTGTTGAGGGCGAAGGTTTTCAGTCGGTCAATATCGGAAGTACAGACATTAGAGGCTTCGAGGCAACGATTGCCGGCCGGGGCGAAATACTGGGCGTGCCGGTATCACTGCTCACCGGTTATACTTTCATCGACCCCCGTTTTGTAGAGTTTGATTCTACGGCGGCAAAAGGTTCCAGAGCTTACCTCAACGCCACGCGTTCCTCCGAACCAGACATAAATATCCTGAAATACCGTTCCCAACACCTGTTCAAATTTGACCTGGAGGCCAGCTATCACGGCTTTTTCCTGGGAGCGGAAACCTTCTACAACAGCAATATGGTCGCGATCGACGCCCTGTTTGAGATCTCGTTCTTCTTTCCCGGAGTTAAAAAATTCCGGGACGAGCACGACAAAGGGTTTACCGTACTCAATCTGCGTACCGGCTACAACTTTTCCGAGGACCTGCGGCTCACCCTGTTGCTGAATAATACTTTTAACATCGAATACACTACCCGGCCCGCCCTGATGGAGCCCCCCCGCAACCTGACGGCACGGCTGGATTTCAAATTCTAGTGAGGTGCAGGCAATAATAAAAGTCACCCTTTTCACCTGACTTCCATCACTTTACCCGGGCATTCGATTTAATAACTTGAAGGCATCAAAACCAAAATCCTGATGCTATGTTTCCCGGATCCGCCTCACTGATGATTTTCTTTGCCCTCGTTCTATTCCTGATCCCTTTGCTGATGGGGTTTGCCGGAAAGAATAAGATGGGCTAAGTAGAAAATGGTTGTTAGTTGCTAGTGGTTTGTCGTTAATTGTTTGAGGCAAAACGGGCAACTAACAACCGCTCCTTCCCGCCCTACCTTGCTTTTCTGCGCCGACGGACCAACCAGGCTGCCAAAAGGGCAAGGATCAGGAGGATAGGCCAGATGGTAACCAGCCCAACGGCCAGTGATTTGAGCAGCTTCCATCCATTTCCGAACCCTTCCCCGATGCGATCCCAGAAAGAACGGCCGGTGCTGAGCTGGGTTCCTCTCTCATAAATGGTGAGGTTGACAGTACTTTGATCCACCTGGCGGCTGAGATAGCGCAACTGGCCCTCAATGGATTCGATCTCTTCCACGACCTTCCGCAGGTTTTCCTCCACCGCCAATATCTCCTCAACATTTTTCGCCTGTTTCAGCAATTCCTTATAGCGCTCCACCACTGCCTTTTTGGAAGACAGCCGGGCATCCAGGTCAATATACTGGCGGGTCACATCTTCCGAGTTGATGTTTTTGTAATCCACATGAGTGGCGAGCTTTTCAAATTCCAGCAACAGGGAATCAAAACGCCCGGGCAATATCCGGATCACGAGAGTGTTCTCCAGCTGCTCACCGTATTGCTGCTCATTTTCGGAAGTAACCTCCCCATCATAAGAAGCAACGAGCCGTTTGACAGCGTCCAGGGCTTTCTGATAGTCCTTTACCTCCATCCGCATATTAGCCGTCCTGATCACCTTCTTTTCAGGGGCCAGTGATTCAGGCTGCCCCTCATCCTGAGCATAGGACTCCTTTGCCATTTGAGCATCGGCCCGTGTGTTGTAATCATATTCAGCACCTCCCTGGCTACGGTCATAACTACCGTTGCAGGCCAGGCTGAAAGTGGCCAGTAAAGCCAGAATAATCCAGGTTTTTGTTTCCATAAGGTACATTTTAGTTTCGCTGAAGTTACCAATAAATCGAAAAAGGAACTGCCAAAATGTCACCGGGGGCATTAAAATCTTTATCTTTGTCCGCCGGTTGTTTGAACCATTAGCATTTGAAAAACCTTTTTAGACAGGATGCAACCTATCGGGTAATTACACAAAGCCGAATCAGAAAAATTTTAAAGGAAAATGTACGATGACAATCCTACGCTCGTAGGAATTCAAAAGAAGATAGACGAAAGCCGCCAGGGCGAGGCTTTTTATCCGGAGCAAGCCAGAGAGGCAGAGGAAAGCAGCAGGCACTTCTATATTGAAAGTTACGGCTGCCAGATGAATTTCAGCGACAGCGAGATCGTAGCCTCCATCCTGTCCGAAGCCGGCTATCGCCCTACCCGCGCCCTGGAGAAAGCAGACCTCATCCTGATCAATACCTGTTCTATCCGGGAAAAGGCCGAAGAGACCGTACGCAAGCGCCTCCGCATCTTTGACAAGGCCAAGGAACAACGCCCCGGCACCCTTGTCGGCGTACTGGGCTGTATGGCGGAGCGGCTAAAGAGCCAGTTCCTGGAAGAAGAAAAGCTGGTTGACCTCGTGGTCGGCCCGGATGCCTACCGCGACCTCCCCAAGCTGATCAGTTCTGCCGAGGATGGCGATAAGGGCATTAATGTGTTCCTGTCCAGGGAAGAAACCTATGCCGATATCAGCCCGCTGCGGCTCGACTCCAACGGAGTGACGGCCTTTATCTCCATCATGCGGGGCTGTGACAATATGTGTTCATTCTGCGTGGTGCCCTTTACGCGGGGGCGGGAGCGCAGCCGGAATGCATTCAGCATTGTCGCCGAAGCGGCAGGCCTGTTGGACAGAGGCTACCGGGAGGTTACCCTGCTGGGCCAGAATGTGGACTCCTACAAGTGGGAAAACCCTGAAACCGGTGAACCTGTGACTTTCGCACAACTGCTGGAAATGGTTGCCGGAGTGAGCCCTGAACTGAGGGTCCGTTTCTCAACTTCCCACCCCAAAGACATTACCGATGAAGTGCTCTACACCATGGCCAGGCACGAGAACATCTGCAACTACATCCACCTGCCGGTGCAATCGGGCAACAGCCGCATTCTCGAACTGATGAACCGCACCTACGACCGCGAATGGTACATGAGCAAGGTGCGCCGGATCTATGAGGTCATTCCTGACTGTGCCATCTCGTCTGACATCATCACCGGTTTTTGCAGTGAAACGGAAGAAGAACACCAGGATACCCTGAGCATGATCGAGTTTGCCCGCTACAGTATGTCTTATATGTTCTTTTACTCGGAGCGCCCCGGCACACTCGCCGCCCGAAAATTCGAAGATGACATCCCTATGAAGGTCAAAAAACGGCGCCTGCAGGAGGTGATCCGGTTACAAACACAGATATCCTACCAGCACAACCTCCAGGATATTGGAAAAACTTTCAAGGTACTGATCGAAGGAGACTCTAAACGCTCGGGCGAGGACTTCAAAGGGCGCAATTCACAGAATAAAATGGTTGTTTTCCCAAAAGCTAAAGGGCTAAAACCAGGCGACTACTGTTACGTTAAAATAAATGAGGCGACCAGCGCTACGTTGAAAGGGGCGATCGTTGAGGGTTGACGGGTTAGTGGGTTGGTGAGTTTTCGTCATTCCGCCACCAGAACAACCATCTAACAATCCAAGCATCTAACCGTCGCCCACCAGCCATTTGAACTTTGTCATTCTCAACAGCACAAATGAATACAGCCGCCTCTTCAAAAGTACAATCAGACAGCATAATGGACAGCAACCTCCAGGCCATCAAACAACGATTCGGAATCATCGGCAGGTCTCCCCTCCTGGATCGGGCTCTGGGCACGGCTGTAAGGGTTGCCAATACAGACCTCTCTGTCCTGATCACCGGTGAAAGCGGGGTCGGGAAGGAAGTTTTTTCAAAGATCATACATGCCCTGAGCTCCCGCAAGCACAACAAGTTTATTGCCATCAACTGCGGGGCGATCCCGGAAGGGACGATCAACTCCGAGCTTTTCGGCCACGAAAAGGGGGCGTTCACCGGAGCGACCAGTGAACGCAAAGGGTATTTTGAAAGCTATGACGGAGGGACCCTCTTTCTCGACGAGATCGGCGAGATGCCTCTGGATACCCAGTCATTTCTTCTCCGGGTTCTGGAAAGCGGAGAGTTCATCCGGGTCGGAGCATCGAAAGTACAGAAAACGGATGTTCGCATCATTGCAGCCACCAATGCCGACCTGTTCGAACAGGTAAAAAAGGGAAAATTCCGGGAAGACCTGTACTACCGCCTCAATACTGTCCCCATCAAAGTGCCGGCCCTTCGCGACCGGCCGGAAGATATCTACATGCTCTTCCGAAAATTTGCCGTTGACTTTGCCGAGAAATACCGGGCCACGCCCATTCAACTCGATGACCGGGCGCAAATGGTCCTGGAAAGGTACAGCTGGCCCGGCAACATCCGGGAACTCAAGAACATCGCCGAACAGGTCTCCGTACTGGCCGAGGATAAGATGGTCACTGCTGAGCAATTGGCCCGCTACACTCCACAGATCCTGAAGCGAAACCTGCCCATGATCCCGGAAACCGGTAACCGCCACAATGACGATGGGGCCACCATGCAGGAAAGAGAGATCTTTTATAAACTGATGGTCGATATGAAAAACGACCTCAATGACCTGAAAAGCCTGGTTTTTGAACTCATCCGCAATAACGACCTGCGCGTACCCGACGCCCAGGACATTCGAAGCCTGAAACCGCCGGAGGCCTTTCCACAACGCAGCAACGTACCAATTCCACATCAGGGCGTCAGCGATTTCCTCTCCGAATACCATGAAGACCGGGATGTGGAAGAAAGCCATAAACCCATCATCCTGCCCCGCGACGAACCGGACGCATTTTCTCCGTCCGAGGAAATTGAGGAAAGCCTCTCCCTGGAAGAAAATGAAAAGGAACTTATTCAGAAGGCTCTCAAAAAACACAATGGCCGCCGAAAGGAAGCCGCTCAGGACCTGGGGATCTCTGAAAGGACCTTGTACCGTAAGATCAAGCAATATGAGTTGTGAGGGCGGAAAGGTGGAAAAGTGCTTAGGTGTAAAGGTGTATCAGTGGGCTACTCATTCAATACCATTTCTTTCTTTTGCGTTTTGTTTCATGTACTAATCCAACAGCCATGCCGCGCTTAATCACAGTTCTTGCCGTTACCGCTCTGTTGTGGACCGGTTGTTACTCCTTCCGGGGTGTCAGTATCGACCCCTCGGTAACTACCTACTACGTCGAACAATTCACAGACAATGCACTGAACGCCCAGCCGGCCCTATCCCAACGATTGGCTGAAGACCTGAAGGAAAAGATCCGCACGGAATCGCGCCTGGTATTTACCGATACGGATCCCGACATAGAATTCAAAGGGATTATCGTCCGGTATGAAGTGACCTCAGAAGCGCCCCAGCCAGGAGAAACCACCGCCATTAACCGCCTGACCATAACGACAGCTATCGAATACATCAACAACGTCAACGAAGAAAAAGGCTGGAAGAAGAATTTTTCCTTCTTTTACGATTTCCCGAGCTCCCAGGACCTTTCCAGTGTGGAAGACGATGCCGTTGACGCCATCTCGAACCAGATGATGGAAGACATTTTCAATGCGGCCTTTACGGATTGGTAAACATATTTACAAATTCAACCAGTAGGTAATCTTCAACACCAGCGCCCGGTTCTTCACCTGCGGGCCGTTGAAGAACTGGTCTGAATAGTAGTTATCCGTATAAACGAGGAATACATCCGAAACCGGCCGGAAGCGCCATTGCAGGCGGCTGTTGATGTTGACGTTATTGGATTGAGTATTGTACTGGAGAAAAGTGCTGAAGAAAAGGCTGCGGGAAAAAGACAGCTCGGCACGCGGCCCGATGAGCCAGAAGCTGGCGCTGTTATAAGGTGCAGGAAGCTTAATGTCGTTGTAGGCAAAAGTCGCAGCGAAGATCCCAATGGGCTGCCAGCGGAAGTTGATGGCCCCTTCCACCCTACTGATGTCACCATTAAAGAACTCACCCCGGCCTGCCTCTACATCGAAGAAGAATTTTTTACGCACATCGGAATTGAATCCTGCAACCGCCGAATTGTATTCGTATTCACCGACCGGAAGCTTCTCCCCTTCTCCCTTATTTGTTGGGTCAAATGGAAAATAGAGGAATGTAAAATCATTGGAGAACCTGAAATACAAGCTACTCTGGCCCGGAAACTCGACAAATGCACCCGGCTGTATGCTGCGGTCGGCCAGCCGGTAATCAGGCTGGTTATAAATAAAGTTCGTTTTGACCTCCAGTCCGTACTGAATGATCTTTTTGGCCACTTTGGGGTTCCCGGGGAAGAGATAGTGCGTTATTCCCGGGCTGAATGAAAAAAAGCCGGGCCTGGGAACAAACCCCACATCTGCCCGGTAGTGTTTTCCTATGTATTGAGTAGGAAAAAACAAACGCCAGTGCCGGGTATAGTGGCCGACGAAAAGTGCCGCCGACTGGGCATCGTTGTTTTTTTCTGCGGAAAAGGACCGGTGGTAAAAGAGTTCTGCTTCCCATTTTCCATCTTGTGAATACAGGTTGTATTCCAGCCCCGCTACCCGGTTATACCCATTGCCATCCAGTTTATACCCTCCATCTCCATCGGAAACGAAATTCTCTTTATTAACGAACACGGCTCCCACATAAGAGCGGTCGAATACCTTGCGCTGAACTACTCCGATAGAATAGTTGGCCGGGTTGATGCCCGCTTCTTTTACTTTTGCCGTCTGCATATTGAGCAAGCCGACCCGCCAGTTGTCATCCAGTTTGCCGCTGAGCCGGGCGCCGGCTATTATCGGCACCTGGCCGGAGTCGGAAAGGCCGATGCGGCGGCTGAAAAAAGGCCGGCTGTTGGGAAAGCCAAAACGGCTGAAGAGATCCTCGTTCTCCAGGAAGAACTGGCGGCGTTCGGGAAAGAAAAGTTCAAAGCGGCTGAGGTTGGTGATCTGCCGGTCAACCTCCACCTGGGAAAAGTCCGGGTTGAAGGTGAGGTCCAGGTTTAGAGAGGGCGTTATGGCCACCTTGATATCTCCCCCTGCGTCAAAGCTGCTTTCAGTTGGCGTACCCTCTTCATGGTCTTTGTTGGTACTGCCTGTGAGGTAAGGGATGACTGAAATGTTGAGCCCCGGGCTGGGTGGGGCTTCCTTCCATTCCAGAAGGCCGGTAAAGGCCAGGTGGTTGGCGTCGAACTGCCGGGGCACCGGCACCCAGCTAGAGCGCTCGTTCTGCTTTACAGCCGTCCGGCTGAAGTTGATGCGCCAGCTGTTGCCTCCATTTCCACGGGAATAGCGCAGCGTTTTAAAGGGTATGGCCATTTCAACCACCCAGCGGTTCTCATAATTCTTTACTTCAGAATACCACTTGTTGTCCCAGTCCCGGTTTATATTCGTGCCGTTATCGATGATGCCTTCTCTGCGCACGTTATAAGGTGTTACTGCAAAATGGAAGCCATTGACCTTATCTTTAAAGGGATCGATATTTACGGCGAATTCATCGCTGCCTCCGTCATCAAAGTCCCGCTTCAGTGAAGTAATGAGGTAATCTTCCCTTTGTTGATAGACTACAGCGCCAACGTAAAGGTAGGTTTCATCGAACGTTACACGGACTTCCGTCTGCAGGGCGGCATAGGAGGAATCCATCGGGAAATTCTGGAAAAAGCCGGTGGCTACCTGAGCCTGCTCCCAGGCAGGCTCCGCCAGCAGGCCGTCGAGGTGTATTTTTGTGCCTGCCTTTTGTATGGAAAGGCGGTAGGGCTCTCCATTACCAGCAACATCCTGGCTGTGGCCGGCAGCGGCTACAGAGAATAAGAAAATGGCTAGGGCTGTCCGTATTTTCATGGGGGAACGGCAATTTCAAAATGGGATGCAAAATAACAAAATTGTACCGTTATCCCCCAAGGGCAGTTACCACAATACCATTCCGGTTTTAAAAACAGGCGGAAGGTCAGTTGTCCTCGAAGTCAAAATCGCCGAAGCCTTCTTCCTCATCGAATTCTTTGAACTCTTCTTCAATCTCTTCTTCAAAAGCTTCCTCATCATAGTCCTCATCCATGGTATCGGCCACTGAGGTTTCTATGGCAAAATCGAAGAAACGCCGGAAGAGAGCCCAATCCAGCGGTGAAGGCCAGGCGCTTTTATCCATGCACCAGTCTTCCAGCACATAGGTGAGGAAATCCTCGCAGTTTTCTTTGAGCCATTCTTCCGTTTCCTCAGCGGTGCCGAAATCAGGCAGCAGGAAAACATCCTGCTCGTCATGCTGGCCCATTTCATCATAATCGATGGGGTCCTCCGGAAAAACGGCATTGGCCCAGTCGATCATAGCACGCGTAGGGCGGATGATCAGGGCATTGCGGTTGATGGAAAAGAAATCATGCATAAAGAAGATTTTTTGCCGGCCGGATGAGCGCTCAAAGGAAGCCCGGGCAGCACTCGCCAAGCCGGCCTGATTTTGCCCTAAAAGTAAGATTTTCTGGAATAGGGCGCACAGTTTTTTTTGGCGAAGCTGATGGCCATTGCCATTAAGTTGAGAAAAACAGCCGCCGCTCTGTCAAGGGCCGGATTGAGCTACCCTATTGACAGAGCGGCTTTGGGGAGTCGAAAGGCGAGTCTGGGGCCGCCTTTCGTCAAACCTTTCCCGGGGGTGGGCAGATGGCACAGGTAAATCCGGCAAGCCTAACGGATGCCTCTTCCGAATTCCACGAAGAAATCCAGGGATTCCGGGTTGCGCATAGAGTCGGGGTTGGCTGCCTTCTCCACCGGCCTGCCCATCAGTATCTTTTTCACCGGCGCCTCCAGTTTCTTGCCGCTGATGGTGTAGGGGATATCCTTCACTTCGATAATCTCATCGGGCACGTGACGGGGGGAATATTCGCTGCGCAACACCTGCCTGAGTTTGTTTTTCACTTCATCGGTCAAAACCGCTCCCTCATTCATCAACACGAAGAGCGGCATGTAGTGCCTTCCCCCGCTGAGTTCAAGATTGACGATCAGGCTATCTTTCACTTCCCGGATCTTGTTGACAGCCCGATAGATCTCCGCGGTGCCGATCCGGATACCCTGCCGGTTGAGCGTAGCATCAGACCGGCCCAGAATCACCAGGGAATGCCGCGGCGTAACCTTTACCCAGTCCCCATGCCGCCAGATGCCCGGGTACATTTCAAAATAACTGCCCAGATAGCGTTGTTTGCCTTCATCATTCCAGAAAAATATGGGCATGGAGGGCATTGGTTTGGTGATCACCATCTCTCCTACTTCGTCGATAACCGGACTGGCATCATCGTCAAAGGCATACAGGGCGCAGCCCAGGCAACGGCACTGTATTTCACCCAGATAGACGGGTTCCAGAGGGCATCCTCCAACAAATGCCGTACACACATCCGTGCCGCCACTCATGGAGCAAAGCCATACGTCCTCTTTGATGTTCTCATAAACATAACCGAAAGCCTCCGGAGGTAAAGGGGCCCCGGTAGAACCTATGGACCGTAAATGCTCCAGGTTGTAATCTCCGCCGGGGTTCAGTTCCTGCTTCATGCAGGCCACCAGATAGGGTGCGCTGGTGCCGAAATGATGGATGCCTGCCTTTTCCGTGAATTCCCACAGCACCTCCAGGTTCGGGTAGCCGGGGCTGCCGTCATACAAGACGATAGTAGCGCCAACCAGGAGGGACGCCTGGACGAAGTTCCACATCATCCAACCCGTAGTGGAAAACCAGAAAAAGCGCTCTCCGGGGTGGACGTCGTTGTGAAAGGCCAGGTATTTGAAATGCTCCAGCAAAACCCCTCCGTGAGAATGAGTGATCGCCTTGGGTATGCCGGTAGTACCGGAAGAGTACAAGATCCATATCGGATGTTCGAAAGGCACCGCCTCGAATGAAAGGCCTAAAGCTTCAGTTTTCATAGCTTCGGCCCAGGAAATGCCGTTGGGAATAAGGCCGGCATCAGCCTGTTTGTCCAGATAGGGCAAGAGTATTGTCTTCTCCAGGGTAGGCAATTGGCCACAAAGCTCGCCAACCACATCCATTTTGTCATAAGGCTTTCCATTGTACTGGTAGCCATCCACCGCAAACAACACCTTGGGTTCGACCTGCTGAAAACGGTCAACGACACTATTGACGCCGAAATCAGGAGAACAGCTGGACCAGATGGCTCCGATGGAACAAACTGCCAGGAAAGCTACGGTGGCTTCCGGGATATTGGGCAGAAAGGCCACTACCCGGTCGCCCTTTTCCACTCCGATACTGCGCAGGTATTCCGCCATGCGCGCCACGGAAGCTTCCAGTTCCTGCCAGCTGACTTCTTTAAGGCTGTGCCGTTCGGATTGAAAAAGTATGGCAGGGTGCACGTCAGTTCTTGACCGGAAAATATGCTCAGCGTAGTTCAGTGTGCTGCCTTCAAACCAGCGGGTATCAGGCATAGCATCTTCCGACATTGGCTTTTTGTAAGGGCTGTGACTGATCACCTCAAAGTATTCCCATACGGATTCCCAGAATGCTGCCGGCTGGCCGACAGACCAGGCCCAGGCATCCGGGTAAGAGTCAAAACCAAGGCCTTTCTTTTTTTCCAACCAGTCCATAAAGTGTTTCAGGCGGGAATCGCGAACAAAGGTTGCCGAAGGTTTCCAAAGGATGGGAGGTTGGCCGCTCATGGATTTGGTTGTTTTTGGTTAGCAAAACAAATATAAGGCTGCAAATTTGAATAAAAAATTTTCCCTACTTTAGTGGCTGTCCCGCGATAACCGGGGCAACTCCAAAAGCCTCGCCAATATTCAATATAAAGCAATGCAGAAAATACTCGTTGCCAACCGGGGAGAAATTGCGCTGAGGGTAATGCGCACCGCCCGAAGAATGGGCATCCTTACTGTAGCCATTTACTCTGAAGCAGACCGGCTTTCGCCTCATGTGAGGTATGCCGATGAAGCAGTCTGTATCGGCCCTCCGCCTTCCAGCCAGTCTTATCTTCGGGGCGATAAGATCATAGAAGCCGCGAAGGGCCTCGGAGTGGATGGCATCCATCCCGGTTACGGTTTCCTCAGCGAAAATGCAAGCTTTGCCAGGGCTGTGGAAGATGCCGGTATCACCTTCATCGGGCCGAGCCCTTTTTCCATTGAGATCATGGGAAGCAAACTGGCGGCCAAAGCTGCGGTCAGGGAATATGATATTCCCATGGTGCCGGGCCTGGATGAGGCCATCAAAGATATCGACAAGGCCAAGGCCATTGCCAGGGAGGTCGGTTTTCCCATACTCATCAAGGCATCGGCCGGCGGCGGCGGCAAGGGGATGCGCATCGTAGAGGAGGAGGCCAATTTTGAAAGCCAGATGAAAAGAGCCATCAGTGAGGCGGAATCCGCTTTTGGGGACGGATCCGTTTTCCTGGAAAAATACATAGCCTCTCCACGCCACATCGAGATCCAGATACTGGCCGATACTCACGGCAATGTGGTACACCTTTTTGAACGCGAGTGCAGCATACAGCGCCGCCACCAGAAAGTCATCGAGGAAGCGCCCTCCTCTATTCTTACCCCGGAAATCAGAGAGCGCATGGGGCAGGACGCTATTAACGTCGCCCGCTCCTGTAATTACAGAGGCGCCGGAACGGTTGAGTTTCTTATGGACGAGAACCTCAACTACTACTTCCTGGAAATGAATACCAGATTGCAGGTGGAACACCCCGTTACAGAACTCATCACCGGGGTTGACCTGGTAGAGCAGCAGATCCGAATTGCCCGCGGAGAGCCGCTCAGCTTTTCGCAGGACAGCCTGCAGATCAAGGGGCATGCACTGGAACTCCGGGTCTATGCAGAAGACCCTAGCGACAATTTCCACCCCAGCGTCGGAAAGATATCAGTTTACCGGCGCCCCCGGCAGAAGAACATCCGGCTGGATGATGGATACGAGGAAGGGCTCACCATACCCATTTATTACGACCCGATGATCGCCAAGCTGATCACCTACGGCGAAACCCGGCCGGCCGCCATACATACCATGCTCCAGGCCATTGAACTCTACGAGATAGAAGGGGTGGAAACCACCTTGCCTTTCGGTAACTTTGTTTTCAACCACAAGGCATTCACCTCCGGCAATTTTGACACGCACTTCGTGAAAAAATACTTCACTCCGGAAGCGCTGGAAAAAGACAACCACATCGGGGCGGAGATCGCCGCTCAACTGGCTGTAAAGCTTTTCGAAAACCACAAAAAAGTACTAAAAACCCCTGATGTGAGCGGCTCCGAATGGGGAAATGGAAGGAGGTGATCAGGGAAGCCTATAGGTGTAAGTACATGGACTGAATTAATGAATGACTGAATGATTGAATACCAGCACCTTAGACGGCACTTTGTGTCTCACTAATTGTGTCCAGGTACTTATTCTTGCATTTGTGTATAAGTATCTGGACATTAAGGGAGGGTTTCTGGGTTTCTGAACATATACACAAATGCACCGAAACACGGATACACCCTATATTACGGCGCCACTGTCTCAAAAGAAATGACTTTCACCGGAGTGCCCCACATGAAGATGGACACATCCTCATCGGCCTCTACGGCAACGAGTTTAACTTTCCTGCCTTCGTATTTGAGTTGTTCCGGCATATTGACCGGCCGCCACTCCCGGCCATCTTCACCGATTATGCCCCAGAAACCCGTCCCCAGGTTCTGGTAGTGTGCTTTTCCGGTAATTTTAAGCTTCTGCTTCTTCATTGGCTTGTCCTTTTGCAGGGGCAACAATGCCCTGATGGTCGAGCAGGCGCTCGATGGTCTTATTGAGGCTGTCGATCAGCTGAGTTTGCTTGTTAATGGTTTGTTTGAGTTCCCGGACCTCATCGTAGAGGTAATTCTGGATGTTCTGAGGCGAAGGCAGAAAAGGGCTCACCTTAGCCCGGACGTACCATATTTCCCGGATATCTCCCAGGTTGACGGTGTAAGGCTCATAAAAGCTGTTGTCCGAGATCAGTTCCAGTTGCTTTTTATTTTTCAAAAAATTGTTTACTCTTTTCACGACGATATCTCCCCGGGTAACGACTACATAAACGTAGTTATCCTTAATCGAAGTTTCCCAAAGAGTTGGTTCCAGGAAAGAGCAGACTACCTTATCCCCTTCAAAAAGAGTAGGTTCCATACTGTCCCCGGAAACATCGAAAGACCGGTGAGTCCCCACCTTGTATTTGTAATCGGGAAGCGTAAAAGTCGGCAGGTCCTGAATAAAGGTAGGGTCGCCCATTTCAGCGGCATAGCCGGCCTGGGCCGGCACCGGAACATGCACAATGCGTTCATCTTCCTGAGCATTGGTGACGATCGTCAGCACCCGGAAGCTCTTATGGCCTTCCTCGGTCATGAACATCGGCCCCTCGCCGGTATAGATATAAACCGGATTGATCTTGTACTTTTCCACCGCTTTGCGCAACAATTCGATGGTTACATCGCGGCGCCCTTTAAGGATTTCGCTTAAACTTTGAGGAAGGTAATCCAGGGAAAGGGCAAACTGCCGGCTGGAGCGAACCCGGTTTTCCTCACGAAGTTTGTTATGGCACTTGATAAAACGTTGGGTTACGATGTTACTCATGCAGGGCCTGTCTTTAATGGTGAACCAAACAAATTTAGAAAATTTGTTCAGCAAATGAGTAAGCATCGGTGAAAATTTATTCAAAAAAGTGATACTTTCTTACATAGAACTGATGCTTTTCAGGTTCAGAAACTATCGGCGATCGCCAGAAAGTCACTGGCCTTCAATGCGGCGCCTCCGATCAGGCCCCCATCCACATCGGGTTGAGCGAAAATTTCCCTGGCATTGCCGGGCTTGACGCTGCCTCCGTAAAGGATAGAGGTGGCATCGGCAACCTCCTTGCCGAATTTTTCCCGGAGAATGCTCCGGATGTGCTTATGCATCTGCTGGGCCTGGCCAGGAGTAGCTGTTTTTCCGGTGCCAATCGCCCATACCGGCTCGTAGGCCACCACTACCTGGGCCATCTGTTCTTTGGTAAGGTGAGCCAGGGCGGTTTTCACCTGTTCTCCAACCAGTTCTTCGTGTTTGCCCGCTTCGCGCACCTCCAGCTTTTCCCCACAGCAGTAAATAGGTTGCATGCCGTGGCGGAGTACGATGTCGATCTTCCTGGCGATCAGCTTGTCGTCTTCACCGAAATACTCCCGTCGTTCCGAGTGGCCCAGAATAACGAAATCGACTCCGCAGGATTTCAACATTGCGGCGGATACCTCTCCGGTATAAGCACCGTTCTCCTCCTGATGGCAGTTCTGAGCCGCCAGTTTGATATTGGATACGTCCTTGATGATCCCGTTGATGTTTTTAAGGTGGATGTAAGGCGTTCCCAGGACAACCAGCACATCGGAAGGCTGCAGGCCGGAAACGACCGCTTTGGCGAGGTCGCGGCCTTCATTGTAATCCATGTTCATTTTCCAGTTGCCGGCTGCGATTTGTTTGCGTTCCATATTGAATTGTTGTTTTTATTTTCAGAAAAAAATGGGTTTAAAACTGATTTTTCATTCTCTTTTTTCTTTGCCGGACATGGCCATAGGCCTCCACCCCGAAAGCAACTGCTGCCGCTCCGAACATCAGCAACAGGTTCCAGTACCATTGCAGGGGTTCCTGCCCGTGTTCGATATAAATAACCTTTTCTCCAATATCATAACCCTTCGCCGCCAATTGCTTCTGCCCCTGCCGGTCATTGGGAAGTTCCCGGACGATGCCTCTCAGAGATATCGTTCCGGCCTTGATACAATTCCCGGCTTCTACGCACTGAGAAGGAAAATCTGTAGTCCAGGCTATGATGTCCGGTGCGACATTTTCTCCTTTGCCGTGTGCTACCATTTGTTTTGCCGAAAGCACCGGATAAATGATGGCGCCCGGATTGGAAGGGTTTTTGGCCGCTTTGAAAACAAAATCACCCGAAAGAAAGGCATCTTCCACCTCAATAAAGTCAGCATCCCCGATTCCCGATTCCTGCACCTGTTCAATTGTATATACCCTGAGTTTATGCGTGCCGAAGTGCTGGGAAATGAGGCTGTTACAGCCGTTAATGAAAACGACAACGCAACCCAGGATTATCAGAATGCGTAAGATCATACGGGAAAAATTTGCACAATTTTGTTCAATTTGTATGGTAAAAGGCCATTTTTTCAGGCCCTAAAGTAAAGAATTTTACGCTGAGAACCCACTGTTTGTGAACCGGGAGTTTACAAGGAAAACCCGGGGCAGGGCCTGTGCCGGATTTTTTGTACCTTCCGATCAAAAATACGGCCTTTAAAATATGAAATTTGGAAAATTACCCGATATCTCCGGTGTGAATTTCAAGCTGCCGCCAGACGCTCCGGGAACTACCCGGCTACTGTCCGGATTAGAGAAACGGGAGGTTCCGCCCCGGTTGTTTATCGGCTGCACCGGCTGGAGCATGAAAGAATGGGTTGGAAAGGTATATCCGAAAGGGGCCAAAGCCAAAGATTACCTGCAAGCCTATACCCGGCAGTTTAATACTATAGAGCTGAACACTACCCACTACCGCATTCCCGATAGTGAAGCCATCCGGAAATGGTACGTAGAGTCATCACCTGATTTTCGCTTTTGCCCCAAAATCCCTCAATCGATCAGCCACAGCCAGAACCTGGGCCTGGGAACAGCCCTAATCCCCACTTTTGGGGAAGCCGTTCTGGGGCTGGGCGAAAAACTGGGGTGCTGCTTTATGCAAATGCCACCCTACTTTGACATCCGGCGGCTGCCTCAACTTGAAAAATTTCTCAGGGCCTTTCCCAGGGAGATCCCTCTGGCTATTGAGTTGCGGCACGAAAGCTGGTTTAGTGAGCCGGCAAACAGCCAGGCTGTTTTTTCTTTATTGCAACAACACAACATCGCCACCGTAATTACAGACGTGGCCGGCAGAAGGGATGTGCTGCACATGCGCCTGACTAACGGAACGGCCATGGCCCGCTTCGTGGGCAACGGCCTGCACCCTACTGATTTCAGCCGCGTTGACGATTGGACAGGACGGCTTGCTGCCTGGTTTGCAGAAGGCCTGCGGGAAGCTTACTTCTTTTCCCACGAGCCCGACAACTTAATGGCCCCGGAACTGGCCGCCTACGTCCTGGAAAAAGCAAAAGAGAAGATTCCCGGGGTACAGGCCCGCGGGCCAAAATTTATTGAAGAGGAGAGCCAGGGCAGGCAAATGAGCCTCTTTTAGAAAACCATTTGTAATATAAAACGCACTATGTCCAACATTGTCGAAAAGACGGAAATCCGCCGCAATGAGAAGGCAAATTCCAACTTCAGTACCGGCCACCTGGTAATGCAGACGGGAAACGGCTTCCCCTATATACAGCGTGACATCAGCTGGCTGTCGTTCAACTACCGGGTGCTGCAGGAAGCTAAAGACCCTACCGTCCCGTTGTTCGAACGCATCAAGTTCCTTGCCATATACTCCTCTAACCTGGATGAATTCTTCCGGGTGCGCATGGCCAACCACCGCAACCTGCTCCGGGTTGGGAAAAAGACGAAAAAAGAACTCCACATCGATTCCAAGCAGATCGTCAAGGACATTCAGCGGATCGTTAACAAACAACAGGAAGAGTTCAGCCGGATCTTCGAAGAAGAGATCATCCCTGAACTGAAACACCACGGCATTCACCTTCTCCGCCGGCTCGACCTCAATGAGGAGCAGAAGGAATTTGTAGAGGCTTACTTCAAAGACCACATGTTGCCCTTCGTGCAGCCGGTGTTGCTGGTCAAGAATAAGATCCGCCCCTTTCTCAATAACGCCGCTTTGTACCTCACCGTCCTGCTCCAGGATAAGGAGGCCCCGGAAAAACCCCACCAGTACGCCAACGTAAAAATACCTTCCGACCACCTGCCTCGTTTCATCGAGTTACCTTCCGCCGCCAACCGGCACGATGTCATCATGCTTGACGATATCGTCCGGCACAGCGTTTCCTGGATGTTTCCCGGCTACCATATCCTGGATACTTTTTCCATCAAACTTACCCGGGATGCCGAGTTGTATATCGACGATGAGTTCTCCGGCGACCTCATCCAGAAGATCAAGGAAAGCCTGGCCAAACGGCAGGTGGGGCCCGCCTCCCGTTTCGTCTATGACCGGGAAATGCCGAATGAACTGCTCGGCTTCCTCAAGGAGGCTTTTGACCTGGAGAAATACGATATCCTGCAGGAAGGGCGGTACCACAATAACTTCGACTTTTTCAAATTCCCGGAATTCGGGATGGCCCACCTGAGCAACCCTCCCCTGCCATCCCTGCCCTACCATCCGCTGGAGGACACGGCCGACTTCTGGTATTCCATCCGGGAAAGAGACCACCTGATCCATGTGCCCTATCATTCCTACGAATCGGTTGTCCGCTTTTTTGAAGAAGCCGCACGTGACCCCAAGGTTACACACATCAAGATCATCCAGTACCGGGTTGCCCGCAAGTCAAGGATCATGCAGGCCCTGCAGGACGCGGTAAAAGCAGGCAAGCAGGTATCGGTATTCATCGAAGTAAAGGCCCGCTTCGACGAAGAGGCCAACCTCGAATGGGGAGAGAAGCTGGAGCAGGCGGGCGTCAATGTGCATTACAGCTTTCCGGGGGTTAAGGTGCACTCCAAGCTGGCCCTGGTGCGCCGCATCGAAGGAAGAAAAGCCCGGATGTACACCTATCTGTCCACCGGAAATTTCCACGAAGATACAGCCAAAGTTTACAGCGATTTCGGCTTATTCACCGCTGATGAACGGCTGGTCAATGAAGTGGCGCGGGTCTTTTCCTTCCTGGAGACCGTCAAAGTACCGCAACAGGGGTTTCAGCATTTGCTGGTGGGGCAGTTCAACCTGCGCACTGAACTGGAAAAACTGATCGACTTCGAGATCGAACAGGCCCTGGCCGGAAAGCGGGCAGAGATCATTCTCAAACTGAACAGCCTTCAGGACCAGTCGATGATCGAAAAACTCTACAAAGCCAGCCAGGCAGGCGTGAAAGTTCAGCTGGTCATCCGGGGGATATGCTCCCTTGTTCCCGGCATAGAGGGTTTTAGTGAAAACATTTCAGTAACAAGTATTGTGGACCGCTATCTCGAACACGCCCGGGCCTTTATCTTTTACCACGGAGGCAAAGAACTGATGTACCTCTCTTCAGCCGACTGGATGGTCCGCAACCTGAGCTACCGGGTGGAAACGACTTTCCCAATCTATTCCGAGCACATCCGAAACCAGATCCGGGACTTTATTGCCATCCAACTCAGCGATAATGTAAAGGCAAGGGTCATCGACAAGGATTCCACCAATGAATACCGGGCCGACGGTTCCGACCTGGCCATCCGCGCCCAGATGGAAACCTACTACTACATCAAGCGGCAATCGGAAATGGAGAGCCACGAAGGAGAAGAACCGGAAGCTGAGGTGGGGGCTGAGTCGTGATTCGTGATTCGGGATTCGGGAGTCGGCGATTGGTAGGTGTCCGGTTATCCCATTCTACGATTCCCGACTCTACGATTCCCGACTCTATGATTCACAAATCCCCATCCTCTATCGAAAATTTCCGGATATTCATCCATGATACTGGAAGCCAGGGCTTCAGGCTCTTACTTTTGCCCCATCAGATCAAAACCCACAATAATGAGAATACTGAAATCAACCTGGCTAACTGCCATTCTTCTGGCCCTGGTTTTCACTGCCTGCCAAAAAGAAGCCCCCGCACCTGATGACAGCCTTCAATACCTCCCCGAAAGCACGGCAATGGTTACCGCCATACGAGCCGGGCAATTGATGGACAAGGCCGACTTCAAAGCCATTCAGCAATCCGATGGATACCGGGAAATGGTGGAAGAAGCCCGGAGCACCAACCCGGTGCTGGCCAAAGTCCTGGAACAACCCGAAAGTTCAGGAGTGGACCTCGGGAAAAACATCTACCTTGCCGCCGAATTGCGGGAGGGCAAAAAACCTTTCATAACCATTTCATTTTCAATTGCTGACCCTCAGGCATTTGAAGCACTGCTGGAAAGCGTTGACGTCGATGCTCAACCGGCTTCCGATACAGGCTACCGATTTGTCAGCCCTTCCAACAACAGTACACTTGCCTGGAATGAGAAAGTGGCGTTCATCGGCGTCACCGAAGACGGAGGCGACGCAGAAGCCACCATTAAAGGCTTACTGGAAACCCAACCGGAACAATCCATCGCCCGGAACAAGAACCTGAGAAAGGCGCTGGGCCAGGATTTCGACGTTGTAAACTGGCTGTCCTCCGACTTTCTGCTGGAATCGGAAATGGCAAAAAATTCCACCGCACTGCTCAATTACAAGGAAGAAGACCTGCGTGGGAATTACATTCAGCACTTTCTTACTTTCGATAAAGGCCTGGTCAAAAGCGAGGCCCGGCTGTACTTCAAAAGCCAGGTGGCCAATGACCTGGGAATGCTCTTCCGCGATAAGGTAAAAACCGATTTCGTCAAGCTGGCCCCGGAAGGGCAACCTCTATTCTTCCTGAGCACCGCTTTTGACATGGACGGCATCAACCAGCTTCTGGTGGAAAAGTACAGCAAAGGCCTGGCTGAAGGCGGACTGCAGGAATACGGCATCTCCACCAATACCCTCATAAAGGCGCTCAAGGGGGACATCATGCTTACCGGTTATGCTCCGGAAGAGGAGCAAAAAGAACCGGAACTGCTTTTTGCTGCCCGGATCGGCGATGAGGAAGCATTGCAATCACTCATTGATATTGCCGCCAAAGAGAACAGAATAGAAAAGATCAGTGAAAACCGCTACCGGTTACTGGAGTGGAAGAAGGAAATGAAGGAAGATTCCACCTATGCGGAAACCAAGGTCCACATAGAGGGGCAGTTCCTGCTCCACGGCGGATTGCTGTACATCGCCAGCCAGCCCACCCTTCTGGACAAGGTGGAGAACGGACAAACCGGCCTCACCGGCCCCATTGCCGAACAGGCAGAAAACCTCTCCGGCAACAAGATATTCACCTTCCTGGGAGATATTGAGGCCATAAATGCCATAAGCGGCAAACACGATGAAGGCCTGCAGGAACTGAAAGGCATCGAAGCCACCGCGCAGCGCCAGGGCACCGAACTCATCCTTCGAATGGAAGATGAAACTGCCAACAGCCTGAAAACGCTGATCGGCCTGATGAAAAAGCACAAGCAGAAGGAAGAACCGGCTGAAAAAGAAAAGGAATCTTCCGGATCAGAGATCTAAGCAAGCTAACACAGAACAGTTTTCCGGCCCTGGCTTCACGCCGGGGCTTTTTTGTTGCCTTCGGAACTTTTCTTGCTTAGCCTTTTGTTTATCAAATGCTTGTGGTAAAAGCCGCAATTTGCACTGTTTTTTTTCTTTCGAAAACTTGTATTTGACAGGATACGCCCTTATATTTGCAATCGCTTCTGAAAAATGGAGCACAGGATAACGATCCTGAAAGATGAAATAAACGGATGTAGCTTCCCGATAGCTATCGGGAGTAGAGCGAACCTTGCCAAAGTTGAGGTCACGGGTTCGAGTCTCCTCATCCGCTCTATTTCGCTAAAACACAAGCGGATGTAGCTCAGTTGGTAGAGCGCAACCTTGCCAAGGTTGAGGTCGCGGGTTCGAGTCTCGTCATCCGCTCAAGTGCTGAACAAAAAGCCTTCTGGTGACAGAGGGCTTTTTGTGTTTTAGCCGGTTTTATCTAAAAACTGGTTATCTTTGAATGACAGGCGCATGCCTGTTAGTTTCTTTGCCCGGGTGGCGGAAGTGGTAGATCCCGATACGGAACTTGTAAGGCTCCTAAACTCGCCAACAAGTTCCAGATCGGGACTTCGCTCCCTAACCGGTCGCTCCGCGCGCTGGAACGCCGGCGCTGTATTTTTTTTGCCCGGGTGGCGGAAGTGGTAGACGCGCTGGACTTAAAATCCAGTGGGCAGTGATGCCCGTACGGGTTCAAGTCCCGTCCCGGGTACAAATTATTAAAAGCGTTTTCGCGGTTGCGGAAGCGCTTTTTTTATTGTTGTGGAAAAGATTCATTCTCCCACCAAACCCGAAATAGCATGAAAAGATTTTTATTTATTCTCTTTGTTTTCCCCATTTGCCTTTCCGCCCAAACCAATGAAAGTGATACGCTTAAATTACAGGCAGGCCTTTCGTTAAGCGGGATTTTCCAGGGCGGGAATGTACAAACGGTTATTTTTAGAGTGAACTCGGATCTGAGTTATAAACCGTGGAAGAAATGGGTGTTCAAGACCAAAAACTCCTTTGTTTATCAAGAGTTTGGAAAGCAAAAGGCCGATGAAGATATTCTAAGCCTCAACTTTTTATACTTTAATCCTGAGCGGAAAATATATCCTCTGCTGCTGGGCTTTGTAAGCACCAATTACAGAAGGCGGATTAATGTACGTTCTCTGCTAGGAGGAGGAGTCACTTTTCAAGTGCTGAGCAAGAAAGAGAACTGGCTGAAAATTGCGCTCTCCAGCGAGTATGAGCAAACCGGGTTTACCATCGATACCTTTAATCGAACTGTATATAATGGAAACCGGTCAATCAACACCTTACGCGGTACAGTTTGGATCAGTGGCAAGTATCAGCTGTTTGATAAAAAGTTAATTCTCATCCATGAGAGTTATTATCAACCCTCTCTTCGGCGAGGGGATAATTATCGCTGGCGGGCGGACATCGGCATAGAGCTTCCCCTCAGGAAGTTCCTGAATTTTAGAATCAACTACCTCCATACTTTCGAAAGCATAGTGGCCGAAGGCCAGGAACAGGAGGACCGCTTGTTGACTTTTGGGTTTACATTGAAAAATTATTGATTGAAGCGGGAGTTGATTTTCTAATTATTGGATTAACGGTATTCTTAGTTGTTAAATTCATGAATACGCTTAGAAAAAAGGCTGACGACCCAAATAATAAATCTGAAGTCACCCCAAAAGATATTGAATTGCTACACAAGATGACAGAACTAATGGAAAAACAAGTTGCATTATTGGAGGATTTGAAGATGAAAAATGAATAAGGAATAGTTCCGGAAGACGCATTTGGCAGCTACATCAACCGCCTGAAGGAGGTGGCGGGAAAAGCCCCCTTACCGGAACCCTTTGCCGGAGTTTGGGTGGTGCAAGTGGATCTGCGCCCCGATGCTCCACCGGTTTTTTCTGTGCCTGAAAAGCAGAAGGGCCAGAAATCGCTCAGCAGATACTCTTCGCGGATCACATCCCGGCCGATCCCCAATACCAGGAGAATGGCGGCCACCACACTGCCGGTCCGGTCCTTGCCGGATAAGCAATGGATGAACAGCGGGTACCGCTTCAGTGGTTTTTCAAAAACTCCTGTTTCACTTTCCTCATCTGCACCAGGCGCCTTTAGGTATGTTTCCCGAGAAAATGGCATGAACTCGGACACCCTATAACGAAGCCCCCTCTCCTTCCATTACCCCCTCAATGAAAGCACTATACTCCTCCTTCATCGGCAGGTCCAGGTCAACTAAAACCTTTCTTCTTATGGCCTCCGTTTTTTTCCCGGTTTGCGGGTCAACACCCAGCTTCTCATAGCCCACCCAGTAGAGCCCGGCCCCCCTCTTTTGCCAGTTGGGCAGATCGTTGAAATTGATACCATGTTGGAAAAGCAGCTCATTCTTATCCGGGATGGACATACCTTCAAGTGCTCTTGTCGCCTTTTTGGCCGAGGCGCCATCCTTTCTTAATACCCAGTAGCAGTGGGCATTCAGGGCGTTCCGGAAGGCATCCTCATTCCTCCACCGAAAGTAATCAACGACGTCTTTCTTCGTGGGCAGCTGAGAGATCCGGCAATCGAAAACGCCCACACTGCCAAGCAGGGTGGAAAATTTAGCGCTCGCCTCTCCCGCCAGGATGGAGTTGTATTTTCGGGTTTTGCGCCCGAAGGCCTGCTCGGTTAATGAAAATAGCAGGGATATCTCATCGCTTTCGGTATAGCCATAGATCACCTTGAAGCCGCAATTCATCAGGTGGCGGACGGTTTCCACCATGTAGTCCCGAAACCGCACATCGAACGGGGCTTCAAACCGGTGGGCTTCCTTCGTCAGCCGGGTGAAGCTCCGGCCGTCTATTCTGGCCACCATATATATGCCGGGCAGCACACAATGGTCGTGGGCAGTTTCGTAAATCCGCATTCGCTTGTCCAGTTCATCAAATTTCATCCTGCCATTCATTTATGATAAATTGTCCATTTTGGATCTCGACATAATACAATTCGTCAAAACCTTCCTTCCGGCCGGGAAGTTCCAGTTTGCTATAAGTGGAACGTATGCCCTTTTCCAGAACTTTGCTCTTCCCTACCCTGTTCTGGTTGCGTTCTACAGCGTCATCCAGCTTCGATTGAAAGTAGTACCCCACTACTTTGTATTTGAATTGCCTGAATTTGTTTATGTACTTCCTCCTGTCTTCAATGGTTGGGTTGGTATTGTCAATTACTACCCGTTGCTGCAATTCCAGGCACTTCCCTAATAGCTGGTTTTCTTTGTTCCGGGTGTTCAATAAGTCCAGGCTGATCCTCACGTGTGAGTTAAAGAACCGCTCCTTGTAGAAAGTGGATTTGCCACTTGCCTGAATTCCTGTAAATATTATGCCTTCCATCTCTTCAGTTTTTGAATTCCTGAACCCTTGATGGAGTTTAAAAGTTCCTCCCCTTCTTTAATCCTTCTTCCCAAAGAACGGTGGACTTGTTACGCCCTACCTGTTCGGCCAGCCAGGAGCTGCTTTTGTCCTGCTTGGCTAGTACGATCTTTATACGGTTGTATCTTGGCATACCGCATAGAAATAATTACTTTCCTGGATAACCGAAAGCCAACAACTAAATGAAAAGTTGGCAATGAGAAGGCCACTCCTATCCGTTTTCATACCACCCGAATGCAGAAGGCGCCCAGAATAAAATTTTGTTGAATTGAACGCCGTTGCTGGTTACACTCCAGGTTTCAGTGAGTCTATCCAATAGATGCATTTCTTTAAGATAAATACCAGAAATTAATGCCCTTCAAAAATAAAACCGTAGTCGTGATGGGTCGTGGTTCCGGCATTGGCCGGGCTATATCCTTTTTCTATCTCGGCATTTCAACCGTTACCTTTGCCTTTTGCTTTGGGGCACAGGCCTGCAATGATGCTCCCCGCCAGAAAACTGAAGGAAGCATCACCTACGAAATCTCCAATCCGCTTGAGGAACCGCTCGGAGATATTGGCTTTACGATCTCCGCTAGTGAGATAAAAACGGACACCGCCGCCATTTTTGATGATAATGGCCGGCCGCTTCCGGTGCAATGGGATGACCTTGATGGGGATGGACAACCAGATGAACTTTTCTTCCTCGCCGGCCTGGAGCCGGGCTCCACCCTTAAACTGAGCCTGATCCCCGGGCAGGAAGCTCCGAAAACGGAGCCTCGGGCACAGGTTGTCCTGAAAACCCAGAACACGCCTTTTACGGTTGAAGGCGCGCGGGAACTAAAGGCTCCTTATGTTCCACAGAGCGCTCTGCCGGCGCCTTCCAACCTCACTCCCCAGAATATGTGGGCCATGTTCGAAGGCCCGGTTTGGGAGAACGGCCTGATCGCTTATCGTTTCTATCTGGACTCCCGCAACCGCACCGATATATACGGCAAACAAGTCAGTGCTCTTGTCATGGATACGGTTGGATGGGATTACCACGATATCCAAGACTGGGGGGCCGATATCTTAAAAGTGGGAGAATCGCTGGGAATAGGCAGCCCCGCCGTCTGGTACGATGGAAAGGCCCACGCACTGGAAAAAGCCGTCGCTAAAAAGGTGGAAGTGGTGGCCAACGGCCCGCTCCGCAATTTCATTCGCACAACTTTTACTGGCCTTGCTATAGATACCTTCCACATGGACTTGACCTGGGAACTGGAGATGCATGCCGGCCACCACTGGACAGAATCGAGGCTGAAGGCTGAAACGCCGCTTCCGGAGGGTATGTATTTCGCTACCGGGATCGTGAAACACCTGCCTGATTTTACTGCCGGAGAAGAAGGAGCTGTGGCCTACGGTTACAATTGGGGCCCTCAATCTTTTCACGAGCAGTTACTGGGCATGGCGCTAATGATCAAAAAAAACAGCCAACCAAGGTTAAAAGACAGCGAACTTGACCATCTGATTATCATGGAAGGTAACAACCAACAGGCTATATATCGTTTTCTGGCGGTTTGGGAAAAAGGTACAGCCCGGATCCAGTCAGAGGGAGCCTTCCGTCAACTGCTGGAAAAGGAATGCCGGATCTGGAGCGCCGAATTAAACTTTATTAAAGCAGGAGGAAAATAAAAGAAAAGGGTTGAACAGGCCTCAGGTGAGCCGCTCCGATATCCGGCAGGGAGGCGTTGAAATCGGCAATATCCAATTATTGCTGCATTCTATTACCTGAGAGGTTGATAAACAGGCTGGCCGCGTTCAAAATGAACCGAATAACCCTGCTTTCCGTCCGATACCTCCATGCGCCCGCCCTTGATCTTAAGGTAAGGGCTTTCATAGACGGCGCTGCCGGCCCAATTGTCGAAATCGAGCGGGTTCCCGTTTATTCGGGCCATGGCTTTTAGCCCCGCAGGCTGATAGGCCATTTCTATCAAATCGCCCGCCAATGACCGATAAGATAGCCGCAGGGTTTTCTCCAGTTGGCTCCGGTCGAGCCTGGTTTGTGACAATAGAGCCTCCTCCAGGGCAGCCTGGCTGGGGAAGTCGGCCACTTCCGCCCCTTCCAGGACATAGCCGGACTGCTGCCCTTTCACCACGAGGACGTAATAGCCCTGCAGTATCGACCGCCACCGTTTATCTTTCACCTCTTCTAGCTGGCCCGCATCTACTTCTATTATAAAGAAACCCTCGCCAACAGGCTGTACCGCCACCCAGGTGTTATTGGCCCTGGCGATGATCCATTGATCTCCAACGGCTAAAGGGCCTGACGCCCGGGGGATCAGCAGCCAGGAAGCTGCGGAAAACTTCTTGTTATCCCAGAAGGCCTGCAGGCTGGCAGCGGAGGCCATATCCGGTTTTTGGATTTCCTGCAGGGGCTCGGAGGCGTATTTCCGGCGGTTGGCGTATTCGAAGCGCTCTACCTGGGCGCTGTCCGGCAGGTGCCAGGGGTTGATGCGCCGGGGGTTAACCTCGAAACGGGTGCTTTCTTCTGCCGCCACCTGAGAGGGAGCGGAAAGCAGGAGGAGCGTTCCCTTGCTGTGCACCGTCTGCGTATAAGGGCTGTGCCCGGAAGTGGTCAGCGCCCAGGGCTGCCCGCCGGTAAAGCCCAGGGGGCCATCCTCTCCTTCCGCTATCAGCGACCACACCATCTGCTGGTTGGGGTTATCAACTATACTCATATAGACATTGCCAAGGCCAAAGGATTCGGAGCGGTAGAAAGATTCCTGAAAGGCATTGAATCGATCCATGTGATAAAAAGGGCGGCATATATGCGCTTCATAGGGAATGGGCACCTCCTGACGGGCAATGCGGGTAATGAGCTCATTCGGCCGGTATGTTGTAGTAGCATGATGTACAGAAGTGGCCTCTTCTGACATATCCCGGCTTATATTATCGAAAAAGCCCCAGAACAATTTTTCCATTTTATCCGCCTCATCACCCGGTAAATAGCCCCGCTTCATGCCGCCGGCTATTTGGCCGTCCACTACTTTCAATGCTGCAGCTGCGAAATAATAGTCGAGCATAAATTTTGCCAGGGCCTTGCTTTCTGTATTTTTGGAAAAGTCATAAAGGTTGAAAAAGCCTTCTATAGAATAAGGATAGTAGATCTGAGAATCGTACTCTCCGTTGCCTGTTTCCAGTATTCTTTTGGCGTAATCCAGTAGAAACCCAAAGCATATTTCTCCGGCTTCTCCTACCGGATAGCCTGAGATCAGGCCATCTTCGGGCAGATGCTGGCTGTAAACAGCACATGCGGTACGCCACATGGTTTTATGGTTTTCCGTGCCGCCGTCGATGGTATTGCCGCCGAGCAGCGTGCCCGGTTGCCCCACCAGGTTATGAGGGTACGACAGCGACGCCCATTCCCGGGTTCCATCCGAGGGGCGCCTTGCTTCTTCATAATCAGCTATGGCCCGATGGAAACCGGACTTCCACTCCTCCCCCATTTCATCGGCCAGAAAGGGATAGAACCGCGCCCAGTTGTTGCAGGCAAAATGGTATTGCTGCCGCAGGTTGCCGGGAATGCTGAGAAAAGCCCGCGCTTCGACATTTGCCGGTTCCAGCAGCAGCTGAGCCGTAGCCGGCGGCAGTTCGTACTTCAGGAGATCTCCTCCAAAGGCGGTGATCTCGCCCTTATCATTGCGGGCCTTGGGCCCGAAGTAGCCGGTTGGCCCTTGCCGGTAAGCCCTGCCGGTGTAGGGCGAATAGACCGTCTCGCCTTCCAGCACCCAGGCTTTTACCGGCAGGCCGGTGTCAGGACAACGCGAACTGGCCATGCCTCTGATGGCGAAACCCTCAGCCGCAATGCGCGGCAGCATGGGGGCCATGCGTTGCTGAAAACCGGTTTCATCCGGGTAGCTGCTCACTTCCCAAAGCGACTGGGCTGTGCAGTAAAAAGAACAAAAGAAAAAAACGAACAAGGAGAACGATCTATATCTCATTAAAGGACAGGCTTTTCATCGAATGATTTTTTTATTCACGTAAATACTTTAGTGTTCTCTCATCTATTTCTCGTAGTAGCCCCTTGGCGCTGGGCCCTACATTCAGCAGCAGGTTGGCCTCCACCTTCCCGGCCACCTCCAGATTGTTCAGGATCTGTCTCTTTTCCAGGGCTGAGGTATCCCATTCGTGCCAGAACCAGTTGCCGGATGGGAAACGCTTATCTCCTTTTACAGACATGGTGGCCTCGATCTGTAGTGGAAAGTACCTCTTCTCGCCAAGCCATTCCCACACTTTCTGGTCCTCGGCTACGCCGGTGTACTTCTCTCCGCTGCGGATATCCACCGGGTGAAGGGGCACGCCGGGATAGGCCGTGGTGGAATTGTTCATCACGAGGCACCCGGGCTGCAACGATTTGATGTACTGGTACAGGTGGTCCATCTGCCAGCGGTAGGCGCCCTCCGTGCGCCAGGCGCTGATGAAGGCCAGGTTTCGCTCCCGGTTCCATTCTTCAAAACCGGCCTCCCCTTCCAGTTCTTTATTCTTTTTTGTCCAACCTGTTTTTTGCTTCTTCCAGAAACCGTCAAACCAGAGCTCAATGGCCTCCCCGTACTGCGTCAGGAGTTCTTCCAGCTGCCTTTTCATAAAATCCACATAGGCCCAGTCATTGGTATCGTGGCTTTTCTCATGGCAATCCCAGAGGGAGTAATAGAAGCCCACCTGGAGGCCATGCTTGTGTGCTGAGTTGACGAGTTCTCCTACCAGGTCACCTTTCCAGGGCGTAGCCTCCACCGAATAGCGGGTATGTTTTGTCGGCCATAGACAAAAGCCGTCGTGATGTTTTGTGACCAAAACTACATATTTCATTCCGGCTGTTTTGGCTGTGGCGCACCATTGATCTGTATTGAGTTTTTCAGGGTTGAATTTTACCGGGTCAAGAGTTCCATCGCTCCACTCTACATCGTAGTAGGTGTTGATGCCAAAGTGGATGAACATGCCGAAGCCCAGCTCCATCCAGGCTTTCTGCTCCGGAGTGGGCTCGGGCTGGCCCGATGCCTCTGTTATTCTACCCCGGCTTCTGCCTTCGACTGCAACAGGAACCGCCATCAGGCCCAACCCGGAGGTGGCCAGGCTGTGGAGAAATTTCCTTCTTTTCATTACCGTTTAGTTTTTGGCGCCAGGTTACTTCTATCTGAACAGAAATAACTTATCCTCAAATAAATGATTAACTAACCGGATATGGCAGAACGCCTGATACCGGACTCCCCACTTCCGGCAGCCTGCTCTTCAGCCATCTGGGCTCTTAGGCGCTTCATGCCCCGGGATACATAATTGCGGGCAACCTGATAGGATATGGCCATGATGGAAGTGATCTCGTGATAATCAAAGCCTTCAAAAAACTTCAGGCATATAACCTCCCGCTGCCGGCCTGGCAACTGGTCCACTTCCGTTTTCAGAGTTGCCATAAACTCATCAGAAGAAGGAGATGTCTCCTCCGGGCTGACGGGCAAAGAAAATTCGCTCCGAGGCTGCAGCTCCTGGTAGGCCTTCTGATGCCGGAATTGATTCCGCCTGACATGAAGGCTTTTCCGGACGTGGTTGCGAAGCGCCACAAAGAGATAGGAGCGAATATTGTGAATGTCAATCAGGGATTTGTCCTTTTGGTATAACTTCAAAAAGATCTCCTGTATCGCATCCTTTACCAGGGCTTCGTCTGAAGTCAGGTTGCATCCGTAAATAAAAAGCCGGCTTGCATAGGCCTTATACAGGTTTTCGAAAGCGTTGTCATCTCCTTTTATATAAGCCTGCCATATAGCCTGATGGTAATCCTGTTCACCCATTTTACTTTGAAAGTAGATTTTGATCAGTCAGATAATAGTCAAATGTATTACCGCCAAAAGGGTGATATGTGGAATAATGTCTCTTTTTGCCAAGGTTTGCGTCTCACCTGCCAGCAGGCTGTTCTTCCAATAGACACTGGTACAAATGTCCTGCCTGACAGGGATAATATTACACATCATATTCAGCGCCAAGGGTGAAATTTGGCCCTGGCTTGCCATCTATTAATTGAGTTTTGAACAAACTCTTAACTTTCTTCAGAACTTCTTGCAAAATTTCAAGGGTGATGAACAAGGCGATTGCTACTCTATCCTCATTTAGTATCTTCCCAAAAAATACAACTGCGACATGATCCAGCATATCTTCCGTTTGCTTATCGCTCTGACACTCTCCTTTTCTGCTTTCCTCGCCACAGCCCAGGAGGCCACTCTCAACCCCGCCTGGCAATTCCTGCAGGATGATAGCCTGGATGTAAAGGCCCTCGAGGGAGCTACAGGCTGGCGCCTGGTCAACTTACCCCATACCTGGAACCGTTACGATGCCTTCGATGAAGAAGAGGGTTATAAAAGAGGCGTCGGATGGTACCGGAAAACCCTTTACCTGCCTCGTACAGAGAATAACCGCCTTTTCCTGAAATTCGAAGGCGCCAACCAACACACCACCATATATGTGAACGGCAAAAAGGCCGGTGAGCATGCCGGGGGCTACACCGCCTTTGTAGTAGATATTACGGCACAGGCCATGCTCGATGCCGGAAACACCATCGTGGTGAAGGTGGACAACCGCTACGATAAGGCCATCCCCCCTCTGTCCGCCGATTTTACTTTCTACGGCGGCATTTACCGGGATCTGTGGCTGTTGCGCAAACCGGAACAGTTCTTCGACCTGACGGATGGAAGCACCAAAGGTGTTTACCTCAGCACGCCGAAAATCTCGGAGGAGCATGCCCAGCTCAGGGTGCTGGCTAAAGTGCACAATACCGCCGCCCAAAACCAGGTGCTGGCCGTCACTGCCCGGCTTTTTAGCCCCGATGGAGCGCTAATCGAAGAAAGGAGCAAAAAAATAAACGTTGGAGCAGGGCTGTCCGGACAGCAGGAGATCATTTTTGAGATTAACAAACCAAAGCTCTGGACACCCGCCCGCCCCGTCCTATACCGGGTGGAAGTCGGCCTGATAGACCCGAAAGGCCAAACGCTCGACAGCTTTACCGCCCGGCGTGGTTTCCGATGGGTGAAAATGGACGAAAGCCGGGCCCTGCTGCTCAACGGCAAACCGTTGAAGCTCATCGGCACGAACCACCATCAGGATTACCCTGGCCTGGGCAATGCCCTGCCCGATGAACTCCATCGAAGAGACATACGGATACTAAAGGATATGGGCGCTAATTTTCTGCGTATCTCCCACTACCCGCAGGACCCTGCCCTGCTGGACGCCTGTGATGAACTGGGCATCCTGGCCTGGGAGGAGATCCCCATCGTTAATTCCATTACGGTTTCTGATGCTTTTAAAATCAACAGCGTGCAGATGCTGCGCGAGATGATCCGCCAGCATTACAACCACACGAGCATCATCATCTGGGGCTTTATGAATGAGGTGCTCCTGCAGGTCAATAATGGCCTGCAGGACAACCCCTGGATTGAAGAAAAAGCCTATGTCAGGGAGGTTGAGAAGTTAGCTGCAGCCCTGAATGCCATAGCCAAAGAAGAAGACCCGAGCCGCTGGACCACCATCGCACACCACGGCAATTACAAGCTCTACGAGGATGCCGGCATGAACGAAATCACCGACATCGTAGGCTGGAACCTGTACTACGGCTGGTACTCAGCCAACATGCCGGAAGCCGGCGAATTTCTGGGCCGCTTTCACGAGGATCATCCTGATAAGGGCATCATCATCGCCGAATACGGCGGCGGCAGTGACCCGCGCCTTCACGCCATCGAACCGAAGCGCTTTGATTTTTCCATAGAGTGGCAAACGGCAATCCACGCCAGCTATTATCAGCAGATGCTCACCCGTCCTTATGTTATGGGTGGAGCGGTGTGGAATTTCGCCGATTTCGGTTCCGAAGGCCGCAAGGATGCTGTACCCCATATCAACAGCAAAGGCATTCTGCATTTTGACAGGAAGCCCAAGGATAGCTACTTCTACTACAAGGCTGCCCTCTCGGAACAGCCCTATCTAAAGATCGGCAGCAACGACTGGAAGCAGAGGGTGGGCTTCGCCAATAAGGCAGGGCGGCTTCCCCAGCCCGTGTTTATATTTTCCAACCAGCCGACGGCCAAAGTGCACCTCAATGGAGAGGTTCTGGGAGAATTTCCGGTTGAAAATTTCCATGCGAAGGTGAATGTCCCCTTCCGGAAGGGTGAGAATAGCCTCCACGTTACTGCAGGAGAGGGCCTGGAGGACAAGGCTACTTTCTACGCCTCCCCTTACCCGGAAAACCTCTCCCGCCTTTCCCCAAAAGACATCGATATACACATGAACCTTGGGGCTCATTTCTACTTTATCGACGGCCTCACCAAAGACATCTGGATACCGGAACAAGCTTACCGGGAAGGCTCCATAGGCTTCGTCGGCGGCGCCCGCCTGATGAGCTGGAAGGGTTCCCGGGTAGGTACAGATAAGGAGATCTTTGGTACCGATAACGAGCCCATCTATCAGACCCTGAGGGATTCCATAAAGACCTTTCGGGCAGATGTACCCGACGGCTGGTATGAAGTCAGCCTCCACTTTGCCGAGATCTACAGCCGGGAAGCCCGGGAGAAGATGGCTTACAACCTCGGCGCGGAAGGCGAAGAGGCGGTGCTTGCCGCCGATCGGCTGTTTCACGTGAAGGTCAACGGGCAACGGGCGCTTTCGGTTTTACAGCTGCCTGATTTCCAGGCCATGCATTATCGTTTTTACATAAAAGCCTCCGAGGGGAAGGGGATCAATATTGAATTTGCAGGTGAAAGGGGCAGTACTTTTCTGAGTGGGGCCTCTGTCAGGGGGCTGTAGGCGAGCCAGAAAGCAGCCGTAGGCCGTCATTCCCGGGCGCCGAACTAAAGTCATAGCATCAATATGATGAAATATTATTGCTCCTGCTTGCACTCCTGGCCTTGCTCAGCTGCGGCCGGGAAACCCCGAACGAACAAAAAAACAAGTAAAATGATACGACAGAAACGGCTTTTGCTCCTGTTTGCCTGGTTACTTTTCCTGATTGGCAGCTTCCAAAAGCTCCGGGCCCAAGAATGGCCGCCCCTGGCCAGCAAAGAATGGATACGAGAGCATTTGAATCCCGAAAAGCCCCGGCTGATCTTCACCCGGGCGGCTGAAAGACAGCTCCGGGAAAAACTCGGTTCCGACTCCCTGGTGGCAGAATTATACGCACACATTAAAGCCTATGCCGACGAGCTGCTTAACCTGCCGCCCCTCACCTACCAGAAGCGGGGCCGCCGCCTGTTGAGGGTATCACGCGATGCCATCAGCCGAACCCTGGCGCTGGCCATGGCCTACCGGATCGAAGGGAACATAAGCTACCGGCAGCGGCTGGAAGCAGAACTCGCCAATATCAGTACGTTCCCCGACTGGAACCCGGCCCATTTTCTCGACGCCGCCGAAATGGCCGTCGCCGTCAGCCTGCCACTCGACTGGTGCGGCGCCGACCTCTCGCCGGCGGTGCGCAGCCTGGCCAGGAGCGCGCTAGTGGAAAAAGCCCTCAAGCCAGGCCTCGGCGTCACGGAGATGAACTGGTGGTGGGACGCTGTCCACAACTGGAACCTAGTCTGCCATGGCGGACTGGCTATCGCCGCCCTGGTTCTCTTCGAGGAAGAGCCTGACCTGGCCTCCCATACCCTTCACCGGACTGTCACCAAATTCCCGCTTGGTTTCAGTCCTTATGAGCCCGACGGCGCCTATACCGAAGGGCCGTCCTACTGGTTCTACGCCACCGACTACCTGACGCTGGCCATCTCCGCCTTCGAGTCCGCCCTGGGCGCCGACTTTGGCTTCACCAACGCTCCGGGCATCAAAGAAAGCGCCCTGTTCAGCGAGATCGCCGCCGGGCCTTCCGGGGACTATTACAACTATTTTGACGCCTCCACCGGCGGCTACCACAGCCTGTCGCACCTGGGGCTGCTCACCTGGTTCGCTCCGCGGACAGGCTTTACGGCGCCCCGGCAGGCGTGGAAAAAGGCCATCGCCGACGAAGCGGAAGAGCATTTTAAAAAGGCCCGCTTTTCCACCCTCTATCTGCTAGCCCTGGCCACGCAGCCGGAAGGCCTGCCGGAAATCGGACGCCCCACCGCCTGGCTGGCCCGGGGCGACAGCCCTGTAGGCATCCTGAGCAGCCGGGATAAAAACGGCCTCTACCTCGCCGCAAAGGGCGGCAGCGCCAGTGATAACCACGCTAATATGGACGCCGGTTCCTTCATTCTGGAATGGAAGCGGATCCGATGGTCCATCGACCCCGGCAACCAGGATTACGAACCGCTGGAGCAAACGATCGGGGTGGGTGAACTTTGGAATCGCAGCCAGGACTCCGAACGCTGGAGCCTGCTCACCAAGAACAACTATGGGCACAGCACCCTGACGGCCAACGGTGAAAAACACCTCGCTGCGGCCCGCGCCCTGCTCACTGGCCACAACCTGGAAGCAGGCCGGCCCTATTTTTCCTTCGGCCTTACCCCCCTCTTCGGAGGCCGGGTGGCAAAAGCCATCCGCACCTTCCAACAGACGGCGGAAAACACCCTGCAGATCAGGGATAGCCTGGCGCTGGCCGATGACGTTAAACTCATTACCTGGCAGTGGATCACCCGGGCCGACGTCGGGATCAACGGAAATACAATTCATTTATCCCAGGATGGTGAGCGGCTGAAGCTGAAGGTAGTCAGCCCGGCAACATTTGAGGTGAGGGTCGTATCGCTCGATCCGCCGCCCCTGGCGTACGATAAGGCCATTTCGGGATTGAAGCGGATTGAGATCACTGTGGCGCCTTCAGCTTTTACCAATGGGACAGGGGAGATCGTGGTGGAAGTGATCGGGTATTGAAGTCATAGAGCAAGTCTTTTCAAATGAAAAAAACAAACATGAGAATCACAACCCTGCTACTGATTCTGATCTGCGGCCTGCTGTATTCCTGCGCTTCCGGCGAACCGGAAGAACAAGCTGATACCCGCCCCAATATTATCCTCATCCTCGCCAATGACATGGGTTATTCCGGCCTCGGCTGTATGGGCTCGGAGATACAGACGCCCAACCTCGACCGGCTGGCCGGCAATGGACTGCTGATGGCCCAATTCTACAATACCAGCCGCTGTTGCCTCACCCGAGACTACCTGCTCACCGGCCTGTACCCGCATCAGGCGGGCACGGGCTCCATGGTCAGTGGCCTGCCGGAAGCGCCCGCTTATCAGGGCTACCTGAAGGAGCAATGCATCACCCTGGGCGAGGTGCCGGGCGAGGCCGGCTACACCACATTGCTCTCCGGCAAGTAACATGTTGGCGAGGAAGAAGCCCACTGGCCGGATAAGAGAGGCTTTCAAAAATCGTTTATATTACTTTCTACTTCTATGGAAAATGAAGAAAACATCCTAATATCATGAACCGCATAGCCCCTATCTTTCTAATTGTTCTATTGCTTGAAGGCTTCGCCATGAATGCCCAGAAGAAAGCCTATGACATCGTCATCTACGGCTGCACTTCCGCCGGCATCGCAGCGGCAGTACAAGCCAGCAAAATGGGTAAATCGGTAGTAATCGTCGGCCCTGATAAACACCTGGGCGGCCTGACGGCAGGCGGGCTGGGCTGGACGGATTCCGGAAAAAAGGAAGTCATCGGCGGGTTTGCCCGTTCCTTTTACCAGCGTGTAAAGGCTCACTATGACCAGCCTGAAGCCTGGCCATACCAAGAACCGGAAGCTTACAGCCGATATAGCCCCGAGGAAGACGCTATGTGGGTCTTCGAACCGCATGTGGCCGAAGCCGCTTATGAAGCCATTATCGCCGAAAACAATATCCCGGTTTTTCGCGAACGCTGGCTCGACCGGGAGAACGGGGTGAAAAAACGGGGCGGGCGCATCCGCTCCATCAAAATGCTCAACGGCGAAACTTACTCCGGAAAGATATTCATCGATGCCACCTACGAAGGCGACCTGATGGCCGCCGCCGGCGTTTCTTATACCGTGGGCCGGGAGAGTAATGCCACTTACGGCGAAACCCTCAACGGCGTACAAAAAGCCAATGCCGTCAGCCACCAGTTCAACTATCCGGTCAGCCCTTACCGCATAGCCGATGCCCCGGACAGTGGGCTGCTGCCCAACATTCACAACGATGATCCCGGCGAGGACGGCCAGGGCGACCACCGCGTGCAAGCCTACAACTTCCGGATGTGCCTGACGACGGTAAAGGAAAACCAGGCCCCCTTTCCCAAACCCGACAATTACGACCCGCTGAACTACGAGCTGCTGGCCCGCTACCTGGACAAAGGCTGGCGCGGCGTGTGGGTCAAATTCGACCCGGCGCCCAACAAGAAGACCGACACCAACAACCACGGCGCATTTTCTACGGATTACATCGGCAAGAACTACGCCTACCCTGAAGCGTCCTACGATGAGCGCCGGGCTATCATCAAAGAGCATGAAGACTACCAGAAAGGCCTGATGTGGTTCTTAAGCTATGACCCGCGTGTTCCCGAAGATGTACGGGAGCGCATGAGCCAGTGGGGCCTGGCCAAAGATGAATTCACAGATAACGGCCACTGGCCCCACCAGATCTACGTGCGCGAGGCCCGCCGCATGGTAAGCGATTTCGTGATGACGGAGAATCACCTCAGGAGCAAGACCCAAACGCCGGAAACCATAGGCATGGGGTCATACAACATGGACTCCCACAATGTACAGCGCTATGTAGATGAGAACGGCCATGCCCGCAACGAAGGCGACATACAGGTCAATCCCGGCGGCCCCTACCCCATCAGTTACCGGGCCATCGTCCCGAAAGCAAAGGAAGCCACCAACCTGATCGTGCCGGTATGCCTTTCGTCTTCGCACATTGCCTACGGTTCCATCCGCATGGAGCCGGTATTTATGATACTGGGGCAGTCGGCGGCCATCGCCGCAGCGCTGGCTATTGAAAACAACAGCAGCGTTCAGATGGTGGATTATGAAATAATGAAGAAAATTTTGCTGGAAGAGGGACAGGTGCTGGAGTATTAGCAATGCAATGGATAGCAGCTGCAGACAAAAAAAATTTTGCATCTATTCTGATTGTCCCTATTTTTACCAAACAAAAGAGCAGGCAACCAACTTTTCATGCAGCAACAGAAAGAGCACCGGGACGGGCAGCAGTTATGGGCCGGCCTTAAGAAAGGCGATGAGGCCGCTTTGTCTGGACTGTTCCTGTTGTACGTCGATGAATTGTATGAACACGGATACATGCTCTGCCGGAATAAAGAACTGGTGGAAGACTGCATTCAGGACCTGTTTTTCCGCCTCTGGAAAAACAGGGACATCCTTTCCGATGTAAAGAACGTACGGGCCTATCTGCTGTCTGCCCTGCGCAACCGCATCCACGATTCCTTTCGAAAAATGAGAGATGTCTATTTCCTGGACGAGCAGCAGGAATCAGAAACCCTTCCCGCTGAGCCTTCCGCCGAAGAAGACTGGATCACTGACGAGAGCCGTTCCCTGCAAAAGGAAGCCGCCATCCGGGCTTTGCACAGCCTGCCCGAGCGGATGCGGCAGGCGGTGCAGCTTCGTTATTTTGATGGGCTGGAATACGAAGAAATCGCCCATGCGATGAATATTTCCAAACAGGTAGCCATCAATATGGTTTACAGGGCCACTCAGAAACTGCGCGCCCATTCCGAAAGCTACTCCCGCTGGATGTTATTGTACCTGCTCCTCTCCTCTTCCGCCGGATGACCTGCGATTTCCATTGATTTTGCGGTTGTCTTGAAAAAGGCCCCGGAAAAAAATCAAAAAAATTCCCTGCCGAAGGTTATAGCCCACAAGTTCTTCCGTCTTACTTTCGAGAGCGGTCCTCAAACCGCCATTCAAGCCGTGCAATATGAACGATAAAGATTACGCCAATTTCTCCATCCGCCAGCTGGCCAGCGACCCCGATTTTCAGCGCTGGGTGCGGCAACCTTCCAGAGAGGACCTCCTCTTCTGGCAGGTATTTCTAAGGGATAACCCGAACAGGGCCGATGAGGTGGCCGCCGCCCGGCGGGAAGTACAGCAGCAATTCGGGTTGCAGGCGCCGGGCATGCTGTCTGCCGAAAAAAAGCAGCAAATGCACGATCGGCTGATGGAAGCCATTCGCCAGGATAAAAGAAGGCGCATCCGCCGTTGGGCATTTTCCACTGCCGCCGCGGTACTGGTGCTGGTTCTGGCAGGTATGGCCATCTTTGGCCTGGACGGCTGGGGCGAAAGACCAATGGTGGTGCACCATACGCCCTATGGCCAGACGGAAGAGATCGCCCTTCCCGATGGTTCTCAGGTGGTGCTAAACGCCAATTCTACCCTAACCTACGCCCAGGCCTGGAAAAAAGGCGCTGACAGACAGGTGTGGCTGAAGGGCGAAGCTCACTTCACGGTAGCACCCAAACCTGCCACGAAGGCAAAGTTTACGGTCATTACCGACGACCTGAGCGTCAATGTTCTGGGCACCATCTTCAACGTTTACGCCCGCGAAACCGGCACTGAAGTCACCCTCGAAGAAGGAAAGATCAAACTGGAACTGGAGAAAAAGCCGGGACAGCAGTCCATGATCGACATGGCTCCCGGCGAAAAGGTGGAGTACTCCGCAAAGACCGGCCGGCTGAAGGAAGAAAAAGCCAATATTCAGGCAGAAAGTGCGTGGAAAGAGGGCGTGATCCTCTTCGACGGCATCACTTTGGGCCAATTGGGCCTGATCATTACGGAAACTTTCGGCCGGCCTGTCGAATTTCAGGACAGCAGCATGATGCAGCAACTGGTGACCGGCGCCGGCCCTGCCGACGACCTGAAGATACTGCTCGAAACGGCGGAGAAAGCATTTGATGTAAAAGTGGTTGAGCAGGACAGCCTGCTGATCTTCAAAAGAAATTAAGGCTCGTTATCATACATTACTTTAATATCAATAATCTGATGGTTTGACGGAGAGGTAGCAGACAACAGTTAAGGATCGGTTGCTGCCTTTCTTCAAACCCAGCCCAAATAAGCGGGTCCATCCTTACGTATTCCGGCCAGATGGCCGACGGATGCCTGGGTGAGATATGCTTATTACCATTGGTTAATGAAAAAGATCACAAAATGAAAAGACACTTACTCATCCCGATCACCGCTGTTTTGCTGGCTATTCTATGGGGATACAGCCGCCTGGAGGCACAAACGGTAGCGGCCCTTTCCGAACAGCCGGGCTCCTATTTTCAAACCCAGGAAAGAGAAGAGAAAATAGCCCTCAAAACCCTGCTCCGGGCACTAGAGAAGGAATACCAGGTATTTTTTACCTATTCGGATAAAATAGTAGAGGGCAAAGAGGTGGCCTACCGTCCAGCTTCGGGCCAGAAGCTGGAGGAAGTGCTCGCCCGGGCCTTGCCCTCTGTAGGGTTGCAATACCAGAAAGTGCGGGGCAAGTTTTATGTTATTACAGAAAAAACAGCGGGGGAAAGGCCGGCCAGGAAAATAAATAATGGCGCCGAAAAGATGCGGAGCAGCCGGCAGATACCAGTTATGCCACTGCTGTCTTATCAGCCGCCCCGCTATCCGCAGCCACAGTTATTCCCGGTAAACGGCACCGTCACCGATCAGGCCGGCGAGCCCCTGGTGGGGGTCAACGTTCTGGTAAAGGGGAATAGCCTGGGTACTATTACAGATATAAACGGCGCCTTTTCTCTGGACCTGCCGGATGGGGAGCAGTCGCTGGTGTTTTCCTACGTGGGTTATGAAACGTTGGAAGTGCCGGTCAACGGGCGTTCTCAGATAGAGGCCGTGTTGCGGGAGAGCGCTACGGCCCTGGATGAAGTGGTAGTGGTGGGGTATGGTTCCATGCGGAAAAGCGATTTAACGGGATCGGTATCCAAGATAAAAGCAGCCGACATTCACAATCAGCCGATTTACTCTGTAGAGCAGGGGCTGCAGGGGCGAGCGGCCGGCGTTCAAATTACTCAATCTTCTTCGGAACCGGGGGGCGGCATCTCCGTCCGGATACGGGGAGGCAATTCCGTCAATGGCGGCAACGAACCCCTCTATGTCATCGATGGGTTTCCGGTGATCAACAATAACGGCAGAGCAGCGGCAGGGGGTAACCCCGGAACGGGAGGGATCTCTGTTGCGCCCAATGGCCTGGCTTCCCTGAACCCCAACGACATCGAATCGATAGAAGTCCTCAAAGACGCTTCCGCCACAGCAATTTATGGCGCCCGGGCAGCCAATGGAGTCGTATTGATCACCACAAAGAGAGGAAAATCAGGTAAAGCTAAAGTTAACGTCGATATATTCAGTGGAATTCAGGAACTGGCAAAAAGCATCACCGTGCTGAACGCCGCCCAATACGGCCAGTGGGCAAATGAGGTGGCGGCAGCCAGAGGGGAACAGCCTTACTTTACGGATGTTTCCTCTTTAGGCGAAGGAACAAACGCACAGGACGCCATTTATCAAACCGGCAGTGTGCAGAACTACCAGGTCTCGGTTTCCGGGGGTAATGAACAAACCCGGTATCACGTTTCAGGTAATTTTTTCGATCAAAAAGGGATCATTAAAAACTCTGGTTTTGAACGATACTCCCTGCGAATGAACCTGGATCAAAAAATTAGCGACAGGATAAATATTGGCAACAGCTTGTTCATTACCAGGACGGACCAGCAATCTGTCCTTTCCGGAGGCTCGGGCAACAAAAATGCCGGCGTGAGCAATGCTGCTTTCTTATGGCTGCCCGTCTTTCCGCTGGAAGATGAGAACGGCGGTTTTTTTCAACATGAAAACGGAACCCCTCCCGAGATCCTGCCATTACCCCTTTCCAATCCTCTGGCCCTGGTTAATGAAGTACAGGACCAGTTGGTATCTGACCGGATACTGGGAAACCTGTTCCTGGAATACGAGATCCTGCGGGGGTTAAAGTTCCGAAGCAGCTTCGGGGTTGACATGGACAAGAGGAACCGGGATATTTATTTCACGCGCAAGACGCTACGCGGCGGTAATGGGGTCAATGGATTGGCCCGGGTAGGAAACTCCGCCATCAATTCGTTGCTCAACGAAAACATCCTCACCTACCAAACGTCCATAGGCCAGCATAAATTTAATGTCCTGGCAGGTTATACCCGACAGAGTGAGACTTTTGAGGACCGTATCATACAGACCAACAATTTCGTAAATGACATCACAGGCACCAACAACCTGGACGGCGGAGCCCCTCCCGGCGGCCCTTCCGTAGCTTCGAGCAAAAGGAAATGGTCGCTGGCTTCCTACCTCGGCCGGGTGAACTACATACTTAGTGACAAGTACCTTTTCACCTTCAATATCCGGGCGGACGGATCTTCCAAATTTGGGGCCGACAACCGCTGGGGCGTCTTCCCTTCTGCTGCTTTTGCCTGGAGAATAATAGATGAAGATTTTATGGATGGCGTCAACCTGCTCAGCGACCTTAAGGCGAGAGTCAGTTATGGGGAAACCGGCAATCAGGAAATCGGAGAATACCAGTCGCAGGCTATTTTGCGCACCACCGGTTATCCTTTCGGAGGGCTTATCAATACTGGTTTCTATACTGCTTCATTAGCCAATCCGGGCCTGCGCTGGGAAACAACCACTCAACTTGATGTAGGCCTGGACCTGGGCGCCTTTAACAATCGGATAACCTTAAGCATGGACTACTACCAGAAACGCACCGAGGACCTCCTGCTTGCCGTTACCCTTCCTCAGGAATCAGGGTTTAACACGGCGCTAAAAAATTCCGGGATTGTGGAGAACAAAGGTTTTGAACTTTCTCTGGGGGCAGACCCTCTGGCCGGGCCTATAAAATGGCATACGGACCTGAATTTTTCCATGAACCGCAATACAGTAGTGGACCTGGGGGAAAGCACCCGCATTTTTGGCAGCACCATAAGTTTCGATTATAAAATTGGAGGGAGCCTGGTGGAAGTAGGCCAGCCTCTGGGTGTTTTCTTCGGTTATCAGGTAGAAGGCCCTTTCCGCAACCAGGCCGAAATCGAGGCGCACGGGGCCCAACCCGCAGCCGCTCCCGGCGACCTGAAATTCGTTGACACCAATGGCGACGGAGAGATCAACTCTTTGGACCGCACGATCATCGGCGACCCCACCCCTGACTACATCTTCGGGTGGAATAACCGCCTGGCATACAAGAATTTTTCGCTCAACTTTTTTATACAAGGCGTACAGGGAGCGGACATTCTGAACGTGAACCTGCGCAACCTGGAAAGCAGTGTTTCGGAGAATAACATTACAGTGGACCGTTTTGTCAACCGCTGGACGCCACAAAACCCGGATGCCCTTTATCCGCGGGCTGGCGCCACCAATTTCGCCGGTGACGACCTTACCAGCAACCTGATCGAGGATGGATCATACATCCGCCTCAACAATATAACCCTGGGATACCGCTTTGGATCAGGTAAACTGGGCGCACCCTGGATCCGGGGGTTAGAACTAAACGTCAGCGCCCAAAACCTTTTTACCATCACCGATTACAAAGGATTTAATCCGGATGTCAATAGCCAGGGACAAAACAACATCAACCAGGGCATCGATTTTGGCGCCTATCCTCTGGCAAAAACCTATATCATCGGCCTTAAATTCGAACTGTAAAAACCGCTTAAAAAATGAAAAAGATATACCTTTTATTAACCGGCCTGAGCTTCCTTGTGTCGGCCTGTCACGAATCATTCCTGGAAGAGGAGGTATTTGATTTTGTTGCCCCCTCCAACTTTTACAATTCTGCAGAAGACGCACTTGCCGCCATTAACAGTGTGTACCGGGTATTCAATGAGGAAGACCCCTACTACCAACGCAACTTGTACTTCCTTACCGAAATGCCGACCGAAATGGTGACGACAAGGCTGGATAACAACCACGTGCGGGGCATTCTGGATATTTACACCTGGAACCCTCAGCATGAATACATCGGCACGGTTTACGCAGAAGCTTATAAGGCGATCAACCGGGCCAACGCCGTAATCGATAATGTTCCGGGTATCGGCAATATGGACAACGCCCTCAGAGAACGGATCGTTGGGGAAGCGAAGTTCCTGCGCGCGCTGCATTACTTCAACCTCGTCCGGCTTTATGGGGAGGTTCCTCTGATCACAAAAGAGACCATTGGGCTGGATGATCTTGAAAAGCCTAAAGTGAGTATTCCTGAAATTTATGACCAGATCATCTTCGACCTCCAGGAAGCTATTTCCATTTTGCCGGTAAGTTATCCTGCTTCTGACCTGGGCCGGGCGACTAAAGGCGCTGCTCAGGCCCTGTTGGCCAAAGTTTTCCTGCAGCGAGGCCAGGATAACAGCGATTTTCAGGAAGTGGTGAAGTTATGTGATGAATTGCGCGGGGCCTACAGCCTCTTACCCAATGTGGCCGATGTGTTCGACCAGAATAATGAAAATAATGCCGAGGTCATTTTCGACATCCAGAATATTTCCACTTTCCCATACGGAGGAAGGGCTTCAGCGCACCTGGCGCCGGTCGGTTCTCAGGGCGTGATCGCTCACGGCGCCTGGTCGAGTTACCAGGCAGAATTGCCCTTTTACCGCAGCTACAGCGATCAGGATGCCCGCAAGTCGGCCTTTTTCCTGACAGAATATACGCTGGAAGGTGGTGAAGTGGTCGTATTTAATGAAGATGACCCTGCATCAGACAACTACGTGAATGACGGCCCGGCCATCACAAAAGTCCTCGATGACAACCCCCTTAATGCGCTTAATCGCCAGGAGCCCAACCTCATTCTGCTGCGTTATGCAGATGTCCTTCTGATGAAAGCAGAAGCCCTGAATGAGCTCAACAGCCAACCAGATGCCGAAGCCTACGCCGCCATAAACGAGGTGCGCCAGCGCGCCGGCCTTGGCCCACTGGAAGGATTGGATTATGAGCAGTTCCGAAGGGCGGTGTTCCAGGAAAGGCGATGGGAACTGGTTTTTGAACATCAGGGCTTCTTCGATGGCCAGCGCTTTTGGGACCTGTATAAAGAAAAGGTCGAAATGCACTCCAATATGAATATTCCAAACACGGAAAATGCAGTGCCGAAGCTGCCCATTACTGTGGAGGAAAAGTTCAGATACTATCCTTTGCCCCAAGGCGCCCTGGACCGCAACCCGGCCCTGAAACAAAACCCCCTTTGGTAATTTATTGATTGGATATGAAAGGTATCAGATGTTGGTTTTTTCCAGCTTTTCTCCTGTTCACGGGCCCTTGGTTCCCGGCTTGTTCGGGCCATAACAATTCGCCGGCCGGGGCGCAGGCATCTCGGCAACGCCTCATTGAAAAGGGAAAAGCGCTGGCCAACCAATACTGTACATCCTGTCACTTATTGCCCAAGCCCACTCAATTAAACCGGGAAATATGGCCGGCGGTGCTTGAAAAGATGGGACACAGGCTGGGTATCCACCAGAATTACGATCAATTGTTCGAAGAAGGAGAAGGGGGAGAAAAAGTCAGGCAATCCGGCATCTATCCGAAACAACCTTTGCTTTCTGAGGAAGAATGGGAAGCCATAAACACTTTTTATCTGGCGCTGTCCGATTCGGCTTCTGCAACAAAGCCAAATCCATTAAGGCCCATAAGCCAGGCTAATTTCAAAATCAGAAAAACAGGATTGCGGATCTTTCCCCCCATGACGGCCATGGTGTCCATAGATACCCGAAAGGGCGGCCTGTTTGTTGGTGATGTGAAAAGTGACGGCAGTTCGCTTACCCGGCTTGACTTTCGGTTACAGGAAGCAGAGAAGGTATTTTTGCCAGCCATACCTGTGCAGATCCAGCAAAGAGGAAATGTATTTTTCGTAACCTCCATTGGGAACCTGCTTCCTTCGGATAACCCGGAAGGCAGCTTGCTCCAGCTCATTAACCATGAAACAGGCAAAGGGTTTAAAGGATTCATCCGTGTTCTGCCAAAACTTCAACGCCCCGTACAGGCCGGCTTTGCCGATTTTAATAAAGACGGAGAGGAAGGCCTGGTAGTTGCTGAATTCGGCAACCTTACCGGCGGGCTCAGATATTATTACAGGACAAAAAAGGGAGAATGGTCCCGGCAGGCCATTAAGGATCAGCCGGGTGCGCTTGCCGCCCAGGTGGCCGATTTTAACCAGGATGGGTTTGAAGATGTGCTGGCGCTTTTCGGGCAGGGTGATGAGTGCATCAGCCTTTTTGAGAACCAGGGAGGAAAAGGGTTCAAAGAAAAGTGCTTGCTGCGCTTTCCTCCAACTTATGGTTCGACTTCCATGCAGGCCACGGACTTCAACCAGGACGGCTATTGGGATATCCTCTACACCTGCGGAGACAATGCGGATTTTATGCCTCTTCCCCGGCCCTACCATGGCATACGCATTTTCCTGAATGACGGAGCCAATAATTTCGAAGAGGCTTTTTTCTTCGCCCAGAACGGCGCCTATAAGGCCCAGGCATTCGACTTTGATGAAGATGGAGACCTGGACATTGCCTCTATCGCCTTTTTCCCCGACTTTGCCAATCGGCCCCGGGAAGGGTTTGTTTTCCTGGAAAATAAGGGCAGCTTCCAATTTACCTCCTACGGCCTGGACCCGGAATTTGGCCGCTGGATGGTGATGGATTGCGGAGATGTGGACCTGGATGGAGACCTCGATATTGCTCTGGGGTCCTTTATTCCTTTTGAATTGCTGGATGACAAAAATGGCCTCTATGCCCACTGGATGAACAAAGGAGAATCCATATTAATCATTGAAAATCTGCTAAACCCGAAAAAGGATGAATCTTAAATACGCCAATATTACCCTGCTGGGTTTAGTTGTCTTTCTGGCTGCCTGCGGGCCCAAAAAGCCGGATGAGGAAAAGCAGCTTACCCGAAAACCCAATGTTATTTTCATTCTCACCGACGATCTCGGATATGGTGAACCAGGCTGTTACGGGCAGGAAATGTTCCAGACGCCCAATCTGGACCACCTCGCAGAAGAAGGAATGAGGTTTACCGATTTCTACGCCGGAAACACCGTTTGCGCTCCATCCAGAGCCAGCCTGATGACGGGCAAACACCCCGGCCATGCCTCGGTTCGGGGCAACTTTGGCTTTAAGGACGGCCAGTGGCTCATGATGCCGCTCTCACCGCAGGATTCCACCCTGGGGGAGATCATGCAGGCCAGAGGTTATACTACGGCCATATTCGGGAAATGGCACCTGGAAGGCGATTTCAACCCTACTCATCCGGAAGACCGCGGGTTTGACGAAACGGTAAGGGAACGCTTCTCTGCGGAGGCAAAGGCACATTTTACGGAAAAATATGGCTCGCAGGGTATTGTCAGAGACCAGAACTATCCGTACCTGCTTTATGACGGCAAAGAGGAGTTGCTGATCGAGGCCAACAAAAACAGACAAGGCGTCTATATGGATGATATTGTGCTGGCCCGCAGCAAACAATACATTCGAAACAATGCTCAACGCCCGTTCTTCCTGTTCATGTCCCTGAAAATACCGCATGCTCCCAATACGCTGGCCGAAGCCGACACCACTTTCCTGTCGAAAGGCTGGCCGGAAGTAGAACGGCTGCACGCCCTGCGCATTCAGAAAATGGACGGGCAAATCGGAGAAGTAACCGCCCTGCTGGATAGTTTGGGCCTTTCGGGTAATACGATAGTGTTCTTTACCAGCGACAACGGCGGGCATCATGAAGACCGCCACGACCACACCTTCTTTCAAAGCAATGGCATCTTCCGAGGGCATAAACGGGATTTCTACGAGGGAGGCATCCGCGTGCCCCTCATTGTTCGCTGGCCGGGAAAGGTGGCGGCAGGCCAGGTTTCGGCCCATGTCGGAGCCCAGTGGGACGTATTGCCCACCCTTGTAGAAATTACCGGAACCACTACTAACTATTCACACGACGGCATCTCGATGTTGCCGGAGCTACTGGGAAGGCCCGGCCAGCTTTCCCATGATTACCTTTATTGGGAATTCCAGCTCAATGGAAAGAGTTGGATGGAGCCCATGCCCCATGGAGGATTCAGGCAGGCGCTCCGTTTTGGCAAATGGAAAGCAGTGAGAAATGGCCTCGGCACCCCCATTGAACTCTACGATTTGTCTGCCGACCCGGCCGAACAACAATCCCTCAGCAAGGAATATCCGGAACTGGTATCCCGGGCCGAAACCTGGATGGAACAAGCTCACGAAGATCATCCATATTTCCCCTATGGCGGCACCAGCCATTTTGGCGGAATAGAATACAAATACTAAAAGAACAGGCTATGCATAAGCTAAGCAGTATCGCTTACCTCTTCTTGCCCATATTCGTGTTGCTGACTGGCCTCAATGGCCAGGCCCAGGACATTATCAAACTCAAGTCCCATCGCTTCCCGGGGAACAAAAAGGACGACAGCATGTGGAGCGGCATCTATACCGCCAAATCGGGCAAGATCTACATCGGGCTCTGCACCCATGCCGACGCGGCCAATTTTTATGAGTTCGACCCTGCTACAGGTAAAATGGAACATCTGGCAGACCTTACCATATTCAAAGGGGAAAGAGGACAGGGTATCCGAACCAGTGGAAAGATCCATGTTTCCTTTGTGGAAGATAAGGATGGGAACATTTATTTTGGTGATTTCTGTGAAGATAACGGGCCGGAATGTATCGACCCATCGAGCTACCGCGGGGCCCATTGGTTCAGGTTCGACCCTGAAAAACGCGAACTGGTTAACCTGGGGCGGATCAGCCGCCATGCCGGCCTGCTGGGCATGAGTATCGACCCGGAGCGCAGGCGCCTTTACGGTTTGGCGGAGGACGGGCATTTATACATGTACGATCTGGAAAAACAAGTCACTACCAGCCTGGGCAGAGTGGATGACTGGGACATTTGCCGCACCATTGCCGCCGACGGCCGGGGGAATATTTACGGCGCTTTCCCTGTAAACAGGGTTTGGAAATACAACCCGGAAACAGGCCGTATCCAAGACCTGCAGAATATTTCCATACCCAACAATCCAAAGGTTCCGCCCAGGACGATGTCCAACCCCAAAATTGACCGCAAGACACTCTGGCGCATTCTGGAATGGCAGCCTGAAGAAGGGGTATTTTACGGCATAACCAATGCCGATAGCCGTTTGTTCCGGTTTGATCCTTATGCCGGAGAAGAGGGGTCCATTACGCCACTCGTGCTGATGTGTGCGGACAAGTATCTTAACGACGACCCAAAAAAAATACCGATCGCAACGCTCGCCTTTACGCTTGCTCCCCACCGCAGGGCCTATTATGCTCCGGTCACTTCCGTTTCATTCGATTACTCAGCCGAATCCTGGGACGTATTGGATGAACGGGAATTTACCAGTAAAGTGGCGGAAAGAAAAGCTCCCCCCCTCTCCGTTCTGGTGGAGTATGACATCTCTTCCGGAAAAAGACGGCAACTGGGGCGAATGGAAACGGAAGATGGCCGAAAGGTGTACGGCCTGGGTGGCGCCGTTTACAGCCCCATCGACAACCGGCTTTATTTTGCAGGAGCGGTTGAAGAAAATGGCCCCGAATACATAGCGGGAGAAATTGAAGGCACCTGGCACTATGCGATGATGTTGTTGAGCTATCCGTTGCCTGAATGAAAGAATTTCAATCCTTTATGAACTTGAAATAATGAAAGCTCTTTATACTACATGTATCATTTTTCTTGGACTGAATTGCTGGGCGCAAAAATGGGTGAGCCCGAATTTTGACAACCATCATCTGGATTACCGGGACCTCGGCTATCCGGGTGTTACGGAGATCCCGGCGGACGACAGCCGCATTTCCGCCCTTCTCACTCACCGGAACAATGGTTATGTCTATGGCGCTACCAGTGGAAAACAAGCCTACCTTTTCCTTTATGACCGTTTTATCAATAAAGTACGCCCCCTCGGCCTGATCCCCGGCGCTACAGGAGTTTTTCACACTATGGTACAAGGGCCTGACGGCCAGGTCTATATCGGTACCGGAAAAAATCTGCTGGACGAGATCCCCCTTACCCGGGAAATCCCGGGCGGGCACCGCCAGATAGAAAAACAGTTATGGGAAGACATCAAGACATACCATGAGGGCTATGAGGGGGGGCACATTTTTCGCTATCGGCCCGGAAAAGCCGATGAGCAGGTTTATCTCCCGGAAGATACTGCCGCGCTGGAAGACCTGGGCATCATTGAGCCGAACAATTCTGTCTATGCCCTGTGCTTTGATGATTCAAAACAGCTGGCATACGGGCTTACTTATCCGGATGCCATTTTTTTCAGCATGGATGTCAAAACCCGCGAGGTCAAAAAATTCGGCCCGCTGCTGGCCCAAAAAGTGTATTCCGGCCCGGAACGCTCCTGGCGCAGCATACCCCGGGCGCTGTTGTGCCTGCCCGACGGCCGGGTTGTCACATCCGGAGACGGTGGGCTTATTGTCATTTTTGACCCTGAAACCGCCCGGTTTGAAAAAACAGAACTACGCATCCCCGGCGAATACTGGGAATCCTGGAATTACAATGGCTACCCGGTGGTTGAGCAACTGATCCAGGGGGCGAACCGCCTCATCTGGGGCAGCACTTCGGACGGATTCATTTTTAAACTCAACCTGGAGCAGCCGGCACTTACAAGCCTGGGAAAGCCTCGCCTTTCCAGAAGAACCAGGGCAATGGCACTGGGAAAAGACGAACAGCTCTACATGATCTCCGGTGAGCTGGATGAACCCTGTAAACTGATCACTTACTCCACTTCAGGTGAGGGAGGGTTCCTCAATTGGGGATATCTTTCGGTGGACCGGAGCCCCTACTACGCCAAACGAGCCTACCAGTTTGAGGCCATAACTGTTGGCGCCGATGGCGCCGTCTTTATCGGGGAAAGCGACCGCAGGGGAAAGCTTTTTCTTTTCCTGCCGGGAGGAAAAATTTTCCCCGGTAATCTCAATCCCAAGAACCCAAGATAATACGTGATCCAATGAGCCTGTTTTCCCGGAAGATGTTCATAGCCCTGGTGCTCCATTCTGCGTTTTTCGTTTCAGCAGTTGGCCAGCCGTTTCACCGGGCGCCGACAGATGAACAAAGCCTGCAGGCCATAATGGATTCCCTGCGGGAATACTACCGCCCCTTTCTGCAGAGCCTGCCTCAACCGCTGAATATCCGCACGCGCCAACCCATATCCGGCCAATGGTACAAACGATATGAACTGGAACAAGCTCTCGCCCCCCCAGAAAACCGGCCTGAATGGGAAAAGGATTTTCAAAAGAGCCTTTGGAAAGAAACTTCAGTGCCGGAGTGGCAGTATCGTTCTCCGTTCCAGGACAGTTCCAGCGTGGAGGCCAGCCGGGAGCCAGGGAGCCGCATCCTCTGGTACCGCACCAACTTTCAGGCACGGGAGCGTTCAGATGGCAAGAGGGTATTTCTGGTGTTTGAAGGAGTGGACTGGAAAGCGGAGGTATTCCTCAACGGCCACTACCTGGGAAGCCATACCGAGTACTTTCAACCTTTTCAGTTCGAAGTAACCGATTTGCTGAAAAGGAGTAATCAGCTGGCCGTTCGCATATCAGACGGGCCGGTTTTCGGCGAACAAGCTGCTTACTGGGCTCCTTTCCCGGTGGTGGTGGCTGAAGATCAGCGTTATGTAAAAGACCGCAGCCGGTCTTTAAAAGGCATCCAAAAGGGCGACCGCCATCTGGGTAACGGCTACGGCATCCATGGCCCGGTATATCTGGAATACACCGGAGAGGCTGTTATCTCGGGCCTGAAAACGAGGGCAGAGCCTGCAAACCTGAAAGCTGAAGTCAGTTTTCACCTCAATACACAAAAGATAGCCGCCTACCGTTGTGAGATAGCCTGGCTGCCTGAAAACTTTAAGGGGCAAGCCTATCAAAAGCAATTCAACCTGGAAACAAACCGGGAAAACCATTATCAGTTAGAACTATCCCTTCCCGGCGCCCGGCCTTGGTCGCCCGATAGCCCATTTCTGTACCGCTGCCGTGTCAAACTCTACGATGGAAGTGAACTGATAGATGCACAGGAAGTAGTGACGGGTATTCGTTCATTTGAAATGGTTTCCGAAAAGAGCCCCCGGCCCGGCCTGAAGCCAGGCGCCTTTTTACTCAATGGCCGGCCTGTTTTTCTGCGGGGCGCCAACCTTCAGGGTATGAATGCGCTGAGCCTTTGGGAAGAAAAAGACAAGATGCTGGACATCTTATTGCTACTCAAGGCAGCCCACTTCAACTTTATCCGGTCCTGCCAGCACGTACAGAACCGGGAAGCCAGAGCCTTGCAGGACCGCCTGGGGCTGCTTTCCATGCAGGAAAAAGGCTCCCGCTTTCCCGATTTTGGGGCCCATACCGAACCTTTCCTCATTGATGCAGCTGCAAAGCTGGCGGAAGAAACTTATCATAATCCGGGAGTCGTCATGATCGGCCTGGGCAACGAACGCCCCGAAGCAGTCCATGTGGCCGAATGGGTAAAAGCAGTGTTGTCAGTGGACGATCAGCGCATCATTAATCCTGTAAGTGGCATACAACACGGATGTGGTTACCTGATGAAACCCGGGGCGCTTTACAGGCTCAAACCGGAGCTTTACAGCCGGGTTATTGAGGATGTCCATGAATATCCCGGCTGGTACTGCGATATCCACGAACCCTGGAAATGGCAGAAACACATAGCCACCTCCCGTTTGGTGCTGAAGGGAGAATATGGCAGCGAAGCACTGGACAGTTACCCGACCATGTCCGAACATTACCCCAAAGCCTGGGGGCCGGCGCCGGCGCCCGGCACGGACACCTTGCTGGGCCAGGTGCAATGGAAAAAAGACGACCTGCGAATGCGCATCGGTTTTGACGGGCGACAGCCCCGAAACCTGGGCGAATACATTCTTGCCAGCCAACGTTTCCAGGCTTATCAACTCGACGAAGTGACCAAAGGTTACCGGTTGTCACCGCAGCATGTGGCTGGATACATGCAGTTTCACTTTATAGATATACTGCCTGCAAACTGGCCCAAATCTATTGTCAGCCATGACCTGCGGCCCAAAGAAGGCTATTACGCTATGGCGCAGGTAAACCAGCCGCTGGCGCCGCTGCCCGTATTCAGTAACCTCAAAGATGAGATGGAGATATGGATTGCAAATGACCTTTTACTGGAAGGAATGAATTACACCGTACACTGGAAGATCAGTGCGGATAACAGGAAGCTGGGAGAAGGGAAATTTACAGCTGAAATTCAAGCGCTGGATGCCAGGCTGGCAGGAATCGTTCCTCTCAGCCAGGCCGTTCCGGAAGAAACGGCAGCTATTAATGTCTATCTGGCGTTGCACGGGCCAGAAGGAGAACTGATCAGTACTTATGAACGGCCGGTTTTCATTAAAGCCTGGAGGAAAGGGAGAGAAGCATTTCAGAAATAATGATCATTAAACCATGAAGTTTGACCGACTTTTAGCTAATCTGGTATTTTTTTTGTTGCCATTTACAGCTTCCCTGAACGCTCAGGATACTATACCAGTAAATTCCGATGAGCACTGGTGGTCGGGTGTAATACACCTCGGTGAGCAAATGCCCCATACCGGTACGTTTTCTTTTGACTTTTCGCATTCCTGGTCTCCCAACCAGCTACAACCCCTTCTGGTTTCCAGCCAGGGGCGATACATTTACAGCGATCAGCCTTTTGCCTATACCATTTCGATGAAAGAGATCCAACTCAACGGAACAGGAGAATTTGTGATCCGGAAAGCTGGCAATACCCTGAAGGAAGCTTACCTGGCGGCCTCAAAAAGCCATTTTCCGTTCTCCGGGAAAATTCCCGATACCATCATGTTCACTAAACCGCAGTACAACACCTGGATCGAACTCACCCATAACCAGAACCAGGAGGATGTTCTCGCTTACGCCCGGTCCATGCTGGACAACGGCCTGCCTGCCGGCGTTCTGATGATTGACGATACCTGGCAGGAAGATTACGGCGTATGGGATTTTCATCCCGGGCGGTTTCCGGCCCCCAGGGCCATGATGGATAGCCTGCACGCTATGGGCTTTAAGGTGATGCTCTGGGTTTGCCCATTCGTAAGCCCTGATTCGAGGGAATACCGCCTGCTGAAGATTGGCCCGTATGATGCATTTATCAAAGAGGCTGGTGGAAATGAACCCAAAATGGTTCGCTGGTGGAACGGCGTAAGCGCAGTGCTGGACTTTTCCAACCCTGCCGCCCGGAAGTGGTTTGAGGAGCGCCTGGGCCATTTACAGGAAACCTATGGGGTGGACGGATTCAAACTGGATGCCGGCGACACCGAATTTTACCACAACGCTGCTTATTTTGACTCCACCCTAACCGCAAATGACCACAGCCGCATGTTTGCGGAGATCGGGTTGAAATATCCCCTCAACGAGTACCGGGCCTGCTGGCAGATGGGAGGACAAGCGCTGGCCCAGCGCCTTTGGGATAAGAACCACGACTGGATGGACGTACAAAAACTGATCCCGCATATCGGCCTACAGGGGCTCATGGGATATCCTTATGCCTGCCCCGACATGATCGGAGGCGGAGAGTATATCAATTTTAAAAGCATAAAGGCCATCGACCAGGAATTGGTCGTGCGGGCTGCTCAGGTACATGCCCTGATGCCTATGATGCAATTTTCAGTCAACCCGTTCAGAATACTGGATGAAGAACATCTGGCCGCCATAAAAGAGTCGGTGCAACTCAAAGAAAAATTTGCACCTCTGGTTTTAGAACTGGCGGTTAGAGCCTCACAAACGGGAGAGCCTGTCGTCCGGCTGATGGAATACGAATTCCCCCATCAGGGGTATGCTGAGATCAAAGATCAATTCATGCTGGGCCCCGATTACCTGATGGCCCCCGTGGTGGAAAAAGGCGCGAAAGAAAGAAAGGTTGTCTTACCAAAAGGAGATTGGGAAGGGTTTGACGGAAAAACCTACCAGGGAGGTAAAACCATCACGGTCGAAGTTGGGCTGGCTACAGTACCTTTTTTTAAAAAATTGTAACACCCTCAAAAGGCATCGAGGGCAGTACCCTAGTGCTCCTTACCGGCGATAATGGCGCCGACAAGCCCATCGTCTCCATGCTGAACGGCCGGGAAGTGGCCGGGGCTAAAAGGCTTTCCACTGACGCCGCGCACTATAAAGGCCGCCGGCTGGAAGGCCACTAATGATAACCAACCTCAAAGTGTAGGTTACACGCTCCCCGCCAACGCCTCCTCAGTGAAAAAAATAAAATGCGATCAGGTATAACAATCCTTCTGGCCTCTTCCTTGTTGCTCACCCAACCTTCCTTCGCCCAAAACACCTCCAAATGGGCCCTCACCGGCACCCAGGCCCGCCAGGGATACGACCCCTACCTCCAGGAACTCTACTGGCAGCTCAACGACAGCCCCATGCAGCAGAAACTGCGCAACGTGAAACCCTTTCCGGTAGGCGTCGTTTACTACCAGCAGCGGGGCGAAAAGCTGGAGGACGCCAAACGGGAATTTGAAACGATCAGAGACTTAGGCTTCACTGCCCTGAAACAGGTGCAGCTCGTAGCCCCCTACAACCCTCCGGGCTATGAGGAAGAAGTCTTCCACGCCGCGATCGACATCGGCATCTCCCCCTGGTATTACGGCAAAGGCGGCTGGGTGGACATCACCCCCGAACTGCTGGCCGAGCTGGGCATCGATATGGAATTAACGGAAGAGAACATGCCCGCCATTCAGCAACACCCTAGGATGATCGACCACCAGAAAAAAGTGTGGCATGAGCGGGTGGAACGTATGGATGAAAAACCGGCCAAACCCAAGGGCATGGGCGAGCCGGGCCGCAACAACCCCTGGATGCCGGAACGCCTGCTGCCACCCTTCGCCAAATGGCTGGAATTGGAGTATAAAACGGTGAATACCCTGAAAGACGCCTGGAACTGCGGCTATACCGGCTCCTGCAATTTCACCACCTTCCGCGAGGCCGCCCAAGAACTCAAAGGAACAGGCTTTGACCAGTACGGCAATGGCAGGGGCCCGCTGTCCAGGGACTTCCGCCGCTTCCGCGACGCCATGAAATTCCAGTCGGAACTCATCGTAGAAAACTATCAGAAGACTATGAGCCTGTACTACGAATGGGACCCCGCCGAGCCCGAACGCACCGGCGGACACCAACTCTTCGAGAACCAGGCGGTAAATGCCTGGGACCTGGAAGGGCAGGCCAAAACAGCCTCCATTGGCGGCTCTTTCTATTCTTCCATTCACCTGGCCCACCACTTCTTCCTCATCGAGAACGAGATCATGCGTCCCGTTTACTGGCAGGCGCGCACCGTGGCCGATATGTTCAAGGGGGGCTGGGCGGCAACCTGGGAATCTACCGGCGGCCCCACCCAGTGGAGCGGCCACCAGGGTAATACGGTGGACGGCAATACCATGAGCCAGCTCATCGTCTCCTATCTGGCCGCCGGCCTGAAGGGCATCGGCTTCTGGATGTGGAACTCGCGGGGCGAAGGCTGGGAAGTTGGCGAATACGCCCTGACGGACATACAAGGGCACCCCTCCGACAGGGCCGTGGTGGCCGGCAACTTTTCCAAAAAACTGCAAGAGCAGCGCTTCGAGCTCTGGGAAGCTGTCGATGAACCTACCGTCGGTATCCTCTACAGTTGGGAGAACGAGGCCATGCTCGGCCGCCTCTCCATGGGCGCATACAACCTGAATACGCCGGTGTACAAAACCAACCGCGACCGGCAGTTCCGCCAGCTGCACACCGAAGCCCGCATGGGCCTCTCGCGCGCCCTGATGAACAACAACATCCCTTTCGAGTACCTCACCGAGCGCGACCTGGACGCCGGGCTGGCGGCCCGCTACCCCATCATCTACCTGCCCTGCTTGCTGGCGCTGAAAGACGAGCACGTGAAGATCATCAAAGAATACGTCCGGCAGGGCGGCCGCCTGGTGGCGGACTTCCCGGTGCTCATGCTGGACACCTACGGGCGCCTGAACAAGCAAAAGGAAGGTTCCGATTTTGCCGAGCTGTTTGGCCTGCAGATCGCTGATTACTACCACTCCTTCAACCGGAATATGGTATTCGACGGCGACAGCCTGTACACGCAGTATGGTGTTCTTAAATTGAACGGCGCAAAGGTGGTAAATACTTTCACCAACGGCGTGCCTGCGTTGACTTCCCACCTATACGGCGAGGGGGAGGCGGTACTGATCAATTTTGAAGCCAGCCGCATGACGTACCTGCCGGGTAACGATAAGATGGAAGACATCGTCACCTTCTGCACCCTGGGCGACATCCGCCCACCCTTTGAAGTAAAGGGCAACAAAAAAAGCATGGTGATGCGCCGCGCCGCCCCGGCCGCCGACCATTATTTTATCCTGAACGATGGGCCGGCGGAAGAGATCGTCATCCGGTCGGATGTGATCCGCTACCGGGCGGCGGAGAATGTTTATACAGGAGAGCAGCTACAGCTCATTCAAGACGGGTTTACCGTTAAAGTACCGGAAAGGTCAGGCGTGTGGGTGCGGGCGGTGAAGGGGGAGTAGGGGGGCTATCAGTCTGGCGCTGGACAAAGTCGGACACGAGCGAAGCGACTGACGATAGTAATTCGGAACGCGGAAGTCGGAATGGCTTTGGGCGTTCCGCCATCCTTTGGCTAGCAGTAGTGTCCAGCGGGATAGTTCAATTAAGTGTGTATGGAGGAAGGGTGGATGTACATACGCTGGCCGTGGATACCCTCTACGAAGACGCCAATGGCAAGCACGGGGAGGAATACAGCACGCTACTGCCCGGCGCCCATGGCAAAGGCCTATCCTCCGGACAAGGCATACTGGTATACTCCAATAATGGGGAGCCTTCCGAGGAAGCGCCTCAGCAGTTCGATATCGAATCCGGCGTTTTGGCGGAGTGGGATGGGAATAACTGGAAGGTGGGTAAACCCACCAGCCGGGGCGGCCCCTGGAAAAACACCTTCGTGAAAGCAGGCCGGCCCTCAGACCCCTATCTGATCGGTTTCTACGATAAAAAGAGCCTGGAACTATCACACGATTCACCGGAATCGGCCACTTTCGATATCGAAATGGACCCCGTAGGCCACGGCCCCTGGATGTTGTATCAACAAGTGACCGTGGGGCCGGGAGATACCTGGAAGACTATGCCAGGCTGGGATACGTAACCTCCGCCTCCGCCACAGGCGCCAGTTCACGCACCCTCGAATACGCCTATGATGATTTCTGCATCAAAATACGGCGTCTTAATATTCAATCAATAAACGCAGAATGCTGACAAACCACTCTGAGGGGTCATAAAAAAAAGATCAGAATAACCAGCATGGCCATCAGCAGGAAAAGGAAAAGATATTCCAGCAACAGCCACCGCCAGTAGTGTTTCGTTCTGGATTTTTTGCGCGCCCATTCCAGTATGGCATTCCACATAACAATCAGATCGTTAAACTGTGAAAAAGAAATTAACGATCCAAAAATAGGCGGCTTTCCGGCCCTCCATGTGGAATTTTGTCTCTAAGAAGGCTTAAATATGTACCACTAATAATAATTAAACTGCGGATTGCCGTTTTTTTTCCATGAATTGGGTTGGCGTGAGATGATAATACTTCTTAAACTTTTTGCTGAAGTACTGAGAATCACTGAAACCCACCGAATAGGCAACTTCCGCTACGGAAATATCAGCTTCTGAGGCCAACAACTGCGCCGCTCTTTTTAACCGGATCATATTGATGAATTCCTTGACGGATTGGTCGGTCAGGGCGCTGAATTTTCGGTAAAGCACTGAGCGGCTCATTCCCAGCTCCTGTGCAAACTGTTCGACGCCAAATTCCGCATCGCCGATGTGCTGCTCGATCAGGGCAATGGCCTTTTTCATAAAAACGCCATCTGCCGAAGGTATATCAACAGCCTCCGGCTGAAGCACACTCCGGCTGAAATACCGTTTCAACTGTTTTCTGCTGTTGAGCAGGTTGAATATCCGGGCTTTAAGAAAGCGGAATTTGAATGGTTTGGTCACGTAATCATCAGCGCCGGTTTCCAGCCCGTGTATCCACCGTTCCTCGTTGGTATTGGCCGTCAGCAGAATAATGGGAATGTGGCTGGTGCGGTCGTCGTTCTTTAACTCCTGGCATAAGGCTACACCATCTTTACGCGGCATCATGATGTCGCTGATGATGATATCCGGCAAATGCCGCAGGGCCTGGCTGCAACCTTCTTCTCCATCTTCGGCTTCAAGCACCTGAAAGTAGCCCTGGAAGCTCATGCGGATAAAACTCCTTACATCTGAATTGTCTTCAACGATCAAAAGGACAGGCTTTTCTTTAGAACCTGCAGGCGATATGGGTGGAACAGAAGAGACCAGGCCCGCTGTCTGATCCTCTTCCGGGATAATGAAATCATAGCCGGGTTCCGGATCATTTCCAACAAAATCTGTAGTGTCCAGGGGGCCGGAAGGTTGTCGAACCGGCAGAACAACCGTAAAGCAACTGCCTTTGCCTTCCTCGCTATCCAGTTCAATGGCGCCGCCGTGCAGTTCAACCAGCGCCCTGGAATAGGCCAACCCGATGCCTGTGCCGCCTGGCCTCGTCGGCCGGGAGTAAGAACCTTCGGAGATAACCTGATAGAAACGGTCAAAGACATGAGGCTGGTGTTCGGGGGCAATCCCGATACCATTATCCTGGACGATGATCTGATACTGGCCGTCTCTTCCACCCCGGCGCAGGGACAGGCGTACCTCATCCTTTGTAAATTTGAAAGCATTGGACAGAAGGTTATAAATGACCTTTTCCAGTTTGTCGGGGTCAAACTCAGCATATATTTTGTCAAACGCGCTTTCAAAACTATAGTGTATTTGTTTGCTGGCCGCCAGCCCGTCGAAGGCCTTTTTAAGCCCCCGAATAAAGCTAACCACGTCCCGGCGCTCCACTTCAAGTTCCATTTTATTGTCATCGATCTTGCGGAATTCCAGCAGTTCGTTGATCAACCGGAGCAATCGCTGAGTATTGCGCTGCACCAGGCCAAGTTGTTGTCTGGCGTCAGGGGCAATATCTTCTCTGGAGATCAGGTTCTCCACCGGGGCGGTGATCAGGGTAAGGGGCGTGCGGAATTCGTGAGATATATTAGTAAAAAAGGCCAGCTTCAACCGGTTGACCTCTTCCATTTTTTCTCTTTCAAGATCTTTGATTCGAAGGTCGTTTTTCATTCTTTCCCGCATCAAAAAAGCATGGCGAAAGCCCAGGAGCATCAGTAGAGAAAAGACGATGTAGGCGGCATAAGCCCAGTTGGTTTTCCAGAAGGGAGGAAGGATCTTCAGCTTCAACGCTTTTCCTTCTTCATTCCATACCCCATCGTTGTTGGCGGCCTTGACCAGGAAAGTATAGGTTCCGGGGTTCAGGTTAGTGAATGTTGCCGTACGGCGGGTGCCGATATAGCTCCACTCATCCATAAATCCTTCCAGTTTGTATGCATATTGATTCTTTTCACTGGAGGTAAAATTGAGCGCGGTGAATTCCAGAGAAAAGACCTGGCTCTGTTGGTGGTTGAGCGTTAGTTCCGACAACTCGCTTATGGGGCGCTCCAGAGGTGAGCCTTCTTCCCCTGCCGTTACATACTGGTCGAATACCTTCAGCCCGGTTATCTCAATGGCCGGTTTGTATGGATTGTCTTTGATCTCTTCCGGGAGGAAATGATTGAATCCGTTGATACCTCCAAAATACAACTCTCCGGAGTGCGCTTTCAGGCCGGCACTGTAAGAGAACTGATTGCTCTGCAGGCCATCTTTTTTGCAATAGTTCCTAAAGTGATTCTTCCCCCCTCCTATATTGGCCACCAGCAGTTTGGCGGGGTCCGCTCTGGAAAGCCCCTCATTGGTGCTCATCCACAGAAAACCCTTGTTGTCCTCAAAAACAGTGTGAACCGTATTGCTGGGCAGGCCGTCTGAGACGGTATAGTTGCGAAATTGCCGGCCGTCGGCCCCTAGAAGGAATAACCCACCGCCCTCTGTACCGATCCAGATATTGTGATGGCTGTCTTCGAAAAATGCCCGGCTGTCAAAAGGCCGTATGGCCTGGCCGGCCTCTCCCTCCAAAAATTTCAGCGCACCGGAAACAGGGTCGAAATAGCGCACGCCTTTACCTCCTACCCAAATGCGCCCTTCTCTGGATTCATACAACTCAGTGACCCTTTCCAGATAGGGGTCATCACTGGCCAGCCCCTGGGTCCGGATATGGGTGAAATGGCCGGATTCGGGATTGAAAAGTTCTAACCCTCCCAGGGTGCCCACCCAGAAGCGCCCTGCTCCGTCTTCCAGAAGGGCCCAGACATTGTTGTTACAAATGCTGTGCGGATCTTCCGGTATATGCTTGTAAGTTGCGGTTATGCCCCTTCCTTTTTCCAGACGCTGCAGCCCCCCGGTATAGGTCCCGATCCAGATGCGATGACGGCGGTCTTCATACAGAGCCGCCACCACATTACTGCTCAAACCGTTTTCCTCTTTTTGAAGGCAATACTCGACCGTTTGCTTTCGGGGATTAAAATAGTTGAGGCCTCCTCCGTCTGTGCCTACCCATACCCCTTGCTCGTGGTCTTCCAGAAAACACAAGACGGACCTGTGGCTCAGCCCGTTTTCCTTTTCCGGGCCCATCCCTGTATGGTGGAATTTTTTGTTGTTCCGGTTATGAACGCAGATCCCTCCATCAAATGTGCCAACCCAAAGGATGCCTTCCTGGTCTTTGAAAAAAGTGTAAACGGAATTACTGGCAAGGGAATGTGCAGAACCGGGATGGTATTTGATATAGGAAAACTCCTCTTTTTGCGGATTGTAGATGGTTATGCCTCCGCCATCAGTGGCCAGCCAGATGCGCCCCGCTTCATCCTCGGTAATATCTTTGACAATACTATGCGGCAGGCTTCCCGGGGCAGCAGTGAAGTGGCTCAGGCGCCGGCGGCCCTGATCCAGCCGGAAGGCTCCGTTACCCTGAGTGGCCACCCACAGGTTGCCCATTTGGTCTTCAAAGAGTTTTTTGGCGGTTTTACCCGCTTCTTCCGATGATTTAAAAGGGAAAAATTCCCAGGCAAAATTGTTCCGGTTAAGCCTGTACAGCCCGGGGGCATCTGTTGCCACCCAGAATTCCCCATTCCGGCACTCCAATATTGAGGATACATCTTCAAAGGCCGGCAGGCCCTGCCCTGGAGGTGGTGATATTGAAGCAAATTTGTTCTCATCAGGCTGCCAGAGGCTGAGCCCACCTTTCAGTGTACCCACCCATATACGGCCGGATTCGTCTTCATAAATGGAACGAATAAAGTGGTCCTTCAAACCGGCCGGCCGGCCGTGAAGGCCCCCGAAACGCATAAAACACCCTTTGTTGCGGTCATACCGGTTCAATCCGTTCTTTGTACCCACCCACAGGCGGCCGGCACGGTCTTCCAGCAGAGCATACACTTTGTTATCACTAAGCGAAGAACTATCCTGCTTCAAATGCCGGAACACAGCAAACTGATACCCATCATAACGGTTCAGCCCATCATTAGTGCCGATCCATAAATATCCCCGGCTATCTTTTATAATGCAGTTCACCGTATTCTGAGACAGGCCGTGTTCTACATTGAGCTGGTCAAAACGGACGGGTTGGGCATACAGGCCTGAACAAAAGAGCAGCAACCAAAAAATCCGGAGGGTGCGGGCCATATCGGAAATAATTATCTATCGTACAGTGCATTTCAAAAATAAAGTAGTTAAAAATAAAAAAATCCCAGATGAAAAAGCCGCTTCCTCCAAATAAAGTTTGCGCCCCGAGGGGAGCGTTATCACTGCCGGTTGCGGACACAGCGTACGCTAAGGCCACTGCGCTTCTCCAGATGCCCCTGCCCGAGAAGGGGAAAGTTGTTGATCAGCCGGTAAAAAGCCCTGCCGCCGGCCTGCTCGGTTGCTGTCCAGAAAACGGCGTTCTCACCTTCAAATACGGAATATCCCCAGTTGCCGGCATAGAGGGCGTCAAAACCGGAAGGGCTGTCTGCCCCTCTCATTTTGTTCGGCACATTCACTCCCGCCCCTCCGTTGCCATCGACGGAGAGGTACGAATTCAATGCCTCCCATTCCTCCTTGGTGGGCAAGTGCCACTCACAAGGGCATATACCCTGAACCTCGTCTTCGGCGGTAACCGATCCGGCGCCGTTCATCATAGCTTCCCAGGAGTAATGAGCACCAAAAGCATTTGTGCAGTTCAGGTTCAGGCAGAAACGCCCTTCGATCTCCCGGGCAGGGTCTTCGGGTAGATGCAGCGTGCGAAGGTTCTCCGCCGTCCAGCACTGTCCGCCGATCTGTACAGTAGGATATTTATTGCCGTCCACATCGGTAATGCTATCTCTTCCGCAAACGAACTCCGGCTGGCCGACCATCACCGAATCGATGGTGATGATGGCCGGGCCGCCGCTATCAGTAACTGTGACGCTGTACTGGCCGGCAGTCAGCCCTTCTATGGCCAGGCTTTCCCCGCCATTGCTCCAGATCGCACTATAAGGAGGCGTGCCTCCCATAACAGATAATTCTACCGCGCCGTCATCCCCGCCATACCAGCTCACCTCAGTAACGGAAAAGTTGAAAACCAGCGGGGTTGCTTCCGGCTGCTCCACTACTGCCGTGGCGGAGGCGACGGCCGATCTGCTGTCGATCACTTTCAGCGTATATTCACCGGCCGGCAGCCCGGCTATCTGCTCCTCCTGGCTGCCATTGCTCCAAAAGTAGCGGTATGGAGGCTGTCCTCCCTCGACCGTGGATTGCACAGCTCCATCCCGCGCCCCATAAGCGCTGGCGGGAGTAGGCTCTAAAGCCACCTGTATAAACGGAATGGGCAGGCTGTCCTCCTCACAAGCAGGGAACAGCACCCAAAGCCCGAAAAGCACTATTGTTATTTGAATTACAGATCTCATTTATGCAGTTTTTTCAGCAACAAAATCAACAAACCAGGCTCTTTCCACAACCTCTGGCTCAATCCTCCTTGAAATCCAGCTCGGATTGCGGCAGCTTCCAGTAAAGGCCTTCATACGGGTAATTGATAGCCGGCGCCTCCCGGTCTCCGGGAGGAATCGGCATCTGAAGGCCCTGCAGATACAGGAGCCTGTCGCCTTCAAAGGCCATTTCTCTGATCCGTTCATTATGGATATCCTGTTCGCTGGCCGTGGCCAGTGGCTCCAGCCCGGCCCTTATCCTGACCCTATTGAGGTCTTCGGCAGCTCCGGCAACATTGCCGGCCCTGTAACGCAGGATGGCCCGGGTCAGGTACATTTCAGCCAGGCGGATGATGGGAATATTGCTCCGCTGGCCGTCAGTGGCGCGGTAATACTTATCCCCCCAGACGTGAGGGTCCTTGATGTGTGGGTACTGCATTTCATATTGCGTCGGGTCGGCATTGTTGTTGCCGGGGTTGCCCTCGATCCGCCAGAACAACTGCTGATAACGTTTGTCGCGAAGAGCCTCCTCGGTAACTTCCAGGTTGTCATCCATCCATCCTATTTGTTTCAGAACGGAGTGAGACAGGGGAAACTGGTTCCAGGTGCAACGCTTCTGATACGCTCCTCTTCCGCCATTGACCGCCCGGTAATCGCTCCAGTTCATACTGGTGGGCACTTTATTGGCCCGGACGATCTCCGGGTCGTGGTTATTGGTGGCCCAGATGACCTCGCGGCCGTCCTCGGCGTAATCTTTGTTGAAGGCTTCAATAGGATCCTCCGACAAGTCGAACGGCCCGCTAATGACATAGTCGAGCTCATCCATCGCCTCATCCCAACGGCCTATCCGGAAATACACACGGGCCAGCATACCGGCCGCCGCATAACGCGTAGCCCGCCCCTGAACATAGGAAGGGTGGTGAAGGCCGGAAACGAATGCCTCGGGCAGCAATTCCTTCGCCTTCAGCAGGTCGGCAACAACCTGGTCGTAGATGATTTCAGTTGTCACATAATTGGCCTTGTTGGCCGCTTCCGCCGACAGGGGCGTCTCCAGCCGCAACGGCAGGATCTCTTCTGTTGTGAAATTGGGTGCTCCGGGCGCCGGCGCATGCCGGACAGCCAGATAGAAATAGGCGTAAGCACGCATGAATAGCATCTCACCCTGTATGCGGGCCAGGTTTTCCAGGTCGGCTTTGGTGGGATTGGGATAGGGCCGGTAATCGTTCTCCTTCAGAAAATCCAGCACCGAATTGGCATGAGTGATGCATTTGTAGCCGAGGGAAAAACCACTGTTGGCCTTTGACATTTCTACCTCAGTAGTACGGCCGTACATCTCTTCGAACGGGATATCGGCAGAGGTGTTGGGCAATAAATATACCTCGTCCGACATGCACTCGAAAATGAGGCGGTCGTCGCCAAAAAAGTTACTCCAGGAGGTGGTAAAAGCAAAATTGTAAGGCGAAACCACCCCGCGCTCCAGCTCGTTCATGTTCAGCCAGGGGAATTCCGGCGGGTTGGTGAGCTCAAAAAAAGCATTGTTGTCGCAGGAAACGGCGCCCAGCGCCAGTCCGATGATGAAAATTGATTTTCGTATGCGGTGCATAGTATTTTCCCTTTTGGATTGATTTAAAAAGTAACCGATAATCCTCCCGACCATATCTCCAGAGGCGGTAATACGCCACCTCCCGACTCGGGGTCCCATCCGTCGTAATGAGGAGAGTACACCCATAAGTTGGTGCCGGTAACATAAACCCGCAGGTTCTGTATTTTCCAGCGTTGGACCAGTTGCTTTGGGAAAGTATAACCGGCCTGCAAATTGCGCAGCCGGATAAAGTCGGCCTTGTATAAATACTTGGTCCAGTTGACCGTCTCGTTCTTATAGTTGCCACTGGCTTCCACCCAATCCCCTTTACCGGTGGGAGATTCGGGATTCTCTACTTCGGGGTCCCACGACCAGGGGTAGGCCCCCTGCCACCGCAATTCGGGATATCTGGCATTGGGGTTATCCGGCGTCCAGGTATTGCCGATTAGGCTTTTGCGCAGTACTACCTGCCCGTACTGCACATCCGTGGTTCGCTGCTCTTCGTAATCATACAGGTAATCCCCCGCCGAAAAGCTGAAAAATACCGACAAGTCAAACCCCTTGTAAGTGAAGGTATTGTTGAAGCCTCCAAAAACAGTGGGTACAGAAGTCTTGTCCTGATGGATAATGCGATGGTTTTGGAGGTTATTCAGGGTAGCGGGTATCCTGCGGCCGGTCTTGACCGTTTCTCCGGTGGCTTCAAAATGGTCGATGTCGATCTCCCAGATCATGTTGACGCCGCGTTCAGGGTCCACGCCGGCGTCTTCGGCCATGTAGTATGTCCAGAGGCGCCCACCGGTCCTCGACATTTGGTTTCCATTGATCAGCCCCCGCCCCGAACGGTCCAGGTCGGAAGTCAGCCGAACGACCTTATTCTTGTTTGTGGTGATGTTGAAGTCGGTCCTCCAGGAAAAATTGCTCCGCCGGACATTCACCGAACTCAATTCAACTTCCAGCCCCCAGTTTTGCATATCGCCGATATTGCCCCAGATCCGGTTACCCTCAAGGCCGGCGGAAGTGGCCAGGGGGGAAGAAAGCAGCAAATCAGTTACATCCTGGAAATAATAGGCGACTGAGCCGGATACCCGGCCATCCCACAATCCATAATCGATGCCGAAATCATAACTGCTGGTCGTTTCCCAGGTAAGGGTGGGCACTCCTATGTTGGTGATGCGGGTTCCTTCCTGGATCACCTCGGAGGGCCCGTACCGCCAATCTGGATTATTGGCGTAGGTGGTTACAAAACGATTGCTGGGAATGTTCTTATTCCCCGTCTGGCCGTAGCTGCCCCGCAATTTGACGGAACTCAGGAAATTGTCCCCCCAGAAGGGCTCATCGCTAACCACCCACCCCAGCGATAAAGCAGGGAAGAAGCCCCAGCGGTAGTCCTCATTAAACTTGGACGACCCGTCCCGGCGAAAACTGACCCCCAGAAAATAACGGTCCTTAAACTTGTAATCCGCCCGGCCGAAGAAAGCCCGGAGGTATTCTTCGTAGTTGAGTCCCCCGCTCAGCGTCAGCAGGTCCTGGGGGTTTCCGATCTCCTTATAGGTGCCGGTGAGGTTTTGCCCCTCCATCAGGCGGAGTTCCTGGTTGTCTTCCTGGGATTCGGTGCCGGCGGTGATGCTGAGGGCGTGCCGGCCAAATTCCCGGTTGTATTTGGCATACAGGTTGTAGTTGATGCTCCGGCGAAGGCGCGACTCATCGGAAGCAAAGGAACCATTCTCTCTCAGAGTGGCGGTGACCCAGTTCAGGGTATTGGCCTGTATGAGGTCGAAGGAGCCTTCCGTCCGAATGGAAAAGCCCTTGACGAAGGGAATGGAATACTCCAGCGCCAGGCCTCCCAGGCCGCGATAACTGCTCACCTCGTCCACCAACAGGCTGCGGTCAATGGCCGCCACCAGGTTATTACCTGACATCGGGTTCCAGTAGCCACTGGGGTCGTCGGAGTTATAAATGGGATACCAGGGCAGAGCATTGCGGTTGGCGTTTCCAAATCCGGCGCTGTTGCCGCCGCTGTTGTTGCCCAGGGCGCCGCCCACCTGTTGCTTCACCCGGTCATTCTTGGTGTGGTTGAAGTTCAGCCGGGCCTCTACCTGCAGGTTATTGACGGGGTTGAACTGCAGGTTGGCCCTTACGGAATAGCGTGTCAGGCCATTATTGGTAAGTACGCTGTTGTCGTTGCGGTATCCGAATGAAAGATACATATTCGCTTTTTCAAAGCCCATGTTTCCGGAGAGGTTGAGGTCCTGATAGTTGCCCTGGCCCAGGATCTGGCCGAACCAGTTGGTATTAACGGCCAGCGCTTCTTCCCGGCTTAGCCGCGCAATGGGGTCATCGCGAAACAGGTTGAGGATGGAATTCGGGTCGAAAGGCGTCTCCTGGCCGCTGTTGGAATTGCGGCGGGCCGTTTCCACCAGGCTAAACCACTCTTCGGTGTTGGTGAAGCCGACCTCCTCCGGCTTGCGGGACAACTCTGTGATGCCGGCAGAATAGTCCAGCGAAATATTGCCCCGCCCCTGCTTTCCGGTTTTGGTCGTTATGATGATAACGCCATTGGAGCCCCGGGACCCGTATATGGCAGTTGCCGCCGCATCCTTCAGCACCTGAATGGATTCAATGTCATTGGGGTTGATCATACTCATGGGATCCTGGCTGGTGGCCCCGTTGGTGGCTCCAAGGCTGGAGCCGGAATAGATCGGCATACCGTCCACGATCCAGAGGGGGTCCGTGCCGATAGACAGGGAGTTGACCCCCCGGATCTTAACCGTGCTGGGCGCGCCCGGTACACCACTGTTGGAAGTGACCTGCACCCCCGAGGCTCTGCCCTGCAGGCCATCGACAAAGGAGGTGGTCTTCAGTTTGGTAATGCTCTCTGACTTTACAGTTGTCACGGAACCGATGACGTCTCTTTTCTTCTTTGTCCCGTAGCCAATCACCACCACTTCATCCAGGGCCTCTGCATCTGATGATAGCTCCACATTGACCACAGAGCGGTTATTGATGGAAATTTCCCGTTGAGCATAGCCAACATAGCTGAACAAAAGGGCCTTGCCTTCTTCCGGAACATCTATGGAATAATTGCCGTCAAAGTCCGTTATCCCCCCTACATTGGCGCCAACCACCAGGATATTGACCCCGATCAGGGGTTCTCCCTCTGTATCGGTTACTTTTCCGGTGACCGTTTGCTGAGCCGCCAGTTGAAAAGCGGAAAACGTGAACAGGAGTAAAAAAATATTCCTCATCGCAAAGTGTTTTTTGAAACCCCTTGTGTAAGAGCTTGTCTGGAGGCCGCTTTTGGAGATAAAAAGTGTCAATTTTTTGATGAGACAAGGCGCTTTTTGAAGTACATACCCGGGGGTACGGACGAAAAAAGCAACGCCATATCAGCAAAAAAGGGGCATTTTTTAGCCCAAAGTGTGACCTCCAAACGAGCTCTAAGGCAGGCTTCATCTTTCCAGATTTTAAAACCTTTCTCACCCAAAAGGCGGTAACAGCAAATTTATTTTTCTCCTGCCTTCGCCATGTGGAATAATGTCTCTTTCAGGCAGGACAAATGTTTCCCGAAAGGCTGATCTGTCTTGTGGTACGAATGTCCGGCCTAAAAGGAACAATAATCCACAAGCTTCCGCCCGGTTGTCGTGATATTCGATCCTAACCAGAATTGAATTTTATAACCAAACACCAAAGGTATGACTCTTCGATACAGTATCACCACTGTCATCCTGGGACTGTTGCTTACCCCCCTGCTGTGGGGGCAATCTGTCTCGCGCTATGCACAGGCCGATGCGGTGGCTATGGAATCCTATCCGGACTCCATTATCGACCAATCGGCTAATGGCAATATTTTCGCCTATAAAATCAGAGAAGGCGATAACCTCAATGCCGTTTATTCCTACCTGAAATTTGACATTAGCAACCTGAAAGGAACACAGGTGGAATCCGCCTCCTTCAGCTACCGGGGCAAAACCGGCGACCCTGATTTTGAAGAACTGTTCGAACTGGAACTTTACAGCCTGAAGAGTGATTTTGACGCTGACGCTCTAACCTGGAGCAATAAACCGGATCAGGACAAAAAACTGGCCACTTCAACCCTCAACGCCAGTTCGGCGCGCAAGGCGTTTATCAATACAGATACCAGATTGATCGACTACCTCAATGAAGCTGCCCGGAAAGGGCAGTCCTCGGTGGGCTTCCTCATTCGCTCCGCCGCCAAAGACTCCACCTCAAATATGTGGATCGGAGGTGTCGATAACGGCAACTACGGCCCCATTCTCGAATACACCATATCCACCAGCAAAAGCGGTTATGCCCTGGGGGATGCGGTAGTCATGGAAGCCTATCCGGATTCTACGATCGACCAATCTTCCAACGGTAATATTTTCGCTTATCGCGAATCAGCCGATGGCAGCCTCAAGCGCGTGCAGTCTTATGTAAAATATGACATCAGCCACCTGCGCGGCCAGCAACTGGAAACAGCCTCCTTCAGCTACCGGGGCAAAACCGGCGACCCTGATTTTGAAGAACTGTTCGAACTGGAACTTTACAGTATCAAAGCAGATTTCGACGATGCCACAGTGACCTGGAACAACAAACCGGCACAGGATAAAAAGCTGGCTTCTTCTACCCTTAACGCCAGCTCCGCGCGTAAAGAATTCATCAACACCGACACCAGGTTGATCGATTACATCAACGAAGAGATCCGCAAAGGAGCCGCAACTGTAGGCTTCCTCATCCGCTCCGCCGCCAAAGACTCCACTTCCAATATGTGGATCGGGGGCGTTGACAACGGCAACTACGGCCCCATCCTGGATTATACGATCGCTCCAAAGGGAAGCCAGTACGGACTGGCCGATGCTGTTGCAATGGAGGCCTACCCGGATTCCGTCATTGATCAATCGGCCAATGGCAATATTTTTGCCTACCGCCATTCCGTTGACGGAGCGCTCAAGCGAACCCAGTCTTACGTGAAGTACGACCTCAGCGGCCTGAAAGGCCAGCAGGTGGAAAATGTAAGCTTCAGCTACCGCGGCAAAACCGGCGACCCTGACTTCGAAGAGCTTTTTGAGCTGGAACTCTACAGCCTCAAAGCTGATTTCGACGGCGCCTCCCTGACCTGGAATAACAAACCGGCACAGGACAAAAAACTGGCCACTTCCACCCTCAACGCCAGCTCCGCCAGAAAGGCTTTTATCAACGACGGCAGCAAAGTGGCGGACTACATCAACGAAGAGATCCGCAAAGGGGCTTCCACCGTTGGCTTCCTCATCCGCTCCGCCGCCAAAGACTCCACTTCCAATATGTGGATCGGCGGCGTGGACAACGGCAATTACGGGCCTATCCTGGAATACGAAATGAAACCGGCGGCAAGCGCCTATGGCATCGGCGACGGCGTAGTCAAAGAAGCCTATCCGGATTCCACGATCGACCAATCGGCCAACGGCAATATCTTTGCCTATCGGGAGCCTGTTGATGGCAGCCTCAAGCGCACCCAGTCGTATGTCAGCTTCGACATCAGCGGCCTCAATGGGGAACTGGCCGAATCGGCCAAGGTCAGCTACCGGGGCAAGACCGGCGACCCCGATTTTGAAGAGCTTTTCGAACTGGAACTGTTTAGCATCAAAGCTGGTTTCGACCCTGAAACGGTGACCTGGAACAACAAACCGGCACAGGATAAAAAGCTGGCTTCTTCTACCCTTAACGCCAGCTCCGCGCGTAAAGAATTCATCAACACCGACACCAGGTTGATCGATTACATCAACGAAGAGATCCGCAAAGGGGCCTCCACCGTTGGCTTCCTCGTCCGCTCCGCCGCCAAAGACTCCACTTCCAATATGTGGATCGGGGGCGTGGACAACGGCAACTACGGGCCCATTCTGGATATCAGCCGGCCCAACCTCTTCACGCTGGAAAACGATACGCTCACCGTTATTGAAGACGTCTTCGTTTCCCAGGCTGAACCAGACGCCAACTTCGAGATAGCAGACGCTGATATGCACCTCATCAACAACGCTTCCACCAACGCCAGTAAGGATATTTACCTGAAATTCGATATCAGTGGCTCGAAAGACGGCATTGGGGCTGCAACGCTGCTCCTCAGAGGCGCTCAGAAGGACCCGCCCACACAGAATGAGAACTTCCGTATCCAGGTATTCGGCACCGACAGCGATAACTGGACGGAAGGTACTCTTACCTGGAATACCACTCCGGAAACCACCACAGGAGCACTGGCGGAATATAACATCACGGAGAGCGCCGTACACCCCGTATCCGGCGCCGCTCTTACTGCCTATGTCAACGAGGCCATTCGGGCCGGGCGGGAAAACCTCACCTTTGTCATCAGAGGCAAGGAGGAGACCACCTTCCGCGCCTGGATCTCCTCCAAGAACTGGGTGCCGGCGCAACTGGCCCTGGATTATTCTACTCAGGACCTTAAAATAATCGAAGACTCCTATGTAGCAGAAGGCGCTCCGGATGAAAACTATGACGGCGTTACCGCTATGCAGGTAGCCATCGATGAAACCGCAGGCAACGACCGGGAAACCTACCTGAAGTTCGCCCTGGATGGCGCCCGCTCTAATGTGGTCAGTGCGGCCCTTATCGTGAAGGGCGACCAGGAGCAATCCGGCATACAACTGGACAACTTCTACATCCGCCTCTTCGGCGTTAACGATAATTCCTGGTCTGAAACGGACATAACCTGGAACAACAAGCCCGTTGTGGCCGGCAGCCAGCTTTTAGAATACAACGTCACCGAAAGCGCCGACCACGAGCTCTCCAGCCCTGCCCTGACGGCCTTCGTAAAGCAGGCGATCAGCCAGGGTAACGACTACGTTTCCTTTGCCGTCAAAGGGCGTGATGACACGCCGGGCTCCAACGTCTGGATCTCCGACCAGGGATGGCGCCCTGCCCGACTTTTCCTCGATTACCGCCAGATCACCGCCGCTCCGGCCTTCCTGACACCGGAAGGAGACTACATACCGGAAGTGACGGTGGAAATCGCAGCCCAGACACCGGGCTCCCAGATCTACTACACGCTGGATGGCAGTGAACCGAGTGAATCTTCCAACCTCTACAGCGGCGGCATCTTATTGACGGATACAGCTACTGTCCGGGCCCGGGCCTATGCCCCCGAGCTGGCGCCCAGCGAGATCGTTGAAGCAACCTATAATGTCGCTCCGGTAGGAACGCCGGTTTTCAGCCCCACCCCATTAGTCGAATACAATGATGCGGTGACGGTAACCCTCTCAATCGAACCGGACGACGCCTTTATTTTCTACTCTGATGACGGCAGTGACCCGCTCACGCCCTATCCTTCCAGCGGTATCCTGATCACTGAAAGCACGACGATCCGCGCCAGAGGCGTGACCAGCGACGGGGCTTTCTTCGGCCCTGCCGCCGAGGCCACCTACACCATCGTCAATACGGTTCCCGGTACGGGTACCGGCCCGGCAGGCATCGGCGCTTCCGACAACTCGATCGCCGGCCAGCCGGAAAATGCGCTCTGGCTCAAAGCCGACGGCATTGAAGGAGCAAGCGACGGCAGCCAGATCCTGGAGTGGAAAGACCTCTCCGGCAATGGAAACGACGCCTATAATACCTACGTAGAAGGGGGAAACAACGCCATTCCCAATACGGGCGAAAGCCAGAAGCCCGCGCCAACCTACCTGGAAAATGCCTTAAACGGGAAACCGGTGTTGCAGTTTGGCCTGCCGGATGGCTCCGGCCAAACTACCCGCTCCCTGATCATTGACGATGCAGATAACCTCGATGGTGGCGCCGGTATCTCCTTGTTCGTGGTATTCAAGCGCAACCAGATGTTTGCCGACTTTGCCGCCGTATTCCAGAAGCGGGACATTACAGCCGGCAACGCCACCCAGGCTTATGTACTTGAATTCAATGGGGGCTCTAACCCGCACAAAATGCAGTTCGTCATCGAAAGGCAGTTGTTTCTCTCCAACAACATGGAATTCAATGACCAGGATTACTACATCGTGAACACCGAACTACAGGGTGATTTTCAACAGGCCCTGTTCCGCACGAACGGGCAGATCGAGAAGGTGAACACGTTTAACCAGATCATTCCCGCTGTCGATGCACCGGCGATCATCGCAGGCTTCCAGCCGATGAACATCGCCGAAGTGATCCTTTATAAAAGGGGGTTGAATGCCGCCCAGAACCTGATCCTGCACAATTACCTCGCTGTCAAATACGGGCTGGACATCACCGATGGCGCCAACTCTATAAAGCTGTACAGCAGCGAGGAGTATATCGAAGACCTCATCGGAGTCGGTAAGGATCTGTACATCGATGAAACGACCGAGCAGGAACACCGTTCCGCTTCCGGCGCCGGCCTGCAGATCGACGTTCGGTCGCAGCTTAGCGTTGGAGACTACGTACTCGCCGCCCACAATGGCGCAGCGGTCGATGACCCGATGAACTGGGACCGCTACTGGAACATCGAAGTCTTTGGAAATGCTCCGAATGTGGACCTGTCCTTTGATTTTGAAGCTGCCGGAACCACCATACCCGGAGCAGTTACTAACCTGAAGTTATTCTTCTACGACGGAACCGAGTGGGTAAATACCGGCTTGACGCCAGTCCTCGATGAAGGCAAGGCCAAGTTCGCGGTCGATGCCATTCAATCCGGGCTATACCGGCTCGCCATGGCCGTCAGTACGGTGGATATCGACCAGTCGGAAAACCTTACCGTTTTCCCGAACCCGGTGAATGCCGACGAAGTCCAGATCCGCCTTGATAATACCCTTCAGGGGGAGGCCGCTATTCAACTTTACGATAACCTCGGCCGGTTGGTAAACGAGAAGATCGTGGAAAAATCCGGGCCAATGCTCAGGGAAAGCCTCTCTCTCAGAGGCCTGAACAATGGTTTCTACCTACTCAAGGTCATTCAAAACGGCCAGTATCAGGCTGTGAAGAAACTGGCCAAGCAGTGATTTTCTGAGACGTAAACTAAACGCAGTAATAGTGAGGAAGGCGGAGAACAAAGGTTTTTCGCCTTCCTTTTCACCCACTAAGGACTATGAAGTGCTCAACTTTCAACCGAACAGTTAATACAAAAGGCTACGTTCTCCTGAAACTGATCCTCATTTTCCATGCCTGCACCTTGACTGCCCAGTATAGGGCACTGCCCGGCAATGTCCATTTATCGGCCCGCATCAATCATTATGACTTTAAACGCTTCAACGCGGTAGTAAAGCAGGATCAGGCCATCCTCACTGAAACCGAAAGAACAAAAGATTTCACTTCGGATAGTTCCCGCTGGCAGGTTAGGCTGGAAACGAAGGCGGTGGCCGGCTACCCGGAGGCTCTTGATGTAGAAATGGCCTTCCGCTGCACCGAAGGGCAGGCCGCTCAGGCTTCCGTATCGGCAATCCTCACCTTTGAAAAATGGAGCCGGGAAAACTACGTACTGATGCCGGGAGCCGCCTACAACGGCAACCGCTTTGACTACCGCCGCATCCGGTATTCACCCAAGCTTCTCGACCCCCGCGATATCGGCCCCGATGTGCCTGCCATCATCAGTGACGTTCCCAGGCTGGCAAAAGGCGACGGGCCATCCCGCATTCAACAGCGAACCGGGGATATGACGACGCCCGCCGTCGGCTTCCGGGACCCCGCCCGAAAAAAAGGTTTCTGGCTGCTGGCAGATACCGGAACGCAACTCGGCGACTCCGGCATCGATGTCGAAGAGAACCGGGAAAGAAGCCAGGCCTTCATTTCCATTACCGCCCCGGTAGTGCGAGAGTTGTATAAATACCGCATCACGGACAGCCGATGGCCCTCCGACGACCGCCCCCACCACTTCAGGGCAGGAGATGAAGTCCGTATCCGGTTTCGCCTGCACTTCTTTGACGCCCCCGAACTCCAGTCTCTTTTCAACTACTTCACCCACATCCGAAAGTCTTTCATCACCAATGGAAGCCACCGGATCGTCCTGCCTTTTTCCAGTGCCTTCCCGGTGCAGGAGCAGAAATTCAACCAGCTCAACTGGGTGCAGGAATACGGCTACTATTCGGTTGGGCCGAGAAATATGTTCCTGCAGGACTGGCAGATCGGCTGGACCGGTGGCATGATCTCTACTTACCCGCTGCTGTGGATGGGTGGAGACAGCACCCGGCAGAACGTCCTCCGCAATTTCGACTGGCTTTTCCCGGATGGGCTGGCCCCCTCCGGCCTGTTCTGGGATTCCGGGGAAAAGGGGAATATCTGGTACGGCGGCGATATCCGCAAACCCCACACCCGCAACTGGCACCTGATCCGCAAGAGCGGTGATGGGCTGTACTACATCATCAAGCAGTTTATGCTAATGAAAAAACTGGGCATCGTTCCCCGTCCGGAATGGGAAGAAGGCGCCAGGGGTGTAGCTGAGGCCCTGGTGAAGATCTGGCGAACCCAGGGGCAGTTTGGCCAGTTTGTAGATAACCCCACCGGTGAGGTCATAGTGGGCGGCTCCACCAGCGGAGGCATCATTCCGGCAGCCCTTACCCTGGCAGCCGGTTATTTCGGCAAACGGGAATACCTGCAAACGGCAAAGGAAGCGGCAACCTATTATTACGATCATTATGTCGCCCGGGGGCTTACCACCGGAGGGCCGGGAGACGCCCTCCAAAACCCGGACAGTGAATCCTGCTATGCGCTGGTGGAATCATACGCTACGCTTTATGAAAATACGGGAGAAGAACAATGGCTGCGTATGGGAGAAGATGTAGCCCGCCAATTCTCCACCTGGGTTTGTTCCTACAATTACCCTTTTCCGGATTCCTCTCTTTTTGGTAAGGAGGGCATGTATTCCATGGGAGCCGTCAATGCCAACACGCAGAACAAGCACGGCGCTCCCGGCATCTGCACCCATTCCGGCGTGGCTCTTCTGAAGCTGTTCCGCGCCACCGGCAGCCGGTTCTATGCCGAACTGCTCCAGGACATCGCCCGCAATATGCCGCAGTACCTCCCCCACCCCCTTAAGCCCATTGAAGGGGCGCAAACGGGCTGGATGTGCGAACGGGTCAGCACCACCGACTGGCTGGAGGGCATCGGCGAGATCTCCTACCTCACAACCTGGTCAGAAACCGCTCTCATGCTCACTTACGTGGAGGTTCCCGGCCTTTATGTGCAGCCGCAACGGGGCTTTTATATGGTTTTTGATAATATCGAAGCCCGGCCAACTGACGATACGCCGGATTATCTAGAGCTGGAGTTATCGAACCCCACAGCCATGGAAGCGAAGGTCAAGATCCTGGCTGAAAACGAAGAAGAAATCCGAAAACCGCTGGGCGAACTGGCGCTCTGGAAGTGCCAGGTGGCCAAAGTGCCGGCAGGCGCTGCCATTACCGTCCGGTTTAAAAAATAGAACCATGCACGAGCAAAACCAATTGATGCGGGCCGCCTCTCCTTTCTTCATGAAGTTGCTGGGAACCGGTTTCTTCCTGTTCCTGATTACAGCGGAGGCAGTAGCCCAGCCCTTCGAACGGCCACCTGTTGAAGCGGTCAGGGCCGTAGCCGATAAGGCCATCCGGGAAACGCCTTTTGCCTTTCGGGCGATCCTGCAAAAACCTTCCCGCTTTTTTCGGGGGCTTCAACCCATCAATTTTGAGCGCACCTTTGGCCTCGGCGAACCCGGAGTTGCTTACGCCATCAGCGTGATCAACAGCGAACGGGAACAGGTGCTTCCGCTGGAGATCAGCCACAATGACGGGTTGAAGGCCTGGCTGAACAATGAGCTCGTCTATGAAAAACAAAAAACGGGGCAAGCCCTCATCCGTGAGGAGGAACGCGATTTCTTCCTGGAAGATACGATCTGGCTGAAGGTCAAGAAAGGGGACAATACCCTGCTGCTCAAATCGGAAACGGCGGGAGATCACTGGAAGGTATTCCTCCGGCCCCGTTTCCCTAAGGTGCCGGAGGGGCAGAAGCAGGACGACCAGTGGATGCAGCTTACCACCGGCAGGCTGCCCCACATTACCGATGAGGTTGCCGCTCTGTCCAACTGGCTGGTGATCGGCCCCTTCCCCAATGATGGCCGCCGGGGGCTTGAAGCGCCTTATCCTCCGGAGGAGGGATTCGTGCTCGGCCGGCTCTATACCCACGCTGGCCGCCAGATCGCCTGGCAATTGCCCAAAGTAGAGATCCTGGCCGATGTGATCGATGCCGACCCGCTCTGGGGCACTCTGTACGACTGGAACTACCACACCGCCGGTTTCGCCTGGGCTGTCAGAAACCTGGGAGAATTTACCGGCCAGCAGAAATACATCGACTACCTCACTACCTACTGCAATTTCATGCTGGATATCAAACCGTACATCGGCTACGAAAAATATACCCTGCATAGAGAAAACTCCCGGCATATCCACCTCTGGAACACTCCTCTGCTGGATTTTACCACTGCTCCGGCGCTGCCCTTTATTTACCGGCTGCTGAAAGAGGAAAATTTTGCAAGGCGGGAGGAATACGAAGAACTGGTGCGGGCTACTCAGGAATACGTCATGGATGAACAGATCCGGATGCCCGACGGCACTTTCACCCGGGAGACGCCAATTAAGTACACAACCTGGGTGGACGATATGTTCATGGGCATTCCTTTCCTGCTGCATTCCGCCCTGATCGCAAAAGACAAGGAGGAGCAGGAACGCTATCTGGATGACGCCGCCAGCCAGGTGCTGGGGTTCCACCAACGGCTCTACAGCCCGGAGATGCAACTATACCATCATGCGCAGTATTCCGAAAGGCCGGAAGTGAAGCTTCCTTATTGGTCACGCGCCAACGGATGGGCCATCTGGGCCGTTACGGAGGTATTGCTTTACCTGCCGGAGGAACATTCTGATTATCAGAGGATCATGAAGATCTACCTGGATCACGTGGACGGCCTCATTCAAATGCAGGATACCGCAAGCGGATTCTACCACAATGTACTCGACCATGCTGACTCTTTCGAAGAAACTTCCGGCACAGCCATTTTCACCATGGCCATTGCCCGGGGGATCAATCAGGGTTGGCTGATAAGAAAAAAATACGAACCCTATGTACTGCGGGGGTGGAAAGCTCTGGACTCCGTCATTGGCGCCGATGGCACGGTTTCCCGGATCTGCATGGGGACGATGTGCTCTGAAGATATCGGCTACTACTACGAACGCCCGGTGGTCAGGGACGACTCACATGGCTTGCTGGGCTTGACATTTGCCGGCATAGAAGTCCAAAAAATGCTTGATCAAAAGCCTGGCAATTAAGCACTTGAAAACAGAAATGAATGAAAACAGGATCCAACACCATGCGCAGTCTGCAATTCCTCATACTCTTTCTTTGTTTCGTAATAAATGCTTGCGCTCAAAAGCTTGTCAGCCCGAATTACGAATCCAAAATAGACGCTCTGATCGGGCTGATGACCCTCGAAGAGAAGATCGGGCAACTCACCCAGATCAGTAACCACTTCGACCTCACCGGCCCCCCTCCCCAGGAGGGAGACGACAAAAAACGGTATGAGTTGCTCAGCAAGGGGCTTATTGGTTCCATGCTCAATGTTACTTCCGTTGAAGACACCCGGCGTGCTCAGGAAATGGTATTGGAAAAAAGCCGCCTGGGCATACCGCTTCTCTTCGGGATGGATGTCATCCATGGTTACCGGACGATGTTCCCCATTCCTTTGGGGGAAGCGGCGAGCTGGGACCTGGAAGCCGTCGAGCTTTCCTCCCGGATAGCGGCCCGGGAGGCCTCTGCATCCGGGATTCACTGGACCTTTGCTCCCGTGGTTGACATCACCCGGGACGCCCGCTGGGGCAGGATCATGGAGGGCGCCGGGGAGGACCCCTACCTCGGTTCCCTGGTGGCCGCAGCCCGGGTCAGGGGGTTTCAGGGAGACCACCTGGATAGTTCGTACACCATTGCGGCTTGCGCCAAGCATTTTGCGGCGTACGGATTTGCGGAAAGCGGCCGGGATTATAACATCGTCGATATGAGCGAGAACACCCTGTATAACGTCGTCCTTCCTCCTTTCAAAGCCTGCCTGGATGCGGGGGTGGCCACTTTCATGAGTGGGTACCATGAGCTGAACGGCATCCCGGCCACCGCCGACCCCTTGCTGCTTCGGGATATCCTGAAAGGCGAATGGGGATTCGAGGGTTTTGTGGTTTCCGATTACAACTCCGTCCGGGAAGTGGCAAGCCACGGGCTGGCCAGCAACCGGCAGGAAGCCACCCAACGGGCCATCCTGGCAGGTAGCGATATGGACATGGGGTCGCTTTGTTACAGCACCTACCTTGGCGAGCTGGTGGAATCCGGGCGCGTCCCTGAATCGGTGGCCGATGAGGCGGTAAGGCGGGTATTGAGGGTCAAATTCCAACTGGGCCTTTTTGAAGACCCTTTTCGGTATTGTAGCCCCGAAAGAGAAAGAACTGAGGTGTACTCCGAAAAAAACCGCGCAGCCAGCCTGGACATTGCCCGAAAATCCATCGTCCTGCTGAAAAATGAAGGCGGGCTCCTCCCACTGAAGCAACCCCGGCGTATCGCCGTGATCGGGCCTCTGGTAAAAGATAAGGATGTGCCCCTTGGCAGCTGGCGCGCCAGGGCCATCGACAATTCCGCGGTTTCTCTCTGGGAAGGATTACAGAAAACGCTCCATAAAGACACCGAGCTACTTTACGCTGAAGGGTGCAGGATCACGGCCGGCAAGCGCAGTTTTCGCGATAAACTTACCATCAGTTACGATACTTCAGGCTTTGCCGCCGCCCGTGAGGCGGCCCGGGACGCCGACCTGGTCATTATGGCTATTGGAGAAGACTGCTTTCAGTCTGCCGAGGCCAGAAGCCGCACCGATATCGGGCTCCCCGGTGTGCAGCAGCAGTTACTGGAAACCGTTTATGCCGTAAACCCCAATGTCGTAGTTGTATTGATGAACGGCCGGCCGCTCGACTTGTCCTGGATGGCGGAAAATGTGCCCGCCATTGTGGAAACCTGGTTCCTGGGATCGGAATCCGGCAACGCCATCGCTGATGTACTTTCAGGCAAATACAATCCTTCCGGGAAACTGCCGGCCTCATTCCCGCGCTCGGTCGGCCAGTTGCCGATCTACTACAATCACAAAAGCACCGGGCGGCCCGGCAATGAGAACCACAACCACATCTTCTGGTCACACTATATTGATGAAAAACAGGGGCCTCTCTGGCCTTTCGGTTATGGCCTGAGTTATACCACTTTTGAATATACGGGCCTGGAACTCAACAAAACCGTCATTAGCAGCGATGAACAACTGGAGGTAAAAGCCACCCTTGAGAATACCGGAAAAATGGGCGGCCACGAAATAGCCCAGTTGTATATTTGCGACCTGGCCGGAAGCATCACGCGCCCGGTAAAAGAACTCAAAGGCTTCCGGAAAATATGGCTGGAGGCGGGAGAGCAACGGGAAATAACCTTCATCCTTACTGCCGAAGACCTGAAGTTTTACAACGCTGCCGGTAAATGGGAAGCGGAACCCGGTGAATTTAAAGTATTTGTCGGAGGTAATTCCAGGGAAAACCTCGAAGCAGTTTTTGAACTGAAAGAAACCCGATAAAATGTGAGCTTAAGAAATACTATGAAAGCATTCCAACTGAAGTACAAGGAGGCTGTAAAAGCCTCTGCCTTTACGCTCCTAACATTCGTCTTGTTGCTATTTACTGCCCTTATTACGGCAGCCTTTGGGCAGGGTGAAGGCAATTCCCCTTACCAGGCCTTCGACGAGGATCTGATGCCCCACGGCATGCCGTTCCAATCCTGGGAAACCCCGATGGCCTGCCGGCGAACGTTTTATGTGGACCAGGCCCATCCCGAAGCCAGTGACCTGAATCCGGGCTCGGAGCGCAGGCCGTGGCAGACGATCAATCATGCTGCCCAACACCTACAGCCTGGAGACCGCGTGCTGATCAAGGGAGGTGTTTACCGGGAATCGGTGCATCCGGCCCGGGGAGGCAGCGGGCCCGGCGAAATGATAACTTATCAGGCCGCAGAAGGGGCAAAGGTAGTCATCAAAGGATCCGTGATATTGAAGGAAGAGAATTGGCAGCCGGGTAAAGGATGGCGCTACAATGGGCCCCGCCATACCTACGAAGACGGAGAGGAACCCGGCGTCAAGATCTGGCAGTATGGCCTGGAAAGCAGCTGGTTCGGCGGCTACAACCCTTTTGGCATGATGAATATTTCCCACGACAGGGAATGGGTGGACTACCGGAAGATAAAAATGGATGCCCATTTCCGCCGGCGGGGTATGATCTTCCTCAATGGCGAACCCCTGGAACAGGTGGAGCATTCGGTTGACCTGGCAGAAAAGACAAATGGCGCCTTCTGGGTAGAACACAATGGCCTGCGCATCCACGTCCGTTTCCCAGGCGACAAAGGCCCCGGAGATTTTCTGGCCGAAGCTACCGTCAAAGAACAGGTATTTGCACCTAAAGAATACGGCCTGGGTTATATCAAATTGAAAGGCATAACCTTCCAGCATGCCGGCAATGGCTTTCCTGTACCGCAGCGCGGCCTGGTATCGGCTGCCAGGGGCCACCACTGGATCATCGAAGATTGTACAATAGAATGGGCGAATTCCCTGGGGATCGACCTGGGCAATGAAATGTGGCATACCATCACGGAGCCGACAGTTGGCCACCACATTATCCGGCGCAATACCATTCGCAATTGTGGCATCGCCGGCCTGGAAGGCATGAAGGCCGAAGCCTACCTCGTCGAAGACAACCTATTCGAAAATATCGGCTGGCAGGATGCAGAACACGGCTGGGAATCGGGAGCGATCAAATTCCACCGGGCCAGGAATACCCTGATCCGGCGCAATGTTTTTCGAAACATCACCT
>JACJYA010000017.1 GCA_020636315.1 Lewinellaceae bacterium
CAGGCTGAAAGCCTGGAATAATAACACATTGGGCGCCCTTAAGCGGTAAATTCCCTTTACCGCTTAAGTTGAGGCGCTGCCCGGAGCCTGCAAAAATTAAGCGCCAAGGGGAAATTGGCGCTTAATGACAAAATAGCCCTACTTTTGAAAAGTACCATAAAAGCATCAGCCATGAAGTTTCTGCCCCTTGTGTTCCTCCTCCTTTCGATCGTTCCCTTAGGCAGCCAGGCCGTCATCTTACTGGAGCAGGACTCCGTCGCCCAGGTACTGGAAGGTGTGGATATTTCCAATGAGTATAAAGCGTTCCCGCTGAGCCTGTTCTTTAAGAACAATACCGATAGTTCCATATCCATCCATTGGAGGAGGGAATTTGGGGATAACTGCCCCCTGGAGTGGGAGGTCACTGCCGGCGACCAGAACATCACTTATATTCCGACAGTCAACGAATCTTATTACCAGATAGGCATGGCCACTCAGTCTTCGATCGCCTCAATACCCAATTGCTTCAACCGCTCCAGGTTTTCCTTCATGGCATTGAGCTGTTCGGGAGGGTGCCCCTGCCAATCCCTGACCTCCCCAATAATGCGAAGGGGATCCCGGGAGCGGTACGACTTAGTGGGGTTGCCCGGAAACTTTTTATCCGTCAGGTTGGGGTCATCTTCAATCGGCCCGGTGGGCTCTACGATATAAATCCGCCCATGCCCTTCGCCCAGGGCGAGTTCTGCTCCCCAGACAGCAGCATCCAACGTGGCGGTCAGATAGACAAAAGCCGCCTTCTTTTTCTTGCCGTAGTTGGAATTGAAGCCGGGTTCGATAAGGTCCCCAGGCTTCAGGCCGGCCTTGGTGCCATGATAGAACCGCTCCGGGCTCAGGGCGGGGGCAGGCTCCTTACTTTTGTTTTTTTTCATTGTCTTTACTGGTTATTCAAAAACAACATCAAGCAGTAGCCCGGTAGGCTCATTTGTTCCTCAGCCCCATTGGAGGCGCACCCCAACAAAGAAAGCCCAAAATTACCGGAATGGAAAGCCAGGCTACTTTGTAGGGCTTATTGATGATCAGATCCATGTTGCAGTCTTTTTACAGTTTCCTCCGCACCCCTAGCTCCATGCCAAAATTGTAAAGGTGCTCCGCGATCGGCGCATCCGCCAGCTTCGTGAAGTGGCGCCGAAAGACGGGCTGCCCGAACAACTGCAGCCTTTCGCCAATGTCGTAATTGGCGCCGAAGGAGAGGTAGCCCACCAGGTGCCATTGGTTGAATCCCAGGGCCTTGCCGCTTTCGAAACTGGCGTCCGTCCCGATGTCGGTCACCGTTTTGGTCCGGGTCGCCAGATAGACAGAGGGCGCGCCGCCGGCCTCGATAAAAGGCCTCAGCCTCTTCCCGCCGAATTCAAACCTCCCGGCGATGGGGATCTCGATGAACCAGTAGTCATGGATCAGCTGTATTTCGTGCGGCAAGCTGGGGTCGGGGCCGGCCCAGCCGCCGTTGCCATCGTGTTCGGTGCCCCACCGCAGGCCCGTCTTCTTTTCTCCTTTGTAGCCGACGCTGGCCAGGCGGGCGCCGGTTTTGAGGAAGATCCGGGAGGAGAGCCTCCGGTTGTAGTTGAATCCCAGCCGCCAGTTCATCTTGCCGGTTTCTTCGGCGTCGCGGCGTTCCAGGATGCTGTTGACGACAGGGTCACTGGAGGAAGTGCTCAGGGTTCGGTAGGAATATTCGATGCCGGTGACGAGGTCAATGGAGGAATTGCTCTGCCCGAAGGTTAGGATGGGGATCGAAAGAAGAAGGATAGTAAAGGTTTTGGCGTTCATGATGATGGATTTGTTACCTGATAAAAACGGTTTTTTCTGAATTTTCAACGCGCTCCTGTCAAAAGCGCCCGCCCGCGCCAAACAGCACCCCCAGGTTATAAGGCGCAAAACGGGCCTCTTCGTTGTAATCGTTCAATGCTGTCCGAAAATAAACGCCGGCCTGCAGGTACGCCCATTCGGTGAGTAAATGGCCGTAGCTCAGGCTGATCCGGTATTGGTAGTTGTTGCCTTCAAACTCATAAGTGTTCTTCAACTTTGGTTTGAAAACCTTGAAATTCCTCGGTTGCGCACCGTACTCCAGGCTCAGGGCATTCTCCAGCAGCAACAGGTTCGGCCCTTTGGCCAGGAGAGTAAAACGGTGGATCAGCCCGACGTCCACAAACCGGAACGCTTCTCTTTTTTCATAATCCGTATCCGGTATCCAGCCGTTGACGGACGTGCCGGATTCATAATACCGGTATTGGGTAAAACCCAGGGAAATACCCACCGCCTGCCGGGGAGCTATTTTTCGCGCCAGGCTCAGGTTCAGGACGCTGCCGTATTCGTTCTCCTGCACTTCCGGTTCGGGGTTCCCGTCGTTGTGATCATAAAGATCGGCCGGGCGGTGGTACAGGCCGGTGGTTCCCCTGCCGAAGTGGATGTCTATGGCATACTTTCTATCGGCATCCGGCTGGGCATTCAGCGGTGGCGGGAAAACAGTAAAAAGAATGGCCTGGGCAATAACCATATAACAATATAACCATATCCACCTTCGCCTATGGTTATGGCGGGCGGGGTACACCTCCAACGAGAACCCCGGGAGCCTGCGGCTACTGCTCCATCCCCTCAAATTGACAATAACATTCATCATATCGCTAATCACTTTTAAAAGACACCCCATTTCTGTCTTGATTTCACTCACACGCAAAATCCTCCGGCGCCAGTACGTATTCAAAGACATACTCCTGCACATCCAGCGGAACCTCCTCGGAATCACAGCCCGAAAAACCATCTGAAGTGCACAATACCGGGTCCAGGAACTCATAGGCTACCGTATCGCCTACCTGGTAGGTGATCAGCCCCGGGTCATCTTCCTTTTTTGTGTTCAGGGTCTGGCCGGGCGTATTCACCTGGTTACAGAACCCGCCGGACGGCACACCGGCGAACTCCACAATTCCGCCCGGCTTTTTTAAATACGACCGGGCCTGCCGGTAGAGCACCCGCTTCCCGGAGCATCCTCCTTCACATTTGACGTCGATCACAAACTCGAAACGGACACCGAAGGTGATGTCCCAGAGCAGGTCAATGTCACTGCAGGAGGCACTGGTTTTATTCATCTGAATATCGACGGTAACGCCGGAGGGAAGGCACTCCGCCTCTTTGTCTTCGGAGCAATTCTGCCCCAGTAACACCATCAGAGCAAGGAAGAAGGCCGAGGGTGGAAAAAGGTTGGTATTCATTCTCATTTCTTTGATTCTTTGATCACATACCTTAAAAGCAAACTGAACGCCACATTGACCTCGGGCAAATTGTACTCCCGCTCGCCGGCCTGCTGATCAAGCGGCACGAGGGGGTTTTGCTCCTCCACGCTCGCGAAATCTCCCAGCAGCATGTTGGGGATCACCTTAAAGTCCATGGATATCTGTTTCGACAGCTTTGCCGTAAGCATGGGAATGGCCGCCACTTCGATCGTCATGATCCGGGCGCGAAGGGGGTAACTGCTGATATCGCGGGGCGTCTTTTTGTAGGAGTAGAAGGAAGTTTCAAACCCTCCGCTGATGCCAAACCGCACGCTGTTCCTCCGGTCCCCGAAGTATTTGCCCAGCTCATAGCGAAAGCCGAAGGCCGAGCCTCGCTCGTCGTATCCCAGCGTATAGGGCACCCGGGCCTCCGCCGTATCCACGACGATAAAATCAATATGGTGGGCCGACTTGTTGAAAGACAGCTTCGTCAGTGACACTTCGTGGAACAGGCCACTGTACTTCAGCACCTGCAGGCTGGCGCCCACGCCCAGCAGCTGGGAGGGGAAAGCGGTGCTGTTCTCCCGGTTAATCAGCACAGCTTCTGCTTCCTCAATGACGAACTTCCCGGAATTCGCCGTCAGGAATTCCAGGATCAGGTTTCTGTCCTCATCCATAAAGGAGCTGAAAAAGGAGTAGGGCTCAATGGCCGGGTAGTAATTGAGGGTGGTGGCCACATAGACGGTGCTGCCCTTTTGCTTTTTGCCTCTTTGGGAGAAACACAGCAGGGGCAGGAGGGCGAACAGGGCAAGGATCGCGGGCTTTTTGTGCATATCAGGATTGGTTTTGTCTCAGAAACTATACGCCACCGTTACGAAGCGGTTGGCCGCAAAGTCCTTCAGGAAGCCTTTGTGGGTGTCCTTATCAACCCCGGAGAAGTTGGATTCCTGGTAATGCTGCGTGGACTTATACCATCCCACCCCCAGAGCGCTCTCCAGGCCGACGCTGAGGGCGCCGGTGATGTGGTATCGCACCCCGAAAAAGCCGATCAGGGAAAACAGGGACATATTGGTTCTATCGACAACTACCCATTCCTCGGCGGTGATGGAGTTGTCCGAAAAAATAGCATTCTGATCGGGAAAGAGGGTAGCTCCGTCCATTCTGGCCCAGGTTTGGCTCAGTTCGGGCCCGAAATAGATGCTCACCTTGTCGATCCTTTTGCCGATTTCCAGGCCCAGCATCAGGTTATGAGAGCTGGTTTTGTATTCTAAGCCGGCCGAATATTTGTTGGCGATGGAGGAGAACAGGCCCGTTCCCACCCGCAGATTATAGTAGTTTTCCGAATCGGCGTGCAGCAGCCGCTTGTAGTAAATGGCCGGTTTGCTGTCATCAATCAGGCCCATCAGCGGGGTTACCATAATGGTGTTCTTCGGGAGAGCTTTTGTCTTTTCCGGGCTTTCCGGCTGGGCCGTGGCCAGCAAAGGGAGCAGCAGGCAGGGCAAAAGGAGGGCTACAATCTTCTTCATGTCTTCAGTTTTAAACGCGTTGGAACTCTATAAAGCTAACAATGCCGGCCGCAAACTCCAAATTAATCGCAAAAAATCTGCCGGCCTGCACTGTTGGACGATAAGGCCAGGGCGAACAAGCACCATTCTCCGGCTGTTTCAATTTTATAACCTGTAATCAAAACGAACTATGGATATCAAAGAAAAAGCCAAAGCAGAATTAGAATCCCGCATCCGGAAGGTCGAAGATCTGATTGCCGAAAAGGGAGTAGGGTCCTCCTACCTTTCCCGGGCCAAAAGAGTACAGCGCAACATTAACCTGGGCATCTTCGTGGGCGGTATTGCCGCTATTGCCGGCCTCACCGCCTGGGCCCTGAGCAAAAATAACAGGGAAGAGGAATAAGGGCTTGTTTGGAGGTTGCTTTTTTCCGCCTGTCGGATTTCGTACCTTGCCCTCCAAAAAACTGCCATGCGCCCCCCAATCATCGTTATCCCGGCCTTCTTCCTTCTGCTTTCCACCCTTTGCGCCCAGCCCCTTCCCGAGCACCCGCGCCCCGACTGGGAGCGGCCGCAGTGGATCAACCTCAACGGCCCCTGGGCTTTCCGCTTCGACCCGGAAAATAAAGGGCTGGAGCAAAACTGGCAGAACGGCAAGACTGAATTCCCCCTCACCATTCAAGTTCCCTTTTCCTGGGCGGCGCCCCTCAGCGGGCTGGCCGACTCGGCGGACATCGGCTGGTACCGGCGGGAAATCACCATCCCGGAAGAATGGGCGGGCCGCCGCATCTTTCTCGTCATCGGCGCGGCCGACTGGCACACTACCGCCTGGATCAATGGAAAAAAGATCGGGGAGCACCAGGGTGGCTATACGCCCTTTTCGCTGGAATTGACGCCCCATTTGAGCCCCGGAAAACCACAGCAGCTGGCCATCCGGGTGGATGACAGCCCGCACCCCTTCAAGCTCGAGGGCAAGCAGGGCTACGGCAAGGCGCGCGGCATCTGGCAAACCGTTTACCTGGAGGCCCGGGGGGAGCAGTACCTGGAATCCCTCCACATTTCACCGGATATTAAAGAAGAGAAAGCCACCTTCGCGGCAACCCTGCCCGCCCCGGCGACACAAAACCTTCCGCTTGAGGTGTCCGTCAGCGGGGACGATGGGAAGTTCATTACAGTAGAAAAAACCATTCCCGCAGGGGAAAAACAGTATTCCTTCGACGTTTCCATCCCCACCGCCCGGTTGTGGTCGCTGGAAGATCCTCATCTGTATCAGGTGCAAGCTCAGTTGGGGAGTGATGAGAACACCGCCGACCAGGTAAAAACCTACTTCGGCATGCGGGAGATCAGCGTTACAACTCTGCCCGGTACGGATTTCCGCTACGTATCCCTCAACGGCCGGCCGGTTTATCTGCAGCTGGCGCTCGACCAGGCCTACCACCCCGAGGGCTTCTATACCTTTCCCACCGATGAGTTCATCCGCGATGAGGTGCTGCGCGCCCGGCAGATCGGGCTCAACGGCCTGCGCATCCACGTCAAGGTGGGGCAGCCCCGCAAGCTGTACTGGGCCGACCGCCTGGGCGTGCTCATCATGGCCGACGTGCCCAACTCCTGGGGAGAACCCGATGCGGAGATGCGCCAGGAATCGGAATACGCCCTGCGCGGCATGATCCGGCGCGATTATAACCACCCCTCCATCTTCTCCTGGGTAACCTTCAACGAAACCTGGGGGCTGTTTACCACCACCAATAAGGAGAAGAACGAGCGCCGCTACCTGCCGGAAACCAAAAAATGGGTGGAACAGATGGTAGCCCTGGCCAAAACGCTGGACCCCACGCGCCTGGTAGAGGACAACTCCCCCTGCTGCGGCATCGGCCACACCATGACGGATCTCAACAGCTGGCACTCCTACCTGCCCGGCTGGGAATGGGAGAAAACCCTGGCGCAGATGGATACCGCCACCTACCCCGGTTCCTCCTGGAATTTTGAGGAGGGGTACCGGCAGGGCGAACAACCCAACATCAACTCGGAATTCGGCAACGTCTGGGGCTACGAAGGCAGTACCGGCGACGTGGACTGGAGCTGGGACTACCACCGCGCCATCAACGCCTTCCGGCGCCACCCCCGCATTGCCGGCTGGCTCTATACCGAGCATCACGATGTGGTCAACGAATGGAACGGTTACTGGCGTTATGACCGGTCAGAAAAGGAAACAGGCCTGGGCGAACTTGTGCCCGGCATGTCCCTCCGCGACCTCCACAGCCCGATGTACATCTCCACCGGCGGAGATCTCAGCCGTAGCGCCCGGACAGGCGAGCAGGTGGAAGTGCCCCTTTTCGCCTCCTTTTTCACCCGCGCTGCCGATTTGGGCGATTCACTCCTCCTGCGGGCAAAGCTCTACGGATGGGACTTCCTCGGCCGAAAGGAAACCTACTCCGAGGAAAGCTTCCGGATCCCCTACCACCCCTGGATGCAGGGCCCGGTCCGGCCGGCCGTGGTGAAAATGCCCGGCAAGCCCGCCGTTAGCGTCCTGGCGCTATCTCTGGAGGACGCCACCGGAAAGGTGCACCACCGCAATTTCACCACTTTCATTGTGGAAGGAAATGCCCTCAGCCAGGCCATTCTGGACAACGGCCGCCGCGCCCGCCTGCTCCGCACCAAAGCCGGCGATTTCTCAAAAGCAAAATGGAGTATAAAACAATGGGAGGTCCTGGACGGCAAAAAGGTGAACGGCGCCGGCTACGGCTTTTTCGAGTACCGCTTCCCCTGGCCGGAAGGTCTGCAACCTGAAGCCGTTGAATCTGCCGGCTTCCTCGTCGAAGCTTCCGCCAAGCAGCTTTTCGGCAAGGACCGCGACGACAAGACAGCCCTGGCGGGCGACTACATGCGCGGCGAGGGCACTTTCGACCCCAGCCGCAACCCCAACGCCTACCCCATGACCGACGAGACGCCCTATCCTTCCGCCGTTCGCATCACCGCCAACGGCTACCCCGCCGGCCGCTTTGAGCTGCCCGACGACCCGGCCGACCACCGCGGCATCCTTTCCTGGCACGCCCAGCTGAAGGACCGCAAACTTCGGGAGGCGGGCTCTTACGGCTACCTCCTGCGAGCCAACATCCCGGCAGATGCCCTTCAGCAGGCGGCAAAAACCGGCGAGCTCCTCCTGCGGCTGACGGTAGAGGAAGGGCTGCCGGGCGGGCTGGCCATTTACGGGGCGGAGTTCGGGCGGTACCCGGTGGAGCCTACGGTGGTTTTGGTGGGGCGGTGAGGGTTTGTTTGGGTTGTTGCAGGAAGTCGGCTACAGGTTTTTTCCTGTTTTTTTATGAATTGGTTCTAATAACCTCACGCCTTCGATTGCCTTAAGTTTGCACGATTTAAAGTTATTCTTTAAGGAAGGACAGGACATTTCAAAAGTTGTTTTGCTCAGTTTGCCGGCCGTTACCATTTGTCGGCCAACAACCTCTGTAACAGGTTGAATAGAAATAGCTTCCTTGAAATTATATTTAAAGTAATAAGTTTTACCTTTTTCAACTGAAAAATCCAGAGTGCCGAAAAAAGGGCCGTGTTCAATTGCTTTTATTATGCTTAGAGAATCGGCCCATTGGACCACTTCTTCATGCGCTTTATAGTTCCAGGAATTAATGGCAAAGCCTCCGCTATTGGGGGCCGAAAACCAGTTTTGGTGTATTGCGGAAACAGCATTGACATTCATAGTGTAAGTTCCGGGCTTAAACCTAAAATAGGAAAAGGAATTATCACCCTGTAACGCTAAATGGTGATTATTAAAGTCAATGCCTGTCAATACCCCTTTTCCATAAAATTTTCCTTCCCGGATGACATAAACCAAGGCTTCTTGTTCGGACGGTTTCAATGACCTGGCTTCCTGTTCTATTGAAGGGCTCAATCTTATCGTATCCCAGGTGACAGCGCCACAACTGATTAGTAGTTCAATTAATAAAACTGTCAGAATTAGCCGCATCCGGTTGTTGGCTATTCGGGTAAAAAAGCTGATACGGTACATAATGACCCCATTTTAAAGGTTCATCAGGAAAAAATTCATTTTCACCTGATTTCTAAAGCCATTGTATTTCGATAAACTGCTTTAATGTGTAGGGGATTACAATTAAAAATAACCTTATAAAAATATCCCATCTGTATCATTTTTCCAAAATCCCCAAGCTATGTTTTTATTCAATCATTTACCCCAAATAGACAGGCTGGCCTCCATTTAACCTTAAAACAGGCCTTAAAACATAACTTTAGAGAAATTGGATAGCTACCGACCACGAAGCCTGCTGATCCAAGACAAAGAATACATACCGAGACGGCCCACTTCTCTACGGCCCTAATCTGAAATGAATTCCGCGACGTAATCAGCTATGGCCTGCAGGTCATCCTCTAAAAATTCCCTGTCGTCACCAAATATTTCCAGGAATTCCTGGGGGTGCCGGCCATCGGCGATCAGGTAAATGCAACCCGCCAGAAGCTTGCCCTCTTCGCTGACCCGGATATCCAGGCTCTGGATCTTTTCTCTTTCCACCCTGAACACCCTGAACCCTTCTTTCAGGGCGATTTCTTTTTCATTGATCTCAACGGACTTTGTTTCCGCATCTTTTTCCCGCTGTTTCAGATTGGCCGCCTGAAACAATAGGGGCGCCGACAGCCCGATAACCAAAGCTCCTATCTTGGTTGAAACAAAGAGTATCAGAGCCAGCCCTACGGCCACTGCGATGGCGGAAAAGATCAGATAGGCCCATACGGAAGAGTTGCCTGCCTTGCCTTTTTTTATGACGAGGCTTCCGCCAGCCTGCTCCACCTCGAAATGGTGCCGGCCCATGACGGATAGAAATGAAGATTCCTTTTTGTCCATTGTTCTTTTTGTTAGGCGAGATATGAGAACGCCTGATAAAAGTAACAATGTATTCCAAGAAGTTCAAATTCTTTTACATGAAAACGACTGCTACGGAAACAACCATGGATGGGCAGGTGCCCAAACTGCCACGTAGTTAAAAACGCCTTAGTACGCTCCCAAAGTGGCAACTCCAAAGCCAATCTCACGGCACCAACACCGAAGCCCCCGTCGTCTTCCGCCCCTCCAGTTGCCGGTGGGCTTCGGCGGCATCCTTCAGGGCGAACCGCTGATTGACCGGCACTTTGATGGCGCCTTCTTTTATGGCGCCGAACAGAGCTTTGGCTCCGGATTCCAGTTCCTCCCGGGTGGCGATGTAGTTGAACAGCGTGGGGCGAGTGGTGAAGAGCGAGCCTTTCTGCGCCAGGTGCCCAAGTTCGAAATTCCGGATCACGCCGGATGACTGGCCGAAGCACACCCACATCCCCAGGCGCTTCAGGCAGTCCAGCGAGCCGGGATAGGTGTCCTGCCCCACCGAATCATAGACGACATCGACGCCTTTGCCATCGGTGATCTCTTTGACGCGCTCCACAAAGTTCTCCTTCCGGTAGTTGATGACATGGTGGTAGCCGTTGGCGTTGGCCAGGGCCACTTTCTCATCCGAGCCGGCTGTGCCGATCAGCGTGGCGCCGAGGGCCGATGCCCACTGTCCGGCGATGGAGCCCACCCCGCCGGCGGCAGCGTGGATCAGGACGGTATGCCCGGGCTGTACGGCAAAGGTGCGGTGCAACAGGTAATGGGCGGTCAGGCCTTTTACCATGGAGGCGGCCGCCACCTCGTCCGAAACACCGTCCGGGATCTTTACCAGGCGGCTGGCCGGCACGATGCGTTGCTCTGCATAGGCGCCGGTGGGCAGGGTGTAGGCCACGCGGCTGCCGGCCTCCAGGCCTTCCACGCCCTCTCCGGTTTCGAGGACCTCCCCGGCGCCTTCAGCGCCAACGATCAGAGGCCCTTTATGGGGCCAGGCGTACAGGCCGGTGCGAAAATAGGTATCGACAAAATTCAGCCCGATGGCAGTGTGGCGGATCAGTACTTCCCCCGGTCCGGGGGCCGGCGCCTGGATGGATTCGTATTGCAGTACTTCCGGCCCACCGGGTTTGTGAATGCGTATGGCGTATGGCATGGGTGGTGGTTTTTAGTGGTTGGTTGGGTTTCTGGTTGCTGGTTGCTGGTTGCTGGTTGCTGGGTTTCTGGTTTCTGGTTGCTCCAATGCTGCGGTCAAACAATCTAACAATCCAACAATTTAACAATCCAACAGCCCCCAACCTGACAACAATCTAACAATCTAACAATTTCCCCCTCCATCCCTACTCACCCCCCCTCCGGCACCACCCTCTCCACCGTCAGCCCGGAGGTATCTGTCAGGGTTTGCATAAAGGTAATGATGTCGGCTTTTTCCCGTTCCGTCAGGTTCAGGGGTTCGGAGGGCAGAGTCTGGTTGGGGATATCCAGGCCCATGCCGGCTCCGCCGCCGCGATCGTAGAACTCCATCACCTCTTCCAGGGTGTTGAACAGGCCGTTGTGCATGTAGGGCGCCGTCAGAGCGGCGTTGCGGACGGAAACGGTCTTGAAGGATTGCAGGTAATGGGGGCGGGCATCCTTGGGAATGCCGTTTTCCGCCCTTCCGGGGTCGGGGTCCGGGCGGGGGTGCAGGGTATCCAGCCCCAGGGTGAGGCCCAGCACTTCCGAGTCGGTTTCAGTGTAGAACGGAGGCGCCAGGCCATTAAACACCGGGACGAAGTGACAGGTGCCGCAGGCGGCCTTTCCCATAAAAAGGTTGAACCCGCGGATGGCCGCCGGCGGGTAGCTGGCGGATTCATTGCGGACGTACCGGTCAAATTCGCTGTTGAAAGAAGCCAGCGTATTGACATAAGCCGCCAGGGCGTTGCCGATGGAACGGCTGTAAATGTATTGACCCCCTATTTCGCCATATACTTCCCGGAACATTCGCTCATAGGCGCTGTCCTGCTGCAGCCGTTCGGCGATCTGGTAGAAATCGGTGTTGAATTCGAGTGTATCATGGACGACGTGGGCCACCTGCCGCTCCAGAGTGATTTCGCGCATATCCCAGAAAAAGCGGGAGGAAAAGGTAGCGTCAATGAGTGTCGGAGAATTGCGGCGGGTAAACTTGCCGGGTATGTGGGACCGGCTTTTGGGCAACCCGTCGGTAAAGGCCCGGTTGGGGTCGTGGCAGGTGGCGCAGGACATCTCCCCATTGCCGGAGAGAATGGGGTCGTAGAACAGCTTTTTGCCCAGTTCGATGGCAGCCGGAGTTTCCAGGGGAATATAGGAAAGCTGGGTGTAGAACTTGCGGCTGAGAAAATTCTCTTCGAACAGGTTTCTCGCGTGGAAGTTCTGTGCCTGGTACTTAACCTGGCCGGTATCTATGCCGTTCTGTATCTGAAAATCGAGCAATTTCCCGTAGAGAGGGTTGACGGCCTCCTTCAGGAAGGCCATCCGGTCGAAAGTGTCGAAGTCCTTGTTGGCGCCGAGGGTGTAAAATGCTTTCCGGAAGAGCTTTCTGGCCGCTCCGAATTCCTCCTGAGCCCCGTCTTTGACGTGCCCTATAAACAGAATAAAAGCCTGCTCCATGGCTGCGATACTGGCCTGGGCCTCTTCGATGCCGTTGCCTGAGCCTGGCGTATCAAAACCGGTGACCCCCAGCGCAAACACCCGTACGATGCCCGATCGGAGGGCTTCCATAACCTGGGTGTCCGACAGGCTGAGCGGCAGGTGTATCCTTACGATGAAATCCACCCTCTCCTTCAGGCTGGTGGCCAGCGCCGCGATCTTTTCACGCTCCGTCTCCGCCTCCTCGCTGAAAACCAGTTCGTCCAGGGCCTGCAGGCCGTTGGGAGGGACTATCGGCCCGTTCACATCTTCTTTGTTGATCTTAGGCAGCGGCGCCCCGTTGATGTACAGGTAATTGTACTCCGTTTTGAAGTAGTCGAACAGATATTCGACCCGCTTGAAGGCGTAACGGGTTTTGGCCAGCTGTTCCCGAAGTGCGGACAAATCGAACGGCCCCTGGGCCATCTCCGCCAGCTTGTTGGTTTCACCCTGAAACAGGCGAAAATTTTCCTCATACATTTGAGCGATCCGTTGCGCGGCGTCATCCCGGCCATCATCCACGGAAGAGGAGGAAAGCCCCAGTATGCCGAGCAACCCAACAAACAGAAAAAATGTCATTAGAATTTTCATAGCCAATTGTTCTGTTGCAAAGGTAAGAATGCAGGAGGAAAAATCCATTTTTTACCGCACTTCCACCCTTTCCCCATAATCCTCATCATGCCGGGTGTCACATCACAACACCACCTTCCGGCACGTTACCTTTTTCAAAGTAACGGATCAGGCCTGCAGTACAATTTCAGGTACGATATCCGGGAAGACGGCTTGCCGGTGAAGCGCTATACCCCCGGCGCAAACCCCGCTGGGAGCCACACATCAACATCCTGTTGCTTTGAGGCAATTTAGCCCCTGATACGCATGAGTCATGTATTACCCCTTCCCGATCCTCACCGAGGTCATGCTCAGCGACCCCGCTACGTAGCGGTCGTTAAAGAACTCCACCTCCTCTTTATCATCCTGCAGGGCCAGAGCATAGAGAAGGGGGTAGTAATGGTCGGGCGTAGGGATGGCCAGTTTGGCGGCCTGCCCCAGGCCGGTGTAGTCGATCAGAGGCTGATGGGATTTTGACAATATGTGCTTCTTGAAGGTTTCGTTGATCTCCTGGGCCCAGCCGTAGCCGTAATCCGGCTCATCCATTTTCTGCCAGTCCACCATCCGGAGGTTGTGCACCATGTTGCCGCTGCCCATGATGAGGACGCCTTTGCGCCGCAGGCTTTGCAGCTCCTGCGCCAGCTTGTAATGATAGGCAGGCGGCTTGTGGTAATCAATGCTCAGCTGCAGGACCGGGATATCGGCTTCCGGGTACATCTGCCGGACGACCGACCAGCAGCCGTGGTCCAGCCCCCAGTCGTGGTCGAGGCCCACCTGTGTCTGCTGTATCAGAGCGGCGGTTTCCTTCGCCAGCTGTGGGTTGCCGGGCGCCGGATATTGTACCTCGAAAAGTTCCTGCGGAAATCCTCCGAAATCGTGGATGGTCTTCGGCTGCGGCATGGCGGTGATGTGCGTGCCCCGGGTCAGCCAGTGAGCCGAGATGCAGAGCACGGCTTCCGGCTGCGGGATCTCCCGCCCCAGCTGCGCCCAGCGGCGGCTGAATTCGTTGTCTTCAATGCCGTTCATGGGTGAGCCGTGGCCCACAAACAGCACCGGCATCTTTTTGTCCCTTTCTTTCAGGTTGCGTGTAAACGTATTGAATGCTCCCAGAGTTGACATGGCGGTTAATCCTCCTATTATTTTGATAAAATCTTTTCGGTTCATGGTTCAAGGGTGTTTATGGGGTGCCCTGACATAGTACTGGACACATTTTGGATTGTGTAAATGTGGAAAAGTGTAAAGGTGTAAATGGCTGGCAAGCCTCTTCTTTTACACTTTGATACACTCACACTTTAAACGGCCAACTAAATTCGGCCCTGGATAAGAGTACAACCAAAATGGCCTAATGGTTTGATCCTGGCTAACCCTTAAGATTTTGCTGTTGACCGAAAAAGTAAGTAAATTGTTATCCAACTTTTTCCCATGGTAGAATTTTATCTGAACAACCAAAAGATCCGCACCGCCGCCTCTCCCGGCAGCGCCCTGCTCGATCTCATCCGCCGGGAACAGGGGCTGACGGGGACGAAGCTCGTCTGCAAAGAAGGAGAATGCGCCGCCTGTGCTGTCTTGGTGGGCAGCCTGCAGGATGGGCGGGTGAAATATCAGAATATGTGCTCCTGTATCATGCCGCTGGCCAATGCGCAGGGCCGGCACATCGTCACCATCGAAGGGATCAACCTTTCGGAACTCACCCCGGTTCAGCAGGCCATAGTGGATTGCCACGGCAGCCAATGCGGGTTCTGTACTCCTGGCTTCGTCGTCTCCCTGTCCGGCGCCCTGCTTACTGATCACCGGCCCGGCTACGAACAACTCCTCAGGGCCATCGACGGCAACATCTGCCGCTGCACCGGCTATAAATCCATCGAGCGGGCGGTGCAGCGCATCGCCGAGGAGCTGCCGAAAGAAAATTACGGGCTGGAAATGCTCATCCGCGAAGGCTACCTGCCCTCCTATTTCAGTACTATGCCCGAAAAACTGCAGGCCATAAACAAACCGCCGGAGGCCTCCCAAGCCGGCCAGTTTCCCGTTTTTCTGGGCGGCGGGACCGACCTGCTTGTACAGGCGCCCGAAAAAGTGGCCCACAGCCCGGTTCAGCCCGTGTCCGAACTACCGGCACTGAGAGGAGTCCGCGAAGAAGGGGGCCGCTGCATCATCGGCGCCGCCACTACAGCCACGGAACTGGAACAATCGACAGTCTTTCAATCTGTCCTCAATCCCGATGACGGCTTTTTCCACCTCCTCTCCTCCTCTCCTATCCGGAATATGTCCACCGTAGGGGGCAACCTGATCAATGCCTCTCCTATCGGCGATTTTACTATCCTTTTCCTGGCCCTGGACAGCCATATTCGCCTGCGGGGCCCGGCGGGAGAACGAACGCTGCCCCTGAAGGAGTTCTACCTGGATTACAAAAAAATGGACAGGAAGCCGGAAGAATACCTGGCGGCCGTCGAATTCGAAATCCCCCAAAAAGAAGTGTGTTTCAGCTTTGAAAAAGTGAGCACCCGCCGCAACCTGGATATTGCCTCGGTAAATACTGCTGCTGCGATAGCCATCGATGAAAACAACATCATTCGAACCCTGCACCTCTCCGCCGGCGGCGTGGGGCCCATACCCATGTACCTGCACCAAACCGTCAGCTTTCTGCGGGGCAAGGAACTGAGCGAGGCCAACCTGAAAAAAGCGGTGGCCGTCATGCAGGAGGAGATCGCTCCCATAAGCGACGCCCGGGGTACGGCCGAATACAAGCGCATGCTGCTGCGGCAGCTGGTGCTGGCGCATTTTCAGAAAGCTGCGCCGGAGATGGAGATGATCGATATTTTGAAATTGATGAAATAAACAGGCACAGGAATCGCTCCGGGAGGTATCATCGCACTATCCATCTATATCTCAAACCGGCTCCTACCATCACCTCCTTTTGAACATACACGCTACCTTCCAAAAATAGGTTGGTTTTTCCGAGTGCCCCCCTTCCGGAGGCGACAAACCCAAGCTCATCCTTAATAGATGCTAAAGCCAGCCGCAGCGTCCTTCCCCCGCTTATATCCTCGAACCCCCAGTTAAACAGGCCAAAGGAAAACACCGGTTCCGGAGAAAAATGGGCAAAGGGAAAATCATAATATCCCGCATCGACGAAATATTTTGCGCGGTTGCCCACCCGGAGATAAGCGGAAAAAATGGTTTGTGTTGATGGGCCGAAGTATTGTTGTCCGTTATCCACCGGCCGGCCGCCATAATTAACAAATAATGGGCCCCCTCTAAAGCCCAGGCCCTTGCCATTAAAGAAAAGATAAGGGCCCAAAGCCCGATAATTGAAATTGTTCTCACTCAGAGGATCCTCGGATTTTACTTCCCCGAAAGAACCGTGAACGCCCGCCCCCACATTCTCTTTATCGGAGAGTTGGTAATTATAGGACGCGTCAAAACCGGCAGAAGTGAGTTTTATTTTTTCTGTATCAATAATTCTACCATCGCAATTCCGTGAAACTTCCTGATAACTGCCGGTAACGCCCCCCACTCCGATATCGATCCAATGATCTCCTTTAACTATACGCGGAATAGTATCCGTTGGAACAGCCACCACTATGGCTGCGGTAAGCGATAACAGGGAAACCGTGGCCAACCGCTGAGGCATCAGCGCCCAACCCACCCATACCCGACGGATAACGGCCGCCATAGCCGGGCAATACGAAAGGGTAAGTACTACCTTTTCCTCAAAGCTTAACAGATGGTGGAAGAGGAGAATGAAGGCTGCCAGGGTAAACAAAGCGCCGGCAATAACCAAAGGGGAAACACGCTTGGAGCTGTTTTTCGGAATTACGGTTCTGCGCTCATTTCTCCAGAAGAGGCCAAGGGCCACTCCACCGCTCAGCAGACAGATCCACTGGCCAATTTTCAACCCGCCTGCCATGAAGCCCAATATTCCCCGGTTCGTCGTAGCCTCCCGGAAGAACTCCATGCCGGCGCGATTCAGCAGGATGGCTCCAACCACCAAAAGGGCCAGGCTTCCCGGCGCCTTCAGCTTCCGGCGGATACGCCACAAAAAAATAAAGATCAGAAGCGTGGAAACAACAAAAAAGGCCTGGACGGGATAGACCGGCAAGGAGGCTGCGGCACCCTCAGGGATCAGGCCTTGTTCCATCTGCCATTCGTAAGCCGGCATCCCCGGCCCGTAACTCCAGGACAACCAACTGTCCGTAATCACACCATGACAGCACCCCGCCGCCACACAACCCAGGCGCCCTACGGCCGCTGCCAGAGGTAACGCAATGAAAATGACATCGGCCAGGGAACCGGGAAGCCGCCAGTATTTTTTGAATAACAGATATACCGGCAGGGCCAGCAAGATGCCGCCAAGAATGGTCTTACCCGACGAATGGGGCAGCACCCCACCGTGGAAAAGACCTTGCCAACCGGCCATATCAATTGCTCCCAGCCGGGAGCCGATGACCAGGGCAGTATTGACTGCCGCAATTACGACAAAGCCGAGCAGCAGGCTCAGCCGGAGCCGCTTCATTTCTTTCCACTGGATAAAAAGAGCAAAAACAACGGCAAGGATGATGGCGCTGTTCCAGAAAATGGCCGCCTGCAAATCTGAGAGTTGTAGTTTCGCCAGCATTTTGGTTTGGGTTTTATGGGGTAAGTACATGGACTGAATTAATGAATGACTGAATGATTGAATACCAGCGCCTTAGATGGCACTTTGTGTCTCACTACATGTTGTCCATGTACTTAAAAAATATTACTTCACGACATAAACTCACTGTCCACAGAAGTAATTTGCGAGCAAAATAATTTTAATAAATACTTTCCTCTTTTTCAATGATATTTATCAGCAATGACTGGTTTCAGCCCCGAACATCAAAGCCCGTCTTATTGATCGGCACTTAATTATTCTCTAACTTGGCATTTGTGGCAATACTCTCTCTATTATGAACTTTTGTACTTGACAGACTATCAGCAGATCATGAACAAAAAAACGGCTCAACCCCTGCCCCGCTCCTTCTCCGGCCACCTCGACGCCGCCAACCACGTCCGCGGCCAGTCCATTTACGTGGACGACCTCCCGGAGTACGCCGGCACTCTTTACGCCCGGGTGTTCTATTCTCCCGTGGCGCACGGCCGCATCCTCAGGCTTGAGGTGGAAGAGGCGGAACAGGTGGAAGGAGTGGCCCGGATATTCACCTTCCGGGACATCCCCGGCGAGAACCAGATCGGCAACATCGTACAAGATGAACCCCTGCTGGCGGAAGAGGAAGTGCATTACATCGGCCAGCCCATCGCCCTCATCGTGGCGGTCAGCCCGGAAGCCGCCGAAAAGGCCCGGAAACTGATCCGGGTGGAGATCGAAGAGTTGCCCGCCGTCACGGAGCCGCGGGAGGCCTACCGGCAGGGGCAGTTGCTGCACGGCTCCCGGAAGTTCGAGATGGGCGATGTGGCCGCCGCTTTCAGCCGGTGCAGGTACATTTTTGAAGGCGCCGCCCATACCGGTGGCCAGGAGCACGTTTATCTGGAGCCCCAGGGGGCTTATGCCGTTCCCCGGGAAGGCAAGGTATTCATTCACAGCTCCACCCAGGGGCCCACCCAGGTGCAGCGGGCGGCAGCACGGGTGCTGGGCCTGTCGATGAACCAGGTTGAAGTGGATGTCACCCGCCTTGGCGGGGGCTTCGGCGGCAAGGAAGACCAGGCTTCCCCCTGGGCGGCTATGGTAGCGCTGGCGGCCCACGTGTTGAAAAAGCCGGTGAAGTACATCCTCAGCCGCCACGAAGACCTCCTGATGACCGGCAAGCGCCACGCTTACGACAGCGACTACCGCATCGGGCTGGATGAAAACCTGAAGATCATCGCCTACGAGGCCACTTTCTACCAGAACGGAGGCGCCGCGGCCGACCTCTCCCCTGCCGTACTGGAACGCACCCTTTTCCACGCCACCAACAGCTACTACGTGCCCAACGCCCGGCTGACGGCCCACTGCTGCCGGACGAACATCGCTCCCAGCACGGCCTTCCGCGGGTTCGGCGGGCCGCAGGGCATGTTCGTCATCGAGGCGGCCATTCACCATGCTGCCCGCGAGCTTGGGGTGGCCCCCCTGGATATCCAGCAGAAGAACCTGTTTGAGGATGGCCAGGAGTTTCCCTATGGCCAGGTGATTAAGGACAGCGAAGCCCGCCATTGCTGGATGGAGAACATCGAAAGGAACAATCTCCATCAACTGCGGGCAGAGATCCGGGAGTACAATGCCGCCCACCGCCTCAGCAAAAAGGGCATGCACCTTATGCCCGTTTGTTTCGGCATCTCCTTTACCAATACCATGATGAACCACGCCCGCGCTCTGGTGCACGTTTACAGCGACGGCAGCGTCGGATTCAGCACCGGGGCAGTGGAAATGGGGCAGGGCGCCAGCACCAAGCTGATGCAGGTGGCCGCCCGGGAGTTCGGCCTGAGGCTGGATCAGGTGAGGATAGAAACGACCAATACCACCCGCGTGGCCAACACTTCCCCCTCGGCGGCCAGCGCCACTTCCGACCTTAACGGCAAGGCCCTGCAGGATGCCTGCGGGCAGATCCGGGAACGCCTTTTTGCCATACTTCGGGAGGAAATGGGGTTGGAGGAAATAGCTGGGTTGCAGCTCCGGAACAATGTCGTTTTCGCAAACGACAGCCAGCTGGATATGTCCTGGCGGGAACTGGTGCAACTGGCCTTCACCCGCCGCATCAACCTGAGCGCCAAGGGCCACTACGCCACCCCGGAGATCCATTTCGACAAGCAGAAAGAAAAAGGGCACCCCTTTGCTTACCACGTCTTTGGCGCCGCCGCCCTGCTCTGCACGGTGGACTGCCTGCGGGGCACCTACGCCTTCGATGCGGTACACATCGTCCACGACTTCGGCAGCAGCATGAACGCCGGGGTTGACCTGGGCCAGGTGGAAGGCGGCCTGGTGCAGGGCATCGGCTGGATGACTATGGAACACCTGCAGCATACGCCGGAAGGCCGGCTTTTGTCTCAAACCCTGTCCAATTACAAGATCCCGGATATCTATGCAGTGCCCCGGGAGGTGAGCGTGCGCTTCCTGGGCTCGGAAGGGTCAGAACACGCCATTTACAAGAGCAAAACCACCGGCGAGCCCCCTTTGATGTACGGCATCGGCGCTTATTTTGCCCTGTACGACGCCATCCTCGCCTTCAATCCGGGAGCTGCCCGGCTTTATCATGCTCCTATGACTCCGGAGAGGGTGCTGGGGCTGCTGTATGAGGCTTAGGGGCGGGATGGGAGCTTCTCACTCCCGCAGAAACTCCAGTTCATCCTTAACCGACAGCTGCGCCACCACCGAGGGCCGGGACCGCTCCTTTTCGCTACGGCGGTGCCGGGATACGTAATCCACCCGCTCGATCACGTCAGAGCTAATGGCGCCGAAATTGTCGGGGTAATAGCCCTGCCGGAGGTCGGCGGCGGTAGCCACCAGGGGTTTGCCAAGGCGGCCGATCAGTTCGCGGCAGTATTCGTCCTGCACCAGGCGGATGGCCACCTGGCCGTCTTCAGACAGGATGCTGTTGGGCAGGTTGCGCCCCTGTTCGTAGAGCACGGTCAGGGGGCGGAGGTGATAGGTAAGGAGGGTTTCGATCCGGGGGTGAAGGTGAACGATGTATCGCCGCAGCATATCGATGGAATTGACGAGGATTTCCAAACCAAGCGCGTCATCTGTGCGTTTGAGCTGGCGCAGGCGGCCGACGGCCCGGGGGTTGGTGGCATTGCAGCCAATACTCCAGACGGTATCCGTCGGGTAGAGAATGAGGCCTCCTGTAAGGAGCGTTTCCAGGGCGCTTTCGAGATCGTAGTTCTGAACCATAATAGCCCTTCCATTTGTAGAGGTAGTCATACGCATTGGGTTAATACCATTTTACAACCAATGATACAATTCTGAGTCAGTTAAGGATAAAGGCTATGAGCAGTTTTGGGACGTAAGTTTGTATTTCTGAGGACTTTTAGCGGGATTATGAAGCCCGGCTGGCAGGGGTTCTGTCACAAAACTTACCAACCGCCAAAATATAAAATCAAAAGGCCAAGGATTGCAAAACAATATTTATCTTGACCGTATTATTGTGGCAACACAATCATTACAACTGAAAAATGGGCTTTCTATTGTCCGGGAAGCCGGTAAATTTCTAAAAACGACACCCTTGAGCTTTTTTATACGCACTATCATCACTATGGGGATACTGCTGTCTGCGCTTTCCCTGCAGGCAGCCCATATCATTGGAGGGGAGATCACCTACGAATGCCTGGGATGGACGAACGGAGACCCCAACTCAGGCAGCCGTTCCTATCAGTTTTACATGAACATCTACCGGGACTGCCAGGGCGGAGGAGCCCCTTTTGATTCTCCCAATGCTCCCTACCCGGCCACCATTACCATTTATCGTACGGGCCTTTCAGGAGACTTCATGAGGTTCCAGGCCGGCTTCCCCCAGGTAGAATTCATTGACCCCGACCCGGGCAACCCCTGCGTGATCATTCCGAACAACGTATGCGTACAAAGAGGCGTCTATACTTTTCCGGTGGTTGACCTCCCGGTTTCCGATCAAAGTTATTTCATCGTTTATCAACGCTGCTGCCGCAATAACACCATTACCAATATCGTAGCGCCGGAAAGCTCCGGAGCCACCTATTTTATGGAGCTGACCCCGGAAGCCCAGAGCGTGTGCAACAACAGCCCCACCTACAACGGGTTCCCCCCTATCATTTTGTGTGCGAACGAACCTTTCGAATACGACCATTCCGCCAGTGACGCCGAAGGCGACCAGCTCGTCTATGAATTTTGCTCGCCTTTCCTCGGGGGCGGCCTGAACTTCGACCAGCCGACCTCTTTCAATGGAGTCGCTCCCAACCCGGATGCGCCCCCTCCCTATGACCCGGTAACCTTTGTTGCCCCCTTTTACAGCGCCCTCGACCCGCTGGGCATCGACGCCGACATCAACATTGACGTCAATACGGGCCTGATCACCGGCACCCCCAACGCACAGGGGCAGTTCGTGGTGGGGGTATGTGTGAAGGAATACCGCAACGGCCAGTTGCTGAGCATTGTGCGGCGGGATTTTCAGTTCAACGTCACCAACTGTGACCCTACCGTCGTGGCCGATATCCGGGAAGACGACATCATCAATGGCCAGGAATTCCTCATCACTTCCTGTGGGGAAAACCGCATCAGTTTTCTCAACCAGAGTTACCAGCAATCGCGCATCATGGAATGGTTCTGGACTTTCGGGCTGGGTGGCCGCGATACCGTCATCAACAGCTGGAACGCCATTGTCAACTTTCCGGGGATCGGGGAATACGAAGGGAAACTCATTCTCAACCCCGGCACCGACTGCGGCGATACGGCCCGCATCCGGGTGAAAGTCTTCCCGGAAATCTCTGCCGATTTCGATTATGAATACGACACCTGCGTTGCGGGGCCGGTCCTGTTCAGTGACCTTTCTTCCACCGGCACCGGTGAGATCAGCAACTGGAACTGGGACTTCGGCGACGGCAACGGGTCCAGCAACCAGGATCCACAGTACGTGTATTCCGAGCCGGGCGAACGGCTCGTGCGCCTGAAAGTGACGGATTTCAACGGCTGCCAGGATTCCGTCAGCAAAGAGATCCCCTATTTTCCCGTTCCGGCCCTGCTGATCGTCTCTCCCAGTTCCTTTACCGGCTGTGCCCCGGGCAACATCTTTTTCAACAACCTCTCCACCCCGATCGACGAAAGTTATGACGTACAATGGGAGTTCGGGGACGGCGGAAGCGCCACCGATATCAGCCCGGATCATACGTTCACCCGGGAAGGCACTTTTTCCGTCACGCTGGACATCACCTCTCCCATCGGCTGCCAGACCGATACGGCCTTCACCGACCTGATCACCATTGAGCCGTCTCCGGTTGCCGATTTCACCTATTCCCCTCAGGAACTGGACAATTTCAATTCAGAGGTTCGTTTTACCGACCGGTCCAGCGGTGCAGGCAAATGGTTCTGGGATCTGGAAGGCGTGGCCTATTCCACCCAGCAAAACCCTATCTACACTTTTCGGGACACCGGCAGGCAGGAGATCTCCCTAATTGTCACCCATCCCAGCGGCTGCAAGGATACAGCCACACAGGTAATCGATATTGTACCTAAAGTGACTTACTTTTTACCCAATGCATTTTCGCCCAATGACGACTCGGTCAATGACATCTTCCTGGGAAAAGGTTATCTTGAAGGCGTCCGGGGTTTTGAGATGAGCATCTGGAACCGCTGGGGGGAGAACATCTTCAGCACTTCCGACCCCCTGGAAGGATGGAACGGGCGGAAGCACAATACCGGCAACCCGGCGCCGGAGGGCGTCTATGTTTGCCTCGTCCGCTATACCAGCCCCCGCGGAGAACCCATAGAAATCAAAGGCTTCGCCACCCTGATACGCTAGGATGCCGGCGAGGCGTTAGAAGGAAAATATCAACCGGATACAGGCAAAGCCTTTTATTCCGGCAACTCGTAATTTTCAAGGCTATGAAGAGAAAAACAATCCAAAAAACTACCCTTATTTTGAGCATACTCCTGGCTGCGACAACGGCCCGGGCCCGGCATATCATTGGCGGAGTGATCACTTACGAATGCCTGGGCAACCAGCGATACGAATTCACCCTGAAGGTCTATCGGGACTGCTACTGTGATGATTGCGCCGATTTTGACCCCACGGCATTTATCGCCATCTATAACTGCTCAGGGAACGGATGCCAAAACCAAAGCCAGAGCCTGCCATTCATGCGAGTCAATACCGACCTGTTGTCGGTCAGTGAAGTGGAGGCGCCGGACTATCCCTGCCTCATCCCTCCCGACATTTGCGTAGAGGAAGGATTATACCGCTTTCAGGCCACGCTGCCTCTTTCGGGCCAGAGCTACCACGTTTCCTATCAGAGGTGCTGCCGCAATATCACCATCACCAATATCTTTGACCCGGAAAATACCGGCGCCACCTATTCCATCGAGATCACGCCCAGGGCTCAGGAGCTGTGCAACAGCAGCCCGGTTTTCAACGAATTCCCCCCAACGGTCATCTGTGCAGGTTCTCCCCTGGAATTCGACCACTCGGCTACCGACCCCGACGGCGATCAGCTGGTTTACAGCTTATGCTCCCCATTGGCAGGCGGCGGGCCGATCACCGACGACCCCAACCTCTACAACACCTGCATCGGCGCACGCCCCATCCCCGCCTGCCCTCCCCCCTACGATCCGGTAACTTTCCTGGCGCCGAACTACACTGCTCTGGCGCCCATGGGAGGCAACCCGCCGGTCGATATCGACGCCAATACGGGCCTGATCACCGGGACTCCCACCATTCAGGGGCAATTCGTGGTGGGAGTTTGTGTAGAAGAATACCGCAACGGAGAACTCCTCAGCCGGGTCTTCCGGGATTTTCAGTTCAATGTCGCCCGATGCGATCCTACCGTCGTGGCCCAGATCGCCTCCGACGAGGTGGTCAATGACCAGGAATATGTCGTCGTTTCCTGTGGCGAAAACACCGTCGATTTCCGCAATCAGAGCTTTCAGGAAGACTTTATCGACTTCTGGGACTGGTCTTTCGATATCGATGGGCAGCCCCAGTCTTTTTCGGAATGGAGCCCTTCCATCACTTTTCCGGATACCGGCACCTACCTCGGGAAGCTGATCCTCAACCCCAATACGGCCTGTGGCGATACGGCCAATATCCGGGTGCAGATCTATCCCGAGATCCGGGCGGACTTCAGCTTCGATTACGATACCTGCACAGCCGGGCCGACAACCTTCACCGACGCCTCCTTCACCGGCAGCGGTGAGATGGTTAGCTGGAACTGGTCTTTCGGCGACGGTGAGGGAGCCGATCAACCCAACCCTCTGCACATCTACCGCGACCCCGGAACGTTCCCCGTCAACCTCCAGGTTACCGACATCAACGGCTGCCAGGACGACCTGACCCGGATGCTTCCCTATTATCCCATCCCGGAGCTCATCGTCGTATCTCCCAGTGCCTTCACCGGCTGCGTACCGGCCAGTATTTTCTTCAACAACCTCTCCTTCCCCATCAGCGATGAGTACGATATCCTTTGGGAGTTTGGCGATGGCGGCACCGATACGGCCATCAGCCCCACTTACCTATACAAGGACCCCGGCACCTTTACCGTCAATGTCGATATCGTTTCGCCTCTCGGCTGCCAGACCGATACGTCCTTCAAAAACCTCATCACGGTGCTGCCGGCGCCGGTTGCCGGCTTTTCCTTCCGGCCTGAGGACCCAAGCAATATCCGGCCAACCGTCAACTTCCTGGACGAATCCATAGAAGCCATTCGCTGGCTTTATGATTTCGGAACCGGCCAAACCTCCAGTTTGCCCAACCCGGTTTACACTTTTCCGGACACCGGTATGTACCAGGTAATGCAAATCGTCACGCATCCGAGCGGCTGCCTGGATACGCTGCTGAAAACCATTGACGTCCGCCCCGAGGTGCGCTACTACCTGCCCAATGCCTTCACCCCCAATAATGACGGCTCGAATGATATCTACGTCGGCAACGGAGTCATGGAAGGGGCATCCAATTTCAACCTTTCCATCTGGAACCGGTGGGGAGAGCTCGTATTCGAAACCAGCGACCCGTTTGAAGGCTGGAATGGCCGCAAGCACAATACCGGCAGAGAGGCGCCCGCCGGAGTATATATGGTGCTGGTGACTTACAACGGGCCCCGGGGCGAGCCTTATGAACTCAGGGGAGTGGCGACGGTGGTGAGGTGATGGGCTGGTTCGTGATTCGGTATTCGTATAATCGTTGATTCGGGAAACCGGATACCGAATCAACGATTATACAAATTCACGATTCACGATTCACGAAAACATTAGGTATTTCCAGAGAAAAATTTTACCTTTGCACGGCTATTTTCAGACGCTATCAATATTCAAATCGGAAAACGATGGACGCGATAAAATTTGTACACGAGCAACTCAACGAAAAAAAGGAGTTTCCGAAGTTCCGCCCCGGGGACAATATCGTTGTAAACTATAAGATCATCGAAGGAGACAAGGAGCGTATCCAGGCATTTCGCGGCGATGTGATCCAGATCAAAGGCGAAGGCGTTACCAGGACTTTCACGGTAAGGAAGTTCTCCAACGGCGTTGGTGTAGAGCGTATCTTCCCTTTCAACTCTCCGAACATTACTGAGATCCAGTTGCTGAAGCGGGGCAAAGTCCGCCGCGCCAAATTGTTCTACCTCCGCGAACTGGTGGGAAAGAAAGCACGCATCAAGGAACGCCGCCACGTCAAAACCGAAAAATAAAGCGCAGATACATTCTGCCAAACCCTAAAGCGGGCAGTAGCTTCACGGAGCGATTGCCCGCTTTTTCTGTTAATTCACCGGCTGCTTTCCGGGGCTGTTCTGGGTTTCTGGTTTCTGGTTTCTGGTTTCTGGTTTCCGGGGTTCTGGAAACCAGCGGGTTAGCGTAACCAGACACACTTATTTGAACAATCCCCACCCTTTATTGAACTATCCCTGGCCGACAAAGAAAATGGATAAAATATTCCTTTCCCCGGGCGCTCACCGGCCTCGGCTTTGACCTCAACCTCAAACCTTACATTAAATTATTAGGCATTCTTCCCGCGATTTTCTATTTTCTTTGCTCAATTTGCATACGCACCAGATGATTCTTGTACATCCAACCAAAAAATGAGATCCATGAGAAAGAGCATGCTAACCATTCTGGTAGCCCTGCTGCTTGCCGGCTTTCACCTTTCTGCCCAACCTTCGGAACAGGTTTTCCGGGAGATCGACGAATTTGTGGAACAGGCCCGGCAGGACTGGAAGGTGCCGGGCGTTGCCGTCGGCATCGTAAAAGGCAACGAAGTGATATATGCTAAAGGCTTCGGCTCGCGCGATGTAGAATCCGGCAAGCCCGTTACGGAAAACACGCTCTTTGCCATCGGCTCCAGCACCAAGGCCATGACTGCCCTTTCCGTCCTGCAACTCGTCGATGACGGCCTGGTGGAACCGGACAAGCCCGTCCTGGATTACCTGCCGGACTTCCGGATGTACGACGACTATGTGACTCAGCACCTGTCCGTACGAGACCTGCTTTGCCACCGCTCCGGCCTTCCCCGGCACGACCTGGTATGGTACGGCTCCGATGACAGCCGGGAAGAACTTTTTCACAAACTGAAGTATCTGGAACCCAACCGGGGATTTCGCGAGGTTTTCCAGTACCAGAACCTGATGTATATGACGGCAGGCTACCTCGTCGGAGAAGTAACCCACAGCAGTTGGGAAACACAGGTAAAGGAACGCATCTTCAAACCGCTGGAGATGGAACGGGCCAGCTTCTCCGTTGAAAACCTGCAAAAGGACCCCGATCACGCCCTGCCCTACAACAAGGAAAAGGACGAGATAAAACGGATGGATTTCCGCAATATTGACGCCGTGGGGCCAGCCGGTTCCGTCAATGCTTCCGCCAGCGAGATGTGCCACTGGCTCATCGCCCAGCTTAACGGCGGCAAATACAGAGACACGGAGATCATCACCTCCACCAGCCTGGCGGAAAGCCACACGCCCGTCATACCGGTTTCCGGCCCACTGTCCGGCTTCCTGGCTTTTGACAACAACGGCGGGCCCATCACCTACGGGCTGGGCTGGTTCATCAGTACGCACAAAGGGCGCCTGGCTTTTCAGCATGGAGGCAACATCGACGGGTTCAGCGCAATGGTAGCGTTCCTGCCCGGGGATTCCATCGGCATCGTCGTACTCACCAACCTCAACGGCACCATGCTGCCAGCCGTCATCAGGAATTTCGTTTTCGATAAAATGCTGGGTGAAGAGATACGCGACTGGAACGGAGAGATGCTCAGTATGATCAGCAAGATGGAAGAACAGCCGCCGCAAGAAGACGTCAAACGGGTGAGCGGCACCCAGCCCTCTCACAAGCTCGAAGCCTACACCGGACAATTCACTCACCCCGCCTACGGCACTATCACCATCACGCCCGAGGGCGACTCCCTTCACCTCAGCTACCATACTTTCGAAGTGAACCTGGGGCATTACCACTATGACGTCTTTACCGGTAAAAATCCCATGATAGGAGAAATAAAAGTCGCTTTCCACACCAATATGGACGGCGAAGTGGCCCGCCTAAGCAGCATTCTGGAACCCGCCCTCGACGCCATCTACTTCGACCGCAAAGCGGAGGAAAAGGCCTTCACGGAGGAAGAACTCAGCGCCTTTACCGGCGAATACCTCATCATGGGCGTGCAGAAACTGACGGTCAGCGAAAAAGACGGCCAACTGCAGATCACCGTCCCCGGGCAGCCTACTTACACGCTGGAATACTACAAAGGGCTGGAATTCAGGCTGAAAGGGCTGAAAGGCTACAGTGCCTTGTTCCAGAAAGGCGATGACGGCAAGGTCACCGGACTGGTAATGATACAGCCGAACGGGCAGTTTAAAGGGGAGAAGGTGAAGTGAGGTTTAACAGGAGTCATCTGTTCGCATTTCAGCCAACGGGGTTAAAGAGCTCATTAAGGGCTATTTCCAAACCCGGAAAGATATGGGCTTTCGCCACCTGGTCTTCCGTCAGGGGTTGTAACCCTATAAAACGCCCTTCCTTGCTGAGCAAATAAATGAAAACCGCTTTTTCAGAGGGGTTAACCAGCCAGTATTCCCTTACGCCAGCTTCTTCATATACTTCGTATTTATCCCGCATTTCCTTTTTGGAATTGCCTGGAGAAAGGATCTCAATCACGAAGTCAGGCGCCCCTTTGCAGCCTTTCTCATCCAGTTTTACGGTATCGCAGACCACACAGAGGTCAGGTTGCACAACCGTAAATATGCCTTCATCACCTTTAGCAGCCGGGCCAGGCAACCGCACATCGAAAGGCGCCGGAAAAACCTGACAGGGTTTACGATAAAAATAGTTACCCAGCTGGCGGTCAAGTTCATGCGATATCCGCTGATGCTCTGTTCCTGGAGCCGGGCTCATCTTAAAGACCTTACCTCTGATGAGTTCTATGCGTTCTTTCATACGCCAAAGCAGGTAATCAGCGTAGGAATAAAGCTTCTTGGTATCCAGTTCTGAGAGGTCGGTAACGGGCATTTTTTTTTATTTTCTTCTCCAAATTTACAACAATTGGGCCGTGAAGGCAATCTAAAAACCTATGCTAACCCCCATCAGGAAATTCCTCCCCGCCTGCGGGAAGTAGCCCTGGTCCAGCGCCACGGCGCCATCATAGATATAGCGGTACGACCAGGCGTTGGTTTCGAACTGAGCATCGAAAATATTGCGCGCCAGCAATGTAAGGGCGATCTCCCGGACGAAGCCGGGCCGGAATACATAGCGGATGCGCAGGTCGGTGAAGGAATAGGGGTCGATGCTGTTGCCCTCGTCCGATGTGATATCGATGTACTGCCGGCTGACGTATTTGGAAAACAGGGCTAAAGTGGCGTCATGCTTCGGGTCCCGCCGGAAAGCTTCATAGGCCAGGCTGGCGCCGGCGATAACGCCCGGAGAAAAGGACAGGCCCGTATCCTCATGTTTGATGGCTTCCTGGCCCAGCCAGTTGAAATCGGCGTCATAGACATCGACATACTCGGTGAAGGCCGCCACTTTGTTGCGGCTGAAGGTAGCATTTGCGTCGAGGCGCAGGCCGGGGGTCAATTGCAGCCCTCCCACCAGTTCGGCTCCCAGCCGGTAGCTTTTGTCAAGGTTGATGCGCGTATATTCCCCCACATCGTTCACCTCCCCGTTCAGGGCGAGCTGGCCGCGGTAATACATGTGATAAACATTGACGCCGATGGCTGCCTTATCCCAGTTGTGCCGGTAGCCTGCTTCGGTATTATAGAGGGTTTCCGGTTCGGGCCGGCTATCGGCTGTGGACTCGACGTAATCGTTGCGGTTGGGTTCCCGGTTGCCCACCGCAAAGGAGGCGTAGGCGTTTGAGCGGGGCGTAACCTGATAATACAACCCTATCTTGGGATTGAAGAAATGGAGTGAGACGGACTGCTCTACATTCTCAGCCTGGCGGTTGAACCCCAGGAAGTCATAGCCGACGCGCCGGTACTGCAGGTCGAGATAGGCATTGAGGTTGCGCAACAACTCGTAGTTGAACTTGGCAAAGATGTTGAAGTCCGACTTGCGGGCATCGTTCTCATAATACCGCTGGTCCTTCTCGCTGTTGCTCGCAAATTCAGCCCAGGTGACCTCTCCGAAATGGAGCCCTTCGTAGATGTGATATCCTCCGCCAAGGGTTGCATCCAGGGCGCCGAAGGGAGACCGGTAGTGCAACCCGTACACCGCCCCATAGAAGTCGTTGTCGAGCCACAGCCGGCGGATGAGGTTGGTGGTGCTGACTACCTCCCCGCCCATGCTGATATTTTCCAGCCCATAGTCGGCCAGAGCCTGATCGGCCTTGTATTGTTCGAAGTAACCTTTGCCGAGGGTGTAGTGCAGGGCGAGGTTGAGGTCCCAGTTGGGGTTCAGGGCCGTATTGTACAGCAGTTGATAGTGGGTTTGCCGGTAATCATCGACCTCATCATCATAGGGTTCCCCCTCTTTTTCGGTACCTGCCGGGTTGAAGGTGCGCAGTTCCTTATCGCCGAGGTAACCGGGCGGCACGCCATACCAGGCCTGGTAAGTTACCTCATGGCCGGAGAAGGTGATAAACCGCAGGCTGCTCTTTTCTCCAAGGTAAGCGCCGGAAAGGTAGTAGGACTGCAGATCGGCAGTCGCCCGGTCGATATAGCCATCGGAAGTAATGCGCGACAGGCGCCCGTCGATGGCAAATTTATCCTTCAACAGGCCGGTGCCGAACTGGAGGTTGGCCTTCTGGGTATTAAAGGATCCGACGGTGCCGTTGAACTCGGCATAAGGAGCGGTGTGCAACTGAGCGGTATTGAGGTTGATGGTAGCGCCGAAAGCTCCGGCGCCGTTTGTGGAAGACCCCACTCCGCGCTGGATCTGAATGTCGGCTGCCGAGCTGGTAAAATCGGGCAGGTCCACCCAGAAGACGCCCTGTGACTCGGCATCGTTGAGCGGGATGCCGTTGATGGTCACATTGATCCGGGTGGGGTCGGTGCCACGAATGCGGATGCCGGTATAGCCCACTCCGGTTCCGGCATCGGAGGTGACGACCGCCGAAGGCGTCCAGCGCAGCAGGAAGGGGACATCCTGGCCCAGGTTGCTCTTTTCGATCTCCTCGGCCTTCAGGTTGGTATAGGTAAGAGGGGCTTTCTCGCCGGCACGGGTGGCCCGGACGATGAGCTCATCTACCTGCACCGAAGCTGATTCCAGGCGGACGTCCATTTCCACAAGGCTCTGCCCCTCGGTTACCACTACCTCCTGGAAGGCCGTTTCATAGCCGATGTAAGTCACTTTGAGGGTATAATCCCCCGGTTTTACGTCAACAATCCGGTACCGCCCTCTTTCATTGGCGGCATCGCCCTGTTTCGTTTCCACCACCAGGACGTTGGCGCCCGCCAGGGGCTGTCCGTTTTCATCCGTCACCTGTCCTGACAGTACACATTGCCCCCAGGCAAAGGTATGCAGCAAAAGGCCGGCCAACGCAGCCAGTAAAAACCTGATCATAACAATTGAAAAATTTTGGTGAAACAGTCGCCGACACCCGGGGCTGGCCCGGCGTTTCGCTTCACTGCGGGCAGGATGCCCGCCTCATACCTTTGGAAGGTTTTTCCACCTCTAGTGGTAACCCTCATCTCCCTTCCCGGCATTACCCGGACAGGTTCCATGGGTATGATCTCAGCCCCGCCTGTGCGAGGCACCCCAGATGAGTATTTTTCAGGCGCCTTTTGGGAATGGGAAATCAAAAATTTTAACCGGCTCGTAGAGACGGTCAATAATCAACCCTCCCTTTCCCGGCGGATGCCTGTTTGTGCTGGTAACAAAGGTAAGGAATTATTGTTTGGTGCAAGAGTTTAATAATAATTTTCCGATATTCGGAATTGGGAACCGACCCGGAATTATTCCTTTTTCAAATTTTATAGGGTATGCATGCCGGCCAAACTGATTACCGGATCTTAATACTCGGGGCAGGATGTTTTTTCTTCGCCCTGTTTTCTCTTCACGCCCAGCAGCCACACCCTTTCTTCCGGCAGTACACCACCGATGACGGCCTGGCCAATAACGTCGTTTTCAATATTATTGAAGACAAGGACGGCTACATCTGGTTTTCTACCGCCAATGGCCTTTGCCGCTTCAACGGCTACGAGATGGAGCAGTTCCCCTCCGGACAGAAGGACATCAATTACACCGCGCTGTTCAATATGCAACTGGACAGCCTCGGGCGGGTTTGGGTTCACAGCATTTACGGTAAGCTCTTCTACTTCGACAGGGACAGCATATACAAGCACCCTTTTGCCGATACGATCGTGCTGAGCAACAAGCCTCGTTTCAGGTATTCCGGAGGTTTTGTGCTGAAAGGCAGCGGAGAGCGGGCGTTTTACTTCCTCGACGGGCTGGGCATCGTCGCCGTGGATACCGGCGGCCGGCAGCAGCTGATCCGCCCGGAAGTCACCCCTTCGGTAATTGCTATGGAGCAGGATGGAATATTTGCCACGGCCAACGTTATCCATCCGGATGCTGACACCCGGCTGGCGCAGGCGGACAGCCTGGAGAAAGCAGGGATGAGGCCCCCCGTGGTGCTCTACCGCGAAGATAGTATGACGACAATTGAGGGGTTTGCACAAAGGGCCCCCTCCCAAGGAAGGTTAGAAGCAATGATCCGATATAGCGGTGGCATCCTGGCGTTTCGAAAAGGGGAAATCTATTTCATTAAGGACGGCCAAATTCAATGGCAGCAGCCCTATCCACACAATGTCATCCTTTTTCGACAAGACCGCGAAGGGCGCCTGATGGCAGGCCTGAACGGCAGAGGAGGCGTATTGTTCTACGAAAACCTGGAAGCTCTGCGAAAGGACAAGTTCAGCCGTTACCTGGACGGGCATTCGGTAACCGCCATGTGCCAGGGGCGCAACGGCGGCTACTGGTTCACTACTCTGGGAGACGGAGTGTTCTACACGCCCGGCTTCGGCCTGGAGATCTTTGACGAAGCTTCCGGGCTTCCCCAGGAGATCGTCCGGGCGATAGCTATGAAAAGCGAGGAACAACTCTATATCGGCTTTGACGACGGGGCGGTTTATTTCCTGGATATGGCCGCCGACACCCTGATCAACCTGGGAACTCCATCTCCCCGCAAACAACTGTTCGACCTGGAATATGACGCTTCCCGGGACGAACTCTGGGCGGCTACCGACCGCCTGTACCGGTACCAAAATGGAAAATGGTTCTCTTATGAAGAACAGATCCTCATGCCCCGGCAGCCTTACAGCACGACCCCCAAGAATATCGCTTTCAGCCCCGATGGCCAGATATTGTGGTTCAACGGAAGCACCGGCTTCGGCGCGCTCGGCATTGACAGCGGCGAGTTGCTTTACCACTCTTCCGCCTACAACGAACAGCAACGCTGTTACGCCGTTTTCCAGGATAACCGGGGCCGGATCTGGGCGAGTGTCAACAACCAGATGTTCGAACTGGTGAATGGCAAGATGGAGACGCGGCACGAATGGCACGAAGGCTTTAAATACCCGGTTCAGGATATCGTACAGCTGGATGACAACGCCCTGGTGTTCGCCCCTAACGCCATGGGCCTTCTGGTTATGCACGAACAGGACAGCATCCGGCAACTGACTTCTGCGGACGGGCTGGTTTCCGACGCCATCAACTGCCTGTACGCCGGCCCCGGGGGGAATATCTGGGCGGGCAGTTTCCGGGGGTTGAGCCACCTTACCCCGAAAGCAGGCGGCGGCTTTACCATCAAGAACACTACCCGTGCCAACGGGCTTCCCTCCAACGCCATCTACAAAGTAGCCGGGGCCGGCAATTCGATATGGCTGGCCACCGAAAAGGGCGCCGTCCGGTTGAAGGAAGCCAGCCGTTCCGCCGAGGTTGCCGCTCCGCTCATCGTGAGCGCCACGGCTAATGACGAGCCCTGGGACTGGAAGCAGAAAGTGGCATTCGGGCACCGGCAGAATAATATCGGATTTGAATTCATTTCTCTGCAGTATCACTTTTTCGGGAAGGTGCCTTACCGGTACCGCCTGGAAAAGAATGCCGCCTGGGCCAGGACGTATAACCGGGACGTGTTCTTCCCGGCCCTCAAGCCCGGCAGCTATCAGCTGGAGGTGCAGGCACAGGGGAAAAACGGGGCATGGAGCCCGTCTGCCCTGGCGTTCTTTGAAATACGCCCTCCTTACTGGGCCACCTGGTGGTTCCGGGGGCTGGTACTTGCGCTGCTGGGCAGTGCGGCAATCGGCTTTTTCCGCTTCCGCACCCGCCAACTCAAGGCAGAAGCAAACCGCATACAGGAAAGAGCGGCTCTCGAACAGGAAATGGCAGAGCTGAAACAGTCGGCCCTGAGGGCCCAGATGAACCCCCATTTTATCTTCAACTGCCTCAGCTCCATTCAGAATTTCATCCTGGAGGGTGATAAAGAACAGGCCGTGCAGTACTTGTCCAGTTTCGCCCGGCTGATCCGGGCCGCTCTGCACGCCTCCATGGAAGCAGAAGTTCCGTTGGAGGATGAAGCCAATATGCTGGAGCGCTATCTGGAGCTGGAACAATTGCGTTTTCAGCACAAGTTTGATTACAGTATTGAGATCGATGAACAGGTCGATACTTATGATACGGCCATCCCGCCCTTGTTGCTTCAGCCTTATGTGGAAAACGCCATCGTACACGGCCTGGCGGATAAAGAACAGGGTGGCAAAATTGAGGTTCATTTCTTCAGGACAAACGGGAGTTTAATGGCCACTATAACCGACAACGGAATGGGCATCTCTGCGTCTTTGAAGCAGAAAAAGGCCAGGGATTCCCTCCACAAGTCAGTAGGCATGACCATCACCCGGAAACGGCTCGGCCTTTTGTCCGGCCAGCCAGGCAATCCGGTATTGGTTGAAGAACTGAAAGGCGAAGACGGGGCGATTGCCGGCACCCGGATAAGTGTTACCTTAATGCACAACAACATACAGGAATGAAAAGAGCCATAATCATCGAAGACGAGGACCGGGCCCGCGCTTCGCTGAAGAAGATGCTGGAGACATACTGCCCCGAAGTAGTAGTGGAAGGCGAAGCTGACGGAGTAGCCTCGGGGCTGAAGTTGCAGGACAAAGCGGCCGCCGACATCCTGTTTCTCGACGTACAGCTGAAAGATGGAACGGCCTTCGACTTGCTGGATCAATACCGCGGCCCCTATACCTTTCACCTGATCTTTACTACGGCCTATGATGAATTTGCGGTCAAGGCCTTTGAATACCACGCGCTCGACTACCTGATCAAACCCATAGCTCCCGGCCGGCTCCGCAGTGCAGTGGCGCGAACCATGGAGGCCACTCCCCTGCCGGACCCGCATTACGACGAGCTCCTGCAGTCGGTCCGGTCCAGGCACTTTGAGAAGATCGCCCTGTCCACTAAAGATGGCATCCTCTTTTTAGCCCTCGACAAACTGGTGAGGCTGGAAGCCAGCGCCAATTACACCACCTTCCACACCCTCCGCGGCCAGAAAGTTATGGTGGCCCGCACCCTGAAGGAGTACGAAAGCCTGCTCGGCAGTGAGGGGTTCTTCCGTTCCCACCAGTCGCACATCATCAACCTTCATTTCATCGAGGGCATCACCAAAGATGACGGCGGATTTGCCTGTTTGAAAGACGGCAGCAAGATACCCATTGCCCGCCGCCGGAGGGAGAAGCTGGTGGAGTTGCTAAAAGGGCGGAGCTTATTTTAAATCCCTTCCCCTCCAGGTTTATTCCAGATTTCAGCCCCTATCTTTAACCTATGAAAATTCTGATCGTAGAAGACGAGCCGGCCATCCGGGAGGCCATCGCCGGATACCTTCACAAAGAAGGCTATGTCTGCGAAGAAGCAGAAGATTACGAAACGGCAGATGAAAAGGTGGCCCTTTACGAATACGACCTCGTTATTCTGGACATCACCCTGCCCGGCGGAAGCGGGCTGGAAGTATTAAAGAGCTTAAAAAAAGCCCATCCGGAGACTGGCGTTCTTATCGTCTCTGCCCGGCATTCTCTGGACGACAAAGTGAAGGGGCTCGACCTTGGCGCCGATGACTACATCACCAAGCCTTTCCACTTACCCGAACTCAATGCGAGAGTCAAGGCATTGCTCCGCCGCCGTGTTTTTAAAGGGAAGGAAACCATTACCTTCAATGAGATCGAAGTTGACCTGGCAACCAATATCATTAATGTGAACGGCGAACCCGTAGAGCTCTCCAGAAAGGAATATGACCTGATGTGCTTTTTCATTACCAACAAAAACCGGGTGTTGTCCAAGGCTGCCATCGCCGAGCACCTCTGGGGAGACTACATGGACCTGGCCGACAACTTCGACCTGGTTTACAGCCACATCAAAAACCTGCGGAAGAAAATTGTGGAAAACGGGGGAAGCGATTATATTAAAACAGTTTACGGAATGGGTTATAAATTTACCAGCTATTGAAACTACTCGAAAAAAACAACCGCATTTTCTTTCGTTTTACAGCGCTATTGCTTGTGGTTGGCATTGTGCTTTTTTATCTGGTTGTCAACTGGATCATCCGCCATAAAGTAGATGAAACGCTGCGGGTAAACCGGCTGCATGCCGTTGAGCTCTTAAGGCAGGGGAAGCCGTTGCCACAGTTTGCCCCCATTCTGGAAGTTCACATCCTAAGTGATCAGCACGGTGCCCGCAATATCTACTCTGATACGTTGATCTACGACCCTGTAGAAAAAGAGGAAGAACCTTACCGACAGCTTATCACCCATGAAAAAGTGGGCGGCCAGTGGTATGAGGTCATCAACCGAACTTCGCTGGTGGAATCGTCAGAACTGATGCTTGCCATCGGAGGCTGCACCCTGGGCCTGGGGCTTTTGCTCTTCGTCGGGTTGGCCTGGCTCAACAGCCGGTCGGCACGGCGACTGTGGCGGCCATTCCAGCAGCAACTCGACGCGTTGAAAAAGTTCTCCCTGTCCCAACAACAGCCACTTCACCTCGTAACAGACGGCGTCAGCGAATTTGAGGAACTGAAAACCGCCCTGCAAGATCTCACTGAAAAGGTGCGGGGCGACTATAGAAACCTGAAGGAATTCACCGAAAATGCCAGCCACGAAATCCAAACCCCGCTTTCCATTATTCGCTCTAAAATTGAATCGCTCATTGAGAACGAACAGATCACAGACGAGCAGATGAGCGTGTTGGATACCATCTATCAGGCCGCCAACCGGCTCAGCCGGATCAACCAAAGCCTCCTTCTGCTCGCAAAGATCGAAAACCGGCAATTTGAAGGGGCCTCCCCCGTCCTTGTAAACGAAATCATTGATGAGCAGTTGAAGATGCTGGAGGAACTCACCGATGCCAAAAACCTACATCTGCGGACAGCACTTTCCAAAGGCCCGGCCCTGCGCGCCAACCGCCCGCTGATAGAAATCCTGATAAAGAACCTCCTGGAAAACGCCATCCGCTACAGCCAGCCCGGCGATACCATTAAAATAGAATCGACACCCGGCAGGATCACCTTCGGCAATCCCGGCAAACGGCCTGTGGAACATCCTGAGCGCCTGTTCGGCCGCTTTCAGAAACAGAGCAACCACCATTCTTCCACCGGCCTGGGGCTGGCGATCGTCAGCAAGATATGCGAAGTGAACGGCTGGAAAGCCGGCTACGATTACCAGGATGGACAGCACGAATTCAGCATAACTTTCCAGCAATAACAGCTTCTTTTCTCTTTTCCAGATTCATTCCAGAATTGGCGCTTTCCTTTGTCTTGAGAAAAGAATTAATCCATTACAAAACTGACCGTCATGAAGTATTTAATGTTGATCACCGTGCTCACCTTTTGCTTGTCCTACTCCTCCTGCGCCCAAAAACAAACGGCCGTTCCCGCCGCAGTAGAGAACGCGTTCAAAGCCAGGTTTCCCCAGGCAGAAGAAGTAAAATGGGACATGGAAAGGGAAGGTGAATGGGAGGCAGAGTTCGAAATGAACGAAGAGGAAATGTCCGCCAACTTTATGGCTGACGGCGCCTGGGCCGAAACTGAGGCTGAGATCGAAAAAGAGAACCTCCCTCAAGCGGTGAAGGATGCCGTTGCCACTCAGTTCGCCGATTATGAACTGGAGGAAGCCTGGACGGTGGAAAGCCCCGAACATCCCAATGCCTATGAAGTAAAACTGGAAAAGGGGGAAACAACCGTAAAAGCGACGTTCAGCCCCGAAGGGCAGCTGCTCGGGCAGAAAACCAAATCAGAAGAAGGAGAAGAGGAAGAGAAAGACTGAGTTTCAGGGGATTGTTCAAATAAGTGTGCCTGCGTTACGCTAACCCGCTGGTTTCCAGGGCAACGAGGGACTCAGAAACCAGGAACTATGAACGGTCCCGGTGTCAGATGGAAGGCACTTCGGAAGTGCCTTCCATCTTAGGAAGCTTTTTTGCGAACGCCAAGTACCCATTTCCGGACAATAACCTGTGGCCTTTCCATCTTTTCTGCTCTTTCCCAAAACCCTTTTTTGCAATTACAAAATTCACTCCTTTGATCTACCGTTGTCTGTTATTGCTCACATTATTCCTTGCTGGCGGGAAGGCGGAAGCGCAAACTTTGCAGGAATATCTCGACAGTGCCAGGGCCAATAACCCTGTCTCACAGGAGAACCAGAATCTTTCCGCCATTGCAGCTTTAGAAGTGGATAAAGCAAAAGCCATGTACTACCTGCCGGAAGTCAGCGCTTCCGGGAATTTCCTCTATGCTCCCGTAGTAAAGGGAGTGGGGTATGAAGAAGCCATCACCAACGGCGCGCTGTATTCGGCACAGTTGAATATTAACATGCCCCTTTTTACCCGGCGGAAGGTGGAGGCGCAAATGAAAAACAGCGCTGTCAACCAGGAGGCCTATCGCAATAACATTGAGCTTTCTCAACACGATCTCGATCGGCAAGTGACAGAGCAGTACATCCTCACCTGGCAGAACCTGGAACGCATTGCCGCTACACAAAGATTGCTGGACATTTTATCCGAACAGGAAAAAGTAGTACGTGTATTTGCGGAGAACGCTATCCTTTCGCAATCCGACGTGATGTTTTTCACCATTGAAAAAGAAAACAGGCAGCTCGCTTTGCGGGACTATCAGATAGCCTACCGGCAAGGCCTGGCAACCCTCAACCTGCTTTGCGGGCGGGTGGACACCACATTCGTGGAATTACAGCCACCTGAAATCAGCCTGAACAGTGACTCCACCGGGCCTTCCAGGTTCCTGGACAGTTACCAACTGGATAGCCTCCTGGCGGCGAGCAACCAGGAAATGGCTGAGTTAAAATACTACCCGCAGGTATCCGCTTTTGCCAATGGCGGCCTGAACGCTATTATGGTGAAGGACATTTACAAAAAGCTGGGCCTCAGCGTGGGCCTCAACTTTTCCATGCCCATCTTCGATGGGCGCCAGCGCAGCATGGCCCGCCAGCAAATGCAGCTGAGCCAGATGGCCAACGGGGCGCAGCGCGAGTTCCAAACCAAACAGATAAACCAGCAACGCCTGATGGGCCTTCAGCAAATCGGCCTGCTGGATGACAAGATCAAAGCGATGCAACGCCAGCTTTCGGATCTCGAGGGCCTGCTTAAGTTATACAGGGAGCGCATCGCCCGGGGAGAGTTGTCGGTGAACGATTATATCAATACCATTAAATCCTATGCAGAATTGCAGGTCACCTCATTTCGCTGAAAACCTCCCGGCTGCTTTTGATAAACGATTACAATTACTGGAACTGGTAATTATGAAGATACTAATCTGCAACCTGAAATACCTCCTGTTGCTGACGGTTATTACTGCTTTGGAGGCCTGTAGCCACCAGCAATCCGCCGACGCTGTCGGGGACCCACCCCCCGCTCCCAAAACGCTGGTGGATACCACCTCTGTGGCCGTCCGGGACATTCAGCAGGAACGACGTTTTCCGGCCACCACATTCTACCCGGAGAGCAACAAACTGGCTGCGCCGATCTCCGGGTATATTCTCCAATCACCCCGGGAGGCGGGCGAAAGGGTGAATAGCGGCCAGGTGCTTTTCACCCTTGAAACAAAAGAGCATCACGCGATCAATACAGACCCGGCCCTGAGAAAAAGCAGCCTTGCCGAACTGGGTGTCATCAATGTGAAGGCTCCTTCAGATGGCCAGATCATCACACTGGATCAGCGGCAGGGCGATTATGTGAACGAAGGCTCAACGCTCTGCACCATTGCCCGCAACGACAAAACCGGCTTCCGGCTCAGTGTTCCTTTCGAATACAGCAACTTCGTTAATATTGGCGCCAGGTGCACCATCGAACTGCCGGATAAATCCCGCCTGCCTGCCCGGGTAACCGAGAACCTCAGCACCACAAATGCCACCTCACAAACTCTCGCCTTTCTGGTGAAGCCACTGAAGCCACTGATGCTGCCCGAAGGGCTGGCCGTTATGGTGATCTTCCAAACCAGAAGCGCAGGCCAGGCAGCCATACTGCCCAGATCCGCGATCCTGGCTAATGAAACTATGGATGAATTCTGGGTGATGCAACTCGTCAACGACAGTACCGCAGTTAAAGTGCCCGTAGCCCTCGGGATGGCCTCCGGCGATTCTGTGCAGGTAGTAAGGCCGGCTTTTCCCCCTTCAGCCCTCATTTTAACGGAAGGGAATTATGGGTTAGAGGACACAGCTTTGGTAAAGATCAAATCACAGGTGGAATGAATTCATTTTTTGAAAGATACAAAACCGCCATCCTCTTTTTAATCCTGGTCGTGTTACTCGGGGCGGGATACAGTTATCAGCAATTACAGGTTTCCCTTTTTCCGGAAATCACCTTTCCCAAGTTGAAAGTCATCGCAGATAATGGCGAACAACCCGTTGATATGATGATGATCACCGTTACCAAGCCACTCGAAGAAGCCATTCGCCAGGTGCCGGGAAGCCGCATTATCCGCAGCGTTACCAGCCGGGGCAGCACCGAGATCAATGTATTCCTCGACTGGAAAGCCGATATTTACCGTACACAGCAATTGATGGAGAGCAAGATCTCTGAGATCGGCAACATCCTGCCGCCCAACGTACAGATCACCGTAGCCCGGATGAACCCCGCCATCCTGCCCGTGTTCGGTTACTCGCTGGAAGGAAAGGGCAGAAGCCTCATCGAACTGAAAAAACTCGCGGAATTAACGGCCAAACCGTTTTTTTCCCAGATAGAAAATGTGGGGGGCGTACAGGTTCAGGGAGGCAAAGAAAAGGAATATCAAATCGAACTGCAGCCCGATAAAATGGCGGAACTCGGCATCACCCCTCAGGATGTTGCCAATGCCGTAGGCCAGACGGGGTTCATCGCCTCAAATGGTTACCTCAACGACTACCGCCGGCTTTACCTCACCCTTACCGACGCAGGCCTGGACGACCTGGACGACCTGCGCCACCTCGTCTTGCGCAATGATGGCATCAGAGCGGTCACGGTAGAAGACATAGCCACCCTGCACGTCGGCGAAAAGCTGGAGTACATAAAGATCAATGCCAATGGCCACGAAGGAGTGCTGGTAAATATTCTGAAACAACCCAACGGCGACCTCATGAAGCTTGCCGCCGCCATCGATGCCCGGCTACCGGAACTGAAGCAACTGCTCCCGGAAGGTGTGGAGTTGAAACCGATCTATCGGCAGTCTGAATTCGTGGACGGTAGTATCAAAAGTGTCCAGGATGCCCTGCTGCTGGGCCTCGGCCTGGCCATTTTAATCACCATTCTTTTCCTGCGTTCGCTCCGGGCAAGCCTGGCTGTACTTTTAGTCATCCCCCTCACGTTGGGGCTGACGCTTATTGCGCTATACGCTGTTGGCTATACGCTGAACATCATGACGCTGGGTGCGATCGCCGCCGCCATCGGGCTGATGATCGACGACGCTATTGTAGTGGTGGAACAAATCCACCGCATCCGGGAAGAACGCCCGGGTATCGGAGTACCGGAAGCTATTCAGCACAGTTTGAAGTTGCTGCTGCCCGTATTGGTGGGCTCATCGCTCAGCACCCTGGTTATTTTCATTCCTTTCTCGCTGATGAGCGGTGTGGCAGGGGCCTATTTCAAAGTGTTGGCCTATACCATGATCATTGCCCTGGGGTGTTCTTTCCTGGCGGCAGCGGTGGGCCTTCCCGTCATCTACCGGGTGGTTTCCTTTGGGAAGGACAGAAAGCACCGGGAAGCACACCACATTCACGAACGGAGATGGGTGGTTTTTTTCATAAAGAATCCCTGGCTCAGCATGCTGTTCGCCGCCATACTGGTGGCAACAATCATCCTTGTATTCCCTAAGCTACAAACGGGTTTCCTGCCGGAAATGGATGAGGGCACGATCGTACTGGATTATAATTCTCCCCCAGGTACGTCCATTGAAGAGACCAACCGGATGCTGGAACAGGTGGATGCCATCATTACCGCCAACCCGGAAGTTGCCTCATACAACCGCCGCACCGGCGCCCAGATGGGCTTTTTTATTACCGAACCCAACCGGGGCGACTATCTCATCAGCCTGAAAAAAAAGCGCAGGCATTCAACGGAAGAAGTGATCGCGGATCTGCGAAAGCACATCGAAGCGGCACTGCCTGTCCTGACGGTTGACTTCGGACAGGTCATTGGCGACATGCTCGGCGACCTGATGAGCTCGGTACAGCCCATTGAAGTGAAAATATTTGGAAATGGCCCGGAAAAGGTACGCTCCATCGCTAAATCGGCCGCCAGGATAGTAGAGGAAACTCCCGGCACTGCCGACGTTTTCGATGGCATCGTTATTGCCGGGCCCAATATCAGCTATCTGCCCAATGAAAAAAATTTATACCGCTTCGGTTTAACCCCTGCCGATTTAAAATTTCAACTGGAAGCCCGGACCCAGGGAGTCGTAGTTGGCAAACTAAAAGAGCAGGAGCAGCTTATCAATGTACGGATGCTCTATCCGGACGCGATCCATAATTCATTGGACAACATGAAAAACACGCCCTTGTTCCTGCCCGATGGCAGCCAGATGCCGCTACATTTACTCACCGATGTACAGGTGGAAAAAGGGGTGCCGGAAATAGAACGGGAGAACCTGCAACTGCTCACCGCAGTCACCGCCCGCCTCGACAACCGCGACCTGGGCAGCGTAATGAAAGACATCCAAAAGCGGGTGAAAGCTGAAATCCCCCTGCCGAAGGGTTATCGCATTGAATATGGCGGTTCCTTCGCAGAGCAGCAGCAGAGCTTCCGGGAGCTCCTGGCCATTCTTGTGCTGGCAGGCCTGCTGGTGTTCACGGTGCTGCTTGTATTGTTCCGCGATTTGAGGGTAGCACTTGCCATCCTGTTCGTATCGGCACTCGGCCTGGCGGGATGTTATCTCGCGCTGTACCTCACCGGCACACCACTCAACGTAGGTAGTTATACCGGTATCATCATGATCGTGGGCATTATTGCCGAGAACTCCATTTTCACCTTTCAGCAATTTCAAATGGCCAGGACAAACCACACTGTCGAGGAAGCGCTGAGCTACGCCATTGCCGCCCGCCTGCGGCCCAAACTCATGACTGCCAGCGGCGCGATCATGGCCTTAATGCCGCTGGCGCTGGGTATCGGCACCGGTGCGCAGATGCACCAGCCGCTGGCCATTGCCGTAATCGGGGGGCTGGTGCTGGCCTTGCCGTTGTTGCTTATCGTGCTGCCGTCGTTGCTACGGGTGGTTTTCAGAAAAAACTGAGAGGCTCGGAGCATTATCTACCGATATTTTGTCCCTCCGGGACTTCAAAAAATTCTTCGTTTAGCCCCTAATTCGCATAAATCACCTTGAATTGATCAACATTCCCACCTTTTCCAGCCGCTCCTCCACTCCGCCCCGCAATTCCGTATAGGGTACGCCCAGCTGCTCCAGTTCCCGCTTATAGATGGTGTAAAGCTCCTCTCTTTCATTGGGGTTTTCGCGCTGGGGGTCGTAGGCCCAGGGCACGTCGGTGCCGCAAAGCAGATAAATATCGTAGGAGCGCTGCTGCAACTGTTCCAGTATCCAGGGGTGGCAGCGGCCGTATTTGAATTCCGACCAGACCTTCATGACCAGCATGCCGGTGTCGCAGGGCAGGATCCGGCGGGCAAACTGCGCCTGATAGTCTTCGAGCAGCAACTGTCCGCGGGCGATGTGCAGCAGGTCGCTCTCCTCATAAGGGCGCCCCAGGTTTTCCAGGTAGGTGCGGGCGTATTCCGGCGCCCAGGCCGTCTGATACACCTCGGCCAGGCGGCGGGCCAGGAGGGTCTTGCCGGTGGATTCCGGGCCGGTGAGGAGGATGCGGAGCATTAGAGGGTGAAAGTGTTGATGTGTAAATGTGTTAAGGTGTAAAAGTGTAAAAGTGTAAATGTTCGTGTTTTCCTTATTTTGGGGAACAAATAAAAAAAGAAAACGGCCGCCACATCAAATGGAACAATGTAAAAACTGCGAAGCCTCCCTGGAGGGCCCGTACTGCAGCCAGTGCGGGCAGAAGGCGCTGACGGAACGGATCACGCTGAAGTATATCCTAAGATCTATCGTAGAAACGCTGACCAATGTGGAGGCGGGGTTCTGGTACACCATGCGCGCCCTGCTCACCCGGCCGGGGATCGTGGCCCGGGAATACCTGGAGGGCAAACGCCGGCTGTATTACCACCCCATCCGGTACCTGTTCATTCTGGTCACTATCGCTACCGTTATTACTTTGGCAACCGGCGTTTACGACCTGCAGCAGAGCGAGATCCTGCAGCTGCAGAACGACGCCATAGGACTGGAACCCAATGAAAAGGCGGTTGCCAACCAGCAGAAAGTGCAGGAAGAAGTCAAAAAATACCTCAACCTGGTGTCCCTTTTAACACTGCCCTTTTTCAGCCTGGTGGGCTTCTGGCTCTTCAGAAAGAGAGCGTACAATTACGCAGAACACCTCGTCATTGTATCCTTCTGGTCCGCAGAGCTTGCCGCTATCGGCCTGCCGGTGCAGTTGCTGTTCCTCTTTTTTCCGGGGGCAATAATGTACGCCCTCCCCCTAACTATGCTGATCTCCTCCGGTTATTATGGTTGGGGATACCGGCAGCTTTTCCAGATCGGCTACGGCCAGGCTTTCTTCAAGGGGGGCCTGGTGAATGTATTGGGTTTCATCCTCATGTTTATCACTATTATGATCCTGACGGCCTTGAGCGTCATGATTTTTGTTGCTATCTTTAAATAGCCTTAATCAAACGGCCAAAACAATGGCCCGGCGCCGGGCGTTAGCAAGGGAGAAAAAAGAAGGCGGTACTGCCTGGCAGATTGTTAAGAGTGTGTTCAAATTTTCATGATTGAGCGAAAGTGAGCAAATTTTGTGCTGAATGAGGCAAAAAACGTAGGCATACCTGGAAGGTACGCCGAGGCTTTTTAACGAAATGCAGGAGAAAATTTGCCACTTGTAGCCAATTGATGGAATTTTGAACACACTCTAAAAGCACAACATTTTATAGCAACTAATATAGATACATGCACGATATCGAACCGTATTACCGATGGCGAGATAACTACATCGCCTCCGAGGACGAGCGGTCGCCCTTCTACGGACGGGTGTATGATGAATTTCGGTTCACCCATCAGATATACAATTATTACATTCATCCCCAATGGGATGATTTCGGCTCCGCCACGCTTTACCTCAAAGTCATTTACGCCGACTATGAGCTGGGGTACGCCATCATCGAATTGCTGGGAGAATGGAACGACTGCCTGTCCAATGACATCATGTACCTGAAGCGGGAGGTAGTGGACGCCCTCTCCGAGCAAGGCATCCGGAAGTATATCCTGATCTGCGAAAATGTGCTCAACTTCCATGGCTCCGATGATTGCTACTACGAAGAATGGTACGAAGACATCGCCGATGAGGGAGGCTGGATCTGCTTTATCAACACCCTGGACCACGTCTGGGAGGAAATGATGGCCACCCAGCTTCAGCACTTCGTCAATCTCGGAAAAGAATTCAACGACATCAACTGGCGGCCCTATAAGCCCAAGGCGTTGTTTAAAGCTATGGACAAGCTGGTGCACGGGGAAATGAGAAGGTATCTGAGAGGTTAGATTGTTGGATTGTTAGTACTGTTTCCATTAAATTCTGTAACAAATTTATCCGGTATTAGACTTGACAAGTTTACCGGAAGGCGCCCGGGAGAAAACTTGTCAAGTCTTTCATGCCGCAACCTCAAAACATGCACAGATCAGGATTTGTAAACATCATTGGCAGGCCCAACGTCGGGAAATCCACCCTGATGAATGCCCTGGTGGGCGAGCGCATGTCCATCATCACCAGCAAACCGCAGACTACGCGCCACCGCATCATCGGCATCATCAACGCAGAAGAATACCAGGTAGTCTTTTCCGATACGCCGGGCATCATCGAGGCCCCTGCCTACCGGATGCAGGAAGTGATGAACCGCTTTGTCGATACCACTTTCGAGGATGCGGACATCATGATGTTCGTTACCGAAGTGGGGGAAACCTACGCCGATGACGACCCTGTTCTGGAAAAACTGCGGAATATTGAAGTACCGCTGTTTCTGGTGCTCAACAAGACCGACCAGGTACCGGAGGTGCGTGTCCTGCAGCTTATCCAGGAGTGGAACAGCCGGATTTCTTTTACCGAGACCATCCCAGTTTCCGCCCTGCACCACAGCAATACGGAGCGGCTGCTGGAAGTCATTCTGCAATATCTGCCGGAAGGGCCCGCCTACTATCCCAAGGGGCAGCTCACCGACCGCCCGGAACGCTTCTTCGTCAGCGAGATCATCCGGGAAAAGATCCTGCTTCTCTATCATCAGGAGGTGCCCTATTCCAGCGAGGTGATCGTCACCTCCTTCAAAGAGGATGAAACCAGCAAGGGAGAGCCGCTGGTGCGGATCGGCGCCGATATCTATGTGGCCCGCAACACTCAGAAGGCCATCATCATCGGCAAGGGAGGCAGCGCCATCAAAAAACTGGGGATGGAATCCCGAAAGGATATTGAAAAATTCCTGGAAAAGAAGATCTTCCTCGAGCTGCACGTCAAGGTCAAAGACGACTGGCGGGATGATGACCGCATGCTGAAACATTTTGGGTACAGGGGGTAGAGAGGGGTAAAAGCGTAAAAATGTAAAAGTGCTTAAGTGTAAAGGAGACAATCCTATTACATTAAATTCGTGAAAAGCAGTATCTTTGCGCCCTTTGTAAAATTTGCCTCCGCATCTTAAACGAGTTACCTTGCAAAGGCACCTTTACACCTACGCACTGAAAAAATCATGAGCAATAACATAGTAGCGATCGTCGGGCGGCCCAATGTGGGGAAATCGACTTTCTACAACCGCCTGATCGGAGAAAGGCAGGCCATTATCGACGACACCAGTGGCGTGACGCGCGACCGGCAATACGGCACCAGTTTCTGGAACGGCAAAACGTTTACCGTTGTCGATACGGGTGGTTTTGTCAAAAATTCCGAAGACGTATTCGAGGCAGCCATCCGGTCACAGGTGCAGATTGCCCTGCAGGAAGCCAGGGCCATCATCTTTATGGTGGATGTCACAACCGGCATCACCGACCTGGACGAGGAAGTGGCCGACCTGTTGCGCCGCTCGGACAAGCCCGTCTTCCTTGCCGTCAATAAGGTCGATAACAGCCAGCGAATGATGGACGCGAACGAGTTCTGGAGCCTGGGCTTCGAAGAGACTTATTTCCTCTCCTCACTGACCGGCAGCGGCTCCGGCGACCTGCTCGATGCCGTAGTCGAGCACATCGATGAAGACGAAGAGGAAAAGAGCGAGATCCCCAAGTTCGCCATCGTCGGGCAGCCCAACGTCGGTAAATCCTCACTGACGAATGCCCTGTTGGGCCAGGAGCGCAACATCGTCACCGAAATAGCCGGCACCACCCGCGACAGCATTCACACCAAATATTCCAAGTTCGGCAAAGAGTTCCTGCTGATCGACACGGCCGGCATCCGGAAAAAAACCAAGGTGCATGAAGACCTTGAATTCTATTCCGTCATGCGCGCCATTAAGGCCATCGAAGAAGCCGATGTGTGCATCCTGATGATTGACGCTCAGCTCGGCCTGGAAGCTCAGGACATGAGTATCTTCCGCCTGGCCCAGCGCCGCAACAAGGGCATCGTCATCCTGGTTAACAAATGGGACCTGGCTGAAAAAGAAACCAATACGGCCCGCGACTATGAAGCCGAGATCAAACGGCGCATCGCCCCCTTTTCAGATGTCCCGGTGGTTTTCATCTCCGCCACTGAAAAGCAACGCATCTTTAAAGCCATCGAAGTGGCCCTGGAGGTATATGACAACCGGAGCCGGAAGATCAAAACTTCGGAGCTCAACGAGGTGATGCTGGAGGCCATCGAACGCTATCCGCCGCCCGCCCACCGGGGCCGCTTTGTCAAGATCAAGTACGTTACGCAGCTGCCAACCTACTATCCCGCCTTCGCCTTCTTCTGTAACAACCCCAAGCACGTCAAGGAAAATTACCGTAACTATCTGGAGAACCAGTTGCGGAAGAACTTCAATTTTACGGGGGTGCCGGTATCGGTATTTTTCAGGAAGAAGTAAAGGGGTGGTTAGATTGGTGAATTGCTGGCAGACGGGGTTCCACGGAACGTTATATTGTTATATTGTTATGCGAATCCAGAGCTAAAACGTCCTGTAGGGACGACATATCGGAAGACGTGGCCCCGAGTTAGGGACGACCCGTGCCGTAGGTACGGGACATAGCGATCAGGCCAACGCCGATGTGCCGTACCTACGGCACGGAGGTTCATTTTTCACCATTTTTTTACCGATATTTTGTACCTAACGGCACAATATCTAAGTATCCGGCCGGCGCCGGTAGTCAAATCGCCCCCATTTAGCTCTGGATTCGCATATTGTTATATTGTTATATTGGCAGTACCCAGGATAGTTGAAGTCCGGGTAAAAACGGGCTTGTTTATAGTTTCTGGGTTTCTGGAAACCAGCGGGTTAGGGGAAAGTTGGTTGCGTTGTTCTGCAGCAATCTAACCTCCACGAGTTCCAGCCAGGCCAATAATCCAACCGCCTCCCAGCCCCACCGAGCCACCTACCTCCTCACCAGCGGCAACGAACAACAACGGAAGCTCCCGCCGGTGGAAGGCGCCGCATCGAAAGGCAACTCAATAACCCGCAGCCCTGCTTCCCGCATGGCCCGGTTGACGCGAAGGCATTCCGGATGGTTGCGGCTGATCAGGGTATCGGGGCAGAGAGAAAGGACGTTGGTGGCCAGCCTGGCCTGTTCGGCGGCATTTACCTCGATCCAGTCGTATTTGTCGATGATGGCGGGCGGGATGTCGCGAAAGCCCTGAGGATAAATGAGCGCCAGGCCCTCGCCCACCGGGTTGAAGGTGCAATCCAGGTGGAGAACGTCCTCTCCTTCCGCCAGGCCGCGGCAATGGACGGGGATGACCTCAAAATTATCGCCAAATTGTTCCTTCAGAAATTCAAAGCCGGCCCGGTTGGTGCGCTGGGACAGGCCGACGAAGATGCAGCCTTTGTCCACGATGATGTCTCCCCCTTCCAGCAGGATGTCATTGGAGGGCGGCAGCAGGATGTTGGGCTCCTTGCCTTCCACTTCCAGCAGATATTTGAAAATGCCGGCTGCTTCATACCGGCGGCTGGGCCTGGCCATATTGCATAGAACGAACCGGTTCCCGACAACGACGCCCAGGTCGCGGGGAGTAAGCTGGTCATAGACGAACTTTCCCACGTAATCCGGCGCCAATACCTCCACGCCTTCCTTTTCCAGGGCGTCGCGAAAGCCTTCGAATTCCGGTTGAAGCTCCGCTTCGGTGGGCAGCCCTCTCTTCTGAGATTCGTTGACGAGTTCGGTGTAAGCTTCTACCGACCGGTAGCCTTCGTACCGGCCGATAATGACTTTTTTCAGCGGTGCGGTTTCCGAGTACTGCTGAAAGGAGGTAGGTTTCCCGCTCATGGCTTATTTAGTATGTGCCTGGACAATTTTAGTCTGTGTGCCTGCTAACTATTGGGGACTGTTCAAGGTTCCTGGTTTCTGAGTTCCTCGTTACTCTGGAAACCAGCGGGTTAGCGTAACACGGACACACTTCATTGAACTATCCCAACTATTGTTACCCCACCCCCTCCTTCGCCAATCGCAGAAACGCTTCGGCCAAAGCATCATAGCTCGCTTCCACCTGGATACGCTTCCCCTTGATAGCCGCCTTCGGGCCCATATCCTCCTTCTTCTGCTCCATAATCCGGCCGGCCACTTCCTGCAATTCCGGCCTTTCACCGATCATTTCCTCAACTACTTCTCGGGCTTTGAGCCCATGGCCGGTGATGACCGCCACCACTTTATCTTTCGGGGCCAGGGTTCCTTCCTTCCGAAGCAGGCCGATGGCAGCCAGGGCCGTGTAGGAAGCCGGTTCCGGCAGAATGGCGTGTTCCAGAGCTTTTTCCCTTTCTTTCATTAAGAAATCAACCATCGCCTTCCTGATGTGATGGCGCTTGACCTCAATTGCCGTACCACCGGATTGCAGGACGGCCTTGGCCGCCTGTATGGAATCATAGCCCTCTTCCGCCACAATGATGCTGCCGATGCGGGCGTCCGATTCTTCCAGCTTTTCGATATTGCCTTTCACGGGGCGGGTCGTTTCATTCTCCTGAACTGCTTTAAACACCGGGTTGGCATTTTCGATACCCACTGAAACCATCGCGGGCAGGTTCTCGGCCAATCCCAGTTCGTAAAGCTCTTTAAACCCTTTCCACATGCCGGCCAGGCAGCTGCCGTTAGCCGTGGGTACGATGACGTAATCGGGCGCCATCCAGTAAGGGCCATTGCCTGAAAGCTGTTTAACGACTTCCAGAGCAGTCGTCTTGTCTCCCTGTACCCGGTAGGGATTGCGGACGCTCCAGTTGTCATAGCCATTGCGGGTATAAATTCCCTTACTGTTGAGGCTGGAGAACAACCGGTAGCCTTCCTCGAAATTGGTGTTCTCCTCCCCGATCACGATGACGTCTGAACCGTGGTTGCGAATGTATTCGATCTTTTCTTCGTAAGTATCGCCGGCTACAAAGGTCAGCAGATGCAACCTGGAGTTCCGGGCAAACAGGGCAGCCGAGGCGGCGGCATTGCCCGAAGAATAAATAACGGCGTGCTCTGCCTTCTTCCGGCGGGCATTCAGCAGGCAAAGGAGGGTTTCCCGATCCTTGAAACACCCGCTTGGGTTATCCCCTTCATTTTTGATATAGACCTCGCTCCCATAGCAGGCGCTAAGATGCCGGAGATGATACAAGGGGGTCAGGCCGGCCGTTTCCGGCGCACCCGGCCCTTGGGCGGCAAAGGGCAACAGCGCATACTGCAGAATGCCCTGTGAGCTGTCAAAATCATAATCCAGGAAAGATTGCCGGCCCCTCCGCTCATCCGCTTCATCGAGCTCAAATTCTATGCCCAGGGTGCGGTATTCTTTTTGCCAGGCCTCCCCCCGACAGTCGCAGGTGTAATTCCGGGTGGTATTCTCTTTTCCACAATGGAGGCATACCTTTCTGTACTTCACTGGCTTGTGAGGGGTTGTTTTCCCGCCCAAATTGGTTAGCGCGAAATTCATATTTAGTATAAAATATTGGCTTGTGCTTAAAATAATATTTTTGAAACCAAATAGAAATAAAATATTACTTCGTTTTTCAAACAAGCCACCTCCTCACACGAAACGGTAAGCCTCGCTCCCCCCTCTCACGAGCCTTTTGAAAGCCCCAAAGGCCTACCCTCCTTTGGGCGCCGCCGTCCACGTACCCGAACAATCGGTATTGCCAACGGTTGCTTCCCAATCTCCACCGGCTAGAGTTCCATTCCCTTCAAAACCGCCTCTTATTGTCATTGGCATGGATTCGGGGTCGAACGGGTCGGGGTTGAGGTCAGTCGAAAATTCAAACCGGCCATCGATGATGGCCCATCCGGGCTCGCTGCTCACGGTCATACTTCCGTTAAATGTACTGATCCCACAGGGCCAGCTGTCAAAATCAAGGAAAAACTGCGTGATGTACGTGGCATTCTCATTCACCTGGAACTCAAAAGTGCCGAATTCGGAAGTGGCGATCCAGGCTCCCGGCGCAATACTGCCCGGCATGACATCCAGGCTGATATTGAAGGTTACTTTTCCGGTTGAGGGTACTACGGCATTAGGCTGATTGGGTGGGTTGTCGAAAAAATCCCCTCCGTAAACTCCAATGTAGTCCCCCGGGCCGGGAGGGTTCCCGAATTCGTTGGCCACATAAACAATTGCATACAGATAGTACTTCCCCGCCGGGACATTTTCCACGGAATAACTCACGGAAGCGCCCGGCCCACAGGCGCCCGATTCTATCAGCTTTGTGCCATTGTCGCCGTCGAGGTCATCATCAAAAATGACGGCCCAGGTGCTGCCGCCGGCTTCGGCCGGCAGGCTGAGGGTGCCGGAAACAGTAGCCGGCTCTTCGACAACCGGTTCTGAATTGTCTTTGCTGCAATCCGCCAGGAACAGCCAGAAGAAACCGGCCAGGAGCAGGAACCATTTCGGATGCAGTGATGCGGAAGTTTTCATATCATCTGGTTTTGATTAGCATAGGTGGCGTCAAAAGGAGTGCAACAGGAAAAAAGTAAAGGGTAGGCAATACTTCTTTTTAAAGCATTCCCGAGTAAAAGTCAATGACGAAAATCAGTTACCTTTGCTGCCGAAAAAAGAAAAAGAACCCAATGCCATTTATAGACACACCGATTGAAGGACTGAAAGTATTCCTCCCCAACGTATTTGAGGACGAACGCGGCTACTTCTTCGAAGCCTTCAACCAGAACATCTTCGAACAGGGCGGCATCATCGCCAATTTTGTACAGGACAATCAGGCGCGTTCTACTTTTGGCGTGCTGCGCGGACTGCACTACCAGGTGGAACCCTATGCCCAGGCCAAGCTCGTGCGGGTACTGCAGGGCGAAGTGCTGGACATCGCCGTTGACATCCGGGAGGGTTCGCCTACCTACGGCGAGTCGTACAGCCTGGTGCTCAGTGCTGAGAACAAACGCCAACTGTTCATCCCCCGAGGCTTCGCCCACGGCTATGTCGTGCTCAGCGAAACGGCCGAATTTTTCTACAAGTGCGATAACTATTATTCCAAAGAACACGAGGGCGGCATCCGATATAACGACCCCACGCTGAATATCGACTGGGAGATCCCGTTCAAAGACGCTATTCTCTCTGAAAAAGACCAGAACCTTCCGCTTTTTGGAAATCACAGGAGGGAGTGAGGGGCGGAGGGCCGGCCCGTCTTCGTTTAGGCTCAGCCAGGTGAAATTGTTGGATTGTTATATTGTTATGCGAATCCAGGGCTAAAACGTCCTGTAGGGACGACATATCGGAAGACGTGGCCCCGAGTTAGGGACGACCCGTGCCGTAGGTACGGGACATAGCGATCAGGCCAACGCCGATGTGCCGTACCTACGGCACGGAGGTTCATTTTTCACCATTTTTTTACCGATATTTTGTACCTAACGGCACAATATCTAAGTATCCGGCCGGCGCCGGTAGTCAAATCGCCCCCATTTAGCTCTGGATTCGCATATTGTTGTATTGTTATATTGTTGGATTGTTATATGGCTAGATGGTTGGTGGCGGCCTGTCGGGGTTGAGGAGGTTAGGCTTTCCGGGGTTTAGGGCTGGTGGGGTGCTGTTCAAAGTTTCTGGGTTTCTGGAAACCAGCGGGTTAGCGTAAGGCAGACACACTTAGTTGAACAATCCCACACCGAACACCGAATTACCCCATGGTTGCACAACGGCATTGACAAAAATCATTGCCCGGGTGGCTATTGAGTTGTATTTCCTGGTTTTAAGCCTTCCGCAAGGGAATGCCGTAATTCAACCTCGAAATGCAAAAGTTTTTTCGCAGTATTCGCCGGAGAGTTCTGGCTGAAAACAAACTACAAAAGTATCTGCTCTATGCCACCGGCGAGATCCTTCTGGTGGTGATCGGCATTCTTATCGCCCTCCAGATCAACAACTGGAATACCCGGAGGATCGAAGGGAAAGAAGCACAAAAATCCTACCGGAATATCCGCCGGCAGGTTCTCGATGACCAGGCCGAGTTAACCAAAGTCAAAGGCTTCAACAACTTTTTCTCCGCCCGGTACGCCTATGCCAATCAGATCATTGCGGCAAAAGACCACAGCAAAACAGACACCCTCGCCCTTCTGGCCATGGGCCTGTCTCAGTATTCCGATTTCCACCGCAGCGGGCACATCTATGAGACGCTGGTGAATAGCGGAGAATGGAGGCTACTCAAGAATTCAGCCATCACGAGCAGGTTGCAGCAACTGGAAATGACTTACAACCATGTGAATAAGCTGGAAGACATCCACTGGGAGGTCATCATCAATGAACTTTCCCCTGCCCTGCGGGGCGTAATTGACTACTCCACCATAAAAGCGGTCAGGCCGGAACAGCTTTATTCGGTTGAAATGCAGAATATCGTTATCGAGAGCATTTTCCTGACGAGAGGAAAGGATTCGATTTACAACCGGGCCCTGGAGGAGATCAGAACCGTCGTGGAGTTGATCGACGAAGAGCTGGGCATCGAACAGGATCAGGAACATTAATTTACCAACCCAGATAATCAAGATCATGGAAACCCTTCCACAAGACGCCAGAAAAGTGTTTAAGGAACTGGGCACCTGCTCCCGCACTTTCTTTTATTTCCTGAACCGCGAATTCGGCCATACCACCGAAACCGAAGAACGCGCCGCCGACCCGCTGGCGGGCGGGATCATACAAAAAGGCCATCAGTGCGGTATGCTTTGGGGGGCTGCCCTGGCCGTAGGCGCGGAGGCTTACCGGCGGGCTGAAGACAGCAACGAGGCTATTGCTTTGGCCATAACGGCTACCCGATACCTCATCGATTCTTTTTCACAAAAGACGGGCACGGCTAATTGCCGGGAGATAACGGGCACCGACTTTTCCAGTAAGCTCCAGATGCTGCGGTACATGTTTTTCCGAACCAACCGCTGTTTCGGCCTGGCGGAAAAATGGGGCCCGGAAGCGGTGCAGGCAGCTATTGAGGGGTTGGAAAGGAGTCAGGAGGAAATGCCGTCTGAGGCCATAAGTTGCGCTTCCGAAACCGTCAGGAAAATGGGAGGCAGTGAAGAGGAAGCCTCAATGGCAGCCGGCTTTGCCGGCGGGCTGGGCCTGAGCGGCAACGGCTGCGGCGCCCTTGCCGCTGCAATATGGATGAAGGCGCTCGCCTGGGCCAGGGAAAACCCCGGTAAATCTCCATTCTTTAACCCCGATTCTAAAAAAACCTTAGAGGCCTTCGAGGAAGTAATGGGGCCTGAAATGCGGTGCAGTGATATATGCGGCCGGCGCTTTGAAACGGTGGCGGAACACACGGAGTTTTTGAAAAACGGAGGGTGCGCCCGGCTGATCGAAATGCTGGCGAAAGTTTGATGTTATGGTTTACATATGGGCGCTACTCTCATTGGCGGCTAAATGATCGGGATTAGCCGTACAAATACTCCAAACTGTTTTCTAGGAAAAATCGTAAATTAGCTTTGAGATTAGCCCAGAATTTTCTGAATGGATATGGCCATAAACCATTGGGTATAAACTGGGAAACCATACAGAATAAAAATGCGTTGATGAACTGTAGGATGCTTAAAATACGAAAATTATGACCATAGAAATCTCAGATAAAATTCTCAATAAAACAGGTTTAACTGCTGAAGAAATTAAGTTAAGGCTGGCAATTCTCTTATTTCAGGAAGAGAAATTAACTCTTGCACAAGCCAGTAAGTTTGCGGGCATACATCAAATTCAATTTCAAAAGGAATTAGCTAAAAGAGATATTCCTATTCACTATGGAATTGACGAGTTTAAAAGAGATATAGAAACAATCAAGCGGTTCTGACGGTGGTAGTAGTTTGCGATACTTCTCCGATAGCTAATCTGATAGTAATTCAAAGGCTTGGCCTATTGTACCAGGTCTTCCATAAAGTACTTATCCCTCCATCCGTTAACAGTGAGATTGAGGCCCTACAGGAGTTTAAAATTGATTTAACTTCATTTTTATCCAGTGATTGGATCGAAATAAAGTCTCCATCCAATTTGGAAGAAGTAAAGAAATATATGGTGGATTTAGATGAAGGAGAATCGGAAGCCATATCTTTGGCCAAAGAATTTAGTGCCGATTTCCTTCTCATTGATGAGAGAGCAGGAACCAACAAGGCCCTTGAGGAAGGCTTGACAACCATTGGATTAGTTGGCGTCCTGATGAAATCCAAAGAATTGGGGTTTATTGAAAAAATTGAACCCATATTATATCAACTAAAAGAAGAAGCCGGCTTCTGGCTTGGAAAGAAGTTATTGGACTCTGTGCTCAAAGAAGCCGGGGAAAGATAAGAGAACATAACATCACCAAAACCAAAACCAATGTTTATCCTACTCGCAGTCGCCGTCATTCTGGGTATCTGGGCCGTCACGGCCTACAACAAAGGCGTCAAACTCCGCAACCAGGTGGAAGAAGCCTGGAGCGGTATCTCCGTGCAGCTCAAGCGCCGCTACGACCTCATTCCCAACCTCGTCAACACCGTCAAGGGCTACGCACAGCACGAGCAGGAGACCCTGGAGAAGGTGATCAACCTGCGCAACCGGGCACAGGCCGTACCCGATACCGACCACGCCGGCCAGGCGCAGGCCGAACAGGCGCTTTCTGCCGGCATTCGCGGCATCTTCGCCCTGGCCGAGAACTATCCGGAGCTCAAGGCCAACGAGAACTTCCGGGAGCTGCAACGCTCCCTTGCCGACATCGAGGATCACATCCAGAATGCCCGCCGGTACTACAACGCCGTCGTGCGCGACAACAACAACTATGTAGAGACTTTCCCTACCATGGTTATCGCCCAGATGGGCGGCTTTACCCCCTATTCTTATTTTGAGATCGACGATCAGGAGCGGCAGAATGTGAAGGTGGAATTTTGACACCGGAACCATCTCAACCTGCCGGGTTTCAATGAAGCCTTTTTGAGTAAACCCGGCAGGTTGGAGTTAAAATTTAAGGAGCATAGAACCTGATGTTTAAATACATACTCACTTTTTCCTTACTACTCCTTTCCCGGGCGCCCGCCCTGGCCGAATACTTCGTTATCGATAAATTCGATATCAGTATCCGCATTGATGAAAGCGGCTACTTCGAGGTGACGGAGGCCATTGACGTCACCTTTTCCGAGCCCCGGCACGGCATTTACCGCATCATCCCGTACCGCTACCGGAAGGATGGAAAGAAATACGACATCAGCCTTTACGACATCTCCGTCAAAGGCTGGAAATTCAAGCGCAATCGGGAAAGCGGCAACCTGCGCATCCGCATTGGCGACCCCGATAAGTACGTGGAGGGCCAACAGCACTACGTCATTTCCTACAAGGTAGAAAGGGCCTGGCTTTTCGAAGAAGACTACACCGAGTTCTACTGGAACCTCACCGGTAACCAGTGGGAGGTTCCCATAAATAATGTCACCTTCCGGATACAACTGCCGGATGGGCAAAACCTCAGCCCGGATGATTACCAGGTATTTACCGGCTATTCCGGGCAGCAGGGCAGTGACGCTGAAATCCGGTGGGCCGATGGCGCCCTTTCCGGGCGTTCCACCCGCCCCTTTGCCCCCGGTGAAGGGCTGACGGTGGCCATCCGCCTGCCCGCCACCCTGATCAGCCGGCCCTCTGCTTTCGAAAATTTTATGCATGATTATGGATTACTGGGGATTCCGGCGGCCATACTCGGCCTGCTGGGCTGGTTTTTCTTCCGCTTCGGGCGCGACGAACCTTTCGTCAAAATGGTGCACTACTATCCGCCGGAAGGATTGCCTCCCGCCGAGGCTGGCGCTTTTATCGATGATAAGACGGACAACCGGGACATCATTTCCCTCCTCCCCTACTGGGGCGGGCAGGGGTACCTGAAGATCCGTGAAGTGGAAGTGGAAAAGCTTTTCGGCCTGTACTCCTCAACGGATTTTGAATTCAACAAGGTAGAGGACCTGCCCACCGGCCGCCCCGCCTACGAATACACCATCTTCAGACGCCTGTTCCGCGACGGGGATACGGTGCGGATCAGCGACCTGAAAGAGCAATTCCACACGGCGATGGATTTGGCCCGAAAGCGGATAGATCGTACGGTGAGACGCCGCCAGCTGCACACGCCCCAATCCCGAATGGTATGGAGGGCACTGCCGGTTGTCGCTGTGGTGTGTGCCGGCCTTGCTTTTTTCCTTTTGCTGTGGGATCACCGCATCCTCGGCGTTGGCATGGGCGTGGTGGCCCTGGCCGCCTTCTTACTCCGCCGCCCCATGCTGAAAAAAAATAAGAAGGGCATGGAACTGTACCGGCAGCTCTATGGCTTCCGTATGTTTGTGGATAAGGCGGACCGGCCCCGTATCGAACGGCTTTTAGCGGACGACCCTGCCTATTTTGAAAAAACGCTGCCCTTTGCCATCGCCTTCGGCATGGCGGGGGAGTGGGCCGCCAACTTCGAAGGGTTATTCACCGAACCTCCCCGCTGGTACATCGGTTCTGGCCGCCACGGCAATTCCTTCCAGTCTTTCGCCAGCTCTTTCGAGTCCGGTATGCAGGACGTGCAGAGTGCTTTTTCCAGTACTCCCGGTGGTTCCTCCGGAGGGGGGAGTTCGGGCGGCGGGTTTGGCGGCGGCGGCGGAGGAAGCTGGTAAGGCCATTTTTCTCCGGCCTCTCAGGTTAATTTATCGTTATGTTTACCCGGTTTTCCGCCTTTCGCCCGGAATGTTCCCCTCAATGTCCCTAAATTGAGCCTGGAAAAAGAGACGCATGATGAACATACGGGCTTATTCACCTGCTGACAAACCGGCCTGCCTGGCCATCTTCCGGAGCAACCTCCCGAAGTATTTTGCGCCGGAAGAGCTGCCGCTATTCACCGAATGGCTGGACAAGCCGGGCCTGGAGGATTATTATGTGCTGGAATGGGAGGCCGAAGTGATCGGATGCGGCGGTTTCTATGCGTTGCCCGAAAACCGGCAGGCCCAACTGGCCTGGGGCATGATCCACGCAGGCCACCACGGCCGGGGGTTCGGCAGGCAGCTTACGGCTTACCGCCTGGCCCTTATGCAGAAGCGGTATCCAGGCTATAAGCTTGGGCTGACGACCTCACAGCATACTTTTGGTTTTTACGAAAAGCAGGGATATGTTGTAAAAGAAGTCATTCCCAATGGTTTTAGCGAAGGTTTGGACAAATACATTATGGAGCAATAATGGGCGTACTGGCACTATTCATGATCGCAATACTGGCTGCCGGCATTTTTCCGCTGTCCCTGTATCTGGTGCGCACCATGCACCGGGAAAAGCCCCGTGAAGGCCGGACGCTGGACGAGGAGCTCATCCACCCCTCCGCCAAAGATGATGGTTTCGAATGGTGGGAAGCCCAGCGGGGCCCTTTCAACCGGGCGCTGCTTTTTGTCGGCATTCTCGTGGTTGCTCTTTACTATGGCATGATCAGAGGCGGCTTTGGAAAATACCATTTTGCCAGCTTTGAGTTTAGCTGGTGGGGCCTTTTTTTCCAGGCAGTCCTCTACCTCATCTATATGGGGATCGCCAACCTGCTGTACAACACCGGCCTGATCGTTGAAAGTATGCGCAAGCCCCTGGCCCCCATGGCTTTCCGACAACAGGCCTACCAACTGATCTTCTGGGTTGGCGTTGCGGCGCCGTTTGTTTTTCTGCTCGGCCTGGCTTTTCTCTGACCAGGATATCACCGGGAGGAGCATCGTTGTATGGTTAAATTGCTATATTGTTGAGGGCACTCCGGAAATCCTCCCAAAGGAATGAAGGATTGAATGAATGAATACCAATGATTTACCCTCTGTTTTTAGTCTCACTATTTTTGTCCAGATAAGTGGCCGGGCAATTGTAGTTTCACACAGGCTGCTTGGGAATCATGTCTCAAATCTCTTTGTTCATGGGGTTCCGGGCAGATTGTTATATGGCTGTATTGTTAGATTGTTATTGTCCACCTGCTTACTTATGTACAAATGCACGAACCTGCTTCCTTCCGCATCCTCATCACCGGCGCCAACGGACAACTGGGCCGCGAATTCCGGGAGCTGCAGGGCGGCTTTCCCGCCTTCCGCTTCACCTTCACGGGGCGGGAAGTGCTGGACGTAACACAGGAGAAGGCCATCCGGGAGTACTTTGCCGCCAATAAATTCGATTATTGTATCAACTGTGCCGCCTATACCGCCGTCGATAAAGCCGAAAGCGAGCCGGAGGCCGCCCGCCTGGGCAATGTCGATGCCCCACGCTGGCTGGCCGGGGCCTGCGCCCGGCAGGGAATTCCCCTGGTGCACTACTCTACCGACTACGTCTATCACAACCAGCAGAATACGCCTTTCAAAGAAGAAGATACTACTACTCCCCAAAGTGTCTATGCCCGCACCAAACTGGCCGGCGAGGAGGCCGCCCGGAGCGCTAATCCACAAACGGTTATCCTGCGTACTTCCTGGGTTTATTCTTCGTTCGGGCACAACTTCGTAAGAACCATGCTGCGGCTGGGCAGGGAACGGGACAGCCTCAATGTGGTCTTCGACCAGGTGGGCACTCCCACCTACGCCCGGGGGCTGGCCCACGCCACCCTGGAGATGATCCGGAAGGTGGAAGAGGGGGAAGTGCCCCGGGACAAGCTGCAGGGCATTTATCACTACAGCGACGAAGGGGTCTGCAGCTGGTACGATTTTGCGCTGGCCATCTTCGAACTGGCGGGCATCGATTGCAAAGTTGCCCCTATAGAGACGAAGGATTTTCCGACAGCGGCGGCGAGGCCGCCTTACAGTGTGCTGAATAAGGGGAAGATCAAGGAGGTTTTTGGGTTGGAGATCCGGCACTGGCGGGAGGCGCTGAGGGGGATGATCGCTTAGCAGAGGCGCCCCGATAACAGGGTATCTGGCTTGCAATTGTAGGGGATGGAAGTATTTTCCGAAGTAAGTATGCAGATATTTACTAGTGGGAAATAGGCCGATTGAAGTGTGTATAACAAATTGCACAGTCAGATTATGAAAGGCTTAGCAATCCCTTCGCTTTGCTGCGGGCTTACCAATCCACTACCCAAGCAAAAAGTGCAATTTGTTATACACACCCGATTGAATAATTATTACAGAAACCTTAACTTTGGTTCAATCTTGAAACAAAAATGGTTCAAATACGGTTTTTCTTCAAAAGGGCCTGCAGATGAAGTCTCTCACAATACATAATATGGACGCTGACCTGGCTAAGGCCATTGAAGAACTTGCCCGGTCCACCGGCCTTAGTCAGAATAAGGTAGTCAAAAAATTACTCCGCAGGGCACTGAATCTATCTGAACAGGATGTGCCTAAAAGAGATGTGTCGGCTTTTTTTGGCGTTTGGCCCAAGGAAGAAGCTGACGGCTTCAATGAAGCCATAAAGATCTTTGATGATATTGATGAGGAGATGTGGCAATGAAAAAGATCACTCTGGACACCAATGCATATTCCGCTTTAAATCGGGGCATTTTATCAGTTAAACAGGCTATTGAGCATGCCGATGACATATTCATTCCCATTTTTGTATATGCTGAATTGCTATTTGGGTTCACGAAAGGCAACCGTGAAAGTGAAAATAAAGCTTTGTTCAGCAACTTCATGAAGCTCCCTGGAGTATCATTCCACTATCCTACTGATGAGACAGCCCGGATATTTGCAAGTATTATTCTTGACTTGAAACGAAAAGGCACCCCTATACCTACCCACGATATCTGGATTGCAGCTTCTGCTGTTGAAACGGGTAGCGTAATTGTCACCCTTGACAAACACTTTCTTCACATCAGCGAGGCGAGGGCCTGGGAGGAATTGAAGTGAACCCGCTCCAAAGCAAACCGCCGCCTCTCCTTTCAGCAGGAAGGGGCGGCGGCGCTAAAGAGCGTTAGCCTTTTTCATTGGTTTTTTGGGGAAAAATTGTGCAATGAATTCGTTATACCTTCCAAAATTAAGCCAATGTATGCACAAAAGGAGGCGCCTTTCCACGAATTGGCGCTTTCGGTTAACGAACTCCGGTTTTGAAGTAACGAAACCGGGCACAGGGGCATAAGCCTCTACCTGCCTGGTTGCCGCCCCGGATTATGAGCCTGGAAAAAATGCTTTGGCAATACCGCCCGTTATTTATCCTTCACCAAAAGGATCTCTTCAATCGTGCCCGCCCTGTTCATACGAAAAACAAGGGTGTCATTCTGCAGTTTAGCGATCTTTACTTTCTTTTCCGCTTTTCCGTCTTCCCGGGTATGCAAATTCTCTCCGGAGATCCAATATCTGCCCTTTTCGGAGGACATGCCCGAAGTGGCCTCATACCGGCCGTCTTCCTCAAAAGAAAAGGTTACCGGTGAATCAATGATCTTTTGGTTCGTCACATCTTTCCATTCCACTCCCTTCCACTTACCGGCCAATTGATCTTCATTGTATTTGCCCGCACATCCGGCAAGAACGGCGAGTACCAGCACTATTAGCTTTTTCATCGGCTTGTTTTTGTGATTTTACATTTTTATTCCTGGTAAGTGGGCGGACAGATTTGTTAAGTTATGATAATTCAAGCGCTAATGGAACACGAGCGAAGCGACTGATGGAATGAAATGGAATAAATTAGTGCTTGAAGGCCATCTTTAAGCGGCAATTTCCCATTGCCGCTTAAATTTGAGGCCTTTAATACTCAATATAAATGTGTCCGGCCACTTATAGCTTCTAAAATAGGCTTTTTTCCCGCTTTCCCATCGGAGTAGAGTGGGTTAAACTGCAATAGTCCGGATATATGCAACTTTCTGCCCCTCATCGTATCTTTACCCTAAAAGCCCGATTATGAAAAACCTGACTTTACTCTTTCTTGCTCTTATGTTCATTTCCAGCCTCCATGCCCAGGACGGCCTCTCCCCTGCCGACTGGCAGGCCGACCTGCGGTTCCTGCAGGAAACCGTGCACAAAGATTACCCCTTTCTCTTCAAGAAGATCACCTCCGAACAGTTCGATGCGGAGGTGGAAAAGCTCTACCAGGAAATTCCCGGACTGGAGGAACACGAGATCTTTGCCGGCCTGGCGCGCATTGTCTCCTCCTTTCAGTACGGGCATACCTCCGTCGGCTTCCGGGAAGCTCCGGTGAAAAACCACCGGCTGCCCCTCAACCTCTACTGGTTCAGCGACGGGGTTTACATTGAAGGCATTCACAAGGACTACGAACGCGCCCTGGGAGCAAAGGTCCTGGAAGTGGAAGGCGTGCCGGTGGAAAAGGCCCTGGCCGCCATCCGGCCGATAGTCCCGGCGGAAAACGATCAGTATTTCAAAGGGTATGGGCTGAATTTCCTGAACGTCCCGGAAGTGCTGCACGCTCAGGGAGTGATCAAAGAACTGAAGAACACCATCACCTTTACCCTGGAAAAGGACGGCAAAGTATTTGAGCAGGCCATTTCCGCCGTGGAAGCTCACGGCCACCACCATTCCCCCACCCACTACGGCTTTTCCAAAACGGAAGGGGAATGGCTCGGTTCCCGGGACGAAAAGGCCACCCCTTATTACCTGAAAAACCTGGATAAAATCTATTACTTCGAATATCTGCCGGAGCACAAAACCGTTTACGTCCGCCACAGCCAGATACAGGACGATCCCGGGGAGGCCATCCCGGACTTCTACGAGCGGGTGTTCGACTTCATCGAAAAGAACGACGTCGAGCGCCTGGTGCTGGATGTGCGCCTCAACGGAGGCGGCAACAACTACAAGAACAAGCCCATCGTCACCGGCATCATCCGCACGGAGAAGATCAACCAGCCCGGCAAGCTCTTCGTGATCATCGGGCGGCGCACCTTCTCCGCCTGCCAGAACCTGGTCAATGAGCTGGACAACTACACCAACGCCATCTTCGTCGGCGAACCAACGGCCGAGAACATCAACTTCTACGGCGATAACAACCGCATCGAGCTGCCCCACACCAAGGCGCCCGTCTATCTGTCCTTCGCCTGGTGGCAGGACAAGCCCCAGTGGGAGAACGGCCCCTGGCTGGCGCCCCAGATCGCCGTTGACATGAGCTTCGACGACTACCGCTCCAACCGGGACCCGGCGCTGGACGCCGCCCTGAACTTCTCCAGTGACAACTTCATCCTGGACCCCATGGGGTACTTCAAAGAACTGTTCATGGCCGGCAAGCTGGAAAAGCTGGAATCCGAAGCTGTTAGGATGGTTAATGACCCGGTTTACCGCTTTTTTGACTTTGAAACGGAGTTCAACAACACCGGCTACCAGTTGATGAACATCAATCAACTGGAACCCGCCCTTATGGTGTTCCAGCTCAACACCAGGCTGTTCCCCGATTCCGCCAACGCCTGGGACAGCCTCGCGGAGGCCAACTGGAAGGCCGGCAACACCGAAAAGGCCATTGAATACTACTCCAAAGCCATCGAGATGGACCCCGAAGGAGGCGTCGGGGCGAATGCCAGGGCGATGCTGAAGAAGGTGAAGGAGGGGCGGTGAGCGTAACTGGACACTTTCAGGCTCAGGTGCCTCGGAAGCGTAGCGCTTGTAAGCTACTCTGGATGAATTGGTTATATTGTTTTCTGGGGGCAGCCGGCCAGGGGGTAGCAGTATCGGGCGCCAATTTACTATTGGCGTGCGATTTGTCCTGTCAAAGAAACTGGATAACATCGCCGGTTGTTTAATAGCATATGCCTGTTCGATCGCATTTAAAAGAGGATATGGAGGTTTTGTTTCCTTGTTGCCCAAAACCAAACTGATCGATCTGTACCAGGGAAAATACGGGTTCCGGCAGTATGGAAGGCTACTGGCAGTCGAATATGAGCGTTCAAAATATTTGGCCGACAAATATCTGGGTGATGAATAAGTACGAAAAGATCTATAAAGAATTGAGAAAACAATTTTCCGACGAGGAGATTGTCGAAAGATACGTATTTCCCGACGATCTCAGCGAACAGGAAAGGAAAGAGATTGAAGATGAGTTCCGGAAACTGAGGCTAAAGACGCTTAAAGAGAGAACGGAGAAACAGCGCTTACTGTCAGAATTGATGCGGATGAAACTGCTGGTAAAGGATTATCTCGAAAGAAGCCACTTCGAAGAGGAGTTTTCTTTTCCGAATCAACTGGAACAATACATCAGGATACTCGGCCGCAGCAAAAAGGATTTTGCCGGCGAGATCGGCTTACACCCCACCAAACTGAGCAGGCTGCTGACCGGCCGGGAGAATCCCAACGTCGAACTGGCCTACCGGCTGGAAAAACACTGCGGCAACATCATTCCGGCGATCTACTGGTGGAAACTGCACGCTAAAAAGCTGGAGGAAGAGATCAAAACGGATGAGGAGACGAGGAGGGTGGAAAGGGAAAAGGTGAAGAATGATTTGCAGTTCAGGGCGTGAGGGAAGGGGAAGTTGGAGCGGCAGAACCTTCGCCGTCCAGGGGCTACCAACACTGCCGCTCCGGGCCCGGTGAAGCCTGGCAAAATGCCTGATCCAACAGAGCCATTTCTGCCCATACGGGACGGGGCAAACACCTGTTCGAAGGAGCCATCCGGCCTTCCTATGAGCTGCGGGCCAGGCGGAAGCCGACATTGTTGTTGCGGTTCGCCGGGTTCCAGTTGTTGCGACAGGCGGCGCGGCAATTCTGCGGATTGCTGTTCCAATTGCCGCCGCGGTTCACGCGGTAAGAGCCCTGATCAGGCCCTCCAGGATTATCCTCAGGCGAAGACTGGTAATAATCGCCGGCAAACCAGTCCCAGCACCATTCGTAAACATTTCCGCTCATATCGTGCAGGCCCAGTTCGTTCGGTTGCTTCTCTCCCACCGGGTGCGTTTTCGAGCCGGATTCAAAATGAGTTTTTGCTTGAAATGACAAACGGATGAAGCCCCTCACCATACACAATATGGACCCCGACTGTAATCCAAGCAAGCCGCCGGTATAAGTTTTCATTTCTTGCATCTCCGACAAACACTGCCGGGTTAGAGCTTGTTTGCAGGCCAACTGAAAACCCGGCAGGTTGTTATCTTTACCAAAAAACATGTCCACTCCTGCCCTCATTCTCACCCTCCTCCTCCTGGCCTTCCTCTTCTGGCTGGGGTGGTACTGGTTTTTCCGCCGCCGCCGCGTACGGCCGCTGACGAAGGAGCAGGAGGCGCTGCTTGAACGGCAGGTTGATTTCTACCGGCGGCTATCCGCAGAGGACAAAAAGCGCTTTGAACAAAGCATCTCCCATTTTCTAGAGGACGTGGCCATCACCGGGGTGGAAACGGAGGTGACGGCCGCCGACCGCCTGCTGGTGGCCGCCAGCGCCGTGATCCCGCTGTTCGGCTTCCCGGGCTGGAGCTACCGCAACCTCAACGAGGTGCTGCTCTACCCCGACACTTTTGATGAAGAGTATCAGGTGAAGGCCGCCCAGCGCAACATCATCGGGATGGTGGGCAGCGGCGCCATGAACCGCATGATGATCCTCTCTCAGCCGGCGTTGCGGGAGAGCTTCAGCCACCCCGAAAGGCGGCACAACGTCGGCATCCACGAATTCATCCACCTGCTGGACAAGGCCGACGGCTCCACCGACGGCATTCCGGAGGTGCTCATCCCTCACGAATACGTGGTGCCCTGGCTAAGGATGATGCACCACGAAATAAAAGAGATCAAAGACGATGATTCGGATATCAATCCCTACGGGGCCACCAACGAGGCGGAGTTCCTCAGCGTCGCCGCCGAATATTTCTTCTCCCAGCCCGGGAAGTTCGAACGCAAACACCCGGAATTGTATGAAATGATGAGTAAGATCTTCCGGCAGGAGCCGTAGGGGGATGAGGGGTTTCTGGTTTCTGGGTTTCTGGGGTTTCTGGGGTTTCTGGGTTTCTGGGTTTCTGCCCCCCTGATAAACTGGCCTCCGTTCACCTAAGCACCTTTACACTTTACACCTTTACACCTTTTACACTTTTACACCTTACACACTTTTTCGCCACATGCAACGCATTCCATCCCTTTTCATTGCTCCCAGCCCGCTCGGCGGACGGGGGGTGTTTACCGCAGCGCCTATTCCTATGGGCTCCCTTATCGAGGTATGCCCGGTGATCGCCCTTTCCGGGAAAGACCGGGGACAAATTGACCGGACCGGCCTGTACGATTACTATTTCATCTGGGGGGAGGAGGACCAGCAGTGCGCCATCGCCCTGGGTTATGGTTCGTTGTACAACCACTCCTTTGAGCCCAACGCGGAATACCGGGCGGATTTTGACGGCCTTACACTGGATTTCTATGCCCTGAAGGATATAGAGGCAGGAGAAGAGGTCACCGTAAATTACAACGGAGACCCGGACAACAAGGAAAAAGTGTGGTTCAGGCCGAGGCAAACGAGCCGGCCAAAATGAGGGCCTCCGGCAACGCTCTGCCGGCCTTTGGCAGCAAAGCTCCATTTTTTCTGTCCATATTCCGCCACACTTTGCGCTCCTGTCTTTTGAATTTGCTATTTTGGCGACTGAACGAAAGCCAGCCACATGAAAAGGTTCGAAGCCCTCGATGCATTCCGCGGAATGACCATCTTCCTGATGATTATCGTCAACACGCCCGGCGACTGGAGCCTGACCTTCTCTCCTCTGCTCCACGCTCAATGGCATGGATTCACGCCCACTGACCTGGTATTTCCCTCTTTCCTCTTTGCCGTGGGCAATGCCCTGTTCTTTGTCAACCGAAAGTGGGCGGACAAACCATTCGGCGCCTACTTTGTGAAGATCCTCCGGCGCACCCTGATCCTTTTCATTCTGGGGTATCTCATGTACTGGATCCCTTTTTACCGGTGGGCGGAGGACGGCAGCCTGATCCCCATTCATATCTCGGAGACGCGTATTCTCGGCGTTCTGCAAAGGATCGCTCTTTGCTATTTTGCCGCTTCCCTGATGGTTCGTTTCCTTTCCGAACGGTCATTATTGATCTGGTCGGCCGTTTTGCTCCTGGGTTACTGGATACTTCTCTACGCCTTCGGCGATTACACGCTGGAAGGAAACGCAGCTCTGAAACTGGACCTGCTGATCATGGGCGAGAAGCACCTGTATATGGGCGAAGGAGTGCCCTTCGACCCGGAAGGCCTGCTGAGCACCCTGCCCTCCATTGTCAATGTCATTGGCGGTTACCTGTTCGGCGCCTTTCTGGTGCGCGGAGAGATCAACTATGAAAAGATCACCAGGACGATGCTGATGGGGATGGCCTTGCTGGTGGGCGCCTATTTCTGGGATTTTCTCCTCCCCGTCAACAAAAAACTGTGGACCAGTTCCTACGTCCTGCTCACCGTCGGGCTGGACCTGATGATCATGGCGGCCATCATCTATACCACCGACCTGTCTTCCCGGAAAGTGAACTACCGGTTTTTCCTCATCTTCGGGATGAACCCTCTGTTCATCTACCTCCTCTCCGAATATCTGGCCATTTTTATGCACTTCATCCGGGTGGGAGATGGCATGTCGCTATACCATTCCACCTACCTGGCCCTGTTCAGCTGGATGGGGCCCTATATCGGGTCTCTGGCCTTCGCCCTGGCCTTCACTATGGTTTGCTGGGCGGTGGGCTGGTGGTTGTGGAAGAAGAATATTTATATTAAGGTGTAAGTAAGTGCCCGGACAATTCCAGCCTGGCCTGTTCTGCTTCGGAAGCGATGTTCTGGAGGCATTACTCCTGGGGTTGTGGTTATATTGTTTGATGGCTATATTGTTGAATTGCTGCATTGTTTAATGGTTATGCCGTCTTTATGCGTCCTGGCTTTGCCGAAATTGTTCGATTGTTCTTGTCCAATCCTCTACTTATTCCTTACTTTGACTGATTGAAGCATTCATTCAAATTCCCTAACCATGCCAGACGAAACCAAAAAATACACCACTATCCACTACCAGGGATATCTCGAACTGGAGAAGATCCTGAATGCGCAACATCCCCGCTCGGCGGAAATGGAAGAAAAGCCGGCCCATGACGAAATGTTGTTCATCATCGTCCATCAGGTTTACGAGCTGTGGTTCAAACAGATCATTCACGAGCTGGAGTCCGTCATCGAGATGTTTGAAAAGCAATGGGTTGACGAGCGCAACATTGGCACGGCCGTGTCCCGCCTCGACCGCATTGTAGAAATCCAGAAGCTGCTCATCCAGCAGATCCGGGTTATGGAAAGCATGACGCCCCTGGATTTCCTCGATTTCAGGAATTACCTCTTTCCGGCATCCGGATTCCAAAGCTTTCAGTTCCGGAAAGTCGAAGTTCTGCTGGGCCTGAAATCCGGCCAGCGGCTGACTTACAATGAGGCGCCTTATACGGCGGTATTCACGGACGAACAGCGCAGTGAACTGGAAAAGCTGGAGAGTGGCCACACTCTTTTCGAGGTAGTGGAGGCCTGGCTCGAAAGGACGCCCTTTCTGGAGTTCAGGGGGTTCCGTTTCCTGGAATACTACCGCTCTGCTGTCCATAAGATGCTGGACCGGGAACGGGCCGCCATTGAATCTACGGATTACCTGAGCCCGGAAAAGAAAAAAATGCGGCTCCAGATGCTCGGCAGCACGGGCACCTACTTCCAGTCGGTGCTCGACCCGGAAGCGCACCGGCAGATGCGCCGGGAAGGAAAGCTCCAACTGTCTTACAAAGCCTCGATCGCCGCCCTGCTGATCAACCTGTACCGGGACGAGCCCATCCTGCAGATGCCGTTCAACCTGCTCATGCGGCTGATGGACATGGATGAAATGCTGACCACCTGGCGTTACCGCCACTCCCAGATGGTACTCCGCATGCTGGGCCGCAAGGTGGGCACCGGAGGATCCAGCGGTTATGATTATCTGCACGCCACGGCCGTTAAGCACCACATTTTCAAAGACCTGCACAACATCTCCACCCTGTTGATACCCCGCTCCGAGCTGCCGGAGCTGCCCGGAGAGCTCCGGGAAGAGCTGGGGTTTCATTATTCAAAAAAAGAATGATTACTGCTCCGGCCACCTTTGTCGCAGCCAAGGCCGGTTCCTTCCGGGTGTTGGCCCTGGCCGGAATAGCCTGTGCCGTAGCCGGAGTAGCCAGCACCCGGCAGTGACGAAGGGCGGAATGGTGATTTTTTTTTCGAAAACTGTAACCTTGTGGCGCTTTTGCAGTAAACCTAATTGCGACTTTAATTACAGGAAGAGGTTAGCCTCATTACTAACCCTTTACATTACACCAGGCATTCATATTTTCCCTTCCTTTTTCAGGGAGATGGTTGTTGTCGTATGTGGCCGATTACAGCCGCGGAGGCACCTGCCCGAACCAATCCGCCGCCCCCAACGGATTGTCAGAAAGGTGAGAGCATTGAGATCTTCCGAAAGAGTTCAGGACCCTATCTACCAGTCATGGCTTTAGCGTATCCCGGGAGTTGCCGGAGGATCGCCGGCAGGAGTTTTCCAAAGCTCCGGGCAGCAGTTTTGCTAAAAGGCAGGCAACCGTAACAAACTCAGGTTGAAGCCGTACAAACATGCAGAATCTCATTTTGAAGAGGAGGCAGATAAGCACACACGGGAAGCACTATAAATAAAAAGAGGTGAGAAAATCACGCCGGTAATAACATTCTATTGTCCTTAAACTACACAAACATGCGACTTAAAAACACCAGAATGACTTTGGCTCTAATCGTCCTCCTGCTTGGAGTGATGAGCCAGTCCTGTGTGGGGTACAAAGACCTTGTCACCTTCAATGCAGTTGACAACGTCCCGGAAACCCTGATTTCCGACAGTACCATTCAGGTGACCCCCACCCCCCGTTACAAAGAGTATAAGATCAAACCATTCGATCAGTTGGTGATCAAGATCAACGCCTTTGACGGCAGTACGGAAGAATTCCTCAACCGCGAGTTCGGGGTCGCCACCGGTACGCCCAATACCAGGAACCTGCCCGAAGACATCTTCTTCAGAAGCCTTACTGTGAGCGATTCGGGAACGATCATGCTTCCGCTGTTGGATCCGATGAAAGTGGAAGGGTTGACCACCGAGCAGCTCAAAGCCAAGCTCGAGGAAAGCTATAAGCCTTACCTGAGATTCGTGTCTATCAAGGTCAGGCTGGCCAATATGCGGGTCACGGTGCTGGGCGAAGTTGGCCAACCCGGAGTGCATTATCTGTACCAGGAAAAAAACACCATTCTGGACGCCATTGGGCTTGCCGGGGACTTCACTGATTTCGGCAACCGGAAGAAGATACGGCTGATACGGCAGACCCCCGAGGGCTCCAGGACCGTATTCCTCAACCTGAGCCGCCCGGAATTTGCCTCAACAGAATACTTTTATGTGCAACCTCAGGACATGATTTACGTAGAACCCCTCAGAGCAAAATCTTTCAATGTGAGTTCAGAGTCAGTAGGGCTCGTTTTCTCAGCCATTTCGCTGGGCGCCCTGTTGGCAAATATTTTCATTAAATAAAATCCCTAAACACAACGCCCCTATACTATACAATCAATACCTGACCATCAGGGCGCCGTTTAGAACAATGCTACAAATATGGAAAGCCCAAAATTAACCGGTAGTAACATTTATGCAGACCTGAACCTGGCTGGTTTGGTGAAAAAAATATGGGAGAAGAAGTTCCTCTTTGCAGCAAGTGTGATCCTATGTGTAGGCATTGCTTACATTTATGGCAAGGTCGTTCCTCCGATCTACGCTGTAAAGACTACTCTGCTCATCGACTCCTCCGGCAACAGCCGAAAGCTGGGAGACAGCAAATACGTTGAAGGAGGCGTCGGGCTCATCGACATGGAAAAGAACCTCTCCAACGAGATGGGGATCCTGAAGTCTTACAGCCTGATGGAAAAGACTGTGAAAGACCTGGACTTTCAGGTTTCCTATTACACCGGCAAGTGGTATAAAGAACGGGAGGCCTACGGTTACTTTCCCTTCGAAGTAGAGCTCATCGACAGCAGCGCTCAAATGTTCGGCGCCCGCTTTTACGTAGAGCTCCTCTCCGACCAGCGTTACCGGCTTTCGGTAGCGGCTAAGGAATTTGATGTTTCCAACCCGGCCACCGGCACCACCCGGACCGTCGAGAGGAACTTCGAATTTTCCGACGTCTTTTTCTTTGGCAAGGAGGTCGCCCATGATTATTTTCATTTTATCATCAAAAAACCGGATTACAAAGTCGTTCCGGAAGATTTTGAAGGGCAGGAGCTCTCCTTCCAGATCCACAGCATCTCCGGCCTGGCCAAGGCCTATGCCTCCAAACTGGACGTGTCGCAGGTCGATATCAAGGCCAGCATTCTCAAGCTGACCTCCCAGGGCCAGATCCCCAAGAAGGAAATTGATTTTCTGACCAAGCTCACCGACCATTATATAAAGAGCAAGCTGGACGAGCGGGATGAAATAGCCCTCAGCAAGGAAACTTTCATCCGCGAACAGCTCGCCGGCGTTACCGATTCCCTGGCCAAGGCGGAGCTTCGGCTGGAAGCGTTCCGGAGCCGGGCTCAGGCCGTCAACCTGACCCAGACGGCCACCAATGCGCTCAATCAGGTGCAGGACCTGCAATCGACCAAAGCTCAGCTCGAACTGAAAGTCAAGTATTACAACTCTCTGCTCCAGTATCTCAGCGACACGAGTAGCATTGACAAGATCATCGCACCCTCCGTCGCCGGTATTGATGACCCGTTGCTCAACGAAAACCTGCTGGAATTGAAGCGCCTGTACTCTGAGCGGTCACGGCTGAAATATTTCAAAGGTGAAAAAAGCTATGACCTGGAGATCATTGAACAGCAGATAAAGGCCACCACGCGGTCATTGCGGGAAAACCTGAAGAACCTCATCAACTCTTCCATGCTGGGGTTGAATAACCTGGACAACCAGATCCTTTCCTACGAAGGAACGATCAGCCAGTTGCCCAGCAATGAAAAACAGCTGCTCAATTATCAGCGCAAGAGCAACCTCTACGAGAACCTGTTCAACTACCTGAGCCAGGAACTGGCCAAAACCGGCATCGCCCGGGCCGAGGACATCCCCGACACCAAGGTGCTGGATACCCCCAGGATGGTTGGCGACGGGCCGGTGGAGCCCCAGAAAGGAATGCTCATGATCCTGGGCTTCCTCATCGGGCTGATCCTTCCTCTCGGGCTGGTCATCATCCAGCATTCCATGGATGAAAAGGTCCAGGACATCAGCCAGTTGGAAGCCTCTTCCAAAATACCCGTGGCAGCCAGTATCGCTCACGACTACAGCGAGGTGAAACCAACGCTGACCAATGATGTGCAGCTGGAGTGGCAGGTCCAGGAGTCTTTCCGCGACCTGGTGGCCAAGATCCAGTTCCTCATCACCGACCCGAAGAAGAACGTGATCGGGCTGACCTCCACCGTCCCGGATGAAGGGAAGACCTTCTGTGCCCTCAACCTGGGGATCAATTTTGCCAGGGGAGGAAAGAAGACCCTCCTGATCGATTCCGATTTCCGGGTGCCCAGCCAGATGAAGGAAGACGGCGCTTTGAAAAAATACGGCCTTTCCGATTACCTCAAAGGAGAAGACATTACTGTTGACGATATCATTCACGTGAATGAATTTACCCCCAACCTGCATTACATCCCCACGAGGATCGAGCAGAACTTCAACCCTCAGGAACTACTGACCAGCCCTCGCCTGGAGCCCCTCATCCTGGGCCTGAAGGATTCTTATGATTACATCATCGTAGATTCGCCGGCGGTGGGGTTGGTTTCGGATTTCCTGCTGGTGTCCAAATTGCTGGATATACAGCTGTTCGTCATCCGAAGGAAAGTGTCTAAGCTATCCTTCCTCCATGGGCTGGAAAAGCTGATCAAAAAGGGGAAGATGAAAAATACCTTCCTCATTTTCAACGACGCCATTGGCAAGTCCTTCAAATATGGCTATGGCGACTACAGCTATGGCTACGGCTATGGTTACGGCTACGGGGAATCCAAAGGCAAGAACAAGCGCAGGCGTAAGAACAAGGTTTCAGAAAACGGATACAAGAACGGAGTTCAGAACGGGCAGGCCGACAAAAAGGAAAAGGCGCCCGGGAATGACATTTGAAAAAACAACTGCCGGGGGCGCCGGCTGGCCGGCGCCCCGCGAGCGGAAATATCATACTAACCCCTTGAAGTGAATGATGCCGGCAACCACCCCCAGTTGATCAGACACCCCCCCCCTAAACCGGCTCAGGCACACTTTATTTTCTTCCGGGAGCTTTTGAAAGAGGCTAAATTGACAGCTTAACCAGATTCTTTTAATTATTACAACAAATCAACATTTATCATGAAGAAGACAGCAATTGTCTGTGGAGCCGGTGGTTTCATTGGAGGCCACCTGGTCAACCGGCTACAGAAAGAAGGTTATTGGGTACGAGGAGTTGACCTGAAGGAAAATGAGTTCGGCAACACCAACGCCGACGATTTTGTGATCGGTGACCTTCGGGACCCCCGCGTATGTGAATCCCTTTTTGACCGCAAGATCAACGAGGTCTATCAACTGGCCGCCGATATGGGAGGCGCCGGATACATCTTCACCGGCGAGCACGATGCCGTGGTGATGCACAATTCCGCCCTTTGCAACCTCAACATGCTGGAAGCCAGCCGCATCAACGGAGTCGATAAGATCTTTTATTCTTCTTCGGCCTGTATGTACCCCGAGTATAACCAGCTGGACCCCGACAACCCCAAATGCTCTGAAGATTCCGCTTATCCGGCCGCTCCGGACAGCGAGTACGGCTGGGAGAAACTGTTCAGCGAGCGCCTTTACCTCTCTTACATGAGAAACTATGGCATGAAGGTTCGGGTGGCCCGTTTCCACAACATCTTCGGCCCCCAGGGCACGTGGGACGGCGGCCGCGAAAAAGCGCCGGCAGCGCTTTGCCGCAAGATTGCCATGGCGGAAGACGGAGGAGAGATCGAGATCTGGGGTGATGGCCTGCAGACCCGCTCCTTCCTTTACATTGACGAATGCCTCGAAGGCGTCCGCCGCCTGATGGAATCCGACTGGGAAGGGCCGGTAAACATTGGTTCTGAAGAGATGGTATCCATCAACGGATTTGTCGATATGATCGCCCGGGTAGCCGGCAAGACGATCAACAAAAAACACATCGAAGGGCCGACCGGCGTACGGGGAAGGAACTCCGACAATGCACTGATTTACGAAAAACTGGGCTGGAAACCGACTCAGCCGCTGGAAGAAGGGATCCGCCAGACGTATGAGTGGATTTCCGAGCAGATCCGGGTCAGAGAAAGCGTTGAAGCCTGACCAAAAAAGCTGTCCCGAGCCGGGCATACGGGTTGAAAGTTGTAAGGTTAAAAGTTGGCGGACAGGGGGCCTGCCCCGGGCAGGCCTCCCGTCCAACAGCCAACCCGGCTAAACCATAAGCCCGGTTGACAGCCCCGGGCCTTCGGGCCAGATAGTGTGATTCCCCTTATTCCAGTTAATACCTGATAAATAAAGCCCAACTATTATTCTGTACATAAAAATTTGCCTGCTAACCCAACATCTGTTTTTGCCGAAAAATTTTTAATACTATTTGCGCCCAAAATGCACGAATCCCATGAAAAAAGAAAATGAAGGCAGGAGGTTCCACGTCGTTTACCTGGGAGAATCCGGCTTCCCCATCGGGCTGGCCGCCATTCAGAAAACGATATTACTCGGCAAGGCCCTCACTGCCGCCGGCGCCAGCATGACGGTCATCAACCGCAAAGGAAAGTTCGACCCCGCCAAACCCATACAACTCGAACCCCGGGGGAAATACGAAGGAATAGACTACGTTTACACCTCCGGTACGGTCTATAAGCCCAGGGGCTTTTTCCAACGAAACCTTCAGAAACTTAAAGGCCTCATCGGCGAATACCGCTATCTGCGCCGCCTGGCCCGGAAGGGCAGCCTGGATGCGGGGATCATTTCCTGCCGGGATTTCCTTCAGGTTGCCATGTACCGGCTCTACTCCATGCTGCTGGGCTTCCCGATTGCCCTCCTGTACGTGGAGTTTGCATCGGCCATGGAGCACAGGCGAGGCCTGTACACCCGGATCAATGACTACCTTTTCGACAATTTCATGGTGAAACGCATGGACGCCTCCCTGCCGATCAGCGAACTGCTGGCGGACAATTTCCGCAAAGTGGCGCCCGGAAAGCCCATTTTCAAAATACCGGTCATTTGTGATTTCAAGCCCTTTGAACAACCCAAAAAAGAAAACAGCGAACCTTATTTCCTCTACTGCGGAGCCCTGTCTTACAAAGAGGTGGTCGATTTTATCCTCGAATCCTTTGACCGCATGCCCGAAGGATCGGATGTAAAACTGCACCTGCTCGTCAGCGGAGGGAAGAAAAGCGAATATGAGCAGCTGAACGCCGACATCAGTAAGATGAAGAAAGCGGACAAGGTCCGGGTCTTTTCCAATGTGCCGTATTCCGAGCTGGTGGATCTCTATGTCAATGCCGTCGGCCTGCTGATACCCCTGCGGCCAACGCTTCAGGACTCCGCGCGGTTTCCGCATAAGATCGGAGAATATACCGCAGCGGCCAACCCTATTATTACGACCAGGGTCGGAGAAGTACCTTTTTATTTCGAAGACGGCAAAACAGCTCTGATCTCCGAGAATTATGACTCCGCTGAATATGCGGAGAAAATGAAGTTTGTCATTGACCACCCTGAAGAGGCGCTCCGGATTGGCGCCCAGGGGAGAGAATTGGGGTTGCGCGAATTCAACTACCTCAATTACGGGCCCAGGCTGAAAAGCTTTCTGGGAAATCTCAATGGAAACGGAAAACACGCTTAAAGCAGATACGATCTGATTCGCCTTTGTTAACCGAAATAAGTATATGAACCGCCGAAGAACATTTACGGAAAATAAGGCCTACGAAGTTGACCTCCTGGTTTTGGGCCGAAGGGTATGGGAAAGGAAGGCACTGTTCCTTTTCAGCCTGGCGGTATGCCTTGCTGTGGCCCACCTTTATGTTCGGTTAACCACACCGGTTTATCAATCCAGCACGTCCCTGTACTTTGAACTGTCGGGAAAGAACCGGGAATTCGGAGAGCATTACAGCCTTCTGGGAGATGAGATCCCCGTGATGCAGAAAAAAAAGAACCTGTACAATGAAATGGGCATGCTACGGTCTTTCGGCCTCCTGGAGGAAGCCATGAAAGGCCTCAATTTCGATGTATCCTACCATTCCGGCAACTGGTACAATGAAAAAGAATATTTCGGCAACTATCCGTTTACCGTTGAACTGATAGACTCATTGCCCCAGATGTTCGAGGTTCCTTTTGAAGTGGAGATACTACCTGACGGGAAATACCGCCTTTCGGTGAAGGCCAGCAATTTCACCATTTCCAATCCGGCGACCAACACTACGCACATGATCGGCCGAAGCTTCCAGTTTTCCGAAGTCTTTTCCTTTGGCGAACCGGTCAATTCCGGCCATTTCAACTTTGTGATCAAAAAGGCGGAGGGCCGCCCCTTCGGAGAAGAATTCCGGGATAAGCGCCTGTTTTTCAGGATACACAGCATTGAAAACCTGGCGGAAACCTACCAGGAGAAAGTAGAAGTGGAAGAAGTGATCGGCGCCAGCATCCTCCGGTTAAAGGCCAAGGGAACGGTTGTCGATAAAGACCTCGCTTTTCTCAGGAGGTTATCCACCAAATATATTGAGACCAAGCTCAAAGAACGCGAAGAACTGGCCCAGCGGCGGGAAGATTTCATCCGCAGCCAGTTGGGCAACATTTCCGACTCGCTGGCCATAGCCGAGCTGCGGGTCGAGCAGTTCAAGCGCAATGGCCAGGCGGTGGACCTTGCCCAGAAGGCCATCAGAATTCTCAATAAGATCATAGAACTGGAATCCGCCCGCGCCCAGGCCGAATGGCAGATCAACTACTTCAGTTCTCTGAATAAATACCTGGGAGACAGCAGCAAAGTGGATAAAGTGATCGCGCCCGCCTCCATGGGTATAGATGACCCTTTGCTCAATCAAAGCCTGCAGGAGCTGCAGAAACTCTATTCAGAGAGGAACCGGATGAGTTTCTTCAAAGGCAGGGAAAGCCACGACATCAAAATGCTGGATGCGCAGATCCGCATCAGCACCTCATCGGTCCAGGAAAGCCTGAAAAACCACGTACAGGCTACCCGGGAATACCTGGAGGACCTGAATAAAAGGATCAGCCGGTACGAGGCCTCCATGGCCGAGTTGCCCAGGCGCCAGAATCAACTGGCCTACTACGAACGCAAGAGCACCTTGTTTCAGAACCTGTACAACTACCTCAGCCAGGAACTGGCCAAAACCCAGGTCAGCAAAGAAGAGGACGTCCCTGATATTTCCATCCTGGACGAACCGACGCTGACCGGCAGCAAGCCGGTGTCCCCTCAGCCCAGGCTGATCTATCTGCTTGGCATCCTCCTGGGTATTGCTTTGCCTTTAACCGGCATCATCATTTACGATTCCCTGGATGATACGGTGCAGAATATCCTCGAGATCGAAAATACCACCGATATTCCGGTGGCCGCCAGTATTGCCCACCTGGATTCCAGGAACCGGTCTGTCTGGCGGGTCAGAGAATCGTTCCGGGAATTGTGCACCAACGTGCTGTTTACCAACCCCGACCCTCAAAAGAAAGTCATCGGTTTCAGCTCGACCATTCCCAATGAAGGAAAGACCTTCTGCGCCATACACCTGGCCAGGAACCTGGCCGATACCGGCAGAAAGGTACTGCTGGTCGATGCGGATTTCCGGGTGCCCAGCCAGATCAAGGACGCCGTTCATATCAAAGAATATGGATTTTCGGATTACCTCATGGATGAACAGCTTCCCGCAGAGGGAGCCATCTACCCTGATCAGGCCATACACAACCTCCATTACCTCCCGACCAGGATCGAAGACCGCAACCCGCAGGTCATTCTGGCCAGCGGCCGCCTGGAGCCCCTGATCAACCAACTGAAAAAGATATATGACTACATCATCATCGACAGCCCGGCCATGGGCCTGGTTTCCGATTATCTGCTGATCTCTCATTTCATTGATTTTCACCTGTTCGTCCTGAGAAGAAGACATTCCCGGCTTTCCTTCCTCGGCGACCTGGAAAAGTTGATGAAAAAAGGAAACATAGACGACGTACACCTCGTATTAAATGATGTGCCAGGTGAAGCATTTTATCAAGGGGAATCCTACTATGTGGAGAAAAACCCCAAGAAATTGATCAGCCTCAAAATTTAATGCCATGGGGGTGGAACTGGAACAGGAGTTATTAAAACTCGATGGAGTAGATATTTTCTTGATAAACAGCTACTTCGTAGTAGCTCTTTTCATCGCACTATATCTCGTTTACAAAAGCCAGGTGGAAAACAAATTTGAGCTTTTGGTGATCTCCTACTTCTTACTGACGGGAGAAGCCAATGACCGGCTCACTTTTTCTCTGCCGGGCATCAGTTTCTTTGAAATTCAGCCGGAGCGGTTCCTGTTCCTGGTTTTTGGGTTCTTCGTGCTGCGGAGCTTTATTTTTCCCGGCTCGGTAAAACAGACCAAGATCCGTACTTCTCCGTGGGTGCAGCCCTTGTTCGTCGTAGCTCTGGCCCTGGCCGTTTTTTCAGTGGTCACCGCTCTTTTTATTCACGTAGGCGACCTGGGCATGTCTGAGGCCATCGTACAATCGCTGAAACCGCTGACTGTCCTGATCCTGGTGTATGCCTTTTACCTGCTCTCCAGTGAGCGGATGATCGCGACCATCGGGAGGGCCATTATCATCACCGCGGTGGTTTCGGCTATTATCTCCCTGGTTCAGACCGGAGTAGATTCGATGTTTATGCGGGTCGGAGAGCAAAGAGGCGCTTTCGGAGATGTGTTAAGGGCAACCGGGCTTTTCCGCACCGAGCGCATCAACGCCTACTTCATGATCATGGCAATGGCCTGGACGCTGATCACGCTGCAGAACCCCAGGTTGAAATACATCATTACCGCCTTGCTGGCCTCCGGAGTGATATGTAGCTTTCACCGGATGAGCTGGCTGGTCATGAGCCTGGTCCTGTTCATCTATTTCGTAAAGATACAGAAAGTGAGCGCCGCGCGGCTGGCCTTTGCCGGGTTGATCGGCCTGACCCTGATCCTGTCCATTTATACCTTCTATTTCCAGGACATCATGCAATCGTCACTGGTTCAGGAACGGTTATCGGATACGGTCGATGGCAGGAAGGGGTACTACGATATGGTTTTGGAGCATATCGGAGACCAACCGGTTTTCGGGTATGGCGGAAAGGAAAACGAAGTTTACTATCAGTCGATGTTGCAGATCACCAGGCAGCTCAACCGGGCAACCGGAGCAGATGGAGGCATACACAGCGGTTATTTTTCGACCCTGTTCTATTTTGGGGTGCCGGCGCTCGTTTTCTACATATTGTTTGTGGTATTGGCCATTCTTTACTTTTACCGGCTGACCACCTATAACATATTCTTTGCCATTCCGTTTTTGATCGCCGTAATTTATGCGGTAGGCAACCTGACCAACACCCTGATGTATTCCGGTATCGGCATTTTCTATGCCATACACCTGGGCCTCGGCCTGGGAGCCCGGTACCAACGGGGTTTCATATACGGCGAGATCAAGGACTTCAAGATATCATTCAGGCAGATACTTCCGGATATAGGCTGAAAAGCCATCCGGCCTTTACTCAAGCGGCTTTACTACCCCCCCCACCAAATTCCCCGGACTGAGGCTTAAACATGCAAAAAGAAAAACTGCTCAGGGCAGGGCGCTCCTCTGGCCGGGCAGCTGGCTATGCCGTGTTGGTAAACACTGCATAGAAGTTAATTCAATTGTGTAAATCATCAAAAGTGATCAGTTTTTAAACTCTAGGTACTATGAACCAGAACCAAACCTTCGAACAGTTTTTAGCAAATCAGGTTCCGGAGATCTCTCCCTGGAACTTTCTCATCAACCTGGTGCTTACCGCCCTGCTGGCGCACCTGCTGGGGCGCGTTTATTCCCGGTTTGGCACCTCTCTTTCCAACAAGAAGATGTTTGCCGCCAACTTTGAGCTCATCGCCGTCACGACCATGATCATCATTACGATCGTGAAGTCTTCACTGGCCCTTTCCCTGGGTTTGGTGGGCGCTCTGTCCATCGTCCGTTTCCGCGCCGCCATCAAGGAGCCGCAGGAACTGGCTTACATCTTCCTGACCATTGCTCTGGGCCTTGGATTCGGCGCTGACCAGCGCGCCGTCACCATTATCGGGTTCTTCTTCGTGGTGGCCGTCATCTGGGGACAGCACTTTGTCAAGCCTTCCGACGCACAGCGCAGCCTCAACTTTACCGTTCTGGCCGAAAACCCTCTGGGTATTTCGCTGGACCGCATCGTGGAGACCATCATGCCTCACTGCAAGGAGCTGGAAATGAAGCGCCTGGATGAGAACAAAAATTACCTGGAAGCCGCATTCGTTGCGGAATTCAACAATTTCAACGACCTGAATAAGGCCCGTTCGGCCCTCCATGGCCTGGACGACTCTATTCAGATCAGCTTTTTGGATCAAAACGGAATAATTTAACAGATCATGAAAATTAAGCAACGGAACATTGGCTCAAACAGGTCCAGAGAGATCCTCGATCTGCTTAAAGACAAAAAGTCGCTGAGGGTTTGGATCTTACGACTGGCAGGCGTCGGGGCCGTGGTAGTCCTGTTTTTTGCAGCATTGGGTTACGGCGCCTTCCTCAAAAAAACCGGGGACACCGGCTATTATAAGCACGCTCTGCTTCAGATCGCCGACCTCGATTTCTCTTTCATTAAAAAATATGCAACCGGCCAGCTTTCTGACCTGGACAAGGTGGATATTGACATCAAGTTCAAGCACATGCTCCGGATGCAATACCTTCGCGAACAGGCCCTGAAAAACGGCATGATCACCGAAGAACAGAAGGGGGAAGAGTTCCCCGCCAAGCTGACCTACAACGGCGTTACCCATGACGTGAAGATCGCCCTGACCGGTATGATGACCATCCACCTGGAGAACGCCTCCAAGTTTTCCTTTGAGGTGAAGGTCAAAGGCGATGACACGATCGAAGGCATGAAGCGTTTCGGCATGTTGCTGCCCGATACCAGAGGTTATGTCACCGACTGGCTGGGCATGGAGCTCATGAAGGAAAGAGGACTGATGGGCCTGCGCGTCGATTTTGTCGATGTCAGCATCAACGGTAAACCCAAAGGCATCTTCTATATGGAAGAACGCTTCGACAAATACCTCGTCGAGAACAACCGCATGCGGGAAGGCATCATCTTTAAGATTCAGGAGAAAATCGACCCCTATCAGGAGAACAAACTGATGGAAAACCCGAAAACGCGGGAGCAGTTGCTGCTCATCAAACGGATGTGGCAGGACGTGCTGGCCGGTGACCTGGATATCGGCAAGTTCCTGGACCTGAAAAAGACCGCCCAGGCCTTTGCCATCACCGACCTGATGAACAACCGGCATGCCCTCTACCGCTTTAACCTGCGCTTCTACTTCAACCCCGTCACCGGCCTGGCCGAACCCATCGTCCGCGAATGGGGCGCTCTGCATAAGAACGAACCGGAGCAGTGGTCCCTCATCCTGGAACAACCCAGGGAGGTCGGCACCCAACGCTACAAGCTGGAACGGGATAAGGTGCTGAAGATGATCTTCGACAACCTGGAGTTCAAGCGCTATTACCTGGAGGAAGCTCAGGTGCTCAGCCAGGAACAGTTCCTGGATCAGTTCCTCGCCAAAAACGGGGACAAACTGCACAAGCTGGTCAGTAAGGTTTATGTGGACTGGCCCTTTTACGACCTGCCGACCTACTTCCTCTACGAGAACCAGAAGTACATCCAGTCGGCCCTGGCTCCGGACAAGGACCACATCACCGCCTACTTTGACCACAGGAAGGATTACCAGCTCAGCGTCCACATCCGCAACATGCAGGACCTGCCCGTGGAGATCAAGTACCTGAGCTGGCGGGATACCACTTACTTCTACCCCACCGAACCCATCGTCCTCGATGGAGGGTTTACGGTGCCCAAGGATGAAGTGCAGGTCTTCAATTTTGAGATACCGCCAACGGTAACCTGGTCAGACTCGCTTCTGGAAGAGCTGAAGATCTCTTACAACCTTCTGGGGTTGGAAAATACCGGCAAGTCCGTCCTGGTCTTCCCCTGGCCCTACGAGGAGCGGCAGGCGCACGCCTGGAACCCCATCGCCCGGGACGCCAACCACAACTCCTTCGATTTCATCAGGGAAGTACCGGAAACCAACGTCATCACCATCCCTAAGGGAGATTGGAAACTGGACAGAGACCTGGTCATTCCTGCCGGCCGGCGCCTGGAAGTAGAAGCCGGCGCCAAAATCGACATGGTCAACCAGGCCAAGGTCATCTGTTACTCGCCGGTTTACTTTATGGGAACAGAAGAGGATTCTATCCTGGTGCATTCCTCGGACCGGACCGCTCAGGGCTGGATCATCCTCCGGGCAGATGCCCGTTCTTCGCTGGAATACACTACCTTCGACCACCTGAACTGCTCGACCGAAAAGGGCTGGGGTGTATCCGGAGCAGTGGTCTTCTATGAGTCTCCTGTGGACTTCAACGGCGTGGGCTTCATCGGCAATCAGATCGGAGATGACTTCCTCAATGTTATCCGCACCGACTTCACCATGGAGAACAGCCTGTTCAAGGATATTAACGCCGATGCCTTCGACTGCGATTTCTGTACGGGCTCGATCGGCAATTCCAACTTCGTCAATGTCGGAAACGACGGCATCGACGTCTCAGGGACCGAGATCTTCATCAGCCATGTTTACATGAACGGCATTGGAGACAAGGGCCTCAGCTCGGGCGAAGGCAGCGACATGACGGCGGAGTTCATTGAGATCGACAACGCCGAGATCGCCATGTGCAGCAAGGACCGTTCGAAGCTGACTGTTTCCAACTCCAAAGTGGTGAACAGCCGGATCGGGCTCACTACCTTCATGAAAAAATCGGAGTTCGGCCCTGGTTTTGCAAAACTCGACCGGGTTTCGGTCGAAGGGGCCGAGCGGCCTTACCTGATCGAAGCCAATTCGGTTTTCACTCTGGATGGGGAGCCTTTCCCGCCCAATTTTGAAGACGTGAAACAGATCCTTTACGGAGCGGAGTACGGAAAGGCAAGCGTTCGGTAGAGAGATAATATGATGGAGAGAAGGAGGCCTGGTGAGTGGGAGAGGGGGTGGCCAAGCCTCCCACTCCCCCACTCTCCAAGTCTCCCTCTCTCCAAATCTCCATCCTCTCCTGCGAACCAATTCATTAAGACCATAATCAAGGGATTACTTGATCATGAAAATCAAACATCAAAATAAAATATCCCGTTTTCCCGAGATTGCCAGTAACTTCCTGAAAAGACGCAGGCCACTGGTAAACTGGGGGCTTCGCCTGGGATCAGTACTGGTTGTAGTAGCGCTGCTCTTCTCGGTATTCCGGTACGGCATACGACTGAAGGAAATGGGATACACCACCTATTTCAACCATGCCTTGCAAAAGATAGCCAGGTTTGACTTTTCCTTCATCGGCAATTACGCCGAAGGCAGCCTGGCCGAGTTGGATGACGTGGCGCTCGATATAAAGTTCAAGCACCTGCTGCGCCTGCAGTATTTGCGCGAACAGGCGATGAAAGAAGGATTGATCCTTCCGGAATACAAGAATGAAGAATTTCCCGCGAAGCTGACCCACAACGGCAAGACGGTAAGCGTCAAGATCGCCCTCACCGGGCTGGTGGCTAAATCCCACCTTCGCAACCCGGCAAAGTGGTCTTTCGAGGTGAAGGTAAAAGGAGACGACACCTTTATGGGCATGAAGCGTTTCGCCATGCTGCTGCCTTCCACCCGGGGATACCTGACCGACTGGCTGGGGTTCCAGCTGATGAAGGAAAGAGGCCTGATGGGCCTGCGGGTCGATTTTGTGAACGTGTCCATCAACGGAAAATCCACCGGCATTTATTACATGGAAGAGCGTTTCGACAAGTACCTCGTCGAAAACAACCGCATGCGGGAAGGCATCATTTTCAAGATAGACGGCGGGCTGGAAGCCTACCGGGAAAGCAAGCTGATGGCAGCGCCGAAAACCCGGGACCAGTTGCTGCTCATAAAACGGATGTACCAGCAGGTGATGGCCGGCACGCTGCCTCCCGGCAAGCTCTTCGACCTGAAAAAGATGGCCCAGGTATTTGTCGTATGCGACCTGATGCACAACAAGCATCCGCTGGCCGGGCAGAACCTGCGCTATTACTTCAACCCCGTCACCGGGCTGGCGGAGCCGATCGCCCGGGAATGGGAAGAATTACACAGCGGGGACCCGGCGGAACTATCTCTTTTCCTGGAGAAACCGCTGCCGGCTACACGCCACTTCCGCTTCGAACGGCTCCCCTTCATACGAATGATCTACGACAACCTGGAATTCAAGCAATACTACCTGCAGGCCGCGGCCGAAGTCAGCCAACCCCAGTTTCTCGACCAGTTGCTCAAGCGCAACGAGGCCAAACTGAACGCCCTGATGCAAAAGGTGTACCGCACCTGGCCGTACTACGATGACCCAGCGCAATACCTGTATCGCAACCAGCGATACATGCACTCCGTGCTGTTTCCGAAGAAAGGACAGCTCACCGCCTATTTCAACCAGAGGAACGGGCAGGTGCTCAGCATCTTTCTGCAAAACCAGCAGTACATGCCCCTGCAGGTCAATTACCTGGCCTGGAAAGATTCGGTGCGTTTTTACCCCGTTGAGCCGGTAGCCCTCGATTCCAAGGCTAAAGTGCCCAAAGGTGAAGTCCTCGCCTTCAACTTCCGGATACCGGAAGGGATGGAATGGGACGACGCTATGGCAGAGGAACTGCAGGCTCATTACAACCTGCTCGGCCTGGAGCCGGCTGTAAGGTCAACGGCGGTGCAACGCTGGGCGGCGGATGCTTCTTTTGCCCGAAACGGATTCGGAAATGAGAAGGAGGCCAACTACCGCTCTTTCAGCTTCATCACTGAAGACGCCGGCGGCCAGCTCCTTACCATACCGGCAGGCTCGTGGGCCATTTCCCGGGATCTGGTCATCCCTGCGGGCAAGCGGCTGGAGGTTGCTCCCGGCGCCCGGATTGAACTGAGCGGCCAGGCGCGGATCATCAGCTACTCCCCTGTCTTCTGCGAAGGCACTCAGGAAAGCCCCATCCTGATCCATTCTCCGGATGGAACCGGCAAAGGCCTGGTACTGATCGAAGCTCCGCAGCGTTCTTATTTTGCCCACACCTCCTTCGACGGCCTTTCCGGCTCTGAGAAAGCCAGCGGCGAACCCATCGGCGCCCTGACTTTTTACCGGTCGCCGGCGACGATCAGCACCTGTATTTTCTCCAATGCCAGCCAGGGCGAATGTTTCCTGAACGCCATCAGCTCGGATGTATCCATAGGAGAGTCGCTGTTCAGCAACATCGCCGGTAATGCCATTGAGGGAGAGTACAGTACCGGTTCGGCCAGCAATTGCTCCTTTGTCAATATCGGCCGGAATGGAATGGCGCTTCGGGGCGCCGACCTCAACATCAGCCATATTTATATGAATGATATCAAAGAAGCCTGCATCCTGGCTACCGAGGAAAGCAGCCTGGACGTCCGTTGGGTAGAGCTGAACAATACCCCTACGGCCATTGCCTGCTCGGACGGGTCGGGCATCACCCTGGCCGACAGCCAGCTTCGCAACCACCAGGTAGGCATCCGGGCTTTCCAGGAAAAACCCGATTTTGGGCCCGCTCTTGTCACTGCCCGGCGGATCGAGGTCAAAGAGGCCACCACCCCTTTCCTTCCCGAACAGGATTCACGGATTAGCGTGAACGATAAACTGATACCGGCGCAAAGCGACAAAGGCAAAGAGTTACAATAGCTCAATAATTTGAAAGGAATAATGCCCTGGGGGAGGCTGCCTCAAAAGCCCCTGAATCGATGGCACACTGGCCTGAAAAGTTTTCCGGGATACACCAGGATCTGGCCGAAAGGCCATTTTGAACCCTGCCCTGACAGATCCTAAAGGCCAGTGCCCCATCGCTTTTGAGGCCGCCCAGAATCACCAATGAACAATGAACTACAAAGCAGTTTGGAATAAATACGTTGCCAAAGGGCATGAACGGACGATAAAAGCGAAGAAGAACGTACTACTGGCCCTTTTTCTCAAAGGTATCGGTATTTTGATCGGCTTTGCCTATTTTCCGATCTCACTGTCCTACCTGAGCCCCGAAAAATTCGGGATATTTCTCACCCTTAGCTCCATTATCGACTGGTTTTCTCAGCTGGATGTCGGCATCGGGAACGGCCTGCGCAACAAATTCGGAGAAGCCGTAGCTGACGGAGACGACGAACTGGCGCAGGGCTACGTCAGCACCGCCTATTTTATCGTTGGCAGTGTGTTTTCCGGTTTTACGCTGATCTTTTTTGCGGCAAGCTGGTTCCTGCCCTGGGCCAAATGGCTGCAGGCGGAGGCCAGCCTCAACCAGGAGATCGCGATCCTGGCCATGCTGATGTTCGCCGCTTTTGCCATCCGCTTCGTTTCCTCTCTGGTGTTCCAGTTGTTCTATGCCTTTCAGCAGACCGGCAAAGTACAGGCTTTCAACACGGTAACCAAGGTGTTGTTCCTGGTATTTATTCTGGTTATTGCCTATACCACTGAGGAATCGCTGATCCTCTTCGGAGCGGCAAAAACCTTCACCTTTGCGTTCGTGCCGCTGTTTGTGGGGTTCTATTATTTCTCGGGAACCTTCAAAAAATACCGGCCCAAACTCCGCCTGGCCAGAATGATCCACGTGCGGTCTTTGTTCGGCCTGGGCTTCCAGTTCTTTCTCATCCGCATGTCGATGATCGTCATTCATCAGACCAACAACTTCCTGATCGCCGGTTTCGTCAATCTCGAAAGCGTGACCCACTTCCAGGCAGCATACAAGTACCTGTCCATATTCCTGATGCTCTTCGTCATTCTGACCAACCAACTCTGGGGCGCCAATATTGAAGCCTATAAAAAAGGAGATATGGAATGGATGCGGCGAACCATGCGCGGGGTGACGAAGATCTGGCTGTTCACTGTGGCCATAGCCGTACTAATGGTTGCCTTTTCTCCCATCTTCTATCACCTCTGGCTGCAGGACAAAATACACATTCCCTTCATGCTCAGCGTGGCGGTGGCCATTTCTGTGTCCATTACCAACTGGGTCAACATGTTCAACATCGTTATCAACGGCACGGGCAAGATCCGCCTCCAGATGATCACCTGGGTAAGCACAGCCATCGTCAATATCCCGGTTTCCATCCTTTTGGTCAGATTCTTCCACCTGGGGGCGGTGGGGATCGTAATGGGCACCGTCATCTGCCTGATCCCTCTGGCCATTGTTTCACCCCTTCAGGTGAACAAACTGCTGAATAAGACGGACCGGGGGATATGGGCGAAGTGATGTGTGATGTTTGATGTTTGATGTGTGATGTGTGTGATCTCCGCCGGACAATTACTCCGGAGCCGTTGAAACCTGTTGGCTGTGGATTCGTAAAAAGAACAACTAAGTAAAGGCTTACCTTATTCCAAAACTTCTTAATGGCAATGAAGATGAAAAAGGAGCGGCCGAAGATAAGCCTGATCATTCTCACCTACAACCGTGCCCATCTGGTGGAGAACGCCATTGAAAGCGTCCTCGGCCAAACCTGGCAGGACTTTGAGCTGATCCTTGTAAACAACGGAAGCACTGACCATACTGCCGAAATATTAAAAAAATACGAAGGCAATGAGCGGGTTCGCCTTTTCCACCTCGAAAAAAACCGGGGGTTCAAAGGCGGGATCAACTTTGCTTTCGATCAGATAAGGGGCGAATGGTTCAGTTCCATCGGAGATGATGATGCCCTGGAACCGGAAACTTTCGAAACCTTGTTGCGGATACCGGAAGAAATAGACCCTACGATCAACGCCATCACCTGCAACTCCATCGATACGGCTACCGGCCAGCTTTCCGGCCACGGCCTGGATCGCGACCAGTATCTTCCTCTGGAGGTGATCGCGGGGAAGGCAAGCGGCAATTTCTGGGGCCTGACCAGAACCGAATTACTGGGCGACAAAAGGATGAACGAAAACCTGCCCGGCCATGAGGATACCCTCTGGTATAAGATAGACGCGGTGGCCAACCGTTATTACATCCACAAACCATTGAAAATATGGTGTACTGACCACGGCGCCACCGAAACATCTACCAACCGGAAGCCGGACCTCAACATCCGGGCTCAGGTTTACCGAGAACTGCTCAATGAACCCTTTTACCTGGAGACATTGAGGAAATACAACCGAAAACGCTACATCGGCAAGTGCCTGCGCGGCATCCTGTTCCTGCAGATCGCCGGAGACAGGGCCGGGGTCAGAAAGTACCGGCAATGGCTGCTGGAGGGGCGCCCGGATATCCGGGCCCGTTTCTTTTCGGAACTGATCCGGCGGCTCAGCCCCTGGCTTGCCGCCCGGCTGTACCAGGCCGCTTTCAGAATAAAAACAACCTAAGGATGGTCAAAAAAACCGTACGCCCCGTGAAGGTCCTTTTTCTCATAGACAGCTTACCCAGAGGGGGTAAAGAGCGCCGGATGGTAGAACTGCTGAAGGGGTTGCTCCGCCACGGCGGTTATGAGCCGGCCGTGGCCATTCTGTCGGGAAAGATCCAGTACGAAGAGATCTTTGACCTCGGCATACCGGTGCACACCATCGCCAGGACATTCAGCAAGGACCCCCGGCTTTTTATACGGATGTACCAGCTGTGTCAAAAGACAAAGCCCGACCTCATCCACAGCTGGGGCTATATGTCGAGCGTGTATGTCATTCCGGCGGCTAAGGCCATGGGCATTAAACTGATCAACGCCATTGTGGCCAATGCGCCGAAGAAACTGGGCCTTTCCAATAAAAAATACCTCTGGGCAAAACTATCCTTTCCCTTCTCCGACCTGGTCATCGGCAATTCCCGGGCCGGCCTGCAGGTTTACCGGGCGCCGGCCCAAAGAAGCCAATGCGTTTACAATGGCTTTGATTTCAGCCGCATCCCGGAAAGTTTCTCCGCCGAAGAGGTACGCAACAACCTGAATATCCCGGAAGGCCAGATCGTCGGTATGGTCGGCGCTTTCCATCAGAGAAAAGACTATTCCACCTACATACGGGCGGCCATCCAACTGCTGGAGGAAGGCCGGCCGGTAAGCTTCCTGGCCATTGGCGACGGGCCCCTCTGGAAAGAATGCGCGGCAATGGTGCCCGCCCGGTTCAGCAACCGCATTATTCTGCCGGGCCTGAGGCGGGATGTCGAATCCATTATTCAGGCCTTTGACGTAGGTGTACTGGCCACCAACTCTCTCGTTCATGGAGAAGGCATCTCCAACTCCATTCTGGAATACATGGCCCTGGGCAAACCGGTAGTGGCCACCGACGGAGGCGGCACTCCGGAAATTGTTGAGAATGGCCGCACCGGCCTCCTGGTATCCCCCCTGAATCCGGAAGAAATGGCTGAAAAGATCGCCTATTTGCTGGACCATCCGGAAAAAGCCAGGGAAATGGGCCAAGAAGGTAGGCGCATAATTGAAACCGAATTCACTATTTCCCGTATGACAGAACGGTACATTGATATATACAAAAGTATGGCCTGAGCCATAGACGTACAAAAGCACCTCCTGCTGTTCCGAAAGCAGGCTGGAAAACTCATGAAATAAGCGAAAGCGACTAGCATCATTATTATGGGCAACCGAAGCGCACAAATTGATAAACTGGCCTGGTACGCCAACCGGCTTAAGACAATGAGCCTGCCGGAGATCAACTACCGCCTCAATACGGCGGCCCGCAAAAAGTTGGACCGCTGGCAAAAGGTCGGGTACTTCCCGAAGGTCAGCTTAAAGGCCTACCCCTCTCCTATCCTTTTCCTGCCTGAACTGTCCGCTCCTTTTGAAACGGAAAAGTACGCTGTTTTTGGCAGGCCGCTGCGCATCGATCAGCCTATTGACTGGCATAAGGATATCATCAGCGGGACGAGCTTTCCGCCCGACTACTCCTACTCCATCGACACCCGCACCGAAAAACACGGCATCGTGAAGGTAACATGGGAGGCCAACCGCCTTCAGTTCCTGACGCACATCTGCCTGCAGTACCGCTACTCCGGTGACAAAAAGTATCTGCAGCGGTTCGTCGATATGGTCAGGAGCTGGAAGGAGGCCAACCCCTACCTCAGGGGGGTCAACTGGTACAGCAACATAGAGGTCAACCTTCGGATCATCACCTGGTTCCTCTGCTGGGAGATCCTGGAAGTGCCTCAGCTGTGCGAAAAGGATCCGGCCTTTAAAAAATTCGTTGACGGGCTGTGGCTGCCGTTGATCTATCTGCACGGGCTGCATGCGGACAAACATCCCTCGAAGTTCTCTTCCTCCAACAACCACCTGATCGCCGAGGCCAGCGGTTTGTTCATCGCCGGCGCCTACTGGAACTTCCCCAGGTCGAAAAAATGGGTGCGCAAAGCGCAGGAAATACTCGAACGGGAGATACAACTCCAGCATTCCCCGAACGGCATCAACCGGGAAGAAGCCTCTGAGTATATACAATTCATTACCGACTTCTTCCTCATCGCCTTCATCGTCGGCGAACGAACGGGCCACCCCTTTTCGGACGCATACCGGCAGATGCTGAAAAAGATATTCGATTATATCTATCACCTCATGGGACAGTCCGGAAAAGTGCCTTACTACGGGGATGATGACGACGGGCACACTTTCGTCCTTGCCCACGGCAAACCCGGCAACAACTTTAAGGCCCTGCTCGCCGCCGGCGCCGTCCTGTTCAAAGACCCGGCGCTGAAGGCCAAAGCCGGCGCTTTCGGGCTGAAAAATGAGGTCCTCTTCGGCCCGGAGGGCAAGGCTGTGTTCGAAAACCTGCCCCGGGAGGAAATACGGCCCCAAACCCGCCTCTATCCGGAAGAGGGGCATTTCCTGATCAAAACCGGCGAAAACGGCAGAGAGGTTTACCTTCATATTGACACCGCTCCCCTGGGCTATCTTTCTATCGCCGCCCATGGCCACGCCGATGCCCTTTCTTTTTTCCTGGAGGTTGACGGCAAACCTTACATCACCGATGTGGGCACCTATACCTACCATTCCGAACCGGAATGGCGGGCCTACTTCAAAGGCACGCTGGCGCACAATACCATTCGGGTGGATGAGCAGGACCAGGCGTCCAATGCCGGCCCCTGCCTGTGGGTCGAGCACTACCAGCCCCACCTGGCTTTTTATTCCGAAGACGAGCAAAAAGTCATCGTCAAGGGCAGCCACGATGGTTATGCCGCACTGGGCGTCACCCATACCCGGGCTTACGAATTCGACAAGAAAACCGGCGCCATCACCATTACCGACAATCTGGAAAGTGATGGCCACCACATCTATGAAATCCCCTTTCACCTGCACCCGGAGATCCGCGCCGAACAAGTGTCGCCCGGGGAGTTCGCCCTTTCTCCCTCCGGAGGGCGGGAAGTGCGCCTCCGGCTGGACGAAAGCCTTCAGCCCCGCCTGATCAGGGGAGCGGAGGAGCCCATTCTGGGGTGGTATTCCCCCTCGTTCTTACAGAAAGAACCCACTACGGTGATATACAGCCGCTTTGAAAAGGAAGGAAATTTCCAGTTGACTACCATTATTGAGCCCAAAAACTAAAACACGCATGAAAAAAGTACTCATAGACATATATCATCTACCCCAGTTTAACTTTTTCAAGAACGCCATACTGAACTTCAAACCGGAAGAAGTCGATGTGTTCTGCGTCAACCGGGGCAAACTCTTCCCGGTCATCAAACACGAGCTGCCGGGCTACCGGATCACCTGCCTGGGAGATTACAAACACAACAAGGGAATGTGGTCGATGGTCTTCAGGATCATAGTACCCCGCATTTACCGCCTGTTCCGGCTGATCGGGAGGAAACAGTACAAATTCATCCTCACCGCCAACTACCAGGCCAACTTCATCGGCAGGCTCAAGGGCATCCCTAATATTGCCTTTAATGACGACCCCAGGAAGTTCGTTTTCCCCTTCCTGAAATTTTCCGCCGACGAAGTCTATCTGCCGCCTTTCGGGCCGCAGTACCAGGGGGTAAGGATATTCAATGCCCTCAAGGAGTGGGCCTACCTTTCTCCTGCCTACTTCACGCCCGATGAAGCGGCTTTGGAGCCATACGGCCTAAAACCCGGAGCATACATCTTCATCCGGGAAGTATCGACAAAAACGTCCAACTATCTTTCCCAGCAGGAAGATATCGTCCTTTCCGTTTCCCGCGACTTCCCTCCGGAGTGGAAGGTGGTGCTTTCTCTGGAAAACAAGGAAAATACCGGCCGTTATCCGAAAAACTGGCTGATCCTGGAAGAGCCGGTTACCGATATCCATTCTCTGATGTACTACAGCCAGATCGTGATCTCTTCCGGTGACAGCATGGCCCGCGAAGGCGCTATGCTTGGCGTTCCCAGCATTTACGCCGGGAACCGGGACATGCCGGCCAACGAGATCCTGATCCGCAAGGATATGCTCCTGAAACTGGAGCCCGGCGAGATCGTGCCCGTGGTGAAGAAGATAAAGGAAGGTGAGCTCACTTTCAAAGAGCAGGAGAGCTTCCGCCATGAGTTGTATGAAGAATGGGACGACGTAACGAAGTTAATTTTAACCAAAGTAGATCAATCAACAAATTAAGATAAAAGTATAGGACTATGAACATTTCAATTTTCGGCCTGGGCTATGTGGGCTGCGTGAGCGTAGGTTGCCTGGCCAATAATGGCCACCGGGTGATCGGTGTGGACGTCATGCCCTCCAAGGTCGAACTGATCAACAAGGGGAAACCCACCATCATCGAAAAAGATATTGACCGCCTCATCGAAGAGAACTGGAAGGAGGGAAGGGCATCGGCCACTACCGACTACCGGGAGGCCGTTCTGGCCACCGACGTATCCATCATCTGTGTAGGCACCCCTTCTTCCATGAACGGGCACCTCAACCTGTCGGCCATATACGAGACCGCGCGGCAGATCGGTGAAGTTCTGAAGGGAAAAGACACCATGCATATTGTTGCTATTCGCAGCACCGTCCTGCCCGGCACCAATGAAAAGGTGGGCAGTATCCTCGAGGAAGCATCGGGCAAAAAGCGCAATGAAGGTTTTGCCGTAGTATCCAACCCGGAATTCCTGAGGGAAGGCACGGCGGTCAAAGACTACTACAACCCGCCGGTAACGGTCATCGGCACCGACAACCCGAAAGCGGGCAGGATCATGAAGGAGGTCTATCGCGGCATCGACGCCCCGGTTGAAGAAACGCAGATAGAAGTGGCGGAGCTGATCAAGTACGTCAACAATTCCTTTCATGCCCTGAAGGTTTCCTTCGCCAACGAAGTGGGCAACATCTGCAAAAAGCTGGGTATTGACTCCCACCAGTTGATGAACCTCTTCTGCATGGACCACCAGCTCAACCTTTCGTCCTACTACCTCAAGCCGGGCTATGCTTTCGGCGGCTCCTGCCTGCCCAAAGACCTGAAGGCCCTGCGCACCCTGGCCCATGACTTCTACCTGAAGAGCCCGGTGCTGAACTCCGTCCTGGAATCCAACGAGAACCAGAAGGAAATGGCTTATAATATGGTGATGGAAAAAGGTGTGAAAAAGGTGGGCATCCTGGGGCTGAGCTTTAAAAAAGGAACCGACGACCTTCGTTACAGCCCCGTCGTTGACCTGTCTGAAAAACTGCTGGGCAAGGGCTATTCTCTGCTCATTTACGACAAGAACGTCAACATTTCCAAGCTGACGGGCACGAACAAGCAATACATCGACCAGCATATTCCTCACCTGTCTGAACTGATCTCCGACCAGTTGGATTATGTGGTCGAAAATTCTGAAATCGTCGTCATCTCTCACAAGGAACCGGAATTCGATTGCATCAACACCCGGTACCCCGACAAAACGTTCATTGACCTGGTAAAGATCAAGGACGGCGTGAGCCATGGCAACTACGAGGGCATCTGCTGGTAAAAACCAACAACTGACAACCGATAACTGACAACCGATAACTGACAACTATCAACTGACAAATCCGCCCCCCGAAAACAATTGATCTCATGAAAAGAAAAGTATTGATCCATGCACCGAATCTTTCCACGCCCGGAGGGAAGCAGACCTATTACACTGCAGTAAAGGATCATTTTCGGGATGAGGTGTCCTTCTTTTTCTATGGCGCCCAGGGCAAAAAGGAATCTAAATTTGCAACGCTGGCAAGGATGGTAAAGGATTACCGCCGGTTTTACCGCCGGTTGAAGACAGAGTCATTCGACCTGGTGTTGCTCAACCCGTCGCTCAACCCCAAATCCTTCTTTCGCGACAGCTTATTCGCTTTGGCCTGTTCCATGGCCGGTGTGAAATTCGTAGTGTTCTGGCGGGGTTGGAACTGGGACTTTGAGAAAAAAGTAGTGAGCAGGATACAACCCTTCTTCCGGCGCACCTTCGGAAGAGCCGACGCCATGATCTCTCTGGCCCGGGAATTTGAGAACCGGCTGCGGGAATACGGTTACCAAAAGCCCACTTATCTGGAGACGACGGTCGTTGATAACTTCATCTTCAACTTCGATGCGGAATCTTCCGACACCAGGCCTACCCGGCCCGAAGGGGCAGAAACCGTTATGCTATTTCTCGCCCGGGTGGAAAAGGTCAAGGGCGTTTATGAATGCATAGACAGTTTTCACCACCTTCAGCCCAAATACCCGAACACGGTGCTGAATATTGCCGGGGTTGGGGGCGAATTGGAAGCAGCAAAACAATACGTTGCGGAAAAGGGAATTAAAAATGTGCATTTCCTGGGATGGATCAGCGGCAAGCCAAAGGCACGTGCGCTGCATGATGCAGATATCTATCTGTTCCCATCCTATCACGGGGAAGGCATGCCCAATTCCCTCCTGGAAGCAATGGCCAGCGGCTTATCCGTAATCACCACTGACGTAGGAGGAATAAAGGACTTTTTCCAGCCGGAGAAAATGGGGCTTTACGTCCGCCCCGCCGATACCGCTCACCTGGAAATGCAGATGGACAGGCTGCTGTCCAGCCAGGATTTTCTGAAGAAAACAAGCGCTTACAACGCCACCTACGCCAGAGAGCATTTCACTCCGGAGCTCGTCTCCGGCCGGCTCGGACAAATATTCAGGAACACCATTCTGGGGAAGAATGCCGAGGTGTCCTTCAACGATGTTGAAGTGTCCAATAACGGAGTCAACATTACGGCGGAGGAGATGGAAACGTCTGCCAAAAGGCTGTAACAACCCGAAAAAACGGGACTCAAGCCGATAAGGCAAATCAAAGAACCCCACACCTCACCCCGGCACGGATGCCCTGTTGCCCTGAAAAGGGGCATCCGTGTTTTCTCTCCCCTTCCGGGCAGCCAGGTGGCATTGGACAGCCTCTGCCAGAATAAAAAATTATGTCCAGGGAGACAAACTCCAAACAAAAGGGGCTTTATCGCCCGTCTGCTTTTTGTTGTATATTAAAAAATCATTAGGATATCCTAAGAATGGCCCATTTCCCTGTGCTATTTCTTTGATTTTACTTAAATTTGCTCTATAATTCGTCCTGGCCATACTTTCTTCCTTAAGAGGAAACCCAATATTCTACCTCTTGAAATAAGCGACAAACACTAACATTAAAATAAACACATGCGAAGCCTACCAGTATATTGGTATGCTTTTTGTGTTTTCATATTCTCATGACGACTGAAAAATAAGGAGGCGCCTCCTTATGTACTTAAAGACGACCTGATGAAAAAAAACGTTTACTCTGTACTCAGCGTATGTTTGATCCTGTTTATTGGAATCACCGCTAACGCCCAGAACATCACTAGAGGCCCATATCTCCAATTGGGAACTCCCAGCAGCATGACCATCAAGTGGAGAACCAACTCCGCAACTTCCAGCAAAGTCTGGTACGGCCCCAGCCCCTCTAATCTTCCTTTCACCAATACCGTCAGCGGTAGCACTACCGAACACGAAGTGACCATCACCGGGCTGGCGGCAAACAGTACCTATTACTACGCCGTAGGTAATGACGCCGGCCAGATGACCCAGCCGTCCAACGACTATTATTTCAAAACCTCTCCCCCTCCGGGAACTCCCCAGACCGTGCGGGCCTGGGTCCTTGGCGACTGTGGCACCGGAGACGGGAATCAGCGCGCCGTCCGCGATGCTTTTTACAACTTCAACGGCTCTCAGCATATCGACGTGATGCTGCTCCTGGGAGACAATGCCTACGAAGACGGCACCGATACGGAATTTCAGGCGGCCCTCTTTGAGAATATGTACGAAGATAAGATCATACACACCGTTATGTGGCCCGCCATTGGTAACCACGAGACGGTGACCGCCGATAGCCCCACCGAGTCAGGCCCTTATTACGATATCTTCACTCTGCCCAGAAACGGAGAAGCCGGTGGCGTTCCATCGGGCACCGAAGCCTACTACTCTTTTGATTACGGAAACATTCACTTCGTCGTCCTGAATTCTGACGATGTCGGCCGCAACCCCGGTGACCCACAGTTGCTCTGGCTGGAAGACGACCTCAGCAACACCAGCCAGGACTGGATCGTCGCATACTGGCACCACCCGCCTTATTCCAAGTCCGGCGAATCCGATACCAACTCCAAAGAAACGAAAATGCGGGAAAACTTCCTGCCCATACTCGAAAGCCATGGAGTAGATCTTGTCCTGGTCGGGCACTCCCACAACTGGCAACGCTCCTATCTCATCCATGGCCATTACGGCCTGCAAAACAGCTGGGACCCCAACACTATGGGCATTGACCTGGGCGACGGCCGCCTGGATGGCGACGGCGCTTACACCCAAAATTCCCAGAGCGAAGGAACGGTATATCTCGTTACCGGTTCCGCCGGTAAAAAGACGGGGTCTATCACCGACCCACACCCGGTAATGTATCACTCCCAGGCCGATTATGGTTCCATGTACATGGAAGTCACAGGAGGGCAGATGGACGTCCAGTTCATCCGCGATAATGGCAGCATTGACGATCATTTTACGATCATAAAAACAGTGCCCACCGGCCTTCCGCCGAGTGTTTCCATCACTTCTCCTGCAGATGGCACCAACTATTCCAACCCGCAGACGATCACCATCACCGCCGATGCTTCCGACAGCGACGGTTCGATCGTAGGGGTTGAATTTTTTGTCAACAATACTTCCATCGGCGTTGACAACCAGGCGCCTTACTCCGTCAATTACACCATTCCGGATGATGGCACCTATACCGTCGTCGCCAATGCCGAAGATGATGATGGCAACATCGCGCAATCTGATGCCATTCAGTTCACGACCGGCCCGGCAACGGTTTGTGTAAGGGTCGATTCCGAAACGGACGATGGGGAAGAACGCCCGTCCGGCAACGTCAGCCTGACGAGTAGCGACCTCGAACTGGTGGAAGACGGCAGCCTGGGCCAACAGGTCGTAGGTATGCGTTTCAATGGGCTCAATATTCCACAGGGCGCTACCATTCTCAATGCCTATGTTCAGTTCACGGCTGATGAGACGACCACCGTCAACCCCTCTTTGCTGACCATTTACGGTGAAAAAAGCAATAATGCCGCTACTTTCACCACCGCCGACTTTGATATCAGCGGCCGCCCCCGAACTGATGCCAATATAAGCTGGACCCCTTCCGAATGGCTTGCCGTCGGCGATTCGGGGCCAGCACAACAGACGCCCAGTATCGCTTCCATCATTCAGGAGATCGTCAACCAGCCTGGATATTCTGCCGCCAGCTCGATCGCTATCATCATTGAGGGCACCGGAACCCGTACCGCCGAATCCTATGAAGGCTCCGCATCCTATGCGCCGGAACTCTGTATTGAATATTCCACAGGCGCCGTCACCTTCGACTGCCCCAATATCCCGGCCAACATCGGCACGCCCTGTGATGATGGGGACAATACCACTCTCAATGACATGATCGATGACAACTGCAACTGCACCGGCACTCCCACCGCCTGTACCGGCATCGGCGATGCCGACGGCGACGGTGTCTGCGCCGATGTGGATTGTGACGACATGGACCCCAACATTACCCATCAACCCGGTGATGCCTGTGATGACGGCAATCTGGCCACCATCAATGACATGTATGACGCCAATTGCAATTGCGTAGGGACTTTCAACACCTGCGATGGCATCGGCGATGCCGATGGCGACGGCATCTGCTCCGATATCGACTGCGATGACAATGACCCCAATGCCACCTCCATAGCCGGCGACCCCTGTGACGACGGTGACAATACGACCATCAACGATGTTTTTGACGCCAATTGCAACTGCGTCGGCACCCCAACTGCCTGTACCGGTATCGGCGATGCCGATGGCGACGGCATCTGCGCCGATGTGGACTGTGATGACAACGACCCCAATAATACCAACTATCCTGGTGTAGCCTGTGATGACGGCGACCCAACCACCTCCGGCGAAACCATACAGGATGACTGCGGCTGCGGTGGCGGCGTTGTAGGCCCCGCTTCCGTCTGCTCAATGATCAGCGCCAGCGAAGATGATGTTGAAGAACGCTCCACCGGCAATGTGAACACTTCCAGTGTGGACCTGGAAATGGTCGATGACGGGCCGGCCGGCCTTATTACATTGGGCCTGCGCTTCACCAACCTGAATATTACCCCGGGCGCCACCATTACCAATGCATACATCCAGTTTACTGCCGATGAAGCCAATAATGTTGACCCCTGCATCCTGAATATCTACGGCCAGGACATCGATGATGCTCCAACTTTTTCAGGGGGGACAAACTATGACGCCAGCAGCCGCACCCGCACCGACGCCACCATTACCTGGAGCCCTCCGAACTGGCTCAACGTCGGTGATGCCGGCGCAGCCCAACGGACTCCTGATATTTCCTCCATTATCCAGGAAATCGTCAACCGGCCCGGGTTTACCTCCAATAGCTCCATAGCCATTATTATCGATGGCACCGGCGGAAGAATAGCAGACTCCTATGATGGGGACCCCACAACCGCACCTGAGTTATGCGTTTATTTTACGGTCAATACTTATGACTGCCCCAACCTGTCAGCTAATATTGGTGACCCGTGTGACGATGGAGACAACACGACCGACAACGACATGGTTGACGCCAATTGCAACTGCACCGGCACCCCCAACGCCTGTGCCGGCATCGGTGATGCCGACGGCGACGGGATCTGCGCCGATGTGGATTGTGATGACAACAACGCCAGTATCACTACATTGGATGCGGACGGCGACGGAGCGTGCAGTGATGTTGACTGCAATGATGCCGACGCCAATGAGTTCCCCGGCCAAATCTGGTACCTCGACGCCGACGGCGACGGATATGGTGACGGCTCCTCCCAGGTAGCCTGCACCAGGCCCGCCAACCACTACACCGCTGCTGAATTGACACAGACTTCCGGCGACTGCGATGACGGCAACGCCGCCGTCAACCCCGGCGCTGCCGAAGCCTGCAATGGTGTGGACGATAACTGTAACACCCAAATAGACGAAGGCCTGCTATCCACTTTCTACGCCGATACCGATAATGACGGTTACGGGGACCCGGCAAGCGCTACCCAGGCCTGCTCCGCCCCGGCCGGTTACGTCACTGACAATACCGACTGCAACGATGCGGACGCCAATGAGTTCCCCGGACAAACCTGGTATCTCGACGCCGACGGCGACGGATACGGCGCCGGTTCTTCCCAGGTAGCCTGCACCCGCCCGGCCAGCCACTACACCGCCGCCGAGCTGACGCAAACTTCCGGCGACTGCGACGACAGCAACGCCGCCGTCAACCCAGGCGCCACTGAAGCCTGCAACGGCGTGGATGACAACTGCGATACGCAAACAGACGAAGGCGTACTATCTACTTTCTACGCCGATAGCGACAATGACGGTTACGGAGACCCGGCAGCCTCTACCCAGGCCTGCTCCGCCCCGGCCGGCTACGTCTCCGATAATACGGACTGCAATGATAACGACGCCAATGAGTTCCCCGGCCAAACCTGGTTCCTCGACGCCGACGGCGACGGTTACGGCGCAGGCTCTTCTCAGGTGGCCTGTACCCGCCCGGCCAACCACTACACGGCTGCTGAGCTGACACAAACTTCCGGCGACTGCGACGACAGCAACGCCGCCGTCAACCCCGGCGCAGCCGAAGCCTGCAACGGAATTGACGACAACTGCGACACCCAAATAGACGAAGGCGTTCTATCCACTTTCTACGCCGACGCCGATAATGACGGTTACGGAGACCCGGCAAGCGCTACCCAGGCATGCTCCGCCCCGGCCGGTTACGTCACTGATAACACCGACTGTGACGATACTGACGCCAACGAGTTCCCCGGACAAACCTGGTACCTCGATGCCGACGGCGACGGATACGGCGCAGGCTCTTCCCAGGTGGCCTGCACCCGCCCGGCCAACCACTACACTGCCGCTGAGCTGACACAAACCTCCGGCGACTGCGATGACAGCAACGCCGCCGTCAACCCCGGCGCAGCCGAAGCCTGCAATGGTGTGGACGACAACTGCGATACCCAAATAGATGAAGGGGTTCTTTCCACCTTCTATGCTGATAGTGACAACGACGGCTTCGGAGACCCGGCAGCCTCTACCCAGGCTTGCTCCGCTCCCGCCGGTTATGTCACCGACAATACCGACTGTGATGATACCGACGCCAACGAGTTCCCGGGACAAACCTGGTATCTCGATGCCGACGGCGACGGATACGGCGCCGGTTCTTCGCAAGTGGCCTGCACCCGCCCGGCTAACCACTACACTGCCGCTGAGCTGACACAAACCTCCGGCGATTGCGACGACAGCAATGCCGCCGTCAACCCCGGCGCTTCCGAAACCTGTAACGGTGTCGATGATAACTGCAACAGCCAAACCGATGAGAACATTACGAATCAGGATTACTACTTCGACGGTGATGGCGACGGATACGGAAGCGGAACTCCTGTCAGCGACTGTCAGCCACCCAGTGCTGATTACGTCCTCCTGAACGGCGACTGCGACGACAGCAACCCCGCCGTCAACCCAGGCGCCACTGAAGCCTGCAACGGTGTCGATGACAACTGCGATACCCAAATAGACGAAGGCGTACAAACTACTTTCTACGCCGATACCGATAATGACGGATTTGGAGACCCGGCAAGCGCTACCCAGGCATGCTCCGCCCCCGCCGGTTACGTCACTGATAACACCGACTGTGACGATACTGACGCCAACGAGTTCCCGGGCCAAACCTGGTACCTCGATGCCGATGGCGACGGATACGGCGCCGGTTCTTCTCAGGTAGCCTGCACCCGCCCGGCCAACCACTACACCGCCGCCGAGCTGACGCAAACTTCCGGCGATTGCGACGACAGCAATGCCGCCGTCAACCCCGGCGCTGCTGAAGCCTGCAACGGTATTGACGACAACTGCGATACTCAAATAGACGAAGGCCTGCTATCTACTTTCTACGCCGACGCCGATAATGACGGTTACGGAGACCCGGCAAGCGCTACCCAGGCATGCTCCGCTCCGGCCGGTTACGTCACCGATAACACCGACTGTGACGATACCGACGCCAACGAGTTCCCAGGCCAAACCTGGTTCCTCGATGCTGACGGTGACGGTTACGGCGACGGTTCTTCTCAGGTGGCTTGCATCAGGCCGGCCAACCACTACACCGCCGCCGAGCTGACACAAACCTCCGGCGACTGCGATGACAGCAATGCCGCCGTCAACCCAGGCGCAGCCGAAGCCTGCAATGGTGTGGACGACAACTGCAATACCCAAATAGACGAAGGCGTACTATCTACTTTCTACGCCGACGCCGATAATGACGGTTACGGAGACCCCGCAAGCGCTACCCAGGCATGCTCCGCTCCGGCCGGTTACGTCTCTGATAATACGGACTGCAATGATAACGACGCCAACGAGTTCCCAGGCCAAACCTGGTTCCTCGACGCCGATGGCGACGGATATGGCGCCGGCTCTTCCCAGGTAGCCTGCACCCGCCCGGCTAACCACTACACGGCCGCTGAACTGACGCAAACCTCCGGCGACTGCGACGACAGCAACGCAGCCGTCAACCCCGGCGCAGCCGAAGCCTGCAACGGAATTGACGACAACTGCGATACCCAGATAGACGAAGGCGTGCAAACTACTTTCTATGCCGATACCGACAACGACGGATTCGGAGACCCGGCCTCTTCCATGCAGGCCTGCTCCGCTCCGGCCGGCTACGTCACCAACAACACCGACTGCGACGATACCGACGCCAACGAGTTCCCCGGACAAACCTGGTACCTCGACGCCGACGGCGACGGATACAGCACCGGCTCTTCCCAAATGGCCTGCAACAGGCCGGCCAACCACTACACGGCCGCTGAGCTGACGCAAACCTCCGGCGATTGTGACGACAGCAATGCTGCCGTTAACCCCGGCGCAGCCGAAGCCTGCAACTCAATGGATGACAACTGCAACGCTCAAATCGATGAGGGCGTACTTTCCACTTTCTATGCCGATGCCGATAATGACGGTTACGGAGACCCGGCCTCTTCTGTTCAGGCCTGCTCCGCTCCGGCCGGTTACGTCACTGATAACACCGACTGTGACGATACCGACGCCAACGAGTTCCCCGGCCAAACCTGGTACCTCGATGCCGACGGCGACGGTTACGGCGCCGGTTCTTCCCAGATGGCCTGCACCCGCCCGGCCAACCACTACACCGCCGCCGAGCTGACGCAAACTTCCGGCGATTGCGACGACAGCAACGCAGCCGTCAACCCCGGCGCGACTGAAGCCTGCAACGGAATTGACGACAACTGCGACACCCAAATAGACGAAGGCGTACAAACTACTTTCTATGCCGATACCGATAATGACGGTTACGGAGACCCGGCAAGCGCTACCCAGGCCTGCTCCGCCCCGGCCGGATACGTCACTGATAACACTGACTGTGACGATACCGACGCCAAAGAGTTCCCCGGACAAACCTGGTATCTCGACGCCGACGGCGACGGGTACGGCGCCGGTTCTTCTCAGGTAGCCTGCACCCGCCCGGCCAACCACTACACCGCCGCCGAGCTGACGCAAACTTCCGGAGATTGCGACGACAGCAACGCCGCCGTCAACCCCGGCGCAGCCGAAGCCTGCAACGGAATTGACGACAACTGCGACACCCAAATAGACGAAGGCGTTCTATCCACTTTCTACGCCGACGCCGATAATGACGGTTACGGAGACCCGGCAAGCGCTACCCAGGCATGCTCCGCCCCGGCCGGTTACGTCACTGATAACACCGACTGCGACGATACTGACGCCAACGAGTTCCCGGGCCAAACCTGGTTCCTCGACGCCGATGGCGACGGATACGGTACCGGCTCCTCACAGGTGGCCTGTACCCGCCCGGCCAACCACTATACCGCCGCTGAGCTGACGCAAACATCCGGCGACTGCGACGACAGCAACGCCAACGTCAACCCAGGCGCCACTGAAGCCTGCAACGGTGTGGACGACAACTGCGATACCCAAATTGACGAAGGCGTTCAAAACACTTACTACGCCGACACCGATAATGACGGATTCGGAGACCCGGCCTCTTCTGCTCAGGCCTGCTCCGCTCCGGCCGGCTACGTCACCGACAATACCGACTGTGACGATACCGACGCCAACGAGTTCCCGGGCCAAACCTGGTTCCTCGATGCCGATGGCGACGGATACGGCGCCGGCTCTTCCCAGACGGCTTGCACCAGGCCGGCCAACCACTACACCGCCGCTGAGCTGACGCAAACATCCGGCGATTGTGACGACAGCAATGCTGCTGTTAACCCAGGTGCTGCCGAAGCATGCAACGGTGTGGACGACAACTGCAATACTCAAATAGACGAAGGCGTTCTATCCACCTTCTATGCAGATAGCGATAACGACGGATTCGGTGACCCGGCAAGCACTACCCAGGCATGCTCCGCTCCAGCCGGTTACGTCACTGATAATACGGACTGCAATGATACCGACGCCAACGAGTTCCCGGGCCAAACCTGGTTCCTCGACGCCGACGGTGACGGATACGGCGCAGGCTCTTCCCAGGTGGCCTGCACCCGCCCGGCCAACCACTACACGGCCGCTGAGCTGACGCAAACATCCGGCGACTGCGACGACAGCAACGCCAACGTCAACCCAGGCGCCACTGAAGCCTGTAACGGTGTGGACGACAACTGCGATACCCAAATTGACGAAGGCGTTCAAAACACTTACTACGCCGACACCGATAATGACGGATTCGGAGACCCGGCCTCTTCTGCTCAGGCCTGCTCCGCTCCGGCCGGCTACGTCACCGACAATACCGACTGCGACGATACCGACGCCAATGAATTCCCGGGCCAAACCTGGTATCTCGACGCCGATGGCGACGGATACGGCGCCGGCTCTTCCCAGGTAGCCTGTACCCGCCCGGCCAACCACTACACCGCCGCTGAGCTGACGCAAACATCCGGCGATTGTGACGACAGCAATGCTGCTGTTAACCCAGGTGCTGCCGAAGCATGCAACGGTGTGGACGACAACTGCAATACTCAAATAGACGAAGGCGTTCTATCCACCTTCTATGCAGATAGCGATAACGACGGATTCGGTGACCCGGCAAGCACTACCCAGGCATGCTCCGCTCCAGCCGGTTACGTCACTGATAATACGGACTGCAATGATACCGACGCCAACGAGTTCCCGGGCCAAACCTGGTTCCTCGACGCCGACGGTGACGGATACGGCGCAGGCTCTTCCCAGGTGGCCTGCACCCGCCCGGCCAACCACTACACGGCCGCTGAGCTGACGCAAACATCCGGCGACTGCGACGACAGCAACGCCAACGTCAACCCCGGCGCCACTGAAGCCTGCAACGGTGTCGATGATAACTGCAACAGCCAAACCGACGAGAACATCACTAACCACGACTATTACTTCGACGGCGATGGCGACGGATACGGAAGCGGAGACCCCGTCAACGACTGCCAGCCACCCAGTGCTGATTACGTCCTCCTGAACGGCGACTGCGATGACAGCAACGCCGCCGTCAACCCCGGCGCAGCCGAAGCCTGTAACGGTGTGGATGATAACTGTAATAATCAAGTTGACGAGGGCGTACAAACCATTTTCTACGCTGATACCGATAATGACGGGTTTGGAGACGCCGCAAGTGCTGTACAGGCCTGCTCCGCTCCGGCCGGCTACGTCACAAACAATACCGACTGTGACGATACCGACGCCAATGAGTTCCCGGGGCAAACCTGGTTCCTCGATGCTGATGGTGACGGATATGGCGCAGGCTCTTCCCAGACAGCTTGCACCAGGCCGATAAACCACTACACAGCCGCTGAGCTGACGCAAACATCCGGCGACTGCGACGACAGCAATGCCGCCGTTAACCCCGGCGCAGCCGAAGCCTGTAACTCAATAGACGATAACTGCAACGCTCAAATTGATGAGGGCGTACAAACCACTTACTACGCCGATACCGACAATGACGGGTTCGGGGACGCCGCAACCTCCGCACAGGCTTGCTCCGCCCCGGCCGGCTACGTCACCGACAACACCGACTGCGACGATACCGACGCCAACGAGTTCCCGGGCCAAACCTGGTTCCTCGACGCCGACGGCGACGGGTACGGCGCCGGTTCTTCTCAGGTAGCCTGCACCCGCCCGGCCAACCACTACACCGCCGCCGAGCTGACGCAAACTTCCGGAGATTGCGACGACAGCAACGCCGCCGTCAACCCCGGCGCAGCCGAAGCCTGCAACGGAATTGACGACAACTGCGACACCCAAATAGACGAAGGCGTTCTATCCACTTTCTACGCCGACGCCGATAATGACGGTTACGGAGACCCGGCAAGCGCTACCCAGGCATGCTCCGCCCCGGCCGGCTACGTCTCTGATAATACGGACTGCGACGATACTGACGCCAACGAGTTCCCGGGCCAAACCTGGTTCCTCGACGCCGATGGCGACGGATACGGTACCGGCTCCTCACAGGTGGCCTGTACCCGCCCGGCCAACCACTATACCGCCGCTGAGCTGACGCAAACATCCGGCGACTGCGACGACAGCAACGCCAACGTCAACCCAGGCGCCACTGAAGCCTGCAACGGTGTGGACGACAACTGCGATACCCAAATTGACGAAGGCGTTCAAAACACTTACTACGCCGACACCGATAATGACGGATTCGGAGACCCGGCCTCTTCTGCTCAGGCCTGCTCCGCTCCGGCCGGCTACGTCACCGACAATACCGACTGCAACGATGCAGATGCCAATGAATTCCCAGGCCAAACCTGGTATCTCGACGCCGATGGCGACGGATACGGCGCCGGCTCTTCCCAGACGGCCTGCACCCGCCCGGCCAACCACTACACCGCCGCTGAGCTGACGCAAACATCCGGCGATTGTGACGACAGCAATGCTGCTGTTAACCCAGGTGCTGCCGAAGCATGCAACGGTGTGGACGACAACTGCAATACTCAAATAGACGAAGGCGTTCTATCCACCTTCTATGCAGATAGCGATAACGACGGATTCGGTGACCCGGCAAGCACTACCCAGGCATGCTCCGCTCCAGCCGGTTACGTCTCTGATAATACGGACTGCAATGATACCGACGCCAACGAGTTCCCGGGCCAAACCTGGTTCCTCGACGCCGACGGTGACGGATACGGCGCAGGCTCTTCCCAGGTGGCCTGCACCCGCCCGGCCAACCACTACACGGCCGCTGAGCTGACGCAAACATCCGGCGACTGCGACGACAGCAACGCCAACGTCAACCCCGGCGCCACTGAAGCCTGCAACGGTGTCGATGATAACTGCAACAGCCAAACCGACGAGAACATCACTAACCACGACTATTACTTCGACGGCGATGGCGACGGATACGGAAGCGGAGACCCCGTCAACGACTGCCAGCCACCCAGTGCTGATTACGTCCTCCTGAACGGCGACTGCGACGACAGCAACGCAGCCGTCAACCCAGGCGCAGCTGAAGCCTGCAACGGTGTGGACGACAACTGCGATACGCAAATTGACGAAGGAGTTCAAAACACTTACTACGCCGATACCGATAATGATGGTTATGGAGACCCGGCAAGTGCTACCCAGGCTTGCTCCGCTCCGGCAGGCTACGTGACCGACAACACCGACTGCGATGATACCGACGCCAACGAATTCCCCGGCCAAACCTGGTTCCTCGATGCCGATGGCGACGGATATGGCGCTGGTTCTTCCCAGATGGCTTGCACCAGGCCGGCCAACCACTACACCGCCGCCGAGCTGACGCAAACTTCCGGAGATTGTGACGACAACAATGCCAACATCAACCCCGGCGCTGCTGAAGCCTGCAATTCAATAGACGACAACTGCAACGCTCAAATTGATGAGGGCGTACTTTCTATCTTCTACGCCGATGCCGATAATGACGGATTCGGGGACGCCACAAGCATTACCCCGGCCTGCTCTGCCCCGGCCGGCTACGTCTCCGACAATACCGACTGCAATGACACCGATGCCAACGAGTTCCCCGGACAAACCTGGTACCTCGACGCCGACGGTGACGGATACGGCGCCGGTTCTTCTCAGGTAGCCTGCTCAAGGCCGGCCAACCACTACACCGCCGCTGAACTGACGCAAACCTCCGGCGACTGCGATGACAGCAATGCCGCGGTCAACCCCGGCGCCACTGAAGCCTGCAACGGTGTCGATGATAATTGCAACAGTCAAACCGACGAGAACATCATCAACCACGATTATTACTTCGATGGTGATGGCGACGGATACGGAAGCGGGGACCCTGTCAGCGACTGCCAGCCACCCAGTGCTGATTACGTCCTCCAAAACGGCGATTGTGATGATAACAACGCCGCCGTCAACCCAGGTGCAGCCGAAGCCTGCAACGGTGTGGACGACAACTGCAACGCTCAAATTGATGAGGGCGTATTATCTATCTTCTATGCCGACAATGATAATGACGGGTTCGGTGACGCCGCAAGCATTACCCCGGCCTGCTCTGCCCCGGCCGGCTACGTCACCGACAATACCGACTGCAACGATACCGATGCCAATGAATTCCCGGGGCAAATCTGGTACCTCGACGCCGACGGCGACGGATACGGCGACGGTTCTTCCCAGGTGGCTTGTACCCGGCCACCCAGCCATTATACAGCCGCTGAACTGACGCAAACCTCCGGCGACTGCGACGACAGCAACGCCGCGGTCAACCCAGGCGCAACCGAAGCATGCAACGGTGTGGACGACAACTGCGATACCCAAATAGATGAAGGGGTACTTTCCACCTTCTATGCAGATAACGATAATGACGGGTTCGGTGACCCGGGGAATTCCACCCAGGCCTGCTCCGTTCCAGACGGCTACGTCTCCGATAATACGGATTGCAACGATGCCGATGCTAACGAGTTCCCAGGCCAAACCTGGTTCCTCGACGCCGATGGCGACGGGTACGGAAATGGTTCTTCCCAGGTAGCCTGCTCAAGGCCCGCCAACCACTATACCGCCGGTGAACTAACACGAACTGACGGTGACTGCGATGACGGCAATGCTGCCGTCAATCCCGGTGCGGCCGAAGCCTGCAACGGTACGGACGACAACTGCAATGGACAAACCGACGAGAACGTCACGAATCAGGACTATTACTTCGACGGCGATGGGGACGGATACGGAAGCGGGGACCCTGTCAGCGACTGCCAGCCACCCAGTGCTGATTACGTCCTCCTGAACGGCGATTGTGATGACAGCAACGCTGCCGTCAACCCAGGTGCAGCCGAAGCCTGCAACGGTGTGGACGACAACTGCAACGCTCAAATTGATGAGGGCGTATTATCTATCTTCTACGCCGATAGCGACAACGACGGGTTCGGAGATGCCGCAAGCATTACCCCGGCTTGCTCCGCTCCGGCCGGCTACGTCTCCGACAATACCGACTGCAACGATACCGACGCCAATGAGTTCCCCGGCCAAACCTGGTTCCTCGACGCCGACGGCGACGGGTACGGCGCCGGCTCCTCACAGGTGGCCTGCACCCGCCCGGCCAACCACTACACCGCCGCCGAGCTGACGCAAACTTCCGGCGACTGTGATGACAGCAACGCAGCCGTCAACCCAGGCGCAGCCGAAGCCTGCAACGGAATTGACGACAACTGCGACACCCAAATAGACGAAGGCGTACTTTCCACCTTCTATGCTGATAGCGACAACGATGGCTTCGGAGACCCGGCTACCTCCGCGCAGGCTTGCTCCGCCCCGGCCGGCTACGTCACCGACAATACCGACTGCAACGATGCCGATGCCAACGAGTTCCCAGGACAAACCTGGTTCCTCGACGCCGACGGCGACGGATACGGCGCCGGCTCTTCTCAGGTAGCCTGTACCCGGCCGGCCAACCACTATACGGCCGCTGAACTGACGCAAACCTCCGGCGACTGCGATGACAGCAATGCCGACGTCAACCCCGGCGCTGCCGAAGCCTGCAACGGCATGGACGACAACTGTGATTCGCAAATTGACGAGGGTGAACTATCTACCTTCTATGCTGATAGCGACAACGACGGCTTCGGAGACCCGGCTACCTCCGCACAGGCTTGCTCCGCTCCGGCCGGCTATGTCACTGACAATACCGACTGCAACGATGCCGACGCCAACGAGTTCCCGGGACAAACCTGGTTCCTCGACGCCGACGGCGACGGGTACGGCGCCGGCTCCTCACAGGTTGCCTGCACCCGCCCGGACAACCACTACACTGCTGCTGAGCTGACACAAACTTCCGGAGATTGTGACGACAGCAATGCCGATGTCAACCCCGGCGCTGCCGAAGCCTGCAACGGCCTGGACGACAACTGCGACACCCAAATTGACGAAGGGGTACAATCCACCTTCTATGCTGACAATGACAACGACGGCTTCGGAGACCCGGCTACCTCCGCACAGGCTTGCTCCGCTCCAGCCGGCTACGTCTCCGACAATACCGACTGCAACGATGCAGACGCTAACGAGTTCCCAGGACAAACCTGGTACCTCGACGCCGACGGCGACGGGTACGGTTCCGGCTCCTCACAGGTTGCCTGCACCCGCCCGGACAACCACTATACCGCTGCTGAGCTGACGCAAACCTCCGGCGACTGTGACGACAGCAATGCCGACGTCAACCCCGGCGCTGCCGAAGCCTGCAACGGCATGGACGACAACTGTGATTCGCAAATTGACGAGGGCCTCCTGTCCACCTGGTATGCCGATACCGACGGCGACGGATTTGGCGACCCCGGCAATTCCACCCAGGCATGCAGCCAGCCGGCAGGGTTCGTCGCTGACAATACCGACTGCGATGACACCAACGGCTCGCTTGGCAGCAGTACCAATGACATGGACTGTGACGGTGTGCCCACTGCTGAAGACTGCGACGATAATGACCCATCCATTGGCAGCAACGCCAACGATATGGACTGTGACGGCGTGCCCGCCGGCCAGGACTGTGACGATACCGACGCCAGCATCACTTCTTTTGTGGGCCAGGCCTGCGATGACGGAAACCCGAATACCACGGGAGAAACCATCCAGGATGACTGCTCCTGCGGCGGCGGAACTGCTGCTCCTACTTCTACCTGCTCCTACATTGACAGCACCCCTGACGATGCCGAGCAGAGGATCAATAACGGAAGGATGGACCTCAACAGCAGTGACCTCGAACTGGGCACCGATGCTGTCAGTCAGCTTGTGGGCCTGAGGTTCAACAACCTCAATATCCCGCAGGGCGCCTTCATCACCAGTGCCTACATCCAGTTTGAAGTGGACGAAACCCGCAATGACGACCCCTGCAATGTTACTATCTATGGACAGGCAGCCGACCATGCCACCACCTTTACCAATGCGACTTACGACATCAGCAGCCGCCCGCTGACAAACAGTACTGTTGCCTGGGCTCCACCCCATTGGACCAGCATTGGCGATGCCGGCCCGGCGCAGCAGACACCGGACCTGTCCGCCATCATTCAGGAAATCGTTAACCGGCCGGGCTACTCCAGCTCCAGTTCTATTGCCTTTGTCATTCAGGCCAGCGGTAGAAGAGTCGCTGAATCCTTTGACGGAAACGTCGGAGGGCCAGAACTGTGTGTGGAATATCTGAATGTACCACCGGCTTATGACTGTCAGAGCCTGCAGGCCTATATCGGGGACCCGTGTGACGATGGTGACAATACTACTATCAACGACATGATCGATGCCGACTGCAACTGCACCGGCACACCAACCGCCTGCACCGGCATCGGCGATGCCGACGGTGACGGAATCTGCGCCGACGTGGACTGCGACGACTCAGACCCCAATATCACCACTCAGCCCGGAGACGCCTGTGACGATGGCAATCCAGCAACTATCAATGATGTGGTCGATGCCGATTGCAACTGCGCCGGCACCCTCAACACCTGCCCCGGCATCGGTGATGCCGACGGTGACGGAATCTGTGCCGACGTGGACTGTGACGACTCAGACCCCAATATCACTTCCCAGGTGGGTGATGCCTGTGATGACGGCGACCCCAATACCCATGGGGAAACCATCCAGGATGACTGCTCCTGCGGCGGCGGAGTCACTGAGCCTACTCCTGTCTGTGTTGATATCGACAGCAGCTCCGACGATGCGGAACAAGACGTGGCCAGCGGAGGTACAGACCTCACCAGCAGCGACCTGGAACTGTGCACCGACGGCCTCATCCAACTGGTGGGCCTGAGGTTCAACAACCTCAATATCCCGCCGGGAGCTGAAATTGTCAGTGCTCACATCCAGTTTGTGGTGGATGAAAACCGCAACGAGGACCCCTGCGAGCTCAATATCTATGGGCAAGCAGCCGGCAATGCCCCCACCTTTACCGATGCGGACAACGACATCAGCAGCCGCCCCTTGACTGCCAACTCAGTTTACTGGGCGCCGCCGCAATGGGCCACTATTGGGGAAGCCGGCCCGGATCAGCGGACGCCTGACCTGTCCGCAATCGTCCAGGAAATTGTCAACCGCAACGATTATTCCGCCTCCAGTTCTATCGCCTTCATTATTGCGGGCAACGGGCGCCGGGCAGCCGAATCCTTTGAAGGAAACGTCGGCGGGCCACAGCTGTGTATCGAATACTTCATTGCTCCACCGGATTACGACTGCACCAACCTGCAGGCCTACTTCGGTGACCCCTGTGATGATGGCGACAATACCACCATCGACGATACTGTCGATAACGACTGCAACTGTACCGGCACCCCCACCACCTGCACCGGAATAGGCGATGCCGACGGCGACGGAATCTGCGCTAACGTGGATTGTGACGACTCGGATCCCAATGTTATCACTCAGCCCGGAGACGCCTGTGACGACGGCAACCCGGCAACTATCAACGATGTCATCGGCCCTGACTGCAACTGCGCCGGCACTTTCAACACCTGCCCCGGCATCGGTGATGCCGACGGCGACGGGATCTGCACCGATGTGGACTGTGATGACTCGGACGCCAGTATCACTTCATTCCCGGGCCAGCCCTGTGATGACGGGAACCCCAGTACTGTGGGCGAAACCATCCAGGATGATTGCTCTTGTGGAGGAGGCACCTCTGCTCCTGGCCAAGCCTGCTCTATGGTTAGCAATGGCTTCGATGATGTCGAAGAGGACAACGCTTCGGGGGCAGTTAACCGCGGAAGCAGTGACCTTGAGTTAACCATTGACCCAGCGGGCACTACTCCAACCAACCAGATCATAGGCATGAGGTTTAATGGCCTGGATATCCCGCAAGGCGCCATGATCATCAGTGCTCATGTACAGTTTACCGTTGATGAAACGGTCAACGACGACCCGTGTAACATCAACATTTACGGAGAAGCCTCCGATAATGCTGATACTTTCGCTGATGCCGATTTTGATGTCTCCAGCCGGCCCAAGACCAGCGCCTCCGTTCCCTGGTCTCCGCCAACATGGCAGGCCGTCGGCGATGCCGGCCCGGCCCAACAGACTCCGGACCTCTCAGCCATCATCCAGGAGATCGTCAACAGAGATGGATATACTGCCGGCAGTTCTATCGTTCTCATCATGGAGGGAACCGGCAGAAGGACGGCAGAATCTTTCGACGGCTCCACCAATGGCGCTCCTGAGCTGTGTGTGGATTACCTGTATGCTCCCGCAGCATCCAGCCGCCCGGCAACGCCCAATTCTGAAAATACGGTGGAAGGCCAGCGTGCCATTGCTCCTTCTATAGAGAGCCCTGTCGGTGAGGATAAAGCTATCAGTAACATGCAGGTAGCTCCCAACCCGGCCACGTCCAAGGTGGAAGTTTCCTTTACCAGCGACATTGATGGAAAGGCCAGAATACAGGTCAGAAACCTGGCCGGGATGGCCGTCCTGGAAGAAATCCGGGAGGTTAAAAAAGGAAACAATACCATACTGCTCAAAGGCCTGAACCTGCCCAGTGGCGTTTATTTCCTCCAGCTTTTTGCCGGAGATTCCGTTCAGTCCACTAAATTGATCATTGCCGAAGATTAATACGTGTATCAGTGCCGGGCGCCTTACAGGGCCCGGCACTGATTTTTTATTTCCCGTTTTTTTTAAGAAGATTCCTCTCCTGCCCCCACCCGTTTTTTCTATTTGATGCATTGTTGGCAAGGTGGGCAAAAAAAAATACGTATTTTTATCCCGCTGCATCCGGTTCCCGGGCTCCGCAGCTATAGCTTTTTAAGCCGGTTTACACAGAGGGCAAAAGGAAGTGAGGCCTTAAAAAGCGTTCAGTCATCATGATCGTAAAAAGACGGCCTAATGAAAAAAACCTACTGCTTACTGGCAGGCATGCTCTTTCTGTGCCTTGCAATGAACACCTATGCCCAATCTGTTATCAGAGGGCCATACCTACAACTCAGCACTCCCTCCAGCATGACCATAAGATGGAGGACGGACACCCCAACTTCCAGTAGGGTATATTACGGAACCAGCCCTTCCAACCTGGCGTTCAACACCACTGTTAACGGCGACCGGACGGAGCACGAGGTCACCATCAGCGGCCTCCCTTCCAACAGCACTTTCTATTATTCCGTAGGCAATACTTCCGGCCAGTTCACGGCGGCTGATGTTGACCATTACTTCCGGACTGCCCCTGCTCCCGGCTCAACTGACCCGATAAGCATCTGGGTTCTCGGAGATGCAGGACACGATACGGACGAGCAACGGTCTGTAAGGGATGCCTTTTACGCTTTCAACGGCAGCCACCATGCCGATGTGATCCTGGCCCTTGGTGACAATGCCTACAGCGACGGCACAGATGAGGAATACCAGTATGCCTGGTTCGAAAACATGTTTGAGGAAAGCCTCATCAATTCGGTGTTATGGCCCTGTCCCGGCAACCACGATATCCGGAGCGCCAACAGCGTGGACGAAAGCGGCGTTTATTACGATATATTCACTTTACCCAGAAATGGAGAAGCGGGCGGCGTACCGTCAGGCACTGAGGCTTATTACTCCTTTAACTATGGCAATATCCACTTCGTATCGCTGAACTCAGAGGATATAGACCACAGCCTGGCCTCCCCGATGCTGTCCTGGCTGGAGCAGGACCTTGCGGCGAATACCCAGCCGTGGGTGGTAGCTATCCTGCACAGGGTCATTTACCACAGCCAGGCTCTTGACGACTTCCGGCACAACTTCGTTCCCGTGTTGGAAGCCGGAGGCGCTGACCTGGTCATGTATGGCCACCAGCACAGCTATCGCCGCTCCTATCTGATCAATGGCCATTATGGGGACGGTAATGGCAGTTTCGACCCGGCGACAATGGCTATAGATGATGGTGACGGCCGGACGGATGGTGATGGCGCCTATCAAAAGCCCGGTACCCTGACGCCCAATGCAGGAACCATCTATATGGTTACCGGTTCGGCCGGTACGGTCTCTGCCCTGCCCTCCTCTATTCCTTTCATGCCTTATGAAGCGGGTGATCCTGAAGGCCTGGGCTCCGTTCATATTTCCGTTTTTGGAGGCCAGATGGACGTCACCTTCATCAACCATGAGATGCAGGTTCTGGATTATTTCTCCATCAGCAAAGAGCCGGTAGTAGGAACCCCTCCGTCCGTTTCCGTAACCGCCCCGCTCAACGGCGCCAACTTTACCAGCCCCCAGGCGATCACCATCACAGCGGATGCTTCGGATAGCGACGGTACGGTTAGCCAGGTTGAGTTTTTTGTAAATAACGCCTCTGTCGGAATTGACGGACAGGCGCCTTACGCCGTCAATTATACCATTCCCGGCAATGGCACCTATAATGTAGTAGCTTCCGCTTCTGATAATGATGGCAATACAACGCCTTCTTCAGCAATCCAGTTTACCGTTGGCCCTGTTATTACCTGTTCCCGGATAGATGCCAGTAGTGACGATGGCGAAGAACGGCCGTCCGGCAGTATTACCCTGACCAGCGGAGACCTCGAACTGGTTGACGACGGAACGCAGGGAAGCCAGGTTGTTGGCATGCGTTTCAACGGACTGAATGTACCTCAGGGGGCGAATATCGCAAATGCTTATATTCAGTTTACTGTGGATGAAAACACCAATGACAACCCCTGCTCCCTTACTATCACCGGAGAAGCCAGCGATAATGCCGCAACATTTGATGATATTCAGGGCTTTAATATCAGCAGCCGGCCACGAACCAATGCTTCAGTAAGCTGGTCGCCCTCCGACTGGCTCTCCGTTGGAGATGCCGGCAGCGCCCAGCAAACTCCCAGCCTCGTGTCCATCATTCAGGAGATTGTCAACCGGCCTGGCTATTCCGCCAACAGTTCAATAGCCCTTTTTATCGAAGGAATGGGCCGGCGCACCGCCGAATCTTTTGATGGGGCCCCTTCATCTGCTCCTGAACTATGCATTGAATATTCCACTGCTGCCATAAATTTTGATTGCCCGAACATACCCGCAAATATTGGCGCCCCTTGTGATGACGGCGACAATACAACCCTGAACGACCAGATCGACAGCAATTGCAACTGCACCGGCATGCCCACCGCCTGCACCGGAATCGGTGATGCGGATGGCGATGGGATCTGCGCCGATGTCGATTGCGATGATATGGACGCCAGCATTGCCCACCAGCCCGGCGATGCCTGCGATGACGGAAACCCCGCTACCATCAATGATGTTTACGACAGCAATTGCAATTGCCAGGGAACATTCAATGACTGTTCCGGAATTGGCGATATGGATGGCGACGGCATCTGTTCCGATGTGGACTGTGACGACACGGACCCCAACAACACCTCCCGGCCCGGTGACTCCTGCGATGATGGAAATACCACAACGGTCGATGACGTCCTTGACGCCAACTGTAACTGTGTCGGTACACCTACCGGCTGTACCGGAATCGGCGACGCCGACGGAGATGGGGTCTGTTCCGATATGGATTGCGATGACAATGATCCAAATAATACGACAAAACCCGGTGATCCCTGCGACGACGGCAACCCCAATACCAGTGGCGAAACCATACAGGCCGATTGCAGTTGCGGCGGCGGCCTGGCCAATACTGATTTTTCTTGTGTACAGGTAAATAATAGTGCCGATGATGCAGAGGAAGAGGCCTCTGGTGCGGTTTCCCTGACCAGCAGCGACCTCGAACTGACTGAAGACGCAGGCCCCCAAACGGTAGGCATGCGTTTCACCGGGCTCAACATCCCGCAAGGGGCTACCATACTCAATGCCTACATCCAGTTCACAACCGATGAAAATGGCAATACCAATCCCTGCAACCTGACGATCTATGGCGAAGCCGCCGATGACGCCCAACCTTTTTCTGATATTGATTTTAATATTTCTTCCCGCCAGCGGACTGCTGCTTCGGTTGGGTGGATACCGCCGGATTGGTTATCCATTGGGGATGCAGGGCCAGGCCAGCAGACTCCAGACCTTTCTTCCCTGCTCCAGGAGATCGTCAATCGTAGTGGATACACTTCTAATAGCGCCATTGTACTCTTGATCGAGGGCAGCGGCAAAAGAGTGGCGGAATCCTCTGACGGAAATGTCGGAGGCCCACAGCTTTGCGTGGCTTTCTCTACTTCTCAATATGATTGCCCATCTTTGTCCGCCAATATTGGCGACCCCTGCGACGACGGCGACAACACTACCACTAATGACATGGTGGACGCCAATTGCAACTGCACCGGTACCCCCACCCTCTGCACCGGCATCGGCGATGCAGATGGCGACGGGATCTGCGCCGATGTGGATTGTGATGACAGCAACGCCAGTATCACCACCTTAGATGCGGACGGCGACGGCGCATGCAGCGATATCGACTGCAACGATACCGACGCCAATGAGTTCCCGGGACAAACCTGGTTCCTCGACGCCGACGGCGACGGGTACGGCGCCGGCTCTTCACAGGTGGCTTGCACAAGGCCAGCCAGCCACTACACGGCCGCTGAGCTGACGCAAACTTCCGGCGACTGTGATGACAGCAACGCCGCCGTCAACCCAGGGGCAGCAGAAGCCTGTAACGGCCTGGACGACAACTGCAACGATCAAACCGACGAGAACATCACGAATCAGGATTACTACTTCGACGCCGACGGCGACGGATATGGAAGTGGAACGCCGGTCAACGACTGCCAGCCGCCCGGTGCTGACTACGTCCTCCTGAACGGCGACTGCGACGATAGCAATCCCGCCGTCAACCCCGGCGCAGCAGAAGCCTGCAACGGCGTGGACGACAACTGCAACACCCAAATTGACGAAGGCGTACAAACCATTTACTACGCTGATAACGATAACGACGGGTTCGGTGACCCCGCAAGCGCTACCCAGGCTTGCTCCGCTCCGGCCGGATACGTCACCGACAATACCGACTGCAACGATAACGACGCCAACGAGTTCCCGGGGCAAACCTGGTTCCTCGACGCCGACGGCGACGGGTACAGCACCGGTTCCTCTCAGGTGGCCTGCACAAGGCCAGCCAGCCACTACACCGCCGCCGAGCTGACCCAAACCTCCGGCGACTGTGACGACAGCAACACCAATATCAACCCCGGCGCCCAGGAGGTTTGCGACGGCATCGACAACGACTGTCAAACCGACGAAGGCGTACAGTCCATTACTACTTCGACGCCGACGGCGACGGGTACGGAAGTGGACCTCCGGTCAACGACTGCCAGCCGCCCGGTGCCGGATATGTCACCGACAACACTGACTGTGACGATACAACGCCGCCAACGAGTCCAGGCGCGGCTGAAGCCTGGCAACTCGACGCCGACGGCGACGGGTACGGTTCCGGCTCTTGACAGGTAGCGTGCTAAACTACCTACGCCGATACACGATAACGCCGAGCTAACGGAAACTTCCGGCGACTGCTGACGACAGCAACGCTGCCGTCAACCCAGGATATGCAGAAGCCGACAATACCGACTGTGACAATACAACGACGCAAACCGACGAGAACATCAAATCTGGATTATACTCGACGCCGACGGCGACGGGTATGGAACCGGCTCTTCCCAGGTCAACGACTGCCAGCCGCCCGGTGCTGACTACGTCCTCCTGACGCAAACAAACCGGCGACTGCGACGATGGCAACGCCGCCGTCAACCCCGGCGCAGCCGAAGCCTGCAACTCAATGGACGACAACTGCAACACCCAAATTGACGAAGGCGTACAAACCACTTTCTACGCTGATAACGATAACGACGGGTTCGGTGACCTCGCAAGCACTATCCAGGCCTGCTCCGCCCCGGCCGGATATGTCACCGACAACACTGACTGTGACGATACCGACGCCAACGAATTCCCAGGGCAAACCTGGTATCTCGACGCTGACGGCGACGGGTACGGTTCCGGCTCTTCACAGGTAGCCTGCACCCGCCCGGCCAACCACTACACCGCCGCCGAGCTAACGGAAACTTCCGGCGACTGCGACGACAGCAACGCCAACGTCAACCCAGGGGCAGCAGAAGCCTGTAACGGCCTGGACGACAACTGCAACGATCAAACCGACGAGAACATCACGAATCAGGATTACTACGCTGATAACGACGGCGACGGATATGGTGAGTGGAACGCCGGTCAACGACTGCCAGCCGCCCGGTGCCGGATTACGTCCGACTGAACGGCGACTGCGACGACAGCCAACCCGCCGTCAATCTCGACGCCGGCGCAGCTCTGCGCCCAGAAGCCTGCAACGAAGCAAACTCCGGCGACCGCGACGTGGACGACAACAACTGCAACGATCAAACCGAGAACATCCGATACGCAAGTTGACGAAGGCGGGCTATCCACTTTCTACGCCGATAACGATAACGACGGTTTCGGAGACGCCCCGCAAGCGCCTACCTGCCAGCCGCCTTGCTCCGCTCCTGAACGGCGCCGACGGATACGTCACCGGCGCACAATACCGACTGCAACACCCAAAACGATACAAACCGACGCCAACGACGGGTTTCCCCAGCAAACCTGGTTCCTCGACGCCGACAATGGCTGACGGGTACGACGCTCGAGTTCCCGGGGCTCTTCTCGACGCCGACGGCAGGTACAGCACTGGTCCTCTCAGGCCTCCGCAGGCTACCAGCCAGCCACTACACCGCCGCCGAGCTGACCCAAACCTCCGGCGACTGTGACGACAGCAACGCCAATATCAACCCCGGCGCCCAGGAGGTTTGCGACGGCATCGACAACGACTGTGACGGGTGGATTGACGGCGCCGACGCCTCTCTCGCCGGGCAGGGCACCTGGTATGCCGATACGGACGGCGACGGCTTCGGAGACCCCAACAATTCCTCCCTGGCCTGCAGCCAGCCCGCCGGCTTCGTTGCCGACAACACCGACTGTGACGATACCGACGCCTCTCTTGGCAGCACTGCCAATGACATGGACTGCGACGGCGTGCCCACCGCCGAGGACTGCAACGACAACGACCCTGCCCTCGGCAGCAGCGCCAACGACATGGACTGCGACGGCATACCCGCCGGACAGGACTGTGACGACAATGACGCCGGCATCACCTCTTTCCCCGGCCAGCCCTGCGATGACGGCAACCCCGCCACTTTTGGCGAAACCATCCAGGATGACTGCAGCTGCGGCGGCGGAACCACTGCCCCCACCACTGCCTGTTCGGCCATCGACAGCTCACCGGACGATGCCGAGGAAAGGGTTAATGGCGGAAGGGTGGACCTCAACAGCAGCGACCTCGAACTGGGCACCGATGCCCAAAGCCAGCTCGTGGTACCTGAGGTTCAACAACCTCAACATCCCCAGGGGGCTTTCATCTCCAGCGCCTACATCCAGTTCCAGGTGGATGAAACCCGCAATGATGACCCCTGCGAGCTCACCATCCACGGTACCAGGCTGCCGACAATGCCCTTACCTTCACCGATGCGGACTTCGACGTCAGCAGCCGCACACCCACTTCCAACTCCGTAAACTGGGCTCCGGTACCAGTGGCTCAATAATGGCGAAGCCGGCACTGCGCAACAGACTCCCGATTTATCCGCCATCATCCAGGAAATCGTCAACCGCCCGGGGTATTCCAGCTCCAGCTCTATCGCCCTTATCATCCAGGGCAGCGGCAAAGGGTCGCCGAATCCGCCGACGGAAACGTTGGCGTACCACAGCTGTGCGTCGAGTTCCTCAATGTGCCCCCGGCTTATGACTGCTGCACCGGTATGCAGTACCTACTTCGGAGACCCCTGTGATGACGGCGACAACACTACCATCAACGACATGGTCGATGGCGACTGCAACTGTACCGGCACACCAACCGCCTGCACCGGCATCGGCGATGCCGACGGCGACGGTATCTGCGACGACGTGGACTGCGACGACGCCGACCCCAATATCACCACTCAGCCCGGCGACGCCTGTGACGACGGCAACCCGGCAACTATCAACGATGTCATCGGCTCGGATTGCAACTGCGCCGGCACCCTCAACACCTGCCCCGGTGTCGGCGACGCCGATGGCGACGGCATCTGCGCCGATGTGGACTGCGACGACTCCGACCCCGCCATCACCTCCCAGGTGGGCGATGCCTGTGATGACGGCGACCCCAATACCCAGGGCGAAACCATCCAGGGTGACTGCTCCTGTGGCGGGGCCTTTACCGAGCCCTCTTCTGTATGCGCCAGTATCAACGCCAGCTCCGATGATGCCGAGGAAAGGGTTAATGATGAAGGGTGTCCCTCAACAGCAGCGACCTGGAATTGTGCACCGATGGTAAAGCCAACTGGTGGGGCTGAGGTTCAGCAACCTCAATATCCCCAGGGCGCCAATATCGTCAGTGCCTACATCCAGTTTACCGTGGATGAAACCCGCATTGAAGACCCCTGCCAGATCACCATCTACTACCATACCGCCGACAATGCCCCCACTTTCACGGATGTGGATGGCGACATCAGCAGCCGCGCGCGCACTAAAGCCAGCTCGTCCAGAAATTTTGCCGGCATGGCAGTCCGTCGGCGATGCTTACGGTACCAGCTAACCCTTGGTATCGAGGCCATCGTCCAGGAAATCGTCAACCGCCCGGGATATTCCCAGGCCAGCTCCATTGCCTTCATCCTCGAGGGTACGGGGCGCAGGGCCGCCGAGTCCTTTGAAGGAAACGCAGGCGCACCACAGCTGTGCATCGAGTTCTTCGCCACTCCGCCGGATTACGACTGCAACACCCTGCAGGCTTTCTTCGGAGACCCCTGTGACGATGGCGACAACACCACCATTAATGACATGGTCGATGGCGACTGCAACTGCACCGGCACACCCACTGCCTGCACCGGCATCGGCGACGCCGACGGCGACGGCATCTGCGCCAATGCGGACTGCGACGACTCCGACCCCAATATCACCACCCAGCCCGGCGACGCCTGTGACGACGGCAACCCCGCAACGGTCAGCGATGTTATCGGCCCGGATTGCAACTGCGCCGGCACCCTCAACACCTGCCCCGGCGTCGGCGATAATGACGGCGACGGCATCTGCTCCGACGTGGACTGTGACGATTCAGACCCCAATATCACCGTTCAGGCAGGCGATGCCTGTGACGACGGAGACCCCAACACCGTGGGCGAAACCATTCAGGATGATTGCTCTTGTGGCGGAGGCATCTCCGCACCCACACAAGCCTGCTCGATGATCAGCGACGGAAGCGACGATGTCGAAGAAAACATCGCCAGTGGCGACGTTGACCGGGGAAGCAGCGACATCGAACTGGTACTGACCCCACCCAGGGAAGCCAGGTAATAGGTACCTAAGGTTCAACGGTACCTGAACATCCCCAGGGCGCAGTGGTCACCAGCGCCTATGTGCAGTTTACCGTGGACGGTACCGTCAATGACGATCCGTGTAACCTCACCATTTACGGCGAGGCTTCTGATAATGCCGACATTTTCGCCAACGTTGCCTATAATGTTACCAGCCTTACCAAAACCAGCGCTTCGGTAAGCTGGGCGCCGCCCCAATGGCAGTCCGTCGGCGATGCTTACCCGGCTCAGCAGACGCCCGACCTCTCGGCAATCATCCAGGAAATCGTCAACCGTAGCGGATATACCGCCGGCAGCTCCATCGCCCTCATCATGGACGGGGACGGCAGAAGGACCGCGGAATCCTTCGACGGCTCCACCACCGGCGCCGCAGAGCTCTGCGTTGAATACCTCTTTGCCCCCGCCGCCGCCAACCGGCCCACACTGCCCGGGGCAGGAAGTACGATGGGCGGGCAGAATGCAGCCTCGGTTGCCAATGCCCCCGCCGGAGGCAGCCCCATCAGCAGCATCAGGGTGGTGCCCAACCCCGCCACCAGCCGAGTTGACATTTCCTTTGCCAGCAACATCGAGGGCAAAGCCAGAATACAGCTGAGAAACCTCGCAGGGATGGTTGTCCTGGAGGATAGCCGACAGGTGGAAAAAGGCAGCAACACCATTCAGCTCCAGGGGCTCAACCTGCCCGGCGGGGTGTACTTCCTCCAGCTCTTTGCCGGAGGGTCCGTCCAGTCCGCTAAATTGGCCATCGCAAAAGATTAGGACAGGCCATGCAAGGGCTTAAGCATTAGTAATCAATGTCTAAATGTCCAAATCTTGAAGAGATCAGAAGGTTAATAATTAAATTGTTATATATTTGTAAAAAAGCAGCTTTGGGGTTTGCCCCGGAATTTTGTAAAAAAATGTATTTTTAATACGCAGCTCCCGGTTATAGGGGCGTTGCATTTTCAGCTTTTTTAGCCGGTTTACAAAGAGGCAAGAAGTAAATTAGGCCTAAAAAGCATAAAGCATCATAATCGGAAAAAGACGGCCTAATGAAAAAGAACTACTGCTTACTGGCAGGCATGCTCTCTTTATGCCTTGCGATGAACACCTATGCCCAATCTGTAATCAGAGGGCCATATCTCCAATCCGGAACCCCCAACAGCATGGTGGTCAAATGGCGAACCGATTCGCCCACCTCCAGCAAAATATGGTACGGCACCAGCCCCAACAGTTTGCCTTTTACTCAAACAGTCGATGGCAGCCGCACCGAACACGAAATACTGGTAAGTGGATTATCTCCCAATACGATCTTCTACTATTCTATCGGCAATGCCGCCGGCCAGCTTATAACGCCAACCGAAAATCATTACTTCCGCACTTCGCCCACTTCAGGAGCAGTCCAGACCATCAGGGCATGGGTCCTGGGAGATGCCGGGAAGGCGGGCCAGAACCAGCGAAATGTACGCGATGCTTTTTACGACTATAATGGCAGCCAGCACATCGATATGGTGCTCCTGTTGGGTGACAATGCCTACGAATCCGGCACGGATGAGGAATACCAGGCCGCCATGTTCGAAAACATGTACGAAGACCGGCTCATCAACTCCGTTGTCTGGCCTGCCTTTGGAAATCACGATGGCTTATCTGCCTTCAGCTCTACTCAAACCGGCCCCTATTATGAGATCTTTACGACGCCCACTAATGGAGAGGCCGGAGGCGTACCCTCCGGGACGGAAGCCTACTACTCTTTCGATTATGGCAATATACACGTTGTGGTCCTGGATTCCGATGATTCAGACCGCGAACCGGGAAGCCCCCAGTTGCAGTGGCTGGAGGCCGACCTGGCCGCCACCAACCAGGAATGGAAGGTCGTCACCTTCCATCATCCGCCCTATACAAAAGGCGACTCAGACACCAATAATAAGGAAACGGATATGCGGGAATTTGTACTGCCTGTCCTCGAAGCCTACAACGTTGACCTGGTGCTGGCCGGCCATGCCCACGACTGGGAGCGCTCCTACCTGATTCATGGCCACTACGGCACCTCCAACACCTGGGATCCGGCTACTATGGGCATCAACCTGGGAGACGGGCGGCTGGACGGAGATGGCGCGTACATTAAAAGTACCGGAAACGGCCCCTCCGCTATCGGTACGGTCTATATCGTGGCCGGCTCAGCCGGCTCCTCGGGCGCCATCGACAGTTATCACCCTGTGATGTATGAATCCCTCGGGGAGAAGGGCTCCCTTTATATGGAGGTAACCGGCAACCAGATGGACCTGAAATTCATCCGCGATATCGGCACGATCGATGATTACCTGACCATTATCAAGCAAGACATCGTGGGGGAGCTCCCTACGGTTTCGATCACTGCTCCGGCAAACGGAGAAAATTATATTACTCCCCAGGCCATTACTATAACAGCTGACGCTGCTGATAGTGATGGCTCAGTGACACAGGTCGATTTCCTCGTCAATGGCATTTCCATTGGCGTTGATGGCCAGGCGCCCTTTTCCATCGATTATACCCTCCCCGATGAAGGCATGTATAGCATCCTGGCCATTGCCACGGATAATGATGACAATACTGTTCAATCGGAAACGGTTGAAGTTACCGTCGGGCCGGTCAGCATCTGCTCCAGGATTGATTCGAGTAGTGATGATGCGGAAGAAGATCCTTCCGGCAATATTGACCTGTCCAGCAGCGACATCGAACTGGTGGTGGACAATGGGGCCCAGTCTGTCGGGCTTCGTTTTAACAACCTGAATATTCCCCAGGGAGCCACCATCACGGAAGCTCACATTCAGTTTACCGTTGATGAAAACACCAATGAAAACCCCTGCAACCTGACCATATCAGGTGTAGCCGCTGACAACCCCGCTACCTTCTCCTCCTCCGACGGAGATATCAGCAGCCGGCCGAAAACAAATGCAACCGTTAACTGGATTCCCTCCGACTGGCTGGTTAAAAGTGATTCCGGGCCGGAACAGCAAACCCCCGATATCGCTTCCATTATTCAGGAAATCGTCAACCGCCCCGGCTTCTCGGCCAACAGCTCTATCGCTATTATAATCGAAGGGGAAGGCAGGCGCACTGCCGAATCTTTCGACGGCTCCTCGGCTGAAGCCGCAGAGCTATGCCTGGAATATTCCACGGGGCCTGCTTCCTTCGACTGCCCCACCCTGTCAGCCAATTTTGGAGACCCCTGTGACGATGGCGACAATACGACTCTTAATGATATGATTGACGCCAATTGCGATTGCACCGGCACGCCCACCGCCTGTACCGGTATAGGCGATGCCGATGGCGACGGCATCTGCAGCGATATGGATTGTGATGATAACGACCCGGATAATACCAATTACTCCGGAATGGCCTGCGACGACGGCAACCCGGCGACGATCAACGACGTTTACGACGCCAATTGCAATTGCGCCGGTACGCTCAACGACTGCCCCGGTATCGGAGATGCCGATGGCGACGGTATCTGTAGCGATGTGGATTGCGATGACAGTAATGCCGGAATAACCAGCATAGATGCCGATGGTGACGGCGCCTGCAGCGATGTGGATTGTGACGATGATAACCCCAACATTTACCCCAATGCACCTGAGATCTGTGATGGCATTGATAACGATTGCGACGGGTTGGTGGATGATGAAGATGGATCTCTTACCGGACAGGTAACCTGGTATGCCGATACGGACAGTGACGGGTTTGGTGACCCCAATAACGCTACCACTGCCTGCAGCCAGCCCGCGGGATTTGTCGCTGACGACACTGACTGCGACGACAGCAACGCCAATGTCAATCCTTCTGCCCAGGAGATATGCGATGGCATCGACAACGACTGTGATGGCCTGGTGGATAGCGAAGACCCTTCAGAGGCCGGACAGGCAACCTGGTATGCCGATACGGACGGCGATGGATTTGGTGACCCCAATAACTCCACCACCACCTGCGACCAACCCGCCGGTTTCGTCGCTGACAACACTGACTGTGACGACAGCAACGCCAATATCAACCCCGGCGCCCAGGAGGTTTGCGACGGCATCGACAACGACTGCGACGGGTGGATTGACGGCGCCGACGCCTCTCTCGCCGGGCAGGGCACCTGGTATGCCGATACGGACGGCGACGGCTTCGGAGACCCCAACAATTCCTCCCTGGCCTGCAGCCAGCCCGCCGGCTTCGTTGCCGACAACACCGACTGTGACGATACCGACGCCTCTCTTGGCAGCACTGCCAATGACATGGACTGCGACGGCGTGCCCACCGCCCAAGACTGTAACGACAACGACCCTGCCCTCGGCAGCAGCGCCAATGACATGGACTGCGACGGCGTGCCTGCCGGACAGGACTGTGACGACAATGACGCCGGCATCACCTCTTTCCCCGGCCAGCCCTGCGATGACGGCAACCCCGCCACTTTTGGCGAAACCATCCAGGATGACTGCAGCTGCGGCGGCGGAACCACTGCCCCCACCACTGCCTGTTCGGCCATCGACAGCTCACCGGACGATGCCGAGGAAAGGGTTAATGGCGGAAGGGTGGACCTCAACAGCAGCGACCTCGAACTGGGCACCGATGCCCAAAGCCAGCTCGTGGGCCTGAGGTTCAACAACCTCAACATCCCCCAGGGGGCTTTCATCTCCAGCGCCTACATCCAGTTCCAGGTGGATGAAACCCGCAATGATGACCCCTGCGAGCTCACCATCCACGGCCAGGCTGCCGACAATGCCCCGGCCTTCACCGATGCGGACTTCGACGTCAGCAGCCGCACACCCACTTCCAACTCCGTAAACTGGGCTCCGGCCCAGTGGCTCAATAATGGCGAAGCCGGCACTGCGCAACAGACTCCCGATTTATCCGCCATCATCCAGGAAATCGTCAACCGCCCGGGGTATTCCAGCTCCAGCTCTATCGCCCTTATCATCCAGGGCAGCGGCAAAAGGGTCGCCGAATCCGCCGACGGAAACGTTGGCGGGCCACAGCTGTGCGTCGAGTTCCTCAATGTGCCCCCGGCTTATGACTGCACCGGCCTGCAGGCCTACTTCGGAGACCCCTGTGATGACGGCGACAACACTACCATCAACGACATGGTCGATGGCGACTGCAACTGTACCGGCACACCAACCGCCTGCACCGGCATCGGCGATGCCGACGGCGACGGTATCTGCGACGACGTGGACTGCGACGACGCCGACCCCAATATCACCACTCAGCCCGGCGATGCCTGTGACGACGGCAACCCGGCAACGATCAACGATGTCATCGGCTCGGATTGCAACTGCGCCGGCACCCTCAACACCTGCCCCGGTGTCGGCGACGCCGATGGCGACGGCATCTGCGCCGATGTGGACTGCGACGACTCCGACCCCGCCATCACCTCCCAGGTGGGCGATGCCTGTGATGACGGCGACCCCAATACCCAGGGCGAAACCATCCAGGGTGACTGCTCCTGTGGCGGAGGCCTTACCGAGCCCTCTTCTGTATGCGCCAGTATCAACGCCAGCTCCGATGATGCCGAGGAAAGGGTTAATGATGGAAGGGTGTCCCTCAACAGCAGCGACCTGGAATTGTGCACCGATGGCCAAAGCCAACTGGTGGGCCTGAGGTTCAGCAACCTCAATATCCCCCAGGGCGCCAATATCGTCAGTGCCTACATCCAGTTTACCGTGGATGAAACCCGCATTGAAGACCCCTGCCAGATCACCATCTACGGCCAGGCCGCCGACAATGCCCCCACTTTCACGGATGTGGATGGCGACATCAGCAGCCGCCCGCGCACGGCCAGCTCGTCCAGCTGGGCCCCGCCGGCATGGCAGTCCGTCGGCGATGCCGGCCCGGGCCAGCTAACCCCGGGCCTCGAGGCCATCGTCCAGGAAATCGTCAACCGCCCGGGATATTCCCAGGCCAGCTCCATCGCCTTCATCCTCGAGGGCACGGGGCGGAGGGCCGCCGAGTCCTTTGAAGCAAACGCAGGCGCACCACAGCTGTGCATCGAGTTCTTCGCTACTCCGCCGGATTACGACTGCAACACCCTGCAGGCTTTCTTCGGAGACCCCTGTGACGATGGCGACAACACCACCATTAATGACATGGTTGACAACGACTGCAACTGCACCGGAACGCCCACCGCCTGCACCGGCATCGGCGACGCCGACGGCGACGGCATCTGCGCCAATGCGGACTGCGACGACTCCGACCCCAATATCACCTCCCAGCCCGGCGACGCCTGTGACGACGGCAACCCCGCAACGGTCAGCGATGTTATCGGCCCGGATTGCAACTGCGCCGGCACCCTCAACACCTGCCCCGGCGTCGGCGATAATGACGGCGACGGCATCTGCTCCGACGTGGACTGTGACGATTCAGACCCCAATATCACCACTCAGGCAGGCGATGCCTGTGACGACGGAGACCCCAACACCGTGGGCGAAACCATTCAGGATGATTGCTCTTGTGGCGGAGGCATCTCCGCACCTACACAAGCCTGCTCGATGATCAGCGACGGAAGCGACGATGTCGAAGAAAACATCGCCAGTGGCGACGTTGACCGGGGAAGCAGCGACATCGAACTGGCCACTGACCCCACCCAGGGAAGCCAGGTAATAGGCCTAAGGTTCAACGGCCTGAACATTCCCCAGGGCGCAGTGGTCACCAGCGCCTATGTGCAGTTTACCGTGGACGAGGCCGTCAATGATGATCCGTGTAACCTCACCATTTACGGCGAGGCTTCTGATAATGCCGACATTTTCGCCAACGTTGCCTATAATGTTACCAGCCGGCCCAAAACCAGCGCTTCGGTAAGCTGGGCGCCGCCCCAATGGCAGTCCGTCGGCGATGCCGGCCCGGCTCAGCAGACGCCCGACCTCTCGGCAATCATCCAGGAAATCGTCAACCGTAGCGGATATACCGCCGGCAGCTCCATCGCCCTCATCATGGACGGGGACGGCAGAAGGACCGCGGAATCCTTCGACGGCTCCACCACCGGCGCCGCAGAGCTCTGCGTTGAATACCTCTTTGCCCCCGCCGCCGCCAACCGGCCCACACTGCCCGGGGCAGGAAGTACGATGGGCGGGCAGAATGCAGCCTCGGTTGCCAATGCCCCCGCCGGAGGCAGCCCCATCAGCAGCATCAGGGTGGTGCCCAACCCGGCTACCAGCCAGGTAGATATTTCCTTTGCCAGCAACATTGAAGGAATGGCAAGGATACAGCTCAGAAACCTGGCCGGGATGGTTGTCCTGGAGGATAGCCGCCAGGTGGAAAAAGGCAGCAACACCATTCAGCTCCAGGGCCTCAACCTGCCCGGCGGGGTGTACTTCCTCCAGCTCTTTGCCGGAGGGTCCGTCCAGTCCGCTAAATTGGCCATCGCAAGGAATTAGCGGCTTGTTATACAACAGTGCCGGGCTCTGCAAGGGGCCCGGCACTGTTTTTTCTCCTTCCTCATTGAATTTATACTCGCCATGTAACTATTCAGCATCAACGGGAAAGCACATTTTCTACTTTTGTTTGCCCCGGCCCTGTCGCCTATGCGCCAAAGCTGCTCCGGCGACGGTGCAAAGGGAGCAAAGGCAGAAAATGCGCTGTCACCCTTCAGGGTTGGAGCAAAACAGGGCATTTTCTGCCGGCGGCTTCGATGATGCTGAATAGTTACCTCGCCATAACAAATACCAATGCCCGGAGTGCCTGACTTCTATCTGTAAATCATGGGTGCCGGCAATGGGAAATGGGAAGAAACATTTCTTTGTCCCAACGCAGGAACATAGATTCCCTCGATTCAACATAAGTCATATTAGTAATTAATATCCGGATCTATATATCCTCATCTCAATTCACTATCAATTCTTTTTATATAGGTAGTATTTTTTTATTATTTAAAAAACTATATTAAATTTGCCGTACCACTCCCAGCCAACAAGATTCACGGCCATCTTCTGTCATAATCTCGCCGGTAGAATACACCGGAATCAACCAAAGCCATACTTGATTCGACAATGATCCAACCAGGATTGGCATAGTTATTGCCATTACAATCCTGTATTTCATCGTGAAAGGAATACCCCACTTCACGAGATGGAGTTTATGTCATTTCAAAAAACAAAATAAAGGGCGGCACCATGAACACTATTTTTCACCCAAACAGTAATACAATGATTCATCCAAAAAGCCACCACCAATACAAGTCCTTCGCAGCATGCGTTTCTCATTTTCGGATAGCCATGTTAACCCTGAGCCTGTTTCTTCTGGCCTGCGGTTCATCCCTGGGAACTACTTATTACGTAGATGCCCAGAACGGAAATGACAACAACAACGGGCAATACCCCCTGTCTATGGGAGGAAGCGACGGCCCCTGGAGGTCCATTTCCAAGATTAACAATACCACCTTCGCGCCAGGAGACAGCATCCTGTTCAGGAAGGGGCAGGTATGGACCGATGGGCCGCTGGAGCCTTTGAACGGAGGAGCCCCCGGAGGTACTATTACCATTCAGGAAACGGTCGTGGGAGAACCCTTCTCTTTTGGCCTGGTGGACCCCGACAACCATAACTGTGTTTATTTCGGCGCTTACGGCCCCGATGGAGCCGCCAAACCTAAAATAGACTGCCAGGGAGGCCGCGGGATCATAATTTTACATGACTACATCATAGTGGAGGGCCTGCACCTCGACAATGGAGATAATAATATGCTGTGGCTGAACAACAGCAATGGCACCCGATGGGTAAATATAAAAGATGTTGATGTTACGCATTGCTCTTCCAATGCCGTCCGGGTAACGGAAGGCGGAGGCAATATCTGGTTCGACGGTGTATTTGTTTATGACTACGGAACCAATGGCATCCTGCTCAATGGTTCTGAAAACAACCTGCTGAAACACGTCCTGGTCGAAAACTGCCGGGTGGAAAACCCTACCACTCTGGACCTGGAAGATGCCATCACCTGCCACCAGCGGAATAATACCTATGACCTGGAAGGGTACATCATCATTCGCAACAACACCATCCGCCACGCCGGTGAAGATGGGATCGATGTCACTTCCGGCACCCACATCGTACTGGATGGCAACGACATCCGCTACTCTTTTTCCGCCGGCATCCTGCTGAGCAAGCCCTGGGTGAACACCATTGAAGTAAGAAACAACTTCATCTATTCCAATTCTTCTGACCAGGGTAATGGCGACCTATCCATCCGGGTGGCCAATGTATGGGCTTTTAACAACGTGATTGCCGGCAATGGCCACAATTGCCTGTCGATTTCCGATACCGACAATACCAAGATCTGGAACAATGTCATCTCTCCCATGAACCGGACCGGCAATTTCATCCGATTCACCGAAAATGTCGGCAGTGTAGAACTGAAGAACAATATCTTTGATTTCTCTATGGTCGATCAGGATATCTATGGAACCATCACTCCGGATATCGTTTTCGATAACAATTGCTATTTCGGAATGTCTCCTTCCCAGGAGATCTACGATGGCAATTCATTTGAAGAGTACCGCAACATCAATCCGCTTTTCGAACCTAACGGCTTCTGGGCGGACCCGCAGTTTGTAGGCCCTGATGGTTCTGATCCCGAGCATTTCCGGCTGGCCCCCGCCAGCCCCTGCATCGATGCCGGCATCAGCGTACCGGTCCTTGCCGATTTTTGGGGCACACCCCGTCCCCAGGGCTCCCATATCGATATTGGGATCTATGAGCACGGCGTACAGGACTGTGACCCGGACCCCAACGTTACCATTTACCCCGGTGACCCCTGTGACGATGGTGATAATACCACCATCAATGATGTTATTGACTCCAATTGCAACTGCACCGGCACCCCCACTGCCTGTACCGGTATCGGTGATGCCGATGGTGACGGCGTTTGCGCCAATGTTGACTGTGACGACAACGATCCCAATATTGCCTATCAGCCGGGCGATGCCTGCGATGACGGAGACCCCAATACTTTCGGTGAAACCATCCAAAGTGACTGCAATTGCGGAGGCGGCATGCCAGGGGTCCAGATATTTACAGCCTGTGCCAGTGTTGACAACGGCATTGACGACGCCGAAGAACACGAATCAGGATATGTAAGCCTCACCAGCAGCGATCTTGAACTGTCTAATGACCCCGGCCGGGGTAATCAGGTGATCGGCATAAGGTTTAAAGAGCTCAATATCCCTCAAGGCGCCAGTATCCTCAGTGCGAGTATTCAGTTCACTGCCGAAGACGATGCTAATGATGACCCTTGCAACCTCATCATTGCCGGTGAAGCCAATGATAACCCCGCAAGTTTTCAGGCTTCTCATCAGAATATCAGCACCCGTACCCGGACTGCCGCCAACGTGCAGTGGACTCCAGAAGAATGGCAAAATATAGGAGATAGTGGTGCAGCTCAGCAAACCCCGGATATTTCCGCCATCATCCAGGAAATAGTCAACCGGACGGGCTATACTTCCGACAGCCCGATCGTGATCCTGATTGAGGGCACCGGCCGGCGGGTTGCAGAATCCTATAATGGATCCCCTTCAAGTGCGCCGGAATTATGCATAGAATACTCTACCTCCCCACAGGTATATGATTGCCCGAGCCTCATGGCAAATATCGGTGACCTCTGCAATGACGGCGACCCCAATACCATCAATGACATGATCGATGATAATTGCAACTGCAGCGGTACACCGGTCGCTTGTCCCGGAATCGGCGATGCCGACGGCGACGGCGTCTGCGCCGATATCGACTGCGATGACAACGACCCCACCGTTACCACCCAGGACGCCGACCATGACGGCCTGTGCTCCGACGTGGATTGCGACGATAACGACCCCAGCATCGCCTACCAGCCCGGCGACGCCTGTGACGATGGCGACAACACCACCATCAACGACGTGATCAACGGCAACTGTCAGTGTGCAGGCACTCCAACAACCTGCACCGGCGTAGGCGATGCCGATGGCGACGGCGTCTGCGCCGATATCGACTGCGATGACAACGACCCCACCGTTACCACCCAGGACGCCGACCGACGGTACTGTGCTCCGACGTGGATTGCGACGATAACGACCAGCATCGCCTACCAGCCCGGCGACGCCTGTGACGATGGCGACAACACCACCATCAACGACGTGATCAACGGCAACTGTCAGTGTGCAGGCACTCCAACAACCTGCACCGGCGTAGGCGATGCCGACGGCGACGGCGTCTGCGCCGATATCGACTGCGATGACAACGACCCCACCGTTACCACCCAGGACGCCGACCATGACGGCCTGTGCTCCGACGTGGATTGCGACGATAACGACCCCAGCATCGCCTACCAGCCCGGCGACGCCTGTGACGATGGCGACAACACCACCATCAACGACGTGATCAACGGCAACTGTCAGTGTGCAGGCACTCCAACAACCTGCACCGGCGTAGGCGATGCCGACGGCGACGGCGTCTGCGCCGATATCGACTGCGATGACAACGACCCCACCGTTACCACCCAGGACGCCGACCATGACGGCCTGTGCTCCGACGTGGATTGCGACGATAACGACCCCAGCATCGCCTACCAGCCCGGCGACGCCTGTGACGATGGCGACAACACCACCATCAACGACGTGATCAACGGCAACTGCCAGTGCAGGCACTCCAAACAGATTGTACCGGCGTAGGCGATGCCGACGGCGACGGCGTCTGCGCCGATATCGACTGCGATGACAACGACCCCACCGTTACCACCCAGGATGCCGACCATGACGGCCTGTGCTCCGACGTGGATTGCGACGATAACGACCCCAGCATCGCCTACCAGCCCGGCGACGCCTGTGACGATGGCGACAACACCACCATCAACGACGTGATCAACGGCAACTGTCAGTGTGCAGGCACTCCAACAACCTGCACCGGCGTAGGCGATGCCGATGGCGACGGCGTCTGCGCCGATATCGACTGCGATGACAACGACCCCACCGTTACCACCCAGGATGCCGACCATGACGGCCTGTGCTCCGACGTGGATTGCGACGATAACGACCCCAGCATCGCCTACCAGCCCGGCGACGCCTGTGACGATGGCGACAACACCACCATCAACGACGTGATCAACGGCAACTGCCAGTGTGCAGGGCACCCAACCGCCTGCACCGGCGTAGGCGATGCCGACGGCGACGGCGTCTGCGCCGATATCGACTGCGATGACAACGACCCCACCGTTACCACCCAGGACGCCGACCATGATGGCCTGTGCTCCGACGTGGATTGCGACGATAACGACCCCAGCATCGCCTACCAGCCCGGCGACGCCTGTGACGATGGCGACAACACCACCATCAACGACGTGATCAACGGTAACTGCCAGTGTGCAGGCACCCAACAACCTGCACCGGCGTAGGCGATGCCGATGGCGACGGCGTCTGCGCCGATATCGACTGCGATGACAACGACCCCACCGTTACCACCCAGGATGCCGACCGGCGACGGACTGTGCTCCGACGTGGATTGCGACGATAACGACCCCAGCATCGCCTACCAGCCGGCGACGCCTGTGACGATGGCGACAACACCACCATCAACGACGTGATCAACGGCAACTGTCGGTGTGCACTCCAACATCAATGCGATCCGGACTGTCAGGGCACCCCAACCTGCACCGGCGTAGGCGATGCCGATGGCGACGGCGTCTGCGCCGATATCGACTGCGATGACAACGACCCCACCGTTACCACCCAGGACGCCGACCATGACGGCCTGTGCTCCGACGTGGATTGCGACGATAACGACCCCAGCATCGCCTACCAGCCCGGCGACGCCTGTGACGATGGCGACCCTAACACCATTAACGATACTGTTGATGGCAACTGCAATTGCAGCGGGATAGTCGTTTCCTGCCCGAATGTTGGGGATGCTGATGGTGATGGTGTTTGCGCTGATGTGGACTGTGATGACAACGACCCCAACATCACCACTCAGCCGGGTGATGCCTGTAATGACGGTGATCCCAATACGTTTGGAGAAACCATTCAGGCAGACTGCAGCTGTGGAGGAGGAAGTACGGGAATGGCGCCGGCTATAACCTGCTCCAGGATCAACGACATCAGAAATGATGCTGAAGAACAACCTACCGGACAGATCCGCATGGCCAGCCCTGACCTGGAATTGGCTCAGGACCCCAACAGTGGAAATCAGGTGGTCGGCCTTCGGTTTGACAACCTTGGCATCCCGCAGGGAGCTTACATCACCAGCGCCCGTATCCAGTTTACGGTGGAGGATACCAATAATGCCAACCCGGCACAATTGGCCATTACCGGAGAGGCCTCTGATGATCCTAATTTCTTTCAGAGCAACATGCAGAATGTGAGCAACCGCCCCCGCACCAACGCCGTAGTACAGTGGATGCCTTCAGAATGGACATCAGCAGGTGATGATGGGTTTGCTCAGCAAACACCCGACCTTTCCCGGATCATTCAGGAGATCGTCAACCGGAACGGATTCTCAACTAACAGCGCCATTGTGCTCATTATTGAAGGAGAAGGCCGGCGTTCGGCGGAATCATTCGAAGGATACGCCACAAAAGCGCCCCAACTCTGCATTGAGTATCTTCTCATGGCGTCCAATACCGACTGCCCTGTGCTCTCCGGCAACTTTGGCGAACCCTGTGATGACGGCAATCCCAACACCTACAACGACTACATTGACGACAATTGCAACTGCACCGGAATACCGGTATCCTGCCCGGGCCAGGGAAGCCCCTGTGACGACGGCGACCCCAATACCATAGGAGAAACCATACAGGATGACTGCAGCTGCGGCGGAGGAAGCCCCTCACCTTCTTACAGCTGCGCCCGGCCAGATAATTCTTTCGACGATGCCGCGGAAAGCTCTTCCGGCCAGGTAACCCTCAACAGCACCAGCTTCGAACTGGGCGCCAGCCTGAGCCAGGGAAGCCAACTGACGGGGATAAGGTTCAACGGCCTCAATATTCCAGCAGGAGCTGAAATCTTAAAAGCCCGCATTCAGTTTACGGCCGGAGACTCACAAAATCAGGATTTGTGCGAACTCAAGGTTTACGGAGAAGCGAGTGACAATTCGGGGCCTTTTACAAGCGCCAGCGGCAATATCAGCAGCCGCCCTGCGACCAACGCCATGGTAACCTGGCTCCCGTCTGCATGGGATACGCCCGGCGCCGAGGATTACGCTCAGCAAACGCCGGACCTTTCGCCCATACTCCAGGAAATTGTCAACCGGCCCGGTTATACTTCCGCCAGTTCGGTCACAGTTATGATCGAAGGGATCGGCCGGCGGGCGGCATTTACCTTCGATGGTTCGGCTTCTGCGGCACCAAGGCTTTGCGTCGAATATCTTTTGCCGGCAAACGCCAGCAAATCCCAACCTGAAAACACAGGCGCGATCGATAATCAGGAAGAAGAGGAAGAACTACCTCCCATTACCTCCGATTCTGCTCCAATGGCCCTCCGCTCTCTGTCGGTATATCCCAACCCGGCGACCGACAGGCTCTGGGCGCGGTTCACCAGCGATATCGATGGCAAGGCCTATGTAATGGCCAAAGACATGAGTGGCAAATCGGTTATGATGCAAGTGCGGGCCATCCACCAGGGAGAGAACACTATTCTGCTGGATGAGTTGCACCTGCCGGCAGGGGTCTATGCCCTCCAGATATTTTCCGGTTCTTCCGTACAGGCTACTAAATTTGTAGTCTTGAAAGAATAATCTCTAAACTGGCGGAAAGCTGATTACGACAGGCCTGCGTTTCGTAGTAATTCCGAAACGCAGGTTTTTTTTGCGAGAAAGCAAAAAAACGAATGGAAAGCATCAAGAAAAGCCCAACTGAAGCAACCCTTTGATAGTAAGGCTCCGTATAAGAAAAGGAATTCTTCATACAATCAACCTTTTCTGAAAACGGACCCTAGAATATGTATCTCAACGCTGAAAAAAGAAAAAACCGGGCTGCCTGCAAACAACCGGTAAGAAAAATGGCCTTCCTTATCACTGTCCGGCCCATCCACGTTCTACTGATCCTGCTGCTTTCTCTGATGTCTTGTGAACAAGCCGTAGGAGGCACCTACTACGTAGATTCTGAAAATGGCAACGACAATTACGATGGCCGTTCCGCCACCTACGAAGGAGGAAATACCGGGCCCTGGAAAACCATTTCAATGGTAAACCAGCAAACTTTTCTACCAGGTGACAGCATCCTGTTCAAAAGAGGAGGAGTGTGGACGGATGGCCCGCTGGAGCCCCGCAATGGGGGAACGCCCGGAGGAGTGGTCACCATTGAAGACAGTGTGATCGGCCAACCGCTGAGGTTTGACCTGGTCGATCCCAACAACAATAATTGCATCTTTTTTGGAGCCTACGGAGACAGCCCTGAAAAACCCCTGATCGACTGCCAGGGAGGCCGGGGTATTGTCCTGCTGCACAATTACATTATTGTCCAGGGCCTCCACATAGACAACGGCGGCAACAACATGTTGTGGCTGGGCAGAGAGAACGGTACTTCCTGGGTCATAGTTGACGATGTGGATGTAACCAATTGTTCGGCGAATGCCGTGAGGTCCAGTTACGGAGGAGGAAATATCTGGCTGAAAGGCCTTTATGTGTATAACTATCAGGTCAACGGCATACTCCTCAATGGATCGGCCAACAACAAACTGCATGGGGTATTGGTGGAAGATTGCTGGATTGAAAACCCGGAAGTACTGGAACTCGAAGACGCCATCACCTGCCACCGGGATTCGGAAGACAACGACCTGGCGGGGAATGTCATCATTCGCAACAACACCACCCTAAGGGCGGGAGAGGATGGCGTGGATGTCACCTCGGGAAGTAATATCCTGGTGGAAGGCAACACCCTGAAGTTCTCACAGGCAGGGGGTGTCTATGTGAATTACGACTGGGTGAACTACGTCGAAGTCCGGGGCAATTTTCTGTACTCCAACTCCATCAGCCAGGGATACGGCGACCTGACCATACGGTCCCCCAAGGTAAGGGCCGTCAACAACATCATCGCCGGAAACGGCCACCACTGCCTGCTGGTGGGAAGCACCAACAACACCCAGTTGTGGAATAACGTAATCGCTCCGGGAAGCCGCACCGGCAACCTGATCTGGATCCGCGATGGCATCAGCAACGTGGAATTAAAAAACAACATCTTTGACTTTTCAACCACCGAACAGGACATCAGCGGAGACATCACTTCCGACATCGTTTTTGACAACAACTGCTATTACGGGCTTACCCCCGACAGGAAGATCAACAACGGCCTTACCTTTGAGGAGATGCGGAACCAAAACCCCGCCTTCGAACCTCATGGCATGTGGGCCAACCCTCAGTTCCTCAACCCTTCCAAAAGCGAGCCGGAACATTTCAGGATCGCCAACAACAGCAATTGCCGGGATGCCGCAACAGCCGTATCCTTGCCAACCGACTTCTGGGGCATTCAGCGCCCTCAGGGAGAACGGGCGGACCTTGGGGTGCATGAAGTAACGAAAAAGGCACCCTATGCTCCCGGAGCTGCCGAAGGACGAGCATGGCACGACAAGAATGGAAATTGCATCCCTGACCCGGGCGAGCCCGGCATTGGGAAACTGATCATTGGCCTTTATGACGCAAAAGGGAAATTCATTGCCATGCAATATTCCGATTCGAACGGAAGCTACCGTTTCGAGGGCCTTCCAATAGGTGAATACCAGCTAAGGGCAGTCCCGGCCAATTTTTCCCCAGGCATGCCGCTGGAACAGATGGCCGTCAGTTGCAGCCAGAGTAAAGAAGGGTTCTTCCCGGTGAAGATTGAGGAAGAAAAACTCTCCATTACACAAAATATAGCCATTTCCCGCCTGGACTCGCCAGCCGTCAAACTTACCAGTTTCACGGCTGAAAAAGGCCAGGGCGGCGTGCAACTGCGGTGGTCAACTTCGGGGGAAAGGAACCTGGCCTACTTCGAGATAGAACGGTCCGATAACGGGCGGGATTTTTTCCTCAAGGGCCACAGCAAGGCAAAAGGCCCTGCTTCCGGCCGGGAAACGAATTATTACTTCACCGATGAAGAACCACCCGGCAGGCTTACCTATTACCGGCTCAAGCAGGTGGAAAAGGATGGCCGCTTTTCCTACAGCCCCCTGAGGCTGGCCAATATAGAGGAGCAGAAGGGGGCAATAACCGTATCCCCCACCCTCTTTTCAAACACGCTGTCCCTTTCTCTGGAAGAAGGCGCCACTGCCGACAAGCTGTGGATCATCAGCCAGGAAAATGGCAAACAGGTTTATGCTCAACCCATCAAGGATAAACGAAAGAACATAACCATCGAGCTGAGCAGCCTGCCCGCCGGGAATTATTACCTGATCGTCCGCTCAGACCGGGAACGCAACATTCAAATGGCCTTCCCGATCGTGAAAGAGTAGGCGCTATCCGGGTATGCCGGGCTCCATCTTTTGAGGATGGCCCTGCCGATAAGCTTCCACCAACTCATCGGGAAGATGCTCCAGGGTTTCCACCTGCAGATAGTCCCCCATGGTCGTCCCCGTGCATTCGGAATCCCAGTTTCTGGCGCCCTTCCCGTTTCTGGCGTCCTCCAGGTGAACGGTTCTGAAATCAATGCTGAAGCGGGTCTTCCCGCTATTATTCGGAACAGAAGAATGCAGGTGAGCCGCCGAGAATACGAGCAGGCCTCCCGGCGGAGTAACCACCCGGGCCTGAGGGTCAAGCTCCAGCGGTTCTTCCGGGTGAGGTTGTTTTCGGGTATCCTTTTTTATGTGCCGGGCCGCTTCCTTCCGGCTGGTGGCCACCCATTGCTGATAGTTGTAATCCCGGGAACCGTTCCGGACCGCCCGGTTGAAGTAGTGCGGATGAACGGCCATGACATTGCCCGACTCCACCTCATAGACCGGCAGCCACCAGTTGATCTGGCACATGGGCGCCGAATACCAGGTATCCCGGTGAGGATGAAAAGCATAAGCGATTCCGGAAGTAAGGTACCCGTCACTGGTGGATGAACGCATTCTCGGAACGTCAAAGTAAGTGAGCCGGGGGTCGCAGCCGCGTTCCTTCAGAATAGCCTGAAGAAAAGCTTTAGACTGCGGATGATGGATGAATGCCGGCTTCAGGCGGGACAGGATAGCGGCGTATTCCTCGGGCGGCATCTGATACTGCGCCCTGACAGGGTCGAGCCCGGCAAATGCTTCTTCGATCAGCTGGCGGGCAAAGGCAATGAAAGCCAGGGTGGTATCGGTGGGTGAAAAGACAAACAATTGCCCCTGGTAGAGTTCTTCTCTTCGCTTCTCATCAGATACCGGCGAGTCGTAATAAATGGTGTTCATTATTCGGAGTTTTTATTATGAATTTCCGGATGGCCGGAGAGGTTTCCCGTTTAAGGTTAGACAGAAAAAGAGAAGGGAATCTAAATTCTGTTTCTCGTAAAAACAAAAGACTATTGTTCAACCTTTGGCGGAAAGCCCCCGAAGAAGCCCGGCTTCCTGAAGCGCCCGGCAGGCCTGAAGCACCAGCCGGAACGGCAGGCCCGCCCTTTCGGCAATATCGAGCAGGCTGTGCGAACCGTCCGAAAGGTTCAACACCCAAAGCATAGCCATCTGCCGGGCTTTGCTCTCGCTGCCTCCTCCAATGGCATCATACAGGCCGCGCCGGCCCAGCTGGGGTTCACACTTGGGGTTTAGGTTTTCAAAAAGATCATTGTCTTCCAGCACTTCGACAACCTCCTTGTAAACCTCAAGGGAATCCTGAAGATACTGAGGTTGAATGAAACTGAGGTTATCCGCAGAAGTGTGGTATTCAGGAAAAGTTCCAAACCGGGAACGGGTGAGGTTGCCCACCGCCAGGTTAAAACCCGGGGAACAGTACTGCCGTTCGTCATACCCGTAGGGAGCGAAATCAATGATCTCATAAGGATGGCCGCTGTGCTTCAGCACGTGCTCGGCGGCCCGGTCGATCTCCGTATTGCCCCTCCGGCTTTTCTTATAGGTAAAACCTCCGGAGTCTCCCAGCAGAGACGCCACCAGCCCGTGCCGGATATGCTCCACTTTGTCTTCATTCCTGGCCAGCCAGGTGATGGAACCTATAGTGCCGGGAATGAACAGAAAGCGATGGGAATAACGCCGGGGCTTTTTCTGCAGTTCCTGCGCCAGGAAGGTAAGAAGGCAAATGCCCGAAAGATTATCGTTGGCCAGGGAAGGGTGGCAGATGTGCGTGGAGAACAAAACTTCCTCCTTTGTCTTTCCGGGCAGGTAGAATTCCCCGTAAGTCAGGTGCCCCTGCTCCAGGCTGGAGTCGATAAAAACTTCATACTCGCCTTCAGGCAGTGTTTCGAACTGCCGGTGAGGCAGGCAGAAGCCCCAGCTTTCCTGATAATAAGAAGTGCGGTATGGAATCAACTCCGGTTGCCCGGGCAATGTATAAAGGTGGCCCTTCAAGGCTGAAAGGCTCATACGCCGGTGAACCGGAACGCTGTAATTCAACAGGTGAAGATTGTTGTCCTGAAAATCGATGACCTTCCGTCCCTGAGGATCCCGGACCCATGCCTCCCGGGCGTTCCATTCTCTTGGAACAACCCAGTCGAATACCCGGGTACCCGACGGCACTTCATGGACTTCCAGGGGAATAATCTCCCGGAGAATCTGTAGGCTCTGGCGAACGCCATTCCCCGTGATGCTTCGGCAAATGGGAAACAGGCGCTCCGCCAGGGCATACATTTCATTTCCTTGGTGAACGCAGCTACGCTGCACATCGGTTGAAGGCCGCATTAAACTTTAATTGTCCACCCAATTCCCGGAGGAATTACCATTCGTGCTGATTCCAGATATCCAGCTTTTTCACGCCGATGGCGTACTTGGAATTTTTGCTGAGCCGGAACGGGAAGTGGTCGGTTATCCAGGTTGCGTATGCATCGTCTTCCGTATCGTACTTGAGTTCCATAACCACCTTGGCGCGCTCCATTTCCTGCCGGACAAAAAATCCCGGAAGTTTGGGAACATTGACGTAGGCAAGCTGGTCATCAAGTGTAACGCGGAACCGCTTATCCGCCGAAAGAAAATATTTTCTCCTGTACCGGTTGTGCAGAGAAGGGATCAGGTACTTGATCGCTTCGCGGTATTCCGGTTCGAGGTTTGAGTCTTCCAGCCAGGCCCTGATATCATCAACAGAGAAGCCCCGTTCCAGGGTGATAGGCTTCAGGGCTGCATACTTTTTCGTGCCCGCCAGGCCTCTTTTGATCTTTATCTCCAATACGGGCTTTTTGAGCTGTCCGTATTGTTCGCCGTACCACCGTATGCGGAATTTTTCCCGGTTTGTCGATCCCGCCACATTGTCCCGGTAATTGCGGAACTCCCGGGTATCAAAATAGATATTGTTGATATACCTCGGAGGAAACGGGGAAGAAAACAAGGCGGGGTGCGACTTCACAACGGCTTCCACCTGAGCAATGTCAAACCCTTCAATGACGAACTTGCGTTCTTTTCTGAAGACCAGAGCCTTAGCCTGCTGCTGATTGGGAGCTTTGGCCACTGCCGGCTCAACTGCCCCGTTTGCCGTTGCTTCGGCTGCTTTGCTTACTGTTTTTTCCTTATTCTGTACCATAATAAAGTTTCTTTGACATTCCGATAGTTCATTGACATTGTCTCCTGGCGGGGGGGCGAAAGTTTTGAAAAAAGAGAGGGGGAGTGTCAGATGTCAACCAGGTAAAGGATCAGGATCAGGATCAGATGATCCCGTTTTGATCCAAAAAGCTGATCTGAATAGAGTCGTCCAGGCCATGAAGAGCCGAGCGGGCCTTATTCAGGTCGTTGAAATTGTTGAATTCCGCAACGAATGCGGCTTCCAGGTAATTTTTGTTCTCATCCAGGCGCTTCATTTCCAGCTCCTTGCAGTGAGGCATGATGGTCTCCACGATGCGGTCCAGCGAAATACCCAGGGGGTTATCAGCCAGAATGGTAAAGTTGAGGCTGCGCTGTGCGTCGGAAGGCTTGACAAAGTGCTGTCCCCAGATGACGGCCACCACGAAGAAGAACCCGATAATGGTGACGGCGCGCTGGTCAGCGCCGAATCCAAGGCCCAGAGCAATGGTCAGGAAGATGTAAGCCAGTTCCTGCGGCTCCTTGATGGCGGCGCGGAAACGGACGATGGACAGAGCGCCCACCAAACCCAGGGAAAGGGCCAGTGAAGACTTCACGATCGTAATGATGATCATGGTCGTGACGGCGATGAGCTCAAAGTTGGCGGCAAACATCTTCTTGTTGGAAAGAGAGGTGCCAAACCGGGAATAAACGCGCCCCAGCAGGTGCGCCAGCAGGGCGGTAAGCACCAGGTTGATGAGGAAGTTCCAGGGAGAGATCTCCGGAACCTGATTTGCTAAAAACTGTTCAAAAGTCTGATTTTGGTCCATAGCATTTAGGATTTAAAAAATGGCAGTATCCTACCGTTTATTGAGTTTATAATAATTTCCTATACTGTTTGTCTCTGATCATTTTTTGAAAAGGGATATGCCGATGAAAAAGCGGCTGCAGTTTCATTTATTTCAATATCCCATGCGATAACTAAGGATCAGAGAACCATCTTTCTGAGATGGAAGGCTTCCGCATAGCGGGTAGGGCTGGCCGATTCCATACCTCTGATACGGAGAAGCGCCAGGAATGTTTCTTTGTCAAACCAATGTTTTTTCTTTTGGCTGGCAAAACAATTCAGGAGGATTTCCGCCTTCCGGTGGGCCTGTTCTTCCGTCAGTTGAACAAAGCAGTTGGGCATTCCCAGGTCGCCGTCGTATTTGGGGATCTCGTATTCCAGAATGAGGTGGTTCCGGAAGGTATTCCAGGCCAGTTCGGACAACAGCCGGTGGTCCTGGTGCCGGTCTTCCCGGTAATGCGTGAATACGAGGTTGGGAGTAAACTCCTTTTGGACAGCCTCGAAATATTCTTTGATCTCGCGGGCATAGAAAGGCAGAAAGGCATCGCGGTAATCCAACACCCTCACATCCCGGCTTTCCACCCCTTGCAGAAATTCATCAGCACTGTGCAGGGCCTCTTCTTTTCTTTGCTCATTGGAAGTAAAAACCACCCATTTCACGTGGCGGACAGGGTATTCCCGGATCAGTTTCAACAAGGCCCCTCCACAGCCGATCTCGATATCGTCACAATGGGCGCCCAGGCAGAGTATATCGAGGCCCTTACGGCCGCCCGTTTCAAACTGCAGGCGAATCATAAGACGGTTGGGTTAAGGGTTTATCAATGGCACTCCATACTTCCCAGGGCGTATTGCCTTGAGCCTGCATCTCATCCAGCAGCATTTTGTCCTTGAAGGTGTCCATGGCCTGCCAGAACCCTTCGTGCCGGTAGGTGGTCAGCTTTTCCTCCCCGATCAACCGCTGAAAAGGTTCTTCCACAAGCTCCTCCCCGTAGTTGATGTAGTCAAAAATTTCCTGCTTGAAAAGAAAATAACCGGTATTGAGCCATAAATTGGAGTTGGCGATGGGGGAAATCCCGGTCACCAGGCCATCCTCCTTCATGCGAACGATATGAAAGCTGGAGTTGGGCTGGTAGGTCATGAAGCTTGCCACCTTGTCCGGCTGCCGCCTGAAGTGCCCGATCATATCCGGCAGGTGAAGGTCGGACAAGCCGTCCGCATAGTTGGCCAGGAACATCTCTTCACCCTCCAGGTGCTCCTGCACCCGCATCAGCCGCATCCCGATATTCGACTGGATGCCGGTATCGACAAAGGTAATGCGCCAGTCCTCGATATCTGAGCTCAGCAGTTCAATGGCCTTGCCCCCGTTCGAATAGACAAAATCATTGGAGATCGTTTCGTCGTAGTTGACAAAGTAATCTTTGATCTTGTCCGCCTTGTATCCCAGCGCCAGGATGAAGTCCTTGTGCCCAAAATGCGCATAGTATTTCATTATATTCCAGAGAATGGGCCGGTACCCAATATGGACCATGGGCTTGGGGATGGTTTCCGAATAATCCCTGAGCCGGGTTCCCTGGCCACCGCAGAATAGGACTACTTTCATGAGTTTGGATTTGAATGGTCAATAAACCTCCTGCCTAACGACGGCTTTTTCCAACACCTGTACTTCCGGAATGGGGACGACCATTTTGCCTCCCCATTCTTCGATATAGGACAATTGCCGGCTGATCTCCTCTTTCAGGTTCCATGGAAGAATGATCACATAGTCGGGGCGGGCTGCCTTTATCGCCTCCGGATGGTAAATGGGGATGCGCGTGCCCGGCAGAAAGTTACCCTGCTTGTACGGATTCCGGTCAACCGTAAAATCCAGAAAATCCGTACGGATACCGCAATAGTTGAGCAGGGTATTGCCCTTGCCGGGGGCTCCGTAGCCTACCACCGTTTTGCCATCCCGCTTCGCTCCGATCAGGAATTCCAGCAGCCTGCGTTTGGTTTCCTTTACCCTTGCTTCAAAATCAGCATAATACTCCGGGCTCTCCATTCCCAAACGGCGCTCTCTTTCCAGCAAAGCACCTACGTTATCACTTACCGGCCGGATAAGGCCTTCGGTATGGCAGGCAAAAATGCGCAGGGAACCGCCGTGGGTAGATAGTTCCTCTACATCGAAAAGCGTAAGGCCGTGGTGCGCAAAGATCCGGTTGGCCGCCACCAGGGACAGATAAGAATAATGCTCGTGGTATATGGTATCGAACTGGTTTCCCTCGATCAACCTCTGCAGATGAGGGAACTCCATGGTGATCACGCCATTTACGGCAAGCATAGCCTTCATGCCTCCGACAAAATCATTGATATCGGGAACATGGGCCAGAACATTATTGCCTACCAGCAGGTTCGCCTTTCCGTACTGAGCCGATAACCGGCGGGCTGCCTCCTGCCCAAAGAACAGGCCTTCCGTCCGGACTCCTTTTTCACGGGCGGCGGCAGCCACATTTGCCGCCGGTTCAATTCCCAGAACGGGAATGCCCCTTTCCAAAAAATACTGCAGCAGATAGCCATCGTTACTGGCTGCCTCCACCACCAGGCTGTCCGGCCCGAGGCCAAAACGCTCCACCATCCGGGCGGCATACTTCCGGGCGTGCTCCAGCCAGCTGTCGGAGTAGGAAGAGAAATAAGCATATTCCCCGGTAAAAATTTCTTCAGGGCTGGCGAAATCCTCCAGTTGCATCAGCCAGCACTCCCTGCATACATAAGCGTGCAGCGGAAAAAAGTGCTCCGCCTTTTTCGCGTCTTCCGGCCGGACGTGCTTCTGGCACAACGGCGACGTCCCGAGGTCAACCACACTGAGGGACAGCGGGGCAAAACAAAACCGGCAGCTGCTGCCGGAGGGCCTTACCGGGCGGTTGGGTGTTGTTTTTTCTGGCATAAGGGAGGCCTGGTTTTAAAATTATTACAGCACGATTCCGGAAAACTGCCGGCTAAGGCCGGGATAAGCCTCGTCCTTTTCCGACAACTCCGCCACTGGTAACGGCCACTCGATCCCGAGTACCGGATCATCAAATCTTATGCCCCCTTCCGAATCGGGAGCGTAATAAGCCGTGTGATGGTAGATCAGCTCAGTACCGGCTTCCAGCGCCTGAAAGCCATGGGCAAATCCTTCCGGAACGTAGATCATCTTCATGTTCCGTTCCGAAAGTTCTACGGAAAAATGGCCCAAAAAGGTTCGGGAACCCCGGCGGATATCTACAATCACATCAAAAACACTCCCTTTTATGCAACGGATCAGCTTAACTTCGGCATGAGGCGGCCGCTGATAATGCAGCCCTCTGATGGTGCCCTTCTGGCGGGTATGAGAATGGTTGAACTGGACGAATTCCTTGTGGTGCCCGACGGCTTCAAATTCCCGGCGGCAGAAAGTGCGCGCGAAGAAACCCCGCTCATCCCGGAAAGGTTCCGGTTCGATCACATAGGCTCCTCCCAGGTGCGTTTCCCTGAATATCATACCTGAAGGCTTAGCTTATGGTCCATCTCCTTTTCCGATAGCAATTCATTGATGACATTGAGGCGAATGAGGCCGGAGCGGTGATAATCCGCATCTTTAAACTGAATGGACCTCAGGCCGGTGATAAGGCCCTGCACGGTCTCCTTCAGGCCATACTGAGGCTGATGGCCAGGGGCCAGGCTGCGGAAAAGGCCAAAGTCCACCCGGTAGGAACGCTTATCCGGCTGGGCGTCTTTATTGATCGAAACCTCCACCCCGGGCAGCAGCCTCTGAGTAGCCAGCGCCAGGTCCTTGATCTGATAGTTCCAACTGTCGCTGCCGGTGTTAACCGCAAGAAAAGCTCCTCCCGTTTCCGAATCCCGTTCGCAGGCCCACCGGATGGCCCGGGCCATATCCAGAACGTTGATCAAAGGCCTCCAGGGGCTGCCGTCGCTGAGGATGGTGATCCGGCCGGCAGTGAGGGCGCCGGCCACAAAATCGTTCAGCACCAGGTCGAGCCGCAGGCGCTCGCTCATACCGCAGGCAGTGGCAAAACGCAGGCAGGTGACCTGAAAACCTTCGCCGGCAAGGGCTTCCAGGGCCTCTTCGGAATAGACCTTGGAACGGGCATAGGCAGTGAGCGGATCCAATGCCGAGGACTCTTTCCGGGGGGCATCTTCGGCACTGCCATATACGCTGCAGCTCGAGGCGAAGACGAACCTGCGCACGCCCTGCCTCCTGGCCATTCTGGCGATCTCCAGGTTGGCGTGGTAATTGATGTCCAGGGTGACTTCCTCAAACTTGTTGCCAATGGGGTCATTGGATATGGCGGCCAGGCTTATCACCACATCCACTCCCTCGAGAATTCGCTCCGGGAAACGGCGGACATCGCCGTAGTATTGTACATCGAGGAGGACATCCGGGCTGACGGACCGGGTTGTGATGTATTTTGCAAAGTACCCGATGTCATAGCCGATCAGGGTGGCGTCCGGATGGTATTCCCGAAATTCCCTCAGCAAGCCGGGGCCAACGTAGCCCAGGTTTCCGGTGATCAGTATCTTCATAATGGTGTCTTTTTATTAATGGTTGTACCGGGCTGAATTGCCCAAAAGCATCAGAATGTTCAGATGTGGCGCCCACCGGGGTTTGTACCTGCAGGACTTCAATAATATCTTTCGTTTTGCCCCTCATTCGCATGATTCACGATAATGAACGCCCTTTGCCTGCCCTGGCCAGGATACGAAGGGAAACAGGAGTAAATGCAAAATCAGGAATTTTTATTAATTGGAGGTAAGAAGGCAGTTAAAATCAACGCAAGCGCACATCCATGCTTCTGAGGAATGAACTTTAAACCGGAAAGGCCTTTTAACCTGGCAGGGTGCTCCCCGTGCTGTTAAAAGGCCTTCCGGCATTTTGCCTGTCTTGATGTTGAAGTTAAAAAGTAGAGTCTATTCGATAGATATGGTTTTTTGTTCTAGAATGCGTTCTTGCGGGTCTTCTTGCTGAAAACAGTAAGGAAAACGATCTTAATGTCCAGCCAGAAGCTCCAGTTCTCGATGTACCAGAGGTCGTGCTTGATGCGCTGCCGCTTCTGTTCGTTGGTTACGGTGGGGCCGCGCCATCCGTTGACCTGCGCCCAACCGGTAACGCCCGGTTTTACATAGTGGCGCACCATATAGTCATTCACTACCTTGCGGAAGTCCTGCTCCAGGAATACGCGGTGGGGCCGGGGGCCGACGACGCTCATATCTCCTTTGAGCACGTTGATGAACTGGGGCAGCTCGTCCAGGTCATATTTGCGCAGGTATTTGCCGACGCGGGTGATGCGCGGGTCATTCTTGACGGTTGACTTGGTGCCGTTTACCGGGTCATCGCATACGGACATGGTCCGGAATTTATAGCACTTAAAGGTTCCTCCGGCTTCTCCTTTACGGACCGGCGTATAGAAGATGGGCCCTTTGTTATCCAGGTAGATCAGAGCTGCGATCACCAGGAATATCGGGGCGAGCAGGAGCAGGATGCCCAGTGCAAAAACAAAGTCAAATACTTTCTTCAGCAGGAAGCTGTGCAGCTTGTCCAGCGGAGTTTGGCGGACCCGGATGACGGGCAGCCCTTCCAGGTAGCTGGGGCGTATGCCGGCGCCCAGATAATTGGAAGCACCGGGCAACAGGTTTACGCGGATGCCGTAATAGTCGGCCACTTCGATGGTATTCTTTACTTCCTCTTCCTTGAGGGAAGAAACCGTGACGAATATCTCATCGATCTCGCCGTTGCCCAGGATGCGGGTCAGTTCATCGACCTTGCCCATCACTTCCAGCCCACCGGTGTTGGTTGCCATTTCGGTATCGTTATCAAGAATACCTACGATGTCATACCCACGGCGGCGGATCTTGTTGGAGAAGCCCGAAAACTCACTCCATTCATTCCCCTTTCCAACCACGAGCGCCTTAGCAAGAGAGACATTGCGGCGCTTTCGCCCATAGAATTCAAAAAGGGACAGGTTGATGAACAGGAACAGGAAGATCGGGATGAGGAAGTTCGTCTTCTGAATGTAAGCGATGTCAAAAACCATTCCCAGCGTATAAGTTATCCCCACAAAAATGAAGGTGTTGAGGACGATGTACTTTATACGCTTCCTGAAACCGAAGTTCAGGTAAAGGTCCAGGTCACCGTTGAGGAAGATGATCAGGCCCCAGCTGAGGTTGAAAATAACTGCCAGCCAAAGGAACTCTCCCATGACCGATGAACCGTTGGCGGGAGCCACCTGCGCCATTCCGGAAAGCCGGAACAAAAGTACGATCAGCAGGCAGAAGTTCAGCAGGAGGAACTCCAGTGCGACATGATTAATGGCCAAATGCCTATTCTTCGGGATCATAGTGTTTTAATTTTAAGTGTTCGTATCCAGAAAAAGTGTTTCGATTATGTTCATGGGGAAAACTCCGAAGCGGCTGCCCAACGCTTCCCAAGGCCAGTTAAAGCCAGGCCCGGGCAGGTGTACAAACCGCCTGGAATGATCCTCAAAATGCTCTGAAATAGTTTTGGCAGTAGCCTCTGTCGCTCTTTTAAAACACTGAAATGCAACCCGTTCCGACTGAACTCGGATGTGGTTGGCGCCCTTTTGGTAAATTCCGGGGCTTACGGCGGCCAGTGTTAGCTGGCGGCGCTGTAGGCCCGGTCAGGGTCTCAGACAATCGGTTATGGGATGAAAAAGGGGGTAGAAAACGGAGAATGGCTGGGTGGACTATTCTCCTGGTTTTTTGTGGGGGTGTTGAGTTTTTGGGTTCGGGTTAGAGAGGGGGGATGATACTTGCTTATACGAGGCCTTTACAAAAAGGTTACATCTTTTTTCATGGCCCGGCAAGTTTTTTCAGGGGGATCTGCATACCCGAGTCAATAGCTGTTCCTGCTTCCTTCGGCACCGGCTCCGCTCCGTTCACAGAAAAGAGGTGAAGCCGTTGAACCCACCGTGTTCACCACGGTTTTCGGGCCTGCCGCATGATGCAGGATCAGTCAATAGAGTATTTTAGTTTTGGTAGGTAGGCCAGGCATCGATTGAAACCTGCCCTCAGAATTGATAGCCTGATTCTTTGCTCTTTGTGATGTGAGATGCTTGTAAGATGGGGGGGTATCGGGAATCGAGTGTAAATTTACAAAAATTTAATATAAGTTGCTAATGATGTTTTATTTTTTTTCTAATATATCCTTTCACTTTCAGGGTGTCGGCACTTCAATATCTAACAAAATGAAAACAACTACTTCAAAATCAGCAACATAGACAAATTTTAAATTCTACATATCAAACAAATTTTAAAAACAAAATATATAAAAATAGTTTAAATCATCTGGTAATCCTCCATTTTCAACAGACAAGTGAGGTTTACATTACCTTAACAAAAACAATTTGTTGAAACAAATAATTTTCAAATAATCATTCAAACAATTACGAACTGAAATTTACACGCAATAGTGCTCTAAAACTGATTAAGCACCTCCACTCTATCCATCCTAAAAAAAGGCATCGAATAACAGTTGCTCTAAATTATTATAAGGGAGTGACTAATCGGAATGGAAAATACAGCGAAAGTGAACGCTCTCGTAAAGAAGCATTTCAAAGGCTATTTTTCTGGAATTCCCATAGGCCCTGAAACAACAAAGCCCTGCAATGACAAGTCACTGCAGGGCTACACATCAAAATCTTAGTGGAGACGGCGAGCAAAATGTTAAGAGTAATATTTACTCTCGCCTTTCCAGTGCATAAAATGCAATGGAAAGACCCCGGATTTCCCCGGGTATCGGACTATATCATCATCTCATTTGAGATGTCGGGCGCTGTGGGCTCACCGTAGTGTCCCTAGTCTCTGCACCTTCCAAAGACTTCCCTTTGGCTTGGCTCAGAATTACCTTATTCCGAAACCGGAACTTAGGCTCCTCTGAATTCACCCGATTTTGCACCATACGTCACCGTATGGGCGACCCTCTGAGTCGAACTCGCGTCCAGCGAAAGCACTCATAAGCTTTCTACATGCTTAGTTTCCAGTTGAATTTTCGAGGATGAGATAGGATTGGAAACCCTCCCGTATCATCCCTTATCCCCTGAATTTCGCACAACAGCCGGGGCATTCTGCCATGCTAGCCTGAGGGTTGATGATATGCGGCACGCTGTGTATCAGGCGTCAAACGTACGGCACAAAGGCATTCTAAGACCTAGTCTTAGGCTGCCATGGCATACTGAGTATTGCCATTTAAAATTGGTTAATAGCTAGTTGTTAACGGAGATAAGCCATCATACTCCGGCATGCTTACTTACCAGTTTACTTCCCTGTCGATTCCATTACGTCCCCTTCCTCGTCCGCCGAAGCTTTACGCGAAGGCGGGCTGTCCGCCGAAGCTCATCGCCTGCCGAAGCTTTGGGCGAAGGCAGGTCAAGTACGGCGGATCGATCAATTAGGAAAGCTAAATGGACTTCAGCTTTCAAAGAACTTGACATGTTACTAACACCTAAAGGTACGCCAATAGTTCAAACCTTTGCAAAAAAATTTACCTTTGCAGTGCCCTGTCCAAAACCCTGCAAAACGAACCTGTATCTGACTATACAAACCACAAACATGGAAGCAAGGATCACGGCTATTGGCACTTATGCTCCTGAAAAAATTATTGACAACCACTATTTCGAATCTTTCCTGGAAACCTCTGATGAATGGATACGGACCCGCACCGGGATCATCGAACGCCGGTATTCGGCCGAAGATGAATTTACCAGTGACCTTTCCATAGCCGCAGTGAAAGACCTCGCCCAGCGGTACGACAAGGACATTTCCGACGTTGACTTCATTCTTGTCGCTACCGTGACGCACGACCAGATCATGCCCAGCATGGCCTGCCAGCTGCAATACCGCCTGGACATTCCCAACGCCGCCGCCCTCGACATCTCGGCGGCCTGCGCCGGCTTCGGGTACGGCATCACTCTGGCCAGAAGCCTGATCCACTCCGGAATGTACCGCAAGATCCTGGTCATAGGCGCCGAAACCCTGACCAAGGTGACGGATTTTACCGACCGGACAAGCTGCATCCTCTTTGGCGACGGCGCCGGCGCCCTGCTCATCGAAGCAGCCGGCAAGGGCAATATCGGCGAATGCATCGCCGGGGCGGAAGGCAGCGGCGGACAGGACCTCTACCTGTCCACCCAGGCTACCCAGGTAAACGGCGTACCGATCAAGGCCAACAACAAGATCGTACAGAACGGGCGCGCCGTTTTCCGCTGGGCCGTTACCCGTATGTCGGCCCTGTTCGAAGAGATCGTCGAAAAGAACGGGCTAACTAAGGAAGACATCGACTGGTTCATTCCCCACAGCGCCAATATGCGCATCATCGAGGCCATCTGCCAGCGGGTTGGCTTCCCGGTTGAAAAATCGCTGGAAAGCCTGAGCAAATACGGCAATACTTCCTCGGCTTCCATCCCCCTGGCCCTTGATGAAGCCGTCAAAGACGGAAGGGTTAAAAAAGGAGACAAGCTGCTGATGCTCGGCTTCGGTGGCGGCCTGACCTACGCCGGTACGGTGGTGGAATGGGGCGTTTAGGGAAGTGGGAAATCGGAAGTGGGAAATCGGAAGTGGGAAGTGGGAAGTGGGAAGTGGGAAGTGGGAAGTCGGAAGTGGGAAGTCGGAAGTGGGAAGTGGGAAGTGGGAAGTCGGAAGTGGGAAGTGGGAAATCGGAAGTGGGAAATCGGAAAATACTCTTTAGTCTTCGTACTTCCGATTTCCGATTTAGAAAAACTTTACTAACCAAAAATAAGCCAACAATGATAAAGAACATGCTCTTTATGCTGGGGCTGCTCTTCCTGGCCGCCTCCTGCGGCGGGCCTGAAGGCCCGGCCTCCGATACTGCCGCCGACACGGCGGAAATGAACCAGGATACCTTCAATTATTATCCGGAACACTTCGCCGATAAGAAGATCCTGCGCTATAAGGTGCCGGGGTTCGAACAACTGTCCCTGCAGCAGAAAAAACTGGTGTACTACCTCGTACAGGCCGGGCTCAGCGGGCGGGACATTATATACGACCAGAACTACCGCCACAACCTCGCCATACGCCGCGCACTGGAAAAGATCATTGGCGATTATCAGGGAGATCGGTCAACTGCAGAATGGAAAGAGGTATTGCTTTATGCGAAGCAGGTGTGGTTCGCCAACGGCATTCACCACCATTATTCCAATGACAAGTTCACTCCCGGATTCTCCCGGGAATACTTTGAGGAATTGATGGGGGCAGTGGGCGCCAGCCTCGGGCCGGAAGCTATGCGCGCCATTTTTGACCCCGCTTTTGATGCCCGAAAGATCGACCAGAGCAGTGGCGACCTGCTGGCCAACTCCGCTGTTAACTTTTACGATCCGGACATCACTCAGGCGGAAGCCGAGGCCTTCTACGCCAAAAAGAAAGAGAGCCTTTCCGACGAGCGGGTGTCTATGGGGCTAAACTCCAAACTGGTGCGCAATGAGAACGGACAGCTCGAAGAAGCCGTCTGGAAAACCGGCGGACTGTATGGCGATGCCATCGAGCAGGTGGTTTTCTGGCTGGAAAAAGCCGTAGGTGTGGCGGAAAACGAAGCCCAGGCCAATGCGCTGAAATTGCTGATAGAATATTACCGCACCGGCAGCCTGGAAACCTGGGACAAATACAACGTTGCCTGGGTGCAGGCCACAGAAGGGGATATCGACTACATCAATTCCTTCATTGAGGTCTATAACGACCCGCTCGGCTACAAGGGCTCTTACGAGAACATCATCGAGATCAATGACTTCGAGGCTTCCGAACGCATGGCGGTCGTTTCCCGGAATGCCCAGTGGTTTGAGGACAACTCCCCTATCATGGATGCCCACAAAAAGAAAAAGGTGACCGGTATTACCTATAAAGTGGTTACTGTCGCCGGCGAATCGGGGGATGCCTCTCCGGCCACCCCCATCGGCGTCAACCTGCCCAATGCCAACTGGATACGGGCAGAGTACGGCTCCAAATCGGTGAGCCTGGGCAACATCATCAATGCCTACGGCCAGGCCGACGGGCCGGGGCTCCTTCAGGAGTTCAGCAACGATGAGGAGGAGATCGCCCGCGCGGAAAAGTACGGGAACCTGGCCTCCAAAATGCACACCGCCCTGCACGAAGTCGTCGGCCATGCTTCCGGCCAGTTGGAAGATGGCGTCGCCACGCCCAAAGAAACACTTGTCAATTACGCTTCCCCTCTGGAAGAAGCTCGGGCAGACCTGGTCGCTCTCTATTACTTAATGGACCCCAAACTGGTGGAACTAGGCCTGGTGCCTTCACTGGAAGTGGGCAAAGCAGAATATGACTCCTACCTAAAGAACGGCTACATGCTCCAACTCCGCCGCATCGAGCCCGGAAAAACCATCGAGCAGGCCCACATGCGCAACCGTTCCATGGTATCCCACTGGGTTATTGAGAAAGGGCTGAAGAATGGCGCCGTGGAAATTACCAAAAGGGATGGCAAGACCTATATAGACATCAAAGATTACGAAAAGTTACGCGCCCTTTTCGGTGAGTTACTGCGCGAGGTACAACGCATCAAATCGCAGGGCGATTACGAAGCAGGCAAAGCCCTGATCGAAAATTACGGCGTGCAGGTTGACCCGCAGATCCACGCCGAAGTGCTGGAACGCGCCGAAGCCCTTGACATTCCTCCCTACGGCGGTTTCATCAACCCGAAACTGACGGCAGTCATGGATGAAAGCGGCGAGGTCACCGATGTGAAGATCGAATACCCTGCCGATTTCACCCAGCAGATGCTGGAGTACGGCCGGGAATATTCGTTCCTGAAGTAAACGATGGTGAAGCGACGCCTCCCCTTTCCGCCTGAGTAGAGCAAGAGGTGTCGCTTCCCTGTTCGGAATAACCCGCCCCCGGAGATTTTTGTTCAGCCTTAGACGGGCCTCTTCATCCCTCACCGTTCGCCTCGGGTATAAAAAGCCATCTTTTCGTGGAAGGCGACGCCTCTTTTCCGGCCGGAAGCACCGGGGGAAGGTGTCACCCTAAAGTTAATAAACCGGAGAGGTTTCCATAACCGCCTCCGGTTTATTAACTTTAGCGAAGCGAAACGAAACGAAAAACAAAACTTTTTAACATGCCCAGAAGTGTCATGCTCCCTTTCCTTTTGGGATTTATGGTTGCGATATTAGCTGGCTGCGAACAAAAACCGGAAAAGCCTCCCCTTGTGCCCCTGCAGGCCGGCATGGTGGTCGCCACTGACATAACGGTAGCACCGGGAACCTACCAATTGGAGGGGGCCGACAGCCTCGATCAGCCCCTTATCATCATAGAGGGCAACGACATCACCGTTGATTTCAATAATGCCGAATTGAACGGCGCAGCCGAAGGTAAACTGCCCGATCAGTTTTCCGGCCTGGCCATACTGGTGCGCAACAGCCACCGGGCCACCATCCGCAACCTCACGGCCAAAGGCTACAAAGTGGCGCTCATGGCCGAAAACTCCGACAGCCTGCTCATCGAAAACTGCAACTTCAGCTACAACTACCGCCAACACCTGCAAAGCACCCGCGAACGCGAAGACCTCGCCGACTGGCTCAGTTACCACCACAATGAAAAAGACGAATGGCTGCGCTACGGGGCGGCTGTTTACCTCAAGGGATGCAACCAGGCCACCGTCCGCGGCCTCACCGTCACCGGCGGGCAGAACGGGCTGATGCTCACCCAATGCAACGACGGCCTGTTCTACAACAACACCATCCACTTCAATTCCGGCATCGGCATCGGGCTTTACCGGTCTGCAAACAATAAGGTGATGCACAACCGCCTCGACTGGAACGTCCGCGGCTACAGCCACGGGTTCTACAGCCGGGGGCAGGACTCGGCGGGCATCCTCTGCTACGAACAAAGCAGCAACAACACCTTCGCTTACAACTCCGCTACCCACTCCGGCGACGGCTTCTTCCTCTGGGCCGGGCAATCGACTATGGATACCGGGGAAGGGGGCTGTAATGACAACATCATCTTCGGCAACGACTTCTCCCACGCGCCCACCAATGGAATCGAAGTGACCTTCAGCCGCAACATCCTGGCCAACAACCGGCTGGAAGGCTGCACCTACGGCGTTTGGGGCGGATATAGTTATAATACCCTGATCACCGGGAACACAGTCTGCGAAAACCTCCATGGCATCGCTATCGAACACGGCCAGGACAACGCCATCGTCCGCAATTATTTCGCCGGGGACAGCATCGGCATCCAACTCTGGGAAAGGGGCGAACAGCCGGAAGACTGGGGATACGCCGAGGCAAAGGATGTAGCCAGCCGCAATTACGAGATCCAGCACAATTACTTTGTCGATGTGAAGATACCGCTAAAGATCTCTGGTACGGACAATGTCGCCATCAACGACGACAATCAGTTCTATAATTTCGAAAAGCTGCTGCTGGCCGAACGGCCCAACCGGCAGTTCTACCTGGTGAAAAACGACGTCTGCCAGGCGGATAACTGGGGCGACGCCGCCGTTTACAAAAGCAAGAACAGGATCAGCGACCCACCCTTACCGGAGGAGCTCGAAGAATGGCCGAAACTGGCCCGGGACCTGGCGCCGGTAGAGGGCTTTCAACCCCAGCCGCTGGCAGACGGCATGGACGCCATGCTGCCCGAAGGGCACGTTCAGGGCCGGCAGTTCATCCTGGTGGATGAATGGGGCCCGTATGATTTCCGCCGCCCTTCCATCTGGCTGCGCGATATCCAGGACAGCATCTATACCTTTCTGCTGCTGGGGCCTCAGGGCAACTGGCGCCTCAACGGCGGCCAGGGCTTCACCCGCGTGACGCCCAAGACCGGCACCTTCCCCACCACCATGACGGCCCGGCGGGATTCTTCCGGGGAAGAACTGAAACTGGAGCTGGAGTTCATCGGAGAAGAGGTGGTCAGCGAGTTCGGCGAAAAACTGAAGCGGGGAACCGATGTACCGTTCCACTTTTATCGTTTTGAAAAAAAACTGGATTGGACGGTCCGTTTCTATGAATACAATGAAAGCACGCACCCCCTGAGTAATTACGAGGCGTTTCGCCAGCTCAAGGAAAATAAACCGGATGCCGAGGAGCAGGTAAACGAACTGGCCTATGCCTGGTGGAAAAGGCCCGCCCCCAGGATCGATGCCGACCAGTTCGCAACTTTCGCCTCTACTACCTTTGAAATTACGCCCGGCAAATATCGGGTATCCATCACCAGCGACGACGGCCTGCGCTTCTATGTCGATGGGCAGCTCGTCATCGGGCATTGGGACATACACGAACCCGAAACCGACGAGGCTGTTCTGGAGCTTTCCGGGCGCCATACTTTCGAGATCGAGCACTTTGAGGCGGGCGGTTTTGCTACGCTGTCGTTTCACATGCAGCGGCTGCAGTAGGGGCAAGGACGTTATTCCCTAATTCCCTGTGATATTCGACAGGCAAACGCTAGTCGCCAGCCGACATCACTTCCCTTTATTGATTTATGAAACTCAATCAGGCCCACAAACAAGAAGGAACATGCTTCAAAATGTCATTAAATCATGCTTTTAAAGGTGGCGGTGGGCCAGAGGCCCGAGCGCCAGGCCCATCCGAAAATTTAAAGTGAAAAAGTTGATACAGGTAAGTGACAAAGTAGGATTAGGTGGCAAACTCAGATTAGTTCATTTGCTTCCATCCATTCGTCATTAAAAACCGTACTCAGATAGTTCTTCCCGGAGTCCGGCAGCAACAGGACAACAATGGCTTCTTCATCCAATCTTTCGGCCACTTTCACCGCCCCGGCGATCACCGCCCCGGCGGAAGACCCCACCATCCAGGCCTCTTTCCTGGCCGCTTCCCGGGCCATGCCATACGCTTCCTTATCGGATACCGTGATCACTCCATCAATCAGTTCCAGGTCAATCGAATCGGGTAAAAAATCCTGGCCGATGCCTTCGATCCTGTAGCCTTGCGCTTTACCCTCGGTACCGTCATAAAAGTGGCGGTAGAGAGAGCCCTGTGCGTCCACCCCAATGATACGGATATCAGGATTGCGTTCTTTCAGGAATCTGGCCGTTCCCGTGATGGTCCCGCCTGTCCCCATACCGGCGATGAAATGGGTAATGCGCCCGGCCGTATCCCGCCATATCTCGGGCCCGGTGGTGTGGTAATGGGCGAGAGGATTATTGGGATTGGCGTACTGGTTCGGGCTGAAGGCATTGGGCGTCTCTTCCACCAGGCGCTCGGCTACTTTGTAGTAACTCCGCGGATCTTCCGGCGCCACGCCGCAGGGGCAAATGACGATTTCCGCGCCGTATCCTCTGAGGATACTCCGTTTCTCCTGGCAGACCTTGGCGTTCATGGTAAAAATCACTTTATAGCCTTTTACCACCGCCGCCTGCGCCAGGCCGATGCCGGTATTGCCGGAAGTGGGTTCTATGATCGTCCCGCCAGGTTTTAGCAGGCCCAATCGTTCTGCTGCTTCGACCATGGCGACGCCGATCCGGTCTTTGCTGCTGCCGCCGGGGTTGAGGAATTCCATTTTTCCCAGCATCAGGGGGAGCAGGCCTTCGTTGAGCCGGTTCATTTTGACCAGCGGCGTGTTGCCGATGGATTGGAGGATGTTGTTTTGATATCTTAAAAGAGTTTGCTTTTCAGGCGAAGTATCCCGGTTGAAGGAAGCCGATATTGTCATTTTGATAGGTTTAAGTATGATTTAATTAATATACCCCTGCGCCGGTAAGTTTTTTAACCCGCTCTTTGGCATGCTTTGTTACTTCTTGCGAAGACAGGCAAAAACGGTAGAAATCCGAAGCGATGGCATTCCAGATAGGCTGGGATGGGGCGAGTTCGCAGAATGACTTCACCAATTCTAAGAAAACCTCCTGCCCTTCATCAGCAGAATGAATTTTTATTGCCAGGAACAGGTATGCCGATTTGTAGATTTCCAGCCCCTTCAGGCTTTGCAAAGAATGAAACCCGTTAGCGCTTAGAACGGCTTTGGCCTCACCTGTATCCATCCCCTTCGTAAACCAGATGAATTCGACGATGATCTGGTCGAGCATGCTTCTGATCAGGTCAAAGGGCAGGTTGGAAAAATCAAGGAGAAACCGGCACTCCATTGGGTTCCGGCCGACTTTTTCAGGATGGTGATGGAATCGGGTAACAGGGGTAGCATATACCCTGTCCGTTTCAAGAAATGGCATATCCGGCCCTATTGCCGAAGGAATTACAGGGGTGGAGGCATACTTTTCACGGAATAAGCCCAATGTATTAAACCGATAGGGCGCCGGAAACGCATATAGGTTTTCAAACACCGGATCAGGCAAACAACAGCCTAAAAGCTCCTTCCTCTGTCCGATGACCATTTGGATGCGTAAGATTGACCAGTTGTTGCACCCGTGCATTTCCAGTATGTCATATCCGTGCTCCTGGATCAGGTAGTTGTTGATGGTAAAGTATGCAGGCTCAATGCGTCTGCCTCTTCGTATGGATTCTTTCAACCTCAGATACGCCAAGTGGAACTGTAAAAAGTGGCGATAAGCAATTGGCATTGATAGAAATAACGTAACGACTGAGGATTGCCTCAATTTTACCTGAATGTTCAAGCCTGCCGCCAGTTGCCGTGCTCTTGCCAGCTCAATTGATTGATGGTTTTCCGGCATTCCTAGATACAGGGCGCTTCAGTTGCATCCAGGTTCTCTGACATTTTCGAGGAGGATCTCATTAAAAACATCTTTTCTTCATAGAACCCATCCTTGCCAATCCGCAGGCTTTTGAAAAGCGGATATGTTTCTGTATCAGGTTATTCATGAGCTATTGTTTTTATTTGCGCTATCATTCTTATCTCGGTTTATTCCCAAAAGGCAGTACTTCTTCTGCAGATTGCCCTTTATGAAGCAGCGAAATTATTATGCCCGTCATCCATATATTGGCGGAAAGCTCCGGTTGGCGTTAAAGGACCACTCGCTGAAAGTATAGGCGCCCACATCTTTTATGATAATCCAGTCGCCCTGTTGAATGAGCGGAAGGACCCCAGTACCGATCAGGTCGCCGGAAAGCACATGAAATTGCCCATGGACTGGGGAATGGGTTCGCCGGTTTTTAAGCCTCCATCAGCATTCAGGATTAAAATATCGTGGTACCGGGAGATCATATTTTTGCCGATATGCGTCAGAGCGATCTTTAACTTCTCATCTCGTTCATTCCAGGCCGTTTTGGTATATTCTACTCTACTTGCCGCCCAGCCTGCTTTGGCAAAAACAGCCCTTCCGAATTCGGTGATCACTCTGTACTTTCGCAACGACGGAACTTCCGAATACAACAGGTTTGAAAACTCCCTGAAGCTTATCGCTTCATCCTCATCCGTATATTTCACAGGCAGGCCCCCTCCAATATCAAAAGTGCGGATCTGATAATTGTGGCTTTGGTTTAGATATTCAGCAAGGCCAACGGCATTTTTAATGCCTCTGATGAGCATTTCGACAGGGCTTTTCTGAGAGCCGATGTGTACGTGCAAGCCGGTTAATATTTTCGAGAATTCATTGTTTTGAGTCAAAAGGGCTTTCGCCTGATCGAGAAGAATCCCGAACTTGGAAGATCTCATTCCCGTAATATTGTTTCTTTCTTCGGCTGAAAAGTATCTGTTGTAGCCGTTCAGGGGAAGGCCGGGGTTGATCCTTAGCCCGATAGAACCTTTTCTGCCGTAAAGCCCGTTTTTCATCAACCGGCAGATCAACGCCAGTTCCTGGGCATTGTCTGCATTAATATGAATCTTTTCTTCCAGGGCATATTTGATCTCCTGCTCTGTCTTGACGGGAGAATCAAATACAATGCAGCCGGCGGGGAACCCTGCCTTTTTGGCAATGGCCAGTTCGCCGGCGGAGGCGCATTCCGCACCAAAGCCCTTATCGGCGGCCATCCTGAGCATTTTGATGAGGGGATTGGTTTTCACAGCGAGGGCATTCAGGGCCGGATACGGAAAGGCTTCTGATAATTCAGCGAGCTTTTGCTGATATGCCGGCAGGCCAATAAAAACAGCTGCGGGACACCGTGCAGAGATCAGCCCTTCTTCTAGCGCCTTGCGTACCACTGCCGAAGCAGCCGGTTCTGAATTTTTCAATGTCGGTATTCTATTTTCAGCATTCATTGCGCTTCCATTCAAAATATTTCAGAAGATTACAACGGCGCCTCACTTTCCTCCACGCCCCCTTTAATCACCAGGCTGCTTTCCATCCTGAACAGGTTGTGCCGCCGCTTCGACCATGGCGATACCGATGCGGTCCTTGCTGCTGCCGCCTGGGTTGAAAAATTCCATTTTTCCCAAAATCAGGGGAAGTAGGCCTTCATTGAGGCGATTCATTTTTATCAAAGGCGTGTTGCCAATTGTACGCAGAATATTATTGTGATATTTTATGCCTGCGTAATTTGCCGCTTTCGGGACATTACGAGCGAGAACGATTGTTTCCGTCATGATGAAAATTTTGAAATCAGATCGTTGAATGATGGGTAGTGTAAAAGAAGCCATGCTTTTTTATCCATGTGGCTTTCGTAAGGCGGAACATCACGGCTGTCCTTAAATCTTCTTTCAGTTTACCGATTTCTTCAAGGCCCAGGCTGTGTGTACATTTTTGTGAGGCGTGGTTATCAATGTGGCGGCGCCCGACTATGGTTTCAGCAAAATTATTTTCAAAAACGGCGTTAATTAAAGTTATGGAGGCTTCTTTGCCGATGCCATTTTTCCAGTAAGCGGGTTTAATAGCAATTGCTATCTCTATTGTTCCTTGTTTGCAATGTTTGCTGATGATAAAGCCGACAGTTCCTACTAACTCGTCCGTTTCCTTTAAGATGATCCCCAATTGGTAAAATCATTTTTTTCATAGCGTTCGATTTGGGTATCAATCCACGCTTTTGCCATTTCGTATCGCGTCCTGTTCAGGTCAATTCCAAATATTTTAGATTTGGGTTGTTCTCATAAAAATCCATCCAGCTGACTATATCGTTATAGGTCAACTTTCTAAAAAAGAATCGTGGTGAACTAAGGCCATAGTAATATTTAGTCAAGTACATGAGAAATCTCTTTTATCAAGGAGGTTTGTTTTGAAACGGCGCTGTTGACGATCCTGCTTTTGACGACTATGCCGCTATTCATTGTGAAAAGATTGCGTTTCCGGATGATATCGGGGGCTTCTGCCTCATATTGCAAAAGCGCATGGCAGACAACGGTGTAGATAAACCCTTCAAAGACCTGCATTGGCGTATAGCCAGGGAAACAGGTTAAGCATTGCTTCACCATCACCGCTTCCGGAAAACAGAGGGCCGGCAGGCCATTGACGTCGAAAAAGCGCAGGACGCCGTTTTTGTCCAGCCGCCCGTCGATGCGGGTGATACTCTGAATGTCCAGCGCCGCAGCAATGGCAGGGATGTGCGTTTTCAGTTGATCCAGGATGGCCGTATCCGTAATGTATGGCTGCATCTTATCCTCATCATCCCAGGGGCGCAGTCGTTCCTTCCGGCTGAGGATATTGGTTTTGCCGGCAGCGCTTTTGACGATGTAGGCAGTAGGCAGAAGCATCACCTCTTCGCCCAGTTGCAGAAAGCCGCAGGTAATGTCGTCGCTGGGCAGGAATGTTTCGATGATGACGTTGCTCTGTGGAAAGTCTGTTAAGATCTGAACGGCATATTCCCTGGCTTGCCACAGATTCCGGGCCATGCAGACCCCGACGCTGCCTGATTCAGCTGTGGGCTTCAACACCACCGGAAAGGATTCGATGTTCTGCGAGATCAGGCTGTAAATGTCACCGATGTTCTCCCGGGTAATGACGGTAAATTCGGGGATGGGCAGGCCGTTGCTCCGAAGCAGGGCCTGGCAGGCGTCTTTTTCCAGAACCGTGCGAAGGGTGCTGGCATTAGAGCCCAGGTAGGGCAGTTGCCGGGCTTCGATGTAATCGTTCAGCCAGGCAGTTTTACCATCTCCGGCATCGACGTAATAGGCATTCGGCCACAGCAAGGTGCCGGGTGGAACTTTATCCAATACTTTTTCCAGCTGAAGAACGCTTTCCACTTCAGTGGTTTCCACTTCCATGCCTGCTTTGCGCAAGACATTGACAACGATCTGCAATTCTTCCGGGCTGGTGAGCCATCCATTGCGCCAGTGGCCTCGGCTGTTGATAAATAATATTTTCATGGTCAATTGTTTTTAAGTGTGTGATTGGCCACCAGCTCCAAAAGGTCGGCCGGTGTGTGAAAAGCCGTGCAAATATTTTCCAGCAAGGGTATTTCCTCTTGAAATTCCTTCCGCAGCAACTGCTCCAGGAACACCAGGTTGCCCAGGATCTTAAACTGCTCATCCAGTTCCTCCAAAGGCCGGTCCCAGTCAAAAACATCAGGGCGGATGTCAAAATGCTCCGTGAAAATGGAGCGGATGAGGGCCGCTTTTTGATCCTGTGATGGAGCCATGGTGAAGAATGGTTAAAAAGGATTGGAAGATTAATCCTGGCAGAAGAAGGCGCTTTGTGGTGTCAAATGGAAGGCACTCGGGAAGTGCCTTCCATTTTATCTGGCCAGGGGCTTTTTTTATTGACACACTTGCACTTTGGCTCTTCTCCGGAAGATAACCCGGATTATTCCTGGAGAAATGAGTGGTATTGTGGGATGGCATCAGTTGCTATCTGCCGTGGGGTAGCGCCTTGATTAACTAAATCCTGAAAGACACTATCCGGTATTATATAACCCCTGAAACCGAGACAATCTTTAAGGCCGCCCCATTCATCTTCTGGATACGACTTAACCTGTTCATCAGGACCACCTATCCAATCGTCACAAGACAGTACACTATTTATAACCTCTTGCTTATCAGTAACAAGTCGAATTGAGCACAGATCATAATCATCAGTTGCCTGGACAAAATGAAATCTATGTCCATGGTTGGGGATGGATATTTGATAAACATCGGCAAAAGGCGCACCCGACGACGTACTACACCACCATCTTGTTTCCTGGCCTTTCCAATAATATTCTTCCCAAAATTCTTTATAAAAACCTCCAGCTGGAAGGGCGTTAAATCCATAGTTATCGGTGCCGTTATTATTATCGTCCCAACCGCTTGTGGATTTCAAAGCAGCTTCGATATCGCCTGAATGTCCGTCATTACTGATATAGTTTTCTAACGCTTCCCAATCCCCCTTACTTGGCAACCTCCATCCGGCTAATATACCATAATCTTTAGCCTGCTTCCAGGTATAAAGGAAGCCGTAGGTATGCCTGTTATTGATATCATTTTCATAAACCGTGCCGGAGATTGCAGAGTTTAAGTTTTTACCCAGCCAATATTGATTGCCAATCTTTACAACCGGGTAGATCTGGCCATCAAAAGGATCTTCAATTGAGGAAGTTTGTTGAGCTTTCAATTCAGCAAATACTGCGGCCAACATGAAAACACCCGCCATTAACATCGTTTTTTTCATCGTTGAATGTTGATTAGTTAATTAATAATATCTTATTGTTGAGAAATAGTCATCCTTCCGATATTGCAAAGATGGAGCAAGAAACAAAAGGACGCTTTGCCTGCTGTGCCAATGATTTGACCTCTCGTCTCAGCTATATTTTTTAAAAATCAGGGACGCCCAGTATATAAAACCGAGCGTAGGCATTTGGTATCCTGTGTCAAATGGTTGACTTCCCATGTAGCAATAATAGATTGGAAATACTTAATCAGGTACTTCATTTCGGTAGGCGCTTTTCCATAAGCTTTTTGAAAGCGCGCGAAAAGCGCTGATGGAGGAAAAGCCCGTTTGGTAAGCAATTTCAGAAATGTTGAATTTGCCCTCCGGATCAACTCCAGCGCCGTGCTCAGGCGGATAGCGCGCACCAATTCGCTGATGGATTGATCGGTGAGGGCTTTCAGCTTGCGGTGCAGGCTGGAGCGGCTCAACCCGAAATGCCGGCCGATGTGATCGCCGTCGAGATTAGGCTCGTCGAGGTGTTCCAGGATATGGGTGCGGAGGTTGGAAATAAATTCGTCTTCTTGTTGATAAGTTTCATCCCCGGCGGCCGGAGGGCCGTTCTGGTAGCGCTGCTGCAGCAGGCGGCGGAGCTCGATGAGCTTCTCGATGCGCAGGGCCAGTTCCTGTGGGCTGAACGGCTTGGTGAGGTAGGCGTCAGCGCCCCGCCGCAAACCCTCCAGGCGGCTTTCCAGGGAGGCTCTGGCCGTCAGCAGTATCAACGGTATGTGTGAAGTGCCGATATGGCCCCGGATGGCTTTCACCACCTCAAAACCATTCTTTTTCGGCATCATCACATCCGAAATGATCAGGTCGGGGACCAGGGCCCGGGCTTTTTCGATTCCCTCTTCTCCATCTGCGGCTTCCGTAATGTTGTACTGGGAAGTATCAATGCAATAGCGAATGTATTCCCGCATTTCGGCATTATCTTCAATGAGGAGCAGCTCCAGCTTTGGCTGGTCACTGAAAACGGAAACCGGAGCGGCGGGGACAGATGTTTCTGCTTCAACCATCGGGAGGATGGCTGGCTCCGGCGCGGGTTCGGCAGCAACCAAAGGCTGGGGCTGCTCCCCTCCCAGAACGGGCAGATAAACCTCAAAGGTGGCGCCCTTGCCCACCTCGCTCGACACCCGGATCTCGCCGCCCTGCAACTCCACCAGTTCTTTGACCAGGGCTAGGCCAATGCCCGTGCCGCCCTGGGCGCGGGTCGAGGAGCTATCCGCCTGATAGAACCGGTCAAATATCTGCGAAAGCTGCTCTTTTTCAATGCCGATGCCGGAGTCTTTTACATCCAATCGGATAAAATCCTGCCGGCCTTTCCGGATCTTCATCAGGCTGGCCTGGATGGACTGCCCGGCAGCGGTGAATTTGATGGCGTTGGAAAGCAGGTTGTAAAGGATCTTATCCCACTTCTCTTTATCAAAATGCGTTTCCCAATGATCTAAAGGCGTAATGAAATTCAACCGTTGTTCCTTTTTTTTGGCCAAAGCCTGAAAACGGCTGACTATCTCCCCGGTGTAGGTAATGATATCTCCCAGGGCTGCTTCGGTTTTCATGTGCCCGCCTTCGATCTTCGAGAGGTCGAGCATTTGGTTGATGAGCGTCAGCAGATGGCGCGCATTTTTCAAAATCCCCCCTATTCTCCTCCTGAAGATCGAGGGTAAGGCTGTGTCGGCAACGACCTGCTCCAGCGGGCCGATGATGAGGGTCAGGGGGGTGCGGAATTCATGAGTGATGTTGGAAAAAAACCGGGTTTTGGCCTTGTCCAGGGCCTTTAGCTCTTCGGCCTGCTGCCGGATGGTCAGCGTGCGTTTTTGCACTTCACTTTCCAGGCGCACCCGGTCTCTCTTTAGTTTGGCCACCCGCCATCTCACCGCTCCTATGGCCGTTGCGATGATGAAGGTGGATAATAGAACGAGAAACGTCCATTGCAAATAAAAGGGCTTTCTCACATATACCGGGACGGTAAGTATTGCGTTGGACCATGCGCCCGCCGCGCCCCGCCCTTTTATTTTGATCACATACCGGCCGTAGGGTGGATTAATAATGGAAATTTTGTTTTCGCTGATATATACCCACTGATCCTGATAGCCTTCAATCTGGTAGGCATACTGGTTATCCGCCGAACTTTCATAATCCAACAGGCTGACTTCCAGCTCCAGGATGCGGGCGCCGGGATCCAAGCGGATGACATTGGCCGCCCGAAAGTCTTCGGCCTTATCCAAAAACTCTTCGGCATTTTCGGTTAATACCCGCACCTTAGCAAGGTAGAGCGGAATATTTTCTTTCTGCTCTCCGATCACGTCTTTAGGGTGGAATTGCGTTATACCGTTCAGCCCGCCGAAGTACAAGGTGCCGTCTTCGGCCTGAAAATGAGCAAAAGTGTTAAATTCCTCGTGAGCAATCCCATTTTGAGGTAAATAGGCCCGGGTGTCCTGCGAATTTTTGTCAAAACGCATCAACCCGTAATTGCTGGGCAGCCATAGGTTTTCATAATCGTCTTCATAAACGGCATAGATCGTATTGTCGGATAAGCCATTTTCGCGGGTGAACTGCCGGAAAGTATTCTTCTGCCGGTCCCAGCGGATTAGTCCGCCGCCTTTGGACGCCAGCCAGAAAACACCTTTGGCATCTTCATAGAGGTGGTTAATGTTGTCGTTGGGCAGGCCATCAGCAGTGGAATAATGAGCCCGTATGGTTTCTGTCCGGCTGTCCATCAGAAAAAGGCCTTACTGGACGCGATCCATATCCCTCTTCATTCTGATAAAAATGCCGGATGAAGGTATTTTGGGAAGAGATGGGAAGTTGAACAGAGATCAACTCTTTGCTTTTTCATCCAGATAAGTACAGCCCGTCCGTTGTTCCAATCCAAAGCTTTCCAGTGGCTGGATTTTCGAATACCTTAAACAACCTTTTTCCCTCTTCATAAAAATCATATTCTACCCATCTGTTCTGACCAGGGATATATTCCATCAATATGGCGCCATCGGTGCCCGCCAGAAGGTGGTAGTCCTTCTTCTCACAAAAGAGGCGGTAAGCGGTTCGTATGGAATGGTGGTAAGCGCCTCTTTGCCCGTGAGGTTTTCATAAACATTTTGACGGTACCCGCCGATCAAAGCCATTCTCATCGCGCAGAATGCCCCGGATGCTGTTCCCGTATACCGCCTTAAAAGGATTTTGTTTCTGGCTGACCCTGGTCAGGCCATTGTCACTGGTGATCCACAGCAGGTTCTGGCGGTCCAGAAAAGCTCCGTTGTAAAATTTCTGGCCTTTTGCTTTGCCTTTGGTTTTTTGAACAGGATAGTTCATCAGCTGGTTTCCGGCGTGATCCTGAACGACAATGGCCTCGGGAGTAGCAAAACAAATATAGTCTTCGTGAACCTGAAATAAACCGGCAATTTCTTCCGGCGAGAAATCATGCAGGTGTAAAGAGTCCAACTGTCCGTTTTGCAGCACCCAGTAATTCGGCTGAAATTCAAAAAGGCGCGTTTCGACAATAATTTCCGGGCGGGTGGCCATGATCTGAAATAAACCTTGCTCCTCTACGTGGATACTATCCAACAGTTGCCCGTTTTTCACTCTGATCATCGACCGGGCATGCAATAGCCAGTAACTGCTGTCAGGCATCGCTTCACATATCACAAAATTCCTGATCTCGCCAGGTATGTGATAGACCTCCTTAAATGCCCCATTGTATTTGTAAACGATTCCCTGGCGGGTGGAAATAAAGAGGTCTGGGCTATTGATCCTGGACTGGCTGATATAAATAACATCCTCAGAAGAAAACAATCCATGGGAAAATGTCTCAAGATCGTAAATGGTATCCTGCCGGGTATTGATAATGCCACTCTGGTTAGGACTGTCAACCCCTTTCATTTCACAGTACCATAAGTTATTGTCTTTGTCGGCCGCCAAAAAGACGCCGCTGGTTTCCGGGATCTTTAAGAAAGAGGCATTGTACGTTTTGAAATGATAGCCGTCATAACGACTGATGGCGCCTGGCGTGCTGATCCAGATGAATCCGTCCTGGTCCTGAGCTATGGCAAAGGTTCGACGGTCCGGCAGGCCATCTTCCACATTTATTTCCCGGACGTCAAAGAGGTAACGTTGAGAAAAAAGAGGGGAAAGGGAAGCGCTTAAACAGGCCAGGACAAGTAGCATCCTGTAAAAGAATAGCCTGCCTCTTCCTTTTAGGGGATAGTCAACAGGGTACTTTTGTGCGGGAGGGCCGGGAGTTAGCATTGTACCTATAGGTTAAGGCTGTTCTTCTTATGCGCGCCTGATCCTCAAATTTAAAAAAAATCCATAATTCGATTCTCATTTGGAAAGGCCAAAAGAAAATCACTTATTTTACAGGTAGCTTCCGATACAATGGAAAGAAAACAATACCTCCGCAAAGAAATAATGCCCCTACTGTCAGAAACAGGATGGCGGGAAGGGTGGCATATCCGGCACGGCGAAGTTTCTGAAAGCCCGGGCCACCCAATGAAGCCTGTGCTGATCCTGCAGCACCGCCCTCACGCCCCGATGGGCATTCTGGTTTCCGATAGTGATGACAATCACCTGAGGGCTGCTGCTCTTTATGCCGGGCAACTCAACCTGCCCTTTGTTCTTGCGACCCGGGCTAATGGCTTCCGGCAATTCCAGGTGCGGGAAGGGAAACTAAGTTGTCGGACGGACTGGTTGGATTGGAACGCTTTCCCCACCCCTGAAGAACTGTGGCGACAGGCTGAAGCCTGGGCTTTTCATAAAAATCCGAAGGCAACTCCGCAGGGTGGAGAAACGGCCTGCCCCAATAACATGGGGTTACCCTTCAATCCATAAACCGGACAACACGGCCGGCCGGCCGCCGAACCTACTCCTGATTCCCATTTACTTTTTCATCAAACTTCCCGATTCTAAAGGTTTCCGATGCGCCCGTCACTCGGGTATTTCCACCAATTAGACATGAAC
>JACJYA010000018.1 GCA_020636315.1 Lewinellaceae bacterium
TCTGCCTGATGCGATCGGCTTTCAGGCCAGTGCCGGCAGCACTCTGGTGTGGAGCGGAGCCGGCATTGTTGACAGTGATAACGGCCTTTTCAATGCGGATTCCCTGTACGGGGCTTCTTCGGCTACTATTACCGTGTCGGCAACCAGCGCTTTCGGGTGTGAGTCGAGCCTGACGTTCCCCCTGGCGCTTCAGGATTATGTGGATGCGGAGGTTGATGAATCCCAGATAACAGCCTGTTCGGGCAGCGGCCCTCTGTCCCTCGGCGCCATTCCCTCCGGTGGCGAGTGGTCGGGCCAGCAGGTCAACGCCATTACCGGCGAAATCCAGGCCGGGCAGCTCAGCCCGGGCACTTATACCTATATTTATACCATTGAAGCCGGTACTTATTGTGAAAGCCGGGATACTGTGGAGCTTACGATCCTGGATGCCGCCAACAGCGTTGTGGCCGGAGACGATCTATACGCCTGCATTTCCGACGGAGCAGTGCCGCTGCCGTCTGCTACGCCACTTTCCGGCAACTGGCAGGGGCCAGGCCTGACGAATGGCGATCAGGCCGATATTCAGGCCTTGCCCGGCCCTGGGGATTACACCTACACTTATACTGTTGATGCGCTTCCAGACGAATGCAATTCCGAAGAAATTACCCTTACCGTTTTACCGCTTCCCGAACCCGCTTTTGCTTTTGATTCTGTGGCCTGTGAAGGAGCTCCCGTCAGTTTTACCAACATGACAGCCAATGCCGATGAATATAGCTGGGACTTCGGAGATATGAGTATGGGGTCATCCGCAGCAAACCCTCAGCATACCTTTGGGCAGTCGGATGACTATACCGTTACCCTCACCGCCGAAAGCCTTAGCCCGCTCAACGGGGAGGTGGTCTGCAGTGCGGAGCTGTCCCAGGATATTTACATTTCCCAGTCGCCGGAACTGGTGGCTTTCAATACGGATTATGACGAAGGCTGTGCGCCGCTCACCGTGACTTTCGACAACCAGAGCGTGGGCGATGACTTGTCTTACGTCTGGGATTTCGGAGGCCTGGATACCTCCTTTGCCGCTGCTCCGGGGGCCGTCTCATTTCCCCAGGGGGTGTTTGGCGATACGACTTATATGGTCACCCTCGCGGTGGCCAATGGTTGTGGAAATGCAGTGGATACCGCCACCATTACAGTCTATCCTCAGCCTCAGGCCAGCTTCGGCGTCACTTTTGACGAGTTGTGCAGCGGAGATACCCTTTACACGAACAATACCAGCACCGGCAACCCCGAGCAGAATTTCTGGTTCATGAACAGCGCCAGCCTCGACCGCATTTACAGCACCGTCAACCCGCCGCCGGTCGTTCCTTTTACCCAAAGCATGACGGATACGTTGTCGGTGTTGCTGGTGGTGGAAAACGGCTGCGGGGTGGACTCAATGGAGCAATTGATCGCGATCAACCCTACAGATGTCAGTGCCCTGATCAACAGCTCGGCACAGGAGTTGTGCGTAGGGGATACGCTTTATCTGGAGAGTTTCTCGACGCCGGGAGCGCCGGTCCGCTGGCACATTTCGGACGGCAATTCCTATACCGGCCCGTTGGTGGCGCATACTTTTGATTCTTCGGGCGTGTTTAACATCGCTCTTTACGCCGAAGGTTGCGGCGCCGACAGCATGGCGATCCAGGTGGTGGCGCTGCCGCTTCCACTGGTTTCGCTGGATTATTCTCCGAGCGGTTGTGTCAACAACCCGGTGAGGATCGAGACGATCTCCAACGGCGACGGCCAGGTGGTCTATTTCGGAGATGGCGACAGCACGCTGGCTTCCATTGCTCAACACGTTTACGCCGTTCCCGGCACGTATTATCCATCCGTTACGGCGATCAGCGCCCAGGGCTGCCGGAATACTTATACGGGTGGAATGCTGGAAATCGCTCCGCTTCCGGTGGTGGCCATTGCGGAAGTGGATTCTGTTTGCCAGGGAGCGCCGGCGACTTTCCTGAGCCAGAGTATCGGAGGTACTTCCTGTATCTGGTCATTTGGCGACGGCTATGGCGCCGATGTCTGTGAGGCTACTCACATGTTTGACACTACTGGGGTAATCGATGTTTCTCTCACTGTTGTTTCCGGGGTGGGCTGCCGCGATTCGGTAAGCCGGGCTGTTTATATTCGCCCCAGGCCCGTTGCTGATTTCGATCTTGGCCTGCAGGATGTTTGCGTTCCGGCGTCGGTTATCCTCACCGACAATTCCAGCGGCGCTACCGGCCTGAACTGGGACCTTGGCGATGGCAACGCAGCTACTGTCGGCGAATTCACCCATGTCTATGAAGCTGCCGGCGACTTTGAAGTCCGGCTGATCGCCACCAACGAGGCGATCTGCCGGGATACGGCTGTCCGGCAGTTCACCATTTACAGCCCGCCTGAAGGCAATTACGAATTGATCGAAAATTGTACTCAGGCAGAAGGCTACACACTGGTAGTGGAGGCTGAACCGAATGATTTTGCGGCTTTGTACGGCCAGAATTACAGCCAGGAGGGAACGCGTCACGAACCGCTGGCGCCCGGAAATTATACCCTGGAACTGGAGTCGCCGGAGGGTTGCCTGACAACCCGGGAGGTTGTCGTTCCTCAGATCCAGGAACTCTTTGCCCACATTTTTCGGGATTCCTTTTCCATCGAGTTGGGCGAAACGGTTGACCTGGCAGTGACGATCAATCAGGCGGGTACCCAAATACGCTGGTATCCTGCCGAAAGCCTGTCAGATACATCCATCACCAACCCGGTGGCCACGCCTTTTTTCACCACTACCTATGTGGTAGAGGCCACCAATTCCAAAGGCTGTGTAAAAAGAGATTCTGCCCTCGTTCGGGTAGCCATTGACCGGAAAAGGGGCATTTTCATTCCCAACGCCTTTACACCGGATGGCAGCGGGCACAACGACGTTTTCCGGATCATGAGTACCAATATCGGCCTGGTGGAGGTGCCTGTTTTCCGCGTTTTTGACCGTTGGGGAGAACTCGTTTTCGAGTCGCTCGGCTGTCCCGGAGATGAACTTCAGGGCTGTGGCTGGGATGGTACTTTTAAGGGGCAGAAGGCTGAGCAGGGCGTTTATACTTACTATGCCGAACTGCTGTTCTTCGATGGTTTTGTACGGGTGGCGAAGGGCGATGTGACATTGATCCGGTAAGGGCCGGACGTCAATTGAATTTTCCGCCGCAAATCATAATATCATGAAACATTTTACTTTTTTCAGGCTCCTGTTGATCCTTGTCGGCTTGCTTTTTATCAGCCGGGCCGGGCTGGCGCAGGATGCCCATTTTTCGCAGTTCAGCCGGACGGCGGGATATACCAATCCGGCCTTTGTGGGGCTTAGCCCGAGCCCGGCGCGACTTTCCCTGCAGTACCGCAACCAGTGGCCCACCGTGCTGGGCACCCAGGCCTATCATTCTGCACTGGCGGCATTTGACTGGCGCAATTGCCTGGACCTCAGTTTCTTCGCCTTTGGCGTCAGCGCCCAGGCCAGCCGGGCGGGAGCTTCCCGTTATACTGACGGGCAGGCGTTGCTGAGCCTGGCTTATCACCAGCAGATCGACCAGGGGTTCTACCTGGCGGCGGGCGTGCGCGGTGGAGCCTGGAATTACCGCATCGATGAGGGCCAGCTGGCTTTTGAAGAGCAATTCGATGGCATAGGCTTCGACCCCTCGCTCGACAACTTTGAATCTTTCGATAAGCTTCAGCGTACGGTTTTCGGGCTTTCCACCGGCCTTTTGCTATACGATACCAAGGCTGCCTGGCAGGTTGGCGCCAGCCTGCTTCACGTCAACCAACCTTTATATTCCTTCCTGGAGGATGCCCAGAACGGGAACCGGGTAGGTATGGGATGGTCCTTTCAGGGGCAGTTCGGCGTTTCCACCAACCGAAGCCGCGATACTAAGGAACTGGCTTTCCAGTTTTTCTACCGCCAGCAGGCCCTGTTCAAGAACAGCAAACAGCGAATGCTGTCGGCGGGCGCGCTCTGGCAACTGACGGAAAGTAAAAAGGGCAATGCATTTTTCCTGGGAACTTACGGGCGCCTGGGCCGCCGGGCGGGTGATGCCGGCTTTACTTTCGATTCGGTGACCCCTTATATGCGTGTGGATTTCGGAGACTGGAGCTTCGGCCTGTCTTATGATGTGAATGTCTCTCCGCTGGCTAACGTTTCCAGGCTGGGAGGGGCGGTGGAATTGTCTCTTCAGGCAAATCTCGGAGATATAAGGGATTGCATCGTTTGCCCTGCAAACTGGTAGGGATAGAAACATGAGTCATCCCTGATTTTAGGGATGACTCATGTAGAGCCTTATCTCCCTGTCAATTCTCTCCGAGAATAATGACCAGAGTATAGATCAGCCCGGGCAAATAGAATAATAAGGTCAGCAGCAGCGATATCCAGAAGCGGCTGGTGATCCCGTCGTACAGGGCCATGGCCAGTGGAGGAAGCAGGATGGCGATGATGACCAGCAGGAGCAGGTCGGTATCCGAAGCCCGGCGGAGCTCCTTGAGCTTTTCTTTCAACTGCTTTTTGAATTGCTTGCGTTGCTGGCGCTTCTTTTTTCTCAATTCCTTTTTACTGAGGGCTTTTTCTCCTTCTACGGTGCGTTCTACTTTCGCTCCTGATTTGATGTGGACTGTCGCCTGGGCCGGCTGAAGGCCTGACAATAAGAAAAGGCTACAGCAAATAAGTACGTAAGATAATCTCATTGGATCTGTATTTGGTGAAGAATTGGATGTAAAAAGGCGTATTCTCAGGAATGTCTGAAGCTTACATTCTGCCGGTACACAGGCAGTTGCTTTTCTTCATGCCCTTTGAACTGCAGTGTTCGGGAACGTAAAATACAAAAAGGAGAGAGTAACTACAATGCGGCGCCGTATTGAGTTAATTTTCTTTTCGCTTCCAAACCTGGCTTCCAAACAAGCTCTCAGCCTTTAATGGGGTCAATCATTGGCAGGTCGGTGACTTTAGCTTCTTTGGGGCCGATGCTCACCCAGCCAATGACGCCTCCGGAGGCTTTGGCGACGTGGCGGGCAAAACTCAGCAGCCCGTCGTAGAAATGTTTGGCGTGTTTGGGTTCGAGCAGAGGGAGGATGTCGTTGAGTTTGCTCAGTTCTGCACTGATGGCTTCCTGACGTTGTTGTGTTTCTCTTGGCAGGGTGCGAATGAGTTCCAGCAGCCGTTCGTGGAGGTGTTCGTCAACTTTTTTATAATATTCCTGCCATTCCTGGTGAAAATGGAAGGTCCGGATATGAGCGATCTTCTCTCCTTGTTGCAGTTCGGCGTCGTCGATGACGCCGTCGGCTCCCGCCACGAGAAGGGTTACATAGGGGATGGCGTCGTAGAGTATCTTTTGTTTCTCTGCCGGCAGAGATTCTATGCTTTTGATCATTACAGGCTTGGCATTTGTGTTCGGCCCAAAAATAAACTTTTGTGGTTTTGCGAAGCAATAAAACGAAAGGATATTTCCTATATTTTTTCATCACCTCAGGGGGCTCAAATATTCAAAGCAATGATAATGACCAGGAGGTGAATCAGAATGCCGGCGGCGATTCCCGCATTGCGCTGCCCGCGGGAAAGTTGTGGGGTTATTTCCCGGAAGGCCGTTAATCCCAGCGGCAGGTAGAGCAACACAGCAGAGAACGTGCCTGGTGAGTAAACTCCGGAGGCCAGGCACGACAAGGGGTGAAGCAGGCCGTTGATGAACAGCACGGTCCAGAGGGCCAGCAGAATAACCTTGTTTTTCCAGCCCAGGGTATAGGCAACGGCAAAGGCCGCCATAACTGGCCAGGCAACGCCGTTGATGATCAGAAAATCAGTAACCGACAACCTGGCGCCCATGAAGCCCGATAACCAGGCAGGGAAACCCTCGCCGGCAAAATATTCTTCCAGCAGGTGGATGAAGTAGGTGGCAGGCAGCAGCCAGGCAAGGAGGGTGAGAGAGAGGGGGGGGGCATGGTTGGATGGTTTCATGGTTAGATGGTTAGATGGCTGGGGGCAGTATCTTGGAATCTTTGGGGTTTAGGAGTCTAGCTTATCGGAGGTTTGTCAGGGGTTAGGAGAGGAGGAATTTAGGGCTGGCGGGATCTTTCGGGACTGTTCATAGGGGGCTGTTCATGGTTTCTGGTTTTCTGATTTCTGGGTTTCTGGGTTTCTGGTTTCTGGTTTCCTGGAACGAGCAGAGCTTAGTTTTTCGACAAATGTACAACAATCTGCTCCGGTTTTTAAAAGAAAACCAGATACAAACCGATTGTCACCACGAAGATCAGGATGCTCCATATTTTCACCGTTTTGCTAAGCCGGTATTCTACCTGCAGCCGCTCCGGAATGGGGTTGGGGTGCTCCATTGGCCGGATCAGGGTGTAAATGGCCATCACCACTACGATCGCGATAAAGGTGATCATCATGTGGTGGAGAAAGGCGATGTCGGGCAGGAAGTACAACAGAGCGCCATACACCGGGATGTTCAGCGCCATTCCGATGAGGGCGGCGGCCGGCGGTATTTTTTCCCAAACCATACCAAAGAAAAAGGCGGCGACAATACCCGGCTGAATGAAGCCCCAATACAGCTGCAGGAAGAGGTAGAGCCCCCCTTCGAACGAACTGACGACGGGCGCCCACAGGCAGGCGACGGCCATCAGCACCAGGGTCGTGATGCGCCCCACCCGGATCTCCGTCCCGGAGTCGGCATCGGGGTTGAAGAAGGGGCGGTAGATGTCCATCGTGAAGATGGTAGCCGCCGAGTTCAGCAGAGAGTCCAGGGTGCTCATGGTGGCCCCGAACAGGGCCGCCAGCATGATGCCGGTGAGGCCGGCCGGCAGCAGGTGCTTGATCAGGGTAGGGTAGGCGGCGTCGGGGTTGGCGATCTCGTCGGCGTAAAGCTCATAAGCAATGATGCCCGGGAAAATGATGATAAAGGGCAGGATGAGCTTCAGGGAAGCGCCGAATAGGATGCCTTTTTGCCCCTCTTCAATGCTTCTGGCGCCCAGGGTGCGCTGGGTGATGAACTGGTTGAGCCCGAAGTAGAACAGGTTGGGTATCCACATGCCACCGAAAAAGACGGCCAGCCAGGGCAGGTCGGGATGATCCAGCGGCAGAACCGTATGCAGCCTCCCTCCGGAGCGGGCCACAAACTCGCCGACACCCCCGATGGCCTGAAAACCCATCACCGTGATGATCAGCCCCCCGATCAGCAGGGCAGTGCCCTGGATCACATCCGACCAGACCACTGCCTTCAGCCCCCCATAGACCGTATAACCTCCGGCAATGATGCCGATCAGCCAGATGCCATAGCTCAGAGGGATATCGAAAATGGTGCTGAGCCCGAAGGCGCCCGCATACAGCACCGTGGCAATGGTAACTCCCACGTAAAACAGGAGCATGAAAAAGGACATGAATGTACGGGCGGCGCGGTTATAGCGGTATTCCAGGTATTCCGGCATGGTGTATATCCCCGCCTTCAGGAACTTTGGCAGCAGGAACAGCCCCACGATGGTGAGCGCCAGGGCGCCGATCCATTCAAAACTGGCCACCGCCAGCCCGATGTCGCCCTTAAACCCCTGCCCCGCCTGCCCGATGAAGTGCTCGGTGGAGATGTTGGAAGCGATCAGCGACAGGCCGATCACCCACCAGGAGAGGTTGCGGCCGGCCAGGAAGTAGTCCTCCGCGGTGTCCTCCTTGCGGGAGATATACAAGGTAAAAAGGACGACAAAGACAATGAAGCCGATGAAGGTGACGAGGTCCAGGGTGTTGAATTGCATGAAGTGGGTTTTTCGTTTTGGATGGTGGTTTGGGGTGGTTTAAACCAGGATAAAATTAACAGTATTCAAGTAAATTTACCCTATTGGCATCAGGGGCTTCTTTAAAATTTACTTCTCTTGGATGCCAGGCCCATTTTTCAGGTGACATATCCTTTGAAAAATCTTCCGTCAGTTCTTCCAGCCCACATTGCACAACATCAAAACTCCCTTCCCATTCCTTCTGGCTGATAAAAATACAATCCTGCCGGCAATCCTCTTGCCCTGATGAAAATCATTGTTCCTGATATCAATGGGCGCTACATTGGAAATTTCCGGGATGTAAAGGAAAATGAGTAAAGGCGGAGCCGGGCTGTCATCAAAATTCAGGGCGTACAGCAGGATGGAATTAGCGATGAAAAACAGTTTTGAATTATGGCGCTACGCCTGGAAGCGGCGGCGGTTCCGGGTGGCTATTGTCTTTTCTGCGCTCGTCCTCCTCGTGAACCTGGCTGTCCTGCCATCCTTTTTTCAATTTCTGGAACAACGCCCGGGGGCGGCCCTGGATGACCCGGTACTGTGCCGCCTTCCGCCCCGGGACTTTTCCCACCCGATCTTTTTTTTGATCTATAGCGCGCTTTTTTACGTCATCGGGAGGGGCATTTTTTCTCCCGGCGTGTTCATTCGGTTCGCCACTTCCTATGCCATCGTCCTTTTGATGCGGGTAGTTACCTTATATCTCACTCCGCTTGGCCCTCCCGCCGGCCTGGTGCCGATGCCGGACCCCTGGACTCCCTTGTTCTCCGGGGCGCCGGCCCTGACGCAGGACCTGTTCTTCTCCGGGCATACGGCCACTGCTTTTCTGGTTTTTCTATCGCTTACCGGGAAGGTGGAAAAACTGGCGGCCCTTGTTCTGGTGGCGGCCCTCGTCGTCTTACTCTTGTATCAGCACATTCATTATACCATCGATATCGTGGCGGCTTTCCCTTTTGCCTATCTCGGATACCGGATAAGCAAAAAGGCCGTCCCATAACCTGTAAAGAGAAGCGTCATGGCCATCACAGTAAAAGAAGTCGCAGGTAAAAAGGAATTGAGCACTTTCATTCAGCTCCCGGCCCGCATTCATGCCGGCCATGGGAACTGGCTGCCTCCCCTCTACATGGACGAATGGGAATACTTCAACCCCGGAAAGAACAAATCTTTCTCTCACTGCGATACCGTGCTGTACCTGGCCTACCGGGATGGAGCGCCGGCCGGCAGGCTCATGGGCATCATCAATAAGAAATACAACGCCCTGCACGGGGAGAAAACAGCGCGCTTTGCCCATTTCGAGTGTTTCGAGGATGAAGCGGTGGCCTTTGCCCTGCTCGATGCCGTCGAGGAATGGGGCAGGCAAAAGGGGATGGAGGAGATCATCGGGCCCTTCGGCTTTTCGGAAAAAGATCCACAGGGATTTTTGATCAAAGGTTTTGATGAATTGCCGGTGATCGCCACGAGCTGCAATTTGCCGTACATGCCGCAGTTTGTGGAAAAAAAAGGATACGGGAAGAAAATGGATTGCTTCGATTTTCTGATCGACCTGAAGGACGGAGGAATTCCCGTTCACTATTCCCGCATCTTCGAGCGGGTGAAGCGAAATCCGCACTTCCGGCTTCTGGAATTCGAAAGCAGGAAGGAGCTTCGGCCCTATATCGTGCCTGTCTTTGAACTGGTCAATGAGGCTTACAAGGACATCTTTGGGTTTCAGCCGCTCGATGAGGGAGAAGTCAAATTCCTGGCCGATCGTTATTTGCCTTTGCTGAATCCCCGGTACGTCAAGATCGTGGCCGACGATGCCGGAAAGGTAATCGCCTTTTTTATTGGCGTCCCCAACATGACAAAAGGCATTCAGCGGTCGAAGGGAAAGCTGTTCCCCTTTGGGTTCCTGCATATCCTCGCTTCAGCAAGAAAGGCGAAACAACTCGACCTGCTGCTGGGAGCGATCGACGACAAATACCGGGGCATGGGAATTGATATCCTGATGGCATGGCCCATGATACAGCAAGCCCTGCAGGCAGGCATTGAGAGGCTGGAAACACACCTGGTCTCGGAAGACAACAAGGCCATGCTGGCGGAATATCAGCGAATAAACGCCAGGATGCACAAGCAGTTCAGGATTTTCCGGAAAACGCTCAACGGGGTAAATTAACTACCAGCTCACCCCCGCGCCGCCCCCGCCGGAGCTGCCGCCGCCCCAGCTGCTGCCGCCTCCGCCACTGAACCCTCCGCCACCGCCGCCACCGGAAGAGCGGACTTTTTGGGGGATGATTTCGATCCGGGTATCAGTGTAGTTGCAGTTCTTACAGGCAAAAGTGATCTCGCGCTTGCCGCTGTGGTTGTAGGTGGCGGGGCGCAGTACTCTTGAGTGCTGCTTGTGGTAGGTGACATAGCTGCATTTAGGGCACTTCTCGTATTTGGTCCAACGCTTGGCGTAGCGGAGAATGAGAACGTCGTCATGGTCATCGGTCACCCATACATCGTAATCGACCGAGCCGATCTCCTCTTCCGTTACCTGGCCTTGTTCGAGGAAGGCATCGTCGGCCTGTTCATCGAGCTTGTGCATGAGCTTGCCGTTCACCTTGCTGTAGCGCGGGTGGTTGCGCAGGTTTTTCAACAACCGGCCCAGGTAGTAATAAACAGCGGCGAACGGAATAGGAAAGAGGATGAAAAAAACGATAGACTTTAAAGGGCGGACGGCCATATACCGGTCGTACAATTCCTGTTTACTGAACCGGGTATAGAGCAGCCAGATGAGCAGGAAAAAGTGAAAAATGAGGACAACAACGAAGTACCAGCCCAGCACCGCCGGCAGGCCGGGCACCGGCCGGAAGGGCTCTTTCCCTTTCATTTCTGATCGGATCTCTTCCAGTGCTTCCGGGCTTTCCAGCGTTTCTTTGATCTTGGCAGTGGCGGCGTACAGGCCCTGCCCGTATTTTCCCTCCCGGAAATAAGGCACCAGTTCCTGCATGCCGATGCGGTAGCAGATGACGTCGGGAAGCACGCCTTCCAGTCCGTAACCCGTTTCGAACTCTGTCCGCCGCTGGTCCATCACAGTAAAGATGAGCAGGCCATTGTCTTTATCAGACTGGCCGATGCCCCAGTATTGGAAAAGGCGGGTAGCGAACTCTTTCGGGTTGTCTTCCCCTATGCTGTTGACGATTACGATGGCCACCTGGGCGGTAGAGTTTCGCTCCAGTTCGGTAATGAGGGTATTGAGTTGTTGGACTTCCTCACCAGAAAGTATATTGTCCGGGTTGCTGACGTAGCCGTTGCCGTTTTGCTTGGGGTCGGGGATGGTTTCAACGGTGTAAACGGTTTGAGCAAGGGCCCGGCTACCAGATAACAGGATGACTAAGAAGAGCAGGAAGCGGTACATTATGGAGCCGTGGTTTTTATGGCAAGATAAACACCCGGGGTGAAAAAAGGAGTGATTTATGTTAGCATTAGCTGTTGGCGGGTTCGTGCCCGCCAACTTCATCGTCAGATGATATCCTCAAACTCGTCCTCCTCTCCCTCGGGGGCAAGGCGGCTCAGGGCGGCTTCCCGTATGCTGCGCATCCGGCTCATCTCTTCCAGGGCCGCGGTGATAAAGGAGTCGTCAACCAGCCTGCGGATGTCTTCTACCCCGCTAACCTGGCTTCCTGTCCTGAACTTATAGGTTTGCTCAAACAGGCCGGCCTCCAGCTTAACGGCCAGCTTGTTTTCCATTTGAAAGATGGTGATCTTCAGTACGGGGTGCTCTATGTATCCGGCTATGCGCATGTTTCGTTAATGGTTGATTCGAAAAAATTCGTGGATGGGTTGCCCGCCTTCGCTTGGGCTCAGCCGGGAAAAGTTCGTTCATTTGTAAAGTTGGAGAATGTTTTTTGTCAGCAACTCATATACCTCCCCAAAGTTCGGAAATTTTTTCAGGTAAGCCAGGTGCCGGGCAATGGTTTCCCCGTCGCCCCTGCGGGCGGGTCCGGTTTGCATGGCCTGCGGAGTGTGGCCTTCCAGCTTGTTCACCGTTTCCTGGATAAGAGGGAGTAACAGCTCAAAAGGAAGCTGTTCCTTCCGGAGGATCTCCTGGCCGATGTGAAAAAGGTGGTTGGTGAAATTGTTGACAAAAACCGCCGCGACGTGAAGCGTGGCCCGCTGCTCATCATCGATGCGGTGAACGTTCGGGCTGATCCGCCTGCCAAGCGCCGACAATTGCTCCTCCAGGCCGGCATCGGGGCTGTAAATACAAATGGGAATGCTCTGAAAATCGGGCTCCCGCTCCCGGGAGAAGGTCTGCAAAGGGTATAAAATGCCGTGTTTCGGGAAAAAAGGGGCCAAAACAGCGGATGGAGTGGCTCCGGAGGTATGCACCACGGCGCTGTCCCCGGCAAGTACAGGCACCAGCTTTTTAGCTACCTCGGCAATGGCGTCGTCACTGACGGCAAGGATGTAGAGGCCAACTGCGGGCCTCACTTCTTCGAGACGGGTGACGGGTTGTGCGCCCACAGCTTCGGCCAGCTCTCTGGCCTTGCTTCCCTGCCGGCTGAATACCTGCGCCACCCCAATACCAGTGGCCTTCAGCCGCCTGCCCAGGTGATAACCGACGTTGCCGGCTCCGATGAGGGTTATGCTTGTTGGATACCCCATATTTAGTGTGAAAGTGTGAAAGTGTAAGAGTGTAAAAGTGTAAGAGAGAGCTTTCGTTTACACTTATCCACCTTTACACTTTTACACCTTGTCCAATCCTCCTCCCCATACTCACCGCCAGGCCGATCATCATGAGCGTTGAACCCAGCCAGAAGAGGTTGATGCCAGGGAATTCAATGGCTTCCAGAACGATGTAATCGGAACGCAGGGAATTGGTTGCCAGCTCGATAGGGATGGCCTCTGTTTTTTTGTCGGACTGGGCGACCTGCAATTCTATCGTTTCTGTGCTCGGGTCAATGCCCGTAAAGCGGAAGTGCAGGCCCGGCCCCGGGATTTCATCCTTCAGGTTGAAAGGGCGGTTGTCACGGATCAGATAGACCGGTTGGGCAACGTAGGACTCCCCGTTCGGCGCCAGGACGCTGATCATGGCGCTGACGGCGATGTCATCTTCTCTGGGTACATAATTGGGGTGTTCCGGGTTGCGGTTGAAACCGGCAAATTGGATCTGGTAACCTTTGTATTCGATCTTGTCGCCTTGTTTGAAAGTGAAGGGCTGATAGTCCAGGTTGGTTTCCGGGGACAAAACCGCATCAAAGATGCCTTCATTGAGGCGCACCTTGGCGTTCAGCTCGTTGATCTGTTCGGGGTAGCTGTACAGCAACTGGCCGCGCAGCACCAGAACGGGGTTAACCATATAAATGCTGTCCTCATCCTGACGCTCTACTTTGATGGTGGCGCCAATGGCGATATCGCCTTCCTCGGGCTTGTAATCCGGATGAGTAGGCGTGCGGTTGATTCGCCCGACGGTAAGGATGTAGGTTTTGACAACAGAAGTATCGACATTTTTCAACTGTACGGTATCCTTCAGTTCAACGGGCCGGCCGATAGGGGCTTCAAGCACCCGGTAATTGAGGCTGTCCTCCCGCTGGCGCCGGTAATCCATATCGATCTCCACCTGGGGCAGGGAGGCGATGTGGGTAAAGATATCGCGGTCCCAGTACCGTTTCGTCGATGGATTGGAGGCGGAGATCTTGGTGAAAGACTTATCGTACAGGATATTGGGGTGCAGGTCGAACTCTTCCACCACATTTCCTTTCTCGTCCTTTCTCTTGTAATTGACGGTGAAGGTGCGGGTGAAGGTATCAACGGTGTCATTGGTGTATGTCACCTCGTAGGGGCCCATGATGAGGGGCGAATTTTTGAACAGCAGGATGTTGCGCGCCAGTTCCTCCCTGCTCGCTCCTTCGATCAGTCCGTCCATGACGAAGGGGTTATTCGAAATGATGCGTTTATTCAGCCCCGAGGCCAGAATGCCCACGATCATTATGCCGAAGCCGATGTGAGAAAACGCGGAGCCGGCCATCTTCAGGTTCCCGCGGATAAAGGTGATGAGGTAATCCAGGTTGGTGACGATGGTGAATATCCCGCAGAACAGCAGCACCAGGAATTGCCACGCTTTGGCGTCGATCCAGAGGGTGGTGAGGTAAGTCAATGCAGCTGTGGCCACCAGCGCTATGCCCGTATGCAGGCCGAACCTGGAGGCGTATTTCTGAAAATTCACTTCCCGGTAACGCAGGTATTGGGCCAAACCCGAAAGGATGCCGATGAAAACGGCGATCCACAGCTGGTATTTGTTGTAATGAGGCTCCGGGTCGGTGATGACATGGCCTTCGAACCCCGGGTTGAAGTACTGGGCGACCTTGTTGTAAACAGGCAGGGAGGTGGAGGCCGTAATGATCAGGGCGGAGAAAAGGAGCACCAGCGTGCCGATGAACATCCAGAATTCCTTGGAAGCGGTGGCCTCCTCTTTTTGCGGGCTAGGGATTCCCCTGAAGCGAACGCCCAGCAGTATGCCGGACAGCAGCAGGGAAAAAACGATAAAGCCAACCAGTTGCCATTCCAGCCCCATTTCGGTGAAAGCGTGGACGGACGTGTCGCCCAGCACGCCACTTCTGGTCAGGAAAGTGGAATAGACGATGAATACAAAGGTCAGCAGGTAGTAGATGTACGTGCTCCGCACCGAATGGCCGGTACTGCGGGCGATGAGGTTGGTGTGGATACCGGCGATGAGGATCAGCCACGGCACCAGCGACATGTTTTCCACCGGGTCCCAGGCCCAGTAGCCGCCGAAGCTCAGGGCTTCATAGGCCCAGGCGCCCCCCATCAGGATGCCGGTCCCGAGGATGGCCCCGCTGAACAGCGCCCAGCGCAGGGCGGGCTGCAACCAGGCTTTGTGCTCTTTCTTCCACAGGCCGGCAATGGCGTAGCAGAAAGGAATAGAGGTGGAGGCAAAACCCAGGAACAGGGTTGGAGGGTGGATGGTCATCCAGTAGTTCTGCAAAAGCGGGTTGAGGCCTGAACCGGTGAGCTGGGCGGCGTAATCCGCCTTGGCAAAGATGGGAGCATCAACTACCTCGCGCAGGAGCATCAACGGGTTGCTGCCGATCCGGGCGGGGCTGTCGCCGAATCCGACATAAATGCCCAGCAGCATGGAAGCGATGAAAAGTTGTATGAAGGACAATACGGTGAGCGTAGGGGCCTCCCATTTTCTGGCGGTGGCCATCAGCACCATGCCCAGGATTACGTGCCAGAACATCCACAAAAGGAAGCTCCCTTCCTGGCCTTCCCAGAAAGCGGAGAAAATGTATTTGAAAGGCAGGTCCTCGGAAACATGCGCCTGAACGTACTGGTACTCGTAGTACTGGTTTACCATCAGGTAGAATATCACCCCGATGATGGTAAAAACGCTCAGCCCGTGAACGAGGAAACCCCACCGCCCCATATTCCGCCAGGCTTGGTATTCGGAGGAATCGCGGCGTTGAGTGGCGAAAAAATAAGAAACGCCGGCAAAGAGGCTGGCGACAAAACTGGCGACAATGGCAGCCTGCCCCACCTGTCCCGGAAGGAGATGTTCTCCTACATATTGGATGTCCTGCATAACTTTTTTAGGTTACTTCCCTTCGCTCTTGATGTAAACTTCTTCATCCTTGTACTTGGAGGGGCACTTCATGAGCAGGTCGGTGGCTACGAATTCCTCTCCCTTCATCTGCCCGGTCAGTACAACCTGTTCGGACAGCTCAAAATCCTGAGGCTTTTCCGACAGCAGCACCACCTTGCGCTCTTCCCCTTCGGTGTCTTTGATGTAGAAACTGAAATAATTGGGGTCTTCGGCAGGGTCGTAATACATTTCCTTATCCTTGGACAACTGGCCGGCGATCTTTACCCGGCCTCCGCTGTGGCTGGCCTGGGCAAAAGTGGCGTAGGTGCTCATATCGTCGGCGGCAGTGGTCAGCAGCGCAATGGCCGCCACGATCATCAGGATGGCAACGATATATATCTTTTTCATCTTTACCGGTTTTTAGCGCCCGCCTCCCAGGGAACCGGGCAGGAATTGTTGTGTTGGTTACAATCTTATTATGAGACAAAGTTACGGAATGTTTGTTCCCTCTGCCTATTTGTTACTGGTCAAAAACCTGTCATTATTGAGATCCTTCGGACGAGCCACCTTCAGGTGGCCCGTAATGCGCAAAATCAGAAACCGGGCCAGAACCGCCTCTCTTCTACTCGGAATGCTTATTCCACAACAAAATTCACCTTATCCACCCCTGTATTTCCCGTCCCTGGGCCAAAGGCGGTGACGACGAACTCATAGGCGCCATTTTGGGTAATGGGCACTGCCCCTTCGAAGATGTTTACCGTTTTGGTGATTTGCATGGGGTAGGTGCCTTCTTTTTTCCCATTCCGCTTTACGATCACTTCCACTTCCATCTTGCTAAAACTAAGGCAAGGACGTACTTCATTTTTTCCGCCAAGTTACGGACTTTCCCTAAGACAAAAATTATCCCTACCTTTGGCCCCTGGTAAACCCCTCTAATGCAATGAACGAGAACCTGATCGTCCGCCTCATCAACGCTAATATCTATCAGCGGGAGCACCTGATCCTCAGCAAGGTCAACCTGCAGATATATAAGGGGGAGTTCGTTTATCTGATCGGCAAGACCGGCAGCGGGAAATCGAGCCTGCTCAAGACCTTGTACGGAGCCTTGCCGCTCACCGAGGGGAAGGGCGAGGTGGCGGGATATTCCCTGTCGGGCCTCAACCGCCGTAACATTCCGCTGCTGCGCCGCAAGCTGGGCATCGTTTTTCAGGATTTCAACCTGCTCTCCGACCGCACTATTGAGGAGAATCTGCACTTCGTGCTCGATGCCACCAACTGGAAGGACGAAAAGAAGAAACAGGAACGCATGGCCCAGGTGCTGGAACGGGTGGATCTTAAAGGGCAGGAAAAGAAAATGCCCCACCAGCTATCCGGGGGCGAACAGCAACGCGTTGTCATCGCCCGCGCCCTGCTCAACCGCCCGGAACTCATCATCGCCGACGAGCCCACCGGCAACCTCGATCCGGAAACATCCGACGACATCCTGCTGTTGCTCCGCCAGCTGTCCCACACCAACAACACTGCCGTTCTTTTCGCTACTCACGACTACCGCATCCTGGAGAATTTCCCCGCCCGTATCATTCGCTGCCTGAATGGTAAGGTGATGGATGAGGAGGGCTTTGCGGTTTAGCTTCCCCTCTCGGGCGCTAATTTCCCATTAGCACGAGAGTTATTTTAAAATAACCTATCTTCATCCCGAAACAACCACTCCCTCAATGAAATACCCAATTGCTCCCTTGTTGGCCATTCTCAGCTTCAACCTCATCCTTAGTCTCCCTTTACACGCCCAGAAAGCCGTTCTCGAGCCGCTCGATGCCTTCAAGCTCAACTACGTCTCCGAGCCGGCCATTTCTCCGGACGGAGAGACGGTCGCCTTCGTCCGGAACACCTTTGACATTATGACGGACAGGCAGGATCCCAACCTGTGGATCTCCCGTTTCGACGGCTCCGGCCTGCGGGCGCTTGCCGAAGGGCCGGAAAGTGACGGCAACCCGGTTTGGTCGCCCGATGGGAAGCAGTTGGCCTGGGTGTCAAGCCACCAGGGTTCCCATCGCATAATGATGCGGTGGATGGAGAGCGGGGAGCAATCCTCCATCGGTGAATTTCAGCAACGGCCCGCCAACCTCAGTTGGTCGCCGGATGGCGAATGGCTGGCTTTCACCCAGTTTGTGCCGGAAAAGGACGATCGCTTTATCGCCATGCCAGACAAACCGGAAGGCGCCCAGTGGGCGGCGGGGCCGACTTACACCCAGGAACTCGTTTACCGGGCCGACGGGCAGGGAGAGTTGGACCCCGGGCATACGCATATCTTTGTTATGCCTTCGGGTGGGGGAGGTGCGGTGAAGCTGACAGACGGGCCGTTCAACCACGGAGGCCCTCTCTCGTGGTCAAAAGACAGCCGGCGCCTCTATTTTTCCGCCAACCGCCGCCCTGAAAAAGAACGAATAGAAAACCCCGGAAACTCAGAGATCTACCGCCTCACTATCGCCAACAGCCAGGTGGAACAACTGACCGATCACAATGGGGCCGATACTCAGCCCATTGTTTCGCCGGATGGCAGGCGCCTGGCCTGGCTTGGCTTCGATGACCAGAGGAAGGGCTACAACCAGATGGAGGTTTATCTTGCACCTGTTGAAAATCTCGACAACAAAAAGGTGCTCACCCTTTCTCTGGACCGCTCGGTTGGCCAGCTGCAGTGGAGCCCGGAAGGGGATTACCTCTGGTTTCAGTACAACGATGAAGGGGAAGCCAGGGCAGGCCGCGTTTCCCTGGACGGCAGGGTAGAAGAGGTTGTTCAGAACCTGGCCGGCAGCCCTATCGGGCGGCCGTACCTCAGTGGGGAGTTTGCCGTGGGCCCGGGTGGCAGGTTCGCCATCACTCAGGGTGATGCCTCCCGCCCCGCGGAGTTGGCTACCGGAAAGGTTGGACAGAGTAACCTTCGCCAATTGACGCATTTCAACAAAGCCCTGTTCCTGCAAAAAGAGCCGGGCAAGGTGGAAACTTTTCGGACGAGATCTTCCTTCGACGGCCGTTCCATTCAGGGCTGGATCATGTATCCGCCTGGTTTCAGCCCGGAGAAAAAATACCCCATGATGCTGGAGATCCACGGCGGCCCCTATGCCGCTTACGGCGATGTGTTTTCAATGGAAGCCCAGTTGTATGCCTCCCGCGGTTACGTGGTGGTTTACACCAACCCCCGGGGCAGCACCAGCTACGGAGAGGAATTTGCCGATTTGATCCATCACCACTATCCGGGCAATGATTACGACGACCTCATGTCTTGTGTGGATGCCGTGATTGAGAAAGGGTTTATCGATGAAGAGAAATTGTACGTCACCGGCGGCAGCGGCGGTGGCGTGCTCACCGCCTGGATCGTCGGCAAGACCAGCCGCTTTAAGGCGGCAGTGGCCGCCAAGCCGGTGATCAACTGGTTCAGCCACATACTCACTGCAGATGGAGTGGCCTACTGGAGCCGTAACTGGTTCCCCGCCAAACCCTGGGAGGATCCCGAGCACTACTACAGGCAATCGCCCATCTCTCTGGTGGAGAACGTCACCACTCCCACCATGCTCCTGGTCGGCGATGAGGACTACCGCACCCCCCTTTCGGAAGCGGAACAGTTCTACCGCGCCCTGAAGTTGCGGGGCATAGATACGGCTCTGGTGCGCTTTCCCAACGCGTCCCATGGCATCGCCCGCCGCCCCAGCCAGATGCTGGCTAAGGTACAGGCGGTGATGGGATGGATGGAGAAGTATGGGGGGGCTGGGGGGAGGCCGTGAGTCGGGAGTCGGGAGTCGTGTAATCGGGGGTATATTTATTCCTTTCCTTTTTGTCGTTGGAGGTAGGCTATTCGTTAAGTTTTTGATTTACAGTATATTAACTCTTTTGTGAATTTAAGTTTTCTCATTTTGTCTAAATAATTTCTTCAACGATCCCGAATCCCCAATCACAAATCCCGAATCACAAATCCCGAATTTTACCCGGCTCGCCAGAGACGGGCCCGAATCAACGCCCGTCTTCGTACCTCAGCCGGGTAAAAATCAACGAAACCGCCTCCTCCACGCTTCTCACCGGCAACTTACACACATTATTCCTGCACACATAAACGAATGTCTCACCCTCCTGTAGCTTACCTTTCAACAATTCAAGGCCGCCCTCATCCGGGCCGCCGAGGAAAACGGCATTGGGCAGGTAGTGGGCGATCAGGCCGTCCCGTAATTCGGGAAAACCGGGGCCGACGATGGCTATTTCGTAGTAGGGGAAGGCTTCTTCGGCGTACAGAGAGCACCAGTTGGAGAAGAAATGAGGCTGAGCGGTGGCGGTGAAGCGGGAAGCCATGGAGCCGAGCATTCGGGTGGCGGGCTCCAGGTATTCCCTGTTGTAAAGCAGGGTGCCCAGCCGGTGAAGCGCCCGCGCCATGGCCGAGTTGGAAGATGGGATCACATTATCCTCTGTTTCCATCTTGCGGGCAATGAGGGGCGGGTCGAGGCCGGAGGTGTAGAAAAAGAAGCCGGTTTCTTCATCCCGGAAATGGGTGAGCACATATTGGGTGAGGCTTTCCGCCCGCCGGAGCCACGTTTCGTCGAAGGTGATTTCATAGAGAGAGATAAAGGCGTGGATGGTAAAGGCGTAATCATCCAGAAATGCATTGATGGAAGCCCTGCCGTCCTTGTAATTGCGGGCCAGCCGGCCGTCTCTCTCCAGCATGTTTGCTACAATGAAACGGCCGTTTTTCAGGGCGCTGGCCAGGAAGGTTGGTTTGCGAAACGCCCGGTAAGCATCCAGGTAGGCCTGTAGCATCAGGGCATTCCAACTGGTGAGGGCCTTGTCGTCCAGCCCGGGGCGGATGCGGTGGCTTCTGGACTCGAACAACTTTTGCCGGGCAATGCGAAGCAATTGTTGTAATTCATTCAAAGATATATTATACTCAGTTAGGATTTTCTCATTATTTTCTTTCCGGTATAAAATATTAGTTCGCTCCCAATTGCCCCTGGTTTTTACCTGGTAGAAATCGCAGAAGACGGCGCTCAATCGTTCATCGGCCAGGATGGAGTCGATCTCTGACTTTTGCCAGGTGTAGAACCTTCCTTCCTTTCCTTCGCTGTCGGCATCGAGAGAAGAGTAGAAGGCTCCTTCCGGGGCGGTCATCTCCCGCCCGATAAAATCCAGTGTTTCGAACACCACTTCCCGATACTGCTCCTTCTTAGTAACCTGCCAGGCTTTGCTGTAGAGGCTCACCAACTGGGCGTTGTCGTAGAGCATTTTCTCAAAATGCGGCGCCTTCCATTCGGCGTCGGTGGAGTAGCGGGCGAAGCCGCCGCCCAGGTGGTCGTAGATGCCGCCATTGGCCATGTTGTCCAGCGTAACGGTTACAGCCTCCAGCGCTTTTTCATTGCTGGTGAGGTGGTGATACTGCAGGAGGAATTCGTAATTGCGGGGCGTGGGAAATTTGGGTGCGCCGAGTTGTCCCCCTTTTTTAAAGTCGATGCCGGTGAGGAAGTTATCCACAACGCCGGCCAGTTCCTCTGCCGTAAACAAGGCCTCTTCCTCTGCCGGCGGCCGGGGCCGGGCATCCAGTTGTATACCTTCCGTCAGCCGGTCGGCATAGTCATCCAGCTTTTCCCAGTCTTTCTCATAAAGCTCGATGAAGTAATTCAGGATGTTCTTCCATTGTCCTTTGGGGTAGTAGGTGCCGGCCCATACCGGCCGCCCGTCGGGCATGGCGAAGGCGTTGAGGGGCCAGCCGCAGCTACCGTCCGAGGCCATCTGGCAGGCCGTCATATAGACGTCGTCCACATCCGGCCGCTCCTCCCGGTCTATCTTAATGGGAATGAAGTTTTCGTTCATAATGCGGGCGATGGTGGTGTCTTCAAAGGATTCTTCCTCCATCACATGGCACCAGTGGCAGGCCGAGTAGCCGATGCTGATGATCAGGAGCTTGTCTTCCTGCTGCGCCTTTTTCAGCGCTTCTTCCCCCCAGGGATGCCAATCGACAGGGTTGTGGGCGTGCTGCAGCAGGTAGGGGCTGCTCTCGTGGATGAGGGCATTGGTGTGCTGATGCTCCGATGTGGGTTGGGCAGTGCAGGCCCAGAGGAGCAGGAGGCAGGCGGAGAGCAGGGGAGAGGCTTTCATGGTTTTGAAGTTCTGGTTTTCGGGTAATATAGGAATAATGGAGGAATGGCAGGGACAGGAGCGCTTAGCCATTGTTCTGCGTAAGAGCACAGCTCGTAACAAATCATTTCCAGCCATTTGTAGCATCTCTGATAGGGCAGGAATTACATCATTTCCATCCCCACAAACGCCTCAAAATTGCTGTTGTCGATGCGCTGTGTTTCGCTATCCGGATAGGCCTGTAAGAATGCTTTTGGAAACCGGGCCTGCTTGCGGGGCTGCCATTTGAATTCAAAAGCGTGGAATTTGCCACCGTACTCTTCAATATAATCAATCTCCTGCTGGGTGGTGGTTCTCCAGAAATAGGTGTTGCAGAAATAATCGTTATAAGTATTGCGTTTGAAGCGCTCCGCCAGGAGGAAATTCTCCCAAAGGGCGCCGGTATCCTGGCGAAGGGCCAGCGGGTTAAAATTACTTATAATCGAATTGCGAATACCGTTATCGTAAAAGTAAACCTTTCTACCTTTTTTTATTTCGTTACGGGCGTTCCGGCTCAGGGAAGGCAGGCGGAACAGGACGAATGACTGTTCGAGCAAGTCTATATAGCGTTCTACAGTCTGTGGGTCGGCGCCGATGAGCTGGGCCACCTCGTTGTAGCTTACCTCACTGCCCAACTGAAGGGCAAGCGCCTGTAGCAGCTTTACCAATAAGGAAGGTTTTTTCAGCTGGTCCAGGGCGAGCAGGTCTTTATACATCAGCCCTTCAGAAAGTTCGTTGAGTATCCTTTGAGCCAGCGGCGGTTCGTTTTTTACAACTTCGGGATAATAACCGTAAACGATTCGGTGCTCCAGCAGGGATCTTTCTGTAAGATAACCATGGTGGGCGCTCATTTCCACGAAGGAGAGTGGGAAAAGCCGGTATTCAAATTTCCTGCCCACCAGGCTTTCCTTCGTTTCCGCCGCCAGGTCAAGAGATGAGGAGCCAGTTACCAGTAGAAGTACTTCAGGCAAATGGTCGGTAACCAGCTTCAATGTGAGTCCTACATTATGGAACCGTTGAGCTTCATCCACAACTACTACTTCATTTCGTCCAATAACCGTCTTTAACCTTGCCAGAGAGATGTTTTCCAGCATGGCGCGGGCAGCCGGGTCGTCGCCAGTGAGCCAAAGCGTGTCCTTGTCCAGGCTTTGGGTGATCTGCCGAACCAAGGTTGTTTTTCCTACCTGGCGGGGGCCGATGAGAATGATGGCCTTCCCCTTGCCTATCCAGTCCCTTATTTTATCTTCCAGCTGCCTGCTGATCATTGTTTTTGAAACGAAAATAATGATTTTTCGAGATTAAAATCGAAAAAAAAGGCCTTTTTTTTCGGTTTGAATCTCGATGGATAGTTTTCTGTACCTATGTATTCTAAGCTGCGGCGGGGGCTTTCTTCACAACCCCATGTCCGGATCACTTCACCTCCAACTCCATTTCCACTTTCTCTCCGCCTTTCTCTACCACTACCTTGTACTTGCCCTTGTAGATATACACCTTGCCGTCATCGGCCGCCTTCACATTTGCCGGTTTTTCCTCTTCTTTCCGGTCTTTGTTCAGCCATTTATTATACTCCGCCAGGTTTTTCTCAGCAATAATTAAATCATAAGAAAAATAATTCAGGCCTTTTACACAATCTGCCTCGAAGGTGCGGAGCAGCAGATCCTCTCCGGCATAGAGCGTTATTTTGGCCTTTCCGGCGCTGTTGGCATAAACCGGCAGCTTCACCTCCGGCGGGTCCGGCTTCCACCAGGAGTCCGTATTGCCCCAGCGGGAGCTGTAGCGGATCGGAGAGGGGGAGAAGGGGTGCAGGTTTTTCACCAGAATTTCATCGGTAAGTTGCTGCAGTTCTTTGACACTGGCGATGTAGATTGACCGCCCGTGGGTGCCTACTACCAGATCCTTTTCACGGGGGTGGATGACGAGGTCGTGAACGGCAACGGCGGGCAACTGGTTGTTGAGCTGCATGAAGGTGGCGCCCTGGTCGAGAGAGGCGTAGAGGGCGTTGTCGGTGCCGACGTAGAGGATGTCCGGGTTTTCCGGGTCCTCCCTGATGACGTTGATGGGCTCCAGGGGAAGATCGGTGCCGATGGCATTCCAGTTTTGCCCATAGTCCTCGGAAACATAGAGGTATGGCGTGAAGTCATCCCAACGGTAGCCATTAAGAGCAGCGTAAACACGCCCTTTCTCGTGAGCGGAGGCCTGCACGCGGCTTACCCAGAGGTTTTCGGGCAGGCCGGCGCTGATGTTCTGCCAGCTGTAGCCTCCGTCATGGCTGATGTGCAGCAGGCCGTCGTCTGAGCCGGTATAGAGCAGGCCGAACTGTAAGGGGGACTCATGGATGGTGCTAAGCGTTCCGAAGGGGACGTCACCTTTCTTTCCGCCTTTGGTCAGGTCGCCGGATATCTCCTCGAAATCCTTGCCCTGGTTGAGGGAGCGGAGCAGTTTGTTGGCGCCCATGTAAAGGATATCGGGGTTGTGAACGGAGAGGTGGATGGGCGCCTGCCAGTTCCAGCGGTAAGGGCGCTCGCCAAGGTCCGGTTTGGGGGTGATGTACTCTCGTTTATCGGTATGAGTGTCGATGCGGAAGTAGTTGCCGAACTGGTAGCCGGTGTAAACGGTTTCGTTATCGCGGGGGTCGATGGCCACCTGCATGCCATCGCCTCCCTGCAGGGAGCGGTAGGGGTAGCGGCCGGAATCATGCCAGCCGGTGCTGGCCTTGTAGGTGCTGGGCCCCATCCAGACGCCATTGTCCTGCAAGCCTCCGTAAACGCGGTAGGGCTCTGCCATATCGACGGCTATGCTATAGAACTGGCCTACGGCGGGAGTGTTGCATTTGATCCAGGTTTTGCCGTCGTCGTAGGAGATATTGACGCCGCCATCGTTGCCCAGAATGAGGTGGCCGGGCCGGTTGGGGTCGATCCAGAGGGCATGGTGGTCTGGATGTACGTTATCGCCGTTGATGCTCTCCCAGGTTTTTCCACCGTCATCTGAGCGCAGGATGGGTACCCCCATGGTGAAGAGTTTGTTGGCGTCATACGGCGCCACCCGGATCTGGCCGAAATAGTAGCCATAGGTGTTGTAAACCCGCTCGATCACCTTTTCGTGGGCCTTTTCCCAGAGGCCGCCGTCCGTGCTGCGATAGACCTCCAGGCCGTAAACCGGAGAATCCACGAGCAGGGAGTTGGCATCTTCTACGTATTCCACCAGCGCTTTGGGCAGGATCTCGCCGCTTTCCACCATTTCACGGACTTTCTTTACGTCGTATCGGCCCGGGAAGCCGAAGCGCTGAAGGTAATCCTTGATGAGGTAGGCTTCCAGCTTCAGGAAATCCTCTTTGCTCATGCCGCGCAGTTCGTCCTTGGTGAGTTGGCCTTCCTCCTCTTCTTTTTTATATCGTTCGTAGTTGTCAATAGCGGCATAGAGGATGGTTTTTCCGTCCTGTTTGATAAGGTCCAGGCCGATGCGGCCGGTAAATTCGCCGGAGGGGAAGCCTCCCTGGTTGCTGATGTTCGTCCAGGTGGCGCCCTCATCGGTGCTCTTGTAGATGGCCGAACCCGGGCCCGATTCTATGAAGTTCCAGGCGCGGCGTTCGCGTTCCCAGGTGGCGGCGTAGAGGGTATTGGCGTCATCGGGGTCCATGATCAGGTCGATGCCGCCTGTATTTTCGTTGACGTAAAGGGTCTTTTCCCAGCTCTGTCCGCCGTCAGTGGTCTTATAGATGCCCCGCTCTTCGTTTGGGGAGTAAAGATGCCCCAGGGCGGCTACCCAGGCAATATCCGGGTTGTCAGGATGTAGAATGATGCGCCCGATGTGGTGGGTTTCCGGCAGGCCGAGATGCTGCCAGTTCATACCGCCGTCAGTGCTTTTATAGATGCCCACCCCTGCGTAGGAAGAACGGCTTGAATTGACCTCGCCGGTACCCACCCAGATGATGTTTTTTTTCCAGTCCACGGCGATGTCGCCGATGGTCATCACCATTTCGTGGTCGAACAGGGGCTCAAAAGAAGTGCCATTGTTCTCCGTTTTCCACAAGCCGCCGGACGCGTAGGCCACGTAGAAGTGGGTGGGGTCTTCTTCCCAGACATCCAGGTCGGCCACCCGGCCGCTCATGATGGTGGGCCCCACGTTGCGGAATTCGATGGCGTTGACGATGGACCGCTCCGCCAGTGCCTGTCGCTGCTGATAGCTGGCGATGCGTTCCGCCGCCGGCGTGGCGGGAGGGTGATCGGTTTGGGCAAATAGGGTTACTGCGAATAACAGGAGGGCGAGGGGGAGTAACGGCTTCATTTTTTTGCCTTAAACATAGGGAAAAATGTGCATTTGCGCATATCATAGGGCGTTTTGGAACGTCCGGCTGAAGAGATCGTTATTTTTGTAATTGTTATAAAAGTAATGATTATAAATATAACGTTCGTTAAAGGCTTTTTTTTGCCCTGTACCTACACCTCGGGGCTATGTGATAAAGGGGAAGGCATTTTTTTCCTTGGTTTTTCGCTTTTTCAGTCAAGCAACCTGATTATTGCACGGCCCATTTCAGAAGGACGGGACCAATTAGGAGAAGCCTTTTGATGAACATTGCCCTGGGAATTCAGGGTAAAGAGCATGCCATTTTTGTTGTAGGCCGGGAAATTGGAGCCTTCGGCCCTGAATGCGTTAAGGAGAAGTGCCCATTCCTCCTCCAGCAGTGATGGTTTTACCTTTAGTTTAGCTCTCAGCGATTCTGGTTTGGGTGGCATCAGGAAGATGGCCTTTTTCAGGAGCTGAGGGTGATTCATGAGGTAGCCAACTTCCCATAACGTCCCTTCGGACAAAGCCGGCATCAGAAGGATGCCTTTGGCATGTTTGGCCAGCAATTTTAATTTTTCCTGCCATTGGTTGTCTTCTACTTCGAAGCGCAAAGCGCCCACCGCTTCCCAAATGTCTGAATTCGGAAAACCTTGGATTCGGAAAGGCAGCAAGATACCCGAAACCAATGCATCTATACACTCCATATTGAAAGCCAGGTGAAAATGCGGTTAATAAACCCTCATACCCCTCTCTCCTCCCACTTCCGTACCATCAATTCAATACCCTGTGCAATGAACTCCTGAAATTCGACGATCTCCTGCAGGCCTTCGCCGAACTCGGGATATTCGCTTGCCGTGCGTGCTTCGAGCACCTCTTCCAGCAGCAGGCGCATGCTCCCTGTCTCCAGGGTTTGTTGCTTGAGTTTTTGCAGCCAGTTGTCGGTATTGATGCGGAAATAACGGCGGCGGTCGCCGCGGAAAGTGAGGTAATCGATGATGCCCTGGTTCATCAGGTGGTTGAGGGCAAGGCTGATGGAACTTTTGCTGGCCCCGAGAAAATCCCGGATCTCGTAAAAGTCCTTATAGGGTGGTTCGGCGAGCAACAGAAAGCCCATCACCCGGGCATTGATGGGAGACATACCGAGCTTTTCGAAAGCAATCCCGAGTTGTTCCACCTTGGCTTCGAGGTGGGCTTCCGGGGCGGGCTGGTCCTGTTTGGGCATATTGGTTTTTCGGTAAAGGTAAGCAGAAAATTTAGTTCTATTACTCTTGAACTAAACGAATTTAAAGTGTGCCTAAATAAAAACCGCCCTCGGCCGAAGCCGGGGCGGTGCAATCCAGAATCATACTTTACTATAATAACAATCTTGCTTTGTGATTCGTTGGAATCGTGTATTCGTGTATTCGTATTCCGTTGGCCGAGCTGCCGAATCTACGATTCCACGACTTAACGATTTCACGAATCCCCAAGGCTGTAGCAAGCAACCTACGCCCTCGGCACATCCCCCTTCTTCTCCGGGATCTTTTCGAAGTGTTCGGCCCCGTCCACATCGATATTCAGGTTGTGGAGGTCGCTGAATTTGAACAGGCCTTCAAGGCTGAGCAGGACGAAGTCGTCTTCACCGTTGACCAGGAGGAGCACATCGGTTATGGTGTCTCCCTTTTCGCGGATGAAGAAACTGATGTCTTCCTGGCCTTCTTTCACCTTGAAAAGTTCTTCAAAGGAGCTCTGGCGGATGTCCCGCAGCAGGCTTTTGTATTCCCCGGGGCTGACGAGGTTGCCTTCATCCATGACCAGCACGCGCAGGTAGGTGATCTTGTCGAGGAGTTTTCTGGCGTCTTCGTCCTCTTCGGCAAAGCTGGTGGCTACCTCCAGCAGCCATCCCTGCAGCTTAACGTCGGTGACGTTCTCAAACTGCTTATACTTGTCATAGAATCTGGCGATGGGCCTGGGTTGGGCAAAGGCAAACAGGGGCCCTAATGCCAGCAGGGCCGACAAAATGAAAGTTCTCATATTTCGTGTTTTGAATGTACTAAATGATAAGGTGTTGTCGGGTGGTGATTTGCTTACAAGAGTTTTCGTGGATTCGTGGATTCGTGGATTCGTGTCCCGTCTCTTCGAGCCGGATGTAATTCGCGCAACTGTGATTTGAAAACCCGGCTCAACGATTCCCGGATCAGCGATTCCCGAATCACCAACTCACTACGCCTGCGGTATCTTCTTCGCCACGATGGGTTCCGATTCTTCGCCTTCCGCCGGTTGTTCTTCCGGTTCCGGTTCTTTGCCACTGAGAATGGTGTTGACAAATTCGGAGAGGTCCTCGTATTTTAGGCGGGACTTCATGTCCATGAAGACAAACTCTTCCTCGTCGGTAACCAGGATGACCAGGTTGCGGAGCTTGTCCTTTTTCTCCCTGGAAAGGATATGGACCGTCGATTCGGCGTCCTTTACATAGATCAGGTCGTCAAAGCCATTGCTTCGGATGTTGCTGATGAAATCATTCACTTCGGCGGTGGTGATCGGGTTGTAATCTTCGGCAACCATAAGGCGCAGTTTTTTGACCTTGCGGGCCAGCTTCAGTGCCGCCCTGGCATCCGGTTCGGATACGAAGCCCTGGGCGATGCCGCCACCTACCCAGATCAGCCAGCCCGGCACCTTGAAGTTGGTAACTCCTTCCTTGTGCTTGTGAGTGTGGTAAAACTGGGCCGTGGTTTTCGGCGAACCGCAGGACATGAGGCCTACCGCCAGGATTGCGAGGATTGTTATTGAGCAACGCATGATTCTTAAGGTTTCACGATTGGGAATACAGGTTTGCTTACTTACTGCTTCTGTTCTTCGCCGGGGACTTCCTTGCTGTCGTCAAATTCGTTGATGAGTTCGGAGACTTTGTCCAGGTCAATTTTGCCGACGAAGCTCATCAGTACGAACTCGTCTTCCCCACCAACCAGCAACAGCAGCTCGTTGATCATCTTGTTGCCGTCATCCTTGATGAGGAAGTCAACGTTGGTCTCATCTTTGTCGCGCACCGTCATCAATACTTCGTATTCCTTGGTGTTGATCTTGGATTTGGCTTCTTTGTAAAATCCGCCGGCATTTTCTTCCGCCACCAGGATGCGGATGCCTTCCAGGTCGCTGGCCAGGTTGATGATGGCCTTGGTCTCTGCGTCGTCCATTTCCATGTTCTCAATATCCAGTTTGCCGAACATCTTCAGCAGTTTGGAGCTGATGTAAACAACGGTAAAACGGTCGTCCTCGACGTACTTCTGAAAGTACTTGTCAATAGCATTTACGTTGGCAGTTTGAGCGTATGCTGAAGAAACGACGCCCATCAGAAGGGCAATAACAATGAACTTAAAACTTTTCATGATTTTCATTTTTTATCGAGTGATCATTAATGAATGCATTATTTAAAAAACCTCCCCACCTTCTTCAGCTTATCCATCTCATGGGCGGCGGTGGAAGCCCCCTGGTTGAGTTCGCTGCTGGCCTTCAGCAAAGCGGTGCTCGTAAGGCGGAAGGCCTCATCGGTGGATTTCACCTCGTACTTCGACCAGTCGATCCCGGCCTGTTGGTTGGTGGATGAGATATTCTGGGAGATATAGGCCCACCACAGGCCCAGGCCGATCACTACGGCGGCGGCGATGCGCATCATCCAGGAACGAGCGGACAGGTAGCGAACTTTTGCCTGTGGCATGGTTGTTTCCAATTGCCGGAGCAACTTCCGGTCGAAGCCGGCGTCCAGTTCGTGGGATTGCTCTTTGGCCAGGTGCCGGAACAGAGGCTGATAGGGCCGCAGGTTTTCCGGCACATCATCGCGCTGGAAGTACGCCCTTAGGCGGCTTTCCTCCTTCAGGGAAGTTTCCCCTTCGAAGTATTTTTCCAGCAGTTGTTCCATTACTTTATAGTCCATAATTGCATTAGTTTCGAACGAATGTGCTTTCTTGCTCTGAAAATGTTGGTCTTTACCTGGTTGAGCGGCATGGCCAGGGTTTCGCTGATCTCCTGGTAGCTCATGCCCTCGATGTCGCGCAATTGCATAGCGGCCTTCTGGTTGTCGGGCAGTTCGGCCATCAGCACTTTCACCTGGCCGACGGCGTCGTTGAGTTCGGCCTGCCTGCCGGGGTCGTGGTCGCTGCTGCTCAGGCCGTATGCCTTGTCGAGGCCTTCCGACTGGTTGAAGCGCAGCCTTTTTTTATCGATAGCCCGGTTTTTAGTCATCTGCATACACCAGGCCTCAATATTCCGGACATCGCCCATCTCCAGGCGTTGTTCCCATACTTTGATGAAGACCTCCTGAACGACGTCTTCTGCTTCGGCCGGGTTGGCGGTAATGCGCAGCGCCATCCGGTAAAGCCTGTTCTTGATGGGTAATATGTTTTGTTTAAAGTATTCGAGGTTCATGAATCGATGTCGGAAATTCAGGTGATCTCTTAACTTTGAGTCTTTTCTTATCGGGTTTCACAAGGGTGACGGCCCAGAAAAGATAAAGTTACAGCCCTTTGAAAAAAAAGTGAGATTTTTTTGGGAACGTCCTTCTTGTTATCTGAAGCCGGAGGTTTCGGCCCCAAAAAGTGAACGGCCTGCTAAACCCCGCCTATTCTTTAGGTGTATAATAATTTCAGCCTATCTTTGGCGCAAACAATCTGGGAAACCGTCCCATAAAAAAGGCCTATGAAGCAGTTGGATCGTCTGATGATCAGCAGTTTTTTCCCACCTTTTCTGGTGACCTTCATGATCGCTATGTTCGTGCTGGTCATGCAGGTGTTGTGGCTGTACATCGACGATATTGCCGGCAAAGGGCTGGGTTTTTTCCTGATCATGGAGTTGCTGGCCTATAAATGTGTTTCCCTCATTCCTATGGCCCTGCCGCTGGCGGTACTCATTTCTTCGGTCATGGTGCTGGGCAACCTGGCGGAGCGGTATGAATTGTCGAGTTTTAAATCCGCGGGAGTCTCTCTGTGGCGGATCATGCGCCCGATGATGTTTTTCGCTGCCGGCGCCATGGTTTTTTCTTTTTTCTGTTCCAACAACCTCATTCCGGTGGCCAACCTGAAGTTTGGCTCCCGGATGTATGACATTCAGCGGCAAAAGCCGGCCCTTCGGCTCGATGCGGGTGTTTTCAATGATGACTTTGATGGTTACGCCATTCATATCGGCAAGAAGGAGCCGGATGGGAAGCACATTGAAGATGTACTGATCTACGATCATACCGATGCATCGAAAGGCCGCCTCAGCCAGATCATGGCTGAAAGCGGGGAGATGTACGCGACCGAAGACGGGGGGTATTTTGTGATGAACCTGCACAATGGCCACCAGTATATGGAGACGGAACCCTCTGCTGCCAATGCCAACCGTTCCTTCCCTTTTGTGCGCACGAACTTCAGCAGTTGGAACAAGGTTTTTGACCTGGGCGAGTTTCAGCTGAACCGGACCAATGAGGAGCTTTTCAAATCCAACCGGAGCATGCTGACCAGTGGCCAGTTGAAAGAAGCAGTTGACTCGCTGACAATGAAGATCGACCGCCGCCGCACCAGCATGTCCAATCAGGTGGCCAACTTTTTCTCTTTTATGGAGGTGGATTCCACGTATCTGAGCAGCCCGGATGAGGATGATGATGAGGGAGCCCCCTCTCAGGATGAAGAAGAGGAACAGAAAGATTCAACAGCTCAGGCGCCTGGTTCTGAAAGCGAAGTACCCGTGGTGGCTCCTGCCGCCACTGCCGAACAGATAAAGTTGCCCGGAAATGCTCCCCGGCCTGTGGTTACTTCTACGCACCGGACGTTCGAAGGCAACCCCATAAAGCAGGACATCGATAAACCACTGACAGAATACCATCATTTCTATGAGCTATTCAAAGAGGCCGACCAGCGGAGGCTGCGCAACAAGGCGCGGTCTTTCGTGCGCAGCATCCACGCACATTCCGAATCGGCCATGCGTTCGCTGGACCGGCTGATGGAATCCCGGGTCAAGCACATTTACGAGCTGCACACCAAGTACAGCATGGCCGTTATTTGTTTTATCTTCCTCTTCATCGGTGCTCCGATGGGGGCCATCGTGCGGAAAGGTGGGTTTGGGTACCCCATTCTCATTTCCATCATTTTTTTTATGTTATTTATTGTACTGACCATTTTCTGTCGCAAGATCGCAGAGACCTTTGTGCTGCCGGCGGCAATGGCCGCCTGGATACCCTGCAGCGTGCTTTTTCCCATCGGCCTTTTACTTACGGTCAAGGCGATGAATGACAGCAAGCTGGTCAATCCCGACCGCCTTTTTGCCATTTTTAACAGGGTCTTTAAACGCAAGAAAAAATGAGAAGGGCCCTTTCCCTGAAAGAAGTCTTCATTGAAAACAAATGGTTTTTCTTTCCATTTGGGCTATTCCTGCTGCTTGGCGCCCTCTTCCTGGCCTTTTCCCACACCGGAGATGCTATTTTTTTCTTCAGCAACCACCGCAGCCACTGGGCGGACCTGTTCTTCCGCTATTTTACCAGAATGGGAGAGGCAGCAGCCTATTTTCTGACTCTGGGTATTCTGCTTTTTGTGAGTTTTCGGTACGTGGCTACCCTTCCTTTGCTGGGGCTCAGCGTTGGATTGACAAGCTTTTTATTTAAGGAACTGTTTAAACATGACCGCCCCTATCTTCTCTTTCGCAAAATGGGAATCTTTGACCAGATCAACCCGGTGGATGGGGTGGTGCTGAACGGCGGAACCAATAGTTTCCCATCCGGGCATACTATGTCGGCTTTTGCCCTGTATGCTTTCCTCGCTTTTTGCCTTCCCCGTAAGGGAGGCGCCGGCCTTGCCCTTTTTGTCATGGCCCTGCTGGTTGGTATTTCCCGGGTTTATTTGGTGCAGCACTTCTTTAAGGATGTTTATCTTGGGGCGGTTCTGGGCGTAGGGATCGCCCTGGCCATTTATTTTCTGCAATTCCGGATGAAAGCGCCCTGGATGAATAAAAGCCTCAACCTTTGGCCCGGCAGGCTAAAACCATAGTAAAATACCCGGGCTAAATTTGTTCTTTTCAAAGCAGAATGCCATGCCACTTTCCTTTTCAGAAATACGGACTCCGCGCCTTATTCTTCGGGAACTCAACCCGCAGGTGGTCAGGCACTTGTTCAACAACCACACCGGGCCGGAGATCTTTCACATGCTGGGTTGTGGTTCTGAGCAGGATTTTCAGGCCATCAGAGACCGGTACTGGCTTAATTTTGTGGATAACACCCGCCTGTCGTTCCGCACCTGGCTCCTGATAGACCCAAAAACCAGGGGGCTGATCGGCGACTGCAGTTTTCACAGCTGGTGGGTGCGCAATAAATATGCCGAAACGGGCTACGGAATATGGGAGGAATCCTACCGGGGAAAGGGCCTGATGACAGAAGCTCTGGAACGTGTCCTTCAGCTCGGTTTCAGGGAAATGAAACTGCAGCGAGTCGAGGCTTTTGTCGTTCCGGACAATAAAGCATCGATCCGGATATTGCAGAATTTCGGTTTCCGGCGGGAGGGTTTCCTGCGCCGCCGTTTCAACAACGAAGGAAGGATGGAGCACACTCTTGCCTTTTCCCTACTGCCCGAGGAGTTTGAGAACCGCAATCGCCAGATGGATATTCGCCAGTTTGTAGATGCATTTGAAACAAATGCGCTCCCCCCGGCTGCCTGGACCCATGAAGCCCACCTTTCCGTGGGGTTGTGGTACATTCTGGAATACGGCCTGGATATAGCGCTTTGCAAGATCCGCCCAGGAATAATCGTGTATAACCTGGCGGCCGGGGGAGAGAATACGCCGGATGGCGGTTACCATGAGACACTGACCGTCTTCTGGATGCGGGTCCTGTCACTGTTCGTTCACCAATATGGCCGGAGCAGGAGATATGACTCTGTCCGCCAGGCTCTTCTCAACAGTCCTTATTCTGATAAAAACCTGCCTTTTCAGTATTATACTAAAGAAGTTCTCCTGTCTGCCAGGGCCAGAGGGCAGTGGGTGGAGCCGGGCCTGAAGCCGCTGTCCGGCCCATTGGAACCCTGACAAGTTGCCGGAGAAAAAATCCGGGGCAAACTTGTCAGGGATTAGGGTGGGGTTTATTTAACGGTTTTAATTTCTCCTGTCTCGATCTTCCGAACATACTTATTCACTTCCTCCCGGACTCTGGGCAGAAGAATGAGCAGGCCTGTCAGGTTGGGTATGGCCATGGCGAAGATCATAGCGTCTGAAAAGTCGGTCACCGCTGTCAGGCTGGCGGCAGAACCCAGAATGACGAAAATACAGAACAGGATCTTGTAGGTATAATCTGCCAGTTTGCTTCTTCCGAACAGGAACATCCAGCTCTGCAGGCCGTAGTACGACCACGAGAGCATGGTGGAAAAGGCAAAGAGCACTACGGCGAGGGTTAGAACATAAGGGAACCAGGGAATGATGGACCCGAAGGCCTCAGAGGTGAGGTCCACCCCGCTCATAGTCCCTTCCGGGTTTTCGTAGAAACCGGTGATGATGATCACCATGGCCGTCATGGTACAAACGACGACCGTATCGATAAAAGGTTCCAGCAAAGCTACAATGCCTTCACTGGCGGGGTTTTCCGTACGCACTGCCGAGTGGGCGATAGCGGCGGAACCCACACCGGCCTCGTTGGAAAAGGCAGCCCGGCGAAAACCCTGAACCAGCACGCCGACCAGGCCGCCGGCCACTCCTTCCGGGGAAAATGCCCCGGAAATGATCAGGGAAAAAGCGTGAGGGATATGCGTAGGATGGGCAAAGATGATGACCAGAGCGGCCAGCACATAAATGCCGCACATGAAAGGTACTACCTTTTCTGTGACCGAACCGATCCGCTTGATCCCGCCAATGATGACGATGGCCACCAGGACGGCCATAAAGAAGCCGAATACCAGCCCGGCTGAGCCGGAGGTGGCGCCGATCATATCATTGAACTGCTGGGCGGCCTGATTGGCCTGGAACATATTGCCCCCGCCGAAAGAACCACCGATACACATGATGGAAAAAAACACGGCGAGGAACTTGCCGAATCCGGGCATTCCTTTTTCCGCCAGCCCTTTGGTCAGGTAATACATAGGGCCGCCATAGACGGTGCCGTCGGGGCCCACATCCCGGTATTTTACTCCGAGAGTGCATTCGGTAAACTTGGACGCCATACCCAGCAGGCCCGCCAGCACCATCCAGAAAGTTGCGCCCGGCCCGCCCAGAGAAATGGCGATGGCCACCCCGGCGATGTTGCCCAGGCCAACCGTGCCGGAGAGGGCGGCAGTCAGGGCCTGAAAGTGAGAAACTTCTCCTTCATCATTAGGGTCGGAATATTTTCCCCGGACGGTATCGATGGCCAGCTTGAACCGGCGAAACTGAACGAAGCGGAAGTAAATGGTGAAGATGGTGGCCGCCGTGAGCAGCATGATGATCACCAGAGGCATGGCCGTGGAAGCGGAATCCCCCAGTTGTATGGCATAGAATATGGTGCCGGCAACAGCGTCGGTTATGGGTTGCACCGCTTCGTTGATGCGCTGGTCCCATCCCTGGGGAGCCTGTTCGGCAAAAACACAGAACGGTGTCAGCAGGCTTGCAAAAAGCAAAAGTAAAGGCCTTTTCATAATGGTCAATTGTTAGCTTTTTTACCCGGCAAACAGAACGAGGCCCCATGAAGAAGGGGGTTCTTCTGTTTTTGGGCGTGAGTTTCCTTGTAAGTTGTTGATTTTCTGTAGATTGAATAGTTTTATCCACAGAATGGCGTCAAAAGAAGCGTTAAGGTATTTTTTTATTCTTGTTTTTTCAAAAGATCGTTGCTAATATTTCGATATTGGCAATGAGGATGGGCGATTGTTTCAAGGTGCCGGTGAGAAACCCGTACTTTGGCTTCCCTCACGGTTTTGGAATATATGATCAGGAAATGTTAAATTAGCTGGGAAATAAGGGATCGAAGAGATGGCATGCCCTGTCCAAAAAGCAAATCCCCTTGCAAAAAGAATACACCGATAACGAGCTCCTGGAACTGCTGGAGAAAGATGAGGAACAGGCAATCAGCCTGATCTTCAGGGCTTACTACAGTTTCCTTTGCAAGGTGGTCTATAAAATAATTCCCGACAGTAACCTGGTGGAAGACCTTGCCCAGGAGGTGTTCTTCGAGCTGTGGCGCAAAAAAGGCCGGCTCCGGGTCAATACTTCCCTGAAGGCTTATCTCCGTCGTGCTGCGGTCAACCGGGCACTGAATTTCATCCGTGACCAGAAGGTCAAATTCGCAGATGAAAAACCGTATCCGCTGGATAGCGGCGAGGCGAATGCCGGGCAGCAAATGGAAGCGGATGAGTTGCAGCAACGCATCGATGAGGCCATCGACCGGCTGCCGGAACGTTGCCGGATCATTTTCGTACTCAGCCGGTTTGAGGATATGTCTTACCAGCAGATCGCCGATGCTCTCGACATTTCGGTGAAGACCGTGGAAAATCAGATATCCAAAGCGCTCAGGCTGGTGCGCGAAGCCCTCGGGCCTTTCCTGAGCATGTTGCTTTTACTGATGCTGTTTTGAAATCCAGGCGACAAAACCGGGAATACGGCCAAAAAAGAAAATACATCATAGGGGCATCGGTTATTTACGGTGTCTTCAAAGCAGGAAGAAAAGAAGGAAATGGAGGTTTCAAAGTACATAATGCTCTTCCACAAAAAACTGAAGGGCGAGATCAATTCACGAGAACAAAAAGAGCTCAGCGAGTGGCTGCAGCAGGAGAGTTCTCGTGGCCTTACCGAGGAACTGGAGAAAACCTGGAACCTCAGTAAACGCTATAAAGAAAGCTATGAACCGGATGTGGAAGCCGGCCTGTCCCGCTTTCAGCAACGCATCAGTGCATCCGGAAAAGACAGCCGGAACCGGCCCCTGAAACCGGCCGCCGGCGGCCGCCGGCGTTCTCTGAGCTGGCTGCCCCTTGCCGCCGCTATTGCTCTGCTGGCAACCCTCGGCTGGTGGTGGATGGGCAATGAAGTTGCTCCGGCGGAGGGCCAGGCGCTGATCTATACTACCGGCCCGGGGCAGTCGCAGGAAGCTACCCTGCCCGATGGCTCTTCTGTTGTCCTTAATGAAAATTCCTTCCTGTCTGTGAGCCCGGGTTTTCAAAAGGCTTCCGGGCGCAGTGTCAAACTTACGGGTGAGGCTTATTTTGACATTAAGCACGATCCTTCCCGCCCTTTCATTATAACAACCCATGAGGCCCGGGTGAAAGTCCTGGGCACGGCTTTTAACCTGCGGGCCTATCCGGAAGAAGGTTTTACTGAAGTGGAAGTAGAGGAAGGTGTCGTACAACTCTCCCCCCTTCAAGACGGCGAACCCATTCGGCTGGCCAAGGGCCAGCGGGGGGCATGTCGGCCTGGAGAAGCTTTAAAAGTTCAGGCTGCTCCTGGCCTGAATGCCCTTTCCTGGCACACCAAACGCCTCATGTTCCGCAATACCCCTCTGAGTGAGGCCCTGGTGTATCTGGAAAGGCATTTTAAAGTGAAACTGAAGCTGGAAAACAGAGAGATCGCCAACTGCGGGATAACTATGGAATTGGAGGATATCACGCTTCCTGAGGTATTCAAGGCTTTTGAACTGATCTATGGCCTGGATGCGGAGAAGGTAGATGGCGGGTATTGGCTGAGGGGAGGGCGCTGTGCAGTAAACGCTTCAGAGGCGAGGTGAACCGCCTGTAACCCGGGGGTTGCCCTGAAAATAATGCGCGGAGGGCGCTACCGAATGAAATTTGGTAGCGCCCTCCGCGCGTTATAGGCATAATATTCAGGGTAAGCCCCAATTAAAATAACATGAAAAGGAAGCAAAAATATATTTTTGAAAAAAAAACGACAGCAGACATCCACAAAAAAAACCATATCAATGAGCATTTTCTGCAAATACCCAGGCAAACATCAAATTTTACAGGCCCCGTGTTGGGCTGTTTTTATGTTTTGCATTATTTCAGGCCTGGCCAATAATGTAAATGCACAAATTGTGGATGCATCCCAATCCGGATTCACCTGGGTATCTACGGAAAACGTAGCAGACACGGCCTTTGGCTCAGGCTATACCATGTATTGTGCTGCATGGCCAATATTTAAACAGTATCCCGGGCCTGAAGACTTTCAGACTGGACTGAGCAGTAGCTGGATGACCACCCGAAAAACGAGTGGTCAACCTCAATTTTATACCACTATAGAAGGAGGCCTAGGTTGGTGGCACGACACGCGTTTCGGCACAAAAGTGCCTAAGTTTATAATGGGCGGGGTGGCCTATGATTTCTTTTCGTGGGCGAATGGGCCGGGCGCCGGAAGCACGAATATGTTGCCAAACGGACAGCGAGACTGGAGTACGCCCGGAGGCAAATACGGTGTTGCTCAATTATCTAACCATCTGCTCTGGGCGCCTGATGGCTTGAATATGGCGCAGAGTTTAAATGGTGAATTGCTTGGATATGGATATATACCTTTACCCTTAACAGAACCCATTTTAAATACAAATGGAACAGGTGTAGAAACCGGGAATCAGTGCTGGACGCTATTCTTGAATTCCACCAACTTCAAAGGCCCTGCAACCTTTTTTCTGCCTACATTCTGGACCGAACCCGCATTGCTCGACCCCAGCCTGGAAGGATTGTTTCTGGATTCAAGGCCCTCTGACCCTAATGTAGCTTTCGGTATTGAGCATGCAGGCTCTCCGGCAATTATCGCTCAGGATGGGAACGGCAATCGGTATGCTAAAGTAAATAGGTTGCAGTTTCCGGCAAACAATGATGACCGATCAATGATCCTGAATCAAATCTCGGTATATTCTCCCGATGCACTCTGGAATGATATGGTTGCCTGGTTTAATGGAGGGCCCGTAGTGCCACCGGGCATAAATGCCGCCGGGATCCGCGGAGTTCCATTTATCAATAACGGAGGTTCTATGGCCGCTGAAATTAAAGAAAACCTGCCTGATGGACTAAATGAATACGTTGACTTGAATTATATAAATAATGTTCAGCTAAATACGGACATTATGGGTTTTGAATATAACCTGAACATTGTTGATAAAAATGAAGATGTCTTCACATTGCCCGAGTATTTCAGGCTCGATCCGGATAGTTTATGGCGTGCTATTGATAAGGACGATGTGCCCGCTTCTACTGGTTTGTTAACCACAGCCATACCTAACTCTCCCCGGCCGGAAATCACATATTTAACACCATTGGATCCAGACTGCCATTGGCAAGACCCCAATGGCCCCTGGAATAGCCCCGGGCCGGTGGCAGGCCCGTTTGAAGCAGGCCTTGGAGACGGCACCACAGTTACCTATTACTGGTATCGTTTTGTAGATCAACCTGCAATCATTCATGCAAACCTTCCGGAAGATATTCGCGCCGAACTTCAGCAAAGAGTTGAACTCATCCATTCCAACTGGAGCCATACCGACGAATATTTAGCGCCTCCTTCTGTAGGGAGGATAGCAACCATTGATCCGGCGGCAATTGTTCAACCACCGGCTGGCTTAGAGGTCGGCTATGTTCCTATTGTTACCAGACAAGAAAAAACCCAGGCAAAAGTAAGGGTGTTTGTTTTGGCCGGCCAGTCGAATATGCAAGGCTTTGGCGCCATCAATGATCCTGAAAATGGCCAGGGAAGCTTAAACGACGTTATTCAAAATGATGTAAACGGCACGTGGACTAATATCGGGGCAACAGGTAATTGGACAACTCTGGAGAACGCCTACCTGTATTTTGAACGAGATGGCGAAACCATCCGGTCAAATGTAACCGTTGGACAAGGGGCTTATGCGGATTTAATAGGCCCGGAGTTAGCGTTTGCTCATCAGCTGGATGAATATTATGAAGACCCCATCTTAATCATAAAAACTGCCTGGGGAGGAAAAAGCCTGGCTGTAGATTTTCGCCCGCCTTCGGCAGGAGGCACAACGGGTGAATTCTATAATGCTATGATCCAGACGGTGAGGGATGTTACCGAAAACCTGGGAAGCGAATTCCCGAATTTGAGTACAACGGATTTTGAGATTTCAGGATTTGTCTGGTTTCAGGGTTGGAATGATGGCGCATCTGACGACTTCCTGAATGAATATGAAAGCAATTTGCATCACCTGATCAACGATGTGAGAAATGACCTGGATAAGCCGTATCTTCCAATAGTCATAGCAAGTTCAGGACAAGGTGGGTTTGAGGCAACGGGTGACCTTTGGGTGCAGAGCATGCAAAATATAGTTTCTGTAGCGCAAGAAGCTGTGGGATGCAATGATACCATTTATGGTGGTAGAGTAGGTTTTGTGAATACGAAGCCCTATTTTCTGAATCAATCGGAATCACCCGAAGACGCCATTTATCACTTTAATAACAATGCCCTTTCTTTTTTAAATATAGGAAAAGCAATGGGCGATGAAATGATTCTGGCTATCAATGACATGGCATTCTGTTATCAGGACTGTACCAGCCCCGTAGCGCCAGGTGTCGTATCGATAGGCAACAGAGTATGGAACGATCTGAATCGAAATGGCATAAATGAGCCCGACGAGCCTGGGATTCCGGGGGTGTCACTGGTGATTTGGTCAGATTCAGATGGTGATGGTGTTCCTGACTGGCAAGGTTTCGGTGGTGTTCGGGTGACAGATGAAAATGGATATTATAGATTTTCGGGCCTCCAACCCGGAGTTTATGTGGCCTTTGTATGGAGTGTCAACAATTGGGGCCCCGGAGAGCCATTAGAAAACTTTATTTCAACAAATGGTTTTCAACCGGATGCAGACAATGATTTTGACTTTGACAATAATGGCTTTGGCGATCCTTTCACGGACATAATGTCTGGCATTGTGACGCTTGGAATTGGTGAGGAACCGCTGAATGATGGCGACCCCTTCAATTGTTATTTTAATTATGATGCCAATGGCAATAACACCATCGATTTTGGTTTCTATAACCCCAATATAACCTCTGCAAATGAAGATTTAAACGTTGATGAATATTGGGTTCAAATATCTCCAGTGCCCGTCCGGAATGAGTTTGAGGTCAAAGGAAATTTGGGTGCGCACCAGTTAGAAATATATAATTCTGTTGGCCGCATGCTTAGAAGGGTTGAATCCAGCGAATCTTCTCATACGGTTGATATTTCATCGTTTCCGGCTGGGCTGTATTTTGTTAAAGCAATTAGCCAGGCCAATAAATACAGTAAAACGCTCAAAGTGGTAAAACTGTAAATTCTAATAACATTTGCCTGATGTTATTTTTCCGATGACAATGGCAATAGTTGGAAAAATAAAAGTGATGGGCTTCCCGATAATGCGCCCATAACAGAAATGAAAATATGCGAATCCAGAGCTAAAACGTCCTGTAGGGACGACATATCGGAAGACGTGGCCCCAAGTTAGGGACGACCCGTGCCGTAGGTACGGGACATAGCGATCAGGCCAACGCCGATGTGCCGTACCTACGGCACGGAGGTTCATTTTTCACCATTTTTTTACCGATATTTTGTACCTAACGGCACAATATCTAAGTATCCGGCCGGCGCCGGTAGTCAAATCGCCCCCATTTAGCTCTGGATTCGCATAAAATATATAAGGGCATTATAGTAGGGCGAGCTCGCAATGGATCAAAAAACAGGCAGCCCGGTAATCCATTTCCAGTGACAAACAACAGCTTTGCAAAAAACACTATCTTCGGGATGTTCTCGTGGCCACCTCCAAACAATCTATCATGGTTTTCAACTTCAGAAAGATCCCGGCCCTGCTACTGGCCCTCACTGTTGCAGCCGGCAGCTTTGCCCGGGATACAGCCCGCCCCAATGTGATCATCATTATCACAGATGACCAGGGCTACGGCGACCTGGGCTTCACCGGCAACGAACAGATAAAAACGCCGGTGATCGATGCTTTCGCGAGGAAGAGCATACGCTTCACCAATTTTTACGTCTCCCCGGTCTGTGCGCCCACCCGCTCCAGCCTGATGACCGGCCGCTATTCCCTGCGCACCGGAATAAGAGATACCTACAACGGCGGGGCCATCATGGCCGCCAGCGAAGTGACGATAGCCGAAATGCTGAAGCAGGCGGACTACCGGACGGGGGCTTTCGGTAAGTGGCACCTGGGCGATAACTACCCGTCCCGGCCGATGGACCAGGGGTTCGACGAATCGCTGATCCACCTCTCCGGCGGCATGGGACAGGTTGGGGATTTTACGACTTACTTCCGGGGTGACAGCAGCTACTTCGACCCGGTGCTGTGGCACAACGGAACCAGAGAACAGTATGACGGCTACTGCTCTGATATTTTCACCGACAATGCTTTGGCGTTTATCGAAAAGAACCACGAGTCTCCCTTCTTCTGCTATCTCTCCTTTAACGCTCCGCACACACCGCTACAGGTGCCGGAAGAATATTATCAATTGTATGCCGGTATCGACCCTTCCGTAGCTTTGGCAAAGAACAACCCCTCGTCCGAACAAATGAGTGAGCAGGACAAGGAGGATGCCCGGAAGGTATATGCGATGGTTACCAACATCGATGACAATATTGGCAGATTGCTGAAGAAAATTGAGGATCTGGGGATCGCAGAGAATACCATTCTCATTTTCATGACGGATAACGGCCCGCAGCAGCGGAGGTACGTCGGAGGAATGAGGGGAAGAAAGGGGAGTGTTTACCGGGGCGGCGTTCGGGCGCCCTTTTTTCTGAGTTATCCCGCCCGGTTCCAGGGGGATAAAGATATTGCAACCACCGCCGCTCACATTGACATTCTTCCCACCCTTGCCCAACTGTGTGATGTAGAACTGCCCGCCTACCGAAAGATCGATGGCAGAAGCCTTCTGCCCCTCATCCGGGGCCAGGAGGTGGACTGGGCCGGCCGGCCATTGTTTTTCTACTGGGCCAGGCGGTACCCCGAACTGTACAACAATATGGCGCTCCAGAAAGGAGATCACAAACTGGTGGGGCATACGGATTATAATGCTCCGATAACAGATTTTGAATTATTTAACATCAAAACGGACCCGTATGAGCAGCACAACCTCGTCCTGGAAAAACCGGATATCGCGAGGCAGCTCAAAAAAGAACTTGATGACATTTACCAGCAGCTGATCACTTCCGAAAATCTCCTCCATCCGCCTCTGATCCCCATCGGCTCCCGCTTTGAAAACCCGGTGATCCTGAACCGCAATGACGCCGGCGGAGAGCGCGGGATATGGGCTCAGGAGGAGATATTCGGGAAATGGGACGTTGAGGTGGCCAAAGGCCGTTATAATTTTAAGTTTAAGTTCATCAAATCAGTGGCCGGCGGCGGAACGATGTTCCTGGAGGTGAATACCGTTATTCACCAAATGAAAAATGAGGCCGATACAGACATTATCGAAATGAACAATGTCTCCCTCCCCGCCATGAAAGGCAGCCTGATCCCCTTTTACCGGGAAGGCAGCAAAAAGATCTTCCCTTTCTGGGTGGAGGTGGAGAAAATAAAATAATCGGAGCATTAGGTTAAAAACAGCAAACATGAAAAAAATTAATTCAAGAAGGGCATTTATTGAAAAAGGGTTGAAACTGGGGCTGGTTTTGCCTCTTGCCGGTACTCGTTTGCTGGCTTCGAACCCAATATTGAATTTTCAAAAGGCGCCGAAACCTCGACCCTCCGGAAAACTGAATATATTGATACTGGGAGGGACAAGCTTTCTGGGGCCTCACCAGATTGCCTACGCCTTAAAGCAGGGCCATTCCGTTACAACTTTTACCAGGGGAAAGACCAAACCAACTATTTACAGGGATCTTTTTGAAAAAGTAACCTCGCTGACCGGGGACAGGGCAAATGATCTAACCGCTTTGGAAAACGGAACCTGGGATGCGGTAATAGACAATTCCGGCCACAATGCCGAATGGACAAAGCGGTCGGCGGCACTCCTGAAAGACAGGGCAGGCTTGTATTTATACACCTCTTCAACAGGAGTCTATTATCCGTACCTGGGTAAAAATATAAAAGAGGATGCCCAACTGCTGTTGGTTGAACCGGAGGGCATTGAAGATGAAGAAATGAAGCTGGAATACTGGTATGGCGTGATGAAATCGAATTCCGAAATAGCGGCAGGAGCTGAATTCGGCGAAGACAGGACAATTGTAGTGAGGCCTACCTATATGGTAGGGCCGGCGGATAAGTCAGACCGGTTTATCCACTGGCCGGTGAGGTTGGCAAAAGGAGGAGAAATATTGGTGCCGGGCAAAAAAAATGACCCGGTCCAGTACATAGATGTAAGGGATGTGGCGGAATGGATGATCAGGTTGATAGAGGAGCGCAAAACGGGCACTTTTAACGCTGTTGGCCCAAAGCGATCCCAGAATATGTACTCGTTTGTCAAAGAGGCCGGAAAGGCATTCGATGTAAACTCTTCTCTCATTTATGTTGACGACTATAAGTTCTTGAAAGAGCAGCATATTAATAACCTGATCCCGTGGATAATGCCGGAAGGCAACAACACAGGGTCGGCGAGGGTCAATAATAAAAAGGGAATAAAGGCGGGGTTGTCGTTCAGAAATTTACAGGACACCATAAAAGACACCTACGACTGGTGGTACTCAGATGCCTTAACCGATGAACGGCGCGACAAATTTGAGCAAAACCCGGAGGCCGTACTCCTCCGAGAGAAGGCTGTACTTGGAGCCTGGAAAAGATATGAGAAGAATTAACTCACTTAGTTCATGTTAACTAAATGCATGAATAATCCTGGAGGAAAAGTTTTCAATTTTTCTTATTGGGTTTTGATAAAAGTTTATAAATTTGACCAAATCAGGTCAAGTTGATTACGGGAAAATGACGATTGGACAAAAAATAAGGGATTTAAGAGAAAGTGCTGGAATGCTTCAACGGGAGCTAGCCGGACACCTGCAAGTAGGTGATTCCTATATCAGTAAGGTGGAAAGTGATCAAAAGGTGCTGAAAAAAGAGCACTTAAAGACCGTTAGTGATTTATTTGACTGCCCATATTCTGAACTTTTAACGCTTTGGCTGGCTGACAAGGTTTACGATCTGGTCAAAAATGAAAATCCGGCCCAGGCGATTGAAGTGCTGAAGGTGGCTGAGCAAGAAATTAAGTACGGTAAACGTATATGACCTATTTTGAGAGAATTAAGGAACTAACCAAAGCTATTCCAACGACCCTGGTTGATTTTAATACAGACAGAACGCCTGCTAGGATACCTACGCAGGCCTCTTCAAATTTCATAACCAATAAACAGCAGGGAGATTGGGCGGAAGGCCTGATCTTTAAAGCTATTAATCAAGCCTCTCAAAATTTCATAGCGGTCAGGTATGGTAAATCGGATGACCTGATTGCAGGAGATGAGGGTTTTGCTGATTTTTTTCAGGAGTTTCAAAATGAATTGGACAAGATTGGAAAACGCCCGGATCTTCTGATCTTTCACAAATCTGATTTCAACGCAAAACTGGGTTATGACATAAGTAAACTGCCTCATGATTCCATTACGGAGTATGTGAAAAAGGCAGTTGCTGGTTTTGAAATCCGTTCAAGTGCATTTTTAATTGAGCGATATGAGGAGGCTATGAACCAAAGAACCAGGGAGAATCTTGATATAGCACTACGGGTGAGGGACAATATCCTGGCGGACTACTCGAAATTGCTCGATCACCCCAACAGAAAAAAATATATTCCCATTTTAAGGAGCATTGATGCCGAAACCATTCAAGCCCTGAGTTTTAATGCTCCAGGGTGGTATGCAAACGAAAGGCTTTCAGAATTGAGTGGATTGTTTAAAAAACTGAAAAATGCAGTCAAAGAAGTCCAGGAAAGAGATGGCAAGAGGGCGGTTGTTGTTTTATGTGACTTTTGAAGGTGGCAATGCCTTTTTAGAAGTTGACAACTTGATTGATATTTTAGGGATTGACAAATCTTCTTTCTAATTGAAGGCAGCAAAAGCAGATACTATAGAGCAGGAATATGTAGGAAAAGCCAGCCTGGAACATCGTAAAAAGTATGCCCAGTTCTTTACACCACAGCCTATCGCATCATTAATGGCTAGATGGGTTCTTGGGAATAGAAATATCCATACGGTTTTAGAGCCTGCATTCGGGTTAGGAATATTTTCCAGGGCTATTTTCAAGTATCAGGAAGATGTAAGTATCAAAGGCTTTGAAGTTGACGAGCAAATTTTCGGGGAAGCAGAAACCTTTTTTAGTGGAAACCCAAATATCACTTTAAGCCTACAGGACTATATGCTTAATGATTGGGAAAATAAATACGATGGTATTATCTGCAATCCTCCCTATTTTAAGTTTCATGATTATGATAATAAAGTCATACTGAACGACATCGAGAGGCATTTGAATTTCAAATTTTCCGGATTTACAAACTTATATACTTTATTTCTCCTGAAATCCATTTATCAGTTATCGGAGAACGGGCGTGCTGCTTACCTGATCCCTTCTGAATTTTTGAATTCTGATTATGGAAAGCCTGTAAAAGAATACCTGCTCAGGTCAGAAACGCTTCGCCATTTGTTTGTTATTGATTTTGAAGAAAATGTTTTTGATGATGCGCTTACTACTGCCTGCATTTTATTCCTTGCTAAGGATAAGAATAATTCGGAAATCAATATATCAACTGTTAAATCCAAAACCGACCTGGCCTCGATTGAGCAATACCTAACTGCCTATCCAAATGGAAAAGGAGAATTAACCTTCAGGGAGGAAGATCTTGACTCTTCAGTAAAGTGGAGAAGATATTATCAGCCCCTGAATGCCGATGCCTATAAAAACCTTGTCCCCTTTTCGAAATACGCAAAAGTGGTGAGAGGCATTGCCACGGGAGCAAATGACTACTTTACCTTTTGCCGCTCAAAGGCCCGGAAATACTCCATTCCGGATGAAAACCTTTTGCCTTGTATTTGTAAAGCGAAAGATGTCCACGGAACCGTTTTCACCGAAAAAGACCGGAGAAACCTGGAGGAAAATGATGAGTTAATCTATTTGTTCAACGCCGGGGATTCAACCGATAAAAATGTTTTACGATATTTAGAGATCGGAGAAGAGAAGAGCGTTCATGAGCGTTATCTGACCCGGTCTCGCAATCCCTGGTATGCTTTGGAAAATCGAAGGCCTGCACCTATATGGGTCTCTGTTTTCAATCGCAGTGGCCTCAAATTTATTCGCAATGAGGCCAATATTTCCAACCTCACCACCTTTCATTGTGTTTATCCCAATAAATCTGACCTTTTTTCAACGGTCAATATCGACTTACTGTTTGCTTATCTGCTGACAGATGTTGCAAAGGAGATTTTTAGCGACAACAGGCGGGAGTACGGAAACGGCCTCAAAAAATTTGAACCCAATGACCTGAATGAGGCTCAAATGGTTGACCTTGACAAATTGCCTTCCCAAATAGCAGATGCAATAATTCAGCTTTATTCATTATATAGAAAGCAACAAGACCCGAATATCATTTGTGAAATTGACCGAATCATCAGAAAGGAATTTTCCAGAGCGTAAGCTATAAACCATTGGCAAGTAGATCCGAAAAATACGACCGCATCGGCGCCGGGTACAACCGTACCCGCCAGACAGACCCATACCTCCTCGAAAGGCTCCTCTTTCACTTACAGCCCGTAAATGGCGGACGTTACCTGGACATCGGCTGCGGTACCGGCAATTACACTATTGCTCTTCACCGGGCCGGAATTAATTTTATTGGCGTCGATCCGTCGGAAGAGATGCTGGATATAGCCCGCCGGCGGTGCGAAACCATTGAGTGGAAACGGGGAAAAGCCGAATCCCTCCCGTTGGAAGATGAAACGGTTGACGGCACCATCGCCAGCCTGACCATCCACCATTGGGTGAGCCTGGAAAAAGGATTCCAGGAATTGGCCCGCGCTTTGAAACCCGGTGGCCGGGTCGTGATCTTCACTTCCACTCCGGAACAGATGCAGGGCTACTGGCTGAACCATTACTTCCCGAAAATGATGGAGGATTCGATGGTTCAGATGCCGGCATCAGAGGTGGTGGTGGAGGCAATGAAGCAGGGAGGGCTTGAGGTTACGGGCTTCGAGAAGTATTTCGTTCAACCCGGCCTGAAGGATTTGTTCCTGTACTCCGGCAAACACCAGCCCACCCTCTACTTCGACCCCATAGTACGCGGAGGGATATCCTCTTTTTCCTCCCTTGCCAACAGGCAGGAAGTGGAGCGGGGGCTTGCCCGGTTGAAAAGAGATATGGATTCCGGAAAAATGGACGAAGTGGCCGAGCGCTACCGGAATGAGAGGGGAGATTATCTGTTTGTCTTTGGGCGGAGCATTAGAGATCAATAACTCGTCTCGTCCAGCTTCACCTTTCCCCGGAAAGTCCAGAATACAAAAGCCGTATAGCTCAGCACCAGCGGCGCTCCGATGGCAGCGATCAGAAGCATAATGCCCATCGACTTGCCGGAAGATGCCGCGTTGTAGATGGTAATGCTGTAAGCCTTATCAACCGTGGAAATGATGAGTACCGGGTAAAGTTCTATGGCCACAACAATAAGCAGCAGCGCCATTGTCAGGCCGGAAAAGAAAAAGGCCCGGCCGTACTGGTGTTTTGCGATCAGCCGCGGGATATTGGCAATGCTGAGGAAGGCCAGCACCGGCACGGAGAAAAGCCACTGAATGGATCTGAAGCGGTCGGATAAATGTGGGATGTAGATCAGGGTATAAAGGGTCAGCAGCGAAAAGGTGACGAGAAAAAAGATCATCGCCCGCCGTGCCAGGATGGTCAGTTTGGCGTAAAGCCGGCCTTCTGTTTTCATGAGCAGGTAAAGCGCGCCATGGGTGCTGAATAAGCCCAGTGTGGTGGCTCCTACCAGTAGTGCATAAGGGTTGAGAAATTCCACCCAGTTGCCCTCAAACTCCTGGCCCGGGCCAATTTCCATACCCAGCAATACATTACCCAGCACCACTCCCAGCAGAATGGCCAGCGTTGCGCTGGCTACGCAGTAACTGACGTCCCACATCTGCCGCCACCACTTCATTTTTTCCTTGCTGCGAAATTCGATGGATACCGCCCGGAAGATCAGAAAGGCAAGGAATAACATGAAAGGGATGTACATGCCGGAGAACAGCGTAGCGTACATCACCGGAAATCCTGCAAACAATGCCCCGCCCCCAATGACCAGCCAGACCTCGTTGCCGTCCCATACCGGGCCGATGGCGTTGAGGGCAATGCGCCGGCTCTCTTCCTTGCGGAAAAATAAATGCAGGGCTCCTGCCCCCAGGTCAAACCCATCAAGAATGGCATACCCGCTGAACAGGCCGCCAACGACGAGGAACCAGAGGGTGGGGTAGTCTATTCCGAGTATTGTGGGCATGGTTGGAGTCTTTTTTTGTGTATAGGTGCATTCGTGCATTTGTGTATAGGTGGCCGCAATCCTGGAGCAGCAGTTTGTCACCCTATAGGACTCACCTATTTATTTTCCTTTTCGGTACAAGTAACGGATCAACCCCATTGTCTGGTTGATGGCTTTATCGGTATCCTGGTGGAGTTCAAGGATGGTTTCCTGAGGTAAGAAGGCCAGGTCCTCGAAGAGGTAAAGCATGCTCTTTACTTCATTTCCTGAGCTGGTCGATATCTCCAGAAACCGGATCTTTTCACGATCGCTGAACCGGGTAAAGCCCTCCGCAATATTATTCATAACGGAGAGCCCCGCTCTTCTGAACTGAGACCGGGTATCCCAGTCTTTCCCTAATTCTCCCTGCTTACTATAAACAAAAACTTTTCGCGCCAGCGCTCTTGCTGACTGCCAGCAGTGAAGATCTTCAAAACGAGTCACTTTTTCCATAGTTGTAGAATTTCAGGTTTCTATAAGATTAGTCGCAGAAATCCCGAAATTCCATAAAGGAAAAGTCACTTTTTTCTTTGAAGAATTTAGTTTGCTGCATAAAAAACATTGAAAATCAATTTTTTGTACAGAAAAAATATTTCTCCAAAATCCTCGTCATTCTATAGAAATACACCACTACACCATTACACGAATGCACCAATGCACCAATGCACCAATGCACGAATGCACGAATGCACCAATGCACGAATGCACAAATAAACCTCACCCCCCCAACACCCCCGCCATCCCTTCCTGCCTCGGATTGTGCTGAATGCGTTCTTCACTTTCCGGCCCCACCTGTATTTTTTTATTGAGCAGGTAGAGGAAAAGGGCGAAGAGCAGCGTATAGATCAGGGCAAAAAGGATAAGAGAGAACACCACCTGATTGGCCGTCACGGCCGCCGAAAGGGCGTCGCTGGTGCGCAGCAGGCCGTAAACGACCCAGGGCTGGCGCCCCATTTCGGCGGCGAACCACCCTGCCTGGTTGGCGATGTTGGGCAGCAGGACGGCCAAGACGAAAGCCCATAGCAGCCAGCGTTTTTCGAACAATTTACCCCGCCACCACTGGAAGGATGCGAACAGCGTCAGGGCGATCATCGCCATGCCGAAGGCAACCATCAGGTGGTAGAACTGGAAGATGGCATTCAGCGCGGTGGGGCGTTCGTCTTCCGGGAAGGAATTAAGGCCCCTGACCGGAGTGTTGAGATCATAGTGCAGCAAATAGGTCAACCCGCCCGGCACACTGAGGCCCGTTACCTGCTGGTTTTTCTTATCCACCCATCCGAATACATAGGCGTCGGCCACGGCCAGGCTGTCGAAGTGGCCCTCCAGAGCGGCCAGCTTGGCAGGTTGGTTTACGGCGACCCCCTCGGCTGAATGATGGCCGGTGAACAACTGGGCAAGGGCAAAAACCGTCGCTACACTAAGGGCGATCCTGAAAGCTTTTTTGGAGAGCTCCACATGGCGCCCTTTCAGCAGATAGAATGCATGGACGCTGAGCACCAGAAATGCCCCGGCCAGGAAAGCGCCGATCCACACGTGCAGCAGGCGGTCAACACTCGAAGGGTTGAAAACCATAGCCCAGAAGTCGGTGATCTCGGCGCGGGCTTCCATCCCTTCGCCCACCACATGAAAACCGGCGGGCGTCTGTTGCCAGGAATTGGCCACCACGATCCACACCGCGCTGAAAAGGGAACCGAAAAATACTCCGATGGTGGAGATGAAGTGCACCCGGGGGCTCACCCGGTTCCAACCAAAAAGCAGGATGCCGAGAAAGCCGCTCTCCAGGGCAAAGGCGAAGATCCCCTCCGCAGCCAGGGCGCTGCCGAATACGTCTCCGACATAACGGGAATAGGTAGCCCAGTTGGTGCCGAACTCAAATTCCATAACGATGCCGGTAGCCACCCCTATGCCGAAGGTAAGGGCAAAAATCTTCGTCCAGAATCGCGCCATCTGCTCATAAACCGGTTCCTTAGTCCGAAGGTATTGCCCCTCCATGATCACCATGATAAGGCCCAGCCCAATACTTAGCGGCGGATAGATATAGTGAAAGGCAACCGTAAAGGCAAACTGAATGCGCGAGAGTATTTCTACGTCCATCGATATCGGCTTTGGATAATGTCCGTCGAAAGATGGGGTTTATTCCTATGATGGTCAAGAGCAGGATGGGGAAGGCCGGTTATTTAGAATGACTCTAGGTTAATACTGTGGACAGGCCCGGCAAGTTTCCTTGTTGGTAGCCTGGGGGCTCTTGTTAAGTCTGGGTAAAACCATAAATTTAGGGCTGAATTAAGACAAAACCAACTTTACATGAAATACGCCCTTACCGTTTTGTTCTTCACAGCTCTTTTTTTTACATCCTGTACCCGGCAGCCTCAGCCAGTAACCTTTTCCACAGATGCTTTGGAAATGGGGCTCGATGGGCAGGGCTTTCTCACCCACCTCCTGGATCGGCGCAACGGACGGGATCTGCTGACAAAAGATACCGTCGCCCCCTTGCTGTCCGTTCGGTTGGGTGGGGCTTTGCTCCTGCCGGAAGGCCTTCAATTTGAGCCGGAACAGAACCTGCTTCGCTTGTCTTTCAACAGTGGATTGGAGGTAGAGGTTAGAGTAGAGGAAAAAGGCTCTCATCTGGTATTCGAACTGGCAGCGCTCAGCGATACGGCTGACGTAGAACTCGTCCTCTGGGGGCCTTATCCCCTGGCTATGGACGAAGTGATAGGCGAAACGGTTGGCGTGGTGCAGGATGGAGATTTCAGCATCGGCATTCAGGCGCTGAACCCGAAAACTCTTGGGGGCTACCCCTGGCAGGAAAATGACTGCATGCCCCAGATCGATATCTTCAGTCAGGAGGATTACTCCGACCTGGAAGAAGGCGGCGACAAGCGCTACGTCCTCTACCGCGTGGAAGCTGCCAAACCCACCTCCTACGGCTGCAGCCTGCAGGCCTACTGCCGCAACCGCAACCGCGAACGGGTGACCGAGAACTGGGGCCATGATCACTACACCGTTCCTCCCTTTGACGACGGGGGAGTGGTAGGCTCACGGATCGCCCTCTTTGGCTGCCCGCGGGATGCCACCCTGGCGGCTATCGCTCAGGTGGAACTGGCTGAAGGGCTGCCACATCCCATGATCGATGGCCAGTGGGGCAAAACGGCCCCTTCCGCTTCGGCGGCCTACCTGATCCTGCCCTTCAGCGAAGCCAACATCGAAGAGGCCCTGGCGGTTACCCGGCGGGCGGGACTGCGGTATCTGTACCATCCCGGGCCATTTAAGAACTGGGGCCATTTTGAGCTTGATGAAACAGCTTTCCCCTCCGGCCGTGACGGCTTGAAGCGCTGCGCGCAAACAGCTCGCGACAGCGGCATTTTCCTTGGCGTTCATACCTTGTCCAACTTCATCACCACTGACGACCCTTACGTGACGCCCGTGCCTGACCCGCGCCTGGCGGCAGTAGGGGAGTCTGTTCTCGCATCGGCCATTTCAGAGGAGGCGACGGAGATCCCGGTGGCCAGCCCCGTTTTCTTCAACCAGTTTGCCAACAACAACCTGAAAACCGTGCAGGTGGGCGAAGAACTGATCCGCTACGGCGGTGTCAACGAGCAGGAACCCTGGAAATTGACGGACTGCCAACGGGGAGCTTTCGGCACTGCGGCTGCCGCCCACGAACAGGGGGCGCCCATCCGCAAACTGGCCGACCATGCCTATAAGGTTTTTCTCACCAATCCTGCTTTGGGCAGGGAAATGGCGGAACGGCTCGCCGGCCTGTTCAACGACTGCGGCCTGCACCAGATCTCTTTCGACGGCATAGAGGGTAACCGCTCTACCGGAATGGGTAACTACGGCGAGATCCTCTTCGCCAACTGGTGGTATTCGGCCCTTTCTGAAGACGTCAAGTCTCATTTGATCATCGACGCCAGCCGGACGAGCCACTATTTCTGGCACATCTACTCGCGCATGAACTGGGGCGAACCCTGGTATGCCGGCTTTCGCGAAAGCCAGACGGAATACCGCATGGCCAATCAGGCCTACTTCCGCCGTAACCTCATGCCAGCAATGCTGGGCTGGTTCCAACTCACCGAAAGCACCTCCCTGCAGGACGTGGAATGGATGCTGGCCCGCTCCGCCGGCTTCGATGCAGGCTACGGCTTTGTGGTGAACCCGGAAACCCTGAAGAAAAATCACTTGTCGGAAGCCATCCTGGAAAAGTTGGGGCTCTGGGAAGCCGCCCGGATGAAGGGTGCATTCCCGGAGGAGTTGAAAGAACGCCTGCAGGACATCAACAACGAGTTCGAACTGGAACCGGCCGGGGCAGGGGAGTGGCGGCTGCAGGAAGTCCAGGTTTCCCACTTTCGCCATGAGCACAGAGTGCGCCAACCCGGCGAGCCCTTGTATTCTACCTTTGATTTCAAAAGCCCGAAAAATGAGCAGCCGGTTGCCTTCCTGATCTCCGCCCAGGGCGCCGGCATCGAGAATTTGCGACTAGAGCTTGACAATTACAAAGCGATCGAAATTACGGGCCGTTTAAACGAAGGGGAGGTGCTTTGGTACAAGGGTGGCAACAATGCGGAAGTTTATTCCGTCAACTGGGAAAAGCTCCGTGAGGCCCCGGTTGGCCTGGAGGGGTTCACCCTGAAGGAAGGGCCGCATCAGCTGCTGTTCGATTGTACGTTCCTGGCGCCGGAGGAGGGCGCTCATGTAAGGCTGGAGTGGCGGCTGCCGGGTATTGCCGGCTTTTCTTTGAAGCGGTAATCGTAAAAGCCGGTTTCGTATTGAAAGAATATTCGTAATTATCTGGCTCACCGGCCGAAAATGCCGTTCGGAGCAATACCTGGACAGTTACGAATGTCCTCATTTTACGAACTCAAAAGTGACATCTTCACCTCCTATAGTTCGCAATTGCTCAATGCCATTATCATCAATTCTACCCAGGCAGAATGTCGCCATTAGTGATCTTCAGTTTCATATCTTCCGTTATAACTCTTTGAGCACCTTTGCGGGAACCCCTCCTACCACGGTATTGGGCGGAACATCACTGGAGACTACTGCACCTGCGGCTACTACCGAGTTTTCACCGATCGTTACGCCGGGAAGAATAGTTGCTCCGGCACCGATCCAGGCATTCTGCATGATAAGCACTGCCCCGGGAACTAATGTCTTCCTTTTGGCGACTTCCACCGGATGGTTTTCAGATGTGATATTCACTCTTGGCCCGATCATGACGCCATCCTCTATGGTGATGCAGCCCAGGTCCAGAAAACTACAGGCATGATTGATAAATATGTTTTTGCCCAGAAAAATATGTCGGCCAAAATTGGTATGGAAAGGAGGGAAAACGACCGTGGTTTTATCTATGGCCGTACCAACGATCTCACTTAAAATAACCCGAACTTCATCCACGTTGGAAGATGTATTCAATTTAGCAGATAGATTGATCGTCTGATTCACCGCTTCTCTGATCCTGCCATACTCGGGGTCATCCATAGGAACAGGCTCACCAGACCTGAGCCTGTCAAATATATCCTTACTTTTTGTGGCCTTCATTGTTTTCTTTTTTCCGGAGGATCATTCCACTTCATGGGGCAGGATCTTTACGGTGGCAGAGCGGGCTCTATTGCTGATCATTGGCCTCAAATAAGGGCTTTCTCCATATTTTTCTTTGTACGCTTCATCTATACGATCATTGATTGCTCCATCCACTGATTCAAACCTGACCTCCCTGGCCATACCCGCTGCTTCAATTTTTCCTGCTCCCTGGTTCATAGCGGCCTTATACCATCTGGAAGATGTTCCATTATAGGCCCGTACGAAAAGTTCATTACCTACTACCACTTCCCAGATCCAGGTTGGGGTGCCGTAGGTTTTTCCATCTTCGCGAAAGGGGGCGATATGAAGGTCGTTTGCCTTATCAATGGCTTGTAGCTCTTCCAGTGGAAAAGTTTTCTTATCAATATTCATGTTGCTATATCTTATTTTCGGTACTGCTCATCAGTCACCTTTTCCATCCAGTCCACTACTTTTCCATCCAATTCTTCCTGGATGGCAATATGGCTCATGGCTTTGCCGGGAGAAGCGCCGTGCCAGTGCTTTTCGCCGGGCGCAAACCAAACCACATCCCCCGGGCGAATTTCCTCAATGGGTCCGCCTTCTCGTTGTACCCAGCCCAATCCGGAGGTTACGATCAATGTTTGGCCGGCCGGGTGAGTATGCCAGGCTGTTCTGGCGCCCGGTTCAAAGGTGACGCTGGCGCCGGCGGCCCTGGTTGCTTCTTTTTTCTGAAATAAAGGGTCAATTCGTACTGATCCGGTGAACCAGTCTTCCGGCCCTTTCACTGAGTTGAGCTGCTCATTCCAAACTATTTCCATAATGACTATTTTATTTTACTGATTAAAGACATCCTGTGCTTAAACAGTGATAGAGAGAGGCATTACCCCCCCCTTTACTGCTTAAACTAGTTCTATGCGTACACGGGAAACTTGCTGGCCTCTCCGTAATCTTTGATTGGCTCCATGTTTTTTAAGGACTCCATGTCCTCTTCGGAGATCTCAAAATCTACTGCTGCATTGGCTTTCATATGCGCCGGGTTGGCAGTTTTGGGCAATGGAAGGAGGCCCAGCTGCAGGTCGTAGCGAATGCCCAACTGGGGTATGGAAACATTGTATTTTTCCGCCATTTCCGCTACTTTCTGGTTCTTCAGTAATTCTCCGTGTCCGATCGGTGAATAGGCTTCCACCAGGAGGCCGTTATCCTTGCAGTATTGGATCAGCTCTTTTGGCGTATTGCTGATATGCGCCAAAATCTGATTTACCATTGGTTTTACAGAGCAGGATTCCAGGATGTTGTCGATGTCTTCTTTCTGGAAGTTTGAGAGGCCGATGGCGCGAAGCTTTCCGGCTTTATGGGCTTCTTCAAGAGCTCTCCATGCTTCGCGGTTTCCTTCGAAGTACCGGTCATCCCCACCGAATTTTGCCCATGGTTTCGGGCTGTGTATGATCATCAGGTCAATATACTCAAGCCCTAATGTTTTAAGTGACCCATCAATGGATGCAACGGCTTCTTGATAGGACTTCACTTCCGCTGCAAGCTTTGTGGTCACAAACATATCCTCTCTTTTTACACCACACGCTCTGATGCCTTCACCAACTCCCCTTTCATTCTGGTAGGCCTGAGCGGTATCAATATGCCGGTACCCAATTTTTGCAGCATTCTTCACTGCCTGTACGGCATCTTTATCACTTATAAACCAGGTTCCAAGGCCTAGTTTTGGGATCTCAACGCCATTTGATAGCGTATATTTTTCTTCTAAGATCATAACCAAAATATTTTATTCATGAACATTATATTCTTTCCTGCAACTATTAAAATGTGGCTGCATCTATAACATAGCGAAAGCGAGCCTTTTTGTTCACCACCTTTTTGTGGCCGTTCATCGTTCTTGATTTTGAAATCATATGACAAAGGTATTCCCATTATCAGGTCAGTACATAATGATTATCAAATCAAAACTTAAGAAATTCAAACAGCCGAATCCGAAAGAGATAAAATCCGGAGAACCCGAACCTTTCAAAGATCAAAAATGTTTGAATTTTTAAACTTTTGAGTTACCATGCGGGCCGTTTCTGAATTTAATAACCTACTAAAATTGCGGGGTTTCAATGTCTTTCAAATTGAGGAGGACAAAAAAGCTACCCGTGTTTACAGCCGTAAAGACTTTTACAAGATCTGCCTTACAACTGGCAAGAGCAAAATTCACTATGCAGGCCGGAGTTTCGAAGCGGAAGGCACCATTCTGTTCTTCGGGAACCCGCACATTCCCTACTCCTGGGAAACGCTTTCAACCACCTATGTAGGCTATACCTGCTTATTTTCAGAAGATTTCCTGGATCCGCATAACCGTTCGGAAAGCCTGCAACAATCACCGCTATTCAAAATAGGCGGAACACCTATTTTAGAGATCACACCAAAGCAACGGGATTTTTTAAATACCATTTTTCGAAAAATGATCGAGGAACAGCAGTCTGATTATGCTCATAAAGATGACCTGATCCGAAACTACATTAATCTGATCCTGCACGAATCTTTGAAGTTACAACCGTCCGAAAACTACGACCAACATAAAAATGCCGCGGTACGGTTGACTTCAGTTTTTATGGAATTATTGGAAAGGCAATTCCCTGTCGAAACTCCGGACAGGCCGCTTCAACTAAAAAGTGCGAAAGATTATGCGGAAAACCTGGCTGTGCACGTAAACCACCTCAATCGTTCCGTCAAGGAAGTTACCGGTAAACCGACAACTTCACACATCTCCGAGCGGATTATAAGCGAAGCGAAAGCCATTTTGCAACATACCAACTGGAATATTTCGGAAGTTGCTTTTGCCTTGGGTTTTGATTACCCGACTTACTTCACGAACTTCTTCAAAAAACATACTGGAGCAAACCCTTCTGCCTTTAGGAAAGTTTGAATTTTATAGGTTCAATTGTTTTGTTGCTGAAATATCATTTGAACGAATTCTAATGGCCTTTCAAACCAAAAGTAAAGAGTTTCAAACAACAGGCAAGATGAGAATGGGGCTATGTTATATTTAACGGCTCCGGACTAATGAGTATTTATATCACTCCCTCTTTCCCGCCTCCTTTCGCCGGTTCAGCTCCTCTGCGATCATCTCTCCCACGCGGTCGAGGTGGCCTTTGCCTTTGAAGTATTTGAAAATGAAGGCCAGTCCGGCGAAGAACACCACAAAGGAAAGCGGAAAAAGGGCCAGGCTGAGCAGGGCCAGATACCTCAGTTTCAGCAAGGTGAAGAGGAAGTAACCGGCGACCCAAACCGGCGAAATGGCCGCGATGCGGACCACCAGTTGCTGGAAAGCCCTGAAGAGGTGGTTCTTGACTTCCCACTGCCCCCGCAGCCGCAGCAACTGTTCGGTGGTGAAGAACTCTGGACCGACTGATTCAAGGTGGGCCAGTTCGTCGGAGGCATTGTCCTCCAGGTGTTTGATGACGCCGTCGATATTGCGAATGGGCATAGAACGCTTCGGTTTTGTTCTTTTACCTTCTAAACTGTCGGCGCTAGGGTTAGGTTGTTTGGGAACTGTGAATTCGTAGATTCGGGATTCGTAATGGGACTGTTCAAAGTTCCTGGTTTCTGGGTTCCTGGGTTTCTGGTTCCCTGGAAACCAGCGGGATAGCATACCGCGGACACAGTTAATTGGACTATTCCTTCGTAAATCCCCGAATCCCGAATCCCGAATCCCGAATCACTCATTCGTCTGCAGCACGTACTTCTCATAGCGCTCTTTCCCCTTCTCATCGAAGGAGTCCACAGCGTGCTGTACCCGCATGAAGAAGTTGTCTTCGCCGATCTTGTCAATCAGGCCGCCCCGGACGAGGATGTCCCGCACCGGCCCTTTTACACTTGCCAGGTCGAATTCGATGCCCTGTGCATGGCAGAAGTCGATGATCTCTTCCAGGGCGTGCATGCCGCTGCTGTCCAGCCCGTTAATGCTGTTGGCGTCGAGGATGAGGAGCTTCAGTTTCTTACCTTTCCTGGCAATTTCTTCTTCCATCTTTTCTTTGAAGTAATTGACATTGGCGAAGTACAGGCGGGCGTCGAAGCGCATGATCAGAATGTCATCCCGCACTTCCAGGTCGTCGAAACGGGTAATGTTCTTATAATGGGGTTTGCCCGGTATTTTACCCAGCACGGCGAAGTGGGGCATAGTCGTCCGGAAAATGATAATGGCAATAGAAAGTACCACGCCGATGAGGATACCCTGTTCGATGCCCAGCGCCAGGGTGCCGATGAAGGTTACGATCAGCATCCAGAAGTCGGAGCGGTCGGCGTGCCACAGGTGGACGGCCTCCTTGATGTCGATCAGCCCGAAGACGGCCACCATGATTACCGAGGCGAGAATGGCGTTGGGTAGGTAGTAGAAAAGGCCGGTGAGGAACAGCAGCGTCAGGGCGATCAGTACAGCGCTGATGATGGCAGCCAGCCCCGTCCGGGCTCCTGCCTGGTCGTTTACCGCCGTGCGGCTGAACCCGCCGGTAACGGGATACGACTGGAAGAAGCTTCCGCCGATGTTGGCCAGGCCCAGCCCGATGAGTTCCTGGTTGGCGTCAACCTTGTAATTCTTATGCTTGGCCTGTATGGCCTTGGCCACGGCAATGCTTTCCATGAAGCTGACCAGAGCAATGGCCAGAGCAGCGGGGAGCAAAGCACTGAAGCTCTCCATGTTCAGGCTGGGGATGCCGAAGGAGGGCAGCCCTTTGGGCACCTCGCCGACGATCTTGACGCCCTGCCCGGTGAGCCCCAGCCCCCAAACGGCCAGAATGCCGAAGATGACTGCCAGCAGCGGCCCCGGGATAGCCCTGTTGATCCGTTTGATGCCCATGATCAGGGCAATGCCGCCCAGGCCAATGAGAAACGTGGCCCAGTTAATCTCTCCGAATCTTTCCACCGCCCCGATCAGGATCTCATGTATATGGTGGCTGCGCGGAATATTGACCCCCAGCAGGTGCTTCAGTTGCGACAAGCCGATGATTAGCGCCGCCGCCGAGGTAAAGCCGCTGATCACCGGGTGGGAAAGGAAGTTGACCAGAAAGCCCAGCCGGAAGGCCCCCAGCAGGAACTGGATCAGCCCCACGAACAGGGCCAGGGTAATGGCCAGGGCAATGTAAGTTTCCGTTCCGCCTTCTGCAATGGCGCCAATGCCCGCCGCCGTAAGCAAAGACACCATGGCCACCGGCCCAACGGCCAGTTGCCGCGATGTGCCGAATAAGGAATAGATGATCAGCGGTATAGTAGAAGCGTATAAGCCGTAAATGGGGGGCAGCCCGGCGATCATCGCGTAGGCCATACCCTGGGGAATGAGCATTACGCCTACTGTGAGCCCTGCCGCCAGGTCTCCTTTAAGGTCTTCCGTTTTATAGGCGGGTAGCCATTCCAGTATGGGTAAGAATTTCTTTAACTGCATCACTTGTCTGGTTTTTTCTGCAAAGGTGGGCTTACTCAGGGAAAGGTGCAGTGATGAAGGTCACAGGAGGGGGGGCACACTTGTATTGTGTATAAGTGCAGGCGTGTATAAGTGTATAGGTGAGGGGCCTCGGGAAGGCCCTCCAATTCGGGAACTTGGACGAATGAGCTTTTGGGCGATGTATGGCGCCCTGGTTTCCAAAATTAAAGATGGGCTGTTCGTAGTTTCTGTTTTTTGCCCGGAAGAGGGGACTGTTCATTGTTTCTGGTTCCTGGGTTTCTGTCTTCTCTGGAAACCAGTAAGTTAGCCTGACCCGGAAGAGTGCGAAAACGGGGCTCCTTATATCTCGCTATTTGTGTCCAAGCACTTACTTACACGAATACACCCATACACCTATAAGTAGGTGGACACAATTAGTGAGACAGAAAGTGCCATCTAAGGTGCTGGCATTCAGTCATTCGCTAGTTCATTAATTCAGTCCATGTACTTACACCTATACACCTATACACGAATGTACAAATACACGAATACACCCATACACCTCCTACAACAGCTCAATCCTGTTCCGCCCCAATTCCACTTCCCCTTCCTTTTCCAGTTGCTTGAGCAGGCGGGAGACGGCCTCCCGGGAGGCGTTGAGGTCGTAGGCGATCTCCTGGTGAGTGGCATTGATGGTGCGCGATTGGTTGGCTTCTGCTTTTTTCTGCAGGTATTCGAGCAGGCGTTCGTCCATTTTTTTGAAGGCGATGCTGTCTATGGTGCGGATGAGTTCGAGCATGCGGTTATCGTAGGAGAGCATGACGAAGTTCTTCCAGCTGGGGTAGCGGCTCATCCAGTCGTCCATGTAGCGGGTGGGAATGCCGATGAGGACAGTATCCTCCTCTGCTACGGTGCGGATCTCGCTCTTTTTGTTCATCATACAACAGGTGAACGACATCGAGCAGGTCTCTCCCGGCTGCAGATAGTAAAGGAAGAGTTCATTGCCGTCCTCGTCTTCCCTGGACACTTTGATGCTGCCCTGGATGATCAGCGGCACGATCTTTACGTAGGTGCCGAAGTCCATGATCATTTCCCCGGTCCGGAATTGCATTATTTTTCCCACCTGAGCGATCTCTTCCTGCAGGGGGCGCTCGGCGATCTGCGGGTAATGTTTGCGCACCAGGTTGAGCACTTCCTGGTTGAGGTCCTGAATGGCCATGGATCTATTGTTATATTGTTAATATTGTTTGATTGCAGGCGAGCAGCACCCGCCGCTATCGAGGATTTTTGTTTCGCCAGGCAGAAGTGGATGGAATTTTCAGTTTCCACCCGGGATTACTTTCCGTCAAGTTTCTCTTCGATCCTTTTAAGCCTTTGCTCCAGCTGAAGCAACTTCTGAAGAATGATGATATGTGTTTTTTTGGCGTCGATGCCTACCGGGCTCTCATCGCTTTGAATGATCCGGGCAATGGCATCGTAAACTTCTTTTTCAACTTTGAGGCTTTCCATAATTAAATTGCTGTATGGTTAAATGGTTACCCACATCGAAAATCAAACATCAAACATCAAAAATTCTAACCGGTTCGTAGAGATGGTCAAACATCTCCTACGCTTTCGCCTTACTGGGGTCGTATTTAAAGTTGATGTTCAACCAGATCGAACGCGCCAGGCGGAAGATGTAAACAAAAAACAGGGCGCAGACGGCGATCAATGTGCCGAAGGAGGCCGCCGTGCTCCATCCCAGCACCCAGTGCAGGAAGAGAACGAAGAGGATGCAGAACCATGCCGTAAAGATGTAGGAGATGAACATGGCGCCGTAGTAAAAGCCGGGTTCCGGCATAAAATCCTGCCCGCAGTGGGGGCATTCTCCCTTCATGTCAAAGGGTTTGTTAAAGCTGAAGGATCCCGTTTCGAAGAGGTCCTCCTCATGGCACTTGGGACATTTCATACTGAAGATGCTGTAGGCTTTCGTCCCTTTTCTGAAAATGCTCATGTTTACTACCAGTTTTTGCCGGCTGCGCCGGCGGTATTGAACAATTGAATCATCGGCGCACGCCCAGCAGGCGTATCACTCTTGCCGGCCCGGTGTGGTAGGGGCCTTCAGAGAGTATGGTTTTCGTTTCTTCCAGCAGATGAATGTCCAGGCCTGCGAAATCTTCCTCCAGTTCGGGGATGCTGAATAGCAGATCTTCCCGTTTTGGGCCGCCGGAGGGCAATCCCAATTGTTGTTTGGAGAAGGCCTCGAGAATGGCCTGCCCTCCGGGTTTGAGGCTTCTGACGGCCTGCCGGTGGAGCCATTGCCGCGTTGGTGGGGGAAGGTGGGCAAAAAACAGCCCGATCATATCGAAGGCAGCCTCCGGAAAGGGAAACTGCTCGATTTCGCAGATCTCATAATTGATCTTTACCCCCTTTTCTATTGCCAGGGCTTCTGCCTTTAGGCGCCCGGCCTCACTGTAGTCGAATGCCCTTATTTCCCAGCCCATGGAGGCTGCGAAGACGGCGTTTCGGCCTTCGCCTTCAGCCGGAAAAAGGGCTTTGCCCGGCCTTATGCCTTTCAGCTGTTCTCTCAGAAAGGCGTTGGGGGCTTTACCGTAGGCGTAGGCCGCCTCTCCGTATCGTTGATTCCAGAATTCTTTCATGGTATTTCAAAACTGGCTTCCTGCTGCCGGCCCGAAGTTGGAAACCAATCTCCTGAGATATGTATTTCTTTCGGCAGTTAAGTGAATTTTGAGCCGGGCCTTAAGTTATTACATATTGCACTGGCAGTTTTCCAGGCATTCGATAATCAGAGAAACATCCCTTTCTTTCAGGGAGTACATCATACTCCTGCCTTCCCGCTTGACGCTCAGGATGCCCTTGAGGCGCATGTTCTGCAGGTGGTGAGAGGTAAGAGACTGCTCACTGCCCAGCTTTTCACAGATCTCGGACACAGAAAGCCTTGGATATTGTTCCAGCAGGTGGATAACGCCCAGCCTCAGCGGGTGTGCCACTGTTTTTAGGATGAAGGCGATACGTTCCAGTTTTTCCGCTTCTTTCTCTTTTAATATACCGGTATTACTTTCCATAATGGTAAAGATATGAATATATGTTCATGAAACAAAGATTGGGCGCCAAAGGTTGAAGGAGGGTTTTGATATGCCGGGTTGTTGGGCTTCAGCCTACCAGAGAAACCAGCGTTGCAGCAGCCCGGCGGGTTTCTTTTTCGGCTGAATGGCCAGCGAGCGGATGGCCGTCTGGCTGCCGATGTTGGCCCAGGCATTGTATTCGCCGGCAGGAAGGCCGCCGATGCTGAAGCTGACTTTGTTTTCGCCTTTTTCGAGTGGAAATTGCTCATGGAGGAACGGACGGCCGAGATTGTCCAGAAGGTCAATGGTAAGTACGCACGCCTGCGGGCAGTAGCACTGCAGTGTAGCTTTCTCTTGTTGTTGATGGTCCAGGGATAATTTCCCGATTTTTGCCTCTGTCATGTTCAGGGATTCTAAAAATTTTTGGGATATAGTTGCTTGCAGGTTATAAAAGGCAGTAATAACAGGGCTACTATCGTTTCTTGTAATCTTCTCAAAGGTAAGACGTAATTCAGGTAAAAAGGTTTCTTTTTTGTTAAAAAAAGGCTTGACAACCTGGTTTTTTAATCACTAATCATAACGTATTTTCTTTTAAAAATGACTGGATGTCCTGCGCCTTTCCAAACAGCACCAGAATGTCATTGGGCTGAAAAACCGTTTCCGGGCGTGGAACGCCGGTTACTTCATTGTGTTCAACTTTTGCTCCCAGGATATTCCTCCTTTCCTGCTTTTTCAGGATGGTGACAATGCTTATGCCGTATTTTTCCCTCAACCTGGCGTCTGCTACCGTTTTCCCCTGCAGGTTGGCCGGGAGGTTGGCCTCAATGATCTCAAATTTATTGTCGAGCACCAGGGCCCGAAGCGCCCCGTTGACGATCAGGCGCTTGGCCAACTGGTCGGCGAATTCTGCTTCCGGATGGATGATGTCTTCAATGCCCATGGCCTCGAGGATGGTGTGGTGGACCGGCGAAATGGCCCGGCTGATGATCTTGGTATTGCAGTACTTTTTCATCAGGGCCGTGGTCGTTACCGAGGCTCCAATATCTTCGCCGATACTGATAATGACGACGTCGGTGTCGGTGAGCGGCAGGCGCTGTATGGCCATCTCGTCGGTGGCGTCCATACAGATGGCGTGGGTCAGTTTGTCCTGAAGGAGGTTGACGATGCTCAGGTTCTCATCCACCCCAATGACTTCATGCCCGTCTTCCACCAGCCGCAACCCGAGGGTGGATCCGAAATTTCCCAGGCCGATAACGATGAATTTCATGGTTTTTAGCTTTAACGTTTGGTTCTTTTATGCATAAAAAAATTTGTTAGTTGATCAAAATATCCTCCTCCGGATAGCGCAACGGGTTATGGCTTCGGGGTGCGAATTGCCGCGCTATGCCGGTCAGTATGGTCAGAAAACTGACTCTGCCGACGAACATGGCCAGTATCAACGTGAGTTTGCTCGCCGAAGAAAGGCTGGCCGTGATACCAAGGCTCAGGCCGACCGTACTGTAGGCGGAGAAACACTCAAAGGCAATGGGCAGCAGGCCCAGTTGGCCGTCGAAATATACTACCGAAAAAACAGAAGCTCCAATTCCTATTAACGACAGGAGGATCACCGCGGTTGCCCGCTGAAGCGCCTGTGCCGGTATCTGCTTCCATCCGAAAATGATGCGGTCTCGCCCGATTATCTGCCGGTAAATGTTCATTAAAGAAAGGGCAAAGGTGGTGGTCTTTATTCCTCCGCCGGTGGAACCGGGAGAAGCTCCGATCCACATCAGCAGGAAAAAGATCATTAGGGTCGGTAAGGCCAGTGCCGCCGTATCCACTGTGTTAAATCCTGCCGTCCGGGTGGTGGCCGAGCCGAAAAAAGCCGTCACGATCTTTCCCCAGCCACTATGCCCGGCCAGGGTGTTGTCGTATTCCAGTATATAAAAAGCCAGAGTACCACCAACCAGCAGGAAAAGGGTGGTGTAGAGGACTATCCTGGTATTCACACTGATGCCTGCTTTCCGGTAGGTGAAACTTTCTCCCCTTTTAAAAATGCGGTGGTAGTAATGGCGGAGTATGGTCTTCAGATACGAATAAAAGTCGATAAAAACACTGTAGCCGGCTCCACCCAGGATGATCAGTGCCGCTACAGCCAGGTGCAGGCTGTAATTGTAGCGAAACCCCTCTTCGTATAGAGAATTGCTCAGCGTGGAAAACCCGGCGTTGCCGAATGCCGATACCGCGTGAAAGACGGCAAAGAACAGCCGCCCTCCCTGGCCGGCCTGCTCGGCATTTATGGAATAATAAATGCATGCAGCCCCTATGCCTTCCAGAACAAAGGTGAAAAAAACGATCTTGACCAGCGTATTGAAGGTGTTGCCAATATCCTGAGCATTGATCATGTCCTTAAGCATCAGGCGGTTGCGATAGGAGCCGTACCCTCTGAAAAACAGCCCGAACAGGTTGGTGAAGGTCAGCATGCCCAATGCGCCAAACTGAATGAGCAGCATAATGATGAACTGGCCGAACAGGGTGAAATCCTTGCCGGTGTCCAGAACGGCAAGGCCGGTTACACATACGGCGCTGGTGGAGGTGAACAGGGCATCTATAAAAGAAATGCCCGAACGGGTGGCCAGAGGCAGCAAAAGCGTCATGGTGCCCATGCAGATGAGCAGAAAAAAACTCAGGACGAAGGCCAGGGCAGGGTGGAGCGTCTGCCGTTCGATGGCATATACCCGCGCCGATATGTCCAGTACGGCCAGCAGAAAAACCAGTCCGGCCGTCGGACGGACAAAACCTTTTTTCCAGAAGGCAAACTCCAGCAGGTTGAGCAGGGCCAGGGCGATCAGCAACCCTGCCAGGAAGAGGATGATGTACCGGCTGGCCTTACGCCCCCGTTGGGGTTCCGGGCTGTCGATGATGATCCGCCGGATGCGGGTAAAGAACAAAAAGCCATAGGCCAGATAAAAGGAATCGGTAATGAACTGGTGCCAGAAATTGTTCCGAAACCCAAAATCAAAGATCAACGCCATGAAAGCAACGATGCTTCCGGTAAAAAGAATGCGATCCTGAAGAAAAGGCCTGCTTTTCATGGGGTGGAAGTGGCTCCTTGCTTTATTTTTCTTTTAGAGGCCTAAGGTAAGGGAAAAGAGGGGGAGGGGCAAGGCTTTGTATTCAATATATCGGGGCAGCTTCTCAGAGTATGTTTGGAGGCCTGGTTTGGAGGCGAGAAATGTCAATTTTTTGGTTAGGCAAGGCACTTTTTGAAGTGCATACCTGGAAGGTACGGACAAAAAAAGTAACGCAGTATCACCAAAAAAGTGACCTTCGTAGCCCAAAGATTGGCCTCCAAACATACTCTCAGGAAGTGCCATCAGCCAGAGGGCCGGACAGAAAAAAAGCCCGGCTGCTTCGGCAACCGGGCCTTCTGGTGCCCAGGACAGGACTCGAATTGTGTTTTATTAAATATTGATTATCAATTAATTATTGGTTTATTGATTTTTATACGTGTCAAATAGGGTGACAGGATAGGGGAGGTTATTTTTGGGCTGTTTTTTCTTTAGGGCTTCACTTGGCTTATTTTTCGGTTCACAGGTTGCCAGACATGGTGGAGAAGCAAGGCGATACTCTTTAAAGTGCAGAAACGGGACTGAAAATGCTTCATTCCACAAGCAACAGGCCAAGGCACTCTCTTACCTTTTCCAATAAACCTTCTTCATCAATCACCATTGGTTCACCAAATAACCCACTTTTGTTTACCGGCGTGATGGTGTACCGGCTCTTATCCAGCGTTACATTTGCGCCCTGCCCCAGATCCTTATGGGAGCGTACACCCAGGTGCTTGTAGTAGGCTGCCGTTTCTTCCTTTCGCCAGGGACGGTGGGGGACATCTTCCCGAGACCTTTCCAGGCACTGCCGGATGGCCTTTTCCAGTTCTTCATCCGAAGCATCGAGGGGGAGGATAAGGAAAGGCTCAGAAGCGATGCCCAGCCCATCGACGGTGGTGTCGTTGGGGTGCATTCGGATCTTGTCGCTGGCGAAAAGGCTGATGTTTTTCATTGTAATGGCTTATAGCTCAATAAATTTAACGATAATATTATTCAATTTCCCATAATCGATAACCTCTTCGAAGATTTTTTGCTGGGCATCCGTGGCCGTGCCCCGAGGGATGATGACTTCCAGCTCTTTTTTAACATTTCCAGGAACCACCCGGCCACCGCGGACAGCCCCTCTGAAGTTTATCAATTTGTTGACGTATCCTTTAAGCCGGTACAATAGCTGGCGGCCCTGTAAAGAAGGCAGGGTGATATCAATGGATTTGACGCTGGTTGCCGTTCCGTTTTTCAGTATATCGACCACCGGGAAGCCGTGAGGCAGCCGATAGTTACCTGCCCTGATGGCCTCAATCTCGACGCCACGGTGCACCGCCGGCAACTCCCAAAGCCTGGATGAGTTGCCGGCTCCTAGCCTGGGGAAGCCACTTCGAAACAAATTCCCAACTACGCGGACCTGAGCAGCCTGGATATTGGTGAACAGGTCAGCGAGTAGCACAGTGCCCAGTACTGCCTGAATATCCTTTCCAGCCTGCATCAGGCGCCAGGCTTTGTACACTTTTGCTGTATAAACAAGGATGCCACCCTCCTGATAATCGTAATCAATACCATAAGCGTCGAGGGCGTGGGGAAGTTGTTCTGTCAAATCCTGGGTATTTCCATAGGCTATAGCCAACAGCCCGCTTTCAGCAAACCGCTCGCCACCTTCCCGGAAACACTTCAGCTCGCCGGAAGCGATGTCGAGGTACCAGAATTGAGCAGGCAAAGCAGATGAGGGAAGCAGCAGGAACAGGGTAAGTATGTATGGGCAGAGAGAACGGCTCATATCCGAGTTTTTGGGACGGCCTGCTGGGGAGCCTTAGCCGTATCACTTAAAAAGGTAGGATGAAAATACAAAAAAGATGCTAATAAGATGTATTTAATAAACGGTACCTTAAAAAGAGTATCTGTATTTTCTTTACTAAATGAAAAAGCATGAGCCATTTATCGAAAAGCAACTATTCAATCTGGGGGAGCGAATTAAGGCCCTGCGCAAAGCCCGGGGGTACAGCAACTATGAGCAGTTTGCCTACGAGCACGAGATCAACCGTTCGCAGTACGGGCGATATGAGAATGGAGAAGACCTTCGCTTCAGCAGCCTGCTGAAGGTGTTGAAGGCGCTGGATATTTCGCTGGCGGAGTTTTTTGGAGAGGGGTTTGGGGAGGAGAGTTGATAACACCTGGAGAATGAGGGTATGGTATAGAGGTTGTTATTCTATAGGCCTCCTGTTATCAAGGATCGTAATTATTTCCACCTCATTATTCGTTTCATCTACCCTGTAATAAGCGGTAGTTTGGGGAGTGATCACACATTTTCGGAGACCTGGGAATTTCCCAGAGGCAGGAAATGCAAAAGGCATGGTGCTAATGATCTCCATCGAGCGTTCTAACTTATCCAGGAAATTATTGCGTACGCGTTCAGGCCAGTTTTCTTCCAGGTAGTCAATGATATCCTGGGCCTGGCCGTAAGCGGTTTGAGAAAGGAAGACCTTCATTATTCTGCTTTACGAAACTGGTCGAGAGCATCTTTTAGAGGAACCCGGCGCCCTTCCTTCAAGTCCTTTATACCTTTTATGACCATATCCCGCTCGGCGGCATTTAGTTCATCCCAAATGTCTACTTTAGGCTGAAGAAGGTTTTCAATTTGCGAAATGATGATTTCGTCCTCCATTTCTGCCAGCCGCTCAATAATGGCCAATTTTCGTGCTTCTAAGCTTATACTCATTATACGGAAATCTTTACTTGATACAGTAAATATAACGATTTTAGATTGGGCATGGGTTCTATTCTAAACAAATTTTAAGGCCTTTCCTATATAGTTTTGTTCCGCTCATTACAAGTAATTTAGCCTCGTAACTGGCAGGCAATACGCTGCCCATCAGCATGGGAATTAAGCCATTTACTCATATTTGTTCAAGGCCTCTTTAAAGAATTTCTTTAGCCTTTCAGAAAGAGAAGCGGGAGCTAACACCTTTACCTCTTTGCCATAAGCTGCGACCCGCCGTATCAGCTCGATATCGGGCATAAGCTGCATTTTTACAACCAGCCTTTCCCGGGTATTTTCCAGGACTTCGAAGGGGGCGAAAAAAGGCGTGGACAGAAAGTATTGGCCGTGGAGGTAGCTGAACTCCAGCACAACGCTTTCCACTTTGCCATGAGCAGGGCGGTTGATGCCAACGAGGTGTTTCCAGTAATCAGGAGGGTGGAAATCCTGTGGCTTGTTAAAAAAGTGCCCTGAGAGTTCCGGAAGGCCGGTAATGCGCTCAAGAGGATATGTCCGGATAAAAAGCTCTTCCGGGTCATGAGAGAAACCGCCGACATACCAACGCTGATGGTGCTGGCGGAGGAAGTACGGGTCGAAAACACATTTTCGGGGCTCAGAGGCCAGGAAAGGCTGATAATTAAAAACTACCTGCCGTGTTGTTTCGATGGCCTGTAAAAAGAAGGGCAGGTGAATGCTACCTTCGTAGGAGGGTATAGGGTCGAAGTATAAAGCTTTGGCAGTTGCTTCCTGGCGAACCCACCGCCGAACTGATTGATGGATTTTTCCAAATATCTCCGTGAGGTTTTCAAATCCCGGCAATTGGTTGACTTGAGAAAGAGTTGCAACTGCAAGCCGGAGCTGCATGATATCTTCTCCAGACAGCGGGATGCTTTCGGAAAAATCAAAAGGCCGGTTATATCGCCAGCCGCGCTCGCGGGCGACGTATTCCAACGGAGCTCCCATCTCCTTCATTTTCTTTATATCCGTTCGCAACTGTCGTAAGCTGATGCCCAGGTGGCCCAGCAATTCTTCCGTTGTCACAATTGCCTGGTTCCCTTTTCGCAGGTTAAAAAGGTAATTAATTCGCTGGTAGCGTTCAGAAGCATTGGAAATCCTTGCCATTTTGGGTTAGTTCTCTATTGCTGTTAGGTTAATGCTCTAAGCAAAATCGAGGAGCACTTAACCTTTCCATTGAAATTTTTTCAAAAATAAATAATAGTGTGCAGTAATTTTGCACACCATTTGTGTTATTTTGTCTTCGGAAACAAAATATTCCAATAAATATGCGCCTTACCATCACCTTGCAGGCCCTCGAACGCGGCACGGCCCTGCCAATCAATTACCAGTATCCCCTTTCCTCCTGGATCTATCAGGTTTTGGAGCAGGGCGACCGGGAACTGGCGGATTTTCTGCACGAAGAAGGCTATAGTGGCAATAGCCACCGGAGGTTTAAATTCTATTCGTTTTCCGAACTGCGCGCACCCGGCGCCCGGGTACAGGGTAACCGCCTGGCCCTCACCCGCCCGGAAGCCCGCTTTTCCATCGGTTTTCTAGCCAACCGCGCCGCCCAGACCATGATTATGGGATTGTTCCGCCAGGCAGAGCCTTTCTGGTTGGGGGATAGCCAGTATGGAGGCCGTTTTACTGTAAGCGCCGTCGAGATGCAGATGCTACCACCATTGCGGGAAAAGGCAGACTTCTTTACCACCTCTCCGGTTGTGGTCAGCATTGGAGACCCTAATCCAGATGGCACCCCCGGCAGGAAGTATCTCTCCCCGTTTGATGAAGGTTTTGAAGCGCAGTTTCTGGGCAACTTACAGCAGAAGTATTCCATCGCCCGGCAACATGGCCTATTGAATGAGGCTGAACCGGAGCCGGAGGCCAGTTACACCCTTCTTTCCCATAGCGCCAAGGAAAAACGGATCGACCTGTTGCGCGGACAACCGGGCTATACCCGGGTGCGGGGATATAAATTCCGCTTTCGCCTCCATGCTCCAGAGCCCATGCTGCGCCTGGCCATGCTGGCAGGAGTGGGGGAGAAGAATGCCATGGGGTTTGGGGCAGTGGAAGAGAAACCTATTCAATAAAAAACTCAAAACAGACCAGGATGATACGTGAAATAGCATCATTTACTGCGGGGCTTGGGCAGGAGTTCAAAACTTTAGGCCTATTACCCAAAGAGGGCCTGAACCTGGTGCTAAAGGCGGAAAGGAAAGGAGATGGGCAGATCTTCATTTCAGATGAATTGCAATGGGCAGTATATTCAAAAAAAACGAAGGCAATGGAAGGGCCCTTGCAGCAGTGTGCCGCTTGGACGAAATCCGCCTGGATGATCGACCCCTTTAAATGTTATGATGCCCCCTACAAGGCCATTCATTCCTGTTCGCCTTATTGCCTCGCGTTTAAGCGTACGGCGCTGGAGGGAGGGGCAACCTTCCAAAAAGTGGAGGCAGACATTGCAAGAGGCAAAAAAAAGAAGCAGCTATATGATAGGGTTGATGATTATTTTGACAAAACAGATGAGCTAATTGAAGAAGAGGGGCAGAGGCAATTGGCAAAGGTATTCCGGGAGGCCTTAAATACCAGAAAAAAGATACACTCCTGGTTAGTAGGGACGGGCATTTACAGTGAGCTGAAAGATGGAGATTACATTGCATTTTACCTGGACCTGCCAATAGAGGAGTATGAAAAGCCCCACAACCGTTATCTGCAAAAGAAACTGTTCAACACGGAAGCCTACAACCAGGAAGACAAGGCTGGAGAAATATGGGGCACCAGCAATTTCTTTAATGGGTTTGGCAGTAAGAAACCCTTTTTGATGCACCGGTCAGCCACTTTTGACATAACAGGCAGGATCTCATCCTTTGATGCCCGCCAACTGCACGAATTCGGTGGCCTTTTGGGCAGGAACGTATTGCCACGGCCCTTGCCCATCTTCATATTGAAAGAAGAACTCATTGAGGCTTCGGTAAATATCTTCAAAAGGGAAGCCCTGCTTGGCCCTGAACAGCGAAAAGGGCATGCCGAGATCATACTTGAACTATATGAGAAGCACTCGGGCGACCTGGGGAACTACTATCTGCTTTATTACACTAGCGGCGAGATCAAAGACTTCGACTTTGTCACTAAATTCTATTACAAACTCCAGGATTTTGACGGAAAACCCTGGAAAGTTGAAAAGCTTTTGAAGCAAGGAGAGGTATTCACACTGGAAAATGTTTTTGAATTTCAGAACCGCCTCCTGCCCGATATCCTGAACAACTCTCTGGTTGTCCGTTCCAAGAAGGGAAAATTGCTCACCAGGTATTTTGAGGATGTTGACCAGAAATATTGCGACAACAATAACGCTGTGATCTACGGCCTGGTACTCAAATACCGGAAAGCCATCTATGATTTTATTTACAAATCCAGGCAACCTGCTATACAAGCCGCTGCATTCCGGGACATTATGCTGTCTGGTATCCTTTCCGATATAAAGCGGGACGAAGAACATAAAAACTCGTGGCGCATTTGCCACAAGCTCAATATCTGGTTCAGCCTGAACCACCATTTTGACCCTTCCAATTCAAACTTTAACGGTTTAGATATGCCAAGTACCATTCCAAAACTCATGGAGAAAATGCGCGCTGTCGCCAATGAGGGCGCTCATTTCGAAAACCCGGAAGAATTTGCTTTCGGAGCCGGGCAGGTGATCTATTTTCTGCTCAACCAAAGCCAGGCCAGTAAGAAGACGCATGCCCTTCTGGAGCCCTTTACTCAAAAAACGAACCCTGACTTACTGAAAGGAGAGGTCGCCCGGGTTTTCGACCGCTACAAACACGCGGTCGATTTCGGAAAAGGGCGATTTGAAAGGCTGATGCGGGAAGTGCTGGGATATGGCGGCCCTGCTGACCTGAAAAAACTCCTGCCCCTCCTGCTGGCAGGCTATTTTGCCGACCCGGTGATTTACGAAAAGAAAGAATCTTAAACGAAAAAAATTTATTCATCATGGCTAATCCTTTCACTCAACGCGCCTTCGGTTGCGCAGTTATTAAATCGGTTAACTCCAACTACAATGCAGACTTCACCCATCAGCCGCGCACTTTGCCGGACGGTACTGTTTACGCAACGGACAAAGCGCTGAAATACACAGTCAGAAACTACTTTAAATCCCTCTTTCCGGATGAAAAGGTCTTTTACTTCCGTTCCTTAAGTGATGACCTGCAACCCCGGACACTGGATGAAAACTGCGTAGCCCACTTTGGCGATTTTCCTAAAGAAAAGGAAAAAGAACTGCGGAAGCTAGTATTAAAGAACCTGTTAAGCTGCCTGGATGTACGGCTTTTCGGAGGGACCTTTGCAGTGAAGTCTATCAATCTTTCTCTTCATGGGCCGGTTCAGGTCTCACATGGTATTAACCGCTTTATTGAAGGTGTGATCTACTCTGAGCAGATCATGTCTCCCTTTCGGAATCCGGGAGAAAAACAGCAGGACTCTACCATGACCACCCTCGGCGCCCAATCCAAGCTAAAGGAAGGGCATTATGTACACCACTTCTCCGTCAACCCCCAGAACCTGGAAGGGTTGGCACAATTATCCGAAGGGCAGCCCCTAACTGGAGATGACATTCAAAAGCTCAAGGAAGGCCTTTCGCGCGGAGCAACCTTATACGATTCGGCAGCGAAAGCCGGGACGGAAAACGAATTGTTACTTTGGGTACAACTCAAACCCGGCTCCATGCTAGTGCTGCCTTCCTTTGTAGAAAAAGTATCGGTCGGAGAGGATCGCGCCATTGACCTTTCAGCGGTATCGGCAATATTGGAAAGGCCTTCGGTAGAAAACCATATCGATACAATCGAGGTCTACAGGGACCCAGGCACTGCCATTACCGGTGCACCGGTTAAAGCTCAGTATTTTGAAATCCACCGCTAGCAGTTATGGAAAAACTGATCTCTTTTGACTTGCGGTCGGATTTCGGGTTTTTCAAGAAACCAGACATCAATGACGGCCTCCAGCTTTCCTACAACATGCTGCACAAACCTGCCCTTCTGGGCATTCTCGGAGCCATTGCCGGCATGGGAGGCTATGAAGAAAAAGGCCGGTTCCCGGAATATTACGAGCGCCTGGCCGGAACCCTTGTAGGTATAGAACCACTGGAAGGCTTCCATGAGCGCGGCAATTTTGCCAAGACAGTAATAACCTACACCAATACTGTCGGCTATGCCAACCTTGATGGCAACCTCATCGTCCACGAACATACTCTGGTGCGGCCAGCTTATCGCTGTTATTTGTGCTTGAACCCTTCGCATGACGAAGCGCACAGGAAGCTTTACGACGCCATTTTCTCCGGCCAGTCCCATTACGTCCCCTATATGGGCAAGAATGAATTTCATGCCTGGTGGGACCCGGGAGAAGTTGCCGAGTACGGCTGGGAGCCATTTACACCGAAGCAGGATTTCCGGGTTGATTCCCTGTTTATAAGAAGGTATCCGTTAAAAGGCCACAGAAAAGAGCAGGATTTTGATGTTTTCTCCCTGACAAAAGAGAATGAATCCTCCTTTGCTTATTTTGAACGGCTTCCTATTTATTTCAGGGATGAACCAGGGTTTATTCAATACGAACTTGCTGAATTTGCCTATGCCGATTGGGTATTCAGCCCTGCCTCAGAGATTGATAGCCTGTTCAGGGTTGTAAACAAAAAGCAGCCTAAGGATTCTATCATTCAACTATTCTGAAATGGCATCGATGAAAGCATTTTTCGAACAGGCCATGAGGGTAGAATCAATACTACCTAACCATCAGAGTTATCTGGCGCATTTACCTGGAGATGAATTCAAGGGTGAGGTTCCAGAGGAGACATTATCGGAGCATTTAGACAAAGTACTCCATTATGCGGAGCAGCTGTGTGAAGCTCATCAGTTGGGCCGTGTATTAAACAGGCTAATTTCGGCTGCAGCCCGGCCCTTTAAAAACAAGGAATTACTGGAAGGTTTTCTTCTGGAGTTATTTATTGCCACCATCGCTTTTCACGACTTCGGAAAGGTGAACCCCCATTTTCAGCTGAGCCGGATGAAGAATAAGCTTTTCCAGGGAAGACATCCTGATTTAATGCAACCGCCACATGGCCATTCCGCTTTGGGGACATTTTTGTTTTTATCTTTTTACCTGGAGCGGATCAGGGCAGCAGTATCCCTGGAAAAGGAAGAGGCTAAATGGCTGGTTGGGGTTGCGGTTGTTATGGCGGACAGTATAATCGAGCACCATAGCCCCAGGCTAGGCAAGCCGGAAGAACGGTTGAAAAAGGCCATATACGGACAGCCCTGGGAGAAGTGGGATACTTTCTTGAAACAATATCAGTTTAGTGAATCCGGATTGTTAAAAGCCCTGGAAAATCCCGATAACCTGAAAATTGTTTATGGGGCTATGGCCCGGGAAGATACCTTCCCACTTTTCGCCCTGGGCCGGCTGAATTTTTCCCTACTTACCAGCGCCGACAACCTGGCCACTTCCGATTACATGAAGCAAGGAACAGTTGATGATTTTGGCCTTATCGATGTTGAGATGAGGCGGCGCATCCTATATCATGTCCGCACCACAGAAGCCTATAATACCGCTGCCTTCCAGGCTGCCGATGATCCAGGCTGGCAAGCCGGAGATTACAGAGAACGAAGCCCCGAAAACCTGAACCGGCTGCGCGCCCAGATGGCGGTGGAAGTGTTACGTAATATTCGACAGGTTATCGCGAAGAGGCCGGAACAACGCCTTTTCTACCTGGAAGCCCCGACCGGCGGAGGGAAGACCAACCTATCGATGCTGGCTGCAGCGGAGATCCTGAGGCTTTGCCCGGAAGTAAATAAGATCTTTTACGTATTCCCATTTACAACGCTGATCACCCAAACCCATAGGTCCATTGCCAAAACATTCGGATTGGAAGAGCATGAAATAGGGCTGTTACACAGCAAAGCAGGATTTCGGGAACGGGAGCAGGAGGAGGCGGACGCTGTTTACGGAAACAAATGGAAAAACAGCCTGCATCTTCAATTTGCCCAATTCCCTATTTGCCTTTTAACCCATATACGTTTCTTCAACCTGTTAAAATCGCAACAAAAAAGTGCGATCTATCCCATGCACCGGTTGGCAGACAGTATTGTCATCATCGATGAACTGCAATCCTACCCACCGCTGGAATGGGATAAAATGGCCTATTTCATCGAGCAGTACAGCCAGTATTTCAACATTCGGTTTATCATCATGTCAGCAACCTTGCCAAGGATCGACCAGCTGAACATAAACCTTCAGAACAGAGCCTCCTTCATAGGCCTGCTGCCCGATCCGCGCCGTTATTTCCAAAATAATAACTTCCGCCGGCGGGTAAAATTCAGGTTTGGCCTGCTGAAGAGCCCCGGCGGTTCCAATACAAAGCGGACTTTAGAATTGCCAGAACTAGCAGATTTCCTGATAGAACGGTCAAAGGAATATGCCTCAAACCATGAAGGCCGGGTATTTACCATGATAGAATTCATTTTCAAGAAGTCGGCTACCACTTTTAAACTGGAATTGGAGAGCGAAGGCAGGAAGCCATTTTTTGAGATTGTATTCGTATTATCCGGGACCATCCTGGAGCCCCGCCGGCGGGAGATAATCAATTTTCTGAAACGGAATGCCTCCAAGAAAATGAAGGTTCTCCTGATCACTACTCAGGTAGTAGAAGCCGGGGTGGATATCGATATGGACCTGGGGTTCAAGAACATTTCCCTCATTGATTCCGATGAACAACTCGCAGGCCGTATCAACCGCAATGTAAAAAAGGATACTTGTGAGGTTTTTCTTTTCAAGGTGAATGAGCCAGGTGTGCTTTACAGCAAAGACCTCAGGTTCCGAATTACACGGGAAAAGATATCTATCGGCCAGCACCAGGAGATTTTGGACACAAAAGACTTTAAGTCACTTTATAATGAGGTGTTACTGGCGGTTGGCCGGATGAACATCCTGGAAGGCATTGATAATTTTAACACCAGTTACCTACCGGCCTTGCGCGGCCTTGACTATGGGAAAATTGACCGGGATTTTCAATTAATCGATACAGACAACATTTCCATTTTTGTGCCTATGGAGTTGCCCGTACTGGCCGAAGGGCAAGAAGAAGGTGAAGCAGAAAGCATTTTTGATGAGAAAGAACAGGAATTCCTGGTTGAAAGTGGGGTATGTGAACCAGGAGCCTCAAGCATAGATGGTGCAAGAGTATGGAACCTTTATCGTCAGTTTTTGCGTGTAGAAAAAGGAATGGATTTTTTTGAAAAGAAGATCAGTAAAAAGGTACTTCAGGGGATTTTGGCAAAATTCACTTTTTCCATTTTCTACAGCGAAAACCTCAAAGCTAAGCTGATGCCTTTCCTCGATGAGGAGAACAGCCTGGAATCTTACTGGCGCCTTAGAGACGATTATTGGGAAGTTTATGAGTATGAAACCGGGCTGATGGAAGAAAAGCTGGATGCTCCCGACAGCCGCATTTTTTAATACCCAACCACCCATATTCTAACTATGAGAAGGCCGCAGGCCTTTTAATAAATGATCAATGAACCTCATCAATGCAACCCTGGTCAACCTCTATCACATCTGCCACCGTGAAATGTGGCTCCACCACCACGGCATCCGAATGGAGCACACCTCTGAAGTAGTCTATGAAGGAAAGCTTATCGGCGAAACCACCTACAATGAGCGAGCGGTCAGCAACCGGCAGGTAGAACTCGACGGCGTCAAGATCGACTACTACGACCCCAAAACGAAAACGGTGCATGAAACCAAAAAGAGCGATAAGATGGAAGGCGCCCATGTCGCCCAGGTCAAGTATTACCTGTACATATTGAACCGCAACGGTATCAATGGAGCCCAGGGGTTGATCGAGTATCCCCGGTTACGTGAACGCACCCGGGTGGAGTTTGACCCCGAAAACGATGGAGCAGAGGTCGAAAGCTGGCTGGCCGATATCGGCCGCATCCTCGGCCAGGAGCAGTGCCCGCCGGTGTTGAATAAACCAGTGTGTAAACGATGTTCCTACTACGATTTCTGTTATTCCGGAGAAGAATAAATTATGAAAAAACCATACTATCTATTCAACCCCGGCCGCCTGTCGCGCCGGGACAATACACTCAAATTTACACCTGTTGATGAAAATGGGCGGGAGGGCCAACCCCGCTACCTTCCGGTAGAAGCAGTAGAAGAAATGTATGTCTTTGGCGCGTTAGACGTCAACAGCGCCGTGCTCAGTTTTCTGGGACAGCAGCACATTTGCCTGCATTTTTTCAACTATTACGAACACTACACGGGTTCATTCATGCCCCGTGACTATTTGTTAGCAGGCAAGGTACAGGTAGCTCAGGTGCGCGCCCACATCGAGCGCCGGAGGCGCATGCCCATTGCCCGGGCACTGCTGGATGGGGGTTCTTTCAATATGTTGAGGGTGCTGCGTTATTACGCCAACCGGGAGCGTAACCTTGAAGAACGCATTGCTGCCATCGAGCAGTACCGTGCTGGTCTGGAAGCAGCTACTTCTCCATTTGAACTCATGGGGCTGGAGGGCAACATCAGGCAAACCTATTACGCTGCTTTTGAAGAGGTCATCAAAGATTTTGAGATGAAAGGCCGCAGTAAACGCCCCCCGAAGAACGAAGTGAATGCACTAATATCATTCGGGAATATGCTATGCTATACCCAATGCCTGAAGCAGATCTACCATACACAACTGAACCCTACTATCAGCTTTCTGCATGAGCCCGGCTACCGCCGTTATTCCCTGGCGCTGGACCTGGCAGAGGTCTTCAAGCCCATATTGGTGGACCGCCTTGTATTTACCCTGCTCAACAAACGCATCCTTCAGGCAACGGACTTTCGCTGGGAACTTAACCGTTGCCTGCTTAAGGAGAGCGGCGCCAAAACCCTGGCCCGGTATTGGGATGAACGGCTCAGTGAAACCATCCAGCACCGCAAATTAAACAAGAAGGTCAGCTACAAGCAGCTCATTCGGTTGGAATGCTACAAGCTGGCCAAGCATGTGATCGGAGATCAGCCCTATAAACCCTTTAAGATCTGGTGGTAGAATGTATGTAATTGCCGTCTATGACGTAAACGAAAAGCGGGTGGCCAAGATGTTAAAGCTGTGCCGCCGATACCTGAACTGGATACAAAATTCCGTTTTCGAGGGAGAAATAAGCTCGGTAAAGCTGAAGGAAATGATCCTGGAAGCAGAAGCCCTGATGGACAAAAAAGAGGACAGCCTGATCCTCTTCAAAAGCCGGGAGGCCCGTTGGCTGGACAAGCAGGTCATTGGAAAGGAACGTATGACTACGGATAATTTTCTATAAATTTTTGCCGTCGGCCCCCTGACAAAATCCGGTAATTGGCGGCCGACGGCAAAACCTTCCCGAAAAAGTTCTTTGACATTTGGATAAAACTTTGATTCATAGCCATAAATATATAGATTTGGAACGGCTCGCAATCGGATCAGGGTGGGATTGAAACAGAAATGTTGTTTCGGCGCCATCCACGAAGTGCCCGCGGAGTGGGATTGAAACACGGCAGGGAGGTAGCCAACACTCTGAAGGGCATCCGCTCGCAATCGGATCAGGGTGGGATTGAAACTTCCCGTTCGACACCAACAAGCTCGGAAGAAGCATCCGACTCGCAATCGGATCAGGGTGGGATTGAAACATTCGACCGTATGAAGTGCCAACCGTCCGTAAAGCTCGCAATCGGATCAGGGTGGGATTGAAACGTTCGAAGATCAACTATACCTAACCGCGGCAATCGGATCAGGGTGGGATTGAAACAAGATCGATACTTCAATCCGGGAATTTAGTAAGGGCTCGCAATCGGATCAGGTGGGATTGAAACGCAATTTTGAACCTGGAAATCGCGTCAATACTCTCGCAATCGGATCAGGGTGGGATTGAAACGCAAAAAGGCGACAATCCTCAACACAGGGTCAAACTGTAAAGTGGCATCACCGCAATCGGATCAGGGTGGGATTGAAACTTTGCTCTTTGACAGCGTAACTCAATTCTTTTCGTCGGTTCTCGCAATCGGATCAGGGTGGGATTGAAACAGCTACTAAAAATTCTTTCGGATTTCCAGGTAAGAAGGCTCGCAATCAGGATCAGGGTGGGATTGAAACGTCAAAAGTAGCATGAAATAAACCCGAGTGAAGAAAGCTCGCTCAATCGGATCAGGGTGGGATTGAAACATATTGAAGAACCCGTTTGCTGGACAATTACCTCCTCGCAATCGGATCAGGGTGGGATTGAAACTGCTTTATTCTTTTTTCTCCCTGTTAACAATTCCATCTCGCAATCGGATCAGGGTGGGATTGAAACCGGAGTTGTCATCAATTGACAGATAGAAGTTTCTTCTCGCAATCGGATCAGGTGGGATTGAAACATGTATAGAATTTTAAAACATCAGTGACCACGCACATCTCGCAATCGGATCAGGGTGGGATTGAAACCTATGTGGACCGGGACGGGGTTGGCAGTATGGCCAACTCGCAATCGGATCAGGGTGGGATTGAAACATTTTAGTACTCCCAGGCCAAATGCACCCATGAGACTCGCAATCGGATCAGGGTGGGATTGAAACCTGTTCTGAGATAATAGAAGGCTATTCCTATACACCTCGCAATCGGATCAGGGTGGGATTGAAACAAAAACCCGCGTCGTTCGTATAGTTCGATAGGTTCGCTCGCAATCGGATCAGGGTGGGATTGAAACCTGCTATTGTTGCTACTGCGTTGTCTAGGGCATAGCCTCGCAATCGGATCAGGGTGGGATTGAAACTCTACTCTTATATCTACGTATCCTCCTTTGTGTTTGTCTCGCAATCGGATCAGGGTGGGATTGAAACATGGCTGTTCCTGTGTCTGTCCATGTACTATTCATGCTCGCAATCGGATCAGGGTGGGATTGAAACACCGCTAATTCGAATCTATCTGTTCGTATGTCGAATCTCGCAATCGGATCAGGGTGGGATTGAAACTTAATTACGTAGGGTGCTCCGGGTGTGCTTGTTGCGACTCGCAATCGGATCAGGGTGGGATTGAAACTTGCTGAACGTTAGTGTAATAAATTTCGCTCCTTCGTCTCGCAATCGGATCAGGGTGGGATTGAAACTTGGACTTTCCGTTGTATGCAGCAGGATAAAGTTTCCTCGCAATCGGATCAGGGTGGGATTGAAACATGTAGTGAAGCTGGAAGGCGAGAATACCGCCGAGCTCGCAATCGGATCAGGGTGGGATTGAAACATGGTATTTATGCTGATGATCCGGATATAGAATTTGCTCGCAATCGGATCAGGGTGGGATTGAAACACAGTATAAGAAAGGTATCGACCATATTTATGAAGCCTCGCAATCGGATCAGGGTGGGATTGAAACAGAAAAATAGAAGCCGAAGTGTCTATTTTCTCATCAACTCGCAATCGGATCAGGGTGGGATTGAAACTGTTAACATAGGTAGAGGTTCCCCAGGTGCCGGAAACTCGCAATCGGATCAGGGTGGGATTGAAACTTGATATGGTAACAGCTAAAGGGGCTTCGGCCCTTTCCTCGCAATCGGATCAGGGTGGGATTGAAACAAGGGAACTGGCCTTGCATTTGCAAAGTACGACCCGCTCGCAATCGGATCAGGGTGGGATTGAAACCTGTCACCTACGACGATGCGAATAACCAGGTGGATTCTCGCAATCGGATCAGGGTGGGATTGAAACAGGCAATGGCAATAAGCGTTCGGTCGGGTACTGTGCTCGCAATCGGATCAGGGTGGGATTGAAACTAGGTTCCTGTTAGCCGGTATTCGATATTTGCCCAAACTCGCAATCGGATCAGGGTGGGATTGAAACTTTGCTCTACGCTCTGGAGCGCGCTACCCACAACAACCTCGCAATCGGATCAGGGTGGGATTGAAACAATTTTTACTTACCTGTTTTACATATACATTGCAACTCGCAATCGGATCAGGGTGGGATTGAAACCTGGATGGATTTTGTGATCTCTATCAACATGGTCAACTCGCAATCGGATCAGGGTGGGATTGAAACCCGTAAGTGGAACCCCTACTGATACCAGCGCAGGCACTCGCAATCGGATCAGGGTGGGATTGAAACTTCGTAACCGACCCGTCGACTTCGGTCCCCGTAATGCTCGCAATCGGATCAGGGTGGGATTGAAACGAGCTTACGACGGACGTAAGCCTACGACGAAGGGCATCTTGCGCTGCAGCTCAGGGGCGGCTAACTTAGTGGGTTGCGTCCATCGGGTTGTTCATTCCTGTGCCGGTTTCCAGTTTTGCGGAAAGAGTTCGTGCAGTTGGCTGGCTTTATGGCTATGGATGCGGTTGAGCACATCGGTGAGCCACTTCTCCGGATCGACGCCATGGTGTTTGCAAGCAGCGAAGAAGGTATAGAACATAGCCGTACGCTGAGCCGCTTCATGGCTGCCGGCGAAGAGGTAATTCTTACGCCCGATAGCCGCCGGGCGGATAATGTTTTCTACCAGGTTGTTGTCGATCTCAATATTGCCGTCGGCCAAAAACCAGGCCATGTTCTTCCAGCGGTTGAGGGCGTATTGGATGGCTTTACCGATGGTGCTGGAAGGGGTTGCCTGGCTGTATTCAGTTTGGAGCCACTGGCCAAGGGTGTCGAAGGCGGGCTTTGATTCTTTGAGCCGAAGCTCCAGGCGCTGTTCAGCGTTGAAGCCCTGTAGGCGGGCTTTTTCTTCCACCAGGTAAAGGATCTTGATCATCGTAAGGGCAGTTTGGGCCCGTTCGGCGTCAGTACCCTGAGCTTCAAAGAATTCCCGGCGGATATGGGCCATGCAGTTCATCAGGGCGATGCTGTCCAGCTTTTTGTTCAGGGTTTCGTACACACTCAGGCCGTCGCATTGCAGCACGCCCACAAAACGTTCCAGGAACTTTTTCGGCCCTTCGTGGCCCCGCCCTTTTTCATAAAAGAAGAAGGGCAACTGATCCACGGGGCTGAACACCGCCCACAGATACCCCAAGTGCGCCCGGCCCCTCCCATCTTCCAGCACTCTCAGCCTGGTTTCGTCCATTTGGAGGTAGAAGGCTTCAAAAATAACTTTCTGGTAGGCTTCATAAAGGATCATCAGCGGAACAGCCCCGGTTTTAACCCAGTTGCCTATCGTAGGAGGCGGGACTTTCAGGCCGCTGCGGGCAAAGCGGGCGATGAGCCGGTGCAGCGGCAGGTGTTCTACGTATTTAGAGATGAGGATGTGCACGATGAGGCTTACCCCGGCTTTTGAACGGCCGAAGGGCAGCTCTTTAGCAGGCGCCTGTACGATTTGCCCCTGGCCCGGCTCCAGTTCAGCTTCCAGCCGGGCGTATTTAGGCCGCACGATGCGCCGCACCCACACCCGGCCTGGCTCGCATTCCAATACCTCCGTCACATCTTCCCCGATACGTTTCATGCCACTGGTATCTTCCTGCGGCTCAAGTACCTCCTCTATCCGAGGCAAGTGGGGCGGGATGGGCTGCCGTCCTTTGTGAGCATTCTCTTTCTTGGGGAGAGTGCTACGCTCATGCTCCGCTATGAGCTGCTTTACCGTGGCTTCTACCTCCTCAGCCTGCTCCGGGGCAAAGGACATCATCAATTGCCCGGCTACTTCTTGAGCCGGTACAAAACGCTCGCTCTTGCGGCCGAACATCATCCGCTCAAACCACGCCAAGCGTTGTTTCAACTCCTGAAACTCCGATTCCAGCTTTTGGTAATCGGCCAGCGGCACCATCTGTTCGTTTGCGTTTTGCATAGGATAAAGGTAGTTGCTTAGCCCTTATCCTACAAGCACTTTTTCCCAACATCCAAGCGCCCGCTTTTGTGGATTTCTTGCGTTCTTTTTCGAGACGCCCAGTAAAAAAAACCTTATCAACATACCCTCACCAAAACCGGTGGATAACTCCGCCTTTTTTTACACTGCCGCTTTTTCTCGGCTGTAACGCTTGCGCCGATGGACGCTGTTCAGGCTTACCCCTTCCAGGATCATCACTAACTCTTCCCAGCTCAACGCTACCGAAGCTCCGGCCTGTGCATTGCTCGGCAACTCGAACGTGCCCCGCTCCAGGCGCTTGCTCCAAATCACAAAACCGCTGCGGTCCCAAACCAGTATCTTGATCATCGTCCGCCGGCGGTTCAGGAAAATGAATACTTCTCCGCTCAATGGGTCGCGGCTCAGCCCCTGGCGCACCAGGCCGCTTAGGCCGTCAAAACTCTTGCGCATATCGGCCGGCTCCCGGCTCAGGTAATAGCGCTGCGCGGGGGTGAAGCCCATCATTGGCCTGCCCTGTTGAAGCCCGCGCTCAACAAGTGCAGGTACTCCACCGGCGGCAAACCCGCAAACCGCAGCAACACTCCACCTGGCAGCTCAACCACTACCTGGCATGAGGGCTGGCTTTGAACCTGGATCTGGATGGGGGTAAAGCCGGAGCCCGGCTCAACTCTCGGTTTTAATCCCTTCTTCCAGCGGTAAAAGGAACTTGGGTGAACGCCTTGGCCCTGGCAATAACTCTTAACGCTCTGGCCACTCCTGGCCTGGCCCGCCAGTAAATCCGCCCAGTAGGCGGCACCATGGTGGGAATAGCCTCCTTTAGGCTTGGTTCTTTTCATTGCGTTTTTCACGCAAAGGTCCAAAGGGGGCAGGCGCCAAGCAAGATGCCCTTCGTCATAGGCTTACCGACGGACGACAGAAGCTCGACGCAAGAAACTCGCAATCGGATCAGGGTGGGATTGAAACGTGGTGAATTCGCGCTTTTCCTCTTTTGCCAGTTCACTCGCAATCGGATCAGGGTGGGATTGAAACTTGATGAACGCCATAAATATGATAGGTCGTGTGTGCTCGCAATCGGATCAGGGTGGGATTGAAACAGCAACAGGACAGATCATTTCTTAGCATCTGATTTTGCTCGCAATTGGACCAGGGTGGGATTGAAACAAATACATCTATCGGCGAGTGAATGGCATTACATTGACTCGCAATTGGACCAGGGTGGGATTGAAACATTGTACCATCACCGTTGGCATATGATGAAACACCCCTCGCAATTGGACCAGGGTGGGATTGAAACTTGATTAGATATCGGCGGCTGTTTGAGCAACAGGTTCTCGCAATTGGACCAGGGTGGGATTGAAACTGGTCACCATCCATGAACTCCAGCTGGCGCAGGTACAGCTCGCAATTGGACCAGGGTGGGATTGAAACATACTAAAGCCGAGTACCGCCACGAGCTACCGTATACTCGCAATTGGACCAGGGTGGGATTGAAACGAAGCAGAAATTCCCCGGAAATTACCGCCTGAAATGTCTCGCAATTGGACCAGGGTGGGATTGAAACATTTTTGCCTGGCGTTTCTCCAGTTCTGCGAGAACCCTCGCAATTGGATCAGGGTGGGATTGAAACTAGTCTTTAATTTCAATCCTCCGGAGTGATGGGTCACTCGCAATTGGATCAGGGTGGGATTGAAACGATAACCTTTCCCATTGTTCTTTGCAGATATTTCAGCTCGCAATCGGACCAAGGTGGGATTGAAACTTGACAAAGGCCACGTTATCGGTATCATCAAATTCCACTCGCAATTGGACCAAGGTGGGATTGAAACTTGCTCTGGTTTTGTAGTTGTACAATAATCTGCTGGCTCGCAATTGGACCAGGGTGGGATTGAAATATTGTACCGTCCGCATCCTGGTATGTTACCGTTATTGTCGCAATTGGACCAGAGTGGGATTGAAACGTGCACTGTTCACCCATTAATTCAACTGGTGTCGTTTTGCAATTGGATCAAAGTGGGATAAAAAATGAAACATTGTTTCATGTTACACTTGTTGTGTCGAAAACCTAATCCATAGTCACAGTTGATAATTTCAGTTAAGCAGGGAATTTACCAATGCTATCGTTTCATCAAGTATTGAGTCAGGAAGCGCTCACCAGAACGTATCGAAATAAAGTACAGCCCAGCTGGCAAGCCGGAAACATCGACGCTTTGTTTATCCAAGGATGTTTCTCGCCAGGCCTTACCGGTAGCATCAACGATCCGTATCGCATCAGCCTCTAGTCCTGGATAGTACAGCAGGTCGGTACACGGATTAAGTTTACTTCCCTACCCGAAAGCTCTCCGTTAGGATCTCCTGCCTCAATACCTCCAGTTTCATTTTAAGATCACTCACCTCTTGTTGTTTCAGTAGCCACGTACGTTTGGCCTTCAGGAACTCTCCCGGGCTGATCTCTCCCCGTTCGTAACGATCCTTCTCCATCCGGAAGAGTTGTTCATCTATGGCTATTACCTCGCGTCGAGCGGCCAAGGCCTTTTGCTGGAGGAGGTAAGTACTATATAGCTTTGCCACCTTGCCTCGGGTGCGAGCTGCCTGCAGGGCTCCTTTCTCCTCAATGCTACGGCGCTTAGCGGAGTTGCGCTGGCGGTCTCGTTTTGCCTGGTAGAGGATCCCGGTGTTGAGGTTTAGGCTTGGGCGAGGGGCGCCTTCCAGTGTGTATATTAGTCCGATGTTTGGGATGTATTTCAGCCATTCTCCTTTTTTGTCTTCCTGGAATTCGAGGAGGTTGGCGTGGGTTTCGGCGGTGTAGAAGCTGTCGATAGAGGTGAAGAGTTCGCCCAGGGGCGGGATTTCCTGAGGGTGAGCGGAAGTTGTTGCAAAGCAGAAGAAGAGGAGATTGCTTGCTTTTAGGAGGGTAGTCAGGGTTTTCATAGCTTTTTGTTGTGGTTTTTTGGTCTTGGTTTGATGTTTCCAGGGCTAAAGGATAGTAGCCTTAACCGGCGTTATAGGTATGTACTTTTGGTTTGGCCCAAAAGTACCAAAAGCCCAAGGCTGTAGAGGCATTTGGATAGCTCTAAGCCCCATTTCCCTTTCAGCGCAAGCAAAGCCGTTCGCGAGGTTTCTTAGGGCCTCGAGTCAGCTCCGGGAATTGGAAAAAGCTTAAGGCTTAAGTTTTATTCCCGGGGCTCACTTCCCTGCTTGCTAAGCAGGCGTTCTGGGAAAATGGAGCTAAGAGCTATTAGCCAAATTCCTCTAAGGCCGAAAGGCCCTATGGGGCTGCTATATGGAGGCTGCCTTATGCCCCTTTTTGGTCAATCCTACCTACAGAGGTGTTCTTTAAGGGAAAATTTCCTTTCCTCACAAACCTTCAATTTCGACGGTTGTCAGGTAGCCGGTGAAGGTTGTTGGTTGTATTAGAGCTTCGCGGTTGCGGCGTTCGGTGGCTTCCCGTTGGCGGGCATTTCGGGCGTGTTCCTGTTCAAGGAGGGCGGAGATTTCTGTTTGGAGTATTGCTTCCTTGTTGTAGTCAGGTAGAGGGAGCTTTTGTTTCTGTTCAGTTTCCAGTTGGTGGTAGAGGCGTTCTTTTATAATCAGGTTTGTCGCTTTTTGCAATTTGGTTTTCAAGTTAGTTATTTGACGGTAGCGGTAGGCTGTTGCCTCTGTCCGGTGGAGGTTTTCCTGTTGCAGGTTGCGGAGTTGTTGCCGCAGCACCGGTATCCTGGGGTTGAGTTCATAGACGAACACCTCTGCCTCTATGGAGTCGTGCAGCTCGTGGAATAATGGCTTCAGGAGGAAGGCCGATTCAAAGTGGCGCTGCTCGGATGTTACACCGTTTGCTGTAATCAGGAAGGGCCTGTCTGCCGCTATATCCAGTTTAGCGATGATGTGCCGGCTTACCAGTTTCTGCAGGCTATCGATGCTGATGCCCACAAAGTGGTGTTCCCGGAAAAAGAACTGCTGCCCAGTATGAGAGGGGATCACCTCTTCGACCACCAGTTCTGACTGGTCAAGCACCAAGAGGCTATCGGCCTGCAGCAATACTGTCCGTGTAGGTTTTGCCTCGAGGCAGTAGCCTTTGCCTGAAAGTTGGAGGCTGCCCTTATGGACCCGGTATTCTACTTCCAGCAGATCCTCCGACCGCTGGAATTCGAGGTGCAGGTGCTTCATCGTGCCGAACAGGCGGTTGTAGGAAGTCCAGAAACCATGTTCGAAGAGGGGGCGGAGGAAGAGCCCCATGGAGAGGAAGAGGCAAAACATCACTGCCTCAGCCCGGAGGTCGCCCGTGCGGATGCGGTAGGCCGGGTTGCCGGGGATAACAAAAGGGTTCTTGGTGATGGGGTAGAGTAGGGGCACTCCCTGTAGTGTCATCATGTCGAGCATCAGGTGGGAGAAGTAAGCAAAGAAGAAGACCAGGGACAGGCTGTTGGAGCCGGCGGCCAGTTTTTCGATAATGGCGAGAATCAGGGTGAGTATTGTCAGCGTCACGCCGCTGTGGGTGATGGTGCGGTGGCCGTAGCGGCGGTTGATGGTGACGGAGATGGGTTTGAGCAGGCTGCCAATCAAAGTCTTTGGATGATCGATATCCGGCAGGAGGGATGCACTTATGGCCAGGCCCAGGTACACAGGGGAGGCGAAGACATTCACGCCTGACAGGGAACTGCAAATGCCTGTGAATACTAATCCGCCGGCAATGTGGTTAGGGGCTCTCATAGTTTTTTTGTTTTCATAATTTTTGGAAACAAAGCGTAGCCTGTATATCCATCCAATATTGCGAAGTACTTCGATTTGCCCATTTGGATATGACATAATCCTGAAATGCATCGTAAGCTCTTTTTCCTTCCATTTTTTGAACGATCAAAAAACGGAAGCCAAAAAAATCGCCGCTGTGGATATTTGGGCTAAAATCCTCCTCCATTCCACTTCACAAAATAAACTCGCTTTGGACGGCGGGAAATATTCAAATCACCTGTGATTGCTGGTTTTTTGACTTATACCTTTATCTCGTTCGAAGCTCAAACAGTATTTTGTGCCCGCCCCTTTTTAGAGCTATGAGAGGCGGCCGTTTCACTACGGATGATTTCTTAACGCCCAAATCTCCAATGCGGAAGGCTGCCCAACGCTTGCAGCTCTACGCTAGCTACCCGGAAGCGCTCTCTTCCTATTCTCTTTGTCAGACGAAGCGCCGCTTCAGGGCCTGGAAGATCTTGCGGGAGAAGATGGCCACGATCAGGGCAATGCCGCCGAGTAGGCGGAAGGCGCCGGAGTGGTGGCCCAGCTCGCTGCCCATATAGCGGAGCGCCATCAGGGAAGAGAAGGCGACGATGAGGGGGATGCTAAAATCTATTTCCGACTTGGAAGCAGTGTGGCGGACTTCCTGTAGCACGTCCAGGGAGACGATGGGCTCTTTACTAAGGCGCTCAACGAGTTCGACGACATATAGCGGGATGCCCTGGGTATTTTCCCAGGTGCGGTTGAGGAAAGCCTCATAGTCCTCGATGCGCTCGGTGAAGGGCTGGGCGAGGCGGGAGGCTATTTCAAGGGTTTCCGGGCGGGAGAGGGGCTGGAGCTCAATGCGCTCGAAATTGGACAGGAAGGTAGCGTGTTCGATCTTTATACGGCGGGCACCGGCAATGATGTGGAAGTGGTTTTTGAGTTTCTCCAGGATGCTCACGCCATATTTGGTGATGTCGGTCAGGTCGTCGAAAACCAGGGTGAACTCCTTGGGCTGTGTGGAACTGATGGCCAGTTCGCACAGGCGCTTGATACTTTCCTTGGTGGCTACCCGTTCAAGGTCTTCCCGTTTATCTACCTCCAGCAGCAGGCGGAAAACTTCATCCTTGTCGCCGTCGAAGAGCGTCAGGAGCATCCCTGCCAGCGTCTTCTTCGGCGAGCGAAAATCATCCATGCGGATGATCCGTTCCCGATGGTAGTTATCCAACAGGTGCGATTTGCCAATGCCCTGTTGCCCCAGGAGCAGCACATTTACCTGTTTCTCGCTCAGGGAGTGGAGCCGCTGCATTTCCTCCCTGCGCCCCACGTGAAAGGAAGTCATGCCCAGTTTTGCTGGAAAAACCAATACCGGCCGCCGCCGGCCTAGCCGTTGCCACAGTCGCCGAAGGACGCTTCGTTCCCGCTCGATGCCCCGGACAGCCTGCCGGAGCTGCTGTTCATCGACATGCAGGTAGCGTTCTGTCGTTTGCTGGCTGCTATGCCCCAGCAACTTTTGCACCACCCGGATATCTTCTCCATTATTTGCCATGCGGGTAGCGTAGTAATGTCGCAGCATGTGGGGCGTCACGCCATTGTTGGTGTATTTCATGATGCGGCGGTAAACCGATTTGCGGGAAAGGTGAGGCTGGAGGCTCTGATCCGAAGGCGGGAAGAGGTAAGCTTCCGGGTCGTTCCAGTCGACCCCCTTTGCCTTCCGGCGATAATTGGCATACGCCTCCAGAATACGGCTGGTAATGGGGATCCGCCGAAACTTGTCTCTGGAATGGGCTCGTTTTTTCAGGCTAAATACTACCAGCTGCTGTTTCATTGGCTGTATGTGTTTTACTTGTAGCCGGACTACTTCGGTGACCCTGAGCCCGGCGTCCATCATCAGGAGGGCGGCCAGCTGGTATTTGGTGTTGGCGCGGGCGAGGAGGAGGTTGAGTTGGGGGCGAGTGGGGAGGGGAGGGCTCATTGGGGTCTGGTTGGGTTTAGGAGTTTCTATGTTAAAAATCAAGCTTTCTGGGGACATTTTGGGGTTTAGGAGTTGAATACATTATGGATTCGTTTTGGGGTCAGGAAACTGCGTTTTTCGATTCAAGATATTATTGTGACAGGGCAATTGTCAATAGTGTGTGGAATTGTTTAAAAAAAATGTATGGTGTTCGGGGGTAGAGGGGGGAGACATAATAGGTGTTTTGCCTCCCTGGTAAATGAGGGAAAAGGGGGACGGGTTTAGAGGTATTGATTGCTAGATAACAAAAAAATTGTGACAGAGATTATTTGCAAACCCTTGCTTTGCCTTAAATGGCGTTGACTTTGTATTTCACAGGGGGGAGAATATTAGCAAGTAACATACTGCCCGGTTGATCAGGATGACATTGCTCTAGAAGGTATTGATAGCCAGTTGGAACTGCCCTTCGTGTATGCCTATGTCGTGGTAGGCTGTCTTCAACAGGCAGGGTTAGAAGTGTCGTAGATCTCGATCGGGCGGACATACTGGTGATGGGGGAAGAACGGGAAAGTGTGAGGAGAAGGCAAAGGATTTGTAGAGGTGGGACGGGTTTAATCTTTGTGTGTGCAGGTTTAACGGTGTAATATGTTATCCAAGAGACATGCCTGATAAACAGTCACTTCAGAGGCTTTTTAGAAGATGAGATTATCTGAATTTTGGAAGGTATCACATGATTCAAGAGTCCATAAAAATGGCCCTGATTGAAGTTTTTTGGGCATTGATTCGTTGGACGGGATTTTTGGACTGTTTTGTCGGGATAAATGATTCTTTTGGTTGGAGGGTATATTGTGCATTTAAAGGGCCGTTTTTTGGGACAGGGGGTGATAGTGCTGGGTAGAGTTCTCCTGACCAGCCCATCGAAAGACAGCTAGAAAAAAACTGACAGGAGCCCCCAGAATTCGCGGCCCGTAGGTGTGGCTAAACCAGAGCCGTGCAAAATAACGTGTAAAAAATGGTGCAAAATAAAATGTCAAATGACAAGCTGCCCCCTACTGCAATAGCACAAGCACCAAAAGTATAGAGTTGAGGTTTACTTTCATGATTCATTTTTGTTGGGTTGCAGAAACCGGTTTATCATAATTTCCAGCCAACTCCAGTATGCTATATTCAGATTACCGGATTGGGCATGTAATTCGTTGCTGATTTGGTCGGTCACCTCAAATATATTCGGATCGAATGAATCTTCAGCAAGCCTGTCAATCATACCTTCTACCTGGTTAAACTGCTTTAAAATGACCGATACATGTTCCAGCATACTTGTTTCTGGTATAAAAGGCTCTTCAGCATCCAGTTCAGCTTTCACATCGGATAATAAATGATCTGTCAGGTCTGCTGTTTCCTTTAAGTGTTCATAACATTCCAGTATCATTTTTCTCACCTGAACTTCTACCAGGATATCACCTGCCTCACTATGGCCAAACAGAGGCTGAAGTTGCGTCAACTGATGCAGTATTATCTTTACTGCCTGAACCAGCCCGGTAAATCGTTCAGGGTTGCCAAAGCTGGTATATACTTTTGAGGCTTCCCTGACTTCCAGTTCCTCAATCATTTCATCCGCCAACTGCCCAAACATCGTGATTCTGAAGTCTTCTTCTGTCAGGTTGAGGAGGTGATACAGGTCAAAATTCAGGGTATTCCTGGTAATGAGAAAATCACCACACAATGGAACAATCCAAAACCGGCTTATGTGCTTTTCCAGAATTATTCGCCTGAAGCTGTTGTACGGGGCAGGTTCAAGGCACTCGAATAACAAACTTTTGATCTGATCCTGACATTTCAAAGCCTGCTCCCAGCGATTGACATATAAAATGATGTACCATACCCTTTCATCGCCTGGAGAGGAAAAAAATTCACCGTTCTCAATAAACCCGCCACCTTTCAGACGATTCAGCCGGTATTCCAGTTTTTGCTCAAATTCATCAATTATAGCATCTTCCTTCCTTTTACTTATCCTAAGTAAATCTGCTTGCTTCTTCAGTTCCATATCCAGAAAGAAGGGCCAGGTCAGGTGCAGTTGCTCCATCTCATTTGTAAAGTCCAATATGTCTTCTCGAGTAGTTGTTGAAGCTTGTTGTTTAAATAAGGTTTTGAGGGCTTGTTGATAGGTAGCATAATGGCCACAAGCCCTGGTTAAGTTGTACTTTGACAATCGCATCACATCCTTAGGGTAGCCTGATTCTTTAAGCCAGGCTTCTTTTTCTTTCCAGTCTTTTTTACTCCATCCATGACTGGCTTCCTTTAACGCCAGGCTTTTATAGGCTTGCCCCAAAAAATTGCGGATATCAGTATGGAAGTCTTTAATGGCTTTGAAGGATTGCTTAAGTTCTGGTTGCAAAATCCAAACAGGAACTCTTTCAGCATCACTTAGCACACCTTTTCCTCCAACTGAACGGGCTTCTTCATTAAAATCACCTGTGAAACCCCATTGGTCTACCGCTTCCTGAGGTAAATAGAGGATGCCACTGGGTGGAGATATTTCTGGAATAATGGTGAAAGCTTTTGCTAAGTTGTTTTTCTTAACGATGCGTAACAACCCCTTATTGGTAGCCTGAATCGCTTTGTATATATCATTTTGGATATTTAATAAGTCCTGCATCAATGCCAACCAATCTACACGCCGTTTCTCCCAATTCAGCAGGTTGAGATATATGCCATTAGCATCCGTCAGCCAGGGTAAAGGCAGGTGCTTCGCAGTAATATTTTTAAATGACTCATCATATGGCAGAGAAAAATCCTGGAACTGATGCCCGTACCCCTGGCTGCCATAGGCCTCTCTGAAAGGAATAGCTTTCCGAATAAGCCGTAACAACCGCATTGACTTGCCTTGGAAAAGGTCAGCTTCTTCTTCATTATTTTCTCCAAAGTTGAAGAAAAAGTGAAGCTTCACTTTTTCTCCGTCATCTTCTATCCAGGGAATTTTACCACTTGCCTGAAATTCCCGCAAAAAATCAGGCAGGATTTGCGCAGCTGCTTTCCGGCATTCCTCATTTCCATACTGCAAACCGAGCAGCAAATCTGCCAGGTTATCAAGCAGTACGTTTTCTGCTTCTGTTTCCTGTAATCCTGCAATTATACCTGCCGGAATTTTCCGCCCGATTTTGAAGTGGCCCAGCCAAAAAAGGGAATACCCCAGTGCAGATAGCTCCCGTGCACTTTGAATGTCTATGCTGCCCGGCATCACAAACTCGGTGAGCCATTTCCTTGCCAAATCGTAAAAGGTATCCAATGGAGCTAATGGACTTAACAAGGCATTTATTTTCTTCGATTTTTCTTCACCGATCAGTTGCTCAATAAAGGAAAAATCGTCTGATTGAGCTAAGTATTGCATCATGAAGAGGGGCAACTCATCTGAAAAATCTGTTTTTAACTTGTCCAGAGTGGCGCTGTTGTCATGAATATAGCCCTGTACGCCACACCAGATCAACCCGGTTAACAGCTCCTGGCATGTTTGCCACCTCGTGGGCTGTTGTTTAAGCAGAGCCTGCATCATTTGCTCAGGCCAGCTGAACTGATAGGCATACTGCAATACGAAATTGCCCCAGTCTTCTTCAATTGTGAAGGGCAAGCTGGCAGCCAGCCAGTCCTCTACCGGCTCGATGACAGGGTCAGACAGCAGTTCCATCATCAAACGGGCACGGACGGGGTGCAGGGCTTCCAGATACCGGCCGTCTCCTGATGAGCGCAACAGGTACTCCTCCTGAAAAAAGGCAATGCTCCTCTGAGGGGTGTTTAGCTGTAGGCTATTGAGCAGTTTCTTCAAGTCAAGGCGACAGTCGTGCGCTCCGGCAACGGCTACATATTTCAGCAACTTCACCTGATCCAGGTCGCTTTCCTGTATGGCTTGCTCCTGTATGCGATCCAACTGGTTGCGGAGCCGGTCACGGAGCCGTTCTCCCTTCCTGAGCAAATAGGCAAACTCCAGCAGCGGCCCCTGCCCGCCAAACTTCGACCAGGCATCTGCGAAGTTGTAGAAGTGAGGTATGTCCACCTGTAGCCGGTATTGATCATACAGCCGCTCCGCTTCTTCCCGCGAAAAATCTAGTTTTACCTGGCCGACTTCTAAAAACTCCTCCAGGCTGGCGGAGCGGTTCAGTTCTTCTTCCCGTATCCCCACCAGGATTTTGCAGTTCGGCACTTCAACCAGGCGCTTGCACAGGTCTACCCAGTACGTATCCCCTGGTGCTACATCCACAAACAGTAGAAATGGATGTTGAAACGGACGGCTTAATGCCTCGATAGCCTGGGCGACATCCAGTACATGCGACTGATCTGTTAGTGTAGAGATTTGGTAGGCATAAGCAGCGGGATATCGCTCGTGCATATAGCGATAGGCCAGCGTACTCTTACCCTGCCCGGATGCGCCGTGCAGAATGACTACATCGTGCCGGGAGAATGCCTGGCTGAGCGCTTCCATCTTCGCCGGACGAGGAATATCCAGGCCGGCAAGGATGTGCTGGTACCGGGCAGCTATGCCTTCGAGAAATTGGGATTGCAGCTTTTCTGCCTCTCCCCTTTCAGAATCCAGGGGAAGGATAGACCGCCCGTATTCTTTAAGAAAAGAATGCCGCTCATTAATGAATGCTCCAACTTCCCCGATTTTCTGAATAAGTGCGAGCCGGGTGACAGGTTGCTGCTGCTCTGCCAACTGGTACAGCCAGTAGAGTAAGACTTCACACCCGAGTTGTATATTAGTGCCAAGGAGTGTGCTCCGCAGTTGTTCGTCTACTTCTTGTTTTAACGCTTCTTCCGATATGTGGACAATCTCCAGGCGCTGCAGGAAAGCATCAGTTGCCGTTTGTTCGTACCCGTATTTATCCACCAGTTTACCCGATATCCTGCTTTTATCGGTACCTTTTTGAAAATCTGCCAACTCCTTACCCAGCGGACCTAAGGAGACGATTTTAAATATGGCCTGTTCCTCCATTTTCATAACACTTAGGCAGCGATTGAAAAAGGAATCCGCCTGTTTGGGTTTAAAATCGGAAAGAGTGAGTGGGGCACGGAGGTCTTTTATTTGGGTGACCTCGGTAAAAACTTCTTTTTGCTTGACACTATAATCCTCCTGCAACTCTGGATAGACCACTTCACTTTCACCCGCCGCTAAAATACGGTATAGGGTATACAGAAACTGGGTTCTGTAGCCGCGGAGGGCTGGAGCGGCGTTGGTATCTGGCAAGGAAATTGGCATAAGGGTAAAAGTAACTAATCTGATATTAAAATGGTCTTGCTTCCTGTCTTTACTTTTTTGTTTGAGGTTGCAATCTTTAAATAATGGAGGTATATAGCCCAAGGAGTGGGTGTACCTGCTGGACCTTGTTTTGATATGAAAACTCACCCTACTGTGATGGCCTCTTTATGCGATTTCTGTTCGTTGGAGAAAGAGATTGCCTTCAGCTAGCACTTCCTGCTATCAGGCGTGAAGAGGACTGTCACCTTCTGGTTCGTGCTCAGCCCAGTTCGTAACAAAGATGGACGTAATAACAGTGATTTCGGTTAACATAACCCTAAGTTCTTTGATATGGATGCAAATAGATTTCCAGCGAGAGCAACAACGGCCGAAGAAGCAAAATCCACCGAATCATGGACCGATAGCCAAATTCAAATGATGATTTTTTCAAAATCGGATGACTTCGGTATTATTTCAAAGGGTAAAAGAGTATCCGCCTACACCATCCGCTTTCGCTGGAAGCTTCGGCGTACAGAGAAAGGACTAAAGGGTTATAAGTCCTGGGCTAAACGAAAGCCACCGCAGTTGTACCAATAGCTCGGAAAGTAGTCGACCCGAACCGGCACCCGGGAGACTTCGTCGTAGTTCCACGAACCACCGCGCAACACACGGCCGTCTCCTTTGGCCGCGCCGGCGAAATCTTTTGGCAGTTTCTGTGGGGATTCATCGTACCAATCCCAGCACCATTCATCCACATTTCCACTCATATCATACAGCCCCAACTCGTTAGGATCCTTTTCCCCGACCGGGTGCGTCTTATTGTTGGAATTTTCACCGTACCATCCCACCTTGTCCGGGTTATCACTGCCGGCGTATTGAAACCCCTTGCTTTTCAACCCACCCCGGGCGGCGAACTCCCATTCCACTTCGGTAGGCAAGCGGTAGCCGCCGGCGCCTGGCGCCCGTTCCATCAGCCACTTTATTTCATCATTTTCGCTGGTGTTATTTGGGGCTTTTTTGGATTTATCAATGCGGTAAGCTTTTTCCAGGCCCTGGGCTTCACTCAGCCAGTTGCAGTACTCCACAGCATCATACCAGGTAACATTCACTGCAGGGTGATCGCCATTTACCCCCCAGCTCGGCGCCTTCTCCGTCAGTTCATTTTCCCGGCCGCTGGCAAAGAGGAACAGGCCGTATTCCCACCAGGTGGTGGGTACATTGGCCAGGCGGAAGCCGCTGGTTTCAGCCAGCCGTTCTTCTTTCCCTTCTCCGATCTTCAATTTTCCTCCCGGGATTTCCACCATCACTGAACCGGCAGGCGCGTAGTACCTTTTGAGCAGGCTGTCGTACCGGTTCGGGTTGATCCTTTTCAACCATTGGCGGGTTTTGGCTTTGTCCAGCGGGAAGGGCAAGTTGACCCCTTCCGTTTTCAGGGAATCCGAAAGCAGGTTGCTTTCCACCCACTTCTGTATCAAAGAACCGGCGTAAGCCCCTTTATTATAATTGGTTTCCGTCCCAAAAAACACCAGCTCATGGAGAAATGGCTGCAATTCCTCCCGGCGGATGCCGAGCTGAAGTAACTCCTCCAGCGTAGCATTAGCCTCGCCGTACTGCAGCTGATAGATCTGCTGTTCCAGCTTCTTCTTCAGTTCATTGAAGTAGCCCTCCGTTGTCTCCTTCAATTTAGCCTCGGTCAGCACCTGGTAGCGCTCGCGGATCACCTTGGCCAGCACGTCGTGCGAAAGGCGGGTAGCCTTCTGGCCGTCCATAGAAATCTCGGTAAGCAAGTAATGCTTTTTGAACTCCCGGTGCAGCCCCGGAACACCTTTTCCTGCCGGAAAGGCTCCTGAGCAAAAAGCTCTTCATCCAGCCTAATGGCCGATGCCGGTTCATCCTGAACGTACTGGTCCAGTAACTGCAGCAACTTCTGTTCATCCGCCTGCGCTTCCGGGATCGTTTCCCGGACCTTTCCGATAAAATGCCCCAGCAGCCCATCCTGCCGGTCGATGATGTTATCCAGGTTATGGGCGGTTATCACTACCGTGCCGTCCGCCTGCCGGCAGTGCTCCCACAGCAGTTCCATATTCACCTGGACAAGGGGGGCAATGTGATAGTTGTCCCAGCCCTTCAGCAGCCGGCTAGCGATATCCCCCGGCAGGTTTTCCGGGGAGAACTTCAATTTGTATTTTGTTGCCAGCGCCGGGTCATTGGCCGCCCCGCTGATAGCCTCGGTGGCGCCCAAAAAGTCAAGCTGGTGCAGCGTATTTTCTTTGTCATACGGCAGGCGCAGCTTATCCAATACCTTGGTGACCCGCGCCATCTGCTCGCTCCGGAAGCTCAGGATAAACTTGTAGTTGCGATTCTTTACATTTACATAAGCCTCCTGAAGCGCCTGCGCCATCTCCTCCAACTCATTGGGCAGGCCCTCGATACGGTCTGTGATGGCCTCCTCCACCTGGTCGAGGATGAGCAGCCTGTTGGCATCCGCCGCATTGGCCACATCCTCCAGCAGCATGCCCAAAACACCCTTTAGCCCGTTGATGGGGTCCTCCTCCCGGCGCCGGTACCGTACCGCCCAGCCCTGCCCCTCCACCCGGGGAATCAGCCCCGCCTGCAGCAGGGAAGACTTGCCCGTGCCCGAATAGCCATCCAGCAGGAAAATGCGGTGCTTATCTTCCCGGGTTACTTTAAAACAAAGGTGGTAGGTTTCCCGGCTTCTGCCGAAGAAAATGCGGGCGTCCTCCCGGTGAAAGGGCCGCAGCCCGACGAAGGGCGACTCCGCCTCCGGCAGCAGCTGGGCCAGGGCAGGCGGCAGGGGGAATTCCTCCTCCAGCAGTTTGGAGAACAAGACGGCGCCATACCCTTCCTCCTTCTGTTCCAGCCCCGCTTTCTTACCCACCTGTTCGAAGAACTTTTCAAAGGCCGCTACGTCGGGGTTCTCTTTAAAATCGAGCGGCGCCGCATTATTAAAAGTATCGAAAAGCTCGCGGATCTCTTCCGGCAGGTGTTCCTTTTTCGGCTGCTTCGCGCCATTCACCCGGACCGGGATAATGGTAACGCCTGCCTCCAGCGCCGTCCTGATCTCGTGGCGCACATGACATTTAGGGTCGAAACACAACTTGCTTTTGATCTCCAGTTCGCCGGCATAAGACACCCACCCCTCCGGGATAAGGCAGATCATCACCCGGGCGTTCTTTACAGTCCGTTCGATGTCCTCCCGCCAGCGGTCGCCCGCCTCCAGGGTCTGTTCGTCCATAAAGGCGTTACCAGGAAAGTGCAATTCCAGCATGAGATAGAGCAGCCGCGCCTCCAAGGTGGAGAGCGCCCGCCGGTAGTTGATGAAAATGGCTGGGTTTTCGTGCTTCATCGGTGCATTTGTTATTTGGGTAGCGGTGCAGTTGGTAAATATATGAAAATGGGGAGAATGATTGGGAGGGGAGGGGCAAGTGCTTTGCTTTCTTTAGGTGAGGGGTGAATGACGGGCTTTTTTACTGGCTGGAGAAAGTTCTAAAAAACGTAGGTGTAGTGGTTTTTTGAAACCCAGGGAAGGCTTGTCGTAAAAGGGTTTGAGGAAGATTTTGGCATCGTTTCCGGAAAGTTTTGAAAAACGAACGTTTTGATGGATTTTCCATTTTACCCTTTCTCCCCTTCACACCACCACCCTGGGATGTTGTGCCAATGAGGAATGAGGCTGGTGGCCTTGCCAGCATAAACCTAAAAATGAAGGGAAAGCACAACGCGCCTTCCCTTCCAATTAACCGAGTAGCACCTCAGCAATCACAATCCAAAAGAAAATCAGATTCTTCGCCTTGCAGTTGTTCCTTACCCAGGATCGGTGGAGGCTGGTTGCCAGGCGGAAGGGGCCTGCAATTGGTGCAACCGTCGGGCTCCTGGTCCTGTTCCTGCAGCTGTTCTTTCTCCAGGATTTCAGGTTCCGGGTTTTCCGGAACCGGGCGGCAATCGAGACAACCAACATCGTCGGACTGTAGCTGTTCTTTCAGTTGTAAGGAAGCGGGGGGCTCCAGGGTAAGGAATGGGTCCTCGCTGCAGGCAGAGAGGGTGATGGCCAGCGCGAAGGCGGCCAGGATGGTTGTAGTTTTCATAGCTGTTGTTGTTGTTGAAAAGAAAAAGGCAGCCCTGGGGCTGCCGGAAAAAGGGGGGCAAAGGGTAGCTTTTAGGTTTATTTTTTTCTTTGCAGTAGGAATGTGCTTTTACTTTGTGGGTAGTTTAGAATTTTAGAATGGTTAGCCTTTTCTTGCCCTTTTTCCTTGATGAAAAAGGGCCAAAAAATCAAGGCTTTAGATCGTTTTGGATAGTACTAAGCTGAATTTTCTGTCAGCGCGGCCCAAGCCGTTCGCAAGGATGTGAAAGGAATTGGGCCCATCTCTTAGCTGTTCGGTTAGCATCAGGCCAGGATATTACGGTTGAGGCTCACTTCTGGGCAGCTTTACAGCCCTTTGGGAAAATTCAGCTAAGTACTATTGGCCAAAACGCTCTAAGGCCGGTGGTCCCAATGGTCTGCCTTTATCCATAGCTGTTTCACATAAGGAATGTCTGTCAAAGAGCCTGGCATTTCCGGGAAGGTGGCTGGTTGTTGTGGAGCTGACGGAGTGTGGAGGCTTGTGGTTGGAGCGGGAGGGCTGAAGGCCCGGGAAGAGGAGCAGCCATTTCCTGGAAATTACTACCCTTTGCCTGAACAATATACGCAGGAAAAGTATGATTTGTCAATGTTTTGATTGCAAAACTTTTAGCTGGAACCAAAAGCCGCCTTCCTGGAGGAGGCAATTGAGGTGAGGCTCCGAGAGTTGCATCATGGCGTAGAACCGGTTGCCGGGAAGGGAGCCGGTGTTTCCATTATCGAACGCGCCAGGGTAGGGGCAGAGCGGATCCGCCCAAATACTGATGGGAAGTCCTGAGGCGATGATGGGTATAAGAGCTTGATCGGATTCTATCCTTCGCGGATAAATTGCCACCTTTTTGATGATACTGCGTTGAAGAACCGGGCTTCGTAGCTCTGCTACGATCCCGAACCTCCGCCTTGTCTCATCAAAAAGTTGTCTAATTTCTCCATCAAAGATAGAATCCGATCAAGCTCTAAGAGGGGACTCTATAGAGAACAGCCTTTGATGTTCATCCAGGAGGGCGATGAAGCCATCCCAGCCCGGGCAGGAAGCAAAGGCCTGTTTACCTGCCGGCAGGTAGCACCATTTCCCATTGGCATCAGGCTGGATATTGAGGCGGACGAGGCAGGAATCGATGCTGTAGTAGCCTTCCACCAGGAGGGTATCGGGTGGGGTTTCGCAAGGACGTGGGGGAGAGGTTGGAGAAGGGACTGGTTTTTGCTGGCAAGCTGTTAGAGAAAAAGCCAGGAAGAGAAGGGGAGTTATCATTTTCATCAGATAGCTTTAAAAGAATGAAAGCATGGTAGTACCACACTCAGAAGAAAAAAAGCTGGAGCCAGCGCCGCCGGCTCCAGGCAAACAGATGCGACATGACTAGCAGGAAATTTATGGGCCATTATCATTTTCCAAAGCCAGCGGGTTTCGGGCGATGACCCGGAAGTGGATGGGTTTGCCGGCGGCGCACTCCCAGAAACCGGGCGGCCAGATAACCCGGTACTCGCTCACTTCGTCGTGGCCGACAAACAGGGAGGTGCGTTCCGGCGGAGGGCAGCCTTCCACCCGAAAGAACGCATTTGCGGTGCACCACGCCCCGATGCCCGGCGCCTGGATGCGGAGCACCTTGATGAACCCCAGCCCTACATGGCGGATGATGGTGCTATCGATGCTGAAGGACAAAGCCGGAGAAGAGAGAGGCCGTTGCTGGCAGTTAGCCTCCAGTACTCCCTGTTCAAAATCCACCCAGCCCTCATACACAAACTGGCAGGGGTTGTAGCAGTTCGTCCCGGGCGCCATAGGCGGCGGGTTGAAGACAGGGTAGGGGCAGGAGCCAGCCTGCGCCTGGGGGAGGGCTGCCGGCGGCTCCTGCGGGGAGGCTCCTTTCTCACAGGAAAGGAAAAAGAGAGATAGAATAAAGAAGGGAAGAAAAGAAGTATTCATAGCTTTAATCATTTAACGGTAATCAATGCAACACACAAGCCGCAGCAAACCGGGCCTTCATTTCCTGCGTCCTGGCGTCAACTTCCAGCAGGGAAGGCTGCTGCTCATCGAAAACCACCACATAATAAAAGCCCCGATAAACGACCGGCACCGTGACGTGCAGCCCACGGCAAAAGCCTTTGAACAAAGGGAAAAGCGGCTCGCCTGCTTCCTCCCGGAAATAGACACAGAAAGGATAGGTGCCCATCGGCTTATAGAAGGGCGCCAGCTGGCGGAACCGGTGAAAGCCGTAGGCCTCCAAATGTTCGGTTGCCTCACCGCGTTGCAGGCAGCGGGCGCCATCGAAGCGGGTGAGGATCTCCGGGGAAACCGGGCTTAAGTTGTCCGAGGGAAAGGAGTGTTGCCCGGAGGCAGCCAGGGCCAGGAGGCAGAAGAGGAGGAAAAAGAGGATTTTCATGGTATCGCATTAGGTTTCAGAAAAAGTCCTGACACCTCTTGCTGTTTTCCGGGAAGGAAGATAGAAGCAAAAGGGAAAAGCTGTAGCTGACATTGTTTAAAGCGTCCGAAAAAAGAGTAGCTTATTGAAAATATTCTACACGGTTTTACCTCCTCTTTGGTGCGGAATTAGTGTGGGTATATTTATCGTTGTGCATGTTTTCGCAGAACCCCTGTGATGGCCAAATCGCTCAATGCAGGATGCAAACCGGGGAGTTCTATTTATCAGGCGGGTATATTTTTGACGTACTCGGCGAGGAAAGGATTGACCGCATTTGAGTAATAGCGGCTTCATTCAATCTGATGACCCGTTCATCCTGGCTTAACCCTTGGCGGATCAGCTCTGCGTTGATAGCCTCGAGGTTGGCCAGCACAAGCAATTGTTCCGTTGTGGCTTGATCCCGGATATTACCTTTCTCGTCTGAATTTTGCACCCGCCATTCTTTGGCAGTCATGCCAAACAGGGCCAGGTTGAGAATATCAGCTTCGTCGGCGTAGATCAGTCCGCTTGTTTTGTCTTGTGCCAACCGGGGTGGGATCAGCGTTTCTTTAATCGCATCGGTGTGAACAGAATAATTGATTTTGGTCAAGAGGCGTTTCAGGCTCCAATCAAATGCTGCGTGTTTTTCCCGCGCTTCTGCCTGTTTTAAGCGCTGAAATTCTTTGGCAATATAGACTTGAAATGTAGGCGATAGCCAGAGCGCAAAGTTAAAGGCAATATCAGGATGGGCATATGTGCCTCCGTATCGGCCAGTTCTGGCTTTTATACCGATAGCGTTCGTTTCTCTTGTCCATTTTTTAACGGACAGTTTGAAACGGTTCAGTCCGGTCTGTGCGAATATTCCGTCGAATCCGACGGAATTAAAATCCGGATTGTGGACAATTTCCCAAACGCCAAGAAATTCAACGGTGTTACGGTTGCGCATCCAATTTTCTATGTGGGAACCACCGCCTTCAAAAGCCGAATCAATATCTGTCAGAGATAGGTAATCTCCTTCACTGGAAATCAGAGATATTTTTTTACCCTGTACAAGAATGTCCTTTTTCTTAGCCATAAGACGAAAATACATTAAAAGTAAGGAAAAGGGAAGGTGGAGGTTATGCATTGCTCAATAGGAAATACTGTAGAGCTTCGACTTTATAGCCAGCTTTGTGCCCGGATACCGACAAGCCCCAATTGGCCTCAGCGCATCCAAACAACTTCGCCCGCTCCAGGATCTCACCCACCCGTACAAAATATTCTCCTGACAGGTACTTCACATCCCCCCAACTCCATTTCAGGTAGTTGCCCTTCATCTTAAAGACATCTTCCACACAGTAAGCCAGCAACAGCTGGCCTTAGCTTCCAGCTCGCAGATGGCTTTTTCGAATTGTTCTTCGAGGTTCATGGCTGTGGTTTTTTATGATTGAACATGCCTACTTGCTTACCAGTGGCTTAACTGGCAGAAAAGGAATGGCGAGAATGTGGATTTTCGCGGATTTGGCTACCAATCAGTGTTAGCCTGCCGCATCCGCGTAAATCCGTGTTCCATCTACTCTTCCCCCAGTGCATGGAAGGCCGCCCCCTCCGGCACCTCTTCAAAAACCGGAGGCGAGTAGTTTTCGGCAAACTGCGTATCGCCAGCGCCCGTGTTCGTATCCTCGCGCCAGACCTGGAGGCCCTTCACGGCATTCTGCAGGGTGGCCACCTCCTCCGGGCTGATCGGCTCGTAGTCGAAGAAAGCAATGTGGTACTTCTTGCCTTCTGCCCCCGGGCTTTTGCTTTCTTTCTGCACCGGCGATATCTTCAGGCGAACCTCGGTCAGTTTCACATTGTCGTAAAACATACGGTCAGCGACCACCTGCATCAGGTTCTGGACACTGTAGCCATGAAGCAGCAGGTTGCACAGCTGGCGCTCCTCGTTCAGGAAGAAGAACTCCGCCCATTTTTTCATACCCACACCCAGGATGTTGTCGGAAAAGATGCGGTAAGCCACCGGAATGATCACAAACACTTCGCGTGGCTTGGTCAGTACTGTTTCGCCACGGATATTGAAGACCCCTCGGCTGGCATCGAAGCGGTATTGCAGCGGGCGGCCCGGAAAATAGGTTACAGGCAGCAGTTCGCCCGTTTTCTCGTCAACCAGGTTGCCATTAGGCTGGATGATCGGCAGATAAACTGTTTTCTTGCTCATGATAGAAAGTTTGAAATGTTAGAAAATCGGATCAGGTGTTGGTTTTTACTATCTGCGCAAGTTTGGAAGTGCGAAGTGGGAAATCGGAAACCGGAAAGTGCCTTTTGCTTGCCATTCCCACACGTCTTCTCTACGTTCTTCCGGGCAAGTTTCCGCTTTCCCCAATGCATCACCACGGTAAATAGGTAAATTGCAGGATGTCAACCAGCTCAAGAGGTGTAACAGAGCCGTGCGTCTCGATGTACAAGGTGCCGGGAAACGGCTCAGTGACCTTAACCACCCGTTTATCTTTAACAGCCTGGAACACCTCCGGCAGCCACTTACCGGATTCATTTTGTGCCAGGAACTTTCGCACCGCGATATTCCGGACCGTAACATCCGGTATAAAGCCCTCGCGTACTGCCTGTTCCCGTTCCTCCTGCCTGGATAGTTCCTCGCTAACAGCCGACCGTTCTTCCCAGTCCGCTAATGCGGCGTTGATGCGGTGTTCCATGTGGCAGGAGTATGATGAAGGGTATGACATAACAAATTGGGTTTTTGTTTTGGAATTGAGGCCTGGAGAGTGGGGGAGAGGGCGATAGGGAAAACTGGAGACACTAAGAGCAATGTTGCCCGGTCACTTTCACCTTGAACCGTTTCGCTCTTCCAGCAAGATGGAATCAACAATGCCGACAGCCATGTGGAACTTGCTGCCACCGCCACCAAATTTGCGGACATAACGCCGGTAATAGCGGGTGTATTTCTCTTCAGAGAGCTGTAAATTCATGCTGCGGGCATAACGCTGGGCGTGCCCTTTGATGGTGGTGGGCTCCTTGTTTTCCATTGTTGAAAGAGTTAATTTCTGTCTTGATCTAAATACAATTTACGGATTTTTACCGTTAAAAACAAAATAATTGAAACAAAAAAGTGTAATAAATTTAATTGAAAATCAATTGTTTATGTGGTTTTTAGGGCATTGATAAACAGATTAAAAATTGCCTTTGGGCATATCCCAAAACCGGAGTTTCTTTTCAGGCAGAAGTATTAGAAAAGCGTAAACGGAGTGTTATTTACCCCTCCTTCCTCCTGGCTTCAACCACCTGGCCAACTGCCCCAGGTTATCGAAAGCGCCGGTCTACTGGAACCAAGCCGGCGGTGAGCAGATGCAGGCAAAAACCAACCCCCCCGCCGGAGGCACAATAAAAACAGTCGCGGCCTTAGCCGCACCATATTTCTCAGGAGGTGTGTAGCGAGCAGGGAGGCGGGCAGGCGGCGAGCCACAGTGAAAAAACAACCCCCGGAACAAAAACCTACGGCCGTAACAGGGCTGAAGGGGCAGGCGCAGCGCACAGCGCAAGGAAAAGAGGCCGCCTCCGTACACCTTGCGCTGCTGCCCCTGAGGCCCTACCTTGTGGAGGTTTTTGGTTTGGGGTTTTTCACTGTGGGGAGCTGCTGGCGAGCGGAACAGGGAGCAGGGGGTAGAAAGCAGAGATCAGAGAGCGGACAGCGGACAGCTACACTGCCATATTTCCCTCCAAAGTTAGCGGCACTTTTTCATTTTCCGGTTTTGGAGGTTATTGGACACGGAGATGAGGCCTTCGTCCGGGAGGGTTGGGGTAAGCGGGCGGCGCCGGCAGGTGACATTAAGAAACGAAGTGCCGGGCGCGGGGTGCCCGGTGCTGAGCTGGAGGCAAAGCCTGCCGGCGCTGCCCGCGCGGGGCTGGCCAGGCTGCCGGTGCCTGCCGGTAATGAGCTGCTCCAAAGTGAGGCAGGAGGAGGCTGCCTGGAGAGCATGGCGGTGGGAGGGGGGATTCTAAGATAAAAGAAACCGAACGTAGAATAAATGCTTTTTAAGTGCTATGGAAGGTGGATTACAGATAAAGAAGGGTTGAGCAGAAGAATCCGAAAGCAACTCCGGAAACTCAACCGTGACAGGCCTTTCCCTTATTTCTTACGCCGGCCATACTCAGAAGGTAATATTCCAAAGAATTCCCGGAAGCACTTGCTGAAATATTTGGGTGTTTTAAAACCAGTTTGGTAGCAAACATCTGCGACGAGTATCCATGTCAAAGTACAAATTGCCCTATCAGCCGTATTCCCATTCTTTCTGGCTGCGCCCGGTGAAAAATGCCGGTAGCCTGGAAATGGTGTTGAGAGAAATGGGGTATGAATAAGGATCATTGGCTATCCGTTGATGAAAATACCGGGTCACCATTTAACGAACTTCTCCACCTGGATAACCCTGCCTTCTACAGCCAGGGAAATGTAATACAGGCCAGGAGGGAAGCTGCCCGAGAAAAAGTTGCTTGCCCCATCTTTTACCGGAATGGCTTCCAGTTGCTGCCCGAGGCTGTTGAAAATACGGATCTCTCCTTCTGTTCCGAACGGCAACCGAGTTTCAATGGTGCTGCCCGATGCTGCCGGGTTTGGATAAATGCGGAAAGCATAATCGCTAAACGGGCTAACCTCTTCTACATCCACCGGAATGTCAATGTTGATGCAATACAGGTCGTTGGAAGGATCCACATCCAGTTTTTGATCCGGCATGGAAGTCCAGATGCAAAGTTCCCACGAGCCGGAGGGGTCCTCGGCAAAAGAAGCCTGGACCCCTTCCCATGTCAGCTCCATGGCCTCGCCCGGCAGTAGGCCCAGGCTGTCAAAACGTTGAGAAAACCCTTGGTGTTTCCACCCACAGTTCGTATTAATACCTGGAAATTTCACATTGAGGTTAACACGCTGTAAAGTGGAGTCGCTAAAATTCTGAACCCGGGCTTTCAGGGCCGGAAGCGTAAGCTGGTATTTGCCGGAGTATGCTAGTACAGGTTCCTGCTCTAATCTGAAGCCGGTGACCCCGGCATCCCGGTTCGTTATTACGGTATTGCCGTCGAAATCGTATTTTTTCAGGAAGGCGGCATTATTGCCTTTTCCCGGGCCTAAGGAGCCGAAGCGTTCCGTACCGGCCAGCACAACACCATCCGGAGCCAGGGCAATCAGGCTAAAGTGATGGCCTTCGGGTAGGGTGAAATCACTTTGCAAAGCCAGGTTTTCATCGTAAACGTACGCATGGGGGCCACTGGTCAAAACGGCGGTATGGTTACCGCTTATGGAGAAGTCAATGATGCTTTCCCCGGGAAACCCAATGGCACCTAATGAATTCATTTCCATATTAAGTAGTGAATCTATTGCTATACTAAATAAAAAGGCCGAATCGTTTCTTTGCCCTAAGAGTAGATCTGAATCGAATATTCCGAGCCTTTCATAAGGATGAATGTCATACAAACAATTGTATCTGGAAAAGCCAATATCAAAGTAAAGAAAGCAAGTTGCTTTCCATGTGGAAATGATGACAGTATCTTTAGAATTGACTACCATATCTACTATCAAACTGATATAGGGGTCTAGTATCGTAGTGATACTGCCAAAGTCATCAGTTCTTGTTTTTGCAATTCGGAGGTTATACTTATTGTATGTTAGAACCGTAGTATTGTCGGATAGCACACCGCCAAAGTAATTTTTGCAGTCAGGAGCATAATAATGGTTAATACGATTCCAGGATTGGTCAAATTTCGAAATATAACGCCACTCAGGACAAATATTCTCTGTGAACCAATTATACTCTGTGAACCAATAGGAAGAGTCAGGCGACTCCGTCACGTCAAAAAGGGTGCTAAAGCGGGCATCATCACTGATAGAATGGCTGAATATCTCTACTCCGGCCTCATCAACCACTGTGAACCTGTTGCGAAGATTATAACTACCATCGCCATTATTGATCAGGATATATTGGCCATTTCGGGTCCTCTTCAGTTTATAGGGGCCGTCGGAAAAGCGAAAATCATCCACAACAACTTCGAATTGGCCGTAGGAAAAGAAAAACAGGAATAATGAACAAGTGAGTGAAGTTATCGCCTTCATAAACAATTTTTACTAATGTTTAATGAATTTTTTTGAGATCAAAACCTTATTATTCATAAGATACTGCAAAAAATACACCCCTGCCGCCCAGCCCTGTACCGGAACTATAAAAGTGTCTTCCGGGCGGCGGGATTGATAGCTCCCCATAATCTTGCCCTGGGAGTCCACGATCCGAAACCGGGCCTCCTTTATGGGATGGGAAGAACGCAACTGAAAATTCAGGAAATCAAGAGTTGGATTAGGGTAAATGGCTAACGCTAATTCCTCTTTTTCGGCCTCTTCTGCTGTACTAATTAGGTGGCAGCCGGGGATGAGGCAGCCATATTCATCCACTTTCATCATCCATGCCCTCAATAGCTGAGGGCTATCCGGGGGCCTTGGGCGCGTTTCGCCAACAATTACGTAACCGCCATCAGGAGTAGCTTTCAAATCCCAGGGATGTGGAAAGCTTAATATGCCATCAAAGAAGGAATAATACCTGGCCCATAAGCTGTCTCCTTCCGGAGAGGCTTTAAATATCCAACTGCCTCCAACCTCTACGCCAATTGAATAGTTCTCTATTATTCTTCCAGTAGCCACATAACCGCTTCCATCCAAAGCCGAAACAACTTTGACAGCAGATGTTTCTTGTGCCTGCCTGGCCCCTCTAAACTCAGTTCCCCATTCAAATTGATGAGAAGAATTAAGCTTAAATAAATAAGGAAACCATTGTAACTGTCCTGTGCTAATATTAATGGGATCCTCAATTCCTTTGCCGCTTGCAATGACCAGGCCTCCATCGGGCGTCCTTACCATAGCTCGTGCCATATCAAACAATTGATTTACCGGTGTGAAATACTCCCACTCAATTTCTCCCGAAGAGCTTATTTTAAATATATGTGCCCGGCTATAATAATTCTGCCATACCTGTCCTTTATTGGATCTTTCAGCCCCTATGATCAACCCTCCGTCTGCTTCAGGTAGCATTGAAAAAGCTATTTGTGTTGGGCTGCCACCAAAAATGAAAGATTCGCGCAGGTTTCCAAGGGAGTCAAATTTCAGGACGTATAAATCTGCATTATGGTAATCTGATGTGTCCCCATCTATTCCGGATAGGAAAAAGTACTCATTGTCTGGAGTAGCTGCCAAGCCTGCAACAAACATGAAATATGCATTTGGATAATAAGGGTGCAAAAACTCTGATGTAAAAAGGGTGTCACCTACATTGTTGTATCTAATAATGGTGCCTTTATAGGTAGAGTCTTTGGCCAGGCAAGCATCGATGAACCCCCCGTCAGCAGTTGGGGCCAAATCCCCGAGCCAGGCTTCGTAGGATTTTTCTGCGGAGGCGAGCTTTTTTTGATATTCAACCTCTCCATTTAAATCTAGTTTCAGAAAGAGGTTTCCCACTTTGTACGTCCCACCCGTGGTATCAGTGATGATGCCTCTGGCGTAGAAACAACTATCGGTAGGCAGCACACTGGTGAATACCTTATAAGGGAAATTCAGGGTGTACTGATGGTTAAAAGTGGTTTGCCCATACAAGCATGGGCTAAGCAAAAGAAGAAAAAAAGTAATTGCTCTCATGGAAGATAGGGTTTGAATGAGGCTATCTCAAAAGTTAAATGAAGATTTTGCTTGCCAAGCAAAATTTTGTTTTTGCTGCCCGGAGAACTCCTTCGATTCCTCTTGAAAGAGGAAAGTAGAGCTTTAGGGAAACAAAATTTTGCTGCCCTTTGCAAAAATGCACTTTTGAGACAGCCTCATTAATCAAAAACACGATTTACAATATAGTATTTCTCTGTTTGAGAAAATATGTATTACATCCATCATTTCGCTAATACCAACTTCAATGCCGGATAGGCTTTCCCTTTTCTTCTGATCTGGCAGTAGTAGATCCCGCGCGAAACCTGGCCGGCAATCCATCGGATATCACTACTTTCTTCCTGCAAAGAGAACTCTTTAACTACATGCCCATATATATTATAAATGGTAAGTGTAGCGGGGACCTCTAAATTGGGTAGGGAATAGGAAAAAACCACCTCTCCTTTAGCAGGGTTTGGCCTCACGGTTAAGGGTTGGTAGGCATCGATGACGTTGTTATTGTTGCCCGGAGGCATATAAGGCCTTTGCGGCGGCGGGGCAGGGGAGTAAGGGGCCAATTCGTAGTTATAGCCATAAAACACATTAAGTAATCCCTGTGCCATTGCGCCAGCCAGCCTTAGGCTGCTATCTGCAATACCCTGAATTCCTAAAACCGTAGCACTGTCCAGAGAAGCATAGTGAATATCATTCTCAAATGCATCAATTGCAATTTCGCAGAGGCCTACGTAAAGCAAATGTTCTATGCTATCCACGCCCTTTAAACTGAATTTGATGGGTATGCTGTCTCTAACCACCCTGGCAACTGTAAAATTACTGTCCAGAAGATAGGAATTTACTCTCTCATACTCAGCCTCTATACTCTCTTTTTTAATGAGCCACGACCGATAATTGGTGAGGTTAAGGCCGTTAGTGTCTGCAAGCTCACTCTTTATCATTCGATTGGCCGCCTGGTGGATTAGGGTTCTATACCAGGAAATGTAAGCCTCCAAAATGGTTCGGGAAGTTACTTCATCCAGTTCAGATAAAAGGCTGCTTACTAATACTTCATCCAGTTCAATGTAAAGGAATGTTTGAAAACCAGGGGCTCTAAGCACATCGGGGTTGGCAGACAAAATAGTGTCCAGGTCATTATTGGAAAAAATATCAGTCCTATATACCACCTCTTCCAGGACTGCCCTGGTCAGATAAGGTGAAATTTCCACAAGCTTATTCTTTAAGCTGTCTGCTCCTAAGGAATGTGTTGTTGATATTAAATTAATTAAGTCTTCTTCTGATTGCCCTCCATTAAGTAGGTTTAATCGTTTCTCTACTAAAGAATCATAAGAACTTTTAGCATCCTCAAATTCTCCTGTTATATCCAATGATTCCTGCGCTGTTAATTTGATATCTTGGTCCTCTTGGCCATTCTTGCAATCTCTCTCATTGGCGGTTAATATGGGGAAAACAGCAAAATAGTAACCTTCCAGTGGTGTCTTGCTTTCTTCTTCTACATGATAATAATTTATTGCGGCTGAGCTTCGATTATTGAAATCGCCAAAATTCTCATTGAAATGTGAAAAAGCATTGTCAGCAGCTTCTACCGGGCTGCCTTGACTCTCAGCAATACCTTCGCCAACTACATAAAAATCAAACCAATTCTCATCTTCGTTTAAATTACAAAGATATTGCAAACCTCCTTCAAATGACAGAGGGTTTCTGTTCCTCCCCTCTGCCAAATTAGCAACATGCATCCCCCTAATAAAAGTATCTCTTTGTATGATGTTATTTTCAGTTCCGGTATTAAGAGCGAGTATTCCAATTATATCAGAGTCCTCATAATCTACCCCAAATAAAGTATTTCCTTCAACTTTGAACCCGGTACAGTCTCGAATCTCGATACCAATTTGAGATCCTGATTCATCAAAGCTCCCAATATTTTCCATTGTATTTCCATCTACAATGAAGTTGTTGGTAGACCATGTAGAAACGCCGCGATAGAAGTTCGCAAAATCGCAGTCCTTTACGGTAAATTTCTTTTCTTCACCAAACCATTTACGAACGCGAACCCCGTACTTATAGCCATCAAATCCAGAATTTTTTACGGTAAACCTTGCATTGAAAGCCAGAATGGCATTTTCACTTTTGTTAGAGCCCAGAGCATTGGAAGATAGGAAAAGGCAATTATTATTTACAGAAATTCCATCTACACTTGCAAAAAACATCTGGGATGTGAGAATCGGCCCGGATGCCAGAGGGAAGTCTGAAAAATTTGTATCTCTTACAAAATTGCAATTACTGAATTGGGAGATAGTCCTCTTTTCATAGTTAGAAAATGAAATTGTGCCACAATTAGTAAAATCTGTATCCACAGCAATTACCAGCCCACCTCCACCTACAACTATTGGCCTTGTTGCCCTCTCTAACATTGAGCCGGCATTTAGCTTGAGTAACCCCTGCCCATTTGTAACTAATGGGAACTGGTCTTGGCCTGTCCCTTCGACTTCTATCCCTCTCCAGTAAGTGCTATCGCAATTATTGTAGATCTTTGCTCCATCTACGATTAATTTGCCGCCAGGTTCTACTTTGAATTTTGCACCCTCCGGCATGCCGATATCACATTTAATGGTCAATCTGCCGCCAGATTGGATTACTACATTACCGCGAAGGTTTCGAGGGCCACTCCAGATCAAGTCTGCACTATCGGGAATGATAATATCCGGTTCAGTAATGTCACAAATATTTTCTGTCATTGAGAAGCCACCGTTGCCATCCGGAAATCGCTCAAAGGCAGGTTTTTGTTCCGCGAAAAAATGATGGATGCGCCCAAGCTGGCACTGGGTAAGAGCGCAACGGTTGTTTGGGATATCAATACAGCCTAATTGGTTGATACTCGACCGCCAGGGTGTATCGCCACAGCCATCATCATCATTATGTGTCCAGTGAGCTTGGAATGGAGAAAGATGGTCTAAGGACAGGACATGAAAAATTTCCCCTAACATACCCTGGCCCATACTAGAAGGGCTTCCTGAAAGAGGATCTACCTCACCTGGAAAACACATTGTTTCTCCCTCAGTGACAGCAGCGTAGGATCCGTACCATCCGAATGCAACTTGAAAAGGGCTAGGTGTTGGATTGGTGGTTGATGAGAAATCACATGGCCCTGCTGTAAACCCACCTGGGCCAAAATAATAGCAATCATCAGCATCCGGTATGCTGTCCTCGCCTGGCGGCATAGGCACCCAGTTCCCAGCGGGAAGAAATACATGGAAAGCATTCTGAATATCCGGATGGTTTAAATGGTTGAAATAAGGATGATTAGGGGCCGGATTGCTGGCATATAATGATCGCATAGTGTTCCAATAAAAACTACTATTACCTTCACAGCCATTAACCCCCATACCCCATCCCCGGTTATCTGGATGGAAGAAAACATCAGCTTCTCCAGGCGTGGCTGTGGAATCTGCAATGATACCGTTATTAAGCAAGCGTATGCGTGCATCCCTCATATGGGGAGAAAAGTCATTTATATCGTCACAGAGGTTGCCTAAATGGGTATTCGCCCCCTCCGGGCCGTTGAACCAGGACTTTATTACATCTATATGCTCCTTGGTAAAATTGCATGGGTCGTCTGGATGAACAACCCAATTACCAAGGTTATCAGGGTCTTCTCTCTGAAAAATATGGATTACCGTTTTTATATACCTGATGGGCGTATGTTCCGGAAAATCCGGATCGGGGGCATAGCTTACCGATTGAGCACATGGGTTCAATGTATCCGGGACAGGCCAGCAAGCAGGATAAGGTGAACTAGAAGCTCCATCAAGCTCAGGGTCACATATTGAGCATTGTGGGATCGTGAACCCAATATTTTGATTTCCGGGAGGGCCTTCCCAGACCGGCCCTGCTTTAAGGACGGTAAGCGTGCAGCTCGAATCTGCGGAGAAACCAGCAGTTAATTCTATATCTACTTTTTGTACGGTAGCCTGCATTAATACGCCTTCAAAAAGGTAAGAATTTCCTGTTAGGCTATCCACCGGCACCGACGTATTATTTGAAGGGTTACTTATCACTTGAGGGCCACTAATGGCAAGCTCTCCGGTAGAAGGGGGCGTTGCAAATTCGACGTAAACATCTAATGTAAAGGTGTCATCGGCCCAATCGTCTGTACCTTGGTTGCTGCAAGTATCACTACGATTGGTAGTGGAAATACAATAAATATTGCAATTAGAAACCGAAGGCGTTCTGGAAACCTCCAGTTCGAAATTGCCAGTTGCTCCGGAGGCCCCACCTACTACAATATAATAGTTTTGGCCTGCTGTGGATGTCCAGGTTACTGTGGCATCATCTCCACAAGAATTATCATCACTGCTAACACAGGTTAAATTACTACAGGTGCCAGTGAACACCCCGATCTGGGTATCAAAATCTGTGCTGTCATGACAGGTTGACACGGTAATGTCGCCGTCAATGCCGATGATGCTATACCATACCAATGAATCTGCAGAAAACGGCGCACAAGCCGGCAGAGATGCTGCCTTTCCATTTATATTGTTCCAGCTTATATTATCAGTTCCACACGTAATAAGCCTAGCCTTATCGCAAGACGTATTATTTGTAAGAGAAAGCGATGAAGCAAGTGGTGGCGCTACACAATCCACCTGCAAATCGAAATTCCCCGTGAGGCCCGATAAGCCGGCTACTACTACATAATAGGTTTGGCCGAATGTAGAAGCCCAACTTACAGTAGAGTTTAAGCTCCATTCGCTACAAGCTGGATCATCATTATTTCCTGCGATGCAGGACAAGTTGTCACAGGAGCCAGTGAAAATACCGATCTGTGAGTCAAAATCTGTTGCGGGAAAGCATGTCGTTGCCGTCATCTCCCATCCTGTACCTATAATCTTGTACCATACGGTTTTGCCAGGGCTTGTTAACCCGCAGCTTGGAAGAGAATCGTCGGAAGCACCTTGATTAGAACCACTTACAAGGGTACCACAACTAAGGGTAATGGCATTGGCACAAGTGTCGTTACCGGGTTGGGCCAATGTCAAATTCGTTGTAAATAGCGCAATTAGAGGTAAGCTCCGCCAGATGGCAGAAACTGGCCTGAGAGTAAAAAAATTAAAGACGTTCATAGCCTGTATAGTTTTGGTTTGGAAAAAAAACTATTGCCTGGGGCGTCTTTATAATGTCAAGAGATTAGTGCTAAGGGTATTTTTTTAACCTAATTTAACCCAGAGAATTTCTTGACGCTTGGCTAGCGTCGAAAGTTTACGGAGTAAGAGCGCTTTATTATAACAAGTGTGCAGCATCAACATGCCTTTCACATATTGTGCAATTTGGAAGCAGGGTAAAACACCAAAAGGCCTGAACAGGCGGTTTCCAGAACTCAATAACAGGGTAGAAGTGATTGTAAGATAGGGATACCGGAGCATTTTTACAATGGGGGCAATGTTAAAGTTGTTCTTATAGCTTAAGAAAAGGGCTACAATGTGAGGTATGCCTTTTACTAAGAATTAATACGTAGAATATAAATGCTATGATGAAGTGAAGCAACGATGATTGTTGAAGAACCAGGCTTCGTCCTGATAGCTAGCGGGGTGCTACGATCCTGAGCCTTCGCCTTGTGCCCCTTCTCCATCAAAAGCAAAACCCGAATAAGCTCTTATTGAAAATATTGGTTAAAGGTTTCAAAGGATTGCTCTATTTTCTCAAATAGGTCGATCGCCTCCTTTTCAGTTTCAACATTTTCAAGTTCATCCAGTAATACCATATAGGGATGTAACCATTTGTGCAATTCCTCATGGCTTTTCCCTTTCATGGTGCAGCTTGAAATGAGCAATTGGTTGTTTTCCTTCAGTTGTGCAGTTAGTGCTTTGTAGTCTTTTTTGTCTCCGGCCGCGAAGTCCGAAATGAGCCTTTCAGATGCCATTAACGGTGGGATCATTTCAGCGTTAATTTTCCATTTTTCTCCATTGTTCAATTCCATTTCCTCTTTGTTGGAGTTACTGCTGCAGCTGAAAAAAAACAAGAATAGAAGGGATGGTAAAATAATTTTAGGATACATTTCTTTGCTTTTTAATTAGGTTGTGCACCTACCTCTCATTCCTGGTTGTCAACCAGAGAGGTAGTAGAAAACATCTCTCTCCAAAAGTAGATATATGAAGGCCGGGTTCCTATGATCTAAATCATATTTCTGGGAAAACAGACAAATTCTTTCTCGGATAATTTTGTCCGAAATTATTTTGCGCTTATTTTTGTAAAAAAAGCAGCCATGTTCTCGAAAGCATGTGAATATGGGATCAGGGCAAGTGTTTACCTTGCCCGGCAGGCGGAAAAGGGCGATCGGGCCAGTTTGACGGAAATTGCCAAAGCGATTGATTCGCCGGTGGCGTTTACCGCCAAGATCCTGCAATTGCTGGCCAGGCACGAGATCATAATCTCTTACAAAGGGCCAACCGGCGGTTATGAGATTCCCAAAGAGCATCTTTCCGGTATCCAGCTGAGCCATATTGTAAAGGTCATTGATGGCGATAAGGTTTACAGAGGCTGTGGCCTGGGGTTGAAAGAATGCAATGCATCGAAACCTTGCCCGTTACACTTTCAGTTCAAGGCCATACGAGATGAATTAAAGGAAATGTTGCAGAGTACAACGGTACAAGACCTGGCTAATGAATTGCACCGGCGTCCGGCTTTTCTAAAACGATAAATTGGTTCTTTGACAAATCCTGTGATTTGTCAAAGGAGGATAAATTTTTTTGACAAAAAAACGGACAAATTTGTCCAGTATATAATATGAAAGAAAAGAGCGATATCTCGGACATTGAGGACATCAAATTACTGGTTGACACTTTTTATGGCAAGGTGCGGCAAGACGGCTTGCTTGCTGATATTTTTAACGGCGTAATTCAGGGCCGCTGGCCGGAACACCTGGAAAAGATGTACAGGTTCTGGCAAACCGTTCTGCTCGGTGAACATACCTATTTCGGCAGCCCATTCAGCCCTCATGCCCGCTTGCCGGTTGGCAGTCAACATTTTGAACGCTGGAAAGAGCTGTTTTCTGAAACAGTGGGCCAGCATTTTTCCGGAGAGAAAGCAGAGGAAGCTAAATGGCGGGCAGAAAAGATGGCGGAAATGTTTCTGCAAAAGATAGAATATTACCGGGACAACCAGGCAAAACCGCTGGTATGAGTTTAGAGCTTGTTCAAAATTCAATCAATGGGCTCCAAGCGGCAAATTTTGTTTCATCCGACGTTAAATTTTTCGCCGGATAGCCCGCATCCGGCTGCAAAATTTGCCTTGCCTGAAATAATATTTTCTCGCTTTCGCCTCATCATCGAAATTTGAACAAGCTCTTAACTGTCAAATACCCGTTAGCCATAATAAACTGATAAATCAGAAAACGAGTAGGATCATGCCAAAGCCGATCAAACGACATATTGCATTGCGGCCTGTGAGCCGTGAACACCATCAGGGCTTATTGCTTTCCTGGAAAATACGGCAAGGGCTAAAGCAAAAAGTTGAATTAAAAAGGATCAAAAAATATACGGACTGGTTTTGGAAAAACCATTTGCAGCAGCATTTTGAATTTGAAGAAGAATATATGTTCCCCATTTTAGGCAAAGAAGACAAAATGATAAAAAGAGCAATGAGGGAACATGCCCGTCTGAGGCGGTTATTCAATACACCTGGCCGCCTGGAGGCCAATTTATCGCTTCTGGAGGAAGAGCTGGTTAGCCATATCCGTTTTGAAGAACGGGAGCTGTTCGAAAAAATTGAAAAGGCAGCTGCTGAAGAACAGCTGGCCAGAATTGAAAAAGAACATTCGCACAATGATGCCGAGGCCGGGGAATGGCAGGATGAATTCTGGAATGAGAATTGAAAACTCATCAAAAAAGTGGCAAAATAAATAAGCCTGCCTGCCCTTGAGGCCAGGCGAGCAGGATTTCAAAAATGGCCATTTGCAGTTCAAATGGCCTGCCCCGCACATTGAGTACCGGGGGGATAAACCCAATCAGGCACTAACTTGCCATCAGCTCAAAAATAAAAACAAATAGAGGCGCAATTATGTGGAACAAGACTGTGAACAGATAAAAAGTAATGACCACTTTTTTACTCTGTTCTGCGATAGTCAGTACGACGTTAGTAAAAAACAGCAAAATACTGGCAGCGATAAAAGGAATATATCCTGGCAGCCAGGACATAGCCATTATGCTGATCGGCATGATCGCTGCAGGTAGAGACATCAGGGGAATTAAATTCAGGCACATTTTATTTGAACTATCCGTTTGTCAATAAGTATTGCTGCAATTGCGGCTTCATATAAACATACCCCAAAATTGTATAAACTCTTCTTTCCGAACTATTTTATCTTTGTGGAAACAAAAAACACTTTGCTCTACAGGATAGTCCATATCACTCTAGCTTTTCAGCTTTTGCTCAGCTCTACAGGCATTGTGCTCAATAAGCACTACTGCGGGACTGAACTGAAGAGTATGGCTGTTTTCATAGGGGCAAAGCCATGCGATCATGTAAAGGCAATGAAGGGCTGTACTACCCACAGTTCCGGGGAAGAGGGGCTTCAACAAGAAAAAAAGGGCTGCTGCAATGACAAAACGGAGTACGTCAAATCAGATGACGACCAGTTAGCTCAACCCTTCCGCATCGATCTCAAAAACCTTCCTGCCCTTTTTGCAACCATCTTTGTGGCATTCAATATCCAACTGCCTGCCACAGATGCCAATGCGCTCCATTACTTAACCTACAAACCGCCTATTGTCCTCAACGACATATCCGTGTTGTTGCAGGTGTTCCGCTTATAGGCCGCTATCAGTTTTTACGTGCCACTCGATGTTTCATCGCAGTGGTTAAAGCCGTTACCACATGCCCAGGGAGGCGTCATCGATTCATATAAAACTGATTAAGGCTTATGCTCAACGCAATTATTCGATTCTTTCTGGAGAATAAACTGGTTGCCTGGATACTGCTATTATTTTTTGCAGGATGGGGGATCGTCTCAGCACCTTTTGACCTTAATGTCAACTGGCTGCCCCGTGACCCTGTTGCAGTAGATGCTATCCCCGACATCGGCGAGAACCAGCAGATCGTCTTCACCCGCTGGATGGGGCGCTCCCCCCAGGATGTGGAAGACCAGATCTCTTACCCACTCACTTCAGCCCTGCTGGGCATTCCCGGGGTGAAGACCATCCGGAGCAACTCCATGTTCGGGTTCTCCACCATTTATATCATTTTTCAGGATGATATCGACTTCTACTGGAGCCGTTCCCGCATCCTGGAGAAACTGAATTCCCTGCCTGCCAACCTTCTGCCCGATGGTGTTCAGCCTTCTCTCGGCCCTGACGCTACGGCTCTGGGGCAGATATACTGGTACACGCTCGAAGGGAGAGATCCTGAAGGTAACCCCACCGGAGGATGGGATCCGCACGAACTGCGTACCATTCAGGATTTCTATGTGCGTTATGGGTTATCTTCCGCCGAGGGGGTATCGGAAGTAGCTTCTGTTGGAGGGTTTGTCAAGGAATATCAGATCGATGTTGACCCCGATGCGATGAAAGCCAACCGCATTACCCTGGAGCAGGTTATGGCAGCGGTCAAAAGCAGCAATATCGATATCGGTGCACAGACTATGGAGGTCAACCTTGCCGAATACTTCGTCCGGGGGCTTGGGTATATCAAGAACATAGAGGATATAGAATACTCGGTAGTGGCGTCCAACAACAACGTCCCGATTTACATAAAGGATATTGCCAGGGTTAATATCGGCCCGGCAACAAGACGCGGGGCGTTGGATAAATCAGGCGCCGAGGCAGTTGGCGGAGTTGTCGTGGCCCGTTACGGCTCCAACCCGATGCAGGTGATAAAAAATGTCAAGGCCAAGATCGCGGAGATCGAACCCGGGCTTCCCTCCAAAACGCTGGAAGACGGCACGGTATCTCAGGTGAAGATCATCCCTTTTTATGACCGCACCCAGCTGATCCAGGAGACTATCGGTACTCTGGAGGAAGCCCTTTCCCTTGAGGTGCTCATCACCGTTATCGTGGTTATCCTGATGTTGTTCAACCTGAAGTCTTCCCTTTTGGTATCCGGCGCCCTGCCAGTGGCGGTGCTCATGTGTTTTGTTGCCATGCGGCAATTCGGCATCGATGCCAACATCGTTTCCCTTTCCGGGATTGCCATTGCCATTGGCACCATGGTGGATATGGGGATCGTACTGACGGAAAGCATGGTGAAGAACATAAAGGAAGCGCCGCCGGGGAAATCCTTGATGACAACCATATATGAGGCAACCGTTGAAGTAGCATCGGCAGTGATCACTGCGGTTTCCACCACCATAGTCAGCTTTCTGCCTGTATTTGCAATGGAAGCGGCGGAGGGCAAGCTGTTTCGCCCTCTGGCCTTTACAAAAACCTTTGCGCTATTGGCCTCTATCGTACTGGCCATTACGGTATTGCCGCCTCTGGCGCACAGCCTGTTTTCCATGCAGCCCAGGGGGAGCCGCTGGCGGTACGTCTCAAACCTGGTGCTTTTGGCAGGCGGGATACTGGTTGCATCGATGTTTAATTTCTGGTTCGGTTTGATCGTCGTTTTCGTTTCACTGCTCGAGCTGTCGGGGATCTGGATCGGGGATAATCTTTCTGAAAGGGCTGCAACTGTTTATACCTGGGCAAAAAACGTCTTTTATGCCGGCCTGGTGGCTTTTTTCCTCACCCGGGCCTGGATGCCTCTGGGCGTCAATGTTAGTGTCTTGACGAATTTCATCTTCGTCGGTGGTATCATCACTATTTTGATGCTGGTATTTTTCACCCTTATTCACTTCTACGAACAGGTCCTGCGGTTTTTCCTGCGCTTCCGCTGGGTGTTCCTGGCTACGGTTACAGGTATTGTATTGTGGGGAGTAAACATTTTAAGAAATACCGGACAGGAGTTTATGCCCTCCCTCAATGAGGGGTCCTTCTTGCTCATGCCGACCTCTATGCCACATACCGGTATCCAGCAGAACACCAACTACCTGCGGGCGCTGGATATGGCAGTTACTGCCATCCCGGAAGTAGAATCCGTAGTCGGGAAAATGGGCCGGGTGGAAAGCGCCCTGGACCCCGCACCCGTTTCCATGTTCGAGAACATCATTCTTTACAAGCCGGAATACAAAATAGATGAGGAAGGGCACCGCATCCGGTTTAAGGTTGATGAGGAGGGAGAATATCTCAGAGATGAAAATGGAGCCCTTATCCGGGATCCCAACGGGAAATACTACCGCCAGTGGCGCGATCACATCAAGAGCCCGGATGACATCTGGCAGGAGATCGTGGCGGCCACCAAATTACCAGGGGTAACGTCTGCTCCAAAACTCCAGCCCATTGAGACTCGCCTGGTGATGTTACAAACAGGCATGCGTGCTCCAATGGGTATTAAAGTAAAAGGGCCGGATCTCAAAACAATTGAAGAATTCGGCCTGCAACTCGAGAAATATCTGAAGGAGGTGGACGGAGTCAAGGCATCCGCTGTATTTGCCGACCGTATTGTTGGCAAACCCTACCTGGAGTTTGATATTGACCGCCAGGCCATTGCTCGTCACGGGTTGTCCGTTGAACAAGTGCAAAAGTACATTCAGGCGTCAGTTGGCGGCATGATGATGACCACAACGGTAGAGGGGCGCGAGCGTTATCCCGTCCGTATCCGTTACCCGCGAGAGTTGCGCAGCGACCCGGAAATCGTAAAGCGGATATTGCTGCCATCAAAATCCGGCGGCCAGATACCCCTTGGCGAAGTAGTAAATATTGTATACCGGCAGGGGCCGCAGTCCATCAAAAGCGAGGACAGCTTTCTGGTGGGTTACGTGCTTTTTGACCGCGACCCCAGCCAGGCGGAAGTGACAGTGGTGAACAAAGCCCAGCGGTTCCTTGAAGAAAAGATCAACAGCGGCGAACTGGTAGTACCACCAGGGGTGAGCTATCGCTTTGCCGGCACTTATGAGCAGCAGGTCAGGGCCAGCAAACGCCTCAGCCTTGTGTTGCCCATTGCACTGGGGATCATATTCCTGATTCTTTATTTCGAATTCCGCTCGGTAGCAGTAACCACTATGGTCTTCACCGGGGTGTTCATTGCCTTCTCCGGTGGTTTCATCATGATCTGGCTCTATGGCCAACCCTGGTTTATGGACTTTGAACTGTTCGGCACCAACATGCGGGGCCTGTTTCAGATGCACCCTATCAACCTCAGTGTAGCTGTTTGGGTTGGTTTCCTGGCTCTGTTTGGGGTAGCAACGGATGATGGAGTACTTGTAGCGACCTTCATCAGAGACCGGTTTAAGGAAAACGCACCTACAACTGTAGCCGGCATCCGCCAGGCTATAGTGGAAGGAGGCAAGCGCCGGGTGCGGCCTGCGAACGATGACAGCTGCCACAACCATTCTGGCTTGCTTCCGGTGCTTACTTCCACTGGGAGGGGCGCAGATGTGATGGTGCCGATACCATACCCTTCGTTTGGGGGATGTGCCTTCAGTTGCTGACTATGTTTACCGTTCCGGTCCTTTACAGCATTTGGAAAGAAGGGCAACTGAAATGGGACAATTGGTTTGGAAATAAAAATGAAACAACCGATGAATTATCAGCATAAAATCATAGCCGGGCTGGCCCTTTTCCTTTTGGTATTCTGGCAGCAAATGAACGCTCAGCCCCTGGAAAACCTCCTGGCGGCCGCCGACAGCGCCAACCTGGAACTGAAGGCGTTATACCAGGATTATCTCGCCGCTCTGGAAAAGGCGCCGCAGGTGAGCCAATTGCCGGAACCGGAAGCGGGGCTGGGTGTTTTTCCACTACCGGTGGAAACCCGCCTGGGCCCGCAATGGGTTCGGCTCAGCGCCACTCAGATGTTTCCCTGGAAAGGAACCCTGGAGGCGCGCAAAGATGTGGCGCTGGCCATGGCAAAAGCTCAGTACGAGAAGATCGCGGCCTCCCGGCTTAACCTCCACTATCAGGCCAAACAAGCCTACTTTCAGCTTTACGAGCTGGATAAACGCCAGCAGATCCTGCAGAGGAGTATAAAAATTTTCAGGACGCTTGAATCCATCGCCACTTCCAGGGTAGAGGCCGGCAAGGCCAACCTGGCCGATGTGTTGCGGATACAGATCCGCATTCGGGGGCTGGAGGAGGAGTTGAACGTCCTGGAGAACCAAAAGGAAAAGCCGTTGGCTGCGATCAACCAGTTGCTAAACCGGCCGGAACAGTCGCCTGTAACACTTGTGGATACGCTGCCACTGGCAGAACCGCCATACGAGCGGGCAGCACTGCTCAACGACATTCAGGAGGGGCACCCAATGCTGCGCATGTTCGCTTTGCAGCAGGAAGTGGCCCGGCGGTCTATTGAGTTGAACGTCCTGGAAGGTAAACCTTCCTTCAGAGTTGGGCTGGATTACATAGCGGTCGGCAAACGTTCCGACGCCGACCCGGTGAATAACGGAAGAGATATCCTGTCGCCGAGAGTGGGGGTTAGAATTCCACTCTATCGGGAAAAGTATCGGGCGAAAGAGCAGGAGGAAGAGCTGAAAATTCAGGCTCTTGAAACGCGAAAGCAGGATCTTTTCCTGCAATTCCGGAGCGCTATCGAACAAGCTTATGCTGACCTGGAAGACGGTGAGATAAAATACCGGCTTTACCAGGAGCAAAAGGCTACGACAACCTCCGCCATTGAATTGCTGCTTGCCGCCTACAGCAACGAGGGGGCCAGCTTCATCGACCTGCTTCAACTGGAGGACCAACTCGTCCAGTACGACCTGATGGCGCTTTCGGCAGTGGTGAAAACGCAGGAGGCGCAGGCGAAGGTCGAAAGATACATTCCGTAGCAGTGATCATCCTCCTTTTTGATTTTAAATATTAATCAATTCGAAAAAAAACAATCATGAATAACTGGAAGATATTTCTCAGCATCATCATAACCGCTGTCATTAGCCTGGGAGCAGGTTATTTGCTCTTTGGAGGCAAAACAGCAGAACCTGCCGGACAGGAGGAAGGCCATCAGCATCCGGCAGCTGCCGAGCAGGAAGCTGAGATATGGACCTGTTCCATGCACCCACAGATCCGGCAGAATGAACCCGGGAACTGCCCAATTTGTGGCATGGAGCTCATTCCTTTAAGCGAAGCCTCTTCTTCAAATAACCCTCTTGTAATGGAAATGACCCCGGAGGCCGTGAAGCTAGCGAATGTGCAAACCATTGCCGTGGGCAATGCCAATGGCGCCAATACCAAAACGATCTCCCTGACAGGTAAAGTGAAAACGGATGAACGGCTTGTTTCCAGCCAGGTAGCCCATGTTCCGGGCAGGATCGAGCAACTTTTCGTCACCTTTACCGGTGAAGAGGTTCGGAAGGGCCAGAGACTGGCCACCATCTATTCTCCGGAGCTGGCCACTACCCAGCGAGAGCTTATCGAAGCACTGAAATGGAAAGACTCCCAGCCGCAATTGCTGGAAGCTGCCCGAAACAAACTTCGCAATTGGAAGGTTCCCGAAGCTACTATTGAGGAAATAGAAAGTTCAAAGGAGGTTAAAACCAATGTTACCATATATGCCGACCAGAGTGGTGTAGTGCTGAAGCGCCGCGTATCCGTAGGGGATTACCTCAAAGAAGGCGGGGTATTATTCGATATTGCCAGCCTGGGCCGGGTATGGTTGCTGTTCGATGCTTACGAAGAGGACCTCGCGGAAATCCGGGTTGGCGATGTCGTTTCTTATACAGTGCCTGCCATTCCCGGGCGCACCTTCAGCGCACGCATTTCCTTTATCGACCCGGTTATTGACCCCCAGGCCAGGATAGCCGCTTTGCGGGCGGAAGTTTCTAATCCGGGAGGGTTGCTGAAGCCGGAAATGTTCCTGAGGGGAACCATAACCTCCAAAGCCGGTGGAGAAAAGGGTGCTTTGTCCGTTCCCAAAACCGCAGTGTTGTGGACAGGGCCGCGCTCTGTAGTGTACGTAGAGATTCCCGGCGCTACTGTCCCTTCCTATGAATTCAGGGAGGTAACGCTGGGCGATGCAGCGGGCGGAGAGTATATCGTAAAAGAAGGGTTGGAAGCCGGCGAGCGGGTTGTAGTTAATGGCGCTTTCGTCATTGACGCTGCCGCTCAGCTCAACAACATGGCGAGCATGATGAACCGAAACGTCAGGCAAACCGGCATGGCGGAAACCGTACCTGATTATACCGCCGGCACGCCGGAAGCTTTCAGAAAGCAGTTGATGAGTGTGATAGACAATTACCTGCTCCTGAAGAACGCTTTTGTCGATTCTGACCCGGGCCAGGCTGGCCAACGGGCAGAACAGGTTTTGATGGCCATCGACAAAGTGGATATGGGCCTGTTGAAAGGCAATGCGCATATGTTCTGGATGGAAAAAATGGGAGCCCTTCAGGCGCATGGGAATGCCATCAGAAAGAGTGAAGATATTGAAGAGCAGCGAAAGCAGTTTAGCTTCTTTACCAATGCTCTTGTGGAAACCATAACTGCTTTCGGCACTGAAGGCAGTACATTGTACCTGCAGCACTGCCCAATGGCTTTCGATAATGAAGGTGCTGATTGGCTAAGCACTGAGGAGGCAATCAGCAATCCTTATTATGGGGAGAAAATGCTCAAGTGTGGGTCAGTGAAGGAGACGTTCCCGCTGGACCGCAGGCCAACAGCTCAGGCAAATCCGAGTCAGTTGCATAAGCATTAATACGAGTTGTACAAGTTAAATCCTTCGGCACCCGGAATTTGGGCATCCCTCACGCTGCCTCGCTGCCCCGTAGTAAGTGGTATGCAGCCACCCAAATGCCCAAATTCTGAGGTACCGTCAAAACCAGCATAACTGGTATAAATATTATGATGTAATGACGGGCGGCTTATATTTGAATATTGAAAGTTAATGATATTCAAGATATGTAGAACACAAAAATCATCATGGCCCTCTTATTGGTTGGTTTTAACCTTGGCGCAAAGGCCCAGGAAAACTTCTCAGCAACTCCTGAAACAGTTTTTGCCGTTAAGCAGGGAGGTATCTATTTCCTAAAAGCGGAAACCGAAGGCAGCTTTTGATATAGAAAGATGTTAATTGACAATAATTGATCTTTTCAAAAAAACAAAATCGAATTATTCAATTTTAAACCCACTCATTTTATGAAAAACTTCCTACTTATCTTTTTCTTTTTTCTTACAGGCGGCATGGCCCTAAATGGGCAGATACTTTTACAAGAGGACTTTGAAAGCGGAACGCTTCCTGACGGGTGGAGCATCCAAACCAATGCAACCGACGGTGGATGGGCCGTAGGCGCCGCTGCCGCCATTTCCAGCCAATACTGGGACATCAGCAATAATGGCTCCCAGCACATTGCGGCGACCAATGACGATGCCTGCAACTGTGATAAGAGCCAGGATTACCTGATTATGCCGCCTTTAAATCTTTCCGGTTTGACAGCGGCGGCCTTGAGATACGATGTTTTTTACGCCGGCAATACATACCAAGGCTCCACAGAACGCGCCACAATAGAAGTATCTCTCGATGGCACGAGCTGGCAAGAAATTGCAGTCCTGCCCGGGCATAATTCATGGGAAACACAAGCAATCAGCCTCAGCGATTTTGTGGGCGAGGATACTGTTTATTTAGGCTTCCATTACGATGATGACGGGGGGTGGATGTATGGCTTTGCTATTGATAATGTTGAAGTCGGGGTTCCCTCCTTACTGGATGCCGGCATGCAAGAGCTTAACGGCCGTGCTTTTGGAGAAAATAATACAGCCTTCCCGCTCAGCGGCCATATCGTAAATAACGGCGTTACCGAAATTACTTCACTTGAAGTTGCCTATTCTATCAATGATGGCACTCCTGTTACCGAATTATTTGAAAACCTAAGCCTCGAAGCATTCGGGGTTTACGATTTTGAACTTTCAAACGACTGGATACCAACTGTTGCCGGAGTGTATCAAATAACCGTTGAAATCATATCCGTCAACGGGCAGGCCGATGAAAATGCGGATAACAATTCCACGTACTTTGAAACAGAGATTTTCGAGCAGGTAGTGCCGCCTAATAAAATTGACGAATTCTTATCTGCCGAGCCTGTTTTTCAGGTAATCGCCACGGCCGCCGATCAGTTGAGCCGGCCCACTGACCTGGACTTTTTCCCCATTTTAGGTAAAAATGAACTTTGGGTTGTCAACCAGCGTACCGAAACTTCCGGGGGGAGTACCGTCACTTTTTATAATGTAGGAACAAGCAGTCAAACCACTCTATACCGGGTAGATGGAAACGCCTGGCACTTTATGTCCCTGCCAACAGGTATCGCCTTTGGCGATAATTTGAATTGGGCAACTTCTCCTGGTGTTCAGGATGCTAATCATGGTGGAGGGACTTTTACAGGGCCAACCCTTTGGTCAAGCGACCCGGAAATTTATGCTCAGCCCTCGGGCGGTAACGGCAGCCATCTCGATATGTTGCACGGCAGCCCTTACAGCATGGGAATCGCTCACGAGACAGGCAATGTGTATTGGGTGACGGATACCTGGAATGAGCACCTCGTGCGCTATGATTTCGTAGAGGACCATGGCCCTGGAAATGATGACCATGCTGACGCCATGGTGCGCCGTTATCAGGAAGTGGAAGTGAGAAGGGATGGAGACGTGCCCAGCCATCTGGTATTGGATAAAACAACCGGCTGGCTTTATATCGTGGATAACGGCACCGGCCGAATCCTCCGGCTCGACATCAATTCAGGAAACGTAGCGGCGAACCTGCCCCTGATTAATGAACCTCTGGCGGAGCATTCCCGAATGGAAAATGTCAACTGGGAAGTGATCGTTGATGAAGGGCTGGATCACCCTTGTGGTATTGAGGTTATGGAGAACCGCCTGTTGGTAAGCGATTATGGGAGTGGCGATATCATCATTTACAATATCGATAATGCCTTCGCCGAAATGGGAAGGATTAATACGGGAGCACCGGGGATCACCGGGATAAAAGTTGGGCCGGCAGGTAATATCTGGTACACCAACCGAACCCAAAACAGGCTCACTAAAGTGGTACCGGGGGAAATATCTGCTGCTTCTGAGCCTGCCTGGGAACAAGCAATTAAGGTGCTGCCTAATCCTACCTCCGGCCAAGCCCTGGTTTACTTGCCTGAATTGCCCGATAATACTGGCCTGAATGTAGAATTGACAGATATGTTAGGGAAAAAGTACTGGACAAAATCAATAGCAGGTAACAGGCTGGAATTGGATCTGGGCGGTTTCCCCAGCGGAATATATTTGCTCACGTTTTTCAATGGGCAGGGATTTGCCACAAAACGGATTGTGTTGGAGAAATAAAATATGAGGTTATTGCAAATTTAATAGCATGAAATACATTTTAACACTTATTCTTTTAGTAACTGGGATCCAATTGTTCGGGCATGTACAGTTGATCCGGCCACAAGGTGGAGAAACCTTTACTGTCGGTGAAGAAGTACTGGTAGAGTGGAGTGTGGTTATCCCTCACAATACTCAAAACTGGATACTTCTATTTTCACCTGACGGCGGCCAGAACTGGGAAACCATACAGGCAGATATCAGCCCCGGCGTGCTTACCTACAACTGGACAGTCCCGGATGTCATTACATCGCAGGGGCGGATACAGGTCATTCAGGACAATGTCGGCTCAGACTATAACGATGTCAGCGGGGATTTTTCGATTGAAGGGAATGCCTCTTCCTTGAATGCCCTCTTTATTCCGGAAACGCTGACGGGATCTTCCATAAACCTGAATTTACAAAGTGGCCAGGTAGCTTTCTATGACGGGTTTATCACCAATACGATAGGGTATAACCAGGATATCCTGGGCCCTACTTTGATACTGGAAAAGGGAAGTGATGTCACCCTGAATGTGGCCAATAATTTGTCCGAAACCACCACATTGCACTGGCATGGGCTACACGTATCTGCTAAAAATGACGGCGGGCCGCACACACCTATCGGCCCGGGGGAAGTTTGGGACCCCACATTTACGGTGCTGGATAAAGCCGGTACGTATTGGTATCACCCTCATTTGCATGAACACACCGAAGAGCAGGTTACCATGGGTGCAGCCGGGTTCATAATCGTGAGGGATGATGATGAAGCACAGCTAGAATTACCCAGGACATATGGAATAGATGATTTTCCTGTTGTGATCCAGTCTCGTGCTTTCAATGCTGAAAAGCAGTTTTTGATCAATACAGCTTCCGATAATGCTATTCTTTGCAATGGAACCTTAGATCCCTATCTCGAAGTTCCTGCCCAGGTTGTACGCCTTCGCCTGCTCAATGGCTCGACCGAGCGGGTGTACAATCTTGGGTTTTCAGGTAACCTGAACTTTTATCAGATTGCATCAGACGGCGGCTTATTCAGTGCTCCCGTTATTCTCAGCCGTTTAAGGTTGGCGCCGGGAGAAAGAGCGGAAATCCTGTTGGACTTATCGGCCCTGCAAGGCCAATCTGTCGGCCTGATGGGTTTTGCTTCTGAGCTGCCAAACGGCATTTATGGCGCCGCCAACCCCAGTGTGATGCCGATGGGAAGTATTCCCGGATATGGGGATAACCCTTTAAATGGCAGTGATTTCAATATCCTGCAGTTAGATGTCGTGGCTTCGTCGGCAGATCCGGTTACCACTATTCCTACGGGCCTTGTTGCCCAGGCACCGTATCTGGAGGCTGATGCCCAGGCAACCCGCAGCCTTACCTTCACGCCTGCACAGATGGGCCCTTCCGGAATGGCCACCGGCCCCTTTTTGATCAATGGAGCCGGGTTTGATATGGAGGTAATCAACTATCGAGTCCCTCTTGGCAACACGGAGATATGGCAACTAACCAATATGACCGCTATTTCCCACCCCTTCCACATTCACGATGTCCAGTTTTACATTCTGGATATCAACGGAAATTCGCCGCCACCGAATATGCAAGGCAGAAAGGATGTGGTGTTGGTTCCTCCAATGGGCGGTACAGTGCGGTTCATCACCAAATTTGAAGATTTCGCTGATGAAGAAACGCCTTATATGTACCACTGCCACATGCTCAGCCACGAAGATGATGGTATGATGGGGCAGTTTATCGTATTTGGCAATGCCAGCAGTGTTGATGAATTTGCCATTGAACCGGCAATTCTATATCCTAACCCGACTTCCGATAATGTAATGATCGGCAGGCTGGACTTTTCGGCCATTGAAATTTACAATTCCTCGGGCCAAATTTTAGAACGAAGGAAGATAGCCAATGAAAATGAATCCATAAATCTATCCGGCTATGCCGATGGGCTTTACTATATCCATGTAATTACTCCCGCCGGAATACGGGCTTTCAAAGTCGTAAAAAACTGATTTTTTCATACAACCAATTAAATTTCATACCATGCAATACTTCAAAATCTTGTTATTCCTTTCAGCCTTTTCAATAGCGGCTATTGTCACCTCATCATGTAATAATAATAATGAGCCTGGCAATGCTTCCGATTCTGAACAGATGGATCACCAGGACATGGGCCACAGCTCGGTGGAGCATAGTGAAGGAATGAACCCTGAAGCCATGCAAACTTCAGTAAAACATTCCGATTCCGGCTCTGCCATTTTAGACGCTTACCTGGCCATTAAAAATGCTCTGGTAAAAGACAACCAGGAACAAGCAGCCAAGGCTGCTTCGGGCCTTTTCACGGCTGTCGGCAATTTTGATCCGGCTAAAATTCAGGAGGCAGATCAAAAGGAGCTTAAAGAGATCATGGAAGTTGTCAAAGAGCATGCGGAGCATATTTCCGAAAGTGAGATCGGCCACCAACGAGAGCATTTCGAGTCATTGGGTAAAGACATCAAAGACCTGGTGGCTATAATCGGTACTGACCGCACGCTGTACCAGCAATATTGCCCCATGTACAATGACAATAAAGGGGGCATGTGGCTCAGCGCCAGCAAAGAAGTGGAGAACCCTCTTTTCGGCTCCAGTATGCCCAAATGCGGGGTAGTAAAGGAGACCATTGCTGCACAATGAGGAAAAGAACAAAAATGGCTTTACTGGTGGCAGGTGTTGCACTGGTGGGGATACAATTCATTCCCATCCAGCGCAATACCAGTTCCGCTATTCCCCCTTCAGATTTTATGGTAACGGAAAAACCGCCTGCTGAGATAAAATCACTGATTACGGCTTCCTGCTATGATTGCCACAGCAACAATACAGATTATCCCTGGTACAGCTATGTTCAGCCTTTTGCCTGGATGATCCAAAACCACATAAACAACGGAAAGGAAGAACTTAATCTGTCCGAATGGGGAGATTATTCCGACCGCATGAAAGGTATGAAAAGCGAATCTATGGCCCATCAGATTGAAGACGGAGAAATGCCCCTCTGGCCTTACACTCTCCTCCATAAAGAGGCAGTATTAAGCGATTCGGAAAAGAAAGCACTGCTCGACTATTTATCCAATCTGTAGATGCATTGGTATTTTCAAAACTGGAAAACCTCCAACCACTTAAAGCTATAATTAGAATGAAGAATTTTATATGGATATTAATTATTATATATCTTGCAGATGCAAATAAAAGCATTGCACAAATAGCACCCTCCGTCGAAGGCAACGTAAATAACCTTCCCGTCAGAGAATACAACCTGACGATTGACAAAAAAATGGTCAATATCACAGGAAAGGAAGTGATGGGCATGGCTATCAACGGTACTATTCCTGGAACCACACTTCACTTTACCGAAGGAGAATACGCCAAAATCCATGTTACTAATCATATGGATGTTGAAACCTCCGTGCATTGGCATGGGCTTTTGTTGCCCAATTTTTTTGATGGCGTTCCCTATCTAGCCACGCCGCCGATTGAAGCTGGCGAGACCTTTACCTACGAATTTGCTTTAAAACAATCAGGCACTTACTGGTATCACTCCCACACCATGTTGCAGGAACAATCTGGGGTGTACGGCTCCATTATCATTGAACCCAAAGAAAAAACTTTGGATTACGATAAAGATCTGGTGATTGTGCTGTCCGATTGGACGGACGACAAACCGATGAATGTGTTGCGAAATCTAAAAAGAGGCAACGAATGGTTTGGCATTAAAAAGGGAACAGCTAACCCACTAAATCAGGTCATTGCCAGAGGGGCATTGGGCGCACAACTGAATTTTTGGAAACAACGCATGGAAAGTGCCGACATTGCCGATGTATATTATCCTGCATTCTTAACCAATGGAAAAACCTCCCAGGATTACCCCGAATTTAAAGCGGGTGAAAAGGTCAGAGTACGCATGATAAATGCAGCTGCCTCTACTTATTTCTGGCTGGCCTTTGGCGGGGAAACGCCTTTGCTGGTAGCCAATGATGGGTTGGATGTTGTACCCGTCCGAAAGGGCAAATTGTTATTTGCTATTGCTGAAACCTACGATTTTATTGTGTCCATTCCTGAAAACGGGAAAATCGAAATTCGGGCAACCGCTCAGGATGGCTCTGGCCAAACCTCTGCCTTTTTGGGCGAAGGTATGCTGATGGCCGCTCCCGATGTGCCAAGGCCCGATAAAATAGCCATGATGAAGGAAATGGCAGGAATGGACATGAAAATGGGCGCGCCTGCTCTCAAAGCCAATCCAAAAAAGGACGAGCGTTTTGCGATGAAGGAAAAATACGGGATGAAAATGGAGGGAATGCAGCACGGCAATATGGAGATGAAGGAGGACAAAGAACCGATGCCCGAAATGCAGCATCAAACCAATAAAGAGATGCAGCACGATACCATTCCTAAAATGAAAATGGAGGGAATGGACAACATGGAAGGTATGCAACACGGGCAAATGAAAATGGGTAGCGATGCCATGGCAGGCATGAGTATGGGTAGTGATTTTAGCTACGATTTCCTGCAATCACCTAACAAAACCACTTATCCCGAAGGCACTCCTGTCAGGGAGATATTGCTCAACCTGACGGGCAATATGAACCGCTATATATGGAGCATGAACGGTGTGCCGTTGTCTGAAACTGATAAAATCCAGATCAAGGAAGGCGAAGTCATCCACATTACCCTTAACAACCTGACCATGATGCACCACCCGATGCACCTGCACGGTCATTTTTTCAGGGTGCTAAATAAAAACGGGGAATATTCTCCCTTGAAGCATACTGTCAATGTGCCCCCAATGCAGCAGGTGACCATTGAATTTTACGGTAATGAATATGGCGACTGGTTTTTTCATTGTCATATTCTATATCACATGATGTCGGGTATGACCCGTGTTTTTAGCTATGATACGCCGAGAGATGAGCGCATGGCAAAGTACCCCTTAAAAAAGCTGATTCACGAAACGGATATGTTTTACACTTGGGGGACGTTGGATGCTGCTTCCCACATGAGTTCTATTAACCTCATATCATCCAATATCCGCAACCAATTCAGCTTGAGTGCAGAAGTGGGCTATAATGAAAATCTTGAAGCAGAGTTTTCCTACCAACGCTATATCTATGACTATGCAAGTGTATTTGCAGGGGTGAATGTAGAAAACACATTCAGGGACAGCTTAGGAGCATTTAATGTCGTCGGAGTAGGCGGTTTTCGTTTTCTCACGCCCTATCTGTTTAACCTCGATGTACGGGTAGATACTAAGTTGCGTTCTCGAATTGGCATTGGCAGAAGTGTGATGCTGTTCCCCCGAATTTTCGTTTTTGGTTATTACGAGTATCAGGCAGATTTCGGTGCAGTCACCAATTTTGAAAACGGTAAAAATTACGAAAGCGAAATTGTGTGGAGTGCAGGGGCGGAATATTTGCTGTCTAAGAACATCTCCCTAACCGCCAGCTATGATAACCGTTTTGGTGCTGGGGGAGGGTTTAGTATTCGGTTTTAATTATTCAAAAAAACAATTCTGTAATGAAAATAATTATTTGTCTTCTTCCCTTAGTCCTGCTGCTTTTTGCAAGCAATATGCTTTTAGCTCATGGCGGTGAAGGCCACAAAAAAGAATAAGATTCTACCGAGGCGGCATTTCTTCTTATACAACCAATAAAAGTTTAAACGATGAAATCTCTAAAATCACTTGGTGTTTTAACCTTATTGTTCTGCATGGCTTTGTTTGCCTGGTCCTGTGGGGGCAATGGTACTCATGATCACGGTAACCATGATCATAACGCCACTCATACGGAAGCTTCTCATGATGGCCATGACCATGATGCATCCACTGCCGAGACACAACATGGCGAGGGCAAAGAATACACCTCTGCTTATGTCTGCCCCATGCACTGCGAAGGCAGCGGCAGTGAAAGTGCGGGTACGTGCCCTGTTTGCGGGATGGATTACGTTGCGCTGGCAGAGCATACCAAGGACGGACACAGTCATTAATTTGTTTTCTAAAATCCGGAAGGCTGTCTCCAATAGCCTTTCGGGTTTTGAATTAAATTTATGCCGATGAAAAAGCCTCCTTTCGTTTTATTATTAATAATTAGCTTAATGTCATGTAAGCACAATTCAGGCCATGGGGATTCGAACGGGCTGCTTATTAAAGCAATTCCTGTCCCAACAAAAGAAAGCGGAGAACCTAACCTTTTTGTATCCAGCGATGGCGGGGTACTACTCTCCTGGGTAGAATACCTCAATGATACAACGGACGCTTTACTGTTTTCCAGGCTGGAAAATGGCAAATGGAGCGAGCCAAATGAAATTGCAAGAGGATCTGACTGGTTTGTCAATTGGGCGGATTTCCCCTCTCTGGCATCTTTTCATAACAAGCCTAATAGCGTAGCTGCCCATTGGTTGCAGAAAAGCGCCAACGGAACGTACGATTATGATGTACGCATTGCTCTTTCAAAAGATGGGGGCTATCATTGGGGGCCTTCCTTTATTCCACATCGGGATGGAATAGCTGCCGAACACGGTTTTGTCACTATGTTCCCGCTTCAGGATGGACGCATGTTTATTGTATGGCTCGATGGCAGGAATACTAAAGGTTCCGAAGGCCATGAGGATGCTCACGCTCATGGAGGGGCGATGGCACTAAGGACTGCCGAGTTTGACGAAGACGGCAACCTTTATGAAGAAGCAGAACTTGATACAAGGGTTTGTGATTGTTGCCAAACGGATGCCGTATTGATTGATTCCGGGCCGGTAGTTGTTTATCGGGACCGGTCAGAGGAGGAGGTAAGAGACATTTCTATTGTCCGAAAAATAAATGGCCAATGGACAGCACCGCAAAAGGTGCATGAAGATAATTGGAAAATTGCCGGATGCCCCGTTAATGGCCCCGCCATAACAGCTCAAAATAATACCATTGCCGTTGCCTGGTTCAGCATGCCCGGAGAAAAGCCACAAGTGAAGGTAACCTTTTCAGAGGATAGCGGCGAAACCTTCTCTGCGCCAATCCGGGTGGATGAGGGCAATCCTGTGGGGCGCGTGGATATAGAATTGCTTAATAGCAATGAGGCGGTGGTTAGCTGGATGGAGGAAAAAGAAGATGGTGCAACCATCAATGCAGTCAAAGTTGATTTGCAGGGTAAAATGGGCGCCCCCTTTTTAATGGCTGCTACTAACCCTTCCCGGCAAAGTGGGTTCCCGGTGATGGCAAAGCGTGATAAACAAATCATTTTTGCCTGGACAGATGCGGACAGCCTATCCAGTGTGAAGACGGTCATTATGAACATCGAATAGCCTGTCAATTTTTGTAATGGGAAATTTGCACAATGAAAAAGTTTACTTTTCTACTCATTCTCCTGACTTGTGCTTTAGAACTGCACTGTCAGTTTTCCGTAGCCGGAAATGTTGCCGATAATATCACCGCCGCTGTTCCGGGAGCAAGAATTATTTTATTTAATACGGACACCACATTTTTTGCCGAACGAAGAACCGATACTAATGGTGATTTCAAATTTACCAATATTGCTTCGGGCAATTATACATTAGGCATTGCAAAGCCTGGAAAGGAATACAGGGATACTATTCTGAATATTACTGAAGATCTGAATGGCCTGGCTTTTACGCTTTTTCCTGAAACACATCCGGGGAAATGGGATATCATTATGAATTCGCCGGAACCACTGGGAGGAACCGATTTGGGAATACTATTGCCCGATGGCAGGATTTTTTACTGCCATGATACGAAAGATCCGTTTCTTTTCGACCCGCAGGAAAACGATACGGCAGCAATTACAGGTTCTGATACCACGCAAGGCTGTGTTGGCCCTACATTGCTGTATGACGGACGAGTAATTTTCCTGGGCGGAACAGGCCAAGAGGTATATGGCCCTGGTACCAGAAAAGTAAAAACCTATGACCCTGCTTCAGACTCCTGGCAATGGATGCCCAGCCTGCTCGATTATCGCTGGTATCCTTCGGTGGTTCCCTTTCCCAACGGCCGTTTGCTGGTTATTGGCGGTGGCGGCCTGAATAATCCGGTGCGGGTAAATACTGCTGAAATCTATGACCCCTACAACCTGGCCACCGAACAGGCAGATAACATTCAGGTAGGCAATGAAGTTTCACCCATTGTTTTACTGTATACCGGCGAAGTTCTGATGACGCACCGCCCCCCCCAATTGTTCAATATTCAATCCAGGCAATGGAATTCTGCTGCTGATTTTGTGCAAGGCAACCGGATGCCAAACGGAGACCATTCCGACCATGAGATTGTCCTGTTACCGGAAGGCGATGGCCGTGTAGTGGCCATTGGTTATATCTCCTTTACCGGAAATCTGGGTAACCTGATTGAAATTTATGACCCGGTAAACAAAAGCTGGTCGCTGGGCAGCAACTTTTCTCCCATGCGGTCACGAGCTAAAACAGTATTGCTGCCGGACAAGAAAATACTGGTGGCTGGAGGTTTTAAGGAAGAGATGGCTGATGCTTCGCACGTCAATCAATGGGGGCAATTATTCCTAACGGATTTGTACGACCCTTACCAGGATTCATGGCGGAGGTTGGACGGCTTGCATTATGCCAGGGAATACCACTGCACAACCATTCTCGTGCCGGATGGCCGGGTGATTGCCGTTGGCGGAGAAGGACAGCCGGGCAATGAACCTGCTTTCAGTGTTATTGAAGCTTTCAGTCCACCTTATTTGTTCAGGGGAGTCCGCCCGGAAATTACCAACCTCAATGCCAGACAATTCACAAGAGGCGGACAAATCACTTTTGATGTGCAGAAGGCAGATACGCTGACAAATGTTATCCTGATGTCAACAGCTTCGGTGACCCACTTTATGAATTCCGGGAATAACCGGTACCTGGAGCTGGATTTTACTCAGGACGGCCACCAGGTTACTGCCAGTATCCCTTCTGATTCTCTCAAAGCACCTTATGGTTATTATATGCTTTTTGCAATGGTAGACGATGTTCCATCTATTGGGGCTATTGTTAATGTCAGCTCCCCCTTTACAACTTTTGCAAACGAAAGCATATATGAGCCGGCAATGAATTTTGCAGTTTATCCTAATCCATCCGGAGATCAGATAACCGTAAAGCTGCCTGAGAAAGAAACAAGGCTTTTACAACTAACAATCATCGATGCAAATGGAGAAATCGTACAGAAAGAAAAGATAAATGCAAGGGAAACAGGTGCGACAAAAACCTTTTCCCTATCAGGTTTTGCTAATGGAACCTATTTTATTTCCCTTGAATCCAATAATAAGATCTCTACACAGAAATTCATACTCACACGATGAAAGCAAATCGGGAGAGTACTTGGCAACGTACAATCAAAACAGGCTGGTTTTCCAGGAGCGATTTTTCCTGTATCCGGCCCCGGCCTTTTTGGTATGGGATAAATTGTTGAAGAACAGCTTCCGGTTGATAAAAATCATTGGTGAAACAAGAATTTATTGCTAACTTTACTTAGGAGTTTGCATTTGATACAATTATTTTTTCAACTTCATGATAAAAGCAGTTATCCATATCGCCGTTGCTTTTTCGGTATTACTGAGTTCCGGAGGGATTTGGGTAAACAGCCACTATTGCGAGGGTGAATTCGTAAAAACGAGCTACTTTTTCAGCTTCGGAAGTTGTTGCGCCAAGGATGCCGTTACGCCTTGTTCCGGGGACGAGGAGGATCATAAGGAAGATAAAAATTGTTGTCACAACGAATCAACTTACTACAAGCTTGATCAGGACCAGCAGATTCCAATAATCGGGATCGATGTTACAGGCCGCCCGGTGAGCTTCAGTGCTATTCTTCCTCCTCAGGGTATTCTCCTTCCTTCATTTGATAAGCAATACTTTCCATTTCTGTATTATGTCCCACCGCTTTTAGTCTATGACAGGCAAGCGTGGTTACAGTCCTTTCTTTGTTAGCGGTTCCTTTCTCATCCTGCACAAGACCCCTGCCAGGAGCTACAGGTATATCCTGTCATTGCGTGGATCAGCCCTGATTGTACGGGTGATCCACTGTTGACCTGGCGGGGGGCTGGCCACCGGCGATAAGCCGGGCCTGGGTAAGCAGATTGTGCATACCATCTTTTTCCGGGCATAACCTGCCCTGATTTCCGCTAACACTAAGAGGCTGTTTCATTTAAGTCCTTTGATTTTCTTATAGCCCTTTTTTTACCACTCGTCAGCCTTTTTTCGTCCCGTACCTTCCAGGTACGAAACTCAAAAATGGCTTCGATTGGCAAAAAAATCATCTATAATAAATTTCAAAAACTTAAATGAAACAGCCTCTAAAACCACCCCCTCAAAATGGAATCATACGAAGTCCATGAATTGATCATCAAAAACATGATCTGCAGCCGGTGCCTTAAGGTTGCCCGCCAGGACCTGGAAGCTCTGGGCGTAGAAGTGCTGGAGATGAGGCTGGGCAGGGTCAGGTTCCGTTTTCCAAAAGGAAAAATTTCTTTTTCAAAGATCGAAGAAATCCTGATGGAAGATGAATTTGAATTTGTCAAAAGCAAGGACGAACAACTGTCCGAAACCATAAAACTTGCTTTGGTCGAAATAGTCAACAGCCTCCCGGTCAGCCGGGATAAAAAAATGTCGGAAATTATTGCCGATAAGCTCCACAAAGACTATTGGAGCCTGAGCAAATCCTTTTCCAAAACGGAGGGTATCACGATAGAGCGGTACTTTATCCTGTTGAGAATTGAAAAGGTAAAGGAACTGATCGAGTATGACGAGCTGATTTTTTCGGAAATCGCCTACGAACTTGGTTATAATAATATTTATCACCTCTCGGGCCAGTTCAAGCAAGTGACGGGGATGAGCATGAGCGAGTACAAACAGCTGAAAGACAAGCCGCGTTCTCCTTTAGACAAGATATTGTAAACATTAGCCAAAAGAAGATAAAGGGTTGTGAAGAAATAGTTGTAAATTAATGATTGTTAAAGGGTTGCGACACAAGTAATCGCATCGCCCCTCTTAATTTCCTGTCGGCAGTTCTCATCGTTTCCAGGAGGGGCAGGCGGAAAAAAACTCTGAAATTCAGTGTCGCAAAAGCCATTTTTTTCAATTGTATTCAATTGAAAAGCCAATCTTTTGCCTTAAAACAACAACTGCCATGAACAAAAAACGCCTTTTCTGGATGCTGGTTGGCTGTACTTTGCCCCTCTTGCTGATATTCTTTGCTCCGGCATTGGGGTTAAGCGAAGATACCGGCCTGTTCCTTTTCATCCTGGCAATGTTTGCCTGCCATCTGCTGATGCCGCACGGGCACGGGCAACATAGCGGGCAAGGCGGTTCACCTGAAGAAAAAGCTTATGAGCGCCATTCACATTAGAAAATTCGGACTGGCGGTTGGCCTCACCTGGGCCTTGCTCTACCTGGGCTGCGCTTTGGTTATGCTGACTGTCGGCAAGGAAGGTACCGTACGATTTTTTAACAGCCTGCTTCATGGCCTGGACACCGCCCCTGTCATCAGAATGGATGTGCCTCTTTACGAAGTGTGTATCGGGCTGGTGGAATCTTTTGTATTGGGATGGCTGGTGGGGGCCTGTGTTGCAGGTATTTATAATTTCAGTTTAGGAATGGGTGCAAAGATTAGAAAACCCTAAAAGTTAAAACCATGATCAAGAAAAAGTATCTCAAAAACAAAGGCCTGTGTAAAGTTACATTCAGCCTGCCGCTGGAAGCAGTTCAAAAGGGACAGGAAATCCGGGTCGTTGGAGATTTCAATGATTGGAACTGGGAAAACGGGCTGAAAATGAAAGCAGCCAAAACGGCTTATCAGGCTTCCGTTGATCTCGAGGCCGGCAAGGAGTATGAATTCCGTTACCAGATGGGCGACGGGCAATGGGCGAACGACCCTGAAGCTGACGGCTATGCGCCTTCTCCGTATGAGGGGGTGCACAATTGTGTCGTATCGGTGGAGGCCGGCGGTGGCAAGTAAGGGTCGCCTCAATAATGGGGTTTAAAACATTTGACAATGGAATATGCCTGGTTAATATGGTCATTCATAATTCTGGGGTTGTGGGGGCTCATTTATTGGAGGAAGCCACAATTTCGGGAAGAGATGTGGAAGCTAAGTATCTGGACTATGCCTTTTGGCTTGACGGAACCATTGTTTGTGCCGGAATACTGGGCTCCTCCTTCTTTGTTCGGCCTGGCAAGCAAAACCGGATTCGACGTTGAGAGCCTTTTGTTTTCTTTTGCTATCGGGGGCATAGGCGCAGTGCTTTACAGGTTGGTATTTCCGGCAAACCTGAGTGCATTTGAGGAACACGAAAAGCAGCACGCCAGGCACCGGTTGCACCGGGTAATTCTTTTCCTGCCGGTAGTGGTATTTCTGGTGCTGGCGGTTTTTACCAGGTTGAATCACATATACTGCGGCGTGATTGCATTATTTCTGGGAGGGTGGCGACACTGTATTGCCGCCCCGACCTGAAATCCAAGATCTGGGTAGGTGGCTTGCTGTTTCTGGGGCTTTATGCAGTTTATTTCGGCAGCCTGCTGCTTGTCTTCCCGGGTTTCGTTGACAACCATTGGAACCTGGCCGCCCTTACAGGTATCAAGATCATTGGCATCCCCGTGGAAGAGCTGCTCTTTGCTTTCACATTCGGCATGTATTGGTCGGGCCTGTACGAACACCTTTTCTGGTATCAATTAAAACCTGTAAACAGTTTGTCTCATGCTTGATCAATGCCCACATAGCACCGTTTGCCTGCCGGCTACCCGCATGCCGCGGATCGTAGTTGTCGGAGCGGGCTTCGCCGGCCTCAACCTGATAAAGAAACTGCGAAACAAACCGGTGCAGGTGGTTTTGCTGGACAAAAACAACTTCCATCAATTCCAGCCATTGCTGTATCAGGTGGCCATTGCCGGGCTGGAGCCGGACTCCATCGTATCGCCGGTCCGGAAGCTGTTCCAGGGGTATAAAAACCTTGTGTACCGTATGGCGGAAGTGGTGAGGGTTGAACCGGAAACAAACCGCGTATTTACAGACATCGGATGGGTACGCTACGATTACCTGGTTTTAGCCACAGGCAGCAGGACGAACTACTACGGCTTACAGGACTTAGAACGCAATAGCGTGGGCCTTAAGGGTATCCGCGACGCCCTCGATATCCGAAGCTGGATACTGCAGAACCTGGAAGAGGCCACTATTACCTGCGGCCCGAAGGAAAAAGATGCCCTAACCAATTTTGTTATCGTCGGGGGCGGCCCTGCCGGCGTAGAGCTGGCAGGCGCCCTCGCCGAGTTCAGGCGTTACCTTCTGAATAAAGACTATCCGGAGATCGCTACGGAATGGATGAAAATATACCTGGTGGAGGCGGTACTTACTGCTTGTTGCCGGCGATGTCCGAAAAGGCTTCGGAGCATGCGCTGAAAGTGTTGACGGCTCTGGATATTGAGATCGTGCTCAACACCTCGGTAACCGCGTATGACGGCACTAATGTGCAGTTAAGTGACAAAAACAGCCTGGTAGCTCGTATGCTCGCCTGGACAGCCGGAGTGAAAGGTGAGGTTCCTTCCGGTTTGAAAGACGGCGCCCTTGCCAAAGGCAACCGCCTGAAGGTTGACGGCTATAACCGGCTGGAGAATTACGATAACATATTTGCCATTGGAGATGTAGCGGCTTTGATCTCTCCGGATAGTGCCCAGGGGCACAATATGGTGGCGCAAGTCGCCATCCAACAGGGGCAACTGCTGGCGGAAAACCTGTTGCATTACATCAAACATGGTGAGTTTAGGGAGGCTTTCCGTTATAAAGATAAAGGCAGCATGTCGGCCATAGGCAAGAAAAATGCAGTGGCCGAGATCAGCGGGGCAATTTGGAAAGGATGGTTCGCCTGGCTGCTATGGTCAACGGTTCACCTGTTTTCCATAATCGGTTTAAAGAACAAGCTCATGGTTGCCGTCAATTGGATGACGCGCTATCTGACTTATGAAAAAGCCAACCGGCTGATCATCCGGAAATTCAAACCGCCGGGCGAGCCGAAAGGCCCGGACGGAAAAGACAAACACCAGAAGGAAATATTTTCTGAAGGTATTCCATAATAACAAAACAATAGACAACACAAATTATCACAAAAAAATAATGATGATGAAAAAACTAGTTTTCTTATCCCTGTTTGCTGTAATCCTGTCAATGACAAGTTGCACCCAGCAAGCAGATGTCAATGCGATGTTGGAGAATGCGGAAACGAAGGACAAAGTATTCTCGGCTATCCTGGATAACCACGAAGTGATGACTGAGTTCATGAACAAAATGATGTCGAACGAACACGCCATGATGATGATGCAAGGCAATAAGGACATGATGGGCATGATGATGAAGGGAGGCGATATGATGCAAATGATGCAGGGCAATCCGGAGATGATGCATAACATGATGAATAGTATGATGAAAGACGGTAATATGATGGCCCACATGATGCAGATGATGAACCAGGAAGGTATGATGAGCGACGAGTGCCTGCAATCCTGTACGCAAATGATGAAAGACAAAGGCATGCCGATGAACATGGGCATGACAGAATCTGATGCAGGAGGCGGAGGCCACGAATCTCACCATTAAAAACTGATGCTATGCATTTCTATAACGGATATCATTTCTGGGGCATGCACCTCCTGTGGTGGATCTTCTGGGGCCTATTGCTCATCGTGATCTTTGCGACGCCGTGGCTGGCCCTCGGCAGGAGAAGAAAAGAAGAGAGCCCCCTGGAAATCCTGAAAAGAAAATACGCTTCCGGGGAGCTGTCCACCGAAGAATATGAAGAACGAAAGGCAGTGCTGGAAGAGGAGGAGGGACTGAAAACTTAATTCACGGCCTACCTGGCTGTGAAGGTAGGTAGCCTCCTTTTTGAGCCATAAGTAAAGACAAAAAATTGTAAAGATGAAAAAAGTAATGTTCTGCAGGAGGGGTGTATTCACCCTCCGGGCGGCCCTGGCTGTTTTTTGCCTGGTTCTTCTGGGAGCCACGGGAAACAGTGTTTACGGGCAAACGAACTGGGTGGCGCCTGCCGGCGCTGATAGCTATAAAAACCCTTATCTGGGCAATTCCGGCGCTATTGCAGCAGGAAAAACTTTATTCCAGCAATTATGTGCCATATGCCATGGCAATAAAGGCAAGGGAGACGGCATGGCAGGTATGTCCCTTAAGCCTCGCCCCGCCAACCTTGCCAGCAAACGTGTTCAGGCGCAAACCGACGGCGCCATATACTGGAAACTAACCGAAGGCAACCCCCCTATGGCATCCTATAAGGAGGCGCTTACCGAACAGCAACGATGGCAGTTAGTGAACTATATCCGACAATTAGGGGGCAAATAGCCAGCCGGGCAATTAAATCCATTCAAACAAAAACAATAAAGCCATGCAAAACCTCTACCGACAAATATTGCTGCTGGTGCTGATTGGGTTCAGTATACATTTGAATGCTCAAAAGGATTCTGCCAGCCAGGTTCTTTCCACTTTGGATATACAAACGGCACAGTTGCCCAAAGCAACCACGAATGACTGGAAACCTGGTAAGAGCCGTTTTTTACTCCGGGGCTATGCCCATTCGGGTTTAGAACTTACGGATGAAGAATTCACTTTTGTTGGAGGGTCTTTCAACCCGCTGTTGATCTTTCGTCAATCCGACCGGCTGCTTTTCGAAGGCGAGTTGGAGTTGGAACTGGAAGGCAACGAATTGCACCTGGGGCTTGAATATGCCAACATGTCCTACCTGCTCACAAAATCACTGACCTTCAGGGCGGGAAAAATCCTCATTCCTTTCGGCACTTTCATTCCTAACCTGCACCCTGCCTGGATCAATAAGTTTCCGACCCGCCCTTTGGGGGCAGGGCACGACGGTATTTTACCCGGAGCGGATATTGGGTTAGAATTGCGAGGGGCTGCATATCTCGGCCCGGTAAAAACCAATTATTCCCTGTATGCGATCAATGGCCCGCAGCTCAACGACGGCAGTTTGGAAGCTGAAGAAGGGGGCCTGCTTCACTATGATATCGTTCCGGACAACAATAAAAACAAGGCGGTTGGCGGGCGGATCGGCTTTTTCCCGATGAGCAATTCCGCCCTGGAAATTGGTTTGTCGGCCCTATACGGAAAAGTGGGAGATAAGGATTCCAGGTATGAAGATGTGGCGGCGCTACTATATGCTGTTGATTTGTCTTATGTACGGAACCTGCCTGGAATCAGCAGCGTGCTGGATATAAAAGCTCAGTATTCTGTAACCGATGTGGAAGAGGCCGAATTTCCGGAACCGGATGAGCTGGGTGAATTTCACACTTTTGATAACAAAAGCACAACCTGGTTTGCACAACTTTCTCTTCGCCCGGCATTCGTTGAAAACAAGTTTATCCAGAACCTGGAAATAGCCGGAAGGTATTCCTCATTGAGAACACCCGAAGGGGCGCCCTGGGAAGTTGACCAGAAGCAATGGGAGGTGGGGCTGAACTACTGGCTCGATTGGCGGACGCTTTTCAAATTCTCTTACCGCACCATTAGCGGGGAGGCCGGTGGGCATGGAGGAGGAGCCGAGGAAGGAGGTGACGCCTTCTTCATCCACTGGGCTATTGGATTCTGATCGCTCAATTCAAAATTCAATCATCATGAAAAAGATACCAATCGTTATAGGGCTTTTTGCCACAATTACTACTGCGGCCATTATCAGCAGTTGTGCAACAACGAGTGACATGGCGTCACTCAAATCGGGCGCTCAGTTATGGGGAGAAAACTGCCTGCGCTGCCATAATGCCCCGTCCCCGGAGACGTTCAGCGATACGGAATGGGATGTAGCAATAATGCACATGCGGGTGCGGGCGAACCTGACAGAGGATGAGGCCGTCAAGATCGCAGAGTTCCTGAAGACGGCTAATTGATAAACCTTTTAAAAATACAGCCATGCACGGAGTAGATTACGGCGGTTATGCCTACGGCTTTTGGACTACAGTCCTGTTCGTTTTTCTGATCTTCCTGTTCGTCGTGTTTAGCTATGTCAGGCCCAAGGAGAAGTTCGAGTGGCGCTCGATGGGAGTATTCATTGGTTTCCTGGCGGCGCTTTTCACCGAAATGTATGGTTTTCCTTTAACCATTTACTTGCTGACGAGCTGGCTGGGCAGTAACTATCCGGTGCTCGACCCGTTTTCCCATTCCAGCGGCCATCTGGTGCTGGTATTCCTGGGCTTATCTCATTCCACCGTAGCGATGTCCATCCTGCATATCATTACGAATGGAATTATTTTTTTCGGCGTTTACATCATTTACCTGGGCTGGAAGAAGATATACCATGCCACAGAAGAACAGTTGGTTACAGACGGAATATATGCCTATATCCGGCACCCGCAGTACGTGGGAATGATGCTGATAACCATTGGGTTTCTCATCCAGTGGCCAACGATCATCACCCTGGCTATGTGGCCTGTTTTGCTATTCCTTTACTACCGCCTGTCGAAATACGAAGAGAAAAAACTTGCGGCAAAATTCGGTCGGGAATTTTACAACTACCAGGCAAAAGTGCCTGCAGTAATTCCCCGGTTTGGCCGGGGAGAGGGAAGAGTTAAGCACTATCAGTAAATAACCAAAAATCCTGAAAAATGCAAAGAAAAGAGGAAGGCCGGCCAAGAAGGGATTTTTTGAATAAAAGCGCAAACTCTATTGCCGCGGTTATTGCCGCCGGATGGCTCTCTACCCTTGAACAATGCCATGATCCGGAAACCGGCGAAAAGGAAGAATTGCTTTCCCCGGAAGGGGAAATAGTAGAAGTCGATACAGCTTATACCCGTAAAGTGGTACCTGATATTCCCTTGTCGCAGCACAATGTCAGGGACGGCATACCAGGAAGAAAGTGGGTAATGGTGATTGACCTGTCCAAATGCAAAGGGGCGGGCAAGTGCCTTAGCGCCTGCTCCAAGATGCACTATTTGCCTCCTCAGAGAAGCTATATCAGGCTAAATAAGGTAAAAGACGCCAAGCTATCCTCCCCTTACTGGATGCCTTCCCTGTGTTTTCACTGTGACAGCCCCCCCTGCGTAAAAGTATGCCCGGTTGACGCCACATTCAAGCTTTCCGATGGAATAGTGAATATCGATACTGAACGCTGCATCGGCTGCCGGTTCTGCATGGTGGCCTGCCCGTATGCACAAAGGGTTTTTAACTGGGGAGAGGAGAGTTATGAGCTTACACCCGGGCAGTTGGCGCAAATGACGCAGAAGGAGGTATGTGCTCCACATAGGCCGGGAACGGTAGAGAAATGCGACTTCTGCCCTCACAACCTGGTAAAAGAAATGCTGCCGGATTGCGTAACCGGCTGTCCCTACGGAGCCATTTACTTCGGTGATGAAAATGAAGATTCGGTTTCCAACGGAAGAGAGGAGGCCAGATTGAATACAATGCTCAAAGACCGCGCCGGGTACAGGTATCTCGAAGAATTGGGCACCAGGCCACGGGTGTATTACCTGCCGCCTGTCGGCCGGATGTTCCCTTTTGAAGACCGGGAATTGCCGCTGAATGAGTATTTATAAAAAGAATGATCATGAAAACATTAAAAGCAGAAAAAAACCGCTTTCAATTGCCTGCCGATAAAGAAAGGCTGTTTGTGGCGTTGGAAAACGATGAACAACTCCTGAAAGAAACGCTGGAAGTTATTCTTGCTTTGGCCGTTTCTGACCCGAAGCTGACAATCTGGTCTGCGGATCTCATAGCATCGGATTTTAAGGAGCTGTACCTGGCCATCTTCAGAGATATGCTGAAAGAGAGCAGCTCGTCATCCCAGTCACCAGGCTGCTGCAAAGACCTGTAATCCATGAACCAAAAAAGAACAGAAATATGGAAAAAATAAGAGTAGCCGTAAACGGATACGGCGTCATCGGAAAACGGGTGGCGGATGCCGTCATGCTCCAGCCGGATATGGAACTCATCGGCGTTTGCGATGTGGCCACCGACTGGCGGATAAAAGTCGCCAATACAAGAGATATCCCGGTATTTGCTTTTGATTATGAAGCGGCCAATAAAATGCGGATGGCAGGCATTGCGGTGGAGGGCATTTTGGACAGCCTGCTCAAGCAAGTGGATATTGTAGTGGACTGCGCTCCGAAAAAATTCGGCGCGCAGAATGCGGAGCGGTACCGGCTGGCTGGCGTTAAGTTAATTGTCCAGGGTGGGGAAAGCCACCGGACAACGGGGCATTCCTTTGTGGCGGAAGCCAACTATCAAAGTGCCATCGGCAGAACCTCCACCCGGGTGGTCTCCTGCAACACCACTTCCATTGTCAGAACCCTTACCGCTCTGAAAAGGGCCGGGCTGTTGAAAAGCGCCAGAGGTACGATCCTTCGCCGGGCCACCGACCCCTGGGAGAGCCACCTGAACGGCATTATGAATACCCTGGTGCCAGAGAAGGAAATTCCCAGCCACCAGGGGCCTGATGCCCAAAGTGTCGACCCGGAGTTGGATGTAGTTACGGCTGCCGTTAAGGTTCCTGAAACCCTTAGCCACCTTCATTACTGGACAGTACGGCTCACCCGGCCGGCAAGTGAGGAGGAAGTGCTGAGCGCCTTCCGGGCCTCCTCCCGGATCGCATTGATCCGGTACGGAGAAGGCCTTTCCGCCAATAATGCAGTAAAGGAACTGATGCTCGACCTGGGAAGGCCCCACGGCGACATGTACGAGGTGGCCGTCTGGGAAGATATGGTAAAGGTGGAAGGCGACGAACTCTACTACGCCTATCTGGTGGACAATCAGGCAATCGTCATTCCGGAAAACATCGATGCCATTCGCGCCCTGACAGGCCTGGAACAAAGCGCCGAGCGGTCCATTGCGGCCACCAACAAAGCTTTATTCATTCATCCCGAATTGTTTTTTCAACCTTATCCGATATGAAAGAGATAAAAGCATTCGTCCGACACATTAAATCGGCAGGAGTACACAAGGCCCTGAAGGCCGCGGGATATTGCTGCATGACCTTCTCTGAATGTGAAGGCACCGGCCAATACACTGACCCAAGTGAGGACTTCCCGTCCTTCAAGTTCCCGTTTATGCACAGCAAAGTAGTGAAAATAGAGATCGTCTGCCAGGATGCTGATGTGGAGCCGATCATCAGGATCATCCAGGAGCATGGGAGGACGGGCCGCAGGGGAGACGGTATCATCTATACCATGGATGTGGTGGAGGTGTATAAGGTGAGGAACCAGCAAACCGGGGCTGAGGCCTGTTGACCTTACCCTTTAGGATTAATTTTCATGCTATACAGGCGGGGGAATTTTCCCCATAACCGGATGATGGCATCTGGATAGCCAGTTCATTTAAAAAAATAATGCCATGTACTATTTCCAAGCCCTCTTTGCAATTTTAACGACTTCTTTTCTGCTTTTTTCCTGTTCGCCGGAAACGAAAAGCAATCCCGATCCTGCACAACAGGCTTCCATTCAGCAGAACAAATATGAGATTGTCCCCAACGATAAAGTATGTATGGTAAATGACCGCTTTATGGGTATAGACCAGATCCCGATAGAAGTAGAGGGGATAACATATTATGGTTGCTGCCAGGATTGTGTGAAAAAATTACAGGAAAATCTGAATGGGGTCAGATATTCCACGGATCCTGTTTCCGGTGAAAAAGTGGATAAGGCGAAAGCTGTGGTCATCCGGAATAAAACCGACGGAACAGTATACTACTTTAGTTCAGAGGCTTCTGCCCATGAATTTTTAAAACGGTAAGTATTTTAATGAAGGGCCAGAAAGTAGATTTTTCAAAAGTTTCCGACCTGCAAATGCAAATACCTGAGCCTGAAAACACCGATGGGGCAGTTGCTATGGAGCCTTTCATTGAGGCAATGGCCCAGGAATGGCAATCGGAAATTATTTTCCTCAGGATCAAATTTGGTTTATTGATCAGGTTGGTTAAAAGGAGCAGTTATGCTGATCCATTTTTGTCTGCTGAGAATAGAGCACTTGAAAAGGAGCTTTTACGGCTTGTGGATCAGGATTTCCAGATGATCCTGAAAATGGCCATGGAGCTTTTGAAAAAATGGCACGTGAATAACCTCCTGGACCGGACATTTTCGGTAGCCTGCTTTAATGAATTCCGAATGATCCACCAGAGATGGCGGGAAATGAGATGCAAACAACGTCAATTGGAGATACAAATACTTGAGGAGCTACTCAAGAATTATCCAACGAAGATATTTTAGTATTCCTTCGCTGAGCACAATAAATGTTGAATCCACATGAGCGAAAATACTTTTGTCGTCAAAGCTTCCGGAGAAGAAGCTCCCTTTTCAATAAACAAGCTCCGCCATTCGCTGCGCCGTGCCGGCGCAGGAAAAAAGGCGGCAAATAGAATAGCAGCAGAAATTCAGCAGATTCTGTACCCTGGAATAAGCACCAGGGAAATATACCGCGGGGCCTTTTCCATGCTTAAAAATGCCTCCCCTCATACAGCCGCCCGGTACAGGCTGAAAAAGGCGATCATGGAATTGGGGCCCACCGGGTTCCCCTTTGAAAAATTTGTAGGAGAGATATTGAAGGAAGAAGGTTACCGGGTACAGGTAGGGCAAATGGTACAGGGCCATTGTGTACAGCATGAAGTGGATGTCATAGCTGAAAAGGATAGCAGGCATTTTATGATAGAATGCAAATTTCACAGCGGCCAGGAGAGGAAGTGCGATGTCAAGAGCCCTCTTTATATCCATTCCCGCTTTAAGGATATAGAAAGGGCCTGGTTGCGGAAGCCCGGCCACGGCCAAAAATTCCATCAGGGATGGCTGGTGACCAACACCCGCTTTACCACGGATGCCATGCAGTACGGAGCATGTGCAGGCCTGAACCTGGTTTCCTGGAACCACCCCCGCAAGGACAACCTGAAGGAACGCATCAGCCGCCTTGGCCTGTACCCGCTCACCTGCCTGGCTACTTTGACAAAAAAGGAAAAACAAAGTTTGCTCGATAAAGGCATTGTGCTCTGTAAAGAGCTTTGCCGAAATGAACAGTGGTTGAAGGAAATGGGCTTGCCGCCATCCAGGATAGGAAAAGTGCTGGAGGAGGCGAGTTCAATTTGTAAATCAACAATCCAACAATAATGGATAATAATATTCGCATTCACTTTCTTGGCGGGGCCGGTACGGTCACCGGTTCGAAGTATCTGGTGGAGGTTCTGAATAGGAAGATCCTGGTGGACTGCGGTATGTTCCAGGGCTTAAAGGCGCTGCGCCGGATGAACTGGGATTATCTTCCTGTAGATGTTGCCACCATTGACGCCGTATTACTTACGCACGCACATCTCGACCACACCGGCTATTTGCCCAGATTAGCCAGGCAGGAGTTCAGAGGCAAAATATACGGCACTGCCCCAACCCTTGAAATTGCCGAGATCATTCTGCGAGACAGCGCCAAGATCCAGGAAGAAGAAGCCGCCCGGGCCAATCGCAAGGGATACTCCAGGCATAAGCCTGCAAAACCATTATATAACCTGAAGGATGTCGATTTGGCACTTATTCGTTTTGAGGAAGTGGCCATTGGTAAGTGGCTACCTCTTTTTGAGGGCATCAAAGTAAGGTTTCAATATGCCGGCCATATCCTGGGCGGTTCCTTCATCGAAATTGATGCTGGTGGAAAGCACCTGGTTTTTTCCGGTGATGTCGGGCGGGAAGAGGATTACCTGCTTTACGCCCCCCAAAGGCCTGAACGGGCTGACATTCTCTTTATTGAGAGTACATATGGCGGCCGGCTTCATCCCCATGGAGACATCGGAGAGGAATTACTCAGGATTATCCGCGAAACTTACCAGGAAGGTGGAACGCTCATCATCCCCAGCTTTGCCGTCGAACGTGCACAAACAGTGATGTACCTGCTGTGGCAGCTTCGAAAAAAAGGATTGATGCCGGAAATGCCTGTTTACATGGACAGCCCGATGGGGGCTAATGTATTAAAGGTACTTCACCGGTCAGCGAGCTGGCACAAGCTTACTGAAGAGGATTGTACGAAAATGTGCGAAGCCATCCACACTGTATCCGATTTCAGAGAAACCTGGAATATAATTGATAACCCCAACCCCAAAATTGTCATCGCTGGTAGCGGCATGGTAACGGGCGGCCGCGTACTGACATATCTCACTAAATACCTTGAAAGGCCGGAAACCCGGGTGTTGCTGGTAGGTTACCAGGCAGTGGGCACCCGGGGCCGGCAATTGCAGGAGGGAGTACAAGAGATAAAAATTTATGGCCGGTTCTATCCTGTGAAGGCCAAAGTTGTAACGGTGCACGGGCTATCAGGCCACGCCGACCAACGCGAATTGCTGAATTGGGCCAGCAGGATAAAAAACACACCGGAAAAAGTTTTCATCGTACACGGAGAGGGCCAGGGCAGCGACATGCTGCGTGTAAAAATTCAGGATGAGTATGGCTGGGACAGTATAATCCCCGAAATGTATTCCATTCATGAATTCACTATGAAAAAAGAGCGCGTTAAGAACTAAAAAATAACCAAAAATATATGGTCATGAAAAAGCTATTTGTCATTTCAACCATCCTGCTGCTGAGTGGAATGTTTTTTCCTGCCTATACCCAGGAAAGCGGCATTTACCTGAATTCTGAAGATTTTACAAACAGTACATTAACACACAGTATTGACTGCGCCAAGTCAAATCACAAGATCATTGCTCCCGGGAAAAGGCCAGTTGTCAAAGTGGTTCACGAAGGCCAGAAGGGTAAATATAAAAAATCTGACATATTCGGATACCGGGACTGCGAAGGAAAGGATTACCGCTTTTTTGACGGGCAAAACTACCAGGTCAATGAAGTGGGAGCACTTGTCATCTACCAGCAAGGGAAGAGCAGGGCCCCGATAGGCGAAGATGCGGGAGCCGTCGCCAAATTCTTTTTCAGCAATGGCCCTGATGAGGAAGTCCTCCCTCTGACTTTAATGAACCTGAAAGAAGCCTTTCCGGAAAACCACCCCTTCCATGATGCACTCGATGCGTACTTCAGTGGCAACACGCCGGTATCTTCTTATGATGATTTTCACAAAACCTATAAGGTGAACCGAATCCTTGAAGAACACCTCCGTTGACGAAAGGCATTGGGCCGAAAAGTGAGCAGAACCCAAATTTCATTAAAATGAGACAGACTATCAGGATGTTAGCCCTTGCCCTCTTATGCGGCCTTTTTTTCCAAACACCCCTCGCCGCACAGAATGCAAAGGAAATCATCGAAAATGCCGATGAGAAACGGATGGGCCAGACCAGCCGGAGCACAATGTCACTAACCGTCATCCGCCCAGAATGGAAGCGGGAAATAAGCCTCAGGGTGTGGACCAAAGGGAATGAATATTTGCTGATCCTCATCACCGAACCAGCCCGGGATAAAGGCACCGCATTTATGAAGAGAGGAAAGGAATTCTGGAATTGGGTGCCCCGTATTGAGCGGATCGTGAAATTGCCCCCATCGGCCATGGCCCAGGCCTGGATGGGGTCTGATTTCAGTAATGATGACCTGGTAAAAATGTCATCCATAGTGGAAGATTACAACCACCGCCTGCTGGCTGAAGAAACGGTAGGCGGAAGAGCTGCCTACAAGGTCGAGATGACGCCCAAAAAGGAAGCGGCTGTGGTTTGGGGGAAAGTCGTCACCTGGGTTGACAAGGCCGAATGGCTCTTCCTGAAAACCGAATACTACGATGAAGACGGCGAACTGATCAATACCATTACCGGGAAAGACATCAAAACGATGGGCGGGCGAACTGTCACCTCCCGGCTGGAGATCCAACCCGCCAATGAACCTGACAACAAGACGGTACTTGTGTATAAGGAACTGGAATTCAATGGGCCCATTGCCGACAGTTTTTTTTCTCTGCAAAACATAAAAAGGCTCGAGTAAAATGATCGGTTTATTAGCCTGGCGCAATCTGTGGCGCAACCGCCGCAGGACATTTATTACGGTTGCCTCTATCATGTTTGCTGTGGTATTTGCCAATGTGATGGACGCGCTGCTGTCCGGCATCAACCAGCAGATGACGGACAGCATGGTGGGCATTTACAGTGGGCACTTTCAGGTTCAGCAGCAGGATTTCTGGGAAGACAAGTCGCTGCACAATACCTTCATTCCTCCGAAAGAGGCCGCCGGTTTACTGGATACGCTGCCGGAAGTGAAAGGATATACCAAACGCCTGGAGTCGGTTGCCCTGGCTTCTGCTGAAAACCTGACCAGAGGTGTCCTTGTAGTCGGCATTGAACCGGATAATGAAAAACGGATAACCGGGTTGGAGGAAAAAGTTCAGGCCGGCAGTTATTTTCATGGTAATCCCGGCGATGCCATCATCGGCAAAGGGCTGGCCGAATACCTCGACATACAGCCAGGCGATACACTGGTGATGATCGGCGAGGGTTATCACGGTGCAAGTGCTGCCGGAAAATACCACATCTGCGGAACCATCCGTATGGGGTCGCCGGACCTGGACAACAACCTGGTTTTCCTTACCCTGGCCGATGCGCAGTTCTTTTTTGCCGCATACGGCAGGGTTACCTCCATGCCAGTTTTTCTGAAGGACAATACAATCCAGAAAGAAGTTGCGCAGGAGATCTCCGGTGTATTGCCGGAGGGCCTTATCACGCAACCCTGGCAGAAAATGATGCCGATGGCGACTCAATCGCTAGGGCTTATCGATGCCATGCGCATTATCGTTCTTGCTTTGCTTTACCTGCTTATCAGTTTCAGCATTTTCGGTACCCTTATCATGATGGCCAATGAACGCCTGCTGGAATTCAGGGTGCTGCTGGCCATTGGCATGCAAAAGACAAAAATGGGAGCGATGGTACTGCTCGAAAGCGTTTCACTTGCCATTTTAGGGGCGGCCCTGGGTTTTCTGGCAAGTTATCCGGTGGTTACTTACCTCAATGAATACCCCATCACTTTTAAGGGCAGGGCGGCGCAGGGCTGGGAGTCCTTCGGAATTGACCCTGTGATGCCCACAATTGTGGATTTTTCCATGTTTGCCATGCACTCGGCGGTCATCCTGGTGATCTCAGCCCTGCTCTCCGTCTATGCACTGAATAAGATCCGAAACCTGGAAGTTGTTCCGGCAAAAAAATAAACCTATGTGGATGCTTTTAAAAATAGCCTGGCGCAATATCTGGCGGAATCCTACCCGAAGCCTGGTGGTTATGTTTTCCCTGGCCATCGGTGTATGGGCTACGGTGTTCATACTGGCCATTTCCGACAGCCTTCACGCCGAGTCGTTACGGGAGGGTATAGAATATAAATACGGGCATGTACAGCTGCATTCCAGGGCGTATAAAAAACGCCAGGAATTGGGAAATACAGTTCCCGATGCTCCGGAGTTATTAATATCCATACAGGAAGCTCCGGAGGTGGAGGCCGCTACTGCCCGCCTGCTTACTGCAGGCATGATCGCTTCTGCGGGGTATTCTTCAAATGTGCAGATAAGGGGAGTCATGCCGGCTGAAGAGGAAGCTACTACGCTGCTGAAAACCAGGTTAACCGATGGGGAATATCTGGATGTGGACAGGCGCAACCCCATCATTATTGGAGAGAAGCTGATGGAAAAATTGAAAACCGGGGTTGGTAAAAAGGTGGTGCTCACCTTTGAAAATACTGCATCGGAGCTGGTTTCTACTTCTTTCCGCATCGCCGGCACTTTCACAGCTACCCAGGTTCGGGATGAAGAAACGATGGTTTTTGTCCGTAAAGAAGGCCTGAGCCGCCTGGCGGGCATTCCTGGGGAAGCCAATGAATTGGTAGCTAAACTAAAGGATCCCCGCAAACTGGACACTTTTGTAAGCCAGTTGAAAGGCCGGCTGGCAGGGCAGGAAATAGTAGTAGAGGATTGGGAACAGGCTGCTCCCGATATGGCAATGGTCTCCGATATGATCTTCCAGACTGATGTTATCGTCACCATCATCGTGCTTTTGGCGCTGGCCTTCGGTATCGTCAATACGATGCTGATGGCCGTATTGGAGCGGTTTAAGGAATTGGGCATACTCATGGCGGTGGGCATGAATAAACTCAGGGTCTTTGCCATGATCGTCTTTGAGACCACACTGCTCTCACTGGCAGGAGCAGTCGGAGGCATGGCGTTCGGTTTTTTGACCGTTCTGCTGGCCAACTATACGGGCGTCAACCTTAGCTTGTTTTCCGAGGGGTTGTCGGGTTGGGGCTTTAAGGAAGTTATTCATCCGGAATTAGAGGCACGGGTATACCTTATCATTACCATTGCGGTCATTATTACTGCGGTTCTGGCCTCTTTTTACCCGGCAATCCGGGCATTGGCCCTGAACCCTTCGGAGGCTATTCGTAAAGAAATTTAAAGTTGTGGAAATGAAAGTCATAGAAACCAGAAACCTGTCAAAGATATACAACCCTGATAAAGTGCCGGTGCATGCTTTGAACGGTGTAAACCTGGCCATTGAGCGGGGAGAATTCACGGCCATTGTCGGCCCGTCGGGCTCCGGCAAGACCACCTTGCTCAACATAATTGGAGGGCTGGATAATCCCACTTCCGGTTCGGTTGTGGTTGAAGGAACGGAAATCGCAAAACTGGAGGGCAACGCCCTCATCAACTTTCGCCTGCACAACATCGGCTTTGTCTTTCAGGCCTACAACCTAATTCCGGTTTTGACGGCGAAGGAGAATGTAGAGTTTGTCATGTTGCTGCAAACCCGCCCTAAAGGAGAGCGGGAGGCCAGGGTAATAGCCCTGCTGGAGGCAGTGGGGCTGAGTGATAAAACGGACAAACGCCCTTCCGAGCTGTCCGGCGGCCAGCAACAACGGGTAGCGGTAGCCAGGGCGTTGGCCTCAAAGCCGAAATTCGTACTGGCGGATGAACCCACCGCCAACCTCGACAGTATCTCCGCCGAAAACCTGCTGGACATTATGCTGAAGCTTAACCAGGAGGAGAACATGACCTTTATTTTCTCCACCCATGATGCACGGGTTATCAGGCGGGCAAGGCGGGTGGTTACGCTGGAAGACGGGCGTATTAAAAAGGATTTGGTTCAGAATGAAGTATCAATAAATTTTTAAGATGATGAAAACGCCAATCGCAATATTAATTGTCCTTTTCTGCTACAACAGTAATTTCTCCCAAGCCCTGTTTAACCCGGAAAAAAGCAGGATGTCGATCAGGGGTACCTCTACACTTCACGATTGGGAGTCCGTTGTGGAAATGGAGGAAGTAAAAATTGAACTGCACATAGAGGATGAAGACCCTCTATTGCTGGGGCACCTGAGGTTGCGTATCCCGGTGAAGTCGATCAGGAGCGGCAACAGAATTATGGATAATAAAACTTATGCGGCCCTCAAGGCAGATGAATATCCAACGATAAAGTATGAGGTGGAAGGTTTTGACCACAAACAAGGGCAGGTGACCGCTTCAAATGGCCTGCTCAAAATTGCGGGTGTGGAAAAGGCCGTCCCTGTAACTGCAAATTACACCCGAAATAACAGTGGAGTGCTGGAATTTACGGGGACAGTCTCATTAAAGATGAGCGAATTCAACATAGACCCTCCTTCTGCGATGATAGGGACATTAAAAACAGGAGATGAAATTAATATCGATTACACAATAGCTTTTAAAACGAAGAATAATTAAACCTTACAAACATGAAAAAAATAATCTTCTTGTTTCACAGAATCAGCCTCCTGGCATTGGTTTCCCTTCTAACCGGCGTTGGTTTTGCACAACAGCCCGACCTGCAGTACTACCGGCCCAATAACCGGGAAGGTTTGAATATCTTTGAAACGCCAAAGGAAGACACTGCCCCGTTCACCGGCTTAAAAATCCGTGTAGGTGGAGATTTTGCAATACAGTTCCAGGGCTTGTCCCAATCAAACAGCCTTCAGGGGGACACTCTTGTTGAGCTGGCTTCCAATATCAACCTTCCAACGGCTAACTTAAACCTCGATGTTCAGCTGGCAGATGGCTTTCGTATGCATTTAAGGACCTATTTGTCTTCGCGAAACCACAATGAATCCTGGGTAAAAGGAGGATATATCCAACTAGACAAACTGGACATTATCCAAGAGGGGTTTCTGGAAGAATTTATGAACATAGCGAC
>JACJYA010000019.1 GCA_020636315.1 Lewinellaceae bacterium
TATACAACTGCATCTGGCTCATCGGAACGGCCGCTGCCAGTTGGGGCACCCCGAATTCGGCATCGCTCAGGTTGGCCTGGATGTAGCCCCAAAGCTTTTGCAAAAAAATATCATCAATAGAAGGCTCCGCAGGTTGGAAAACAGCATCAGCGCCACGGGCATAGTGGCGTTGCAACCGGCGGCGGCCCTCCACCAGTTTTTCCAACCGGATAAGGAGTTCTTCCTTGTCGAAAGGCTTGGTGAGGTAAGCATCCGCCCCGTATTTCAGGCCTTCCACTTTGTCGGCCTGTGTGGCTTTTGCCGTCAGTAAAATGATGGGAATATGGCTGGACCGCTCGTCTTGTTTCAGGGTTTCACAAACTTCGTAGCCGCTTTTTTCGGGCATCATCACATCGCTGATAATGATGTCGGGAATGAGTTCCAGGGCTTTATCGATCCCCAGGGCTCCATTTCTGGCTGTATGGATCTTGTAATCCTGCCTGAGGATCGTTTTTACATAAGTGATGATGTCCTGATTGTCTTCAATGATCAATAATTCCGGCAAAGCGGAGCGATACGATGCTTCCTCCTCGTCCGGTGCTTCAGCCTGTTGGCCCGCCGGATGGATCAGGCCCATGTTTGACGGCGCCGGCTGTTCTTTTTCATGGGCCGCTTCCTGTCCGGCCGCCAATACCTTATCAACTGGCGGCGCCTCTGCTTCAATCGGCAGATACAGGATAAATTCCGTTCCTTCTCCTGCCTCGCTCCGCACCTCTATTTGCCCCCTCATCAATTCCACCAGTTCTTTGGCCAGCGCCAGGCCAATACCTGTGCCTGTGCCAGCCCCCTCTAGCCCCCCCGAAGGGAGGGAATTGCCAGGTGAGAGCTGTCGTGTGGAGCCCTTTTCGGGGATCTCCCCCCTTCGGGAGGATCGAGGGGGGCTTGGGCTGTAGCGGGCCTGATAAAACCGGTCAAAGATATGGCCGATATCTTCCGGGGAAATGCCGATGCCGTTATCCTTAACTATTAATTTCAGAAAGGGCTGCCCATCCTGTTCCACCTTACTTACGTGAAGAATGATCTTCCCATGCTCCTCTGTGAATTTCAGTGCATTAGTCAACAGGTTATAAACGACCTGCTGGATCTTTTCCTCATCATAATCCATCATCACCACCTTTTCTTCGGAATAAAAAAGCAGGCGGATATTTTTTTGCGTAGCGGCCGAATAAAAAGATTCGGTGAGGTATTGCAGATAAACGATAATGTCCTGATGTACCTTATTTAAGGGCAGCGTTCCCGATTCCAGTTTGGACAGGTCCAGCAGTTGGTTGACGAGCCGTAAGAGGTTCTGGCTATTGCGCCGGATAAGTGCTTTTTCTTCTTCATGCCCTTTGATGTTGTCGTTAATGCCCATGATCACGGCCAGCGGTGTGCGAAATTCATGAGTGATGTTGGTGTAAAAACGGGCTTTGAATTCATTCAATTCTTTAAGCCGGCTGGCTTCCAGCTCCTTCTTTTCCTGAATGAGCTGGCTTTCTTTGAGCTTGAAATCCGCTTGCTGTTGTGCTTGCTTCTGTTGTCTTTGGCGATAGGCCAAACCCAGAGAGAAGATGATGACCTCTACGATGGTCCCGGCTTTCAGATAAAAAAGGGAAAAAGGCGGCACCCACACCCTGGAAATTACCGTCAGGACAGCTCCCAAAGATATTGCCGCAATACCTGCAATGATAAAATATCCCTTTTTATCTCTTGTTTTGAATAGCGGATACAACAAGGAACAGCAAATTAGGATCACCAGCAGAATGTAAGGCACGGTGATCCGGTCTTCCACCACATAACTAAAATTAGTGAGCAGCAATACGGTGACATCTAGCACGATCAGGGGGAACCCCAGAAAAATGGCAATCCTGATGGCCCGGTCCCATTTGGGCAACAGCTTCTCCAGGTCCAGGAAACTGCGAATGAACGCCAGGTAACACATCATCGCCAGGTAGAGCGACAACTTCATAAACCCCTGGTAGGCCGGATGATTGGCAAATAACCCCAGCCAATCCACCAGGTCTTCCGACGAATAGGCGGCATAGGCCACCACCATGATCAGATAACCGGAGTAGAAAATGAAGCTGCGGTCTCTGCCAAAAAAATAGACGATCAGGTTGTATGAGAACATCATCAGCAGAAACCCCATGAAAAAGGCATTGCCTACTTTAGTTCTCAGCAAGCCGTCGTAGAATGTTTCGATGTGTTTCAAGCGGATATAGAAAGAGGGATAGATGGCCGTGCGTTCGCTTTTTCCACGAAAATAGACCGTCACGGTTTTATAAGGGGGCAGGAAGAGTTTAACCAAATTGCCTCTTCCGGTGGGCGCAAACCCCTTCAATCGGTCCAGGATAAACGTGCCATTTTGTTCCCGCCTCCATGAGCCGGCCTCCTGTTCAATAAAAATATCTAAGCTCGTCCAAGTACCAGTGAAGGAAAGCACCCATTCTGTAAATTGGCCTGCATCATCCAGGCGGTTTTCGACCTGGAGCTTACCCCAGTAATATTGATAATTCTCAAAAGGTAAGGAATATTCGGAATAGGGCTGAAACTCGTTTTGTAAGGAGGGCTGAAGGATATCCTGTAGAGTATATCCCGGGGTGGTATCCTTTAAGACCAGAATGAACCGCTGGAGACTGTAATCGGTTTGTTCTTTTTCTAAAATGCAAACCTGGGGGGCCGAAATAGCTGCTGGAAGTGATGGGTTATCAGTTTTACAACCAGCCACCAACACCATATATAAAACTCCCCAATAGTATATACGTTTTTTCATTTCGCTACAAAGCTCATTTTTATTGGGGCTGAACTTTATTGCTGTTGCCAACTCCCCCCATTCCTCCAAATCTAAACAATGTCTGCAACAAATGAAAAGGGCCTGGCTTTAGCCGGCAAAAAAACAATGACCTGCCGCCTATTTTTCAGGCGCCCCCACCCTTACCGCCTCTTCCATCTCCACGTTCATCGTCGGCGTGCCGTTAAAGTTTTCCACCTTTCCGGTAAAGCAGACCTCCCGGCTGAGCAGATACTGATCGGGGACGTAACTGAAGTTGGGCAGGTCCTTCTTCCGGATAAAAACGGAAAAAGGCTGGTTCGGGAATTGCTTGTCGATATTCAGCCAGGCATTGCCGCTTCGGCTGCGGTGGGTACCCACCACCGTCCCGCAGACAGTAACTTCCTCTCCTTTGCCCATATACAGTTTGGCCTGTACACTGTTGAAATGGCCCGGCGGCAGAGAGGGCGGATAGATCGGTTCTACATCTCCTCCCGCCAGTTCGGGTATCCAGGCTGCTTTGTCAAGATGGCCTTCCAGCGTAGCCTCCTCGGCTTCGGGCAGCAGGTTGAAAAAATCCAGGCCAGTGCGCTGCTCCACCTCGTCGATGGTGACGGCAAAGGTTTCCAGGGGTTCATCAACCTGCCGGTGGGGAAGGATGAAACCAACGCCCCTGCCTTGCTGCCGGTCCAGCACCACTTTAAAGAAGTATTCGGGTATGCTCACCTTATTCACCCCTCTTTCTATCACGGGCAGCCCTTCCCGGAGGATAGGCCCGGTGACGACGTACAGCTGACTGGCCGGGTTGCGAAACACATACCCTCTGATGAGCGACTCCAGTTCCGCCCAGCCCTCCCGGTTGAAGACATCCAGTTGGGGAGACATATTGGAATAGAAATAGGATTCGGAAAGAGCCTTTTCCGACCAGCGGAAATCGGCCGAAGGGGCCAGGTGGCCGCGGTCGTAGCCGAAACCATCGTAATCGTAGGTGGAGTCTGCCTTCATGTATTTCAGGAAATAATCGGCTTCCACGGCGCTGCCGGTAGCCACCATGGGGTCCGGCCGGAAGTCATTGGTGCGCCCTACCGAGCCGGTAATGATGTCAGGCAGGATGATGTGAGCCACCCAGCGCGCCTGCTCATACGCTTCGGCGTACTCCAACGCCATAGCGGAGTGAAGGATGTAATCTTCGGAGGGCAGTCCGATGGCCTTCAGGTCTCGTTGAATGCGTTGCAGCTTTAGGTTTTCGAGCTGGCTTTCCAGCTCCTGGCGCTGGCGGGCCAGTTCGGCCAGTTGCTGGTTGAGAGCGTCGATGTTGGCGTCGAGCTGCTGGGCGGAAGCGAAGAAAAAGAAAAACAGAAAGAGGAATGCAAGAATGGTTCTCATCATACGGATGAAGGTAAACAGTTCCGAACAAATTTTTGTAAGATCGCAACTTAGATTAGTCATCCCAATCATCCACCTCCACCCACCTTCCCTTCTCCCATTGCACCATCCCCTCCGTAAAAGGCAGCACGATATCGTACAGCGCCCTGCGAATATCCTCCGGCGCCGCGTCGATAGGCGAGCGCTCTTTATCAAAACGGAGGTGCATCACTTCGGGATGTGGTTTGGCTTTGGGGGCCTGAATGATCCCCGCCTCATGGAGCATGTAGAAAAGCTGGGAAGCATCGGCTCCCAGTTGTTTGGTGTGCTGGTGGGCGGCGATGCCTTTCAGAGCGTGCTCTATTTGTTTATCGGTATAACCGCAGCGGTGGGGGTCTCCTCCCAGAACACTCAGCATTGCCACGATACGGCGGCATTTTTCGCAGCGCCCGCAGGGCAGCATCCTCCCCTCGTGTTCGTGGGCAGCATGGCAGGAAAGCTGCTGCGCCTGAAGTTCGGGGTACCGCTGGGCGAGCAACTTTTGTATCAATAATTCTGATAAAGGCCGCAACAGCGAGAACTGCTCGATGCCCCAGCCTTTGGAAGCGAAATAGCGCGAAAGGGCTTCATCAAAAAAGCGGCTTTGGTCATACAGGCCGTCGTAGTGAGGAATGCCTTCGAAGTGCAGGCGGCGCGTGGTGTCGTATTCATTGCCGATGATGAGGCGGCCGATGCCCCGCTTCTTCATCAGAGGCAACACGCCCACCAGAAAAACCGCCACGGTCCAGAGCCGGATCGGATAATCATCTGCCCGGAGGGTGGCGAAATCCTGCCGGATAAAGGGCAGGTGGCGCAGCATCCAGCTAAAGATGCGATCGGAATTCATCCACACCTTGGAAGTGTTCGGCTCCTCAGCCTTCTGATAGCGGTAACCGTTCAGGGCGGTAAACCAGTGGCGGCCGCTTTCGTTTCCGAAAATGGGGTGCACCTCTTTCCCTAACTCTTTAAGAAGAGCATAGCTCAACAGGCTGTCCTTACCGCCGCTGGACAATACACAATAAGAATCGGAAGAGGTTTTCCAGGGGGTTTCTGTCACATCCCCGTTTCCGGAACGGGTATCAACAAATACCAGTTTCGCATTGGTATAGCGCTTTCGCTTTTCCGCCGGGAGGTTGGCCGGCCCTTTGAGGAAAATATTTGGCTGCAGCAGCTTTTTCACATAGATCTCCCGGGAAGTGTTCTCCATCATCTCGCTGAGAAAACGCCGGTCGGCATCAGAAAACGGGCCATCGAATACGATCCGGCGGCAGAAAAGGCCGTAGTTCAAAGCCAGTTGGGCCCCAATTATGCCTGCCATGTTCCGGTCTTCCGGAAGGGCGGGGTTGAAAACCGGCTCGCCATAAGAATAGATGAGATCCTTTGAATAAGCATTGCCTCCAGAAGTAACGGTATAGGGAGCGAGCAGGCGGCTTTTCTCCAGGCGTACCGGCCCTACGCGCAACTCATCGATGGTTACCAGGTTTTCATAACTGTCGATGGGCTGGCCCATAGCCTTGTTATTTGTGAAAGGTTCCTGCAGGTTCATCAGCTGTTTTTTTCAGGTAGGGTATCAAAACTTCCATCAATCCATCGGCGCCGTTCAGCAGGACGTCAAAGGCGGGCAGGCCCGTATTTTGTTCAATGCGCCGGGCAGCCTCGGCCACCTCCTGCTCCGCCATATTTTCGTGATTGATGGTAATGGCCACGACCGGCTTGTCAGAAAGCAGTTCTACTGCCTCGATCTGCTTGGAAAGGGCATGGATGGGATAGCCCGGAAAACCATCGTACTCCCGCCTTTTGGGAGCGTGCTGCATCACTACGATATCGGGCCGGCAGGCGGCGAGGATCTCATGCCCTCCGGGGTAGGCGGGGTTCATGAGGCTTCCCTGCCCTTCGAGGATGATCACGTCAGGTTTCTGTTCCACCCACGCCCGGTAGGTGGCATTTTCCAGCTCGCCGGCCACAAAATCGTTGATGAGAGAATCCAGGATGATGCTGTAACGAGCCCCCTGCATCCAGGCAGTCTGCCCGGTGCCGATCAGTTCGGACTTGTAGCCTGCCTTGCGAAAAGCGTGAACCATAATCCAGGCGGTGGTGCGCTTACCGACGGCACTGTCGGTTCCCAGGACCGCGACCTTAAGCGCCTTTACCTTTTCAATATTACCGGTAAAGGAATGCAGCTGGCTCCGCGGCGGCGTCTTGCGAATATCCCGAATTTGCACCCCATGAGCGTGGGCCAGGGCAATAATTTCCGGATCTTCAGAAAGGAAGTCGTGCAGGCCGCAATCGACGTTGAGGCCGGCGCGGATAGCAGACTTCACGTCCTCTCTGGCAGAGGCGGGCAGGCGGCCTCCGTCGGGCGCCAGGCCCACCACGAGATAAGTTGCGGGAGCCCTTTGGCATCAGCTTCTTTTCGGGCTTCCTCCAGCCCGGCAAAGACGGGGATGCCCCTGCTTTTGCCATCCAGCACCTCACCGGCGTCCTGGCCGGCATGACGGCGGTCTATCACAGAAAGAACGCGATAGCGTTCGGTAAAGCACCAGGTAGTGCGCCGTTTTTCCTTCTGGAGTATTAAAGCGCCTTCGCAGTAAACGATGGCATTGCCGTCCAGCACTTTTTCTGATGTCATTCTATTTTCCGTTTTACAGTGAAGTTCAATCTGAAGAAGCATTTCACTTGCCAATTTCCGGTTGGGAGCAGCCAAGTGGCATAAGCCTTACTTTCTGCTGGTCAGAACAACCACAAAACGGTCATTCTGCAGCAATTCGGGGTTTGGTGGCTGGGCAAGGGCCGCCAGTCCGGCAGTAGCGGCCGGCAGTACATTAAGGCCCTCTTTTTCTTTCAGGATCTTTGCCAGGCGCAGCATGCTGCGGTCTGAAACATCGCGGGCCCAGCCGTTGGTTTCGTACAGAGCGCGAAGCCCGTGGTCTCCGTCAAAAGAATGCCAGTTGATCAGGGGTTCGTTGACCTCCGTCTCCCGGATACTGCCCGGATCCAGGTCAATACAATGTTGCTTTTTTTGCAGGAAGGAAGTGATGATGGGATTTTTGTGAGCCGAAGAACCGGCCACCATTATGGGCATGCGGGACGTCTTACCCCGGCGATAAAGGCTGAGGAACCCCTTGTAAATGCCCGCCAGCACAGTGCCGTTAGAAACGGGCACCGCCACGGCTTTGGGAGCATCGCGCAATTCATCGTAGATCTCATAGGCAATCTCCCCGTAAGCTTTGAGTTGCAGCATGGTGTTGTCCCCTCCCGGGTTGGCATCATAGTATTCTATGCGCCCGGCGTGTTTCTGAGAAGCCATGACTGCATCCTCATAGTCGCCTTTGATGGTAAAGGTTTTGGCGCCGAGCTGCCGCATTTCCTCGGCGCGGCGGGTGTGATAGGCCTCGGGGATGTAGATCACGCAGTCCAACCCGGAATATTTGGCGGCAAGCGCACAGGCCACGCCGTAATTGCCACAAGTGGCCAGGCAAATGCCGTCGAAACCACGGCGCAGAGCGTCGGCACATTGGGCAAAGGCAATACGGTCTTTCTGGGTGCCGGTGGGGTTGCTGCCCTCCAGTTTGAGATAGACCTGGCGAAAGCCAAGCTCCCGCTCCAGGTTCCGGCCTCTCATCAGAGGCGTATCCCCTACCTCGCTGTCGGTGATGAATTCAAAGGCTTCGAGACGGTCCTCCAGGCTTTGATCCTTATCCAGCAATAGCTGGTACTGCTGCTCCAACTCAGCCTGCAGGTCGTATTGCTCGTGCAGGGGAAGAGGTTGGGTGGGCTCTTGCATTGCTACTTGTTATTTTTTGATTGGCATAAAGACGCCAAAAAATTAAATGGCCACCTTTTTTGAGTTGGTTAATTTTACAAAAAAAATCCCCCGTTGTCAAGGAAAATTATCAGGCCGGAAAAAGCATTGCCTTAAAGGGCAGGTGAGGTTTCCAGAAGCCCACGGCAAGGAAAAAGTCCGCCTCTCTCAGTTCGCGCAGTTGGTTGATGGCGGCATTGGGCAGTTGGGGAAACATAAGGACAAAACGATCAGATACCAGGAAGAGAATACTTCAAAGCATAATAATAATAAAGGGGGTTGAGGTTTGGTACAGATCAGGATGCGGCCAGAAATTGCCGGATCTTTTTTTCTTTTTCCGGGCTGGCCTTTTGAAGGGGTTGCGCCAGGTAGTCGTTGCATATATCCAGGTGTTTCAAAGCACATTTTATTCCGTTGATCACATTACTGGAGCCGTAGCCGCTACCGCTGTATAAGGTTCTGCTTATTTTCATCACCTCCCTCTGCAGGCTGAGCGCCTCCTCCAGCTTCCCCGCTTTTGCCGATCCATAAATCTTCACGAACAGTTCGGGAAAGGCATTGCCTCCTCCCGGCACTCCGCCTCCCCCACCGATCAGCACCGACTCCATTAACAACTCTTCCGGCCCCATCAGCAGTGGCATCCCTGAGGGCCTTGTCAGCTCCAGAAGGCGGTTGTAGTAGGACATGTCCGCCGAGCTGTCTTTAATGCCAATGACCTGAGGGTTCCGAATGAGTTTCTCAATGGTTTCCACTCCGAAGGATACTTTCGTCAAACCGGGATTATTGTACAGATAAACCGGCAGGGATATTTCCCGGATCAGCTGGTTGGTAAAACCGTAAAGCTCATCCTGGCTGATCTGATAAAAGATCGGAGGAGCCACAACAACAGCATAGGCGCCATATTCCTCGGCACTTGCGGCCATTCTGGCCGCCTCTTTGAAGGAGGCGCCCATAACGCCGACCAGGACCGGCACCCTCCCGGCTACCTGGCCGCAGACGAATTGGATCAACTCCAGTTGAAGGGATTGCTTTAAACTTGGCCCCTCCCCTGTCGTACCGAGAATGAACACTCCGTGCACCCCACCTTTAATCAGGTGTTCAAGCAGTTTTTCGCACCCCTTCAGGTCGAGGGTATCCTCATCCAGGAGCGGGGTTACCATGGGAACGATTACGCCTTTTGCTGCAGCCATAATGTTATGAATTAACCGTTAGCTTTATTTCTTCTTCCAGGGTGGGCCGAAATCGAGGTTATTCCTGATCCGGTAAAAGGTAATGTAATTCGGGCCATGGCTTTTCTTGCTTAATGAGTGACACCAGAAAAGTTGTAAAAAGCGGCTTAAACGTTTAAGCAAATTAAACGAAAAGAACCCCTTCATGTCGCCTTCCCTTCATTGAGGGGCTGGGTTACCAGATCGGCCTTCAAACATATTCTAGCCGCCCCGGTGATCTTGCCGTTTATCTGGCCGATGAGTAGCCGTACGGCCTCCTCCCCTATTTTTTTTATTGGCTGGTTGATGTGGGGAATGAAATACTCAAAAAAATCATAGGCGATACTCTGGTCAAATGCCACCACGTCAACTTCTTCGGGTACTTTCTTACCCAGGCTGAATATCTGCTTCAAACCTTCAATGGCCAGGGTGTTGGTACAAAAAAAGATGGCTTCCACCTGCTCATCGAAGAGCAGGCTCCTGACTGCCGTTTGCATGTCTTCTTCAAAAGTGTCATAGGTGACTTCCTCATATACTTACCGCCCGAATCGATACCCGCCTTTCTTCAACGCCGTTTCATATCCACGGACTCTGTCCTTAAAATGAATGATACCGACTGGTATGAAATCAAGTACCATTCGCTGGTGCCCTCTTTTCAATAAATGATTGGTCGCATCCAAAGATGCCTGAAAGTTGTCTATGATCACGTAATTGGTGAAAAGGCCTTCAAAATACCAGTCGATCAGGACAAACGGGATGTTCTGTTCCTGAAGCTCAATTATTGTTTCCTTGCAACCGTGGGTCGGAGCGAGAATGAAGCCATCGACCTGCCGGGTAGTCAAAAAATCCAATACCTTTTTCAGCTTTACGTGATTCTCGTCCGAGGAGCCGAAGATCACAGTATAATTTTTTGTATGTGCCTCGTCCTCTATCGTACGGGCCAAGTTGGCAAAAAACGGGTTTGAAATATCCGCAACGATCAAGCCGATAGACTGCGACCTCTGGCTCTTGAGGCTTCGCGCTATCTGATTTGGCCGGTAATTGAGTTCTTTCGCAACTTCCCGTATCCTTTTTGCCGTCTCTTCAGCAACCCTGTTCTCTTTCCCTTTATTGTTCAAGACGTAAGAAACAAGACTGACAGAAACGCCTACGGCATCCGCAATATCTTTTAGTGAGATCCTTTTCTTCATCTGTGCTTAAACGTTAAAGCAAAGATAATTAATTAATTCAACAAAAAAAATTTTTGTGCCTTTTTATTAAGAATATAGAATTTTAAGTGGCTAACCGGCACCTTATCCAAATAAAGTAACAATAATTACACTCCATTCCATTATTGGGCTATTTTCCTTCTGCCCCTTCAAGTTTTCGAGGGTCCACCACCACATGTTTGATCGTTCTGCGCTGATAAGTGTAGGTGATATGTACCAGCCCATCCGAAGATTGAATCACAGCCGGATAGGAATATTCTCCCTCCTGGCGCTCCAGGGCCATAACCGGCTGCCACTTTTTTCCATCTGTTGACAGGGCGAGGTTGAGCATAGCCCTGCCGGAGGGAAAATGTTTACCGCGTACGGTATGGTTGTACACCAGCAGTTGCCGGCCATCCTGAAGCGTCACCGCATCGGTTCCGGCATTCGGGTTGGGAAGTGAGGTGGCGGACATTTCACTCCAGGTTTTCCCACCGTCAGCTGACCAGCTTTGAGCGATCACATTCTGACGGGTTCGGCACAACACCTGCATCCTGCCGTCCGGATAAGTAAGGATACTCGGCTGAATGGCGTCAAACTCCCGGCCGTCGTTTATGGGGCCTGTCACTTCCCAGTTTTTACCCATACCATCGGCCTTTTCAAAATGTACTTTCCAGAAGATTTCGCCTCCCACCCCGGCCTCCGTACTGGAAGGGCAAAGGATAGAGCCATCGGCCAACTGCACCGGCTTGTTCTTTACCGGCCCGATCAGGTGCCCGAGCGGGCCTTCACCCAGTTTCTCCGGTTCCGTCCAGGTTTTTCCCTCATCGGAAGAGGTTGTCAGCATGCCCCACCACTCCCGGGGAGAAGGTATACTTTGTAAAAGAGCATCAATGGCCCCGTTTCCGGCTGAAAAAGCACCGGGTTCCAGCACGGATACCTCAATGTGTCCGATTGAATGCCATTGGCCACCTCAACCGGAGCCGACCATTCGCCTCCCCGCTTCAGGGAAACCCAGATGCCTACATCCGGGGGTATTCTCGTGGGTGCCTCCAAACCAGGCGGCAACCAGGTAGGAAGGCGTTTGCTCAATGGTTGAAGCATGGCACTGGGGAGTTGGTAAGCTCTCTATCGGGTAGATGAACTCTCCTTTGATATAACCGTTCTCTCCGAGGTAGGACTACTTCCGCCATTTCCATTTTCTGGGCGTTAAAGACGCGCAGGAAGCAATCAGGTTTAACAGGATAACCGCCGATGTTACCCGCCCTGCCAGGAACAGCAGGTGAAAACCGCTCGTTCGCTTTTTTTCATAAATTGTCTTTGTTTTTTAAAATGCCGGGAATTTTTCAAAAGTTAATAAAGCGGTATAGTTTTTACACGCCCGGTAATCTGCCCCTTCGGTATCCATTCCGAAAGATGCCCAGTCTTTGGGCCGAAAAAGCCTGTGGCTCTCCACATTGTGCATACACACCGGAATCCGGAGCATGGAACACAAGGTAAGGAGCTCATCCCCGTAATGGCCGTAACTAAAGGCCCCGTGGTTGGCGCCCCAGTTGGCCATCACGGAATAAACATCCCGGAAAGGCCCCTGGCCTGTTAATTTGGGGACGAACCAGGTGGTGGGCCAGGTTGGATTGGTGCGCTCATCCAGCGTTTGATGAATTTTGGGAGGCAGCTCAACTGTCCAACCTTCCGCTATCTGCATAACCGGCCCCTGTCCATCAACCAGATTGATCCTGCACATGGTCACCGGCATATTGCCCCGGGTTACAAAATGTGAAGAATATCCTCCGCCCCGGAAATATTCATACATGGCCGGCGGCCAATCGGTGGCGGCCAGGCAGCGCCCGGCCTCTTTTTCCGATATTTCCCAGAATGGCTTCATGGCCGGCTGGCCCCCGGCTTCCTGTTGCCCGGTGCCGTCCAGCGTGGAAGAGCCCGAATTGATCAGGTGTATAATGCCGTCTTTAGCCCTGCCTTCCAGTTTATAACCGGTAACCCTTTCCACAGAGGCCGGGCTCCAGAACGTCCGCACATCCGAGAACATCTGCGCCTGGTTGGTCAGCAGGTATCCGAACAACATGGATACGCCATTCAGTGAATCGTTCTCGGTGGCCATTATGTAAGGATTGCGGATGCCATTCCAGTCAAAGGAAGAATTGAGCATCGCCTCCATAAAATCGCCGTTGGGCAGGTAGTCCGTCCACTGGCGTTGGCCCTGAAAACCGGCGGCGATGGCGTTGTGCCCCAGGGCCTCTTCACCAAATCCAAGATCCGCCAGTTTGGGGTTGCCGATCATCAGGTCCCGGCAGATCAATGTCATTTTTACTGCCATTTCCCATTCGCTGTCCATTTCTTCTCTGGGCTTCCAGCGCTCACGGGGATTATAGTTCTTGCCTTCTTTGCAATTGTCCTTCGTCCATTCAAGGGCCTTTTCATATTCCTGCGGGTTGTAGATTTTCAGCTGCATTCTCCGGTTAACCTCACTCATATCCACATACTCGTTGCGCATGCCCAGGTAGTGCTGAAAAAAACTTTCATTAACGGCCGAACCGGCAATACCCATTGAAACGGAGCCTATTGAAAGGTAAGACTTTCCCTTCATTATGGCAACGGCCAACCCTGCTCTGGTGAACTGAAGGAGGTATTTCTGAACTTCTTCTGGTATCTCCTCATCGCCACTATCCTGCACATCTTCGCCGTAAATGCTGAAAGCAGGCAGCCCTTTCTGGGCATGCCCCGCCAGAGCTGCCGCCAGATAAACGGCCCCTGGCCTCTCGGTACCATTGAACCCCCAGATCGCTTTGGGGCGGGTAGGGTGCATATCGATGGTTTCCGTCCCGTAACACCAACAGGGCGTAACCGTTATGGAAAGCCCGACGCCTCCCTTTTCAAACTTCTCCTCACACCGCTGCGCTTCCGGCACACGGCCGATGGTGGTATCGGCGATCACACACTCGACTTTTTGTCCGTTATAGTATTTCAGGTTGGAGGAGATAAGTTCAGCTACTCTTTTGGCCATCCCCATGGTATTGCTTTCCAAAGATTCTCTGATCCCTCCCAGGCGGGCATCAATAACGGGCCTGATCCCGACTTTTGGCATCGGCCCTAAATGATCTTTTCTGTAATTCATCTTTTTCGTATTAAAGCTTTTCAAAATACAGGCCGTATTTCCAAAATTCGGCCGGCCGGAGCAAAAAGCCGGGGTTGCCACTTTCCTGGACATAGAATGCCAGCAACCCCAACTATTGACAAATACTAAACCTAAATATGTATGTAGCCCACAGGGTGTTCAGGTTCTTCCGCCATATTTTTTGTTTACAGCGCCAGCACCACGGCAGCCAATTTCTTCGCAAACGTTTAAGCATTAAACGTCAATTCCTTCACGCTCATCTATCTTTATCACGAGGGGCGGAAGTGAAGGCAATGAGAAAACAATGGGACGGAATTTCTGTTTTGCTGCTGTTTCCTCTATTTGTACAGTACTTTTGCTGTTCATTAGCTAGTACTTTTTCTTTGCTTAAACGTTAAAGCAATTATAATGAAAAATTATCGATGGAAAAATTTTTTTTTGCATTTTTTGCACTATTAAAAATAATTGGTGGTAAAAATCAGCCCTCCAGACTATACCATTGCATTTTCAGAAAGAATAACCGCTTTATTCAGCCGTCTTCCTCCGTCGTCTTTACTGCCCTTCGGGCATTGTCCAGACAGTCAGCCCTTCCAGGTTTTTAGTATCTCTGCGAAGGAGAAAACTGAGGATGAGCGCAATAATTATGAAAAAACCATTGACCGTGGCTCCCACCCAGTAACTGTGAATGCCCAATGTAAAGGACGGAGGCAGCCACTTTAATGCGCCCAGGCCCAGATAAATATTAAACAGAATAGCCAGCCCCATAGCGATGGTTGCCGATGTGCCATCTACCCGGCGCGTGAAAAAACCCAGCATGAACAACCCCATCAGGCACCCGCCGAATATACTGGTAACGATCAGGCTGACATCGTTCATGCTTTCCTTTTCAATACGGCTGAAAACGATTGCCCCCAGGATCACAAGCAGCGTAACGGCCAAAGCAACCCACCTGGCGGACCTCAGATAATATTTGTCCTCCCGGCCCTTGGCCAGATACGGTTTCATCAGGTCGATCACGCTGACTGTAGAAATGGCATTGATGCCGGAATCGAGGCTGCTCATTGCTGCGGCAAGCACGGCCGAAATAATGATGCCGGCTACTCCTGCCGGAACTTCTTTAAGGATGAAATAGGGAAGAACCTGGTCGGCATCAAGTTCGGCGACATGCGGATCGGGGAAAGTCGTGTAATAGGCAAAAAGGGATGTGCCGACAAAAAAGAACAGGGTCCACATCGGCAATGCAATGGCCGAGTAGAGAATCGTTGCTTTGCGGGCCTCGCGCATTGAACGGGCCGCCGCATACCGCTGAACCATATTCTGGTCCCCCCCGTAGATCATCAGCCAGTTGACCACTCCCAGAATAGCGACGGTCCAGAAAGTCCGCTCGGCCAGGTTCCAGTCAAAACTGCCCAGGCTGAATTTATGATGGGCTTTCCCGATCTCGACGATCTGCCCAACTCCCCCCGGCAGGTCAATAGCCATCAACACAAAACAAAAAATACCCCCCAGGATCAGGATCATGGCTTGTATCACGTCTGTCCAGATAACGGCCTCGATGCCCCCGGCAATGGTGTAAAATGCGATAAAGGCCCCCGCTCCGACAATGACCCATTCGATGGGTGCGCCTGTCAGGAATTGTATGGGCAGAGAGACCAGAAACAGGATCTGGGCCATCCGTATCAACTGCATCGCAATGAAACTACAGGTGCCATAGATCCGGGGGGCTTCCCCGTAACGGTTGCCCAGGTATTCGAATGCCGAAGTCAATTTCCCCTGTCGGAAAAGCGGTATGAAAAATACAATGGCAATGATGGCAATAAAGGGCAACACCAGGTTGATGCTCAATTGCCGCCAGTCCAGGACATAGGCCGCCGCCGGCAGGGCCAGAAAAGTGGCGGAACTGATGATGGTGCCAAGCATTGATAACCCGATCACCCACCCGGGAAATGCCCGGTTGCCCACGAAATATTCTTCCGTAGTATTGTTCCGGCGGCTGAAATAAACCCCGATCAGGATCATTCCGGCCAGATAGATGGCGACGGTAGCGATATCGAGTGGCCGTATTGCTAATTCCATGTTAGTTTTCCGTAACTTTTTGTTCCCAGCTTTTGAATTTACGCCGAAAAGAGTCAACCATTTCCGGATGGCCATCAGCCAGATTGGCCTCTTCTCCGGGGTCTTCCTTCAGGTTGAACAAAAACGGCTTTTTTTCCTTTTCGATGTATTTCCATTTGCCTTCCCGTACGGCAAAGGCTTCTTTTTTTGTGTAAAAGTTGTTGAAGCGCCAAAACAGCGTCCGTTCAGGCAGGCCTTTTTTCTCCAGCCATACGGAAGAGATATCAATACCGTCGAATTCAACATTATCGGGTTTGGCTACGCCCGTGATCTGCAGGAAGGTTGGAAGAAGGTCCATCGTTATAGCAGTAGCATCGCTTACACTGCCGGCCGGCACATGCCCGGGCCAGTTGACAATGGCCGGCACCCGGTGCCCCCCTTCAAACAAGTCTCCTTTCTGGCCGCGATAAGGGGCATTGCTGCCCACCCAGGAATAAGCACCATTGTCGGAAGTAATAAATATCAGGGTATTCTCTCTCAAACCCAGCCGCTCCAGGGTAGTTACCATTTCTCCCACACTCTTGTCCACGGCCATCAACATATCGCGATAGGCCCGCTTGTATTCTTCTTTTGGCAGAGGCCCGTATTTGGTGTCATGCCAGATCTTCCCGACTTGCCGGTGAGGAGGGTCATCCGGCCCCTGAAAAGGAAAATGGCAGGCGATGTGCGACACAAAGGTGAAAAAGGGTTGATCGCGGTTTTCTTCAATAAATTCAACGGTGTGGCGGGTGACGAGATCCGTGAGATACCCCGGTTCTTCCTCCAGTTCCTGGTTTTTGAACCAGTCGATCTCCCCCACCCGCGATACATGCGTGTGATAGTCCGGCGAATTGTTACTGACTACGCTCTGATCGAACCCCTGATCGTTGGGGCCGAAGCGGCTGACGTGCCCGACATGCCATTTTCCAAACACCCCGCTTTTGTATCCGGCGCCGGAAAGCGCCTCCGCAATGGTGGTTTGGGATAAGGGCATCCCTACGTCTTTGGTAAACCCAATGGCGCTTTCTATTCCCGACCGCTGCTGATACTGGCCGGTCAGCAGGGCGGCGCGGGTCGGGCTGCATACGGCGCCGTTGGTGTGAAAATCCGTCATCCGCATGCCACCGGCCGCCAGCTTATCTATATTCGGAGTAGGGATCGCATCGTTGCCGTAACAACCCAGGTCACCGTAGCCGATATCGTCGATCACAATGAGTATGATATTGGGAGGCGGGCCGGAAGCGGCCATTGTACAGGAATTGCCCTTCGTTCCGGCCAGTACGGCCAAACAAACGGCCAGGCTTAGAGAATACAATCTGCGGGTGGTCATGGTCATTGGTTTTTAATCGAATCCAGGTCACTGATCTTTATTCTGAGCAACTCAACGGACTGTTTACCTCCCGAAAAGGCTACAAAAAGGTAACCATCGTGTTCCATTACAAAAGGATAATCGACCCGCCGGCCGCCGATGAGGTAGCCCAATTTGTTAAATACCATTCCGTCATCGCCGATGGCCAGCGTCAGCGGGTCGCGTTTCCGGGGGTTGGCATTGGAAACCAGCACGAACCTGCCGTCACTCAGGCGAATCCCGTGCAGTTTGGAAGTGGCGTCGGGAAAATCGGTTTGAACCGGCTTGCTCCACGTCCGGCCGTTATCGGTAGAAAAGGAGCGAAAGAGGTAGCCGCCTTTGCGGTTATCCCGGAACAATGCCATCAGGTTGCCGTCCGGAAGCATCCACCAGAGCGGCTCTTCGGCGGACAGCTCACTTGCCGAACCCAGAACGGGGTAAGATTCCCACTTATCGATCGCCTCAACGCCTCCTACCATAAAATACACTCCCTTTTCCTTGTAGTCATAGGGCCTCCTGGAGGTCATCCACTCGCCCGTCGGGATCTTTTTGGGCGGAAAGTTATTGATCGCATTTTCATAAATAACCCCTAGATCTTCCCAAGCCTCCTGCTCCTGGCTCCAACGGAAGGCATGCAACTGGAGGCTGGGCCCGAAAAAGCCGGCCGCCTCGTCCAGGGAGGCCAGCGCCAGAAGTTCACCTTCCCTCAACCAGAATCCGCGGCTGATCCACCGAAAACCTTTATCCGACCTCGTTCCGTAATATTCCGAATCTTCGCCTGAATTGGGAGGCACCGGCGTCATAAACTCCGGCTCACTCCATTCCAGGCCATCTTCACTTGTTGAAAACTTAACCCTTTGCCCTACCTCATCCTCAACCCCCGGCCCGTCACTCCACATGGCCCAGAACTTTCCATCGTAATAGATCAGGTAATTGTGCTGATTGACGCCATTTCTGTCCCTGACGTCACTGATGATTACGTGCTCGGAGGGAACCTTCGGAAGGCTGTCAAAATTGATCTGGTGCGGGTCCTCCGGCACCCATTCCGCTTTAAGCATTACTTTGGACGTAGGGTTCTTTGCCGGATCCGGATAGTCGGCCGCTTCTTCCGGCGGGGAGGGGTTGGCGCAACTGCCGAGGAGCAGCAGGCAAAGGCAGGGGAGCAGGAAATTACGGTTATTTCTTTTTTGTTGCATTACAAGGATTTTAAAGATTATCGAGGTCGGAAATTTTGATCTTCAACACTTCCACTGTCTGCTTGGCGCTGGCAAACGCGGCCAGCAGATACCCATCGTGTTCAATTACGTGAGGATAGTCAACATGCCGGCCTCCAACCAGGTAGCCCATTTTGGTGAACACCAGCCCATCGTCACTGATGGCAAGAGCCAGCGGGTCCCTCTTTTTCGGATTTGGATTGGATACGAGTACATAGCGGCCATCCGGTAATTGAACCGCATTGAATTTGGAAGTAGCGTCCGGAAAATTGGTCCGCACCGGTTTGGTCCAGGACCGGCCATTGTCGGTAGAAAAAGCCCTGAACAGAAAGCCGCTTTTCTGATTATCGCGAAACAGGCCTACCAGGTTGTTATCCGGCAACACCCACCAGTAAGGTTCTTCAGCGGACAGGCCCGGGCCATTGCGCTTCACGATCGGGAAGGACTCCCACTGATCGAAAGACGCTGTGCCCCCCACCATCATATAGACATCGCCAACGCTATCGCGCCGGGACATCATCCACTGCCCGTCAGGTATTTTTTTCGGGGCAAAATTATTAAGCGTATTGTCATAAACCATTCCGAGATGGCTCCAGTAAATGGAATCCTCCTGGTGAAGCTCAAACGCATGCAGCTGCAAACCCTCGCCACGATAGCCGGGGCCTTTGTAATAGCTGGCCAATGCCAGTAACTTTCCTTCCCTGGCCCAGAACCCGCGGGCGATCCACCCGTACCCCTCTTCCGGCATTCCGGTAAGGTTGAAGATGGGGCTCCAGTCCAGTCCGTCCTTGCTGTAAGCGAAGGAAACCCATTGATTGGGGCGGTCGTGCCCGGGCACCCGATCGCGGTGTTCTTCCGGCGCCACCCTCGGCTCTCCCGGGCCATCACTCCACATAGCCCAGTAACGATCGTTGTAGTATTCCAGATAGTTGTGCTGGTTGACTCTGGTGCCCCCGGCATCGCGCACGTCACTTACTATCACGTGCTCGCTTGGAATTTTGGGGAGGTTATCGAAGTCGATCTGATGGGGGTCGTCGGGCACCCAATCACCGGCCAGCATGAGCGGAGACTGGGGATTGGAGGCCGGATCGGGATAATCCTCCGGCGGCGGAGTGCTGCAGGCAGCCATTACCACCAGAGCAAGGCCTGAAAAGATACCTGAAATCACCGCATGGAAGGACAGGTTATTGGCTTTTGTTCTTTCCATTTTTTATGATTTAGTCAATTTCATTTCTTCAAAAAGAATGACGGCGGCTTCCCCGCGAGTGAGCATCCTGCCACTGGCCGGCCGGTTAATACCCAGTTCAGAGATGAACTCCCGTTCGGACACAGCCGCAGGCCGGGGTTCCCCCTTTCGGATTCTTTCCGCCAGTTCCATTGGATTTAACCTCCCTTTCTTAAATTCCCGGAAGCCGGTTGTCCAAAGCCCGGCAGTTCCTCTCGTCAACGGTTCACCAGCACCGCAGTCATAGCCCGCAAAAAAGCCCTTTGTTCCCAGATACTGTACAGCGGGAACCCAAAGCTCCCCGCCCGCAACATCAATATCGTTGAAGAAAGAGATCATAATGCCTTTGCCGGCCAATGCCGGCAGGAGCAGGCCAGTATCCAGATCGGCAGGAGGGGTATTTCTTTGTACGGCGAGAGAGGCCGCCAGCCCCGCAGATTCCCCGATATTCATCCAGGTTGGCTCCAGGCGGACGGCATTCCAGCCGATGTGGCTGGTAGAAAGGCAAACGGGGATCAGCAAATTGTCCAGATCACCGGGCAGGATCGCCCGGTAAGGAACCTGGCCTGGAAAAGTCTCCTGATGAAGCATGAGCTTTCCCTCGTGCAGAGAATCCCCGATCTTTTCATCGGTGCAGGCATGGGGGTCTATATACCATTCGGAAATGGCAATGCTATCGCCGTGAATGGGCGTACGGCCAATTTCATCCACCAGAGAGACATCGTGCTGGGTAAAAACATACCGCCCTTCCAGGCGGCGCGCCTCCCGGACGTAGATCTCATAAGGGCGGTAGTTATTGTCCGCAAATTCATCCTTGGCCCAGCCGTAGCCCTTCAGCATTTCCCGGTGAGATACCGGAGCTTCCGGATCATTTTGGTAATAAAAAAGCATTCCTTCGAGAGCCTCCCAGTGTTCGTCCATGACTTTCCGGCGATCTTCCCAGGTTCCTTCTACATATAAATTCTGGAGGCCGATCAGTTGAGGCCGGTTGACCCGGAGCTTGTCATTGGGCAGTTCATTCCTGTCAGCCAGGAGGAACTCGAGTTTTTTGAGTTTATCCGGCTGATAATTATCCGGCCGGGTAGCCATTACCCTGTTGGCCAGGTTACGGGAAAGAACGGTGCGCCAGTTATAGGCCTGCACGCGGTTATCACCCCTGCCCGAATCGCCTGTTTTAACGATCTCCATAAAGGTATCAAAAGCGCGCAGGTTCAATTTAGCGCGTTCGCCGGCCAGGAATTTCTGGCGTTCACCGGGCGCCTCCCGGACAGGGCGAGCAAAGATGCGGCCCGCATGCGGCTCATTGAATTCGTCCCTGGATTCACGGCCATATCGATAGGCCGTTCCGGAAAGGGCCATCAGGTCTCCTTCGTAACTACAGTCGGCAAAGACTTTTCCTCTTACTGTAAACTGTTCATCACCGTCCATTTTCTGAAAACGTACAGCCTGGATGCTGCCCGAATCTCTGATCACTTTAACCGGAAAGTAGCGCCGCCGGACCTCTATATTCTGTTCCCGCGCCACCATCCGTTCTATTATTTCCCGGGCCACTTTGGGTTCAAAATTCCCATTGTTGTGTCCTTGTTTCCCCGGCAATGCCAGCCGGTACTGGCTTGAATCCTCGCCATAGGTGGTAAAATAGTAGTTGAAAAGGTTTTGTCGAAGTTCATCATATACCGGAGCACGGCTCCCTTCGTATTGGGTGTCCCAGACACAAAGCCCACTCGTTAACATTCCCCCCAGGTGAGGCGTATGGACGACCAGAAGTACATTTAGCCCCTCGCGAGCCGCCCGAATCCCGCAGGCGATTCCGGCGGAACAACTTCCGTAAATCACCAGTCCAAAGTCTTGCTTCTTCCTCATAACCCGCTGGTATCTTGAACGTTAACGTTCAGTTCCTTCGTCAGAATAACGTACAATTGGAAAAAAGCCATACAGGCCTCGCCCCTCAATACCGGGCTATAGGGGCCGCCGGAGCCGTACTTCCAATCGAGAGGCTCCATTTTTGCAGAGCCTGAGATTCCGGTTTCTTCTTCCAGGTTCCGGATCAGGCGGCCAAAGCCGGCATGAGTCAGGTTTTCCTCTTCCCAGACTCTGCTTCCTGAACTTCTCCCTGTTTCCGCAAGAAAAATTTCCAGCCAGTGTTCGAGGACTTCTTTTTGGAGAGGCTTTCGGAGAGCTGCCGTATAAGCAGGAAAAAAGCCCCGAGTGCCCCAGAACTGGGCCGCCCGGCAGGCTTTATCACCGGGATCGAGATCATCGAACAGCGTCAGCACCTGCCCGTTTTCGAGAAGCGCCTGTTGCAGCAGGGAAACGGGAACTTCCTCTGCTTTTCGCTGGAGGCTTACGGCCAGTTGGGCCAGTGTCCCCGCCGCCTGTCCCATGCCCATCCATTGCGGTTCCATCCGGATAGTGGAATAGGCCACATGGGAGGTAGAGGCGGCAACCGGAACAATAAGCTGGCCGATCTTTTCGGGAAGCATTATCCGAAGCGGAACCTGATAGGGTAATATTTCCAGAAGGCAGATATAGCCTTCCAGAACCTCTTTTCCGGAGCTCGATTCTCTGGTTACCGGAAAACTGTCGATTGGAAATTCCCCTGCTATGATACTGTCCGGGAAAACAGCGGACCGGCTTTCGGCATTGGGGCGGTTCAGGTCATTTTCCGTCAGGATATATTTACCTTTCAGCCTTCTTGCTTCCCGGACGTACAACTGCCACGGGAAATGGCCGTTATCGGTAAATTCATCAAGAGGGAGGTGATATTCATTTGCCATTTTCCGGTGTTCCGCAGGAACTTCCGGATCGTTCTGGACAAAATACAACAAGCCCAAAACCAATTCGCGGTGCCGTTGAAAAACGCGCTCCCTCTGTTCCCAGTCCGCTTCGACATAATCCCGGTTCTCTTCGGGGAAAGGGAACCCCAGCGCCCGGGGGTTGATATTGACATCGTACTTGCGATTGGGAATTTCCGCAAAAGAAAATACCCGGAGCATGGTATTAAAATGAGCCGGATAATACCCATGGCCTTCTCTGAGTTCCTTGGGCCCCCCCAGCCTTCCTTCCTTCAGGTCACTCAAATAGGCGGTATAATTTTCGCGCTCATAACCGGAGGGCGGTTCTTTCAGCACATAGCTGTTTTCCGGGTCATCAGTCAGGCATAACCGGTAGGTGTAGGCAGGAAGGTTGTCGTCGCCTTCGCCGGTACTGCCGGGCAGGATGATGTGTTCGTTGTGGTCGAAAAAGATCTTGCCGGCATGCGGTTCGCCAAAAACTTCTCTACCCTCCCGGCCCAGGTGGTAATCTGCGCCTGCCAATGCGTAAAGGTCGCCTTCGTAGGTGGCATCGATGAATACTTGGGCCTGCAACTTCAGGGAAGCTTTGTTGCGGCGGTTTTTAAACCCCGCCTCCACGAGCACCTCCGATTCCGTCCGGGCGCTTTCTATCTGATACCCCGGCAGAAGGCTGATGCTTTTTTCCTCCCCGATCATTTCATTAAAGACCCTCTCCGCCACAGAAGGTTCGTAATAATATCCGTCCCGGCACAATTCTACATTTTTCGAACCTTCTCCGTATTTGTTGGTATAGTATTCGCGCACCCGAGAGGTGAATTCGCGAAACAGGCCGGAAATGGCGTCCTTATTTTCAATATCGCTTTTTCCCAGGCCGCTCGTTGACATTCCTCCTATATGATCGTGGTATTCCACCAGCGCTACGGTAGCCCCCAGGCGTGCGGCGGCAACAGCAGAAATGATGCCGGCCGGGGTGCCGCCCACTACTACGATGTCATAGTTGTTTTGCTTTTCTGTCATAATGTACATGGTAAGCGCCCAACAGAAGGCTGTCTCAAAAGAGTAAATCAAAATTTTGCCTCAAAATAATATTCTGCATTAGCTGCCCGTCCGGTTCTCCCCTTCGGGGAGTTAGAGGGGCTGGGACGGGCAGCGGGACATTATTTTGCACCCCGCTTCAGATCCTTACTTTTGAGACGGCCTGCTGTTAAGGGCGAAGGAAGCCAAAAGCGGAGGCAGGCCAAACTCAAACCTGCCTCACTTCACTCGCTAGTTCAATCAGGCATAAAGGAATCAATTGCAAAACGGGCCCCCTTAGTATCCGGGGTTCTGGTCACCAGGGCCGAGTGCCGGGTTGGTATTAATCTCATTTTCCGGAAGCGGCCAAAGCAGCCTTTCGGGAATGAAGGTCCGGCCGATAGATGAGAAGTATTCCATCACTTTGCCGGTCCGCTTGAGGTCCCACCAGCGCCTTCTTTCCAGCAGGAATTCGTAATCCCTTTCTTTAAGTACGGCATCCCGGAACGCCTCCTGGCTCATCCCGGAGGAATAGTCAACCGGAGAAGCGGAAAACGGGTCGTAACCGTAACCCCTTCTCTTGATCATATTCAGGCGTTCCAGTGCGAGAGCAGAGGGGCCGCCTTCCGCCTGGCTGGCAGCTTCCGCGTAGATCAGGAAGGCTTCCGTATAGCGGAAAATGGGTACGCCGTAGGTTTGCATACCATCCGGGGTATCAATGAATTTTTTGAACAGGATCGGCGTGGCCTCCGGAAGGGGGGTTACCTCTCCGTTCTCATCGACATATTCCGTATAGAGATTAAATGCTTTTCTCAGGTCATTATCATCCCAGCTATCACCGATATAGGAGTTCTGGATGGGCAACCAGGCAAAAAAACCACTTCCCTGCGGATTGTAAACCGGGATATTGGTGCGGTGGAGGAAGTTGCAAAGCTCGGATTGTGAGTTCGAGGAATGCTGAACGGACATGATGTCCTCAGAATTGGTCTCAGAACGGAAAATCTGATAAAAATCATCGGGTTCACTGACCAGGACCAGAGAAAACTGCCCGCTGTTGATCACTTCTTCCGCCAGGTCCCGGGCCTGAGCCCATTGTTCGCGGGTCAGATAAACCTGCGCCAGCAACATTTTTGCCGCCCACCTGGAAGCCCGGCCCGGCCCTTCAGGGCTCACCTCCGGCAGATCCTGAGCTGCTGCCTGAGCATCCGAAATTATTTGTGCATAGACTTCGTCCTCGGATGCTCTGGGAGCCCCGACTTCATCCACGCCTTTGGTTTCCGTCAGGCGCAACGGGACCGGCCCCCAGCCTCTGACCAGCTCAAAATAGGTATTGGCCCTTAAAAAACGGGCCTCGGCCAGTATCCTGGTTTTTAGCGCTCCATCCATTTCAATATCAGGGACATTGTCGAGGACGGCATTCGCCCGGTTGATCGCGGTGTACATTCTTCCCCAGAGATCTCCGATCCGGCCGATATTTACCTGGTTGAGCACCTGGTCGTAAATGGTGATCGGAGCCTGCGACCCCCTGCCGTCTGCTGCACCACTATGCAGTACCATGAAGGCGTACATTCCAAGGGCCGGCCCGTAGTATTCATTTCCAAGAGAGGCATAAGCGCCGGCTATTGCAGCCTTTGCATCCGATTCGTTTTCGTAAAAATTGGCTGCTGAAATAAAGCTTTTAGGGTCTTCCTTCAGGAACTCTTCACAGGATGAAAAAACAAATATTGGAATTAATATGAAGATTAAATTTCTCATCGTCTTTAAATTTTTAGAAACCAAATTTTAAACCTACTGCATAAGTTTTCGAGCTGGGATAGCCGCTTTCATCTACTCCGATGATCAACCTGGACCCCACATTCTGGCTGTCAGTCCCACGCGTGTTAACGTCCGGGTCGAGGCCGGGGTAATTTGTAATGGTCAGCAGGTTGATGGCAGAAAAGTAAACCTGTGCTGATTTCAGCCAGGAAGAAACTCCGAGGGCTTCCGTCGGCAGACTGTAGCTCAGGCGCAGTGATTTAAGGCGCAGGTAAGAACCATCTTCAATGAAACGTTCGGATACGGTTACCTGAGTGGCGCTGCTGGGTTTCGGATACAGCGCATTGGGGTCCGGTTTGTCCGGTGTCCAGTAATTGCCAAACAGCTCGGCAAACTGATTTTGCCCTCTGTTGAAAGAGCTCAATTGGGTTCCGGCAGTGGCGAAGAAAATGTCGTTCCCCTGAGAGCCCTCAAAGAAGATATTCAGGTCAAAATTTTTGAAAGAGAAATTGGATCCGAAACCGAACAGGAAATCCGGATAGGGGTTACCGATAATAACCCGGTCCTGGGTGTTGATCACTTCATCCCCGTTCTGATCGACGTATTTAATAAAGCCCTCTTCATCGAGGCCATCTTCTTCGAGGCCGTAGAACATTCCGAAAGGTTCACCTTCGCGGGCAATATTCAACGGGGCCACAAAGGGTTGTCCCAGGCCATCTCCCAACACATCATCTCCGCCGGCCAGGCTAACCACTTCATTTTTATTGAATGAAATTTGCCCATAGGCATTCCACTGGAAGGCTCCGACCAGAACATCGGCATCCAGGCTCAACTCTACACCTGAGTTTTTAATGGCGCCGATATTTCTCAATATCGAACCAAAGCCTACCGAAGGAGGAAGCGGGACAGACGCCAGCAGGTCTTTGGTGTTTTTGATATAATAGTCAAAAGTAAAGCGGTAGCGGTTGCCGATCAGGCCCAGGTCGAACCCAACATCGAGTTGTTCGGTAGTTTCCCATTTGAGGTCGGGGTTGGCAATGGCCGCCGGTACAAAGCCGACCACTTCTCCTCCGTTGCCATAAACAGCAATTGTAGAGGTCAGCCGGTTGAGGGTCTGGTAAGAATTGATCCCCTGGTTACCCGTGATGCCATAGCTGGCCCGCAGTTTCAAATTGCCGATCACCCGGTTGCCGACAAGGAACGGCTCGTCGGAAACCCTCCAGGCAAAGGCCCCCGAAGGGAAATAACTCCATTTATTACCGGGGGCAAAGCGGGAGGAACCATCGGCCCGGATGCTGGCGGTAAACAGGTATTTGCCGTTGAGGGTATAGTTTACGCGCCCAAGCGCAGAGGCAAGAGACCATTCGTTATATCCCGAAGAAGGCGTTTCCACTGTTTCCGCTGCTCCGAGGTCATAGTTCTCAGTGGTATTATTGCTAAAACCATTTACTCCGATCCCCAGGTCCTTGGAAGTAAATTTCTGAACTGTAAATCCAGCCACAACACTGAGGTCATTAGATCCGCCGAGCGTAGGTTTGTAGGTAAGAAGGTTTTCGTTCAGCCAGGAGTAACTCTCCGACCTGGATTCCGAAGCAGAGCCTCTTTCTCCGGGATAGATGATCGGAGTAAACCCTTCATTGGCGCGCATGTTGAAATCCGTACCCCAAATGGTCTTAAAGGATAGCCCTCTGGCAATGGCAAAGTCAATATAGGCATTGCCGATAAAGGTATTCAGCACTCTTTTGTCCTTGCGGTTGGCAAAATACATGGGATTTCGCGTACTGGGGTCCAGAAACGTATAGATCTGAGAGAGGTTGGTCGGCACCCCATCTTCGTCGTAAACGGGCAAGGTTGGAGGAGCGGATATGGCCCCGGAGTAAATATTCTGGCCAAAGTGCCCATTGTCAACGGTCTGGTAATCGACAGCGCTCCGGGTCAGGTTCAGGTTGGTTCCGATCTTAACAAAATCATTTATTTCCGAATCCATGTTAAAGCGGACGGATGCTCTCTGCACTCCTGTGCTGATGATCACCCCTTCCTGCTCGAAAAAATTACCGGAAAGGGAATAGTTCGTTTTATCGCTTCCTTTAGAAAACGTAATGGTATGATTTTGTAGCCTGGCCGTGCGGAAGATCACATCCTGCCAATCCGTACCGGGTTCAGTCGGGATGCTGGTAAAGAAAGGCGTTTGCCCGTTATTTTCCAGAAAGTCATTAACCAGGACCGCATATTCCGGAGCCTTTAACAGGTCAAACCTGCCAATGACCTCCTGAGCTCCAAAATAGGTTTCTACGCTGATCCGGCCGGCCTGGTTCTGGCTGCCCCTTTTGGTAGTAACGATCACTACCCCATTGGCCCCTCGGGACCCATAAATAGCAGTTGCCGAAGCGTCTTTCAAAATGTCTATGGAGGCAATGTCCGACGGATTCAGAAAAGAGATATCTCCGGTGATCGGATACCCATCGACCACATAAAGCGGCTCGTTGCTTCCGATCATAGAATTGTTTCCTCTGACCCTCACCTGAATGCGCCCACCCGGCCTGCCCGAGTTCTGCGACACCTGTACCCCGGCCGCGCGCCCTTTCAGCGCCTGTGACACCTCAAAAGTAGGGAATTCAGAAACTTTCTCTGCTCCAACCTGGGTGACCGAGCCGGTCAGGTCACTCTTTTTTACATATCCATACCCAACCACTACCACTTCGTCCAGGGCCTGAGCATCCTGTGCCAGAACTACATTGATAACAGATTGGCTCCCCACCGTAATTTCTACAGTCCTGTAACCTATGAACTTAAAAACCAGCACTGATTCTTCCGAAGGCACATCAATGGAGAAAATACCGTTGACATCCGTTACCGTTCCCATGCTGGTTCCTTTGACGATCACATTCACGCCCGGCAGGCCCTCGGGGCTGTCCGGGGCAGTAACTTTCCCTGTAATTGTTTTTGCCTCGCTTTGCAGCAAATTGTCCTCGCTCGCCACAGCTGTAGCATTAATGTGCGCAGCCAGGTTCGTGGCCATCAACAGCTGCAATACCAAAGCATATAAAGCCAGCCTGCAGCCATCTGGCAGTCTAATGTTTTGTTTTGTTGTCAGTTTCATAATAAGTAGTGATGGTTAATGTTTATAATATCGCCTTGTTTGCTTAAACGTTTAAGCAAACAAGGCAAAAGAAAAACCTCCTCTACCTTGTCATAGGGGGCCGCCAATACTTTGGTTTACCCCTCCTCCCCCTTTTTTCCATCTCTGTTCACGCCAGGCTCATACTTCGTGAATAATAGCCGATACTCTGCTTTAGTTAAAAATATTTTCTCCGGGAGTTTGTTTCTTTATCTTTTGCTTAAACGTTAAAGCAATATAGTGAAAAAAAACCTGTAGTGAAATTTTTTTTGTATTTTTTTATGTGTCATAAAATAATTAGTGGTGAAAGCAGCTCTTGAAGCTATACCATTGCGATTGGGGCAAAGGGTTCCCGGTGGAGTCATTTTTCACCGCCCTGCAGATGTTGCTCGATCAGCTCGTAAAAGCGCCGGCGATAGCTGCTGCCCACCGGCAGGCGTTTCTCCTGCAGCAGAACGGAATGCCCTTCCACCCTGCTGACATGCCGCAGGTTGACAATATAGGATTTGTGGATGCGCACAAACTGCTCAGCAGGCAGGTTGTCTTCCAGGGTTTTGAGGCTCTGCAGGGAAACCACTTTTTTATCCTCACATATATAGCGCACGTAATTGCGCAGGCTTTCAATGTAGCATATTTCATCGAGGTGCAGGCGATGGTATCTGTTCTTGGCGTCTCCCTTGACAAAGAGGAAAGCTGGCGGAGAAGCCGAAATACCGACAGCGGAGGGCAATTCCGCCGGTTTTGCCGTGATTTGTCGGCGCGCCCGGCTGGCCGCCTTTAGAAAACGCTCAAAAGAAAAGGGCTTCAGCAGGTAATCGGCCACCTGATATTCGTATCCCTTCAGTGCGTATTCGGAATAGGCGGTAGTCAGGATCACAGGGCAGGCCTTACCGGCGATATCCAGCAGTTGTATCCCGGTCAACTCGTCCATCTGAATATCCAGGAAGAGCAGGCTGGCCTTGCCCCGTTGCAGCCAGTCCAGGGCTTCCAGGGGTGAAGTGGTTGCTTTTGCCAGTTCCAGAAATGGTGTCTTTTCAATATAGAGGGCCAGCAATTCCAACGCATGAGGTTCATCATCAACGGCCAGGCACGGCAGCGGGTGGCTCATAGTTTTAGCTTTAGGTCAACCTTAAAAGTATCTTTATTTTCCACGATGGCCAAATTATATCGGCCCGGATAACATAACTCCAGCCGGCGCTTCACATTTTCCAGCCCTATACCCCCTGCCGCATCTTTTTCTTTCGCCCGTATGTAGTTGAAACTGCTGAAATGCATGCGCCCTGGCTCCACTTTCAGCCGGAAACGGGCCGGCCGCTCCGGGTCAGAAGTAAGGCCGTGCTTGAAAGCGTTCTCAAAAAAAGGGATCAGTAACAGAGGCTCCACCTTTTGGGAAAGCGCCTGCCCCTGGGCCGTGAACTGCACGAAAAAACGGCCCTTGAAGCGCTTCTCAAAAATGGCCAAATAGTTGTGCACCAGCCGGACCTCTTCATCTATTGGCGCCCTCTCCTTGCGTGCACTGTGCAAGGAATAGCGGAGCATGTCAGAAAGCTCCAGGACCGTATCCGCCAGGGCGGGGCTCACGCGAATAGCTTCCGTGTGCAGGTAGCTGAGGGTGTTGAACAGGAAGTGCGGATTGAGCTGGCTGCGCAGGAAAGCCAGTTCGGAAGCTGTTTTTTCTTTGAGCAGTTCCCGGTGCCGGCGCTGTGCTTCCCAACGCTGCTCCAACAGGTAAACAATGAGGCTGGCGGCCGTGATGGGGAGCGCCCGCCAGAAAAGGTTGTCCCGCAAATAAGAGGCCACAGTTGGGTCTTTGTAGTTGCCAAAACCCAATAAAGCCGGATAAGCCACCTCCTCGATCGCATAACGCAGAGCAGGGAACAGAAGAATACCCAGCGGAGCCAGCAGTAAGAGTAAGGGCCAGCGGCCGGCCTGCAGAAAACGAGGCCATATCAGGCTGTAGAAAAGATAGAAAATGAGGATGCGGGTAATACTCATCGAGAAAAAATAGGCCAGGTCCTTATCCTCCCAGCCTTCCCGGATAAACTCCTCCATTTCCTGATAAAGCAGGTAAAGGGCCCAGGCAGCAATATGCCAGAGAGTGCGTTTACTCGGTTTCATGAATGGAAAGGTAGGCATTCTCCCCGCAAGGCCCCAGTTTTTTACACCAATACCTCACTTAATTACATCACTCCGTTAAAAACCGGGATTTCCTGCGCCTCCTCCCGGATATACTTCATTTCCGGGTGTTCGTCCTCTTTTTTTTCTGAACCAGGCCTTCCGGCTCATCTTACCGGCAGATCAAAACTAAAAAAATGAAATATTACTGTTTTCTACTGATGATGCTTTCCTCATTTACCGCCCGGGCGCAGGCGCCGGCGTGCGATACGTTCACTTCCGCTTACCTGCAACCTTTCACCCACCATTTCTCAATAGAAAACGGCCGGCTCAACGGGCCGGGGGCAGGCCGGTTGAAAGAGGCCATCGCCCATTCGCAGTTTACGGTACTGGGGGAATACCATTATTCCCGGCAGTTGTCTCACCTCACAAAGGCACTGCTCCCCTGGCTGCAACGGTGTGCTTACCGGCATTTTGCGGTAGAAGTAGGCCCCTATTCCGCCCGCATCCTTCAGCGGCTGTCCGCTGAACCGGAAAAAACCGCCGCCCGGCTCAGAGAGCTGAACACGTATTACACTTCCCGTTACGACACGCCCATCCCCTTTTTTGACGGCGTAGAGGATGCCCAATTTCTGGCCGCAGCCACCAACCTTGGCTTTCAGCTATGGGGACTGGACCAGGAATTCGTCTATTCCCCGCCCATGCTGAGTGCCGAGCTTTTACACCTGGCGGAAGGCCGTCCGGATCATGCGGAGATCGAAGCGGCGAAGGTAGCATTCGATTCCCTGTTCAGCCACCTCCAGCAAAAAGATGATGAAGGCATCAAAGGGTACCGGATGTTTAAAGAGTTAACTGAGCACCCCATAACTTCCCTTTTATTCAGCTACTTCGGCCCGGAAGACACTGAAGCCCAGGGCATCATAACCGCACTGCGGAAAACCTGGGACATATACGACCGCAACGACTACCGCGGCGGATACTCTCACGCTCACCGCATCAGTTACATCAGGCAGAACTTCCTGGCCAATTACGAAAAGTTCAGAGAAAAAAAACCGAAGGTATTCGTCAAGATCGGAGCGCTCCACGCCGCCAGGGGTTATGAGTTTGGGGTATACGATGTAGGCAACCTGGTGTACGAACTAGCCAGAACCAATGACAGCCGCTCCTGCCACATATACACCTTGTCCCGCTATTATTACGAAGACGGCGCCCTATCCGATGCTGTGAAGGAACGCCCCGGCGGCCCGGCCGCTGCCTTCCGGATGATGGGCAAAAAGGACGAATGGGCCTTGATCGAGCTAAAGCCGCTGAAAGAACGGCTGGACAGCGGCTCCCTCTGCCTGCGCGAAGGGCCGGAACTGAACAAGGTTAAGTTTCTGGCGGAAAACTTCGATTTTGTGCTGATCACCCCGGCGGATGCGGAGCAGGAGCCGAATTACGAGGTTAGTAAGTGATCTTCAGGAGGTAAGGCTATGGTTTCTTAACCTCCCGGGTTTTCCAACAGCCCCCCTACCGCAAAACCCGGCAGGTTAAGCGATTCTAATCTTCGAAATCCTTCAAATACTCCACAGCCTTTTCATAAACATTCTTACCCGTATATCCCAGTTTCTCATCCAGCACGGTATAGGGGGCAGAATAACCGAAATGGGTGAGCCCTACCACCATGCCCAGCGGCCCGGCCAACCCTTCCAGAGTGACAGGCAGGCCGGCCGTCAGGCCCATGGTGGGCACATCGGGTGGCAGTACCTCCCACTGGTAATCCAGCGGCTGATTGCGAAAAAGGCCTTCAGAAGGGGCAGAAACAACGCGAACTTTCAGTTTCTTCTTTTCCCTCAACAGCTCCGCGCCTTCCAGCAGGGTAGCCACTTCAGAGCCATTGCCCACCAAAACGATATCGGGCTGGCCGCCTTTGGCTTCCTGAACGATATAGGCGCCTTTGCTGGCCTGTTGTGCATCTGCAAAACGGGTGGAACCGGCTTTGGCGGGAAGGCTGGGAATATTCTGCCGGGATAGGATCAGGCCGCTCGGCCCGTGGCTGTTTTCCAGCGCCAGTTGCCAGCAGGCGGTCGTTTCATCAGAATCGGCGGGACGGAGGGCAAGGAAACCATTCCGCCCGGAGTGCGTATGCAACTTTTCCAGCAGCCGGATCTGCGCCTCCTGCTCCACAGGCTGATGGGTAGGGCCATCCTCTCCTACCCGGAAAGCATCATGCGTCCAGATGAAGATCACCGGCTGCTCCATCAGAGCTGCCAGCCGAATGGCCGGTTTCATGAAATCGGAAAAGACAAAAAAGGTGGCGCAGGCAGGGATCACCCCGCCGTGCAGGGCCATGCCGGTGGCCAGCCCCGCCATAGTGAGTTCGGAAACACCCGCCTGGAGGAAGGAGCCGCTGAAATCCCCCCGGGCAAAAGGCTTTGTCTTTTTGAGGAACGCGTCTGTTTTATCGCTGTTGGATAAATCAGCCGAGGCAACGATCATATTCTCCAGCTTGTCAGCCAGATAGGAAAGGACAGCGCCGGAAGCATTTCGGGTGGCGGCACCCTCTTTCTGCGGTATGCTGCCGAAATCGAACTCAGGAAGTTCCCGGTTCAGAAAACGTTGCAGCTTGGCCGCCTGTTCAGGATTGGCCTGCTGCCATTCGGCGAACCGGCTGCGACGGCGGTTGGCCGCTTCGGTTTTGTCTCTCCTGGCTTTTGCATAGTACTCCGCCACTTCCGGAAAAACGCGGAAAGGGTCTTTGGGGTCGCCCCCCAGGTTAAGGATAGTCTTTTCAAAGGAAGCGCCGGCTTTGCTCAAAGGCTGCCCGTGGGTCTCTACTTCACGTTCGAAAGACTCGCCGTCATCCGTCACAGCTCCTTTGCCCATGATGGTTTTTCCGATAATGAGGGATGGTTTTCCGGTTTCGGCCACTGCCGCCCGGAGGGCGCGCCGGATGGCCCCCTCGTCATTGCCATCGATCGTTTGCACGTGCCAGCCCCAGGCCTCGTATTTCTTTGCCGTGTCTTCATCCATAACAACGGAGACCTCGGAAGACAGCTGAATGTCATTGGAGTCATAGAACATGATGACATTGCCCAGCCCCAGAAAACCGGCGATGCGCCCGGCGCCCTGGGAAACTTCTTCCTGTATCCCTCCGTCGGAGATGTAAATGTAGGCCTTGTGCTCAGTTACTTCGCCAAAGCGGGCGGACAAAAACCGCTCGGCGATAGCACTGCCAATGGCAAAAGTATGCCCCTGCCCCAAAGGCCCCGAGGTGTTCTCCACACCCCGGCTTACATCCAGCTCCGGGTGGCCGGGAGTAGGGCTACCCCATTGCCGGAAATTCATCAGGTCCTCTTTGCTGTAATGGCCAAACAGGTGCAGAATGGAATACAACATCGGAGACATGTGCCCGGGGTCCAGGAAAAAGCGGTCCCGAAATGGCCACTGAGGCTCTTCGGGGTCGAATTCCATAAATTCGGTGAAAAGAATATGGATGTAATCTGCGCCGCCCATAGCACCACCGGGATGGCCCGAATTGGCTCGTTCCGGCATAGCCGCAGAAAGAATGCGAATATTGTCTGCCGCCTTCCGGGCAATGGAGGTTTCTGTTAATGCCATTGGTTTATTTTTTGGATTTCCTGTTGAAAAACGGTTTTTCTTCCCAATTTCATGTTCGCCTGTTGCCATTCCACCACAAAAAAAAGACTTTTATCGAAGCCTGAATAAAAATGGGCACTGCAAATGCCCTTTGGGGTAAAAAAAAGTATGTTTAGGGCCCGGCGAAGAATAACTTCCCCACCTGCCTGCCTCACCGGCAGGTAGGCAGGTTTGATACGGCTATTTTTCTACGGCCCCTTTTGCTGCGCCACCACCCCGTTCCTCCTCCCCATCGCAGCTTTCCTGAAAAAAAACCGGCTCATCGTTGTTTTTAAAACAAATTGTATTTAATATTGTAGAAAATAAACAAATTTTTGAAAATGGCACAAACATTTGTTTTCGAAGAATTTCAGACAGTCCCGGTAGCCGGCCTCAGCGACATGACCCCCTACATGCAACTGAGCGGAGAGGGCCATCCGACTTTTCCCATTCCGGGAGAGGAGTTCAGCTTCATGCGCCTTGATCTTAGCCGGGCCCTTATCCGGAACCCGGCCCATACCTTCTTCATTCAATTAAATGATGACAGCCTGTCCGGGTCGGGCTATACTGCCGGAGATATCGTCATTGTTGACCGGCAGGCCAGCCCCCGGAACAAAGACGTCATTATTGCCTATCTGGAAGGAGAATTCATCATCCGCCGGTTGATCATCAGGGATGAACTACCGGCCCTTGAATGGGACGAAGGCATACTTGAGATCGAACCGGATACCTCATTTAATATCTGGGGTGTGGTTAAAGACATCATTCGAATTTGAAATTATTATCTTTCAACAACCAACAAAACATTTAACAATGGATAAAAACGTTGTAGGCTGGTTTGAGATCCCCACCAGCGATATGGAAAGAGCCATCCGGTTTTATGAAGCCGTACTGGGTTATAAAATGGAACGGCACCAGATGGGCCCGCTGGATATGGCGTGGTTCCCTTCTGTAGAAGATGGCATCGGGTCTCCGGGCACCCTGATCTATCACAAGGAGGCTTACAAGCCGTCAATGGACGGTACACTGGTGTACTTCACCGCTCCTTCCGGCGACCTGAGCAACGAACTGGCCCGGGTAGAGCCCAATGGCGGAGAAATACTCGTTCCGAGGACACAGATATCCGAAGATCATGGTTTCATGGCAGTCATAAAAGATACGGAAGGCAATCGGGTCGCGTTGCATTCGAGGAAGTGAAAAAATCAGGGAAAGAAAACACTGATTCCGTTTGTTCTTTTTTGTTCTCTAAATTCTTTACCGTCAGGAACCAGCACGGATCTCTGATTTTCCTAATTGTTTTTTCGGCTCCTTGCCCGAAAGGGAGTGTTCCCCATTCTTCCCTTCTTCGGCTTTCAATTCCGCATCGGTGGGAGTTTCAGCACTGCTTTTCCGCCACACAGAAGCCACAACACCAATGCACAGGGACAGGGCGATGACTGCAAGGGACAGCCATTCGGGTATTTCTACATGGTGGACCAGCAACATCTTTACTCCTACATAGGCCAGGATAAAGACCAGGGCGTGCTGCAGATAACGAAACTTGTCGATGATAGATGCCAGGACGAAATACATGGACCTCAGGCCCAGTATGGCAAAGATGTTGGAAGTAAAAACCAGAAACGGGTCCGTAGTAATGGCAAATATGGCGGGTATGCTGTCAAAGGCGAACATGACGTCGGTAGTTTCCACTACAATGAGGGCGACGAAAAGCGGAGTGGCGGCCAGAATGTGTTTCCTGCGAACGAAGAAATGTTCTTTTTCAAAATTTTTAGTTACGGGGAAGAAGCGCTTGACCCACTTGATGACCGGGTTCTTATTGGGGTGCACCCCTTCGTGAGTGGCCCACATTTTATAGGCGGAGTACAACAGGAATGCTCCGAATACATAGGTAAGCCAGGCAAATTTTTTGATGAGCACCACCCCCAGTCCGATCATCAGGCCCCGAAAAAAGAGTGCGCCCAGAATACCCCAGAAAAGGACGCGGTGCTGATACTGGCGAGGCACTTTAAAATAGGCGAAGATCATGGCGATGACAAAAATATTGTCCATGCTCAGCGACTGCTCCACCAGATATCCCGTAAGGTATTTCAATACAGCTGCTTGTCCGCTGAGCCCGTCGTCGTTGGACACCCACCCCTCCTGGTAAGCGAAAAAAACAAAAACGCCGAACAGAAGTGAAAGAGAGACCCACAGGGCGGTCCACCCCATAGCTTCCCGGGTAGTTATGGCATGAGGGTTCTTGTTGAAAACTCCCAGGTCAAGAGCAAGCAAAATAAATACCAATGCGAAAAATCCAATCCAAATCGCCATTCGACTCTTTTTTTCAACTATGCCTTAAGACGCGGTGAATGGCCCAAAGCCACCTTATCAGGGCGATAATTCGAAGGGATATCCAAAATTATTAAGAAACCGGAGGGCTCCGGACATCATATCAGCTATAAGGGAGCAATCACCCCGGTTGTTAATCAGGTTGAACCCAAAGCACTTTTTTCAACGCCCTTGTCTTTGGAGATACGTTGGAATCCCGGTATTTGTTTTCTGTAAAAGACAGAACTGTGTCATAATTGGGTTCAACAGGACAAAGATGAGAAGATTTACCGGAATTTCTAATCGGCCTGGCAACGAATTTGGCAATTGGCTAGTAAAGGCGATATGCATAAATGCTTGCTCCATAACCGATAACGGCCATTTGCCTATCATCTGGCTGGGGTGAGAGGGCGAAAGGCACATCGCCTGCCAGGGGAAAACCGGGCAGTATCGCTCCGGAATCATCCAGTAAGGATACCTTCCGGCTCTCCCGGTGCAAAAGGCCAATGGTTTCCTTTCCGGAAACTGAAAAGAGGAAAGCGGTATCTACCGGCATCTCCATCCTTTCGGAAAAATGGGTGACAAATTTTAAGCCTTCATAATAACGGCTCACAATCTCCTCTTTCCGGTAAGCCAGGTAATCTTTGCGCTCATCTCCAACCAGGTCAACAAAAAGAAAACGGGCTCCTTCCTTCAGTTCGGGCATCAATTTCAGCCGAAAATAGTTGCCCTCTAAATTGACGATATGCCCCAACCCCCGGCTATCGCCCATGGCAATGCGCTCCAGTTCCCCCTCTGCCTGGTAGAAAGGAGGAGAGAGAAAACTGGCGCCGGTCTGTACCGGAGGGAAGCGATAGGCGCCATCCCGGGCAAAAACATGCAGAGTGCCCGCCTCACTCAATGCCAGCAGATAATCTTTGTTGTCTTTTTGAAAATGAATCATCGGCTGGCGGACAAGGCTGTCCAGTTCTTCCTGAGGGCTCCAGCCGTTCAGAGGGAGCCCGCGGTGATCAAAGCCATAGATCTTACCGTTTTCACAGGCGATAAAAAAATGGTAGCGCTGCTGGCCTTCGAAATCCACAACGAGCAAAGGGCTGCTCGCCGGTGAAGGCAGTTCCAGAGGGAAATTGGCCGGCAGCCGGCCTCTATCGTTCATTACATATATCCGGGAAGGCGTAGCAAAGGCTACCTGCTGGCGGACATATCGCCTGGAAGGCAGGCTGGAAATGTGCCCTACGATGGGGCCGTCCAGGTTCTTTTTCCACAGGCGCTCTCCCTTCTCTGAGATCAGGTAAAGAGCGTGCGCCGCGTCCTGAATGAGAAAATCCTGCCCCTGCCCATCCGCCGGAAAAGGATAGACCGCCGTTGCGGCAACCGTATCCAGAGAGGCGATCCATGCCATTCCGGAAGAGTGGCCGGGCTTTCCGCTGTCTTTGGGCAATATCCTTCCACACAGGCTGCCGTCCGGTTCAACAGTGACCATCAGCGCTCCGAAAGGGTTGATGATGCTGGCGATAGGCTCTCTGTATTGTTGCAGGTATGCCGGCAAGCGAAGGCGCAGCAGGTCCGTATTGATGTAGGCCCATAAAGAATTGCGCCTGGGCTGCAGGCTGGCCCACAACCTCAGGAAGGATTCCTGCTGAACCAGGGCTTTGCCGGCCAGCAGGCTGCGGGCCAGTTGTTCTGTTACTACCTTTGAGGTGGAAAAGGCGGCATAGTCCCCCAGAATAGTACAATAGGGATTGGCCATATTCACCCCCAGAGGAAAAAGGAGGCTGTCGGCTCTCAGCCGGACAACCTTAAAAGACTGAAAATCATAGGATTCCAGTGCACCCAGCTCTCGCGCCAGGCTGTCGATATGACTCTGGGCATCCGTATCCTGGCGGATAGAAAGCAGCAAAAAACGGTTATCTTCTTCATTTCCGGGCAGCGCCATAGAGGCAAAGGCCATTTCCGGCCCGGCCCAGGAAGCCAGAAAATGGCCGGGGCCGGAATCAGTTCTTCTTGAAAAGCTGTCCAGCGGTTTGCGAAAGCACCAGGCCAGGTTATCAGGCAGATAATTCAGCAGGATACCGTCCGATACCTCACCGGCAGGATGAGGAGAAAGGAACCGGCGGCTTTCCACAGCGCCCCGGATATCGAGCGTATCCCCGTTCTTTTCAAAAGACAGGTTTAGCCCTTCACAAAACCCTTCGAACTGTCGAAGCGCATCCTGCAGAGGCGGCGCCCAGATACCCGAACCCAACCCCGTCAGGTTATCGACCCGAAGATATAAGTTGCGCCCCATTCCGGACGATGGAACCCCCCATTCCGAAATCCCTTCCTTCAGCTCCGTAATACAGGCTTCCACTTGTAACGGCAGGCGCCCGAGCAGTAGTAAGTTGCGGTAGCGGGCCAGGGAGAGCATGGTGCCTTCCGGGGAAGAAAGCCGCCAGATGGGCTGCCCCCGAAAAAAGGTGGTCTCACTTTTATAGGGTGAAAGCGCCTCCTCCAGAGGAAAAGAAGGAGCTTCAACAGCAAGAGATAAAGCCAACTGCCCCGAGCCCAGATTCTGAACCATCCACTCTGCATCTCCGGGGATGGCGCCTCCTCCCCGCTGTAAAAAAGACTGAAAGGCCGAATAGTCCTGCTGGAGCTCCGGAAAAGCGTGAAAAAAACCAATCGTTTTTACAGAATCACTGACGGAATCCTTAGCTTTATCGATCGGAAAACTGAAAACGGCAGCCGTTGTTCCGGGCACCGCATCAGCAGCCCGGTACGGATAACACCACAATCTGTAAGTAGCTACTCCCAACAAACAAACTGCTACTAAGATGGAGATGGCCCACCGGCGGTTTTTTGGCGGCAAGTTGACAAAGGGGTGCATCATTTCTATCCCGATTTCAGTATAATGGTTAACGATAATAAAGCAGGAAAAAATATAAAAACATCTCCTTATGAGAAAAACCTTTCTTCGGCTGGGAAGTTTGATGGCACTTACGGCTGTAGCGCTGGGCGCTTTTGGCGCCCACGCCTTACGCGGAATCCTTTCTTCTACTGACCTGAACACCTTTGAAATTGGGGTGCGCTATCAATTCTACCACGCACTGGCAACCTTAATTACCGGTATTCTACTCTATTTTCGAAAAACGCCAATGCTCTCCAGGGCAGGTTGGCTGTTCATCGGAGGGGTTACGCTCTTCTCCGGCTCTCTTTATATCTTGTCCGTCAGTGATATTTTTAACATTCCCAAAACCTTTCTCGGCCCGGTCACTCCCATCGGGGGGATAATGCTCATTCTGGGATGGGGCGCCCTCATCTGGGCAACTTTCGAAGAACCCGAAAGGATCCGCCGCAGCAGGAAAAAGGAAAATCAGGCCGATTACCAGGAAGAAGCAAGTGCACACCGGCAGGAATAAATCTCTACCCCGGCAAGCCTGCACACCACTCTTTCCCAGGATGAGAAACACAAGCCTCTTCAATAACATATAAAGGCCACCGGAATAATTTGTTATTCTTATTAATCCGGTTAAATTTGCTGCATCTGAAACCTTTGTAACAATTCAAATTCAACCAACATGAAAAACTTATTGATCATTTCGGTCATTGCTTTTATGCTCTCCAGTTGTGGAGCCTACGTAGGAAGCCCTCTTACCGGCTTCATCTACACTGACCTCAAAGCACCGCTCGCAGCAACCTCCAACCCCGTTGGCAACAAAGTAGGTACTGCTGAGGCCACTTCCATCCTGGGCATTGTGGCCACCGGCGACGCCAGCATCGAAGCGGCTGCCAAGAAAGCCGGCATTACCCGCATTTCCCACGTTGATTACGAGGCCAACAGCGTCCTCGGCGTTTTCGCCAAATTTACGGTTTATGTATATGGCGAATAGGTTCGCACTGTTTTTTTGACAGAATTAGCCTCACGAGCAGTTGCCCCTGAGGCTAATTCTTTTTTTACCTGTCCCGAAAACGATCATCCTCTTCTCATGAAATCCAGATTTCTTCTCATCGCCGGAATGGCCTTTCTTTTTGCCGTAGCTTCCTTTCTGTTCCGCTATTGCGGGAATTCCTCCCCTGAAGAAGGTAAGATCGCGCTTAGCTATGATGCCTGCCTCGGCGCTGACTCCGGATATCAGGTAGTACAGGAAGATACGCTCTACCGCCGGAATTACCTCCAACAATACTGGGTGGACAACAACCAACAGTTTTATTCCAAAACACTGGCCAGCCTGGCCGGAGATACCCTTTTCGTATCGGTTTTCAACAATGCTTCCCTGAAAACCACCCGGGAGTTGCTGCTAAAAGCCGGGATGGAAGAACTGCGCCGGGAACAGGCCAGCATCGACGGCATGCCTGTAGTCAAAATACTGGCCCGCTCACCGGAAGGTAAATTCTTCCTGCGCTACCTCATCGATGCCCGTAAATTCAGGGCGGTAACCATGGTTGACCTGCCCGGCGCCGACAGCAGCCTGTTGTTACAAAAATTCGAAACCGAAAACTTCACTCAAAAGATCGAAAAATGCATTTGAAACTATTTCTGTTCCTAATCATCGGCTGCAGCATCAGTGTGGCGGGCTATGCCCAAAGTTCCTCCAAATACCTTAAGGCCATCAACCAGGACAACGGCACCCTTTATTTCATCAAGCCGGTAAAGTTCAAAGCGGGAAAGGATCGCTTCATTCCTGATTTTACCTTTCTCCACAAAGAAAATTTACCCGAGGAGGTGGACCTGAGATTCTCCCTGTTTTCCAAAACGCCTCTTCGGGACATTAGCGCCCTCTCCTTCTATTCGGGTGAAAAAGAACTGGGAAAAACTTCCGGCCCGGAACTCATGTACCTCGAGAAAGTCAAGGGCAAATGGCACGCCCGTTTCTCCACCGGCATACCTTTCTCTACCCTTCTGGAGATTCTCGCCGCCGGAGAAAACCTGGAGATCCGCTTTCATAGTGGAGAAACAACCCTTACATTTCCGGCCAACCGCGAATGGGCCAAGGCTTCTGGCCTGATTAAGGAAATTTTAATGGCAGAGATCGGGAAATAAGTAGATGGCCAAAATGGTTTGATTGATCCGGTAGGGCGTTGACTGCCAACCATATAACAATCCGGTAATTGAACCCTTTAATTTGGCGGCCTACTGACATGCTGGCCCTCCATGAAGAAAACCTGCCTGAGTTAGCCTGTCACAATCCCGCCAGCTTCTGATTTTTTTCTCCTCATTCTTTCCTATCTTTCTGAAAATCCTCCCCTCATGAAAAAACTATTTTTATTGGCCATCTCCCTACTGAGCATGGCCCCCCTGAAGGCCCAGGTAGCCATCGGCCCGAGGGCAGGCATTCATTTTGCCCGCGCCGATTTCGACATTTATGAAGGCCTGGAAGTAAGTGACCAGGTAGGCCTTCTTGCCGGCCTCGCCGTGGAGATCACCCTGGGAGAGAACTTCGCCCTCCAGCCCGAATTATCTTACCTGCGCCGGGGCTACCTCCTGGAGGAATTGCCGCAAGGCATCAAAAAAGAAACGGAACTCGATATGGAATACCTCGATGCAGGCGCGCTGCTCAAGGGCAAATTCGGCGGCCATGAGCTGGGGGCTTTTCTTTCCATCGGGGCCTTCTATTCATTAGCGCTGGAAGGAGTGCTCACCCAGCGGGAGGAAGGGAACAGGAATATTTTCCCCGTTCAACTGGATGACAACTTCAACCGAAGGGACGTCACCCTGGCGGGAGGCGGAGGGTTTCATATCGGGATGGGGCGCCACGCCCTCTTTTTCGACGGGCGGTACCTCCTGGGGCTAAAAAAGATTGAAAAGATTGAAGGCAGCTATCCCTTTACCAACCGGGGAATGAGCATCAGCTCCGGCCTGTTGTTCAGGCTATAGTGCTTGTTCGCATGGCGGGTTTGAAAGCGAATAGGCCGGCCTTCAAAGAAGGACAATGGCCTATGCATGGCCCCATCCTCTCCGCAAGGGCAACAAGCCGGCAGAATGCCGGTCATGCAAGTTCCTCATCTTCATCTCTCCTCTTGCTTCTCCACCATACGAAGCCAAGGGCTCCAACCACCAGATAAGGCATCGCCAGCATGAAAAGGATGCCGTTGTTCAACCCCCGGCCGGCCGTTCCGCCGTTCTTGAGATTGCTTTCAGCAGAAATACGGCACATCGGGCACTGTGCCTCCACAGGTGTAGTGGTTCCTATACTCAGGGTAAAGGCCAGCGCCAGTATGCTTAAATATTTTGTAATCCTGGTTTTCATATCTCAGTATTTGACTTAATGGTCTGATTTTCAGTAAGGCCTAATCCTGTCCGCCAACGCTCCTACGGATAATACGGCATCAGCATGAAGTAGGCAATCGGGCCGGTAACGGCTACGTAAAGCCAAACCGGAAAGACCCAACGGGCCATTCTGCGGTGTTTCTCCACCTGCCCGGTATAGGCCCGTATAAAGGTAAAAAGAATGAAAGGTAAGATCAATGCCGCCAGTGCAATATGGCTCAGCAGAAGAATGAGGTACCATACCCGTGAAGTACCCACTGCCGCCAGTTCCTCTGCACTGAGGCTGCCGTCGTGGTTGAGGTCGCCGTAAAGGGTTTCGGGAGTAGTAAAATGATAAGCGACATAGGATAAAAGAAATAGTACAGACAACCCAATAGCCACATATATTGACCGCTGGTGCGCCCGTACGTTCTTCTGTTTGATGAAATAGAAGGCGATCAGCAGCACCACTGCCGTCAGGGCGTTGAGCGTAGCGTGGAATGGCGGCAGAAAACTCAGGTCCCATTCATCCGGAATGGGGATTTTCACCTGCCGCATCAAACCGACCAGCGCCAAGACGGCGCCGGTGATGATCCAGGCGGCAACATTCAATTGTTTGGCCAGTTGCAGGTTTCTCTCCATAGTGATCTACTTTTCAACTTCTCTCTGAAACAGAAGTTCCTTATCCTTTTTAGGTGGAATATTCAAGGTAATGTGCTTTACCAGCCTTTTCAGGCTTTCTTCCTCAGCCAGGTCATAAAAACTGCGCACCATCAGGCTATCGGCAAAAAAGGCCAGGCTGTTGTCGGAAAGGCTCATCCCCTTTTCTTCAAAAGGCAGCCCGCAGGCTTTGGCCAGGTGTTCTACTTCGTCTTTCGTCCCCCGCAGAAAGAAATTCTGCTCTTCGTCTTCCAGCCCGTTTACGGCGGCAAATTGCTGTAGCCGCTCTTTTGTGGCACGGGAAGTGTCGGTGGCGAAGGCCAGGAAGAAAATATCATCACGTTCATCGAACTGATCATGTAGTTTCACCAGCTTCTCAACGAATTGTTTTTCGTGCCTTCCCGTTAAGAAGTAGCCTACTACCAACCCATCGGAAAAGCGTTCGGCAGAGACCAGGCTATCGTTGTAATTGGCCAGGGTAAAATCCGGTATTTTACCGTAATCTTTCAATTCCTGCATTGCCTGTAGCCGGTAATCCAGCCCGGTCCGGAGATAGTACCAGGAACCGAGTGGGAAGATGACCAGCAGGAGAAACAGGCCGGCTAATTGCAGGAGCCCCATTTGCCCTATTATCTTGGTTTTTGCCATGCTGTAGTGAAGGTTGATTTTACCAAGGAAACATCCTTTGGCAGGGATTGTTGTCGGCCATTTGTCAGATAATTATGGCCCGTGGCAATACTGGCGACGAGGATGGAAGAAGAGCCGTTTGAAAAGGCTGGATTGCGGTTTTACAGAAGGAAGAAAGCAGGAACAGAAACAGGAGCTTCCCGGTTGCAACCTGGATAGCTCCTGTTCCTTTAGTTGTTAATTCGGTTGCGCCGGAAAGGTCAGAAGGTTTCCTCCAGTTTCAGGATATAGGTATCCGGCAGCAACATGCTTTCCTGTTTCACCGGCCCTTCCCCTACCTCTTCCATATTTTTCTCCTCTATCTGTTGCCGGCGGCTCTTCCAGGAGTTGCCTTCCTGGAAAAATGCGATAATGGCCCAGATCAGAAGTACGGTAGGCAGCAACACGCTCATTGCCAGGCCTTTCACCTCGTAGCGCATGTGCATGAATTCATAGATAATGAAATAAGCCTTATACAGAGAAAGGCCGATCAGGGTCAGCCCGATGAGGTAATGCAGCCAGGTGATGTACTTCAGCTCGTGTATGACGTGCCCTTTGGCCAGCAATGAACAAAATACTTCAACCAAAGTCACCGCCGCCAGTAAGACGAGGCCCCTGTAAACGACTTTTTTGGCTTCTTCGTAGCTTAAATGTGACATTTTATTCAGCTTATTTTTCTTGTTTCACAATGGATGACGACTGACTACAACAGGTAAAACACAAGGAATACGAATACCCACACCAGGTCCACGAAGTGCCAGTACAGGCCCATTTTCTCCACCATCTCATGGCCGTTCCTGCGCTTCATATACAATCCACTGGCGGCATTGATCATGATGATAAAAAGGAAAATAACGCCGGAGAAAACGTGGAATCCGTGGAAACCGGTAATGAAGAAGAACAGTGCGCCGAAGGCTTTGGGTCCGAATTCCTCCATTTTAACCATGCCGGCATCGGGGCCTTCCGTTACTTTGAACTTGCGATGGATAAACCCGCGCTCATCGACGAAATAACCGGGATGGTCCCCCTGGCTGTAATCCATCTCGGCATGGCCGCCTTCACCGTGTTCCGCCTCACCATGGCCCTCATGGGCTTTGTGAATGAGGTAGCTCTCTCCCACTTCAAAGGTTTCATCCGATTCCTTACCATCAGGAGTGAGGTAAACACCGCCTTCCGTATAAGTGCCAAAGGGGTTGGTCGTAACCGACATGTGCTCCGTGGCAATGAGGTTGGTCCATTCCCATGCCTGACAACTGAGGAAGCCGGCCCCACCCAGTATGGTCATAAGCATCCAGAAAACCACGCCGTTCTTGTTTTCCTTTTCACCTTCCTGAACGGCGCGCACCATCGTAACCGAGCTCACGATCAGGAGAAAAGACATAATGGTTACAAAGATCAACGGCTTGTGATGAACCCCAAAGGGCGCCGTGGAGAACACAAAGTCCGGCACCGGCCAGGTAGGGCTGCTGAAACGCAAAGCGCCGTAAGCGATCAGGAAACCGGCAAAAGTAAAGGCATCTGACAGTAGGAAATACCACATCATCAGCTTGCCATAGCTGGTCCTGAATGGTGCTTTTCCCCCGGACCAGGCATCCTGGCCCTGCACTTCTTGTTGTTCTAAAACGGTATCAGACGTCGCCATCAGTTATCTTTAGTTTGGTTAAATTATTGTAAAGTAAAAAACAATAAAAGATATACCCACAGGAAATCCACAAAATGCCAGTAGATGAGCGTCATCTCAAAGCGTAGCTTCCGGGCGGGTGTAATGCGGTGCTGCAGCAGGAAGGCATGTAAAATCGCCAGAATAAGGGCAGCAATGCCGCCCAGGACGTGCGCCGCATGCACTCCGGATATCACATATACAAATGACCCCGAGGGGTTGGTCGTCAGTTCTACACCAATAGCGGCCAGAGCCTGCCAACCCTTATATTGCAGCACGACGAAAGCCAGCCCCAGTATAAGGGTTGCCGCCAGTAAGAGGCGGTAAATGCGGGTATTTCCCCGGGTAAAGGCCAGATAGGAGGAATGAAGGCTGATACTGCTCAACAGGATCACTCCTGTACTGACATAAAAAAGGTCGGGGAGCCGGAATTCCAGCCAGTTACCCGCCGCCTGTCGGACGATATAAGCGCTGGTGAATGCTGCAAACATCATCATGATGCCGGCGCAGGCCACCAGAAGCGCAAACTTTTTGGGGTGTATCTTGCTTCTTCTGTAGTCCGTCTTCGCCACTGTCACGTTCATACTATAATGGATTGTTATATTTTATCTGCTAATAAAGCCACCAAAACAACCGGAATGTAGGCAAAGGAAAAGAACATCAGCTGCAAAGCTGATTTCCGGCTTCCCGCCTTGAAAAAATTCCAGCCAAAATAAGCATAGCCCAGGCTCACCCCAACCACCACAACCGCCGATATCCAGCCGCTAACCCCCAACAGGTAGGGAATCAAACCCACCGGCACCAGGAAAAGCGCATACAGGAAAGCCTGCAGGCCGATCCGGCGGTCCCGCTCTCCTTTCCGGTTGGTTGGCATCAGCTTGTAGCCGGCATTCGAATAATCTTCGTATCCCAGCCAACCGATTGACCAGAAGTGGGGAAACTGCCAAAGAAACTGAAGAGCAAACAAGCTCAGGCCCAAAAAAGTGATCTCTCCCTGCGCCGCGACACAGCCTATAAGCATAGGCAACGCTCCCGGAACCGCTCCGATGGCAACCGCCGAAGGGCTCAGCCGCTTCATCGGAGTGTAAAGAAACGCATAGGTCACCAGGGCCAGCGTACCGAAAAAAGCAGCCCAGGGGTTGAAAAGGGCCAGCAGCGTGATGCCAAAAAGGCTCATGAACCCCGCGGCCATAACCGCCTCCGACATACTCATCCTGCCGGCAGCCAGCGGCCTGTCTGCCGTGCGTTTCATCAGTTTGTCGTAATCCTTTTCCAGCGCCTGGTTCAGCGCATTGGCCGCACCGGTCACGAGAAAACCACCACTGGACAGGATCAGAATGGCCAACCAATTGACCGGCCCGGTTTGGGCGATCAGGAAGGACAGTACGGAAGAAAACACCACCGTCATCGTCAACCTGAACTTGACCAGCATCTTATAGTCCTGCACCTTCTGCAAGGCCAGGGAGGCCACACTTCGCTCAACAACTTTCGTCTGCACTTTCGCTTCTGTCTGTTCTTTTAACCCGAAGCTCAGGCCTGCCAGGCCCAGGAGGAAAAACAACCTCGCCTCAAACCTGGCGCGCCTGCCACCATCAGGCAATAAAATGATTATTTTATCGATATCCTATCGTCAGTGTCCTTCTTTCTCGTCCTTTCCAAGGGGCTGGATCTGAGGGATGAATTCCTGCCCGTCCTTGCCATAATCGTACGCCCAGCGCTGGACCGTCGGCAATTTGCCCGGCCAGTTTCCGTGGCCCGGCCTGATCGGCGTGGTCCATTCCAGAGTCGTGGCGCCCCACGGGTTGCGGGTAGTCATCTTCTTGCCCTTCCAGATGCTGTAGAAGAAGTTGATCACGAACAGGACCTGGAATCCGAAGGTGACGATAGCCGCTATGGTGATGAATTGGTTCATCAGGTCGAACTGGCCGAAGGCCGCAAAACTGTCAAAGCGGTAGTAACGCCGCGGAACGCCGGCCATACCCAGGTAGTGCATGGGCCAGAATACGGCGTAAGCCCCAATAATGGTGCCCCAGAAATGGATCTTGCCCAGAGTCTCGTTCATAAACCGGCCGAACATCTTCGGGTACCAGTTGTAAATGCCGGCGAACATACCGAAGAAAGCTGCTACGCCCATTACAATATGGAAGTGGGCCACTACAAAGTAAGTATCGTGTAGTTGTATGTCTATGGCGGAGTTCCCCAGGAAAATACCGGTCAAACCACCGGAGATGAACATGGAGACAAAGCCTATGCCGAACAAGCTGGCGGCAGTAAAGCGTATATTACCGCCGTAAAGCGTAGCGATCCAGTTGAACACCTTAACGGCAGACGGCACCGCAATGATCAGGGTAAAGATCACAAAGAAATTCGCAATGAACGGGTTCACCCCCGACATGAACATGTGGTGCGCCCATACAATGAAGGACAGAAACCCAATGGCCAGGATGGAGTAAACCATAGCCTTATAACCAAAGATCGGTTTGCGGGCATGCACCGAGAGCACTTCCGAGACCAGGCCCATTGCAGGAAGGATAATGATATAAACCTCCGGGTGGCCAAGGAACCAGAATAAGTGCTGATAAAGGATAGGGCTGCCGCCCACATGATCCAGAGCCTGCCCGCCGATAAAGATCTCACTGAGGAAAAAGCTGGTGCCCAGCCCCCGGTCGAACATTACCAGGAGAAAAGCGGAGACCAGAACCGGGAATGACAACAGGCCGAGGATAGCCGTTACGAAAAACGCCCAGATGGTCAGCGGCATGCGCCACATGCTCATACCTTTTGTCCGTAGGTTGAGCACTGTCGTAATGTAATTGATCCCTCCAAGCAGAACAGAAACCACAAAGAACACAAGGCTCAAAAGCCATAGCGTCATTCCGGCTCCCGACCCGCTGGAAGCCTGGGGCAGAGCACTGAGCGGCGGGTAGGCCGTCCACCCTCCGGCAAAGGGGCCGGTGTTCAGGAAAAGAGACAGGAACATGATCGTACCGGACAGGAAAAAGAACCAGTAGGAAAGCATGTTCAGGAAGGGCGACGCCATATCCCGTGCTCCTAACTGCAAAGGAATGAGCAGGTTGGAAAAGGTGCCGCTAAGGCCGGCAGTCAGTACGAAAAACACCAGGATCGTGCCGTGCATGGTCACCAGTGCATAATAAAACTCCGGCGCCAGCGAGCCTACTCCCGACTCGTTAACCGTGATCCACTTGCCAAGCAAAGGCTTGATCCAGGCCATATTCTCTTCCGGAAAGCCCAGCTGAAGGCGGAAGATCAAAGACATGGCCGCACCGATGATGGCCCAGAACATTCCCGTGATCAGGAACTGCTTGGCAATCATCTTGTGATCCTGGCTGAAAATATAAGTCGTTATGAAGTTAGACTGATACTTGTCGCCATGATGGTGTTCGTGAAAATGGTCATCGTATCCGTACTCCTCGATCAGGAGGTCCTCTTCGTGTACTACCGGTTTGGTTTCTACGTTAGCCATCTGCTGAAAAATTTATGTATTATCCTAATGGAATATCGGTTTTAAAAAATAGTTCTGTGCTGAATATACAGGATTATTCTGTTTCAGCACCGCCAGGAGCTTCTGCAGGCGTTTCACTTACAGCGGGCTCCTCCGACGTTTCCTCCGTTTTGTAGGGGTCGTCATCCGTACCTTTTATCGCACTCTCGTAGTACGACTGCTGTTTGCTCAGCCAATCTTCATATTCTCCTTCCGAAACGATCCTGACCACGCGGCGCATGGCGTAATGGCCCTTGCCGCAGAGTTCTGCGCAGGCCAGCTCGAAATCGAAGGCCTCATATCTTTTTGGGCTCTCCGGGTCGGAGGGGTCCACCGGTTCGTGCCATTCCGGGTACTTGGGTTGCCCGTTAAGGTCCAGCGCTCCCAGTTTCCGGCGATACTCTTCCGTCGTTATCTTCGGGGTGAAGACGAAATAAGTCGGCATGCCCGGTACTGCATCCATCTTGACGCGGAAATGGGGCAGGTAGAAATTATGGAGTACGTCACGGGCAGTGATCCGTACCCGCACTTTCTTGCCTACCGGCAAATAGATCTCACTCGGGTGGAAGTCATCCAGGTTTTTGGGGTCCGTCCAGTCCTGCCCCAGAGGATTAGTAGCAGTAATCAGCTTGTAGTCCCTTGCACCCAGTTTGCCATCCGGGCCGGGATAGCGCAGGTGCCAGGCGAACTGGTAGCCTGTTCCCTCGATCTCTATGTACTCCTCTCCGGGGTCCACATCCGCCATTACTTCGTTCCAGGCGTCAAGCCCACCGACGACCAGAAAGGTCATTACCACTGCCGGAATGACCGTCCAGACCACCTCGAGGCGGTTATCATGGGGCATATACAGCGCCTTTCTCCCCTTCTCGCCCCTGTATTTCCAGGCAAAGTAGAACAGGAGGATCTGAGTAAGGATGAAAACAATCCCTGTGAAAAAGAGGGTAATGTTGAAAATGCTGTCGAGGCTGCTACCGTGTTCCGATGCCGCTTCGTTGGGGCCGTACCAAAGCATGCTGTTCTTGTAGTAAAGTGCCGAAGCAATGGTCGCTACCAGAAAAAGCACCATAAAGAGCAGAGAATAGTTTGCTTGCCGCTTATTCAATTGCTCCTGGTACTCTTCCTCCCCCCGGATCTTGCCGGCCAGTTCGGTGACTTTACCGATCTGCACCACAATGATCGAAATTAGAATCAGACAGATTGTTGCCAGTAAAGCAGTCATTATTTCTGTGCTAGTTTATTATTTAATGGAACATTGAGCATTCGCTCTTAAAAATTACCGTTATAACAGAGTATCTAACGGATTTGCTTGTATTAAAAAGTTGTTTAGAATAGATCTAAATAAAACCGGGTTCTTTCAGATCAATGCCCTCCCTCATCTCCATGTATCTCCACATGGTGGTGAAGGCTCTCCGCCAGATAGGGGTCATTCTTCGGAATCAGGGATGCCTTTGTCAGGCGGTCGAACACTACATAGGCGAACAGGGCCAGGAATCCCAGCATGGTTCCCAATTCCAGAAGGCCGGGGATGGTGAAACCCATAGCAAAGGGAAGGCCGGCAGCCTCCACCGCCTCGTGGCCATGCTCTCCGGCATGATGAGCTATGGCTTCCATGGCAGTCAGCCGCGCTCCCGGCTTGATCATCTGGAAAAAGTCCCACCAGTGGCCAAAGAACACCACGATGGAGGTAAAGACCAGGGTACCGTATTTCCGCTTGGTATCATTCCTCATAAGAATGAAGAAAGGTGCGACAAAGTTGAGGATCAGGTTACCGTAAAACAGCACCGGATAATTCTGCTGCCGGTGGTGAAAATAAACGGTTTCTTCTCCCACGTTGCCGTACCAGATCAGCATGTACTGGGAAAACCAGAGGTAAGCCCAGAAAATGCTGAAGGCGAACATATATTTCCCGATATCGTGCAGGTGTTCGATGGAGACATGGTCCATATACCCTTTGCTCTTCAGGAAAATTACCGTCAGTATGGTAAGCGCCATGGCAGCAACAAACCAGCTGGCGCCGGTGTACCAGGCGTACAGGGTGCTGTACCAGTGAGCATCGATAGACATTATCCACTGCCAGATCACGGCTGCGCTGGAAAAGCCGGCTATCGGCAGAAAGGCCGCCGACCAGACCCGAAGGATATGGTGATGCTTGTATTCCGTGGTGCCGTTCACATCTTCATCCAGAGAAAGCTGGCGAACCTTCCAGGCAAAGAAGATCCAGATACCTACGATAATGATGCTTCCCAGCGAGTACCAGCCGGCATTGAGGAAAGAGGACTTGCCATCCAGAACGGGGTCATTGGCCACAGCTTCGGCGTCTGTCCAGTGATACAAATGATGGAAATGGCCCACTACCCCGGCTATGACGACCAGCAACAGGATAAGGCCGGGCACCATAAACAGGGAATAAGCTTCCCATAAGCGTTTTACAACGGTGTGCCAGCCGGCCCAGGCCGTGGTAAATGCCGTCAGGATAAAGAGGGACATAAAGGCGATGCCGAGAAAGAATACCGTGTTGTGCAGATAGTTGGTCCAAAAACGCGTATGCAGCTCATCATCCACCAGGAAGGTGAGGCCGAGGCATACCAGGCCCAGAACCATGAACCCGATAAGGAACGTTTTTAATCTGCTGTCGAAGGTAAATTGGTTCATTTTATGCCTTTGTTTGAAGTTTTGTCGATTCTGTTTATCATTCTTCGCAATAACGGGCTACCCTATTTGCGGCCATGGCTTTCCGTACCATGGGTATCTTCCTGAGGGCTGTGCCCGGGTTCGGGGTTCGCCCCCTCTTCAGCGGGCGCCATTTCGGCCGGACTATCCTCAGTACTTGTTTCCGCATCGGAAATGCTTTCCGCCAGTGGAGTAGCCTGGCTGCCTGGAACACCGAATTCGGGATTCAGCGTATTGGCCTGCTCGCTGTACTCAAGCTTTTTGTCCTTCGCCTGCAGGGAGCGGATATAGTGGATAACCTGCCAGCGTTCTTCATAGGACAACTTGTCTTTATAAGAACCCATCACGTTCTTTCCGTACATGATACCATGATAGTATCTGCCGTTAGAAGAATTTACAAAGTCATCCAACAGGAAATTGGCGGGCGCCGCCGGGTATTTGACATTCGGGTTCTCATCACTGACCAGATAACCAAGCCCGTCCCCTTTGGCGCCATGGCAGATGCCACAGAAGATGTTGTAGAGCTCTCCTCCCCGCTTCAGGCCAGCCTCTGTAATCGGGAATGGGTTGGCAATGATCTCAGCCATTGCCCGGGTGCGCTCCTCTTCCGTGTCACCGTAATAATAGGGAACGTGCCCGTTGATCGGAACGGCAATATTATTGATATCGCCGGCGCCACGCAGTTGGGCAACTACGTCGGCCTTGCTCTCTCCCTTTTCATCGGCGAAATAGACCCCGGCATATCCTCTCGGGACGGTCCCTTCCACAGGAAGCCCCGGATAGGCGAGATCTTTGAGGCGAATGGTGCTGGCACTGTCCCAGGTATTGTAGTAGTAGTAATTGAGCACATTGGCCTCCTGAGCGACCGAATGGCCCATATCAGGCATGTACTCACTGCCGGGGAAGTTCTGTTCCGCCGGAGAACAGGAGTAAATGACAATGGCGGCAATAACTGCTATGAATATATTTTTTAAATTTTTCATCACTTTGGATTGAAAGTATCTTAAATCGTCTTCGTATTCACTTCTGAAGCTCCGGAAGCCGTGAAAAAACTTTTCAGTTTGTCCTTATCGGCATCTTCCGCACCGGTGACATCGAAAGCAATACAGAATTTGTCATCCGTGATGCGGTCATCCAACGTCGGGTTGACAATACCGGGAGCCATGCCACAAATCGTATAAAAAGTAACGACCATACCTACGGAAGCCATAAGAACCGTCACCTCGAAAGTAATCGGAATAAAGGCCGGCACCGACCAGTAGGGTTTTCCTCCGAATATGATGGGCCAGTCGCGGGTAAAGACCCAGGTCATGAATAAAAAGGCGGTCAGAGTACCGAGGGCGCCATATACAAAGCCGGCGATGTGCAGGCGGCTTTCGGCCAGCCCGAGCTTGGGGTCCAGTCCGTGAACCGGGAACGGCGTGAATACATCCATGATCTCCAGGTGGCCGGCATTGGCCTGGTCAACGGCCTTCAGCAGGTCCTGCTCATCATCGTACAACCCGTAAAGCACATCTTTATTTTCTCTGCTCATTTTATAGCGAATTGAAGATTCTCAAATTTAGTTTGACAAAATGCCGCAACCCGGCAGGTTAAGCAGTAGTTTCCACTTCTTTTGTCGCTTCGGCATAATGCTTCGCGTTTGGCTCGAGATACTGGTCGCCTGCTGATTTCAGGATGCTTTTCACCTCGGCCACAGCTACGACCGGCGCCGTACGGGCAAAGATCAGGTACAGGGTAAAGAATAAGCCCAGTGTACCGATGAACAGGCCCACCTCAACCCAGGTCGGAGTGTAGTAGCTCCAGCTGGAAGGCAGGTAATCGCGGGCCAGGGTAGTAGCGATGATCACGAAACGTTCAAACCACATGCCGATATTCACGAAGATCGACATCACAAAGGTGACGAAAATATTACGGCGCAGTTTCTTCCACCAGAAGATCTGGGGGGACAATACGTTACAGGACATCATGCCGACGTAGGACCACCAGTACGGCCCCATCACCCGGTTATAGAATGCAAATTGCTCGTATATATATCCCGAGTACCAGGAAATGAATAATTCTGTCAGGTAGGCTACCCCCACAATGGTACCCGTCACCAGGATCACCTTGTTCATACTCTCGATGTGGCTCAGGGTAATATACTGTTCCAGCTTGAGTACTTTCCGCGTGATCACCATGAGGGTCTGCACCATAGCGAACCCGGAGAAAATGGCCCCGGCAACGAAGTAAGGCGGGAAGATGGTCGTATGCCAGCCCGGGATCACCGAAGTGGCGAAGTCAAAAGATACGATAGTGTGAACGGAAAGCACCAGGGGCGTAGCCAGGCCGGCGAGCACCAGCGAAAGGCTTTCAAAGCGCTGCCAGTGCTTGGCGGAACCCGTCCAGCCGAAGGATACGAAGTTATAGATCTTCCTGCGCAACCCCTTGGCGCGGTCCCGGATCGTGGCAAAGTCAGGCACCAGGCCCGTGTACCAGAACAGGAGTGAAACCGTAAAATACGTTGAGATGGCGAACACGTCCCACAACAGTGGAGAGTTGAAGTTCACCCACAACGGCCCGCGGGTATTCGGATAGGGGAAGATGAAAAAGCCGAGCCAGAGGCGCCCCATGTGAATCAGCGGGAACTGCCCGGCGCAGATCACAGCAAAGATAGTCATAGCCTCTGCTGCGCGGTTCACCCCGGTGCGCCACTTCTGGCGGAACAGGAGGAGAATGGCGGAGATCAGCGTCCCGGCGTGGCCAATCCCGACCCACCAGACAAAGTTGGTAATGTCCCAACCCCAACCGATGGTGCGGTTGAGGTTCCAGCTACCGATGCCCACCCAAACGGTCCAGGCTACGCAGAAAACGTAGAAGGCCAGGGCCGCCACAGCGACGATAAAGGCCAGGACCCATGCCGTGCTGGGGGTGCGTTCGGTAGGCGAACAAATGTCCTCAGTAATCTGGTGGTACGATTTTCCACCTTCGATTAACGGTTCGCGTATCGGAGATACTACTGCACTCATTATAGTTGAAGCGTTATAAGTTTATTAATTGGATGTTCCGCCCTCTTTTACGGGGCTCACTCCTGTTCGTTCTGTTTATGCATCGAGTTCTTCGCTGCGGTTATTCACTTTGGCCTGGTAATTCACGGAAGGACGCGTATTGGTTTCTTCCAGCACCAGGTAGTTCAGCGGATTCTCCAGTTTCCTGGCTACTTTGCCTTCTTTGTTGTTCCCGTCGCCAAAAACGATGGCGCCCGTCGGGCAGGCCGTCTGGCAGGCCGTTTTGATGTCGTTATCCCGCAGTTTGCGGCCTTCGCGCTTGGCAGTGAGTTTGCCCTCCTGAATGCGCTGCACACAGAAGCTGCACTTTTCGATGACCCCGCGGGAGCGTACCGTGACATCGGGGTTCAGCACCATCCGCGTCAGGTTGTCTGCTCCGAAAGGAACGCTTTCGCCGTGTACTTCCACCTCGTTGGCTCCGAAAAGGTCGGCAGTGGTATAATCCAGCCAGTTGAAGCGGCGCACTTTGTACGGGCAGTTGTTGGCACAGTAGCGGGTGCCGATACAGCGGTTGTAGGTCATCTGGTTGAGGCCTTCAGAGCTGTGGTTGGTGGCCGCCACCGGACAAACGTTCTCACAGGGAGCGTTATCGCAGTGCTGGCACATCATCGGCTGATAAACCACATTGGGGTTTTCAAAATCCCCGTAAAAATAGCGGTCGATCCGCATCCACGTCATTTCATGGTGGCGGGACACTTCCCGCTTGCCGACCACCGGCGTATTGTTCTCGGCAATACAGGCAACCTGGCAGGCGCCGCAGCCGATGCATGCGTTCAGGTCAACGTGCATCATCCAGTGGTGCCCCTGGCTGTAGAACCGCTCGTTGTATTCATCGTAAGGATACAGCGTATTGGAGTTGAGCTCGGCGGCTTCAGCCCGGCGCTCTTCAATGTGGTGCGCCAGTTCCGGCAGTTCTTCCAGATGCCCCTGGTAAATGATGGAACGCCCGGTGATTCCTCCCTGGTAACCGGAGCCGATGGCCATGGCTGTTTTCTCATCGACATTGATCACTTCACCGGAGGCAGGGTCTTCCGCCTTCAGGCCCATAGCGTGATGGTATTGCACGCAGGGGAATTCATCATCGACACCAATGCGGCCGGAGACATTCTCGACAGTAGCGTAGTATTGAACGTTGCCGTTGCCGTCGAGAGACATCCACGGATAAACGTTGGTGCCTACCTTATTGCCCAGGGCTCTGCCCATAATACCCGTATGTTCACGGCCATAACCGATGGCCAGGGACAGCGTTCCCTGCATCTGGCCAAACTGGCGGACCGCTGTACAGGTGCTTTCCACACCGCCAACCGTCACATTGACGATATCGGCTTTGCCCTTGATCTCCTCCTGGTTCAGGCCCATAAAGGAGGTGTAGCTGTTTCCTCCTTCCCAACTTACGGGAATCCCCAGGTAGTTGCCCCATGTACATCGGTTGACCGGGTCGGGCATCTCCATCAGCCAGGGGTTGTTGGCGTAAACGCCGCTACCCATATTGACCGTTTCGAAGAAAGAGATCTCCAGGGTATCCTGGCCGCTAATAGGCTGGCGCACCCGCTTGGCCGCCTCGTTCACATTGGCGGAGAAGGCTACCTGAATGGTGGCCTGAGGTGTCTCGAAGACGCCGTCGTGCAGGGTGCTGTCCCAGAAAGACTGGAAAGTGGCGAAGTTATTCTGTTGTGGGAAGAATTTCTCCTCCCAGTGCTTGCGCAGGTATTCGTAGTAGAAATGGCCGGTTTCCGCCATGGCCTTCAACTGGTAGGGGCTTTGCGCCGGCGCGGCGGCAGAATCCGCCGGGGCGGCCGCAGCATCGCCCGAGCTGGCCGGCTGGCCTGCGCTGATGCCTGCCCAGCGCAGGAGCGTCTCCTCTGACTGGCGGGTGCCGTGGCGCCCAACATTGGCGAATATCGGGGCGATGGCGGGCTGGATCAGGCTGTAGTGGCCGCGCTTGGGCTCGGCATCACCCCAGCTTTCCAGGTAGTGATGCGTCGGGGTAATATAGTCACACAGCAAAGCTGTTTCATTAGGCACGCCGGCGAAAGAGACCTTCAGGCCTACTTTGGCGCACCCTTCGCGGAAGTCACCGGAATTGGGAATATCATAAGCCGGGTTGGCGCCATCCATTACGAAGAGGGCATCTACTCTGCCGGCGTTCATGTCTTTGATGAGGTTCTGTATATTCTTGTCCATGCCCTGGCGCTGCAGGGAAGCATTCGTAAAGTCGATGGTGCTCCCGTAACTGCCGAGCATATCGTTGATCGCATTGATCAGCACCTGCTCACCCAGGTTGTTGGAACCGGAAACGGCAAGGGCTTCACCGCGATGGCTCCAGAGTTCATCGGCAGCCTTCTGTATTTTGGCGGCCTTTTCGCCTTCCAGTTGCGGGCCGCCGGCAGCCGGGCGCCCTGTCTTAGCGGCCAAAGCGTTGTACATCGCCAGAATGGCCGCCCCCTGCTCGGAAGGCTTGACCATGATGCGGTTGTCGGCATTAGAGCCCGTGAGGCTTACATGGCTTTCCACCTGAATGTGGCGCGACATCTTCGGATTCTTCACATCTTCGATCTTGCGCCCTTTGGCATATTGAGCGGCATATTCGACCGGAGAGATCCAGGTACCCAGGAAATCGGCATCGAAGCTGACGATCACCCGGGCCTTGTCAAAATGATAAGACGGAACGACGGCCTGCCCGAAGCTCAACTGGTTGGCTTCCAGTATGGCAGAACTGGACACCGGGTCATACATGACGATATCCGTATTCGGATATTTTGACCGGAAATCTTCCACCACCTTTTTGGTGGTGGGGCTCAGAATGGTATTCGCCACGATCCGGATGCGGGAATTGGCATTGAGCTTACCGGTGATCTCCTGGTCAATCTCCGTCCAGGAAGGGCCTCTTTTGTTGCGGTCAGCAGGCAGGCCGATGCGGCCTTCCGACACGCGGTACGGGCCATCCAGGCGGCTGGTGTCATACAGGCTGAGCACGCTGGCCTGAGCCCGGGCGCTGGTACCTCCGCCGGTGACTTTTGAAAGGCTGTTGCCCTCGATCTTAATGGGGCGCCCTTCGCGGGTTTTCACCAGTATGGAGCAGTAATCACCACCCTGGACAAAGCTGGAAGCATAATAGGTTGCCACCCCGGGAACGATCTCGTCGGGCTTTACCACATAGGGAATGGCGCGCTTGACGGGAATGTCACAGCTGGCGGCAAGGGTAGCCGCACCGATACCGAAACCGAGGTACTTGAGAAAGTCCCGGCGGCTGCTCGTACCCTGCTCGATGATATCTTCGTTGTTGATGAATTCCTGTTGAGTGGCTTCTTTGTATGCGGGGCTGTTGGCCAGTTGGTCAACCCCGATCCAAACACCATTATTCTTATTTTTCATTTTTTCTTATTTCAGATTCAAATGGGCGGATTGGCTTGAATTAATAGTGGCACTTCTGGCATTCGAGGCCGCCGATCTCTTCGACCGTCACCTTGTCGCGTTCGCCTCGGGCGATCTCGTCATGGTAGGTTTCATAGATATTGTAGTACTCGTTGCCGGCAAATTGTACTTCCGTCTGGCGGTGGCAGTTGATGCACCAGCCCATTGACAGCGGAGAGTACTGCTGCACCACTTCCATTTCCTGGACCGGCCCGTGGCAGGTCTGGCATTCCACTTTTCCTACGGAAACATGCTGGGAATGGTTGAAATAGACATGGTCGGGCAGGTTGTGAATGCGGACCCATTCGATCGGACCCTGTATTTTAGACTTTGTTTCGTTGGTGAGCGAGCTGACAATGCCTTCCCACTGGCTTTGGACCAGGCTTTCTCCCTGGGCGTCCAGGCTTCCCTTTTCCTTGATGTAGTTATCGGTGATCCATTTTTTATAGACCTCCTCGATCTCACTCCGGCTCATATTGTCATAATCCTCGATGTAGGTATCCGTATTGGGGTTCCAGCCGATAGAGGCGTAGATCTTGCTCAGTTCGGCAGTACCATAGGTAGAACCTACCTTGACCGCAGCGTGGCAGTTCATACAGGTATTGGCGGCCGGGATGACGGAGTGCTTGGAGCGGCGGGCGCCGTCGTGGCAGTACTGGCAATCGATCTGCTGCAGGCCGGCGTGGGTGGCGTGGGAGAACTTGATGGGCTGCTCGGGTTGATAACCTTGCTGGCGCCCCAGCATGATGGCATTATTGACGGTGGTATAACCGCCGAGCACTACCAGTGCGAAAATGACAAAAGCGATCAACCCCTTGCTGGTCAGGATATCCACCAGGGTTTTGCGGCGGGCGGGAGCATTGCCTTCCCGTGCCTGGACCATATAATTGAGGTTGGCCACAATGCGCGCCAGTACGACGGCAAGGATGGCGAGGATTACCGCCAAAGCGATGAACAACGGCGTGTTGTTTGGTTTTTCTACCGGTTGCTGAGGGCCGGCAGCGGGCCCCTGAGCTGCCTGTTGATCCTTACCCGTATATACGTAATCTATATAGGCCAGAATATTTTCTATCTCCTGGTCGGTGAGGTTGAAGTTGTTCATCACCGTTGGCTTCCACTCGTTCCACAGTTCGGTGGCCCGGGGATGCCCGGAATTGACCATAGCCTGGGAGTTGCGGATCCAGCTGTAAAGATCTTCACGGGGGTAATCCGACCAGCGCTCTTCCACGCCGCCCAGGGCCGGGCCGGTCAGGTTATCCTTCATGTTCTTGTTGTGGCAGGTCGCACAGTAGTTTCGGAAAAGCGTCTTTCCTTCATCGACATTAGCCTCTCCAGCTGGCGCTGAGGCTTCGGCAGCAGTACCCCCCTGTTCATTCTGAGCAATGACAGGGAAGGAGAACAGCGCCACAACGAGAAGGAGCAAAAATCGGCTAATCAACTGCTTAAATGTCATCTCGTGGTGCTATTTTATATATAAATTCAGCAATATGTTACTGTCATTTTTTTGTCAGCGCAAAGATAACTTTCGTGTTAATTTTTTAACAATAAAAGTCGAAATCCCGCAATTATTTAGATCGTGTCTAAATAAATCGTATTTTTTACTGAGTTTCAGGCTGGAATAAAAACGCCTCCGCCCCACTTTCTACCCATGAAAAGTTTTTTACAACAACTCATGAACAGATATAAATTTTACAATATTTCCCTGTTGTCAATTATTCTTCAGACCGCCACCTGGGCCCGGATGGGCGGGTGCGGGTTATAATTCTGAAGATCAAAATCCTCGTATTTGAAATCGAAAAGGTTTCTGACTTCGGGGTTGAGCTTCATCACTGGCAACGGCCGGGGTTCGCGGCTCAGTTGCAGGTTAGCCTGTTCCAGATGGTTCAGATAAAGGTGGACGTCCCCGAAAGTATGGATGAAATCACCCGGCTGAAGGCCGCAGGCCTGGGCTACCATCATGGTCAGCAAGGCATACGACGCGATGTTGAAAGGCACCCCCAGAAAAACGTCGGCCGAGCGCTGGTACAACTGGCAGGACAGCCGCCCCTCCGCCACGTAAAACTGAAAAAGGGTATGGCAGGGAGGAAGGCCCGATTTCACCATGCCGGGTATATCCTTGGGGTTCCAGGCGGAAACGATATGGCGCCGGGAGTCCGGGTTGCGTTTGATGGCTTCCACCACTTCGGCCATCTGGTCAACGCCTTCAAAATCGCGCCACTGCCGGCCATAGACCGGGCCGAGTTCTCCCCACTTCCGGGCAAAAGCTTCCTCTTCCTTTATGCGCTCCACGAAAACTTTCATCTGGGTTTTCCACTCCTCGCTGTACTTGGGGTACTTGTCCTCCAGGCCGTTCTCCCGCAGCCAGTTCTGATAAGGCCATTCGTTCCAGATGTTGACGCCGTTGAGCGCCAGGTAACGGATATTGGTGTCGCCCTTCAGAAACCACAACAGTTCGTGGATGACAGACCTGAGATAGACTTTTTTGGTGGTGAGCAACGGGAAGCCCTCCTGCAGGTTCATGCGCATCTGGTACCCGAATACACTGATGGTGCCCGTGCCGGTGCGGTCGCTTTTTTTGACGCCGTTGTCCTTAATATGTTGCAAGAGGTCCAGATACTGTCGCATAGAAAAAGCTCGGCTAAATTTAAATCTTCTTTATCTTTATTTGCAGCGCTGAAGCCGGGTAGTTGGGAGAAAATCGGAGTAAAAAATGCCCTTGATAAATATGGCTTGGTGCTGCCTCAAAATGAACATGCTTTCATCCCGGGATACTTTGGGCGTAATTATTGGAACAGTCTCGGGCAGTTGGGATGAAATAGCCTGGGTTACTGGCAGCCAGTGCGACTTTGATACGCAAAATTAGCAATGTCTGGGAACCAGCCTAATTCTCGGGCGTTAAATTAAGGAAATTCTCTAAAATCACTAACTGAAATGAAAGCAAAAACAGGCTTTAACATCCTGATTATCACAATCTTGCTTTTTCCTTCGGTTTCCCTCTCTGCTCAGGGTGGCCAATGGAAACTTAAAAAGGAGGCCGATGGGCTGAAGGTCTATCTCCGCAATTCGGAAAATTCCGACATCAAGGAAGTCCGGATCGAAACGATCTTCGATGCCTCTCTTTCCGCTATCATCACTGTCCTGAAAGACATTCCGGCATACCCGGAATGGATCTACAAATGCAGCAGGGCCGAACGCCTGGAACCGGGAACCAACACCTCCAGCGTTTACTACTGCGAGATCGATTTCCCCTGGCCGCTGAGCGACCGCGACTTCATTGCCAAAAGCAGCCTGCGGCAGGACCCCGGCAACAAGCATGTCTATATCGACGTAAAGGCCGCTCCGGAACACCTCCCTGAAAAGGACGGCATCGTCCGCATCGAATTGCTCAACATTTACTACGAATTTATTCCCCTGCCGGACAACCGGGTGCAGATGAATTACCGCCTCCATTCCGACCCCGGCGGCGCCCTGCCCGCCTGGCTCGTCAACCTCGCCGTTGACAACGGCCCGGTCAACACCATCAAAGGCATGCGGGAGATGCTGAACCAGGACAAGTATAAAAATGCTCAACTGGCTTTTCTGAAAGAGTGACCTGGGCTCCGCAGGTTCGAATCACGAACCCACGAACCCACGAACCACGAACCACGAACCACTTTCGTAATTTCACCCCCGGAACCACAGTAATTCATCGGCATCAGATGGTAAGAACAGGCTATCACCTATTTTTCATATTGATCTTCTTCCTCTCCGTTCCAACCTTCGGGCAGGCCCCCTTCACCTGCCGGGGGCAATCTTTTGTCATCCAGGAAGGAACGGGCGAACTGGCGGAAATGGCTATAGACCCCGGCAACAACGGGCTGAAGTTCATCCCCGTTAACGCCAGCCTCGGAGTGGAAATTGAAGCGCTGGGGTTCAGCAGCACCAGCCGGCTGCTTTACGGGATCGGCAAAACCAGCCACAACCTTTACCGCATCGATGCCGATGGAGTAGTGGAAAACCTCGGCCCGCTGGCACTGGGCAATAACCTTGACATCATCGGTGGGGACATCAGCCCGGACGGCCGGTATTTCGTTGCCATAGGCGCTGCTGCCGGGACACAAGCTATGGCGAAAATCGACCTCGACAGCCCGGGGTTCCCCATCACTACTCTTTCCTTACCGGCCTCCCGAAGGATCATAGACATCGCTTTCGCCCCTTTGGACGGCAAATTGTATGGTTACGACAACCTGAACCGGAGCATACTCACCATCGATTTCAACAGCGGAAGCATTACCGACAACCCTCCCATACAGGCCGACAATGAGATTCAAGGCCTGTTTTTTACCCCTTTCGGCGAATTGATGGCCTATGGCACTTCCGTTTTCGGCGTAGCCAGCGCGCTGTTCAGGATCGATAAGAGCAACGGCCGGGAAACGCGCATTGCCGCCGGGCCTGTACATAATGTAACGGATATTGCCGCCTGCCCTTACACCGTGGCCATGCGCAACACCGTACAACCCGCGGCCACCTTTCCCTGCAGTGAAATCCGCTATGTTTTCACCATTGGCAACGGCTCCGGCCAGGCCCAGGCCGGCGCCACCTTTGACCTCCGGCTTCCGGACGGCTTTCAGTTGTTGGACATAACACGAAACCCTTTCGGAGGCACCCTCAGCACCAGTGGAACACCTAATCAAATCAGGATAGAGAACATGACTGTGCCCCGCAGGGTGGACAGCCTGGTTGCCCTGGTGGAAATCGGTGATGTACTGGGCGGTGATTACCGCACTCAAGCCATGCTGAGCGGCCTGCCCGATGTCATGGGAGGGACCCGCGTTTCAGACAATGCCTCAACCCTGGCGCCTGGCGACAGCACCTCCCTTCAGGTCAATTACATTGAAGAAGACAGCCTGTACTTCAGCAACTTCCTCTGCATTGGTTCGAGCCTGGCCCTCGACGCCAGTGATTATGGCAACAACCTCCTGTGGAGCACCGGTTCGTCGAGCCCGGAGATCAGCGTCACCGAACAGGGCACCTATACCCTTCAGGCCTTCAGCGGCTGCCAGACCCTTTCGGTCACCTATGAAGTGACGGCGGCCTCTTGTCCTTTCAAAGTGCAACTTGGATATAAGATGCTGCCTGAAGAGACATTCCCCTGCAACGAAGTCACTTTCCGCTACATCATCAGCAACGACTCCGGGCTTCCGCGCAGCGGGGTGGGCATCGCCGATACGCTGCCCGCCGGCTTCAGGGCGGTGCGGCTCGAAGGCAACCCCTTCGGCGGCGAACTCGAACAGGGCTTGCCACCGGGTGTCATCAACATCAGGAACCTGTCTGTCCCGGTAGGGACGGATTCCCTCGACCTCGTAGTCGAGGTCGGGAGCGTCCCCTCCGGAAACTACGGCAACCGGGCAGTACTCTACGGGCTGCCCCAGGCTTTGGGGCCTTTGCGCTTTTCGGACAACCCCGACACTCCCGCCGAAGACAGCACCTACCTCCTGGTCCTGGGCGTTGAATCCGACAGCCAGTATGTCGAACGAGTATTATGCCCCGGTGAAACCTTAATACTGGACGGCAGCCCTTACGGCACTTCCTTCCTGTGGGAAAATGGCTCGGCCCGCGCCCGCCTGCCTGTCACTGAACCAGGAGAATACAAACTGGCTGTTTTTAACGGCTGCGAACCTTCGTTTGTCTTTTTTTCCGTTACCGAAGGGCCGCTGATCGAAATTGAATGGGCCGAAGAAACCATCGAGATCCACCTGGGTGAAGAGTTTCAGCTCTCCCCCACCCTCACCAACCTGGGCAACGCACTGACTCTGGAATGGGACAGCCCGTCGGGCGGGCCGCTTTCCTGCCAGGATTGCCTCTCCCCCGTCGCCAAACCTCTGGACGATATTCTATATACCTTACGCGCTTCCAACGAACTTTGCGCCGATACGCTTCAGGTAGCCTTTCTGGTGGACAAAACCCGCCGGATTTATGCCCCCAATGCCTTCTCCCCCAACCTGGATGGGCGCAACGATTATTTCATCCTGCAAAGCCCTGACTTCGGCATCATCCGCTCCCTGTCTGTTCATGACCGGTGGGGAGGCCTGGTTTTTCGGTCCGATAATGCAGTTATGAACGAAGCGCCTACCGGCTGGGATGGGCAATACAAAGGCAAACCAGCTCCCACCGGCACTTATCTGTGGACAGCGGAGATTGAGTTCATTGGCGAGATCGTTGAGGTTTTTTCGGGCGAAGTGGTATTGCTAAGGTAAGCCATGCTTTTTTCTGCCGATAACCTCGATATTATTCTTCTTTGTAAGGTAAAAATGAGCTTCTTTTAAAGTATTTTCCCTCTTCATTCGTCCACCTCAAAAAGAAATTGACAAAACAGTGTGCACCAGGCACCCGCCAGCCTGCGCCATTTGTCAAAAACCAACCATTTGTGGCAGACCGCAATCAAACGCTGGGGCAGATCATCAGAGGCTATAGCCAACGGCTGTACGGTTTCATCCGTGGGCGAACCCGCAATGATGCCGATGCGGAAGACATCCTGCAGGAAGTCTGGTTCCAACTCAGCCGGCTGGTGGACCTGGAGGCCATCGAGAACATCAACGCCTGGCTGTTCCGCGTGGCCCGCAACAAGGTAACCGACCGTTACCGAAAGCGGGAAGAGGATTCTCTGGAGGATATGGCATACGAGGATGAGAACGGCGATGTAGCCTTTCAGGAGATCCTCCTGGCCGACTTCAACACTCCGGAGACAGAACACCTGCGCCAGATTTTCTGGGAAGAGCTCTTCGCCGCCCTGGAAGAATTGCCCGAGGCACAACGCGAGGTTTTCATCCGAAACGAACTGGACGGGGAAACCTTTCAGGAAATATCCGACAGCACCGGAGTGAATATCAAGACCCTGATCTCCCGGAAACGCTACGCCGTTCAACACCTGAGGGAACGGCTGGCGGACTTGTATGAAGAATTGCTCAATTACTAAAATACCGGTTCCATGCATAGCCATTCAAAATATTACCGAAACCACCGAAGCCCCGGCCGGAAGCTTTTCATCTTCCTGTTCTTCACAACCGCCTTTCTGCTGCTGGGCGCCATCGTAATGCTGTTGTGGAACGCCATCCTGCCGGGGGTAACCTCTGCCCGCCCCCTTTCCTACTGGCAGGCGCTGGGCTTGCTGGTGCTCAGCCGCATCCTCTTTGGCACTTTCCGCTTCGGCAAACCCGGAGGTTCACCGGAATACTGGAAAAGACGGCGTGAATGGCAGGATAAGTGGATGAATATGAACGAAGAGGAACGAGCCCAGTTTCGGGAGTCGTGGCGGAAACGTTGTGGGAAGAAGAGGGAGGAGTGAAGGTATGGGCGGGGACTGTTTCTAGTTACTGGGTTTCTGGTTTCTGGGTTTCTGGGTTACTGGAAACCAGTGGGTTAGCGTAACGCGGATACATTTAATTAAACTATCCCTGAAAAAATTCAAAAAAAACCAACTTGCTTAAAGTAATTACCCCCCTGGATCGTCTTCCTTAATGTAAACCCGTTGATGAGTTGAAAAAACCGGGCTCATAAAGACGGCCAACTCATTCAACCGATTTCACCCGGCTCCGAAGGATTCGGGCAACCAGTCAACTAAATTAACCAATAAACCATCAACCATGCGACCATTTGCATTCGTCCTGTCCATAGCGGCAGGGGCTGTCCTTTTTTTCCTGTTGGCCAAGGTTTTGATCTTCGGCCTGATGCTCTTCATCCCTCTGGCGCTGATGGCTGCCCTGGTTCTGGGCATCCGCCGGAAATTAGTTTACGGGCATTACTACGGCTACCACCAGCGTTTCGCCCGCCGCTACAGCATGGAGGGAGAGCAGCTTGGCTATCCTCGCCTGAGCCGGCCGGAATCACTGGAGGACTACAGAACAATTATTGTTGAATAACCTTTAAATCACCATTTATTATGTGCAGAGGATCTCATTCCCGCGGCCGCCACTACTGGCGCGGCCATCATCATCACGGCCGCCACTTTGGCGCCGCATTCACCCAATTTCCCGTCAACGTCCGCGAACTGGATGACCGGTACGAACTGGACCTGTTCGCCCCCCAGCTGAGCCGGGAGGACTTCCAGCTCGAACTCGTTGGCCGCACCCTAACCATTTCCATCAGCACCTCCAAAGAGGAGGAAGTCGAACTGGGGCAATGGATCCGCCGCGAGTACCGGCCCCGCGGGTTGGAGCGCAGCTTCAGCCTTAACGAGAAGATCGACCTGGACAGCATCAAAGCGGCGTATGCAGAAGGGGTACTGAAAGTCACCCTGCCCAAACACGCAGATCAGGTGACAATGCGGCGAGAGGTCGATGTATCCTAACTCTATGGCGCCCCTCTGCGGGCCGCTCCTCATTAAAAGTATCCCGCAGAGGGCTCCTCTTCACCGTTTTAGCAGTAACTTATCATTAGCAACCATCTGCCTGCAACTGATAGATGTATGCGCCAGCCGGCCATTGTTTTGTATTGGCCGATACCTCACCAATGAAATTCCGGCGATTTAAGAGCTGTCCCGGCCTCTTGTTAAGCCCCTCACTCCTCCAGCCTGTCCAGCTCCAACTGATAATCAAACTGCAGATCCTCGTGCATAGTGGATAACACCTTGCGTATTCTGGCCAGTTGCCTATCGTAGAGGTTGCGAAGCACCTTGCTCCTGAAAATGGAGGGCTGCAGGCCCTTTAGTTCAAAACAGAAGTGAAGCAGCAATTCCACCTCCGTCTCCTTCTGTTTCGAATACCGGATGTGCTTTCTGACTCCGCTAAGTATCTTGCGAACACTCTTCTTCATATAGTAATAGCTCCTGGTATTCACCGCTCCGAACTGCTCCGTAATTTCCGCTTTCACCGTTTCGATATACTGCACCTCATCCGAAGCTTCGAAAAGGAGATAGGCCAGCAATTCCTTGTTCTCCTTTTTGAACCGGGCCAGCCGAAGGCACAGCTCCGTCAGCTCTCCGGCAGTGAGGCTCTTCATCGCGTCTTTCAGTTCCCTGATGCTGGCTGCTTTCATAAGAGCTACTATTAAGAGTTTGTCCAAATTTCGGCCTCTGAGCCGAAAACAGTTCATTTTTTGCTTAGATGGGGCAACTCAAAATTAATTGTTATTTTTATTACCGTTACTTTTATAATCGTTACAAAAGTAATGATTACAAAAGTAATGATTACTTTTGTAACGATTTCTTCAAAACCACCAATCTGCAAAGCTGAATATATGAAATACCTGTCCACTATCCTCGCTTTCTCTGCCCTGCCCTTTTTTCTGCCCGCCCAAAATGTTATCACCGGCTCCATCAACTATGAAGGGGTAGAACGCGGCTACCGCCTGTATGTCCCTCCCGCCGCCAACTCCGGCCAGGCGCTTCCGCTGGTATTCAACCTCCACGGCTATGGATCCAACGCCGCGCAGCAGGAGTTCTATTCCGGGATGAACATGGTGGCCGACACGGCGGGGTTCTTCGCCTGCTACCCCAACGGCAGGGGCAGCGCCTGGAACGTAGGCTGGGACTTTGGCAGCACCGCCGATGACGTCGGGTTCATCAGCGCCCTGATCGACGAGTTGGCGGCCAACTATGAGATCGACCCTCAGCGCATCTATTCCTGCGGCATGTCCAACGGGGGCTTCATGAGCTACCGGCTGGCCTGCGAGCTCAATACCCGAATCGCGGCCATCGCTTCGGTAACAGGCAGTATGGTGCCCTCCTATTTTAACAACTGCAACCCCGGCAGGGCAGTGCCCGTCATGGAAATACACGGTACGGCAGACGACATCGTACCCTACGAAGGAGAACCCGGCCTCAGCGTAAACATCGACACGGTCGTTCACTTCTGGGCGGAAAACAATTCCTGCGACCTCAACCCGGCTGCCGAGAACCTGCCCGATGCCTCTCTTCTGGACGGCTCCACTGTCACCCGGTTCGACTACAACGATTGTGAAAACGGCCATCGGGTATCCCTCCTCCGGGTCATCGGCGGGGGGCACACCTGGCCGGGCGCCATCTTCAATATCGGCGCCACCAACCAGGATATAAACGCCAGCGTGGAGATCTGGCGCTTCTTCAGCCAGTTTACGCTGGGAGAAATTTCCTCATTGGAGGAGGCGGCAGAAACGGCTCCTATTCTGAATTTATTTCCCAACCCCACAGCGGGCCTGATCCAACTAAAACCCGGCGCCGGCCCGTTACAGGTTATTGTTTACAATGCCGTAGGGCAGCCCCTGCTCCAGGAACAGCTCTCCGGAGCCGCAACGCTGGATGTTTCCGGCTGGCGCCCGGGCATCTACTTTGTGGAAGCCAGGTCAGCGAAGGGCAGGGAGGTATTCAGATTGGTAAAGAGGTAACGCCAGGGGGAGGAAAGTTAAAATAAGTGTGTTCCCGTTGTGCTAAACGCTGGTTTCCAGAAACCCAGAAACCAGAAAACCAGAAACCAGAAACTATGAACAGTCCCTGCCGGGGCGGCGCGTAACTTACTCTTAAAAACCGTAATCCGTAAACCATATTCCGTTAATCAAATTCCTTTATCTTACCCCAAAAATGCCCACCACCTATCAACGCATCCAAAAACAAACCACCTTCTCTCCCCCTGAAGGCTGGCTGCGCATCCGCACTATCGACATGCACACCGGTGGAGAGCCACTGCGGGTGATCCTCAGCGGTTTCCCGGAATTGAAGGGCAGCAACGTCCTGGAATACCGGCGCTACGTGCGTGATAATTACGACCACCTGCGCCGTGCTCTCATGCACGAACCGCGCGGCCATGCCGATATGTACGGCTGCCTTTTGCTCCCACCCAACAATGAAGAGGCCGACTTCGGCATCCTTTTCCTCCACAACGAAGGCTACAGCACCATGTGCGGGCACGCCACCATCGCCATTGCCATTCTGGCGGTGCAGATGGGATGGGTAGAACCACGGGAACCGGAAACACCCGTCGTGATCGATGCGCCCTGCGGCCGCCTGGAGGCATTCGTGAAGGTTGAGAAGGGGGAAGTACTGGAGGCCTATTTCCTCGGTGTCCCCTCATTTGTCGTTGGCCTGGATCTCCAAACAACTGTACCTGAACTCGGGACAATACAATATGACCTGGCCTATGGCGGCGCCTTTTACGCCTACATTGACGCAGGACAACTGGGGCTGGAGCTCACTCCCGCCAACTACCGCCGCCTCATTCAGGCCGGCATGCAGGCCAAACGGGCGGTGATGGCGTCCTCTCAGCCCGTCGAACACCCTTTTGAGAAGGACCTCAGCTTCCTCTACGGCGTCATCTTCATCGGCGGCCCGGTAACCGCAGGCATAGACAGCCGAAATGTCTGCATCTTCGCCGAAGGAGAGGTGGACCGGTGCCCTACGGGGTCAGGAGTGTCCGGGCGGCTGCCCATCCACTATGCACAGGGGGAGATCGCAATCGGAGAAACGATGACGGTGGAAAGTATTACCGGCAGCGTTTTCAGGGGAACCATCGTCCGTGAAGAAAAATACGGGCCCTACCTGGCCGTCATCCCGAAAGTGGAAGGAACGGCCTTCATCACCGGACAGCACGAATTCCTCATCGATCCGAAAGACCCCTTCCGCCACGGCTTCTTCCTCCGCTAACTTCTGACACTTTTCTTACCAACTTTGGGTGATTATCTTTGTTGCGTTGGGGTAATCAGTGACGGGAAAGCGGCCGCACTTTTACACTTTTACACTTTTACACATTCACCCTTTTACACCAGATTATGTCCTACCACAGCATGATGCATGCCGCCCGCGACCTGGAAGCGAACGGCAAACTGGCGAGAATAAAAATAGAGGTTGACCCGAACCTGGAGATGGCCGAGATCCACCGCCGCGTCTATGAAGCCAACGGGCCTGCCCTGTTCTTCGAGCGGGTGAAAGGCAGCCCCTTCCCTGCCCTGTCCAACATATACGGTACTTTCGAACGGACGGAATTCCTCTTCCGCCATACTCTGAAGAAAGTGCAGAAAGTGATAGAGCTGAAAGCCGACCCGGCTAATTTCTTCAAAAACCCATTCCGATATGCTTCGGCGCCCTTTACAGCTCTTTCCGCCCTGCCGACGCGCAAACGCTTTGGCGCTCCAATTCTCCACGGAAGAACAACAGTAAGCCAGCTCCCCCAGGTTAAATCGTGGCCCATGGACGGCGGCGCCTTTGTCACCCTGCCGCAGGTACTCACCCTGCCGCCGGGCAGCCGCAACATCATGCAGTCCAACCTGGGCATGTACCGCATTCAGCTTTCGGGCAACGAATACCTACCGGATAAAGAGGTGGGTATGCACTATCAGCTCCACCGGGGCATCGGCATTCACCACACCCAATACAAGGAGAGCGAGGAGCCTTTTCGCGCCTCCGTTTTCATCGGCGGGCCTCCTTCCCACGCCTTTGCCGCCATCATGCCGCTTCCCGAAGGGCTGTCCGAACTGACCTTTGCCGGCATGCTGGGCGGGAGGCGTTTTCGGTACGTATGGCATCACGGGCATCTTTTATCCGCCGACGCCGATTTTGTGATCACCGGTATCATCCGCAAAGGGGAAAAGAAACCGGAAGGCCCCTTCGGCGACCACCTGGGGTATTACAGCCTGCAACACGATTTTCCCGTCATGGAAGTGGAAAATGTGTATTACCGGAAGAACGCCGTCTGGCACTTCACCGTTGTGGGGCGCCCGCCCCAGGAAGACTCCAGCTTTGGTTACCTCATCCACGAGCTGGTTAAATTGCTTACTCCTCAGGAGTTTCCTGGTATTGTAGAGATCAACGCCGTGGATGCCGCCGGAGTCCATCCTCTTTTGCTGGCCATCGGAAGTGAACGGTACATGCCTTTCCGGGAACGTAAACCGGAAGAGATCCTCACTCAGGCCAACCGCATCCTCGGCTCCGGCCAGACCTCGCTGGCCAAGTTCCTCTTCATCGCCGCCCGGGGAGACAGCCCCGGGCTCAACACTCACGATATTGCCGGCTTCTTCCGGCATATACTGGAGCGCGTGGACTGGACGCGGGACCTCCATTTCCAGACAAAAACCACTATTGATACACTCGATTATTCCGGCACCGGCTGGAATGCCGGCTCCAAAGTAGTCGTTGCCTGCTGCGGAGATAAAAAACGGGAACTGGCCGTCACCTTACCCGATGGTTTCAGCCTGCCGGCGGGCTTTCACCATCCAAGATTTGCCCTGCCGGGTATCCTCGCCATTGAGGGGCCGGGCTTTACGGATGAAAGCTCCTACAAAGACGGTGAACTGCTGGGCAAGGACCTGGAGCGGTTTCCAATGGATGGCATTCCCATGATCGTCCTGTGCGATGACAGCGAATTTGCCAGTGCAACCCTGAACAACTTCCTCTGGGTAGCTTTTACGCGGGCAAACCCTTCTCATGACATTCACGGGGTAAAACCATTCACCGAGCACAAGCACTGGGGCTGCCGGGGGCCGGTAATCATTGACGCCCGCATCAAACCCCATCATGCACCGCCTCTGGTCGAGGATAAAAAAGTGAAAGAGAAGGTGGATCGATTGTTTGCGAAAGGGGGAGAACTGGAAGGATTGGGATGATCACACCAGTTCGTCGTCATCCCAGGTTTTGCGTTTGGGCTTTTCCAGTTCCCGAAGTTCGAGCTCATCTTCCCCTGAGGGCCCGGCTTCCAGGCGGCGCATCTCCCGTTCGGCCTCCCGCTCTTCCCATTCTTCATCAATGGGGCCGACACCGGGGAAGCCAAAAACCTTAAAATATTTCACGGCAAGCCCGATCCCCATCCCAAGAATGGGCCACATGAACCACCAGGTGCCGAAAGAAGTTAACAGGTTGAGCAGGAAAAAAAATATACCCAAAACAACGAAAATGCCCAGCCGGCGATAAAACCTTTTCTTTTCGCGAACCCGGCTGCGGGCCATCATATAGTCGTAATCAGACATGAAGGAACAGTTTTGATGGAATGAACCCCTATAATACAGGAATTATAAATTACAGGGTTTCAATTCAATAGCCCCAAGTTAATGGGGTTAGGCCTTGGTTGCAAGTTTATCCGACGAAAAGAAAGCCTGCCTCGCCAGGCTACCCGTCCAGGCGCCCAAACCACCAAACAGGCCACCGAAAAAAGCAGTCAGCAACACCATCATATCCGGCCCCAGCCCGCCGAAGAGCCCCCCCATTCTGGCCGCCAGTATCCCATCGTTAAGGGCGTTAAAATAGGCGGCATTGCCCCCCCACAACAAAGCTGCTCCCAGAAATCCGGCAAGAAAAGCCTCTCCCGGGGAAAAACGAAACCCCGGAGCCAGCAGGAATGCGGCCAGCGGCAGGGTCCACCAGGGCAGGTAGTATTGCAGCAAGCCTCCCAGGAAGATAAGGGCCAGGATGTAAACGATGATCTTCATAAGTTTTTGATTATCAAATTTTTCTGTCTCACTAATTGTGCCCATGTACTTAAAAGAAAACGGCTGCCAGTCATTTACACTTATACACTTTTCCACATTTCCACAAATAGGGCCAAACTGTCCGGTGGTGTAGTGCAGCCGCATTATTCACCCGGCTCAAACTCCGCCACAAGGCGCACCGGCTGGCGTTGGTCGCCGGGGCCGTACATCAGGAAAAGTTCATTGTATTCTCCCGCCGCCCATTGCCGGACCATATTCTGGTAATACGGGCTGCCCGGGTTGCCCGACTGGCCGCCGGGATAAACACCATAGGCCTGCACCGGATCACCCAGTTCCACGATCATCCGCCAGGAAGGGCCATGCGTCTCCTTAATGGCATTGGGAGCATCTCCGAACCCGCCGACATCAAGAAAACCGGTGGAAAAAGGCTCTATCCGCGCCAGATGGCCAATGTGGGTATTTTTATAGGCGCCCCAGTCTTCCGCCGGCTCTTCTTTCATGACTTCCTCCAGGGCCAGCAGGGCCACATCGGAGGCGGATTCCCGCTTTTCGGTCCCTTGCAGGTCAAAGATCACGTGATCCGGCCGGTTGCGGAGCAGGGACAGGAGCAGCCATTTTTCGGGAATGATCACCTCTACGGAATCCGACAAGGAATAAAGTTCATCGAAAGTGAGGCGCCGGGCCTCATTCAGCCAGCGGTCGAAAAGCACCGGGGCAGTTTTTTCTTTATCGAACCGGAAATCCCATTGCCGCAACGCTTCCACGTCGGGATGAGTACGCAGAGTGGAAGCAGTGGAGTCCAGCAGCGCCAGCAATACCGGCGCCCCTTCCTCCCCCAGGATACTGTAATTATCCAATTGCAGCCCCTTCATATCTTCCACTGTTATATTCTTCATCTCCTCCAGGCGGCGGTTGATGTAACGCCCCCGGTAGTTGTCAAACTTTCCATTGTAGTAATAGGGATAGTCCGGCCCGGTTGAGTTTTGGTTGGCCGAGGAAACAAACCCCCGCTCCGGGTTGCGCACCTGAGGGATCTGGTTCCGGGGAATGAAGCCGTACCAGGCATTATCCGGGTCACTTCCATCCTGGACAAAACGCCCCTGCTCCTTTCTCTTCAGAGGAAGGCTGCCGTTCACTGTGATCGCGATATCACCATATTTGCCGGCAAAAACGAAATTCTGCGCCGGGCTTTCAAAAGCCTTCAATGCCTCCGTGTAATCATCGATGTTCTCTCCTCTCATCAAACGAAGAAAAGTGCCAATCTCATAGAATGGTTTATCCTCGGGAGCATCAAGGGCGACCCAGTGCATGGCCATATCCTGTTCAGGCCCTTCTCCTTCATATACCACCGGCCCCCAGGCTGTATATTTTACTGTATCCAGCACCGGCTTATCCCGGCCCCGCACTTTGATCACCTCCACCAGGTAGCTAACCGCCTTTTTTTCTCCTCCGTAGAAATAGGTTTCTTTTGCTTTATCAGCCCACTTCACCTCATACCAGTCCAGCACATCATGGCTTACATTCGTTACTCCCCAGGCAATATTCTCATTAAATCCGATGATGATCCCCGGAATTCCCGGAAGAGAAACCCCATAGGAATTCATACCCGGTACTGACAACTGAACTTCATACCATATTGCGGGAAGGTTGAGCTCAAGGTGAGGGTCATTGCACAGAATGGGGCGGCCCGATGCTGTTTTGCTTCCGCTCACCGCCCAATTGTTGCTGCCGATGCCCTCCGGCGCCTGAGGCAACTGCCGGTGCAGGATCAAATCGCTCATCATTTCGGGCGAGGCGGGCGTTTCATGCTCCAGAGGTAGTTTTTCAAAATCCCAGGCAACTGTTTCCGGAATGACCGGCGATTGCCTGGGGTTGTATTCCGGGAACAACTGGGCAAAAAGCTCTTCCCCCAGCAAGTTGAAAGTATTCGTAGCCGGAATGTCATAACTGCGGAAACAAAGTTTTTCTGCCATAAACTTAAAGAAGACGGCACACTTCAGAGGCTCCCAGGCTTCGGGAGCATAGCCCATCAGTTTAAACTCCAGCGGATAATCTGCCGGGCGAAGGCTGCCGATATAAGCATTGACCCCTTCTGAATAGGCTTCCAGGACCTCCAGTTCATCCGGCGCACGGCTCCAGGCCTTAAGAGCGTTCTCTGCCGCCAGCAACATTCCTTTTCTACGCTGCGTCCGGTCGTATTCCAGGGCCCGCTCACCGATCAGCTCAGATATGCGGCCAACAGCCGCCCGGGTGGTGAAGTCCATCTGCCACAGCCGGTCCCTGGCGGTAACATACCCCTGAACGAAGGCGGCATCGTGCAGGTTCAGGGCAAAGATGTGAGGCACCATCCGTTCGTCATAGGCCACCCGGGCCGGCGAATGCAATCCGGGAAAAGCCGGGAGGGCCCAATCCGTACCAGTTTCCACAGGGTCCGCATTCTGCCAGAAACCGGTAAAAGGGCTGAACAAAGGGCCTGTAGCGGGAAGGGGAAAACCGAGAGGCTGGTGTGTATTGGCCAGGACAGCCAGCACACAGGTAAGCAGGGCGGCAGCCAGAAACTTTACGATCCGCATATTGTTTGGAATGTGGTTTTCAATCAGAAAATACTTAATCTCCTGTTGCAAAACACTAAAAGTATGAAAAAAAATATTCTCTTCAATATACTGTGGCTACTCCTGGCTGCCTGTCACGGGGGAGGACAGCAGCCCGAAGCTACTTCTCCAAACCCAAGCTACCGAACGACGGCTCCCTCTCTTCTCTTCTTCAGGAATATGCGCAGCAGTTTTTACGAACAAACCGAACAGCCCGGCACCCGGATCGAGCTCTACCGGCTGAGAAAATTCAACCGCCTGAAGCCGGCTCCCGTGCTGGTCCCGGTTATTGCCAACAACTGGCTGGAAGATGAGGCCTACCTCCTCCTCGAACAGGGAGGAGCCAACAACCGCCTGGCGTCTCCCATTACCATAAAGTGGCTATCGGAAGGGGACACCGGGGTTTACCGGTTAGAACGGCCTACGGCAGAAGGGCAGTACAAACTCGCTCTGGAACTCAACGAGAGCATACAGGCTGGGCACCAACTGCAGGCCCTGGCCCCGGATTCCACCTGGGCCCCGATTTTTGAAGGCAGTGATATCCGAAGTTATTTTACCACAACGGCCCGGGATTACCTGAGGCTGACGGAGGCATTGTAGGTCAGCGCGTAAAGGTAAACTCATATTCCGAGGAAAGCGCTTCATTAAAGGAGTATCCTTCCCAATCAAATTCTTTCAGCCCCTCCGGAGCCCCGATGCGGTTTTTTACGGCGAAGTTCGCCATAGCGCCTCTTGCCTTTTTCGCATAAATGGCAATAACCTTGTAGGCTCCATCCCGTTCTTCCCTGAAATGTATGTGAACCAGTCGGCCTTTCAGAAGAGCCGGCTTCACGGCGGAGAAATACTCCCGCGAAGCCAGGTTAATGACGTATTTTCCGCCGGCGGCTTCCAGGTCCTGATTGATCAGGTGTGTGATCTCTTCGCCCCAGAAATCATACAGGCCTTTGCTCTTTCCTGCCCGCAGCCGGGTTCCCATTTCGAGGCGGTAAGGCTGCATCAGGTCGAGCGGGCGCAGGATTCCGTACAGCCCTGACAAAATTCTTAGATGTGACTGAGCAAACCTGAGATCGGAAGGGCAAAATGTTTCCGCTTTCAAACCCAGGTAAACATCACCTTTAAAGGCCAGTAAAGCCTGTTTGGCGTTGTCCGGGCTGAAAGGCAATTCAAAGTCCTGGTAACGCTCCGCATTGATAACTGCGAGCTCGTCACTGATTTTCATTAATTTTTTTAATTCTTCATCTGACTTCTCCTTCAGAATATCCACCAGAAATTTACTTTTCTCCAGCATGCGGGGCTGAGAAAAGCCTTCACATTCAGTTTCCGAATAATCCAGGGTTTTGGATGGAGAAAGCAAAAAGATCATATCAATCCAGCTTTTCTATGTCACAAATCAAAAAAAAAGTGATGCTGATAAAATTATTCTCAAATTCAGATAAACTGTGACTTCAATAAAGTCAGCAAAAACGCAAGCCATTTGTCACAACAACAACCTTTATATCCAGTTGGAACAATATTTCTTTGAAAGAAAGGACATGAAATAATGTCACAAAAAATAAAAAGAATAAGTTGTCTTTTATTAGAAAACATCCTATGTTTGTAAAGAATCTTAAAAAGTAGTTTTTGTGTTTATTTGTTTGGGTTAGAGGCCCTTGCTTCTCGTAAGCAAGGGTTTTTTGTTGGCGGGCCATATCTTCCAGGGCCGGCAATGAGGACAAAAAAACGCAAAAAATGTTGCAGGCTGACCTAAAAAATGACGAGGCCCCGGAAAACTGAATGCCGTTTTCCGGGGCCTTCGCCTTTTATGGGCACTAAGCGCAGGGTGTCCTTCCGGCGTTTAGTTGTTGTTGAACATGCTGCCTTCATTGGCCGGCAGGCCTGCCGGTTCTTCCGGCTTCTTGACGACTTCGCCCATAATGGTCAGCATTTGCTTCTCATCGCCTACATTTGTAGATAGCGTCACCCGCTTGGTGAATTTTCCAAGACGGTTCGTGTCATACCTTACCTTGATCTCACTGGTTTCTCCCGGGGCAATAGGTTCCTTGGGATAAGTGGGCACAGTGCAACCACAGCTACCCTTAGCGTGCGTGATGATCAGAGGCTCGTTCCCCGTATTGGTGAACTTGAAAAAGCGGTAAGGGTCAGACCCCTGCTCGATGACACCGTAGTCAATCGTCTCCGTCTCGAAGGCCATTACCGGGCCGTTCTGTTCTTCAGCAGCCTGTTCTGTAACTGCGACATCATTCTGGCTATATCCGACGGCAGCTACGAAGAGCAGCATTGCCAAAGCTGAAAGTACTTTCTTCATCACGATATTTTTTTTATTTTTGTTAAGTATCCACAAAAATACTGTACTCACAGGCAAAAAAAAAGTTTTGGATTTGGGAAAAGGTTAATGAGATGTTAAAGAGACAATTGACCAAACCCTGTTCTGCTTTTTCTTTTCAAGGAAGGCGATCTTTCCATCGGGCCATTTTTTCGTCAAATATTTGAAGGGGCACTCCTGCCCCAAAAGCCTCATTATGAACATATAAGCAGGCTTATTTGTAGTCTATTTGCCCCCTTTTCTACAAAATTTTTTGTATATTCGCCGTGGTATTTAAAAGGCTGTTGAAATTTTATTTCGCAAAAGAGCGAAAAACCTACCAGATTAACCAGATATAACCAGAAGAGCTTATGTTAGACAACCTGATCCTGAATGAGCCAGTCAATACAGATAGCGAGCTCTCCCGCACCTCCGTCCTCCGCGATTTTGAAATATGCTGTATCAGCCGCGAGGCCAGTATCCTAGCCCGGAAGGAGGTATTGACCGGGAAAGCCAAATTCGGCATCATTGGCGACGGCAAGGAAGTCCCACAGGTTGCCATGGCCAGGGCCTTCAAAAAAGGCGACTGGCGCAGCGGCTACTATCGCGACCAAACCTTCCTGTTTGCCCTGGGCTTGTCTTCTGTCGAAGACTTTTTTGCACAACTCTACGCCGATGCCGACAATGACCCCTTCTCCGGAGGGCGCCAGATGAACAGCCATTTCGCTACTCCGTCCATTGATGAAAACGGAGAATGGGCAATCCTTACTTCGTCTTACAATATCAGTGCAGACATATCCAGCACCGCCGGACAAATGGCGCGGGCTCTCGGGCTGGCCCTGGCCTCCAAAAAATACCGGGAATGCAAAGAACTCTCCGGCCGCATTCAGTTTTCCAGCAAAGGCAATGAAGTCTGTTTCTGTACCATTGGCGATGCTTCCACGTCGGAAGGTATCTTCTGGGAAACGGCCAATGCAGCTGCCGTTATGCAGGTGCCTCTGGCCATCTCCGTGTGGGACGACGGTTACGGCATCTCCGTGCCCATAGAATACCAGACGGCGAAGAGCAGCATATCAGAGGCGATGGCTGGCATGCAACCCGAAGAAGAGGGCCAGAGAGGAATGGATATTTACAAGGCCAAAGCCTGGGACTACCCCCGCCTGGTGAAACTCTACGCCGAGGCGATTGAAAAAGTGCGCAGCAGCCACACGCCCGCCCTGCTCCACATTCAGGAGGTAACCCAGCCTCAGGGCCATTCCACGTCCGGCTCTCACGAACGCTACAAGACTAAAGAACGCCTCGAATGGGAAAAGGAAAAAGATTGTATCCTCCACATGGGCCGGTGGATGATAAAGGAAGGCATCGCGACAAAGGAAGAGGTGGAAGCGATAAAGAAAAAAGCAAAATCCTATGTCCGGCAATGCCGCGACCGGGCCTGGAAAGCTTTCAACCAGCCCACCAGGGAAAAGCTGCGGTCATTACAGGACATCTATTCCCGCATTCTATCCGACGGCGGGGAGGCCGACGCCATCCGCAAAGAGCTGAACACCCTGATGACTCCACTCATCAGCGAGCTGGCGCAGAACGCCCGGAGGATGTATTTCCATCTTATGGGGTCCGGGCAGCCGGCAGAAAAGGAACTGGCCGAATGGATTGAAAACGTATATCAAACAGCCAACCAACGTTATCATACCCACCTTTACAGCAATTCCCCGCGCTCGGCGCTCAAGGTGGCGGCAGTACCTGCCCGCTACCCCCAAAACCCCCAACTGAAAAACGGTTATGAGATCCTCAATGCCTTCTTTGACAAAGCTCTGGAACGGCACCCCGAACTTTTTGCCTTCGGGGAAGATGTCGGTAAGATCGGAGACGTCAACCAGGGGTTTGCCGGTATGCAGAAAAAATACGGCGAAAGCCGGGTGTTCGATACTGGAATCCGCGAGGCAACCATCATGGGGCAGGCCATAGGCATGGCTATGCGCGGCCTGCGGCCGATTGCCGAGATCCAGTATCTCGACTATCTGATCTACGGCCTTCAGCCGCTGATGGATGACCTGGCCACGGTGCGCTACCGCAGCAACGGCCAACAGATGGCGCCGGCCATCATACGCACCCGTGGCCACCGGCTGGAAGGCATCTGGCACGCCGGCTCTCCGCTGGGCATGGTCATCAACTCTCTGCGCGGCATTTACGTTTGTGTTCCCCGGAATATGACTCAGGCGGCGGGGATGTACAACACCCTCCTTCAATCTGACGACCCGGGAATTATCATTGAATGCCTCAACGGCTATCGCCTGAAGGAACCAATGCCGGAAAACATCGGCCAATACACGGTTCCCCTGGGTGTCCCTGAGGTGCTACAGGCCGGCACCGACCTTACCCTCGTCACTTACGGCTCCTGCGTACGCGTGGCGCAGGCCGGTATCGAACTCCTGGAAAAGCGGGGCATATCCGTCGAATTGATCGACGTTCAGACCCTGCTTCCCTTCGACCTGGAACACCGCATCCTGGAGTCCCTGAAAAAGACGAACCGGGTACTGTTCATGGATGAAGACGTTCCCGGCGGCGCTTCCGCGTTCATGATGAACCAGGTATTGGAAAAACAGGGCGGATATCGCTATCTGGATTCCGCACCGGCCACCCTCACCGCCTACGAACACCGCCCCCCTTACGGTTCGGATGGGGATTACTTCAGCAAACCCAGCCCGGAAGATGTGTTCGAAGCGGTGTACAGGATCATGCAGGAGGCCAACCCCGGAAAATTTCCAGGGAAATTGTAGGCACAGCCTGACTGCAGGCCCACTTTCCATTGATATTTAAAAATTTGAAAGTTCAGAAAATTGCTATCTTAGCATTTGGCAAGAAATGCTCATTTATAGCAATAACCTCCACAAAAAAGCTCCATTAGCGATTCTTCTTTGAAAGGAAGAACAGTTTTCCTTCAGAAGCCGCGCAATGCCCCTGTTGCGCGTTTATCCCATTGATGACATAACCACAGATAATCAGAAGGCAATCGCCAATTATTAACCAAAACTCACTAGAGCATGAAGTATTTCACCAAAACCTGCCTGCTGTTAGCGGTGCTATTCACATCGGCTACAGCTTTGGCACAGTACAACGTAACGGGTACCGTAAAAAGCGAAAGTGGCGAACCCCTGATCGGGGTTTCCATAATAGTGAAAGGGAGTACCACCGGTACGGTTACCGACTTCAACGGTAACTTCAGCATTAATGTAAGGCAGGATCCGGCCATTCTGGAATTCTCCTACACGGGCTTCAAATCCCAGGAAATAGAGGTTTCCTCCTCCAATAGCACTGTGAACACCACACTGGAAGAGGACATCGCCAACCTGGAAGAAGTTGTGGTAACCGGCCTGGCCACTTCTGTGAAAAGAAAGAACCTGGCCAATGCCGTGGAACAGATCAATTCACGGGAACTCACCGGTATTACGCCTCAGCAAACCATGGATGGCGCCCTTTACGGAAAATTTAAAGGGGCCAATATTTCCGCCAACTCGGGCGCGCCGGGCGGCGGTATTTCCATCAAGTTGCGAGGCATCACATCTCTGACTGCGAACTCCCAGCCTCTGTTCATCATTGACGGGGTATATGTGGACAACTCCGCCGTAAAAGCGGGCTTCGATGTGGTTTCGAAGTCACAGGCCGGCGGAAGCCAGAGTGTCCAGGATGACCCCTCGAACCGGATCGCCGATATCCCGCTGGATGATATCGAGACCATCGAAGTGCTGAAAGGCGCCTCTGCCGCCGCCATCTATGGGTCTCGCGCCGGCGCAGGTGTGGTAATCATTACCACCAAACGGGGGCAGGCCGGGAAAACCCGGGTGAACCTCACTCAGTCGGTAGGCATTAACACGCTGCTCAACCCACTGGGCCAGCGCAGTTTTGACGCTCAGAAAGTCGAAGATTCCTTCGGCGCCGATGAGGTTCCCGTTTTCCAGGCCGCCCAGAGCAAAGGCGAGATATTCGACTACGAAAAAGAACTGTATGGAAATACGGGCGTTATTTCCAATACCAATGTCAGCCTCAGTGGCGGCGATGAGAAAACGCAGTTCTATGGTGGATTCAGCTACCGCGACGAAGAAGGCATCGTAAGGGGCACCGGCTACCGCAAAGCCAGCGCCCGGCTAAACCTCGACCACGAACTCTTTAACTTTTTTGACGTAAAGCTCAGCAGCGTTTACATCAACTCTTCTGCCGACCGCGGATATTTCAACAACGACAACTCCGGCACTACCCTGGGTATTTCCTATGTATCTACTCCACCATGGGCCAACCTCTTCCCCGATGCAGACGGGAACTACCCCAACAACCCTTATGCCGGAGGCAACTTCCTGCAAACGGCAGACCAGGTAACCAATAATGAATCCGTGGACCGCTTCATCGTAGGCGGTATTGGTGAAGCCCGGCTGCTGACCACCGACAACAACGCCCTGCGCCTCATCCTTCGGGGAGGGACAGACTATTACACTTTCGGTACGAAAGCGATCTTCCCCCGCACCCTGCAATTCCAAAAGGGAGGCAACGGCACCGACGGAGCAGCGATCGTGGGCAACACCCTCAACACCAACTCCAACTTTGCCGCCTTCCTCGTCCACTCCTACTTTACGGATTCCGGGATCAGCTTTACTTCCCAGGCAGGCGTAACTGCGGAGAACTTCAACCAGAACACCGTGCGCTCCACGGCAACTTTCCTGGTCGGTTCCCAGACGAACCTCGACCAGGCAAGCTCCATAGTAGCCGAGCAAAACCGCATCATCCAGAAGGACCGCGGCTTTTTTGTACAGGAAGAAGTCAATTTCCAGGATAAACTGATTGCCACTCTGGGGCTGCGGGGTGACAAATCCTCCAATAACGGCGACCCGAATAAGCTCTATTACTACCCAAAGGCCTCTCTGGCGCTCAACCTTCATGAGTTCTCCTTCTGGAACTCTCCTACTTTCAACCAGTTCAAGCTGCGCGCCGCTTTCGGCCAATCGGGTAACTTCCCGGTATTCGGCGCCATCTACAACTCCCTCGACGCTACTATTGTCGATGGCAGCACCGGTTCTCTGATCGCCACCCGCCGGGGTAATAAAACGCTGGGGCCGGAACGCCAGACAGAGGTTGAAGTGGGATTCGACCTCGGCCTGCTGAACAGCAAACTCACGCTGGACGCCACCTACTACATCAAGAATATCGACGACCTGGTGCTGGATGTCAACGTGCCCACTTCTTCGGGTTTCACCCGGCAGTGGAGCAACGTAGGCTCTCTGGGTAACAAAGGAGTTGAAATTGGATTGACCGCAACCCCCTACAACAGCCGCAACTTCAGCTGGCTGAGCCGCACTTCTTTCTGGCTGAACCGCGCAGAGGTGACCCAATTGCTCGTTCCTGCCTATAACATTGGCGCTTTTGGCGCTACCCTGGGCACCTACCGCATTGAAGAAGGCAAAAGCCCGACCCAACTTGTGGGCATCACCGATAACCCCAATGCCGAAGGCGGCCTGGAGGTTTTTGGCGACGCCACCCCCGATTTCCAGATCTCTTTCCTGAATGCTTTCAGTATCAGAAGGCTGGAATTTTCCTTCCTCATCCACTGGAAAGCCGGAGGAGAGAACATCAACCTGACCACCTTGCTGTCTGACCTGAGCGGAACCAGCCCGGATTATGACGAAGTAACGCTGGACCCCAACGGGCAGGTCTCCAATGGAGATTACCGACAGCAGCAGCTTGGCGTCACCGCCGCCCCCTGGATCGAAGATGCCTCTTACATGCGCGTAAGGGAGATCGGCATTTCCTACTCCATCCCGAGAAGTTCGCTGGGAGACATCGCCGGACTGAAGATCGGCTTGTCCGGCCGTAACCTGATCAATGTCTTTAACTACAACAGTTACGACCCCGAAGTATCCAACTTCGGTTCCAATGCCATTTCATCGGCAGTGGAAGTTACGCCGTTCCCGTCGGCAAAAACGGTTTATTTCAACCTCAGCGCCACTTTCTGAGCCGGCCCTGATTAGAATGACAACCATTTTTTGGGAACAATGGAATGTTCCCGCAACGCAACAAAAACTAAAATCATGCAATTTCAAATAAAGAAAACCATCCTTTTCAGCCTGGCGATCCTCAGCCTGAGCCTGTTTTCCTGCGAGCTCAGCGAGATCCCGGATCCCAACAACCCATCTCTCGAAGTGATCTCCGCAGACGCCACCGTCGGCGAGATCCAGAACCTGGTGGACGGCATTGAATCCTGGATGCGTGACCGCCACGCTACCTACTTCGACGGCGTAGGAATGATCGGCAGGGAATACTACCGCTTTTCCAACTCCGACCCGAGGTTTACCTCCGACCTGCTGGGTAAGGGCAGCGCCGTGCTCGATAACAATACCTTCTATACCACCAACCCTTTCGCTTCCCGTTACCGGGTGGTGAAAAATGCCAATATCCTGATCACCGCTATTGAGAATACCTCGGCGCCCATTACGCCCGAGCAGGTGAGCTCAACGCTGGGATATGCCAAGACCATTAAGGCGCACGAACTGCTGATGGTGCTCAACCAGCAGTACAACAACGGCATTCGCGTCGATGTGGCCGACCCTGATAACCTGGGCGCCTTCCTGAGCTACTCAGAATCCCTCAATGCCATTAAGGCACTGCTGGATGAAGGCCATTCCGACCTCAGCAAAGGAGGCAGCGATTTTCTCTTTGAACTCACTTCCGGATACGCCGACCCCAGTGTCGCCGGCTTTATGGAATTCAACCGCGCCCTGGCTGCCCGCGTTGATGCCTACCGGGAAGACTGGGATGGCGTGCTGGCCAACCTGGCGGAGTCCTTCTTTGACATGAATGGGGACTTCAACACCGGCGTTTACAATGTATTCTCCACTGCCGGCGGCGACCAGCTCAACGGCATGTGGTACCCCCCCAACGCCACCGGCGAACTGCGCGTAGCTCATCCTTCTTATCTGGCCGACATTCGCCCGGGTGATACCCGCACCAGCAAAGTAAGGCAAAGGGATGAAACAGCCACACTGGATGACCTCAGCAGTGATTATGATGTGAATGTCTATGCCAGCAACACTTCTTCGATCGCCCGGATCCGCAACGAAGAACTGATACTGCTCTATGCGGAAGCCCGCATTCAGAAAGATGAACTGAATGAGGCCGTTACGGCGCTCAACGTCATCCGCAACGCCTATATGTTAGGCGATTACACCGGTGCTATGAGCAAGGGCGCCCTCCTGGACGAGCTGCTGTACCAGCGCCGCTATTCTCTCTACGGTGAAGGCCACCGCTGGATAGACATGCGCCGCTACGGCCGCCTGAATGAGCTGCCCATTGACCGTTCCGGAGACGACGTATGGGAACAGTTTCCCCGGCCGATGACTGAAGACCAGGGATAATACCACCGGAAGAATGTTTCCGGCCGTCCATCCCATAACCATTAAAGGCAGGGATAGCCCGGTTTTAGAAATATTTTTCAGGTGTCCCTTTATAAATGGAAGCCGGGAGCAGAAATTGCTCCCGGCTTTCGTTTTTTGGATGGCCATTTTAACACAACTATTTTCAGGAATTCCTATCTTTGTATGTCCGGGGAGGCAATACCCGGGCTCTCCACTTGCCCACACACCCTGAACTCTCTCGATCGTTGGAATAATCAGCGGCTTTAATGTAAGCACTAAACCAATCCTATCCATGAAGAAGGAACTGATCGCCTTTGTGGGGCTGATCGTTTTGACAACGGCCAGCCTCCGCGCTCAAAACTGCAACGAAACACTGGATGCCGGCGCCGGCGCCACCGTCTGCCAGCCCGGAGAAACCGTACCGCTAAACGGCAGCTTCAGCGGCGCAACGCCCCTGTCTGTTAACTGGGCCCCGGCAACCGGTATCGCGGACGCAGGCAGCCTGCAAACTACCGCCACCGTGGCCGCCACCACCACCTATACGCTTACCGTCCGCTCGGTAGCTTCCCAAAACCTCATCTTCAACGGCGACTTCAGCGCCGGAGATAACGGCTTTGACAGCGACTACATCTACGGCACCGGCGGGCCGGTGGGGCTGCTCACCCAGGAAGGCCAGTACGCCATCGACAACAACCCCGGTGATACCCACAACCAGTTTGCCAACTGCGGGGACCACACCACCGGCAGCGGCAACATGATGGTCGTCAACGGCTCCGGGATGCCAGACAGCGTGTGGTGCCAGACCGTCACCGTACAGCCCAATACGGATTATGCCTTCAGCGCCTGGGTAACCTCGGTGGTATCCCAAAACCCGGCGGACCTGCAGTTCTACATCAATGGTTTTCCGCTGGGCACTCAGTACGACGCTACTCCCGCAACATGCAGCTGGCAGCAATTCGCTCAGTTCTGGCCTTCAGGCAGCGCCACCTCGGCGCGCATCTGTATTGTTAACGTCAACGAAAACCCGGCGGGCAATGACTTCGCCCTGGACGATATCGCCTTCAACCCCGTTTGCGAATACCAGGATTCGGTTACTCTGACACTGGACAGCCCCCCGCCCGTCCCGGCGGTCAGCTGCAGCAGCACGACCGCTTCGATAGAACTCACCTGGCCCGACATTCCCGAAGCCAGCGGGTTTAACGTCAATGTAATCAACGGGCCGGACGGCGCATTTGTCAATGACACCACTTACCTGCTGGATGGCCTGGCCCCGGATACGCCGATTGATTTCGAAGTGGTTGCCCTGAGCAACGGCCCCTGCGGAAACAGCACGGCCACTATCAGCTGCAGTACGGATCCATGCCCTGCCCTTTCGGTTACTATAGACGGCCCTACCGCCATCTGTCTGGGAGAGGAAGCTACTTTTACCCTCAATATCGCCACTTCCAGCCCGGGGCCTTTTTCCGTCACCGTTGATAACGGACAGTTCCCTTTCACACTGGACGATCTGGAGGCCGGTATTTCCGATTTCTCGTTCGCTCCGCCCCAGTCCTTTGTTCTGACGCTGACTGATTTTGTGGACAACAGTGCGCCCAACTGTGTCTTTTCCAACCTCCCACCCTCCCTGGCCGTAGAGGTAAACATGCCGGCAAATGCCGGACAGGGAGGCCAGGAAGAGGCATGTACCGGCACCGAAACCCTTTTCCAATTGCAGGATATACTCAGTGGAGAAGATACCGGAGGTGTTTGGGCCGATATTTCGACAACTCCGGCGGGCAGCGCTTTCGACCCGAACGGAGCGACTGTCAACCCCGCTCAGCTGGCGCCCGGCAACTACACCTTCCAATACACAGTGGCAGGGCCTGCCGGCTGCCAGGCCAGTAGCAGTGAGGTGGAGATCAACGTACTGCCCGCCCCCGTCGCCGATGCCGGCCAGCCCCAGGCTCTCAATTGCGCCTTATCGGCCGTCAGCCTGGGCAGTACCGCCACCAGCAGCGGCCCCGAATTTCAATACTCCTGGGAAACCATCGAAGGGGCAGCTCTCAGCGACCCGGCCAGCGCCATGCCGGAAGCACAATCGGCCGGAGTCTATGCCCTGACGGTATTCAACCAGCAGACCGGCTGCCAGGCCAGTGATACGACAACCGTGGAAGAACAGGTCACTTTCCCCGAGCCGCTGCTATCGGCCTTTACCGGTGATTGTTTCGTCGAGGGCCAGGCTGTGATCACCGTCGATTCGGTCAGCAACGGGGTGGAACCCTATCTTTTTAGCCTGGACGGGGAAAACTATTCGCCCTCCCCTCAGTTTTTCAACCTCTCGCAGGGGAATTATACGGTATATATCATCGACGGCAATGAATGCGATGGTAGTGCGGATATAACCATTGCAGGCGGCAACGAGCTTGGAGTAGAACTCATCGCCCGCTCCAACGGAGGCGACCCGCATATATCACTGGGCGACAGCCTCCTCCTGGAAGCCGTCATCAGCACCGACTCCAGTAATGTTGATTCCATATCCTGGTTTCCGGACCTGTTTAATTGCAGAAACTGTACTCAGGCCAACGTCACCCCGCAGAAGACAACGACCTACACCGTTACCGTCACTGATATCAACGGCTGTCGCGCCAATGCCAGCCTCACGGTCTTTGTGGAACAAAAATACCGATACTTCATCCCCAACGCCTTCTCTCCCAACGAGGACGGCCGCAATGATGTGTTCTTCGTAAATACCGGCCCGGAGTTCCAGCGCGTCCTGTCCCTGCGCATTATGGACCGCTGGGGCAATATGGTCTATAGCCGGGAGGACTTCCCTCCCAACGACCCTTCTTTCGGCTGGGACGGCTTTTTCAGGGGCAGCCTCGCACCGACAGGCATTTACGCCTTCGTCGCCGAGCTGGAACTAATCACCGGGCAGGTAATCGTGGAGAACGGGGCCCTGACGGTAGTGTATTGAGGAGGGAGTTTAGAAGTTTAGAAGTGGAGAAGTTTAGGGCTTGCGGCCTTCGGGCGGGGAGTGGTCATAGTTCCTGGTTTTTTACCCGGCAGAGCAATAGCGAAGACGGGCTGAGTTCCTTGTTACTCTGGAAACCAGCGGGTTAGCATAAAGCGGACACACTTATTTGAACTATCGGGACTGTTCAAAGTTCTGGGTTTCTGGGTTTCTGGAAACCAGCGGGTTAGCGTAACACGGACACACTTATTGGACTATCCCATCCCGAACTATCCCCAATATGGTTCCATCCGGCCCTCAACTCCCAAACCCAACGAGATCACCAACAGCCCTAAACCCCAAAAGCTTCCACCTGGCCCTAAACTTCTAAACCAGGCCAGACTCCATTCGGCTTCTAAACTCCTAAACCCCAACCGCTCTCCCTTCTCCGGCCCCGGATTCCACTACCCTTCCTTTTCCGTGCGCCTCTCTCTATCCTCTATTAAAATCAAATCCAAATCCATATCTTTGGCAGTATTGTTTCGAAGCTCCCATCAAAGTTAATCCCTCCAAAGCCAAACCAGCCGGATGGTTGAATCCCGGAAGGCCTTTTTCACCCTTTAATTGCCGATGTATGAATGTCTTTACCTGCTGGCTGTTATTGCTTTTATCGACCACTGCCTGGAGGGCGAAATCACCGGTTCCTGTTGCCTCAAGCACTCTTCTGGACTGCAGTGTCTCCGTCGATGCAGGCCCGGACCAGACGATCTGCGAACCCGGCCAGCCGGTGAATCTCAACGCCAACGTTTCGGGCAATCTGCTGAGCATCCAGTGGTCACCTTCCACGGGCCTTTCCAACCCCAATATCCCCAACCCGGTGGCGACGGTGAACGGGACCACCACCTACACGGTAATGGTGAGCGCCGCTTCCAACCAGAACCTGATAACCAACTGGGATTTCAGCCAGGGCTTCGCCGGCTTTTCCAGCGATTACATTCCCGGCAACGGCGGGCCATTCGGGCTGCTTTCCAATGAAGGCACTTATGCCGTTGCCTCCAACCCGGCTCTGACTCACACCAATTTCGCAAGCTTTGGCGACATTACCGGCGATGGCAGCATGCTGGTGGTTAATGGCGCCGGCACACCCAACCAGATCGTTCTTTGCCAAACCGTCTCCGTTACGCCCAATACCAATTATGCTTTCAGCACTTATGTGGCTTCGGCCATTTCCAGCTCTCCCGCACAGCTGCAATTCTCGGTCAATGGACAATTGATCGGCAATATTTTCAACGCCTCCTCCACCCCCGGCCTGTGGCAGCAGTTTTACGCCACCTGGAATTCGGGCGGCAGCACCACCGCTGACATCTGCATCGTCAACCAGAACACCGCCGCCTCCGGCAATGATTTCTGCCTGGACGGCCTGTTTTTCAGCGAGCTTTGCGATGCCTTCGACGACGTCACCATCACCCTGGTGCAGCTCAATGCGGACTTTACGCCCCCAACCGGCCTCTGCGTTGGTTCGTTGCCCTTTGATATGAACCCCTACCTCTCCCCCAACGCCACCCCTGGAGGCAGTTGGATGATCGACGGTCTGCCCACCAGTTATTTCGACCCGGCCGTGCTGGGCGCCGGCGTTCACAACGTCACCTATACCGTAACCCAGGCTCCCTGTTCCGAAACGGTATCCTTTCCCGTTACCGTGGACCCTCTGCCGCAGGCAAACTGGGCCATCCCTTTCGGGATATGCCAGGCAGATCCCCCACTCGATATGGACAACTGGCTGTATCCCGGCACCCTGCCGGGTGGTAGCTGGACCATCAACGGGCAGCCCTCCGTCGGGGAATTCAACCCTGCGATCTGGGGGCCGGGCCAGCATCTGGTTTCTTATACCATCGGCACACCGCCCTGCACCAATGAATTCTCCGAATTTGTGGAGGTCAGCCCGGTGCCATCCGCCAGCTTTTCAATTCCCGCGGAAATCTGTGACCAGGCGCCCGCCTTTGACCTGAATACCCTTCTCGATCCCGGCGCCACCCCCGGCGGCAGCTGGATCGTCAACGGCACATCCACCTCCATATTCGACCCTTCGGCCCTACCCATAGGCGCCAATGACGTCATCTATCAGGTGGGCAATCCTCCCTGCGATGCTTTCGCCTGGCAGACTATACTCATTACAAACGCCCAGGCGCCGGTGCCGGCCTGCGGGCAGGTAGGCAACGATTTCCTTACGGTGGAATGGCCATCAGTCTCCGGAGCAACGGGCTATTCGGTAGAAGTGGTGAGCGGACAAACCGGAGGCATCTTAAACGGCAACACCTTCACGCTCAACGGCCTTGCTCCGGGAGAAACCGCCAGCTTTGTCATTTTTGCAGAAAACGACTCCGCCTGCCCCCCTTCTTCCAGCGACACCATCCAGTGTTCTACACTGGAGTGTACGCCGCCTGTGGTCGTAATACAGGATGAAACTGCCCGTTGTGAGGATGACCCCTCCTTCAGCCTTATCGCCATGGTGGCCGATTCTTTTCCCGCCGGCGCCTGGAGTGGGCCGGGGATCATCGATACCCTCAATGGCGTTTTTGACCCCGCTGCCGCCGGGCCGGGCATTCACACTGTGCAGTTCATCACCAACCCTGACGGTTGCCCCGGCCAGGGTGTCGCCAGCATTGAGGTGCTGCCGGCGCCTGTCGCAGAATTCACCCTTCCGGATTCCATCTGCATTTTGGATACCGCCCTCATTCAATTCACCGGCATGGCTGATACCAGCGCTACTTTCACCTGGGATTTTGATGGAGGGAACAGTGCTGCCCCTCCCAATGACACCCTACAGCGCGTAACCTGGAGCAGCCCGGGGCAGAAGGTTATCAGCCTTCAGATCGATCAGGACGGCTGCCTCTCTGAGGTTTTCTCCGATGCTATTGAGGTCCAGCCTCTGCTGCAACCGCCGTTGGTCAATTGCCGAAGCACCGAAACTTCCGTGGAATTTTACTGGCCCTCAGATCCGGCTGTGGACTCCTTTCTCGTCATGGTTTTGAGCGCTCATACGGGTATCATGCCTTCCGACACCAGCTTCCTGGTAGATGGGCTCACACCCGGAGAGGCAGTGGCGATCACTGTCACCGCGCTCAGCGCCAACGCCTGCCCGGATACGATGGTGCTGGCCAGTTGCATTGCCGAGGCCTGCCCGGATATTGTTCTCAGCATACCTCCGGCGCCGGACATCTGCCTGAGCGGCAACGGCGATACCATAACTCTTACGGCTACCCTCACCGGAGGGCCGGCCGACGGCGTTTATACCTGGCAGGGCCCAGGCATCGTTGACAGCCTGAGCGGGCTGTTCAGCCCAGGCGCCGCTGGTATTGGCGCCCATACCATCAACCTAACCTACACCCGGGGTAGCTGCAGCTATAATACCAGCACTTCCATTACCGTCCGCCCTACGCCCGTTGCTGCCTTCACTGCCGACAGCCTGATCTGCCTGACGGATCCCGCTCAGGTATCCTTCACCGGAACGGCCGGCCCAAACGCTACGTTCAACTGGGACTTCGACGGAGGAACCGCCGGAACGGGCACCCCCTTCAGCGTAACCTGGCCGGCGCCGGGAATCTATACCATATCCCTCCAGATTGAAGAAGAAGGCTGCCTTTCCGAACCGGCTGCTCAAACCGTCCAGGTGGATGATACTCTCTCTGTCCCGGTGATCACCTGTGAAGCGGATTACACTTCGGTAACCTTCCAATGGAACCGGATAACAGACGCATTTGCCTATCTCGTCAATGTGACGGACGGCCCTGCCGGCACACTGCTGAACGATACGACGCTGCTAGTGGACGGGCTCGAACCCGGCCAGGCAGTAAGCATAGCATTGGAAGCTTCCAGCGCAAACGCCTGCCCCTCTGTAACGGCAACGGCCAGCTGTGCTGCTCTCCCCTGCCCCAACGTCTCCCTGAACCTGGAAACACCGCCGGATCAATGTTTTGACAACTCCGGTTTCAATATCCCTCTTCAGGTTGATGTTCTGAATGACACCGGTAACGGAAGCTTAACCTGGAGCGGCGCAGGCATCACTGACCCCACCAGCAATCAGTGGACAGTGGATGCCGGCCAGATTGGGCAGCCCAACCCCATCATCGCTACCTGGACAGAAGATGTATGCACCGTTTCCGATACGGCCTTTCTGAATGTTTACGCCAACCCCACCCCGGATTTCACCGCCACTCCGGTGATCTGCCTGTCCGATGAAGCCACCATCAGCTATACCGGTACTGCTTCTCCGGCCGCCAGTTTCACCTGGGGATTCGACGGAGGCGCCATTGTCAGCGGAAGCGGCGCCGGGCCCTATCAGATACACTGGGATTCTCCCGGAAATTATACGATAAACTTACAGGTAGAAGAAAACGGCTGTTCTTCAGCATTGGCCACACAGACGGTGCAGGTGGATGATACCCTCAGCACCCCGGCCATTCAATGCGAGGCCACTTATACCTCCGTGAGCTTTTCCTGGAATGACATTCCCAATGCTTCTGCTTATCAGGTAGAAATACTGGACGGCCCCCCGGGCACAATGGACGGGCCGGCCGGCTACCTAATCGAAGGGCTGCAGCCCGGGCAGCAGGTGAGCATCGGCCTCACCGCCCTCAGCGACAACGCCTGCCCGGCAGTGGCCACAACTGCAATCTGTGCCGCCCTGCCCTGCCCCGATGTCAGCCTCGCGATTCAGCCTCCCGCCGGCCAGTGTTTCGACGGAACCCCATTTACCATCAGCCTGCAGGCCGATATCCAGAACGACACCGGCAACGGCAGCCTCAGTTGGAGCGGCGCCGGGATCACCGATCCCGCAAGTGGCAACTGGACGGTGGATGCCGGCCAGGCAGGGCAGCCCAACCTCGTCATCGCCACCTGGACAGAAGACGTCTGCTCTGTTTCCGATTCGGTTTTTCTGAATGTTTATGCCAATCCCACTGCCGACTTCTCCGCCACTCCCATCATCTGCGTAGAGGGGCAGGCTACCATCCTTTACAATGGGACGGCCACGCCTGCGGCAAACTACAACTGGGATTTTGACGGCGCCGATGTGATCAGCGGAAGCGGCGCCGGCCCTTTTCAGTTGCAATGGCCGGCAGCCGGCGCCTATACCATCAGCCTGCAGGTGGAAGAAAATGGATGTTCCTCGGTCCTTTCTACCCGAAGTGTACAGGTGGATCCCGTCCTTCAGGCTCCGATAGTGGAATGTGAGCCCGGCTTCGGCACGGTTCTTTTCAGCTGGAGCCCGGTATCCAATGCCTCCGGCTATCAGGTGGACGGCCCGGGCGCCATGCTCACCGATACTTCCTATCAGGTGAACGGCCTGCTCCCCGGAGAGGAAGCCGGCATTACCGTTACTGCCCTGAGCGCCAATGCCTGCCCCGCCGTGAGCATTCCAGCCAGCTGCAACGCCCTGCTCTGCCCGGACGCCACCGTAAGCATGACGGCCACTCCTGCCATCTGTGCCGGGGAAGAAGCCCTGCTCGAGATCACGTTTTTCGGGGATGGCGGCCCCTACAATATGACGCTGCTGATCGATGGCCAACCCATGATGCTCAATGGCATTGAAGAAGGATACTCCACCTCACTGCCCCTTACCGCCAGCACCCTCTTCCGCCTTGAAAATATCGTCGATACAGGCCATCCCAACTGCACCCTGCCCAGCCCGCCTTCCGTTACAACGGTAGTCCGGCAACCGGTTACCGCCGGTACGCCGGCCGGGCCTTTTGAACTGTGCAGCCGCACGAATACCAGTATTCAGCTCTTCAACCTGCTGGAAGATGAACAACCTGGCGGCGCCTGGAGCCTTACCGACGGCCCGGCATTGCTTCCCGGGGCATTCAATCCCAACACCGGTATTTTCCTGCCCGGGCAGCAGCCTCCGGGAACGTATCTGTTCTCCTACAACATCACTGCCCAGGCGCCCTGCCCCAATGACAGCGCCAGCATCCCTGTCATCATCAACGAGCGGCCGGTGGCCGATGCCGGAGAAGATATCACTCTGAGCTGCACCTTCAATATAGGTTCCCTGGGAGGAAGCGGCACCAGCACCGGCCCGGCGCTGGAATACAACTGGTCCTCCGACGACGATGTAGATATTATGAACCCCGAACAACCCTACATAGACATCAGCCAGCCGGGAACCTATCAACTCACGGTGCTCGATACCCGGAACGGCTGCAGCGATACCGACCAGGCCATTGTCGATTCCGAGATCGCCTTTCTGGTGCCTTATGCTTCCGTCAGCCCCATCAGCTGTTTCCAGTCCAATGACGGCCTCATCTCTATCGACTCGATCAGCGGAGGGACAATGCCCTACCGTTATTCACTGAACGGCGGGCCTTTCACCGGTTCGCCTGCCTTTGTCCCGCTTGGCCCCGGCACTTACGACATTGCCATTGAGGACGCCACCGGCTGCCGGGCGGAGCTGCAGTTCCAGCTCGAAGAGCCCAACGAACTGCAGGTTGTCCTGCTGGCCAATATTCAGGCCGAAGACAACAGCATACAGATCGGGGACAGCATTCAGTTGCAGGCCCTGGTCAACATTCCGGCCGAAGAAGTTGATAAGGTTTATTGGCAACCCGACAGCCTGGGTTGCGATACCTGCCTGTCCGCAACTTTTTCCCCTCAGATCAGCACCATTTTCTCCGTACAGGTGACCGACATCAACGGCTGCACGGCGGAGGACATGGAACGGGTGATCGTACGAAAAAATTACAACGTATTCATACCCAATGTCTTCTCCCCTAATGGCGATGGCAGGAACGATGCCTTTATGATCTTTGCCGGCAAGGAGGTAAAAGAGATAAAAACATTTATGGTTTTTAACCGCTGGGGAGAGACCGTTTTCGAGCATTACAATTTCCAGCCTAACGACCCGGCTCACGGCTGGGACGGTGCTTTCCGGGGGCAGCCTATGAACGACGCGGTCTTTGTATATTTTGCCGAAATTGAAATGGTGGACGGGCAGGTAGTGTTGTTTAAGGGAGATGTTACATTGATGAGGTGATGCCGATTTTGATGATTTTTTTTCAAAATGTGAGCCAGAATTGGTTACTTTATAGCGTTCTGATTAGCAAAAGCAGTTGATGGCCCTTGCCATAATTCCCTATACGAGTAAACACGCGAATCCTAAAAAGAACAGTTCGGGAGGACAAACCGTCCGGATTTCGGCATAAAACCCGCCAAAGTGGGCTGTGATTTTTGCAAACCACTTTGTGTTGGGTGTATCTTTGATGTTACCAATGGTTGCCCGTTTTGGGACTGGTGCGGGTGGAGGCGTTAAATAATAACCTGCTTCGCCTGAATTATGCGGGCGCCTGATCCCAGAAATGAACCAAACCCTTACTAATGAGAGAATTGCCCATACGCTCTACAACTCTGCTCCTGTCTATTGCCCTTTTTCTGCCACTCTTCAGCATAGCCCAGAGTATAGTGGTCAGTAACCCTTCCGCCTGCCCCATCGGGTTTAACATCCCCGATGCCGGCTGCGACCCCAACATCAATGTCGTTCCCGACCCGGAAGAAGTGTGGGTCAATGTCAGTAATGCACCGGGAAACCAACTTGGCGTTGACGTATTTCTGCGGGAAGTGCAGTTCATCATACAGCACCCGTGGGCCAACGACCTGGACATTACGCTTACCTCCCCGGGAGGCATCACTGTAGCCCTTACGCTTGACAACGGAGGCGGCGAGGACAACTACGGAGACCCGAACACCCCCGGTTGCGGAGCGCCGGTGCGGCTCACCATGGAAAGCTGTTATTACGTGACAGATGCACCCGCTCCTTTTACGGATGCACCTCTGCGCCCGGAGGGTAGCCTGTTTCGGTTCAATGATGGAACGACCAACCCCAATGGCCAATGGATACTACATATCTGCGATGATGCTCAGGTACACACCGGCCGCCTGGATTACGTCAACCTGATCTTCGCCCCCATTACCTGCCTGCCGGTAGAAACCGTGAATGTGATCCAGCAGGACAGCAACGCCGTGACCATCAACTGGTCGCCTTTCAACAGTTGTGGAAATTCCATTTTAGAATACGGCCCTACCGGTTTCAGCCCCGGCGCCGGCGCCTTTGCCGGCCAGGGAACCGTGGTAACCGTCAGTGGCTGCCCGCCCTTTACCTTGCCCAACCTGCTGCCGGAAACCACTTATGACCTCTACGTCCGCAAAAACTGCGACAACGGCGCTTATTCCGGCAACTCGTGCCCAATCACTTTCGAGACAGGGTGCATTCCGGCGCCGCGCAGCCTCCACACCAATTTTGACGCCCTGCCCGCCTGCGGCTCCTTCTGCGATACGGAATGCGACTTCAGCGGCATCTGGCGGAACAGCCGGGAGGACGACTTCGACTGGCTGGTGGACAGTGGGGGCACGCCCAGCGTAGGCACCGGCCCATCCGACGACGTCAGCGCAGGAGGGAATTACATCTATCTGGAAACTTCCGGGGTGACGTGCCAGCCCAACAAGACGGCCTATCTCGCCTCCAACTGCATACAGCTGAACAAGCAGGGAAGCGACACCTGCCACCTGTCCTTTTTTTACAATATGTACGGAGTAGGGATCGGCACCCTGAAACTCGAAGCTTCCGCCAACGGGGGGGCCTCATGGAACACCCTGTGGCAAAAGAGCGGCAACCAGGGCACGGCCTGGCACAAGGCTTACATCAGCCTCAGTGATTACGACGACGGCCAGGTGCTGCAATTCCGGTTTGCCGGCACCGAAACCGGAAGCTCCCGGGGAGATATGGCCCTGGATGAGATCACCTTTTACGGCTCGACGGACCTCGGTGACCCCAACTTCGAATACTACGCCGATAACGATGGTGACGGCTACGGAGTCAGTTCTCAAACCATTTACAGCTGCGCCAACGCAGCTCCGGCGGGATTCTCCGCCCTCGCCGGTGATTGCAATGACAATGACCCCGGGATCAACCCCGGTATGCCGGAGACGCCCTGCAACAATGAAGACGAAAACTGCAACGGGCCGGCGGACGACTCCATTCTGCCTCCTCCGGTTACCGCCAACGATACGATCTGTTCAGGGGAAAACGCCTTTCTGCGCGCCAATCCCGGCTTCGACAAATTCATCCTCTGGTACGAAACGCCAACCGGCGGGGACCCCATCAGCGCCGGGGAGTTGTTCAGCCCCGACCCACCGCTGTCCAATGACGGCCCGGTGCCAATTGCGGTAACCTATTATGCAGAAGAAACGGACGGGTTCTGCACCTCTGGCGAACGGGCTCCGGCCACCGTCGTCGTCAACCCCTTGCCCGATGTATCCACCAACGAAATGCCGGAAGTATGCCCGGGGGAAACCATAGACCTTGCCAGCCTCGACATACAGGACCTCAATTTTACAGGCAGCACCATCAGTTTCCACTCCGGCCTGCCTGCCACCGATAGCAACCTGTTGCCTTCCACAGTAGTCGGCCCCGTACAGAACACCACTTATTACTTCAAGGCCACTACGGACGCCGGGTGCACGGATGTAGGTAATGTTATGATAATGGTGCGGCCCGGGCCAAGCCTTGCCTTCTCCCCCTCCGACTCCTTTTCCCTGTGCCGGGAAAACAGCACCCTCCTCAGCGTACAGGCCAGCGGAGGGCTGGCGCCCTATTCCTACCTCTGGAGTAACGGAGCCACCCTCAACAGCATCAGCATTCAGGCCAACTTTACCGCTGGGGTGACCGACCATTACGCGGTTACGGTCACGGATGCGGAAGGGTGTTTTACGGCCGACAGCGCCCAGGTGAACACGACAGCCAGTATAGATTCCCTGCGCCGTTTTGTAACCGACGTCAGCACCTGTGCGGGTTCTGACGGCAGCATCACTCTGGTGCCCCTCGACGGCACCAGCCCATTCTCCTACGAGTGGCAGGGCAGCAATGGCATAGCCGGCGACACGGCCAACATTGCCGATACGCTCCGCATTGTGAACCTTTCTCAGGGTTCTTACCGGATCACGGTGACCGACAATTCCGAGGAGGCCTGCCGCCTCATCCTGCGCTCCGTTATTGTCAACGGCCCGGGCGCAGTCGTTCAGGATATCCTGGTGGATGATGTCACCTGCTCAGGAGCCGCCGACGGCCAGGCCTGCCTGGAAGTATTCGGAGGGACACCTCAGTACCTGTGGAGCAACGGGGACACGCAGAGTTGCGCCGGTGGCCTGTCCGGAGGCGCCTATTCCGTGACCATTTCGGAGGGCGTCTGCGAAAGTGTGATCGAAGACATCATTATCCGGGAGCCGGACAGCATAAAGGCAGTGCCCACCCTGCGGGAACCCTCCTGCTCCAGCCTGAACGACGGGTCCATACACCTGGATCTTTTCGGAGGCAGCCCCCCTTATACCTATAGATGGAGTAATGGCGGCAACGCGGCAAGCGCCCTCAACCTGGCGGGGGGAAATTATACGGCCACCATCACTGACGCCAACGATTGTCAACTCATCCGCACCTATTCGCTTCCGGCGCCCGGCCCGGTGGGCATCTATGTTGATTCCCTGGCCCCGCTGAGTTGCCACGGGCTCGCCGATGGCGCCATCAAGGCCGAAGGACAGGGCGGCACGCCTCCCTATCACTACCGCTGGAGCAACGGCAGCACTGCCCCTCTTGTCGTCAACCTGGCCCGCGGGGCCTACACCCTTACCGTCACCGATTTCAATGGATGCCAGGCCACAGAGGCCTTCAACATCACTGAGCCGGAACCGGTGAGCCTGGCGCTTCTGGAAATCACCGAGCCGGAATGTGTGGGAGATAAAAACGGCGAGATCGTAGTGGCAGCCTCCGGAGGGACGGCCCCCTACGAATACAGCTGGAGCGATATGGGAACCGACAGCATCCTCATGAACCTGCCGGTGGGCACCTACTATGCTTACGCGACCGATGCCAATAACTGCCCGCCGGATACCCTGGAGGTCGTATTATCGGCAGTTTCCGTTCTCGACCTGGATATTTCCATTACCGAGCCGGATTGCATCGGGCCGCAAACCGGCAGCATCAGCCTGCAACCCAACGGCACTCCTCCTTTTTCCTATGAGTGGTGCCGCGGCGACACGACTCCAATCATCAGCGCTCTGGACACCGGATATTACTGTGTTCGCATCGAAGATGGGGAAGGATGCATTTATGATACGGCCATTGTACTATCCGCCCCGCAGGCCTTTCTGATCAATACCATTGTCGTTCAACCGACCTGCTTCGGCACCAATGACGGGCTGATCGACATCAACATCATCCAATCGGGGCCCCCTCCGATCACTTTCAGCTGGGACGACGGCGCCAGCGGCCCCACCCGCCTGGACCTGCCCGACCGGGACTACCGGGTAACCATCAGCGACAACAACGGATGCACTTACGAGCCGGCGCCCATTACCATTCAGAGCCCGCCGGTGCTGGAACTGGGGCTGGAGGGAGTCGGAGAGATCAGTTGCTATGGAGACACCACCGGTTTTATCGAAGTGACCGTCAGGGGAGGAAGCCCGCCCTATTCTTACAACTGGGTGGGTGAGAACTTCACCGGGGAAGACCTGTTTAACGTCCCTGCCGGCACTTACCGCCTGCTGGTTCAGGACGCCAATTCCTGCCCAATTGATACTATTTTTGTGTTGAATCAGCCTCCGCCACTTTCCGCCGACATAGAAATGCTGGCCGATGACATCTGCGAGGGCGGGGCCGTACAGAAGCTCATTGCCGACATAAACGGTGGATCCCCTCCTTACAGCCTGCAGTGGAGCAATGGATCTACGGACACCTGCCTGGTGGAGCCGGCGCCCGCCGATTACGTGCTCAGCGTGGCCGATGCCCATTCCTGCAGTGCGGAATCCTCCTCCGTCAAGGTAGATGAAAACGTGGAGCCCTTCCAACTGGATACCTTTTTCATGGACGCTATCAGCTGCAATGGGGCCCGTGACGGTTGTATTACCGCCGTTGTCTCCGGAGGTTATTCCAATTACCGCTTTCACTTCAGCAACGGAGTGATCCGGCAAAATGCCGGAGACAGCGTTACCCTCTGCAACCTTTCCCCGGGCAATTACCAGGTGACGGTCACCGACCTGTCCACCGGCTGCACGGCGGCATCCGGCCAGTTGGCCCTCTCCCAGCCTCCTCCGCTATTCTTCCGCCGCGACAGCATTGAAGCGGTCAATTGTTTTGCAAGCGATGACGGCGGGGTTTTCACTACCACAACCGGAGGGACGGCCCCTTATTTCTACTCCTGGTTCAATGAGACGGATTCTCTGGTCAGCACGGAAGGCGACCTGACGGGCGTTCCCGCCGGCCGCTACACCGGCTATGTAACGGACGCCCACGGGTGCACAGCGATGATAACAGGCACCGTGCCCTCCGTCAATTCGCCGATCAGGGATACGCTCGTAACGGTTCAGGATGTAGCCTGCAAAGGGGAGGCTACCGGCGCCATCAGCCTGACGATCCTGGGCGGCGCTCCTCCTTTCCTTTATGACTGGAACAATGGCCGAAACACCCTCAACATCAGCGATCTCCCTGCCGGCAGTTACAGCCTTACCGTCACCGATTCGGACAACTGCCAGGCCACTTTCGGCAATTTTGTAGTAGAAGAACCCGCCACCGCACTGGAGATAAGGGTGGAAGGCGATTCCATCTCCTGTTTCGGCCTGGCCGAAGGGTCCATCGAAGCCAGTGTAACGGGAGGAAGCCTTCCCTACTCTTTCGAATGGTATTACGAAGGCATGCTCATACCCACCCCCGACACCAATTACCTGGACGAACTGGAGGCAGGCCTCTATACCCTCATCCTACAGGATTCGAACAACTGTGTCCGGGAATATAACCTGGATATCCCGCAGCCTGACGAGATCCACATCTCCATCAATCTAATACCGCCTGCGGGGCAGCAGGACGGGACCGCTGCTGCCACCGTCAGCGGCGGGGCACCGGATTATGAGTACCTCTGGAGTACAGGAGACACTACGCCTTCCATCACTTTCACTGCCATGGAAGACTCCTTCAGCCTCACTGTTACCGACCAGAATGGTTGCCAGGCCGTTGCCAACGTCATTGTCAGTGGTTCCTATGAATCCAAACTGGTCAATAGCGCCAGGCTGTTCCCCAACCCTACTTCGGGAGAACTCTGGCTGGAGGTGCAACTGGCGGAGCCGGCGCCAATAAGTTTGGGCATTCGGGATATGCTGGGGCGGGTATTGAAGAAAAAGGAAGTGGGCATCATCCAACAGGAGCGCCTGTTACTGAACGTAGAAGCGCTGCCCGAAGGCGTGTACTGGCTGGTGCTCCGGTCGGGGAACCAGCTGGTGTACAGCAGCCGGTTCGTGGTTTTTTGACCCCACGATACCTACTCGATGATCTTAAACGTCGTCCGCCGGTTGGCCTGATGCTGCTCCTCGGTGCAACGCGAACAGAGGCAGTCCACCTCGGGCTGGCTCTCGCCGTAGCCGCGGGCCACGAGCCGGGCCGGGTCGATGCCGCTGGCGATCAGGTAATCCACCGCAGACTGGGCGCGTTTCTGGGAAAGGTCCTCATTGTAGCGCGTGGCGCCCCGGCAGTCGGTGTGGGAACCCAGCTGAATGCGAATATCGGGGTTGAGCTTCAGGTTGCGGGCCAGTTCATCGAGCGTGGGTTTGGCGTCATCCCGGATATCCCACTTGTCGAAGTCGTAGTAAATATTTTCCAGGGTGATCTCCTTGTCGAGGAAGATCTTGTCCAGGACGATCTCGACCTCGAAGGTTTGCACCGGGTTGTTCGGGTCCCGGCCAATACCGACAGTGGAGAAGTAAGCATCTTTTTTAAGGTAATTCTCCCGGGAGGCCAGGAAGTCATAATCCGTATTTTCCTCCAGTTCCAGGCGGAACATGCCATCTTCACCAACTGTAACGTTTTCTTTCTTTCCATTGTACTGGATCAACACTTCAGAGCCGGGCAGCGGCTTGCGGCCCAGGACTTTGCTGTTCGGGTCCGTGGGGTTGTCGTAGATCTTTTCCAGCACGTAGCCCTCCAGAAGGAGTTTATACTCGATCTCTTCCGGTACTTCCACTACCGGCGGCTCGGGCGGTACAACTTTGATGAAGCGGTAGATGTCGTCTCCTCCGATCCCATCTTCACGGGTAGAGGTGAAATAACCTGCCTGCAGGACCCCATCCGGCAGGGGAGCATCGTGGTCGATCACAAAACCGAAGTCGTCTCCTCCGGAATTGATGGGAGCTTTGAGGTTGTAGGCCGGCGCCCAGGAACCGTTGCTCAGCTTGTAGGAACGGAAAATATCGAGCCCTCCCATGCCGGTATGGCTGTCGGAGGCGAAGTAAAGGGTATCGCCATCGATGAAAGGGAATTTCTCATTGCCCGGGGTGTTGACAGAGCGGCTCAGCAACTGAGGCACCCCCCAGTTGCCATCTTTCTCCCGCTTGACGGCGTATATGTCATACCCTCCCCATCCGTCAGGGTTGTCAGAGGAGAAATACAGAGTATTGCCATCAGCGGAAAGGCTGGGATGAACGTAATTGACACCTTCCTGGATAAACGGGAGAGGCTGAGGGACGGACCAGCTGTTTCCAACGCCCTGGCTGGCCATCAGTTTGCAGTAGGCGTCTTCGTATTTGCCGTTGCTGAAGCAGCGGGTAAAATAAATTTCGGAATAATCCCGATTGAAAGCTACTGTGCCCTCGTTGTTATCGGTGTTGAGGTTGTTGTCAAAGCCGGTGACGCTGTTTGAATTGAGGTCAACCAGAAAAAGGTCGGAAAAGTCGTTGCCGGTCCAGTTGTACGTTTCATCTCCGGTGCTTACGGAGCGGTCGGAGGTAATGACTAACTTGTTGCCTTTGTAAACCACCGGAGAGTAATCGGAATTCCCGGTATTAAAACTCAGCACTTCCACCTCATATTCCGGCGGCAGCTGCTTCCATCCCTGAGCGATCTGGCAGGCGCTGATCTCCCGGCGGTATTCATAGGGGCTTCCGATCTCTATCCCCAGGTCTTTAAACGCCTGCATAGCTTCCTCATAGCGTTCGGCGCGTTTGAGGGCATAGGCATATTCCTTGAGGGCATCAACCCCGTACTGGTTGTCATAGGCAATGCGGTACCAGCGGATGGATTGATCACTTTTGTTCATCTGCCGGTAGGACTCCCCCAGCAAAAAGGCGATCTTCCCCTGTTCGACGCGGCTTTTAGCCTTATCGTATTCCTTCTGCAGCAGATCCACCGCAACGGCATATTGCTTGACTTCCACGGCGGTCCGGCCGTCACGCACTTTCATGGTGTACGTACAGGCGGTAAGCAGTCCGATCAGAAAGGCGAGTATGGTAATGTTCCTGGCCATAGTATTGTTTTTAAGCCTCCCCCTAACCCCCTCCTTCGGAAGGGGAACTGCTGCTATCAAGGCGCAGCTATAGGTGAGCCTGACACTTAGATAAACGCCAGGGAGGAAATTATTGTTGTTGGGAGCCGGGAGCGGGCCTAAGAGATGTAAGCTGGAAGGCAGGTGGTGTCAGATGGAAGGCACTTAGAGCTGGCCAATTATATTAGTAACAAAAAACCGCCCCCGGTTCAGTTCCAGGGGCGGTTCAGGGTGCTAAAAACCTTTTTAGGATTTAAAGCTTAAGGAAACGGCGCTTGCCGAATTTCTCCGTAGCAATAATGTACATACCGGCGGGCCAGTCGTTGACATTCAGCTCGGCAGTATTCTGCAGGGCGGTCATAAATTTGCCGTTGGCGTCAAAGACCATACCGGAAACAGGTTGGTCAAAGTACAGTTGGTCAACGGTTGGGTTCGGGAAGGCCTTAAAGGCTGTTTCTTCCTGAAGTTCCTCGCTGATGCTGACCAGTTCGCCTCCAACCTGAATGACGCCTACCGATCCGCTGACCTCGTAGCCAACGACCAGGAGGTTTTCCCCGTTGGGGCTTTCTTCAGCGGGAATGAACTTAATGATCTCCGGAGCCACATCTCCTGCAATGCCATCCGCAGTCACGGAACGGTTATTATAGTAAGTTATGAATTCGGGAGATCTGGGGTCAGTGATATCATAAACCACAATGGCGCTCTGGCGCTCGAAACCGACGAAAGCATAGGTGAAATCACCGATAGTGCCAATGGCCAGCGCTTCCGGCTCCACCCCTTTGTCATCAGAACGGCCGTCCTTCTCTCCCTCGTCCTCGTTGAAGAGGGCCGGTTCGATCACACTGGTAATGCGCCCGAAATCCTCGCCACTATCGTACACCAGGTTGCCGTAAGCATCGAAAATGCTAAAGGAACGGCCACCGTAAGAGTAGATCTGGTCAACCATGCCGTCACCATCATAGTCACCGTTTGCCGTAGTGGTTTTCAGGCGGCCCAGGTTTTCATCGGCCTGCAGTTCATCGGCATTCGGATAAGCTATCGGGTCCAGCACCAGGTCTTTTACCCGGACTTCTTCAGAATAGCCGTCGTAGTCACGAGAGTCCCCTTCATTGGCAGTGACTATATAGGAATTGCCTTCTGCTTCATAGGCAGCAATGGCATCGGGCAGGAACATGCCCAGCGTTGGGTGAGAAGTGATATTGATCGCCCCGTCTTCATTGCTGGCGTCAAAACCATAATCACCCTCGAAGGAAATGATGCCGAGTACGGAATTATCGGTCACTCCTGCACCGGCCAGGCCGAAATCGTTATCGTTTATCACGGCGATCTCTCCGCCCGGCAGCAGGGCAATGCCTTCCGACTTATCAGAACTGACGTAATCCAGGGAAGGCAGGTTGGCCACTTTGGTTTTGTGCACAGCCTGAATACCGGCGGCCATCAGCTCATCAGCAGAGTGTTGCTCCAGCGTCGGCAGGTTGCTCATCACCGCTACCGAATCCATGGCCGTGATCTCCCAGAGGGCGTCATTCCCGGAGGTGGGATGCTGGATGGAAACGATAAACTTACCGGGTTCGTTGGTAGCGATCAGGCCGGTTGGCTCCGAGCCTTCAACCCCCAGGCTGGCCCAGCGGGCCATGGATTCAGCCACGCCGTCATGATCGGCATCTACGGTTTTCCAAATGTCCCCCGGGTTCTGGTCCTCGATAATGTAAATGGTGCCCTTGGCATCGCTGGCAAGGTTGTCCGGGCTGGTTAGCGCATCGCCTGCTTCTGTGCCGTTAGCACTATCGGTAGTGGCCCTGGAAGCGAATACCCGGACCATAGCCGAGGTTTCGTCCAGCAATTCGATGGAGAGCACCGAATGTTCACTGGTCACTGAGAGGTATAGCATATCGCCAACGATCTCCAGGTCTTCCGGGCGGCCGTAGGGCGTTCCGTTCACTTCATCCGCCGCCAGGCGGCCACCGCGGTTGCTGTAATCAAACGGGTCGGCAGTTGTCAGTGCATAACCATCTTCATCGGTAATGGCCACCCAACTGGCAGCACCGGTGCGGGCAGCGCCGGTATTGGAGGCATCATCCCAATTGGCGGCGGGGTTGCCGGCAAAAGCATCAACCGAAAGGACAAAGGTTTGGCCTTTGCTGTAATCGCCGGCCGTTTTGGGTACAAATTTGTAAACCGAACCGCTGTTGTTCTCATCCACAAAATACATATTGCCGGAAGCATCGAATTTCAGTCCTTCGTGAGAAACCGAAGGAATGCCGGACAGCCAGCGCACCTCAGCTTCCTCATCGGCTCCCATCAGCGGGTTCATCCACTCGAACATACGGCCGTTGCCCGACCATTCTTCTCCCGCCATTATGGTGGAAGCGGGCGTCCATTCCGCCGGGTCCAATGCGCCGAAGTCGCCGCCGTTGCAGGGGCGCCAGCTGGGCTTGGTAACGAAGTTACCCGAGTTGTCTCCTGTCATTGCGGTTACAAAATCACCCGTTGTCCGGTCGTAGCGGGTAAGCCCGGCGCCGGTGCCCACTTCGTGAGGGATGTAGATAAACTGCTCGGAAGGATCGAGAGCGATCATATCCCAGTTGCCAAAAGTGGCGACAAAATCACTATCCTCATTGGCCGTATTCCGGTCCACGATCAGGGTTTGGGTGAAGCCGTCAGGCAGCAGGAAGGGCGCATTGGCTTCATCCGTCACGGTTGCAGAAGCAGTGAGCATAGTCGTAACACTGGGGTCCACGGTAATTTCCCACAAGGCATCATTCCCGGAGGAAGGATGCTGAATGGAAACGATGAACTTTCGGGGGTTGCTCGTAGGAATCAGGCCCGTGGGTTCAGATCCTTCAACGCCCAGGCTGGCCCAGCGGGCCATGGATTCGGCCACACCATCCTGATCCGCATCCACAGTGACCCAGATGTCACCTGGGTTTTGGTCCTCAACGATATAGATGGTTCCGTCGGCATCGCTGGCCAGGTTGTCCGGGCTGGCCAAGGCCTCACCCACCGGTACGCCATTGGCGCTGTCGAGGGTGCTGCGGGAGGCAAAAACACGGACCATCGCACTGGATTCGCTCACCAGTTCTATAGACAATACCATTTGCTCGCTGGTCACTGCCAGGAAGAGCATTTTGTCAACGATCTCGAGGTCTTCCGGCCGGCCGTAAGGCGTTCCGTTCACCTCATCCGCCGCCAGGCGGCCACCCCGGTTGCCATAATCGAAGGGGTCGGCAGCAGTCAGCGGCTTGCCGTTTTCGTCGGTGATGGCCACCCAACTGGCAGCGCCGGTACGGGCAGCTCCGGTATTGGAGGCATCGTCCCAGTTGGCGGCGGGGTTGCCGGCATAAGCATCAATGACCAGTACGAAGCTTTGCCCCCGGCTGTAGTCATTCGCCACTTTTGGTACAAACTTGTAAATCGAGCCGCTGTTGTTCTCATCGATGAAATACATGTTGCCATCTGCATCAAACTTCAGGCCTTCGTGAGAAACAGAAGGGATGGTGGACAGCCAGCGAACTTCCGGCTTCTCATCGGCTCCCATCAGCGGGTTCATCCATTCGAACATGCGGCCGTTGCCCGACCATTCTTCGGCCGTTAATACAGTTCCGGCCGGGGTCCACTGAGCGGGGTCCAGGGCGCCGAAATCTTCACTCGGGCAGGCCTTCCAGGAGGGGTCCGCTTCGAAGTTGCCGGAATTGTCTCCTGTGAGGGCGGCAACAAAGTCTCCGGATCCACGGTCGTAGCGGGTAAGCCCGGCGCCGGTTTCCACTTCATGCGGGATGTAAATGAACTGGTTAGCCGGGTCCAGAGCGATCATATCCCAGTTGCCGAAGGTGGCGGCAAAATCACTATCCTCATTGGCGGTATTCCGGTCAATGATCAGGGATTGAGAAAACTCAGCAGGCAGCAGGAAAGGGGTGTTGGCTTCATCGGTAACCGAAGCAGACCGGTTCAGCAGGGCCACTTCTTCCAGCGTAAAACCATTGCGCTTCGACAGTTCGGTGTCGATGATGTTACGAGCTCCTTTCAGGTCAACCTCGAAAACATATTTCTTTCCTTCAGAAACGCCGGGGCCTTCGGAATCCCGCTCCAGTACCAGGAACTTGTCATTGCCGATAAAAACCGCGTCGCCGATCTTATCCACCCGGGAGGCGGCCAGGCCGGCGTATTGGTTGCGTTCCAGCAGATAGACGTATTCTTCAACCGGAGTTCCGTCCTCCGCATCGACTCCCAGAATGCGGATCACGTCCGTATTGTTGCGCACGGAGTTATCGGGGTTCTCGATCGGGGATTGAATAAAAGCATAAACCACATTGGTTTCCGGGTTGTAGGCGATGGCCTCGAAGCCACGGTTAGCACGGCGCTTGGCGTAAACGGCAGGCAGTGTCTCTGCACCGTAGGTACCCGCCGGTTGGGGTGTTGTGCCCAGCAGGGAAGTCCCTTCCGGAACGAAACGCTCGATCAGCACGCCATTGGGCTGGAATTTATACAGGGCCGGCCGGTATTCATCACACATCCAAAAATTGCCTTCCTTATCCCGAAGGATCCCTTCAAAATCGCCTCCGAACTCATCGTACGGCAATTGATGCAGTTCTTCCCCGGAATCATTATCTACAAAATCCACATTGGTATAAGGCGTATTGGGGTCCGTGTAGGTAACCGGCACTTCATCAAAGCCGGGAATGTTCCCCTTACCGGAAATGGGTGTAACGCCATCCTGCCGGTAAAGCAACACCTGATCGTTCAGCGTTACTGCCCCGGTTTGGCGGTTGATGGTAAACTTCACGATCCGCCCCTGGTAATCGGGCAGCTTGAAGGGGCGCAGGTTCTGCGGCGCCGGAGGAGTTACATTATTCCTGCCGAAGGTATCATCGTTTGGACCCCGGTCCGGAACGACGTAAAATACATAGCTGTTGACCGTCGATTGCGTAGGGTCGTAGTACATTCCGGAAAAACCGCCCAGCATAACCGGGTCCTGCCCGCCATCATATACCGGTGCTCCCAGTTCGGGCCAGCCCGCCGCCAGTTCATTCACGATAAAAGACTCAAGCTTCGGCCGGCCGGATTGGTGGGCTTTATACCCCAGCGGAAAAATATCCGCAATTTCCAGCGTTTCCAGGTCGAGGACGGCCAGGCCGTTGTTTTCCTGGCAGTTGACGTAAGCATAGAGGCCATCGGGAGAAAAAGCGATGTATTCCGGCTCCATATCTTCAGCCACCGAGGCCAAACCGTTATTACCGAAAATGCGAATGCCTTTGTTCTGCAAATGGATTTTCTTGTCGTTGTAAGATTCAAAGGTGATGGTCTGGACTGTCGCAGAGGTTATTTCCCCCGAAATATCAACCACCGATACGGAACCCAGGGGGTCAATAGTGTAATCGTTATTGGGTTCTCCCTCATTAGCGGTAAGCACTTTTGCACCATCGGGAGAGAAAGCAATCATATCGGGCAGTGCACCCACAGTCACCTGGTGCAGATAGTTGCCGTCGGCGTCGAAAAACACCACCTTCCCGGGGTCCGTTTTGGGGTCAGCCTGTACTGCCACCGCGACCAAACCATTGGAGACGGCCACCGAGTTGGGGCCACCTCCGTAATCAGCAAGGCTGATCTCGGCAATTAGAGTTGGGAGGCTTGGATTGGTGAGGCTGATAACAGTAAGGGTGTTCGGCCCATTACTGGTAAAAAAGGCATGATGGGTTGCCGGGTCGAAAGCAACGACCTCCGCAGAGCCTTCAATGCCTGTTTCATAACTAGCCAGATGATAAAGTTCCTGCTCGCTCTGAGCAGCCGCAACTGCAGAGAACAAGCACAACCAAATCAGGAGCGTAAAGTGTCTTAGCATGGTCAATTCTGTTTTATTTTGTAATGGTGCTAAAACTACGCCCTGAGGTTTTTCTGAATTTTAAGCCCAGTTTAATTTTATGTGATCGTTTCGGAAGGAATGATAAGAGAAAGTTAACATATTTAAGTAAACACCAATATATTAGGGAAATAACCGGAAATCTTTCGACTGATTACAGATCCGAACATCAATTATGCGATCATTACCCGACCCGTACCTGACAGAGAAGGGGGAATATAGATTCCCGCGTTGTAATATGATTTTATTTATGCTTTAGAGGAGTAAACTTAGGCGCTAATGGGAAATTAGCGCCTAAGTACTCTGTAAAATATCAACCCACCACCGCATCCACCTCGATCTCCACCAGCAACTCCGGATCGATAAGGCGGCTCACTTCGACCATAGTGGCGGCCGGGCGAACCTCGTTGAAAAATTCGCCGTGAGCCTTGCCGACGGCTTCCCAGTCGTTGATGTCGGTGACGAACATTCTGGTTCGGACGACGTGCTCAAAGGAGGCGCCGGCGGTTTCCAGAGCCTTGCCGATCTTTTCCAGGGCGTACCTGGCCTGGGCATAGGCATCGTTCCGTCCAATGACGTTTCCCGATCCATCCACGGCAGTGGTGCCGGAGACAAAAACCAGGTTGCCCACTTTGACGGCCCGGGAATAACCGACGGAGGCTTCCCAGGGAGCGCCGGAGGAAATGAGTTGTCTTTGCATAAAAATGATTTTTACTGATCGCAACGTTTTGCGTAGCTGCCCTGAAAACGTGAACCCGGGCCTCCAAATTTATTTGGCCCGGAAACGGTAAATGAACCGTGCATAATGGCCCTCCGGCCATTCCGCATAGCGGTTGGCCTCCCGGAAGCGGTAGTGCCAAAGGGCCAGGCTGCCCTCCGCTTCAAAGGCGGGCCGCATTTCCAGGAGCACATCCCGCTTGAGGCGCCAGTGCCGGTGGCCTTGCCGGGAGATATCCTGAAATTCAAAAGGCTGGCCCAGGCCGGTAAACACCTGCGCCAGGGCAGTGTTGTCTCCTTCCAGCAACGGCTTTTCACCTTCCTCACTGATCCACTGGGAGAAAAAACAGGCAAAGGCGCCTCCGGGCCGCAGGTGGGACAGGCAGGCCTCCACGGTATGCTTCAGGGAAGCTGCATAATATAAGGTGTCAATGGAAAGAATAAAATCGAATCGTTCCGAAAAGGACAATTCGTTCATATTGCCCACCCTGAATTCCAGGCCAGGGTTGGAGGCCTGGTGAGCGCGGCGGATGGCTTCCGGAGAGATGTCCACCCCCAGAAAGCGGGCGCCGGTTTGACGTTGCAGCCAGGCGGTGATCCGCCCGTTGCCGCAACCGAGGTCCAGCCCGGAGCTTTCATTCCGGATAGGGACAAAAGCAAGTAATTGCCGCAGTTCCTGCACATCCGCCAGCCCGTGCTGGTTGAGGTTCTCACCGTAAACGCGTTCACAGAAAAGGGCATGGGCGGCGCTTTTTTCAGAAAGGGAAAAAAAGTTGTCGTATTCGTAGCGGTAAAAGGTTTCGGAGGCATCCAGCCTTTGGAAGGTTGCCGAACCAGCTTCGGTAAGTTCAAAGGCCTCATCCTTTTGCCGGAGCAGCCCTTTTTGCTGCAGGCCGGAAAAAGCAGGCTCCAGATCCGGCAGCCGTTTGCCGAACCAGGCCCTCCCGAATTCAAGGATACCCTTCCGGGTTGCCGGCCGTTCCCGGCTCAGGCCCAGGTAGAGTGCATAGTGGCGGCGAAACCAGCCCAGCAGGAGGAGGAGCTGTTTTTCTTCGGAAGTCAGGGGCTCTTTCATGAAGTAAAGATAAAGAGCCTTCCCCGGTTACCCGGAGAAGGCTCTTTCTTTTTTAGTAACTATTCAGAACTCAAGCCCCTAAAGGCTTTCGTATTTATCGTGCCGATGAGGCCGCCCGGGAGAATCCTTTCTTTTCTTTTTTAGATTCACGGGCTTTTAGCTCGCCGGTAAGGTCAGACATAATGGGGGTGGCTACGAAGATAGAGGAATAGGTACCCACCATGATGCCGACCAGTATGGCAAAGGCAAAACCTTTGATGCTGGCGCCGCCAAAGACGAAGAGCACCGCCACCACAAAGAAAGTGGTCAGCGAGGTGATCAGCGTACGGCTCATCGTGCTGTTGATGGCCATATTGAGCACTTCCTCTTTCGGCCGCTTGGTGTAATTATTGAGGTATTCCCGAATCCGGTCGAACACGATCACGGTGTCGTTGATCGAGTAACCGATCACGGTCAGAATTGCCGCAATAAAAGCCTGGTCGATCTCCAGGGTAAAGGGCAGAATGCCGTGGAACAGGGAGAAAACCCCCAGAGTAATGAGCGAATCGTGGAACAGGGCCGCCACCGCGCCAAGGCTGTATTGCCACTTGCTGAAGCGAATGAAAATGTAGAGGAAGATCAGCAAAAGGGCGAAAGTAGCTGCGTAGTAGGCACTGGTCTGGATGTCATCGGCGATCGTCGGCCCAACCTGGCTGGAGCTGGTCACGTGGGTGCCTTCCCCATCCGGGGCCTTGAACTGTTCGAAATCGATATTGCCGCCCACTACTCCATTTACGCCTTCGTACAGCTTGGCCATCACGCGGTCCGGAGCATCTTCGGAATCATCATCGATGAGGTAATCCGTCACCACATTGAAAGTATTTTCCGTATCTACGGCCTTCACGATCGGCGTGTTGCCTTCGAAAGCAACCGCCAGGGCCTGGCGCAGTTCGGGCGCATTCATCTGCTGGGAACCTTCAAAGGTAATGTTATAGGAATAACCTCCCTTGAAATCGACCCCAAGCTCGAAGCCGCGGGTAAAGAAAGAGATCAGCCCGGCCAGGATCAGCGTACCGGAAACCATGTAGGCGATGTGGCGCTTGCCCAGCCAGTCAATATTCAGGTTGGCCAGAACATTTTCCGACATTTTGGTGGAAAAGGTCATACCACGCCCTTTCCCGGTCCACCAATCGACGATCAGGCGGCCAACCAGAACGGCGGTAAAGAGGGAGGACAGCACGCCTATGATCAGGACCACGGCAAAGCCTTTGATCGGCCCGAGGCCGAAGTAGGCCAGCACGAATGCGGTCAGCAGGGTGGTCACGTTGGCGTCAATGATGGCCGAATAGGAATTCTTAAAGCCGTCATTGATGGACATCAGCAGGGATTTTCCGTCGCGCAACTCTTCCCGGACCCGCTCAAAGATGATCACGTTGGCGTCCACCGCCATACCAATGGTCAGCACGATACCGGCAATACCCGGAAGGGTGAGGACGGTGCCGTAGGAGGCCAATGCCCCGAAAATGAAGAAAATATTGAGGATCAGAGCGATGATGGAGACGATGCCGCCGCCGGCGTAGTAGAAGATCATAAATCCAAGAACCATGAGGAACCCGACCACGAGGGCCACGGTACTCTTGCGGATGTTCTCGGCTCCCAGAGAAGGGCCGACCAGAGATTCCTGGATGATCTTGGTTTCCGCCGGCAATTTGCCGATCTGAAGGATGTTCGCGAGGTCTTTTCCTTCCTGGATATTGAAATTACCCGTGATCTGGGAGTCCCCCGTAAGGATAGGGTTGATCACCCGGGGAGCGGAAACCACTTCATCGTCGAGGACGATAGCGATCTCGCGGTTATTATCCTGCGCGGCTTCGGTAGTCAGCTGCCCCCAGATCTTGGCGCCGGTATTGTCCATTTTCAGGGACACGGCAACTTCGTTGGTCTGCGGGTCGGGGTTGGCGCTGGCGTCAACCACGTGGTCGCCGGTCAGGGCGGGCTTGCCGTCCCGGCCCAGCTTAATGCCGTACAATTCGTAATCTTCGGTAAATTCCCCGGTTTCGTAGTTCTTTGCCGGGTCTTTAGACCAGCGGAAGACAAGGTCACGCGGAAAAAGCGTCTTGATGTCTTCGCGGTTCAGCAGGCTGTCGATGTAGCGCCGCTGGTTGCGTTTGGCCATTCCCAGCACTGCCAGGCCCTGAGACCCGGTCGTATTGAGGGACAGAACGTCGAAGAGCGGCCCCTGGTCAACCACGGAGTTGTTGTAAACCGTATCGATACTGGCGATCTGCGTCTCATCGGCATTCCCCAGAGAATCGGTGACAAAGGTCGTATCGATGCTGAGGATCTCAGGTTCCAGTTCTTTGCCCTCTCCCATGGTTTTGGCCAGGCGTTCGTTGGCTTCGATGAAGCTCTGCTGAATACCCGGGTCATTGATGCGGAAGACATTCCAGAACTCCAGCTTGGCGGCCGCCTGCAGGAAAGTGCGGGCGCGCTCAGGGTTATCGATACCCGGCAGTTCAACGACGATGAGATCCCGGCTGGCGTCCAGCGATACATTAGGCTGGGTAACCCCCAGCTTATCGATGCGCTCTTTGAGCAATTTGAAGGTCAGGTCAACGGTTTCATTGGCTTTAGCGCGAATGATGCGCACCACCTCTCCATCGGAAGTCTCGTAGTTGATCTGGTCCCGAAGGGCCTCATTGCGGGTAAAGATAGGAGCGAGCCTTTTCTCGCCGGACACTTCACGCCAGGCGTCATAGAAAAGGGTTACGAAATCGTCCTGTGCATTCTTTTGCGCTTGAGATGCTCTGTCTAACGCTTCTAAAAAAGTAGGGTCTTTGCTGTCATTGGCCAGTGCTCGTATAAAATCGCGAAGATCGACTTGGAGCACCACGCTCATACCTCCCTTGAGGTCGAGGCCCAGTGCCAGTTGTTGCGATTTAAGTTCCTGATAGGTGTAGGATTTCAGCATAGGAATCCTAAACACCTCTTCAGAAGACATGGAGTCGAGATACTCCGCGCGCTTCATTTTGAAGGCGGTCTTCTGAAGGCCTTCCTCCATGTTCTGGGTGGCCTGACGGGCATACTCGTCGGCAGCTTTCTCAACCTTCTGAGTCGGAAGGATGAAAAAGTACTGCACCAGCGTCACGATCGTCATGACCACAAGGAAGAACTTCACTACTCCTTTTCCTTGCATAACTCGTACAATCTTTTTTAGAAATGTTAATTAATGAGCATCTTTTGTCCTCTCCGGTAATCATAAAATGTTGAAAAACATTACTTTCGGAGATTCCTCCGGAGAAAAACTCCGCAAATATACGCCTTTTACGGGGCTTTGGAAATCCTTTGTGGAAAAAATGGGATGGACATGCCTTCCCGCCTGTCATTAGTTCGACTGTTGTATGGCTAAATTGCTAACAGAATTGTGTCCACCTGCTTACCCTCCGACCCTCCTAAACTTCTAAACCCGCCCCCCTACCCCAGCGCCTGCTTCAAATCCGAGATGATATCCTCAATGTTTTCCAGGCCTGCGGAAATGCGCACCAGGCCCGGGCGGATCCCGACGGCCAGCCGTTCCTCATTTTCGAGTTTGGAATGGGTGGTAGAGGCCGGATGAGTGACGATGGTTCGCGAATCCCCCAGGTTGGAGGAGAGCGAACACATGCGGATGCGGTTGAGGAATTGCATGCCAGCCTCAACCCCACCCTCCAGTTCAAAAGCCACAATACCGCCTCCCATTCGCATCTGTTTCTTTGCCAGCTCGTATTGCGGGTGAGAGGCCAGATAAGGATAGGAAACTTTCAAGACCTTGGGATGGCCCTCCAGGAAGCTGGCCAACCTGAAAGCGTTACTGCAATGGCGCTCCATTCGCACGGCCAGCGTTTCCAGGCTCTTGGAAAGTACCCAGGCGTTGAAGGGAGACATGGCAGGGCCGGTATGGCGGCAGAAAAAACGAACCTTGTCGATCAGTCCGGCATCTCCTACGACCAGGCCTCCCAGAACACGGCCCTGTCCGTCCATCCATTTGGTGCCGGAATGGACAGAAAGGTGCGCCCCATATTTGAGCGGGGTTTGGAGGAAAGGAGTAGCAAAACAGTTGTCAACATTAAGGATCAACCCGTACCGCCGGGCCAGGGCTCCCGCCTTTTCCAGGTCGATAAGGGCAAGGCCCGGATTGGAAGGTGTTTCCAGAACGATCATACGGGTATTGGACTGCAGGTGTTCCTCCCAGTTGTCGATGTCTTCCGGATCGACATAAGTATAGGTGATTCCCCAGCGCGGAAAAAGCTCGGTGAGGATCTGATGCGTGGAGCCAAATACGGCCCGGGAAGCCAGAATATGGTCTCCCGCCTTGAGCATGGCCGCCATACTGGCAAAAACGGCTGCCATGCCGGAGGCCGTAGCAAAACCATCTTCCGCTCCCTCCATATCACATACTTTTCGGATCAGCTCGTCGGTATTCGGATTGCTGTACCGCGAATAAATGATCCCCTCTTCCCGGCCGGCGAAAGTGCCGGCCATCAGTTCCGCACTGGGAAAGGTGAAGCTGGAAGTCAGAAACAAAGGAGTGCTGTGTTCCCGGTAACCGGTGCGTTCCATCTGCCCTCGGATGGCCTGCGTCTCAAAATGCTGCTGGTCTTTCTCCATGGTAAAAATTTTGGTTGGCCCTAAATATTGGACTTTATTCAGAAAATCCGGATCAATGACGGCGATATCTTTTAACCCCTGCCTTATGAGCGGTATATTGGCCTCCGGTATAATGATTGGGCAACCGGCTTTTAGCTGTTGGCGCACAATGGCCGAGAGCATCGGGAATCAGGCCCCATGATTCCCTACAAGTTCAGTAGGAAAATAAAAAAATATTGCCATCTTTGCAGCCGCTTTAACAACAACGCCTATGGAAAAAGAATCAAAACTGCGAAGTATCCTGAAAGCCATTACCTGGCGCCTGATCGCCACCGGGACGACTTTCACCCTGGCCTATTTCATCTTTTCCGGGACGGGTTGCGAGGATGTTCTGCAAAAATCGACCATCGTCGCCGGGCTGGAACTGGTCATCAAACTGATGATCTATTACCTGCATGAGCGGGCCTGGCAAATGGTGCCAAGAGGAACAGTGCGCCAAATTTTCAGGCGCAGCAGAAAGGAGAATGTGGGTTTGGGTAAATAACAGATTTGCCGTTTCTTTGCACTTATTTTGGCGGCCAGGCTTTCAGCAGCAATGCCCGCAAGCCGGGAAAACAATATGCACATCGATTTTACAGTGCACTGCCACTCCGGCCGCCACCGATACTGGCGGAAGGCCAAAGTAATATTATTCAACTAAGCATAATTGCCTTGAACAAACATCTCCATCCCATTTTCGACCGGTTAATCCAACGCGAAGACCGCGAACGCCGACTCCTGCAACACAGTAAAGTACTCTGGCTGACCGGCCTTTCCGGTTCGGGAAAGAGCACCATCGCCCAGCATCTGGAAAGGCGCCTCTACAATGAGGGATATTTTCCCCAGGCGCTGGACGGGGACAATATCCGCACCGGCATCAACAGCAACGTTGACTTCAGTGATGAGGGCAGGCGCGAGAACATTCGCCGAATCGCCGAGGTTTCCAGGTTGTATCTCAACAGCGGCATCATCACCATCAACTCCTTTATCAGCCCTACCAAAGCTATCCGCGAAATGGCACGGGGTATCATCGGGGAAGAAGACTTTATCGAGATTTTCGTCAACGCCCCGCTGGAGGTTTGTGAAGCCCGTGACGTCAAAGGCCTCTATAAAAAAGCCCGCGCCGGAGAGATTAAAGGGTTTACCGGCATAGACGCGCCATACGAACCACCCGAAAACCCGGCGCTGGAAGTGCGGACTGACGAGATGAGCCTGCAGGACAGCGTCCGCATTATCTTCGAATTCATAGAACCCATCATAAAATACAGGAGAGCCTGAAAATACTCCTGCCGCCAAGCCCAAAAACTCTTAACCATCAACTGACAACTACATCATGAGTTATAACCTGAACCACTTGAAAGAGCTGGAATCCGAATCCATCTATGTCATTCGCGAAGTGGCTTCCCAGTTCGAACGGCCGGTCCTGATGTTCTCCGGAGGCAAAGATTCGATCCTAATGGCCCATCTGGCCATGAAGGCTTTCTATCCTGCCAAGATCCCCTTTCCGCTTCTGCACATAGATACCGGCCATAATTTTCCCGAAACGATTGAATTCCGGGACCGCCTGGTGGAAAAAGCCGGCGCCAAGCTGATCGTGGGGTCGGTCCAGAATGCCATTGACCGGGGCATGGTCGTAGAGGAAAAAGGGTACAATGCCAGCCGCAACTATCTGCAGACCGCCGTCCTGCTGGAATCCCTCGAGCTGGGCAAGTTCGACGCCGCACTGGGCGGAGGCCGCCGCGACGAGGAAAAGGCCCGCGCTAAAGAGCGTTTCTTCTCTCACCGCGATGAATTCGGCCAATGGGACCCCAAGAACCAGCGCCCGGAACTCTGGAACATCTTCAACGGCAAAAAGCATTACGGCGAGCATTTCCGGGTATTCCCTATCAGCAACTGGACCGAGCTGGACGTTTGGATGTACCTGGCCGAGGAAGAAGTGGAACTCCCCAGCCTGTACTTCGCTCACCAGCGCAAAGTCTTCGAACGCGACGGCATCCTCCTGGCCGACTCTGATTACATCACCAAACGCCCCGAAGAGGAAGCCGCCGTCAGGGAAATGACCGTCCGTTGCCGCACCATCGGCGATATGACCTGTACCGGCGTATGGGCATCCACCGCCGCCACTATCGAGGACATCATCCAGGAGGTGGCTGCCGCCCGGCAGACCGAACGCGGGGGCAGAGCCGACGACAAACGCTCGGAAACCGCAATGGAGGACAGGAAGAAGCAGGGGTATTTTTGATGTGTGGTGTACGATGTCCTGCTAAAGCATACTTTGCATTACTGATCCCAAAAAATTCATAACCACTTTTTAACACAGATCCGAATTATGCTAGACGCTAAACATATGGAGCTGCTGCGCTTCACCACCGCCGGAAGTGTGGACGATGGCAAATCTACTCTGATCGGAAGGCTGCTGTACGACAGCAAATCCATTTTTGAAGACCAGTACGAGGCCGTCCGGGTAAGTACGGAGCGCCGCGGCGAAGAAGGCGTCAACCTGGCTCTTCTGACCGACGGGCTCAAAGCAGAACGCGAACAGGGCATCACCATCGACGTGGCCTACCGCTATTTTTCCACACCCCGCCGGAAGTTCATCATTGCCGATACGCCGGGGCACATTCAATACACCCGCAATATGGTTACCGGCGCATCGACGGCCAATGTTGCCCTCATCCTCATCGATGCCCGGAAAGGAGTGCTGGAACAGACCCGCCGCCATGCCTTTATCGCCTCCCTTCTGCAGATACCCCACCTGGTCGTCTGTATCAACAAAATGGACCTGGTGGACTACGACGAGGAGGTTTATGAAGCGATCAAACAAGACTTTGAGGAGTTCTCCTATAAGCTGGATGTACGCGACGTTCACTTCATTCCCATATCCGCCCTGAAGGGTGACAACGTGGTGGACAAGTCCCAAAACATGCCCTGGTATGGCGGCACGACCCTGCTCTATTACCTGGAAAACGTGCACATCGGCAGTGACCACAACTTCATCGACTGCCGCTTTCCGGTTCAGTACGTCATTCGCCCCAATACGGATGACTATCACGACTACCGGGGCTATGCCGGCCGGGTGGCGGGTGGTGTTTTCAAAAGAGGTGATACCGTAATGCTGCTGCCTTCCGGCTTCACGAGTAAGATCGCCAGAATTGATACGTATGATGGTGAGTTGGAAGAAGCCTACGCGCCCATGTCAGTAACCCTCCTGCTGGAAGACGACCTCGACCTGAGCCGGGGGGATATGATCGTTCGCGAAAATAATCACCCTGACGTAGGCCAGGACCTGGAAGCCATGGTCTGCTGGTTCAATGAACGGCCCCTGCAACTGCGCGGCAAATACACCATTCTGCATACCACCCAGGAAGCGCGCTGTGTCATCAGGGAAATCCGCTACAAGTTGGACATCAATAGCCTGCACCGCAATATGGTGGACCAGAATATCGGCATGAACGACATCGCCAGGGTGGTCATCCGCACCACCAAACCACTGTTCTACGACCCCTATCGAAAAAACCGCATCACGGGCAGCCTGATCTTTGTAGATGAAGGGACGAATGAGACGGTGGGCGCGGGGATGATCATTTGATGATTGATGTCGGTGCTTCACATTTCCTTAACACCTTCAAACCTGCCCGGAGCCCCATTTTTCCCGTTATTTCCTTATATTGAATGGGAAAACCTGGCTGTTATGAAGCACTTGTCCGTTCTTGCCTTATTACTTTCTTCCATTATTCTTGTCCCTGCCCAGGAGGCGGAGATCGGAGATTTCAACCTTTCGGGGGATGCCGTCATTACGGGCGCCAACTGCATCCGCCTGACCCCGGACCGGATCTGGTCCGGAGGCTCCGCCTGGCACAAGCAGCCCATCGACCTCAATGGCCCCTTTGAGATGAGGCTGCAGATCATGATGGGCTGCAAGGATGCCTCCGGCGCCGACGGCATCGTCTTTGTTTTTCACCCCAATGCCCGCCGCACCGGCTATCAGGGAGAGGGAATGGGCTTTGCCGGGCTGGAACCCTCTCTGGGTATCGAGATCGACACCTGGCTCAACGAGCACCTGGGCGACCCTTACGAGGATCACATCGCCCTGCTGCGCGATGGCAACGTCCATCACCGTTTCAGCCTGGCCGGGCCGGTGCGCATTCCCAATGTGGAAGACTGCCGGGAACACCCCCTGGTTGTCCGCTGGTCTCCTGGCAACAAAATGCTCACCATTGACCTCAACAACAAACAGGTACTTTCCTACCGGGGGGATATTATCAGAGATATTTTCCACGGTAACAGCAAGGTATATTGGGGTGTGACTGCTGCTACCGGAGCCTACAATAACCGACACGAACTCTGCTTTGAAAAACTGGAATTTACCAACTTTGAAGAGCCCGAACCACTCGAACTCGATGGCATCAAAGGCAAACAATTGCTCAATGGGGAGATCATCTCTCTGGATAACCTGCAATTTGATAGTGGAAGCGCCACCCTGTTGCCGAAATCGAAAAACGAACTGAACCGCCTGGCAGAGATCATGCGACAGCACCCTTACCTGAAACTGGACATTTTCGGGCATACGGATAATACCGGGGGTTCGTCGGCCAACAGGAAGCTCTCCCAGGGCCGTGCACAGGCGGTAGCCACCTATCTGCACGAGCTGGGCATCCCTGATAAACGGCTGTCTGCCAAAGGTTTCGGTGAACAGTACCCCATTGCCTCCAACAACACGCCCTCGGGCCGTCTGAAAAACCGGCGGGTGGAATTCCGGTTGTCCCGGCCGATACCTTGAAGAGTGTATCAGTAAGTAGTGTATCAGAGAGTGGTTTGGTTTACCGGATAAAGCTTAAGAGAGGAGTAATGAAAAAAGCGAGCTGTCTGGTTTGGCCGACAGGTAAAATTTTGTTTCTTGTTTCTCATTATCCTCCTCCTCGTCCCCCAAAGGAGGAAAGTAGCTCAAACTTATGGCGCCTGAAAGCAAAGCCTGTGTAATGAATTTTCTGATCGCCCTTTTCCTACTGCTTCCTATGGCCCTGCTGGCTCAATCCTGGTATCTCGAGCCGGGTATTGGCTTTCGCTCCGGCATCTGGCAATACAACCTGGGGCAAAATGAAGAACATATTTTTGCCGGTGAAGGCCTGCACTACAGCCATTTCTCGCCTTCTCTTGAGGGATACTTTCAGGGAGGTTATCAGGGGGCCAACCTGGCAGTCGGAGCCGGTATGGCCTATTCCGTTTTCTTTGACAACGAGCTGCGAGTCAATCAGAACCAACGCGGCCGAAGCTATATCTATTCCATTTCCGAAGGCCTGATCCAGTTCCTTCACCTGTTCGCCTGTGCAGAATGGCATGTTGTCCGCAAACAAAACCTCCGGCTGGGGCCCTATCTGAAGGGCGGCTTTTTCCACCCCACAACTGGTTACCCGGAACAACCTGTACTGAACCGGCGGCAGTTTATCGAGGGTGGGGTAACCTGCCTGGCGCGAATCGGCAGGCCGTGGCTCACCATCAGCCCGGCTTACCAGTGGAACAGCATTACCGGAAGGGGTACAGACGCCCACCACCACATTTTCTCAATGGGCATCATGGCGGGCCTGCGGTATGTATTTTAAACAGGTTAAAAACAAGATAGCTCTCCTATGAATCACTTCGTTCCCCTGTTGTTCTTCCTCTTCCTCCTCAGCTCCTGCGAAACGGTGCGCCCGTACCAGCGCGCCTACCTCAACGATGAAAATATGGCGCTTAAACCCCTTCCTGGAACCACCTATGAAATGAATGTGGAAAACTACCGGGAAGGCGCCAGCGGGGCCAATGGAGGGAAAGGGGGCGGAGGATGTGGGTGTAACTGAGGGTTGAATTGCTGGCTTTTGAGGGGCTAGTCGATGGTTATATTGTTAGCCGGTTAGTACATGGACTGAATTAATGAATTAGCGAATGACTGAATACCAGCGATTTACCTATGCTTTTAGTCTCCCTATTATCGTCCAAGTACATTATCTTTTTGAGGGCGAAACTCAAAGAAAAACGAACTGCCAAAAGTGAAAATTTTAACAAATACCTTACGGCGGGCATTGACAACTGCAACCCTGTTGGCCGCAATGGCAACTCAACCGGCGGCACAACCAGCGCCCGACAGCATTTCCCGGGCGCCCATAGACGTCAACATCCTGTTCAACTACTACACCCAGGATGGGGATAACAGTGCCGTTACGGGGGGAAAAGGGACGGAGGAACTAACGGACTATGATACGCATATCACAATTTACGTCCCAGTTGACAGTGCCAGCCGCCTCTCAGCGGAGGCCGGCTTCAACACTTATTCTTCCGCCTCGACCGACCGGATCGACAGCCGGATGTCTTCGGCTTCCAGCAGCGACATCCGGGCCAATGTGCAATTGGGCTGGGAACAGGAACGCCCCGAAACAAAACAAGCATATAGCTGGGGGATGGGCGGGTCGGTGGAATCCGACTACCTTTCCATGAACCTTCGCGGCAGTTACTACCTGCCATGGCGGGAAGAGCAGAGCGCCCTGTACGTTGAGGCCCAGGCCTTCTTCGGCCGGTGGGTCCTCTATTTCCCAGAAGAACTCCGCGATACCATACAGCCGTTCATCACGACTGACCGCCGTTTTTCCTACCACCTCAACCTGCAATACCAGCATATTCTCAACCGGCGGACGAGCTTCGCCCTGAGCAGTGGCCTCTCTTTTCAACACGGCCTGTTGTCAACTCCCTTTCACCGCGTTTACTTTCCCGGAGAGGAACTGCCCCGTATCGAACGCCTGCCGGCATACCGCTGGCAATGGCCGGTAAGCATCCGCCTGCACTATTTCGCCGGCAGCGGCCTGGCCACCCGCTTTTTTTATCGGTACTATCTGGACGGCTTCGGTACTCAATCCCATACCGCCGAGCTGGAATTTCCCTTAAAGCTCAGCCCCACCTTTACCGTTATACCGGTTTACCGGTTTCACCGACAACGTGCTTCCAGATACTTCCAGCCCTACCTCAGCCACCGGCCCGATGATGTATTTTATACCTCCGATTACGATCTATCCACCTTCACCAGCCACAAAGTGGGCATCGGCATACAACTCCGGCCCATCTGGCGATGGCGGCTGCTGGAAAAAACCGGAACCGGAGAGCTTACCCGAATAACGCTGCGGATAGCTCACTATCGCCGGTCCGACGGGCTGCAGGCCTGGATGGGGAGTATGATGTGGGGGTGGAAGTTTTGAAAAAATGTCTTAAACGGTGAAGCCCCGCCGAACTTCAAGTTAATTCCTTCTCGTTTTCTGGTAAATGACTTTTGGCACAGCCTGACGGCCAGCGCATAGGCTGTAGCCGACGAATGGAGGCTATAGCCTATGCGCATTGTTGCCTGCTGTTTCACT
>JACJYA010000002.1 GCA_020636315.1 Lewinellaceae bacterium
TGCCTTTCACCGGAATATAAGCCTCCAGGGTGAGGATGTCGTTGATCGAATTGGCAATGCCCTCATCCAGTACCTGGACGTCTTTTTGAAATACCATTCCGTATGGCACCGAACCGAGATTTTTTAATTCTCTGGCCTGATAGGCCCCCTGGTTTTCCAAAACGGAAAAAATATCTTTTCCAAACTGCATGGAGTCCATCTCCCAATTCTCCAGATGCAGGCTGGACTGCGGAGTATTCAGAACCGTAAATAAAAAGACGTAACTCTTTGGGGGGATCACATCTTCCAAAAAAGTAATCAGCGCCTGCCGGCTGGCGGCATCTTCGGTTGGGAAACCAAAGACCCGGGTGTTGGAGTTGGCATTGACACTCCCATAAGCGCCACCTGGTGGGTTGATCCAGCCTGCTCCCGTCAGTGAATCCCCTACAACAACGGCTATACCTTCATCCATAAAGGTCCAGGGCCTAACCGAAGAGGCCGGGTTTTCGAGGTTGTAAACATAGGTAGGCGGGTCCTGCGATTCCACAGTCTTACATCTTACTGTAATCACAAAACCATCAACGCCAAAAGAAAATTTGTGATTGTCTTCAATCACCAATCCATCCCCCACCCCCTCCAGCCACTGCCAGTAATGCCCCTGCCCCCATCCCGGCGGCGAGCCTTCGATATAGGTAAACGAACTCTGCTCCCAGGTGTAGCCCCCGGCATTGGCCGCCGTGCTATCCGGGCTGATGCGCCAGTAGTAAACGGTGCTGTCCCGCCAGGGCAGGCTGGGCGCCCACCGGATAACGCCCCCGCGCTGGGTGATGGCTGTGCGTTGTTTCAGCGGGCTGTCGAACAAAGCTGTGGTATCGATCTCCAGGAGGTAGGTGCGTTCCGGGGCCAGGGCATCCGTGGTGGAGGCTTTGAGGGTCGGCGGCGCCTCGCTAATCAGGGCAAAGTCGGGCGGATAGACGGGGCGGGCGGTATTATCGACGATGAACAACGGAGCGCCGGGCTGCCCGTTGGAGCGCACCAGTTCGTTGTTGAGCTCTGCGGCCGGGAAGGGCAATTCGGCCACCTCACTATCGGCGTCCAGCCGGATAAAAAAAGTGTTCAGGCCGACCGCTTCTTTTCCTCGTCCCGGTATCCGGTAGGTGTAATTGCTCCGGAATGCCGGCCCGGCCACCGTATCTCTGATGACATCTACCGTATTGCCCCCCGGCAACTCCTGGCGGATCTCAACGGTGAAGGTATCCTTAAGGTATTGCCCGAGGTTGACAACATCAAAGGAAAGGCTGAAACTGTCCTGCTGGGCGGTAACCAGCCGGGGCTCGAATTCCACGGAAGCCGGGTCCACTACAAAATCCGGCCCGGGGGCGGGGTTCAGGCGGATGGAGGGGTCTCCCTGCAGGGTGAATTGCTCCACCAGGGTGGCAGTGCCAATATAAGGGTTCTGGTCATAGTCGGCCAGAGCCGCCCTTATGCCATCACCAATGCCCTGCCCGTAATAATCGCCGCCCATATAATCGTAAAAACCGCGGGCAAATGCTCCCAGCGAGGAAATGACCCCGACGCCCCGGGAGGCCCCGAAGGCCACTGCCGCCCGGTTCTCATAAAAAATGAACCGCTCACCGATGCTCTCCCCGCTGGTGAAGATATTGCCGGAATAACAACCGAGGGAAAGCATTAGAGGGTATTTGCCGTAGTTGTTGTAATTATCCGGATTATCGATGTTGAAATCGAAAGTGCCCGGAGAAGAATGCCCCATAAAAGTCACAATACTGGAACCTTCATTGATCGCCCCGAAGATCTGTTCGGAAAGAGAGGTTTGTATGGGGTCTGTGCTGGTCTTGTAAAAACTGCGGACCACACCGCCGAAGGCATTGTTCTCTATTTCTCCCCCCATCGCTTCCAGGACAAAACGGATGCTTGTCTGCTCATTGGCGCTGCTGCCCCCGCCCAGGTGAATCACTCTTTTCATCCATGCCCTGCCTTCAACGGACTGCGGGTTGGCCCGGTTGGCCTCCACCGCCTGAACCTTATCCAGATAGATCTTCACTTTCTTTCCATCCGTGGCTGCCAGTCGCCCGACAGGGATAACGGGAATGCTGGTGTAATTGTCGGACAACAGCAGGTTGTCACTGGCGGGCGTTCCAAAGCTGGGCACCATCATACGCCCATCAGCTACCGCAGCCACCAGCCCTCCCCTGCGCATACCCGGATACTCCTGTCCTTTGCCGATGATAAAGCAATATCGGGGAGACGGCCAGTTCCGAACGGCGTAGTGGGCGAAATTGCGAATGGAAAGCGGATGGCGGTTCACCCCATAAGCAAACTGGTCGTACAACTGCTGCACTTCAACCACTGCCACCGCATAGTTGCCTCCGGCCTCACTGCGCCGGTAATTGGCGTATTCCTCCACCCAATTGTTGCCCTGCCCATCATCGAAAAGCCGGGCATTGCTGATGATGAGGAAATCAGCATCGGTGTTCTCATAATCGATGAAGTCCACCGGATCGAGGCTTTCAATGGTATGGAAAACGCTGGATATGGCTAGCTGCTGCTCTCCGGTTGCGGCAGGCAGTTTTGCCTTCCAGAGGTTGCCTTCCTGTTGCAGGGCCAGGCGCCGTCGGTTACTCAGATCCAGCAAAACAGCCGCCCCACTAATACCAGCGCCTTCCATTTCCAGGTAGCGCGGGCCACTTCCCTCCGGGAGGATAAAACGATTAAAACCGCCGGCGTTCAGAACCGGAATACGGGGATAGTGCAAAATTGCCCCTCCCACTGCGTATTTGTCGTTATTATTCAGGCCGCTTACTCTTACCTTCAGGCTATCCCCCAGGCTGGAGGCTGCCCGATCAAACAGGAACTTTTTGAACAGAGCGCCGGAAAATTGCTCTTCCACCAGCAATTCATCATCGATGCGGACCTCCAGTGCATGGCCGGCAGTATTGGCATTGGAAATGAACCGCAGATCCAGTTCGGCCGGCGGGCCCCCGGTATAAACATCCGGGCAATTCACAAAAAAGGTGCGGCTGGTTTGAGGGCTGCTGGCAAAACCTTCCCCGTCAAAATGAGAGTAATAGATATCCACTCCCGAGAGAACCTCGTAAGTTTTGGCAACCTGCCCGATAAAGTACTGCTCCCGCTCCTCCCATATCCACTCCTCCTTCGCCGGCAGGTTCACCAGGCTATTGTCCACCTGCTCATAGCGCAATGTCGGCTCTCCGGGCTCCACCCACGTCAGAAAGTAAGCAGAAGTATCGGTAATGAGGCTGTACCAGGGGTTAACCATCTGGTTATCCGGGTCGCGGAAAAGGTAACGGTCCAGTTCGGAGCGGTTCCTTCGGCCATAGAACTCGATGAAATCCCCGGGGCCCAGGGGGCCATTTTGGGTGACGTAAAGCGGTTGCTCCTCGCCCAGCCGCCACAACTGGTACCGGCTACCGTCGATGGCATTTACTGGTATGCCGCTGCTTTGCAGGGTCTCGTAGGGGATCCGGTAAACCCCGTCTTCCGCCACCATGACTTTGAAGTATTGTTGGTCATATTGTATCCATTCGTTGCCGAAAAGGGTGTCCGCGCCGTTCCACATCTGAGCGCTGGCGGAAAGCAGGAAGCCGGAAAAGAAAAAGAGGAGCAAAAGTCGCCTCATAGTATGGGATGTGTTTGCCTGGGATTATGTATATTTTTGATGCCTACAAATATACGTATCTCAGTGGCTAATGTAAATAGGTGATGCCCTGTTTGTAATGTGGGCTACTTCGAGCCTCCCCCAACCCCTCCGAAGGAGGGGAGTTTGGCTTACACTTAGCACCCAAATGGCGGCCGGACCCCTTTTGGCTGCATGCCTCCAGGCCCCAGACAGTGAGCTACCTTGGCGTGCATTAAGCCCCTTCCCCCCTTCGGGGGGATCGAGGGGGGCTCTTCAAAACACCCTCTTCATCAACTCCTCCAGATACTTTTGATCCAATTCGTCAAATGACCCTTCCAGGGTACTATCGACATCAAAAACAGCAATGAGGGTGCCTGTCCCATCGAATACCGGAACGACGATCTCCGAACGGGAGTTGGGGTCACAGGCGATGTGCTCGGTACCCTCCGCCAGCGCGTGCGTATCGGCCACGATCTGTGTTTGGCGCTCCCGCGCCGCCCGCCCGCAAACCCCTCTGGAAAAATCGATGTGCAGGCAGCCCAGCGTACCCTGATAAGGGCCCACCGAAAGGCGCTCCGGCCCGCTCACCAGATAAAACCCCACCCAGTAGTAGTAGGGCAGATAAGTCTTCAGCAGGCAGTTGATGGTTGCCATCTTCAGGATGGTATCGTTCTCCCCTTCCAGGTTGGCGACAATGGCGGCCAGGGCCTGTTCGTAGGCAGCCACTTTCTCCTCCCTGCCCAGATTAACCGAGGGTTTTATGAAGTAAGGCATTTCGGCTGATGCACTCATGAATAAAAGGTTTGTGTAAAGGTGTAAACGTGTAAAGGTGCGAAAGGATGCCAACAGCCCCTCATACATTTACACATTTACACTTTTACCCCCTATACACTCGCCCCCTTAGTGTTATTTTTACAGTAATTCCTACAACCTCCGGTGAAATTCCCCTACTTTTGCTCTCTGATCAAAACCTGTCATCTCATGATTGGACAAATGAAAGACAACCAGATGAAGCTGAAACGCATCTTCATTGAATCCAAACTACCGGAGGAACTGGCCCCGTTGCACGAGCTGGCCAACAACATCTGGTGGTCCTGGAATAAGGATGCCATCGAGCTGTTCCGGTCTATCGACCCGGCCAACTGGAAAAAATACGACTACAACCCGATAGCTGTTCTCGACAATATTAGCGTTGAAAAAGCCAACAAACTACTTGCCGACAAGGCCTTCATAGACCGTTTGCAAGCTGTTGACAAGGCATTCCGGGCTTACCTCAAAGAAAAACCCGGAAAGGATTCGCCCCGGATCGCCTACTTCAGTATGGAGTACGGCCTGCACATTTCCCTTCGCCTATATTCCGGCGGGCTGGGAGTGCTGGCGGGCGACTACCTCAAAGAGGCCAGCGATGACAACGCCAACATGGCGGCCGTAGGGCTGCTTTACCGCTATGGCTACTTCCAGCAGGCCATCTCTCTCCACGGCGACCAGATCAACAACTTCCCGCCTCAGAAGTTTACCTCCCTGCCCCTGGCGCCGGTGCGTGACAACAGCGGAGAGTGGCTCAAAGTCAGCGTCGGCCTCAAGGGCCGCATGGTGCATGCCAAAGTGTGGGTGTTGCAGGTCGGCCGTGTCCCCCTATACCTCCTGGATACCGATATCGATGAGAACAACCACGAGGACCGCAGCCTGACCCATCAACTCTACGGCGGAGACAACGAGCACCGCCTCCGGCAGGAGATCCTGCTCGGCATCGGGGGCATCCGCGCCCTGAAAGCTATGGGCATAGATGCCGACATTTATCACTGCAACGAAGGGCACGCCGCTTTCCTCAACATCGAACGCATGCAGGACTATGTGCAGGAACAACAGCTCTCCTTCGGCGAAGCACTGGAGGTTGTGCGCGCCACCAGCCTGTTCACTACTCACACCCCGGTGCCGGCGGGGCATGATTACTTCCACGAGAACCTGCTCCAGCAGTACCTCTACAATTACGCAGAAAACCTCGGCATCAGCTGGCAGGAGTTTATTGCTCTCGGAAAGGTTAACCCCGCTGACCACCACGAGCTCTTCTCCATGAGCCACCTTGCCATTCGGATGTCCCAGGAGGTCAATGGGGTGAGTAAGCTGCACGGCGCCGTTTCCCAGAAGATGTTCAATGTGCTGTACCCGGGTTACAACCCTGAAGAACTGCACATCGGGTACGTGACCAACAGCGTCCACTACCCTACCTGGATCGCCCATGAATGGAATGAGCTCTATACCAAAACCTTCGGCAAGGGTTTCCTTCGGGACCAGTCTAACAAGGAACACTGGCGCAAGATCCACAACGTCAGCGATGAAGAGGTCATGAAAATCCGCCAGCTGCAAAAGAAGCGGCTGCTCGATTACATCAAGTCCACCCTGCAGGAAGACCTCACCCGGCGTGGAGAGAACCCGCGCAATATTTTCGAGGTGATCAACGCCATCGAAAGCGACGCCCTCATCCTGGGCTTTGCCCGCCGCTTTGCCACCTACAAAAGAGCGCACCTCCTGTTCACCAACCTGGAGCGCTTGTCCGAGATCGTCAACGAAGAGGGCCGCCCGGTGCTTTTCCTGTTCGCCGGAAAGGCCCACCCGGCCGACCAGGGCGGCCAGGACCTCATCAAACACATCATCCACATTTCCAAGCGGCCGGAATTCATCGGCAAGGTCATCTTCCTGGAAAACTACAACATGGAAATGGCCAAGCTGCTCGTCCGCGGCGTCGATATCTGGCTCAATACCCCTACCCGCCCGAAAGAGGCTTCCGGGACCAGCGGTATGAAAGCCGCCCTCAACGGGGTGATGAACTTCAGCGTACTCGACGGCTGGTGGGCCGAGGGCTACCGCCCCGACGCCGGCTGGGCGCTGCCCCTGGAGCGCACCTACGACGACCAGAACCTGCAGAATGAACTGGACGCCGAAACGATATACAACATTCTGGAACACGAGATCATACCGGCTTACTTCGACCGCAACGAGCAGGGCATTTCTCCAAAATGGACCAGCTTCATCAAACACATCATCGCCGAAGTGGCCCCCACCTTCACCATGAAGCGCATGCTCGATGATTATTACGAGCGCTTCTACAACAAGCTCTACGAAAGGGGGCGCGCCATGAAAGCCCACCGGTTCCGCCTGGCCAGCCAGATGGCCGCCTGGAAAGCCCGGATGCTGGAGCGCTGGGAAGAGATCGAGGTCGTCGATGCCGACATTTTCGACAGCGATAACTTCGCCCTGCCGGTCGGCAAACCCTTCACCGCCACCATCCGGCTGCACCTCGACGGCATCGAGGCGGAACACGTCGGCGTGGAAGTGGCCTTCTTTAAGCGAATCGACGAGGAAGAAGTTGAACTGCAGATCAAAAAAGAGCTCAAACTCAAAGGAGTGAAAGGTAAGGTCGCCACCTATACCTGCCAGGTTGACCCCGAGATGGCAGGCGTCTTTGAATACGGCTTCCGGGTGTTCCCCAAACATGAACTGATGGCCCACCGGCAGGACCTCGCTCTGGTGCACTGGATTTGACCGGGCAGGCGGCGCTTTTCTTCAGCGTGGGTAAACATTAAAAACCTTTGAGGTTTTTGAAACCTCAAAGGTTTTTTTCGGAAAAGCAAAAAAGCGGCAGCCAGGCTTTAAAACCGTTGTAATTGGGATAAGTCAAACGAAGCGGTACATTGAGCCTGCCCGGCTGCCCGGGATATGATAAAAACCTCCGGCCATACCACCGGAAGAGGGAACTTTCAAAAACAGCCCCTTCGTTTCCTCCGGGGCCGGCTTTGGTTTTTTGGGTATGCCCCCTCCCACCCAAAAACCGGTGGAAGGAGGCCGAGGTATAGAAAAATAGTTGCTGATCATTCCGAATGGCCAAAATGGCGGGATTCACGGGATTATAATTCCCTTTTACTAAAAAGCTGCTCACCTCACGGTTAACGCTCTAAAGTGGGATTTTGAGGATTTTAGGTGTTTTTGCTCATTTATACCGGCTGCCGGAAAAGCGTTACCGGTTTTTAAAAAAAAAATTCATCAAATTGAACCTGCCCAACTCTCAGAGCATGTTTGGAGGCCGCTTTTGGAGATGAAAAGTGTCAATTTTTTGATGAGACAAGGCGCTTTTTGAAGTTCATACCTGGAAGGTATGGACGAAAAAAGCAACGCAGTATCAGCAAAAAAGGGGCGTTTTCGGCCCAAAGGGTGGCCTCCAAACATGCTCTCAGGCGCTCTTTTCAATCCACATCCAAAATCCCTAACTTTAGGGCCGGCCCTGCTGTGCCCCAAAGCCCGACACAGGCTTTTCGGGCGGCAGGCCAAGTTTTGTTCTGAACAAAAAAACGGATCAATCCGTAACGCCAACTTAAATCAGGCCCATTAATGAATAAATATCCGGATGACGACCGCAGGCTGCAAAAGCTGGCCGCTGGCCAGGGCCAGGAATGGAAAAGCCTCTACGATGAAATGCGAAGCCCCTTCCGGCTCTTTTTCATCAAGTACGGCGCTATGCCTCCCGAGGCCGCCCTGGAGCTCTACCAGGAAGCCATGGTCGTGCTTTACAGAAATGTCGTGAACGGCAAACTGCAGCCGCCCCTGGCAAGTACCCTGAAAACCTATCTCTTTGGCATCGGTAAGATCCTGCTGAAGAAAAAAGACAACACTACCGGCGACTGGGGCGATGACATCCCGGAACTGCCGGTAGCTCCCGAAGTGGAAAGCCAACAGGAGCAGAAGGCCAAGGCCGAGTTGGTGCGGCGCCTGCTCGACAAGGTGGGCGAAGCCTGCCGGCAGGTCCTGGAACTGGCCTTCCTGAAAGGCTACGTCATGGAGGCCATCGCCGAAGAGCTGGGCCTGCCATCAGCCGGGGCTGCCCGCAAACGAAAACACGACTGCCTCAAAAAACTCCGTGAATTGCTATGATCATTATCAAAAATAAAACGAAATGCCTGCAGAATTCTACGATATCGCCCAAATAGAACGTTACCTCACCCGGGGGATGGATGGTGAAGAACGCAGTGGGTTCGAAGCCTTGCTGAAGAAAGATGACAACACCCGCCGGGAAGTGGAGGCCTACCGGCAGCTATTCGAAGGTTTTCATGCCCTCCGCAGTGAAAACTTCCGCCAGGAGATGAAAAGCTGGGAAACAGAGTGGGAACAGGCCAATACGGACGACACCGAACTCATCGAATGGTACCTCACCGGAGAGTTGACGGGGGAAGCCCGCACCAGGATAGAAAACCGAATGGAAGAGGAAGAGCAATTTGCCCGGGAAGTGGCCGCCTACCGCCAACTCCACGAGGGCTTCACCGCCGCCCGCTCAGAAGATTTCCGGCAGCAGGTGAGCAGTTGGGAAAAGGAGCAAGCAGCGGTTCGCCGGCGGCTCTGGCCGCGGCTGGCCGCCGCAGCCGCGATCCTGTTGTTGGTGGGGTTCGGGTTCAGATGGTATGTCCAGGCCAATTTCAGTACGGAAGCCATTGTAGCTACCTATTACCAACCGCCGCTGGAGGGCGCCACTATGGGAGAAGGGCCGCTTGAACAGGAGGCCGCCGGCCGGTCTTTCGCTGCGGCAAACCGCCTTTTCCAGAAAGGGGATTACCCGGGGGCCTACCTGGCGTTCGACGCTCTGCTCAACCAACTGCCCGACGTGTCCATAGACAACCTCACCCGGTCTTATTACCGTGAACAAAGCGAATGGAACCGCCTGCTGTCCGCCCTGGCCATGGATCCTCCCCCCTTCAATATCCAGGAGGAAGCCCGGCGCATCGCCGCCGAAGACGGCCACGAATTTCAATCACAGGCAAAGCGCCTGCTCCGAAAACTGCAGTCGCCATTCTACCGGTTGGCCAACTGACCGGGACTGCCTTCGTGATAGTCGACAGGCGAACTCTAGTCGCCAGCCGACATCACCTCCCTTTTTTAATTTAAACTCAATCAGCTGATGCCTTTCTAACTCACCGCAACTTTCTGCTTCGGCCTTATTCTCTGCCCGGGGCCCATACTTTTTACTCTGAAACGGCGAAGCCAGAAGAAAAGGAAGAGCAACATGGCCGATATCCCGGCGCCAATCGCCAGTTTGGCCCACAGGGGCCGGTAAACCGGCCGCATATTGCCGATGGGCGTGAAGGCAGCCCAGTAAGCAGGATGAGCCTGAAAACCCCCGCTTTGCTCAACCTGCCGCAGTTTGGCCAGCCGCAGAGCCTCTGATTTGGAGTAGCCCTGCTTCAGAAAACGATAGAAGTCCTCCATCAGCTGGCTGTTGACCTGGTCGTTGATGCTCCAAAGCGTCGTTACCACGCTGTTCGCCCCGGCGTACAGAAAGCCGCGGGCGAGGCTGATGACACCTTCCCCGTTATAAAGCGTCCCGGATGAGGTCTCACAGGCGCTGAGAACGGCCATTTCCGCCCGAAGGGGCAAAAGGTAAACATCCTTGACGAACAGGGAATCGTATCCTCCTTTTCCATCGGCAAGGACGATGAAGGAAAAGTCGCCGGCGTCGGTGTTGGCGCGGGCGTGAGAAGAAAAATGCAGCAGGCCAGCCTCTCGGGCTACCTGCCGAAGCCGGGCCACAGTAGCTTCGGAGCCGGCATACAGCTTGCCTCCGATCAGGCCTTGCACCGCCTCCAGAAGGGTAATGTTGTGCTTCAGTTTGTTGTGCCCTCCATTGCCGTCGAAGGCAGGCGCAAAACCCGCAAAGTTATGGTTCCCGCTGGGGCGGTCCAGCAGGGCGGCCTGAAGGGTGGCGGAATAGGTATAGCTGATATCGTAACGATGCAGCAGATAGGGATACTGCCCGAATTTGCAGTCATTGGCCGCCTCTGTGAGCAACGCATCGAACGGCAGAAACCCCAGCACCCCGCTGGGCACGACCGTCAGGCGTTCGGGCAGGCCAAAAGCCTCCAGCGGGCGGACCAGCTTGTCGTACAGCCGGTAAGCATAGTCGCTGTACGCCGCGCACAGCTGGCTTTTGTCGTAGGTGGGATACTGAAAATTGGCAATGTCATCGCGCAGTTGCACCACCCATTCTTCCAGCGGAAAATCTATTCCCAGCGCAGCTACCTCAAAGCTGTTTTCCGTAATAACAAAAGCATAAGCCTGCTCCTTGCCGATGAAATATTCAACGAACGCTTCATCCCGGCCCAACAGGCGGCTGCGGATGTCTGAGGAGGTAAGAGTGCGCACGTCGTATTTGAGGCGGTAATAGTCGGCGTGGTCCTGCTCCAGGGCCTGTATCCATCCTGCATAGCGTTGCCGGGCCTCCAGCAGGCCGGCTTCCAGGGAACGCACCACCGAATCGGCCTGTTCCTGTGCCCGCGCCTCGAAGAGTTCTTCTTCCAGCCCGGCCAGTTCTTCCTGCATCTCCGCTTCCTGCCGGAGAATGCTGTCGGGAATGCCCGCCAGCGCTTCGGCCCTGGATTTATAAAATGCCTCCAGCAGCAGGATGCTCTTAGTACGTTCCGCAAAAGAAAGAGCTGCCTCCTTGTATTCAGGCCGGCCACTCACCCGGTACAGCTCCAGGGCATTGGCGATTGCATTGGCGCTGCGTTCCCGTGCCTCTTCCACATTGAACAATTTGGAAGACTCATAGCGATAGGTATTGCGGAGCCGCAATTCCACTCCGAGGATCAGCTCATGGCACTGCAGGGCAGTTTCCAGCTTGTCCTCTCCTCCCTCGGCATCATACCATTTGCGCAGGGCGCGCGCCTTTCCGCCGAGTGCCTCGATGATAGTGTTTTCAGCGCGCAGCCAGCCCTTTTCCGGGTTTTGGCGCCACCCGCCCTTCGCATCGAATTCCCTGATCACCATTGAGAGGGCCTTCCCGTAGCGTTCCAGAGCAGCAGGGTAATCGGCCTGGCCGGCGTACAGGTTACCCCAGGCACAATAAATCTTGCCCAGTTCACGGCTGTACAATTTGGCGTTGTCTCCATCGAGGTACCCCTTCTCGGCCAGCTTGAAATGCCGGATGGCAGCCTGCGGCTCCCCAAGGTCTTCATAGATCCCGCCCAGGTACATATCGATGATGGGGATCTTCAGGGCGGCTCGGCCAAACCCGTCTTCGGCAATCGCCTGCTCCATAGCCTTTCTGGCATTTTGGGCTTCCGCCAGCGCCTTTTGGAACTGATCTCCTTCAAGATAGGCCTTGGCCAGGTTGGAAAGCAGAAGGCCCCGGTTAAAATGGCTGATACCGGGTATGCTCAGCCCCTCTCTGCAGGTTTCGATGGTGTTATCGCGCTGCCCGGCGGACATATAGGCCAGAGAGAGGTCACTCAACAGAGCAGCCCGGCCGTTATTGCCCGGAGAAGCCGGGACAGCTTCGAGGGCCTGCCGGAAAAACACGATGGCCGCATCGTAATCGCCCAGCCGGGTATTGAGGTTTCCTAAAGGGAGGTAAACATAATGAGCGATATCTGCCTTATCCCCGACTTCTTGCCGTCGAAAAATGGCGGCGGCCTGCTCATAATTGGCTCTCGACTGTTCAAAATCCCGGATGTAGTGGTTATAGACAAAGGCCAGCAAAACATAAGACCATGCCCTGGCGTTCCACTCCTGCTTTTCCCGGGGCAACCGCCAGGCGTCATTTACACTTTTACGAAGAAGGCCGATGGCATCGGCGGGATTGCCGGCTCGGGTCAGCACTGTGCGGCCCACCAGCTTATAGACATTGATCCACGCCTCGAGGCTGTCCTGCCGGCGGTATAGAGCAGCAGAACGCTCCAGGTAATAGCGCATACTGTCCGGCTCGTAAGGCTGACAAAAAGACTTCGCCTTCTCAAAAAAGGCATTGGGGGAGGCAGCATCTCCGGCCTGGGCGTACAGCCCGTTTATCCCGGAAAGGTACAGGCAGATAACTAAGAGGGTAACCGTTCTCATAAGGCCTTTTTTATGGGGAAGCGGTTTTCGGCCCATTTTGGCGATAATCGGCCGAAAACCGCTGAATAATACCAGTTTTCCTAACCGCCGGTTCCAAAGAGGCGCCGGCGCAGGGCGGCTATGGCCAAAAGTATGATCAGAATGAAGAGCAGCAGAAGCAACAGCCACCACGGCAGGGGCAGTTCGCCGCCGGTATTGCCGCCGGGGCCTTCGGAAACACAGGTTCCGCAGGCCAGGATACGGGCTGCATCTCCGCTTTCCACAGCCACCGGTTTAACCGGAACCGTGCAAACGGGGGCTGCCTCGTCGAACTCGATGCAGGCCTGCAGGTAAGGAATGGAATCCATCTGAGGGGATGCCGGGTTGGCCAGCACGGTAAACTGGAATTCACCGTAAGTCAGAGGGTTCCCAACACCATATTCAGCCTCGGGAAAGATCTGAAAACCAGCCAGGTTCCAGCGGACGGTATTGGTGGCCTCATCCCGGTCGGGCAGAATGGGCGTGCCGGGCTGCGGATAAATGGACAACAGCGTATCGGGAATGCTGAAAATGTCGTATTCTTCCGGAAAAGTAATGGAAACGGCAATATCATTGGTGGCGGCATTGCCTTCATTGGAAAAGTGGACGGTACAGAATACTTTGAATGCGCCGTCCGAGCCCTGAGGGCACTCACAAGCCTCCGTTTTGATGTAGTTGGGGTCGTGAGAACGAGTGATCTCCCCTTCGAAGGTAGAAAGGTCGGCGACGAGCCTGCCGGTGGGCCGGTCGTCCCCATTAAGGCTGTCCAGCAGTGCCTGGATACCCAGCCTTTCGATCAGGGTCGAATCTTCCGGCGTCAGGAAGTTATCGGGGCCGGCTGTTTGGTCAACTGTGAAAAAAGCGGTAAACCGCAACGCCCCTTTATCCTCCTCAGGGCCCTTGTCGAATAAGGCGTCATCGACATCGAACTGTACAAATAAGTGGCGTTCCTCCAGGGAATCCAGGGTGATGAACGGATCGCGGTACGCCGAAGCATACCTGCCTTTGAGCGGTGTTGGGAAGAGCTGCCCGGGAATGGAATCCAGAAAGAAATCCGAATTCAAAGGGTCGAGGTCCAGCCGTTTGGAAAAAGTTGTGGATACGGGAGTGCCGGAGGCATCTTCATAAACCTCATAATTGACTTCTCCACGGGCGAGCCCCTCCGTTTTCTTTTCGATCACCGGGTCGGAAAGGAAAAGCAGGTAGCCCCTCAAAGGAAAATTGTTGGGGTTTTTGACGGATATGATGAAAACGGTTTTGTCTCCGGCGACAAAACCCCGCTGATTGCTGGATAACCGGATCAGGCCGTCGGTAACGACTTCCTGGCGCGGGGCCGCTTTTGTTTCGATATCATTGGAGCCGGAGCTACCGTTTACGGCACGGGCCGAGGGGGGAAGGTCGAGATGGTCGTCGCTATAGACTCCGGTTGTAAAGGCCATAACCGTCCCTTGCCGGGTGTTGCCGTCCGGCCCGATGAAAATATGAGAGACCTCCGCATCTTTAGATTGGTTGATGAATTCTCCGTCGTCGAAGACCCACAGGTATTCATAGTGAGGAATGGGGATATTGGCGTCTCTTGCTTCATCAGAGCGCACCACCGGCGAAAGGGGGGGCATGTCTTTGATGATCATGGAGACGTTGCCGTCACTATCCTGGGAGATAAACTCGATCGTTTGTCCGAAAAGGAAAGACGGAAGAAAAAAAAGCAGAAAAAAAAACGAGGTAAGGTAAACGGAGGTAGAGTTGGATGAAGTGGATTTCTCAAAGCCCATAGTTGCTGATTTGGGAGTTAGGCAATCGGATCAATGTCCAGGATGAAAACTGCGGAGGCCCGCAGCTGTTTGAACGAGGATGCCCAGGCGCAAACAACCGGGTAGCCCGGCCGCTTTCAACCTATGAAAATAACAAAAATATCCCGGAAAGGTACAGATGAGGCCCTGTTTCCATAAGGTTTCTGGTTTTTGGTGGTTATAATACATGATTTGATCTCATCGTTAACGGCGGCGCGCAGCAACAAGCATATTGCCTGAATGCTGCTGCACCCCGCCAACGATGTGCTAATAACAAGTGTCTTTACCGAGCGTTCGCTTTTGCCGTCCGGCTACTTTTATTGTTCACGTTTTCCCGTTTAACTGCAGGTGGATGTTGTGCCGGGGAGAAGAAAAAAAAACTGGGCAGCAGTTCTTCAAACCGCTACCCAGCCCGGAATAATAGCAACTATCTACTTATCTCCAATTAGATTTATGCCCACCTTTGTGGACATGCCCTTCTGAAAATAAAACACCCTAAATTCTTTATCATTTGGCTGGGAACTATGGCTTAAAGGGGGCTCACGCATCACAAACCCGGAGGCCGCTTTGCGTCAGCCCTCCCCTTTTGAATCGGCTTTGTTTAACACCGTGGAATTAAAATCTAACGTCTAGTATGTTGTGTTTGAATCCTCCTGCCTGGGTTATCATTTGATGTTTTGGGTTTTGCCTCCCCTCAGATCATTCATTCCTTCAATCCTTCAATCAGAGGGCAGATGCCCTGCACACCTCAAGGGCGGCAGGGCTTCCGAATTGCCCTATGAACATTATGCGTTTTATCATAGTATGAGGAACGCTCCGTTTAACAATGGCCCGTTCCGGGGAGCGAAGCCGGGCAGCGAGACAACCGCTACCCTTTCGCCTGAAAAAGACAGATAGATATTTTCGTCACACCTGAAGGTGCTTTTCTTTTTCTGTATCTTAGTGTTGCCCGTCGTGTCAAACAGCGTTGTTGATTAATTACGCTTACAAATTTATAGGGTATGGACAGGCTTGCAAAACCACCTTTTTCTGGTAGTTTGAGTTCCTAAACCATATTCAACGCTCTTTTTTTCCACAAATCATCATAACAGGGTAGAACAAAGCGTTATTTAATTAAAATTTAAAATGATAATAATCAGGTATTTATAATTAAAATTTAAGACTCACCCTCCTTTTTAACTTCATTATCACTCAATTTCATTACTTTGGGTTTCTAAGCGCTAAAAAAAAATTGATTTTTTTTCAAAAAAGTGCAACTTTAACACTTTAACGGTCATTATTAGCCAGAAAACGGTGCTTTTCAGCCAGGAAACGGTTAGGAATGATGGTTTTAAGGCCGGCAGATCATTATTCGCCGCCGGTGGTTTTATCGGCGCCGATGCCCCCGGCGGGAAAATTCATCAGTATATGAAACACAAAGAAGATCTTTTCCAGCTCATCCGGTCCATGTCCAAATCGGAGAAACGCTACTTCACCCTGGACGCACAAAAGAGCGGGCAACGGCCGAGCAAATACCTGGAGCTTTTCCAGCTGATCAACGAAATGGAAAAATACAGCGAGGAAAAGCTCCGGAAAAAGTTTGGCCGCAACTTGCCCTACGACAAGTCCTACCTCTATGAGGCTATCCTGCGCAGCATGAGGGACTACCGCAGCTCCAAGTCCAGGGCAGCCCGCATTCGGGAATTGCTGCTCGACGCCAGGTACCTCTACGAGCGGGGGCTTTACCTGCAGTGCGAAGAGCGCCTGCGGGATGCGCGGCAGGTCGCCGAATCTCTGGGAGACCAGTTGGCGCTGCTGGAAATCAATAAGGAGATGCGAAACATCACCTGGGACCTCAAACGGCGTTCCTTCCGGGAGGAGGTCCAGGCGCTGATCGATGAGAAAGAAACCCACCTTGAAGCCGTCGGCGAAGAGTTCAAATACCTGGATATGTTGTACGAACTGCTGCTGAAAAATATCAAAGGCACACCTAAAGCCGCAATGGAAGAACTGGAGAAGGAAGGTTATCTCTCCCTGATCGAAGAACGGGGCACGCCCAGGGCCGTCCATGCCCGCCGCCGTTACTTTCAGTGCGCCGCCCTGCTCAGCCAGATGAAGGGCGACCCGGAAGCCGCCCTCGCCCACTATGAAAAGGTAGTCGATTGGTGGGAACAGAACGAAGCCTACCGGCAGGAAGAGTTTTACCGCTATGTGATTGACTTGTCCAACTTCCTGTCCTTCTGTTACACCAACAAAAAACTGGAATACATGCCTCCCGTTCTGAGCCGGCTGGAGAACAGTGAACCTAAAAACTTCCACGACCAGCAGACCATTTTCCAGAACGTTTCAACCTTCAAACTCATTTACCATATCAACCTTGGGATTGCCGAAGGAGTAGATAGCCTGGTGGAGTCTATTGAAAAAGGCATGCAGAAATTCCAGATCAACATCGTAACCCAAACCGTTCTGACCTTCAATACCGCCATTCTGCTGTTCATCGTAGAGAAATTTGAGGCCTGCCGTTACTGGCTGCTCAAGATCATTAAAGGAGAACGTTTCAGCGAACGGAAAGACATCAAGACGGGAGCCTACCTGTTGCACCTGATCGCCGTTTACGAGATCGATGAAATTGACCTTCTGGAAAGTACCTATCGTTCGACCTACCGCTATGTCCATAAAGAGTTGAATGCCCCGAGCGGCAGTTTCGAACGGGCTATCACCTACGGTGTCAAGCGCCTGCTGGATGCGCCGCCGGGAAAGAAAAGAGAGAACATGCGGAAATTACAGGAAAAAGTGCAGGCCATCAAACAAGACCCTGCCCAACGGGTGCCGTTGGGCCTGGACGACCTTGCCCTTTACTGGATCAACAGCCGCCTGGAGAGCAAGTCTCTGGCGAAGGTTATGAACGGCTGATCAGCTCTCCTGTTTCACGGCGCGCCGCAGCGGTGTAAACTCCAGGGTATTGCCCATGCGGGTGATGCCGACCACTACCTCTGTGAGATTAAAAATGAAGACATTCGGATCGGTAGGTTCCGGGTCGTCGGTATTCAGGCCAGGGTTGATCTCAACAGCGCCGATCAGCCCCAGTACCTGGTGCTTACGGTTAAAAAATACCGTCCATTGCGAATCGGGAGTGACCGGCACTTTCACCTGTTCGCCCCCCTTTCCGCCACCGGAGCCCCGTTTCAGGATACCGGAAGTAGGATCACCAGGAGGAATAGGCCCCAGTTCCGGATCGTCCACCATTTCGGTGGGGTCGAGGCTGGTCGCCACTGTGATCTGCCCTTTCATCACTCCAATGAGGATCATTTTCTCTTTTTGAAGCTTGAAGGGGATAGCCCTGCCATCATCGATCAGGTACAGGGTGTTCATGTCGGTAGAGAGGGTAATGCTGTTCACCATAGGATAGGCCTTTAGGTCGTTATACCTGACAATTTCCGGGCCAAGGAGTTTGAGCCGGCGAAGGAGGTCAGCCAGGAAGTTTTTAATAAAAGACATAGGGCGTTGGCTTACGCCACAGAAGGGCCGGCTGTGAAGCTGGATTACCTCAGTCAGGCCCTGTTGTGGCAATACACCCAAAAGTAGGGATTCCGCAGTGGATTTCGGAGCTATTCCGGCAGAAAATTAGCTGGCCGTTTTCTTCCGTTTGCGGCGGGTTTTGAACATTTCGACGATCTCCTTCTCTTTGAGGAAGCCAAAATCCTGAAAAGCCGTGGAGACGAACTTCTTGATGTCCTGGTAATCCTTGCCGCGCTTATCGGTATATTTCTTGAGCAGTTTTCTGATGTAGCGCAAGGAAAGTTCCTTGAGCTGCTGGTTGAATTGCTGGTTGGCGAAGATAGACATGTAAACCGGGAATAGCTTGGAGATCTCGAAGTATTCGGCGTAATCCTCCACTTCCAGGTTGTCGATCAGGCGGGCGAAATAGTTGTAGATCGTCTGCCGTACACATTCATTAATGGTGGACAGCCCTTCGTAACGCACGTAAAAGGCCTTGATAGCGTTTTGCGCTTCTTCGTTCATATAGCCCTTGGAATGAACGATGTCCATTAGTTCATAATAATACTTGAGGTCATCTTCAATCGACTTATCCACTACAGCCGAAAGGCGCTGGTCGGCCCGGGGGGACAGGTCGATATCCTCACTGGTGTGAAGTTCCAGAATGTATTCCAGATACTGTTCGATGAATTCAGGCATGTTGGTTCGCACCTCGTTGAAATGTTTAACCAGGTTCTTATGCGCTTTATCGTCGAGGTCGAAAAAAGCAGCATACAGGACCATGATCTCCAGATGTTCGAGGTTGCCTTTAAATGCCTCATTACCGACAAAGTCCTGAAGTTTGGGAATAATGCTGGTGTTGTCGGCATTGCGCCGGACGCGATGGATCAGGAAGCTCTTGAGAGGAGAATAGAGCACCTTCAGGTCGGAAACCGTTTCAGGGAAGTCGGCTGTGTGAAAATGATCGTTGACGAACTGGCGCTGATAGCGCTTGTAGCCGGCCTGGCGTTCCTGAGGAGTGCGGTAACGGTCCAGTTTCTGGCTCTGGAGAAAGTAGCGCACCCGCTTGTTCTCGATGCTGTTTATGAGGTTGGTCACCCAGATATCACTGCTCATGGCAAACCCCATCTGAATGGACTGGCCGATCCGTTTGCGCAGAATATCAAAATCGGAAGAATGGCAAATGGCGAGCAGCACATCCTTGAAGTGGTCCTGTGGGCGCGTATATTTAAAGTTTTCGTCAACTTCGCCGCGCAGTACGGAATACCCCAGTATCTTGGGCAGGTACATTCCTTCGAATTCAGGTTCCAGCAGTACATTTTCCAGGGAGATCAGTTGCAGGGGGTCTTTTTCGGCAACTTCCTCGTACAGGTCTGCTATCCGGGGCTCGAACAGTTCTTTAAGCTGCATAAAATATTCCTCTTCCTCTTCTTCCAGATAAAGTTGTAGAACTTCGGATTCCTGGATATCGTTGGCAATTTCTTCCAGTTGTTTGATGTATTTCCTATCGAGCTCCTGCATAGTAGGGCCTTTTTAAAGGCAAACCTGATAGTGCAAATTAAGCACTACCAGGCCTGCGTATGAATAGAATTAATAGTATAGCCTTGAAATCTACGGAAAACAGCTTCCCGGTTCGAAATAAAAGGAAACCGGTTTTCCGGTCATTGCTTATGGCATTACAAATATACTTAAAACGGAGAATATTGCAAAATGCCGCCGGGCGGCAGGTTTTACTCTTCTTCTCCGGCTGCTTCGGCGGCCGGGGCCTCCTCTGCAACTTCTGCAATGGCTTCCGCTTTGGGCGGTGGAGTGCCGGAAACGGCTGCATTGAACTGGCGTTGCTCCTCTGCACTTTTCTCAAACCGGGCGGCGACCTTGGCCTCCTTGGCCTCTAACCAGTCCTGGTATTTTTTCTCGGCCTCTTCAGCCGACATGGCGCCTTTTTTCACACCCCGCATAAGGTGCTTCTTGTAATAAACGCCCTTGAAGCGCAAAATTGCCCGGACTGTATCCGTCGGCTGAGCGCCGTTCATCAGCCATTCATAGGCCTTGTCGCGGTCGATCTCGATCGTCGCCGGCTTGGTCATGGGGTTGTAAGACCCCAGCCTTTCGATAAACCTGCCATCGCGGGGAGACCGCGCATCAGCTACTACAATGTGATAGAAAGGGCGTTTTTTGCGGCCCTTCCTCTGTAAACGCATCTTTACTGCCATGTTAAAATTGTATAGGTGAAACCATACCCGCTTACCTTGGACATCAAGCGGCGGGTTTTTAACGGCTGCAAAGATAGTCTTTTTGTTTTTCCTTTCAAACCTTTTTTCTTTAAAGGCTGAAATTCAGCCCCCTCCATGCTGTTGCCACGCAGAAGGCAGAAAGGAAAAACTCATTTTTTTTACAGGCTCCCATTACACTGCCATTTGTCAACAATTTATCTTAAATTTGGATGTCGAAGAACAAAGCCACCCTATCTATCCCCTTATTGCCGGTGGCCTTGTTTTCATTTTGAATATCTATTCAGGTAGGACGGTTTTGCGGTATTGCTGAAAAAACAGATCGCCGTCACACCTGAATATTTACATCTGGCGTTCCCCGGGCCGTTCCCACCGGCTCTCCCTTCAGAAAAGCTACGGTTATCGTAATTCGCGCCGGGCCTCGTTTCAGGCTGCCCGGCCAGGAGATGGGTAAATATTAACCCTTTTATTTATTTTTATATTTTGAGGCCTGTCCGGCGTCGCGACAAGGCTGCCTGGCAAAGGAACATTCAATATTATGCGCCCATTTTTGTATCTCTTTATCGGTTATTTGTTGGCCAGCCTCCCGCTCAAAGGAGATAACCGGCGCAGTTCCGGCAGCCCCCCGCCTGCCCCGCCCCCGTCCGGCATTCAAACCGATGATTCCTTCCCGGTCGAGGACCTCGTACAGGATATCTTCGTCAGCGGGGCCTGCAACACCATCACCAATATAAGGGGTATTGGTGAAAAAAAAGGGATCGGCTATTTCCGGAACGGGAGCTCCAGCATCGGTATTAACAGCGGCGTAATAATCTCCACCGGGCCGGTCGGCAATGCCGAGGGCCCCAACTCCGCTACGGATATCAGCGGGGATTTCCACGACGATACCGGCGACCCCGACCTGGATATCATGGGCACCGGAAGTGTTAAAGATGCCGTAGGAATTGAGTTTGACTTCATGCCTCTGGATTCTATCGTCACTTTCAGCTATGTCTTTGCCTCTGAGGAATACTGCGAATTTGTCGGTAGCATCTACAACGATGTATTCGGATTCTTCATCCAGGGCCCGGGCATCGAAGGCAATTTCTCCAATAACGCCCGAAACGTTGCCCTCATCCCCGGCACCGATGATTTTGTGAGTATCAATTCGGTCAACTATCAGGAAAACGAGGCCTACTACATCCGTAATGAGTTGGAGGACGATGCCGTGATCTGCGGGCTGGACCCCAATTTTAACGGCCATCACGAAGAGATCGAATACGACGGGTTCACCCGAAAGCTCACCGCCGTACTGCACCTGCAACCCTGCGAGACCTACCACATCCGCCTCGTCGTGGCCGATGTTGGGGACAACTTCTACGATTCGGCCGTTTTTCTGGCCGCCGAAAGCTTCAACCTCGGCGGTGAGGTGGAGATATCGGCAGGCACCGGCTTCAGCCCGGCGGCGCCCTCCATGGAAGGATGCCGGGATGCCTATTTCCTCTTCGAACGCCTTCCCGGCAGCAACCTCCAGTTCCCCCTCACCGTCAACTATACGGTCTCCGGCGAGAGCACGGCACTGACGGGCATTGACTTCGAACCGCTGGCGGGATATGCCGCCATCCCCGCCGGGCAGCCTTTCGTTCAGGTACCGGTCAACCTTTTCAACGACGGCTTGCCGGAAACCGTTGAAAGCATCATTCTCGAACTCGACATTCCCTGTGCCTGCTTTACGGATACGGCCCGCATGTTTGTGGCCGACAGCCCGCCTCTTGACATCCAACTCGAGGATTTTGGCATTTGTGAGAATGGCAGTACGGAGATCAGGCCGGGAATACAGGGTGGCACCTCGCCCTATACTTACGTGTGGAATACCGGAGAAACCACCCCCGCCGTCAGTGCAACGGCTCAGGGGCCCCCTCTTTACGCCGTGACGGTTTATGATGCCTGTGGGAACAGCGCATTAGATAGCGCCAATTATTTTCTGGCCGAGCCCCCACGTGCTTCACTCAGCGGGCAGGCCTCAATATGTGAAGGAGATACGGCCTTTTTAGCGGTGGAATTCACCGGCAGTGCTCCCTGGAACATCCTTTACAGCCTCGATGGAGTGGTTCAGCCCCCGGTCAGCAGTATTGATAACCCCAGCTTCCGCCTCCCGGCCACCCAGCCCGGCGATTACCGGCTCCTGGAAGTCTCCGATGCCGCCTGCGAGGGCTATGCCTCCGGGCAGGCCTCAGTCGAAGTACACAGCATCAGCCTGGAAATAGAAAGCCGGCAGGCCTCCTGCCCCGGAGAAGCCGACGGCAGCATACGAGTGGAGATCACCGGCGGCACCCCGCCCTTCCAGCACTTCTGGCTGGAGAATATCGGAAGCAGCCTGGCCCCTGATGGGCTGCCAGAGGGAGAATATCACCTGGTAGTATCGGATGGCGCCGGATGCCGGAAGGAAGTGGCCATCTCCGTGGGCAGCCCGCCCCCCATGGAACCTCTGCAGCCCGACTGCAACCTGCTGGCTGAAGGGCTGCTCTCCCTGAATCCCTCCGGAGGCACCCCGCCCTATTTGTATTCGCTGGACGGAGAGAACTTCTTCGGGCCTTCTTCACTGAACACACTGGAACCCGGAGAAGAATACAGCCTCACTATACAGGACGCCGCCGGATGCCTCTTCAACCAGGAATTCATAATGCCCGCTACTTACGAAGGAGCGATGATCACCCTCCCGGCGCAAATGGAAGCCAGCCTTGGCAGGACCACTGTGATCCGGCCCCAGCTTCAAATCCCGGAATCACTGATCGGAACCATCCGATGGGCGCCGGCCACCGGCCTGAGCTGTACCGATTGCCTGTTCCCTGAGTTGCTCCCCTTCGAAGACAATACCTATACCCTGAGGGTGGTGGACATCTATGGCTGTACCTCAGAAGCTTCTGTTCGGATCAGGGTCAATGACGAGGCCGCCATTTTCGTACCCTCGGCATTTTCGCCTAATGGGGACCACATCAATGACCGGTTCACGGTGTATGCCAATACTTTCCAGGTTGAAAGAATTGCTTCCTTCCGGGTGTTCGACCGATGGGGCGGCCTGCTCTTCGAACGCAGGAACTTTCCCCCCAACCACGAACCTTCCGGCTGGGACGGCACCACCAAAGGCCAGATGCTGGACCCCGGCGTATATACTTATATGGTGGAAGCAATACTCCTGAACGGAGCCCGGCAAACAAAAGGCGGCAACGTGTTACTGATGAGATAAGGTGGGATGATGGAACGAAGGTGATGGAATGAATTAATGAATTTGCGAATTTTACCCGGCTGAGCCAAAGCGAAGATGGGGGCTGAATACCCGCGGTTTCTGAGTTTCTGGTTTCCTGGAAACCAGCAGGTTAGCGTGAAGCGGTTTACTCAATGCTTTTAGTCCGCTATTTTTATCCAGGCACTTACACCCCAGCACTTTTACACTTTCAAACTTTCACCACCTCACCCCTCTCCCTCCTCTTCCTCTCCCAGAATATTGATCGGCCGGTCAATGCTTTCCTGCAGGGAAATGAAGGTCTCGGTCCGCTGTATGCCGGAAATATTCTGGATCTTATCGTGAAGGACTTCCCTGAGGTGGTCGGTGTCGCGGCAGATGATCTGAGCAAAGATGTTATAGAGCCCGGTGGTATAATGAGCCGCTACAATCTCGGGGATCTTTTCCAGTTCTGTGGCCACATCGTCATAAAGGGAGCTTTTGTCGAGATATATGCCGAGGAAGGCACAGATATCGTACCCGAGCTTATTGTAGTCAACGGTAAGGTTATATCCTTTGACGATACCAGCTTCCTCCAGCTTTTTCATACGAACGTGAATGGTCCCACCGGAAACGTAAAGCTGTTTGGCAATATCCGTATAAGCTTTTTTGGAATTCCGCATCAGGATGGAGAGGATCTGCTTATCCAGTTTATCGATCTCTAAACCTTTTGACATATAATCGACTTATTGTTAATTCTCTAACGAAGAAAGCTTTCTGTTTACCAATCATCAAACAATTATACAATATCTTTTATTTTTTTGATATTTTCGCATCAATCTCCAGCTTTTTTCTATTCAGCCTTAAAGTTGAGCCAAAATCAAACCCTGTATGCTGGTTGACATTAGGTCAAAGTAGATACAGCACACTACCGGACTCTCTTTGGGTGGGGAATACGGAACAGACAGTCCCTCCTTGCAGCCACCGAAGATTTTACAAAATATTGGTACATTTGGGGCAAGTTGCTATAACCGCCAATGATATGAAACTAAAAAGCTTTCTTCAAAATGCGCTCCTTCTTTCTATGGTGCTGCTGGGATTTTCCTGTAACAGCGAACCGGAAAACCAGCAGGGCATGCTCCTCGGCCGGTGGGAACTGAAAGAGGCCACCCGCAATGGCAACCCCACGGAATCCCTGTCCGACCTTTATTTTGTTTTCAATGCAGATGGCAGCATGAACACTAATCTGCCCGTTCCCGGAATGATGGAGGAAACCAGATACAAACTCGATGGCAGCACTATTTATCAGTACAGTGACAGCCTGCCGGATGAGGTGAATTACCATATTGACAAGATCGAAGATTCCACCCTGGTCTTAAGTACAGAATTGCGCAATTTTCACTTCAGCTTTGTTCTTCACAAGCAGGCCGCAACAGAGAGCGCCCAATGATCGTCGTGGTAGCATCGGAAAACCCGGCTAAGATACTAGCCGTTCAACAGGCTTTCGAGACAGCTTTTAAGGTTGAAGTCGAAACCCGGGGAGTGGCCGTCGAAAGCGGGGTGGCCGAACAGCCCATGAGCGATGAGGAGACTTTCCGAGGCGCCCTCAACCGGGCACGCAATGCCCGCCTGGCCCGGCCTGATGCCGATTACTGGGTCGGCATTGAAGGGGGCATCGAAGATACGGCCAAAGGGATGGATGCCTTCGGCTGGATCTATATTTGTTCGGCTGAAGGAGAAAGCCAGGCACGCAGCGCCACCTTTCCCTTGCCGCCGACTGTTGTCCGGCGCATCCAGAAAGGAGGCGAACTAGGCCCCATAATGGACGAGTTATTCCAGAAAACTGAGAGCAAAAAGAAAGGAGGCGCCGTGGGGCTGCTTACCCACGGGTTGATCACCCGCGATGCTCTTTATGCCCAGCCGCTCATCATGGCGCTCATCCCATTTCTTCAGCCCGGCCTCTTTAACGTTTGACAACCGAAAGCACTTTCACTCTTTTTCCACCGGCCTCAACCACAAGCCGATAAACACCGGACGGCAATCCCCCTGCCGGTACGCTCAGGCGCTGAGGAGCATTGTTCACCCGTTCCCTCCGGGCCAGTTGGCCATAACTGTTGAAAAGAAGAAGCTGGACTTCCCTGCCGGCAAGAGGGCCGGTTTCCAAAGTGAAAGCATCAGCAAAAGGAGAAGGATAGGCCTGAATGGCATATTCCGCCAGTGCCTCTTCATCACTGCTGACCATTACATCGATCATCTGGCAGTTGACGTCCTGCCCGGCCCCGTTGGCCACGGTCAGGCAAACCTCAAACATGCCGGATGCCGAATACGTATGGGCCGGGTTCTGTTCCAGGCTGGTGGCGCCGTCGCCAAAATTCCACAACCAGCCGATAGGGCCAAACTGCGATTCATCGGTAAACTGCACCTGTCCGTTGCCCTGCAGTTCATAGCTGAAAGCCGCCACCGGCGCCACCTGCGATTCCGAATAATCGGTGAGATGGATAGCAGATAAAGCATTGCCCTGAAAATCGTAATCCAGAGAGAGCACCTGCGCCCGGCCGTCCTTGGCCCACCATTCGTAGGTCACCGTGGAATCAATCATGGGGTCGAGGTTAAACCAGACGCCAAACCAATATGCGGAAATTGAATCCACTGTGATGGTCTCAGTGCGCTGGCGCAGCACCTGATAGGCGCCGGAAGGGACCGTAATGGTTCCCCAGCCGTCGATCTCGGCAGATTGCATTCCAATTCTGCGCACCCGGGCAGAGTCCACCCCAAAGAGGCTGCCGTCAATTGTAATATCGAAACCGAATTCATTGTCGAAAGCTGCGCCGTAGGTAGCGGGAGCCGGGATCAGCCGCTGTGGCGGGTCAAAACGGGCAGTAGCCTGGCCTCCGCTCGGAAGAGGCAGCGACCCTCCCACCACCACCAGCGCATCCGCGGTAAGTTTGGCATAGGAATAGGTATTTCCGGAGACGAGGGCAAACGTAGCATCGGTGAATTGTGCACCGGCAGGTGTTTGCGCCGGGTCTTCCACCGAATTCTGGAAATTGGTTTGTGACCCCAGCCCGGAAAAATCCCAGCTTTGGTTTGCCCCGGCCGGCCCGGGTTCCAGCCCGGCGACCAGGGTGTCTTCCCCGAAAGTAAGCACCGCTCCGAATGGAGGAATATCCGAACCGTCAATGGTGATCTGGGCCGAAAGGGCCACTCCGTTCAACAGCACGGCCAACAGAGATAGGAAAAATTTCGTCATGGTATAGATTTTTGAGATTGTTCGTTAATAAATAGTTTTACTCCTGCCCTGCGATGCAGAACAGGCATGCATCTTGTTACCTGGAAAACCGGGAGTTTTGAATGAGCTAATTTAACGGTTAATCCGGTACAGCGCTATCCTGCATCGGGGTTTAACTTTTCGGGGAAGTTTGTCCTGCTGGTAATCAACACCCCTGCAATGGAGAAGCAGTTACTGTTTTTTCCTATTTTGTACTTTCGGGTGTTTGCGCCCTTTGCCCGGCCATCCCGGAAACGAAAGTTGAACTCACTTTTAATAAAAAAATACCGCAACATGGCCAGAGCGCTACTCCGGATCTTCCTCCTGCTTTCCCTCCTCAACCTATATGGAGAATACAGCCGCTCGGAAGCATTGATCCTGGTAACCAAGCCGCTGCTGCTAACAGTACTCTCCCTATGGTTCTACCTTCATCTTCGCCCGTTGCGGGGGCGTTTCCCCCGCTTCATCCTGGCAGGCCTGATCTTTTCCATTGGCGGTGACGTGCTGCTGATGCTGGTGGAAAATGGCCCGAAAGATGAAAGGTATTTCCTCCTGGGGCTGGGCAGCTTCCTGTTGGCGCAGTTGAGTTACCTGTCGGGCTTCCTCCAATTCCCCGAAGCGAAGCAGGGGCAAGTCGCCCGGGAACCGTGGCGCGCCTGGCCCTTTGCCCTTTTCCTGGCGGCCATTATTATCATCCTCTGGCCGGGCATCCCCGCACCGATGAAGGCGCCGGTGGCGGTTTACGCCTTTGCCATCGTAAGCATGGGCGTTGCGGCCTTTAACCTGAAGCCCTTCCTGGAGCCCAGGGTGTTCGTGGGCCTGATGAGCGGCATCCTGCTGTTCCTCCTCTCGGATAGCCTGATCGCCCTCAACAAATTCCGGGCGGACGCCGTCAGCATTCCCTATGCCCGCCTGTTTATCATGGCAACTTATCTTCTGGGACAATACTGGATCGCCCGGCATGCCGCCCTGGCGTGGAAAGGAGAAACCGCCGGCTGACCCCCAAAAGACTTGACAAGTTTTCAGCGAAGAGCCGCCCGGAAAACTTGTCAAGCCTGGCAATTGCATACTGTCTCCTGCCTAAACCAGGCAGGCCCGCAGCCTTCGCACTCCCCTATCTGCTTTTCACAACCCGCTGCACCAGGCGCTGGCCGTCAATATTGACTACCAGCAGATAAGCTCCCGCCGGTAATTCATCAAGAGGGACCTCTACCGTTTCCTGGCCTGAAACCTGTGCTTCTCCCCGAAGAACCGGCCGGCCGAGCAGGCTGGACAGACAGTAATCGGCTGTAGCAGGCTTTTCCAACTGAAAGGCCAGGTAAAGAACGTCCTGGGCAGGATTTGGGAAGGCTACCATAGCTTCTTCCCCCAGCGGCTCCGTGACACCAGTAACCGGAGTTTCGGTAACCGTCACCGTACCCGATACACTGCTGGCGCAACCCTCCGGGCCGGACACGGTCAGAATTACCTGGTAAAAGCCGGTATCGCTGTAGGCATGAACGGGATTTTGCAGGGTGCTTGTCGTTCCGTCTCCGAAATCCCACAACCATGAGGCGCCTCCGTCCGACTCATCGGTGAAACTCACCTCATTGAGCCCGGAAGACAGATCTATTGTCGTTTCGGACGGGCTGAACGCCACCTGAGGCCCGCTGCCTTCCGCCACATCGATATTCAGCGCTACCCGGCCACAATAGTAGGGGTATTCCACTTCCCAGTCATAGAAATAATAATAGAAAGGGAGCCCCACAGTTGACCGCCTGAGGGAAACGACATTCTCAACAGTGTATGGATAAGCGGTGCCGCCAATATTGAACCCGAGTGGTTTGCCGGCTCTCAGCTTCAGGCTGTAACCTTCGCCGGGTTCTTCTATCTTCCAGTCGAGTTCTATGCGCTGCTCACCGGCGACGATGGGCACCACTTTGGTGTAAGCAGTTTCATCGGGATGGACGAGATTCAGCAGCCGGGAGCCGCCTTCTTCGGCATATACTTTTACTGACTTGATGGTCATTGGGGTGTGGACGTCAAAAACGATGCCCTGTTGTTCGTTCGAATATTGAAAAGTGTTGTCGGCATTGTCCTGCCGGCCAACCTTAACCTGAGGAGAAACCTCGGCGTAAACGATAACAGGTTCCTCTCCGACCGGTATCAGAGCAGATGCTCCTTCCGCCAGTTGACTGCCGCCCTCTGGCAGGCCGTACCACCGAACCTTTTGATTACTTTCAGCAGATACCTGCACCCGGGCATTGCTGTTCCGGCAGGTGGTCAGGCCATCGATAACCGAAGTGGTAAAGTTCTCATCCGCGGTGAGCCGTACGCGTTTTTTGAGGCGGTTGTTAAACCGGCGGGCATCTTCCTGCCCGTTGACTTTGCTGATCTCGACGATAAAGAGAAAATCTCCCTCCACCGATTCCAGCGCCGGCAATGAGATCATTCTCCTTTCCTTGGGCTGGATCTCTCCTTCCCAGTTATACACCAAGGCCACCGTGTCTCCTGCTCCGGTTAATGAATAAGAGATCTCCATGCTGGTGAACGTTTCCGACCCATCGTTTTCCACTTCGATCACGGGATTGACGGACACCTCGCAGTTCAGTTCCCGGACACCGGACCTCAGCAGGACCGCGTCATTGGGCGCCACCACCGGTGGGACCGGTTCATTTCCTCGGCTCACCAGATAATTAAAGGCAGCGGGCAGGTTGATAATACCCATGCCGTAGTCGTTGTCCTCACCTGGAGCTCCCAGGTCTATGGCGCTGTAATAGAGGGCCTTCATGAGTTCCTCTCCCGGCAGGTAAGGGAAAGCTTCCTTCAGAAGGGCCGTTGCTCCGGTAACGTGGGGAGTGGCCATAGACGTACCGCTCAGCGCCCCGTAACCTCCGCCGGCAATACTGGAGCGCACGCTGGAGCCGGGGGCGGAAACTTCCGGTTTGATCAGCAGGGAGCCTTCTCCCCCGCACACTGTCGGGCCGCGGCTGGACCCGGAGGCAATGGGGAAATTGGGGTTGTTGCCATTCAGCCAGCCGACGGCGAACATACGCACCGTATCCCAGTTGTTCATCGGCGGGTCGCCGATGGTCATGGGGTCGGGCCCTTCATTGCTGGCGGAGAAGATGATGGCAATACCGGCGGCCATAACCGCATCGGTAATGGCAATATGAGTAGGATCAAAACAATCGCTCAGGGTCGGATAGTTATAACTCCAGGAGTTGTTGATCACATCCGGCATATCATTAATTGTATTGGGGTCGCCATCCGGGTTCATCGCCCACTGGTAAATGCTTACGTAGTTGAGCGCCGTTCCTCCCGAGGCTTCACAGCCATTATGGGAACTTCCCAGCCATAATGCATCAAAGGCCACGCCGATCGTGTCTTCCATTATGCGGTCCAGCCCGACAACCGTACCGCCGACGTGAACGCCGTGGTCACTGCAGTAATAAGGCTCTCCGGGATTGGCCCATGCCTGATTCATCGGCACATAATGCCAGGCAAAGTTGTTGTGGACGGCAGGATGAAAAATATCGTGGCCGCTGTCCACGATCAATACCTTGCGGCCGTGGCCGGTATAGCCCATTGCCCACATTTCGGGAGCGCCGATGGCCGCCAGGCCGGGCTCCCGGTTGTTTTGCAGGGCCTCCGACTCCTCCACTTCGGCCTCCTCATCGGGGATCATGATCTCCCGGTTGATGTCCAGGCGGCCCACCGCCGGGTCCTTGCTCAATGCTTCGATGGCCTCACGGCGAGCTTCGAAGAAGATGACATTGGTTATCCAGAAGGGCCTTATGCTTTCTTTTTTTACATACCGAGAGCTGTTCAGCTTTTCCAGCATGGCGGGCTGGGTGGCGGCCGCCTTTGCCTGCAGGGCCGTAATCACCTCATAGGTGCGCTCCTGAAGGCTGGCCTTGCGCCGGCGAAGTTCTTCTTCCAAAGCGCGTGGATCAATGCGGTCGGAAAGCAACATCATGACAGAATGAAAGGCTTCGGGCTTCTCCTCCAGTGCCAGGTGCAGGCCCGGGGCTACAACCGGCTGATCGGAATCCTGGGCGGAAAGCGAACGGGGTTGTGCCAAAAGGAATAAAAAGAACAGGCAAAACAGCGAGGATAGATGTTTTTTCATGATTCAACTGGGTTTAGAAATGATTTTATTGTGGGCAAATTAAGGCGCTAATTTCCCATTAGCGCCTTAATTTGAATTCGGCTACCTGCTCTTCACCACCCGCTCTATGAAGCGCTGCCCGTCAACTTCGGCTATCATCAGATAGGCGCCGGCCGCCAGCTCCGCCAAAGACAGTTCCATGGCCTGCTCCCGGAGTACTTCCTGCTGTCCCTGCAGGACGGGGCGCCCCAGCAGGTCCGTCAGATGGTACCGGGCCAAGGCTGGTTTTTCCAGGTCGAAGGCCAGGAAAATGGACTCTCCCGCCGGGTTGGGATAGACATGCAGGCGGCTGCCTGCCCGGGCTACAGCTTCATCATTGGTCAGCACCGCATCTTCGATCACCACTATAGACCCCTCGGCACTGCTGCTGCATCCATCCTCGCCTACTACAGTCAGGGTTATCTGGAAGCTGCCGGTATCTACATAAGTGTGAATGGGGTTTTGGTCCGTACTCAGGATGCCATCGCCAAAATTCCACAGCCAGGATACAGCGCCGGAGGATTCATCGTAGAAACTGAGCTCTCCCGAGGCTTCGGCCAGGTTGATCTCCGTCACCGGAACGTTAAAATCCGCCAGAGGCGCCTCTCCCTGTTCGGCCGGTTCGATCTCCACCGGGGTCCGGCCGCAGAAGTGGTCGTATTCGATCTCCCAATCGTAAAAGAAATAATAGAAGACCGGCCCTCCCGTCGAGCCGGTAATGGAAGCCACGCCCGGAACCTCATAAGGATAATCCGTTCCGCCCAGGTTGAAAGCCAGGGGCTTTCCCGCCTGCAGCTCCAGTTCATAGCCTTCGCCGGGCTCGATACGGAACCCGAGTTCGATGCGGTTCTCTCCAACTTCATGAATGGACGCCACCTTGGTATAAACGCTGCCGTCGGGAGCCATCAGGCGGAACAGGCGGCCGCCGGTTTCCTCGGCATAGACCTTTACTGAGCGCAAGGTGAATTCCGAATAGGCATTGAACCGCAGCCCGGTGGAGGTTGCCGCGAATTGTACGGTGCCACCGCCGTCTTTGTCCGGAAGCCCCATCCTTTCTCTGGGCGTGACCTGGGCGTAAACGGTACGGGGTTCATTTCCAACCGGGATCAGCAGAGAGCGCCCTTCGCCCAGCAGGTTGCCGCCTTCTTCTTCATCGTACCACCGGAAAGTAGCTTCCCCTTCGTAGAGGCTCTCCACCAGGGCATTGCTGTTCCGGCAAACAGGGGCATCGCCAACCGCCCGGGCGGGAAGCTTCTCATCTTCCACGATCCGGATGGCCTTCTTCAGGCGATTATTGAGGTTGCGCATATCGGGCTCGCCATTGGCGGCCGTGACTTCCACATCAAGTACGAATTCTCCGCTCGTTGCCTCCAGGGGCGGTAGCCGGACTTCCACCGTTGCTCCGGGCATCAGGCTGCCTTCCCAGTCATACTCCTGAATGTAGTTCTCCACAGCATACCGGAAGTGTAAAGAGCTGACGGCCTCCTGGCTGTTATTCAAAACCAGGGCAGTGGGAGAAGCCTGCAGGTTGCAGTTCTGTGCCGGGGCATCTAACCTAAGCAGGACGACATCATTCGGAGCCTCCAGGGGAGGAACCGGCTCATGCCCTTTTCCCACCAGATATTCGAATGCTGCCGACACGTTGATGATGCCCATGCCGTAATCGTTGTCCTCGCCGGGAACCCCCAGGTCAGTACAGGTATAGTACAGGGCCAGCATCAGCTCCTCGCCCGTAAGGTAGGGGAATGCCTCCTTCAACAACAGAATGGACCCGGAAACGTGAGGGGCGGCCATAGAAGTACCAGTCAGGTTAGTATATCCTCCCGGGATACTGGACCGCACCCTGCTGCCCGGCGCGGCAACCTCCGGTTTGATCAGCAGGCTGCCTTCTCCCCCACAAATACTGGGCCCCCGGCTGGAAGAATTGGCAATAGGCAATGAAGGGTTATTGGCATCGAGATTGGCCACGGCGAAGAGGCGCACCGTATCCCAGTTATTGAACTTGGGCGGAGTGATGGTGGAAGGGTCCGGGCCGTTATTGCCGGCGGAAAAAACTACTGCGATACCGGCGGCATAGAGGGCATCATAGGTCTCGAAAACACCATTGGCATTGCAGGAATTATTCCCATTATACCAGGAATTGTTGATCACATCGGGTATATCATCCACGGTGGAAGGGTTTCCATCGGGGTTCAGCGCCCATTGATACATCCCGTTGATGCTGGATGCATCGGTGCCGGATGAACAACCCCCGTCCAGGGCGATGCCGCCCATCCATTTGGCGTCAAATGCCACCCCGATGGTGTCGTGCTCAATGCGGTCCAGCCCCAGTACCGTGCCGGTAACGTGAGTGCCATGTATGTCACAATCCTCCGGGCCGGTACTGCCGCGCCAGGCCTCACCGATATTCCGGTTGTGATAGAGAAACTGGTTGTGGAGGGCCGGATGAGTGGGGTCCTGCCCGGTATCCACGATCATGGCGCGGCGGCCGTAGCCGGTGTATCCCATCGCCCACATCTGCGGAGCGCCGATGGCCTGCAGGCCCCGTTCTACGCTATTCGGTTCGGGAGGGCTGAGGCACACCTCTTCTTCAACCTTTTCAAACACCACTTTTTCGTTCAGCCCCAGCCGGCCTACTGCCGGGTCGAGGCTGAGGGCGGCAATGGCCTCCCGCGTCCCTTCAAAGTAAATGATGTTGGTGATCCACAAGGGCTGAAAGCTCTCCGGGCGGATGCCGGGCAGGCTCTCCATCTTGGCCAGCAGTGCGGGCTGGGTGGCTTCCGCCCTGGACTGCAGGGCGGTGATCAGTTCATACACGCGTTCTTCTATCGGCGCTTTCCGGCGGCGAAAATCGCCCTCCATTTCGCGCGGGTTCACCCGGTCGGCCAGCAGTGCATAGGCCCGGAAATAAGCATTCGGAGCCGCCTCCATTTCCAAAAGCAACGGTTCGGTTATTTTGGCGGCGTCCATCAGTTGAGCAAAAAGAGGTTTCCTGCCCGGTAAAAACAAAAAAATAAAGAAGAGAGCGAGGTAAGTAAAATGTCTTTTCATGAGTTTAGCCAGTTATTTCCTGAAATTGGATCTATCTATTGCGAAAATAAAGATTCTTTGTTTCTCCGTGGCCATGGCTTTGCCAGGAAGGAGGCCAACCGGGAGTTATGTACATGCCACACATTAAGCGGCAATTTTCCATTGCCGCTTAATTTGACCCTTTAATTCAGAAGCAGAGCGGCAAGTCCGCTTTCCCTGGCATTCCGTCCATTAATTGACCACCACCCGTCGGCCGATCTGCTTCCCATCCAGCCGGACAACTACGGAATACAGGCCCGGGGCCAATCCGGCGGCAGGAATTTCCACTACCTCTCCCGGCCTTATCTCCAGTTGCCGGCGCCAAACCGGCCGGCCGAGCATATCGGCAAGAAAAACCTCCGCAGCCCGGGGCTGAGGGAGGCTCAGGCTCAGATAAAACTGCTCGCGGGCCGGATTGGGAAAAACCTCCATACCGTATTCCTCCGCCAGCCGGCTGACAGCACTCACATTAGTTTCCGTAACGGTGACGGTCCCGGAAGTACTGTTTGCACACCCTTCCTGTCCGATGACGGTCAGGGTCACCTGATAGATCCCGGTATCGGCATAAGTATGAGTTGGGTTTTGCATCGTGCTGGTGGCGCCGTCTCCAAAGTCCCACAACCAGGAAGTGCCGCCCTGCGACTGGTCGGTAAAGGACACCTCATTAAGGCCGGAAGAAAGGTCGATCTCGGCATCGGCGGGGTTAAAGGCCACCTGAGGTGTATTTTCCGTTCCCATTATCTCTACCTCCACCGGCGTGCGGCCGCAGTAGTGAGAGTATTCCACTTCCCAGTCATAAAAATAGTTGTAATAGATCAGGCTCTGGGTGGAGCGGTTGATGGACAACACATTGGGAACCACATAAGGATAATCCGACCCGCCCAGGCTGAGGCCCAGGGGCTTTCCGGCCCGGAGGCGCAGCACCCAGCCTTCACCCGGTTCAATGTGCAGGTTCAGTTCTACCCGCTGTTCACCAACGCCCATAGGCACTATTTTTGTAAAAGAATAACCATTCGGGCCCTCCAGGATGAGCAGCCTGGAACCGGCTTCTTCCGTATAGACTTTGACGGATTTGATGGTGAAGGCGGAATAAGCGTCAAAAGACAACCCATAGGCGTCCGTACTGTATTGGGTGGTTCCCTCAACGTTATCGGGCCGGCCCACCATTTCTACAGGAGCCACCTCCATATAAACGGTGAGGGGCTCATCGGCAACGGGAAGCAAGGCATTCCGGCCTTCGCCCAGCAGGCTGCCGTCAACCGGTTCATCGTACCAACGCACTTCGCCCTGGCCATCGTAAAGGCTCTGGAGCAGAGCCTGGCCGCCCTGACAGGGCTGGTAGTTATCGGACACCTGAGCTTCTATGAACTCATCGGCAATGATGCGGGCTCTGGTTTTGAGCTGGTTGTTGAGCCACCGGGCATCTGACTGTCCGTTGGCCAGGACGATGTTGGCGACGTATTCATATTCGCCCGGCACGGATTGCAAAGGCGGCATCTGTATGTATTGCCGCCCTCCGGGTTCGAGCAGGCCCTCCCACCGGAAAGAAGCCGTGTCTGCCGTAACATTACCGATGAGATACTGCTGAATGTCCATTGAAGTAATGGCTTCTGTACCATCGTTCTCGACCAGGAGCCGGGCGGAGGCCTGCCCGGCGCAGTTCAGCCCCGGGATCTCCGCCTGCAACAGGATAACGTCATTGGCCCCATCCGCCGGCGGGACGGGCTCGTTGCCCTGGCCTATGAGGTACTGGTAAGCCGCCGGCACATTGACGATGCCCATGCCGTAGGAATTGTCTTCCCCGGGGGCGCCCAGGTCTGTTGCAGAGAAGTACAGAGCCAGCAGGATCTCCTCACCGGTGAGGTAGGGAAACGCTTCTTTGAGCAGCAGGACCGCCCCGGAAGTATGAGGCGCCGCCATGGAAGTACCGTCAAAATAGGCATACCCTCCGTTAATAACGCTGGACCGGACCCTGCCCCCCGGAGCGGACACTTCCGGTTTGATCAGCAGGCTTCCCTGGCCTCCGCAGACGGTAGGGCCGCGGCTGGAAAAATCACTGATCGGGAAACTGGGAATATTCCCATTCACACTGCCTACCGAGAATACGCGCACCAGGCTGGTGTTGTTCATCGGGGGGTCTCCGATGGTGGAAGCCGTCGGCCCTTCGTTGCCGGCGGCAAATACTACTGCGACCCCTGCTGTCATCAGGGCGTTTATGACTGAATAGGTAAAGTGATTTCCACAGTCGCCGGAAGAGGGGAACATGTTTCTCCAGGAGTTATTGATCACATCCGGCATATCGTCAATGGTCGAGGGGTTGCCATCCGGGTTCAGAGCCCATTGGAACATGCTAATGACACCGGCTACATCGGCTCCGGAGCTACAACCTCCGCCCAGGCCGATGCCGCCCATCCATTTGGCGTCGAACGCCACACCGATGGTATCCCGGGCCAGGCGGTCGAGGCCCAGCACCGTACCTGTTACGTGGGAACCGTGGGAATCGCAATCCTCCGGATTGGTACTGCCTCTCCAGGCCTCCCCGATGTCCCGGTTGTGATACAGGAACTGGTTGTGCAGAGCCGGGTGGCCAGGCTCCTGTCCGGTATCTATGATCAGGGCTTTTCGGCCGTAACCCGTATAACCCATGGCCCACATCTGGTTGGCCCCAATGGCCGATAAGCCGGGTTCGGCATTGTTCTCCAAAGCGGCTGCCGCTTCCCGCCTGCCCTCTTCGTCCACCAGCCGGACTCCCGGATTGGGAAGGATCTGGCCGATGGCCTTGTCCAGGCTCAGCCGGGCAATGGCGGGGCCTTTTGCCTCAAGAATAATGATATTCGTGATCCAGAAAGGTTGGATGCTGCCTGGCCTGATGCCCTCCTCCTTTTTGAGTTTTTCAAGTAAATCCGGCTGAGTGGCGGCTGCTTTGGCCTGCAGTCGGGTGATCACTTCATAGGCCCGTTCCTCCAGGCCGGCCCGGCGCGCGAGCAGTTCTTCCTCCAAAGCCATGATATCGACCCTGTCTTCCAGTACCAGGACCACGGAATGATAAATGTCCGGCTCTTCAGATACAGAATGCAACAGGTACGAATCTATTTTGGCTTCATCAATATTCTGGGCAAAGGCGCCGGGGCCGGCTAAAATGGCCGATAAAACAGCGAGATAGAGTTTTTTCCATACGTTTTCCATTCCAACAAACATTGAGGTTTTTGAATTGGCGTACTAACAGGCTTCAGCCGGTTTAGCAGCCTGGCAAAACAGTTTTGAATATGCTTTCTGTTTGTTTAAAGGGGAGGGTAATGTGCCGGATGATAAGCTTGGGCTAAGGTAAGCATTTTCCTTTTTTTTACTGGTTGGCAGCCGACAGAAGAAGCTTATTCCCGTTTTTTCTTTTCCAGTTCTTCCACTACCGCTTCCAGGCAGGTATGGAATTCTTTTTTGAGTTTGTGTTCCCAGAATCGAAAGACGGTCCAACCCTGTTCCTGCAAGGCCTGGGTATTCTGGCGGTCGCGCTGCATGTTGCGCTCGATCTTGGGTATCCAGTATTCCCGGTTGCGCTTGATGCGCGGCTTTTTCTCCGCCCACTTGTAACCATGCCAGAACTCCCCGTCCACGAACACCGCCACCTTGTATTTCCTGACAGCGATATCGGGCTTACCCGGCAGGCTTTTGACATCCTTCCGGTAGCGATACCCCAGGGCCCACAACGCCCGCCGCAGCATGAGTTCCGGCCTGGTGTCCGTAGAACGTATCCTGCTCATCAGCCGGGAGCGCTGCTCCGGCGTATAGCGGCTTTGCTCTTCGGTAAAAGCGGGCACCTTAATGGGGTCTTCTTCCATGGTTGGGTTAATGGATGGTTAAGAGTATGTTTGGAGGCCAATCTTCGACAGCCTTACTGGGGCTGCTATTAAAACCATTCAATACTGTAATTTCCTTTCCGCTTGTTCAGGTAAAAAGTTCGCATTCTTTTCTCACTTTTCCAACACCTGAGGCGCTGAGCAGTTCTATTTTAAGAGGCCCAACTCATGGAAAAACATTTTCACTTGGCAACGTTCCTGGCCTGTAACGCCATTACCGGCACAAACTGATGAACAGGAGATACAACTATTATCACCTAAAGTTTGTACTAATTCGGAGTTCCTTCTATATTAGGGGAGAAATCAATAAAAGCCGGCCGGGCCAACAGGATAAACCGGGCCGGTTCCCAAAATCACTAATTTTCAGAAAATGAGTAGAAGAAAAGGCTTTTTAGAGTCTCACAACCCCGTTATGAATGAATCCGCCTACCGGCAGGCGGCCCAGGAAGTACTGGATGGCGATATGGCCCGCACCGCCGGCGGATTGGTCGAACGGATGACCGTTCAGGGCGCCATCAACAAGTCCTTAATTCTGGGAGGCATCATGCTGTTGACCGCTGCCATCAGTTTTTCCATGCCCAGCCAACTGTTTCTTTGGGGCGGCGCTATCGGAGGCCTGATCGTAGTCATCATCGCATCGATGAGGCCACACATGTCTCCTACCCTGGCCCCCGTCTATGCCGGGCTGGAAGGGCTTTTCGTCGGTGCTGTTTCAGCAGTTTATGCCAGCGTCTTTAACGGCATCATCTTCCAGGCCGTAACTCTGACCATGGCCGTATTTTTCCTGATGCTGTTCATTTATAAATCGGGGATTATTAAGGTCACCGGCAAGTTCCGCTCCGGTATCATCATGGCCACAGGAGCTATCTTTGTTTTCTATTTGCTCAACTGGATACTCTCCTTCTTCGGCATACACATGCCGTATCTGCACCAAGGAGGATGGATGGGCATTGGCATCAGCCTGGTGATCGTAGCCGTGGCGGCCCTGAACCTGCTGCTGGATTTCGATAATTTCGAAAAAGGAGAGCAATACGGCGCACCGGCCTACATGGAATGGTTCTCCGCCATGGGCCTGCTCATCACGCTGGTCTGGCTTTATATCGAGATCCTCCGGTTGATCGCCATTTTCTCCAGAGATTAACCTCATTCTGTTTATTCCTTCAGGGAGGTATAGCGCAGGTGATACTACTATATGGTATGGCCTGCGCTTTGCTTTTGAAAAATGGCCGGCTATGGATATTAAGGACAGGCAAGTATTGAAAGAAAAAATAGTGGAAACAATTGCCAGGATGGAAACGGAAGTGGAACGCCTGGAAGAGGCCACCCGGCCCATCTCTCCCGAAAATGCCATTGGCCGCGTCAGCCGGATGGACGCCATCAACAATAAGGGCGTATCCGAGGCGGCGCTGCGTTCTGCCCGCCGCAAATTGTCCAGCCTTCGGCTGGCCCTCACCAAGGTTTACAGCCCTGATTTTGGCATTTGCAGCCGCTGCAAACAGCCCATCCCGCCCGCCCGCCTGATGTTCATGCCCGAAAGTACCCGTTGCGTAAGCTGTGCTGGCCGGATAGGGTAAGGGGAGTAAAAAGTGTAAAAGTGCTTAGGTGTAAAGGAGGCTGCCACACTTTTAAACCTTTACACACTTACACATTTAAACATTTACACCTTTACACACTTACAATTTCCACATCTTCCTGCCATGACCATTATCATCGACAATTACCCTCCTTTCCCTTAATTTCTCCGTAAAAAAGGAGATGAGCACGCGATTATTGCTCGGCCTGGCCTTGGTATTTTTTCTGGCCGGAGGATGCCGGAAGGAAAAGGGAAACCCGACGCCGCCATTACCGGCTTCAGCCGACAGCATCTTCCTGGCGCCAACGGACAGCCTGCCCGAAGAACCTGTCGGCCTGCTCGTTCTGGAACGGGATGTTAAAATCCGAGATTACTTTGCCTTTCTCGATTCTATCATTGCCTGTCAGGATACCCTCCTGCCCTATCTGCTCACCGAACACCTCCTGGTAAGGGCCAATCCCTGGATCATCGACAGCCTGGCCAATACAGATTATTACCGGCTCATGGAGCGGGACAGCTTTGTGTACGACCAGGAAGGGCTGATCATTCTTCGGCGGGGAGATACGCTACTGCTGCCCGGGCCGCAAAAAGCGCGGGAGTTGCAAAGCCGGATGAACAACACCATCATAGACGTAAATATCCCGGAATTCAGGCTGCGGATCATCGAGTACAGCGATACCCTTTTCACCTTTCCCGTAAGGGTCGGGCGCAACCAGAGAAAGTATCTTGCCCTGGCCGGCACAACCGTTGACCTTCGAACAATGCCGGGCTTCGGCCGGATTGTCCGCATATCCCGATATCCCCTTTTTCTGGACCCCAGCACGGGCCGCCGTTTTACGCACACCCGCCGGGATGACGGCAGGACGACCCTCATGCCCCTTATCCCCTGGATAGAACCAGAGATCAACGGACACCGCTATGGCCAGCTGATCCACCCGACCACCAACCCAAAGACGCTGAACCGCCCTTATTCCAACGGCTGCATCGGCGTCGGAGAGGCAGATGCCTGGTACATTTACTATTATGCTCCGATAGGTACAAGAGTTCATATCCATTACAACTTACTGGTGCAGGGAGACACCATTGAGTTAAAGGATATTTACGGCTGGAAGGGGAAATACAGGGAGGATCCGGCTGAGGCCGAAGCACAGGAAAAGGCAGTACAGAAAATCCCGACGGGTTGCGTTTGTGAGGATGGGAGGTAGGCAAAAAAAAACAGGGCATCTATGCCGAAGCATAGTACCCTGTATAACCCCAAAAAACCAAATGAAAACAATCTACATATGAATGCTCTTCATCGAAGAGAAATCGATATCAAATCTTAATTTTAAACACTGTGAAAGGCAGCTCATGTTCGCCCTTAGTGTCACATTAACGCAAAGTTAACAGATATTTTCAAAATCAATAGCCTTACCCGGAATTTTTGCTGCAGAAAATGAAATTTAACTTTTGCATTCAACCAAATAAGGGTTTGATGATTTGTATATTTGACGTTGCGCTTTAGCAAAGTAACCATTTACTCAGCTAATTTAGAAATTTTTTTTTAAACCCGCAACACTTTTTTATTTCTATTAATATTCCACTTTGTTGTCCGGAATCTGGCTGGGATCAGAGCCGGCACGAGAATATTGATTCCTGAAAATAGAATAATAGTGCCCAAAACCGGAAGGTAAACAAAAAAAACATCAAGAAGTTGGCCAAAGTCAAAAAATTATTTGCTTGTACGAATTGTGGCGCCACCTCTCCAAAATGGATGGGCAAGTGCCCCCATTGCGGGGAATGGAATACTTATATCGAGGAGATCCTTTCCAGGGAAACAACACAGGAAGCCAAACATAAAGCATGGAAAAGCGATGAGGGCAAAGGAGGAGCCCGGCCGGTAGCGTTGCCCGAAATACAGGCCGGCAATACCCGGCGCCTGGCCACCCCCGACGAGGAGCTCAACCGGGTTCTGGGAGGAGGGATCGTCCCTGGCAGCCTGGTGTTGATCGGCGGCCAGCCCGGCATTGGCAAATCCACCCTGCTTTTGCAACTGGCCCTTCACCTGCCGGAAACCATCCTTTATGTGTCGGGAGAAGAAAGCGATGAGCAGATCAAGATGCGCAGCGACCGCATCGGCGGCAACCCCGAGAAATGCTACATCCTGGCGGAAACCAATACCAATAAGATCCTCAGGCACGCCCAACAACTCCGGCCGGGCCTCATCATCATCGATTCCATCCAAACCCTCTCCAGCCCTCACATTGAATCCATGCCGGGCAGCGTATCTCAGGTCAGAGAATGCGCCGGTGAACTCCAGCGCTTTGCCAAAGAAAGCAATATTCCCGTTTTCCTCATCGGGCACATCACCAAGGAGGGGTCGATCGCCGGCCCGAAGCTGCTGGAGCACATCGTCGATGCCGTCCTCCAGTTCGAAGGAGACCGCAACTATACCTATCGCATTTTGCGGACTATTAAAAACCGCTTCGGCAGCACCGATGAACTGGGGATCTATGAAATGGAGGGAAGCGGCCTGCGGCAGGTGGCCAACCCGTCGGAGTTGCTGCTTTCCCAAAAGGACGAGGACCTGTCGGGGAGCGCAATTGCGGCTACCATAGAAGGGCTGCGGCCCATGCTGATCGAATCGCAGGCTCTGGTCAGCACTTCGGTTTACAGCGCACCCCAGCGCTCCGCTACCGGTTTCGACCTGCGCCGGCTGGGCATGCTGCTGGCCGTCCTGGAAAAACGAAACGGCCTGCCCTTTGCCATGAACGACGTATTTCTCAATATTGCCGGCGGCATCCGCGTCGATGACCCCGCCATAGACCTGGCCATCGTCAGCGCTCTGATCTCCTCTCTGGAAGATGTGGCTGTCCCCACCAATATCTGTTTTGCCGGTGAAGTGGGGTTGTCCGGCGAGATCCGCGCCGTCAACCGGATCGAACAACGAATTCAGGAGGCCAACCGGCTCGGCTTCCGGGAGATCTATATCTCTAAATACAACACCAAGGGGCTGGATCAGGGAAGGTATGATATCCGGATCAGGACGGTGGGCAAGATACAGGAATTGTACTCTGCTCTTTTTGAGTGAAGGCTGGGCTGGAACCTATTTTTACAATGCGCCCAGGCAAAAACCATATAACAATTCAGCCATCCAACAATAGGATCAGCGCCCCGGGCATTGCCCCACTGCATCACTTCCGAAGCAGAATAAGTTAGGCTAAAATTATCCAGGCATTACTTCTTCCCTTCCTTACTCAATACATCACAAAAAGCCACCATGCTGTCCATCATATTTGAACGCACTATCGGGTCGGTTATCCAGCGCGGCAGAGAAGGCTTCTCCAGAATGAGCACAGAGTAAGTTACCCTGGTCTTTCCATCTGCCTGAGATTCAAAGCGCCACAAGCCCTGTACGCCCTCCATTCGCTTGATCCCGTCTTCGGGAGGGTAACGGCCATCGGCAACGGAACTGAAATATACATGGGCATAACCATTATCCCGAGTCAGATGGTAGCGCATGACACAATCCTGATCATTCAATGGCCAGGGGATATCATACCGAAGGTAGTACATCCAACGGGAAGTACCCTTTCCTTCGATGGCTTTCACTTCTCCTACCGATTGCATCCATTTTGCCACCTCTTCCGGATACTGAATGGCCTTCAATATTTCATTAATACCTGCCGGTATCGTGAATTCAGATTTGAGCTCCCGCGTTTCCCTTGCCTCTCCTTCTATTTCAAACCACCTTTCGTAAACGCGGATATTCCCCTTCTTCTTCACCAGCTGGAAGCTTCGGGTGGAATTGGCTGATGCCAGGGCGAGGGGTTGCGCAGAGGTATTACAATAAAAAAAGAGGGAAACAAACAAAGCAAGAAGGGTACGGTCCATATATTTAGCCTTTGGGAGTTAAGATAAAAAATTTCATTTCCTGAAAAAAGATTTCAGCAATAACAAAGATGCAACCATTCACCTTCCGCCCCTATTTATTTTACTTTTTTAACAAACGGGAAAAAAATGATTATGAGGACAACGAAGCTTTAAAAAGCCGGGCATTAGAGTTTATTCAAATTTCGTTTTTGGGGATGAAAACGATCAAACCATTTCAACAATCTAACCATTTTGACCCTCTACTTATAGAGGTTGACCTAAAGCTGGCATCCGAACCAGCTCTTACCCGTCGCCCCAAAAGGCAATAGGGGCGGTTTGAATCAGAGGCAAGATTGACTCCCCGATCAATGGGCGGTCATTTTGCCTCTGATTCGAATAAGCTCTAAATTCTTTTATTCCCGCTGATTACCTGTATCTGTTAAAAGCCGGCCGGCTTCTATCCCTTATACAGTTTGTTTAAAGGGTAAAGATCAGGCGGGCGAAAGCAAAGCGCCCCATGAAGCCGAATTGCTGGGCGCGGCGCGAGTACAGGAATTGCGCCGAGCCCTGATTGGCTTCAATGTTTTTATCCGGATACACATCCAGCAGGTTGTTGGAGCCCACAGTAAGGTTGACAGCCTTAGCCAGCTGGTAGCCCAGGCTTAGGTCGGTCACTACTTTACCGGAGAACACCTGCTGATTGGCCACGGTATTGGTAGCTTCCGTGACCTCTCCAAAGTAAACGTTGCGCAGGAAAGCGTTGAATTTTCCGGCGCTCAGGTTAAAGGTAAGGTTAACCTTGGTACGGGGTACCGCTTCTTCCAGATAGATCCGGCTGGTCTCATCGAAGTAAACATCCTCCAGTCCTACCAGTTCCGGTGAGGTTTGAACGTCACCCACCTTCTCTGTTTTGGAGAAGATACCCGCCAGGCTGGTTTTCAAGGTGCCGCCGTTGAAGCGCCAATCATGAGTAAGCACCACATCGACACCCTGAGAGCGGGTATCGATGGAGTTGGCGAAGAAGTTGGCCTGCTCGGCATTAGCCTGGGCAAACAGCCTGGCCAGTTCTTCCTTCTGAGCATCGGTTTTACCGTCGCCGGGATCAAAAGTACCGGTAAGGACCACCCGGTTGTCAATATCGACCTGGAATGCGTCAACGGTCAGGCTCAGGTTCAGGGCCGGTATCCGGCTGGTGAAGCCCAGAGACAGGCTCTTTGAAGTCTCTTCCGTCAATTGAGGGATACCCAGGATGCGGGCAATCCGGGAATTGTTACTGAAGGTGCCGACCTCATTGGGGATGCCATCCACAAAGAGCGTGGAGGTGGAATTGAAGTAGATCTGAGCCAGCGAAGGCGCCCGGAAGCCGGTGCTGAACGCCCCGCGAAGGGAAATATCATCCGTCACCTTATAGCGGGAAGACACCTTGAAGTTGGTGGTGGAACCGAAGTCGCTGTAATTCTCAAAGCGCACTGCGCCGGTCAACAACCAGCTTTCGGTAATATCCGCCTCGATATCCGTATAGGCAGCAACGCTGTTGCGGAATTCGTCCAGTTCATTATCGGGGCGGAAGCCGGGGAATACCTGTGCGCCGCCGGGGCGGCTCCGGCCGAAGAAGTCCGTTACAAGGTCTTCCGCAGGGGTAGTAGGCATAACCACCTGTCCGAAGCGGTCGTAACTGGCGTAGGAATTTTCCCCGCCTGCATTGATCTCATAATTCTCAACCCGGAATTCTGCCCCGAAAGCCACGTTCAGCCCGTAAAGAATATCATCCCAATGGCGGCTCAGGTCGAAGTTGGCCGTGTTCTGAGCAAAGGCAAACCCACCTGAGTCAAACTCAAAGGGAGTAGAATTTTGCAGGGTGGCATTATTTGAATTCTGGACGTTGTATCGGAAAGCATTACGGCCGAAGGTATTGCTGAAGTCAGCATTCCAGCCACTCAGGTCCCCACGTATCCCTACCGCGATTGATTGGTCATTAATGTCTGTATGGATCTGCGGCAGGAAACCATTGAGATAAGCGGGCGTATAAGTGCGCTGCTGGTTAGGGAAACGGTAGAAACCTGTCGCCAGGCCATCACGCAGGCTGAGCCCGCCGAAGGCATAGACCTCCGCCTTATCGCCAAGGGGCAGCTTCATATTCATAAAAAACTTGCCTCCCCGCAGTTCCGATTGGCCAACGCGCATATTAAAATCGGTGCGCTTTGTACCACGAACGGCCAGCTCTGCCTCGGTCACATCGGTTGCCAGCAGTTCCTGAAGGCCGGCAAGGTCGGCATCCTTGATCTGTTGCTTGAAATCGGAGGAAAAATGAGAAACCTGGCCGGCATAATTTTTCAGGTCCTCTTCCGAAAGGTTGCTGAGGTCAGCCCCATCCTGGTTGGCCACCCATTCTATGGCGTTGTATGCGTTGTAGATGCTTCCTGAATACTCTTTCATCCGGCTGGTCCAGCCCCGGCTTTCGAAAGAGCCGGTGAAATTGATAAAACCACCCTGGGCTCCCAGAGGCAAGCCGTAGTTGAGGCTGAGGTCGTAGGTATCCCCATCTGACCCGCCGGTGAAGAAATTGGAGCCTTCAGAGAAATACGCGCCCGAAGTGAAGTTAGCGGTCAATTTATTGTAATCATCCCGCATAATGAGGTTGATCACTCCGGCAATGGCATCAGAACCATATTGCGCAGCAGCACCATCGCGCAGGATCTCAATGCGTTCTATGGCTGCTGCGGGTAAGGCATTAAGGTCCGTACCGACATTACCCCGCCCGAAAGTACCATTAACATTGACCAGGGAAGAGGTGTGGCGGCGCTTGCCATTGACCAGTACCAGCACCTGGTCGGGGCCCAGGCCCCGCAGAGAGGCAGGGTCTATATGGTCCGTGCCGTCAGAAATGGTTTGGGTGTTGGACGTGAAAGAAGGGGCGACATAGTTCAACATCTGGTTGAGGTTGGTCTGCGGAGCAGCCCTGGCCAGGTTCTTGACGTCTAGTACATCAACCGGCACGGCGCTCTCCAGTTTGGTGCGGCCGGCACTTCGCGAGCCGACAATGACCACTTCACTGAGGATCTCCCCGGTAGGCAATTCTGCATTGACCACCTCCCGGCCGTCGATATTGACTTCCAGGGTGGTGAAACCGACAAAGGAAAAGACCAGAGTATTGGCGCCTTCAGGCACGTTTAGGGAATATTTCCCATCAAAATCGGTGACCGTTCCGGCCGAAGTGCCTTTGGCCTGAATGGTAGCGCCGATGAGCGGGCCTTCGCCTTCACCGGTTACTACTCCAGTTACTGTTTTTTGTGCATTCAGGGTAATGGAAACCACTACTCCCAGCATAAGTAATAAAACTCGTTTCATAAACTAGATATTTAAATGAACAATCTAAAGTCCACGCTCAGGCCCGAGGGGCTGATTTTTTAATTACTCGCGCAAAAAACTACCGAGGATTTGTTTTTATAGGTTAAAAAGACAGGTAAGATGAGTTAAATTAGCTTTTTTTTTTCAAACCTTCTGTATCAGGGAGAAGAATCCTTTATCCCCTGTGTGAACTCCCTTTCGGCCTTTAGCGTTTTCCAGACATGGAAAACCACCCAATTCTGCTCTTCGATGGCGTCTGCAACCTCTGCAATGGCGCCGTACAGTTCATCATTCAAAGAGACCCGGACGGGATTTTCCGGTTTGCCTCCCTTCAGTCTGCCGCAGCAAAGCAAGTACTCACCCAATTTCCGGAAGCCCCCACGGATATCAGCACCATCATCCTGGTTGAGCGGGGCCGGCTGTTCACAAAGTCCGACGCCGCACTCAGAACAGCCCGGTACCTCTCAGGCGCCTGGCCGGCGCTCTACAGCTTCATCATCGTTCCCCGCCCCATCCGCAACGCCATATACGACTGGGTCGCCCGCAACCGCTATCAGTGGTTCGGGAAGAAGGACAAGTGCATGATCCCTACGCCGGGGCTGAAGAACAGATTCCTGGAATAGAGAACTGGGTATCAGTGAGGAAAAAAGTCCTGATGGCTACCATTCCAGCGCTGGACAAGTTCGCGGTTCGGATTTCGGTATTCGCAACAGCGCTGGACGGCTTCAGCTTACCTGTTTCCAACTGGGTCCAACGTTAGACGGGCAGCCATCCTGATAAACTGCTTTACTGTTCCCTTTATCCACACACTGATATTCTGCTCTCTACTTCCGGCTCACATCTATCATTTTCAGGTAAGGGTCCAGTCGAACCGCGGCCGGCTTTTTGTCCAGGATGGCCGTCACCTTGTTGTGAATACGGGTTACCTTGTATTTTTTCAGGCAGAGCTCCACCTCCCGCCGCTGGCCATTGATGTCCTCTGCACCGAAAAAGCCAATTTCGACATAATCCTGTAGCGGCAAAGACCGTATGGGCGGTTTTAAAGGGTCCGGCTGAAAAGACAAGGAGCCGCCATTTTCCGTCTCAAAGGAGCGCCGCCCCTTTCCATCGGCCCTGTATTTGCTTACCAGGAATTCGACATCCGCCCGATAGCGGCCTCCGGGCAGGGGCTTTATTTCCAGGTTGAGTACCCGGTTGTCGTACAGGGTTATTGTCTCAAACAGGTCGCTGATCAGGTATTGAAGGGAATCGGGCGTTGCTTTTCTGATGTACTTCAGCATCTCAAGTGAAGTGGTATAGGGGGCACCCTGGAAACGCACTTTTTCGAGGTAGGCTCTTATGGCGGCATTCAACTGCTGTTCTCCAATATGGCAACTCAAGGCATACAGCACCAATGCGCCCTTTCGGTAGTTGATGTAATCCTGCCGGGGCCCGGCGTACAGGAGCGGGCGCTCCTTTCGGCTTTCCTCCGCTCTTCCCCTGAGATACAGATCCAGGTCCAGCTTCAGCAAGCGCAGCATCGCAGCCCTTCCGTATTCTTTTTCCAGCACTCTCAGCGCTGTATATTCCGCCATGCTTTCGGTGAGCATTTTAGCGCCCAGCACATCGGCGGGAAGGAGCTGGTTGCCCCACCACTGATGGGCCATCTCATGAGCAGCCACATAGAAGGGGAAATTGACCCCGTCGTCTTTCCCGCCGGTGGTATCGGCGATGAAGTGAAGTTCCGATAGCGGTATAGAATTGGCAAAAGTCGTCGAGAAAGCCCCCACTGTCAGGGGAAGCTCAATGATCCGGGCCTGCCGGTGCTGATAGGGGCTGAAATAGCGGGTGTTATAGGACAGCGCGCCTTTCAGGCCGTTCAGCATCGGATTCAGGTTGAATTTATGCTCTTTGTGGTAATAGATCTCCAGATCCACACCCTTCCATTTGTCCCTCAACACCTCATACCTTCCGGAATTGACCCCGAAGTATTTCTTGATCCGGCTGTCCATCCTGTAATGAAAAAAACGCCTCCTCTCCTCTACCCATTCCCGTTGCAGATAGCCCGGAGCCAGGGCAATCTGATCTTCGGATGTGCTGACAACCGCTTCGAAAGTGATCCAGTCGGCGTCATTGGAGGAGTAGGAATTGCGCCGGGCGGTAGTGTCTTCCGGAGGCGGTTTTTCGCCGCTCCGGGGTGGCAGGCCATACCGGGCACGCTTGCCGTTATCAGTCAGTTCCACCGGCCGGTATCCCAGCCCCGGAAAAACCTCATCGGTGAAAAAAGTACCGTTGTATTTAATGGGCGAACTCGTCCGGAGCAGGGTGCTGGGTTCATTTCTAAGTTCGAAATACATCTTCAGGCTGTCGCCGGGAACCAAAGGTTCCTCCAGGCGGTGTATCCCGAACCGGATAAGGGTATCCTGGCGGACTTCCCGGGCAGGCCGGCCAAAGTGATAGCTCGTTTCCTCATCATAACTGTAGTGGACCAGCAGGGTGTCTATGTTTTGAGCAGATTTATTCACCAAAGTATAAGTGCCGCTGGCCCTGAAACTCCGCTTTTCGGGGAAGAGATCAATCTGCAATTGAATTGCCGTGATCCGGGGTTGTGTAAAGTGTTCGTATTTTTTGTACCTGCGTTCATTCTCCACCTTCCACCGTTCTTCTTCCTCCGGAGAGTTGATCCGCCGGTAAGCGATATTTTCTTCGTAATACAACGTAAAACCCAGTGCCAGGAAAGTGGTGGAGAAGAAGAGGAGGGCGCAGGCCGTCCTTCCCCGGAAACGCGCTTTGGCAATTTTTAAGCGTTCGGACAGTGAAAAAACCAGCCCCCGGGCCTGGAGCAGCAAGGTTGCCGTCAGCAGGGCCAGCCCTCCCAGCATCCAGTAGGCTTTGTACAGAGCCCACGGCGGCAGGCCCGCGCCAAACTTGTCCAGGGCGGAATACCGGTAATCCGGGGACTGGTTAAACCGGAAAACATATTCATCGATACCCAGCTCGGGCAGCCCCAGAACGCCCATCGACCCCAGTATCAGGAAGAACAGCCCCAGGTAGGGGTTGGTGAACAAGGTTTGGACAAAAAGGGCGGCAAAGGCCCAGATGACGAGCCCGGGAAGATACAGGCCAAAGAGTTGGAATACATACAGGCCAATCTCCAGCCGGTAATATCCATAATACAACTGCACGGCCACCCCACCGGCCATAATGAGCAGCAGCAGCACTACCTGCATCCGGATCAGGGCGATGGCTTTTGAAAAAAGAAGCACCCAATTGGGTGCAGGGGTGCTGTCCACCAGTTGATCACAACGGGCGCTCCTGGCGCGGTGCACCAGCATTCCGGCGTACAAAAAGGTCAGGAGGTGGACCGCTCCCAAAAAAACGAAAGCCGGAACATTCAGCATTTTCCAGGTAACGGGCAGGGTACGGAAGCCATACTGCGGGTTCATCTCCGCCTGCTGGAAGAAAACCATCAGCAGGCCCACCGCCAGTATGCTGAGGAACATCCGGCTACTCAGAATATACCGGAATTCAAAAGACGAAAGGCGCCAGGTGGTTCTCACGTGCTGCCGAAGAGAAAAGCCGGGCCGGACGCCGGACAGCTCCACTATGGCCATCCCGCCAGAGTTTTTTTCCGTGCCATGGGCTTCCTGTCTCCGCCTCCGTCCCCGGTAGTATCCGTAGTGGTGAAGCGCAAAACGCCAGTAGCCAGCCGCGAAAACAACAGCCGATACGCCCAGCCAGAAAAACCGGTTGAAAATAACTGCGGCTTCCACAGGCGGCAACAGTTCATTGCGTTCCGCAAACGTCCAGTAACGGGTATAGTAGAAGCAGGCTTTCTGCCCGAACGGATCGAAAAGAGCGGCCGCAAACCGGGAGTCTGGCCCACTCAGCAGGCTCCCGGCCAGCATTTGTACAAACAACAGCAGCACCACACAGATAAAGCCCGCGTAAATGTTCCGGGTGAGGGCCACCGCGGTGAAAACAGCCGCTCCGAAGAACAGAATATTGGGCAGCAGGTATATCAGATAAAGCTGCAGGTAGGCTTCCGGCCGGAAAGGCCCCACCAGCCCCGGATCGGCGCCCGGCAGGCGGGCGCCAATGTAAAAACCCAGGCCCAGAGAAAAAACAATGATCACCAGAACGCAAAAAGCGCTGAAGAACTTGGCGAGCAGGTAACTCTTTTTGGCCATCGGATAAGCATATAATAAGGTGTGTACATTGCCTTTGAAATCCCGGGAAATACATCCCCCGATAATAGCGGGCACAAGGAAAAGGATCAGCTTGAAAAAGAACCCGGCCATTTCCTGAAGCCGAAGTGGAGCATTAGCGAGCACTTCCATTCCCGGCACTGCCCTCTGTTCTCCAAAAATGCCTGCATGTGCGGCCATGGTGGCGCAGGAAATAAACAAGAGGATCAGCCCATAGGCATAAACGGAAGGCTGGCGGAGCCAGTACCGGATCTCCCAGATAAAAATAGTGGTGAACATAAATTATAAGGAATTAGGAGTTTTGGATATTGGCGCCGCCCTCTTTTTTCAGGGCCAGGAAATACGCATCTTCCAGTTGTGGGTTCGCTGCCGAAAATTCCGGTGAAGGGCGATGTGGGGAATATACCCGTATGGCAATGTTGTTATGCTCGACATAACCGGCGGACAACAACGGGTATTGTACCTCCACGCTTTCCAGCAATTCGCGCGGGATCATCCGCGTCCACACCTTTCCCTTCAGGGCGGCGGTGGCGGCGGCCGGGGTTGTCCGCTGAAGGAGCCTGCCCTGGTGGAGGATCGCCACTTCACTACAGAGTTCTTTTACATCCTCCACGATATGGGTGGAAAAAATGACTACATTTCGGGTACCTATATCACGAAGGATGTTGAGGAAGCGCCTGCGCTCAGCCGGGTCAAGGCCGGCAGTGGGTTCATCGACGATGATCAGCTGCGGGTTGTTCAGCAGCAACTGGGCAATACCGAACCGTTGTTTCATTCCCCCGGAATAACTATCGACTTTCTTTTTGCGCACCTCATACAGGTTGGTTATTTCCAGGGCGTGCTGTATCAGCCGGCGGCGTTCTCTCCGGGAGAAAATGCCCTTCAGCGTGGCAAAATAGTCCAGCAGGCGCTCAGCCGATACGCCGGGATAGAGGCCGAACTCCTGGGGCAGGTAGCCCAGTACCCGGCGGAGGCGCATGGGGTCCTTCAATGCGTCGATGCCGTTAAAGGTGATGCTCCCGGAATCAGGGTTCTGCAGGGTGGCGATGGCCCGCATCAGGGTCGATTTGCCGGCTCCGTTTGGCCCCAGCAGGCCGAACATGCCGGCGCCAATACTGAGGTTGAGCCGGTCGATGGCTTTGACGCCGTTGCCATATACTTTGGTGAGGTTGGAAATGGTTAACTGCATAGTGCGGTAATGGTTTATTTTCCATCGAATGTAGCGCGGAAGAAGAAGAAAGCCCATTAATCGTGATGAAGGAGCCCGAAACGGTGATCACCGCCGGAAACTGCTCCTGAAACGCCTTTTGCTCCTTTCGTCACGGATTCGGCGCCTCTGGCCATGCAAATTTGAAGCACCTGCTTATTTTTAGTTGATTCGCCCGGTCAGCCTAAAAGCAAAGACATGAAAATCCTGCTAAAAAATATCGAACAGTTCATTCTGTCCAATACCGCCTGGGCTTTTGCATCCGGTATCCTTTTTACCAGCACCATCATGGTTTTTCTGGAAGGCCGTCAGGAGTGGGCGGTGTATCTGGCTTACGTCGGCAAAACCGGGTTGCTTTTCGCGCCCGTTCTCGCCTTTGCCGGGTTCAGGGAACAATTGCAGGAGCGGCTCTCTCTACCGGCGTTTATCCTGCTTTGGGCCTTTTGTTTCCTGGCTTACCCCTGGCTGACAGAACTGTCGGGCGGGTACAGGTTTATTGACGCTTCTGACAAAGGCCTGGTTGCGGTGAGGAGCACCGGGGCCTGGTTCCTGGCCACCGAACTGGCCATTCAGCTGAACAATTTCTGGCTGGGAAGGAAACGATTGCGGCGTTGGGCGGAGCGCATAAGCCTGGAACAGGGGATACTGTTGCTGACTGCCGTTTTTGCACTTTTTTTTGCGGGGCTGAGTTATTCCGTTCCCGGAAACCCTATCAGGGAAGCCTCGGCCTCCAAGCTGGCCGGTTTCATCATTCAGATCTATATCATCCTGCTCATTTACTACTGCTTTTATTGGGTAAACCACTATTTCCTGATCAATAAAGTGCTCCGGCGGAAGGGGGCCGTCATTTACGGCCTGGCGTTGATCGCCACGGTGGTGGCCTTTTACCCCATTGCCGCCCAGTTGATCTACTGGCTTCCCATAACCCGGCAGACGGAGATCCACCCGGTTAACAACGGACAAATTTTCGGGGAGATCAATGCTTTTATTCCCCTGCTGGGTATGCTGTTCAGCATCCCCTTCATCCTGGCCATTAAATGGTTCCGGCAGAACAACGAGATTGCCGCTCTGGCGCGGGAAAAAGCGGAAACCGAACTAAACCTGCTGAAGCAGCAGATCAACCCCCATTTCTTTTTCAACACCCTGAACAACCTGTATGCCCTGAGCCTTACGCAGGATAAACAAACTCCGGAAGCCATAATGCAGCTTTCGGAGCTCATGCGTTATGTGATCTACAAAGGAAAGGAAGACAGCGTCCGCCTGGAAGAAGAGGTCAATTATTTAGAAGATTACGTGCGCATCCAGCAGATCCGGCTGCACAAGCAGCTCGACTTTCGTATTGCGAAAGAGATTAGCGACGGGCAAATACCCGTGCCGCCTCTGCTGTTCATCCCTCTGGTGGAAAATGCTTTCAAGCACGGAATCGAACCGGCGGAAAAGGCCTGTTTTTTGTATATTCATCTCAAAAGCGGCCCGGATGGCCTGGAGTTTTGCTGCGAGAACTCCCTGGAAGGCAAAGCTGCCGGACACAGAGGGATCGGGCTGGACAACATCCGCCGCCGGCTTCAACTTCGATTCCCGGGCCGGCACGAACTTCGGGTGGAAGAAAAACGGGATTCTTTTAAAGCAACCCTCAAATTAGCTTATGGCCAAACTGCGTTCTCTGATCATTGACGATGAGCCGCTGGCCCACAAGGTCATTCTGGAATATGCCAGAGACATTCCCTTTATTGAGATCGCCGGCCAGTGCTACCTGGCAACGGAGGCTTTCTCCATATTGAATGAACAGAAAATCGACCTGGCCTTCCTGGATATCAATATGCCCAAAATTCAGGGGCTGGAATTTCTCCGGGCGCTAAACCACCCGCCCATTGTGATCATTACTTCTGCGTATGAAGAGTATGCCCTGGAGGGTTTTGAACTGGATGTATGCGACTACCTGTTGAAACCTTTTCGGTTCAGCCGTTTTCTCAAGGCCGTCAGTAAAGCATACGAGGCCCATCAATTGAAGCGGCCAGCGCCGGCTCCTGGAATCAAAGAACCAGAAACTGAAGAGCCGGCCCAAATGTTCATTAAATCGGATAAGCGGTTCATTCAGGTCAGCCTGCCGGATATTTTCTACCTGGAAAGCTACGGAAACTATGTGAAGGTATGGCTGAAGGAAGAATTTCACCTAACTCCCCGCACCTTGTCCGGTTTCGAGGAAGAATTGCCGGAACGGGATTTCTTCCGGATCCATAAATCCTACATCATTCAGAGAAAGCATATAGATTACATAGAAGGAAATACGCTGCACCTGAAAAACGGAAAAGCGCTTCCCATCGGCAAGAGCTACCGGCAACAGGTCAGGGAGTTGATCTCGTGAGAAAAAAGTTCTCCAAAAACGCCCTTAAGTACTCAGCAACAAGATCCGGCTATCAAAAATCAAACCATGCCCGCATCCCTCCTCGAGTTCCACATCGTCCCTCCCGGCGCACCCCGGGAACGCCTGAGCGACTATGCCTATAAGGTGTTCCAGACACTGCCTTCCCGGAAGGGCATGAAGAAGGCCATCAAGGCCGGGGCGTTGCTGGTTGATGGAAGTCCCGGCCAAACCGGCGACTGGATAGCGCCCGGCCAACGCATCGAGCTGATGAGCCAGGCCATAGCCCCTCCCAAACCTCTGGAGCTTACTCTTGAGATCCTATTCCTGGATTCCCACCTCGCCGTTATCAACAAGCCGGCCGGCCTGCCCACCAGCGGTAACCGCTATCGGACGGTGGTGAACGCCCTGCAATTCAATCTTTCGCCTTCTGATGTGGAAGATGCCCTGCCCTGGCCCCGCCCCGTCCACCGCCTCGATGCCCTCACCTCCGGCCTGTTGCTGGTGGCCAGGTCTCATTCAGCGGCCATCGGGCTGGGGAATCAGTTTGAAAGCAAGCTGGTGCGCAAGGTTTATCAGGCCATAGCGGTGGGAAAAACCCCGGAGAAAGGCCTCCTGCAGTATCCCATCGACGGGCAGGAAGCTTACACCGAATTCCGGCTGCTGCGCAAGGTGCGCTCCCTGAAAACGGAATGGCTGTCTTTGATGGAACTCTACCCCCGAACCGGCCGCACCCATCAGCTGCGCCGCCACCTGGCAGAGGCCGGACACCCCATCCTGGGCGATGCCTTGTATAGTGGAAACGGCCCTGTCCTGAAAGGCAAAGGGCTTTTCCTCTGCGCTACCAGCCTGGAGTTCACTCATCCGGCAACAGGTGAAACGATGCATTTTACAAGCAGCCCTCCCGCCAAATTCGAGTCCTTCCTGCAAAGGTCCGGCCAAAGGTGGCAGAAGTTCAGGGGCCGCCAGGCCTAGTCGTTATTTTTATAATAATTACAAAAGTAATCGTTATTAAAATAATCATTACTTTTGTTATAATTACTTTTATAACGATCTTTCCTTTGCTTTCCCCGGCAGCGATCCTTAACTCTTTCAACTCGGCCTGCTTCATTATTCCTCGTCTTTATCAAAATCCTCTTCCTCATTTGACCTTTCCTCCCAAAACCTGTAATTTCGCACCTTCTTTTGTCCGCCAAACCACTAGCGGATAAGTACATGGACTGAATTAATGAATGACTGAATGCTTGAATACCAGCACCTTAGACGGCACTTTGTGTCTCACTAATTGTGTCCAGGTACTTACACTTTTACACTTTTACACATTTACACATTAACACACTGTCACCTTCCATGAGCAAGCGAACCGAAATAAAAACCGTTATCACAGACTATAAAAGCCTGCTGGGCCAGGAAGTCACCATCATGGGCTGGGTGCGCGCCTTCCGGTCCAACCGCTTTATTGCGCTGAACGACGGCACCAGCATGCGGACCCTGCAGGCCGTCGTCGATTTTGAGCAGTTTGATGAGGCGTTGCTGAAAAAGGTCACCTTTCACGCCTGCCTTAAAGTAACGGGCAAGCTGGTCGAATCCCAGGGCGCCGGACAGGACGTCGAGGTGCTGGTAGATACTCTGGAGGTCCTGGGGGAGGCCAACCCGGAGCAGTATCCCATGCAGCCCAAAGCGCAAAGCATGGAGTTCATGCGGGAAAAGGCCCACTTCCGCATGCGGACCAACACTTTCAGCGCCGTCTTCCGCATCCGCCACGGTATTGCCTTTGCGGTCCATAAATTCTTTAACGACAACGGCTATTTTTACCTGCATACGCCCATCATCACCGGCAGCGACGCCGAAGGCGCCGGCGAGATGTTCCGGGTAACCACGCTGAACGTAGGCAACCCTCCCCGCACTGAAGACGGGCAGGTGGACTGGAGCCAGGATTTCTTCGAGAAGCCCACCAACCTGACCGTTTCCGGGCAACTGCAAGCCGAGATCGGCGCGCTGGCCCTGGGTAAGGTCTATACCTTCGGGCCCACCTTCCGCGCCGAGAATTCCAATACCTCGCGCCACCTGGCAGAGTTCTGGATGATCGAACCGGAAGTGGCTTTCTACGACATCTACGATAACATGAGCCTGGCGGAGGACTTCTGTAAATACCTCATCAACTTCATCCTGGACAACTATCCGGACGAACTGGAGTTCCTGGGCCAGCGCATACAGCAGATGGAAAAGAACATGCCCAAGGAGCAACGCCGCCCGATGGGCCTGGTGGATACCCTGCGCTTTGTGGTGGATAATGATTTCGAACGCATCACCTACACCGATGCCGTGCGCATCCTGCGCAATTCCAAGCCTTATAAAAAGGGGAAGTTCGAATACGAGGTGGAATGGGGCAAAGACCTGCAGGCCGAACACGAGCGCTACCTGGTGGAGAAGCACTTCAAAAAACCCGTTATTGTGCGGGATTACCCCGCCAGCATCAAGGCCTTCTACATGCGCCTGAACGATGAAAACCCGGAGGTGCCGGGCCGCACCGTAGCCGCAATGGACGTCCTCTTTCCCGGCATCGGAGAGGTGATCGGCGGCTCGCAGCGGGAAGAACGCTACGACGTGCTCGTACAGCGCATGCACGATATGGGCATCCCCGAGGAGGAACTGTGGTGGTACCTCGAACTGCGTAAGTTCGGCGGCTGCCCGCACGCAGGCTTCGGGCTGGGCTTCGAACGCATGGTGCAGTTCATCACCGGCATGGGCAACATCCGCGATGTGATCGGCTTCCCGAGGACGCCGGGCAATGCCGAGTTTTAACTTTGGTGGAACCCTAGAAATGTTCAGAAGATGAATCCGGTTCTGCTGACGATGGCTGGGCAACCTTCCCTTTCATCTCAAACTTCATGTATGTTCCTTCATTTTTGGCCAGCCCGGCGCCGGTTATTTTTCCAAGGGCATCCTCAAAGGTTCCTGTACCATAAAAGAACTCATGCACAGAAACCCTTCCGCCATCCGGATACCAGGTGCAGCGGCCCACATAACGAAGGGACTCGTAATTCGTTCTGCTGACGAACTGCCCCCATACCCAGGCATCGATGGTATCCTTAGCCGGGTTGGCTTCCGGAGGCAGATAGTGGGTTTCCCAACTCATGCCGGGCTCCAGTTCTCCCAGGAAAGAGGCCCTCCCGCTCATGGCGTACATCCTGCCCACATAGCCTTTGGGAGGCCTGAGGCCATTCAGGCTACCTTCCCCCGGCAAGGCAGCCACCTCGAAAAGCTCGTAGTTGGCCTCAAAGTTTTTCATCGCCGGAATAACCATACCTTCCTCTGAAGTTCCCCGCAGGCATATTTCATCATTTCCTATGCCGGAAAAGCTATCTTTCTGGCAGCTGAAGGCCAATACCATCACGCCGGCAACCAGTACCAATATCTTCATTCTCATAGGTTGTGTTTTTGGGTGAGTGAAAAGGGTTGGCCTCACAAGCTGTGAGAACCCTCAATCATTCAAATACATCCTATCGCAGTTAATGCACAATGACAAAAATCAACCCAAAGCCTGAGTTTTATTTATCTGCCACTGAAAGGCTTTTGAATACCTTTCGGAAGGTATTCTTTACTTACCAGGAGCAGCCCCCCCTTCCGCTTCCAATGGCAAGGAACGGCTATGCCGGGGAAAAGCCCAACCACCGGGGCAATCCATAATACAAACCAGCTATGCAAGGTAGAAATTTCGAGATTAGTATCATCAGCACGGTTACGACCACCAAACACCTCAAAGGGGAATACCTGGAGGAATGGTTAAACCAGAATTTCCGCCTTTTCAAATATGGCGGCGGCATCGACGAAATTTTCATTCTTTTCAATGTCGATAAAGCCCCGAAGCAAAGCTACTACCAATACCACCCGGAAGAGCGTTTCCTCGAAGTGGCCATCCCCCTCCCGGAAAAAGAACTGCATGGCGCCGGCGAGAAGGAAACCCTGCTGATCATGGCATCCGCCCTCTTGTCCAGCCTCAATTCCATCCCCCGGCAGGCGCTTGGGGCTTTTGATATTACCGCCTTCCGGGCCGATTTTGCGGAAATGGTCGCCTGATGATCTTGGGGCGGGAGTGTTCAAGGTTTTTGGGGTTCTGGGTTTGTGGGTTTGTGGGTTTGGACACTCTCCTACTCCCCAACCACCAACTTCCCGCTCCCCGCCATCTTCTGGTTTACCACCACCTGAAAGAAATACATGCCGGATGGGAGCCCATCCGCCTCCAGTTCGAACTGCTCGCCCCGGAAGGGTAGGCGGCGCGCCAGGCGGCCATCGCTGTGGTAAAGCATGAAGGTGCCGGAGGGCGCCTCCAGTCCTTTTATCTGCAGGGTGGCCTTTTCCGCAAACGGATTCGGATAGGCCAGCACCCGGATACGGGCCGGGCCGGCGCCGGGCCGGACGTCGTTAACCACGCGGATGAAACCCTCAGCCAGGGTATGGAATGCTGTATTGGTGATCACCGGCGGGTTGAAGTCAAAATAAATAGCGGCGCGGTTTTCAATACGTGTTCCCAGGGGATTGTCCGGACGCTGGCTGACGAGAAACTTCACAAAGCCGTGAGAAGCCGACTCGTTGATGTTGCTGTCCGGAAGCATGATATTATCGAAAACGAAGCTGAGCACGTTCTCCCCGCTCAGCTCCCAGCGATAGCCGTGGCTGGAAGCACCGGGTTTGACGCTGGCCGGAGCAAGCCAGGGAGAAAGCGTATCCCGGACCACCACGGTAAAGGCCGTATCCGTGCCGGTATTCTGAAAGCGGATGTGATATTCAATGTCCGTCCCCGGCTTGAGGAAGTGTTCTTCGCCATACCCCGCCGGCAGTGCCTGTTTGTCATTGGGGTCGTAGGAACCGACATTTTCCCGGCATTCGATATCGGAAAAGCTGCTGTTGGGGAACAGGGAAAACTGGTTGAAAAAACCGGTGCTGAAGCCGCCCCCAGGGCCGAAGCCACAACCTTCGACAGTGGAGCTGACGAATTCACCGTTGTTGCTGTCAGGGAGCCGGGGAGCCTCCAGGCGGTAGGTAAAACCGTTGGCCGGGTGTGCAAACTGGAGAACCTCGCCGGCGCTTAATTCGAAGGGTGTCGTCATATACATCACGTCATCCTCAATGACAATGTATTCAGAAACACCGTTCATATCACCGGCCCCTGCATTGCGAAGGCTGAAGTGTATCGAATCCCCTTCACAGCGCGTTTCCACTTCGATGCGGGCCATATTGCCGATGGTGTCGAAACAGAGGGTATCCGGCGAAATATGGGCCTCTACACAATGGGTTTGGCCCAACACGGTGGAATCACAGTCCAGGTAAGCTGCAAAGTGAAAGCTGCCGCAGGTATCATAAGGTACATCGCCCAGTTCGAAGCGGTAACGGCCATTACCCAGAAAAGTATAGGGAAGTCCGGCGCTGACCAGGTCCAGGTAGGGGTCCAGTTCCACCTCCACAGCCGCATCCCGGGCCGCAATAGTTCCTTCATTACAATATTGAATGGTGTAAGTATTCTCAAAACACCGGCGGAGGAACGGTACAGATACATCCACCTTCATCAAAGGGCAGTCGGCCAGAGTAGTAACGGCAAAGTCAACCCGGGTAGTGTCGTAAAAACTCTGAAGGCTGGCCCCCGTTGAAAGCACACAGGCAGACCACAAGGCATTGGGCGGCAGAAGGGTAAGGATGTAATCACCGGTATCCACCTGCAGGCTGTACCTGCCATCGGCGCCGGTGGTGGCGTACTGGACGAGGCCTCCGCCTTCCACGCGAACGATCCACTCTTCCAGTCCGGGTTCGCCGTCATCATCAGCACAATTCTCCACCTCGTCGCGAAAAACCCGGCCTTCCAGCCAGTTGGTGATAGCAAAACCGTTGCCGTCGGTTTTGGCGAGGAACGGTTTCCAACGCGACTCTCCGGCGACGATAAATCCGCCGTCCGGCGTGAGTTCTACGCTGCCCAGGCGGTTGAACCCGGACATTTCATTGCCGAAATTCCGTTGCCAGAGCTCGTTGCCGTCTCCATCGATCCTGAGCAGGAAGCCAGAAGGTACGGTTGGGTACCAGATGTAGTTGTCCAGCGAACCGGCCAGGACGTAGCCGCCGTCAGGGGTGAGTTCAATATCCACCGCTTTGGTGTTCAGCGCATAGAGCTTGTGCCAGAGTTCATTGCCCATATCATCCGTCCGGACCACCAGAGCGTTGTATCCGGCAAAACCGGTGACGCTCCCGCAGGCGATGAAGCCGCCGTTGTGAGCAGGGCGCACGGCCCAGAGTTCATCGCCGGTTGAAAACTGGAAGGAGCGCGTCCACAGGGTGTCGCCCTGAGCGTCAAAACGAACCATCCGGGGGATCTGATAACTGTTCCACTGCCCGGTGGCAATGTAGCCGCCATCACTGAGTTGCACAATGTCTTCCAGGGCCGGATACGGATTATTTCCCGGCCAGCCGTAAAATTTTTCCCAGAGTTTGTTGCCGGCAGCGTCAACCTTGAGCAGATAAACCCCGGCGGTGGAATCGGGTTTGGCAACACTTCCTGCCAGTATGAAGCCACCGTCAGCGGTTAGGTCATATCCGCCAAGATTCGTCGGTAGCGTATCCTGATAGGCATACGTCTTTGACCACAGCGTATCTCCCGCCGCATCGAGGCGAAGCAGCAGAATGGAAAAGCGCCAGGTATCTTCAGAAGTTGCGCCCAGCGCATAGTAACCGCCATCGGGAGCCACCACCACACCCACTCCTTCATCCCTGCCGATCTCTCCCTGCCGGTAAGAGTATTCCCACTGCACCATTCCATTGGCGTCCGTTTTTTTCAGGTGAAGGTAATCCCGGACAGCGCCGGTAGGCAGGCTGAGGCTTCCCACCGCGATGTAGCCGCCATCGGGGGCAGGCCTGGCTTCCCGCAAAAAAGCAAGGGCGCCGGCCGTATCAGAATAAACCCGCTGCCACCCCTGGGCGGACAGCGAAAAAGCAAAAAACAGGCCAATGGCCACGAATATCAGGTATCTCAATATCTTCATAGGGATTCCGGTTTTAGAACACTACAAAGATTAGAGAAGTCTTGTACATTATCAAAAACAAAAAAGGGCATTTATCAATGAAAAAACTCTTGCACCTTATTATCAAGCCTTATATTTAGCAGAAGTTCTTAAAAAATCATCAAATAAATTTAATATTAAATAATTTAAAATGGAAGGCAGCCGGCTATTGGAAGTGATGGGAAAGCTGGACAAAAAGGAAATTCGGGAGCTGCGAAAGTTCTTATCCTCCCCCTTTTTCAACCAGCGGGAGGATGTAGTTCAGCTCTTTGAATTTATTGTAGAGTGGGTTTTCACCCTCCGGGCCACTCCTGCCAAGGAGCGGGCGTTCGAGGCTCTTTACCCCGGCCGGCCCTACGATGCCCAGCAGGTGCGATACGTTATGAGCTGGCTTCTGAAGGCGGCCGAACAATTCCTGGCCCTGCAACCGCAACTTTCGGATGAACGGCGGCAAAAGATCGAGCTGGCGCGGGCCTACCGGGAAAAACGGCTGCCCAAGCACTTCCGCCAAACGATGCAGCAACTTAACCGCCTGCAACAACAACAGCCCATCCGCAACGCCGAATATTTCGAGTACGAATACCGCATTCAGCTCGAACAGTATGCCTTCACCGCCAGCCGCAAGCGCATCAGCGAACACAACCTGCAGGATATCTCCGATAACATCGACCTGGCCTTTGTGGCCCGCAAACTGCGGCAGACCTGCTTTTTGCTTTCCCACCAGGCCGTTTACAAAAGGGACTATGATTTCGGGCTGCTGGAGGAAACACTGGATTTTGTCAGCAGGAAAGGGCTGCTCCGCATACCTACTATTGCCGGGTATTACCATTGCTATCACGCGCTCAAAGGTTTTGAGCCGGAAATGCACTTTCAACGCTTCAAGGACATCCTGCTCTATCAAAGCCACCTCTTTCCATCCGACGAGGCGCGCGACCTCTATCTGCTGGCCATCAACTACTGCATCCGGGAACTCAATGCCGGCCGGGAACACTATGCACGGGAGGGGCTCGAACTCTATAAGGAAGGGTTGCGCAACGAAATGCTGCTACAGGAAGGGCAGATCTCCCGCTTTACCTACCGGAACGCAGTGGCCATGGCCCTCAAGGAAGGGCAATTGCAATGGGCCGAGGCCTTTATCGCCGAATTCAGGGAAAGGCTGCCGAAAGAACACCAGGACAGTATGTATAACTTCAGCCTCGCCCGCCTGGCCTATGTCCGGCGCCAATACGGGCAGGCGCTTGAGCACTTACAGCGCTCCGAATACCAGGACCTGCTCCTGAACCTGGCCGCCAAAACCCTGATGGTCAAAATTTTCTACGAGCTGGAAGAACACGACACCCTGGAGTCTCACCTCGACGCCATGAAGGTTTTTCTACGCCGGAAAGACATCATCGGTTACCACCGGCGAAATTACCGCAACATTATCCGCTACACCCGGAAACTGTTGCACCTCAACCCGCACAGCCGGGAGGAGGTGAAACAGTTGAAGCAGGACATAGAAGCAGAAGAGATACTGACGGAGCGCGAATGGCTGATGGGCCAGCTGTCATAGGCATTACTGAAGGACTACCAGCCGCTCCACCCAACGCTGCTCCCCCGCACGCGCCTCCACAGTATAAACTCCGGGGGGCAGCAACCCCGCTTTCAGTTCATAAAACCACCTGCCGGCGCCCCTGGCAGCTCCCTCATGCAATAGCTGCCCGGCAAAGCTGTAAAGGCGGATCTGCACCTCCGGCGCCCCGGCCTGGCCACTGATGGAAAAATCGCCATTGCCGGGATTCGGGAAAACCTGTATGGCCCTGCCACCACTCTCTGAGGCGTCAAGCGTCAGCCCGAAAGGCTCACCCGCCAGGGTAAAGGCCTGGCTAAACCCGGGTAACAATCCCGCAACGGCTTCTTCTCCCTGTAAGCCGCCAGGAGCGAATTCCAGGACAAACAGCGGCGCCCCCGCCGGGAAGTGGACGGGTTCGTAATGATGCCAGCACAGCCGCAGCTGGCCGCCTTCGGAGATAGAATAGCCCAACTCCCCTGCATCCACTCCTGCCCGGACATCCTGAAGGATAACACCGGGCTCCAACTGGAGCGCTGCCTGAAAAGCCACCCAATCTCCGGGGTGAGTAGGAACGGCATGGCCCAATACAACATCATCCGATCGTTCCGCCCTCATCTGCAGGGGAAGGCCGGCGCGGCTTTTCAGGGCCGCCCTTCCGGCCGTAGCGTCTCCGTTGATATCGCCAACCTTAATCCCGACAAAATCAACCTGTTCATCATATAGCAGCGGATCAAAAACGGCGGTGGAGGGAATGGGCTCCAGCCAGGGATTGGCCGGGTCAGGGAATACGTAATCCGCCCGCACGAACCGCCAGGACGGATTATCAGACAACGGGTGCTCCGTTTGTATCTGCAGGATCAGCCGCCTCAGGGCCACCATATCCATAGAGGAAACATGGCCAGAATAATCTACATCCGCAGCCAGCAACAAGTAAGGGTTTACAATGGGTTGCACTCCCAGAATATGGCGCGAGATGAGCACCATATCTAAAGTGGTTACGCTATTCAGGTAGTTTCCGGTTGCAAACGTTTCCTCCCGGTAAGGCGCTACGGTATAAGGCTGCTGGGTGGGCAGCATCCCGAAATGATAAACCCCGCCGGTATCGATGGCCAGGGTGTCTTCCCCCTGGATGAGGGCCACCCGTGCACCATCACCCAAAAGGGCGCCGTTGGGGTTTCGGAGCTCCCCGGAAATGGAGGCTTCACCGGGCAGCAGGAAGCCGTCATCGATGGTGTGCCAGGCGTAATTGGTAACGATGGGTTCGTTGAAGTCGAAATAGATGGCGGCGCTATTCTCGATGATGGCGCCGTTGGGGTTACCCGGCTGCTGCTCAATGGAGAACTGCACAAAACCCTGGGAGCCTTCCAGGTTGGTGCTGCTGTCGGGGAGCATGATATTGTCGAAGCGAAATTCGGCCACGCCGTTGGCCCGCAGGGTGAAGGCATAAGGGTGGCTGGCGGCGCCGGGGCGCAGGCTGCCAGGGCTAAGCCCGGCGGGCAGGGTGTCGCGGATAACTACCAGAAAGGCCGTATCCGTACCCGTATTCTGGAAGCGGATGAGATAATCCAGGCCGAAGGTGGGGTGCAGCAGGTGGTTGCTGCCCTGGCCTTTGGGAAAAGCTTGTTTGTCGTTGGGGTCATACGGGCCGGTATTCTCCCGGCAATCGATTTCGACGAAGGGGTTGCCCGCCTCGTTGGGATATTGGGTGACAAAGCCCAGGCTGGGGCCTTCCGGGCCGGCGGCGCCACACGCTTCCACTGCCAGTCCGGGCTGGGTTACGCCGCCTGGGCCGGGGGCCGGCTCCAGTTGGAGCCTCAGGGTAGCGCCGTTGGCGGGAAGGCCCAGATCGTAGAATCCTCCGCTGTTGAGCTGAAACTGCCCGTCAAACATCACCAGGTCATCTTCGATGACGATAAAATGGCGTTCCGCCGGCATATCGCCGCCCAGGTTCTGGATGCGAAACTGTACGCTGTCTCCGGTGCAGCCGCCCTCAAGCTCCAGTTGCGGGCCTGGCCAGGGTTCACAGAGGGAATCCGGAAAGATGTGGGCCTCCACGCAGTGGGCCTGCCCGAGCAGGGCGTCACAGTCCAGGTAAACCTCAATACTGAAAGAACCGCAGGCGGCGCCGGGAGGAATATCCCCAAGCGGAAAAGTGTAGGTTTGGCCAGTGGCCGAACTCCAGGGAAGGCTGCTGCCAACGACGGAGAGGTGGTCGTCGAAAGTTACTTCCACATAAGCATTTTCTGCTGTTGCTGTTCCCGAATTGCAATACCGCACCTGATAGGTATTGGTGGTGCAGCGGCGCAGCCGGATAGCGGAAATATCGACATCTAGTGAGGGACAGTCGAGAACAGCCTGATAGGGAATGTCGATAGTGGAAACACCGTTTTCGGTAATGCTGAACGGAATGCTGTCCACACAGGCCGCCCAAAGGGCATTGGGAGGCACTAACGTTGCCCGGAAATCGCCGGTGGGCAGAGGCGCCTCAAAGAAGCCGTCCGCACCAGTAGTAGCATAGAACACGCCTCCTGCATCTTGTGAAAGCTGTATCGTCCAGCCGGCATATCCCGCTTCACCGGCGGCGGCCTGGCAATTGTTGTCCTGGTCAATAACCGCTCTGCCCCGGAGCTTTCCTGCCGGCCCCGGCCAGAGGGCGGTGCTGCAGTCCAGGTCTCCCCTTCCAACACCAATGAAGTTGATAATAGTATCCTGGGAAACGATAAAAGGGGTGTGCACACTGTCCAGGCCTTGCCAGGGGTCATCCGGGTCGGGAAAAGCGAAGCTTTCCGGGAAGAAAAGCCAGTGGGGAGGAGAATCCAGCGGTTGGACCCCATTGATGACTTTGAAAAGCAAAACGAGATCAAAGGTGGAAACGCCCTGGTCTAGATTCAGGTCAGCAGCGAGGGCCTGATAAGGAGAGAAAAAACCCGACTGGCTTATTATTATGGAACGCAACATTAGAAGGTCGCTGGAATCCAGGCCCGGAATAATAAAGTCCGGCAAATAGGGCGAAACCGAAACCTCCTCGCCGCTTTCTACTTCTACACTATAATATCCATCGGCATCCGTTTGGGCGCCCAGCACCTCCACTCCGGGCAAGGGGTGCCCGCAGGCGGTTTTGATGTATCCGGATATGGAAAAAGTAATGGTTGTGCCCTGTCCGGGCAGGGATACGGCCAGTAAGGAAAACCAAAACGACAGTAAAAAAGGGATTATAACTTTCATGCGCGATCATGATTTACAGTTTCACGCTACCAAGATGGGCTTTCTTTTTCCCAATGGCAAAGACATTTTTTCAAGTTTGTCCAGGACAACTCCCCAAACAAAGCCCATAAATCCCATTAAAATGGTTAATTAAATTTAATTTTGTCTTTCATATTTATGTTTTTATAAATTTTAAGAACTTTCAACCTGCCGGTTTTTCCGGTATCGAATTCGGGAAGGGCTGGCCAGCTCCAGTACAGGCTTTCCGGGATAACCACCTTTCAAACCTGATCAATAATGAAGAACAGCCTGTTGCTGGAAGCCCTGGAAACACTGGACAAAAATGAGCGGCGCGCCTTTGGACGCTTTGTGCGCTCTCCCTTTTTCAACCTGCGGGAAGATGTGGCGCAACTCTACGATTATTTATCGGAGTGCCTGTGGGTGCACAACGTGGTTCCGGAAAAAGAGCAGGCTTTCCGGCGCCTCTTTGGCCGGGCCGAATACGATGACCACCGCATCCGGGTGGCCATGAGCTTCTTACTCAAGCTCCTGGAACGCTATTTCCAGTACCTGGTGCAGTCAGAAAACGAAGCGGGCAACGGGCTGGCCCGGGCCCGGGCTTACCGGCGGCGGCAGCTTACCCGCCATTTTCACCGCAGCCTGCGGGCGGCTAAAAAGTCCGGAGAACAGGAGCCTTACCGCAGCGCCGGCTTTTTCTACTGGCGCTTCCAGCTTCAGGTGGAAGAGTACCGGTTCCAGGCTTCCCGCAAGCGGGCCGCCGAATTCAACTTACAGTCAATCACTCACAGCCTCGACACCTACTTTTGCTCCGCCAAGCTTCGGCAGGCCTGCCTGGCCCTAAGCCACCAGGCGGTTTACCGGGCTTCTTACGGCCTGGGCATGCTAGCGGAGCTGCTTGCATTTCTGGAGGGCAATGAATTGCTGGAATTGCCGGCTGTAGCAATTTACTATCACTGTTACCGCGCACTTTCCGAACCGGAACAGGGCAGCCATTTCACTCAATTCAAGGAGCTGCTGTTCGAGCAGGGCCACCTCTTTTCCCTTCCCGAACAGCAGGACTTGTATCTGCTGGGCATCAATTTCTGCACACGGCGCTACAACGAAGGAGACGACAGCTACCTCAAAAGCCAGCTCGAGCTTTACGAAAAAGGCCTGAAGCAGGGCCTGTTTGTCCATGAGAGCCGGCTATCGCGTTTCACCTACCGCAACATCACTACCCTGGGGCTGATCCTTGAGGAATACGAATGGGTGGAACAATTCCTGTACGCTTATCGGGAAACGCTCGAACCGGAATACCGCCAGAGTATGTTCAATTTTGGCCTGGCCAGGCTGGAATATAGCAGGAAAGAATACGGGAAAGCCCTGCAACTGCTACAACTGGCCAATTTCCGGGAGCCGCTGCTCCACCTTTCCGCCAGGGCCATCGTCCTGAAAATATTTTATGAATTGCAGGAAACCGGCCCACTGGAGGCCCAGATGGAAGCCCTGCGGGTTTTCCTGCGCCGGAAAAAAGTGGTGGCCTATCACCGGGAAAATTACGGGAACCTGCTGAAGTACATCCGGCGCCTAATGGAACTAGCTCCGGGAAACCGCAAAGAAAGAGAAGTATTGAAAGAAGAGATCCTGGCGGAAAAAGCCCTGGCGGAAAGGGCCTGGCTGCTGGAGCAACTAAACTTACCCTAAACGGGGTATTGCTATTAAACAAATTCTTATAAAACTTTGCCGTTAATTATTTCCGGGAAAAAACTTTGATAAATATATATTTTTTCTAACTTTGTTATTGATTTGTTAAAACGGAATAATAAGACGACGGCCAAAACCGCCTCGCATAGGGGCAAAAAAAAAGCTCCGCAACACTGCGGAGCCTCTCGCTAATAACAAATCATAATCTCATGAAATAATAAGACGACCTAATTCTTTAGAAAAAACGAATTTATCTTTATCAAAGTTTTATTTGATTGCAATTTTATTGGGGTTCCTTGCCAAAGTTAATGGCAAGGAACCAACGGCTGATGGGATTATGATCATTGTACTTTGAGCCGAATTTTCATCGTTTCGAAGTACATTCCGGCTGAATAGTGGAACTTGTGATCATTTTTTTTCCGTTCAATCAACGGCTGGGAAAACCCAGTTATTACTTTGAGTTCTTTCTTTTCAAAATTGATGGCAGCGCTTTAAGAACGCCCTTACGGTTTATATCGGCTTTTGGGCAATTCAGAAATCGGGATTTGGGATCAAGCCCGTAAGTCTTAGCCTCCTCAGCACTGCCACCGGCGGCAAATCAAATTTATGAAGTTGGTTTGGTTCCGAGAATTTAATCAATCGGTCTGTTGTTCGTAGTAGCCTTTGGGATAGCCTCTCAGTGCTCTTTCGGAACCCGGAATTTCAACCTTACCGCTTTTTTTTGCAACTCCGATCTTTCTCAGAGTTTTTAGCGCCTCAGCGCCTTTCCTTTTGATTACAATACAAATATGCAAGGCTTTATTCCTTAAAACAAAGACAAAAAACGGCTTTTGTTGAATTTTTTAGGCTTAAAAACTAAAATATTCAATTTTAAAATACCATTTTACAAACTGATAGTCAATATTTTATAAATAAAAACACTTGAATTCCTTTGTTGATATTTACCTTCGATTTCTCCTAATAAATAGATGAAAAAAAATTGATTTTTTTTATTTCCACCAGTTTTTTGGTGTTCCGGCAGCCATTTTCTGGTGAGAATTCCAGGCCTTTACGGCCAGAAAAATGCCTGAACGCCCCTACTCCAGCGCCTCCGCCGGGCCATAAACTATCGAAAAACCCGGGGGCACACTTCCACCGCCAAAAGCAAAGCGGCCACCCTGCTCTTCACCGGATAGCCGCTTTGGTTTTGGCGGCAAAAAAAAAGCTCCGCCGAACCGGCGGAGCCTCTTGCTAATAACAAATCATAATCTCATGAAATAATAAGACGACCTAATTCTTTATGATAACGCATGATCTTTCAGTAAATTATTCAGAGCCAGGCTTTTTTGGCCCCCTGCCGAAAATTTAGCAGGGAACCTCAAGCCTCTTTTTGGGATTATATTGGCTTCTGGCAAAATCCTCCATTTCAGGAAGCCGGGAGCCAATCGAGGATCAGCGGACAATAAGCGTACCGCTGCCCAGGAGTTTTCCTTCAGACCTCAGGCTGTAGAAATATGTTCCCGCCGGAAGTGCGTTTCGCTGCACGGTAAAGGCATTGGCCCTTTCCCGGGCTATGTGCACCAGCTTTCCGTCCTGGCTGAACAAGGTGAACTCCAGCGGGCCGCCTGAGGAGGGCCAGCCGGTTACTTCCACCGTTGCCCGCTCAACGAATGGATTTGGATATACCTTGATATTCAGGTTTTCGGGAGCCTCCGGCCCATTGATATCTAAAGAAACCACCTGAACCAGGCGTGTAAGGCTGTCAACCCCGACATAATGCCTGACGGTGTTGGTCCGCATCGGGGCATAATAATCAAAGATCACTGTTGCTGTATTCTCGATCACCGTGCCAACGTGGTTATCCGGGTTCTGGCCAATACTGAATTCTGCATAACCATAGGAGGAAGGGTCATTTCCGGTGGGGTCTTGCGGCAGTTGAATATCATCGAAAGACAGTTTTACCACACCATCGAAATACACCTCAAACCGATAGGGGTGGCTGCTGGCTCCCGGCCGTATGGACCCCGGGTCCAGCCCGGGTGGCAAGGTATCCCGGATGATAACGCGGGAGACCGTATCATTTCCGATATTCCGGAAAATATAGCGGTAGGTGAGCGGTATATCTGCGGAGATGATGGAATCCTGAATGCCGGCGGGATGAGCGATGAGTTGCACGGGGCCGACATTTTCCATTACTTCGTCAACCTGAACCGACCGGAACGGGTCCAGGTCGTTTTCGGGGAAGTCGTTTACGTAGCCGGTGCTGTAAGTGCCTGCCCCAGTGACGCACCCTTCGACAGCTGCTGTTGGATAACTGTTGCCCGGGTGGCCCGGCGATTGTTCGGCAATGATCCGGTAGGTTGACCCATTGGCAGGAATAAGAATGGTGGTGTCCTGTCCGGATCCCAGGTCAAAGGGCTTGGTCAGAAACATAACGTCCTCTTCAATAACAAAGAAATTGCGAGGCATGAGCATTCCCCCCTGTCCAACATTCTCGATCTTGAAGCGCAGCGTATCATTAACGCACTGGCCATCCACATCTATGCTGGCGCCGTCCCAGTTGGGGTCCGGCTCTGTACAGAGCGAGTCCGGGAAGATATGTGCCTCCACAAGGCCCGCCTGGCCGGACGCAATACCGCTGCAGGCCATCTGCGTATTGATGGTGAAGGCCCCTTCTGAATTGAAGGGTATGGAGCCCAGGTCGAAACGGTAAACATTTTCACCCAGGCTGGTAAAGGGAATACTGGCGTTAACGAAAGTGAGCTCATCATCCAGGGTTACCTCCACATAAGCCCCGTCGGCCGGAGTCGTACCGGTATTTTCGTAATCGACTGTGTAGGTAACATCCGAACAGGCTGCCAGGAATGGCGTGGAGATATCCACTTCAAGATAAGGACAGGCAATGTCTTTATCTTTAATCGGCAGGTGGACGAGAGTGGTGTCGTAGAAATTGGTCAGGCTGAGGGGTACGCCATTAGGGGAGCAACTTTCCCAATAGGAATTGGCGGGAATGGCTTCCACTACGTAATCGCCGGTATCCACCCTGATGAGGTAGTTGCCGTTCTGGTCGGTGGAGCCGAAAAAGGTGCGGTCGGGGCCGGAAGCCCTGACCAGCCAGTTGGAGAAAGGCGGCTCTCCGTTATCCAGGTCGCAACCTTCGTCCTGGTCATAGAAAACTTTTCCCCTGATATAGTTGGTATAAATGTTTCCTTCCCCGTCTGTTCGGGTCAGGACAATGTCGTTAAAAATATTCAGCCATTGGGCGTTGTATCCGGTCAGAACGTATCCGCCGTCGCTCGTAGCCGCAATGTCCGAGACGAAATCCGTGGTGGCCACATCACCGGTATGGGTGGCCCATACTTCATTCACATCATCCCCATCCTGGCTGTACTTGATGAGCATAAAGTCCACGTTAATAGCGCTGACTTCGGTGAACCCGGCCACGACCAGGCTCCCGTCCTCCAGTTCAATGACGGAATTGGCCTCATCGCTTTCTCCGAACATCTGCTTGGTCTTCAGCAGGATGAAGTTGCCGTTAGGGCCGTACTTCCAGAGGGCGGCATCGGCATTATCATTGACCGCGCCCACTACTATGATATTGCCATCGTGAGTGACAAGGACATCATTGCCTACCTCGCGTTCATTGGTGGACATACCCCGCTTCCAGACCACCTCTCCATTGCCATCAAGGCGATAGACGATCATATCCCGGTCAAATACGCCGAAGGGGTTATCCTCATTGCCGGTAATGACGTATCCATCCCCTATGACGTCGACTGCGGTTGCCATATCGTCGCCGGGAATGCCAAAAGCCTTTCTCCACTGTTCCTGCCCGTTATCATCTACTTTGAGGAGGAAGATATCGTCGTTGGCATCCGGATATTCGATAAAGCCCACCATCAGGTAGCCGCCATCCGGGGAGGCGGTAACATCCTTAATGCGGATGCTGGTGCCGGGGGCATCGTCAAAAGTATAGCTCCATTGGTATTTCCCGCGGTCCGTTATCTTGAGGAGGTAGGCTTTGAAGGGGCCCTGTACGCCTTCGAAAGAAGCCTCGCCGGCGATCAGAAAGCCGCCGTCTGCGGTTTGCAGAGCAGCATTGCCATATTCGGTGAAGCCGATATCGAAGGTAGTGTCCCACGTCATCTGGCCATCGACATCCGTCTTGATGATATAGACGTCAATATCCTGGTCAGCTCCGTTGGGGAATGATTCGCTAAAACCTACAACGAGGTAGCCCCGGTCGATGGTCTCGATAACGGCCAGGCCCTGGTCTTCTTTATTGCCACCAAAAGCTTTCTCCCACCCCTGAGCCCTCATGGGCAAAGACGATACCAGAAACGCCAGCAAAAGGAGAGCCATTGCCGGGATGGTTCGGACTACTGAGATCGGATAGTATGCTTTCTTTGGTGCCATTAGCGAGCGATTTAGGCCGTTACATTTTCTTCCAGTTACAAAAATGTTAGGTTTCATAGGCAAAAACAAAGACAAAAAATGTAATTTGTTGAAAAATAGAACTTATTTTTAACAGGCAAAAACCCAAAAAACAGGCACAATTTACTAAAAAACAAAGAATTAAAGATAAAACACCAACTAATCTTTGTTGAAAACAAACAATGCCTCTGATTATGGAAAACAGCCATCTAGTTGCTATCATGCGGACATTTTCCGCGAAAGAGGTTCGCAGCCTGCGCAAGTGGTTAAATTCCCCTGTGCACAACCAGCGAGAAGACGTCGTGCTACTGTTCGAATATCTGGCGGCGGGTGCCCATTTGGTAGAAGAGAAATTCCTGCGTAAAGAACGCGTATTCTCCAGAATATTTAACGGAGAACCTTTCGATGACGCCAAGTTACGGCAAACCATGCACTTTCTTCACAAAGCCATCGAAGAATTTCTTATTTACGAAGAACTTCGCGGCGACGAAGTCCGCTCCCGTATGGCCCTTTCCAGCGTGTATCGCAAACGCAAACTCGACAAGGCCTTCCAGAAGACCATCAAATCTGTAGAAACGCTGCAGGAGGATGCCCCCTATCGCGACGAACACTATTTGCGCAATGAATATTTACTGCAGCTGGAAAAATACACTTTCCAGGAGGGAAAAAAGCGGACTACCGAGATGAACCTTCAGGAAGTTTCGGATGCTCTGGACACTACCTTCCTGGCCGACAAACTTCGTCAAAGTTGCCTGATGCTCTTTCACCAGGCTGTTTACAAAGCAGATTACAGGATCGGAATGCTGGATGAAGTACTTCAGTATATAGAAAAAAAACAGCTGCTGAAAACTCCGGCTATCTCAGTTTACTATTATATCTATAAATCCATCACTGAAAAAGAAGCTCAACCTTACTTTGTCAGGCTACGGTCAGAGATTGAATTAAAAAGGAGCTTTTTCCCCCCCCATGAAATCCGGGATATATACTTAATGATAATCAATTATTGTATCCGCAGAATGAATAGTGGCGAAGCCTCCTATGTCAGGGAAGCTTTCGAACTTTATCGCACGGGAATAGAGGAAGGGATCCTTTTAGAGAACAATACCATCTCCCGCTTTACCTTCCTGAACGTCATCCGCATTGCCCTCAGGCTTGGCGAATTCGGCTGGGTCGAGTCCTTCATCCCGAACTACAAAAAATTCCTGTTCCCCAAATTCCGGGATACCATCGTCCACTACAGCAAGGCCAAACTGCTCTTTGAAAAGAAGGATTATGCGGCGGCCATGGACCTGCTCACTCATATAGACTATGACGACGTGCTGCTGACCCTCAATGCCCGCCTCATGCTTATTAAGATCTTTTACGAGACCGATGAGTACGATGCCCTGGAATCTTTACTGGAAAGCATGCGAACCTATATCCACCGAAAAGACCTCACCAGCGCCTACAAATCCAACTACCAGAATATCATCCGGTACACCAAAAAGCTGGTCCGGGTAAACCCTTACGACGACAGCCAGAAAACCAAACTCAAAACGGAGATCATCGCCGCCAACCCGCTGACAGAGAAAAGCTGGCTGCTGGAGCACCTGGAGAATTTGTAGGATGTAAGTAAGTGGCTGGGCAATTGTAGTTTCACACAGGCTGCCTGGGAAGCTTGTCTCAAATCTCTTTGTTCATGGGGTTCCGGGCAGATTGTTATATGGCTGTATTGCCAGATTGTTATTGTCCACCTGCTTACCTGGGCAATTTTAGCTATATTCTGCTTCGGATTTGAGGCGCTAAGGCCTTTTTTTCCGGGGTTCCGGATTCATTGTTGGATGGTTGGATGGTTTGATGGTTTTTGTCCAGGTACTTACATAGTTTCTGGTTTTAACGCGGACACACTTAATTGAACTATCCCTATCCCTTACACTTTTACACTTTTACATCTTTCCCCTTTTACACTTTTACACTTTTTACACACCTACTCACCCGCACCCAACAAATTCTCAAAAGGTTTGAACCTTCGCCCTGAGCACCGTAGCTTTAACCCGGAAAAGACAACAACGCATCAATGGAAACCATTCAGCTTAAAGAATACAACATATTCATAGGGCCGTTGCGGGAATCCCTTCCCGGGTTCCTGGAGGGGCTATCCTTCAGCGCGCTGTTCGTCATTGCCGATGACAATACCCGGGAGCATTGCCTGCCCCTTCTGGAGGGTGCATTGGGGGCTTATGCCTATATCCTCATACAGATCCCCCCCGGTGAAGCACACAAGAACCTGGATACCTGCCGCCAGATCTGGGCGCAGCTCATGGAAGAGCGCGCCGCCCGCGATGCTCTTGTCCTCAACCTGGGGGGCGGGGTGATTGGTGACATGGGCGGCTTCTGCGCCGCCACTTTCAAGCGGGGCATCCGTTTTGTCCAGGTGCCCACCACTCTGCTTTCTCAGGTCGATGCATCAATTGGCGGCAAGCTTGGCATAGACTTCCTGCAGGCCAAGAACAGCATCGGCCTTTTCCGCAATCCGGAAGGGGTTTTCATCGACCCCGTTTTTTTGAGTACCCTTCCCCGCCGGGAGCTGCGCAGCGGATACGCCGAGGTGATCAAACACTGCCTCATTGCGGATGCCGGGCAGTGGCAGTCCCTGCAAGGACTCCACAACCTGGAGGAAGCCCGGTGGGAAGAGTTGATCATCCCTTCCCTTCTGATCAAAAAAAGGGTGGCCGAGGCCGACCCGTTTGAAAAGGGGCTGCGCAAAGCGCTCAATTTCGGACACACCATCGGCCACGCCATAGAAGGGTTTGCACTGGAAACCGATGCGCCCCTTCTCCACGGCGAGGCCGTTGCCATAGGTATGGCCTGCGAAGCCTATCTTTCGGCCAAAATTACAGGGCTTCCAGCGAACGATGTGGAGCAGGTCGGGCGTTATATCTTACAGCACTACGGGCACCACCCACTGGCCCCGGCTCATTACGAGGCCTATCTCAGCCTGATGGGCAACGACAAAAAGAACGAGGGCCGGCGCATCAACTTCAGCCTCATCAACCCTATCGGCCAGGCTATTATCAACCAACACTGCCCGCCCGAAATGATCATCGAGAGCCTGGATTACTACAATACCCTGGCGGAATTGTAGAATTCGCTAACTTTACATTCTGAATTACATACCATCTATGGATTACGGCACAAATAATAAACAGGAAACCTACCGCAGGATCGCCAAATGGATGTGGTACTTCACCTTTGGAGGGCTGGGAGCCATCCTGTTGACTTTTCTGATACTGTCCTTTACCGACCTGCCTTCCGTAAAGCAGTTGGAGAATCCGCGGAGTGAAGAGGCTTCTCAGATCTTCGCTTCCAACGGAGAAGTGATCGGGCGGTACTACACCGAAAACCGGGTTCCGGTATCTTTCAGCGAACTCTCCCCCAACCTCGTAAATGCCCTGATCGCCACCGAAGACGAACGCTTTCGGGAACACAGCGGAATAGACTTCCCCGCGCTGGGGCGGGTTGCCGTAAAAACGGTATTGCTGGGGCAAAAGAGTTCAGGCGGAGCAAGTACGATCACTCAACAGCTGGCCAAACTGCTCTTTACCGGCCAGGCCGCCTCCAATATCACGGAAAGGATCATGCAGAAGCTCAAGGAATGGATCATCGCCGTGCGCCTGGAACGCCGCTACACCAAGGAGGAGATCATCGCGATGTACCTCAACAAATTCAACTTCATTAACGGCGCCTACGGCATCAAAGCCGCTTCCGAAATATACTTCGGCAAGCCACAGGATTCCCTTTCCATCCCCGAAGCAGCCATTCTGGTGGGCATGCTGAAAAACCCTTCCCTTTTCAACCCACTGCGCCGGCCGGATACCGTGCTCCACCGGCGGATGGTCGTTCTGAGCCAGATGCAAAAAAACGGCATGATCAGCCAGGAAGCGTATGATACCCTCCGGCATTTGCCTCTGGGCCTCAACTTTACCCGCCAGACTCACATCGATGGTATCGCTCCTTACTTCCGCATGGAACTGGCTAAAGACATCAAAAACATCCTGGAGCGAAAGGAATGCCGAAAATCCGACGGCTCTATTTACGATATCTACCGGGACGGGCTTCGCATCTATACCACCATTGACCCAGATATGCAGCGCCTCGCCGAGAAAGTGATGGCCAAACACATGGCCAAAGTCCAGAATTCCTTCTGGAACACCTGGAAAGTGGTCAGGAAAGACCCCTGGGAATACACTACCGATTCGGAACACGAAGTGCCTGTACCGATCCGGAAAGCATCTCTTCAGGACCTGATCAGGCTGTCGGACCGCTATCAGGGCCTGCGCAACAAGTACATTACGGATATCCTGGATCAGATCGGGGAGGATATCGAGGGCATCGTTTTCCACGCAGACGACCGGGAAGTAGAACGGATCGTAGAGGATGCTGAAAAAGGGGGAGTGATCTCCAGCCTGGTAGAACGGCGCCTGATCAGCACCGGGCTGGCCGCCAGTTACCGGGAAGTACAGCGCAGCCGCCACTTTCCGGCCCTCCAGGCCCAATGGCACGCCCTGCAGAAAGAGGCAGACGAGGCCTTCAATACGGTGGTCAAAATGAAGGTATTCACCTATGATACGCCTGAGATGGAGAAGGATACCGTCATGACGCCTCTCGATTCGGTAAAATACCACCGGATGATCCTTCAGACCGGTATCCTGGCCGTTGACCCCGTAACGGGTTACGTCAAGGTATGGGTCGGTGGGGTCAACTTCAAATATTTCCAATACGACCATAACCGCACCAGCCGCCAGGTGGGCTCGACGTTCAAGCCTTTTGTCTATGCCACCGCCATTGCCCAGCAGGGGTTCTCACCCTGTTACAGGGTTTATGACCTCCCGCAGACCATAGCCCCGGGCGACGGCAACTTCTTCCTGGCCGAAGAATGGACGCCCAGAAATGCCGACGGTAAATACACGGGTGACCTGCTTACGCTCAAAGAAGGGCTGCGGCGGTCCAAAAATACGGTTTCCGTACACCTCATGAAGCAACTCGGAGACACCGAACCCGTTCGTGGGCTGGTCAACCAAATGGGCATTGACAGCAGCCTGCGCTATCCCAACGGCCGCTACCGCGTTCCGAAATCGCCCTCCATCTGCCTGGGCTCAACCGACCTTACCAACATGGAAATGACCGGCGCCTACACTACTTTTGCCAACAACGGTATATATAACAAGCCCATTTACCTGTTGCGCATCGAGGACAAAAACGGCCGCATTCTCTACGAGGAGTTCCCTCAGGAACGGGTGGCCATCAACCCCAATGCCAATTATGTAATGGTGGAAATGCTCAAATACGCAGCTACCGGCTTTGGCGGGCTGAAAAGTGAAGTAGGGGGCAAAACCGGAACGACCAATGACTTTGTCGATGGCTGGTTCATGGGTATCACCCCTACCCTGGTAGTCGGCACCTGGGTGGGCGGAGAAGACCGATGGATCCGTTTCCGTTCTCTGAATTTCGGGCAGGGCGCCTATATGGCCAAACCTTTCTTCCGGGAATTCCTTCGCCAGTTGGAACAATCACCGGATATCGGCTATGATGCTTCAGCCCGCTTCCACAGGCCTCCGGGGGATATCGGTATTGAGATGGATTGTGATGAATACCAGCGCTCTACACTTCCTCTGGAAGAGAATGAATTTGAGAATGAAGGCTTCGGAGAAGACATGTTCGGAGATGAAATCGGTGGTTCCACACAAGAGGAAGAGTTTCAGTAGGTGGAAAACCTCAGCATTTCTTATTTTTACGGTTCCTGGAGCGCTTTCGGAGGCACTCTTCAGGGCTGGAGCCCGCTCACCTGCCGGTGGCACACCCTGCAGCGTTACTGCCTCCGTACATGCTTCTAAACTAAGCCATTCCGCATGAACTGGAAAATCGCCTTTTGTTTTGTTCTATCCGGATCATTGTTCTACTGGGGCTGTATTCCTCCTTCCAATGAGGCCCCTACGGAGGTCAGTATTAATCTCGAAGACCCCGTATTCCAAAAGATCCATGATTTTCAGGACCGCCAGTTCCAGGACAGCCTGTTTCCGTATTTCCACCACGAAAACCCCACCTATCGTTATCTGGCGGCCATGGCCTTTGGCTCCATTCGGGACTCCACGGCCAACGACAGCCTGGCCCTGTTGCTCAGCGACCCGTCTGATGAGGTGCGGGCAGCGGCAGCCTTCTCCATCGGCCAGGCCGGAGCTGTCTCAGGTGAACTCCTGCTCCTGGAAGCTTTCAGCCGAAAAGACACCATCGGCAGGTACTGGCTGGCCAACCGGGCTATTCTGGAGGCCATTGGCAAATGCGGTACAGAAGAAAACCTCCGGGCCCTGAGCACCATTTCCACCTACCGGCCCGTTGATACGATGCTGGTGGAAGGGCAGGCCCTCGGCATATACCGCTATGCCCTGCGCGGCCTTACCCTGCCGGAAGGCACTGCCAGAATGCTGGGCATGGCCACCGATAATCATTTTCCTGCCGACTGCAGAACCATTGCCGCCAACTACCTTTACCGCGCCCCCGACATTCAGGTTGACAGCTCGGAAGCCTCCGCTTTGGCTGCCGTTATCGACAAAGAGGAAGACCCGCGAATCCGCATGGCGCTGGTGGTGGCTCTGGGAAAGGCCAGGACAGAAGGCGCTCTCGCTGATCTTGTCAGGATCTTTGCGCAGGAAAAAGATTACCGCGTGCAATGTAATATTCTTCGCGCCCTGGGTAATTTTGATTACGACAAAGGAAAACCGACAGCGCTGAAAGCGCTGCGGTCAAACAATATACAACTGGCTAAGCGGGCTACACAGTTCTTTCTCGAAAACGGCGATGCCGGCGACGCCACTCTTTACTGGCAGCTGGCCAAGGATACCCTGCCCTGGCAGGCCCAGCTGGGTATGTATCAGGCGGCCAACCGCCATCTTCCCGCCTACTACGTCGATTACCGGGATGCGATCAATGCTGAACTCAGGCAGCGCTTACGCGGCGCCAATTCACCTTATGAAAAAAAGGCGGTGCTGATGGCGCTCAGCGAATTTGGCTGGAACTACAGATACATTTACCGCGAAGGGTTCCAGGCAGAAGCTCCGGCGATCCGCACGGCTACCCTGGAAGCGCTGGCGGCGATCAGCGGGCGGGAGGATTTCCGCGCTTTTTTCGGCGCGGGCTACCGGCAGGTGCGGCGGGAACTGCTCGGCATGTTCCTGGAGTCTATGCAAACCGGCGATCCAGCTATGATCGCTATTGCCGCCGAAGCTCTGCGCAATGAGGACCAGAACTACAAGGCCTATATTCAGGATTTCGGCCGGCTGGATTCCGCTCTGGTGCGGCTGGAACTACCCAAGGAGATCGAAGCCTACAATGAACTGCGTAAAACCCTGGCGTTCTTCAAAGACGAACCCGAACCCCAGGCAAAAACCCCGGACTTTAACCATCCTATAGACTGGACCCTGCTCAACCAGTCCACCGGCAATCAAACCGCAACCATAAAGACTCCCCGGGGAAATATCGCAATTGAACTGCTTCCGGAAGTTGCCCCCGGAACAGTAGTCAACTTTCTGGCACTGGCCCGGCAGGGGTTCTATACTGATAAAGCCTTCCATCGGGTAGTGCCCAATTTTGTTATTCAGGGCGGCGGCCTGCGGGGCGATGGTTACGGCAGCCTGGACTATACCATCCGCTCTGAATTGTCCAGCCTGCATTATCTCAGAGAAGGTTATGTGGGGATGGCCTCTTCGGGCAACCATACGGAATGCACCCAATTCTTTATCACCCACTCTCCCACTCTTCATCTCGACGGCAACTATACTATCTTTGGGCGCGTGGCTTCAGGAATGGATATCGTTCATCAGATACAGATTGGCGACCGGATCGAGGAGATCGCCCTTAAATAGGCCGCGAAATAAAATGGCGGAATATTTGAACACACTCTTAAGTAGAAAATTGAAATCACTATCCAGAATAAAACCAAAACATGAAAAACACACCTCTGACGGAAAAGCACATTGCTCTTGGAGCCCGCATGGCGGAATTTGCCGGTTACAACATGCCCATTTCCTACACCGGGATCAAAGAGGAACACCACCAGGTCAGGAATAAGGTAGGCGTATTCGACGTGTCTCACATGGGAGAATTCATCGTCCGCGGAAAGGAAGCACTGCAGCTCGTACAAAAGATCACGACTAATGACGCATCCAAACTGCAAATCGGGGACGCTCAATATTCCTGCTTTCCCAACGATAAAGGGGGCATCGTCGATGACTGCCTGGTTTACCGGCTGCCGGAAGACAACTGCGCCGAAGGCGAACAGGCATTCATGCTGGTCGTCAATGCTTCGAATATTGATAAAGACTGGGAATGGGCCAACCGGCACAATGAATTTGACACTCGCCTGATCAACATTTCCGATCAGACGGCCCTGCTGGCGGTTCAGGGGCCCAAGGCTGCCGACGCCCTCCAACCACTTACTGAAGTCGATCTGAAAGGGGTCCGGTTCTACACCTTCACCAAAGGAACCTTTGCCGGGATCGAAAACGTGCTCATTTCTGCCACCGGTTACACAGGCGCCGGCGGATTCGAACTGTATGTCGATGCCTCTCAGGCCGGCAAGCTCTGGGATGCCGTTTTTGAGGCCGGCAAGAACCAGGACATTCAACCCATCGGCCTGGGCGCCCGCGACACCCTGCGGCTGGAAATGGGCTACTGCCTCTACGGGAACGACATCGATGACACTACTTCCCCCATCGAAGCCGGATTGGGTTGGATCACCAAAACGAAAAAGGGGGATTTTATCAGCCGGGACGCCTTTGCCCGGCAGCGGGAGGAAGGGGTCAGCCGCAAGCTGGTGGGGTTCATCCTGCCGGAAGAACGGCGGGTGCCCCGGCACGATTACCCGATCGAGGATGCGGGAGGCAACGAGATTGGTAAAGTAACTTCCGGCACCATGTCGCCTTCATTGGATTATCCGATCGGCATGGGGTATGTTCAAAAGGGGTTTGCCGCCAATGATACCCGAATATTCATTGTGGCGGGAAAGAAACGCCTGGAAGCAACCGTAAAAAAGCCTCCTTTTTATAATCCGTCTTAAGCGCCATTTCAAGAATTTTTATTTATTTTGTTGGTTCAGTACTTTTTGAAACTTCCTTAACGGCAAACCGGTTTCATTATTGGCCAGGCGCGAAGGCCTGGCGCGACAAGCAGCAGCAGCAGCAGGCAGGCAACAAATACCCACTCCAAATGACTTTAAAAGAAGGAAAAGAAAAGTTTATCCAATCCTGGGGCGCACTGGGGTCAAGTTGGGGTATCAACCGGACGATGGCCCAGATCCACGCCCTTTTGCTCATTTCTCCGGAAGCCCTGTCGGCCGAAGAGATCATGGAAGAATTACAGATCTCCCGGGGAAATGCCAATATGAACATCCGGGCGCTGATCGACTGGGGCCTCGTTTACAAGGAACTGAAGCCCGGTGAACGCAAAGAATTCTTCGTTGCCGAAAAGGATATGTGGGAGGTGGTGAAAAACATCATTATCCAGCGCAAAAAACGGGAACTGGAACCCATGCTCCGCGTCCTGGATGAGATATCCAGCGTTGACCCGGACAGCGAAGAGGCCGAAGAATTCATCGAGATCATCCGCGAGATCAAACTCTTCTCCAACAAGGCCGACTCCACCCTTGACACCCTCGTCAAATCCGACTCCAACTGGTTTGTCGGCACTTTTATGAAAATGATCAAGTGAAGTTTTTCCCAAAAACAGGCTTACTTTTTTGATAATGCAGGTATAGATTGATGATTGAATGTGGTAAACAAAGGTTCAGGTCGCTAAAAGAACTTCTGGCAGAAGTCCGTAAAGAAAATAAGGGTGCCATTAGTTGCCTGTACAGCCTGATGACCCACTACTGTTACCCGTCTGTCAAAGCCTATGTCCTCCGGTGGGGGCGTCCCGAAGCCGATGCCGAAGACTTTTTTCAGGAGGCTTTCCTGGTGCTCTTTACAAAGATCCGGGAAGGGAAATTCAAATTGCAGGCCCTGGCCCGGCAGCCATATACCGGACAACTTTGCGCTTATATCATGCAAACCGTAAAAAACCTGTTGCGCAAGGCCGTCCGTTGGGAAAACCGGCCACCGGTGTTGCCTGAGGAGCAAACGGCTACCCAGGACGAGATGGAATACCTTTCCTACCTTTTCAGGGAATTTCTCCTGGAGATGGAGGCACCCTGCCGGGAAATGCTCATTAGCCGTTACTTCCGAAAGCATACTCTTCCGGAAATTGGCAAGGGACATAACCCCAAAATTGGCGCAAAGGCAGCACGTAAAGCTTTGAGCCAATGTATTCAGTACTTGCTTTCAAAAGTCAACCAGGCACTGGATCAAGGCCGGGAAAAGAGGAAACTGGAGCTTGTCGCTCTGAACACTGTCCAAGAAATGGAAGAACCCTGCCGCAGCCTTTTAAATATGTTTTACTCCAACGAAAAAAAATGGACAATGGAGGAAATTGCCAATGCACTGGATTATAAAAATGCCAATGTAGCAAAAGTGGCAAAAGGAGACTGCATGAAAAAGCTGCACCTCAAAATTGCCCGGAAACTGTCGGAAGAGCCTAAAAATCAGGGCCTGTGATGAATATTGACCCCAACATATTCGATCTGGCCAGGCGCCTTGAAGAAGGGGAACTCTCCGAATCCGAACGGCAGGAGGTTATCCGGAAGATGGAATCCGACAATCAGTACCGGCAACACCGGCAGTACTATCATATCCTGGCCGAAGCTATCGGCAAAGCCCAACAGATGGGCGAGTTAAAAGAACAGCACCGCCGGGAAATACCCCCTCAGCAGGCCGATGCCTTTGACGCTTTCATCGAACAGGACCGCAAAGCGGCCCACCGCCGAATACAAACTTTCTGGGCCGTACTTGTGGCGCTGGCCGCCATCCTGTTTTTCTTTATCGGGAGAAGCACAGGCACGGTTACTCCCCCACCCGCCGTTGCTCCCGCCCCGGCCTCCCCGACTCCGGGGCCGGTCGCCAAAAGTGATGAAGCTATACTCAATGAGGAACCGATGGGGGGCGCCGGAAACGCAGAGCCCACCCCTGTCCTTTATAAGAAAATAGAACTTTCCGGCAACACTGCCATTATGGAAGAACCCGAACGGAAAACAGCCGAACTGAATACCTATCAGGGAGAGGTTCTGATGGCCGATATTCAGGACGGCGCCCTCAGGCTATTCGTACCGGAGGGTGCCCCCAAACTGAAAACACCTCTGGTTTGGATTGTCCTGGGCCCGAAAGAAGAAGAAAGAAATTTCCTGAAGATAGGAGACAATATCTATGAATTCAGCCCCACCGGCCAAAAAGCAGAACTGCGGCCTTTAGCGGATGAAAGGTTGCTCCAATGGTTGAGGTAATGCTTTTGTATGGAGCGCTGTCCACTTGATTTGCCAAAGAAGGAAAATTGTTAACCGCAAAAACACCTGGCCATGAGAAGATACTATTTCTTGGATTTTTTATTTCTCCTTCTTTTGCTCCCTTGCTCGTCTCTCGCTCAACCTTCCCCTGATAATGGCCTGCTCTGGGAAGATGAACAATACGGGGAATCTCCAATGATGGCCTATTATGCCTTAAGTGACAGAGGAGGCGATATTCCGGCCATAAAGGACTTTAAGGCCTTTTGCCCCACTCCCCAGGATCAGGGGAATACCGCTTCCTGCGTAGGATATGCCCTGGCACATGGCCTGACTATTGCCAGGTCTATCCAAAAGAAATGGAGAGGCAGAACGAATATCGACGCTCATGCCCACTCCGCTTCATTTATTTACAACCAGATTAAGCTGGATGAGGACTGTGAGAGCGGCGCATATCTGACTGCGGGATTGCGTTTGTTGCAGCAACAGGGCGATTGCCTGATTTCTGATTTTAAAAATACCCCTGGCAACTGCCGGACAGTTCCACGGCCCATTCATAAACAGAAGGCATCTGCCTATCGCATCTTTCAATATAAAGCACTGTTCCTGCCCGACGCAACCGAAAAGGAAAAACTTGACCAGGTCCGAACCGCATTGGCCAACGGACAACCTCCCGTTATTGGAATGTACGTCCCTATTAACATCAAAGTAGTTTCTCCTTCCCAACTGGACTGGAGCAGTTCTGCTCCCAAATCCGGGCATGCACTGGTTGTCATAGGGTACAACGAAAAAGAAAGAACATTCGAATTGCTCAACAGCTACGGCCCTGCCTGGGGTGACGGCGGCTTTTTTAAATTGCCGTATGACGTGTTGGCCAGCCATATCCGGTACGGGTTCTGCCTGGAGCTGGGCGAGGATTTTGGGTGCGAATGATTTTTTCGGGCACCGGACTTACCTTTTTCGATCAAGGGTATATACAAGCGAAAACAGATTGTAATTTTTTATAAAACTCAGTCACCATGAAAACCCAACTAACCCCTGCCGTTTTATTGGCTCACGCTTTCTTTTTTCTTTCCAATCCAATACTTGGTACTACTATTCGCGTGCCGGCCGACAGCTCGACCATCCAGGCTGCTATTAATGGTGCAGTGGACGGCGATACCGTGCTGGTAGCGCCGGGCATTTACACCGAAGGGGACATTGAGCTATTGGGAAAAGAGGTGGTGGTGGTTTCCGAAGCAGGAGCAGCGCTCACCACCATTGACGCAGAAGGTGAAAACCTCTACGGCTTCTACGCCCACCAGGGAGAAGGCCAGGGAACAGTGATCAAGGGCTTCAGGATCGTCAATGCTTCTTCCGCCGGCATCAGCCTGGACAGCGGGTCGCCAAAAGTGCAGGACTGTATAATTGAAAACAACACCCGGGGCCTTTTCCTGCAATCCACCGATGGCATCATTGAAGGTTGCATTATTCGCAACAACTCTTCCGGAGGAGGCATCCACAGCCGTTCGGGAACTGCTGACGCCATTGTCAGGAACTGCCTTCTAGCCCGCAATTACTCTAATTTAGAAGGCGGTGGCATTTATATTACAAACAGCCAAAGCCCCACCTTCATCAACTGCACTATTGTAAGCAATGAAGCCCGCACCAGGGGCGGAGGCGTTTTCGCCTTTAACGGTTGGCCCATAAGGATGAGAAACTGTATCCTTTGGAGAAATGTAGCCCCGGAAAACCCTAATCTTGATGCTTATGTATATGATATCACTTATTCCGATATAGAAGGTATCTGTTTGCCCCACAAGGGCAATATCAGCCAGGGCCCGGAATTTATTGATACACTATACCACCTTGCCGCCACAAGCCCTTGCATTGATGCTGGCAACCCGACAGACGGATTTGATCCAGATAGTACTCAGATCAACATGGGAGTTTACGGCAAAACCCCCGAAGCGGCTCCTGGCAACTCTGCCCGCCCCATAATCGAAACGGTCAGCCCCGAATCCGGCATGGCCTCGGGAGGTGAGGAGATTACCGTTACCGGGCAACGTTTCGGTAGTACTACCGGAAGCATAATTATCGGAGGCAATGGAGCTCTCATTATCAGTTGGGCGGATACGGAGGTGAAATTTACCGCACCTGCACACTCTCCGGGCAAAGTGGAAATACAGGTAGCCAATGCCCAGACATTCCAAGGCAGGCTCCCTTTCGGTTATGCTTATGAAGGGGCTGCTGTATTTAGAGTGCCTTCGGAATTCCCAACCATCCAGGGCGCAATTTACTGCGCCTCGGACGGCGATACCGTGCTGGTAGCGCCGGGCACTTACACCGAAGGGGACATTGAGCTATTGGGAAAAGAGGTGGTGGTGGTTTCCGAAGCAGGAGCAGCGCTCACCACCATTGACGCAGAAGGTGAAAACCTCTACGGCTTCTACGCCCACCAGGGAGAAGGCCAGGGAACAGTGATCAAGGGCTTCAGGATCGTCAATGCTTCTTCCGCCGGCATCAGCCTGGACAGCGGGTCGCCAAAAGTGCAGGACTGTATAATTGAAAACAACACCCGGGGCCTTTTCCTGCAATCCACCGATGGCATCATTGAAGGTTGCATTATTCGCAACAACTCTTCCGGAGGAGGCATCCACAGCCGTTCGGGAACTGCTGACGCCATTGTCAGGAACTGCCTTCTAGCCCGCAATTACTCTAATTTAGAAGGCGGTGGCATTTATATTACAAACAGCCAAAGCCCCACCTTCATCAACTGCACTATTGTAAGCAATGAAGCCCGCACCAGGGGCGGAGGCGTTTTCGCCTTTAACGGTTGGCCCATAAGGATGAGAAACTGCATCCTTTGGGGAAATGTAGCCCCGGAAGATCCGGGAATAACTGCAGAATCAAGCGATATAACCTACTCGAATATTCAGGATGGCTGGACTGGAACAGGAAATATCAATACCAATCCGGTGTTTGTCAACCGCTATACGGAGGATTACCACCTTCACTCAATTTCTCCCTGTATCGACAAAGGAGACCCGGAGGATGACTTTAGCCATGAGCCTCAACCCAATGGCGGGCGCATCAATATGGGGGCTTACGGGAATACCTCTGAGGCGGCCTCCTTCGTCCTGGAAACAGTTATTATCCAATATTTTGCAGAACCAACCTGCGGGCCCGAAACCACGGTTACAATAGAAGGGTTGTATCTGGGCACAGATGGAATGGCTATGGCCGGAGGGCAGATAATTCCTGCTAATGACATTCTGCAGTGGACAGATACCCTGATACAATTTACCGCCCCAACAGATTGGATCGGAAGCGGAAGCCCTATTGTGGTTTCCACCAGCCTGGGAACAGATAGTATTCCCGGAGAATTTCAGTACCCACCCACCGTACAATACGTTAGTGGAGAAGTGAGTGGAGTCTGGACGAAAGACTGCCCTGGAATTTATGTACTCACCAGCGATATAGTCATACCCGAAGGGCAATCCCTGGTTATCGAACCTGGAGTACAGGTGCTCGTCAATACAGATTCTATCTATAGTGCTTCGTTCCAGGTGTTGGGAACTTTGATCGCCGAAGGTGCCGCCACCGACTCCATTCTGTTTTCAACGCTGCCTTATCAACGCAGGCCAGGCGCCTGGGATGGAATTGTACTGGAATCGGGAAACTCCAATTCAAATGTTCAAATGAAATATTGTATTGTAGAGTTTGCTGAAACTGGTATTACTGCAGAACATGACAATATCGTTATTGAAAATTCCATCATTCGAAATAATGAAAACTACGGAGTAGCATGGGTAGGTGTTGTATCTGATGCCTCAGGGATAATAAGGCAGTGTACAATAAAAGAAAATCAGGGATGGGGAGTTTTGTGTGAAGCAGTTTGCTATGACAATAATGGCTACGCCAGCCCTACCATCGAAGGAAACTATATTGAAAACAATGATCAGGGCGGGATAAACATCAGAGCAATTGGAGGCAACCCTTCATCCTGGAATGGTTTTTTCCCCGAAGATTACGCTTATGCAGAGCCTGTCATCCTGAATAATGTAATTCGATACAATGACGGGTTAGCGATCAGTAGTTACGCAAATGGCGATATCACCGAGGGCAACTTTACCATCCACAAATCATGGGCATACGCCAACCCCCGGATCGAGAACAATGTCATTTTTAACAACGCTGCTTCCTTTAAGGCTGAAGCTCCCTGGGGAACATTTTTCACCCCCTGGTTGAGCCACACCTCTCCCCTGCTCATAAATAATACTTTCTACAACAATGGACTTACTGCCATTACATCCGGAGATTCCGCCACAGTGGCTATTGCCAATTCAATCTTCTGGGGAGATGGAACTCCCGGTATAGAATACTATGGAGGTGGACAAACCTTTATCACTAATTCAAACTTCCCTGAACTTCAGGAAGGAGCTGGCAATATTTCCGCAGCTCCCCTGTTCTTCTCACCTGCCAACAACGACTTCCGCCTCCTCGCCTCCTCCCCCTGCATCGACGCCGGTGACAACGAGGCAGCCAACGAAAACACTGACATCACCGGCGCTCCCCGCATCTCCGACGGAAATGGGGATGGAAACAGTAGCGTGGACATGGGTGCTTACGAGTATCACTTGCCGCAGGTCATCATGCAGCCAGTAGCCAGCCCGGAAGCCTGCGAAGGAGAGGATGTCCTGCTTTCCACGAGCGCCGAAGGCGACGGCCTTGGCTACCAGTGGCAGAAAGGCGGGCAGGACATTCCCGGCGCCACCGCTGAGCAGTTGACTCTCTCCAATGTCCAAACCGGAGATAGCGGAGCATATACCTGTGTGGTAACAGACGAGCTGGGGGGCAGTGTGCAAACGGAAGCAGCGGAGCTTACCGTCCACCCACTCTCCAATGTGAGCGTGCAAATTGAAGCATCGGCTACCAGCACCTGCCAGGGTGAAGAGGTAATATTTACCGCCATTCCGATCAATGGAGGGGCCAGCCCGGTTTTCCAATGGCTACTGGATGGTGAACCGGCAGGAGAAAACAGCCCCACCCTGTATCTGGCTCCTGAACAGGGGGATCATGAAGTGGAATGCACCCTTCTTTCTTCGGCAGGTTGCACCCTCAACAATCCTGCTATGTCGAACACCCTGGCTTTTACCGTCAACCCCCTGCCGGAAGTAACCTTATCCCTGCCGGATACTATCGATGGCTCTACAGGCCTGGTAGAACTGACAGGAGGGTTCCCCACCGGAGGAGTGTACTCCGGGCCGGGCGTAAGCCAGTCGGGCAGCATTTTCTTCTTCGATCCGGCCACCGCCGGCGGGGGCACACAGGCCATCAGTTATAACTATACCGATGAAAACGGGTGTTCGGCCACCGCCACAGCTGAATTGCTGGTCGGGTTAAAAAACCACGAGGCAAGCCTGCAGTCCGTGGTTTTTCCCAACCCCTCCTCCGGCCGGTTTTACCTCCGTGCAGATCAACCGATAAAAGGCTGGGTGATCACCGTTTTCAGCCTTCAGGGCAGCAAACTGTGGGAAGGAACCTGGCGCACCGGTGGAGAAAAGGTGCTGAACCTGCACGGATATCCCAAAGGCACTTACCTGTTGCAGGTGGCGGATGGGAAGCGGGCTTATACCCGAAAATTAATCATCCAGTAGAATGAGTTCAGCCTCTGCCGGAAAGCCTTGTTTCTCCTGGCCCGGCAGGGTTGAACCAACCTTAAAAAAGACAGTTTTATGAATCTACCCAAAAGTTTCAGAAATACGGTATGGGCATTATTGCTCCTATGCCCCAATTTTATGGCCGCCCAATTGTGTGATAGCTTGTATGCTTTAGCCGAAGTCCATTTCTCCAACCAGGACTTACATGCTTTCTTCCTGACTGCCCAGGCCGCCAAAGCCGCCTGCTCGGAAGAATATGAAGAGACAGACCCGAAATACATCAAGGCCCTGAGCAACTGGGGGGTAGCGCTTTCCAAACAAAGCCGGCACCGGGAAGAAAGAGTTGTCCTGGAGCAGGCGCTGGAACTAGCCCGGCCTTACAGGGAGAGCCATCCAGCTATGTATGCTGAAATTTTGAATAACCTGGGCTACAATTACAGAATACTGGGGCTCCAGAAAAAGGCGCTGGAGCTTTACCAGGAGTCTCTGAAAATAAAACCGAAACCCAAAGACAACACGACTGCCCTGAATTACGCCAAAACGCTCTGGAACCTCGCCGTCCTATATCCCCGCATCGGAATGCAGGAAGAGGCATGGCAGTGCCTGGAAGAGGCCCGGGCGCTGGTAGAAGAATACGAGGGTAAGGAAAGCTACTACTTTGGTGTCGCCTTGAACCAACTGGCTGCTTTTTATTCCAATGCACACCTTTATGAACGAGCGTTGGAATATGCCATAGCTGCCAAAGACAACCTGTTGCAAACCCGCCCGGACAGTAAAGTTGATATGGCGGGAACCCTTTACCAGATCGGTATCATTTGCGAGCGTATGGGCCAATACGAAAAGGCTGTAAGCTACTATGAGCAGGTCCATCAGCTGGCGAAAGAAGCCTATGGGGAAAACCATGGATTATACGCCTACTACACCAGTTCTCTGGCCAGCGGCTACAAATACCTGGGGCAATACGACAAAGCCCTGCAATATTCCCTGGAGGCCCTGGAAATAGCGGCTGCTGTTTTCGGAGAAGAGCACTCCCGGTATGGGAATCACATAAACGACCTTTCTTCTATTTACTACGAACAAGGGCAATATGACGTTGCGGATTCCCTCATGCAGATCGCCCTGGCGAATAAATTCTCCAATTTCGGCCCCAGGCACCGAGAGCGCCGCTTCGTCACCAAAAACTACGGCATCTTATGTGACAAAAGAGGGAACTACTCCACTGCATTTAAATATTTTCAGGAAGCCAATGCCATCCTGCACGATGAGATAGAACGGCATTTCGGCACCTTCAACGAATGGGAAAGAGAACGCTTTCTGGCATCTGTCGAAAAAGATTTTCAGATCTACCAGAATTTCACCCTGAAGGCAAAAAAGGAAACGCCGCAGGCTCAGGGCATGATTTACGACGATGCTTTGGCGCTCAAGGGTATGCTGCTCAACAACTCAGAAAACATCCTGGAGGCCCTTCGAAAAAACCCGGATACCAGCCTGGCCCTGCAATATGAAAATTGGGTTAAGCTCAAGGAATTAATCGCCGCTCAGTACAGCCAGCCCCTCATTTCCCGAACCTGTTCCCCTGGGGAAATGGACAGCCTGGAGCAAGCCGCCGGCTCTATAGAACGCAGGTTAACCCAAGGCTCCAGAGCATTCCGGGAGGTTCGCCGGAAGGTAAGCTGGCCGGAAATCAGACAGGCCCTGGCAGAAGACGAAGCTGCCATTGAATTCCTGGCCTTCCCCAATCCGGAAGCTAAAGACAGTTTCCTGTATTGCGCCCTGGTGCTTCGCAAAGATTTTGACTATCCTAAAATGATTCTTCTTTTTGAAGAGAAGCAGCTCAACCAGCGGCTCTCCCGGGAAGTTTATCCCACCCAAAGATATATCCACGAACTCTACACTCCGGAGCTCTACCGCCTCATCTGGCAACCGATGGAGGAAGCGCTGGAGGGTGTTCACACCGTCTATTACGCTCCGGCCGGCCTGCTGCACCGCATTGCCTTTCCGGCTTTAAGGCCTGACCCCTCCTCCTTTCTGGCGAACCGGCATCAGTTGATACAGCTGAGCAGTACCCGAAAACTGGTGGAAGAGGATACGCCTGGTGTCCAATGGCCCGCTGCCGCCCTCTTTGGTGGTATTTCATACGATGCCACACCGCCGGAGCTGCTCCGGGAAGAGCCGCTTTCCACGCCTGGAACACCACCCCGGAAAGAGCCGGAAGAACGGGGCTGGAATACCGTCCGGGATTCCAGCCGAAGCATCCGCTTCGATACGCTATATCATACCTTGCCGGAGGTTGAGCGCGTCAGCCACCTTCTTCGGGACGGAGGCGTCCGTTGCAGTGTTCTTTCCGGGTATAGCGCCTCCGAAGAATTGTTCAAAACCCTTGGACGAGCGGAAGTTTCCCCCAAAATCCTCCATCTGGCTACCCACGGCTATTTTTTCGATGACGACAGTCAAAGGGGCAGGCCGGACAGCATTTCCGAAAACAATGCCCGGGCATTGTTCCAACGATCCCTCAATCCACTCCTACGCTCCGGCCTGGCTCTGGCCAGTTCCAACCTGGCCTGGGAAAAAGGGCTTTTCCTCCCGAACCGGGAAGACGGCATTCTCACCGCCTACGAAATCGCCAATCTCGACCTTTCCGGCACTCAACTGGCGGTGCTCAGCGCCTGCAGGACCGGCCTGGGTGACATCCGCGGCAGCGAAGGCGTTTATGGCCTCCAGCGGGCCTTCAAAATGGCCGGAGTGGACTACCTCCTGCTCACCCTCTGGAATATCCGCGACGGGGAAGAAACCGTGGAATTCATGACCGCTTTTTATGAGAAATGCCTGAATGGCCTGTCCATCCGGGAGGCCTTCCGGGAGGCGCAGGCAGAGATGCGAGAGAAGTATGCGGACCCGTATTTCTGGGCGCCTTTTGTGCTGGTGGAGTAATTTCTTTCAAAAACGGACTTACTTTTTTCTTTCCAGGGTATATACAGACAGAAAGGAAAGCATTCATTCTCAATCAAAAAACAAAAGTCATGAGAAAATTAATTTTCTGCCTGGCCGCTTTATCGATTCTTCTCTCCTTTGGGTGTGACAAAGAAGATCCCATGCCACCGGCACCGCAGGTAATGGCGTTCTTTGATGTCAGCAATGACAATCCGGAGGCTGGAGAAGAGGTCCTGTTCACCAACAAGTCCGAAAATGCTACGATTTTCGAATGGGATTTCGGCGATGGGAATACGTCGTCGGAAAGGGACCCCATTCATATCTTTAGTGAAACAGGCCGGTACACCATCCAACTGGCCGCCGGCAACAATGAGCAGGAAGATATAGCAGAAAAAACTATTGAAGTCGTCCTGCCCGTCAACATCTTTCCGGGAGAAGGGGCCGGCAATATTTCTCTGGGAGAAATTTGGGGTTCGATCAAGGATATGGAGCAATACGATTTTACTGAGTATGGCCCTCTTATTGTCGGAAATAATATTTTTCACCCCGTCGAAGAAGAAACCAAAGGGATCACCTTCTATCTTCATGGAAGCAATATTTTAAAAACGGACAGTGACCCGGTTGTGCTAATTGCTCTGGAAAATCCGTTCCAGGGTATTACCGGGAAGGGAATTGGTATCGGCAGCACTCTGGATGAAGTAAGAAATGCTTATGGGAATGAAGATGAACAGAATGGCAATTCCTATGACTACAAAAGCATTGGAATTAATTTCCAGATAAATACCGGCACATCGAAAGTTGAGGGTATTTCCATCTATTCACCCTGAAAATAGTAATACCTCCTGCGGGGAAATATGCCAGCTTTGCCGGGGAAATGCAGGCCCTCGGCCTGAAAATGTTTCGGACAAAGGCCATATTTCAACCTGCCCTTGGTTTGAATGAGGCTGTCTCAAAAGTAATTACTTGAAAAAGGATCCAAAATAATGTTTTGCTGCCCGTCCCAGCCCCTCTAACTCCCCGAAGGGGAGAACCGGACGGGCAGCTAGGGCAGAATATTATTTTGAGGCAATATTTTGATTAATCTTTTGAGACAGTCTCATCGAAAATTCCGGATTACGCATGTATAAACAGACTAATTCACTCCTCCTCCTCCCCCATCTGCTTCTCCTCGTGCAGCCGGTCGAACAACTGGTTGAGGCGGTACATCTCATCGAGGGTATCGTCGAGGAAAAAGGCGATATCCGGAATGCGGCGCACCTGTTTGCGAATGCGGCCGGTGAGCGATTGTTTGAGCCGGGTGAGGTGCTCTTCCAGTTCGAGCAACACCCCCTGCTTGTGGTCGGTATTGTAAACGCTGAGGTATATTTTGGCCAGGTTGAAATCCGGCGTCACTTTCACCTGAGTGACCGTAACCAGAGGCTCTGCGCCATAGATATAGGTGCCTTCATTCTGCAATACCACACTGAAATTCCGCTTGATCAGTTCTGCCACCTGTAATTGTCTTTTCGATTCCATGGTTTCGTCTTCTCTTTTCGCAAGGTCGGCAAATATAGCACAAATCAAAAGCTTTCTCAAGGAGAAATGCCTGCCTCCGGATTACCGATATTCATTGCCAACAATTTTTTGCTAAAGTAGTTCCATGCCTATTACCAAAAAGTTGTTATTTTTGCAATTATTTGTTTCCAGAGATTCGTGGATTCGGGTAGCCAGGAAACAATCCAACAATATAACAATATGCGAATCCAGAGCTAAAACGTCCTGTAGGGACGACATATCGGAAGACGTGGCCCCGAGTTAGGGACGACCCGTGCCGTAGGTACGGGACATAGCGATCAGGCCAACGCCGATGTGCCGTACCTACGGCACGGAGGTTCATTTTTCACCATTTTTTTACCGATATTTTGTACCTAACGGCACAATATCTAAGTATCCGGCCGGCGTCGGTAGTCAAATCGCCCCCATTTAGCTCTGGATTCGCATAACAAAATAACAATCCTCTAACCATCCAACCATGGCCCCATGACCCTCCTCGACACCTCCATAGAATACCTCAAAGGCGTCGGCCCGAAACGGGCGGAGCTGTTGCAAAAGGAACTCGGCATTTTCACCTTCCGCGACCTGCTGCAACACTTCCCGCACCGGTATATCGACAAGACTCAATTCCACCGGATACGCGACCTGGATGAGCAGAGCGGTGAAGTGCAGCTAAGGGGTGTCCTGCGCCGGCTGAGCACCGTGGGAGAGGGCCGGAAGCGGCGGCTGGCAGGGCGTTTCCGCGACGATTCCGGCGCCATCGACCTGGTCTGGTTTTCAGGAGTACATTGGCTGGAAAAGCAGCTGGAAGTTGGTAAAGAGTACGTCATCTACGGCCGGGTCAACAGCTTCCGGGGACAGCTGAGCATACCGCACCCTGAAATGGAACTGGCCAGCCAGGAGAACATTCAGAAAGCCGCCACCTTCGCCCCGGTCTATTCCAGCACCGATAAACTCAATACCAAAGGGATCGACTCCCGCACCCGCCGGCGGATCGCCAAAGCCCTGTTCGAAAAGATACGTCCGGCAGATACGCCTGAAAACCTGCCGGATTACCTCATCAAAAAATTCCGCTTCCCTTCCCGCTATGAAGCCCTGCGCGGCATTCATTTTCCCCGTGATGAGCAGGAGCTCCAAAGTGCCCGCAACCGGCTGAAGTTCGAGGAGCTCTTCTTTCTGCAGTTCCGCCTGCTGCAGATCCGCCGGCGCCGGAAAGACGCCATCAAAGGCTTCGTTTTTGAAACGATTGGGCATTACTTCAACACTTTCTACAAGGAGAAGCTGCCGTTCGAGCTGACCGGCGCACAGAAACGGGTGATCCGGGAGATCCGCCGCGACCTGGGCTCGGGCGTTCAGATGAACCGCCTGCTTCAGGGAGATGTCGGCAGTGGCAAAACCGTCGTGGGGCTGATGTGTATGCTCATGGCCATCGACAACGGCTTTCAGGCCTGTATGATGGCGCCGACCGAGATCCTGGCCCAGCAGCATTACAACTCCATCAGTGAATACGTAAAGGGGCTGGGCATCAATGTTGGCTTTCTCACCGGCAGCGTCAAGGGCAAAAAGCGGAAGGAACTGCTGAAACTGCTGGCTTCCGGAGACATCCATATTCTCATTGGCACCCACGCGCTGCTCGAAGCGCCGGTGCAATACAAAAACCTGGGGCTGGCCATCACCGATGAACAACACCGCTTCGGTGTGGCCCAGCGGGCGCGGTTGTGGAAAAAAAGCGCTCCCTGCCCCCCTCATATCCTGGTCATGACCGCCACGCCCATCCCCCGCACCCTGGCCATGACCCTGTACGGCGATCTCGACGTGTCCGTCATCGACGAACTGCCTCCGGGCCGCAAGGAGATCAAAACCCTACACAAAACCGAGAACCACCGCATGCGGGTGATCGGCTTTATGCGTCAGGAGATCGCCAAGGGCCGGCAGGTGTATGTCGTCTATCCTCTGATCGAGGAATCCGAAAAGCTGGACCTGCAAAACCTGGAAGAAGGATACGAGGCCCTGAAACGGGAATTCCCTGCGCCGGACTATCAGATCAGCATCGTCCACGGCCGCATGAAGCCAGCCGATAAGGATATGGAGATGCAGCGGTTCGCCGAGGGCAAAACCCAGATCATGGTGGCCACCACGGTCATCGAGGTGGGGGTGAACGTGCCCAACGCCTCGGTAATGGTCATCGAGAATACGGAACGGTTCGGGCTGTCGCAACTCCATCAGTTGCGGGGCCGCGTAGGGCGGGGCGCTGAACAATCCTATTGCATCCTGATGTCGAGCTTCAAGCTGAGCAACGAAAGCAAGGAGCGGATACAGACCATGGTGCGCACCAACAACGGCTTCGAGATCGCCGAGGCCGACCTCCGCCTGCGCGGGCCGGGCAACATCGAAGGCACCCAGCAAAGCGGCATCCTCAACTTCCGCATCGCCGACCTTGCCCGTGACGGCCGCATTCTGCAAACGGCCCGCGAGGTGGCCGCCCGCATCCTCGATGACGACCCCCGCCTGGAACGGCCGGAGCACCATCCCATCAAGTGGTACGATGAAAAGTTTGGGAAAAAGCTGAAGGGGTGGAGCAGGATCAGTTAATAGCCATATTCCTTTTTTCGCACTTCATACAAGGCTGCCGCCACATGCTTACAGACAGGCCCGTAATCATAAGGGCAAGTGCATGTCCAACGTTCTACCTGCTCCTCTGACACCCGTATTTTAATGGAATAAGCTTCTGTTCCATTGATGGCACCTTGCAGTATTGTTTAAATGTTTCTACCTTAAAGTTATGTATTCCGGTTGCTAATATCCAATGCATGCCTCCGTTGATCCAACATATCTCCTTTTATTTCCCTTCTGTACTACTTCAATTGTATTGCGTCTTTCTCTTTACTCAACCCCTTCAGTTCGACCGGTTTTCCATCCAGGACGGGCTTTCCGAATCCATGGTCCGTTGCATTGAACAAGATGGCCAGGGTTTCCTTTGGTTTGGGACCGCAGATGGGTTGAATCGTTTTGACGGGTACGAATTTGTGGTGTTTAAACACGATCCGGATGACCCCGCCAGCCTTTGCGATAATAATGTTTGGAAGGTGTTGGTTGATAAACAGGGAAAATTATGGGTGGGCACTTCTGCCGGCCTCGGCCTTTTTGACAAAAAAAGACAAGGGTTTTTCCATTTCACACCAGACGGAGGAGAACAAAAGATCAACTATTCTATACAGGCATTATGCGAAAGCCGAAATGGAAAATTGTGGGTAGGAACCTCAAACGGCCTCTTTATATTTGACAGAGTGAAAAAAGTTTTCGACCCCATATCCATTAACGGTGGAAAGGAAAAGGTGTGGGTGTCATGTATTTTGGAAGGCCATAGGGGAGATATATGGGTAGGCACCAAAGACGACGGGCTTTTCGGAATTGTACAACCAGGGAATCGAATTATTCATTACCAGTGGGAGAAAGGGGATACCAATACAATAAGCGGTAGTTGGGTTTCTACCCTGTATGAAGATAGCCATTGCCAGCTTTGGGTAGGCGCTAAATTTGGCGGCATCTGCCAAATCGATCCCGAACGAAATAGAGTACACCGCTTACCTTCAGGCCCTAAAGCTCCCTATAACCAAAACAATATCACTGCCATACTGGAAGATAGTGGCGGCAACTTTTGGTTAGGTAGCCAAATAGGGCTATTTCAGATAGAACCGAAAACCGGCCGGATCCATCACTTTCAACATCAATCTGATAATGAACGCAGCCTGAGCACCAACAGCATCTCGTGCATGTTTGAAGACCGCGACGGCGGAATGTGGATCGGCACCTGGGAAAATGGAATAAATTACTGGAATAAACACCGAAAAACTTTTTTTTATCATCCTCTCTCCAATGAAAAGGGTAAAGAAACACATCTGGTTAAAGCTCTGGAGGAAACGGAAGACGGCAACCTTTGGATCGGCGCCGATGGCAGCGGTTTGTATTTCTGGGACCGAAAAGAAGGAATCACCCGGCATTGGGAGCAGCCCGATAATCCACAGAGCAATCAAATTTGGGCTATACGGAAGGATCAAAAGGGCCGGATCTGGCTGGGAACGCGCAATGGCATTTACCGATTCCACCCGGACAAGAGCAATCTACAATACCCCGATGCCCCTTTTTCGGGTATTCACTTCCAGCCAGACGAAAAAGGCTCCTTTGGCCTTAGCCACCGCGATGTTTCCTGCCTTTTCGAAGATTCCCGGGGAAGGATGTGGGCAGGCACCCTGAATGGGGTGAACCGATTTGACTCCCGGCAAAACAAATTCGTTCCTTATTTTCACGAAGATGGCAATCCACACAGCCTAAGCAATAACTGGATATGGGTCATTTTTGAAGGGCGGGACGGGAAAATATGGATTGGCACGAACAATGGCCTGAACCAATTCGATGAAGAAAAAGACAACTTCATTCGATTTTTTCACGATCCCAGAAACCCGAATGGCCTCAGCAACAACAACATCTGGGATCTTTATGAAGATAGGCAGGGAAATCTCTGGGCCGGCACTACCGGTGGCCTGAACCGCTATCAGTTAGAATCCGGGCAATTCTCCGTATGGCGTTCGAAGGATGGCCTTAAAAACGATAACGTTACCAATATCCTGGAAGATAAACAGGGGAATCTCTGGCTCACCAATTTTCAGGGGCTGTCAAAATTTGATCCGCGAACCGGTGCCTTTGAAAATTTCGAACCCTTCCACCTGCAACCGGCCAGTTATTCCCGGACATTCATTGAAACCCAAAGCGGTGGAATGATCTATGGGGTGCGTGGAGGATTGGTGCTGTTTCATCCGGACAGCATTGATAATAATCCGATAAAGCCAACCATTGTGATCACTGGCTTTAACCTTCATGTGGGCCATTCGGTGGAAGGGGAGCCTTCTGACAGCATTAATTCCCGGCCCGCTGGCTACTCAATTCCCCTGGCATGCATCCCCTGTCCCTAACCCCTTCGGACTGAATGAAACGCCCCTGTCTGTCCTCCGCTTAGTAGATTTTGACCTTGACGATACCACCGAAGCCATTGTAGTGGTTGATGGGGGCATTATTGGCACAAATGTCGAATATTTCGAAAACACCGGCGACGATGCAGCCCCTGATTTCGTATATGTAGAATCCTACCCCTTCGGTATTCCCCAATTGCAATCGCCACAGATGGACCCGTTCGAGTTCATAGACATCGATGGTGACGGCGACCCGGATATTTTCCTCCATTACCAGGGGCTCGAAACACCTCTAGCATTCCTGGAAAACACAGGAACACCCAATAGCCCGGATTTCAATAAGCCCCCGGTAGCCTGGTGGGCAAACGATCCACCCCCGCCGCCAGGATTTGACAGCTACGCTTTAGGGGACTGGATAGACATTGGCGGCGATGGGGATATGGATTACATCGGCGGCAGTGTTCCGGGCTTTTTCTTTTGGGAGAATGTCTCGAATAATGCAATGGCTTGCCGGGGTTACCTCCCCGAGATTACCTCCTTCCGGGACGCCCACCTCGACGCAAGCCTGACTCTTTACCCCAACCCTGCCCAGGATATGCTGGCCTTCGATCTCCAATCTTATGATCCAATAGGCGAAATAAACATTGAAATTTTCAATGTATTAGCCCAAAGGGTAAGAAATCTGCACCGGCCAGGGTTCGCCAATGCTTTACAGGAAACCATTTCGCTGGAGAGCTTAGCGGATGGAATATATACCATCCGGCTTAGTTCGGGGGGTAAATTTATTGTACAGCAATTCGTCAAAATTCGATAAACCGCTGATTAAAATTGCTTCCCCGGTTAACTCAAAGCCCCTGCGAGCGAGTACCCGCAGGGGCTTCCAGAGGCCTCGGCCAGCCCTAAAAATTCTGCCTACATCTTCTTCACTCCGCCACTGCCGACGATGCTCTTGCTGACTTTGGGTTCGCCTTTATAGCCAACATCCCCGCTGCCGGCGATGGATACTTCCAGGGCTTTCATTTCGCCGACCTTGGCATCACCGCTGCCGGCGATGCTGACCTCACACTTGTTGCCGCTGAGGCCTGAAGCCTTTACATCACCGCTGCCGGCGATACTGACCTTGACATTTTTGGCCTTGCCGGCGATCTCGATATCACCGGAGCCGCCGATAGACAGGTTCAGGTCTCCCAGTTCGTTGAATTCATCCTTGACGATTATCGAACCCGAGCCACCGATGGCCAGCCCGGAGATATTGGGCATAGTAACGTAAACGGTAACCCCGTTGCCTTTCCAGGATTTCATCTTTTCCTCCCGCTCGATATTGAGGCTGCCTTTCTCGTTTTCGAACTTCATCTTTTCAACAGCACTCGCCGGTCCTTCGACTTCAACCTTGTTGGGGCCTTTCATCACGTGAACTGTGACTGGCAGGCCGAGGCCGATAGAAGTGAATTCACCGGTTTCAATGGTTTTTCTAGATCCCTGCGCAAAGAGGGTTGCGGAAACCAACAGGCTCAGGGCCAGCATCATAATGGGCCATTTTTTCATACGTGCGATTATTTTGGTTAATTAGATTGATATTAACAGTTGTCGCTTCTAATAGACAACGCGCCTTTCAAAGTGTTGCTCAAAACAAAGGGAAGATCCGCCATTATCGGAAGTAATTGGATCAACAGCCTGAAATGTAGGACGGGAGAAAGCCGGAAGGGGTTACAACTCCCCTTTTCTGCCTTCGGCAACAACGCAACTCCGGTTCCCTTTTCCGGAAACTGCTGAAATTTATCGGGCTTAAATGCACTCAAGTCCTGCTAATAAAATAAATTTATCTTCCACCAAGCTAAGATCTTATGCCAGAAAAACCACTCAGCAACCGCCTTTTGTCCCTCGATGCCTTCCGCGGGCTCACTATTGCCGGCATGATCCTGGTCAACAACCCGGGCAGCTGGTCAAACGTTTATCCACCGCTATTGCACGCCCACTGGCACGGCTGCACCCCCACCGACCTGATCTTTCCGTTTTTCCTTTTCATCGTCGGAGTCGCCATTCCGCTGGCCCTGAGCAAGTATCGGGGGCAGCCGCAGGCGGCCCTTGTCCGCAAGACGTTGCTTCGGGCAGCCATCCTTTTCGGGCTGGGCGTGTTTATGGCGGCTTTTCCCAAATTCGGCATGTCGGCGGAGGCGCCTCCGGCCCGCAAAGTGTTGCATTATATCCTGCTTGGCGTTTTCACCCTTTCTGTTTTCAGCCGGGCGGTTTGCCTGGGGCAGAAACCGCAACGGCTGGTTTGGGCAAGGCGGTTTCTCTACCTAGCTTTAGGTGCGGCGCTGGCAATGGCCCTCACCGGCTGGGGCATTTACGACTTCAGCCACCTGCGCATACCGGGCGTGTTGCAGCGCATCGCTATCGTTTACGCCATCTGTGCCTTGCTTTTTCTGCGCACCGGCTGGCGGGCGCAGCTCTTCACTGGTATTGGGTTGCTGCTGGTGTACTGGGCACTGATGGCCCTGGTTCCCGTACCAGGAAGCCAGGCGCCCAACCTGGAGGCAGAAACCAACCTGGGCGCCTGGCTGGACCGCCTGCTGCTCTCCTCCAACCACCTCTGGAGCCAGTCGAAAACCTGGGATCCTGAAGGTCTGCTCAGTACCCTGCCGGCCATAGTTACCGGCATCAGCGGCATGCTCACCGGCGAATGGCTGCGCACCCGAAGAGGCCCCTACCACAAGGCTACCGGTATGCTCGCCGCCGGGGCCATGCTGGCAGCCCTGGGGCTGGTTTGGGATCTGGCCTTTCCCATCAACAAGCAGATATGGACGAGTTCTTATGTAGCCTATACCGGAGGCCTTGCGCTGCTCTTCCTGGGCGTAGTGTACTGGCTGATCGACATTCTGGGCCACCGGCGCTGGGCACGGCCATTCGTCATCTACGGCACCAATGCGCTGTTCGTTTTCATCCTTTCCGGATTCGTGGCCAAGCTGATGTACACCATAGGATGGATAACGGCCGCCGGAAGCCGGCAAACCGTTAAAGGATGGGTATATGACACCTTTTTTACGCCTTTCTTTTCGCCGGTGAATGCTTCACTGGCCTTCGCCATCACCAACGTGTTGTTTTTTCTGGCGCTGGCGTGGGTGCTGTACCGAAAGCGGATCTTTATAAAAGTCTGATCCAAATTGGAAATGGGAAGGCGGAACCAGTAGGCACTTCCGCCTTCCGATTTCCCACTTCCCTTTACTCCTTCACATACGTCCCATCGAATACCACCTTCCAGTTTTCGCCTTCGTCTTTAGACATCTTCCACACCTGGCGGACGGTGTCCTTTTCCGGATCGTAATGGAAGGCCAGGCCGAAGAGGAGGTGCTCCCCCTTCAGGGTGATAGTCTCACCGGACAGTTGCATGACATTCCCCGTTCTGCGGCCGGAGAAGTGGTAGGTGGCGCCCGACTGATCGGCCCAAACCTGGTTCCAGGTGGAGTCAACGGGGTTGTAAGTGTTAAAGCTCTTGCCCTGCCAGCCGGAAGCGCTCGTCCAGTTCTCCTCGATCACGCAGGAATTAAGTATCCGGCGGACCGAATTGTGGCCGGCCAGCGTATCGGTGCCGGTTTTGTAAACCGTCCAGTCGCCAACCCAGAAATCGAACTGTCGGTAGGCTTCCGTGCTGCAGGGTTGCTGATTTTGTGCCGATAAAGTTTGGGTGGCTAATAAAAGGGTGATGCTTACAAGAACTCGCATGATTTTTTACAGGCAAGGTAAGCCTTTACCGAGGGTAAGCGGTTATTTTTATAAAAATTGCCGTTTTGTGATCGCCATCCCGGAAGAACACTTTCTGGTTGAACAGGAACTCAATTTTATGTATCTTTAAAATTCATGCGACAAGTTATGGACGGTAGTAAAACCATAGATAAGGCTGAAATTTCCATTCAAAAACACCGCTTCACCGTGGAGGAATACCACCGCATGGGCGAGGCGGGCCTGTTTAATGAAACGCGCGTTGAACTGATAGACGGAGAAATTTTTGATATGAGCCCTACTAATAGCCCCCATGCCGGGACGGTCAAATGGCTGAACCGGCTCCTGAACAAGTTATTGGGAGATGAATTCATTATCAGTGTTCAGGATCCAATTACACTTGATAACCTTTCAGAGCCTGAACCGGATATTGCGGTATTAAAAATGCGGGAGGATTTTTATGCAGATGCTCACCCTTTGCCCGAGGATGCGTTGCTCCTGATAGAAGTCGCCGATTCCACCCTTGACACAGACAAACGCATCAAGCTCCCAAACTACGCTAAAGCAGGAATAAGAGAAGTGTGGATAATGGATATTAACCAGCAATGCGTTGAAATCCATACCCAGCCCTGGGAAAATACCTACCGGAATAAAAATACTTACCTGCTGAACGAAACTATGGAAACAGCTTTGTTCGGCCGGGTTGCAGTTAAAGATCTTTTTCCAAAAAGAAAATCCTGAGCTATGAATACGACCGTTGAGGCCGAACCTCGCCTGAAAACATACCGCTTCAAAGTAGAAGATTATCACCGCATGGCCGAAGCCAATGTCTTCGGCAAAGGCGCCCGCGTCGAACTAATAGATGGAGAAATAATCGAAATGAGCCCTATTAACAGCCCACATGCCGATTGTGTTGACCGGCTAAACGAATGGTTTATCCTTAACTTTCATAAAAAAGCCATCATCAGAGCACAGAACCCCATTACCCTCAATGAGTATTCCGAACCGGAACCGGATTTGGCGCTGTGGATGAGGTCTTTGGTACGAAGATGCTGTAAAGGCCTGACAAGTTTTCGGAGGAGCAGCCTGCCGGAGATTTGTCAAGCTTACAAAATTACACCTCGGCCAGGTATTCATGCACAAACTTGATGGCCATCGCCCCCTCCCCTACTGCCGATGCTACCCGGTTCATGGCGCCGGAACGCACATCGCCGGCGGCAAAAATGCCCGGCTGGCAGGTCTCCAGCAAAAAGGGTTCCCGCTCCTTTTTCCATATTCGGGGAAATTGTTCATCGAGCGTCAGGTCCCTACCGGTTTTGATGTAGCCTTTTTCAGTGCGCAGGATATTGCCGCCCAGCCAGTCGGTGAACGGGCGGGCGCCGATGAATATGAAGAGGGCGTCGGCATCGGCGGCATAAGTTGTATTGTCCTCCAGGTTTTCGATCGACAGGCACTGCAGGTGTCCGTCACCCGTGGCTTCCACGACCTGCCTGTGGCCCTGCACTTCAATATTGGCGATGCTGTTGATCTGGTCGATGAGATAGGAAGACATGGTCGATGTCAGATCCTCCCGGCGGATCAGTATGGTTACCTTTTCTGCAAACTGGGACAGGTAAACGGCTCCCTGTCCGGCAGAGTTGCCACCGCCGACGATGAACACTTTTTTGTTGCGGCAGGCATTGGCCTCCGTCATAGCGGCGCCGTAATAAATGCCGGCGCCGGTAAAGTCCGCTATTCCCTTTGCGGGCAGCTTCCGGTAATCGACGCCGGTCGTAATGACTACCGCCTTGGTGTTTACTTTAGAGCCATCACCCAGGTGGATGGTTTTATAGGCTCCATCTGTTTCTATGCCTTTCACTTCCTGAGGAGAAAGAAATTCGATGCCGAAGCGGGTAGCCTGGGAAATGGCCCGCCGGGCGAGGTCCGCTCCGCTGAGCCCTTTCGGAAAGCCCAGATAATTCTCGATCCGGGAACTGGTGCCCGCCTGCCCTCCCGGCGCCCTTTTTTCCACCAGCAGGGTCTTCAGCCCTTCGGATCCACCGTAAACAGCTGCCGCCAGGCCGGCAGGGCCGGCGCCAATAATGACGACGTCGTAGAGCTCCGAACTCGCGGCGGGTTGCAGGCCTACCCGGGAAGCCACATCGGTGACGGAAGGATCTGCAAGGGTGGCGCCGTCTTCAAAAAAGACAACGGGTAGTACCTTCCGGTCCAATCCATGCAGGCCGAGCAGTTCCTCCGCTTCCGGGTTTGTTTCGATATCCAGCCACTGGTAGGGCAGCAGGTTGCCCGCCAGGAAATCCTTGAGGGTGTGCGACTTGGGAGAGTATTGATAGCCCACTACCCGGATACCGCGGAATGCCGGCCGGTAGCCTGCCTGCCATTCGTCCAGCAGGTCGTGAATGACCGGGAAAAGGCGCTCGGCAGGAGGATCCCAGGGTTTCATCAGGTAGTAATCGAGCTGCACATCGTTTATAGCCTTGATGGCGGCATCGGTATCCGAATAGGCGGTCAGTAACACCCGCCTGGCACGGGGGTAGGTTTCCCTGGCCAGTTCCAGAAAATCAACACCCGGCATTTCAGGCATGCGTTGATCCGAAATGAAAAGGGCAACTTCCTCCCCTTTTTTCTTCAGCTCAACCAATGAGGCCAGCGCCTCCCTGGCGGAATCCGTACTAATGATCCGGTATTCGCTCTTATATTCGGAACGAAGGTCCCGCTTCAATGACCTCAATACCTGCGGGTCATCGTCAACGGAAAAGATAATGGGCTTTCTTTCTTCTGACATGGATTCAGGATTTTTAACCGTTTTCGCGAGCTAAAGCGGGAGTGTTCATTGTTCCTTGTTTCTGAGTTTTTACCCGGCAGAGCGGTAGCGAGGACGGGCCTCTTTGCCCTGGAAACCAGCGGGTTAACGTAACCCGGACACATTTATTTGAACTATCCCTCTAAAGCCCGTTTCAATGGACGAAGGCCCGGCCGAGAGACGAGGACAGGCGGAGCCCGCTCCTGTGAGCCGGGTTAAATTCGGGATTCGGGATTCGTCAAATTTGCTTTTGCACTCGTTCATACCTCCTATTTAAAAGCCGGAAAACACAGGCTGAAGGTCGTCTTCCCCGGCCGGGATTCCACATCGACCTGCGCTTTGTGGCGGTTTAATATCTTTTTGACAATATCCAGTCCCATTCCCGTTCCTTCACCCATTGGTTTGGTGGTGAAGAAGGGTTCAAATATACGGGTTTGAATGTCTTCCGGGATGCCGGCGCCATTGTCGGTAATATCGACGCATACGTATTCGCGGTCCGGGTAGGTATGCACCGTGAGGGTGCCGCCCTGGCCCATAGCATCGATGGCGTTGACGACCAGATTGGTCCAAACCTGGTTGAGTTCGCCGGCAAAGCCACTGACCTTTGGCAACTCCGGAGCCAGGTCCTTCTCGAGGTTGATATTCTTTGACTTGAACTTGTGTTTCAGCATGATCATGGTGGAGCGAAGGCCCTCGTGAATATCGACCGGCTCCATAACCACCCCGCGGTCCATGTGGGAATAATCTTTGATGGACTTTACCAATTTGCTGATGCGGCCGGAGGCTTCCTGGATCTCGCTCACCAGGTTCTCCAGGCTGAGGGTGCTCTCCAGCCACCACATGATGGAGCTGAGGGGGTCGTCCCCGACGATGTTGTGAATGTTATCGAGGTCGTCCACCGTCACTCCAAAATCCACGAAGGTTTCGGCAATATCTTCTCCTTCTCCTATACCGTGATCGTCCAGCCAGTCGATGACATCATCCATGCGTTCTTCCCTTTCCATCAGGGAGAGATCCAGGTTTTGAGCCTGTTCGATCCGGGAAAACAGGATGGCGTTCACCTCGTCCGTCTGTTCGGGAGTGATCCGCATAGTGATAATAGACTTGAACTTTTCGGGGGTGGAATGGACTTTTCGGTACAGCTCTTCCGCATTACGGACCATGGCGGACGCCGGGTTGTTGAGTTCATGGGCAAGGCCGGCGGAGAGTTTTCCGAGGGCCATGAGCTTTTCATTCTGGAACTGCATGGTGGTAAAGTCTCTGACGCGGTCGCTCATCACGGCCACCAGGGCCTGGGTGAGCTCATAGCTGACGTTGACCATTTCCGTGAAGTACTGTTTGTGAAGCTCCAGGATATAGGTAGGTTCCAGGGCCTGGCCGTAAGCGCGAGCCTCTTTCATTCGGGAGAAAGGCAGGACCCCGGTGATGTATCCGGCTTCCCAGACGCCCAGCTCCCGGGTTTGCCCATTTTGCTCCAGGCGCACTACGTAACGCCCTTTCATGATGACCTGCATGTGGTTGACAGCCTGGCCGGGCTGAAACAGGTTTTCGCCGGTTTCGTACAACTTGTAATCCGACTTGTCGATTATCCATTGGAGTGCCTCGGGAGCGATCTCATCAAAGGTTTCGAACGACTGAAGGGCGGAGAGCAGGGCCGGCGTTTTAGGTAATACTTTCATGGATTAAAATGGGTGTGTAAAAGAATACAACCAAAGTAAAGAATAGTTGTGTAGAACAGTATCCGTAATAGTGGCGTTTTCAATGTCATGGACCTCTACCGGCGCATACTACTAGCCTTTTTCGGCATTCTCATTCCAGGGTGGCTGTCGCTGCAACTTGCGCTTTACTCCTATCTCGGCATGTTGGGAGTGTTGTTACCCGGGCTCCTTTTCGGGTTGCCTTTCGCTCTGGTAAACTTCAAAGGGGTTCAGGAAAAGATCAGGGCCGCCCTCCTCAACACTTTTTTTGCCACCGCTTCTATAATAGTTGGTTTTCTGGTGGCATTCACCCTTGGCCCGGAAGGCGCCGGAGCGGAAGGTTTTCAGTTCGGCCTGCTGCTGGGCTTCGGCTGTGCAGCACCTTTGACGATAATGCTCTTTGCCGCCTACCGCCTTTCCTGGCCTTCCATGATCCTGGCCATCGCCCTGGGCAGCCTCCTCCCGGCTGTGGCAGGTTTTGAGGGCGCACAGGAGGCCACCGTGAAACCAGAGCTCTTTGCCTATTTCTGGCTGGCGGTGATGGGAGGGGTTTTCAGTTGGGGAGTGAGGGAGAGGGGGTGAGGGGAGAAAAACAGAATTTCAATTTCATTAAGCTATGAACCGTTCTCAGGAACTCGGGACCATACATGGGGCAGTTACTTACCAAGATGGCTATTCCCGCCTCGGTGGGCATCCTGGTGATGTCCATCTATTTCATTGTCGATACTATATTTGTTTACGGTGGGTGGGCACCCTGGGTATTGCTGCCATTACGGTAGTCATGCCTATTACGTTTTCATTTCGAGTATCGGAATGGCTATTGGGGTGGGCGGAAGCTCTATTATTTCGCGTGCACTGGGAGCGGATAACAACCGCATACTGCCACACGTTCGGCAATATGAAGCCTGACGCTGCTGATCGTGATGACGGTACTGCTGGTAGGTTCCTTTTAAGGAGCCCATTCTCACCCTGTTCGGCGCAAATGGCGATATTATGGAGCCGGCCAAAGTGTATTTCGACATCATTCTGGTGGGCGTTCCCGATTTAGTACATGATGAGCAATAACGTCATGCGTACGAGGGTACCTAAGATTACCATGCTCACCATGATGGTGCCCGCCATTGCCAACCTGATCCTCGACCCCATCCTCATCATCTGGCTGGATATGGGGCTGGCGGGGGCCGCCTGGGCGACCACCATTTCCTATTACCTGAGCGCCATCTTCGCTCTGTGGTTTTTCCTTTCCGGCCGCTCTGAACTGCACCTGTACCGAAGCAGTATGATCCTGGAAGCGCCACTGGTGAGAGAGATCTTCAGCATCGGTTTTGTGACCCTTGCCCGGCAGGGAACGGTCAGCCTGCTGAGCATCGTGCTCAACCACACCCTGTTCCAGTACGGCAACGAGCTGGCGGTGGCCATATATGGCGTCATCAACCGGGTGATGATGTTCGCCAATTTCCCGGTATTGGGCATTACCCAGGGCTTCCTGCCCATCGCCGGTTACAACTACGGGGCCCGGAAATGGGGACGGGTAAAGGCCATCATCAACTATTCCATCCGTTCGGGCACCCTCATTGCCATTGGGCTGTTCCTCTGCATCATCTTCCTCTCCGAACAGATCGTCAGCTTGTTCACCAATGACCCGAGGTTGCTGTCGGAAGCGCCCTCTGCATTGACACTCGTTTTTCTCGCCACGCCCCTAATTACTGTACAACTGATCGGGGCAGCCTATTTTCAGGCTATCGGCAGAGCCCGGCCGGCACTATTCCTCACCCTAACCAAGCAGGGCTTTTTCCTCATTCCCTTCGTGTTGCTGCTGCCCCAATTCCTGGGCCTCGACGGCATCTGGTATGCCTTTCCCGTTTCCGATGTGCTGGCCGCATCAGTGACCTACGCCTATCTGCGTATGGAAATGCGCAAAAAGCTGGATGTGGCGGTGCGAAAAGAAAAGTTGGAACTGGCTACAGTGGGAAAAGAAGAATAGAAGAATTTTGAGTATGTTTCCTTAATCGTTATTTTTATAATCATTACAAAAATAACGATTACTTTTATAATTATTATTTTTGTAATGGACTCACTGTACATCCAACTCCCTGATTGCCTCCCAACCAATTATTAGCTAACTTGTTTTATTAGAAACGGTAGCACATCAATGATTGGACGCTTTTGGCGCATCCGTGCTCAACGCCATTTTTCGCCTGCCACATCACCCGGGGCCGGAAACCCCGCCGGACGCCTATTGAACAAGGTGTTTGAAAACTGACTTTTCATAGAATTCGTATCCGCTCATTTCGAGAGGATGCCTTATCTTTAGCTAAAATCATTCGACTATGAAAAACCTTGCTGCATTACTGCTCTTCCTGGGCCTGAGTGCGTCGCTACCGGCCCTGGACGCCAGCGTTTCTTACGCGACCTTCAAGAGCCCCACACAGAGCTATATTGAAATTTACCTGCACATTGCCGGCAGGTCCGTTACTTTCCAACCCGTTACCGACTCTACCTATCAGGCAGGAGTAGAAGTGGTCATCCTTTTTAAAGAGGGGGAAGAGATCGTGAAGTTCGACAAATTTACACTCAACAGCCCCGTAGCCGCCAGGCCACTCGATTTCATCGACCTCAAACGCTACGGGCTGAAGGATGGGAAGTATGAACTGGTGGTCGCCGTTAAAGATATCCACCAGCCGGAAAATGCCAAGGAGTTCAACACTCAGATAGAATTCAATTACCAGGGCGACGCCCTGCTACAATCCGGCCTGGTATTGCTGGCCTCTTACCACCGCTCTGACAATCCCTCCAACGCTTTTGTCAAAAGCGGCATTCAGATGGAACCCCTGCCCTACAACTTCTACAGCCGCCACGCCTCATCTCTGATCTTCTACAATGAGGTTTATAATGCCGACAAGGCCATCGGAGAGGACTTTATGGTGAGCTACTCCATTGAAAAACTGGAAGATGGCGAATCGGAAATGGTCATGATCGGCCACAAGCGGCAAAAACCGCAACCCATTATTCCTGTTCTCGTTCAGATGGACATCAGCCAGGTGCCCTCCGGCAATTACAACCTCATCGTCGAGGTGCGCAACCGGGCTAAGGAGCTATTGAGCCGTAAGCGCATCTTCTTCCAGCGCAGCAATCCCTTTCTCGACCAGGAACTGGAGACCCTCCAACTGGCCGCCAATGTGAACCTGCAGGAGGAGTTTGTCGAAAAGCTGACGCCCGAAGAACTGGAATACAGCCTGCGCGCCCTGACCCCCAAGCTCCCGCAGGGCGATGTTGACCTGGTGAACAGCATGATCCGCAATGACAGCCTCAATGCCCAGCGCCTCTACCTGTTCAGCTTCTGGGCAAAGGAAAGCCCCAATAATCCAGGATTCGCCTACCACAAATACATGGAGGTAGCCCGGGCTATTGACGAGCAGTTCAACTCCGGCTTCCGGCATGGCTTTGAAACGGACCGCGGCTATATTTACCTGAAATACGGCCAGCCGGACGATATCGAGAACCGCGACCAGGAGCCCTCCGCCCCGCCGTATGAGATCTGGACCTACTACGAGTTCCCACTCACCAACCAGAACAACGTAAAATTCGTCTTTTACAACCCCTCCCTTGCGCCGGGTGATTACCAGTTGCTGCATTCCACCGCTTTCGGCGAACGGAACAACCCTCAGTGGCAACGGGACCTCTACCGCGACGCACCCAATGAGATCCAGGGGTCTGATTATTTCGGCGGCACGGAAATGCTGGATAACTTCAACCGCAACGCCGGCCGCGTATTCCGGGACTATTGATGAAAGCTTCTCTTCAGGCCGGAATTTCGTATCGCCCGCAGGTTATCCTTTCCGATACGAAATTCCTGCCTTCCCTGCAAAACTGCCGGCTCCCGTCCGAAGGCAGTATTTTTTCCGTAGATTGAGCTGCAATAAATCGAATCTACCGGAATGAAACGCATTCGCCCCTTCGAGATCTTCCTGATAGAGTTGGTCATCTATCTGTTTATCTGGGTAGTCAATGACTATATGGCTTCCATGATCAGCCTCATTTTCGGCTGCATCTTTCTGCTTATCCTGCTCGCCTCTTTTGTCATGGAAATGGTGGAAAAGTCCAAAGTGCCCCGGTCGTATTTCATCATTATGGGGCTGTCCGTTCTGGCGCCGGTTATCGCAGCATTGCTGTATCTGCTGATCAATAAAGGGATGGAGTGGATGTAGCGGTTTTGATTATATGCGCTGAAAATAAATGGTCATCGGATAAGTGCCGCCATACCCATCCGGCATAATGAAGGTGATGCGCATATTCCGGTTGTCCAGTTGTTCGATGGCGCCGTTGCTGTTGCCCCAGTAGGGAGAGGCCATGGTAATGGCATTGCCGCTGATGTAATAGTTCTGGTACTCGGCGCCCATGGTGCTGGCCAGCTCGGCGGTGCCGTTGTTGTAAAAAGTAAAAGTATAGGAAAGCAGATCCAGGGACTGTTGATATTCAATGCCCATCTGCCGGATGGAAACCCCGTTGGAGCGCAGGTCCGTCACCCTCCAGGAACCCAGGATGAGCTCGGCGTTGCCGGGCGGGGCGGGTTCCGGTTCCGCATATTCTTCAGAATAGGAAGAGCCGTCTTCTTCGTAGGATGGTTCAGCGGGTTCATTCGTATAGGCCGGCGGAGAATAATCTTCCTCATATCCCATCTCCGACTGGATGACGGCAATGCCGATCAGCACGACGATTACGGCAACCAAAGCGGCCACCCACCTGCCCCACTTCCGTTTTTGGGGCGGAGGGGGCGGCGGCGGCACCCGATCCCGCAAGGTGGTAGTGCTGCCGGCCATAGAACGTTGCTGCGGCTCAAATTCCTCTATGAGCGCCGAGGTGGAAGAAGAGGCGCCTTCCGGCTTTCGGGCCAGCCGCTGCCGGCAAACCCGGATAAGGTCTTCGATCTTGGGGTCATCCCCTGTCTTGGCCGCCTCGTTGAAATATTGAATGGCCAGGCGGTAATTGCCCTGCTTCATGGCTTCCTCTCCATTCTGAAAATGCTGCAGGAAAGTGATGCCATTCGAACAGAAGTTGATCTGCTGCTCAATGTATTCGTAATTGGGAGCAAACCCCTCCATATAATAGTGCAGGCTTTCGCGATAAAGTTCGCGGGCTTCCTCCAGCTTTTTAGCAGAAAAGAGCGCCTCGGCCCGCCTTATGCGCTGCTGAAACTGCTGCTGTATATCTTCGCGCTCGGCGTCTTTCTGCGCAAGCTCTTCCAGAATTTTTCGCCGCTCCTGGTGCCTGGCCTGCAGGGCTTCCAGCCTCTGTCTGGCTTCCGCCAGGTATTTCCCGGCGCCGGCGTACTTCTGCAGGTAGTTCTTATAGGCCAGTTCATTGTCCTTGGCCTTGGCACTGCGCCACACATCTTCTTCTTTCAGCGCCAGAAGGCGGCGTTCCGCCTGGGTGGCATACTGGCCGGTAGGATAATATTCAAGATAGTTCTGATAGGACTGGACCGTATTTTTCTCCTGCACGTTCTTCCAGAAATCCGCTTCGCTTACCTTCAGGTGGAAGATGAACTCTCCGCCTTCGTCGGCCGAGTTCTGAATGCGGCCGTCCACCGGGCTTTGCCGGGCCTTGCCGGCGACAAACTCCTTTATGTACTGGACCAGGGCAGTGGTGTTGACCGCCCGCTTGGTATTGCGCTTCAGGTAAGTGATCAGGCCGCCGGCGAAAGGGCTGTTCTGCCCCGGCGTCCCGTCGGAGACCGTCTCCAAACGGCCCGAACTGATGATCCGGCGGGAGCGGAAGTGTTCATCGATGGAGGTGTTGCGTTTTTTCACCACCAGTGAACCCGAAAAGCAGGAATCGATGATCAGCAGAATGTGCTGGGCATCGATGGCGTTGATCCGCTTGATGATGTTGGAGTTGGAAATGAAGCGGTCTTCGGTGTCCGTCCGGGCATCGACCGGTATCCAGTGCCCTTCGTCGAAGTCCTCATCGTAATGGCCGTGGCCGGAATAGTAAACCAGCAGGTTGTCCCTGGGGGTGATCTTGCGCTTCAGCTCCCGGATGGCGTCGTATATATTGGCCTCGGTGGCCCGCTCGTCGAAGAGGGTGGTAATGTGTTCTTCGTCAAACTGATACTGCCGGGCCAGGACCTGAATGAGGTCGCGGGCGTCTTTTACAGCATTATCCAGCGGCGTCCAGTGCTGGTATTTGTCAATACCGATGGCGAGCAGGTAATTGTTGCCGTTGCGGGGGTCGTAATCTTGTTGGGAGTCTGAAATGTCAATTCCACGTTCCATATTTTGGGATATAATTGTTGGGTGTCGGGGGCGGAAACTCAGTTTTCCTCAATGATCCTGACGATGTTCACTTCGATGCCTTCCAAAATTTCGATATTCTTGCTCCAGTCCGCTATCTGCCAGTCCTCACTCTGCCTGGCTATCATGATTTTTTGAGTATCGGTAAAAATCCATATCACTTTCTTTACGCCGAATTCCAGTAATTGATCCGTCTTTTCGTGATAATATCCCAATGGATTCTGAATTTCTTCCAGGTCCGCCTTGGTATCGATCTCGATCACAATTTTGGGAGGGACTTCCAGATATTTATTGACCTTGGGGATATCCTTCAGGGTTTCTTTTTCATAAATGGCCAGATCCGCTGCCCTCCAGGATTGTTTACTAAACTTTAATCCAACTTCGTTGGAAATTAGCTGATACTTTTTCAAATCGATCAACCGGCTCAGTAAAATGATCAACTGGGTGCCTATTAATGCCTGCAAATAACTGCTCCCCGTTAACTCCTCAATTTGCTTTTTCCCTGATAAATAATCTTTATACCCTTTGTAATAGACCGGTTTCCCATCCACCATCTCGTAGATCAACGCATCGGGTATTGTCTTAACCGCACTTTCCATTTTATCCCTTTAACTTTTAGATTGCAGTTCTGTATATCAACAAATTTAAAGCTTTCCAGGATTATTTGCCAGGAACAACTCAATAACGCTTTACTGCATCTTCAACAAATCCGGGGTTAAGCCGGGGCGCCAGCCCCATTGCCATTTAGTTAAGAAAAACAGCCGCCGCTCTTTCAAGGGCCGGATTAAGCTTCTCCTTTAACAGGTCGGCTTTGGGAAGTCGAAAGGCGAGCCTGGAGTCGCCTTCCGACAAGCCCGGCCGCTTAGAGCTTGTTCAAATTTCCATCAATTGGCTGCAAGCGGCAAATTTCATCCTGCACTTCGTTGAATCCCGATAGACATCGGGACGCCGATGCTTTGGCATCGCCTGCGTTTTTCGCCTCATTCAGAATGAAATTTGCTCGCTTTCCCTCAATCATGGAATTTTGGACAAGCTCTTAACTTAAGGGGTTGGCGCCGGGCCCACGGCAGGTTTCAATCACTTAAACGTCGGCGCCGCGCTGTACCGCTCCACAAATTCCTTCATCTCCTCCACCATGGCCGGCGAGCCGATGGCGATGGTGATGCGCTGATGGAGGTGCTCCACGGGCAGTTCCAGCACCCGCTCCAGCTGGCAGGTGATGGCTTTGCCGCCGGCCTGCTCTACGATGAAGGAAAGGGGGTTGCACTCGTAAACCAGGCGCAGCTTTCCCTGAGGGTATTTGCGGGTATTGGGATACATGAAAATGCCTCCCTGGAAGAGGATGCGATGGATGTCGGACACCATGGAGCCGATGTACCGGAGGCGGAGGTTGAGGTCTGAGCAGTGGTCGATGTATCGGCGCATTTCCACATCGAACTTCAGGTAGTAGCCCTGGTTGACCGAGTAGTAATTGCCGCGGTCGGGTATCTTCATGTCGGTATGGGAAAGGCAGAACTCCCCGATCGAGGGGTCCAGGGTGAAGCCATTGACTCCCCGGCCGGTGCTATAGACCAACAGGGTGGAGGTTCCGTAGAGAACATATCCGGCGGCGACCAGTTCGGTGCCTTTCTGCAGGAAATCTTCCAGGTGCACCGGCCCTTCCGGATCGCTAATGCGGCGATAGATCCCGAAAATGGTGCCCACCGATACATTCACGTCGATGTTGGAGGAACCGTCCAGGGGGTCGAAAACCACGACGTACTTGGAGGTTTTGGAAGCTACCGACTGTATGGGAATAAAGTCTTCCAGTTCTTCAGAGGCGATGCCGCAGCACTCACCGCTGTTCTTCAGGCAGTCGATGAGCTTTTCGTTAGCGTAGAGGTCGAGCTTTTGCACAGCTTCACCGGAGACATTCTCCGTCCCGGCTTTTCCGAGGATGCTGACCAGGCCCGCCTTATTGACTTCCCGGTTGACGATCTTGGCGGCCACGCCGATATCGCGCAGCAGGCCCGTAAGTTCGCCGGAGGCATAAGGAAAATCTTTCTGGCGGCGGATGATAAATTCATCGAGGGTTATAATTCGGTTCATATTTGGTTGGTTTGTACTAATGTTTTCTGTTCTTTTCAGAGGCATAAATATAAGGGTTATGGGGGAGAAATACTCAGGTTTGCCGCTCCTCCGAACAAGTCTGTTTGGGGCCGTTCATAGTTCCCTGGTTCCTGAGTTCCCGGTTACCCTGGAAACCAGCGGGTTATCCTAACCCGGACACCCTCAATTGAGCTGCCCCGTCTATTTTCCTTTGAGGAGGCTCCCTCCTTTCACCTTCTTGCTTTCAGGCAAAAAATTTTCATCTCTTAACAACTCGAATCAGATCTCTGCGGCGTCCATTCTCAATGGCAATGAAATACAATCCTGCCGGGAATCCGGAGAGGTCCAAACGGTTTTGGTAAATGGTTTGTTGCGACACGAGTTCTCCCCCCGCATTGAAAAGGGAGAAAGTAAGCCCTTTGTGCTCCGCCGGGAAAGAAAAGTAAAGAAAGCCATCTGTCGGGTTAGGATGAACGGTTATTTCCGCGAAACTTTCAGTAATGGTGGCAGTACGGGTTGGTGAATATTTAAACCTCCCATCATAATCGACCTGTTTGAGCCGGTAGTAAGTTATACCGAACGAAAGGCCATGGTCTTTGAAACCATACTGGTGCGCCACCTGCGAATTACCGAAACCATCCACCCAGCCAATGTTTTCGAAATGTATGCCATCTGTACTTCGCTGGACCTCAAAACCTTCATTATTGTGTTCCGTGGCGGTAAGCCAGCGGAGCAATGCATTGTCTTCTTTTACCTCAACCGCAAAGGATACCAGTTCCACCGGAAGAGGCGTACTATCTTCAATGACTAATGAGATATTAAAAAACCCGGCAGCCTGGACACTCATGATGGGGTCATCTACATCACTGTTATCTCCATCCAGATCCGGTTGCACTGAAAAATCGGATGCCGAATAACTCATCCCCGGATTTAAACCATAGGTTGCCACCGTCACATATTGGTTCTGCATCCAGTTTTCCGGGCTTGGCAGAGAAGTGCTGCTCATGGTGATGATCCCGGAGGCGGGAAGCTGCATGGTGTAGCCGGAAGAAACGCTGACAATCTGAGCTACGCCGCTACCGTTCAGTTTCATATTGATGCTGCTGATATTCTGGGAAGTAGTTGGCACATCGGCAACCGTATTCTTAATCTGTACCAGAAGTTGCTTTGCGTCGTTATCCACCACTAATCGCACGGTAAACTGGGCCGCCCCCTGCCGGAAGCCTGCCAAAAGGAAAAATATCAGGAGAGTTGTGTTTTTCATTGCTATTTTATTTTTCAGAGGATGATCCCGAAGGAAAAGGGCGCCGGGGGCTTGCCTGAGCCGCCCGGCCAGCCGGTTCAGGGCAGATGCGCTACTCTTTCGCCGATGATCGAAAAGCCGAGGATCTGCAAAATAGATTCCCGGTCGTTTGTGCCTCCATTATAGGTCGTTTTACCATTGAGGTTGACATCCTCGCTTTGATAAGTAAGGTCTTCATTGACAATATTGAATGCCAGCTGCGCCAACACGGCTTCCCGGTCGTTTGTGCCGCCGTTATAGGTCACTTTACCATTTTCATTGGCATCTCCACCCCAAAGGGCCCTGACGCCGTTTACGGTAGTCGCCGGCGTATTGGTAGTCACTGCAGGATCCGTCCAAAGGGTAACGGAAGACATGTCCAGGGACAGCGTTCCGGAAGTTAAAGCAATTGGAACGTCCGTGATAACCCCCAGATGATTCCGGTGTTTAATGGCCACATAATAGTTCCCATCCGGAATGCTGGAAAAGTTGACTTTATCCCCATTTACAGCATTTACCGCACCGTCTTCAAGTAGAAGGGCGGCTGTTGCGGCCTCTACCGTCGTGGCAGTCCCCGGGCCGGCTCCCGACCGGAGTTCGACTTTCACCCAATCTACAGCGGCAGCCGGAACCAAACTCGTGGAAACACCCAATCCGTAAGGGTCAGTCGTGGGGATCAGGCTGTTAATATCGGTGCGCATCGTGGCGCCGGAAGCGGGCATGGCCCCCTGCAGCCTCAGGCCGGTAATATCCAGGTATTTATCATCCGCAAAATAAACGGTATAATCTTCTGCCTGGGCATAGGTCCCAATGTCGCAGGCATTAGCCGGGATATTATTATACCTGGATAGCACCCGCATTCGAAGCCCTTTGCCCAGCGTGACACCGGATGTTGGCGTTACGAAGGACAGGGTCCGGGTTCCATCCTTATTCTCCGGGAAGGAAACCACCACTTCTCCGGGTTCAAAATCGCCATCGTCATCATAATCGATATAGACCCTGGCGCCCTCATTATTGTAGATGCCTGTCGTGATCGTCACATCATAGGAGGCGCCTCGTTCCAGAAGAGTCCATTGGGTACAAACATAGTTTTGATAAGGGCCATCATTATTTGAGCTTTTGTAGTCTATGTCTCCCAGGGCGAACCTGAAGATCCCAATGCCATAAGGATTATTTTCATTTGCATTTGCGGGAAGCGTACACCCCGTATTAGGCGTCGGCTCACTGCTCATGACCAGAACATTTTTTACCACCTGGGAAGCGCCGCCATTCACGGAAAGCCTGACCGAGTAAAAACCCGGGCTATTGTAGGTGTGCGAAGGATTTTGAGTGGTGTAATCCGTTATTCCGTCGTAATCGACGTCCCAGGCCCAGGAGTTATTGGGTTTCAGGCTGCCATCGATAAAATCAACGGTCAGGCTGCCCGTACAACTGATGCTCTCCCCCATTGAAAAGCCGAAGCCCGCAACCGAAGCGGTCACAAAAAAATCGGTGGTGAACAAGCCCCTTCCGTGGGTGGATACTACCACCATTTTGTCGGCCGGCCGGTATTTCAACATAGTGGCCCGGGTATGGGCAAGGTTAGTATTGCTCGGGCCCCAGTCGGGCGCGCTACTGGCGCCGGTTCCAAAGTTGTCGGTACTCCATACCCCCAACTCAGTGGCTAAGAGCACCTCATCCCGGTTGTCCGGATTGTAAAGGGCCCAGCGCACGGGAATATCCGGCAGGTTTCCTTCCTTGCTGTACCAGTTCGCACCGCCATCCGTCGTTTCCCAAACGGATTCCACCCCGAAATTGGAATAGGTAACCATGATCTGGTTGTCATCGGCGCCGACATCAATGGAGGAGGCCCAGCCGGCGGTTGTGATCGGCGTCGCACCGTTATCGATCCGGGAGAGGACAGGCGAGCCGGTGCTCGCATTCGTCAATTTATAGACTCTGCCGTTGGCAATACCCAAAAACAGCACATCATTGTAAGGGCTAATTTTTAGTGCGGACACTTTGGCGCCGCCCACCGATATGGAGAGATTTGTACTGAGGGGTGTTCCATCCATTCCCGAGATCCGTTTCAGGCTATTATTTGCCGAGGCCGAATAGAGTACTTTTCGTTGCGAATCGTATTCACTGGGGTTGATAAAATGGCCGGTGCTCTCCGAGATCAAAGTGGAGAAGGAGTTTCCCCCATCCAGCGAACGGTAGATATTGTTGTAAACATATTGGGTTGTTTGAATATCGGGGTTGAGCTGGTCAACATGACAATAGGCGCCGTCTCCGCCGGTGACCTCGGTAGTACTTACTATCTGAGGAGAGTCAAACTGTTGCGTTCCGTTGTCCTGTGACCCGGCGAGAAAATATTGGCTATTCACTTCATTTTTAGTGGCGCAGGCATAGAACTGGGTTACGTTATAGTCCGTGTTCCGGGCAGCAAATACCGGCGTAGCCATACCATCGCCTGCATTGGTGGAATAATACACCCCTCCATCATTGCCAAAAATTGCTTCGCTGCTTGCCCCGGGCCGAAATTGAATGGCATGCTGGTCGGCATGTACTTCGGGCTGGCCGAAACCTCCGTACCAGTGAGAGATGCCTGACCAGGAGGCGCCGCCGTTGGTTGTCCGGTGCAGGTCAATTCCCCCGGCAATCACATAATCCGGGTCGGTGGGGTGAACGGCCAGGATCAGGTCATAAAAAGCCTGGCCTTTGGTAAAGTGGGTTACCCCGTTCTCAACAGACCTTGGAATGGAGAGGCCGGACCAGGTGGCGCCGCCGTCTGTTGACCGTTTTATCCATTCTATGTCATTATCATTAGTTCCGCCTTCCGCCACTGCGTAGATGGTATTGGCATCGGAGGGTGCACAGGCCAGTTCAATTCTGAGGGGGTTGGTGCTGCCCGAGGGGTCAACAGCGGCGGAAAGGTCCGTCCAGGTGCCGGAAGCCCCGTTATCGGCATGCAGTGACTTGTAAATTGTTCCATACCCATCGGTGCCGATGCCAAAGCTGGCATAGAGATCTCCGTTCGCGGCAATTTCAATATCCGCAGCCCAATCGTAATGAGTGGCAGGAGAAGGAGGAGGAACGCCAGGGCCCGGATAAGGAGCCAGAACTTTTGTCCAGGACGCGCCGCCATTCGTTGACCGCAGGATGCCCCCTCTGTTGATGTAATACCCTCTGGTGGCGGCGAAGACCGTTCCGTCACTTTTGACAACGATCTTATTGACATACACAAAATTGCCGGTGCTGGGGTAGGCCGCTCCCGGGTCGGTGCTGGCCAGCTGCGACCAGGATGCGCCCCCGTCGGAGCTTTTCCAGATCCCCCCACCCTGCTGGGCATCCGCATTGAACCAACCTTCCCCGGTGCCGGCGTAGAATTCCTGAGTATTTGCCGGGTTATAGGCAAGGGAACTGATGGCAATATTGTCCCAGAAATCATCCACATGGGTCCAGGTGATGTTGGAAGCAGTAATATCGTTGGTAAACCAGAGGCCGCCGGATACGCCTCCGGCCCATACTTTTTTATGAGTAGCATCATTGGGGTCGAACATTAAGGCCCGGGTGCGCCCGCCTACGTTGCTGGGCCCCCGCTCCTGCCACGATACTCCCGCGATCGGCCCTCTGAGTTCCAATAAACGTTCTACTTGTTCATTTGCGCGCATCAACCGCTCCCGCGGCACCCTCCCCAAAGCGGGGTCCATAGTCATCAGATAATCTTGTTCCATAGCCAGGTCCGGCCTGTCCTTTCGGGGTATCCTTTCCCATTCTTCTTCCGTTTTAAGAGAACGGTTCGTAAAGGGGTGGCCGGCCAGCAATTCCGCCCAGGCTGTTTTTTTATCTTCCACCGGATCCCGGCCCTGCCAAAAATGCGTTGGGAGAAGCCTCCAAATTACTAAGGTTGATGCCCCCGCAACAACGAGCAGCACCAGAAGTGATCCGAATTTGTATTTTCTGGTTCTCACGATAGATAGGTTATTACTTAAAAGGTTTGTTCAGCAATTCGCATGGCTCTGAACCTCCGCAAAACGGCAAGGTTTTCAATCCTCACAGAGATCACTGGAAATTTGACGCAGGTATCCTGATCAATTCAATTTCTGGGTGATAAGGGAAGAGTAGTAAAGATATAAATTAGTATTATGTAAATTTAAAAAAGAAATAATCCTTCGCCAATGATACCCAGGGCTTTTTTTCCTAAAACCCGGCACTCCTATTATCAGAAAGTTTATTTGCCCCCTTTCGTTTATTTACACTTTTCCCGCCTCTTTTCAACTTATCTTCACCCCGCTGGTTAATAGTGTTGTGTATTAAGCCAACTGAACAACCCGGTTTGTTGTGAAAGAACTAGCCTACCTGAATAAATTTTTCCTTCGCTACCGCTGGCGTTTCCTGCTGGGGGTCATTTTTGTATCTGTATCCAACTACTTTCGGGTCCTCCAACCTCAGATGATACGGGAAGCGCTCGACCTGGTGGTGGAGAACATCGGCCTGTTCGGCCTGTTCAACGGGTTCGATATGCAGCCGGAGTTGTTCAAAATACTGGGGCGGTCCCTGCTCTATTTCGGAGTGCTGGTGCTGATCCTGGCCCTGCTCATGGGCATCTTTATGTACCTGATGCGGCAGACCATCATCGTCATGTCGCGCCTGGTTGAATACGATATGCGAAAGGAGATATTCGCCCACTACCAACGGCTGAGCCTTGCCTTCTACAAGCGCAACAACACCGGCGACCTGATGTCCCGCATTACCGAAGACGTATCTAAAGTACGGATGTACCTGGGCCCTGCGGTGCTTTATGGCATCAACCTGCTTTCGCTGTTTGTGCTGGTCATCTACTCCATGCTGAGGGTCAATGTGGAGCTCACGCTTTACAGCCTGGCGCCACTGCCCTTGTTATCCATATCCATCTATTACGTCAGCAGCCTGATCAATAAAAAGAGCGAGGTGATCCAGCGCCAGCTGGCCACGCTCAACAGCAGCGCCCAGGAGGTCTATAGCGGCATCCGGGTGGTCAAATCCTACGTCCAGGAAGGGGCTATGTCCGGTTTTTTTGCCGAACAAAGTGACGACTACAAGGCCAAGTCACTCAACCTGGCAAAAGTCGATGCTTTCTTTTACCCCCTGATGATCCTGCTCATCGGCGCCAGCACCGTGATCACCGTTTACGTCGGGGGGCTGCAGGTCGTCCGGGGCGCCATCACCCCCGGCAACATTGCCGAATTCGTGATCTACGTCAACATGCTGACCTGGCCGGTGACCGCCATCGGCTGGATCGCCTCCATCGTGCAGCAGGCCGCCGCTTCCCAGAAGCGGATCAACGAATTTCTGAATACCCCGCCGGAAATTACCAACCCATCGGATGCTATTGACCCTGTAAAAGGGCTGGTCGAATTCGACGAAGTTGATTTCACCTACCCCGACACAGGTATAAAAGCCCTGAAAAAGGTCAGTTTTCGGCTGGAACCGGGCCAGAAGATGGCCATCATCGGCCGCACCGGATCCGGCAAGACTACCATCGCCGACCTGCTCGCAAGGATGTATGACGTCAGCAGCGGCGCCATTCGGATTGACGGGAAAGACATCAGGGAACACCACCTTGGCCAACTGCGGCAACACATAGGCTATGTACCCCAGGATGTGTTCCTCTTCTCGGATACCATCGCCAATAACATCGCTTTCGGCAAGCGTGATGCCAGCCGTGAGGAAATTGAAAGCCACGCCCGGCACGCCGCCGTTTATGACGATATTATGGAACTCTCTGATGGCTTCGATACAGCCGTGGGCGAACGGGGCGTTACGCTTTCCGGCGGCCAGAAGCAGCGAGTCTCCATTGCCCGGGCCTTCGTTAAGAAACCGGACATCGTTTTGCTGGACGACTGCCTGTCGGCCGTTGATACCAAGACCGAAAAACAGATTCTGGGTTACCTCTCCGGAGCCTTGTCCAATAAAACCGCCATCATTATCACCCACCGCATCTACTCTCTGCTAAATTTCGATAAGATCATCGTAATGGAAGACGGGGCCGTCGTCGAAGAGGGCACCCATGAAGAATTGTTGCGAAAAAACGGGTATTACCAGGAGTTGTTCGAAAAACAAAGGCTGGAAGAAGCCGAAGCGGAATGAGGGGAGATGGATAGCCGCCCCGGAAACCCAGCAACCCAACAAACTCCTCCCCCCTCTTCCCCCTTTCCTTCACCATTTGCCAACCATTTTTTTTGAAATTTTCCACAAATATTTACTTTTGTAAGGGAGTAGTTGTCAGGAGGAAAACTTTTGGATACAGCCGGCAGGTTTTTTCCTGGGCTATACTCATCACGAGGTAGTTTCTATTGGCCTGAGGCACAAATCAATGAAGCAACCTGGCGTTCTGAATTCCGGCCCCAATTGAAGCAGGGCCCGGCGGCAATCCCGGAGCGCTTACCGAAACCACCTCGTGATCGGTATAATATTATTAACTAAACTCAATCAAAGTGGATAACGAGAGAAACCAAAGAAGATTCGAGAGTGTGTACTCCAAGAAAGTGCGTGCCGGCAAGAGAAGGACATACTTCTTTGATGTGCGGAAAACCAAAGGAGAAGATTATTACCTGACGCTCACAGAAAGCACCAAAAGATTTAACGGGGACGGGTATGAGCGCCACAAGATCTTCCTCTACAAAGAAGATTTCAATCGTTTCCTCGACAGCCTCGAAGATGTGATCAACCACGTCAAGGAAAACCTGATGCCTGAATACGATTATGACGAGTACACTCGCCGTCATGAAGAATTCGAGGCGCGCCGCAACGAAGAGGACGACGACATGGCAGATGATGACGATGAGCCCGAAGCACTGGAATCGAATGCCAATCGGAATTTCGATGCCGGCAGCGACGACGATATGACCTGGTAAACAGGCAGGCTGTAAGCGAATAAGAAAGCGCGAACTTCACCCCAGAAGTTCGCGCTTTTTTTATTTTAGGACAGCAGTGAAATTATATGCGCAGGCTCAGGCCGAAAGAAACCAGGGAAATGCCAAAGCCCAGTTCCCCGAACATGCCCAGGTGGGGCGTGAAACTGTGACGGCCACCGATGAAACCGGAAAAGGCCAGCCTGCCCGAGCTTTCCTTTATGCCTTTTTCTTCCTTAACTTTCTCGATCTGCCCTTCCATCATATCTATATGGGAATAGGCATAGGCCATAGACATGCCACCATAGATATTCCAGGGCCCCATCTGCCGGCTGCGGGCGGCCATGCGCAGGCCGACAAGTGAAAAGCTGTTCCGCCATTTTGCCGCCCCTCCGCCCCGCAATACCCGAAGATCGGTTTCCGTAACGGAATGGCCGGCAAAAGCCCCCAGGCTGAAGTTCCTGGCCAGCTTAAAATCTGCCGACAAGCTGAGCGGCGGGGTTTTTACTTTGCCCGCATCCTTGACAAAAGTGGGCAGCAGCCCTATACCGGCATTGATGTCAATATAATTTTTCTGTACCCGCCGGTGCTGAGCATACGACAGTTGAGAAAGAAAGAGGAAAATGAGGGAGAGCAGCAGCAAGTTTTTCATGATCTAGAATTTTAGGATGAATATTTTGGTGTTATGACAATAAGTTCCCAGCCTTACTCCGGGCCGAAGCGCCGGATAAGGCCAGCCTGCCTGAAATTGGCATGACAATGGCTCCTTCCCTGGGTACATTACCCCGGAAGCGCACTAAACAAGTAAATCCGTGTGAGAATTTTTCGAACAAAGGGGCTTCAGTGGCCGAAGCCATACAGGAAAAAGCCTCACTCTATTTGCGCGCTGTTTAATTGGGCCAGCAGAATGCCGGCCACACCTGATCTATGTTTAATGACGTAAAAAAAGCCTCCTGCGTTGGGCACTGGGTGAATTTTAACAGTTCAGGTTTAACTTCAAATTACCACATTCCCGCCAAATTTTCCGGCAAAATTCACAAATAAGTCAGGTTCCTGTCCAAATGTAGCCTGGTAAGCAAGGTATGCATTCTCACCTTACAAAAATGGGACAACGCTCCATGTTTTTCCAGGACAAATTTTGGCGTTTATCGAGTTTTTTCCTTCACCAACCAATTGTAAACAAATGACTTACAGTAATTTAAAAGGAGGAAATATCAATTTTTATTAAAAGCACCGGCTGCTAATACCCTCCAAAATACCGGCGAAAGAACCATTCTACGGCCAGCAGGCTCAGCAAAGCGAAGAAAAGCCACTTGAGGTTGATCACCGGTTGGGTGCGGGAAGTCTCGTAAATGACGGGCTTCACCGTTTCCCGCTGGCGGATCATGCCCGCTATGGCCCCCATGTTGGCGGGATAAACCACCTGGCCGCCGTACTTCTCGCTCAGCAGGCGCAGCAGGCCGTGGTCGGCAGTAGTTTCATAAGATTCGAGCTGTATGGGCTGCACGCTGAACTGCCCGGAATAGTTAAGGTTCTCGCCGTTGTAGTTGGTGGACGCCTGGAAAGTGTAGTTGCCCACCGGAAGAATGCCGGCGTTGAGGCGGTAGGCCTCCCCTACCCTGTTGAACGTAAAATTGTACTCTTTGCCATCGTTGTCGGTTATGGCCAGGCGGGCGTCAGGCTGGTTTACCAGTTCAAAGCTTTCGTTGTACAGCTCGGCGTCAAAGTAAATGTTTTCATTTTCATTGAAGATGTTCTTGCTCAGGCTGACGCGGAACCGGCGTTTGTCTTCTTTCACACTGAGGTACTGCACCGTTTTGGTGATCAGCTCGTCGAAAATGTCGTGGTTCTGGTGCTGAAGGTAATCGAACAGGCGCCATCTCCAGATGCCTTCCCCGAAAAGCACCCCCACCTTGGCCTGCCCTTCTTCGCCAAGGGCCAGCAGGGGATAGCGGGTATCGACCTTACCGATGCGCTGATAGAGCAGCACCTGGCCGTTCCCGGATTGAGTATAATCGCCGAAAGGAGCCTGGAGAGGCGGAAAATTGACGATGTTCCCGGAAAGGCGCTCACTGAGCTTGAAGAAGCCGAAAGCATCGTTCACCCTGGCCTGCACCTCGTTGACATTCTCTCCGCCGGCCCTGACAGCCACCAGCGATTGCAGCTGGTTGATCCGGGAGAGGTTCGACTGAGCCCCCACGATGAAGAGGTGGGGAATCTTCTGTTCTTTTATTGAATTCAGAACGCCAGCCGCATCATTGGCCATGCTGGGTACCTGATGAAGGATAACAAAGTCGAACGAGCCTATATTTTCTTTGAATTCATCAATATACGCAGCCGTTATTTCATAATTTTTATTGCTGGACAACGCCTGCCGGAGAGCCGTAATGTCCGGATGAGGTGAATTGGCCAGGATCAGTATTTTCTGGCGGGCGTCCAGGACGTCCACGAAGATGTCCTTGCTGTTGTTGGCAGTGGTGGCTTCGCCGGGCACCTCGCTGAGGGATACCCGGTAGCGCTGCACGCCGGCAGGGCTGGCTTCGAGGATGACCTCCCGGGTCTCAAAGAAATCATTGCTGGTAATATCGACCGGGGTTTGCTGAAGCCGGCGCAGTTGCCCCCCTTCCACCTTATAAACATTCAGCTGGCTTTTGCTGCCGGCGGCATTTTCCGCTGCGATATCAACCTGGACACTGAATTTATCTCCCAGGTAGGCGATGCGGTTATGGAATACGCGTTTGGCGACCACGTCCCGGCGGGCAGTCGTATCGCCCAGAGCAATGGTATAAACAGGCGCTCCCAGCTGAGTAGAAGTATAAAGGGGGTTGCTCCCTTCGTTGTAGATGCCGTCAGTGGCCAGAATGACTGCGCCGAGGTTCTGGTTACTGTACAGGTCGTAGGCCGTGGAGAGCGCATCGGACAGGTTGCTGAGTTTGTCTGAAAAGGAAAAATCAAACCCTTCCCTGACCGTGCTTCCGAAAGAATACTCTTTTACTTCATAATCTCCCTGCAGTTCGCCCGCCAGTTGCTGCAGAGCGGCCTCATAAGCACTGCGCTCTTCCTCGCTCCAGCCTTCGGCAATGGATTCGGACACGTCCTGTGCAATGACGACAACCGGTTTTTTTACATCCCGGACGATTTTTTTCAACAGGGGGGATAATAACAGCAAGGCGATCAGAGTAACAGCGAGGAAGCGAACGCCGCCCAGGCCCCAGTTCAGAAATGGTGACTGCTCGCGCAGGTTCTTGTCCCGGGAATACAGGAAGACGGCATAGGCCAGGCCCAGAAAGATGCACAGCAGGATATACCAGGAAGGGTATTGAAAAGTGATATTGTCCATGAAGGTTGTCCAGTTTTTAAACCCTGCAATATTAACGGATTTTTACCTGCCGCCGGTTCACCGGGTGTTACAATTATGTTAAAACGGGCGGCAACCCATCCAAATCTTTGTTTTTTCGTTAAAATGACGGGCAAAGGTATATATTTCCAACACCCTCCGTTGTTTAAAAAGAAAAAGATTAACGACCTATGAAAAAAACAGCCATTGTTCTGATCATGGCCTTCATGGCCCTGCAAGTGCAGGCTGCCTATATCCTCGTTCCCATGGATGCCGAATCTCAGGCCAACCACCTCAAAGCGTACGGCATCACGTATTGGGTATTGGCCGGCGGCTCCGAGGCCTGGTGGCTGCTGAATTACCGGGGCGGGAGCTTTGCCTTCCAGCACAACCGCGTTTTCGAAAAGGAATGCCTTACCCGAGGCGTTAGTTATGAGATCATCCCCGATGGCCAGTTCAATAAAATACTGGAAGACATCTCCAACCCGGAGGTCAACATGGAGGCGATGAAGCTGGAAAAGGCTCCAAAGATTGCTGTCTATACCCCAGAGGTCAATGCCAAAGGAGAAAAGATACAGCCCTGGGACGATGCCGTAACACTGGTGCTCACCTATGCCGAGATCCCCTATGAAACCATTTATGATACCGAAGTATTGAACAACGAACTGATCAAGTACGACTGGCTGCACCTGCACCACGAGGACTTTACCGGCCAGTACGGGCGTTTCTACCGCTCTTACCACAACCAACCCTGGTACCGGGAAAACCAGCGCCGGATGGAAGAACTGGCCCAGGAAAACGGGTTTGACAAAGTCTCTCAGCTCAAACTCGCGGTGGTCAAAAAGATCAAGGAGTACGTCATCGGCGGTGGGTTCATGTTCGCCATGTGCTCGGCCACCGATACCTATGACATAGCCCTGGCGGCGGAAGGCATTGACATTTGCGCCGAAATGTACGACGGCGACCCCATGGACCCCAACGCCCAGTCTAAACTGGATTTCGACAAAACCTTCGCCTTCGAAAATTTCCAGCTCTCGCGAAACCCCCTCGAATACGAATACTCCAGCATAGACCACAGCCGGGGCCGCAATGTCAACCCCGAACAGGATTATTTTACCCTCTTTGACTTTTCCGCCAAATGGGACCCCGTACCCACTATGCTGACCCAGAATCATACCCGCACTGTCAAAGGGTTTATGGGGCAAACCACCGCCTTCAGCAAGGAGTTCATCAAATCCAACGTCCTGATCATGGGCGAGAACAAACCGGCAAAGGAGGCCCGCTACATCCACAATAACTACGGCCAGGGGTTCTGGACCTTCTACGGCGGCCACGACCCGGAAGACTACCGCCACTACGTCCACGACCCGGAGACTGACCTCAACCTTCATCCCAATTCCCCGGGCTACCGGCTCATCCTGAACAATGTGTTGTTCCCGGCGGCCAAGAAGAAGAAGCGGAAAACGTGATTCGTGATTCGTGATTCACGATTACAAACCAACCTACGGCTCCTTAAACCGGGTAAAGATCAGTCCGGCCAAGATGCAGAGCAGCCCCCCAAACACAGCGGCGAGGCGGATGCCGAGGTCATTGAAAGGGTCTTTCCCGAGGAGGGTCAGGATAGCAAAGGCCATGATGCCGACGGTTTGCCCGAGTTTAGTGGAAAAATTGCGGACCGCAAAGAACATGGCCTCCTTCTGCTGCCCGGTATGATTACCGTCCTGCTCGGCGATCTCCGCAATGAGGGCATAGGGCAGAATCCCCAGAAAAGCACTGGGAACGGCGACTATCAGGGCGAAGCCGAAGATCTGTACCCGGGGTGGCAACGGCCCCTTGCCCAGGAAGAAAAGCGCCATTAGCGCTGCTCCCAGGGTGAGGAGGGACCAGATCATCAGTTTTCGTTTCTCCATATAGCCGGAAAGGCGGACTACCAGCGGATAAAACAGCAATGAGAACAACACCATCACCCCCATGACAGCCCCTCCTATACCTTCATCCAGGAAGAGCAATACCTTAACGAAGTATAACATCCCGCTGCTGATGATCGTAAGGCAAACAAAGTAGGCAAAATCCGCAGATATAAAGATCAGGAAATTGCGGTTAGCGAGAATGTGGCGAAAAGCCTCCTTAAGTGGAATGGTCGCCGGTTGCCCGTAGCAGTCCCGTTGTTCGTCAATACTGAAAATCGGAACAAGCATAAACCCACCGGCAAGCACATACAGGCCGCCGATAGCCAGTTGAAAGGCCATGTGCCGGTTTTGAATGTTGAACCCGGACTGAATGAGGCTGGCCAGAGCCGGTGTCTGGGAAGAAACGATGATGCCCAGAACGAAAGCAAGAGAAAGCCAGGTTGACAGGCGCACCTTGGCCTGCGAACCGGGAGCCAGCTCCGGCAGTAGCGCATTGTAGGGAATGATGTAAACGGTAATGGAAAAGTAAAAGCAGGCCTGTATAATTGCGAGCCACCAAACGTTGCGGTAGCTCTCTGCATATTCCAGGGGAAGAAAGATGAGAATGCCAAAAAATACGGAAGGAAGGATGGCTACCCGGAGAAAGGGGATGCGCCTGCCGCCCGGATGGTGGGAACGGTCACTCCAGTAGGCAACCAGCGGGTCGGTAACGGCATCCAGCAGGCGGCCGCTGGCCGCGATCAGGGAAAGCAGAGTGAAAATGCCCAGGACGGCCACCTGAGGGATCAGCTGTGACATTCCGGAGTTATTGGGGGGAATGTAGAAATAGATCAGCATCACAGCTATGATGTTGATCATAATGGACCAGCCCAACATCCCGCAGGCATAACCAAATTGCCGCCACAATGATAATGGCTGTTCCGGCATCGAGAAGGCATTCTGTTTTTAAGAACGAGCAAGGCTCACAAAGATAACACATTGGGCAGCGGAACGCATTCCCCAACAGTCAATTTTATCCCGGCCCTGATTCAACGAAGCCCGCCAAACCTGTGTTTTTTTTAAGATCACTACCACATCCGACAACTTTACCTGTTACAACAAAAAAAGTTTATCATGCCAAAACAATTTCGATTCATTCTGTGGCTGGCCTTGCTGGCGCTGGGTTTCACTGCCGGCGTTGCCTGGAAAGGAAAAGATGCCGCCCCCGGAGAAAAGGAAAAAACCGAAGCCGACACCTCTGTGGCCGGAGAAAAAGTCGTTCTTTCCAGGAGCACCAACCTGCCTGCTGCACGGGAAGCTGACCCCAGCAACGGGCTGAACCCTCAGGAAACGGCAACTATCAAGTTATTCGAAGAGGCGGCTCCCTCCGTTTGTTTCATCACAACCTCAAATGTTCGGATGGACTTTTTTACCCGCGACGTTTCGGAGATTCCCAGAGGAACCGGTTCCGGATTTGTCTGGGACCTGGGCGGGCACATCGTCACCAACTATCACGTCATCCAGGGGGCCGACCGGGCAACCGTAACGCTGGCCGACCGCACCACCTGGCCGGCCAAGCTGGTGGGCAAGGCGCCCGAAAAAGACCTGGCCGTACTGCGGATCGAGGCGCCCAGAGAAGCGCTTTTCCCCATTCCTATTGGTAGTTCAGAAGATCTGCGGGTCGGCCAGTCCGTTTTCGCTATCGGCAACCCTTTCGGGCTCGACCAAACCCTGACTACCGGCATCGTCAGCGCCCTGGGAAGAGAAATACAATCGGTAGCCGGTATTCCCATCCGGGATGTCATTCAAAGCGACGCGGCCATCAACCCGGGTAATTCCGGCGGGCCACTACTCGATTCCTCGGGGCGGCTCATTGGCGTCAATACGGCAATTTACAGCCCTTCGGGAGCATCTGCCGGGATCGGCTTCTCCATCCCCGTTGATGCAGTGAGCTGGATCGTCCCCGAACTGATCGAGTATGGTCAACTGCGGCGCCCCAGCCTGGGAGTTGACCTGGCCCGGCCACAGATCATTTCCCGCCTTGGGCTGGAAGGAGCCCTCGTGATCAATGTCAACCGGGGAAGCGCGGCAGACCGGGCCGGAATTAAACCGACCACCCGCGACCGTTACGGCAACATCGAACTGGGCGACCTCATCATCGGCCTGGGAGAAACTCCCATCAAAAACAACAGCGACCTCATTCTCGCCCTGGAACAATATCAACCGGGAGACGTCGTCGCAGTCCGCCTCCTTCGAAAAGATGAAGAGCTGGAAGTCCGGTTAAAACTGGACCCCGCTGAGTAATTGCAAGAAGTCCGACAAAAATCTTCCGCAAGGTTTAAACCTTTACATATACTTTTTTATATTTGTATTGTACTTGAAAAATATGGCATGTTTCCGTCTGAAAAGTAGTTTTTTGCAACTTTTTCTGCAAGATGTTGAAAATTGAATAGAGAATGTGATCCAAATCACATAAAAAATTGACGAGAACTGCTATATTTGCCTCGTAGAAAGCTCGCATAAAAGATGTGAGAAAATTTTTGAATTTTTTTTGCTTCATTGAGTGGCCCTGGCGAAAAACTGCGTCAAGATAAATGAAAAACGAAAGACGGGAGCAAGCCTCAGATAAAGAGGCAAGCTAACGTCAGATTTCAAGGGGAATACAGTTGATTGACAGCCAGGGGCTAGCGAGCTAATGATGTTGATGCAAATTGGAATTAAATCCTCTGGCTGTCTCAACATTTTCGGTTTAGAAAGGTTTTCATGATATGAATATGGGTTTTAGGTGTTTTTCTCGGGGAGCTATTTTGTAGCTCCCCTTTTTTATTTCCGGCCCAGAGGGAAAGCAGGGCCTGTCTCGCCACAGTTTTTCTAAAGGCTTCGCCACCTCTCAGCCCGGCGATCTACCTGCTCTGAAATGCTCCATCCATACGCTCCGGCCTGTTCAAAAATTACGGGCCGCTCTCCTTTTTCAAATTTTCTTTCCAAAACGAGAACTTTTTTCATCCTTCGTGCGTCTATCCTTATTTGAGCAATTGTCAAAATAAAAATCTGGATAACCACAGACATGTAGCTGATTTTAGAATAATATTTCGAAACTTAAGCCACCTTTCTGAGTTTAAAAACGCGGCTCAAGCCCTTCAGCCTTTCTGGTTCCATCAAGAAAAAGGCAGAAGGGGTCGGGCCGAAAAAATTCAATAGCCATGTTGGAGTTGTTTTTTGCAGTACTGGCATCGCTGTTTTCTCTGGTCAACCCCATGGGCGCCGTACCGGTATTCCTGGCAATGACGCCTCATCACAGCAAAGCGGAACGCACCCATACCGCCCTGCATACCAGTATCTATTTCGTACTCATTCTGCTGGCTTTCTACTTTGCCGGCTCGCTGATCCTGAGCTTTTTTGGCATAAGCCTCAACGCCATGCGTATCGCCGGCGGGCTGGTTATTCTCTCCTCCGGTTATTCTCTGCTCAATGGCAAATTCGCCGAGGGAAGGGCCATCAGCAAGAAAGTCAAAGAAGAAGCACTCGTCAAGCACGATATCTCTTTCTCTCCTCTGGCCATGCCAATGCTTTCAGGCCCGGGGTCCATTTCCTACCTCATTGGGGTCTTTGCCGAAAACCCTGGCTGGCAGGCACGCCTCATCGTAACAGGAGTGGTCATTCTCACCGGCCTGATCGTTTACCTTATCCTCGCTTCGGCGCCCTATCTGTACAAATTGCTGGGCGAGGCAGGATTAAAAGCGCTGACCCGCATCATGGGCTTCCTGGTCATGGCCATCGGCATACAGTACATCATTGTTGGAATCGTTGACCTGGTAAAGGTGCTCGCTTAGTGCTTGTTTGGAGGGGGGCGCTTTGGAAGCGAAAATGGCTGATTTTGGGTTCTCATAAGGCTCATTTTTAAGCTCATAGTGGAGCTATGGGCGAGAAAATAGCCGAAATGAGGTTCCGAAAGCAGTCATTTGCAGCCCGAATGGGCCCCTCCAAACAAGCACTTAGGAATAGTGGCGGATTGGTGGATTTTCACCTTGCCGACAGTTGGCTGTGGAACCGTGAATCCGTGAACGGGCGTGTTCCTGGACGGGCGCCCCTTTTATCCTCCTCTGCTGGCAGAAGCCGTTACCGGGGGCTGACAAAGGAACATTCAACAATTACCCAAAAAGCAAGGGCCATTACGCCCGCATTCAAAGAAAGCCATGTTAGAATAAAATCGTCCAGATAAGCAGGTGGACAATAACAATCTAACAATACAGCCATATAACAATCTACCCGGAACCCCATGAACAAAGAGATTTGAGACATGATTCCCAAGCAGCCTGTGTGAAACTACAATTGCCCAGTCACTTACTTACACTGCTGTACTCCTCCGCTCCTCACCACTTTCCCCCTGCCAGTTCCATAGCAGGCAGCATGGGAGCGTTCTTTTCCTGATAGGGCTCCAGGTCTTTAAGAATGGTATCGAGCAGGCGGATGGCGTTGTGGATGTACTCCCCCTTATTGAGCATAACGCATTCGGCCCGCTGGGCCATTGCCGCATCGGTAATTTCGGCCCGGGAAGGAATACCCCGCTTTGCCATATTCTCCAGCACCTGAGTGGCCCAGATATCCGGGATATGGGCCGACTGGCACAGGGAAAGGATCTCCTCCTGCACCCTGCCAATGTTTTCCCAACCGGCCTCAATGGCCAGGTCACCCCGGGCGATCATCACGCCGACCGGGTGCATGCGCATGGCCTCCAGCAGGATTTCCAGCAGGTTGTTGAAACCGCTTTTGGTCTCGATCTTCAGGATAATGCCCAGTTTATCGGTAGCCTTCAGTTTCTCCAGTTCCTCTATCAACTGGCGGACGTCAAGTACCGAATTTACAAAAGAGACGTTCACTACATCGGCATACGCTGCGATAAAGCGGAGGTCCTGGATATCTTTATCGGTCAGGCCCCGGATTGACAGCTTGCTATCCGGCAGGTTTACCCCTTTGTCAGCGGCCAGTTTACCGCCTCCTTCTTTGGTGTGCATCACTTCCACCCACATTTCTTCCGGTGATACCTTCTGGATCACGCCTCTGATCATTCCATCGTCAAAGAGGATGGGGTCGCCGGGCGCCACCTGTTCAAAGACTTCCTCAGAGGTACAGGATACATGAGCCTCCTTTAGTATCATACCCCTTTCGTCGTATTCTGCCGGTTCGCCAGGTTCCGGCGAACGATGTATCAGAAGCATATCCCCCCGCTTCAGCAACAGGGGGGCCTCTACGGCGGGCAGTTCGCCGATCATGAGGGGCCGCGAGCGTTTATCCTTATCCGTATATAAGAACATGCCGGTTTCCAGGTAAGTCGTCCGGTATAACTCTCCAATACACCCATCTTCCAGCACTTCAGTAATAAGCAATTCCCGTTTTTTCCGGCGGGCATCCCGAAAATACAGCCGGTCGCCGGGCTTCAGGGTTTTGAGCGCTGCACTGGACACCGGCACATGAGCCAGTTCAAGGCTGAGGTGAGGAGCAGGCCCCACCCATACTTCTATGGGCTGCGCGATGCGCCCCCTGACGTCTTTCTGGGGGCGGTATTTGCGCACCTTGGGGCCCGGTTTGAGTTCGCCGGTCCGGATCTTGGGGCCGCCCAGGTCCATAGCCACCCGGCAGGTGCGCTTTAGTTTCCTGGAAGCCTTGCGTACATGGTCGATCATCTTCTTCCATTGTTCAGGGCCATCGTGCGCACAGTTGATGCGGGCACAGTTCATCCCCTCCGCCACCATCTGCCGGACCATTTTATAATCATCAGCCGCTTCACTGGGCAGGGTCACCATGATGCGGGTGCGCCGGCCCTTGGCCCGGAACCCCAGCAGCGCCTTGGCATTGGCCCGGGCCAGCCGGTTGCCCTCCTTGATCGACAGGCCCGCCGGCTGAATATGGATGGGCTCCTCTTTTAAGAAAGCCGTCAGGACCGAACGGGTAATATAAAGGCTGGAAAGCGTATGGCTCTCCGCCTTGGCCAGGCGGGATATGCCCATCCAGCCCAGGCGCTTTTGCAGGTCCCGGATGTCATCGCTGCGCATGGCCCGGTAATAGACCAGGTTGCGCGCCGATTGCAGGAAATCCGGATGAACACGCTCCAACTGTTCTTTGTACTGCTTCTCCACTTCCATAGCCTTGGCTATTATCACTTCTACCTGGCGGAGCATGTCTTTGATATTCTCTTTTTTCCAGGGCATAACAGGTATTTTGCGGTTTTTCAGATATTTGCGGAGCATGGGAAAATCAGCCTAATATTACCGCTAATCTTCAACGCATACACTGAGCAAAATCATTTCTTTACATTTTTTCGCATCTCCTCCAGGCGTTGCCGGGCCCAGGCTGCCGTTTCATCAAACCAGGCATCCAGCCGGGGGTTGGCACCGCGAATTCGGGAAACCACCTGAATGCTGTTGTCCAGATAGTTCTCTTTTTTCTCCAAGGGCCAGTCCAGCGGATAGGACAGGATATCCCGGATGTTGGTCGCCTTATCGACGATGCGTATCTTTCGGGCTTTTTCGCTGAGTTGCCGGGCTTTCTCCACCTGAAGCCATTTGCGTTCCATGTAAGGGATGCTCATGTCATCGGTAAGTTCCAGAACGATATCGGCCGCCTCCCGGCCGAAGTGCCGGGCCAGTTCTTCATGCGTAGCATCCGTATCTTCCAGCACATCGTGCAGGACGGCGGCCAGGAGCAGTGCCTCGTCGCGCTCTCCCCCGATCCGGATGAGAGCTTCCGTTACTTTCAGCAGGTGGTTCATATACGGAAGCTTGTCATAACCGGCGCGCCGCTGATACTGGTGTTTCATCGCTGCATAAACAGCGGCATCCATCACCTTTGCCAATAGGTCGTTTGGCATGATCCTCTTTTTTTTCCTGTTACTGTAGCCTGTGGTTTATTTTCGGGAGGGAAAAGTGCCGGAAATCATTCACCGGCAAGGAGCGTTTTCCACTCCTTGTGAATGTGAGCAGTGAACGGGGCTTTCAGTTTCCACCCCGCCTGTAAATGTAAAGAAATTTTAATTTCCGGGGCTTTCCACTCAAAAGAAACCACCAGATGCTAATAAAAAATAACAGGATGGCGGTGAAATGCCCGGAGATGGGAACTCTTAAACCGCAAAATGGGTATATATGGCCGTAATAATAACGAAAGCTCTACACCACCCCTAACCCGGCTAACCATGAGTAAGATCCTCGACACCTTTGCCGAAGCCCTGAACGGCAAGGAGAAAAAATACACTTCCGGAAGCATTAACCGGGCCATCGTACTGCTTTCCATCCCCATGATCCTGGAAATGGTTATGGAATCTCTTTTTGCGGTGGCCGACGTTTTCTTTGTCTCAAGAGTAAGCGTTGATGCCGTAGCCACGGTAGGCCTTACCGAGTCGGTAGTCACTCTTGTTTACGCCATCGCCGTGGGTATGAGTATGGCGGCCACAGCAATGGTCGCCCGGCGGGTAGGTGAAGAAAAACCCGAACAGGCAGCCGTGGCCGCCGCTCAATCTATGCTGATCGGCCTGGGCATTTCCGTGGCTACGGGCATTCCCGGGATCATTTTCGCCGAAGACATCCTCCGGCTGATGGGAGGTTCGGAAGAACTGATCGCCAACGGTGTAGGCTATACCCGGATACTGCTGGGCTCGAACGTAGTCATCATGCTCCTCTTCCTGCTCAACGGTATCTTCCGGGGAGCCGGGGATGCCGCCATCGCCATGCGGTCTCTCTGGCTGGCGAACCTCATCAACATCGCCCTCGACCCGCTCTTCATCTTCGGCCTGGGGCCTTTCCCGGAAATGGGGGTTCAGGGCGCCGCCATGGCAACTTTCATCGGGCGGGGCGCCGGCGTATTGTACCAGTTGTACATCCTGTTCGGAAAATCAGGCGTCATACAGTTGCGGTGGGAACATTTTCAGGTGCACCTCCGCATCATTCGGAAACTGGGTAAAGTAGCCTCCACCGGAGCCGGGCAGTTCCTGATCGGTTCGGCCAGCTGGATCTTCCTGATGCGGATCATCGCCCATTTCGGCAGTGAAGCCGTGGCAGGCTACACCATCGCCATTCGGCTCATCATATTCACCATACTGCCCTCGTGGGGGCTGGCCAACGCCGCCGCTACCCTGGTGGGGCAGAACCTCGGCGCCGGCAAACCGGAACGGGCGGAAAAGTCCGTCTGGCAGTCCGCTTTCTACAATATGCTTTTCCTGCTGTCCGTCTCCATTATCTATTTCCTGTTCGCCAACCCCATCCTGGGGCTGTTCAACGGCGAGCCGGCCGTGCTGGAGGCCGGAGTGCTCAGCCTGCGCATCATTTGCGCCGGCTACGTGTTCTTCGCCTACGGCATGGTCATCAGCCAGGCCTTCAACGGCGCCGGCGATACCCGCACCCCGACTATCATCAACCTGTTCTGCTTCTGGATGCTGGAAATACCCGTCGCCTATTTCCTGTCCATAAAAATGGAATGGGGGCTGGCCGGCGTCTGCTGGGCCATAGCGGGGAGCGAGACCGTACTGGCCATCATCTCCATCCTGGTGTTTCGGATGGGGTGGTGGAAGACAGTGGAAATATAGGGGCTGAGAGAGAAAAAAAGCGGTGGATCAGGAACTGCTGGGAATGTTGATGTATTTCACCACCTTTCCGGCCAGCTGTTCCGGGTATTGGTAACCAAGGTGTTGCCCAACTTCTCTGGCGGCCTCTTCAAATAAGGTAATAAGTGCATCCAGGGCCCGCCAGTTTTCTGCAGTGCCTGAGCCGGAGTAGGTTTTTTCAAGCTGGGCATATTTCTCCCTATCCAGCCAGTGCTTGATCCTTTTTCCCCGGTATTGGGTATCGTATTGCCAGTTGTGTTTTGACTGAGCATACCATTCCAGCATTTTCAGCAGCGTTTCTTCTCTCAGTACCCATTCACTGTATTTGGCCAGCCACAACTCCTGCCTTTTCAGGTTTTTTGCGATGTAAGTGAGTTCCCAGAAAAATTCATTGATGACAGCCTGGTATTCTTCTTCGGTTGGCGGCTTTTTTTCCGGAGCATTCTGGCTCAGCGTTTCGAGTGTTTTTCCCATGCCGTCTTTGTCCGCAATTATCTCGTATCCGGCTTGTATCCAGCCCGGGATTTGGCTGCGCTCAATAATTCCCTGCAGGGCCTCCATATCAAAGATCGCGAAATCGATCTTGGCGCCATCTTCATAAAGGATGAGGCGGGTGGGATATTCTTCGTTTCCGAGTTCACTTCTTTCGTTCAGTTGCACCAGAATGGTTCCAAACCGGGCCTTCCATTCTTCCTCCCGGCTGAGCAGCGTTGAAATGTCCTTCACGAAAAGGGTAATGTCGTAATCCGAAAACTCGTCAACCCTTCCTTTTTTGCCCGCGCGCGAGCCGGCCAGGAGTGCCAGGCGAATATTCTCCTCCTTTTCAATCCAGGCGCCTGTTTTTTTCAATACCTGATCTTCCATAATGGAAACGAGCTTTCAATCCCGGTAAAACATCCACTTCCCCAACTCCTTCAGCGTCACCTTCTTGCCGTACATCAGAATGCCCACCCGGTAGATGCGGCCGGACAGCCAGACGAAGAAGACAGACGATGCCGCCAGCACCACTACTGAAAGCACTACTTCCCAAACCGGCGGAGAGAAGGCCAGCCGTGCCGGCATGACGATGGGCGAGAACAAGGGGAAGATTGACGACCACACCGCCAGGCTGGAATTGGGCGCCTGAATGGCCACGATCATGATGTAAAAGGCGATGACCACCGGGATGGTGATGGGAATGGTTAGAGACTGGCCCTCCCCCAGGTCATCACCCATGGCGGAGCCGACGGCGGCAAAAAGGGAGGAATAGAGGAAAAAACCGCCCAGAAAGAAAAAGATGAACAAAGGTAAAATGCTCCACCAGTTGAGGCTGTTGAACTCCTCGATGGCAAGGGCCAGCATGGCCTCGGCATCCTCGGGGTTGATCTCAGCAGCAGCTGATGACTGCGCCATGTCCATCTGAGTATTGGAATCGAACCCGAAAACAAGGCTGGTGATCAGCACAATAGTGGGAATGAGGATCGCCCAGATGGCCACCTGCGTCAGGCCTACTGCGCCCACTCCGATGATCTTGCCCAGCATCAGCTGGAAGGGCCGCACTGAGGAGATCATTACCTCTACGATGCGGTTGGTTTTCTCCTCCATCACACTGCGCATTACCATCATCCCGTAAATAAAGACCACGATGTACATTACGATTCCCATCAGCCCGCCGATGCCGGCAGCGATGGCGCCGGTGAGCTTGCTGGCATCCTGGCCGCCTTCATCAATGGGCTCCGGCTCGAGGGCCACTTTGGTGTCCAGGGCTTCCAGCTGGGCGGGATCCAGCTCAAGAGCAGCGATCTTGTAGTCTTTCACCCCTTCCCGCACCCGCTCCCGGATGAGCGATTCGATGTCGAGAGTCGGTTGTTTGTTGGAATAATAATATACCGTGTAATTCCTGGCCATCAGGTCTTTCACCCGGGGAATAACGAGGATGCCGTCATAGTCGAAGTCATGAAAGTTATCCCGTAGCACATCCAGCTCCACATCGACGAACTTGAAGTAGAGGTTTTTCTCATCCTTGATGCTCTTTTTCAGCACATTGCCCTCATCGATGATCGCGATCCTCCGGGTATCGTCACTCTCGTACTGGAAGATCAGGCCAACCACTACGAAAAAGACGGCGAAGGCCAGCGGGGTCAACAGAGTGGCAATGATAAAAGACCTCCGCCTGACGCGCGTCAGGTATTCCCGTTTGATGATGAGCCAGAGTTTGTCCATGAATGTTTGGTTGTATAAAAGTGTATGTGTGTAAAAGTGTAAAGGTACGGGCGGCAATTTTACACCTACTCACCTTTACACTTTCACACATTATTCTATCCCCTCACCTGCTGGATGAATATCTCATTCAGCGTTGGCAATATCTCGTTGAAGGCATGGATGAAAACGCCGTGCTGTAAAAGATACTGCAGCAGTTCATTTGACCGGCTTTCCTCCTCCACCTGTATGGTTATGGCATGATCGGACTGCCCGACAATATCGGCCCGTTCTTCCAGCCCGGCAGGCAGTTCACCTTCATATTCGATGCGAAAGCGGTTTCTTTTAAACTGATTCTTGATGTCTTTCACTCTTCCCTCCAGCACGTTCCGCCCTTTATTGATCAGCACAATGTTTTCGCAGACTTCTTCCACCTGTTCCATCCGGTGGGTGGAAAAGATGATGCTTACACCCTGGTTGTGCAGCCCGTGTATCTCATCCTTGATGAGGTTGGTATTGACCGGGTCAAGGCCGGAGAACGGTTCATCGAGAATGAGGAGTTTAGGCTGGTGCACGACGGTGGCAATGAACTGTATCTTCTGCTGCATCCCCTTGGAGAGCTCTTCCACTTTTTTATTCCACCAGTCTTCGATCTCAAACTTTTCAAACCAGTGCCCGATCTGGGCTTTGGCCTGCTCCTTACTCAGGCCTTTCAGGCGGGCCAGGTACAACAGGTGGTCACCGACCTTCATCTTGCGGTACAGGCCGCGTTCTTCCGGCATATAGCCGATCTGCTCGGGATGGCGGTTGTTGAGCTTCTCTCCATCGAGATAGACAACTCCGGTATCCGCCCTTGTGATGGTGGTTATGATGCGAATGAGAGAGGTCTTGCCGGCGCCATTGGGGCCCAGAAGCCCGAAAATACTTCCTTTGGGCACCTCAAAGCTCACACCATCGACCGCTACGTTCTTGTCGTAGGTTTTTACGATATTGTCCAGCGATAAAATGCTTTCGCTCACAGGTGATGCTTTTATTGGTTAATTAAGCTGGAACCGAAAATGTTGCCCAAAAGTAAGAAATAGTAGTGGATTCGTAAATGGTGGATCCGTGATTCGGAACCCGGATCCAGGAATACACTATTAAACGAACCAATGCGGCGCCATGAAACCATATAACTAACCATGCAACAATATAACCATCCAACCACCAACCCATGAACCATCCCTGGTACGTCATCGCCAACCCCACAGCCGGCAAAGGAATGGTCAGAAAACGCTGGCCGGCCCTGCAGCAGCGCATCGCCGGGGTGCTTCCGGTTGGTGAATTTGCTCTTTCGGAATACAAAGGCCATGCCATCGAACTGGCGCAACAGGCGGTGGAAAAGGGATACCGCAAGATACTTGCCGTCGGCGGCGACGGCACCAACCACGAAGTGGCCAACGGCATCATGATGCAACAGGCCCTCCCCTCCCGGGAAGTCACCTATGCCCTGCTGCCCATCGGGACAGGTAACGACTGGATCAAAACCCACGGGCTGCCCAGGCCAATGGATAAAGCCCTGGACGTCATCCGCGCCGGAAAAACGGCCTTCCAGGACATCGGCCTAATCCATTACCACAAAGATGGAAAGCCATTACAACGCTACTTCCTGAATGTAGCCGGCCTTGCTTACGATGGTTATATCGGTAAAAAGTCGGAGGAAAGGCGTTATGCAACCCGAAACAAGCTTTTTTATCTGATGCTCGTAGTGAGCTGCCTTTTCGAGTACGAACTGCGGCGGGCAATCGTTGAAGGAGGCGGACGGCGGATAGAAGGCCGTTTTTACACCATCAACCTGGGGATCTGCCGTTATTCCGGTGGCGGCATGCAACTGGCGCCCCACGCCATACCCGACGACGGGCAGTTTGCCGTGACAACCGCCGGCGCACTCAGCCGGGCAGGAGTCCTGCTGAACACCTACCGGTTTTATAACGGCACTATTGCCAGCCATCCCAAAGTGGAGGCTTTCTACGCCAAATCCCTGGAGGTAAAAGCGGCGGAAGGTGAACCTCCAACCCTGCTGGAGGCGGACGGGGAGTTTCTGGGAGAGACGCCTGCCCGCTTTTCCATTCTCCCCAGCGCTTTGCGGTTTATTATTCCATAGGCCGGGGTGGCGGCCTTTTCCTCAGTTGCCCGGCTCTTCTTCTGCCGGCTCCCCACCGGAGACCGGCGTTAACTTTCCATTCAGGTCTATAAAATAGGACCTGCGCCTGTCATTGTTCCCGATTTTCACCACCATGGCTTTTCCTTCGATGAAAATAGTGGCCTGGTCAAACTGAGGCCAGATGACCCAGTTGCCGGCATTATCGACGTAGCCCCATTTCCCGGTAAGCTCGTTGAACCGTGGCTTCGGCTCCGTTGCCTTTTCTTTAACTGAGGGGTTTGGTGCAGGGCTTTGCCTGGCTGCCGGAGGGTTTTCCGTTTTTTTCGGCGCCGGCGGCAAAGAAGCAGCCTGGCTGTCCTGGGTGCGGGAACCGGATTGTTTAACCGCCACAGCGGAGGGTTGCTGGATTTCTTTCTTTTCCGGATTGGCCGGAGGTGGCGGCGAAGCATTTTTTCCGGGTTGTTTTTCCCGTTCAGGGCCGGCCTGGGCAATTTCTTCGAACAGTTGGCCCCGGGATATACCTTGATTGTCCAATGATTCCATAGCCGTATCCTGTGGCTCCTCCTGTTCTCCTGAAGCAATTCGGGTATCCGCCGCCGGTGAAGTTGCAGATGCCTGTGCTGCCGTTTCGAATTGAATATCCCGGAACGGGCCGTGCTCGCTCCTGAGGGCCAGAGTGGTATCCCGGGTTTCTTCCCGTTTGCCCGGGGTTATCCGGGAATCCGGCGCCGGGAACATCGCCGCCTCCGCCACTTCCTCGAACTGGCTGTTCCGGAACGGGCCGTGGCCTTCCTTTATTTCGGTAATTGTGTCATGGCCTTTTTGCTTTTTCTCTGTGGCTAACGGTGTATTTGGGGATGCAGAGGTGGTATCCGCCAAAGCTGCTTTTTCTCCGGCTAAGCGCTCCTCCTCATTACCTTTAGGGATCACCAGGATGGCCGCTACGGCCAGCAGGAAACCGACGATCAGGGAAAAGCCGAGGCCGGCGCGTTTGAGCCAGGGCTTCCAACTGCTGCTCCATTCTAATCCACTTAAACGAGGCAGCAGGCCTTTAAGGCTGATGCCTTTTATCCAGGATACCGCATTTGTCCGCCTTTTTACCCAGGCAATAGCTCCGGCCAGATTTATGCCTTTTAGCCTTTCAGGCCTCATAGCCGAAACAGCATTCCCAATCCATTCTATGCTTGCGGCCCAATCAAACTTCTTCCAGGACTGGCTCTTTTCGCTGAAGAAATTAACGGGCCAGTGGCCGGAATTGAGGTATTCCTCCGCCATCTGCCTGAGGGCCTCCGCTGATGGCCGGTCGCCGGGGCTTTTGGCCATACAGTCTTTAAGGATCGCATTCAGCTGCCAGGAAAAGGAGGAAGGCAAAGCCGGTGGCGCATGGCCGGAAAACCGCTCTCCGACGCCATCTTCTCCAAAGGGCGGATGGCCGGCAGCCAGTTCATATAGTATAGCACCGAATGCCCATATATCAGAGGCCATCACTGCGGCACCTTCTTCTTTCGGCCGGAAACATTCCGGCGCCCGGTAGGCCGGTGGAGAAATTCCGGACCCGCTGTTAATAGTATGGCCATTCTGAGAAGCAAAACGGAAAAATTCTTCGCGCAATTCTTTAGTTATGCTAAAATCACTCAGCACATAGTGCCCCTGGTCACTCAAAAGAATATTCCCGGGTTTGATATCTCTGTGAACCATGCGGTATGCCGGCTGATGAATATAGGCTAAAGCGCCGCCGATATCCCGCATGACCCTCGCAATCTCCCTTTCGCCCAGCTTCCCCACCAATCTCCAGACCGAGCCCCGGCCGTAAAAAGGCAGCACCTCGTAAGGGCGGTTCTCAAAGACATCGAAATTCGAGGCCCGGAGCAACCGGTTGTGATTCAAATGGTTAGCCCGGGTAAATTCCCGCTGGAAGATCCGGAGCCCTTTATCGTCGAATACATTAAATATCTTAATAACCTGCTCACAGCCGGCCATCTCATTGTGGGCCAGCCAGGTTTCGGAAAAGCCCCCCTGCCCCAGTTGCTTGCGCAAACGGTAGCGCTCGGCAAAAAGTTCGTTTGGTTGGAGGTCGTTCATGGTGATCGATTATTGGGTTAATTACACAGTGCCTGCAGGTATATTTGACGGGGGAGATTGAGGGTTAACCTGCTCTTTGCAATTGCCTTTTCATACTTTTTCGTCTCCGAAAGACAGGCTTTCCAGGATTTGCAGTTGTTTTTTTTACACTTTGGCCCATCTTTCCTTTGCCTTTATACGGAAGAGTTCAAAAAAAGATTACTTTTTTGCCTATTTGATTGCCAATAAAAAAATTTCAACCTTCCGTGTTACTTTTTTACAAGCCCCCCGTCACAAGGAAAAGATTCGAAATTTTAGTTAAATATCGAATAATATTCTGGCATGAAACCCCTCGTTATAATACTCGCCTTTTCCCTGGCCGCCTTGAATTCCATACAGGCCCAGGTTTCCGAAAAGATCAAAAAGATGAGCCAGGGCACGAATAACGCCCTCGTACTGGAAATTCCCAATGTAAGCGCCAAACTGGTGAGTGAAGTCTGGAAGGATTACATGAAGGATTTCTACGACGCCAAACCCAAATGGGATCGCAAATCCGGCGAATGGTTCTGCGACAATGCCGAAATTACCGCCATCGGCAGAGGAAATACAATTGATATTTATGCCACCGCCGAAGAAAAAGGCAATGATGTGCTGGCCAATGTGTGGATAGACCTGGGGGGAGCATTTCTTTCCTCCCGAGAGCACCCCGAACAGTACATGGAAGCCGAAAAAGTATTGATGCGGTTTGCCCTGGAAGTGGCGCAGGAGAAAACCCGCCAGGAACTCGCGGGAGAAATGGATGAAATGAAAAAGCTACAACGCGAAATGGGCCGCCTAAAATCCCTCAACGAGCGCTACCACAAAGAGATCGAACGGGCTGAGGAGGCCATCAGTAAGGCAAAGGAGAATATTGTCGAAAATGAAAAGCTTCAGGAGGAAATGCTGGGGCAGATCGACACCCAGGAAAAAGTAATAGAAGAGGTGAAAAAACGCCTCAATGACCTATAGAAAGTTGGAAACCGGAAATAGGAAATCGGATCATCGGCCCAATGGTTTACACTTCCGACTTCGAACTTCCGACTTTGAAAGAGCCAATATATTGATACCTGGAGTATTGGGACTTGGGTAATCAAACAATTGGGATGGATCACAAATTCCAGTTTTCGCCAATGCGGAAACGCATTGGCTTTTAGACATCGTTATTATCCCATGAATATTGGATGGCGCTGAACGCTATCCCCGCCTCCTCCCTTAGAGGCGTTATCCACAACTTATTATGAGAAAGCATCTCGGACGGGCCACTTTCAAGTGGCCCGTCGTGCTTTTCCCTACCCCCTCCTGATGAATACAGCCGTTCAAGGCCACTCATTCCAACCGGAAAAGCCACCGCTCATAATCGTCCAGCTCCCGCCCTGTCAGCTGGCGATAGGCCCTGGCGAGGTTGGGATGGGTAATTCCTTCCCGGGCCAGCCGTTTTAAATGGGTTAAAACGTCTCCACTCCAATCGTAGGGGACATCGTCGCCGAGCTGGCCTAAAAGGGACATACCCTCTTCATACTGATCGTTTAACAGATAGAGATAAGCTTGCAGGAATTGGGCTTCATCCGTTGTATCAATTTGGAAGGCGGTTTTTAACACTTCACTCGCCTGGAGGATTTGATTGTTGAACAGCCGAACCGCCGCCTCCAGGGTAAGGTACTGGTGGAAAGATATATCAGCCCGGCCTGTGGTGTCTGCTCTTGCCTGGTATTCCTGAAGGCAAGCTTGCAGTTTCAGGGTATCGAGATCTCGCAGAGAGGAGCTAAAATCCCAAAAATAAACTGGAAGTTGATCGCAGGGATCTTTTTCTTCCGGGAAAAACTCCCAAGCCCCATCCCACTGTCTTGAGTTTACCGAAACCCCCAGGCGCTCCGCCATCAAGGCGGCGGAATCTCGCTGAGGATAAAAATGAGCCAGCAACTTCAAAAAACCCGAACTATCCCGCTTCTCTACTCCATCCATTTTGAAGAGTTCCTTATAGGCATGAATGGCATATTGTTTGTACTTGAACTGATGGGCACTGCCCGGAACCGACTGCATGGCAATATCTCCAAACCGGGTGGCCTGCCAGGCCTTTTCCCAGTATTTTTGGATGTTTTCCTCTGGTTGGGGCAATGGAGCATAAGCCATATCGAGAATCAGTGCAGGATCTATACCATACCTTTCTTTCTCTTCGGTAGTAAAATCCGGGATATGGATGTGGTTTGTGGCTTTGATGAGCCGGCCGACGGAGAGACAGTAGAGCCTATTAAATACAATGTAATCATCATAGAACCAGAAACATCCCTCGGCAGCTATGCCACCTAAGTACTCTCCCCATCCATAATGACCGAACTCGACAAATTCCAAAAATGGTTCTCCTGAAGCCAATGCTGGATGAAGTGTTCCTTCCTCGTTATCATACTCATCCATACTATTAAATGTCTCGATCCAGGTGAAAGGTGTTTCTTTTTCCCAGTCTTCAAATGCTATTTCCTGACCGGATATAACTGAAGCAATCATCGAATCCACATCCACAATCCAACTCTTGTTGGGATACCTATTATTCAGATTGGCCTGCTGCAAGTCGTAAATGTGAAGTGAACCAGGCGCCGTTCGGTGCAATAGAAACCGGCCATCTTCCGAAAAGGTAAAATCGCTTATCCCATTTTTCTTTTCGAAGGGATAGAAAATAAGCCGGTTAGCTCCTTTATTTACATCGTATAGTGTAATGTAATCTTCCGTTTCGCCCCATCCTCCCCGGCGCCGCAGGATGCACCCTCCATCCGGTGAACAATCTTCAATGGCTTTGGCATTAAATTGCTGAATGATTTTCTTTTCCTCCTCCAGGCTCAGAATGGTAGCATTGGGGGAGTCTCCTTCCCAGGTGAACATTCCCGATTCCGCAGCATAATCAAAATGAACCAACAACTGATTTTTGGCGGGCAAGACCGTAATTGATTGCCCTATAACCTGGCCATACTCACTGAAGGGTTGCATGAGCTGTTCGCCATTCAAATCGACTACGTTCACTTCCCGGGAAAGTATAGCGATGGATCGATTATCTGGTGTGAAGAAAGGCGCCGAATATTCCAGGAATTCAGAAAGGCCGTCATCAATCTCTCCAATCTTTTTCCCCGAAACCTCAAACACCTCGCCCCATAAGATCAAGTGAGTAAGGCCATCCGATATGGCATCTAATTCTGCAGCAGCAGATAGCGGCGTCTTTTCTACAGCCCAGGAGCTGTCATTCTGTTGGATCAGAAACCAGGAGGAATCCGTTGCGACCAAAACCTGTTGTTCTTCGGCAACTCTATTTGCACATATATAATTAACTGTGGCATCAAAATCAAAATTCCTCAGGAGCCTTCCGTCACAGTTATATAGTACTAAAGAACCTCTATTTTCCGGAACCACCCACAATAGGCCATTGTAGGGAAAAGATCTAACTGCCCGGGGGTTCTTTAAACTCAAGAGCAATTCCCCCTGAGTATTCCAAATACTGACTTCCGAATAATCATATTTACCTCCATAGCTTTCTTGAGGATCTAAGTAATAAAAGTCCTTATGCTCATAGATAATGATATTCTTTCCATAATTGATAAACTCAAATTGCCGATCTCTGGGGTCGGCTATTAGTAGTTTATCTATCCCGTTTTCCAGATCTACGAGCCTAATACCACTAATTGATCGAATAAGAAGATAACGGCTATCCAGCGACAGTTTTGCGCGGAAGTCCCCGTCAAAATCATAATACTGAAAGGAATGATAGGTATTTTCTTCCACCAATCCTGGAAAAGGAGTGGTATCGATCTTTACAGAACGGATGGGCAACAAACTCATCGTTTTCGAAGAAGAGGTGTCCGCAGCATGATGAGGCCCCTCATACACCAATCTCGCCATTACAGGCAGAAACTCGGGGTTGTCCGGAAAGTAAGCATTGGCGTAACGCATAAAGCGCAAAGCCTTAAGATACTGGTTTTCAGCCACCGCAGTTTTGGCCAGGCCATAGAGGGATTGCGCGACCAACCTTCTGTTTTTCAATTCATCTTGTACCTTGATCGAATCATCACAGGCGGCAATTTTATCGCTGATCACCGTCAGCTGGCCGGGCGGCAGGTCAAAGCAGGACTCCGCCGCCTGGAAGTATTTTCTGGCCAGGATATAATCACCGCTGGAAAATTGCTGCTTGGCTTTTTTGAAATTGTATTTGAAGCACCCCTCCTGGGCGCTTAGCCCTTCTGCCAGGCAGGCCATCATGAAAAGGGCCGGAATAGTTATTTGCCACAGCTTGTTCATCAGTATCTGCAATTTTTGAGTATTTCCCAGGCCTCCCGGCATTCCTCCCACCAGCGCTGGTTATCGGGAAGTTGGGCGAATACTTTAATATCTTTTTCCAGGCGGTTGAGAGCAGTATTTTTCAGCCTTCGGGTTAGCTTGATCTTATCTTCGAGCAAGGGCTTTTTTTCCGGCAGTAATTCGGAGGCCTCCATGTAGTTGGTTAGCGCCTGGCAGTAGTGCTTCTCACTGTCGGCGGCCCCTCGCTCGATTGCCCTGTCAAACAGGCTGTCGGCCTCCGCCACCAACCGGTAATAGGCCTCAAAATCCCGACTTTTATCAGAGAGTGTCCTGAGTTTCTGATCGATATTGTCTTTTTGCGCCCCATCGTTTTCAATTACCTCCTTGTATTTTTCATCCATCAACTCTTCGTATTTTCCGATCGCCTCTTCAAAGCGCTCCTTTTCTTCAAAAGCAACCGCTTCCTTCTTGATATTGACATACTGGGCCCGTAATAAACTTCGCCGCTGCGCCCGGGCATCCAAAGCGAACCACACAGCAAACGAGGCAACAACGGTGAGGCCGGCCAGAAAAAGGTAGAGCCGGCGGCGTTCGGCCTGTTCTTTGTTCTTTATGCTTTCCGCACTTTTTTTGATGAGGCTTCGGGTAGGCTCGTCGATTTCCAGGCTATCCTGAAAAAGGCGCCACTCGTCCAGGTCTTCTTTGCTCAGCAGGGCGCCGCGTTCCCGGTAGCGTATGAGGGCCAGGGCCAGGCGGGCCTCTACCCTTCGGCGGGCCTGCGCCTCCGCCCCGGCTTTTTCGTAAACCTGCCGGGCCAGCATATCGTGCTTTAGTTCGTGCCGCATACTTATTTGAAACTGTCAATTAAGCGGAGCCTGTTGAATTCCTTGAGGCAGAAATCTACTACCTCTTCCGTTATTTTGCGGTTTTTAGGCAGGCTCTTATATATGGCTTCTGTCGTCATGGCCATTTTGGTTTTTTCGTTGGTCACCATGGTGAAAAGCACCTCCAGGGGGATCCCTCTTGGTTGGGCAATGCCGAATTGAGCGCTCAACCGGCTTTCCAAAATTTCCAGTTGCTCATCCAGAAAGGTGGAGAGGGCATTTTTCATGGCTCCCACTTTTTCGGCCAGGGCAGGGCTGAATACCACTTCCTCCTTCCCGGGATGGCCCGACCGGTATTGTTGATAGAGCCGGTCCAGGTAGATCTGCAGGTTGGTCAGGGCGATGCCATCCTGCTCGTTCCAGAGGTTGCGCAAAATAGCCTGGACGACAGCTTTGGGTTCTTCCAGGCGGATGCCGGCAGCCGAAGTAGTGCCCAGCAGGACCTCAATGATGTTGCGTTCGCTCATTCTCTCCAGCCGTATCCGGTTATCCAGCAAATTGGGTATCCGCTTTTCAAACTCATTCAGATAGGCAAACCATTCCTCCCGGATGATGAGCAGCACTTTGACCTGCAGCCCCGACTTCAGCAACTGCCGAATGGCCTCATAAAACCGGGCCTGCTCGTTTTTATCACCCTGTATGAAGAGTTCCTCAAACTGGTCGAATATCAGATAAACCGGGCAGAAATGGTCGAGGTAAACCAGGCGGGCTTTCTCCTCAGCCGGCAATGCCCGGTAGGCCGGATCTTCCCGGCCAGGCGGATGGAGCAAGGCGCTTCGCATGGCGTCCTCCATAGACCGGAGGAGATTGTCTTCCCTTTTAATGAATAAGGGCATCCAGTCCGTGTCATAAAATTTATTGGCCAACCCACATTTTACCAGGCTGGTCTTACCTGTCCCCGAAGGGCCGTACAGCAGGGCCAGGTTGGAGGCATATACGGCATTATAGAGCTGAGCCGTCTCCTTGGCCCGCCCGAAAAAGCGGCCGGAGTCCTCCTTGCCATAGGGATCGAGAAACTTGAATGGGGTGCCCTCAGCCATAAGGGTTAATCATTTTGGCTCCGCCCTGTATTACGGGGCGTGAAATCAGACAAGAATAACTCAAACTGCTCCGCCAGTAATGCGAATACTTTGGGGCTCTCTTCGACAGCCGCCAACTGGTGATATTCAAAAAAATCGTAGGGGTCCGCAATGGCCTGCAGTTGCTGTTTTTGCCGGTCATTTTCGCCTTCTTCATATTGCCGGAAGGTTAGCGAGGTGTCCATGATATCCATGCCGTTTTGATTGTCCAAAGCGGTAAAATGATCGTGATCCGCCTTCAGGTAATGGAAATGCCCGTCTTTTTCAAAACCGTACAGGTAAAGGTCAGGGGTTGGATTTTGCAGGAAAGTATTCACATCGATGATAAAAGGAGACAAATTCAAAAATTCGGACAGGTCTTCCTCCCGATAGGCAAGGATAACTGAATGAGAGTGGGCATAAGAATTCTTTAGGCGATAGCGCGGGTCTTCGTAAATAGCCAGGCTGCTGCCGGTTTGTCCGTTGAGTAAGCCGTGCTCCAGGTCGTATTGCTTGTTTTTAAAGCGGGGCTGTTGAACTTGTATCTCGCGGACAGTCAGCATGCTGTAATTCGACAAAAAGGCGGCTCTACGCAAAAGGAGGGCCAGGCGTTTTTCAGCCTCTTCACAATCTCCCTCCGTCGAAGGCACAGCCTCTGAGCTACGCAGGCCCTGAAAATAAGTATGGACGAGCTTAAGGGGAGAATCAGTTGTAGCGAAGCGCTCACAAAGGCTTTCCAACTCAGGAACAAAAAAAGGAAATTCCGCAGCCTTCATTCGACGATAGACTTCAAGCATTCCCTCCACATAATCAAAATGGCGGCAGTTACCTTCGCCATTTACCCGCAATGTTCCAAGAAGGCCTTTGGTTTCCACTTCTGCTCCGGCGTGTATATTTTCCCAGAGGTCAGATAAGAGGATAAAAAACAAAGTTTGCGTTACCCTAAGGTAAGTGCAAAGGAGTTGTTGCATACGCAATGGCCCGGCCTGCCGCCTCTGTCGAAGGAGTTGGATCTGCGAGCCAACCACCCAGGGGAAGTTTTCGATCACCAGTTCCAGATACCGGCTGGAATCGAGCGGCACCTCTACCCCATCTTTCACCTGCACCATTTGCGTATAAATATCTTTATTGTACCGGCACATTTCAGACAGCACAGATGCGATATGCCGGTTCGCCTTGAAATTACCAATGTGCCGGACGATCTGGGTAGGGAGTGAAAACTCCCGGAAATAAGGCAGGCGCCAATTCAAATGTTCACTGCTCTTTCCCGATGAGGAGGCCTCTTCTCTAACATACAGCCCCCATTCCTCTGGCCCTCCTTTTGCAGTATTCTCCAGAGAAATACCTCTGTGTATAAAACAGGCAGGAGGCTTTTTCGCTTTCAAAGCCAATACGCCCTGGGCAAAATCAAAGGCGCGCTTTAGCGTCCTCCGGTTTACCAGCCCCTGATAAAACCCGAGGGCAAATTCCATAGCTCTTTTATCCGCTACTAATGCAGAAGTGCCGATCACCGTATTTACTTTGGCATCAAACAGACGCCGGACATGGCCCACGGTAGCACATCCATTCAAAAAAACAAGTTCCAGCCTTGGGCAATCCCCCAGTAGCTGGGCCAAACCGGCCCCTTGCCCCCTGGTTTCTTCCAGCAGGATCTCCTCACCATTGGCGTGGCCTCCATAGTGAAAAATGATCAGGCGTTCGCTGTAGGCGCTCAAAATGCTCGATATGTCTTCATGGCTGGCCCCAAATAGCTTTTCAATCTTGATGAACCCTCTGTTCTCCAGTGGGACCAATATCCGGTTAATAGCCTCCATCTCTTGTTTTAGCTGAGGCAGGTCCCGGTTTGTGTCAGCATAGGCCAGAAGAATGCACGGAGCCATAATATGAAGTGAGTTTATCAGGCTAATTGTTCATCTTACGGAAAAAAACGTCCTGAGTTGCTGCCCGAAATCAGATAGCATTCACTAATATAAAATATTTTCTGTTGAAAGCATTATGAACCTACTGGCCTCCTGGCTCCCATTTCCAAAGCTCCCTCGTCGAAAAGTTTTGCCACTCTTCCCCTGACTTCCGAACTTCAGGCCTATACCTTGCCAGAAAAACAAAACCAGGCCGGATGCTTCCCTGAACCTGATCAAAATAACCGATAGCATTGGAAAGTCTATTATGTCCGGCTATAATGCGTTCCTGGAAGAGCATAAGGATATTGTAACCCGGTTGACGGGGGGTACAGGAGAATGAGCGCCCTTTTTCCACAATCTTTTCACATTTTTTTTGCCCTTTTCCACACCGGCGGAGAATAAAATAGACGAGCTTCAGCCGTCATTCTGGTAATTATCCCGTAGTTTTGTTAGCTTTAGAAAAGTGGGCGTTTTAACCATTCAAACCATCAACTATGGCCGGCGAGAAAGACCAGGAGAAGAAGCTGCCGAGCCTGCGCAGCCGCACAAAAAAACGGGGAGAGGACCTGTCGAACTACGTCTTCGGCAAGGTTCAGCCCCAGGCTATTCCACTGGAAGAAGCCGTGCTGGGTGCGTTGATGCTGGATAAGGATGCCCTGTCCATCGTGCTTGACATCCTGCGCGCCGAGAGTTTTTACCTCGACGGCCATCAGCTCATCTACAAGGCGATGCTGCGCCTCTTCGAAAAGTCGCAGCCCATCGACCTGCTTACCGTTACTGAGGAACTCAGGAAAACCGGCGAGCTGGAAGCCGCCGGCGGCCCCTACTACCTGGTGGAACTGTCCAACAAGGTAGCTTCTGCCGCCAACATCGAATACCACGCCCGCATCATCGCCCAGAAGTACGTGCAGCGTGAGCTGATCTCCGTTTCCACCAGGATCATACGCGACGCCTACGAAGACACCACCGACGTGTTCAACCTACTCGATGATGCGGAACAGGGCCTTTTCGCCATCGCCCAGCAGAACATGAGCCGCGGCTTCGAAAGCATGTCCTCCCTCGCAGCCAAGGCCCAGAAACAGCTGGAAGAGCTGAAAAAAAAGGAGGACGGCCTGACCGGCGTGCCTACCGGCTTTACCGAACTCGACCGGCTGACCTCGGGGCTGCAGCGGTCGGATCTGATTATTCTGGCTGCCAGGCCAGGTATGGGCAAGTGCCTGGGCAAAGGCACAAAAGTGTTAATGTTCGATGGTAGCCTGAAAAAAGTGGAGAATGTTAAGGTTGGTGACCTCCTGATGGGCGACGATTCCACTCCCCGCCGGGTGCTTTCCCTGGCTAGGGGCCGTGAGCGTATGTATTGGATCCGCCAGAATAAGGGAAAAGACTACCGGGTCAATGAAAGCCATATTCTTTCTTTAAAGAAAAGCAGACAGGAAGGCGCCGGGGAAAGGGGAGAAATTCTGGATATATCTGTTGGGGATTACTTGTCCCGTTCCTCTAAATTCCAATCCGATTATAAAGGATATAAGGTGGCGGTAGATTTTCCTGAGCAAAAAGTAGCTCTTCCACCTTATTTCCTGGGCCTTTGGCTGGGCGACGGCTCCTCCGGCAAAAGTAATATCCGTACACAGGATGAAGAAGTGGTAGCATATCTTCAGGAACTGGCGGATAAACTTTATTTGACTTTAACGCCTTACAAGGCTAAGGGCAAATGTCCTGAATACAGGATATCCAATGAAGCAAAACGATGGGGTTATTCCCTACAGGGAGAACTCCGGGCAATGGGAGTGCTGGGCAATAAACACATCCCCAGGGAATATTTGATCAACTCTCGTAAAAATCGCCTTTTACTACTTGCCGGCCTCCTCGACAGCGATGGGCATTATCTGGAACAGTCTAACGGATATGAGATTACACAGAAAGATGAGGCGCTCACTCGGCAGATTAAATTTCTTTGCGATTCACTGGGTTATCGGGTTTCTTTTAAAGCCAAACAGGCTTCTGTTGATGCTATAGGCTATGAATCCACAGTCTATCGGATTAGGATTTACGGCAATATTGATGAGATCCCTGTCCGAGTGGAACGCAAGCAGGCCAGGGAATGGCGAAGCCCTGTAAACTGGCAGGTTACCGGTATTCAGGTGGAGTATGATAAAGTGGACGATTATTACGGCTTTGAGATCGATGGCAACCGCCGCTTCCTACTGGAAGATATGACCGTCACTCACAATACCGCCCTTACCCTCTCCCTGGCCAAAAACGCCGCCGCTGAATTCGGCAAACCGGTAGCCATCTTCTCCCTGGAAATGTCGGCCCTGCAGCTTGCCCAGCGGGTGATCTCCATGGAAGCAGAGATCTCGGGTATGAAAATGCGCAACGGCCAGCTGGAGGAATACGAATGGGAGCAGCTCAACGCAGCCCTCGAGCGCATCAGCGAAGTGCCGCTCTTCATCGACGATACGCCCGGCATCAACATTTTCGAGCTGCGCGCCAAGGCCCGCCGCCTGAAAATGCAACACGACATCGACCTCATCATCATCGACTACCTGCAGCTGATGAGTGGAGGGGGTGACAACCAGCGCGGCAACCGCGAACAGGAAGTCAGCGCCATCTCCCGCGCCCTGAAGGGCCTGGCCAAAGAACTCAACGTACCGGTCATCGCCTTGTCGCAGCTCAGCCGCGCTGTGGAAGTGCGGGGAGGGACCAAGCGGCCGCAGCTGTCGGACCTGAGGGAAAGCGGAAGTATTGAGCAAGACGCTGATATTGTTGCATTTATATATAGACCGGAATATTATGACATCCTCGAAGACGAGGAAGGCCAGTCTCTGAAAGGCGTCGCCGAGGTCATCGTGGCCAAGCACCGCCACGGGGCGCTGAAGACCATCAAGCTGCGGTTCACCGATGAATTCGCCCGCTTCTCCGACCTCGACGACCCGGATTTCGGGGCCCTGCCGGAGGATACTTTCGAAAACCCGCAATCGAATATCATCACCCGCCCCTCCAAAATGAACGATGACGAGGATATTCCGTTTTAAGCCTCCCCCCCACCCCCTCCAAAGGAGGGGGAGTAGAGCTCACTGCGGGCTGCAAACGCTGAGCCAACTCCCTCCACTTTGGGGAGGGTCGGGGTGGGGCTAATAATCCACAACACATTATGCCGAAACCACCCGGAAAAAATAATAGATACCGTAAAGGAAGCCCGAAAAGCCGGCCTGGCAAAAAGCGCATTCCCAGGCCCAAAGATAGAGAAGCCCGGCCTCTGCCCAACGAGCAGGAAGTGGAGGGCATGCGCCTTAATAAGTACGTCGCCCACTGCGGCATTTGCTCGCGCCGGCAGGCGGCCGAATATGTGAAGCAGGGAGAGGTGAGCGTCAACGGAGAAAAAATTACCGAACCGGGGTACCAGGTAAAGGAAGGAGACCAGGTTGCCTTCAGGGGCAAACCCATCCGCCCGGAAAAAAAGCTGGTCTATATTTTGCTTAACAAACCGAAAGACTACATCACCACCGTAAAAGATGACCGGGGGCGGCGCACCGTCCTGGACCTTCTGGGCGGACGGATTGAAGAGCGCATCTTCCCGGTAGGGCGGCTCGACCGGGCCACTACCGGCCTGCTGCTGCTGACCAACGATGGCGAGCTGGCCGAAAAACTGGCCCACCCCAGCAATAAGGTGAATAAACTTTACCACGTGGTGCTCGACACTCCCCTTTCCACCGCCGACCTGGAAAAGATTCGCAACGGCCTGAAACTGGAGGACGGTAAAGCCACGGTTGATGCCGTTGATTATGTTCAGGGAAAAAAGAAAAATGAAATAGGCATCGAGCTGCACATCGGCCGCAACCGGATCGTCCGGCGCATCTTCGAACACCTGGGATACAAGGTCGTCCGCCTAGACCGGGTTTATTATGCCGGGCTGACCAAAAAAGACCTCCCGCGGGGCCGCTGGCGCCACCTGGAAGAAAAAGAGGTCATCATGCTGAAGCACTTCACTTAGTTCCTCTTCTTCCTTGGCTTCTTGTTGAACTTTTTGGGAAACAGGCTGGTTTTGCCGCCGGAGGTAGGCAATTCGCCCTTCCGGTTGGGTTTGACATGAGCCGCTTCATTGGCCGGGCACCCCACCTTGCGGTTGCAGGAACTGCCGGCCAGCCCCAGACAGGTAACGGCAACACAAAACACAACTATAGTCCAGTATTTACGCATGTTTGCACAATTTTTATTGGCGTTTGAGCAAATCGGGCACCGGGATGGCCCCAAAGATACCAAAACGATCCAGAACCCTTGAAAATTCTGGCTTTTGGGCTTTTTTTTTGATTGGAAAAACTTGGTTTAATAAAACTAAGCGTCTAAATTTGCGGCACATTTAACTCATTAAAACCTTTAGAAATGAATAAGGGAGATCTTATTAACAAGATTGCTGAGAGCGCCAACCTTTCCAAAGCTCAGGCAACAGACGCATTGAATGCAGTGCTGGATGGTATTTCCGACGCCCTGAAAGATGGTGACAAAGTGACCCTCATAGGTTTCGGCACTTTCTCCGTTTCTCGTCGTGATGCCCGCACTGGCCGTAACCCACAAACCGGTGAAACGATCAAGATCGCAGCTAAGAACGTTGTGAAGTTCAAGCCCGGTAAAGAAATTTCTGACGCTGTTAACTAAACAGCTAATATAAAAATCCTAAAGGGAAGGGCAATCTGAATTCGTTTTCAGATTGCCCTTTTTCTTGGCTTCGGCCTTCTCTCTGTGAACCCCGCACCTGAAATCCACGTATAGCAATAACACAGTATTTTAGTTTTTTTACTTGCACAAAAGCAAAACGGCTGATTATGAAATTTGGCACCAAAGTGATCCATGCAGGAATAAACCCAGATCCAGGCACCGGCGCGGTTATGACGCCCATTTTCCAGACTTCCACTTATGCCCAGGACGCCCCCGGCCAACACAAGGGCTATGAATATGCCCGTACGCAGAACCCCACCCGGTCCGTCCTGGAACAAAACCTGGCCGCCCTGGAGGAAGGCCGCTTCGGCATTTGCTTCAGCAGCGGCATGGCTGCGATGGATTCCGTTATGAAACTCCTCAGCCCCGGAGACGAAATCATTTCGACCAATGACCTCTACGGCGGCTCCTACCGGCTGATAACCAAGGTTTATGGGAAGTTCGGCATAAAAGCTCATTTCGTAAACATGAGCGATACAGCAGAAGTCAAAGCCCGTATCAACGACAAGACCAGGCTGTTCTGGATCGAGACGCCCACCAATCCGATGCTGAACATCATCGATATTGAAAAAACCTGCGCACTGGCGCGGGAGCACGGCATTCTCAGCTGTGTTGATAATACCTTCGCCTCGCCCTATCTGCAGGCCCCGCTCACCCTGGGCGCCGATATGGTGCTGCATTCGGCCACCAAATACCTTGGGGGGCACTCCGATGTGGTGCACGGGGCCATCGTCGTCAGGGATGAAAAACTGGCGGAACAACTCTACTTCATTCAGAATGCCGCCGGTGCAGTGCCGGGCCCGCAGGATTGCTTTCTGGTGCTCCGCGGCATCAAAACCCTCCACCTGCGCGTTGAACGCGCCTGCCAGAATGCAGAGCGGATCGCCCACTTCCTGAACGGGCACCCAAAAGTTTCCAAAGTTTATTGGCCCGGCTTTCCCAGCCACCCCGGCCATGAGACGGCAAAAAAGCAAATGCGCCACTTTGGCGCCATGGTTTCCTTCGTCCTGAAGGAAGACCAATACGCCGCTGCCGAGAAGGTGCTCAGCAATACCCACCTCTTTACGCTCGCCGAATCTCTGGGCGGAGTAGAATCGCTCATCGGCCATCCGGCCTCTATGACCCACGCTTCCATTCCCCGGGAAGAACGGCTGAAAGTTGGCCTGACCGATTCGCTCATCAGGCTTAGCATAGGGGTGGAGGATGTTGAAGACCTCATCGAAGATCTCGAAAATGCATTGAAATAACGCCCCTACTTTTTTCTTTTATAAAAGAAAATCCTAGCTTAGAACTTGAGTTTTTTCTGGAAATAACCTGAGCAAAGATCCAAGGGTTGCAGGAGCCGTTTTTGAACACAAAAATCTATCTTTTCAAAGGCAAGGTATGAGAACGATCTTTAATATTGGCTTGCTGTTGCTTCTGCTGTTTGTTTTTTTCCGGCTAACCCACATCAGAAAGGAAAAATTGCAACTAAAAACAGCATTGGAAAAAGAATTTAGTGAAAACAAGGCCAGGCATTACCGGTATCTGACCATCTTCCAGCTGATCATGCATGGTTTATGGATAATCATCGGCCTGTATTTCATCTATTACTTTTTTCTGAGATAACCGTGCATTATGCAACCGACCTTCCTCACTGCCGAATGGCGCAACCTCATCATGGCCAATTACCAGATCGCGCCGGAAGCCCTTGGAGACTTCGTTCCTCAGGGAACGGAGCTGGATTTCTGGAACGGGCGCTGTTACATCAGCCTGGTGGGTTTCCTGTTCGTCAATACGAAAGTAATGGGACTTAGCATTCCTTTCCATCGCCATTTTGAGGAAGTAAACCTCAGGTTCTATGTCCGGTATCACGATGGTGAGGATTGGAAACGAGGAGTAGTATTCATCAAGGAGATCGTACCCCGGCGGGCTATAACAGCAGTAGCCAACAGCCTCTACGGTGAAAAGTACGCCACTTTGCCCATGCGGCACCAATGGACGGAAACAGACGGCAAGCTCAAGGTGCGCTATGAATGGAACCTGAACGGCCGCTGGAACTGCCTGGGCGTCACTTCCCAAGCCGCCCCTTCTCCTCTGGAAGAGGGCAGCGAAGAACAATTCATTACCGAACACTACTGGGGCTATACGGGGCTGCCCGGGGGCGCTACTTCCGAATATCAGGTCGAACACCCCAGCTGGCGGGTATATCCGGTAACGGAATATGAGATCAACTGCGATGCTCGCCAGTTATACGGGGCAGCATTTGCCGAAGCCATGGCACAGGAGCCAACGTCCGTTTTTATGGCGGAAGGGTCTGGTATTTCCGTGAGAAGGGGAAGAAAGCTCAACTGATGTGCATTACCGGGTACTTTTTGGATTGTGTAAATGTGTATGCGTGCGTGTAAAGGTGTAAAGGAGAAAGGCTACCAGACTTATACGCAAACAGCCCCAAACTGTCCAGTAATGTGCAACTGAGGATAAAGTACTTTCCGCCAGCCGTAGCCGGAAACCTAAAATACAAGCTTTCCTTTCCGCGTTATTCAAAAAAAGATCAATATGAGGAAATTCGCCCTGCTTTTGCTGGCTGGCATTTTCTGCAGCCAACTTTCTTCCCAACCTGCCGCAGAGGTCGCCAGTTGCCTGCGGGCATGCCTGCAGGCCCCCGAGATGGAGGCTGCCTTCACCCAGGAATGGGGAGAACTCCGGCCGCTCTACCTGCGTAAACGGGAGGCTCCGGGCATTGGTAACCGCCCCATTGATAAGGCATTCGATCAGCTGAATGCCTCTGATTTTCTTGGGCTCCCGTGGGAAGTCCGGCCTGTTACAGAGGAAGAGATCAAGCAGCTCCCGGCTGAGGAGGCCCGGTTCGGCATCCTGGAGGCCAGCGTTGGTTTCCGCGAAGATCGCGCCACGGCCAACCTTTTCGTTCATCTGCCCCAATACCCCCGCAAATGGCTGTCCGGTTCTTTTTTACTGGAAAACCAGGACGGGCAGTGGAGCATCATTCAAAGGTCCGTTGAGATCCGTCCGTGAAACAATGGCTGAAACGAGCATATCACTTTCTGGTTGAACGACACCCCCGCAAGGCGCTCGCTGTTTTGGGTGCGCTCCTGTTGTGGTATGCTTTCTGCCTGCCCCGCCCGCTTTTCGACAGCCCGTCCTCTATGGTATTGGAAAGCCGGGACGGAAGCCTTCTCGGAGCCCGCATTGCTGCCGACGGCCAGTGGCGTTTTCCCGAGATTGACAGCATTCCTCCGAAATTTGAAACTGCATTGACAGAATTTGAGGACCGCCGTTTCTACTACCATCCCGGTGTCGATCCCATCGGGCTGGGGCGGGCCCTGCTGCAGAACATCCGAAGCGGAAAGGTCGTCAGTGGAGGAAGCACCCTAACCATGCAGGTGATCAGGATGGCCAGAGGCAACCCTCCCCGGACCCTCTGGCAGAAAGCCATCGAGACCATCATGGCCACCCGTCTGGAACTGGGCAGCAGCAAGAAAGAGATCCTTGCTTTGTACGCCTCCCATGCACCCTTCGGGGGCAACGTCGTGGGGCTGGAAGCCGCCTCCTGGCGCTATTTCGGCAAAACACCCCGGCTGCTGTCCTGGGCGGAGGCGGCCATGCTGGCCGTTTTACCCAACAGCCCGGGCCTCATCCATCCCGGCCGCAACCGGCAGGCCCTTCTCCAAAAACGCAACCGGCTGCTGAGGCGGCTGCAGGAAGCCGGCCAAATCGACGCCCTCACCTGTAGCCTCGCCATGGAAGAGCCCCTCCCGGAGGCGCCTCACCCGCTGCCCAGCCTGGCTCCTCACCTGCTCAACCGGGCTTATCAGGAATTTGTAGCGACAGGAAAGGTGGAGCAAACACGCATACGCACAACTCTTCAGGAAAATCTGCAAAAACAGTTGTCCGCCATCCTGGAATTTCACCAAAAACGGCTGAGTGCCAGTGAGATTCATAACCTGGCCGCCATTGTGATTGACGTAGAGTCCGGCGAAATACTCGCTTATGCCGGCAATGTGATCGGCGCCGGCGCTGATCACGGCGAACAGGTTGATGTGATCGGCGCGCCCCGAAGTACGGGCAGTATTCTCAAACCCTTCCTCTATGCACTGATGCTTCAGGAGGGAAAGATCCTTCCCCGGTCTCTCGTTCCTGATATCCCCATGCAGCTGAGCGGCTACCGGCCGGAAAACTATTATGATGATTACGATGGAGCCGTGACAGCCCGCCGGGCGCTGATCCGGTCGCTCAATGTGCCTATGGTCAGCCTGCTGCAACAGTACGGGCTTGAAAAATTCCACTTCAACCTCCGGAAGCTCGGCTTCAGCACGATCAACCATCCGCCTGCCTATTACGGCCTCCCGCTGGTGCTGGGCGGAGCGGAAGGTACTCTTTGGGACATCACCAACGCCTATGCCTGTATGAGCCGTATGCTCCGGCATTATACGGCCAGCGACTCCCGGTACAGCCCTTCAGATTTTCGGCCTCCTCACTACCTCTATTCCGGCCAGGAGGCAGGGGCCGAAGAAGCGGGCTTTCAGGCAACGCCCAGCCACATCAGCGCCGCCGCCGCCTGGTTCACTTTCGACGCCATGCAGGAAGTAGAACGCCCCAACTCAGAAGGAGAATGGGAACATTTCGCCTCCAGGCGGCGCATCGCCTGGAAAACCGGCACCAGTTTCGGGTTTCGGGATGCATGGGCAGTAGGGGTCAATCCGCGCTACGCCGTAGGGGTATGGGCCGGTAATGCCGACGGAGAAGGGCGCCCCGGCCTGGTCGGCGTACTGGCGGCAGCACCGGTGCTTTTTGATATTTTCAACCGCCTCCCCGGTGATGGAACCTGGTTTCGCCCTCCCTACGACGATATGGTACAACTGCCGGTTTGCCACAACAGCGGCTATCGCCCTTTGGAGATATGCCCCAGAGATACGATCTGGGTTCCGGCCACCGGGACAAAAGCCCCGCCCTGCCCTTACCACCAGCTTATTTTTCTGGACCCCAACCAGGATCTGCGCGTCCATGCCGGCTGTGAGGCCCCCGGCAACATGAGGCGAAAAGCCTGGTTCGTCCTTCCTCCCACCGAAGAGCATTTTTACAAAACCCATTACCCGGGTTATGCGCCTCTGCCGCCTTTCCGGCCCGATTGCGCCACCCAGCCGGATGCACCGGAAATGGAGCTGATCTACCCGAAATATCCCACCCGGATCTACGTGCCGGTCGGCCTGGACGGAAAACTCTCAAAAACGGTCTTCACCGCCGCCCACCGCTCACCGGATGCCACTATTTACTGGCATATCGACAGTGAATACCTCGGCAGTACCCATACCTTTCACAGCTTCGAGCTTAACCCTTCGGAAGGAAAACATTTGCTGACGCTGGTCGATGAGGACGGTCACCGGCTGGAGCAACCATTCGAGATCATAAAAAAACCGGGAAGAGAATAAATAAAAAAACTCCTACACCAGGGGAGGCTGTTCGGATGTAGGAGCACTAACATACTATGAGAAAACTACACATTCAAAGATAAAAATATATCTCTCTTTTTGTTATAAGAATTATTGTCCGGGCAAAACGGCCTACGGTAAGGTGCCGTTTGGGTAGAAAGTGGCAACAGGGGCAAAAAAAAACCTACATCCAATGTTGATAGATGTAGGTAGAACAAACATACTATGAGAAAACTGATTGCAAGTTAAGATTTACCAGCTTTGATCCAAGCGAGACTTAGGCAACGGGGGGGCAGTACACTAAAACGGCTCGGGTGGCTTAGAAAACGGTATCCAAATAGTGAGATAGGGGCAAAAAAAAGCCTGCACCGAAGAGATTGGTGCAGGAGGTTCAAACAAACATACTATGAGAAAACTTTTGCTAATATAAAGGGTTATCGCGATAATAAACAGCGCCGATGAATGTAAGGCCCCCCAAATTCAGGGAATGGTAACAATAAGTTAGGAAACGGTAATTTGAGGAAAAGGCAACAGGAAGGCGGCCGGACAGCCAAAGGCCAGAATGGAGTTATTTGACCTGTATTTCCATAATGGGGATCATGATCTCCACCCGGGTGCCGGTAGCATCTCCTGTCTTTTCATCTTTCAGGTCAATGGTATGTACAAAGGAGTCTTTATCCTTGGAATTGTGCAGGATCTCCAGGCGTTTTTCCGTAATGTTGGTGCCCCGGGAGCGGTGGTTGTGGTACTGAGGGTCCTTCATTCTCAGTTGCCGCGCCTTTTCCCTTCCGATGCCGTTGTCCTCGACCACACAAAGGATGGTATCTTCGTCGTATAGGAAAAAAAGCACTCTGATCAGGCCGTCCTGTTTGGTGCGCAGGCCATGCTCTATGGCGTTTTCCACATAAGGTTGAACGATCATGGTAGGCACTCCGAGGATGTCCTCCTCGATCTCTTCGTCGATGATGATCTCGTATTTCAGGCGGTCTTCGAAACGCAGTTTTTCATTGATGAACAGATAATCTTCCAGGAATTCGATCTCTTTCTCCAGGGAAATGATCTCGAGGTCGGAATACTCCAGGCTCCGGCGCATCAGTTGGGCGAACTTTGCCAGGTATTTGGCAGCGGAAGTGATCTCATTGGAGGTAATGTAGTTCTGAATGGAATTCAGAGCGTTGTACATAAAGTGAGGGTTCATCTGAGCGCGCAGCGCCTTCAGTTGAAGGCGCGTAGCCTGCAGGCGGAGCAATTCGGTCTCCTGCTTTTTCTTTTCGGCCTCATATTTGACCTCCAGCTCGAGCTGTTTCCTTTTATCGACCTGTTCGGTATTCTGATCCAGATATTTATCGTGAAGGCACTGATAGCGGTAGGCATTCTCGAAATCTTTCAGGTTGGCATAGTAATTGGCGAAATCCTTGCACACTCCTGCCAGCTGCTTGTAATCCTTGATGAGCTCGGCGTATTCCAGCGCCCGGGAATAATGGGCCAGGGCCCGTTCCTGTTCACCCTGTTCCTCGTAGAGGCGGCCTCTCCAGGCCTCGATAATGGAAAAGTTGTAATAGTCTTCTTCCGATTTGTGCTTATACAGGTGTTCGGCCCGGTCGAAAAGGCCCAGAGCCTCTTCGTACCGCCCTTTTTCATAATAGCAATACCCGAGGTTGGCATAGGCGCTTGCCCGGGCGTACTCACTGATGTCGTCGGTGATATCGATGGCTTTGCGGAAAAATTCCTCGGCTTTCTCCTGGTCATTGAGGGCGATGTAGCCGATGCCCACATTGAGGTAGTGCCAGGAAAGCCGGGTGCGCATGCCCATCGTTTCGCACATATTGACCACCTTGAGGTAAGAGCGCACACTTTTTTCCCTATCGTCATTGCGTTCATAGACCTTACCCAGCCCGGAATGAATAAGGGTCAGGAAATAATAGTCTTTCAACTCCAGTGTCTGCCCCAGCATAAGGATGCTCTTATCAGCGGCCAGAAGGAGCTCAATGGCGCGGGAATAATTGCCATAATGCAGGTTCATAAAACCTTCCCGGCAGGTGATACGGGCCAGCAGGCGGCTGTCCGGAAAGCTCTTCAGCAACTTGCTCGATTTCTCCAGGTACCGTGTCGCCTTTTCGGTTTTCTCCTGGTTCATACACACCCCGGCATAATCAATGTAAGCTTCCGCCTGTTGCTTGATCGTCCCCCGTTCTTCCAGTATCTCGATCGTTTTCAGAAAATGTTCTTCGGCGGAAGAAAAGTTGTACAACTGGTTTTCAATAGTAGCGGAATACCAGTGGTAGTTGAGTTTAAAATCCGGGTTGCCGTATTCATTCAGAATAGTGCACAATTCGGCGAGCAGATCCTGAGCCCGGCGAATATTGGTATAGGCGTAATGGCTCACCAGCTTGTCCAGCGATATCAGGCGCTGCAATGGGTCCATCTGGTGGCGGAGTTTATACTCCAGCTCACTGACATTGATAACTTGCGGAACAGGGCTTCCAATAAACATAGCTGCAAGAAAAATAAAAAAAAAGACTATATCTCAACAACGAGATATAGCCCTCAAGATACTATATTTTTAGATATGCTTACTGCGGCACAATGCCGCCGCAACCATTGTTCCAGTTTTTGTTTTTTCCTTTTTTACCCCCAACGATCTTTTTCATATCACCTTTCTTGATCGTTTTGAGGTCTTTTTTCAGGTCGTCTAAGTTTTTCTTGGATTTTCCCATAGTATTCTATTTTACGTAACCAGCGCAAAATGGTTTCATTTCGGCGCCATTACTACAGTAAAAGTAAAAAAATATTCCATTGCCACGAAGCTCAAAGGCAAGCCTCGCTTACATTTTTTTATTATAAATAAATAGAAACCCCATGCCAACAAGGCATTTGTTCAGGTTTGTTTATCGTCAACTGGGTATGTAGTGAAGCCTGTATGAGGCCGTCAGTGTAGGGAATGGGGTGTAAAGTTGTGGCTTTTATTTTAAAAGTACAAGCCGGTTACAACCCTTCCTGCAGGCGTTTCATTTGCTCCATGAACGCAGGCCGCCTTCGCCGGGAAACCTCGATCTTGATATCATCATCCATGATCAGATAGCCTCCGTCACCTTTGACGAACTTGCGCATGTAGTTAAGGTTAATAACGTGCCGTTTATGTACGCGGTAGAAGTTGAAGGGGGTAAGCAGGTCCTCGTAAGCCTTAATGGTTTTCGAGGCTGTAATTCTTTCGCCGTTATGTAGATAGATGTGTGTATAATTATCTTCTGCTTCGAAGCGGACGATATCCCGTATGTTGACGAAATAGATGCCGTCCAAAGCGGAGATGCTCATCTTGGTAAAGGCATTGGGGTTGTTGTAGTAACTGTTGAATATTTCCAGCCGCCGGTCGATCTGCCCTTCGCGCTTGGGGCGGATGCGGGCCACGGCCTCTTTCAGTTCATCGGGGTCGATCGGCTTAAGGATATAGCCAATTGAGCTGTAATTGCAGGCTTTGATGGCAAAATCCTGATAAGCCGTAACGAAGATGACCTCAAACCCTACCGGCTTCAGCTTATTCAACAACTGAAACACCTGCCCATCCGGCAGGCTGATGTCCAGAAAAGCCACATCGGGGTCAATGTCAGGGCTGGCAAGCAGGTTCAAAGCTTCCTCGTTGGTGGTAGCTTCGCCGATAACCTCTACCTCCTCGCAGTATTTGCCGAGCAGGTTCTTGAGGTTATTCAACCCTTTGACTTCGTCCTCTACGATTACGGCTTTTATCACGGCCTTCCAATTTTTGTTGCAGAAAAAGCATTTTCGCCTCTGCCTCCGCAAACCTGGCGCAAACCACCGGTTTTTTAACGGTTGAGGCTTTTTACTGTGCGGTGTTGCCCGTCGTTTACAAATTTACAGTTTGTTTGATTCGTTTTACAGGCACCAGGGCATTTTTATGCTCCTCTACAAACATAACCTCATTATTACTATTATGTACGGATTATTTGCAAAAAGGTTACTACCCTTTTGAAGTTGGTTCTCAATTCCGGCCACCGGCCGCCTCTCTGGTTGTAGAATTAGTGCCTCTCAAAGCTCTCTGGCAGCACTTTTTATGTTTTGCCAGAATAAATTTGAAAGACAAAATAAATTAAAAATAATCGAATATAAAAATTTTCATCAAATATTTTATCCACATCTTTTACTGCCCAGGCCCAGGCAGGCGGATACGAAAAATATAACCAAAATCGTGCCATTACCAACAAAAAGCCCTTAAAATATGGAGAGCCCCGCAAAGCTTTGTATTTTTTCCCCGCAAATGAACCCTCATGCCCGTTGCCCGGAAAAACGAACTGAAAGATAAGTTACACGAGGTCATCTTCGAGGCGGATACGCCTGCCGGGAAAACATTTGACGTAATCCTGCTCATTCTGATCATGGCCAGTGTGCTGGTGGTGATGATGGAAAGCGTTCAGCCTCTGCAGGACCGCTTCGCCAGCCTTTTCTACGCGTTGGAGTGGGGTTTCACCGTTCTGTTCACTCTTGAATACATTCTCAGGTTGTACTGCGTTTATCGCCCCTCCAAATATGCAGCCTCCTTCTTCGGAGTCATCGACCTGCTTGCCATCCTGCCCACCTACATCAGCCTTTTCATCTACGGCACCCAGTACCTGCTGGTCATCCGGGCGCTCCGCCTCCTGAGGGTATTTCGTATTTTCAAGCTCGGCCACTTCCTGGTGGAGGGAGAAGTGCTGATGAAAGCACTGAAAGCCAGCCGGGCCAAGATCACGGTGTTCCTCACTTTCGTCCTGCTGCTGGTCATCATCATCGGTTCGGTCATGTACCTGGTGGAAGGCGGGCAGAACGAAGGCTTTTCCAGCATCCCCCGCAGCATCTACTGGACCATCGTCACCCTCACCACCGTAGGCTATGGCGACATTACCCCCGTCACCGAGCTGGGCCAGTTCCTCTCCGCTTTCATCATGATACTGGGCTACGCCATCATCGCCGTGCCCACCGGTATCGTTTCCGCCGAAATGGTAGCCGGCGCCAGAGGAGAAGAGGAGCGCAATACCCAGGCATGCCGCTACTGCGGAGCCGAAGGGCATGACAATGACGCGGTGTATTGTAAATATTGTGGAGAAAGGCTGAATTAAAGTCTCCCCATCTCCCACTTACGTCCCCGGCACATGAGTAGTTGCAAACAGCCGCTTCACACTATACTTCCCCACGCCGTTGGCCCAAACCATCAGCATCCCTCCGATGATGGCAATATTTTTCATAAATAAAATGGATTGCAGGCGCCTGGCGGATTCCGGGTCATTCCAGAAGGAGTGCACAATAAAGGTTATCGGCACCCAATAGAGCAAAAGGATCATAATGCCAAAGCCGGCGCGGTAGCCGATCAGCAGCAGGGTGCCGCCCAGTAACAGCACCAGAATAGCGCCCACCAGGAGGAGGTCCTGGTTCCAGTTGAGGCCGTAAGCAGACATCTTTTCTTTGGTCTCCCTGAAGTAAAAAATGGAATCGTATGCTTCGTAGAGGAAAATAAAGGAGAGCATCGCTCTGCCCAACAGGTCGATAATGTTCTTCATTTGAATGTTTATTTGGAAAGGCTCAGCCCGGAATTTTTTTGGCGGGAGGCAAGTTCGTCATTTTCCCGAGAATTTTAACTTTCCCGCCTCACAAACCTTTTTACCGCCCGGGCCACATTCTGCCCATCCATCGCTGCTGAGATAATGCCCCCGGCATAACCGGCTCCCTCTCCGGCGGGGAAAAGGCCGGGAATATCTTCATGCATGTAGGTTTGGCGGCTGCGGGGGATGCGGATGGGGGCGCTGGTCCGGCTTTCGGTACCAATGACAGTGGCCTCATCCGTAAAATAACCTTTCATCTTTCGGCCAAATTCACGGACGCCCTCCCGCAGCCGGTGGTAGATCGGCGAAGGCAGTAATTCATAAAGCGGGGCAGGATACAGGCCGGGAATGTAGGAAGAACCCGGTAAACTCCGGGACAGACGCCCCTCCACAAAATCGGTCAGCCGCAAGGCAGGAGCCTTCTGGCTGCCGTCACCGGCGGCAAACAGGGTTTGTTCAACGCTGCGCTGGAATTCAAGGGCGGCAAACACGCCGTGGCGCCGGAAGGGGGCGAGGTCTTCGAGCTCAACAGCCACCACCGTACCGGAGTTGGCATAGGGAGAATCCCGCCTGGACATGGACATGCCATTGACCACGATCTCCCCAGGAGCCGTAGCCGCCGGTACTACCAGCCCGCCCGGACACATGCAGAAGGAAAATACGCCTCTCCCGTCAACCTGGCAGGCCAGCCGGTAACTCGATGCCGGAAGATGCTCTTCCCGGGGCGACTGGTTATACTGTATGCGGTCGATCAGCAACTGGGGATGCTCAATGCGCACGCCCAGCGCAAAAGGTTTGGCCTCTATCCGGATGCCTTTGCGGTGCAGCAGGTAATAAATATCCCGGGCGGAATGGCCGGTAGCCAGAATTACCGCCTCTGCCCTGCGTTCCGTTTCACCATTGATGACGACTCCGCTCATACGCCCATCCTCGAGCAGAAAGTCCGTTACCTGGCTGTCGAAATGAACTTCACCGCCGTAATGCTCGATGGTATGGCGGATATTGGCGACAATTTTAGGCAGCTTATTGGAGCCGATATGGGGGTGAGCATCGATGAGGATCTCGGAACTGGCGCCGTGTTCCACCAGCAGGCGCATGGCCTTTTCAATGTCTCCACGCTTGTGAGAACGGGTATAAAGCTTTCCGTCGGAATAGGTGCCGGCGCCTCCTTCCCCGAAACAGTAGTTGGAATGGGGGTTGACCTCTCCGAACTGCTGTATCGCGCGGAGGTCGCGACGGCGGGACCGCACATCTTTGCCACGGTCAAAAAGGACCGGTTTCAGGCCCAGTTCTATCAACTCCAGGGCGGCAAAATAGCCGGCAGGGCCGGTACCGATAATAATTACTTCCTCCGCCTCATCTACCGGGTGGTAACCATCCAGAATAGCCGGCTCCGGCTTATAGGCTTCTCCGGCATAAACCTCCACCTTCAGGCGGTATGCCGGGCGGAAACCACGAGCATCAATAGACCGTCGGACAACGCGCACCTCCCGAACCTCCCCGGCTTTCAGGCGGCTCTTCTGAATGGCGCGCTGCCTGACTATGTTTTCATCCGCAGCTTCCGCAGGCAGCAATTTCAATTCCAGTTCCCTGATCACTGATCTTTTGGTTTTTCCGGAAGCCCCGACTGCCGCCTCCAGGTGGAATCAGGCAGGGGCAGAACGAGCGTCTCTTCTACAGTATCCTTTGGCGCCTCTGGAATAGCGTCCCGAAGTTCCTCACTCACTTCTCCGGATTCCCGGTTTAGCTTCTTCCGGGGGTGGTAGGCTCCGGTTCTCTCCTCGCTTCGTTCTTTGAAGGGGCGTGTCCATGTATCGGGAGCAGCCTGAGTGAAAGCATCGGGAATGAAGACCCGTACCGCCACCTGCTCATTCTGCTCTTTTTGGCCCTTCCCCTCCCCTTTTGCTGTGGTAAGTTTGACTTCCAGGCGCCTTTCAGAAGTAGAGGCCAGCACCATTTTATCGCCATTCTCCCGGGATTCGAAATTGTAGCGCCCTTTTTCCAGCAAGTGGTCAAAAACACCCCGGGAAGCGTAGTACAATTTGATGTTGCTTTCAGTCATTATGGTATTTCCCGCCCAGGGAACGACCACAAGGGAATCCTTTTCGTAAACGTCAAAAGAGAGAGTGGCTACGCTGTCCGGCAGCTCAAAGGTCTGGTATAGCGTCTTTACCAGTTGGGCGTGGGTAGTTGTACCGGCCAGCATCGAAACAGCCAGCCAAAAGATGATCCTCATGATTTTCAGTATTCGAAACGAGTACGTAGCACCGCTTCAGGATAGATGCTAAAAAAAACAGTAATTGCCGCAAAATTAGCGAGAAATAATGGCCCGGCAAATAACAAATAAGGGTGCAATGCCCTTCCGGCATTACACCCTTATTAACGTTCCCTTCCGTCAAAAGTTGTTCAAAGGGAAGAGGAAGCATCTGCTCCTCCGGCACTCTTGTTTTCCGGTACTTTTACGATCACATTTTCCGGGGCGAAAACGATATAGGACACTTCGTCCTGTAAAGGTTTCCCGCCGACTTTCACCTCAAAGTCCAGCTTTGGGGCCAGGACTTTGTAAGCTTCCTCATCGATCTCATAACGCAGGTTATAACGGCCTGCCTGCACCAGAGATTTCAACAGTGCTTCGCTTCCTTCTTTCAGCGTTACCTGCATCTGCACCCGAAGGAAATTGTTGTTCCAGGTCGTTACCTCGATGGGGCCATCCATCTGGAGTGCGACTACCTGGTTTCCCTGTAGGTTGAAGGATTTTACAAGGGTTTTTTCCACCTGTTGCCCAAAGCCCATAAAGCTTACGAACAAGAGGAGGACTGTCAGAGTAAGGGATTGTAGTCTAAAATTTCTCATAGGCGGCCTCCTTTTATTTTGGAATTATTCAAATTACGATTTTTCTGATAAAGAATCAATGAGCGCCGCTCGCGCTATCTGTCTTGCTTTTATTAACTTTCTTTACACTTAAAAGATTCCCTCAGATAGCAAAACGCTGCCTGGGATGGGGTTTCGTTGATTCGGGATTCGTTGATTCGGAATTCGTTGAGCCGGCCCACGAATCCGAATACACGAATCCCGAGTCCCGAATCACAAACAAGCCTCCCGTATCCGCACCAGCCGTTCGAGGAGGGCCTCCAGCTGAGGCATCGGCAGCATGTTGGCTCCGTCCGAACGGGCTTCCGCCGGGCGGGGGTGCGTCTCGATAAACAAGCCGTCGGCGCCTATGGCTATTCCTGCGCGGGCCACGGCGCCGATCAGAGCGGGCCGCCCGCCGGTAATCCCACTGGACTGGTTAGGCTGCTGCAGCGAGTGGGTGCAATCCAGCACCACGGTGGCCCCGAACGACTGCATGGTAGGGATACCCCGGTAGTCGATGACCAGGTCCTGGTAGCCAAAGGTGGTGCCCCGTTCGGTGAGGATCACCTTGTCGTTGCCCGATTCCACCACCTTATCCATGGCAAAACGCATGGCCTCCGGGCTAACGAACTGCCCTTTTTTCACGTTCACCACTTTGCCTGTATCGGCCGCCGCCACCAACAGGCTCGTCTGCCGGCAAAGAAAGGCCGGGATCTGCAACACGTCAACGTATTCGGCCGCCATTGCAGCCTCCTCATCGGTGTGGATGTCGGTCGTTACCGGTATGTCAAAATGTTTTCCAATGGCCTTCAGCACGTTCAGCGCCTTCTCATCGCCGATCCCGGTGAAGGAATCCAGGCGGGAACGGTTGGCCTTCCGGTAAGACCCCTTAAAAATGTAGGGGATCTTCAGCCGGCTGCAAAGGCCGCTCACATGCTCCGCGATCTCAAAGGCCATCTCCTCTCCCTCGATGGCGCAGGGGCCGGCTACGAGGAAGAAGTTGCCGCTGTTGGTATGCTTCAGGCGGGGGATCTGCTCCAGTTTCATGAAACGCTCTTTTTTCGGGAAAGTATCGCCTCTTTCACGCTTTTGCAAGTTTTCCGTGCGGTATTCCCGGCATCCGAAAAAGAATAATGCCTCTGCTCAACACGGCTATAGCCGGATGCCGGGCAGAGGCATGCGATCTACAATTTCACGCTGAAGCCCATATTGAAGATGGAGATGCCGTATCCCACCTCTGCAAAAAGGCCGATATTCTTGATGGGGTAATAGCTCGCCCCGATAAAGGCGCTGTAAGTGAATTTGTTCTCCGCCGGCCGGCTGAAGGTAGGCCCTTCAATTTCACTCTTCTCTTTAGTGATGGTATTATCCACCTTGGGTACATTGTACCCCAGCATGGCGCCGCCGTAAATGTCCCAGTTGTCCAGCCGGTTGGTATGGGCGGCTGCCCGCAGGCCGAAAAGGTAAAATTCGTTGCTGACGTCCCGGATGGCGCCGCCGGGAAGGCCCGTCTGATGCGCCTCCGAAGAGGAATAAGCAGCATAAGCCCCCAGGCTGAAATTGGGCGCAAGGCGGATGCCCAACCGGGCGCTGACGGGCGGGATAACCGTCGTGGATTCATCTTTGGCAAAGGTGGAGAACAGGCCGATGCCGGTGGCAAATTCGATGTCTCCTTTTTTGAAAATGGTTTGAGCGCTTAAGCTTGAGAGGCCGAACACCAGGGCGGCCGTAAGGATCATAATTCTTTTCATGGAATTTCGTCGTTTTTTGGTTTGCAATCTTTCGGGTGGCGACTTCAGTTTCCCGCAAAAAAAGGCGGGTTGAAGTGCACGGCAAAAATAAGTGCTTCTGGTGTAAGGGTCAAGCTTATAGGCAAATTTTATTTTGAAATAAAGATGATTTTTGTCATTGATCAAAATTTAATTTTTAAAAACCGGGTCAAAAATCTTTCTCTTCCCTGTTTTTTGCCTTTCTCCAAATTTCCTATGCCGCCGGAAGAATGGAGAAAAAACTAATTTTTATCCTTTAATTTGGGCACCCCTTAAACGGTTACCCCAAAAAGGAAATTTTATTCGAATGGACTTTTTTTTTATTTGTCTGCCGATCCTTAATCCCCGCCGGTTCATCCAAAAATCGCCCAACTTTTATCGAACGAATGCAACCAATTCGGCCCCTGTGGCATTTATAAGGATTAGTAAGCATTAGAAAACAACCTTGCTGATCAGAATTCGCCGGAATTTCAATTTTCACCCTTTCTTTGCCCGATAAGCAAAGAGCTCTAATAACCAATGTAAACTCATGCGCCTGCTTTTCACCATTGTACTTGTCATGCTTCTGGATTGGTACGCCTTTCAGGCGGTACGCACCCTGGCACAGGGCTGGCCCACCGCCATGCGCGCCATGGCCTATGCCTTTCACTGGCTGGTGCCCATTGCTCTGGCCGCCTGGATGATCGCCTCGGCCACCGAGGCTACCGACGGAATCAACAAGAACATTCTCACTGTCGTACGGACCTTGTTCTTCATTATATACATATCCAAGATACTGGTCGTCAGCGTCCTTTTTATTGACGACCTCCGCCGGGTGGCGCTGGTAGCCTACAACCATTTTTCAGGCTCCGGGAGCTACGACGCCGGCCGCTCCCGTTTTCTTGCCCAGATGAGCCTGTTTCTGGGTGGTATTCCCTTCGTTTCCCTGCTTTACGGCATGATCCGCAACCCCTACCGCTATACGGTCTTTAAAGAAACCGTGCGGGTGAAGAACCTGCCCAAAGCCCTGGAGGGGCTGCGCATCGTCCAGATCTCCGACATCCATTCGGGCAGTTTCCTGCTCAAAGAGCCGGTCGAGAACGCCATTAAGATCATCAACGAGCAGAAGCCGGACCTGGCCTTCTTCACCGGCGACCTGGTCAACAGCGTGGCCACTGAAGTGGAACCGTTCATCGATATCTTCAGCGGCATCCGCGCCAAGCACGGGGTGTTTTCCGTGCTCGGCAACCACGACTACGGCGATTATCACCAGTGGGAAAGCCCGGAACACAAGGAGCAGAACCTGGAGAACCTGAAAAACGCCCACAGCCGGATGGGCTGGGACCTGCTGCTGAACGAGAACCGAATGGTGGAGATCAACGGCGAGAAAGTGGCGGTGCTCGGCGTGGAGAACTACTCCGCCCACCCCCGCTTCCCCAAATACGGCGACCTGCAGAAAGCCTACGAGGGTTCCGAAGAGGCGCCCCTGAAGTTGCTCCTCTCCCACGACCCCACCCACTGGACAGACCAGGTGACCAAAGACTATTCCGATATTTCCCTGACCTTCTCCGGCCACACCCACGGCATGCAGTTCGGCGTTGAGATCCCCGGCTGGATCAAGTGGAGCCCCATCAAGTACGTCTATAAGCAGTGGGCGGGCCTGTACCAGGATGGGCATCAGTACCTCTACGTCAACCGCGGGCTGGGCTACCTCGGCTACCCGGGCCGGGTGGGCATCCTGCCGGAAGTGACGGTGGTGGAGCTGAGGCCTGCTTAGGCGCAAATTTTCTCTTAGCGCCTAAGTTTTGTATTCCTAAGTACGCACAAAGCCTCATCAGCTGACAACTTTTCGTTGCTGATTTATTCCTGAACCAGTAGAAATGAGCAGACAACAGAAAGTTGTCAGCTCATAAACCCTCACCGCTTCACAAAGCGCTTCTATCGCCACTACCCGGCCCAGCCCCTCTAACTCCCCAAAGGGGAGAACCGGACGGGTGGCAAAATTGGGACAGGCCCTCACCGCTTCACAAACCCCTCCACCCCCACTACCGTCCCCTGCCTCAAACACTGCAAATAATACACCCCGGCCGGCAACTCCCCCACTTCCACCAGCAACGTCACTTCCGAACTTCGCCCGGCATGGCCGGCTACGTCCGGCGAAGCTGGAAGGCGGGTGGAAAAACGCCGCCACTCCCGCCCCTGCGCATCCAGGATGCGGAAGTGGCGCTCCCCGCCTGCCGGGCCGGAAAAATACACCTGCAGTTCTTCGCTCGCCGGGTTGGGGTAGAGCAGCAGCGTAAAGTCATCGGACGACTTGGAGGAATAAGCAGAGGCTGCGACTGTATGTCTTTTAATGGTAAAGCAGCAGCGTAAAGTCATCGGACGACTTGGAGTCGTCTGATGACTATATAACCCCCTGACGATATCAGTTTCCGGCATTTCAGGAACTGATCCTAAGTACGACCTTGCCAAACTGGGTGCTCTCTTTCATTACCTGCAGAGCTTCATTTCCATCTTTCAAATCAAACACCCGGCCCACCACCGGCACGATGCGGTGGGTCCTGACGAAGTCCAGCATCTGCCCGAACTCGGCGTCCGACCCCATGGTGCTGCCGTAGATGGACAATTGCTTGAAGAAAAAATTGGGAACGCTGACGCCCTCCCACGAGCCGGCCGTTCCTCCATACACGCCGATCCTGCCACCCTTGCGGCAAAGCCGCAGCATCTGTCCGAACCCCTTACCTCCGGCACTGTCGATGACGACATCGAAGCCGCCGGCCGCTTTGCCCATCTGTTTCATGGCATCCGGGTTTTTATAACTGGCTCCTCCTTTAGCACCCATGGCGATCGCCTTGTCGATCTTGTCCGGCGAGCCGGAAGTCACCCATACTTCCGCCCCGGCGGCAATGGCAAATTGGCACGCCAGTAAGGCCACGCCGCCGCCGATGCCGGAAATGAGCACCTTATCGCCGGCCCGGGCCTGACAGCGGCTGAAAAGGATGCGATAAGCCGTCAGCCCGGCCAGCGGCAGGGCGGCGGCCTGCTCGGCCGTCAGGTGTTCCGGCTTGGGGTAGATCTTCGTTTTGCGAACGGCCACCTGCTCGGCAAAGGTGCCGTTCTCTACCATCCCGAGGATGAAGTAGTCATCGGAATAGAACCGGGGGTCATCGCCCCAGTGGATACTTGGATTAATGACCACCTCTTTGCCTTCATACACCCCGCAGCCATCGGAACCGAGGACGGAAGGGAAGCGAAGGTTGGGATAAAGGCCCAGCGTGATCCAGTAATCCCGGCGGTTGAGGGCAGCGGCTTTGAGGCGGACAACGCCGAAGGACTCGTCAGGTTCCGGAAGTTCTACATCGGTATAAACCAGCGGCTCTTTGACGCCGGTGAACAACAGTGCTTTCATTTTTTCGGTTGTGGTTCATTGTATATGGCGGAGGAGAATATAGGTAATTATTCAGGTTTACGTTGCTCATTTTTGGCTTTTCGCATTGGAAACTTAAGCAGCAAAGGAAATTTACCGCTTAAGAACCTCCGTGCTGCAATGCTGACAACTATCAACGCCCGGCGCTGACAATTCTCACTACCTGCTTTTGAAAAAATTGGGAAATTCTGGTCATTCTGAAACCTCACCTCACAAGCCAGGTTATACCCTGGCAGCCAGGCTTTTCAAGACTTGTTTGGAAGCTTCCATCTAACTAAATGGACAGAATTAATGAATTAGCGAATGATTGAATGCCAGCGCCTTAGATGGCACTTTCTGTTTCACTAATTGTGTCCACCTACTTACTAATTTAAAATCATACCCATGAATTTCAGGAACCATTACCCGATCGCATTATTTTTCCCCTTATTGCTCCTCGCTCAGGCTGCTCCCGTTTTTTCCCAAACGGTTATCTATGTCAATTATGCTGCAGACGGCGCCAATGACGGCTCCTCCTGGGGCAACGCTTTCAACAGCCTGCACGACGCCCTGTCCGCTGCCGAAACCGGCGATGAGATCTGGGTGGCGAAGGGAACTTACACCCCTGCCGTTAACGGCCTCAGCTCTGATTCTACCTGGTTTCTGATCGACAAGGATGTACGCCTGTACGGCGGATTCGCAGGAACAGAGAAGGTCAGAGGCGCCCGCGACTGGGAACTCAACCCCACTATCCTCAGCGGCGACCTGGAAAGAAATGATATCCCTGGAGACCTGGAGAACAACCGGGAAGACAATGCCCTGCACGTGCTGTATGTGACCGCCGAGGTATCCTCCGATGCCGTAATAGATGGTTTCACTATCAGCGGAGGGCAGGCTGATGCCACCACAGCACCTTCCAACGAATTCCGGACTTCGGGCGGAGGCATCTATACCTCCGGAGAGCCGGAGTTGAAAAACCTGCGCCTGATGCACAATTATGCGGTCCGGGGCGGTGCTCTTGCGGCTTCTGCTGAGGGATACTGCCTGGTGCTGCAATGCTCTTTCCTGGAAAACGGTGCAGCGGAACAGGGTGGCGGGTTATATATCTCAGGAGACGGCAAGGCTATGGAATCTGAATTTATCAGGAATAATGCCCAGGAAGGTGGTGGCGCCTTTATCACTCTTTCCTCCCTGGAAATACACCGGACAAAGTTCAGCGACAATACAGCTGTAAACGGTGGCGCCATTTACAGCAACAATTCCATTGTACAGTTTTCCAACTGCCTGATCACCGACAACAGCGCCGCCGAAAGTGGCAGCGCCCTTTATAATTACGGCGGACTGGCCAACCCGGGAACGTTGAAGCTGGTGCAAACCACCATCGCCGGCAACCTGCCTCCCGCCCCGTCCATCTATCAACTGGCAGTGGGCCCGGTTGCCCCAACTGCCTCCATCGAAACAGGCAATTCCATCTTCGCAAATGAATGGAATTATTTCGCCCCGCCGTCCCAGAGTACGCCAGAGCTTATTTCCCTTGGGGGCAATATCAGCAGTGACGAGTCGATGGCCGGTTTTCTTACTTACACCGGTGACTTCAACAACACCAACCCCGGACTGGACGAAAGCTACCGGGCAGCAGGCGCCGGCAGCTATTGCGTGGACTTCGGCCTGAGCCTTGCCGGGTTGCCGGAATTCGACATCGATGGTAATCCCCGCCCACAGGGTTATGGCTATGATATCGGGGCTTTCGAATCCCCTTATTTCAACCCGTTGATTAGCGGTACCGGTTTCCCGGAACTCGATGCCGAGATGATACTGGCGCCCAACCCGGTTGGCGGCCTCCTGCAACTGTCGGTCCGGACAGGCCAACCCCGGGAACTCTGGCTGGAAACTTTCGACGCCAAGGGGCAGTTACTCGGAAAAGTGCGCCTGCAAAGCCCCACTTCCCTGGACCAGGACTGGCGATACAAGCCGGCCGGAATCTACTACCTGCGGCTGACGGATGGGCAAAATGCTCTTTTAAGAAAAGTCGTTAAACACTAACTGTTAATGAGAAAGAATCTCCCCGCTTCAAAGTGGCTTTGCTTGCTGCCCGTCATTCTGCTTACCGGGCAGAGGCCATTCTTTGCCCAGGAGCAGGCCAACCTGGAGGGCTCCTGGCAGGGTGTTTTTATGGAAAACTTCGTGCTCACACTTGATTTTCAAAAAAGTGCTTCCGGTGTTTATTCCGGCGCCATACTCCTTTTTCAGGATGGCAACCAGTCACAGGACGATTCCCTGGCAAGTATCCGGTTGGAAGGAGACAGCCTACATTTTTTCATCCCGGCCAAAACCACTTTTTTTTCGGGGCGCATTGGCCCGCCGCCGCAATCTATTAATGGCCATTTTACTTTTCCGGATGGTACCCGCCACCTTGTCTATCTCGAGAAGGCATTTCTTCCGGATCACTACATTCCGGGACTGCCGCCGGATAAAGAAAAGCTAAAGAAGGACCTTGCCTTTCTGTATAGCGCCATCAAGGATCATCATCCGAAGCCTTACCGGTATATAAGTGCAGAAAGTTTCCGGAGTTTGTACCACCAAACGATAGCCGGCGTGGAAGAGGTAGAAAACCTTGAGCAATTTCTTCTTCTCGCCAGTCACATGACGGATGCGGTGGGATGCAGCCATACTGGCCCTTTTGAATAAGGAATTTGAATATTATTACGCCATGCTTAACCCTGCCGGCGCCTTTGAAATACTATACCGCCCGCCAGGAAGCGAAACGGTGCAATCCAGAACGTTACCGGCAGCCGGCAGGGGAGCCACCAGGCCCTGGCGGGCGGAAAAAGTGCCTGGCGAGGTACTCAACCCTGAAGCGCCCCTTTACTTTTCCAGGGATGAGGACTCCGGTGCTGCTGTACTTCGCCTGCCCACTTTCGGCATTCCCAGCCTGAATGCCTGTTATCAACTGATCAAAGGAGAAGAATAGGACTATCATGAAATTTAAAGAACTGCTTGAAGAATTGCAGCGCCTGGGGATGAGCCAGATCGCTTTCAATTTAATTTATTTTCTCGTCCTCATAACTTTCATCCTTCTTGCCGCCTGGATGACAAGGCGGCTGATCAACCGGCGCATTAAGGACACCAGCCAGCGTTACCATGCCAAGAAGGCAGTCAGCCTGGCAGCTTACGTCATGGTGGCCATTCTCGCCGTGGTCACTTTTGCCGGCAGGGCCGAGTATTTCTCGGTGACCATAGGCTTCATCAGCGCCGGTATCGCCTTTGCCCTGCAGGAGGTGATCCTGAGCTTCGCCGGTTGGATCTCCATATTCTCAACCGGGGTTTACAAACCAGGCGACCGCATCGAGATCAATGGCGTCAAGGGAGATGTGATCGATATCAGCATGACTAAAACCACGCTGATGGAGATCGGCGAATGGGTGACGAGCGACAATTATAACGGCCGCATCCTGCAGATCAGCAATTCCTTCGTTTTTAAGGGGCCGGTATTCAATTATTCCACCGATTTCCCATTCGTGTGGGATGAGGTCATCCTGCCCGTAAAGTACGGCAGCGATATTGGCCTGGCTCACCGGATCATTGAAGAAGTTGCCGCCGGGCTGATGAACGATTATGCCGAATACGCCCAACAGCACTGGCAGAAGATGGTGCGCAAATACCTGATCGAGAACGCCAACGTCAAACCCTCCATTTACCTGCAGCTTACCGACAACTGGATAGAATTTACCCTCCGCTTTGTGGTGGATTACAAACGGCGAAAAAGCAATAAGACGCAATTGTACCAGCAACTTCTGGAACGTTTCAATCGGACGGACGGGAAAGTCCAGCTGGTTTCCGCCACTATTGATATCACGGCTGTTCCGCCTCTGAAAGTGGAAATGAGCACACCGGAAACATAGTTTCTTTCCCAGGAGCAAAGTGCTGCCGGGAGGGCATTTTCCCTGCTCCCTCCCGGCACCATGTTTCAGGCCCTTTTCAAACCCCTCCCTGGCACAAAAATAAATGGAAGAAGGATCGCCTGGGCAATCGTCAGGACTACTCCGATCTCATCGGTGGTTCCGTGAGGCTCACCCGTAGCAAAGAGGAGGAGTTGTAACGGCAGAAGGGCCAGCAGGGCAACCATCCACTTTTTATTCCTGCCGGTCCAGGGAATCCTCATATCCTCTGACTGCCGGTCTTTCCAGATGGCCCAACCGATCAACGCCAGGCAAATGCCCCCCAGAGCAAGCACCAGCCCGGTTACCGATGTTTTTACCCCCATCGTATCACCCTGGAATTCAATTCCTCCTTCGAGTAGGATGACGTAAAATAAATTCCCAAAACTGAAGACAAACCATAAGCCCAGCAGGCTGTAAAACAGGTTCCTGTTTTTTATCCAGTAAAAGGAATAGGCCAGCAAAGCAAAAAAAGGCAGTTGAATAAGCAATACCCAGAGGTCAGCGGAGATGCCTTTACTATGGAAATTGTACCCAAAATAGCTCATTCCCCATTGATAAGTGCTCCCATCCATGATGCAGCGCCAGAGGGGCAGCCATACCAGCATAAAAGTAAGGCCGATGAGGCCCAGTAAAAGGTTGTGCGGGAGCTGGCTTTCCCGGATAGCTTTTGGTGATTTCATGATCAGTTGAGTTTTGATTCGGGTGCAAAATAAGAAGCACCCCTGCTCAACGCCAGTATTTTCAAGGCTCAGGGATGAATGCCCGGCATGAGGGATGAATAACCAACCGCTCCCATGCGCTCCAGGTTGATATTTACCTCTGACACATAGTTTCGGGATACCGGCAAGGGGCCAACACACTCCCCCAGGGTTAATTTCAGCTGATGAACATTACCTTCCGCCAAAGTAACCTGGGCCATGTTGGCCATATAAGAACGATGACAACGGATAAGGGGCGACCCTGAAAAAGCACGTTCCAGCTTTTTCAGGGTAGAACGGATCAGCTTTTTCCGCAGTTCGCCACCTTCGAGGTAATGCACCGCTACATAGTTGTCCTGGCTTTCGAGATAGAGCAGTTGGTTCCAGTGGATAGCAAAGCGTTCCCTGGCATTGTCTGATTCGAAGTGAACCAGTTCATTTTGGGCCAAACCTGTCTGGTGTTTCAATTGCAATAACTGCAATTTCTGTTGAGCCTGGCGGTTATAAAAATACAGGTAGGCAAAAGTGATCGGGATAACTTCCATATTGCTGACATCCCAGATGAAACCCCGGAAACTGCTGAAATGCCAGTCGTGAAAGCCTCCCAGGAAATTGTAAAAGAAAAAGCTGGTGGAGCTCAACACCAGAAGTATCCAGCCTGTCCAAAAAATAAGCTGCAGCCCATTCCTTCGCCGGAAAAGCAAAGGGGCTAACAGAAACTCGTTCAGGGCCAGGACGACTGCGTTCACAGCCCCAAAAAGGGCCATAAAAAAAACAAATTCGGGGCGAATGGTGTGGGTGGGGTCATAATTGTTGACGCCAAAGGGTTGAAAGAGGATGAGAAACAAAGCCGAAAAGGAAGAGACAAAAGCTATGAATTGCCATTTGTCTTTACGGTTATCCAGAAAACCCAGAGGTTCCCGCAAACGGCTGATGGAAAATATCGGTCTCCCGCCAATCATGATCATTAGGGTGTTTGGAGTATGTGACGGGCTGGGGAAAAGCAAGGTTACAGGAGAGGGAGAGGAATTTTCTTTATAACAGGAGAGTCACTAGGGTTCAAGCTCTTAGAACCTGAACCACTACCCCAGAAAATGCCGGGCCAGCACTTCCCATTCTTCCTTCAGCGAATGCGCCGGCATGCTGCGCCCGGCGCGGCGATACCAGTAGTTGGCGTTCCAGTTATCCCCTTCCACGCGGTGCAGGTAGGCATGCACCCAGGCTCCATCCGGGCCGGGCACATCCTGAGCGATGTTGTGGGCGCGATCCCAGTCGTCGTTGGCTTCATACCAGAGAGACAACAGCAAAGGGCTGAGGCCGGCGGGAGGGCCTGGCCGGTGCAACGATTCTCTGAATGCTTCAAAGGCCATCATGGAGCTAAGATACGGGAAATATTCCGGCCCGGAGCTCGCTCCATAATTTCAATACGTAAAATTCAGCCCCAGGCTAACCACATTGGCCTTCAGGCTGGGCGTCTTCTGGTAGTGAGCAAAACGAAGGTCGAAACCCCGGAACAGCAGGACATCCCTGCCCTTCACCAGCGGGAATTTGATGCGCGCCAGTCCGCTCACCGGCGCATAGCGGATACCCATTCCGAAGGTATGGCTGTCCAGCGCCGCCAGGTCGTAATCGGAGGTATAGAACTCCTGGCTGAGTGTATGCTCTTTGTAGGGCATGAAGTAGTCAGCCGCCGTCTGGGTGTGGTAGCGGTAAAAGGGATAAACCGAAAAGAAGCGGTTGATCTTCACCGGCAGCTCCAGGCTGGCCGTCTGCGCCTGAATGCCCCAGCTGTCCCAGTAATAGCGGAAATAGAAGCGGGCGACGAGAAAATCCGCCGCGTAATAGTTCAGCCGCAGGCCCACCGGCAGCTTGAGGCGGTTGTCCGGCAGTTTTTCGACCTTGGCCAGTTCCTGTTCCTGGAAATATACCCGGTGAAAGGGAGTGGAAAGCAAGCCCGTCATGTAAATCCCATCCACCGTGAGGCTGGCCTGGAGCTTGCGGTTGATCACCTGGGAGTAGGTCAGCCCCAGGTTGTAGGAACGCCGCTGGTCGGTTGGCAACAGCGGGCCTTCCCGGCGCAGTTCCTCCGGATAGATAAGCTGCCAGCGGTCGAAATAGGCCTGTCCGGTGAGGTTCAGCTCCCGGTTGCCATCGGCCGAGATAAGCGCGTAGTGGCCGCCCAGGGAGAAGGAAGCATAATCGAACTCATTGGAGCCGCCCAGCTTCAGGCCATAACTGCTGTTCTTTCCCGGGGGCGTTTTTTCAAATCCGAAGGTGCCGTAAACGCGGGTATCACTGCTGGAAGCCGAAGACACATAACGGTCGATCTTATCCGTCGATGCCGAGGAATAGGAATCAAATCCAATGTCTCCCGACAGGGCCAGCCCCTCTTTTACAGGGACTTTCACGATCACCCTTGAGGAAAAATCCGTCAATTGCTCCGTTCCAATGCCGCCGGTAACCGGTGAGTTGTTGCCATCCTGCTCATAATAACTGAAGAGGATGTTCACCTCGGCGGGATCCAGGGTTTTGAACTGGCTGGTATCCGCTTTTTCCAGGGCCGGCGCCTGGGCATAGGCCATAAGGCTGCAGCCCGTCAGCAGGGCCAGCCAGGATAATCTGATCAGTTGCATCCGCATCCTCCTCCAACTTTGCCGCCATTGGCGCCGGCAGCGCCTTCACGGTATGATTGAAAATTGGTTTCGTAACTCTCCAGCGCGCGCGGGCTGAGGGCCATGTCCTCATCGTTGAGGTACATCTTCTGGTACTCCTTGACGGAAACGCAGGACTGGCCCAGAGAGGCCATAAGGAGGAGCGCCAGGATCAGTGATGGTATGTTTCGCATGTCGTTTAGTGAATGAGTGAAGGGGTTTTATCGGAGACTGTTCAACTAAGTGTGTCCGCTTTATGTTAACCCGTTGGTTTCCATGCAACCAGAAACCCAGGAACCAGAAACTATGAACAGTCCCTTTTATCGGGCCGGAATTTACCTGCCGGCTGTTCCTATTCATACTGTATTTCCAGGTTATTCGAGCTCAGTATTTCATTTTCTTCTGTAACGATCAGGCATTCTATCCCTTTAAGCTGGTTGATCAGGGCCAGGCCTTTTTCCTTGCCGAGCACAAAAACGGAGGTAGCCAGGGCGTCCGCCAGTTCGGTATCCGGGCAAACGATGGTCGCACTCTTGATGCCGGTGGTGGGGTAACCGGTGCGCGGGTCTATAATATGGGCGTAACGCCGGCCGCCGGCCACAAAATACTTCTCATAATCGCCGGAAGTAACCACTGCCCCCTCTCCGACGGGAAGCCAGGCGATGGCCTTCATCTTATCGTCCGGGTCGGCAATGGCAATTCCCCAGTCTTTTCCGTCTTCCTGTTTGCCCCAGCAGGTCAGGTCGCCGGAGGCATTGACCAGTCCGCTTTCAATGCCCATGCCTTTCATGACGGCCCGGGCGCGGTTGGCGGCATAGCCTTTGCCGATCGCTCCGAAACCGATGCGCATACCCTTTTCTTTGAGAAAAACCGTGTGCTTGTCCGGGTCAAGGATGATATTCCGGTAGTTGATCTTTGCCACAGACCGGGCCACCTCATCTTCCGGCGGAAGCTCCTGGGCCGAACCATCAAAAACATACAGCTTTTCGATGGCGGCGAAGGAAATGTCAAAAGCGCCGTCCGTCAGCCCCGACACTTTCAGGCTGCGGCGGATGAGCTGGAACAATTCCTCGTCCACCTGCACCGGCTCGATCCCGGCATTGCGGTTGATGGCGCTCGTCTGGGAATTTTCATCCCAGGAAGAGATCAGGCGCTCTATCCGGCTGATCTCTTCGATGCCGGCTTTCACTGCCTCCCGGGCAACAACCGGGTCTTCGTGGATGGCGGTAAGTTCAAAGCCGCATCCCATCAGTTTGGCAGCCTGGTGAACGGCCCCGGGCTGAGCGAAAGCGGTAAGGGCGAAGAGCCCGAAAACAGTTGATAGAACGATTTTCCTCATTGGATGGCCTGTGCTTTCAGGTAATCGACGTAATCCTGAGCGGAAAAGGAGGAATTATAGCCAAAGTGAGCGATCTCCTTTCCATCCTGATTGATGAGCACTGCGGTGGGAAACTCCCCTTTGGGGTTGTACTGCTCGGCCAATGTTTCGTTGTGAGCTGTTTGTTCCGGGCTGAGCTTGTTCTTCTTGCGGGCAGGGAAATCCAGTTGGAGCAGCACCAACGACTCATGGGCATACTCCAGGAAAGCGGGGCTATCCCAGATCTCCTGCTTCATCTGAATGCAGGGCCGGCACCAGTCGGAACCGGAAAAGACCATGAGTATAGGGGCGCCTTTATCGGCGGCAGCCTGTTTGGCTTCTTCGATGTTCAGTAACCAATCGCCGGTGGCAGCTTCCTGAGCACTCAGGTGAAAAACAGAGAGGCAGGCAATTGCCGCCGTGATGAGCATTTGCTTCATTGCAATCCTTTTTATGGTGACAAATATCGGCTTGGGATAAAAGGCTTTAGGAACCTGTAATTTGGGAGGGCGTTCTTAACAGTAACGGTTAGAGTAACGAAACTCTTTCCGGCAATCTTATATTCGAATAGATAAATTTCCAAAAAAATCCAGCCTGCCCCTGAAAACCTACTGAAAGAGGAAAAACAGCAGGGCGCCGGCGAAATAGCAGACAACATCCCGCCAGTCGGCCGTAAACCCGGAAGACCAGATCGGAAAAAGGCATTCAAAAACTACGGACAGAAAAGCCGTTATCGCCAATATTTCGAACAAAGAAAATCGTTGCCGCCCCAGCCACCTGCGCTGCTCATACAGGAATCCGCCCAGCAGAATGGGCATGCAGAGCATGGGGTCAAGAAAATCATCCGCCCAGGCAACATGGAGGTGGAGCACTTTCTGGGCCAACTGGTGCGCCAGGAATAGAAGCAGGGCAGGGAGGAGGAGTCTCATGGGATAATTACGGGTATGGGTGTAAAGGAGTAAGTGCCTGGGCAATTTTGCTATACCTATTCTGCTTCGGATTTGAAGCGCTAAGGCCTTTTTTCCGGGATTCCGGATTCATTGTTGGATGGTTGGATGGTTGAATTGTTTTTGTCCAGGCACTTACACCTATCCACTTTTACACCTATCCACCTTTACACCTTTATTTTCTCACAAAACCGCCGCAAAGGCAATGAACAACCCGATGATCAGGAAAGGAGACAGCAGGATCATAATGAAGATCCCAAGCAGCCGCAAAAGCAACTTGCCGGCCATTACCAGGGTGCTGTCGTCTTCCCGGATGGTGACGAAGTGGTCAAAAGCCTTATAGGTTTCGCGGGCGCCCTGGAGGGCGTCTCCCTGAGGTTGGCTGTCATTGGGTTGTTCGGACATGGTGTGGGTGATTTTTGATTGGGGATTGGTGATTTTTGGCCTTCTCTACGAGCCGGGTAAAATTTTTGATATCGGGCCGGTTGCTGAGGCCGGGTTTTACGATTGATGACGATACAAAAATACTGGAGTTTTTCAATTAGTACAAGTGTTCTAAATTATTTTTATCTTTGGGCCTACAAAGGCCATTTCTGTATCGACTAATCACCGTACGATGAAGACCAAAGAGCGGATACTGGAGGTTGCGCTGAGGCAGTTCAACGAGTTGGGCACCGATCAGGCAACGGTGCGCAGCATTGCGGAAGAGGCAGGCATCAGCCACGGCAACCTCTGTTACCACTTCAAAAATACGGACGCCCTCATTGAGGCGCTCTATGACCGGCTTACCGAAGAGATTGACGAACAGGCCATACGGATGCAGCATACTGATAACGAACTTAAAGATGTGATCCGGCAGGCGGAAATAACATTTCACCTGTTGTACAAATACCGCTTTCTGTTGCTGGATTTTGTGCGCATCATTCGCCGAATAGACAGTATCCGGCAAAAATTCCGGACGCTGATGCAGCTGCGCCGGCAGCAGTTCCACCGGGCGTTCCACAACCTCATCGCCAAAGGCCTGATGCGGGAGGAGTGGATACCGGGGCAGTACAACCACCTCATCACCAATTTGCTCATCCTGGGGGACAACTGGATACCCAACGCCGAGATCCACTTCGACGAAAAAGGGGAGAAAGTCATCAAATACTATCTGGAGGCCTTTATCGGAGGACTGGCGCCTTACCTGACGGAAACGGGTGTGCGGGAGTATTATAGGCTTATTACCGAAAGCTAAAAAGGTTTGAATTAAGATTTTCCTCAAAGATACAATGTAAACATCTTGCCTGCTTTTCACCTTCTATTCTAAGAGATATCAAACTAATAAACTCCTAACAACATGTCCTACCAGGAAGCGAAAGTTGCCAAATTATCCGATCTTCAAAACGGCGAAATGAAGCAGGTTGAAGTCGGTGATACCGAGGTGCTGCTCACCAAAGTCGATGATGAATTCCACGCTCTTTACGCCAAATGCACCCACTACGGCGCCCCGCTGGCCGACGGCGCCCTCAACGGCCGGCGGCTGGTCTGCCCCTGGCACCACGCCTGCTTTGACGCCAAGACCGGCCGACACCTGGAAGCCTGTGGCATGGACGGCCTGCCCACCTACGACGTTCGCATCGAAGGTGAAGACGTCATCGTCCGGGTGCCGGATGACAGCCCGGACAGGGTTACCAATATCATGGCCCGGCCCGAGCCGGCCAATACCAGGGCCTATACCATCATTGGCGGAGGGGCTGCCGCCGCCTATGCTGCCGAGGGCATGCGCCAAGCCGGCTTCACCGGCCGCATTGTCATGATAACTGCTGAAGAAGAACTGCCCTATGACCGCCCCAACTGCAGCAAGGATTACCTGCAGGGCGAGGCCCCTGAGGAATGGATGCCGCTGCGGCCCGAAAGTTTCTACAAAGAACACGGCATCACCCTGCTCAAAGGACACCGGGTGAAGAGGGTGGATGAAGACGGAAAAAAAATACATTTTGAAAAAGGCGATCCGCTTGCCTTCGACAAACTGCTGATCGCTGCCGGGTCCGTTCCCCGGCAATTGCCCGTTCCCGGTGCCGGTTCGGAGAACGTCCGAACCCTGAGGTCCCTCGCCGATAGCCGGGAGCTGCGCGAGTTGGCCAGGGAGGTGAAAAAAGTAGTTGTCATCGGAGCCTCCTTCATCGGGCTGGAGGGCGCCATGAGCCTGCAACACCTGGATTGTGAAGTCACAGTGGTGGCGCCGGAGAAGGTACCTTTCGCCAAAATCTGGGGAGAAGCAGTGGGAAACCGAATTCGAAAATGGCACGAAGAGGCCGGCGTTAAATTCCGCCTCGGCCGCACCGTGAACCACATTTACAACCAGGATAAGGTATCCTCTGTCGAACTGGACGACGGCAGCCGCCTGGAAGCCGGGCTCGTACTGGTAGGCGTAGGGGTAAAACCCGCCACGGATTTTCTGGACGCCGACGCTCTCGAAGAGGATGGCAGTATTTTCGTTGATGAATACCTGCAGGCCGGAGATGATCTGTATGCTGCCGGTGACGTGGCCTATTATCCGGAAAGAGGTGAATACACCCGCATAGAGCACTGGAAAGTGGCCTGCCAGCAGGGGCGGGTTGCCGGGATGAACATGGCGGGCGCCAACCTGAGCTACCATGCCGTGCCTTTCTTCTGGTCCGCCCAGCAGGATAAGGTGCTGGGCTACATCGGCCACGTCAAAAATTATGAAGAAACTATTGTTGAGGGAGAGTTGGATGGTGATTCTTTCCTGGTGCACTACGTTAAAGGAGGAGCCATACGGGCCACATTATCCCTGTTCCGCGACGCAGAGTTGTGCGCCATCCAGGAATTGATGTATGAAAACCGGATGCCCTCCCCCGAAGAAGTCAAAAAAGGCGTAGATTGGCTGGAGTTATTAAAGGGATAAGTGTCCCGAAAATTCGAAGGTACGCGGACCAGTAGCGGCTTATTAATTAGCTTCGCGAAAACCCAAAATCAAGCTTTTTCGCTATCAAAGCACCACCTCCAAACAAGCACTAAGGGTTAAACAACTTGTCGATATCTTTTTGCATCTGCTTTACATCCTCATCCTGGGGTGGATCGCCCTGATCAAGTATGGGCGGCACCTGGGGAGAAACCGGGGCCGGTGCTTCAGAGCGGTTGCCCAATTGCAGAACGTGCAGGGCGGCCCGTAACAGTTCGTTGTCCTCCGTCTGGAGGGCCTGCCGGATGATCTGAAGTTTTAAGTCTTTAGTTTCCATTTTCAGGTTATTTTCGCCGGCCGGGCAGAGGTTTACAAACAAGTAGATTGCCAAAATAGTCAGCGAATTGAAAATCAAAGAATTCACGAAGCAAGGCGCTCCCTTACGGCGCCAGGCGCTCCAGCCCCCAGCCTCCATTCTCCCGCCGGGAGTACAAGAACCGGTCGTGTAAACGGTTGGGGCGGCCCTGCCAGAACTCAAAACTGCTGGGCGCCACCCGGTAGCCCCCCCAGAAGGAAGGCAGAGGCACCTCATGGTTCCGGAACTTGCGCTTGAGCTCCTCGAATTTAGCCATCAGCAGCTGCCGGGAGCCAATGACTGAACTTTGGTTGGATACCCAGGCGCCAATCTGGCTGCCGCGCGGGCGGCTCATGAAGTATTTCAGCGATTCGCCCGCCGACACTTGTTCAGAGCGGCCGGCAATGTGCACCTGGCGTTCCAGTTCCGGCCAGTAGAACAACAGGGATACCTGTGGGTTTCCGGCAATCTCTCTGGCCTTTCGGCTTTCGTAGTTGGTGAAAAAAACCAGGCCTTCCTCATCGAAATACTTCAGGAGGACGGTACGCTGGGAAGGTTGCCCGCTTGAGGCCACGGTAGCCAGGCTCATGGCATTAGGAGTTACCACTTCACTATTCAGGGCCTGCCGGAACCAGTGTTCAAACTGCTGAAAGGGGTCTTTATCGAGGTTTTTCCGGGAAAGGCCCTCCCGGGTGTATTCTTCGCGTAGAGCAGCAAGGTCCATATCGGGGAAGTAGTTGGTTCAGGGCCCAAACCTAATACAATTGCGGGGGATTGGCAAGAAAAAGCCGGAGTGCTTCCCCTTGCCTCCGAATTTTCGACGAAAATTGCTCCTGCAGAGCGCCCTATTTTGCAAAATAAACACAATGCACTGAAAATCAATTATTTAAAAGCAGGTCAAATTCGTCGATTTTTCCCTTCCCCCTCTATCGCAGTATTGTTCCGCAGGCTACATTGCACGAAATTTTACCACAACAATGCGCAAAGCAACTTTACTGTTTTTGCTACTGACCTGCGGTGTCGTTGCCGCTCAGGATGTGAAAGTTCTCAACCTGAAATCGAACGACGTCATTTACCTGCCTTCCACCGGCCGGCTGTACGTTTCCACTCCTGAAGGGGGGAATCACGGCAACAGCCTTTGCGTGATAAACCCCTACCACGGGACGATCGACACCTGCTACTACATCGGCGGTTCGCCGGGGGTAATGGCTGTTTCGGATGATGAAATGTACATTTACATCGGCCTGACAAGCATTCCTGAAATCGTGCGCTTCGGGCTGGAAAGCCAGGCTGTCACCCTGCGTTTTTCCTTAGGCAGTGCAGGGGAGTTGTACGGCCCCAACTACGCGGACGACATCGCTGTGATGCCGGGAGCTCCCGGGGTGGCCGCTGTTTCACTAATGAGCCAGCTGACCGGGCCACGCCATACCGGAGTAGCCATTTTTGATGACGGGGTGCAACGGCCTGTCACCACTTCCGTGCACACCGGGAGCAACAGCCTCGCATTCGACCCGGCTACGGGCCTGCTCTACGGGCTGAATAATGAAAGCTCAGAGTTCGGCCTCAGAAAAATGGCCATTGACGCTGGTGGCGTGAATGTACTCAGTGTTACAGAAGGCCTGTTCAACAAGTTTGGCGACGAGATCGAATACGCCGAAGGCAAGCTGTATTCAAACCTTGGGCAGGAGATCGGCCTTAGTAGCGATACGCCGGTTCTGGCCGGACAATTCGACCCGGATTTCAGCCTCCATAGCGCAGGAGTAGAAATTGCCCCGGATTCCAATGTGGTGTATTTTCTGAATTCCACCTATAGCCCATGGCTGGCCCTGCAAACTTTCGACAAGAACACTCGCAACCTGGCCGATGAACGGGAATTCCTCAACCTCGGAGGCTATGTCTGGGATCTCGTAAGCTGGGGTGGCGAAGGCAAACTGGCATTTATTACCCAAGACAACATCAACAACGTGCATAACCACCTGGTGATCCTGCGCAATTGCACTTCCTCTATCACGGAGCCACCTGTGCTGGAACAGATATCCGGCGGTTGTTTTGGAGATACTCTGGAACTCAGCGCTGTTGAAGAGCCTGGCCCAGTGTTCTGGTCGAACGGGCAGACAGGCCCGGTAGCCGTTGCCACCACTCCCCAGGAGATCTGGTATCAAATTGCCGATGAACAGGGATGCCTGAGCCCTCCGTCCAACTCTGTCTTTGTGAGTTTCGAATATCCAACCGCTCCACCGCATATCGAAGTGTCTGGTTCCCCTGCCCTCTGCCAGGGTGGGCAGGTTACCTTAACCGCACCTCTGTATCCCGGATCCTTCGGGCTTCTCTGGAGCAACGGAGCAGATGGGGAAACCCTGGCTGTGACGGAACCTGGGGTGTACAGTGTTCAGTCCATGTCGCTCAACGGATGCCTCAGCGAGCACTCTGAGCCGGTGATAGTTTATTTGATTGATGAACCGGCGCCCCCCCGGCCAATTATTTTCGTAGAAGGAGAAACGGAATTCTGTGACAATATGCCCAGCCTGTTATGGGCGCCGGAGGGATACTCCAACTATCTCTGGAGCAACGGCAATCAGTTAATCTTCATTCAACCTTTTGCATCCGGGCTATACAGCGTTCAGGTGCAGAATGAAGCCGGTTGCCTGAGCCTTCCCTCGGAGCCGGTGGACATCACCGTGTATCCCAGCCCTCCCATACCTGACATTTACCTTTCCAACAACAACTTTCTCTACAGCAACACGCTTCTGAACACCGGATTGCAGTGGCTGCTGAATGGCGGCCCCGTCCCGGGAGCCAACAGCCAGGTACTGGAGATTTTGCAAACCGGCAGCTATAGCCTGCAGATCACCATTGATAGCTGTTCTTCTGTTTCAGCAGATCTGTATGTGGTAATCTCGGGCGCCGATGAACCTGCAATCGATGGAGCGTCAGCCCTATTTCCCAACCCTGCCTCGGGCGTGGCTTACCTTCACCTTGCTGCACCCGAAAGCCGGGCGGGATGGATCCGCATCCGGAGTATGGAAGGCAAACTCCTCGGCAGCCAGGTGCTGCTTGCCGGGCAGGAAGTTCAGGAGCTTTTTCTCCATAAGTTGCCTGCCGGTTTATACACCGTGGAAGCTTTTGACGGAAACGGAAGGAGGATTGCTGTGGAAAGGCTGGCAAAAAGGTAGGAAGCCTTAGATGGAAGGCACTTTCGAAGTGCCTTCCATCTATACTATCGCCTCAGAAGGCCGCCTCAAACCCCACACTGCGGCTCCCGCCAGTCATTGATGTCTTTTTCCAGCTGTCGGAGAAAGGTGGCGATAGCCTCTTCTCCCCGGATCATCATTCCCTGTTCCTGCAGCAGCAATGGAACGACAGCTGCCTCATCCTCCTCAAACCGGTGGGCGGTAACCAACTCCTCCAGTTTTTCTTTCCAGCTTTCCAGCCGGGCGTCCCATTCGGCATACCGGATAATTACCATAGTAGTGATAAAAAAAATTTGCTGAGTTTGTAACGCCTTCCATTCCTACAGGATAAAGGGTTGACAACAAGATACAAATCCCAAACTAAACCCTGGTATAATCCCATGATGAAATCGCGGGGGAGCCGCCGGAACGAGGTGGCTCCCGCCGCACCCTTACATTTATCCCAAAACTTCGTTACAATTTGACTAGAGAGGGTAGGCCGGATGGTGTGGAGACGCGCCTCCGGTTTTTTTCGTGGATTCGTGGATTGGTTGCCCGCCTTCGCATGGCTCAGCCGGGTAAAATTCGGAAAATCAATTCAAAAACCGCCATTTCAGGCCCAGCCGGAAGACGGAGCTGGGGTGAGCATAATAAGCCGTCTGGTAAAAGAGCCGGTTGGTGATCAGAGCCGCCGTGGCATTTTCCCATTTAATGAAAGCCCGGAACTTGGTCACCCGCATGCTGAAGAAAGCATCGGCAGCGGGATAGTACTCTACCTCCTGGCTGTCCTGCAATTGAAACTGGCCGGTCACCGGGTTGTAATAGGGGGCATAGAAAGAATTGTTGAACCGGAGGTCAACCCCCGTACGCACATCCAGCACTTTAAACCATTTACCGGCATAGTAAAGGCTGTGTTTGGAATAGATGGAAGGCAGCCGGATGAAATCCTCCGTTGCCTGTTGCAGGGCAATGATATTGTCCAGATGGAAATTACCCACCCTGAAATCCTTTTTGATGATCAACTGGGCAATACTGATCGGGATGCCGGTTTGCTGCGGCAGCCCCAGGGTATCGAAATAAATGTAGTTGTTGAGCAGGTGATACCGCCCGGATATTTCCAGCCGGAAAGCGGGAAGGGTATAGGTGCCGGAAAGAGTGGTGCTGAGTGTTTTGTTGAAGTCATTTCGATATATCTGTTGCTCCGACAGGTAGAGGCGATGTTCCATCAGCGTCGGGGAATACAGCTGGTTGATAGCTCCAAGGGCCAGGCTGCCCACTTTTTTGAAATCGAAAAAAAGGTTGCCTTCCGCCCGGTAATCTCCGGCATTGGCCCAAAGGCCGAAATGCCCGTACAGGTTGATGCGCAGCCGCTCACTGGGGTTGAACCGATACTTTCCCGTCAGGAAAAGGTTGCTGAGAGTGGTATCGGCGCTGGCTTCTTCAATGTGATGCAGGCTGTGAACCATTCCCACCTCCAGGAGGTCGCGTTGGTTTTTCGCCATTTCCTCATCGCTGCGGCCCAGCTTGAAAGTAGCCAGGCGAAAGCTGTTCTCCAGTTTCCGGTGCTTAAAATAGAGGCGGGTTCCCCTTACATCCGGGAGAAGGGCCGGGTAGGCATTGTAAAACGAAGAATCCTGGGCTACATCGTATTCATCGTGATATTTATAGGTGCTGTTGTTTAAAACGGCCTGATGAGAGATGGTGTAAGACCGGCGAGTTCCCCGGATAGAATCCTGGCCGCCGCCAAAGCGATAGTAATGGGTATAACTGAACTCCCGGTGAGCGTGCCGCGTCCGGGCGCTTCCCAGAAATACCTCCGCCGAACTGGGGCTGCTGAACTGTCCCTGAGCGATGGGCTCCCGGCGTATCCCCCCATTGTCCTCCTGCTGGATAGTATTGGCTGCAAAACTGAAGAAACCATCGTAGCGGCCGTTGCTGCTTTCGTACCGGAGCCCATTGGTGAATGCAGTATTGCGATTGTTCTGATTGGGAAACTGGCTTTGGGTGCCGAACTGCGTGATGCGTTTGTAATCAAGGGAATAGTTGAGCCCATTGGCAAAGTTCCGGCTGAATTGAGCCGTTGTATAACCATCAGCCTGTTCGGAACCCATGGTATAGGAAACATTGGAATAGGGCCGCTCGATGCGGTAAAAAGGCAACTCATCACCGGTAGTCATATAGAGATCATACTGGTGTAACCCGACGTCGAAACCCCGCCTCCACGCCGCCTCAAATACAATGGGCTGATGAGCCGAGCCCAGGATACCCAGGTGCCGGTAATCGAGGTCCCGCTTCCGAACCGGGTCATACTGGCGAAAATAGTTCCCCAGTGTCGAATCTGAAAAGGGGATCTCCTGGTTGGGGTTGTCGGCAAAAAAGTAGAAGATATCGAAAGTATCCAGCTCTATTTCATTCTGCTCGGCTTTCCCCGTGCGTGCACTACTGCTGCTGCCCCGGTTTCCGGAAGGGAATCCCGGTTGCTGCCCCGGCAACAGGGCCGGCGCCAGCAGGGCCAGCAGAAAAAAAATGCATGGAATACTTCTTTTCATATGTAGTGGTTAAAAAATAAATTCGACATTTCGGGCCATTGAGTTGGGGCTGGCCTTCGCCTAAATAAGGCTCCAGGCCTGACCCAGCTCACTGGCGTCGAATTTATTTTTTAAATGTTCCTGAATATTGATCTCCGGTCCGGCAGCAAAGGCATCAGGGGGAATAAAGTGTAGAAGTGTGAGTGTGTAAAGGTGTAAAAGTTCTTCCCTGATACACCGCTCTCTGCTCTCTCTTGCACTTTTACACTTTACACCTATCCACTTTCACTCCACCACTACCCTCTTCACTACCTGCACGCCCTCTCCCTGCAAACGGAGCAGATAAACCCCCGCCGACAGGCCATCACTGAGGTCAAAACGCAGGAGGTTAGTACCGGGTTGCAACGGTTCAGTGCCAAAACGCTGCACTACCCGCCCGTTGATATCCAACAAATGGGCATTAACCTTTTTTTGGCCTTCAGCAACGTCGAGTTGTACATTTAAAACACCTGAGGCCGGCTGCGGGAAAATGTTCACACTTTCTACCCCTTTTACCCCGGCAGTACTGCTGACGCCCAGGCAGGACAGGTCAACGGGCGTGAGCTCCTGGGTGGCGGCGCAATTATCGCCCGGCCCTTCGAATACATAAAGGCCCGACTGCATGTCCAGCAGCAGGATGTTGCCCGAGGGCAGAAACGGATATACGCCCCAGGCGCCCTTGTAACTGGAACCATTGGCTTCGGAATAGGTATCGTAATACAATACCTTTTGCGGGTTAACGGGGTCTGAGATATCGAAAACCACGAGGCCTTCGTAGTAATAGCTGACGTAGAGGTAGTTACAGGCCACAATCTGATTGTGCGGGATGCTGTTGGGGTTGGAAACTCCGGCATTAAAAGTATTAACCACCTCAATCTCACAGGGGTTGCTCACATCGATCACTTTGATATCGGCTCCGTGGGTCTCATCGGCCATATAATAATACCGGGCATCGTCCGTCAGCCAGCCGGAGTGGTTGTAGCCGCGGAAGGGATAATCGGTCAGTGTGCTCAGGGTTTGCGGATGCAGCTGGTCTGAAAAGTCAACCATAGCGAAACCGCTGCCGCCGCAGTTCAGAAAAGCGACGCCTTCACGCACATAGGCATCATGCACGTGGCCCACGGTAAGCCCGCCAAAAGTGTTGTAACTTCCCAGCGTAACCGGATTGAGCGGGTCGGATATGTCAAATACCCGCATGGCGGCCGACCCTCCGGTATTGCCATCCATGGCCAGGGCGTACAGTTTGGCCCTTGCCGTATCGATGAAAATATTATGAGACTGGCGGATGGCCTGGGAGGAATTGTAAACCACTTCTACGGATTCCGGCAGGTTTCGGGTATCTATGATCTGCAATGTGCTCGGGCCCTCGTCGCATACCGCATAGAGGTAGCCTTTATAATCGTGATAGTCCCGGTGGATGACCCCTCCGCCCTGGAAAGCGCCCGCCACGAAATGAGCCTCAAAGGGCTGGGCGGGGTCCGTCACATCGATAAAGTGCGTACCGGCAGTTGAGCCGACAATGGCGTATTCATGGCCGTTGACCGCCATGCCCCACACTTCGTTGTAAGTATTGTCATAAAAAGTGGAGCCTACCAGATCCGGGTCATCCCAGTTGCCGAGCAGGTTTGCCTGCTGCTGAGCGCTGAGCAAAACCGGCAGGGTGAATAACAGTAGTTGAACAAGTAACTTCATGAAAGTTCTTTTAAAAAATGGAAAGATAGGCACGAAGGTAAAAAGGCTGCAACAATTCATTTGTCAGCCAGCAGAGGAAAGGCGTATATGGAGTGCATCTTCAGCGATACCCAACGCTCTACATCCCCAGCACCTTGGGGTTCATCCCCATGCTGGAGAATCCGCCATCGTGGTAAAGGTTCTGCATGGTCACCATTCGGGTGAGGTCGGAGAACAACATGACGCAGTAATCCGCACAGGCCTCCGCCGAAGCATTTCCCAGGGGGGACATCCGATCCGCGTAATCAAAAAACTCGTCGAAGCCCTTCACACCACTGCCCGCCGTGGTTTTGGTGGGCGATTGAGATACCGTATTGACCCTGACCTTGTTGCGCTCTCCGAAGTGATACCCGAAACTGCGGGCAAAAGACTCCAAAAGGGCCTTCGACTCCGCCATCTCACTGTAATCCGGGAAAGTGCGCTGGGCTGCGATGTAGCTCAGTGCCAGAATGGAGCCCCAGTCGTTCATGGCATCCATCTGCCAAAGCGTTTGCATGACTTTATGGAAAGAGATGGCTGAAATGTCAAAGGTCTTCTGCATCCAGTCGTAATTCAAACCGGTATATTCCTTCTTTTTGCGGACATTGAGCGACATGCCAATAGAGTGCAGTACGAAGTCGATCTTACCACCCAAAACCTCCATGGACTGCTGAAAAAGGTTTTCCAGGTCCTCCAGGCTGGTGGCGTCGGCCGGGATCACCTCGGCATTGAGCTTTTCGCCCAGTTTCTGGATCTCACCGAACCGCATGGCCACCGGTGCATTGGTCAATGTGATCGCAGCCCCTTCCTCTACACAGCGCTCTGCTACCTTCCAGGCCATGGATTTTTCGTCGAGCGCTCCAAAAATGACGCCCCTTTTTCCTTTTAGCAGGTTGTTACTCATTTTATTTTGCTTGTTTTTAAGCCTCCCCAACTTCCTCCCTCTCCTTCGTTTCACTTCTGCGAGCGAAAAAGGAGGAGAGAATACTTTCTATGGGGAGTGCATATTATGGTTTTTCTTTAAGCCTCCCAAAACTCCTCCAGACCGGGAGCAGAGCCCCTCCTAAACTCGGGACTGTTCATAGTTCCTGGTTCCTGGGTTCCTTGTTACGCTGGAAACCAGCGGTTTAGCATAAAGGGGACACACTTATTTGAACTATCCCCTAAACTTCTAAACTTCTCCCCTTCTAAACTCCTACACTCTTACACTCTTACACTCTCCCCCCCCTTCACACCCTCAACAACTCCCGCGCATTAGCAATAGCCGAATCGCTGGGCGGGCTCTGGCTCAGCATGGTGGCAATAGCATTAATGCGTTCCTCCAGCTCCAGTTTCTGCAGCGCAGTAATGGTTCGCTCTCCTTTTATCCGCTTATATACAAAATAATGCACATCTGCCTTTGAAGCGATCTGCGGGGAGTGCGTAATGGAGATAACCTGATGCCCGTTGCTCAGCTTGCGCAGGATATTGCCCATCTTCAAGGCCACATCGCCGGAGATGCCGGTATCGATCTCGTCAAAAATGAGGGTGGGCAGGGGAATGGCGCTGGCCACCAGGGATTTGACCACCAGGGTCAGGCGCGACAATTCGCCGCCGGAGGCCACATCTTTGATCAGTTGCATCCGGCTGCCCATATTGGCGGCAAAGAGGAAGTTGACCTCGTCGAAGCCGGTGGGCCCCAGCGCGTCCGTCCGGCTGAATTCCGCCTTGATGCGGGCGTGTTCCATGGCCAGCTCGGCCAGCATGCGTTCTACCTGGTTCTCAAAGCCTCCCACCACGGCGTGGCGGCGGCGGCTCAGTTCATCTGCCTGGCCTTTGAGGATTTCTTCATCCTGGCGTACCTCCTGCTCCAGAGTGTCGATCTCGTTGCTGAGATCCCCTATATCATCCAGTTGCCGTTGAAGGGTTTCCTGTATCTTCAGCAATTCTTCCACTGAAGATACCTGGTGTTTATTCTGCAGGCGATAGATCATATCGAGGCGCTGTTGCACCTCCATGATCCTTTCGGGGTCGTGTTCCGTTTCTTCAGCTATGCCCTCGAATTCCTGGGAAAGGTCGTTCAGTTCCACCAGTACACTGTCGAAGCGGCCGAAGAAGGATTCCAGGCGCGGGTCGAACCTGCGTATCCCCTTAAGGGCCTGGGCGATCTCTTCCAGTTGGCCGATCACGGAAACCTCACTTTCACTCAATTGCTGAAAAGCTGCCGCCAGATTTTTTTTGATGTCCTCCGCATTGGTCAGGCGATTGAGTTCTTCTTCCAGTTCATCCTGCTCGCCGGCTTTCAGGGCAGCGGCATTGAATTCTTCCAGCTGAAAATTGATGAAGTCCAGTTCTTTGGCGGCGTTTTCGTTGCGGCGCACAAGGTCCGCCAGGCGGCGGCGGCGAGACTGATACCTGGTGTAGCCGCGCTGGTATTCGGCCAGCAGGCCCTTGTTGTCCGCCAGGGCATCGAGCAGCCGCAACTGGAAGGACACCTGATGAATGTCGAGGTTGTCGAACTGCTGGTGAAGGTCAACCAGGGTAGAACTGAGATCCTGGAGGATATTGAGCGTAACCGGGGTGTCGTTGACGAAAGCTCTGGATTTGCCGGAAGGGGTGATCTCCCTTCGGATGACCATATTGTCTTCGTAGTCGAGGTCGTTCTCCTCAAAAAATTCCTTCAGCCCGTAGCGGCTCACATCGAAATGGGCTTCCACCACGCACTTGTTCTCCAGGTTGTACAGCGACTTGATGTCTGCCCGCTTGCCCATGATGAGCCCCAGAGCCCCCAGCAATATGGACTTGCCCGCACCGGTCTCCCCGGTGACAATGGTCAGCCCTTTGGAGAAATCCATCTCCAGTTCCTCAATGATCGCGTAGTTTCGAATCTGTAAGCTCTTGATCATATATTCCTTTCCGGCAGAAAAATTCTGCGCAAAGTTAATCGTTTTGATGATATGCAACCCAATATACGGGGGGCAAAATATGCAGTTGATTGAACCTGCCGGGCAGGCTGTTCAAAATATGGGGATTTTTAAAAAAACCTTCTCCATACTTTTGGGGCGCTCCAACCTGCCGGGTGAACCTACGAGAAGACATGATGAAAACCCGGCAGGTTCTGGCACCGGTAATACCGGGAAAACTTGTTAAGTTTAGCCCCAATTGCTAATGACACAACCCAAAAAAAATGAAAAAGATACTTTTCTTCTCTCTCATCGCCCTTCTCTTCGCCGCCTGCCAGAGCGAACCCGGCAGCGGCCTCAAAGAAACCGACCTGCTGCCCTACGGCATTCCCGTAACCATCATGGCGCCCGACAGCGCCGAGATCAAGGCTGACGACCTGGGCGGCGGGCTGATCAAAGACGTGACCATCAGAGGAGCGGATAATTATTACGTCCAGGTATTTGCAACCCAGGCAGAGACCAGCGATATGGCCCGCGTGAAGGCCGAACAACTGGCCGATGTAAAAAGCATCCGTTACTTCGAGAAAGTTATCAGCGAGGAGGAAGACGGCTTTATTTACCAGACCGCCATCGACAGCAGCAACATCAGCTACGGATTCCGGTACATCGTCCTGCAGGGCGACCTGGAGATCATCTTCCAGACCGGCCTTCTGGGGACGTTCTCACAGGAGGATGTGGAGAAAATGTATGGGGCGGTGAAGCAGTGAGGTCCTTAGGCGCTAATTTCCCCATTAGCGCCTAAGTTCCTGGCTGTGCTATTTAGAAAATTAAGCGGCAATGGAAAATTGCCGCTTAATGTGGAAACGCTACTTCCTGCCGGGCAGCATGCCTCCGCTGAGTAGCTTCAGCGCTCGCGGACGGCAGCCAGGGGAACCCGCAAACTTGGTTCCGTGTACGGCCGCAAGCCCAATGTCATCAGCCTAGTAAATGATAACTCCTTCTCCTTCGCCTTCAAAGGTAAGGTTGGCCATATCGACCGGGCCCTTAAAGGTATAGTAACCGGTTGCACCGGAAAAACGCCCGGTGCCGTCGTAGATGATATAATTGAAAATATGGTCTCCATCGCCAGCCGGGCCAGCTCCCGTCAACTCCGTAAAGGCCTGATCACCATTCGCAGCCGTTATCGCGCCCAGGGGAGTAGTGATCGGGTTTGACGGGTCCCCACAGAAAGCCATAAAAGTAGAGACCTTGCCCATGTGGGTGCAAAACCCAGTGCCCTCAGCGACAAATTGCGGGTACGGAGCACAATCCGGATCGGGTAAAAACGCAAAAGTACCCGAAAAACGCCTGATCTTGAGCACTCGCTCAACCGCTTCTCCATTGAGATGAGGGTTTTCAAACACCTCCCGCATATCAACCGGAGTGGATTGCAGCGCATCGTAGAGCATCTCACTTTCATTGGTAAAAGCAGTTTCCTCCTGCAGGTTGTTATCCTTGGTGCACCCCAGCAGGAGTACTGAAAAGATGAATAATACTAATTCTTTGAAGTTCATGGCATAAGTTTTTATGGATTAAAAAACAACTTTTCATCCGAGGGCATCCTTTAAAATGACCTTTTGTATGAACTTATGCTGTGCAATTTGTCTCAAAAGTTTGACGATTTGTTTCACTGCTTTTATTCAGGAGTAGGATTGTAAGTCTTAACGAATATGCTTTCGGGAAAAAAATGGCAAGGGTTTTATCGGATGTTTTTGGAGATCAATTGAGGAACTACTGTCAATGCTTGATTGATGAACTATTTGATTGATACGAATATCCTTGTTATATATGTGAGAGATACGGACCTTGTAAGTTTGCCCGTAATACCGACTTCCTATTAACGCCTTCATTTTCACCCCTTAGGCGCTAATTTCCCCATTAGCGCCTAAGTTCCTGGCTGTGCTATTTAGAAAATTAAGCGGCAATGGAAAATTGCCGCTTAATGTGGAAACGCTACTTCCTGCCGGGCAGCATGCCTCCGCTGAGTAGCTTCAGCGCTCGCGGACGGCAGCCAGGGGAGCCCGCTGTACTGACGATACTATGGCAGGCGGGTAAATAAGACTTTTTCCAAACTGGAAAATATCAATCCTTTAAGCAACGGCAACTGTGTCCGTAGGACTTATCGGATTCATTGCGGTACAACTTGCCGATTCCCCCCCCGAAAGCATAGTACCAGGCATTCTCCAGGCTCATGGCTGTACTTGTCCAGTATCTGCCACTAACTCCAAGGTCGTAAAAACTGCTGCCGGTAGAAACTCTTCTGCCACCGAGACGCGCATTAAAATCACTGTACCCTCCCTTTAATAAAGATTGGTAAGCCTGTTCAGGATCGCCGTAATCTTTTCCTTCCATCCAGTCATAATACCCACCAAAGTGCATTGCCAGTGCTTTCCAATCCTCATCTGAAGGTAGCCGCCACCCCCCTCCCAATTGCTGGCAGGCCTTTTGCGCTGCTTTCCAGGAATAGAGCCTTCCATATCGCTCACAGTTTACCAGGTCGCTGTAATAACACCACGAATCCTCCACCTCAATATCCAGGTTCTCCACCAGCCAGGTGGGCCCGCCGGCCTCAAACTGAAGGGTGCGATAAGCCCTGTTCCCGGCCCTAAACTCGCCGATCTTCGAAAACTCCTGCACCTTTCCCTGTTGCTGTTGCGGAGGCGCCTGTTGTTGCTGTGGGGGCGCTTCGTACTCTTTCTGCTCCTCCACCGGGCACCCCTTATTCTCCGCCGGCCCACGGGTGAAGGGGCAGCCATCCTCGCTGTTGGGCACACCATCCCCGTCGCTGTCATTTTCGTCGATGAGGGGGGCGGGGGTATCGTCCAGGCCCCGAACCTCAATAGCCTGGATGGCCTCCACATAGGCGTCGGCCAGGCGCTGGCGGAAGGCGGGCTGCGCCAGCAGGGCGGCGTCGGCGCGGTTGTTGTAGTAGCCGTTCTCGACCTGGGTGACGGGCGGCTTGGTGTTGCGCAGCAGGTAAAACTCGGTGCGGCCTTCCATGGATCTCACAAAGCGGTTGTAGAGCCCGGTTTTGCGGATCACCTTCTCCAGGAAGACGGCGCCCAGGCGGCGGCCGTCCCCGGAACCGCTGTAATGCCAGGCTTCGGCGCCTTTGACGCTCTCTTTCGCCCAGCCACTGCTGCCTTCTTCCGGCGGGGCGGCATTAAAGTGGACCGATACCGCCAGCTTGGGCAGGCGTGTGTTGTAATTGTTGATCCGCCGGGCGCGCTCCTCCAGGCTGATGTCTTCCTCCTCCGGCACCACCCGATAGAATTCCACACCGATCTCCTCCAGGCGCCGGATGATGCGATCCACCACATCGCGGCTGAGCTGGTACTCGAAGAGCTGGGTTTTGCCGTCGTCGAATACGGGAGAGCGCTTGCCGGGGGTGTCGCTGCCATGGGGGTTGTCCAGGCACCAGAGGTAGCGTGAAGTGTGGGTTTTGGCCGCCGTTTGCTGAATATCCACCCGCTCCAGTTTCCCATTCGTCCGGAAAGATGGTAGCTTCTTCAGCGACTGGGAAACAGCCGGCTTCATCTTTTTCTGCTGTGCCAGAAAAGCCGGGTCGAAAGTCTGCAGGGTAAGCTGAAGCAACTGAAAGAACTCGTCGGCGGTGCCGTCAATGGAACGGCGCACCCAGAAGCCGGCGGCCATGATGGCCTCGGGGTCGTAGTAGCGCGAAGCAATGGATAAGTCGCCGAATTTTTCTTCGAAGAAATTAGTGTAACCCCGCTGCGCCAGCCTTGAGGCCGGGGCATTTAACCGGGAAAGGTATTCCTTTTGAATGTCCTCCCGGCCGGCTCCCACTTCATAGGCCTGGTAGAATACCTGCATCAATCTCCGGAACTCCCGGTCGTACAATCCCTGAACCTGCCTGACAAGCAGGCCGCTTTTACTAAGAGTATTCAAGGTGGTGTACAATTTTCTCAGAAAAGCAGGGTTATAACGGCCGAAAGATTCCTCACTGCGGTAGGCGATATCGGCGCCCTGATGCGGCCCGGCACGGTAAACGGGCTCTCCAAACAGCCTTTCCAGAACAACCGGGTTGAGCAGGGGTTTCAGAATGGCGTAACGGCCACGAACCCCGAGTTCGGGTATCACCGTTTCGCTGGCCCCGCCGCTAAGATCGGCCTCTTTCTGCAATTTATCCCACCGGCCGGCCGCCTGCACCAGTATTTTTTGCAACTCCTGTCCCGCCATGCCACCATCTGAAGCTGTGGTGTCCGCTGTTGCTTCCCCGGCGCACCAGTTTCGGATCTCGTACATATCCAGCTGAGTGGAATCGAGCAATATGGCATTCTGGAAGTACCGGCATATCAGATCCCGGCCGGCCTGTGGGATTTGCCCGGGATCGTATTCCTGAAGGATTTCAACACCCTGGTTGTAAAAGGCAAGAGCGATGTTACTACGGTATTCCTTTTTCCAGTTTTCCGACAGCTCCAGGCGATTGTCACCTGCCGTTCTCCGCAATTGCAGGCTGTCATCGTTGCTGTTATAGGTTATGAAACCGCCGAAAGAAGAAGCGCTCAGGGAGGCCTTTTTCCATTCCCAGCTTGCATTTTCACTATGTGCCGCAACCGGAAGGTTGAGGGGAGCACCGGCTTGCGACTGCCAAAGCATGGCCTGCCCATTGAATGCACTGGCGCCTGGCAAGGTATCTGATTCAATGGCAGCCTGAATGTGAGCCTCCACTATCGTACCGAAGGCTTCCGGGCTGTCCAGGCAAAGCAAATGGCTTTCCTCGCCCAACTGGTAACGGACGGCTATCCCCCCGCAGGATGCGGGTTCGATCAGCCAGGGTTTTACAAAAATTGTAAGCACGAGGGCTGGAATCCACAGTGGCAGGGCCCAGCGCATTACGTCGCGCCACTCGCCCCGCCACCCCAGTCCGGGCAGTCCGTGCGGGCGGAAGTATTTTTTCAGGTTATCGGACAGGATGAAGTCGAGCGGATGGCGTTCCCTTTGCAGCTGTTTGATAACAGTGATGTCGGCATCCGCGCCGGCTTCCAACCGGCGGCTGATCTCCTGCTGCAACTCTCTTCTGTGCGGTTGATGCCTGGTGGTGAGCCACTCGTTGAGGGCGACGTTCATGCGGTAGTCTTCAAAGGCGGCTGAGTCGGCAGGCGGCGGGTTTTCCTGCAGGATATCCACCAGCCGGGTGCGGATCTGTTCCAGTAATGCCGGATGCGCTGCCTCCATCCATTCGATCAAACTGAGGCGGGCTGCCGGGGGGATACGCCCCTCCGTGAACCAGGGCAGGCAGGTAAGTTGCAGCAGGTTGTCAACGGTGAGCAGGTTTTCCTTCCCGGCGGAGAGCTGCTGGCCGAGGTAGAGGGTGAGGTCCCAGTGCAGGGAGGGATAAACAGCGCAGGCGGCGATCCATTGCAGCATGGGTTCACTGAAATGCTCCTGCAGGCTGTCCATCAGGTTCCCTTTGAGTTGGATGGGCTCCAGGGGTACGTCTTTCACGCGGCCGGGCCAGGTATCGAAGCGGGCGTCCTCCTCCATTTCCAGTTCTTCCAGCCAGAAGAGCAGGCTCTGCATGGAAAGTGGCAACAGGGTAAACAACCCGCTCAAACGGCGCTCCCGCTTGCCCCATTGGCCGGTGGGCCGGGGTGTCAGCAGCAGGCGGTGCTTCCAGTTGAGCAGCAGGCGGCTCCAGGGTTCGGGCTTACCGGTCAGCTTGTTGAGCAGGGCATTACCGTAGCCCACTACGATGAGGCGGGAGGAGTTGTACCGCTGCTGCACTTCCTGTAATGGTATGCCCTGCGGATGAGTTTCATTATAGCAAATGCGTGGGTCATTGTCGTAGAAAAAGCGTTCGATGAGCACCTCATTTTCATGCAACACCCGAAAGAGCATATCCAGTAACCGGGCGCGATGGTTGCGGGGGGTTTGCTGGCCGATCAGCAGGAGGTACTCCGGAGGTTTGGTCTGCTGCAAAAAGCGGAAAGTGGGCATTCCTCCCTGCTCAATGGTAGCATTGATGGTCTTGGGAACGTCCAGCCTGAAAGCCTCGCTACCGGTGCGCTGCCGGATGAGGTTGAGCAGATAACTGAAATCGTCGCCCAAATGCACGGCTTCCGCTCCGTCAATCCTAATGTTCCATGCATAGGGCGGCTTATCGCTGGATTCCAGCTCGGCAACCAACTTGCGGCGGCGGTAGGCGCGGTAGAACAACACCGCCAGCAACAACGCCGTGAACAGCAAAAGGCCTCCCCATTTGAGCCACCAGAAGTTATCTGCCAGGAACTGCTGCCAGGGCGGAGGCGGCTGCATGGCAAAGGCCAGCGGATCATGATTGTAGAGAGGTGTTATTGGGTCGAAGTGATAATCCGCAATAGTGCTATCCAGGCGGGTGCTATCGGTAATAGTCGTATCTATTTCCACCAGAATGTTGGCAATATAATTCACGACAAGCCGCCCGCCATGCCCGTTTGTCCATTCCAGCACAATGGAATCCTGTCCGGAGAGGCTATCCTGAGCGATATATATCAGGCACTGCGAGGAATCGATCAGAAAACCGCCCAGGCCTTCCCTGCCAGGATAAACCACCTCATAATTTTCAGGCTGCTCAAACTCCCCGGCCCCATCAGAATCGTCAAGGCAAACCCTGGCCTGCCCACCGGGCGGCACCTGAAACGGTTTTTTGAGGAACGTCCTTTCAACCGGCCTCAGCGACTGGTAGAGGATGGCTGCGGGAGGAACCACCAGCAAAAATACGAGCAACCAGATCAGCCCGCGATAGCGGCGCTCCTGCCGGTCCGGTTCCACCGGCTCCTCCTGCCCTATTTCTTTATAGAAAGCCTCCGTCCGCTTCCGGCACTGCTCAAAGAGCTCGTAGAAATGTGCCTGCTCCTTGGGATTGCTGGCAAAAAGGGGCGCCAGCAGATAGGGTAACTCCTCCAGGGGCGTATCCTCCGGCAGCTTCCGCAGCAACTCCTGCACCTGCAACTGCTGGCCGGTGCCCAGGGGGTAGCCTTCTGCCTGCAGGGTGCTCAGCAGTTCGGCGAGGAGGTGGTGGTGTTTGCCGGTGTGGGGCATGAGGGTGGTTGTGGTTTTTGGTTTTTGGTTGTTGGTTGTTGGTTGCTGGTTGCTGGTTGTTGGTTGTTGGTTGTTGGTTGCTGGTTTCTGGTTTCTGGTTTCTGGTTTCGGTTTCTGGTTTCGGTTGCTGGGATAGTTCAATTAAGTGTGTCCGCGTTAAGCTAACCCGCTGGTTTCCAGGGCAACGAGGAACTCAGAAACCAGAAACTATGAACAGTCCCTTGCTGGTCGCAAAAACCCCAGTAACCTCAGAAACCCAGAAACCCCAGCCCCCCCTACCCCCCCAACAGCCCCACCAACGCATTCAAATCATCCTTATTCTTGGCCAGTACCGAGTAAGAGAGGCTCAACTGTTCCTTTTCCTCCTTACTCAGGGCAGCCAGGTTGACCAGTTTGGCAGCGTCAAACTCCATTTTCCGGAGCAAGTTGGCCCACTGTATCAGTTCGGCGGTGGCGGGCGGTTTTTTGAGCTTTACCCTGTCTTTGGCGCGGATCATACCGAAGTGCCCGATGATGGCGTCCAGCTGCTTTTTGCCCTTTTCAGCATCAAAACCATCCAGTTTTTGTTGAAGGATGCGCAGAAGGTCGGCGTCAGAGGGAAATTCGATGTGGAAGTAGGCCACCCGGCGCAGGAAGGCATCGGGCAGGTTTTTCTCCGAATTGGAGGTCATGATGATGAGGGGGCGGTTTTCGGGGGTGGTTTCAAAGGTTTTACCCACCTCCGGCACGTCGAAACGCAAGTCCTCCAGGGCAGCCAGTACGTCATTGGGCAGGTCGCGGGGCGCTTTGTCGATCTCGTCGAGCAGCACCACCTTCCGGCTTCGGCTGCGGATGGCAGCCCCCAAACCCTGGTAGTGAATGTATTTTTTTTCTACCTGTTCGGGAGTCAGGGGTTCTGCCTGGGTCTGGCTGTACTGGAAGTGGCCCAGCGCATCGTATCGGTAGAACAGGTCCTTAGCCGTAGAGGTTGTCTGGGCATTAAAGACGATCACCTTACCGAGCTGGAAGTAATAGGCCACATGATGGGCCAGCTGGGTTTTACCTGTGCCCGGCTCACCGGTAAGCAACAGCGGCTGCCCCAGGTTGATGGCTACGTTGACTGCACCGACCAGCCCGTGGGGCGGCAGGTAGAGGCGGGGGTCGTTGATCTTTTCGTTCAGTGGAATCTCCGGCAGCTCGTGCTGCCCGCTCTGGCGGTATAGGTGGAAGCTCATGGCTATTTTTTTCGGTTAATGGTTGGGGCGGTTTTTTATATTAAATTATTCAATTTGCGATATACTACCCAGCCGGCCCAAAATGCTTGATTGCAACTTAGATTAAAATTGAACGGCAATGAAAAATTGCCGCTCAATGAAAGACTCCTACTCATTCGCAACGCGATAAACGATTGCCTGCAGTTCTTCAATATCTTTCATATTGAGCAGTTTTTTTTCCTCATAAAGCCGCCGGTCGGCCTCCCGCAGGCCAGACAGGAAGACATCCATCACCTGCTGCACCTTGTTAGGGTTGCGCTCTCCCAGGTCCATCAGCCAGGCGCGCAGGTCGCCTTCTTCTACAGGCAGGAGTGGCGTCAGCAGGGTGGTTTCATTGCGCTGCGCCAGGCTTTTCAAAGCATCGACAATGGCCTGCTGAGCGGGCGATAAATGGCCAAGGTGCTGTTTTTCTATATAAATGACAAAGAAAAAGAGGAAAACAGGCACGTCCTGATGAGGGCAACGGAAGGTATCGATCATCCACTGCAGGTACTCCGGCAGGAAATCCTCCCAGTGGCGTTCGTGCAGCTCAAAGGCAACGGCCACATAGTCATAAGGCAGCTTGGGCACCCCCGTTTCGATAAAGGTATCGAACGACTGAGTATCCGCAAAGCGGAAGCGTTCCTGGACGTATTCCTTAAAGCGCTGCCGGCACTTTCGCGCATTCCGGCCTACAGGCAGGTCCTGGATGCGGAGCCTGCCGGTATCTTCGTAGGTGACGATGTGCAAGGAATCGGAATCACCGTCGAGCTCTTCGAGCAACAATTCATATACCATACGTTCGGCGAAGCTGGGCGGCATCTGGCTGGGGCAGGCGCTGATGAAGTAGTACTGGAATTCCTGCTTCTTTTCTTCGTTTTCGTCAAATGCATCCCAGAATTTGCCGCGCATTTCTTTGCGGTCCACATTAACAAGGTGGAGCAGGCCGAACTCCTCTTCTTCGTCTATATTGAGCCCGCGGGCTGCATCCATCAGGAGGCTGTCTTTGTCTGCCGAATGGATATTGTTTGCACTTGCCAGGATGAGCTTCAGGTCACGTATCTGTTTTTCCAACCGGGCGATCTCTTCGTCCTGGGAAAATTTGGCGCCGGCATCTACCGCTTTGTTCCGCTCCTCTTTAAAAAAATGGAGTTTGCGGATGAGCAGGCCTAATTCTTCTTCGTATCCTTTGATCTCTTCCGGAGTATAGAACATGGATGATGGCTTGATCCGAGCTAAAGTTAGGGATTTTTTAAATGCATATACAGCATGTCCTGGGTTTATATGATTTCTTACGGGTGGAAAGCATTTATGTTATAGCTCACGGAGAGGAAATACGGCAGGAATACAGGAGAGGTTTACGGGTATATGAGGCTGGATGCTCCCGCGCCCCAGGAGGCAGAAAGGAGGGGGCGAAAATAATAAAGGCCCGAACCGGGGGGTGCGGGCCTTTATTCAATCTCTTTCGTACATGTCAGAAAAGCCATTCGGCCAATCTCGTAGTTTTTGGCGATAAGAAAGGTCTAGGATGCTTCGATCAACTCGACGTTGAACAATAGCAGAATCAGTAGAAGAATGCCTAAAATGATCATGGGATAAAGCTTTAGATGAAAAAAAGGGTTTAGAAATCCTACATTCTTCCCATCGGGGTAAAGTGTCTGTTTTTGTTAAAGCGTGTTTTGGATATGTTGTGATTCACTTTACACCTTAAGCATGTTTGTAAAAGAACATTCGTTGGGCAAAGATACACTAATTATCTTTTATCCGCAAGATCGTCAAATTTTGGGTGACGCCTGCTGGACAAATTTTGTGGATATATGGCTTCACAGGTTCATAGTTTTCGGGCCGATGAAACCACGAAACCATATATCCATCTATTGCTTTATCAGAACTTCGACGCTCCTTCATTGGCGTCGTTGTAATTTTGGGTCACCTGATCCCAGTTGATGACATTCCAGAATGCGGAAATATAATCCGGGCGGCGGTTCTGATAGTTCAGGTAGTAAGCATGCTCCCAGACGTCAAGGCCGAGGATCGGCGTGCCTTTTTTGTCCGCCAGGTCCATCAGGGGGTTGTCCTGGTTGGGAGTATCCGTAATGAACAGCTTGTCATTCTTATCGACGCAAAGCCATGCCCATCCGGAGCCGAAGCGGGTAGCCGCGGCATTGGAGAACTGCTCCTTGAACTTGTCGAAAGAGCCAAAATCCCGCATGATGGCTTTGTGGATGTTCATGCGTTCGGAAGGCTGGCCGCCGCCGTCCGGGGACATGATCTCCCAGAACAGTTTGTGGTTCCAGTAGCCACCGCCGTTGTTACGCACAGCAGTGGAATATTTGGACACATTGGCCAGGATATCTTCGACTTTCATCTTTTCCAGTTCGGTGCCTTCGATGGCAGCGTTCAGTTTGCTGGTATAACCGGCGTGGTGTTTGGTATGGTGGATCTCCATGGTGCGCGCATCGATGTGGGGTTCGAGTGCATCGTAAGCATAAGGTAGATCGGGAAGTTTAAATGCCATAATGATGGTTCTTTTAATGTGTTAAATAATGGTTTTTCTGTTTCCCAGCGGTGATGTCAATAGAACGCTCTCTCATATAATAAGTTTACAGCCGGGGCAGGTGGCGGGTGTTCTTTCGTGCATTTTTTTCACAGTTGTCCATCCCTTCCATGACAATAGGGCCAATTTCCGGGTTTTTGACGGGTTTTTTCAAGCTCCATGCCTTACCTTTAGGGCTGTGAAATTTCTTGAATTATCCATAAACAGCCAGCCTGAACGTATGACCCTCAACAACTCCGCCCTGATCGCGCTCCTTCTTATTTTCCACTTTGCCCATGCCCAGGTAAAGGTTCCGGAAAGGTTTGAATTTCCAAACTCCTTTGAGCAGGAGGAATACGCCGAATATCCGGAAGATGAATACGCACCGGTATCGAGAGAAAACATGGAAACTTCCCCCGCTTACCGGATCTTTGGCCCGTCATTTACCGCCGTTCAGGTGAACGTCAGTGAGGCCGGAGAGAACATCCTCGGGGATGCGGCCAATGAGCCTTCCATTGCGGTAAGCCCGGCCAACCCCTCTCTGATGGCCATTGGCTGGCGGCAGTTTGACGATGTCAACAGCAATTTCAGGCAGGCCGGTTTCGCTTATTCAGAAGATGCCGGGTTAACCTGGGTTTTCCCGGGGGTTATCGAGCCTGGCGTTTTCCGTTCTGACCCGGTTCTGGATACCGATAGTGAAGGCGCCTTCTACTACAACAGCCTGACGGTCAATAACAATGATTTTTCCTGCGATGTATATCGGTCAACAGGGCCCGGTTCCTGGGATGCGGGCACCTATGCCTTCGGAGGAGACAAACAATGGATGGCCATCGACCGGACGGGCGGAGCAACCGACGGCAATATTTATGCCTACTGGAATGAAAGCTTCAGCATTTGCCCGGAGGGGATGTTCACGCGTTCCACCGACAGAGGCATGAGCTACGATGATTGTGTGACGCTACCCCAGCGGCCGGTATGGGGGACGCTGGCCGTCGGCCCCGAAGGAGAAGTCTATGCCTGTGGAATATCGGGCAACGGAGGGCTGATCGTCGTCAAATCGGCCAATGCCGGCAATCCAAATGAGCCGGTTACCTGGGACTTTGCCACCGAGGTCAGCCTCGATGGCATGCCGGTGGTTTCTTCCGGGCCCAACCCCGGAGGCCTGCTCGGGCAGGTTTGGGTCGCCGTGGACCGCTCAGGAGGCATTACCCATGGCAATGTATATCTGCTTTGTTCGGTGGCCCGGTTTTCCACCCCGGATGTCCTGGATGTGATGTTCGCCCGCAGTACGGACGGCGGCCTCACCTGGAGCGATCCGGTGAAGGTCAATGACGATAACGACCCTACGGCCTACCAGTGGTTCGGGACCATGGCGGTGGCGCCCAACGGGCGCATCGACGTCGTCTGGCTGGATACGCGCGACGACCCCGGCGGGTTCAATTCCTCCCTCTACCACTCTTTCTCAGAAGACGGCGGCCTGAACTGGAGCGCCAACGAGGCCTTCTCTGAACCCTTTGACCCTCATTTAGGCTGGCCCAACCAGCCGAAAATGGGCGACTACTTCGATATGCAGTCAGATGAAAATGGCGCCCACCTGGCCTGGACGGCCACCTTCAACGGCGAACAGGACGTGTATTACGGCTTCATACCCTTTGAAGGCATGGTTTCTCTGGAAGGCCCCGCTCCGGAAGAAAAAAACCGGCTTTCACTGGCCCAGAATTTTCCCAACCCGTTCAGCGGTTCTACTTCCATCACCTATGCTTTGAGCGAAAAAAGCCGGGTTCGCCTGGAAGTGTTGAATGGCCTGGGGCAAATTGTTGCCGTCCTGGAGAACCAGGAAAGGCCGGCGGGGGAATACACCCTGGCCTGGGACGGGCGAAACAGCCAGGGAACACTGCTTCCCGATGGGGCCTATTTTTACCGGCTGGCCGCCGGAGAAAGAGAGGCGGTAACCCGGCGTATGTTGTTGATGCGGGGACGATAAAAATCAAAAACAACAATAAACAATTTAATCCGATATGGAATATAGAAAAGAAAAAGACAGCCTCGGCTACGTCGATGTTCCGGCCGACAAATACTGGGCGGCACAGACCCAGCGCTCTTCCGAAAACTTTAAGATCGGCGGCCACCGCATGCCGGAAGAAGTGATCCGGGCTTTCGCCATTCTCAAAAAGGCGGCTGCCCTGACTAATATGGACCTGGGTGTTCTGTCCAGAGAAAAAGCTGACGCCATCGCCCGGGTCTGCGATGAGATCCTGGCCGGCAAACTGGATGATCAGTTTCCGCTGGTGGTCTGGCAGACCGGCTCCGGCACCCAGTCCAACATGAACGCCAACGAGGTGATCGCCAACCGGGCCCACGTGCTGCATGGAGGGAAGCTCACCGACGAGAAGAAATTCCTCCATCCCAATGACGATGTCAACAAATCGCAGTCGTCCAACGATACCTTCCCCACGGCCATGCACATCGCCGCCTACAAGATCCTGGTGGAAAACACCATACCCGGCATCGAAGCATTGAGGGATACCCTGAAGGAAAAATCGGAAAAATTTATGGATGTGGTCAAGATCGGCCGCACCCACTTTATGGATGCCACTCCGGTGACCGTGGGCCAGGAACTCTCCGGTTATGCCGCCCAGCTGGATCACGGCCTGCGCGCCATCCGCAACAGCCTGCCTCACCTGGCGGAGCTGGCGCTGGGCGGCACCGCCGTCGGCACCGGGCTGAACACCCCTCCGGGCTATTCGGAGAAAGTGGCGGCAAAGATCGCCGAACTCACCGGCCTGCCCTTCGTCACGGCTCCCAACAAATTCGAATCGCTGGCCGCTCATGACGCCATCGTGGAATCCCATGGCGCCCTGAAGACCGTGGCCGTCTCCCTGATGAAGATCGGCAACGACATCCGCATGCTGGCCTCCGGCCCGCGCTGCGGCATCGGTGAGCTGATCATTCCCGCCAACGAGCCGGGGTCCTCCATCATGCCGGGCAAGGTCAACCCCACTCAGTCGGAAGCCCTCACCATGGCCATGGCGCAGGTGATGGGCAACGACGTGGCCATCAACGTCGGCGGCATGACCGGCCACTTCGAGCTCAACGTCTTCAAGCCCGTGATGATCTTCAATTTCCTCACTTCGGCCCGCCTCATCGGCGACGCCTGCAACAGCTTCAACGAGAACTGCGCCGTGGGCATCGAACCCAACTACAGCCGCATCAAAGAAAACCTCAATAACTCACTGATGCTGGTCACGGCGCTCAATACCCATATCGGATATGATAAAGCTGCCGAGATCGCCAAGAAGGCGCATAAGGAAGATAAGACGCTGAAAGAGGCCGCCCTGGAACTGGGTTACCTGACCGCCGAGCAGTTCGATGAGTGGGTGCGGGCGGAGGAGATGGTATAGAAACCATCCTTAGTTTTCATGTTGAGAAAAATAGAACACGGATAACGCGGATCATTCAGATCTGCACAAATAGGAGGTTCACCTGAGCTATCCGCGACAATCTGCTGTATCCGCGTCATCCGCGTTCCATAATAAACCCACTGGAGAACTCACAAAATATCTAAAAAGCTAACGCCCCATCGTAAACCGGGACAATCCGACGGCCTTCCATCCTGTCCGGCGCCTGCGGGTCGTGCGATGGCAGGTAAACCGTTGGGTTGGACTCAGCAAAGGAAAGAATGGATTTCAACGTCTTTAAGCTCTTCCGGGTTCCGACGCCATCCGGCCTCAGGTTTAAGAGGTTTTCTTCGTTGTATGAGGTGTCTCCCGCAAGGAAATAGTTGATGTTTTCAATTTCCACAATGACGGATATGTGGTGGGCCACGTGCCCGGGAGTGCCCACGATCATCACCTTACCGTCTGAAGTTACCGGCAAACTTCGAGGGAAACTGTGGTATGGGGCGTTCGGTAAGGTAATCAGCTTCGGCTTTAGCCAGTCCGGCCAGCGGTGTGGCAGATAACCGGCTAATATACCGGTAAATCCGGATGCAGCTTTATATTCATTTTGTTCAATGAAAATTTCCGAATTGGGAAAATGGTGCAAGCCTCCGGCGTGGTCGGTATGAAGATGGGTCATGACCACTTTCCTGACATCTTTGACAGGGTCAATTCCGATTTTTTTAAGCTGTGGCCCGATCTCATCCTCCGGCCTGACATCAAATTCCACTGCCATCGAATAGTAAGGGTGCCAGCGGGGTAAATATCCCCTTTTCCCTGTTTTGTGGGTCTCTCCGGTATCCACTACGATGACTCCTTCCGGGTGTTCAATGGCCCAGGCGTATATGGGCAGCCATTCCGACCAGTTGTTGTCCAACAGCACTTTGAGCATTTTCGGAGTGATACCCTCCGCTTTTGTAATCTGATTGCTCCTGATCCGCACTTTTCCGGTTTCAATTCTGTGGATTCTCATGTCGTTAATTTTATATTAATTGTACTATTATGGTTTTTACAGTACAAAAACTGGGAAAAAAATTTACTCGCTTAGTATTCCTTTGAGAAAAATCTCAGTTACCTCCTCATAGATCCTTTGATTCTCATTGCCCAAAAGTGCAATGTACCCTGCCCTCAGCGGTAATTCCGTCAGGGACAGATAAACGGTGAGTATCAAATCAATGCCGATATCATCTCTTACCACCCCTTCCCTGACACCTGTTTCAAACAAGTACCTGTAATATTTATTGATCCTTTCGCGCCTGCTTTCCTGATAATAGGCCCAGATTTCCGGTGTGTTTATCTCGAGATCCTTAAGAAATTCTTCGCTTACGCCTGAAAGTAAATCCTTTGTAAATGCTGAAATAGAGACCAGTTTACCTTTAAAACTGAGTTTATCATCATCCAGGATCTCCTCCAATCTGCTATTGATCTCCGCATTAAGCCGGGACACCACTGCCCTGACCAGTTCATCTTTTGAAGAGAAGTGGTTATACAAACTGCTTTTACTCGTCCGGAGTTCCTGAACCAGGCTATCCATGGAAACCTTGTAAAAGCCGTGCTTTAAAAATCTTTGCTTGGCCGTATTGACTATTCGTTCTTTAAGGTTTGATTTTCTCATTTAGAATTATTGTACTATTTTCGTTTTATTAGTACAATAATAAAAAATAATTAGACTGATGTCAAATTTTTGAAAGGAAAAATCCCATTGAATATTTCCAGGTTGTGAAGTGGTGTAAATATTATCAGTTAAGTAGATGGGCAAAATGGTTAGATTGCTCCACTGGGGCGTTGAATGCCAGCCATCAAACAATCCAGCAATTGAACCATTTAATTTGGCAGCCTGCTGAAGTGGTAGGACACAATTAATTTTTCTAAAGCTCCCGCAACTCATACTCCGACAGGATCACCTTCCACCGGTTGCTCTCCGTAATCCTTAGAAGGGGCGGATTGAGTTCAGAATCCAGCGGGCTGTCTTTAGGCAGCCCGAAGCTGTAATACTGGGGGTTGAAGCGAAAGGCAACACCTCCACGTGCTCCTCGAGGCTGTCGCGCAGAATGGCATAGCGCAGAATGGGTTCGTCATATACAAAGCCTGCACCTCCTGCCCCTTGAGCGCACTGAAAGTACGTTTCAAGAGTGGGATATGCTCTGGCGTTAACAAAATTGTTTCTAAGGAAACTTTCTGAAGCCGAAGAAGTAACTGACCCCACTTCCAGTTCTCGCGCAATTCGCTCAGCCCGCTAATTCCGCCGCCCAACCTATTCACAGTCAATGATGAAGCAATACTTGCCGTAAAACCGGATATAATAATTATGGCGGTGAACATCCATACCAATCCAATAATTCGCCCACCAACCGATTTTTGGAGATTTGTCGCCATAGCCGACGGTCGTCATGGTAACTGCCGACCACCATATCCTTCCAGAGCCCGCGCCAGCCGCCGGGGAATTCCTCCGGGTTCTTATGCCGCTCAAACAGCCAGTACCACAAAACCAAAAGCAAAGATAACCAGGAACAACAACATGACCGCCTTGAGGAAATTGAGCGAGAAAAATTTACGCAGAAAGGTAAGTATTACCTTCAACTCGCTGGATCTCGGAGCAGCAACAGCGGAATTAGAAACGAAAAACGGCTGGGTAAACCCGACCTGCTCTATACGCCCACTGGTCACGGTCAATGGATTGATACTCAGGTCAATATTCCCTTTTCCAGGCTGGAAATGATCTTCTCAGGCTCATCTCCCGATACCGGTAGGCATATCCCAACTCCTCCGCCAGCTGTTCCCACAGCCAGACGCTGATGCCCCCAGTTCCCCCCGACTCATTACGATAGATAAAAGGCGGGGATTCTTTGATACCTACGATCAGAGTATCAGGAGCAGTACGGCAGTACTATTTCTGCCCATCCGCCAGCAAGGCTACGTAGGATGAAATTCAGGAGGAGTAATAATTTCCGTCTGCTTCTCCGCATATAAAATTCTTTGTAAGGAAAATCGGCAGAATATAACATATTAATGAACATATAGTTTCTGTAGAAACAATTTTTTCTTTTCTTACCTTTGCCGACACATTAACAAAACCACTCACAGTTTATGAGACAACCATTACTATTATTAGGGGCGATTGTAAGCCTACTGCTTATGAATACCTCCCCACTCTATGCACAAGATGCAGAGCGCACGATATTCGGCGCCTTAACCGATACCAAAGGGGAGCCGCTAATCGGCGCTAACGTATATGTAAAAGGCATCTCCACCCTTGGTACGATAACCGATTTCAACGGAGAATTTGAATTGTCGGTGCCACCAAAGGCAAAAACCCTGATTTTCTCCTACGTAGGTTACGCCACAAAGGAAGTAACCATTAAAAAGTACCAGGAAGAATACAATGTAAAACTGAAGGCTCAGGTCTCCTCAATGAGGTAGTCGTTACTGCTTTGGGGATCGAGCGGGAAGAAAATACCTGGGGTACTCGGTCCAGCAATTAGGCGTAAAAGTACCAGATCGCCAATGTAAAGCCCACAAATGTAACCAATGCCCTTTGGCAAGGTTTCCGGTGTTTACGTGACGGAAGCTCGGTACCCAACTGCCTCTGCCAACATCAACATCCGGGAGCAGCCTCATTGCTGGGTAACAACCAGCCCCTGTTCGTGGTCAACGGCATGCCGATCACCAACGACCTGTACAGCTTCGACGACGGTACCTGAACGGCTCCACCACTATCGACTTCGGCAATGCCGCCCAGATCGTCAACCCTGATGACATCGAGTCGATCAACATCCTCAAAGGTACTTACCGCCTCTAGTACTTGTACAGTTCAAGAGCCGCCGATGGCGTTATTCTCATCGAAACCAAGACGGGTTCCGGAGCAGAAGGCTGGGGTGTTCAGGTCAATTCCACCACCAACTTCAACACCGTCCTGAAACTGCCGAACTATCAGAATGAATTCGGCTTTGGCGGAGGGGAAAATACAGCTACAAGGACGGCACCAACTACATCGGGGCTAATGAATACTACGAAGCCTATACGGTGAGAACTCAAAGCCCGAGGATGAACTACCAGCTGATCAAGCAGTTCAACTCCGATGGAGAACCGGCCCCGTTTACGCCCGCACCGGATAACATTCCGCAATTTTTTCCGCACCGGTATCACCAGTATCAACAACATCGCAATTAATAATGCAACGGAAGATGGCGACTTCCGCCTCTCTTATACCAATACCAGTTCCAAAGGCATCGTCCCCAATACCGGCCTGAACCGCCATACCTTCCAAACCAGCATCGGCAAGAAGCTGTTTGACGAGCGCCTGAAAGTGAGGCTGAATGCCATGTACGTCCGCTCCGGCTCCGGAAACGTGCCCAACGCAGGATACGATGAATCTTCTTCTGTCATGTACGGATGGCTGTGGTACCCGCGCCAGGTAGAGATCGACGACCTCAGGCAGTACTGGGAACCCGGCCTGGAAGGCGTGCAGCAAAGGTATGCCGAAGACCTGTGGGTGAACAACCCCTGGTTTGTGGCCTATGAAAACACCAACTCTTTCCAGAGCAACCGCCTGATCAGCAACTTCAATATTCAATACAGCCTCAGTAAAAACTTCAGCCTCCGCCTTCGCTACGGCGCCGATGTGGTTGATGACCAGCGGCAGTACCGGCGGGCGCCTTCCACCAAAGCCGTACTGCAGGGCAGTTACCGGGAGGACGAGATTTCCTTCCAGGAGACCAATGCCGAGGCGCTGCTGTCCTACGCCACCGACCGCACCAATAACTCGCCCTTCGGCCTGGAACTCAAGGTAGGGGGTAACATCATGCGACAGAACGCCAACTACCTGATTGCCAACAACCCGGAGCTGAAGTTCTTCGGAACGGATGAAAGCATATATACCCTGGCCAATGCCCGTTCCGGCGTTCTGGTCGAATCGCAAAAGACCCGGGCCGGCATCAACAGCCTTTTCGGCATTGCTTCGGTATCGTTCAGAGATTTCCTGTACCTGGATGCGACTCTGCGCCAGGACTGGAACAGTACTCTGGTCAACCCGGCCGTTGGGCTGGATGGCTCCAACTTCAGCTTCGCCTATCCCTCGGTATCGCTGAGCGCCATCGTTTCGGAAATGCTTGGGATACCCACCACTTCCGCCATTTCCTTCCTGAAGCTCAAGGGCGCTTATGCAGAAGTGGGCAACGGCGCACCTCCGTATGCTTTCGGAACGACCTTCACTCCGCAGGCCGCTTTCGGTTCGAATTCCGTATTTACCACCAACCGGACCGTTGCCGACCCCGGCCTGAAGAACGAACGCACCCGCGCCGTAGAGTTCGGTTTTGATTTGCGGCTTTTCAATGACCGTTTTCGCCTGGACGCCACTTACTACAACATGCTGAGCTTCGACCAGGTGATCAACCTGCCGGTTGCCGCCGTCAGCGGATATGATTTTAAAACCACCAACGGCGGAGATATCCGCAACCAGGGCATTGAGCTTCTGCTCAGTGCAACGCCGGTAAGCAACAGCAATTTCAGCTGGGATGTCACCCTGAACCTGGGGCACAACCGAGCTGTTGTGGAAAGCCTCCCGGAGGTCGTATCCAGCGGGCGCTATTCTATCGTGGCCGATATTTTCCCCGGAGATGAAGGCGGGGCCGACCTCGAATATGTGGCCGAAGAAGGCGAACTGCTCGGCCAGTTGTACGGCCTGGGCTTCCAGCGCGCTCCCGATGGCCAGATCATTCACGAAGACGGCCTGCCTCTGCTGACTGAAGAAAAAGTCTCCGCCGGTTCTTACCAACCGGACCTGAGAGCAGGTATTTACAATACCTTCAACGTAGGCAATTTCAGCCTGGGCTTCCTCTTCGACGGCCAGTTCGGCGGCAATATCTACTCCCGGACCCATGCGCTGATGGCTACCGGCGGAACGATAACCAATGAAGATGACCCCAACCTGGGCCTTCTGACCACAGAAGGACGGACGGTTTATTCCGTCAGTTATGACGCCAGCGGAGAACCCGTTTATACCCTGGAACAGGAGGGCGGTATTATTGCCCCCGGCGTCATGTACGACGACAACGGCAACCTCGTGCCCAACAACGTGCCAGTAGAGCCGGGAGGAGCAGGCTATACCGGCTATTTCTATACCTATTACGGCAATGGTTTCAACCGGGACAACATCGAAGCGGCAACCTACGACGCCACCTATGTGAAATTGCGGGAGGTAAGCCTCAGCTATACCCTCCCCGGCAGTATTCTCGAAGGAGCCGGTATCGCTTCCGCCCGCATCGCACTGGTGGGCCGCAACCTGTTGCTGTTCACCAACGTGCCCTCCATTGACCCGGAAACTTATTCCATCCGCAACGGCCTGTTCGTCAATGGTTTTGAAAGCACTCAGCTGCCCTCAACGCGGAGCTTTGGGGTATCGTTGCACCTGGGCTTTTAGGCCAGTGGCCGGAAAAACCTTTGAGGTTTGAAACCTCAAAGGTTTAAAATGCCCATTCTGTTTCAATCCGTTAATCGAGCTTAAAAAACGCATGATGAAATTATATAAACTCTTATCTTATACCGCCCTGGCCGGGATGCTCCTGCTCCTGTCCTGCGATAAATTCGACGAATTCAACGAAAACCCCAATGAGCCCACTTCGGTCTCCTCAGATGTTTTGTTGACGTCCGCCATCCGGAGCAGCATGAACACCATGGTTACCGAATCCTTCCTGCTGGGCAACAACGCGGCTCAATTGACCGCCAAAACCCTGCGTACAGAGGTAGATGCGTACAACTGGAATGCTTTCCCTACGGTATGGGATGGCCTGTACGAGAGCCTGACGGACGTTTACGCGGTCGAGGAAATTGCCCTGGAAAACGGGAATGAGAACCTGCAGGGGGTAGCCGTCGTGCTGAGGTCATGGATCTTTTCCACGCTGACCAATGCCTACGGGGACATTCCATATTTCGGCGCCATTCAGGGTGACAACAACAATTTCACTCCTGTTTATGATGCGCAGCCGGACATTTACGCAGATCTTCTCGACCAACTCGCCAAGGCCGACGGCCTGCTGGCAGGCGGCAACGGCTCCATTTCCGGTGACATTCTCCTCAACGGAGATGCATCGAAGTGGAGAAAACTCGCCAACTCCCTCCGCCTGCGCCTGCTGATGACGGCCGGCAACCAGCTTGCCGATGCCGGCGCCAGGTTTGCGGCCATCGCCGATGCCGGAAACATCATGAGCAGCAATGAAGACAATGCCACGCTGGCTTATCTTAGTGGGTTTCCCAATCAATACCCACTGGTGCCGTTGAAAACCGGAGACTTCGATGCCGTAGCTTTCAGCAAGACGGCCTATGAGGCAATGAACGCTTACGGCGACCCCCGCCTGTTGCGCTATGCCCGCCCCGACAATGACGAGTACAACGCCAACGCCACCTTCTCTGGTGCGGTAAATGGCTCCAACACCAGCAGTTGCCCCAAAACGGGGTCCCGCCTCGGGGCGCAATACTTCAATGACCCGGCCCAAACCACGGCCGCCGAGCTCGGCCTGCCTATGGCTGAGGGCATTCTGATGACTTACGCCGAAGTAGAATTCCTGCTGGCGGAAGCGGCCGCCAAGGGCTGGATCACCGACGATGTCGAAGCTCATTACCGGTCAGGTATCGAAGCTTCTATGGCCTACCACATGGCCGGCCCCGAGCCCTTTGGGTGGAGCAGTTTCAGCGACTTCTATGAAAACTCGGGAGTGGCTTATGACAAGGTCACCGATATCTGGGAGCAGAAGTGGCTGGCCCTGTTCTTTCACGGGCTGGAGCCTTACTTCGAAGTCCGCCGCTGGTATTTCGAAAGCGGTATGTCCTGGGATGGCATTCCATTTATGGGCCCGGCCTGCGAAAACCTGAATGAAGACGATTTGCCGCTGCGGTTCCTTTACCCAGGCGAAGAGCAAAGCCTCAACGCAGAAAATTACCAGGCCGCGGTCGGCCGGCTGGGCGGTTCCAATTCTCAGAACGCCGCCATCTGGCTGGTCCAGTAAGTCATTTTAAAGAAAAAAGAACATGAGGCTGTCTTCAACTTCTTTGTCGCGGAGGCAGCCTCATCCTTTTCGCATCACAAGAATCTTATGGATAAGAAGTACTTCGACATTCACGCTCCGGTCTTTTACTCATCGGCCATTATCATTCTGTTATTCATCTGCCTGACCCTTATCATAGGAAAGCCGATGGAAGAGGTTTTCACCCGGACGACGGAAGGCATGACCACCAACGCCGGCTGGCTGCTCGTCCTGTCCGTCAATATTTTTCTGGCCTTTTCCCTCTACTTTGCCTTCAGCAAAATGGGCAGTATCCGGCTGGGCGGCCCCAATGCCAAACCCGATTTCAGCACTTTTGCCTGGTTTGCCATGCTCTTTTCCGCCGGCATGGGCATCGGCCTGCTCTTTTTCAGTGTGGCAGAGCCCATCATGCATTTTTCGAACCCGCCGGTGCCGGTGGAAAACAAGATACAGGCCGCCAATAATGCCATGAAATACACTTTTCTACATTATGGCCTTCACGCCTGGGCCATTTACGCCATGGTGGGTATGGCTCTGGCCTTTTTCACTTTCAACAAAAAGCTGCCGCTCACCCTGCGTTCGGTATTTTATCCCTTGTTGGGTGAGCGCATCCACGGGGCGTTTGGAGACGTCATTGATGTAGTGGCCGTCGTGGCTACGCTCTTCGGCCTGGCCACTTCCCTGGGTTTCGGAGTACAGCAGGTTTCGGCCGGGCTGGCCCACCTCTTCGGAACCCCGGATACGGTGGCGGTCCAGGTCATTCTCATTGCCGTCATTACCAGTATGGCCACCATTTCTGTGGTTCTCGGGTTGGATAAAGGCGTACGGGTGCTGAGCGAGGTAAACATGCGCCTGGGGCTCATTTTTCTCGTCGCCATGCTGATCCTGGGGCCTACCGTTTTCCTGATGGACGCCTTTATTCAAAATACAGGGGCCTACCTTCAGGACATCATCGCCCTGGGAGCCTGGTCTGAAACCTATGCACAAACCAACTGGCAGAACGACTGGACGGTATTTTACTGGGCCTGGTGGATCTCCTGGTCTCCTTTTGTAGGCATGTTCATTGCCCGGGTTTCCAAAGGAAGGACCGTCCGGGAATTTTTCCTGGGGGTGCTGTTGGTCCCCTCTCTGCTGACGTTCCTCTGGATGTCTGTGTTTGGAGGTTCGGCCCTTTACCTAGAAATCAACCACATCGGGAACATATCGGCGGCCGTCAACGAAAACATCGCCACTGCCCTCTTCGTATTGCTGGAGCAGTTTCCACTTTCCTTCATCACTTCCATTGCCGGCATCCTGCTGGTAACCAGTTTTTTTGTCACCTCTTCCGACAGCGGTTCCCTGGTCATTGACAGCATCACTTCCGGCGGAAAACTCGATGCCCCGGTAGGCCAGCGCATTTTCTGGGCCCTTTCAGAAGGGGCCGTTGCCGCAACTCTGCTTTTAGGGGGAGGGCTGAAGGCTCTGCAGACAGCCGCCGTATCCACCGGGCTGCCGTTTGCCATCATACTACTCATTATGTGTTACAGCCTTTACAAAGGCCTGCATGAAGAATACGAGGAAATGCAGCAAATGGCGCAGAAAAAGGAACGGGAATCCTACCGACAGATACTAAGCGGCCTGGTGAACCGGCGCCAACTCAAAGCAAAACAAAAAACGGATGAGCTCAATGACTAAGAAAATAATGATATGCCTGGACCTCACCGAAATGGACCAGGCATTGATGCGATACGCGCGGCACCTTTGCGAAGTACTGAATACGATCGAAGAAGCAGTGTTCGTCCACAACATCAAATTCGATTACCCCGAAGAGGCCGAATCCCTGATGGAAGAGTTGGACCGGCCGCTTTCGGAACTGATCAGCGAAGAGATAAACGAAAAGGCCCGGCAACACTTCGAATCAGAAAGTACGCCGGCTAGCTGGAGCGTAGAAGTCACCAACGAAGCTTATACGGCCCAGGCTCTGGCCGGCCTGGCCAGCCAGAAAAATATCGGCCTGGTGGTCTGTGGAAAGAAGATCTCTTACCGGGGCACCGGCCGGGTTGCCGAGAAGATCCTCCGCCTTTCCTCTTTCAAAGGCGACCTCCTGACGGTGCCGGAAACCGCCCCCCACCGGATGGAACGGCTGCTGGTGCCGGTTGACTTCTCGCCTCATTCTGTCAAAGCGCTGGCTCTGGCTAATAAAATAGCCTCCGGGCCTGCCGCCAAAATCACCTGTCAGCATGTATATACCATTCCTATGCACTACTTCCCCTTTATTCCGGTACAGGGTTTCCGCAAGTCGATGGAAGAACAGGCCCGGAAGGATTTTGATAAATTCAGAAAAGAGCTTCCGGAAGAGTTGAGAGGTATTCCCTGCGAATTCACTTACAGCAAGGACCGCACTATCGCTCAAACAGTCTATGATTTTGCGATCAACAACAATGAAGACCTGATCATTATCGGCTCGAGAGGACGCAGTGGCCTGCCGGCCGCTCTGCTCGGGAGCACGGCCATACAGTTGATGCAATTTGATTTTCACGTGCCATTGCTGGTCGTGAGGTGAGGGCGGGAAGCTGGATTGTTGGCCCGTCTCTACGAGCCGGAAAAAATTGTTTGATCTATTTTTTGATTGTTATATTGGCAGGGTAATAACTACTTGAAAGATGCCTGGTATTGAGATCGCCATTCTGCCTGAGTTGCTGGAGAAATGCCCCCGGTTACAGATCGGTTGCCTGAGCGCCGGGGTGGCAGTAGAGCCGAGCAGCCCCGGACTCATCCGGGAGACAGAGCAGGCCTGTGACCACATCAGCCGCTCCCTTGAAATAGATGCAGTAAGCAGCCTGCCGCACGTCCGTTCCACCCGGGAGGCTTACAAAGCCACCGGGAAAAAACCAGGCCGGTATCGCCCCAGCGCCGAGGCTCTCCTGCGTAGAGTGCTAAGCGGCAAGGGCCTATACTACATCAATAATGTGGTCGATGTGATCAACCTATGTTCCATTACCACCCAATACTCCATTGGCGGGTACGACGCCGATCACATCAGGGGGAAAGTAACCATGGGGATCGGACGGGGAGGCGAACCCTACGAGGCCATTGCCCGGGGGCCGCTCAATATTGCCGGGCTGCCCGTACTCAGGGATAAGCTTGGGGCATTCGGCAGCCCTACCAGTGACTCTGTCCGCACCATGGTGCGAAACGATACGAGCTACCTGTTTCTGGCTTTTTTCAACTTTGCCGGCCATGAAAGGCTGGAGGAGGCCCTCCAACAGGCTGCCGGGCTTCTTGCAACCCATTGCCGGGGAAAAAACACGGAGATCTGGCTTTTGAGTAACTCTTAATCACTACTAAATTGCCTCCTTTCCCGCCATCTCCCCGTATTTGGCGGGAATTCATACTATTTTTTCCAGCCTCCTCTTGATTCTTACCTCCTTTTTTTCCTACCTTTGATTACTTTTTTTGAATTATGTTTTTACTGTAAAATATGTGAGCAATCAAGTAGTAATTCCGTCTTAGTTTTTTTAGCGAGGCCTCCCCTCCATCCGAGTTTAGCCAGCCATTTTTTGGGACCTTCCCCTCTAAGAAAGCCCGTTAAAAATCCTGACTACGCTTAGGGTGCTGCCACTTCGGTGAGCAGGCTTCAGCCCCGCCCGTTGGCCGGGCATATCAGATTTGGCATTTTTTTATCTTTTTCACTTTTTAATCTTTTTTTGTAATGAACATTTTTGTTGCTAGGCTCAATTTCGACACCGACAGCGACACGCTTCGGGAAACCTTTGAATCTTTCGGAACAGTAGATTCCGCCAAAGTGATCATGGACCATTTTACCCAGAAATCCAGAGGCTTTGGCTTTGTTGAAATGCCCAATGACGATGAGGCCTACGCCGCCATCGAACAACTGAACGACTCCGACCTCGACGGCAACACGATCGTAGTGAAAAAAGCCGAACCGCGCGGCGGTAACCGGCGCCAGGGTGGCGGTGGACGCGACAACTACAACCGCCGCGACAGCTACGGCGGAGGACGCGACAACTACAACCGCCGCGACAGCTACGGCGGAGGACGCGACAACTACAACCGCCGTGACAGCTACGGCGGAGGACGCGACAACTACAACCGCCGCGACAACAGCGGCGGGGGACGCGACAACTACAACCGCCGCGACCGCCGCGACAGCTACAACGACGGAAACTACAACTCTGACCGCTACTAGACCATCCTACTTGTTAAGATAGACCCTTTAAAGGGGGCGGAAAGATCCTGCCCCCTTTTCTTTTTGAATGCCGGGGGCTCTGAAACAGTGGTTCCGAAAAGCATTCGCTCTGGCCCTTGCCTGCCGGATCCATAAAAATTGTGTTTCTTTGACAAAATCCTGTATTCCGAAGGCCGTGCTTCATGCGAAACTCCTGCTTCTCCTCGTCGCATTGCTTCCGCATGAAGCACAATCCACCGGATTTGTCAAAGAAGGAAAATTGTTAAAGAATCTCTTTTTTTAGGCGTATTCCTTAATTTTGATCCCGCCTCAGGTTGTTCAGTTGGTTTTGTCGATTAGTTGATTCGGGCCCAGGCGTTCCTCAGGCGCAATTAACTTAATCAACCCAATCAGCGCGTTCAACATCCTTCTCTTACCTATTGCCAAACTGCCATTCCAAATCATTAAAATCGAACAGTAATGTATCGAAGCTTATCTCTATTCTTCTTATTCCTGTTATCCGCCATCAGCCTAAAGGCACAGGTCGTTTACAGCGACCCCTCCTCTCCCACCGCTGACGAAGAAGTAACCCTGTATTTTGACGCTACCCAGGGAGACGGCGGGCTGGCAAACTGCGGTTGTGACGTTTACTTTCACACCGGCGTGATCACCAGCCAGAGCAGCGGCCCAGGCGACTGGCGCTATGTGCCTACTACCTGGGGAGTTGCCGATGACAGCTGGCGCCTCACGCCGGTGCCCGGCCAAAACAACCTCTACAGTTTCACTTATTCCCCTTCCATCCGGGATTTTTATGATGTACAGGGTGGAGAAAGAGTACAACAACTGGCCTTCGTCTTTCGCAATGGCGACGGCAGCCTGTCCGGAAGGGCGGCGGGCGGCGGCGATATCTACCTCGATATTACCGACAATAGCGCCCTGCTGCAAAGCCCTGCGTCCAGCCTGCTGATCGTCGATGCCGGAGCAATCATCCCGGTCATTGTGGAGGCCACCCAGGAATCCACTTTCTCCGTCCTGGACAACGGCACGCTACTCACCGAACAGACCACAACGGTACTGAATTACAACCTCACCGCCGCCGATATGGGTGCTCACCTGGTGGAGATCACAGTGGACAACAGCAGCCAACAGCAAACCCTGGAGTTTACCTATATCGTTGCCCGGAATATTCCGCCTGCCGCCCCACCGTCAGGCCTGGAAACCGGGATCAGTTTTCAGAACGGAACGCTGGGCCTCCTTTTCTATGCTCCTGATAAGGACAATGTGTTCGTGCTGGGTGATTTCAATGGCTACCAGATCAATACCGATTACCAGATGACGCCTACGGATGACGGCCACTGGTGGATCGAAATAGATGGCCTGCCCGAAGAAGGGCCAGTTACTTTTCAATATCTGGTGGACGGGGAGACCCGCGTTGCCGACCCCTACAGCACGCTCATTCTGGACCCCGGCAATGACCCTTACATTCCGGAGGAAACTTACCCCAACCTGCCGGATTACCCCGCCGGCGCCCAGGGAGTAGTTACCCTGGTTGACCCGGCAGTAGCCGAATACGACTGGCAGGTGAACAACTTCTCCCGGCCCGCGAAAGAAAAACTCGTAGTCTATGAATTGCTCCTCAGGGATTTTCTCGGCCGGCATGACTATACCACATTGATCGATACCCTGAACTATCTACAGAGGCTGGGCGTAAACGCCATCGAGCTGATGCCGGTCAATGAATTTTCCGGTAACCTGAGCTGGGGCTACAACCCCACTTTTCACATGGCGCTGGACAAATACTACGGCCCCATTTACGAATTCAAGCGCTTCATTGACGCCTGCCACGCCCGGGGCATTGCCGTGATCCTCGACGTCGTTTACAACCACATCGACCTGCCCAGCCCGCTATGCGTCCTTTACTGGGACCCTGTCAACAACCGGCCGGCCCCCGATAACCCCTGGCTGAACCCACAGGCGCCTCATGACTACAGCGTTTTCTATGACATCAACCACGAAAGTGCCGCCACCCGGGCCTATATCGACAAGGTCATGCGCTACTGGCTTTCCGAATTCCGGGTGGACGGCTTCCGGTTCGACCTCTCCAAAGGCCTCACCCAGAACGTGAACGGCCCTTATCATGCCGGGGATTACGACGCCAGCCGAATCGCCATCATCAAGCATTATGCCGACGTGATGTGGGCAACCACGCCAGGAGTTTACACCATCCTGGAGCATTTTGCCGACTGGGCGGAAGAGCAGGAACTTACCAGCTATGGCGAAGGCATGATGGTATGGAACAACCAGAACCACCCTTCACGCGATGCCGTGAGAGCGGGCAGCGGCGGCCTCGGCGGCCTTTCCTACAAATCCCGGGGCTGGGATACCCCCTGGGCCCTGGTCTCCTATATGGAAAGCCACGATGAAGAACGGCTCATGTACGAAGCTCTTACCTACGGCAGCTCCAGCGGCGGCTACAATGTCCAGGATTTTGAAACGGCCCTGGCCAGAGTGGAGGCTTTGAGCACCATCTTCTACGCTGTACCCGGGCCCAAAATGCTCTGGCAATTCGGAGAACTGGGTTACGATTATTCCATCAACTGGTGTTCCGACGGGACCATCAGCGACGGTTGCCGCACCGGCAACAAACCCATCCGCTGGGACTACTTCGAGGTAGAAGCCCGCCGGCACCTTTACGAAGTAACCCGGAAGCTCAATGCACTGCGTAAAGTTTACAGCGCTTTCCATACCAACGACTTCGACGCGGACCTGGGCACGGCGGTAAAAAAGGTAAAGCTTTTTGGCCCGGACATTACCGCCATCGCAGTGGCCAATACGGGGCTCAGCTCCAGTAACGCCTCTGCCGTCTTCCCCTCTGCGGGCACCTGGTATGAATTCTTCAGCGGAGAATCCATTAACGTTCCGACCCCCAATATCCTGCTGCCATTGGAGGCCGGCGAATACCGCCTTTACACCTCCGAACCGGTGGACTATACCCTGGGTAGCCAGGAACGGCCAAAACCCGGAGCACTGGAACTCCGAATCGCTCCCAATCCCTCCGATGGAGCCCTGATGCTGAATTACGTATTGCCTCGGCATTCAGAAGTGGCCATACAGATTTTCAACCTCAACGGACAGGAGGTATTTTCTGAAAGAACAGGCCAACAAGGGCAGGGCTGGCATGGACTTGAGATCCAGACGGGCCTGCCATCCGGCGCCTATACCCTGAAAGTCACCGCCGGGGCCCGCTCAGAGGCCAAGGTGTTTGTCGTGCGATAGGAGGGGTTGTTTGTTGACTGTTGCTGGTTACGGAGTGTTATTCGCGGCTCCGGAACCAGCAATAGCCAACGAACCCCGAATCCACGAATCCCGAATCCCGGTTACCGAATACCCCCCCTTTCCCCGTCGAGAAAAGCAGCCCGTTTATAGAATAGGCTTCCCGGATCAGGCGGAATTCTGCATATTTACGCTTTCGACAAACACATCATCTTTTTCAGTCTGGTTTTCAAGCTTCTCCTGTTGGTATGGACAAGCAAGGTGTTTTTATTTCGAAAACTAGACGTTATGACAAAATTCACATCACAGCGGGTGCAACGCATGTCGGATCAGCTACGCCACCAGGAGCTGAATTTCGACAACGTGGTCATCCACTCCCGTTTTCAACATTTTGAGAAGAAGGTCGAAGATTCCGGCCTGTCCATCAAACTGGGCCATATCGGTGAAGAGCACTATTTCATCGAAGGGCGGAAATACACCATCCGGCCGGGCCGGTTCCTGGTCGTCAACCGCCACCGCTCCTTTGATTGCTACCTCAAATCGGATACTCCGGTGGAAGCCTTCTGCATCTACCTCGGCGACTCCGTCATTCAGGAAGCTGCCGCCCAGTTGCATAAAAGCATGGACGAACTCCTTGATGCGCCTTTTCAGTCTGTTGAGAAGCCTCCGGTTTTTCTGGAAAAAGTGTATCATCTTCAGGAAAACGAACTGGGAGCGTTCCTGGCGGCGATAAAGCCCCTGCTGGCTGCCGGGCAACCCATGGACTTCGAATCCCTCTATTATACCTTAGCGGAGAAATTGCTGCGCAGCCAGTGGCAGATAGAACGCCAGCTACAGGGCATTTCCGCCAAGCGCTCTTCCACCCGGGAAGAGTTATATCGCCGCTTGTGCATAGCCCGGCAGTACATTCTGGAAAATTTCCGGGGGAACATCGAACTCGGAACGCTGGCCCGGGAAGCCGCCTTGTCCAAATACCACCTGCTGCGCACGTATAAAGAGGCCTTTGGCACTACGCCTTACCGGCAGGTGCTCGACCTGAGGCTGGAAGCTTCAAAATCGCTGCTGAAAGATGGCCACACCCTGGAAGACATCGCTTACCGGTTGGGTTTTTCGGACCGCCGGTCGTTTACCAAAGCGTTTAAAAAGGCCATTGGAGTACCGCCGTCCGTAATGCGGGAAAGAATTGGCTGACAGGAAAGCCCGGAGATTTCTCTCTAATGCCTCGAAATTGTCAGTTAATTGCGCTGTCTCTGACGGCAGGAATATTAAATGTTATATTTCCGGCGTTCTAAAACCTTTGAGGTTTCAGAAACCTCAAAAGTTTTGAATTATGACCACTCAATTGAGCATATTGCATGAGAAAAGTACTGGCGCCAATCTTTCTTATTTTCCAGTTCCAGTTACACCTGGCGGCTCAACTGCCACTCATTCCCCGCGACAGCTTTTTCCAGCAGAAGGATCAATACGCCATCACACTATCGCCGGATGGAAGCCGGGTTTATTATCAGCGGCGAAGCGTAAGGGAAGGGCGGTTGTTCTACCTGGAAACCCAACGCCCGGGCCGGGAACAAAAACTGTCGTTTGACGGAGCGTTGCTGAACTGGAAGCTCACCCCCGCCGGCAACGTACTGGCAGTCGTGCAGAGCAACGGCAAGCAACTGGCCATCATGGGTGCTGATGGCAGGAACAAGCGGGAGGTTCAGCTGTTCCCGTTCCAGCAACTGCGCATCGAAGCCCTCAGCCCGGAACGCCCGGATGAGGCTGCCGTTTCCATCGTTGGAGAGAAAGACAGCCTCAACGGCATTTACCGGGTCAACTTCCGAACCGGGCGATACCAGAAAATCAGCCCTCCTCTGGATTTCCAGAAAATCTATTTTGACCATCAGTTGCGCCTGCGCGCCGGCCGGCTGCTCAATGACCTTAACGGCTATTCCATCTATACCTGCAGCGATGGGGAATGGACAGAACGGCTCCGCTACCCCTTCGATGAAAGCCAGTTCATCGGTGGATTTCAGGATGTGGTCAGCGTCAGTGCCGATGGGCAAACCGTTTTTGCCACCGACAATACCGGCCGAGATAAATGCGCCCTCGTGGCGGTCGATGTAGCCTCCGGCGGCACCGGACTGCTGGTGGCCGACGGCAAGGCAGATATCCTTCCTTTCGGGGCAATGGTGGCGCCCGACGGCCGGCCGCAGATGGTGCTCAGCGTTTTCGGCGCCGCCCGCCGCCATTTCCTGGATGGGGCCGCCCAGGTTGATTTTGAATACGCCAACCGGCTTTTGGAAGGCCAGGCCAGCTTCGCCGACGCCAGCGCTGACGGCCGCATCTGGCTGCTGCGAAAGCTCGATGGCGGCCCCGCGACTTATTACCTCTTTGACCGGAACAGCCGGCAACTCATTCACCTGTTCAATGATTACCCGGCATTGGATGGTTACCCCCTGGCCAGCCGGCAGGTTTTTGATGTCATAACCCGAGATGGCTACGAACTGCCCATCCACGTTTATCTGCCTCCCGGCGCCGATAAGGACGGAGACGGCATTCCCGAAAAGCCGCTGCCCACCGTCGTGTATGTACACGGCGGCCCCTGGGCAGGGGTAGTTCACTGGAACCAGTGGTTTCACAACCGCAATTTTCAGTTGCTCGCCAACCGGGGTTATGCTGTGATCAATACCGAATTTCGCGGAAGCACCGGGCTGGGGCAGGCCTTTACCAACCTGGGCGACCGGCAATGGGGCCAGGCCATGCACCAGGATAAGGTCGATATTACCCGATGGGCGATTCATAAGGGCATCGCCCGGAAAGGAAAGATCGGTATCTGGGGATGGTCGTATGGCGGCTATGCGGCGGCCGTAGCGCTGGCCTTTGAACCGAAGCTCTACGCCTGCGGCATCTCCATGTACGGCCCTGCCGATATGGAGGCTTTTCTGCAGATCCCCTTTACTGACAATGACCTTTGGAGAAACCGCGTTGGCAACCCCAATACCCCCGACGGCATCCGCCTGCTGAGACAGCAGTCACCGATCAATTATGTAGAAAATTTCCAGAGCCCGATCCTGCTGACTACCGGCGGCAAGGACGGCCGCGTGCCGAAAAGGCAGGTTGATGACTTCGCCGATGCCCTCTACAAAGCCGGCAAAGAAGTCACCTATTTCTATTACCCGGAAGAAGTACACGACTACCGTGAGCCGGGCAGTTGGATCTCCTTCTGGGCGATCGCCGAGCAGTTCCTCGCCCAAAACCTGGGTGGGCGTTACGAGCCGGTGGGCAGAGACCTGGAGAAAGGGGATTATAAAGTGGTGTACGGAAGGCAGTTTATCGGGCAGTTGAAATAATATATTTTGCACAAATTAATTGATCATACAATGCAACTCTCTTCACTATATTTCTACCTCCTCCTACCGCTGGCCCTGCTCAGCTGCCGGCAGGCGCCCTCTCAGCCCGGCTTGAAGCTCGGCCCGGGCCACCAGGTTATTTTTCTGGACAGCCTACAGGCCGCCGCCGCGATCGTTCAGGACAAAGAGGAAGGTTTTTTCGATAAGATCACCTCTTTGGACATGTCCATTCAGATGGGCCAGACACTGCCCGACACGTTCAACCGGAAGGAGCTGCTGGCCGGTTACCGCAACTTCCTGCGGCACGATGTGGAAGGCTTTAGCAAAGAGGATAGGGACCTGCTTGATGGAGCCTTTCGAAAAGCATTTGCCTTAACGGAAAAGGTCCGCCCCGGCCTTTTTCCCGCCGACATTCGGCTCATCAAAACCAAAGGAACCCACTACGGCCCTTCGGTTTACTACACCCGGGAAAATTACATCGTCATTCCCGAAAATGAACTTTGGGAGGGCAACCTGAACGGCCTCGCCGAAGTCATGCTGCACGAAGTGTTCCACATCTACTCCCGCTACCACCCGGAAGTGCGGGAGGCCCTCTACCGGCTGATCGGTTTCGAACCGATTGGCCAGCCTGTTCTTTTCCCGGACAGCCTGGCCCTGCGCCTCCTCCTCAACCCCGATGGGATACGACCGGATTTTGCCATTACGCTTCAAATTCCGGGAGACAGCCTGCCTGTTGAGGCCATCCCGCTTATTATCTCCCTCCGGCCTCACTACAACCCCGCCCTGCCTGAGTTCTTTTCCTATCTGGATTTCAAACTCTATCCCATAAAAGAAGGCCCGGAAGGATTCGAGGTAATAACGCAGGGTGGTTTCCGCAGCCCGCTGCCGCCTCCCACCCGGATCCCGGATTTCTTCAAGCAGATCGGCGACAACACCAATTACATCATCCACCCCGATGAGATCCTGGCGGATAACTTCGTGCTGCTGGCGCTGGCTCAAACCGGTGAGGAAGATACCGCGCTTTCGAAATACTCGGAACGGGGGAAGGAAGTGTTGCTGGGTATGGAAAAGATTTTAAGGAAGTAGGTAAGGTGGTTGAGATTGGGGAGGCTCAACTTAAGCGGCAATGGAGAATTGCCGCTTAATGTGGACCCTTAAGCGGTAAATTCCCTTTACCGCTTAAGTTCCAAGTTGAAATTTTTAAGTAATATATTGGCCATAACGATTCTTATTACTATTGTTGGATCTTTTGCGTATAACCTGCTGCCTCTGAGCCGCTGACAGAATAACCCGGAAACAATTTTCACCAAATTGTTTCACAAACTTGTTTTAAACAACATTTTGTTTTAAATTTGTTTCACCTCAAAGTTCAGCAAGTTTTTTAAAACAAAATGATCGGTTATGAGCACCTCTACCGATAAAGTAAAAGGCTACTTTCAACGCAACTGGTTTAAGATAGGGATCGCCTTAATCCTGGTATTCATTGCTCTGAAAAAAGACCTGAGTTTCCGGATCAACCTCAACAGCCCGGTGCGCCTGGAGCAACCGCCCCCGCGGCCCTCCACCCCGGCCCGCCAACAGGAGAAGGAACCTACGCGGGAGCGATATACCGAAAATTCCAACCCACAGCCAACCGCACAGGAGCTGCCGGCGCCTACCGAGCGTTTCGATTTCAGCAGCGCTGCCAGCAGCCGGCGGGAGATAATGGCCATCGACCTCCTGGAAGAAGTAGATGAGGGTACGATAAGAGCGTATATCCAGCGCTTTGCCCGGGTGGCTGCCAGTGAGCAGAAAAAGTTCGGCATCCCGGCTTCCATTATCATTGCCAATGCCCTGCTTCACAGCCTGGCGGGCACCTCGGAAATGTCGGAACCCGGCGCCAACAACCACTTTGCCATTCCCTGCACCCACGACTGGCAAGGCCCCCAGCGCACTTTCGGCGGCAAATGCTACCGGCAATACGAGAATGCCTGGACGAGTTTCCGGGACCACAGTTTCTACATCACCACCGGCGCGTTTGCCCCCCTTCGCCAGCTTTCCGATACCGATTACAAGGGGTGGGCGGAGGCCCTGGAAAAAGCGGGCTTCTCTCCGCAGAAAAACCTGGCCCGGCAACTAATAAGAGTAATAGAAAAGTACAGGCTGGCGGAAATGGATAAAAGGTAAAAAGAGGGAGGAGATTATTTGAAAAATGGCCGGACGGAGATATGATTGTTTTGGTTTGTGTGTTCCTGCCTGCATTGAAAACACCCAGGCAATAACTGATAAAAGCATGCCAACGATTTCACTCCGGACGAAGGCTTTTCCTCAAAGCACCATCTTGAACATGTGAACCAGTTCCCGCTCGTAGTTGGTAAATTTCTCGTCGGCCTCAAACAATTTTCGGACATCATCCAGGAGCCGCTGGCGGCTGGCCTCATCGGCCATGTACCTGTCGTGGTAAGCTCTTAAGAGTTCGATGCACTTTATGTCGGAGCACTGGCCAAAAACAGATTTTATCTTTTTAAAAGTATCCTCATCTACCCGCTGCCGGATGAGCGCTTCATCTTCCGGTTCTACATCCGTATTGATAGACGCAGCATAGAGCATGGCAAAGGTCGAAAATTCTTCGTAGGTCCAGTCTGTTGGTATCATTACTGAATATTTTCTTGCAGGGAATTTACGATAAATTAGCCTGAAATGCCAGGCAGGAAAATTTTAGTGCACGGGAAAAAATAAGCCCTTAAGTTTGTCTAACCAAATAGTACAGAACGGAGGGCAAATTCGTGCCATTGCTCACTTTCCTTATGGCCAGGAACCACCCTCTTTAACCAGCTGAAATGAAAAAATATCTGCTTTTCCTTCTTTTTTCATTCTTCGGTATTTCAGCATTTGCCCAGGAGTTTCCCGTCGTTGGGATGGTTGCTGATGCCAAAGACGGATCGCCGCTGACAGGGGCACACACCAGCCTTACCAACCGGGCGGACGGAACCACCAAAGCGGTGGTAACCGATGAGTCGGGCCGCTTTCGCCTGATGGCTCAACCGGGCGCCTATGAGCTGAAAATCTCTTTCCTGGGCTACCATACCTATACTCAGGAGGTGGCCGTTGATGACGGCCCGGTGCGCGCCGGCCGCATCGCCATGGAAGAGGAAGCCCTCAACCTCCAGGAAGCAATAGTAAAGGAAAAGCTGCCAACCGCAACATCCAAAGGGGACACGACCCAGTTCAATGCCGGTGCGTACAAGGTAAACCCTGACGCCAGCGCCGAGAACCTCATCCGAAAAATGCCGGGTGTGACCGTTGAAGGCGGGCAGGTGCAGGCACAGGGCGAAACCGTCCGGGAAGTCCTGGTTGATGGAAAGCCCTTTTTCGGCAACGACCCGATGGCCGCCCTGCGCAACCTGCCGGCAGAGGTCATCGACAAAATCCAGGTCTTCGACCGGCAAAGCGACCAGGCCCAGTTTACCGGAGTTGATGACGGAAACACCACCAAATCCATCAACATCATCACCAAGCCGGGCATGCGCAGCGGGCAGTTCGGGAAAGTCTTTGCCGGATACGGCGATGAGGGAGAATATCAGGCCGGCGGCAACGTCAATATCTTTAAAGGCGACACCCGCCTTTCGCTCATCGGGCAGGCCAACAACATCAACCAGCAGAACTTTTCCACCGAAGACCTGCTTGGCGTAGTAGGTGGCGAGCAGGGAGGCCGGGGAGGGCCGGGAGGAGGGCGAGGCCGTTGGCGGCGGGGCGGCGGCTCCGATATCGGTGACTTTCTGGTGGGAGAACAGAACGGCATTTCCACAACCCAGGCCTTCGGCCTCAACTATTCGGACAACTGGGGCAAAAAGGCCGAGGTGTCCGGAAGTTACTTCTTCAACCGCAGCGAGAACGATGCGCTGACTACGCTATACCGGGATTACATCAACAATTCCGACTTCGAGCAGGCTTATGATGAGAAAAGCCAGACGGCCACCACCAACACCAACCACCGGCTCAACCTGCGCATCGACTACACCATCGATTCCAGCAACTCCATACTCATCGTTCCCCGCCTGGGCCTGCAGTATAATGACGGGTCTGAAAACACCACCGGGCTCACGTTGTTCGGCGGGGAGCCCACCAACGAGGCCATTTACAAGCTGGCCCCTCAACTCGATGCGGTGGATTTTTCCAACATGCTGCTTTTCCGCCACCGGTTCCCGAAGCGCGGCCGGACTTTCTCGGTTAACCTGAATACCAACTACAGCGACAAAACCGGGAAGCGGTATCTTCTCTCGGAGAACATCTTCCACGAAGACATTACTCTTTCTGACACTCTCGATCAATTCTCGGACCTCTATACCGATGGCTGGGAAGTCGAAGCCCGGGCCTCTTACACCGAACCGGCGGGAAAGGAAGGGCTGGTGCAATTCGATTATCAGGCTTCCTACCAGAAGGGGAACTCGGAGCAGAAGGCCTACGACTTTGAAAAAACCAGCCAGGAATACACCCTTTTCAACCAGGCCCTTTCCAACACGTTCAACAACAACTACCTGGCCCAAAGTGCCGGCCTGGGTTACCGGATGCGTGGCGAAAAGGCCATGCTTTTTACGCGCGTTCATTACCAATGGGCACGGCTGGAAGGAGAGCAGGTTTTCCCCTTTGCCGACCAGCTGAGCCGCAATTTTTACAACCTGGTTCCAGGCGCTTTCTTCCGCTATCAGTTTTCCAAACAGGCAAATCTCCGGGCAGGTTACCGGGCAAGCACCAACCCGCCTTCCGTCAGCCAGCTGCAGGAAGCCATCGACAACAGCAACCCGCTGCAGTTGCGTTCCGGAAACCCGGATCTTCAGCAAAACTACCAGCACAGGCTCTTCGCCCGTTATTCCCTGACCAACACCGAGAAGTCAACGGTATTCTACGCCATGCTTTCGGGCCAGTATTCGGACAATTATATCGGCAATAACACCTTCACCGCCACCAGCGACACCACCATTGCGGAAGGGATTATTCTCCAGCAGGGCGCCCAGTTCATCCGGCCGGCAAACCTGGAAGGCTACCGCAACCTGCGCGGCTTTATCACCTATGGGCTGCCCGTAAAGCTGCTGCATTCCAATCTCAACATCAACCTCTCGGCCGACTACACCCGGCAGCCGGGGCAGGTCAACGGGCTGGTGAACTACGCCAACAACAACTCCTTCGGACTGGGGCTGGTGCTGAGCAGCAACATCAGCGAGCGGATCGATTTCACCATCTCCTCCCAGTCCAGTTTTAATACCGTGGAGAACAGCCTTTCCACCCGCCTGAACACGCAGTACTTCAGCCAGCGGTCCGGCCTGCTGGCCAACGTGATCATTGCCAACGGCTTCGTATTCCGCACCACCCTCGACCACCAGCTCTACAGCGGCCTGTCTGAAGGCTTCGACCAGAACTACTGGCTCTGGAATATGGGGATTGCCAAAAAGTTGTTCAAAAACGAACGCGGGGAACTTCAGCTTTCCGTATTCGACCTGCTGAAACAGAATACCAGCATTCAGCGCAACATCACGGAGGCTTATATCGAGGATGTGCAGACAGAGGTCCTGCAGCAATATGTGATGCTGACCTTTACCTATCAGATCCGCAATTTCGGCACGCCGCCGGCGCGGCAGGAACGGGAAGAACGAAGAGGGCCCTGGATGGGCGGACATTAGAGGAAAAGTGGAAGGGTGTAGAAATGTTAGAGCGAGTAGAGAGCGGTGTATCAGTATAGATATGTGAGACTGTTCAAGCCTCTGTTTCTTTTAACCCGATGTTCCATAAAACTTCCGCTCAGGCGGGCTGCAGCCAGCCCTTCGCTTCGAACAGATCGGCAACGTCCCTACGGAAACGGGGCCAGTCGAAATCTTTGACTTTTTGCTGAGGGGCTTCATCTATGGCACGAAGGAAGAATTGGGCGAGGAGTTGCTGAAAAGCAGGCTCATCTGCCCGGGAAACAGCTTGGTAGTCCAGTTTTAGATTAGCCACAAGCTCTTTATGCTTTTTAAAATATTTGATGTATTCTTCGCGTACTGTACCTTATATTCTAAGCCATATACCGGCAGCCCCTGCGGATACCGCCCTTTTTCATGTTTTGTGGTAACTCCATACTTCCAAACGATAAAATCCTTTGGGCCCATTATCACCCAAAAAGTAAAAGCGGCCAGCAATAACCTGACCATTGCCTTCCACCCAGGCGGAGGTGTTTTCACCTCTCTTCTTCCAACTCGCTTGACCATAGACATAAAATTTGCAGGACGCACGCATTGCGCCTGCATTTCGCAACGACGCTTACAATGTTGCTATTTAATTTACCGTTCCAATGGCGGAATTGTTTTTTTTTCGCTAAATTCCTAAATCAGAAAAAACTACTAAGCCCACTAAGAGTATGCTCATGAAAAACGCGCTGTACATCTATTCTTTCAGGGTGCTGGTGGTAAGCACTATCGGCTTGCTGCTTTTGTCGGGTTGTAACCAGGATTCCACGCCCGCCCCATCGGAAAACACTCCTTCTGATTACATCATTATTCCGATCGACAGCCTGGCAGGCGTAGATGGCGCTTATAATTGTACCTGCTACATCGAAAACCTCGGATATGGAGACGAGGTGCTTTCCAAAGACACCATACAACAGGAGATGGTGGTTGAGCGGATCAACCAATCTCAGGACACCATTTACCTCAACAATACGGAAATGGTCAATACACTGAAAGAACCCGACCTCGTTTTTTCGGTTCCTTACTCCAGCCTTCGTTATAAATATCAGGGCGTTTTTTACCCGGAGCAGGATTCACTGAAAGTCTATTTTTACCAGTACTCCACCAAAAAGTATTACTGCTACGGGAGGAAATAGCATCCGGATGTCAGCCTTCCACCAGTTCAGCCGCTTGCCGCAGCTTCTCCAGGTACAGCCCCACAAATTCCCTCAGGCGTTTCCGGCGGTACTGCATCACCCAGCGGGGGTGCGGCAGAGGTAGCACCTGCCGGAAAAAGCCATGCTCCTGGTTGAGCCGCTCAAAGTACTTCATATTCTGCCCCTGGCCCATGCAGAGGGCTACCTGATCACTTACCCCCAGGCCGATCTGGGCGCGGATGTTGTCGATGATGTGGGGCTCTACGGCGCGCTCCAGCTTTTTGTCGTCGTAGTAGTTGTAGTTCTTCCCGTCTTTGGTGAAACCCAGCGGGCAGAGAGAGGTGATGTAGAACCGGCGGTAGAATTCACTGGGGCTCCCCCAGGAATTGACGATGCGATAAACAAAATCCGAAGACAGCTCCGGCTTTTTCTTAAAATCGTTCTCGATACCGCACTCTGTCTCCAGGCGGATAGGGTCGGTAAAGGGAACCCCGGTAACACCCGCCCCGAACCGCCCCGGGTTGATGCCGAAAATGGCCACCCGGGAGCTTTCATCTTCATAATATTTCCGGTAGAAGGCTTCCATTGCCCGCCAGGTTTCTTCCTCTTCGTAGGGATAGAGGAGTTCTACATGGCCCGGCAGCTTCCAGTCGGGCTGCAGGCGGCGGTTAAAATCGAGGATGCGCTGGGCAAAAGACATGAGACGGGTGGTTTGTTCGAAAAACCCCGAAATATAAGCCTTATCTCCGTGAATTGGAAACCGCCCAGTGTGAAGCCCAAATCAGCCACTCTACCGGAGGCTTTTAGATTGTATAAAGATGGCTCATGCCTCTCATTTACACCAATGCACTTCTACCTTTTCATCTTCTTCAACTTAGACTTCGCCTCATCCACTGTTTTTGCCTGGCTCATGACCTGTTGCTGTTTGGCTCCAATAGTTTGGTTCATCTCCGCCACCTTCTGGCGGGCAGCCTCCAGTTCTTCTTCCAGTTTTTCCACTTCTTTGACGGCATCCTCCTTGTCTTTCTGAAGCCCCTTCAACTCCTTTTCGAGATCTTTGAGGGTATTCTCCTCCGCTTCAAGAGCTTCTTTGGCGAAAGCCGCTTTGACTACCTGTTCAAAACCGGCCATCCATTCTCTGGCGCCGGCTATCCTTTCCGGGTGGCGGGCAGAGGACAGGAAAGCGCCGCCCAGGTCGAACCAGATGGTCAGGACAGCGCCTTTTCCCGATTTGCGGGCGACTTTGGAATAGATATCGATGGTATTATCGCTGATCTTTTCGATCTCGGCGTCATCGGCAAAATATTCGTTACTCTTTTTGTCGAGTTTGGGCTTTTTGGCTTTGAAATCTCTTTGGTAGTCCACCCAGAGATCAGCAATGGTTTCGGCATCCCCTATATTGAAGTCGATGGTGAAGCTGTTGTGTTCACCAAGGCTCATTGCTTTGTTGCCCTCCAGATAGGCCTGGGCGGGTAAAACGTATCCACTGATCATAAGAATAGTAAAAAGAAAGAGCTTTTGCATCATATCTGATTTTGATTCGCTGATTGTGACGAAAGTGTAACGGGAAGTAACGGGGGGAGGTTCATGGGTTTTTGGTTTCTGGTTGCTGGCAGCAGAACCATGAAACCGTAAAACCGTGGAACCATAACACCGTGAAGCCATAGAACCGCAAAACCGCAAAACCATCACCCCATCGCCATAAGCAAAGCCCTGAGCCCCGGATCACTTCACCGCTCAAGGCAAAAACAAGGCCTCCGGGCGCTGCCGCCTACCGGCACGCTCCTTCCAGCCTCTCGATCCACTCCCTCACCAGGGCGATCCCTTCTTCGTGTGGCGCCGCCCGGCCGATTTCCGGCATCATGACCCCGGGGTCGTCCGACTCCATCCGATACACGAGTATGGAGCTGTCCGGTTGCCCGGGAGCGATGCCGAACAGGCGCCCGCCGGAGCCCTTACCGGCAGCAACCGGAGATTTACACACTCCCAGCTTCCCTTTTTCATCCTGAAAATCGGAGGTGAGGTACGTGCCGGTGGTATGGGCCGGGCCTTCCGGATTATGGCAGTGGCCGCAGTTGACCTCCAGGTAGGCCAGGGCCCTTTCTTCAGTAGTTCCGCTTTGGGGGTCATCCCAGTCCGGCAGGGGAGCAAATTGTTCGGCCCAGCTGCCGGCAGCGAGGATGCCGGCCTGCTGCCATTTGGCCAGTTGATTGGCGGCGCTGCCGTCAGGGTAGGAGAATGCCTTGTTCAGGTAACGTACTCTGGGGCCGATGGGCAGGAGTTCTTTATTGCGGTTGTGGCAGCTCTTGCACTGGTTTTTGTTGGGTACGGCGTATTCTACGGCCCGCGCCCTTCCCGCCTCATTCGTCCAGCTGACCTTCCGGAAGTCGCCGACCACATTCAGTTCAGCGTCGGTATCTTCCTCATTCCATACGTAGGTGAAAGCCTCCCAGCTTCCCCGCCGTTTCACCAAAAGGCGGGTTTCCACCATATCCCAGCCTTTGTCCGGCTCCCGGAAGTCAGCCGGATAGTAGAAATTCTTGATCAGGACAGAATGATCCGGGAACTCGATGACGCCCTCTCCATTCACGGTAGCCTGCAACCCTTTCGGCATCCATACAAAGCGCGACTTGTAGGCATAGTCGGAAAAGAGGGGGGTGATGGGTTCGTAAGGCAGCACACCGGCGTTGGGCGACAGCTCCTTCATCTCCCCCGTGAAGAAAGCATAATCGGAAAGGTGAGGATAAGGGACTTTTTCGGGGTCGAACTGAACAGTGGCCGCAGGCTGCGGGCCCTGGCAGTTGGCCAGAGTAATGACAAAGAGAAGGTATATGAGGCGCTGCATAGCTTTTATTTTCTTAGGATTATCTCAACTGCGATGAAAAAGTATGAAATTGAGCATTCCTGATTTCATACTTTTTTTGAATCTAAACCTGTCCGGTTATTCAAGCTCGGGCGCGCAGGCATAAGGCTCAAGCTCCTTCTGTACATTATCAAAATCATTGGCAGCATCGATATTGGCAAAACGCAGCTCCTCATCTTCCTGCTGAATGCAGATGTTCATGGGGTTGGGGCCGGCAGGGCGGGCGTCATCGAGGATGCCATCGTAGAGGATATCCTGGGGTTTGCCGGGGAAAAGGAAGTTGACGAGCTTGCCGAAGTCCTTGCTCAGGTCGGGCACGGTGCGCTTGCGCTCGTAGCGGTTGCCGTGGATGAAAATGTCGTAGGTGTAAGGGTCGTACCCTTCATCCTCCCAGGATTTTTCAGTGATGTAATAACTGGCGATGGCGGTGCCGATGGTTTTGTGGCCGGTGATCTCATTGTCATACACCTCCACTCCTTTGGCTGCCAGCAGGATGATGCCCGTTCCGGGTGGCACGATGCCCACTATGTTGCCTTCGGGAGCGAAGTTCCTGTGGTTGTTCTCTGTGATCTTATTGTCGTAAACTTTGCAGCCACGGCCGTTGCCGGCGGGCAGTTCCGGCAGGTCGAAGACGAGGATGCCGCCGGTGTTGTTCTCCGCCCGGTTGTTATAGACTACCGAATTGACGCAGTTCTCGATCTCGATGCCCGCCACATTCTCATGAGCGTAGCTGTTGCGGACAATCACGTTCTCACACTGCCCCACATAGATGCCGGCATCGGAAGCATAACTGGCCTCGCAGCCTTCGATCAGGACGTTCTTACTGGAGACCGGATAAAGCCCGTAGCCGCCGTTATTCTCGTCGGGGCCGCCGCTCCAGCTGGTTCTGACGTTGCGGATGGTAATGCCGTTGCAGTCCTGCGCCTTGATGGCGTCCCCTTTCGTATCCATGATCGCCAGGCTCTCGACGGTAACCGAATCGGCGGTAATGCGCAGCCCTTCGGCCCCAACTTTCTGATCCTTGAAGAAGAGCACCGTCTTTTCCTTCCCCGCCCCGCGGATCGTTACGTTGGCCACTCCATCGAGCGAGATGGGGCGGTCGAAAGCGTAGCGTCCTTCCGGTATTTCGACTACGTCGCCGGGCCGGGCGTTGATAAGCTGAGCCTGGAGTTCATTGTAGAGTTCGGTGGCGGTCTCAGTGGGTACGGATTGATGGGGGGTATTCTGGCAGGAGAAGAGGAGGAGGGTTAGGATTAAGGTTAAGGTTGAGGTTGAGGCTGAGGTTGCTTGCCTTGAAGCTTTAATTACCTGGGCAATTTTAGCTATATCTTTTCTGCTTCGGATTTGAGGCGCTAAGGCCTTTTTTCCCGGGGTTCCGGATTCATTTTTGGATGGTTGGATGGTTGGATAACTTTTTTCCAGGCACTTAGTCCTGTTTATTAATACTTCAGGGTATAGGTTCAGGCAGGTGGCCAGGGTATTTTTTTTCATGGTATTGGGTTGAGTTCTTGCATGCTGCATAAAGATAAAGAGAATTGAGAGAATGCAGCCGGAGGGAGGGCTGTTCATCAGGGCAATCGCATTTAAAATTTTTTCCTTCATTTTGCCCTAACTCTAAAGGGAAATGAAGGAAAAAGCAGCGTTCTTCCTTTCCGCGAGCGCTGAAGCCACTCAGCGGAGGCGCTAGGATCGAGGCAAAAAACGGTGATTTTTCCTTCCGCAATTGATTATTTTCATTAAATGCGATTGCCCTGGACTGTTCATAGTTTCTGGTTTCTGGTTTCTGGGTTTCTGGGAACCAGGAATATCCCCAAACAGCCCCGATCAGACAACAATCTAACAATTCCGACAATCTAACTCTGAATCAGAAAACAATCTAACAATCCACAAAGCTCCCAACCAGACAACAATCCAGCAATCCAACCAAGCCTCAAACATCCCCTCCCCTCACTCCACCCGCCACAGGCTATCCACAAAATATTTTTTCTTATCAAAGAAATGCTGCCGGACAGCAAAGCCTGTCTTTTTAGCCAGCGTTTCCAGTTCAGATAAGCTGTACTTCCGGGAAAGCTCCACCTCGATAGCCTCCCAGGCTTCAAAGTGAAAGGGCCGGTTCAGGGCTTTGATGAAAACGTGCTGGCTTTTCAGGCTGACGAGGTAGCTTTTGGCCTCCCCACTAATGGGGTTGTAGGTTTCCCAGTGTTTGAAGTCGTTCAGTTCAAAATTGGCGCCCAGCTCGCGGTTCATGCGGCGGAGCAGGTTGAGGTTGAATGCCGCGGTAATGCCGGCCGGGTCGTTATAGGCATTGAGGATGACTTCCGGTGCCTTTTTCAGGTCAACCCCCAGGAAGAGCAGGTCTCCCGGGTTCAGAGCCTCGGCAATCGAGCGGAGGAAATCCGCTGCCCTTTCCAGGGTATAATTGCCGATATTGGCGCCGAGGAAGAAAACCACCTTGGGTTGCACACCACCGCGCAGCTCGTGCAACACCTGGAAATAATCGCCCTCAAGGCTTTTTACATCCAGCTCCGGCAGCTCGGCCCGGAGGCTCTCTTCCAGTTCCAGCAGCACATTTCGGGAAATGTCTATGGGCTGGTACTTAAAGCCGGCTCCCCGCTCCAGAAAATGGCGAAGAAGGACTTTCGTTTTCATTCCATCGCCAGCCCCCAATTCGAGTAACTGAAAACGCCGGTGGCCGAAAGCCTGGAGGATCCCTTCCTTATGGTTTTCGAAGATCTCCAGCTCACAATCGGTGAGATAGTATTCGGGCATTCGCATGATCTGCTGGAACAGTTTGTCACCCTGCTCATCGTAAAAGTATTTCGACGGCAGCATTTTAGGGGTAGCGCTGAGTCCCTGCAGGACATCCCTGGCGAAGGCAGTAAGGGGTTGGGAGTGAGGTTGTTGGGTGGTTGCCATATTGGTCAGGTGTAAAGGTGAAATTGTGTATGGGTGGAAAGGTGTATGGGTGCATTCGGGCATTCAATATGCTCAACTTAGACATATATACAAATGCACATACTAATCTCATTTTGCCAGCCGGATGCCGGTAAACTGCCAGCGTTCATCGGCGTGGAAAAAATTCCGGTAAGTCATGCGAATGTGGGAGACGGGCGTAGCACAGGAACCTCCGCGCAGCACCATCTGATTGACCATGAACTTTCCGTTGTATTCTCCTAAATCGCCTTCAAAACGCGGATAGCCGGGATACGGCAGGTAGGCGCTGCCCGTCCATTCCCAGGTGTTGCCCAGCATCTGGTGGTCCTCAGCACTCTGCTGGGCAGCCGGATGAAAAGCGCCGGATTCCACAAAATTGCCATCCTGGGGTATCTCTTTGTACAAACGGCGGCAGGCAGTTTCCCATTCCTGCTCGGTAGGCAAGCGAAAGCCGCGCCACCGGGCGTAGGCATCAGCTTCGTAGTAACTGATGTGGGTTACGGGTTCGTGAGGAGCGGCGGGCTGCAGTCCGCTGGCCGTATAATGCCACCACTGGCCGTCCTGCTCATACCAGTACAGCGGCGCCTTCACTTCCAATTCCTGTGCCCACGCCCAGCCTTCGTCCAGCCAGTATTCGAAATTATCATACCCGCCGGCTGTTATGAATTCGATGTATTCTGCGTTGGTTATCAGACGATTGGCAATGGCGTAATCGTGAAGGTAGGCCTTATGGGAGCTCAGTTCATTGTCCCAGCAGAAAGCATCGCCCTGATAGCCGATCTCATAAAGGCCTTCGGGGATCTCGATGAATTCAAGGGGTGCAGCCGCGCCGTTCTCCGGCTTCTCGCCCTCCCGGAAAGGAGGGTGCAGGGGGTTATGCCCCAGAATGTATTTGATATCCGTTATCAGCAGTTCCTGGTGTTGTTGTTCGTGTTGCAGCCCCACTTCGATGAGCGCTGCCAGATCCTGAGGTACTTCGCTGTCGTGATACTGCCCCAGGAGGCGCGCTATGTGTTCATCGACAAACGAGCGGTAAGCCAGCACTTCCCGAAGCGGTGGGCGGGTGAGGTTGCCCCGCTTGTTGCGAAGAATGCGGGGCCCCTGGCTCTGGTAATAACTGTTGAAGCAATAGTTCAGCCGCTCGTTGAACAACTCATACCCATCCAGGTATTTCGCCAGAATGAAATTTTCAAAGAACCAGGTGACATGCCCCAGGTGCCATTTCGGCGGGCTGACATAGGCCACCGGCTGAGCGACAAAGTCCTCCAGTTCCAGTGTCGAACAAAGGGAGAGGCTTTGCTCCCTGATCTTCCGGTATCGATCCAGGATGGCGCGGGCGCGGGTGATGTTGGTTTGGAGTGTCATTTGGGTAATCTTTTGGTGAAAAAGGATGAAAACCTTAATCAGGGCTTTTATTTTCAAGCAGATCCAGCAAAACCTGCTTCACAATATCGTAATCCGTCCAGGGGATAAGATGTCCGGTATTTTCCAAATAGATCAGTTTCAGATACTGGGGTGGAATATTTTCTTTACTGAAGGCCACATTTGCTTCAGGAGGGGCAAGGCCATCCTTCTTTCCGTGGATGTGAATGACGGGAATGGAGATCTTTTTCCAGCCATCAGCGATGGCAGCCAGAGCTTTAGCATGGGAGAATTTCTCGTCGGCGGCCACCTTCAGAGCAGCCGGCAACAGCCAGCGGGTGGCTTTCCAGCGGCCGAAATGGGAATACCAGAAAATGGGCTCATTGTCCGGGTCATTAACGGGGGCCAGCATAACGACGGCTGTCAGCAACTCCGGAAAATCCATTGCACACTTGCCGACAATCGGGCCGCCATAGGAGTGCCCCACCAGGATAACACTATCGGCCTGGTATTGTTCCACCACTTTCCGTACCTGTTCCGCCTGCACCGCTATCGATGTTTCGGCATGCCCTGGATCTGATTCTCCATAACCCAGCCGGTCAATGGCCACCAAACGGGCGCGCCGCAGGAGCGCGGAATCCGCCAGGTAACTGAAAAAGTTGTTGGAAGAGCCCGGAGCACCGTGAACGAATACGATGAGCGTTCGCTTGTGATCCAGCCCCGTTTCGATGTATCGGGTAGTTTTTCCCTGAAAATCCAGGAAGTTGATGCGCACAGGAACCTCGCGCTTCCCAAAATAACGTTCTACTTTCTGGTTCTCGGTGTGGAAAGAAACACAGGAGTTGATAAAGAGGATCATGCCAAAAAACAAGGTAAATCCCCACTGGCTAAGCCTCAACGCTAGGATCATTGGGTGCAGGATTAATCAGAAAGGAGAAAGGCAATATTGCCTTTCTCTTTTCTAATAATAACCTTGAGATAAGAAAGTTTAACGATCAGGCTTTAACGGCCTCCTTTTCCAGAATACCGAACGAGGCTTCGATCCCGGAACGCAGGAAATCCTCCACAAATGCCGCCTGTTCACCGGCAGATTTTTTCTTCAGGATCTCTGAAGCCGGAAGAACCGCTCCTTTCCATTTTTTAGTATGCCATTCGGCGCCTTCGGGCAAACTGGGCAAAGTATCGTAGTCTGCTTTTCCGTCTTTCTGCCAGTGGTTGACATAATAGTAAAACTCGCCCACTATGTCATCGGCCGGCGCCAGGCCTATTCCCACTGTCTTGAGCAGGTTGCTCTGGTCATCGAATTTGACGGGTATCACGCTACCGGTGTCAAAATGGTGGGGCCACGTGGCGACGGGTGTCGCATATTCGTATTTGCCGGCAATTTCCGTGAGGACAATATGAGCATTGTGCCGGTAGCGGGCCAGCTCCTGAAAAATACCGGGGTTAGCCATCTGGAAGGGCGCTCCTTTGTTCAGTTCATGCTCGGGGAGCTCAAAATGGCTGATCGGCTGAATATCATCCGCCTTTTTCCCGAAAGAACGAGCCTGAGTACGCACAAAACTCAGAGCTGTCGCCTTGGTCTGGCCGGAAAGCGGGAATACGCCCAGAGCCTCCTCATTCTCATTGATCAGTTGCAACTCCAGCGTTTCATAGAGCAACGCCATACGGATGCGCCGCTTCAGGTTAACCTCCTGGCCGGCAAGGGCTTTCAGTTTCGAAAGCCATACCATGCTGGACTGGGAATCGTCGGCTGCTTTGGGCAGCAGGCTGTTACCGAAAACAGCAACGAATTGGGAAGCATGGTGTAGTTGTTTCGCCGGCTCATTCAGTTCTTCGGCCTTGGGATGTGTTAGGAGTTGCCAGTTGTCTTTTATTGTCATTTGCTCTTGTTTTTTTCACATATTCTAACAGAGAGAATGAGCCAGGGGTTTACTTTGCTTAAATAATTGACAACATTTCCGGTTTTTTCACCAAAAAAGGAAAACAAACAACTATTTTTTCACATCTCGGAGAAACGGTATAAGACAGGAGGAAAGGCAGCCTGCAGGTCAGTTCCCGCCCCGGCGGCGGCCACGCTTTGGCGGTTTAAACTTTTTCACCCGGTTATTCTCCCGGGTGACCGTTACCCGTTCGCTGGGCGCGCTTTCGTTATGGGCGCGGTTGGCGGCCGTCACTAAATAGGTATAGGTCTGGCCCTCTTGGATGGAGGGGTCAATGTACTGGAATTTCTTGCTGAAATCGTTTATGCAGCTGATATAGCAGATATTCCTGGGATCGTCCATATCCCCGATGGTATTACCGGGAAACCGATAGACGACATAATAATTGGGGGGCTTTTCGCTGTCTTCCCGGGCGGGCCGCCAGATGACCCTGGCTTTGCCGCGTTTGTTCTTCACCTTCCTGAGGTCCGGGGCGGAGAAAAGCCCCAGGGACAGTTCGGGCCGTTCCGGCAGCAAAGCAGGCTCTTTATAGTAAACGCGCAGGGAGTCTTTCAACCCCAGCGGGTCATCGAGTACCGACCGGGCCCGGAAGAAGACGCCACCACTGACGCGGCGGTTGCGGCGGCTCAGGGTAAGCTGCCGGCCGATCTCTCCGGGGTCGCTCCATTGTTCCTGCCGGTCGTTGCCAACTTTATAGGCGGCATGCCCGATATAGAGCTGCCCTTCCGAAGCGTGGAGGCTCCACCACCGATGCAGTGTAGCGTAATCGGCAGGCTCAAAACCGATATTCCAGTATAGCTGAGGCGCCACGTAATCGATCCACCCGTTGCGCAACCACCCCAGGACGTCGGCGTAGAGGTCATCGTAAGAGCCGATGCTGGCCCTGGTTTCGGACCCCATCGGGTCTTTGTCCTTATTCCTCCAGACGCCGAAAGGGCTGATCCCGAATACGACATCGGGCCGGATCTCCCGGACCGAATTGCTCACCATTTCCACCACGGCATCCACGTTGCTGCGGCGCCAGTCGCCGATGTTTTTGTACTTAGAACCATAGGCCCTGAATTCCAGGCTGTCGGGAAAGGCCTCATTGGCCAGTGGATAAGGGTAGAAATAGTCGTCGAAATGAACGCCATCGACATCGTATTTGGCCACCACTTCGGCCACGACATCCCGAACGTGCTCACGCACCGCAGGGATGCCGGGGTTGAGGTAGAACCGGCGCCCGTATCGCACCACCCAGTTGCGGTGGCGGTTGAAAACGTGGAGCGGGTGAAGGGCCGTGGTATCCAGCCCCATGGTAGCCCGGAAGGGGTTGAACCAGGCGTGGAATTCCATCCCCTCCTTATGCGCTTCCTCGACGAGGAATTGCAGCACATCGTACTCCGGCGAAGGCGGCAGGCCCTGTTTCCCGGTCAGGTATTCGGACCAGGGCGCATATTCAGATAAGTAAAAAGCATCGCCCGCCGGCCGCACCTGAAAGATCACGGCATTGAACCCCAGTTCTTTCAGCTTCCGGAGCATCACCTTCCATTCTTCCTTGTGAGCAGTGGGCCAGGTGGTCGGCCGTTCAGGATAATCCAGGTTGTTGACAGTGGCCACCCAAACGCCCCGGAACTCCCGCTTGGGGGGCGGAGGAGCATACCCTCTTCGAGATTGGGCGGAAACCTCAACTGTATTGACGAAAAGGAGGAGCAAAATCAATCCGGAAACAAAGCCGCTGCAACGGTTAGTCATATAGTGCTGGTTTGGTTGGAAATTAACTTTGCCCCATAATGTGGAAATAACCGGATGGTTACGCCTTCGGCGTAGATTGTTTGCCGGCAAAGCCATCAATACACGCTCACCGCTTCCCCTCTGCACTCCTCCAGCAACCAGTATTTGTTGATGACATTATCCGTTGATTCGACCTTCTGGGCCAGCTTGGCCAGCTCCTCATCCAGCGCCTTTCGGGAATAGGTGGAAGCGTGGTGTTTGAGGAGGACCAGCCGCCGTGCAAAGCGCAGGAAGTTCGTATATCCCCTCTTCTGTTCGGTGGTGATCTTCCGGTTGCGGATCACGTAAATGCGGAAGGTCTCAATGAGCGACAGCAGCGCTTCGGTGTCCTTCAGCGCGTAATAGGTACGCAACAATAGGAAGGTGGTGCTGAGGTGGTACTTCACATCGGTAAACTGTACCAGAAGGAGGGCGGAAAGCGCCTCGTTGTACATCTTTTTGTTGTAATACAGGTTGCCGAGGTTGTAATTGTAGGCATTTTCCTGGCGGTGCGGCGGGAGCTTTTCCCGGAACTCGTTCAGGAACTGCTCGGTCCATTCGAACTCCTGCAGCCGGCTGCCCAGGGTAGCGATGTTCTTGTAGTCCCATTCCGAGATCATGCCTTTTTCCAGCACCAGCCCCTGTTTGAGGCCCTGCTTGTAGAGTTGGAACAATTCCACCAGGTAATCACTGTCTCCGGCATTGATCATGCGGATACAGTAATTGTAGGAAAAGCTGTAGAGGTCCCGGCCGTCATCCGGAGAAAGGTATTTCATATCCTTTTCCAGCATGCGCTTCATTTGCTGATAGTGGTCGGGGTTTTGCTCATCGTTCATACTCATCAGCACCGTATAATAGAGGACTATGGCCGGGTCGTCCTTGTAGTCGTCCCAATGGCCTTCCAGATACCGCAGGAGCCCGTCCAGCATCCGAAAATTATAGGTCGTATTCATCATAATGGAGTTGGCTGTCAGGTGGCAGCAATTGCGCAGTTTCTCCACGATGTAATACTTGTCCAGGTTATCGAGCATCTGCTGGAAGGTATCGGTCTCCGAACGGTCGAAATAGTGGCCGCTGTAATACCCCAGCATATTGTTGAGGTGATAATTGATATAATAGTAATGGCTGTCGTGAACGGAATCCTCTTTGAGTTTTTTCTGAAGCTGCTTGCTGCGGTTGGTCATGATGTCAAACTGGTGCCGCTCATAAGCAGCCTGAAGGGTATATAAACGTGTGTTGTGCCGCTTTAGGCCAAACTGCTCATAGGCCAGAAAGTCATGATACAGCTTCTTGAGATAGGACATGACGTTGTGCAACTGCTGCTCGTTGTAAGGCTCACCCTTGAAAAGCGCCCGGAATACGACGGGTTTCTCCAGCTTCCGGGGAGGATCATCAAGGCGCTCCAGGATCAGAGCCAGCAATTGCTGGGTTTTCTCATGCTGGTTGAAATACGGAGAGTTGGCAAATTGAAGAAAACGTTCCCTGTCCTTTGAAGAAAGTTCGCGAATGTGTTTTACCAGACGGCTTTGATGCATAATAAACCAGAGTTTAATTCCAGTAATTCAGTTTCTTTTTAACGCAAAAGACTATAAAACAGCAAATTACATACGACCTCCCCACCCTTTACAGGCAGAAATATACAAAAATGTACTTATGTATCCTCTTTTTTTGAGCGACATTTGTATTGTAATCACGATGAAACACTATAAACAACGCTTTTTTAACGTACCGTGACTCACTACTAGCATATTTTAATTCCAAAGACAACGGCAGCCCGGCACTATTTATCCGCTTAACCGGCCGCCGAAAAACAATACTACTAACAAATTACCCTATGAACCGGGCCGGGGTTTTCCCGGCTCCTCTGCCCTTCAGGGGCTTTAACAAATTATTGTCTCATGAACACCTTGGAAAAGAGTGCTCTGCCACCTTGCAGCAGCACTCTTTTCTTTTTACGGGGTATCTTCCTGATAAGTTGCGCTTTTCCCGGGAAAGGTGGCCGCCGGCTACATTCGCCCGCCCCGCTATAGGGCCGGCTATGTAAAAAACGGGAAAAATTATTGGAGATAATTTCAGGCAAAAAATAAAAAAACAGGCTCAAAAATACACAAACCCCATAAAAATAAACTCATAAATTATTGAAAAACAACATATTAATTAAATAATAAAAAACAAACCAATCCAGTAATACCATTAATTGTACTTCACATTGAGCAGAGAGTTTATGACTTTTGTATTGTGCAAAAAAGAAAAGCCGATAAGGCAAAAGCAGCTACTAACAAATTATAATCACACACAAGCAATTCAGATACGGCTCGCTGCTAACAAATTATAATCCATAGCGCCCTCAACGCGGCGCATTCAATCAGTTGTGATCCCACGAATGCAATTATAATCTCATGAATTTTTCGAGGGCATCAACGGATGCCCTTGTTTTTTGGTATGTAGATAGCCTCTCAAAGCTCTTTTGAAAACCGGCCCCGCATGCGGGGCCGGTTTTTTTTATATCTTTGCCCGCAATGGCCCTTTGCTGGCAGCCCGCACCCGGGCGGCAATATAATTAAACGTAGCTGTTTAGGTATGTCGGTTTTGTGGTGTTGCGGTATTGCTGCGGCCAGCCCACTCCCGGAGGCCGTCAGGATGAACCCTTGGCTTGCATTGAGCCAACCGTAAAACCGAAACACCGAAATACCATAAAACCTGAATAGTTATAATTAAACAATATAACCCGGAGACCCTCCATGAAGCATCTAGTAGCTCCATCCCTCCTCGCAGCCGATTTCACCCGCCTTGCAGAAGAAGTCACTATGGTAAATGAAAGCCAGGCGGACTGGCTGCACCTCGATGTAATGGATGGCCATTTCGTGCCCAACATCACCTTCGGGCCGATGGTCATCGAGGCCGTCAGGCAACTGTCCACCAAACCGCTGGATGTCCACCTTATGATCCGGCAACCGGAAAGATACATCGAGCAGTTCCGCAATGCCGGCGCCGATGTGATCACGGTTCACTATGAGGCCTGCACCCACCTGCACCGGGTCGTGCAGCAGATCAAAGAAACCGGCGCCATTCCCGGCGTATCCATCAACCCGCATAACTCCGTCAGCTTACTGGAAGACATACTTGAAGAAGTGGGGCTCATCCTGCTGATGTCCGTCAACCCGGGCTTCGGCGGCCAGAAGTTCATTTATAATACCCTGCTGAAGATCCAGCGCCTACGGGAAAGGCTGACCATTCGCAACCTGAACGCCCGGATCGAGGTCGATGGCGGCATCGGGCTGCACAATGCCGAAAAGGTCCTCCAGGCCGGGGCCGATGTGCTGGTTGCGGGCAGCGCTATTTTCAAATCGGAAAACCCCACAGACACCATCCGCCGCTTCAAAGAGATCGGCGGGGAGATGCGGAAGTTCGTCTGAGGTAACAATAGTATCTTTTCTGCGTTAAAAATCCAGGCCTATTATCCTTACATTTGCAGATCGAAAAAGGAAATAAAAAACAATAATCCCGATGGTAAAGAACCTTACGCTACTATCTCTGCTCGTATTGTGCCTCGCCCAGGCCTCCGCCCAGAATGTCGGAAAGCTTTTCCACCTGGACGACAACAACCGCCTCGCCACCCTTGACCCCAATACGGCCATCAGCACCGCCATTTCCGGCAATGCCGTTTTTGATGGCGCCCTGATCCCGGGTACGGTAGCGGTGGATGTGGAAGGCAGCCGCCTCTTCCTGGTATCGGTTGACACTACCACCGGAACCATATTAACCACAATCGGCCTCAATACCGGAGAGATCCTCAGTACTTCCATCCTGAGTTTTCAACCCCGTTTTCTGGACTTCCACTGCCTGAACGGCCTGCTTTATACCATCGACGAGGGCAATAACCTCGTTTCCATAGACCCTGCGAACGGTGCAGCCGACGCCATTGCCGCGCTCACGCCACCAAATATAGACTTCACTACTCCCACCATTGACCCTTATAACAACCGCTTGTTTTTCATCAGCTTCGAGCCGTTGGGCCTTCGCCTTCATGCCGTCAGCACTGAAACGGGCCAAGAACTGATCTCCCTGGACTTTGGAGATGATATTTCCTTCAGCAACATGAAATACAACTGCCGGGAGGGGTTGTTATATGGTTTGTTAGACATGGGCTCAGCCTTTTTTGCCCGATTTGACCCTTCAACCGGCAACCTCACCACCCTTGGCGGCCCGATAACCTCAGGCGGGTTCCTGGCCAACAGCCACAGCCTGAGCACCAGCCGGCAGGCCTATACCTTCTCCGGACTGGATGGGAATGATATGGCCCGGCTGTTTACCGTTTCCCTTGCAGACGGGGCCATCCTCTCCCAGCCGGCCATCGGCACAGGATACTTTTCCAATAGCGATATTGCATACGCCAACCGCTGCTCCGCCGAAGCCGACTTCGGGATCACGGTGGGCTGCGCCGGAGACACCACGCGGTTTACCAATACCTCCACCCCGGGAGCAGGCTTCCTCTGGAACTTCGGCGACCCGGCCTCCGGCGCCGCCAATACCTCCACGGAAACCAACCCCATCCATGTTTACAGTACTCCCGGCACCTACGCCATTACGCTTATCGCCACCGACTGCGGGGCTGACACTCTGGTTAAGGCCATCGAGGTGCCGGGCCTGGTGGCTGCCCCTTTTGCCGACACCACCCTGGCCTGCGAAGACGATTTCCCCCTTGAGCTGAATGCTTTCTCCGAAGGCGCCACCTACCTGTGGCAGGATGGAACGACGGATTCCACCTTCACCGTGGAGGAAACCGACATCCCACTGGAAGTTACCGTTGAGGTCACGTTCGGAGCCTGCGTTTCAGAATATTCGACCATCGTGGACCGTGCCCCGGATGCCGACTGCCCCTGCCTGCTCGAAATGCCCAACGCCTTCACGCCCAACGGAGACAACAACAACGATTTTTACCGCCATGTGGAATCCAACTGCCGGATCAAGGCAGGCAGCTATACCCTCCGCATCTACAACCGCTGGGGGGCACTCGTATTTGAAAGCACCGACCCCGACGCCATCGGCTGGGATGGAAACTACAAGAACGAACCGGCGCCCAGCGAGGTGTATTTCTATACGCTTCAGTACATCGCCGAAACCGACCTGGGAGATATGCCCATGGAAAAAAGCGGAGACCTGACCATTCTGAGGTAATGCCTCCGGCCAAAATTCACCGCCCGGCTTCCTCGGCTCCTTCCAGCAGCCGGCGGTGAATTTTGGTTTTTCGCCGAAACCTTCGCCAATTTTAAAACCCACCCAATGATGAGCCGTAGAATTTTCTACCTCTTTATTTTTGCATTATTTTTTCCCTTACTTTCCCATGCCCAGGCTACTCGATCCCCTCTGGGCGCTCCCGGGCCGGGCTACTGGCAGAACCGGGCCGATTACGAGATCCGCGCTTCCCTGGATACTGCTCTCCATAAGATCATCGGCAAGGTAATCATCACTTACACCAACAACAGCCCCTACCCACTGGATTACCTCTGGCTGCAACTGGACCAGAACAAATACAAGGCCGATTCAAGGGGTGCGCTCGACACCCCGGCAGGCAGCCGGCACGAAGGCAGCATCACCAAAGGGTTTGAGATCGGGGGCGTTTTTTACAATGGCCTGCCCGCAGTTTACACCATTACGGATACCCGCATGCAGATAAAGCTGAAGGTGCCCTTAGCAGCAAAGGGCAATAAGGCCACCCTAACCATCGACTACAGCTTTACCGTTCCGGAAGAAGGAGCCGACCGCATGGGGCGCATCCGGCTCAAGGACGGCTGGGTGTATGAGATCGCCCAATGGTATCCCCGCATGGCCGTCCTGGATGATGTGAACGGCTGGAACAACCTGCCTTACCTGGGCCCGGGCGAATTCTATTGCGATTACGGGAATTATGACTATACCATAGAAGTGCCCAATGGCTTTATCGTTGCCGGCTCCGGCGAACTGCTCAACCCCGGCGAGGTGATGCCTCGTTCCATGGTAAAAAAACTGGAAGCCGCCCGGCAGAGCGACACCACCGTTTTTATCCTTCCTCCGGAAGAAGCCGGCGACGCCCCTGTCGGCAGCGGGAAGCGGGGCATCTGGAAATTCAGAATGGAAAACGCCCGCGATGTGGCCTGGGCCTGCGGCAAAGGCCTGATCTGGGATGCCGCCGGAGCCGAACTTCCCGACGGCAGGCGCGTGCTCATACAGTCGTTCTACCCCAAAGAAAGCCTCGATGGCTGGGACAGGGCCACGGAATACGCCAAAGCTTCCATCGAACATTATTCCTCCCAGTGGTTCGAATACCCCTACCCCAGCCTGTGCAATGTGGCAGGCACGGTCGGCGGCATGGAATATCCCGGCCTTCACTTTACGGAATACGACAGAAGCGGCAACGGCCTGTGGGTCACTCTCGACCACGAAGTAGCCCACAACTGGTTTCCCATGATCGTAGGGAGTAACGAGCGGCAACACGCCTGGATGGACGAAAGCTTTGTCACCTTCATGGGCTACTACGCCGCTCAGGCCTTCAAAGGGGCCGCATACAACTCCTACATCTCCGACTATAAATCAATGCGGCAACGGTTCATGAAAGCCGGCCTGGGCCCGGTGGCGCGCCCGCCGAGAGTGATCGGCCGGGGGTTTAGCGATATCGTTTATTTCAAGCCGGCCATCGCCCTGCTCCTTCTTCGCGAATACGTGCTGGAGCCGGAGCGTTTCGATTACGCATTCCGCCAATACATCAAAAGCTGGGCCTACAAACACCCTCAGCCGGAAGACTTCTTCAACTGCATGGAAAATGCCTCCGGAGAAGAGCTGGACTGGTTCTGGGACTCCTGGTTCTACCAGGATGAGGACCTGGACCAGGAAATCACTACCGCCAGCCAAAGTGGTGACGGTTCCCTGCTCATCACCCTTGCCAACAAGCTCGGCATGCCCATGCCGGTTGTGGTGGAATTCACTTTCGCCGATGGCGCCAAAGCCCGTAAAAAGCTACCCGTGGACATCTGGAACCAGGGGAATACTTACCTCTTCCGCTATCAGCCCGCCAAGCCGGTAAAATTAATCCTCATCGACCCGGACGAATGGCTGCCGGATGTGGAAAGGCGGAACAACCGGTGGGATTTTTGACGTTACTCCACAGGACTGGTTGATTTTCACCTGGATGTCAAGACGAGCGTGAATTCGTCGATTCGTCGATTCGCGGGGATTGTTCAATTAAGTGTGTCTGCCTTACGCTAACCCGCTGGTTTCCATGGCAACAAGGAACTCAGAAACCAGGAACTATGAACGGTCCCGATTGGCGGGATAGTTCAACTTTCCGGGCCTCCTGCCCCTCCTTGTGGGACTGTTCAAAGTTCCTGGTTTCTGAGTTTTTACCCGGCAGAGCGGTGCGAAGATGAGTCTTATTTCCCTGTAAAACAGCGGATTATGGCAACGCGGATACACTTATTTGAACTATCCCCCCCACACTGCTACCACTAACCCTTACTCTTAATTCTACTTTGTCACTTTAGAAATAATCATAATGTAATGTCCCGGATTTTCCTCCCCCTCGCTGCGCTCGACCCCTCCAGAGGGGTATAATTGCAGACTGTACGCTTTGGCAAACCGGATGAATGGAGGGTGATATATTAAAAAATAGTTTAAACTAACAAAGTAGTATTAAGTGCCTGGACAAAAACAATCAAACAATCCAACCATTCAACAATGAATCCGGAACCCCAGAAAAAGGCATTAGCGCCTCAAAATCCGAAGCAGAGTAGGTATAGCTAGAATTGTCCAGGTACTTACAACTCTTACACCTTTCCACCTTTCCACTTTTACACCTCTCCCCCCTACTTCCCCCTCATCATCTCCACACCTGTCCAGTCCTCCGGTACAGGCTCATTCATGTAGCGAACGGCTCTGGACTGGAAGTGTTGAGCGATCCTATCGCCCGGGTTTTCGGCCAGAACACGCTGGAAGGCATTCAACGCACCGGAGAAATCCTTCCCCAGGTAAAGCTCCAGCCCCTCCTGGAACAGGCCCATGGTGGATAATTTCTTTTCCGCCTGTTCCGGCAGGTCGCCATCGATGCACTCCAGGATGCCGACCGGCTCCGATTTGCCTTTGACCTGCACCTGCCCCAGATAGCGCAGGTTGAAAGAATCCACAGCCTCGGCCAGGCCGAGGCTGTCTTGTGTCAGCAGGATGGAAGCGCCGTAATATTTGGTCAGGCTTTCCACCCGGGAAGCCGTATTGACCGTGTCGGAAATAGTGGCGGCGTCCATGCGGTGGTCATCGCCGATCACTCCCATGACCAGTGGGCCGGTATGCATTCCGATGCCGACCTGTATGGATTTTCGGCCTTTTTTCAACCGCTCCCGGTTATAAAGGCTCAGGTTGTGCTGCATGTCGATGGCGGCCTGCAGGGCATTGTCCGGCTGGCTCGGAAAGATGGCCATGATGGCGTCGCCAAGGTACTGGTTGACAAACCCCTGCCGGGCCTGAATGAGGGGCCCCATGCGGCCATTGAGGGATTTGACGAACTGAAAATTATCGGAGGGGCTCATGGTTTCAGCCAGGCTGGTGTAATCGCGAATGTCGGAGAACAGAACGGTAACGATCTTCTCCGCCTGGTCTCCCAGCCGTACATCGGTAATGCTTTCCCGCCCGATAGAGCGCAGGAACTCAAAGGGAACAAACTTTCCGGATGCCTGGTGGATGCGGCAGAGGTTGAGGTGGGTGCGGATACGGCTCAGGAGCTCATCCCGCGAAAAAGGTTTGGTGATGTAATCGTTGGCGCCGGCCTGAAAGCCCTCCACCAGGTCGGCCACCCGGTTTTTAGCGGTCAGCAGTACGATGGGCAGGTTGCTGGGCGGATAGGATTCGCGGATCTTTTTGCACACCTCATAGCCCGACATCTTGGGCATCATAATATCCAGGATAACCAGGTCGAAGGGTTTGCTCCGCTGGATGATCTCCAGGGCCTGGCTGCCATTGCCGGCTTTTTCCACCACAAACCCCTGAAGGCGCAGGTGGTTCTCCAGTACTTTGAGGTTGACCGGCTCGTCATCGACAATGAGAATGCGGGTGGTATTCTCAACCGGAGCGGAGGCTATCTCCGGCAGTTCGGCCACAGCGCCCATGGTGACGGCCTCATCCCATCCGCTGTCGTGGAGCCTTCCTACCGGTGTGCCTCTGCCTGCTGTTTCCTCAAGGTGGGGCGCCAGCCTTTCCTCAGAAGAGCTTTTAGGCAGGGTGAAGGTAAACCGGCTGCCTTTGCCGGGCTCCGACTCAACACTGATGGTTCCTTTTTGCAATTCGACCAGTTGCCTGGTCACCGTCAGGCCCAGCCCGGTGCCCCCGTATTCGCGGGCGGCAGAGCCATCGCCCTGTTCAAAAGCATTAAAGATGGATTCGTGTTTGTCGGCAGGAATGCCGATACCGGTATCCGAGACCGTGACGGCCACGCAATCTTCCCGCTCCTCGGCAGTGATCCGTACTGATCCGTCCTCGGTAAATTTGATGGCGTTGCCGGCCAGGTTGTGCAGGATCTGCTGCAGGCGGTTCTCGTCGGCTTCCACCAAAGGTATCCGCCGGGGTATCTGATTGTACAATTTGATGTTTTTGCTTTCGGCAAGCGGCCGGGAGAGCGCGAGCACCACATCGGTAGCAGAATAAAGGTCAACGGGGCGGAGCTGCAGCGGCAGGTCATTTTTTCTGATCCTGGAAAAATCGAGGATGTCGTTGACCAGGCTGGAGAGGCGGCGGCCGCTGTTGGCGATCATGCTGAGGTTATTGAAAGCCTCCTTCGGGAGCTTACCTCCGGCGCCCTCCAGCAGGGATTCCGCCAGGCCGATGATGCCATTGAGGGGGGTGCGCAGCTCGTGAGAAGTGTTGGCCAGGAAGTCGTCTTTGAGCTGGTCCAGCTTCTGGAGCTGGGCGGCGCGTTGCTCTTCGAGGGCTGCTTTTCCCTTTGCCTGCCGGTAACGGTTGCGCTGCCAGAAAGCGAACACCATCAGCAGCATGAAACCGGCGCCACCCAGGGCGATATTCCTGATGTAACGCTGTCGGCGGGCGTTCAGCTCGCTCAGGGCGTTCTCTTTTTCCAGGCGCTGGATCTGGGCTTCTTTTCTCTCCGAGTCATACCGGCTTTCGAGCAGAGCCATCTGGCGTTTCCTTTCTTCCTGCGCCAGGCTGTCCTTGAGCTGCTGATAACGCTGGAAATAACTCAGTGCTTCGTTCAGCTGGCCTTTTTTCTCCGCATTTTTCGACAGCTGTAGGTAAGCTTCCTTCTCCTGCTCTCTCGACCGGGCGGCCTGCGCCACTTCCAGGCTCTTCCGGAAAAGGGCGTCGGCCCGCGCCAGCTCGCCCTGTTCCATGAATATGCCTCCCATATTGTTGTATTCCACGGCCCTGCCATACTCATTGCCGGTAGAATCATAACGGGCAAGGGCTTTCTGATGGAACTCCAGCGCCTTGCGCCAGTCCTTCCTGTCCCGATAAAGAGCGCCAATGCTGTTAAATGCATAACCGCTGTCTTCTTTGTCCCCGATCTTTTCGCTGGCGGCCAAAGCCCGGTTGTAGTATTCCATGGCCTTGTCCGCCTGCCCCAACCCCTGGTAACACTTACCCATATTGACGTAAAGCAGGGGGAGTTTCTCTTCCACCGCCGGGTTGCGGCTACCTCTGGAAAGCTCCCGGTATAACCCCTGGGCTTCTTCGTAGTATTTCAGCGCCTTGCGGTAGTTCTCTTCCCCGGCATAAATATTTCCGATATTGAACCTGGCATTGGCGATCCGCTCCCTGTCGCCGGAAAGCTCGGCGGCTTCCAGTATTTCCTGGTAAGTATCCAGGGCAACCTTATTGCTTCCGCTGGCCTGGTGAACGGCCCCCATTGTCTCTTTGATGATGTTGACCGTTGCGGCGTCTCCCTCTTTTTCCAGGTATTGCAGGGCCTCATCCATTGCCCTCATGGCCGAATCGAGCGCCACCTGTTCATCGGGGCTGATCTCGCGGTTGGGGCGGATGATCTCTTTGACCGGAGGGATTTCTACCTTATCGACGAACCCCCTGGCTTTTTCAAAGAGCTGTTCTCCCACCCGCACCAGGCTGTCTCTTTCCTGTTCCAGGTTTATTTTGGGTATCCTGATCCTGAACTTCTTTTTCTTTTCAGGTGGTTGCTGCTCTTGCGGCCGCTCCACTTGTTGGCCTGCTTTCAGGCTGTCGGCGCCGACGGGAGCCTGGGCAGAAAGGCCGGCGGCCGCCAGAAATGCAGCCAGCAGGGCAAAACTATATCTATACCCGTATTTCATATCTATTCCATTTGATGAGAGGGCAATCCGAATATACGACGGCAAATCCATTAGGTATTACAACTCACCAATTTTTCCTGATGTGCTCATTGGAAATGGTGGACTGCCCTGTCCAGTTAGACGGCGAATCAGTGCGGCCGGTTGCAGCTTCCTGCTATATTAATGGTTTCACTGGCCTATTGGAAGCCTGCCCCGGCCGATAAAAAACGTTCCCCGCTAACAATTTATCACAACGGGATCATTTAGAGGAACTATTCCCGCCGCATTGCGGTAAAGTTTAGAACAGATTGAAAACCGGCATAAAGTGGATCGCCCGGGTTCTGTTCCGCAGGCCCGGGCTCTCTGCAATTCCCTGCTGCAAACCATCACCCGACATGGTACAGAGAACGCTATCCCTATACAGAAGCTCCTTCCGCGGTTTTTCGCGGGAAATCTGGTTATTGTCAGCCGTGATGCTCATCAACCGCAGTGGCACCATGGTCATCCCTTTCCTGTCTGTATATCTGACTCAGGTTATGGGATACAGCCTGGGGCAGGCTGGGTGGGTAATGAGCTGCTTCGGCGCGGGCTCCGTTCTGGGGTCCTACATTGGCGGGCAGTTGACCGACCGCATTGGTTTTTACAAGGTGCAGTTCTGGTCGCTGCTGCTGAGCGGCCTGGCCTTTATCGCATTGGGATATGTGAATAGCCTGCCGGCCATCTGCACGATGGTTTTTCTGACCAGCACCATTGCCGATGCCTTCCGGCCGGCCAACATGTCGGCGGTTGCTGCCTACAGCCGGCCGGAAAACCGCACCAGGGCGCTGGCTCTGTTGCGCCTCGCCATCAACCTGGGGTGGGCCATCGGGCCGGCCATCGGGGGGCTGCTGGCTGCCAGATTAGGTTACGGGCTGCTTTTCTGGGCGGATGGGCTCACCTGTATGGCTGCTGCTCTGTTCTTCCGTTTTGCCCTGCCGGAGCGGCAGCTCCCGGAAAGCAGCCATGGCCAGGAAAGCGGGGCTCCTGTACTGGCGAACGGTTCGGCCTATCGAGACCGGGCATTTTTGTTCTTTCTGTTGCTGGCATTCCTCAATGCCATTGCCTTCATGCAGTTGTTCGGCACTCTGCCTGTTTTCTTCAAGCAGGAAGTAGGCATAGACGAGGCTATGATCGGCCGCCTGATGGCCATGAACGGCCTGCTCATAGCCATCATCGAGATGCCGCTGATCTTTGTAATGGAAAAGCGCTTCCGCATCCCACAACTCGTCAGCGTCGGCACCTTGCTGATCGGTGGGTCCTACCTGCTGTTCAACCTCTTCGGCCCGGTCATGGGAATGGCCGTCGCCTGCATGATAACGATGACGGTGGGAGAAATGCTCAGCCTGCCCTTCCTGGCGACCATGGCGCTGAACTTCACCAACGACAGGAACCGCGGGCAGTACATGGCCCTGTTCTCCATTGCCTATTCGGTGGCTCATATTGCCGCCCCTACTATCGGGCTGCAGGTGGCGGAACATTTTGGATTCTCCACGCTCTGGTACCTGATCATGGGGTTCTGCCTGATGGTATGGGCGGGGTTTCGGTACCTGGATAACCGAAGATAAGATGCCTTCGGGAAAGGTGGAAGGCACTGCGGAAGTGCCTTCCACCTACACAGCTCGGAAAATTACGCCTGAGGCGGTGAAATAATTTGCAAAAAATAAAGGAACTTTGCCGCCCCGCCGGAAACCGGCTGGAAAAGGCTGCACACCATGATCGGAAAAGACCTTCAATACGCGATACAATTATTAAAAGCGGATGCCGTCGTGGCCATCCCTACCGAGACCGTCTATGGCCTGGCGGGCAATGCCCTGAGCCCAAAGGCGGCCTCCACCATTTTTGAAGTAAAGAACCGCCCTTCTTTTGACCCTCTCATCGTTCACACGAGCAGTGTGGAGCGCATTGCCGGCTTAACCACCGAAATGCCGGAAGCAGCCCGGCAGCTCGCACAGCGCTTTATGCCCGGGCCACTCACCCTACTGCTTCCCAGAGCCGCGATCATACCGGATATCGTCACCGCCGGCTCTGCCCGGGTGGCGGTCCGCATCCCGGCCCACCCTATGGCACACGAATTGCTGGCATCCCTCGATTTCCCGCTGGCAGCCCCCAGCGCCAACCCCTTTGGCTACATCAGCCCCACCACCGCCCGGCATGTCGAAGACCAGTTGGGAGACAAGATCCCCTACATCCTCGACGGCGGCCCCTGCCGGGTGGGGGTGGAAAGCACGATCGTAGGTTTCGAAGAGGGGATGGTGGTGGTTTACCGCAAAGGCGGCATTGCGGTGGAAGACATCGAGGCCGTTGCCGGGCCAGTGGCCGTCCGCCCTCATTCCGCTTCCAACCCCGCCGCGCCGGGCATGCTCAGGAGCCATTACGCGCCATCCGCTCCGGTGGTGCTGGGCGATGTTGAGAACCTGCTGCTCCGGTATCCCGGCAAAAAGGTGGGCGCCATCCGCTTCCGGGAGGCAGCTTCCGGCATCCCGGCCAGCCGCCAGATCGTCCTTTCTCCTTCCGGCGGCCTGGCCGAAGCAGCCCGCAACCTTTTCGCCGGCATGCGCCGCCTCGATGCCCTTCGGCTCGATGTCATCCTGGCGGAACTGCTGCCGGAAGAAGGCCTGGGCCGGGCGATCAATGACCGGTTGAGGAGAGCGGCGGCGGAGTGATTGGGGCATGAAACTCACGCAACAGTGGACGCCATTGCCCGATGTCAGATCTCTGAGCCATGGCGCCCGTGATCTATCCAATCAGCACCTGTTTGAAGTTTGTTTTTGATGGAAAGAATCCGAAAAGGCTCTTACTTCAGTTCTGCCAGTGTAACCGGCGCCGGTACGATGTTGCGCACCGGCTTGGTGCTTTTCAGGTAGGCGAAGACTGCCTTCAGGTCCTCATCCGACATCTGGGCGAAGTTGGGCCAGGGCATGGGAGGGAGCAGCGGGCGGCTGCCGTCCAGGCCTTTGTACTTGCCTTCGCGGAGGCACTTGATGAACTGTTCTTCCGTCCAAAGGCCGATGCCGGTATCGTCGGACGTGATGTTGGCGGCGAAGGAGGCGCCCCAGGGTCCGACGGCGGCGGTCAGACCCGGAGAGAACAACGCCCAGGATCTGATTTCCGAGGTATCGACATGGGCAAGGGGTTCGTTCTGCGGGTGGCCCGACAGGAGGCGTTCCGGGTCAGGCTCCGGGCCCTTAAGACCCATTTTCTTGGGCGAATGGCAGTCGTTACAGCCACCAATGTCAACCAGGTATTTGCCCCGGGCAATTTGTTGTTCTTTAGACATCTGTTCGGCGGGCTGCAGCTGATCCTGCGCCGGCCCGGAACTACAGGCGAATGCCATAACGGTGATGGCCATCGCGAATAGGCTTTTTAAGATTCTCATTGGATGAAATTTTTCTTCGTTGGACAAAAAAGCCTCCGGAAGGGCCGCAAGTCCGGAGAAAAATTTGCCCGGCCGGGAAAATGTACACAAAGTTGCCTACCTTAAAAATATAGCAAGCCCATAAATGACAAACCTGCCGCACCTCTGCATATATTTTGTACCTTTGCCGAAACAAAGAGAACAACCAATCGCATCTTTATGGGAAACGTCCTCAACCACAGCTTACTTACCGACTTTGACACCAGCCTGTTCGGCGCCGGAAAACACTACAAGATCTACGAAAAACTGGGAAGCCACGTCATCGAAGTGGATGGACAGTGGGGCACCTACTTCGCCGTTTGGGCGCCCAATGCACAGGGCGTTTCCGTGATCGGTAATTTCAATTACTGGAACCGGGACAGCCACCCGCTCACCCCGCGCTGGGACAGTTCCGGCATCTGGGAAGGCTTCATCCCGGGTATCGGTAAGGGAGAGTTGTACAAATACCACATCCACGCCAAGGACGGCCGCCACCTGCAGAAGGGCGACCCCTTCGCCCTGTATTGGGAAATCCCGCCCAATACCGCTTCTATCGTCTGGGACAACGACTACGATTGGAAGGACCAGGCCTGGATGGAAACCCGCAAAAACATTGCAGGGCTCGACAAGCCCTACTCCGTATATGAGGTGCACGTCGGCACCTGGAAAAAAATCCATGGCGGAACCCGAAGCCTGAGCTACAAAGAACTGGCCGACGAGCTGGTCCGATACGTGAAGGATCTGGGCTTCACCCACGTGGAGTTCCTGCCTGTGATGGAACACCCCTACTTCCCTTCCTGGGGCTACCAGATCACCGGCTACTTCGCCCCCACCAGCCGCTTCGGCACGCCGCAGGACTTCATGTACCTGATGGACGCCTTCCACCAGGCTGGCATCGGCGTCATCCTCGACTGGGTGCCTTCCCACTTCCCGGCTGACGCTCATGGGCTGGCTGACTTCGACGGCACTCACCTCTACGACCATGCCGACCCGCGCAAGGGTTTCCACCCCGACTGGAAGAGCTGCATCTTCAACTACGGCCGCAACGAGGTCCGTTCTTTCCTCATTTCCAACGCTCTCTTCTGGCTGGAACGCTACCACGTAGATGGCCTCCGCGTAGATGCCGTAGCCTCCATGCTCTACCTGGATTACTCCCGGGAAGAAGGCGAATGGATTCCCAACGAGTTCGGGGGCAATGAAAATCTGGAAGCGATTTCCCTGCTCAAAGAATTCAATGAAGCCGTCTATAAAGAATACCCCGACGCCATCACCATCGCTGAAGAGTCCACAGCCTGGACGGGCGTCTCCCGCCCAACCTACACCGGCGGCCTGGGCTTCGGCCAGAAGTGGATGATGGGCTGGATGCACGATACGCTCAGCTATTTCAAGCACGACCCCATCCACAGGCAGTACCACCACAATGAGATCACCTTCAGCCTCGTCTATGCCTTCAGCGAGAACTTCATGCTGCCCCTCTCTCACGATGAGGTGGTGCACGGTAAAGGCTCCCTTATCCAGCGCATGCCGGGCGACGAATGGCAGCGCTTCGCCAACCTGCGCCTGCTCTTCGGTTACATGTTTACCCACCCGGGCACCCAACTGCTCTTCATGGGCGGCGAGTTTGGCCAGACCAGCGAATGGAACATCGAAAAAGGCCTGGAATGGTGGCTCACCGAATACGAATACCACAATGGTATCCAAAAATGGATCAAGGAGCTGAACAACTACTACCGGAACTGCCCGGCGCTGACCGAGAAACAGTTCAGCCCCGAAGGCTTCCAGTGGATCGACCACGGCGATTACCAGAACAGCACCATTTCCTATCTGCGCTACGGGCACGACCAGGATAAACCGGTAGCCGTGATCTGCAATTTCACGCCTGTTGTTCGGGACAACTATAAGATCGGCCTGCCCCTGCCCGGCGCCTGGAAAGAAGTTCTTAACAGCGACGGCCATGCTTTTGGCGGTTCCGGCGAAAACCTGAACAAAGGAGCATTAAAAACCGTACAGGAAACCTGGCACGGGCGCCCGTATAACGCTTCCATCAAGCTGCCTCCACTGGGTATCGTCGTCCTGGAACTGGATAAGAAAGCGCAACCGGCAACCCGGAAAAAAGCAGCTGCCAAACCCAAGGCGGCGCCGGCCAAACCTAAGGCTAAGGTAACAAAGACAAAGGCGACAAAGGCCAAGCCCGGAGCGGGAAAGAAGTGATCAACCTGCCGGGTTTCCGAGGCGGCCCTGTTTAGCTATAACCCGGCAGCGTTTATCGGAGATGCTGGATAGGGCTCTTTTTGTTACTACTGGCAAAACTCTTCCAGGTTTTGAAAACCTGCCGGCCGCTGGCACAGCAGGCAGGCGCTGGAAGGTTACAGCCACAATCGGCGCAGCCTGCCCCCCTCCTTTCACACCATTTAGAGCTTGTCCCTCAGGGCAATCGCATTTAAAATTTTTTCCTTCATTTTGCCCTAACCCTAAAGGGAAATGAAGGAAAAAGCAGCGTTCTTCCTTTTCGCGAGCGCTGAAGCCACTCAGCGGAGGCGCTAGGATCGAGGCAAAAAACGGTGATTTTTCCTTCCGCAATTGATTATTTTCATTAAATGCCATTGCCCTGCTTTGTCCCTGCATCTGGCAATATAGCTGTCAGGAGTTTTGTATTTTTACTTCTACGGAAAACAAAGCTCATGAAACCCATCACTACGCTCCTCCTGATCGCGCTGCCCTTCCTGCTTTTTAACCAGGACAACCGCTACGTTATTTTCGAGAATTTCCGTTACGGCTTCATCGACGGGAAAGGGGAAGTGATCATCAAACCCCGTTTCCGAAATGTGGGCCATTTCTCGCATGGACTGGCGCCGGCACGAGAGGAAGCATACTGGGGCTTTATTGATACGCTGGGGCGCTGGGCCATTGAGCCGAGGTACGACTATGCCTCCCCTTTTGTGGAGGAGCTGGCGCGGGTGGGCAGAAACGGGCAGGAATGCTGGGTGGACAAAGATGGCGTTGAATGGAACACCAATGTCTGGAGCCGGCGAAAGCTCGATCAATACGGCGTTTTACAACAGGAGGAGGGTGGCGGCCTGCTTCTCTCCCTCGACGGTAAGGAACTAAAACTCCCCCCGGGAGACAACCTGGGCTGGAAAAAGGGGCCTTACATCGGTATTGAGCGGGTTACAACGCTCTCCAATGGCCTGAGGAGTATTCAATACGGCGTCATCGACACCAGCGGGCAGGTGGCGGTTCCCTTTGGAAAATTCAGGAAGGTTTGGCCTTTCTTTCAGGGACAGGCTCTGGCCAGCCGGTACGATACAACTACTGGATACACCGATTATCACCTCATCGATACTGCCGGCGAGGCCATCCGGGCGATCGGCCGGCCAGGCGGCCAGCTGTTGAATATCTCACCCGGCCCGGACGGGCGCCTTTTTTTCGCAACCTACCAGAATGAAAAAGGCCAATTCTGCCGCAACCTGTTGAACCGTCAGGGAGAATGGCTGCTGGAAAGAGACACCACGATTGACATCCAGCCACTCGGCCATGGGCTGGCGGCCATCCGCTACCGGGATACCGGGGGAGTGTGGCTGGCCAATGAGCAGGGGCTATGCTGCACCGAAGCGCCCCTGCAGCAACTAAGGCCATTTTCCCAGGCGGCGAATAGCACTTACCTTTACGGCCGGGAAGCTTCCGGCAGTTGGGTACGCTTCGACACGAACGGCCTTAAGAGCCCGGCGCCGGGCCTGCGGGCGCTGGATACCATCGAAGGGGCGCAGCTGTACAGCCTGTATAGTGGCAACCTGGCCACCTTCGGCATAAAGAAAAAAGGAGAACCGGCGCGAATTGGGCTGCTGAATGCGGAAAAAGGGGTGCTGTTGCCTCCGGTTTACAGCCAGGTATTACCCCAGTACACAGAGGGGGCGCCACACAACACGCCCACTGTTATTGCCGTGAAAAAAGGGCGGGAGATTAGCTACATCCGGGAAGACGGCAAGGTAATATGGCAGTCCGGCCAGTTGCCTGCAAAGAAACTGCTGCCATACGATGCGGATGGGCGGGTGCCCATGACCTACGAAGTGCGCTGTACCTATAAAATGCGCTGGTGGATGCGGCCATTTGTCGGCAAAGCCAGATTCCTCCGCGCCTGGTATTTCAAATGGCCCTTCCAGGAGAAGTACCGGGGCTATAACTTGTACCTGATGAACGACGGCCCGGACACCCTCGTCCTGAGCGCCCGCAACATGGGTCAGCTGTCCATCCACCTGGAAGCGCAGGATGAGCAGGGGGAGTGGCGCCGCATCGACCGTTGTGTGGGCTGCGATGTGGTGGCCCTCAATGCGGTTAAAAGGCTGCCGCCCGGCCACTTCTGGGCCTTCCGGGTTCCGAAGATGCAAGGCGCCATCCAAACCAAACTGCGCTACGTAGCCACCTACTCCTTCCCGGAAGAGGTTACCCCGCCGAAAGCCGACACCCTGCCGGATGGGCGGCCGGTTCGGTATCCCGTCAAGCTCAGAGGAGAGCGGAAGTTGTACAGCCGCACCTTCAGAGGAGGCGTCAACCCGGCGCAGTTCCACCCGGAATATCGCCTGTGGGAACCAGGGCCTTTTATTCGGGAATGGATGGTGGTGGATTAGGCATGGGCAAGATCATTCCGTCAAATTGATTAATTTTAGGTATCATCGAAGGTGATTTATCCGACGGATATCCACCTAAGGCAAAACCACAGCACTTTAAATGAAGTATATATCTGGCAACCTATATCGGAAAGTAATAAACCACGCATTGGAAGAAGGTATGCTCCCGGAGGGTTTTAAAGGCCTTCCCGTACCGGTTGATGCTTTGGATGGAATAAAGGCCGTTCCTGCCGATCATTTTTTTGAACTCCACGAAAGGATAGACCAGGCCCTGGGCCCTGGCTTTTCGGTTAGAGTCGGCCAACAGATGAAGATGGATGATTATGGCGTATTGGGGCTATCCTGGAAGACATGTTCAAAAGCCGGAGAGATATTCGAACGCTGCGAACGTTACTTTAAGCTCTTATCGAACACCTACGTCTTTAAAGTAGAAAAGGGAGATAAAATATCTAAAGTCCATTTATTCCGGGATGCCTACCGAAGAGGGGTAGCGCTTTCCAACGAGGCTACATTTTCCGCAACAGTAGTCGTATTACAGGCGATGACCGGAACCGATATGGCGCCGGTAGGCCTGTCATTTAAACACGGAGCCCCCAAAGGCCTGGAGAGTTACCATGAAGCTTTTAAGTGTGCTATCCTTTTTGATCAGCCCCACAATTTTATTGCCTATAAGACTACAGACCTTGAAACCCGGACAGCGAAAGCGGATATCAGCATCAATAAATTCCTGTTAGAAAGAGTTGAGGAAGAAACCAGGGGCATTGAAGTCAGCGGCATTAAAGTAGCCGCTGATGTAAAAAACCTGATAGAGGATGCGCTTCCCAGTGGAATTCCCAGCATCATCCAAATAGGGGAACATCTGGGAATGAGTAGCCGTACCCTTACGAGAAGGTTGTCGGAGAGCGGAATGACCTTCAGAGGCCTGGTGCAGCAAACCCAGGAAGAGATCTCTAAAGAAATGCTCAGGGGCCGTTCCAGCACTATTGGCGAAATTGCCTTTCAGGCCGGCTTCTCCGAACAAAGTGCTTTCAGCCGGGCCTTCAAACGATGGACCGGCAAGTCTCCACTTGAATACCGTGGTTCCCTCTAGTGTCTGTCGGAGAAACTCATTTGGCTTAAAGTGTCAAAACATTGGCTTATAGGGCCAAGCTTGCGATTCGATTTACCTGCAACTTTGCTTCTGTAAACCAAACAGAAGTAAAATGGAAATTTCTTTCAAATCGATTACGCTGTTTTCCACTGTCCTGTTGACGGGCCTTTCGGCAGGTTTCTTTTACGCCTGGGCCGTATCGGTCATTCCCGGCACCCGGCAGGTGTCTGGCCAGGTTTATCTGGAAACGATGCAATCGATCAACCGGGCGATCCTGAACCCGGCCTTCTACCTGATCTTTTTCGGCAGCCTGCTCATGCTGGCGGTGAGCGCCATCCTGCAATACCGTTCCGGGGCAGGCGCCGCCTTCTGGTTATTCTTCGCTGCCGGCCTAACCTACCTCATAGGCGCCTTCGGGATAACTGCTTTTGGCAATGTGCCCTTGAATGACGCCCTGGAGGTCATTCCCCTCGACGGCCTGAGCCCGGATCAGCTGGCTAAAACCAGGCGGCAATATGAAACCCGATGGAACCGGCTGCACATGATCCGGACGGTTTTTGCGGTGGTGTCCTTTCTGCTATCCCTTACTGCCGTTTTCAGGATCAATTAATATTTCAACAGACTCAATACTTTGTCAAATAAATTTAATAACCTATCTCCGGCGGCTTTTGCCCCTGAGCGTCGTTGCGAACTCCTCACGTAGCCCCGGACTTCGGCGTGAGCTCAGTCGAACGCTATGCTCGTCATTCGCGCCTGGCTCAGAACCAAAAGCCACTCGGATCTACGTCACAAAACTTAATTGACAAAGTACTTAAATCCATAAAAAATGACCAACAACATTTTAGTAACCGGCGGCACCGGCAAGACCGGCCGCAAGATCGTCAAACGTTTACAACAACTCGGGCAGAATGTAAGGATCGGCTCCCGCCAGGCCCGGCCGGCCTTCGACTGGCAGGATCCCTCCGGGTGGAAAGCGGCGCTGAAAGGCATGGACAAAGTGTATATCAGTTTTCAACCCGACCTGGCGGTGCCGGGCGCCCTGGAGGCCATAGAAAGGCTGATCACGGAAGCCCGGAACAGCGGCATCAAAAAGGTGGCGCTCCTCTCCGGCAAGGGCGAACGGGAAGCGGAGCTGTGCGAGCAGGTAGTTATCCATTCGGGAATAGACTACACCATCATCCGGGCCAGCTGGTTCAACCAGAACTTCAGCGAAAGCTTTTTCCTGGACCCGATCATCGCCGGGCACGTGGCACTGCCCAAAGCTGATGCCAAAGTACCTTACGTAGATACCGGCGACATCGCCGATGTAGTAGTAGAAGCCCTGATGGACAACCGGCACAACCGCCAGATTTACGAGCTAACCGGCCCGAGGCTGTGGACTTTCCCGGAAGTGGTCAATGAAATTGCAGAAGCCGCCGGCAGAGACATTCAGTTCACCCCCATTTCGCTGACGGACTATGTCCGGATGCTGGAGGATGCCCATGTGCCGGCAGATTACATCTGGCTGATCAATTACCTGTTTAGGGAAGTACTGGGCGCTGAAGGGAATAATGTGGTGACGAACGATATCGAAAAAGTACTGGGCCGCAAACCGAAAGATTTTTCGGACTATGTCCGGGAAACGGCGGCCACCGGAGTTTGGAATGCCATTCAGCAACCCGCAGCAGCAAGCAGCCAGTAGGCAGACGGCCGGGTAGCCTGGAGCTATACTCAGGCTGCCTGCCATTTTTTTTACCCCCAACACCTGTCATGATTCTCAGAAAAGCCACCCGTGACGACCTGCCGGCCAGCGGGAAAAATGTCAGAACCCGCTCCCTTAAGTAATGTAAAAGGCAACTTCAAATTGAGGAAAAACCACGTTAGTCCCGGGCTTCTTCATCTTTAAAATAGTTAAAGGACTTTCCATCATAACGACATACGCCATTCAAGGCGCCGAACCAGATGTTTCCATTCGTATCTTCTAATATTCCAAAAAGCATCCCGGCCTGTGGTTGAATTTGGGTAGGGGTTGCCTTTCCATAAGATAGGGACAGTTCATCGTAGCGGGATAATACCCAGTTATGCGTATCAGCGCCTTCTGTGCTTGTCCAAATGTTTCCTTTGCTGTCTTCATAGATATACCCCACAAAATCCGTTGTGAAGTTGGTAAACGAACTGCCATCGAAGCGCCAAAGCCCATCATTGCCACCAAGCCAGATATTGCCTTGTTTATCTTCTATTATCGAGCGGACATTCTCAAAAGGGACACCTATTCCATTCGTAACTTCGGTAAATGTTTTTCCATCATAAAGACAGGCATGACCCCTGGCGCCAAACCAGAATTTTCCCGCCTTATCTTGTATAATAGCATTGACATCGTTATCGGCCAGGCCTTCCTTGGTTGTAAAATTGCGAAAGGATCGTCCATCGTAACGACTCGCCCCTCCTTCGGTGCCAAACCAGATGTTGCCGGTTTTATCTTCGTATATATAAGTGGCCCTGTCATTGGTAAGGCCCTCTTTAGTTGTAAAATTGGTAAACGATTTCCCATCATAACGGTACACGCCTGCGCCGACGGTGCCGAACCAAAGATTACCTTTACTGTCTTCCAGGGCCGCAAACGCATGAAAGCGCCTCAAACCTTCTTTATTGGTAAAATTGGTAAAGGTATTCCCGTCATACCGGATAATCCCCTCCCAGGTGGCAAACCAAAGGTTGCCTTTTACATCCTGCATAATGTTACGGGTGATACTGCTGGGGCCGTAGGAAGAGGTGATCGCTTTGGATTCTACAAAATAAGGGTCGTTATCGGGCAATTTGAATTCTGATTGCTTTGGTTGGTTGATGTTGCCTTTTGAAAGGCCGGTTCCCTTTTGCCCATTACAGGAATTGAGGTAAGCGAATGAAAATAGAAAGAGGAATAAGGGTAAGAATCCGAAAGGTTTATTCATTTGACAGGATTTTATGCCAAAGTACAATGAAGTTCTTTTTTCGGGCCTTTTCAATTGTAAAAGGATGTAAAAGGGGCGTAAATGTTTCAAAAGGCCACCCTACTGGACAGTTTGGGCCTGTTTGGGTAAAGGTGTAGAGTGTAAGAGTGTAAAGGTGCCGGAGGCTCAATGCCCTTCCTTTACACTTTTACACCTAAGCACATTTACACCATCCAAAAAGTGTCCGGTAGTGTGGCCGATCATCCTCACCTGGCCATCCAGGATGAGGTGCTTCAGCGTTTCTTTTCCGGAAGAAGGCTCCGTCTTCCTTCGAAGCGCCAGAGATCAGACGCTGGTATCAAAGAGAATGCTCATTTGCGGTTCCGGTGCTTCTTGTAATCGTATTGAGGGTCATAAACGATACTACCGAACAACGTAAGGATGTCTTCCTGCTTCCTCCGTTGAATGAATTCTTCCAATGCTTTATTGACAGTGGCTTTTTTTGTTTTTAAGCCGCCGACTTTCAGCGCTTCTTCCAGCAATTGGGGATCGATATCCAGGTTGGTAGCCATTTTCACACAAGGTTTCACACAAACATATTTAAATCCTGCTAAAAATTCAATGGTTTTGCCTCTTCTCCCCAAACGGCCGAACTAAACCACAACCGCTTTGTTCCCTATTCTGAACCAGGCATTTCAGCAGCTTCACCTATCCGGTGGGATACTTCCTTTTTGCAGAAGCTCTTCTTTTTCAAATTACAAAGGCCCTTCATTACGCACCAGATGAATCTGGCGCGTCAAAAAAAGGAAATAAATGCCTCAAAAAGAAACAAAATCCCTCTCTCTTGCCCTGCAGGGCGGCGGCTCCCACGGGGCCATCACGTGGGGCGTACTCGACCGCTTCCTGGAGGAAGAACGGCTGGAACTGGAGGGCTTCTCCGGCACCAGCGCAGGCGCGATGAATGCCGCCCTGCTGGCCTATGGCCTGCACATAGAAGGGCGGGAAAAGGCGCGGGAACTGCTCCACGAATTCTGGAAGGGCGTTTCGGATATGGCGGCCTTCTCCCCCATTCAACCCACGCCCTGGGACGCGTTGTTCGGCGGCGGCAATATGGACTTTTCCCCCGGCTTCATGATGGCGGAGGTGGCCAGCATGTTCATTTCTCCCTACCAGGCCAACCCATTGGATATCAATCCGCTGCAGGATATTCTTGAAAGCCTGATCGACTTCAGGTCCCTGCGCAGTTGCAAGGTGACCAAACTGTTCGTCTGCGCCACCAACGTGCGGCGGGGGCGCGCCCGGGTTTTCAGCCTGCCGGAGATCAGCTGCCGGGCTGTTATGGCCTCGGCCTGCATTCCTTATATCTTCAAAGCCGTCCACATCGATGGAGAGGATTACTGGGACGGCGGCTTCATGGGGAACCCGCCCATCTTCCCCCTGATCGATGCCGGCAGTAAAGACATCATGCTGGTGCAGATCACCCCCGTCAACATCGACAAAACGCCCACCTCCTCCACCGAGATCCGCGACCGCATCAACGAACTGAGCTTCAACTCCAGCCTCATGCTGGAGATGCGCCGCATCGAATTTATTGACCGCCTCCTCGACGCCGGAGTGGATCTCGGGCCGAAGTTCCGCAAGATATTCATTCACAATATCAACCCCGAAAAAGAAGTACAGCCCCTCAACCTCTCCAGCAAGCTCAACGCCCGCTGGGATTTCCTCCGCCAGCTTCGCGACATCGGCCGCCAGAAAGCCGATGAATGGCTGGCGGAGAACTTCAGCCGGATCGGGAAGGAATCGACCTGTGATGTGCGGGCGACGTTTTTATAGTGACAAGTGAGCAGGTGAGGGAGCGTTCATAGTTTCTGGTTCCTGGTTCCTGGTTTTTTTACCCGGACTTCGGCGTGAAACTTCGGCGTGAGACTTCGGCGTGAGCTCAGTCGAACGCTCAGTCGAACGCTGAGGTACGAAGACGGGCTGGTTCCTGGTTGCTGGGTTGCTGGGTTTCTGGTTGCTGGTTGCTGGCCTACTGGAAACCAGTGAGTTAGCCTGACGCGGACACGCTTAATTGAACTATCCCTGTCTCCTAAAAACTATCCCTTGATTTTCAGAAACTTGCGCCCGTCCATGCGGCCGGGAAAAATTGCGAACAGCGAACAGTCCCTGTTGCTGGAGCTATTGCCCCCCCCCGGCCTTCTCCTTACCCCGTTTCAGGCTTTCCTCCAGTTCGCTGATCTCTTTCTCTGCTCGCTTGATGGCCTCCTCACGTTGCTTTACTTCCTCATCGTCCATCTTCTTTTCCTTTTTATCCTTTTCGAGCTTTTCCTTAGCCAACCTCACCTCTCTCCTTACGCGCGGGCCAGTTCTGCCTCGCCCTCCTCTATCGCCCTGGAAGCCCGTTGTTTTTTCTCCTCGTGCTGCTGACGGGCTTCGGCGGCACGCGCCTACCGAACTCGCGCCCTTCCAGATCTCCTTTGTTCTTACCATAGCCTTTGCCTTTATTCTCCTTACTTGCTTTGCCTTTCGCCTTTTCCATTTCTTCTTTACCTTCCATTTCGGCTTCGGCTTCTTCACCACTGTCCTCCTCCATATCGTCTTCACCTTTGCCGGCTTTTTCCTTCATTTCCTTTTCCTTTTCCTTACCCTCCTTTTCCTTCATTTCCTTATCCGGTTTTCCGTGGTATTTTGGTATGTTCGGCTTTTTCCTTCTTTTCCATAGCCTGTTCCTGCTTTTCCTTGCCCTTGCCTTTTCCCTGCTGGGCGTAGATACCATCGGAAAACAATAATGCCAGGCTGAATATCAGGGCCGTCGGCAGAATGGTTTTAAATTGCATATTGAGCATGTTTTTAGGTAATGATATAATTATTGTTCTTCACCAGTGTCGAGCGCATCAAGAGCATCCTTGAGTTCTTCGGTATTCTGTTCAATGTTCTCAATGACCGTATCCAGTTCGGTGGAGATAGAATCCAGTTGCTGGATCTCGGTATGCAGTTGTTCTTCTTCTACCTGTTGTTGGCCGCCGCCACCACAGGACAGGAGCAGGCCTATAGCCCATAAAGCTACCAGCAAGTTGAAAAGCGTGCTTTTTTTCATACTCTTTCGGTTTTCAGTCATGGAAATATTATCCGAATAAAGTTACAAATTCTTTTTTGCCACCGTACAGGAAAGAAACAGGTTAACAGGCTTGTTCATCCAGCTTCATGCGATAATAGCTAAGGGGAAGTTCAAAGGCCAGGCCGTTACAAAAGTAATCGTTATTTTTATCATCATTATAAAAGTAATCATTACAAAAATAATGACTATTGCCATCTCACCCCTGTCCCATCTCGCCTGCTCTGCCTTTTTTTTTCCTTTTCCCAGGTACCGTTTTTTCGGTGTAATGTGTAAATTACTCGCCATTTTCATTTTTTTTTCACTATGCTGCCGGACTGCCTGTCGGGTAAATTTGCAGCCGTTAACGCGTACTCTTACCCGAATACCAGTAACCCGCCAGGCATGAAAACACCCGGCAATTCAGCTAAAGCCCAGTCTATGCGACGCTTCCTTCACTTCACTTGCTTTTTCCTTGCCCTTACCGCTACCTACGCACAACCTGCCCAGCACATCTGGTTGCTAGGCAATACCGATATTCCTCCTACCAGCCCCCTACTGGAGCCAGCTGCGGCAGGAACTGGAACAGGCTCCAAAGCCCATTTACCTCCTGATCGCCGGTGATATCGTTCCGGATTGCAGCGGGAAGAAACCGCCGGAAGCCCCCATCGAGGCACTGCTGGAACTCGCCAGAGGCCTCGACGGCGTGCAGATGGGTATCCTTCCCGGCGACCGGGACTGTACTGACTCCGGAGAAGATGGATGGGACTGTGTGCGAAATATGGAAGAATTCGTGCTGGAGAACGCACCCGGAAATGTAGAATGGCTGATCGACGACGGCTGCCCCGTACCAGATATGGTGGAGATCGGCGACCATATTCTTTTGCTCGCCCTGAACACCCAGTGGTGGAACCACCCCTATCGCCGCCCCATTCCCTCAGACGCCGTATGTGACGAGATCGTCGAGGCCGCCATTCACGAAGAGATCGAAGACGCCATCAAGGAAAACCAGGATCGCAATGTATTGCTCACCTCTACCATTTCCCACCTTTCTCCCTGGGTAGGTACGGAGGTTTTTTTCCAGCGGGCACTCATCTGCTACCGCCGGTATTGGGGGGCATCTATGCCGCCTGGCATGAGCACGTCGGCGGCCCCCGTGACCTAATACCAATGAACGGTTCGAAAAACTGGCGGGTTACCTCCTGGGGCTTGCCGGGGAGTACGAAAACATCTCTTTCCTTTCCGCCCACGAGGCCAACCAGCAGATCCTCTCCTACTATGGTAACAGCCTGATCAACAGCGGGGCGCCCCTGAAGGCCTCCTATGTCGCACACAACCGACTGGCCCGGCTGGCAAAAGCAGAGCCCACTCATACGGCTCCATTATGGAACCGATGGTGAAGTGGAATACTCCTTCCTGCATTACACCGGAAACGGTTTTATAGCTGAGGAACAGGGTACGCTTTACCAGTCTCCCTGCCAGCCTGAAGATTCCGATATACCCGTCAACCAGGTGAAAGTACCCTGCCTGCCTGCCTCCGGTGAAGAACCCGCCGCCGGGGCACCTGAACAGGCGGACAGCGTACGCATAGCCGCCGGCGCCCATTATACCGCAGGGGCTCTTCACCGCTTTTTTTTTCTTCGGGCCTCACTACCGAACGAGCTGGGCAGCACCGATAATGGCGCCGGTGCTGAGGCTGGATACTGCCTACGGTGGGCTGGAAGTCCTGGCAAGAGGGGGCGGCCGGCAGACCATTTCGCTGAAGATGCAAACCGGTGATTACCGGCAATATGTCTTTCGGTCCGTTGACAAAGACCCCGTCTCAGCCCTGAGTTTATCTCTTCGCCGAACCATTGCCGCAGCCATCACCCGCGACCAGACGAGTTCCCAGCAACCATACGGGGCGCTGGCCGTGGCCCCTATGCTCGATAAGTTGGGCATCCTCCACGCTTCGCCCCACTTGTACGTCATGCCGGATGACCCGAAGCTTGAGCAGTTCCGAAGCACTTTCGCCAATATGCTGGGCATGGTGGAAGAACGCCCCACCAACGGCGGCAAAGGTACCTGCCTTTCGGCAATGCCGATGAGATCTACAAGAGCTACGACCTCTTCCACGAGATGTACGACCATCCCGACGTCCGCCTCGACTCCAGGGAGTTTGCCCGCGCCCGCATGTTCGACATCCTGATCGGCGACTGGAGCAAACACGAGGACAACTGGAAATGGGCGGGGTTCGAAAAAGAGGACGGCATCCTCGTCCGCCCCATCCCCGCGACCGCGACCACGCCTTCTCCAATCTCGACGGTTTCCTGCCCTGGCTGGCTGAACGACAATGGGCGGTACCCAACCTCGAGCATTTTGACTACAGGATCAAGAGCGTGCGGTCCCTGACCTTTCATACCGGCACATGGACCGCTTCCTGGGCATCCGGCTCACGAGGGACGACTGGCGGCATACCGCCCGGGAAGTGCAGGAAGCCCTGACCCCCGAAGTGATCGAATCGGCAGTGAAGCAGATGCCAAAAGAAACCTACGAGCTGTCGGGAAAAACGATAACCGCCAAGCTGGTACCAGCGCAGGCAGGACCTGGAGGGCTATGCCGACCGGTTCTACAGACTCCTTGCCAGATACGTGGATGTGCCCGGAACCAATAAAAAAGAATATTTCCACGTACTGCGGCAGCCCGATGGCAGCAGCCTGGTCGAGATCCGCCAGATGAAGGATTCCAGCCTGATCTACCGCCGCCTCTTCCTGCCCGACGAAACCCGGGAGATCCGCCTGTATGGCCTGCACGGAGGCGACCACTTCCTCGTGGATGGGCGGGCTGATAAAGCCATCAAGCTGCGGCTGGTGGGCGGCGCCGGGGAAGATGAGATCATTGACCGGTCGGACATAAAAAGAGGCGGCAAACGGACGCTGATATATGAAAAGAATAATGACGCTGTTCTCAACCCCGGCACAGAAGCGCGGATAATAAAGAGCTGGAATGAAGAGCTGTACCACTACGACCGCACCGCTTTTGCCTACAACACTTATTTCCCGATGGTGCTTTTTTCCTTCAACACCTTCAACGGACTGATGCTGAACGGCGGCGTGGACTTCACCCGCCGCAACTTCCACAAGCGCGATTACAGCACCAGGCACAAATTCGGTTTTCAGCTGGGAACATTGGGCAACTTCACCCTGAGTTACGATTCCGAGATCCATCATCTCCTGCAAAAGTGGGACCTGCTCCTGCACGCAGCCTGGGCACAGCCCGACAACTACAACTACTTCTTCGGTATTGGCAATGGCATCAGTTATAACGATGAGCTTTTTAAGAACGACTACTACCTCGTCCGCCTCAACCGGCTGGAGGGCAGCGTAGCCCTGCAACGCAAATTCTGGAAGCGGAGCCAATTCCGCCTCTACCTGGGGTTCAGCCAGAATGATGTCCCGGTGGAAGAGAATACCATTCTCGCCGATTCGGCATCTATCTTCGGAACCAGAGATCTCGATATCGCCTACACCACAAAGTACCTGGAGATCGACCTGCGCGACCACAAAGTGTTCCCCACCCGGGGTTACCGCCTCTACGCCGCCCAGGAATTAGGCTTTATGGGCCAAAGCCGGAATTATGGCACAACTGACTTGTTCATCGAATATTTCCTCAGCCCCCGGCTCTTCCCACTGACGCTGGGACTGAAGGCCGGCTACGGCAACTCCTACGGTGACGTTCCGTTCTACAAACTTCCCCAATTTACCAGAACCAGGGCCTGCGGGGCTTTCAGCGCAACCGTTTCGCCGGCGACAGCCGCGTTTATTTCAACTCCGAGCTGCGCATCCCTGTAGGCAACCTGGAAACAGTGGTCGTCCCCCTCAAGATCGGTACCTGATCGGCTTTTTTCGACATGGGCAAGATCATCCAGGAAGGCCAGACTGAGGAAGACTGGCAAACCTCCTATGGAGGCGGTTTTTACCTCATTCCGCTTTCCCGCTCTTACACACTCAGTTTGCTGGTGGGGGCATCAAGAGAGGAAACAGCGGTAATAAGTTTTGCGTTAGGAACTAATTTTTAGGTTCCTGGCGTATATGGAAGCCTGGCGTAAAGGCTTGATGAAAGTGCCAGAGGAAGAAGTTTTGGCATATCAACCTCCCAATTTATCACCTGGCGGCACGCATTAAATTCTGATAATCAGTGCTTTGAGGGTTAATTTGCAATAACTGGCTGACAATGGGCATAGCCTTCTTTTTTTCTTTTTGCTGAATGTAAAGCACCGCCAGTGCGTAGAGCAGCGCCTCGGAACCGGGCTCGATCTCAAGCCCCATCCGGAAGGCTTTCTCCGCTTTTCCCGGGCGGTTCAGGTTTTGCAGAGAGAGCCCCAATTGTAATAATAACGAGGGTTGCCACTCAGGCGGGCAGCTTTGCCCAGGTGGGCTTCCGCTCCAGGCAGATCCTGCATTTCAGCCAGCAGCATACCAGAGAATAATGCGCATCGATGAAATTGGAATCCATCTGCACAGCCAGTTCAAACTGTTCCTTCGCCTGCTGGGTTCTTCCCCTGAGCATAATAAAGGTTGTTTACCAGGTTGGCATAAGGCTGAGGCATGTAAGGGTCCTGCCGAAGGGCTTCCTTGTATGCCTGCTCTGCCTGTTCCTGGTTGCCCATTTTATGAAAATACTGCCCGCGCATCAATTGTCCGAACGGGAAATCCGCCTGCACCCTCAGTATCTCCTCGAATTCTTTTTAGCCTGATGAAGTGCTTCCCTTTCCTCCCCTGGAACAATCCTTCATCTATGTCAGCCAGCTGATATACCACCTGGGTTCGAACCGCCCGGACGGAATCCCGGAGCAGAGGGGTGAGATGACGGAGCCTGTCTTCAACCGAAAAATGCTCCATAGCATTTATGGTGAATAACGGATCAATGCATTGTCGTTCTGCAAAGCGCTTATCACTTTCCGGTTGGTTTCCAGGGACGGCACGTTCCCCAGTATCCCCAATGCCGTCGCCTGTGCGATCTCGGGCTGGCTGGTATCTCCCACCATTTTCATCAACCCGGGCAGGCTGACATGTCTCCGGTTTGAGCAGCAGCCAGCGTGGGCGAGAAAGTGGGGCGCGTTCAGGTCCGTACCACCTGCGAACAGCTTCAGCCGCCCATTCCGGAGACTTATCGCTGTGGCAGCCATTGCAGGCATTGGGGACTCCGAACTGTACGCTGAGGTCAGGCCGCGGCACCCGGAGGCTGTGGTCGCGCCGGAAATCGTTGCCCATATAGTATTTCCCGGGCATGTGGCAGTTGATGCAGGAAGCCCCGTCAGTTCCCTGAACGTGGAAATGATGCTCCGGCAGATCGTACTTTTTTCTTTTTCGTGGCACTTGCCGCAAAGCTCATTTCCCACCGCTTTCAGTTTCAGGCTATGCGGGTTGTGGCAATCGCTGCACCTGACGTTGTTGCGGTACATCTTGCTCTGCAGAAAAGAGCCATAGACATAGACTTCATCGAGGATCTGCCCGTCGGGATAGTACAGGCCGTACCTAAGCGTGCTGGGTATGTAATGGTCCATCAACACGCCGGTGTGGTCAAAAACTTCCGAAATCTGGTACTCTACGGGAATGGCAGCGGGCGCATTCTTCCACCTGTTCTTTACTTGATATCCCGGCAGTAAGATGCAGATAAGCGCCTTCCACCTTCTCTCCCCGTTTATAGGCAGAAGAATTTGCATAGGCTATGTGCTGCCTGCCCGGTACCCGTGGCAGGCTTCGCAACTCACATCAATGATCGCCCACTGCGTATTGTAGGAGTCGGTTTGCTCGTCATAGTTCTTTTCCAGGTAAGTGGAATGACAATCGGCGCACATGGCGTTCCAGGTCATGCTTCCTTTAGTCCAGTGCAGCCAGTCATCAGTGGGGAGGCGTTCATCCGGCATAAGGTCGAACCATTTGTCCGCCTTGCTGTCCCAGGCGGTAAGCAGGCACTGCAGGCGGTACCGGGAAAAGGCACCAAATATTGTTGCAAAGGAAAGACGCCGAAGGTGTATTTTACTTCAAAATCCTGCAATCTGCCGTCAGGTACCTTCGGTATTGACAAAGAACTTTCCGTCTTTTTAAAAAAGCGGGAGGTCAATCCATTGCTGGTAAAAGAGGCGTTGTTGAAATTGCCCAGCACGGTTTCTTCCGTAGCTTCCTGCATGGTAAGGTACCGTGGTGAGAACCCAGCCAGTCTTTATATGCTTCCTCGTGGCAGTTTTGCACTGTACGTTGCCGATGTACTCCTCTTTTATTTCTTTCCCGGCGCTTTCAGTTCCGAAGGAACAATTCTGCAGGAAGGTAACGATGTAGCCCAGCATACCCAACGCAAAAACGAGGAAAACGATGGAAGAACGGCGCTTTAACAACTTAGACATCTTTCCGGTAAATTGATTCGGCTTAAAGGTAAAAAGTCCGACTGAACTGTAAAGGTGAAAACCTACTATATTCCTTACAGCGCCAGTTTATGCGGAAAAATTTTGTTACTGGTATCCCCGCCCTTCCTGGTAGGTACTTTGTTATTACTGATCACATCCATGGGGCTGTTATCACAAGATCCTTTCCTTTTTCAATTCCACCGCAAAACCTTCACCATCGCGCACCAGTTCCAGCTCGATCCTCTCTTCCGGCACTGGGTTAAAATTGTTCAGGAAATCGCAATAATCGGAAAATTCATACCTCCTTCCGTCGATCTTCGCCAGCTCATCCCCACCTGAATGCCGGCCCGGCTCGCCGGGCTGTTGTTGTAAAGATGGTACTGACCACTAATTTTTGATCCTTAAAATCAATGCCGAAACCGAAAGAATACAGAGTGCTGCCGGGGGCAGGCTTTTTCCTCCGGATGAAGTAAACCTCGTCCTTGCCAAGGTTGAACACCACATTGAAAAAATCGAAAATTCCTGCACCCAGGCTATGTGCACTGCTGTTTCGGGACGTCCCAATGACATTTTCCAGCAAGATACTCCCTCCCAGGCGAATGGAATCCAGCCGGTGCAAGGTGACGTCTTCCCGAACCTGGCTGTGCCCCGCCCGGATTCCCTGCCCGTAACGGGTAGCCGAAGGAAAATTCCGCCCCAGGCTTTCAATGAAAGGCTTGCGGAAGCCGATAAACCCGTTGTCGCCGGTATCGAAAGTAAATACCCCTTTTTGCCCCTCGACGGTGAATTCCATCAAAGGCTTGTTGATGTTGTTGGTTTTATGGGTATTCGGGTGGTTGATCCGATGTTGGGGATCTTTCCAACTGATCGGTGGCAACGATTTTCTGATTGTCGTAATCAAAATACCAGATGCATTCCTTCATGACGCCGGTACCGACCGTGCCGGCAATTCCGGGGCAGGAAAAATACTCCGCTTCGGTAAAGCCGATGCGGGCAAACCCCACATTCTCGAAAGGGACGGTAGTGACGGAGAGTTCGTCCAGCATATAGGTGTGTATCCTCGCCGTTTGGTTATTGGCGTCTTTGACGTCAATATAACTTTTCTGGTGAACGCTTACCGCTTTTTCTTTCAATTCTTCAGAAAGGACAGTATATCCGCCGGTATCAAAGCAGAAAGAATAAGGTGTGCTGTCCTGCCCGATGTAAACCGGAACCACCGGCAGGTAGTGAGCCAGGGTAAACGGGATCTCTTTGTAGAAATGTTTTTCCGCCAGGGTAGCTTTGGTAACCAGGTTATTAGACCGGACGCGGTGGTAAGTAGTGCATTGAGGGAGCAGCGATGCCGCCAGAAGGAGTAAAAGGATTTTCTTCATTCTTTCCAGGTTTTAGCGCGTTTGTAATGCCGTCAATTTAGTTTTTTATCTCTTGTGTCGCCGGTTCAGGGCTCTCTTATCTCAAGGGTTTAACCTGACTTTAAGATTATCCTGGAAATTTTATAATTTCACTAAAAACCCGGAAAGATGAGAGACACCAGAAAAAGCATGGTACCGACAATACCCACAAGGATATCCCGGGCAACCCTTCCACCGCCAAGAGCAGCAGGATCAAACTCAACGACCGCTCCAACGGCCGCCCTCTACGGGTGCTGAGCGAGGAAGACTGGGCTTTCTGGCAGCACAACGGCTACGTCATCGTCAAAAACGCCGTGCCCCGGGAGCAGTACCTACCACCGCCGCCTTCCTCTGGGAATTCGAAGAAAAATCCCCCGATGACCAGAACACCTGGTACACCGCGCCTCGTGCGGAGATGGAAATGAAAGAGCTGATCGGCACGGGCATGGTCGAAGTTTATAACCACCAGCACCTCTGGAACAACCGGCAGCACCCTCGGGTATATGAGGCCTTTCACCGATATCTGGGGGACGGACGCCCTTTGGGTAACCATCGACCGTACCAACCTCAACTTCCCTATCCGCCCCGGCTTCGAATACAAGGGCTTCATCCACTGGGATTACGACCCGGAAACCAAGCCGCAGAACGTTCAGGGCGTGCTGGCCTCTCCGATCAGACGGACGAGCGCATGGGCGGCTTCCAGTGCATCCCCTGGCTGTTCCGCAATTACGACACCTGGAAACAAACGCAACCCGAGGATCGCGACTACTTCCAGCCGGATATCACCGGGCTGGAAGACAAGATCGTCAAAGTGGCACTGGAAGTGGGCGACCTGCTGATCTTCAACAGCCTCCTTCCCCACGGCATCCGCCCCAACCACTCGGAAGACAAGGTGCGCATCGCTCAGTACATCTCTATGATGCCGGCTGAAGAGGACAACGAGCCGCTACGGCAGTGGAGGATAAGCTCCTGGAAAGACCGGATCGCGCCGGAAGGCTATGCATTCCCGGGCGACCCGCGCCGGCTGGAACAGGTAAAATACGGACGGGCGGAACTGACGAAACTCGGCGAGAAGTTGCTGGGGTTGAGAAAATGGAGGGGATAGTTCAAATAAGCGTGTCCGCGTTACGCTAACCCGCTGGTTTCCGGAGAACCAGAAACCAGGGACTTTAAACAGTCCCAAATGGAGTTAGCAGCCACTAGGCGGGCACTGCCGCTTTCCATTCTTTGAGCAGGGCTACCCACCGCTCCGCCATTTCCTGGTTGTACTGCATCTGCTCCTGAGGATAAATGGCTTCCAACTCTTCCGGTAAGGTTGGCTCTCGCCCATTCCACGGTACCGGTTTTAATTTCTCCTTCAGGGAAGGCTGGCCCGCCAGGGGCATATAGACCTGCCTGATGATCAAACCCCGCTGGTCGAACCAAAACACCATGGTTGCCGTCAACGCGTCGATGCCAATAAGTTGAAAAAAGTCATTCCGTTCTGAAAATAACCCTTTGATGGAATATTTCTCCTCTTCGAGATCCGAACAGGTGATCTTTCCATTGACGCCCTTATCCCATCCCAGGACATGGACAAACCTTTTCTTATCGATGACATAATCGTAATCGGCAAATTTCAGCTGAAAACTACTGGAGAGGTAACTCAATGCTTTGTCAGTATCATGCTCATTAACGGCGGCAAGGTAGGCTTCAAATTGCTTTCTCATAGGATTGAATTGGTGATTAGGGAAAAGAAGGTAGTTCTACTGCTTAAGTTGAGTTTTCTCCTATAATATAGCCATTTTTTGGTTAAGTTGCTATGGTTCAGGCGTTATGTCATCATTTCTCCTCAGTTCTATACGTGAGCCTCCACATATTTCTGATCAACCTGATCCAGTTGTGGCTCTTCAAGCGGTATGATTTCGTGTCGATGTACACCTTCCGGCTGGTGTATTACCTGATCTGGCACATCGGCTGGGGTGGGTGCGGCTGGGTGTTATTAAAACCTGAAATTGGCTCAAAACCGAACCATAGGTATCAGAATCATCGTATATTGCCTGGAGAAGGAAGATTCCACTATGGCAGGTGAAAGATCCCTAAGAGCTTGTTTGGAGGCCAGGTTTGGAAGCAAAAAGTGTCAATTCGCGCAAAATTAATGCCTTTATTTGATGGATGATTTTCAGCAAAAACTTTTTTCCGGATTTTTAACTTCTCCGATCACCTTTATTTGTGGGGAGCATGAAGTTTTGAGCAGACACAGTTTAAATCACATATTAAAACGGGCGCAGTTGTGATTTGTCCCCCTGGATCAATTTCATTTTGTAAGGTTTTCCATGGCAACATCCCATCGTTTAACCAGGAGTGCCGCCCGCAGAAAATATAGCTTCTCCACCACCTGTTTGCCCCAGAATGTCGAAGCATTTTTGAATGCGCAGGTTGATGAGGCTGCGGATAGCCGATTCAATAATGCCACTGCCGCACATCAGCTTCGGCAAAACGGCACCCATTAAGGGGTAATTCGTGGCGCTGAGGCTGCCCATTTTCATCCAGCACATCGATGACGAATAGTTTTGGCTCACACGAGGCTGTTTGGTAAGTGGCATTCCCGAATCGTTATAGTTGTCATCATAGCTTCGGGTGCGCGTCCGGCCTCCATCTATGGAGATCACTACCCGCTCACCCTCCAGTGTCTCGCCTGGGCTGGCGATTACATTTTCTTCGCCCGATTCAAAACAATGGTTCGCCAGGCGGTTGGTAATATCGCGCACGGATAGCTGCTAAGGCAGAATATGCTGTACGCCAAATTTGCCCATAAAGCGCTAAAAATCAGGCGGTTGGCGTCATTTTTCTCCACCGGGAACATCATCATGTCGTCGATGACTACGAGCTGGGCTTTGAGGTAACGGTGGTACTCCGCCTTAGCACTCCGGGTAACGTCCTTGAGCTTGAGCGTGTCGAGCACCTCTTGCATCGTCCTGAACAGCGCATCGTAGCCTGCCTTGATGGCGTCGTATGCCAGGCCGGCGGCGATGAAGGTTTTGCCCACTCCACTGGGGCCCATGAGGATGAGGTTGTACTGCTGCTCCAGCCAAAGCAACTCCCGGAGCTGCTGAAGCTGCGGGGGCGATACGCCATTTTGATGGCTAAAGTCAAATTGCTCGAGCCGGTGCTGCAGTGGCAGGGTTGCTTTTTTCAGCCTCCGGTCCATGGCTTTCTCGTAACGGTAGTCAACCTCGGATTGAGTAATGCGCAGTAGCCACTCCAGGTAAGAGGGCTTGTGTTCCTGGGCTTCCTGGAGCAGCTGTTCAATCTGCATGTTGGTGGCATTCCACCGTAACAGGCTCATGTGCTGTTTGAGGTGTTGCAATTTTTTCATCAGGATATCATTTTGAGTTAACAATAGATTCGTAGTCGTTGATATCGCTTGTTTGAGGCGTAGCTGACAAGTGCTTTCGGTTCACCGGCTTGGCCAACAGTTCTTCCAGCAGGGGTTTCGGCGCCTGGCTCACCAGGCTGAAGCTATCCAGGACAGCTGTAAAATCGCCGGCATTAAAAATGTTGTTGGCCTGGCAAAACCCGAGGGCTTGCCCCAGATAGGCTTCATTCGATTTGCGGATGGAACTTCTGATGTTGAGCAACTGGTCGCGGATGTAGCGAGGCCTGGCTTTACGCAGCTGGGCAAAATAATTCTGAGCAGCCTGCTTGTCCGGGAACAAGCTGGCAACTTGCTCCATCAGCTCATTTATCTTCTGGCTCCTGTCCCGCTTGTGGTTGGAGTTGATAACCGTTTGGCCTTTGCCCACATTGACCTCATGCCGGGCTATTTTGTCAAAGGTACAATGGCATGACCGGTTTTTTGCTCATTATAAATACCCAGGTATCCCTCTTCTACCTTAACCCACACCCTGGTTTGCTGTCCTTTGTAAGTGCCCTCCGGGACAGAATAACGGTTGCCTTTCCAGGTGATGAGGTTGTCTTTGCGCACATGGTAGGGGTTATAGGCGAGCCATTCCAGAGCAATTGGGCGGAGTGGCCCAAGGTGTGTTTTCTCTATCAGGAACTCCTCTGCCGGGATACGCTTGGTCGTCCCGTTTACCTGCCCGTTAGCCGTCCTCTTCAGCCAGGCCAGGCACTCGGCATTGAGGATCTCGTCATTGATGAAAGGGCGTTGGTTCAAAAAGTTGGACTTCACATATTTGACCACGCTTTCCGATTTGCCCTTCGTCTCCGGGTCGCTCTTGTGGCACAAGAAAATTTCAATTTTGCGAACCTTGAGGTAGTACCCTAAACTTTTCTGTTAACAGGATGTCTCCCCAATTTTCGCTTACCACCATCAACTTGTCCTGGTCGTAGACAATCTCTTGGGGAAGGCCCCCAAAGTAGGCAAAGGCCTTCTCATGAGCCTCAATCACGTCCGCAGTGGTAAAGGGGCGGCGAAAATTAATGCCTTTATTTGATGGATGATTTTCAGCAAAAACTTTTTTCCGGATTTTTTAACTTCTCCGATCACCTTTATTTGTGGGGAGCATGAAGTTTTGAGCAGACACAGTTTAAATCACATATTAAAACGGGCGCAGTTGTGATTTGTCCCCCTGGATCAATTTCATTTTGTAAGGTTTTCCATGGCAACATCCCATCGTTTAACCAGGAGTGCCGCCCGCAGAAAATATAGCTTCTCCACCACCTGTTTGCCCCAGAATGTCGAAGCATTTTTGAATGCGCAGGTTGATGAGGCTGCGGATAGCCGATTCAATAATGCCACTGCCGCACATCAGCTTCGGCAAAACGGCACCCATTAAGGGTAATTCGTGGCGCTGAGGCTGCCCATTTTCATCCAGCACATCGATGACGAATAGTTTTGGCTCACACGAGGCTGTTTGGTAAGTGGCATTCCCTGAATCGTTATAGTTGTCATCATAGCTTCGGGTGCGCGTCCGGTACTTCCATCTATGGAGATCACTACCCGCTCACCCTCCAGTGTCTCGCCTGGGCTGGCGATTACATTTTCTTCGCCCGATTCATAACAATGGTTCGCCAGGCGGTTGGTAATATCGCGCACGGAACTCAGGCATAGCTGTACCCCAAATTTGCCCAGCGTCTGGTGGGCCATCTCATACGAGGGCCCTAATGCAGCGCAATAGCCTACTCTGTCATATAATGCCGGGCTGGCCCCATCGATGATATTCCAATGGACAGCCAGTAATTGCCGCGGCCCATTCCAGCCTTTTCCCGGATGCTTGACATAAGGGCTTTGAACTTCAACCTGCTGGCCAGTGGCTATTCGCAGCTTAAAGGGCCGTACTTCAATCTTGCGCCCGCCGGCCGCCCGGCCTTGCGCCACCAGTTGATCAACAATTTGAAGGGCTGCCTGCAGCAGCAACTGCTCGCTGATAAAATCGTAGAGCCCTGCATGCAGCTACATCCACCAAAAAAAGCCCCACCCTTACGGATGGGGCTCCCGGTTTCTCTCCCTCTTCACTCCTCACTCAACCCTTATTTCATCAATACCAATTGTAAGTTAATCAAATCATTCTCTGTCTGCAGCTGTACAAGATAGACTCCTGCCGGCAAGGCCTTACCAGCCTGACTATAACCATCCCACTCCATCCGGTGCTGGCCGGTGTCCAGCGTCCTGTCAATAAGGGTGATCACCCGCTGCCCTTGCAGATTGAAGATGCTGAGGTTTACCTTACCGGCTTCCGGCAGGTCGATCTGCAGGCTGACATCATTCGCGAATGGATTCGGGGAGGCCTCCAGCATCAGTATGTCTTTCTGGCCGGCGTTCGGCTCGGTTGTCAAATCAGGCATTGAAGTGTAGTCCGCGCTGGCTGTTGTATTTGTCGGGTTTGATCCCGAAATCAAAGCCTGCACACAGACCGCCGAGTTATTACTGATATTATCGATGAGGTTTTGCGCTATGGCGACCCAGTCGTCGGCAATGGCCTGCGGAATGGGCTTGTTGTTTCCACCGGACAGGGCCTGCACCTGGTTGATGAAGGCGTTGAGCATGTTAACGGCATTGTTATTATCGCCCTCCTCGAACTGGAGCTTGGCACGGTGTAGCTTGGTAATGAGCGAATTTTTCTGGCCGTTGTTTGCATCGGTATCGTCCTCCATCACATTGTTAACAAGGGCGTTAAACGCAGCGCAGGCGTCGATGCAATCCGTTTCCGGAACGAAGCAGCCGCAGATGCCTGCCTCGAATTTATCCGGATCGGTGGGGCATTCATCACAAGCATCACCGATTCCGTCATTATCGGTGTCTTCCTGGCCCGGATTGGCGGTATAAATGCAATTGTCATTGCAGTCGGCTACGCCGTCGCCGTCCGTATCTGTGTCTGGCACCCCACAACCGCAATCTCCGGGTGCAACTTTGTTCGGATCATATGGGCAACCGTCGTTACAATCCACCGTGCCGTCGCCGTCGCTGTCTGTGTCGGGGCCGCCGGCCACCGTGGCCTCGGCAGTAGCCGTACAGGTGGCATCGCCGGCATCGCGTACGGTAAGGGTGTAAGTGTCGGGGGCTACCCCGGTGAAGGCATTGCCAACCTGAAAGTTCATGCCATCAATAGAATACTCAATACTGGAGCAAGTAGTGCAAGAAGCCGTTACTGTGATGGCGCCATCGCCCGCACCAGGGCAGCTTTCAGGAGTACTGCTAATGTTATCGATGGCTAGGTCGCATTGCGCCGCAGAAGGAATACAAATTATAGCATAGCCACGTAAAAGACCATTATTACTCCCATTGGCATCCATACCAGCTGTTATAGTAGTATTCGTTCCAGAAGGATGTACAAAAGAACCGCCTCCCCCAGCGGGAGTAAATTCAGAACCTGTTCCACCGCCGGAATAGCCGCCACCACCACCGGGGAAATCGAGGCCACCAAACCCACCGCCACCAAATCCAAATCCATAACCTATTGAATTCCCACCATCCGGAACGCCTGCTTCTCCTCCAATGCCTCCATTACCTCCACTACCGGCTGAGAAAGCTCCGCCACCACCAGCATCGCCACTACCACCATTGCCATTTGTGCCACCTGGAGCAACTCCGTCGCCCCCATTTTCGGTTGCTCGGCCTCCCTGCCCACCGGCAAAACCACCAGCGCCGCCACCACCAGCTACGATCAAGACCGTACCGGAAGTTACATCATAAATTCCAGTGCCACCACCACCATAACCGCTACCTACATCCCCAACAATAACGTTCAATACATGTCCCGGAATGACGGGCAGGGTAGATTGTGCCGTGGCGCCTTGCCCACCAAAATAGCCCTCAGCACCTCTGACTGTCACTGTAATTTCGGTTACATTGGCCGGTACAGTCCATTGCGTCAGCTGTCCCCAGGGAAAATCGCCATTAGCTGTACTTAGGGTTACATCACATTGTGCGTGTAATGAATTAGTGTTTAATTGTAAGCATACTGCCAAGCAAAGTAAGCCTACAAAACGAGTGAAATATTGTTTCATTTTGAAACGCTTTAGGTTAACGTGAGGTTTGAGGTTGAGGTTAAGGCCCGAGAGCGCCCGGGGAAAGGAATGTTTTATCCATTTTGCTTCGTTGGCCAATCCTGGCCCCTCAATCTCAACCTTAGCCTCAACCTAAATCTGGCTTATCTTGCTGGAAAACAGGATAGTCAGGTCAAACCTCATGTTAGGTTAGGAAATATTATTTTCAGATGTGTACAAAGGTAAAGGCGGCGGTGGAGGCGCGCCGGACAATCTAAGGGGGTAAATCCGACATGGTGGATAAAACGAACATTTTCAAAGAGTTACACCAAGATTTTCCTGCGAGGATGTATGATTGTTAAGGTAGCGAACAAAAAATGAAGTTGACAATCAAGATGTATGCAAAAATTCTACGGGATTGTTACCAAAGCGTTTGCGGAATAGTTCGGTGAAGTGTTTAAGGTCTGAAAGTCCAACGGCGTAACAGGTTTCTGCAACGGTAGCATACGTTTTGTTTTCTAACAGGCGGCGGGCTTTTTGCAGACGAATTTCACGCAAGTAACCGGAAGTGGTTACACCAGTAAGTTGTTTAAGTTTGCGAAGGAGCTGACGTTCGCTGAGATTAAGGGATTCGGCTAGCTCGTGCACGCTGAACGCACTTTCACTAATGCGTTGGAGTGTAATTTGCTCTACGGTTTCAAGCCATTGTTGGTCGGCAGATATGGATTCTTCCAGTGTTGTTAGTTCCTTTATATTTGAAAAAGTATTTCTATCAGCTTGTTTTTGCAATAAACTTCGACGATTGTAATAGTTTTGAATCAAATTTTCAGCGCGTACCAGGAGTTCTTCTGTTTCAAATGGTTTTGACAGATAATCATCCACGCCGATGCGCAGTGCCGTCACTCGATCAGACAAACTCGCTTTTGCCGTTAATACAATCACTGGAATGCCTTGCCAACGGGCATCCGCTTTGAGTATTTCCAATAATTGATAACCATCCATTTTGGGCATCATAAGGTCGGTCACAATTAATTCCGGAACGGCTTGTTGAGGAAGACTTTCCAGCAAATCTATAGCAAGAGCACCATTTTCAGCCGACAACACATCATAATTGGGTGTAAATACCTCTTGTATAAAACGACGCATATCGCTATTGTCTTCGACGATTATGACTAATCCTTTTTGCTGGCCTTTTTTGGTAGCTGTTAGGGATTGTTGTACCGTACTTGTTTCGGTTATTTCTGCTTCTGAGGTGGCCGGCACGCCAAATACTTCTTGTTTCGGCAGTGTTAAGGTAAAGGTACTTCCTTCGTCCAGATGACTTTCTACACTCAACGAGCCATTCATCAGTTGTGCATACTCCATCGCCAGCGTTAAGCCGATACCAACACCACCTTCTGCCCTATTGCCTAGGTGTTTTGCCTGATAAAAGCGGTCAAAAATATGCGGTAAATCATCGGAATGAATGCCGCGCCCCGTATCGTTTACTGTCATTTTAATATGATTGGCAGTACTGGTGATGGTAACTCTCACCGTTCCACCGCGATCAGTGAACTTTATTGCATTCGAAAGAAGATTGAAGAGTATCCGCTCCAGTTTTTTATGGTCTAGCTTCAATCGAAGGTATGGCTCAGGCCGGTAATACAATTGTAGCTCAATTCCAATGCTTCGGGCATGGTATTCAAAATTGGAAACCAGACGGCGTATAAAAGGATAAAAATCAACAGCTTCTTCCTGTAGCTTAAGTCGCCGTGCTTCCAGCTTATCCAAATCCAAAATTTCTTCTGACAGGCGCATCAACTCTTTGGCATTGGATTCTATCACTTTAAGCGTCGAAAAGGAGCGATTATCCAGATTGGCTTCTTTTAATAATTTTTTTAAAGGCATCAATATCAGTGTAATAGGTGTACGCAATTCGTGCGCCATGTTTGCAAAAAACCGAGATTTAAGTTCGTCCAGTTGGCGCAATTCCGCTGCCTGTTTTTCAATTACTTGTTTCTTTTGCTCAATCTGTTCGGTTCGTTTTACAACTTCGGTTTCCAACTTTACTGCCGCCTGCTGAATCGTTCTGATTCGCCACCAAACAAAAGCAACAATGCCACCAATTCCAATAAATATAAACCACCACCGCAGGTAAAAGGGGCGAACGACGACTAAAGGCAGTTGAAGTTCCTGGCTCGTCCAGTGTCCGTTAGCACCCTGCGCTTTGATGCGGAGCGTGTAAGTGCCATAGGGCAGATTGTTGATTTGAATGGCATTGCTGGTTTGGTAATTCCAGAGCGTATTTAAGCCATCAATATGATAAGCAAAGCGATTGTCTTTAGGGCTTTGATAATCTGAAAAGGCGATTTTTAATAGAAAAGATTTGTTATTGGGCCGCAATCGGATGCCCTCTTTTATGTCTAATTGTAAGGTTTTGTCTTCAAAAGCGCCGGTAGTGCCACTTAGCTCCAGGTATTGACTCACACTGAGCTGCGTTTGCTCCGCTAAGCTTTTTTCATTTAAATAAAAATCTTTTGGATAAAAAGCGGCCACTCCTTTCAATCCTCCAAAAAACAACCTGCCATCTGTCGCTTGATAATGAGAAGTGAAATTAAATTCCTCGTGCGGAATGCCATCACGGGGCAAATAGGCCTGGGCCTGGAAAGTGGATTTGTCGAAACACATCAGCCCATAGTTGCTCGGTAGCCATAGTTGATTGAATTCATCTTCATAAACGGCATAGATTACATCATTGGATAGGCCATCCTTTTTAGTAAATTGGCGATACGTTTTTTTATTCTTATCCCATCGAATCAGTCCGCCGCCGCAAGTCGCCAACCAAAATATGCCTTGTTTGTCTTTGTAAAGGTGGTAAATATCATCAAAAGGCAAATCATGCATTTGCCTACTATATTCCGCCACAATACCGACTTCCGGACGCAAGAGATAAAGGCCTTTGGTTGTACACAGCCAAATACCCAATTCATCTTGCAGAAAATAATTGATAGTACCCTTTTGAAGCGATTGAAACTCATGATAAGCGGTAAAAGGTACGATGGCCTGCTTCTTTTGATCAATATACGCTAAACCCTTATTTTCAATACCCACCCAAATGCGACTCGTTTTCGCATCCGTACCAAGCGCGCGCACACTACCGATAGCCTGTTTACCGCTAACAGGATAAAAGATCTTTTTCTCTTCCGAATCAGGATTAAAATAATATACCCTGCTATTATAGTCACCAAACCAAAGCGCCCCTTTTGCATCCCGCACCGCTGCCAGGCAGCCAGAAATGTTTTGTCCTATTGTTTTTCCAGATTTTGTTACCTGCCATACTTCTCCTTTTTGCACCACATATAACTTTCCATTTTGATCTTGTACAATCCCTCTCGTGTCTGTTAATTCCTCAGCTGGAAGATAATTGGTAAACAACTTTTTAGTTATAGCAATTGAATAAAGGCCAGTATTCGTTCCTATCCAAGCAACATTACGATCATCAAAAGAGATGTGTAATGGATTTTGTATTTGAAATCCTTTTAAATGAGGAGAAAGGTCATACAGAAAATTTCCTTCTGCGTCAAACACCTGTAAACCATCCTTTGTAAAAGCCCACCAACAAGCATTGCGATCCTGTGCTTGAAGACTTTCATTATCAAAAGGTTGTATTAAAGAAACGGGCTTTCCCTGAGCATTGCGAAAATGAAAAAGCTGCGGAGCGTCTTCATTATGAATAAACCAGAAGGAAGACGCTCCACCGGGCACACGGTGTTCTACCAAAAATCCACCCACTTCACCATATATATATTGAGCCGTATTTGAAAGTGTGGTTTGGGAAAGGTACTTTCCCAAAGAATCATATTGAATCACTTTATTAGAATCGAGTATGCCAATTACACCTTCTTGTGAAACCGCAAAATAAGTAAGCTTTGAAATGGGGTAGTCCAAAATATGCCTGAGAACCTCCCCATCAAAACGATAAACCTGTCCATCTGATAATAACATAAAAATATTATGGTATAAATCAGACCACATATATTTCACTTTGGGAATATCAAATGGAACCTGAAATGCTTTTTCAAACGGAACGACAGTCTGCGTAGCGGGATCGAAAATATCAATGATCCGCTTTTGGTTAGAGGTTGACATTTTACCAAGCAACCACAAGCGCCCATTGCGATCTTCAGAAATTGGTCCAAAGTTGTTAGAGCGAAAGCCGTTTGCCTCGGCAGTAAACTGCTGAAAATCATACCCGTCAAAGCGATTGAGTCCAAATAGTGTAGCCACCCAGATCAATCCTTGCCGGTCTTGCTCTACATATGCGATGTGACGGTTCGATAAGCCTTGCGGGACAGAATAATTTTGAACAGAGACGAGATACTCTTGCGCAGAGCTGGATACAGCAAGCACATTAAATAGCAACAAGCTGCTTAACAATCTGAATATTATCCAGTTGTGAGACTGCAAGAGAGCCATATATTTTTTAAGTATATTCTATTCGTCAATATACTTTAATTTCTTTATACAATACGCTATTACAGATTCCGCATAAACGAAAACCGGAAAATTTTTGTCAACATTTATCAATCCACGATCGCCGGATTCATCCAAAAATAAAAGGTAATCCATAAATATAAATTTTAGGGGCCTAAAACAAAAAGGGGGAACAAATGCCCACCTTTCAAAAATAATAAACGATAAATTGTATATCAAATAATTTTATATCAAAGATTACTTTGCCGGAATCACTTCCCGAAAGATCAACAAGTCTAAAGGATTACTGACCAAAAACACGGTAAAGGCCCGGCGCTCTTTGCACAACCTTTCAAAGTTGGGCAATTTTTCCCGTCTTGCCTTACAGTCTGAATCGAACGTGTGTATAACAAATAGCACAAAACCGTAACTTAGTTTTTGAACCAACACAATCTAAGAGCTTGTTCGGATTTTATCCTTCGCGGATAAATTGCCACTTTTCTGATGATACTACGTTGAAGAACCGGGCTTCGTAGCCCGGCTACGATCCCGAACCTTCGCCTTGTCTCATCAAAAAGTTGACTAATTTCTCCATCAAAAACCAAATCCGAACAAGCTCTAAGTTATGCATAAACTCAAATATTGAAACCATGAAGCTCAACATCAAGAAAATTGAAAATAGTGAAATCACTATTGCAGAGACTATAAAGAACACTACATACAACAATGCGCTGCACCTTGGCGAGAAGGATTTTGCCGAACTGAAAAAAGGAGTGCTTGCCCTGGATGAAGACAAGGGGAATAAAGTAATAGAACTGGTGAAGGATATTGAGGCGGAAACCGGCAATGGCGATAAAAACCAAAAGATGGAAGATCTGAAAGATTTTCTTCTGGAGTGCGGTATAGCTATTAATCAAAATATTGCTGCCTCGATTTTATTTGAGGGAATAAAATATATGCTGATGTAATTGGACAAAGAACCTGAATTCCCCGCTCCCCCACACCGTCACAAAAAGAGCTTGTTTGCAGGCCAATTTTTGAGCCACAAACAAGCTCTCTAAAAAGCCCCACTATTCGACCGCATATATCACCGCCTGGTACGGCCGAAGGCTCACTTCCGCACCGGCCGCCTCCACCGAATCGTAATTGTTGATCAGCACCTCCCCGGTTTCCAGGCCGGCGGGAAGCTGTATTTCCGCATTTTCGGCCGAAAAGTTCAACAGCACCAGCATCTTTGCATCTCCCAATGTGCGGGTATAGGCGTACACCTGCTCGTGATCCGGTAACAAAAGCTCGTAGGCGCCATAAACCAGCACGGGGTTCTCTTTCCGGAGCTTTACCATCTTGCGGAAGTAATTCAGACAACTGTTCGGATCATCTTCCTGGCGTTTTACATTGATGCTTGTGTAATTGGGGTTAACGGGCAGCCAGGGAGTACCGGTAGTAAAACCGGCATTTTCCGAGTCGTCCCACTGCATGGGGGTGCGGCCGTTGTCACGGGAAAGAAACTTCAGGACTTTCAGGTATTGCTCTGTATCGCCGCCGGTGCTGAGAACTTGTTTATAACCATTGATCGCGGCAATATCCTGGTATTGCTCAATGCTGTCGAAGCCGATATTCGTCATGCCCAGTTCGTCGCCGTAGTAGCAGTAAGGTGTTCCCCGCATGCTGAGAATGAAGGTATTCAGCATTTTGGAAGAGGGCGCCCGGAACTCGGGGCTGTCGTTGCCGAATTTAGACACCATGCGGGACACATCGTGGTTGGCCAGGAAAATGGACAGCCACCCTTCCTTCGCAAAGGCGCTGTCCCACCGGGAATAGACCTCCTTGAATTCTGATAAAGCATACCCATCCAGGCTGTTGCCGATGCCCATGCCCTCGAAGTGGTAGGCCATCTGCAGCTCATTGCGATCCGCATCCACCAGGTTGTGCGCATCCTCAAAAGAACTGCCAGCCCCTTCCGAAACGGCAAAAACGTCGTACTGGCTCAATACCTCCTGGTTCATCTCCTTCAGGTAATCATGCAGGTGGGGGCCCATACCATAATGCTTGATCACATTTCTCACGTCCTTTTCATAACCTTCCGGCAGTTTGGGGAAGGTAGTGTCTTTGGCTACAAACTGAAAGGCGTCCAGGCGGAAGCCGTCCACGCCCTTTTCGGCCCAGAATTTCATGATGTCATAGACTTCCTGCCTGACCCTGGGGTTCTCCCAGTTCAGGTCGGGCTGTTTTTCGGCAAAATAGTGGAGGTAGTAGGCGTCGGTCAGCGAATCGTATTCCCAGGCGCTTCCCTCTTCATCGAAGTAACTCCAGCGGTAGTTGGGCTCCCCCCGTTCGGCGGGCCACCAGTGGTAGTAGTCCCGGTACGGGTTATCCCGGGAGCTTCTGGATTGTTTGAACCACTCGTGCTCGTCACTGCTGTGGTTGACCACCACGTCCATCACGAATTTTATGCCTCTGTCGTGCATGCCCTTCAGCATGGCGTCGAAGTCCTCCATAGTGCCGAACTCCTCCATAATGTCGCGATAGTCGCTGATGTCGTATCCGTTATCGGCATTGGGTGAACTGTATATCGGATTCAGCCACACCATATTCACCCCCAGGCTCTGAATGTAGTCCAGCTTTTCGATGATGCCTTTAAGGTCACCTACCCCATCCCCATCGGTGTCTTTAAAGCTGCGGGGATAGGCCTGGTAGATGACGGCCTCCTTCCACCAGGCTCTGTCGGTTGCCGTGTCGGGTTCATCGGCCGGTTCAGCCTGATTGTTGCAGCTGAGCAGGGCAAGAACGATGGAAATAGCGAGTAGGGTTCTTTTCATGATAAGTGTGGTTTTTCGACTCATTTTGGTAACAGGGATTATCCTAATGTCGATCCAATATAGTGTTTTGAGGCCAATATATATTGATTATGGCTTCCCTACTGTTCCATAACCACTATCCTGTTCTTTCCTACACATCGGCCATTTTCATCATAAAAGAACAGGAAATACAGGCCAGGATTATGATGCTTTATCCAAAATTCATTCCCCTTTAGCAGTTCTTCAGACACCAGTTTTCCATTGATATCTACAACCTGCACACGGAGATCCCGGGCGACTGATTCCACCATTATCCTCCCATGAGCCGGGTTGGGATAGACATGGATGGAGTTTTTGGGTTGGACGCGATGCAAAACCGGGACAACTTCTTCGCATCTTTCACCATATATTTCGATATCATCCTTTTTCACACACATAAGGTCCATTACAGGCGGGCCGATGATCTCCGATATTTCTATAAAGCCCAGGTTAGTGCCTATTCCTTCGATATAGTACTCAAGATTGATAGCTTCGCCACTCGATACATAGAATTTCTTGCGCAATAACCCATCCGTCGAAATCAACTGGGTAATACTATCGATCACTATCCTTATTCCCTCACACAGCCCAATGGTATCGCCGGGGCCGGCATTGAAATTATACAGCAGGCATTCCTCATCACCGGCATATAAATACACCTTTCTTTCAAGCGTATCTTCTCTCAAAAAGGTGCGGTTGCCAAATTTCTGATAGGCGGTATTTCCAATAGTTGTATCGCCTTCATAGGCGTAATGGACCTGGTAGATCTCCGGAGGAAGAACAACCTGGTCGGCATATTCGACCGTCCATTGTTTATCTTCCTCCAGAAGGTTTACAGACTGAGCGTCGAGGTGAGCGGCCAGGGAAAGAGCGGCCAGTACGAGTACTACCAATTTTTTTCTCATAAGTAAGTTTATCGGGAAATTATGGCCGCCCACCCTCCGCCGGGCGCCATTTTTGCGGTTATTTTAGAATTCCTGTTCACCTCCATCGATTCCCTTTTGTAATCTTCCGCAAACCTGTCCGCATTGACGCCATCTCTGAATACCTCCATTTTATATGTCCCTTCGCCCAGGAAGGAAAGATCCAGCTCCAATTCCCGCGGATCCCAGTCGGTCATTGCTCCAAGGTACCAGTGATCTCCATTCCTTCTGGCCACGGCAATATAGTTGCCCACTGAGCCGTGAAGCACGATCGTTTCATCCCAGACCGTGGGTATCCCGACAATAAAGTCAACCGTTTCCTGCTCCCGGTAGTACCTCGACGGTGATTCGCAGAGCATTTGTAATGGCGCTTCATAAACCACGTACATGGCCACCTGATGGGCGCGGGTACCAAGACTCATCGGGCGCTCAAAACTGATCGCATAATTGCTTTCCTGCCGGTTGGCCATGGCGCCGGGAGTGTAGTCCATCGGGCCTGCCGCCATTCGGATGAACGGCAGGGCCACATTGTGTTCAGGTGTGATATCCTTACTCCATTTGTTGTTCTCACTGCCCTTTACGCCTTCGTAGTTGATCACATTCGGATATACCCTTCTCAACCCGGAAGGCTTGAAGGCGCCGTGGAAATCAACCATCAGCTCAAGCCGGGCGCATTCCCTGGCGATGCGCTCATAGGAGCTAACCATATACTGGTCATTGCGCTGCATGAAATCCACCTTAATGCCCTTCACTCCCCAGCTTTTATAGGTTTCCAGTATCTGGGTGAGGTTTGCATCGAGCGGCTTCCAAAGCACCCACAGTATCAGTTCCACCCCTTTTTCTTTGCCATACCGGATCAGTTCAGGCACGTCCATATCCGGGTTAAAATCGAGGATATCGGTGGTCGATTTCGTCCAGCCTTCGTCCAGGATCACATATTCTATCCCATTGGCCGCCGCAAAATCGATGTAGTATTTGTAGGTGGCGGTGTTGAGCCCTGACTTAAATCCCACGCCGTAAATATTGTTGGCGTTATACCAGTCCCAGGCCACTTTACCCGGCCTGATCCATTCCGTATTTTCAATTGCCTGGGGCCTGGATAGCTGAAAAGTGAGGTTGCTCTCCACGAAAGTGCGGTCATCGTCGCTGATGATAAAAACTCTCCAGGGATATGCCCTTTCTCCGGATACTTCAGCGATATATTCCGCCAGTTTGGTAATGTCCTGATTGCGGTCTGGTTGTTTTTCATTGTCAACGGCCTCCAGGACGAATTTCGGGAAGATGGCGTCCATAGTTGTGCTCCCATTCCCCCGCACAAACATTCCCGGATAATCATGAAGGGCTGTTTCCGTGAACAGGACTTTGCCATGATCTGTAATGAAAAGCACCGGCAGGCTGCAAAATTCACCGGAGGAGATATCGGCCAGGGCTTTGTCCAGATAGAGGCGTTCGTTGTGGGAATACATGGATTCTTCCTGAGGGAAAAGAGAGCGAGAGCCCCTGGGAAAAGTCATTGAGGCCTGTTCTGACATCACCTGCCGGTTACTTTTGCCCTCATCCACAAATTGATAGGCCACGCCGTCATTGTAAGCCCGGAAGTTCAGTTGATAATTTCCATTGAAGGTTAGGGACAGTTGCACAAATTCGTCCCTGATCTCCGCATCTTTATGAGGAACCGCCGGATGGATCACGGAAGAAAAGCTCTTTTCAGCATGTTCTTTAGGCTGAGGGTTCATTCCGAAATCCGGCCCGGATGAGAAATCCATGCCCACTTCTGCTTTTGCTATTATTACATTCCCGTCAAGACTTGCAGACCACGAAATTCCTTCACCCACACTCACCGTAAGTTGAATGCGTTCATCGGGAGATTTAATTTCAAAACTTTGTGAATGAGCCTGTTGAAGGATTAGAAATACGCAGCTCCAGTAAATTATTCCCTTTTTCATCTTTTAATTTTTACCTATTAAAATACATCCCCTTCGATTCAGGTATGGTGTCTTTAAATCCAAACTGCTCGTACAAAAAGGAGGCATTTCCATCGGCGGCCAGGCGGCTTTTCAGTATGGATGACCGGGCCGAAGCGCCAGCGCGTGGCGTTCAATTACTTTTGCTATGTCTGCCCAGGCCTGATCGCGCTCGCCGTTATCTTCAGGGAAAGAAATTACGGCTTTACCATCTTTTGGCAGGGCTTGTAAACCTTTCAGGACGGGTTCGCTGCTCCACAGGCAGGGGCGAATGATAATAGGGATGAGGCGCATCCCTTCCTTTTTTCTCCGTTGCAACAGGTGCGGGATCTCTTCATTCCGGATAAAGCTGGAGGCCAGAAAATCTTTACTCACCAGTAGCAGAGCAATATTGCAATCGTTCATTGCTGTTTGAATGGCTTGATACCACTCGTCTCCTGCCTCAATCCGGCGGTCCTGCCAGGCGTCAATGATGCCGCGCCGCTGCATGCTTTCCAACATGAGGGCCAGTTCATCTTTAAATCCTTCGTCCTTATGGGAATAGCTAATGAAAATTTTGAGTGGTTTTGTATCAGGTTTTTCTGCGGGGGGCAATTTGCTCAGTGTTTCTTCCCATTGACGGTGCAAAGTTTTCTGCAAAGGCAGAAAGGCCGGGTGGTTGTGCGGAATGGCGTATAACGTCAGCACCAGGCCGAACAGGCTGGGCACGTAATGCGAATCATTCCGGAAATCGCCGGGACGGATATCAGCGGATGCAGAAGATGATTGTTCGCTATCGGCCACCAGGTGCAGGATGGTTGACTTTTTACCCTGTGCTAACCGTTTTCGGATGATGGCGGCGTCAGCAGCAATTGCCTTATCGTTGTTCTGGAAATGCCTTTGATAGTCCGCCGTATCGGCAATAAGGATGATATCCTCGTCCCTAAGGCTATCTCTGTCTTCGATGACATGGATACCGGCATCACGAAGGTCACCGGTTAGCCGTTCTGCCCACACCGCCTGTTCCGGGACATGGCTGATGCAACAGCGCGGTGCTGCCCGGTCACGCCGGAAACCCTTGACCCGTGTAAGGTGGGCTTCGTAGGTGCTGCGTAAGCGGACCAGTGCCTCCTCCCGCTGAATCCAGTTATCTTCCGGGGTATCGACAGTGGATTGCTTTTCGATATCAGGCAATTCAATTCTCTTACCGCATTCTTCGCAGAAAAGGAATGGCTTGCCTTCGCGAAGGCGCTTGACCACGGTGCTTCGTTCCTGCAAGTGCCCGTTATGGCAAAGAACAGGCGGGAACCTGGTAACCTCAACATCCCGCTGATACAAAAATTCTTCAAACAGGCCCTGGAATTTACGGCGGCCGTAGTCCGGCATGGCAACACTGTAGTAAAGCACCAGCTCAATCTCCCCCTCCACGTCCTCGATCAGCCGGAAACCACAAATGTTGCCTTCGCCCATCTCATATTGGGCCTGGCGTTGCCATTGGTTGACGCGGGTGAAGGTACGGGTAAAGCCCAAAAGCACTACCAAGGCCGAATAAATGTTCTCCACCCTGCCCCTGGCGATGTAGGAGATGTCATCAATCGTCTCGACACCATCCTGCAAAGGGCGCTTCTGTTTGATCAGGCCGGGGAAAATCAGCAAGGTGTCATTGCCCAGCGTTTCGCGAAAGCAAATGTTATGTTCCAGAAAACGGACGACGGCCGCATCCAGCAGAATCGGCGACTCGGAAGGTTCCAGGCCGCCCAGTTCGGGAAAAGGATAGCGGCCCTGTAATAGTTCCGTTTCGTTCAATGCTCCTAATTCCCGGGGGTGCTTGTCTGCCTGCAAAACAATAGAGGAAGCCAGGTCCACCAGCAATTCCGGGGTGAGCAGAATATGCTCCTCGCCGGAGGAACTCCGCAAAACGGCCACATAGCCATGAGTTTGCAGGTGGCCCACCGCAGTCATCATCTCCGCATCGCTGAATTCCCATTCGGGGTCGGTGGCTTCGAGTTGACTGCGAAGTTCATCCGGACGGACCAGTACATTTTTGCGGTCCGGCTTCTCTTTGAGGCCCAGTACATATTTCTTGACCCGCTTGAAGGTAAGCGTGGTCACGGTAGTGGTCATCTGGCTCCAGGGGATCTGGCCTTTGAGGGTTTCGAGCAATTCTCCCAAGCCGAGGCCCTCTTTGGCGCTGGTGCCTATATAGCCACCGCTGATGCCGTGTTTCTGACAGAATTGAGCCAGGTCTTCCCGCGAAAGGACCGGTGCGCCCCGGTCCAGGCGTGCGCCGACCAGCACAGATGGCGGCAATTCCTTTTTTTGGGCCAACTGCTCCAGCCAGAACTCCGCCCCTTTGAGGGGCTCCTGCCGGTTGGTAGGGTCGAAGAGGACCAGGGAGGCGTCCACATCGTCCAGGAAAATGGCATGGATAGGCCGGTAAACGTGCTGGCCTGCCAGGTCCCACAGTACGGCTTCACACTCGGTGCCATCGGGCCGGGTAGTGCAAAGGTCATCAACCACCCAGAACTGCTGGCCGTGAGTGGAGGCGTGCTCCTTGAATTCGCCATGGGCCAGCCGCCAGCCCAGGCCGGTTTTGCCTACTCCGGAATCCCCCACCAGAACGAGTTTTGCAGTGGTGTAGCGTACGGAGTCAGGGTCGGTTTGCCCGAGGAGGACATCCATGTCCAGTTCCCATATCCGGATGACGGTATCTTCTTTGCCAAGAGTGGCCAGAATGGGGAGGCTGGGGTGAAAGGCAACACCGGCCCAATTACTGCCAGGTTGAGATGATTCAAAGAGAGGCGTCAGATTACTCCAGTCATTCGTACTCCATAAACGGATATAGTTGTCTCTGCATTTCGCTGCAATAAGCCGCTCATCATTTGATAGTGAAACGGAAGTAATGCTATTGGTAGCACCTTCCAGCGTTCTTTCCTCCTTTCTTTTTTCAATATCCCATATTCGAACCTTAAGGTCTCCGTTTCCTCCCGATGAAATCAATTTTTGCCCATCAGATGTCCAAACCATATCAAATGCATAACCGGTATGCTTTCCAATCGTTTCTTTATTTCGAAGTAATCGAGCATCAAACTGCATTATTGTACCTGCCGTATCTCCAAAAGCTAACAGATGCCCTTTGGGGGACCACGCCAGGCTTTGAACTCCACCACTGGCTTTATCCTTAAGCTCATAAGAAGTTTGCCAGGTCTCGACATCCCAGATTCGGATTGTACCATCACTGCCACCGGAAGCCAGTTTTTGTCCATCCGGCGACCACGCTACGCGATAAATCAGTGCATTATGCCCCGTTGCCGCCCCTACTGTTTTCCACGTTTCAGTTTCCCAGATATTAATAGTATTATTATTTGAACTAGAGGCCAATTTGCATCCATCCGGCGACCATGAGACACAGAAAACTCCACTTTTATCCCCCTCAAGTTTGGTCTTACATTCTCCAGATTCCAATTCCCAAATACGAATGGTTCCATCATAAGATGGCGATGCAAGAAAACGGCCGTCCGGCGACCAGGCAATGCGATAAATGGCTTTAGTATGCCCCCGCAGAATACGCTTTAATGTTAGGCCCGGTATGGGGCTTTCGCCCACGCGCACACCATCAGCGGAACCAGGATCATAACCCGGAAGGTCAGGAAGGAGTTTGTTTTTGGTTCTGGTGTCTTTTGGTTTATCCATTTGTCTCTTTTTGCTTTTAAACCGGGGGGATATTAATCGTTACGCTTCAATCTCTAAAATATAAAACCCTACTCTACTTTTTTCAATTTTGTATGCCAATCCTTAAGGAACAAATGATAAACACCTGTTTCCATCGGAGTGTAACTCTCGGGGGCGTGAAAAAGCCCCCACCTCGGAATGGCCGCAAAATTCCAGGCCGGCTTTTTTCACCACCCCAAAGTGTCTGCGATAGAAGACACCAGAGGTGGGTTCAAGCAACGCTGTGTTTTGAATTTTACTTGACACAGTACTCAACCCCAGGCCTACCCCCAAATTTTAACACAACAAAAAATGTTACGATCATTGATTTTTTGAAATAAAATCGTAACTTTAGATAAATTTTGTAACATTCCGGCAATGACGGCTCAACCTGACAGTCAGAAAGCGCTCGACATTCTGGATACGGCCAAGCAGCTGTTCTGGAAACACGGCATCCGCCGCGTCACCGTGGAGGAGATCTGCCGGGAGGCGGGGGCCAGCAAGATGACCTTCTACCGCTCCTTCCCCAACAAGATCGAACTGGCCAAGGCCATGCTGCAACGCCTGTTCGACGAGTCGATGAATGAATACCGGGCCATCATGAAAGAGGATATTTCCTTCGAAGAGAAGGTCCGGAAACAACTGTTGCTGAAATTCAAAGGCACAGAGGGCATCAGCGCCGAGCTGGTCCGCGACATCTACTCCAATCAGGAGTGGGGCCTTCGGGAATACATGGAACGACGCACCGAGGAAACCCTTAAGGTGATCATGCACGACTACATCGAGGCCCAGAAAAGGGGGTGGATCCGCCAGGATATCCGGCCGGACTTCATCCTTTTCATCTTCCACCGGATGCAGGATTGGGTTACCGACGAGCAGCTACTCGCCTCCTACTCCGACACCCACGAACTGATCATGGAAGCAGTCCGCTTCTTTTTTTACGGCGTATTGCCGCATGAACGGAAAAGCGATGAGAGGTAGGGCCTCCATATCGCCCCGGGAAGGCAACCGAAAGGAGTGTCATATTGTCAAAGTGTTATATGGTTATATTGTCAAATTGCTGGAGAGTTGGGGTGCTGGATGGTTAGATTGTTGGATGGGTTCTCTGGCTTTGTGTAAATCCAGGTGGGTGAAAATTGCAAACAGCTATAATGCTACCCACTGGCTATTGATGCTCCTCCTTGCTTTATCTGCGCTACAGGCCAACGCACAGCCCACTTCAATTACGAAGGACTTTAGTCAACTCAAGATCGAAGCGCCCGGCAGGCCAGTAGCCAAAGCCAGTGGGAATATGCTTCCAATGGAGGCCAGCCGCCTGCTTTCCGGCTTCCGATTTCCGACTTCTCGCTTAAATAAAGGCTCAAAGGGACGTTTCACGGGCCATTCAGAACCCAGTGATACCCTAACTTTCAAAGGCCAGCTCATCTCCTGGGCCAACATCAACCCCGCCGGAGAGCTTCCCGCCTGGCTGGGCGGCCGCTACCTGCCGCAGCTCAATTACGGCCTGAACCTGCCCAAAAACCACCTCTTCGACGTAGAGGCCTCAGCCAACCTGTTTGGCAATGTGGGCTTCCGCCCTTTTGACACCGCCGCCGCCGACGGCGACATCCGCCCTTACCGGTTGTGGGCGCGCTACTCCGCACCGCAGTTCGAATTCCGGCTTGGCCTGCAGAAGATCAACTTCGGCTCAGCTTCCCTGCTCCGCCCCCTGATGTGGTTCGACCAGATCGACCCGCGCGACCCCATTCAGTTCACCGACGGGGTATGGGCTGCGCTGGGGCGCTACTATTTTCTCAACAACGCCAACGTTTGGGTGTGGGGGCTGTACGGCAACAAAGATCCGAAAGGCTGGGAAATCGCCGGCACCAGCAAGGGCCAGCCGGAATTCGGAGGCAGAGTTCAATATCCCATCCCCCACGGGGAAGCGGGTTTTTCCTATCACCACCGCCAGGCGGACACTCGGGGGCTGAACAATTCTATCCCCGCCTTCGCCCGGGCCTCTGAAAACCGGTTCGGAGTGGATGTCAAGCTCGACCTGGCAGTCGGCTGCTGGGTGGAAGCCTCCTGGGCCACCAACAGCAAAGCCCTGGAAGCATTCACCAACCAGGAACTGATCAACGTGGGCATCGACTATACTTTTGGTATAGGAAACGGGTTGTATGCGGTTGTAGAACAATTGCTTGCTTCTTATGGGGAGGAGGCATTTTCCTTTGCCAATACCACCAACCTGTCGCTGGTTTCCCTCTCCTACCCCATCGGCCTGTTCGACAACCTGGGGGCGATCGTTTACATCGACTGGGCCAACGGCAAATTATATAATTTCATCACCTGGACGATACAGTTCGACCGCACCGCCCTCTACGTCATGGGCTACTGGAACCCCAAAGACAACCAGATACCGACACAGAACAGCACCCGGAACCTTTACTCCGGCGTAGGGGTGCAGGTGTTGTTTCTTTTCAATCACTAAAAATATGTTTCGAATGGAAACTTGAATTGAATATCAGTTTTAAACTTTATAACCGGGCAAGCTCGTAGATCGGAATTCGTAAATCGTAACTCGCAACCGACAAACAAAAAACATATGGAATCCATCATCCAGATCACCAACCTCACCAAACAGTTCCCCGTAGGAACCGGAAAGTTTACCGCTCTCAGGGAGATCAACCTGGAGTTCCACAGGGGCGAATTCACCGGTTTCGTAGGGCCGAGCGGGTCGGGCAAGACGACCCTGCTGAACATCATTGGCTCTCTGGATACGCCAACGGAAGGAGAAGTTTTAGTGCTTGGGAATTCCGTCGCCCACCTCACCCACAAGCAGTCGGCACAACTGCGCAATAAGCACCTGGGGTTCATCTTCCAGACGTACAACCTCTTCCCGGTCTATACCGTGTATGAGAACGTAGAATTCGCCCTTCTGCTCCAGCACCTGCCGGCAGCCGAGCGGCGTAAAGCGGTGATGGATGCTCTGGAATGGGTCGGCCTCACCGACAAGGCCCAGTCCAAACCCGCCCAACTGTCAGGAGGAGAAGGGCAGCGGGTGGCCATCGCCCGCGCCATGGTCAAACGGCCCGCCATCATGCTGGCCGACGAGCCCACCGCCAACCTGGACTCGAAGAACTCCCACCACATCCTGCAGACCATGAAGCAACTGAATGAGGAATTGGAAACGACCTTCCTCTTTGCCACGCACGACGAAAAAGTGATGGGCTACCTCCGCCGGATCATCTCCCTGGAGGACGGCAGGGTGGTGAAGGATGAGGAGATAATGATGGATAAAATAACTGAAGGGTGATGACTGGAAATGTTAATTGCTGCGAAAAAACCGGTTTTGGTGTACGATGGATGATGGGCAGTGGACAGGAGAGGGGGAGAGGGGGAGAATGGGAGAGGGGGAGAATGGGAGAATGGGAGAATGGGAGAATGGGAGAGGGGGAGAGGGGGAGAGGGGAACCAGGAACCTGCAAACCTGCTGGTTTCCGGGGCAACGAGGAACTCAGAAACCAGGAACCATGAACAGTCCCAAATCCGAAGTGATGGACATTATCCAGAATTCAACCTTAAGTTAAAAAAACAAAGCCATGTTAGCATTCAAACTGGCATTCAAAAACATCTTCGGCGCCGGCTTCCGGACCTTCCTGAACATCGCCGTGCTGTCCTTTGCCTTTGTCATCATCATCTGGCACAACGGGGTGATCGACGGATGGAACCAGCAGGCGCGCCGGGACACCATCGAATGGGAGATCGGGCAGGGCCAGCTCTGGCACCCCGATTTTGACCCGCTCGATTATTTATCCTACCCGGATGCCCACGCTCCCCTCTCAGCGCCCATAAAAGCTCTGGTGGACGAGGGCCAGCTGGCGCCCATCCTCATCACACAGGCCTCCGCCTTCCCGCAGGGGCGCATGCAAGGCGTCATCCTGAAAGGCATCAGCCCGCAGCAACACATCCTGAAGATACCTTCAAGCAAACTTGAAACCAGCGGAGATGAGGCGCCGGCCCTCATCGGAACCAGAATGGCCAAAGACATCAAGATGAAAGAGGGCGATCAGCTCCTGCTCCGCTGGAGGGATAAAAACGGCACCTTCGATGCCCTGGAGATCACCATCGCCGGAGTATTCAACTGCAACGTGCCCACCATCGACGGCGGCCAGATATGGCTCCCGCTCGAACGCTTGCGGGAAATGACGGGCCTGCCCGGCGAAGCCACTATCCTGGTGGCCGGAGACGGCTACGGCGGTGGGGGCCAGCCCCCCTGGATTTTCAAGAATCAGGACTATCTGCTGGCCGACCTCGACATGATCATACAATCAAAAAAGGGAGGAGGCGCCATCATATACGGCCTGCTGCTCATCATTGCCCTGCTGGCCATTTTCGATACCCAGGTATTATCGATCTTCCGCCGCCAGAAGGAGATCGGCACCTATATTGCCCTTGGCATGACCCGCTGGCAGGTCGTAGGCATTTTCACGGTAGAAGGGAGTGTTTACAGCATCCTGGCCATCTTACTGGGAGCACTGTACGGAGGGCCGTTGCTCTGGTATTCCGCTAAAGTCGGATGGGCGATGCCGGCGGCCAGCACAGATATGGGTATTTCCATCGCCGAGCGGATCTACCCGGTTTACGGGGTGGGGCTCATCCTCTTTACCGTATTGCTGGTGGTGCTCACTGCAACCATCGTGAGCTTTCTGCCTGCGCGAAAAATCGCCAGGCTTAATCCAACGGACGCATTAAAAGGAAAAGTACAATGATCCGATTTCTCATAAAAGGCATCATGCGGGACAAGAACAGGAGCCTGCTGCCCATTCTCGTCATCTCGATCGGGGTGTTCCTGACCGTCCTGGGAAGTTGCTGGTTCAAAGGCATCTTTACCGACATGATCGACGTCAACGCGAATTTCTCCACCGGGCACGTCAAGGTCATGACCCGGGCGTATGCGGAAAATGTCGACCAGATGCCCAACGACCTTGCCCTGCTGGGAGCCTCCGAATTCGTCAGGGAATTAAATACAACCTACCCCAACCTGGAGTGGGTAGAGCGCATACACTTTGGCGGCCTGCTCGATGTGCCTGACGCCAATGGGGAAACCCGGGGCCAGGGCATGGCAACCGGCTGGGGCATCGACTTCTTCTCTCCCGGTTCCAACGAACCCGAACGCATGAACATTCCCGGTTCCATTGTGCAGGGCGCCCTGCCGAGCCAGCCTGGAGAAGCGCTCATCAGCGATGATTTCGCCCGGCGCTTCGGCATCAGCCCCGGCAGCCCGGTCACCCTCTTTGGTTCCACCATGTACGGCGGTATGGCCTTCGCCAATTTCACCGTGGCGGGCACCGTCCGCTTCGGCATGCGGGCACTCGACCGGGGCGCCATAATCATCGATATCACCGATGCGCAGGCAGCGCTGGATATGGCCGATGCCACAGGAGAGATCCTGGGCTTCTTCAGGGATGGCCAATACGACGGAGAGAAAGCAGCTGCGATTAAAGAAGCGTTCAACGCCCGGTATGAGGGCGACCCCGACGAATTTGCCCCCACTATGCTTCGCCTGAACGACCAGAACGGGCTGGAAGATTATTTGGCTTTGTCCGAAAGCATTTCGGGCATCATGATCTTCGTTTTTGTGCTGGCCATGTCGATCGTGCTCTGGAACACCGGCCTGCTGGGCGGGCTGCGCCGATACAACGAGTTCGGCATCCGCCTGGCAATGGGTGAGGAAAAGGGCCATATTTACCGCAGCCTGATCACCGAGTCGGTACTGATCGGAACGATCGGGTCGGTGGCAGGCACTGCCTTGGGGCTGGCTGCTGCCTTCTACCTGCAGGAATATGGCCTCGATTTTGGGGACGCCGTACAGGGTGGTGGCATCATGATGCCGGAGGTGTTCCGAACCCGGGTCGGGCCGGAGGCCTTTTACATCGGCTTCATTCCCGGCCTGTTTTCCATGGTCCTGGGCAACGCCCTTTCCGGCATCGGCATTTACAAGCGAAGGACGTCGGTTTTGATTAAGGAATTGAGCGTTTAGAGCAAGCATCAAACATGAAATCTTTCAACATGAAAAATACAACAATCCTCATTCTATCTATTCTCTTTCTATCTGCCTTCAGCGTTTCCCCCGGGGCGGATGAGATCCTGAAGAAGGTAGAAGAAAACATGTCTTCCGAGAACCGCGTCTTCGAATCAGAAATGATCATCCACGGGCGGCGCGGCAGCCGGACGATCACTTCCAAAACCTACTCGGTGGGCGACAAGCAATCCTTCACCGAATACCTCTCCCCCCCCCGCGAGGCGGGCACCAAGATGCTCAAGCTGGAGAGCCAGCTGTGGATCTATTCTCCTTCCACCGACCGCACCATACAGATCTCCGGGCACCTGCTCCGGCAGTCGGTCATGGGCTCCGACCTGTCTTATGAGGACATGATGGACGACCGAAAACTCACTGAGATCTATTCAGCCCGGCTGATTGGGGAAGAAAAAGTGGATGAACGAAACACTTATGCGCTGGAACTCACCGCTAAAGTGGAGGACGTGGCTTATCACCGCCGCAAAGTATGGGTGGATACGGAACGCTTCGTACCGCTGAGGGAAGAACTCTACGCCAAGAGCGGCCAGCTGCTGAAACGCACTACTTTGTCAGATGTGCAGAAGATCGACGGCCGCTGGTTTCCTACTGTCGTTGTTTTCAAAGATATGCTCAAGCAGGGAGACGGCACGGAATTCCGCATGACGAGCATCCAATTCGACCAGGAGATCCCGGAGTATTTGTTTACCAAGGCTGCCCTAAAGCAGTGACCTGCCCCTGTCAGGCTCCTTCCATCGTCCGGTTGATATTTGAGGCCAGTTGTTTCAGGGAATAAAAGCGCAGGGCATAATCCCGGACAGCCGCAATAACTTTGGACTTAACGAACATGATCCTGGCTAAATTCCGGGAATCTTTCTGGGCATTTTCCACCCGGCTTTTCTGGCGCTTCACATACAGGTGCAACCCGTAATCCAGGTGGTTTTTATCCGTTCGCGAAAGCTCATCGGCCAGGGCGGAAGCGGAGTCCATGGCCATGGAGGCTCCCACGCCGGCAGTGGGCAAAAAGCCGGCGGCCGAGTCGCCCAGTAAAATGATATTTCCCTTTTGCCAGTTTTCCGTCTTACAATCGTGAAATTCCCAGAAATAAGGTTTTTCCATTTTCAGAAATGCCTCCAGGGCACTGTGCAGCTCCGGATATTCGGGGCGGATCTGAGATTGGATTTCCCAGACGAACTGATGCAACCCCTTCTCATGGGCCACCTCATTGGGGCCTCCCAGGAACACCCCGGTTTGGTTCTTTACCGGATATAAGCCCATAAAAGAGGAAGCTCCCCAGTATTCTTTATAGCTGTTAACCGGTTCACTGTCCAGCCAGGCCACCCAGCCGCCCCAGTTGGTATCAAAATAGGCGTATTCATCCTTCTTCCACATCTGCCGGCGGATTTGAGAATGCATGCCATCCGCCGCAATAACCAGATCGAACACCTGACGGCTGTTATCCGAAAAGGTAACTTCTACGGAGTTATCATTCTGTCGCAGGGTGTTTACGGTTGTCCCGTAATAAATGGAAGACACATCAATTTTTCCAAGCAGAATTTCGATCAGTGCTCTCCTCGATATCCCCCGGTAAGAGCCATAATCGTCGTTGATGAAATCCAGGGAAAAGGACTTGTTCAGGCTTCCGTCTTCCTTATGGATCTCGTACTTTTCCATCTGGATACTCCGGGCGAAATATTCCTCGCCGGCATCCAGCTCTGTCAGAACCCTGCCGCCGAGGGGCAATAGCCCGAGCATATAACCCGATGTATTGAATTTCCCTTCCGGTTCCTTTTCAATGATTACCGGTTTAAATCCTTTTCTCTGCAACAGCCCGGCACAAGTCAGCCCGGCCACTCCTGCTCCTACGATGAGAATATTCAAGTCTTGCATTTGCCTTTTTTACATTCAAAGAATTTTCTATTGGATGTAATTTTTGAAGCAAATGTTTACAGCTTTCCAATGGTTTTTGGTTTTATCACTCAGTATTCAAAAACATAAGTTCCCGAGCCCACTTCCAACACCGTATCCTCTCCATCCTGCCGCACGCCCAACACCCCATCTCCCACTCTCCCACTCTCCCCTTCTCTCCCTCTCCCCTTCTCTCCCAAAAGCTCCCCATCCAACCGCACTCCGGCCATTTCCGCTCCCGGCAGGCGCACCGTCGCCCGGGTATTCGGAGGAATGGACACTTCTATCTTCAACCTGTCGCCATCCCGCTCCCAGCCGGACTCGATGACCCCGTAAGGGCACTCGTGCATGGCGCGGGCGAAGCTCAGCGAATCCGTCGGCGCCGGCTGAATAACAATATGTTTGTAACCAGGGTTTGCCGGATCGATAGCGATGCCGGCCACCCGGCGGTAGAGCCAGTCGCCGATAGCTCCGTAGGCATAGTGGTTGAAGGAGTTCATGCCCACGTTCTGGAAAGAACCGTCGGGCTTAATGCCGTCCCAGCGCTCCCAGATGGTGGTGGCGCCCATGGTTACGGGGTAGAGCCAGGAGGGGTATTTTCGGCGGAAGAGCAGATCATAGGCCAGGTCCGTAAAGCCGTATTCGGAAAGCACGTGGCAGATGTGGGGCGTACCCAGAAAGCCGGTGGTGATATGGCCATAGCGGCGCACGTTCTCCGCCAGGCGTTCGGCGGCCTGCCGGCGTTGATCTTCCGGTAGCATATCGAAGGCCAGAGCCAGCACGTAAGCCGTTTGGGTACTGCTGGCCAGGCGGCCATTGGGGGTCATGTACTCCCGAAGGAAGGCCGCTTTGATGTTGTCCAGCAGCTTCGCATAATGTGCCTCGTCTTCCTTTTTGCCCAAAACTGCCGCCGCTTTTCGGAGGATGTCGGTAGAATGAGCGAAAAAGCACTGGGCGATGAGGTACTTATCGGTCACCGCCGAACGGCCGTCGTTGTCGTCATCCGGGCGGTAGAACAGCCAGTCGCCGAAGTGGAAGCCCTCGTCCCAGAGGAAGCCCTCTCCGGCCTGTCCGGCCATATAGCCCACCCAGCCTTTCATGCTCTCGTATTGCTGCTCAAGGAAGCGCTTGTCGCCATAGGCCAGGTAGAGGTTCCAGGGGATGATGGTGGCGGCGTCGGCCCAGCCGGCGGAGGCGCAGTCCGTCTTTTTCAGCACCTGAGGAATGACAAAGGGTATGGCGCCATCTTCTCGCTGGTCGGCGGCCACGTCGCCCAGCCACTTCAGGAAAAAAGCGGCGACATCATAGTTGAACGCCGCGGTCCGGGAGAAGGCCTGAGCGTCGCCCGTCCAGCCCAGGCGCTCATCGCGCTGGGGGCAATCGGTAGGCACGTCGAGGAAGTTGCCCTTCTGCCCCCATTGAATGTTGTGCTGCAACTGGTTGATAAGTGGTGCGGAACATTCGAAGCTGCCAGCCTTTGCCATATCGGAGTGGATGGCCACAGCGGTTACCGATTCCGGTGTCAGTTCACCCGGCCAGTTTTCCACCTTCGCGTAGCGGAACCCCATAAAAGTGAAGTGGGGCTCATACACCTCCTCTCCCCCACCCCGAAGCGTATATTCCAGGCGGGCCTTGGCCTTGCGGAGGTTGGCGGTGTAGAAATTGCCGTCCTTGTCGAGCACTTCGGCGTGTTCTACTTTTACGGTATGCCCGGCCGGGCCTTTCAGGCGCAGGCGCACCCAGCCGGTCAGGTTCTGGCCGAAGTCGATGGCCTGCTCGCCTTTGGGGGTGGTAAATACTCTTACCGGCTGCATTTCCTGGATCTTCCGCACCGGCACGCCGACGGTCGAGATGATATTGTTTTTGGGATACTCCGCCATTTTTACCGGCTGCCAGCCTTTGGCATCGAAGCCGGGGGCAGCCCAGCCTTTATGCTCCTTCCGGGCGTCATACACTTCCCCGTCGTAGATATCCGATTCTAATATCGGCCCGGTGGCGGCCCGCCAATCCTTGTCGCTGGCGATCACTTCCCTCCGGCCATCGGCATATTCCACCTCAACCTGCATCAGCAGGGCCAGCTCGCTGCCGTAGTGATTGCGCTGAAACACCCAGCCGATTCGGCCGCGGTACCAGCCGTCGCCCAGGATGACGCCGATGGCATTGGGGCCCTCCTTCAACTGGCCGGTGATGTCGTACACCTGGTACTGCAGGCGTTCGTTGTAGCTCGTCCACCCCGGAGTGAATACCTGATCGCCCACCTTCTCCCCGTTGAGGTAGGCCAGGTACAGGCCCCGGGAAGTGATGTACGCCCGGGCGCGGGCTACCGCGCCATTCAGCTCAAAAGTACGGCGCAGCATGGGCGCCGGCCGGGGGGCGGTTTCGTCTTCCTTCCAGGGAACAGCGATCCATTGGGCCCGCCAGCCTTCCGGGCCGCCCAGGCCCATCTCCCACCAGGCCGGCGGGCTCCAGCCGGAAGCATTTCCCTGCTCATCCCATACGCGCACCTGCCAGTAGTAACGCTTCCCGGCTTCGAGGGGTGCTCCTGCATAAGGAACATAAAGGGACTGCGAAGAGGACACCCGCCCGCTGTCCCAGTGCAGGCCGCGGCCCTCCTTCAGCTGATCCGGCCCTTCCGCCACCCAAACCTGGTAGGCGGCCTGCAGGACATTCCGCTCATCCGACTGCAGCTGCCAGCTCAGCCGTGGGTGCTGCTCGTCGATGCCGAGCGGGTTGATGCGGTGTTCGCAGCTCAGGTTCGACACGCTTAAGGATTGGGAAAAAACAAAGGCGGGCAGGAAGGCCCCAAGCAGAAAAAGGAATAGCGCTCTCATTGTTCGTTGGTTTTTCTGAAAACAAGCCTAATACCCAATCAAGATAGAAACACTTTGGCACGGCGCAAAAAAAGGCGGCGAAACAATTGGCATCAGGCCGGATAGAAGCAGGGTAGTGAAATTGTTGAGCCTGGCGGGTGAGGAAGGATGGGAAGCAGGCGTTTCAAAAACCGGCCCGAAGCTGGATAATGGCCCCTTGTTTTTGAAACCGGTTCCACAGGCACTTTCCTACCTGCATTTGCACTGAATCCTGATGAAAAAGAGTAGTTTTAGGAAACGGAAGGTTCATGAGGTGTGGAATCGGGAAGCGGCCAAATTATTCCGATATTGATTATTCAGCACTAAAGTGGATGAATGAACAGACAAGCGGGGGTATGGAATACTTCAGTAATAAAACTTTGAGAGCTTGTTTGGAGCTTGCTCCATTTTCAATTGTTATGAAACATTGTATCCTAACCGGCCTTAGAGAGAAGTTTTTTCCAAATATGGGGAAAGACAGGCCATTCTTGATGGGGATAAATGCAATTACCAAATTTCAATTAGAGCTTGTTTGGAGGCCGGGTTTGATAGCGAAAAGAGTCAATTTTTGGCTGAACCGGCTTGTCCCGTACACGAAGTGTCGGGAAGGCGTCTTTTTGAAGAGCGTACCCATAGGTGCGGTCAAAAAAAGCAACGAAGTGTCCGCCAAAAAGTGGCCTTTGCAGCTCAAAAAGTGGCCTCCAAACAGGCTCTTAGATGTATTATGTGCTCTTGTGATTGCCAGAGCCGGCAGAGCAGCCCTTTTGGCTGCATTTCTTTTATCCTTCGGGATGGTAAGTGCTCAAAGCAATTATCAGTTTGAAAAATTGGGCGTAAATGAAGGTTTGCCCCATAGTGATGTTCTGGATATTGTTCAGGGCCCCTATGGATTTATCTGGATCGCGACCACCAATGGCCTGTGCAGATATGATGGTTTCAATCTGGTTACCTACCGGCACTCCAATTCAGAGATCTACTCGCTTTCAGGCAACCGGACGCTTTCCTTATGTTTTACTGCCGACAGCCTTATGCTGGTGGGGACGGAAGGATGTGGGTTGAATATTTACCGTACTGAAGATGACAACTTTAAACCCTATAAGCACGCTCCTGATCAGGATAACACCATTTCAAGTAACGTTGTATTTGAAATTTTTCAATCGGAAAGCGGGCAAATCTGGCTGGGGACCGACCATGGATTTGATGAATTGATACTGGAGGGGGGTAATGTATCATTTAAAAATATTGTATTTGGCGACCTGGTTGTAAAACAGATTTCGGAGATTGATCCGAACGTCCTTTGGCTGGCTACAAATCAGGGCATTTATGAGTATGACATCAGGTCAGGCCAATATAAAGTATTGTTTCCTGATCTGATCTTTACTGTTGTATTGCGTTTGAATGAAAGTGAGGTGCTACTTGGATCTTACTCTGGCCTTTTCTTATGGAATGGAAAAGAATTAAAGTTGGTCAATAGTTCTCCGGTGCTTTCAATGGCCAAAGACAGTGAAAATAATTTGTGGGTGGGGACAAATGGCGAGGGATTGCTGAAGATGAAAATTCCATCTTTTCAGTCCATCAGGTTTGAATCCAATAAGTCCAATCCTGCAAGCCTGAGCCATAATGAGCTGCACTCCCTGTATTTAGACAGGTCAGGTATGCTTTGGATTGGAACCCTGGGAGGAGGTGTCAACAAACTCAACTTAAGAGCAAAGAAATTTGAATTGTACCAAAATGCGCCATGGCAGGAGAATTCTATAAGCAGCGACCAGGTGATCACTTTTTACGAGGATGAGAACCGTTTGTTATGGATCGGCCTCAGAGGCGGAGGAATAAATGTTTTAGACAGGAAAACCTCTAAAATGAGGCACCTTAATCAATCTGAAGATGACCGCCTTCATAAAGCCAATGTTTCCTCCTTTTTCAAGGACAGAAATGGCAGGTTGTGGATTGGAACATGGCACGGGTTATATATACTTGATCAAAATGATCAGGTAACGATTTTAAATGGCAAGACTATTGAATACGAAGTTTTATTGCCGGGCATTTCCGTTGAGAAAATAATTGAGGATTACGATGGCCATCTTTGGTTAAGTACAACCAATGGCTTAGTGGAATATGTGCCGGGAGCCGGTGGTTTTTACAAAGGGGATTTTGTACACTATTATCATGACAAATTTAACCCCAACACGCTCAGCGATAATTTTATCCGTGATATTTATGCAGAGCCTGAGCCCATAGACGGCGCTAAGGTAATATGGGTAGGCACGAGAAATGGCCTCAACCGAATGTCCTTTAGGCGTAGTGGAGTAATGATCACGCGAATATTTCACGATCCTGCGGATCGCACTTCCCTGCCTGGAAATTTCATATCTGTGATACACAGGGACCATAAGGGTAACTTATGGATATCTGCATTAGGTGGTGGTTTGTGTAAAATGCTGAAAGGAAGAAATGGTAAAGTAAAAACGAAGTTTCAATGGATAAATAACGAAAGCGGATTATTGAACAGAGATGTGGAAACGCTGCTGGAGGATGATCAGGGAAGGTTTTGGCTGGGAGGGCACGGGATCACCAGATTTGATCCTGAGAACAATGAATGGAAATATTATGATGTAAGTGATGGTTTGCAAAGCAATTCGTTCAAAGTATGGTCTGCCTATAAAAATGCAAAAGGGGAGATGATTTTCGGAGGTACGGATGGATTCAATATTTTCCATCCGGATAGTATCGCCGATAATCCGGTTGTTCCGAAATTGGTTTTCACCGGTTTCAAAGTTTCCAATCATGAACTGAAAGCAGGAAGAAAATTCCGGGGCAGGAAGTTGCTGGACAAGAATATTGTAGTGACCAGGAAAATTACCCTTCCTTACTCTATGAATAACATCTCTATCCATTTTTCAGCATTACATTTCACGTCGCCTGCTAAAAATCAATATCGATTCAAATTGGAAGGGGCGGACAATAACTGGTCCCTTTCCAGTGGGGTGTCAGCCTACAGTAACTACACCTATTTAAAGCCGGGAGATTACAGGTTTATTGTCTATGCGAGCAACAATGATAATGTTTGGAATAAAGAGCCTATCCAACTAGACATCAAAATACTTCCTCCTCTCTGGAGAACGACATCGGCTTACGTGTTCTATGTATTTGTATTCCTCGGGTTACTTTATCTGTACAAGGAGTTTTCCATTATTCAGGCCAACGAAAAAAACAAGTTGGTGTTGGAGCGTATTAAAAGAAAACAAATTGAAGAGGTCAATGATATCAAACTGCAATTTTTCACGAATGTGTCTCATGAATTGCGAACGCCTCTATCGTTAATCAGTGCTCCAATAGAGGAACTTAAAGAAAGCAAGGGCTTAAGCGCCCAGGCAGCGGAGAAGATCAATCTGATATACAATAACCTGATTCGAATAACCAGGATCGTTGATGAAATCCTCGATTTTAGAAAATTCGATAAACAGAACATGAAACTTGAGGCCGCTGAAGGAGATGTTATCCGGTTTATAAAGGAAGTTTCTCTGTTCTTTAATGAGTTAGCCGGGAAAAAGAGCATTAATTATACCTTCCAATCTGACAACCCCGAAGTTTTCCTTTGGTTTGACCGGGATCAATTGGAAAAGGTATTGTTTAACCTCCTGAGCAATGCCTTCAAATATACTCCGGAAGGAGGAACAGTTTCCATATCATGTACTTTAGGGCCCGGGCAGGAACAGCTTATAGTAACCGTTTTCAATAGTGGCCCGGAGATTCCGGAAGAAGACGTCGGCCATTTGTTTGACCGTTTTTACCAAAGCAGGACATTGAAATCCAAAGGAACAGGAATTGGCCTTTCCATTGCCAGGTCAGTTATAGAGCAGCATAAGGGTGGAATATGGGTGGAAAATATTGCCGGAAACGGAGTTCAATTCAGTTTTAGTTTATTGTTGGGCCGAGATCATCTGTCAGACGAAGATATCATAGAAGGCTTTAAGAACAGTGAGGATATAAGTATATACCAAAAATCTGCTCAGATCAATGATGGCGCACCGATAGAAACTGAAGCGGCAGATCATAAAAATCCGTTTCGGCTTTTAGTTGTCGAAGATAACACTGAGTTGAGAAACTATCTCGTAAACAGCCTTCAAAGAATTTACAAAGTCGATCAGGCATCTAATGGTGAAGAAGCATACAGCCAGGCTTTGGCTGACCCGCCTGATTTGATCTTAAGTGATGTCATGATGCCGAAAATGGATGGTATAGCGCTGTGCAGCAAGCTGAAGTCCAATGCTGTTACGAGTCACATTCCGGTTATCTTATTAACGGCACGCACCTCCCTTATGCATAAAATCAGCAGTTTTGAAACAGGAGCGGATGAGTACATAACCAAGCCGTTTAGTTACAAGTTGCTGCTGGCCAGAATTGAAAATCTATTGGAATCACGGGAAAACCTTAAGCAACTATTCAGATCAAAGCTCTCGCTGGAACCTTCCGCGGTAACGGTGACCTCGCTGGACGAAAAGCTGCTCAAAAGATGTATCGATGTGGTAGAGCAATATATGGACGATTCAGAACTCAATGTGGAGAAAATGTGCCATGAGATAGGATTAAGCCGGCCTCAGCTCTACCGAAAACTGAAGTCACTGACAGGCCTGTCGATCAATCAATTCATCCGCACAATCCGGTTGAAACGCGCCGCTCAGCTGCTCAGCCAGGATAATTCATCCATCAAGGAAATTATGTTTCAAGTGGGCTTTTCCAATAGCTCGTACTTTACCAGGGCTTTCAAGGAGGAGTTTAATTGTACGCCTACGGAATATGGGGATCGCTCCCCACTCGAAAGTAAATCGAGCTCTGATAAAGGGATTTAACTACGAATCAAATCTGTTCTATCCTATTTTTCAATGGTGAAAATAAAATTACAAATAGTTGAAATCAACTAATTTTTCAGAAACCTCCCAGAGTTTTTTAGCTATTGCTTCATCTCTGGACAAGTCTGTAGATGTTGCTCTGCCGGCTTTACCTTTATATTCCTTATAGCCCGTTGGTCCAAAGTACTCACCGCCTTTTGCCTCTCCGATTGCCGCCAGTATAGTTGGTTTAGCGCCTTCACTGGGAGCATGTGAAAGAAATGGTGCTATTGTATATCGTAAGACAGTATAAAGTACCTTAGGCATATGACGACTCAATTCCGTCGTTGCAATTCCGGGGTGTGCGCCAATTGACATCGTTTGATGATGTAGTCCTGCTTTTGCCAATCTTCTTTGTAATTCATAAGTAAACATAAGGCAAGCTAATTTTGACTGGGCATAGGCCTCTGACGCAGAATACCTTTTCTCACTTTGAAGATCGTCAAAGTTGATCTTTCCATTTTTGTGTACTAATGAACTTAACGTCACTATCCTGGAATGAGGTTTCTTAGTAATTGTGTCCAACAATAATCCGGTTAATAGGAAGTGCCCTAAGTAATTGGCCCCAAATTGTAGTTCAAAACCATCTTCTGTCTTGGTGAAAGGAGGAGTCATAACCCCTGCGTTGTTGATCAATACATCCAGACTATCATGCTTAGATTGATAAACATCAGCAAATTTTCGAACGGAGCTTAGTTTGCTCAAGTCAATTTCCATGACTTCTAGATCTGCTGTTGGGACGGTTGCTTCTATTTTTGATTTAGCTGCATGTGCCTTCGCCATATTTCGACAAGCCATGACGACTTTCGCTCCTGCTTTTGCGAGCGCCAAGGTTGTTTCAAAACCTAAACCTGTATTAGCGCCGGTGACAATAAAGATTCGCCCTTCTTGTCCGGGATAGCTATTAATATTTTCCATTTCACAAGAATTTTACTGTTGTTCTCTAATTATTATATTGTACTGATCGGTACAAATGTATGAAAATACTTTACCGATTGGTACAAATCGTTAACTAATTTTATTTTTGTAAAAAAACTAGATGCCAAGAGTAAAACTGTTTGACAAAAATGAAGCGATAAAACAAGCAATGGAGCTTTTTTGGGAGAAAGGATATGAGGCTACATCATTAAATGACTTAACTGAACATCTTGGAATAGGAAAGGGTAGCTTTTATGCGACATTTGAAAGCAAAGAAAATCTCTTTAATCAATGTATTGAGACCTATACCGAATCAAACTTACCCTTGCTGGATCAGGCACTTCAAACGGAACAGAATTTTAAAATGGGTCTGCAAAAATTATTAGAAGCTTATGTTGAAGGATTGATGAACGATCAAAAGCGTAAAGGTTGTTTTATGGCGAATAGTTGTGCCTTAGTAAATACCCAAAATTCTGGCATTGAGAAAAAAATATACGAGCATTACCAGCGAATTGAACAGTATTTGGCAACAACGATGGAGAAAAATGGAATCAATAGCACAAAAGCTAAATCTATATCGGCTATGATTGTCACATTCTTAATTGGTATGAGTCAACAATCAAAAATAAATAGAGATACAGCTAGTTACTTAACGACTGTAAAAAATATCGTAGGATTATTGGATTAATCACACACAACCTGTGTTTGTAGCCTATCTCATGTCCCTCCTCTTGTAAGGCTTGTGAATCTCTACTTTTTCCAATCAACAGATAAAAATGTGTCACTATTTGAACGATTCAGATCATGCGAAGTCCAATCTGTGTTATTCTATGAACCATTTCTGAACAGGGCTCTACAGAACCAATCCTATCTTTACTGGTGCAGTTTTTTTAAAACCATAAAAGGTAGATATGATGAAAACTTACCTAATAAGAGACCGGCTATCTATTCTATTGGTATGCTTAGCAGGGGTGGTAGCAGTGATAAGCTCGTGCACCAAAGAAAATTCAAAGCCGCAGGAAACCACCAAAGAGTTACTGGCTACTGCTTCTGCTGAAATAACCGTAGCGGAGGGTGACGCCATTACCTTTACTGATCTTTCGCTGGGGGTTGTGAACAGACAATGGACATTTCCGGGCGGAACCCCCTCAACATCACAGTTGCCGGTTGTCGATGTGTCCTTCTCAGAAGAAGGCAGCATCGTCTGTACTTTGGAAGTCGAATATTTTGATGGAACCAAAGAGACTACAAGTTTCGACATTCAGGTATTCCCGGTTTTGATCGCCGACTTTACGCCATCGGCAACGAGGATTAAAGTTGGGGAAACCGTAACCTTTACGGACCAATCAATCGGAGCCCCCACAAGCTGGAATTGGGAGTTTGAAGGTGGAACACCGGCTACTTCTACCGAACAAAATCCAACGGTTACATTTAATGTAAACCAACCCGTTACCGTTAAGCTAACGATTGAAAGAGCGGCTGACGGCAGCAGTGTAACAGAAGAGAAAACAGGCCTTATACAGGTTGGGCCTCCTGAACTTTGCCTGAATGGAAATTTTGAAACAGGAGAAGGCAACGTCGTTGACTGGCAGACCTGGAATGGCGCGCCCTTCCCTTATACTGTCGTTGCAGGTGGCGCCAACGGAACCGATTATACCTCTTTTATAGACTTTCAGGGCGCCTGGGGCTGGGGGCAAATAATCGGCCGGGATTTTCCTGACAACAAAATTGCTCTTGAAAACGGCAATGACTATAAGGTCAGTATGTATATCAGGGCCGAATCCCCAATCCGGTTAGATGTGCTCCGTGGAGTTAATCACTTGCCTGACTGGAGCCCGGCTTATGCAGGTATAGCGGAAGACTACGAAGAATTCTATGACAATTCCGGGATCTCACTTCCAATTAATGTTACGACGGATTGGACAAAAGTTGAGATCCGGATCAGTGTACCGGATGACGGTAACTCAAGAACCAACTTTTTCCCCGATATCATTTTAGGCGGAGATGCGAATAGCAAAGTTTATATCGATGAAATATCGGTAAAAATTGTCGAATAACATTTTCGAGAAGAATTAAAGATATTTATTATGAAATACAATTCAGTTATTAGGTTGTTGTTTGCTGCGCTTATACTGTCCAGTAATGTGGCGTATGCACAAACAATAATATCCGGTAGGGTTGTCGATGAGTCGGGTGTTTCATTGCCCGGCGTCAATGTCCTGGAAATGAACACCACAAATGGTACTGCCACTGATGTAGATGGGAGTTATACCTTGAAAGTACAAGACAATGCGGCCCTGGTTTTCAGCTATATAGGGTTTCTGGAGTTGGAAGTACCGGTAAATGGACGAACAACAATTAATATAACAATGGTATCAGATGCTACCCAACTTGATGAAGTTGTCGTGGTGGGCTATGGAACCCAAAAACGAAGTGATGTTACAGGAGCAGTAACCAGCCTGAGTTCAGAATTTTTGGAAGACAGGCCGATCACCAACATTGAAGAGGCGCTGCAAGGGCAGGTGTCCGGGTTATCTATAAGTTCGACAGGCGGGCAGCCTGGAGCCGCGACAAAAATGAACATCAGAGGGATATCCTCAGTGAGCGGCAGCTCGCAACCTTTGATCGTCATAGACGGCTTCCCGATGAACCAGGTTCCGACTTCCGGTGGAGGTAATCTTGAGCAATTTACCTCACAAATTGGTTCGTTCGCCTATATTAACCCGGATGATATTGAGTCAATAGAGGTATTGAAAGATGCATCTGCAACGGCCATTTATGGAAACCGGGGAGCCAATGGTGTTATTATGATCACCACGAAACAGGGCAGGAAGGACAGATCCGGCATTACATTCAGCACCTACTTCGGTTCCCAGGTAATGGACAGAAGGATCGATGTAATGAATTTTGGGGATTATGCAAAATATCAACAAGCAGCAAACCCGAACAACAGGTTGTTCACCGCTGCCGATGGCACTTTGTATGATTTTCCTGATGCGGATCAAATGAACCTTGACTGGCAGGATGAAATATACAGAAGAGGTTCAATTCAAAACTATTCTTTGTCGCTACAAGGCAATAACGAAGCGACAAGCTACGCATTCTCCTCATCTTATAATAAGAATGAATCCGTATTGATTGCCACCAATTTTGAAAAGCTTACAGCTCGCCTGGCACTGGATCATCAGTTTGCCGAAAATGTTACTGTCGGAACCAATATTACTTACAGTAACATTAAAAATAATGGCGTTCCTACCGACGGGAGAGAAGGTACTGCCGCAGGCATCGTTATTGGAGCTTTAGCTGAAAATCCATTTAGAATGGATAATAATACACAGGCGCGATTCAGAAGGGCGGGAGTACCTCAGGTGCATATTGATAATTTCGTTTCAGCTCATTTAAGCAATCCTGACAACATAGCCAACAATACTTTACTCGACAAAAATATAAACCGGGTAATAGGCAATCTGTATGCCGACATTACGCTGGCAGAATGGCTGTCATTCAGGTCAACTTTAGGGCTGGATTTTTACACGCTCACGGACCAGCAATTCTATTCTTCTCAAACCCCCTGGGGCAACCTTAATAATGGCATAGCAACTGCGGCTAATAACAATGCCACAAATCTCGTAAACGAGAATTACTTTACCGCCTCAAAAACCTTCGATGCTCACAGGTTCAACCTTGTTACGGGGTTCTCCTACCAGAAATCAACAAGTGATTTCCACAGAGCTGAGGCAAGAAGTTTTCAAAACGAAATTCTGGGTTACAATTCTCTGCAGGGAGCATCTGAGTTTTTAAATTCATCTTCTGCAGACGAGCTGGTTCTGCTGTCTTATCTCGGCCGTGTAAACTACTCTTATGACGATCGTTATTTAGCTACATTTACTTACCGCAGAGATGGTACTTCAAGGTTCCAGAAAAACAAGTGGGGTGATTTTTACTCCGGAGCTTTGGCCTGGAACGTTGGTAATGAAGCATTTCTTGAAAACTCCTGGCTGATTTCCACACTGAAGTTGAGAACCAGTGTCGGCCAGGTTGGAAATGCTAATGTCCCGGTGCAGGGTGCCTTGTTAGACCAACAGTTCTCGAATTATACTTTTAACGGAATGGTGGTAAATGGTGTAAGCCCGCAAAATCTGGAAAATCAGGATCTGACATGGGAGACAACTACACAATTTAATGCAGGTATCGATTTCGGGATTTTTAACAACGCTATCAATTTTACAGCCGACTATTTTGTTAAAAACACTACCGGCCTTCTCCTATTGGCGCCTGTTTCCATTTCAACCGGTTTCTCTCAGGGCTGGTTCAATATCGGAGAGATCCAAAATTCAGGATTTGAATTTTCAGGTGATTACAGGTACCGGGGCAGAGGAGGCTTTGCATGGAATTCTAAATTTAATTTAAGTGCTATTCAGAGTGAGATCAAGGCATTAGGTAATGATGGCGAACCTATTTACATCGACGTGAATTTTGATGCGATTTCCACTGATGAAGTAATCCTTCAGGTAGGGGGCTCAATTAATGACCTTTACGGATACGAAACGGATGGCATATACTTACCGGGTGATTTCAATCCTGATGGATCGCCGGCTGACGGTGTGCCAACGGCTGGAGCCGGGGAACGAGCCGGAGATATTAAGTATAAGGACCTATCCGGGCCGGATGGTGTACCTGATGGCGTGATCGATGGCTTTGACAGAACAGTCCTTGGAAACACAATGCCTGATATCTATGGGGCCTGGAGTAACGGTTTTTCTTATAAAGGAGTTGAACTGGATATTATTCTGCAGTATTCTTATGGGAACGAGGTTTTCAATGCTACTAATACAAGGATAGCTTCCTTTCCCGGAGGCAGCCAGAATCAGACTGCAAACTGGTTAGACCGGTGGACTCCGGAAAATCCAAACAGCACTCAATATGCCAGAGTTCCTTCGTTAAGGCCTGCAGATTACCTGGTTGAAGATGGCTCCTTCATTCGCCTGCAAACGGTCCGGATTGGATATAACCTGCCCATAACGTGGATTGCACCAGTAAGAATGAAAAGCGCTAAGGTATATCTCGCCGCCAACAATTTAGCGGTCTTTACCAACTATACCGGATATGACCCTGAGGTTACCTCCAACCAGGTCGATTATCGATATCCTTTTGTTCAGGGATTTGATTATGGCGGGTTTCCAAGAGCCAAAACATTTGTTGCAGGATTGAATATTCAATTCTAACCTTTAAAAGACTTTAACATGAAAAATATATTTTTTACAATAGTTGCGGTGGTGTTGTTCTCCTCTTGTGAGAAACAACTGGACATCTCTCCTAAAAGTAATTTGGAATTAGGTAATTTCTTTGCTACTCCGGCAGACTTTGATCTGGCCCTTGCCGGAGCTTATGACCCAATAGCTGTTCATCAGGGGGATAGGGGATTCGGGACTTATTTTAAAGGCCTCTTGATGATGGGCCGCGCCGGAACGGACGAAATGTATGTTGATCAGGGCTTTTGGGATGCGACAGGCAAGGAAATTGGCAACTACACTTTTTCTCCGTTTTCTAGAATACCAAACGCGGTTTGGGAACAGCAATACGTGGGGATTTCCAGATGCAATATTGTAATCGGCAAGATCAATGAAACTAAGGTGCCAATGCCTGAATCGACCAGAAACAGGATCCTTGGCGAGGCCAGTTTTCTGAGGGGCTTCTACTATTTCCAGTTAGCTCGTTACTATGGCGGAGTACCACTTATCACAGAAACCACCAACTTAAATGAGTTTAGAAATATCAGGAGCACGCTTGCGGAGACATACGAAAGAGTGGTCAGCGATTTTAAAACGGCAGAAGAATACCTTCCGGAGGTTAATGATCCTGGAAGAGCCACCAAATTCGCTGCCAAATCCTACCTGGCAAAAGCTTATTTACAGATGTCCGGTGAGCCGTTAAATGATCCCTCCGCAGCAGCATTGGCGGCCGGCTATGCCAAAGATGTCATTGACAACGGGCCTTATGATCTTGAACCTGTATATAGTGATATTTTTAAATTGGACCACGAGCATGGTGTAGAGTATATTTTCAGTGCAGAGTACATTTCAACAGACAATGAAGGTGGCCAGGTTGCCACCTGGGATGGCCCTCCGGGGAATTGGGAAAATACGATCACCTATTCTATCTGCAGGGCAATGCCCGAACTATATGATTCCTATGCAGATGGAGACATTAGAAGAGATCATAATATTGTAGATTATATTGTAATTGATGCAGCCGGGAATACTCAACCGACAAATGATGGATTCTATTACGCCTTTAAATGGAGGCACGATCCAAACCCCGACACCAGAGGATATGCTACCGAATGGCAATCCCCTTTCAATTTCCCGCTTACCCGGTTTGCCGATGTACTATTGATTTATGCAGAGGCGCAGGTTCGCGCAGATGGAACCCCAAATGCCGATGCATACACAGCAATCAACAAAGTACGAAACAGGGCTGATTTGGGGGATCTGAGTGGGCTCTCCGGTTCAGAGTTCCTTCAGGCTGTCCTGGATGAAAGAAAGTGGGAGCTTGCTTTTGAAGGACACCGCTGGGCCGATTTAGTCCGTTATGGCAAATTAATCGAAGCCGTAAAAGGAGCAACCACAGGGAACCCGATTGCTGCAGAGAATATCAGGGCTCATCATGTATTGTTTCCTCTGCCGGCCAGAGAAATACAAGTCAGCAATGGTGATTTAGAACAAAACCCGGGCTATTGATCAAATGTATTTGGCATACATGAGTCATCCCGAATTTTATTTCAGGCCTTCAGCCTGGTATTCAGGCTTATTATCCTCCCCGGGCGAGGCCCGGGGCATCAATGTAACAGCCTTTCAGGCTGAAAGCCTGACAAATTGGAGCTTGGGGCACCGCCCCAAGTCCTGGAGGAGCAGATAATTCAGGCTGAAGGCCTGAAATAATATCCCAGAGAATATCATTTTGAAATTTGGGATGACGCATGTTTACTCAGGCACTAATATTAAGGATCATCAAGTTCTGTTTATTAGAAAAAGATGTTAAGCGATAAAAATGTCTAGACTAAAGATAGCGGCCTACCTTCCACTCATACTTTTTTTTAGTTGTAAACAAGTAAAAAATGATGATGTAATTTATGTAAGGGCCTCACAGGCAGAAGATTTTTCTGTGTTCATACAAGGCCTGTTGATGGGACGTGAAGGCGGGAAGGTCCAAATGGAGTTCGAAAAGGGGACGTATCATTTCTACCCGGAACAGGCAGTGGAGAAATACATGGAAATTTCCAATAATGACAATGGTGATAAAAAATTAGCCTTTCCATTGTTCGATTATTCTAAGGTGGAAATTGAAGGGAATGGATCAGATTTTATTTTTCATGGAGGAATTATCCCCTTTGGCTTATCCGGACTGGAGTGTGCCCACATGAAAAATTTTAATGTATGGTGGGATCAACCATTCACCTTTGAGGGAGAAGTAATTGCGAATGATTCCGTACAAAGAACATTTACAATTAAAGTCAGTAAAGAAAACCAATATGAAATTATTGACAATGAGCTGTTATTTAAAGGATATGACTGGAAGTTGAAACTTGGCGAGAATATCGTATATAATAAAGAATTGAAGCGCCCCTATTATTATACAGCCAAATACGAACACAATTGGCATAATTATCCCCTCAAAGCTGAAGAGACGTCTGCTGGAGTAGTTCAATTTTCTAACTTCAACGGAGCGGAGATGCCTCCGGCAGGATCTGTATGGGTTGACAAGGGGCCACATGGACAAAACAGGAGGTATCCGGGATTTAGTATTAAGGATTCAAAAAATGTAGTCCTCGAGAATATTAACGTATATGCCAGTGGCGCCATGGCGTTGATCGCTGAAAAATCAGAAGATATTACGCTCAAGAACTTTAATGTCAAGTTACCTGAGGGTTCTTCGAGGATGATCGGCGCCTCTGCGGATGCGACACACTTTGTCAACTGCAAGGGCCTTATAACACTTCAGGGTTGCCAATTTGAGAACATGCTCGATGACGCCACAAATGTCCATGGCACTTACATGGCCGTTGATGAGATCCTGTCCGGTAAAAAAATCAGGTGTAGTTTTATGCATTATCAGCAGAATGGATTTGACTTTGGTTCCAGGGGAGACAAAGTCAGGTTTATATCCAGGACAGATCTGTTACCCGTTCAAAACAATGTGATTGCCGAGGTTCTGAAGATATCGGATAAGACTTATGAAATAACGTTAATGAATGAATTAGGGCCGGAAGTGACCGTTTTTAGTGCTATTGAAAACACGACTTACATGGCCGGCTTAAAAATGGCCAATTGCACTGTAAAACAAAACAGAGCAAGGAGCATTTTGATATCAACACCCCGGAAAGTAGAAGTCCTGCATAACTATTTTTCTTCAATGATGGCGGGAGTAAGAATTTGTGGTGATGCCAACTATTGGTTTGAATCCGGAGCAGTCCGGGAAGTTGTTATCCGCGGAAATACCTTCGAAGACCTGGCTATTGGCGGGCACAACCCTCAGGCAATTTTGCAAATAGATCCAATAATTGGTAAAGAGTATAGAAACAACGGTTATTTTCACCGCAACATAGTATTTGAAGAAAATACAATTAAAGCTTTCGACCCCCTTATTATCTATGCGCTGAGTGTGGATGGATTGATAATTAGAAACAATACTATTATAAAAACGAATACCTACCATGAGATTTTTTCCGGCCTGTCACAGATTGATATTCAGAATAGCAAGTCGGTTATTATAGAAAACAATGTTTATAATGGAAAGGGCCTGGCGCAAATCAGTATTAAAGATTGTGAAGACGTAAGCGTAGGCGATCAGGCAGGCTTTTCAACCAATATCGTCGAAATGCCCAATAAGTATTTTTATCAGAACTAGTGAAATGAAGAAAACATTTTATTCCAGGATCATCATTATACCGCTGCTGGTTCAGATTTTATCGGTGAGCGTTACTCCGGGCCAGGACTTTACTTATAGCCTTGGGAACAGGGATGCATTGATTAATGAAGCCGCTGTGCCGGTATTCCCATGGTTTCCTGATGGCCATATACCTGTGTTAGCTGAACCAGACAATGAAAAACACATCATGTACTGGCCGGAGTATGAGAACTATCGCACGCTCGGGGATTTTCCTTTTCCCGAGTATCAGTACACCCTATCTCCTCAAGAACCCGTTTTTGGCGGGCGTTTGGGAATTGAAAGGTGGGACAATGGTGGATCCTGGTTAATGTCGGTTTTCAGGCAGGAGGGCGATATCCTTGTAGGGTTTTATCATGCAGAGGACCACTGGGTGGTAGCTACAAATCCGGAAGGAATCGCATGGAAGTCTATCGCGCGCACTACATCCAACGATAACGGAGTCAGCTGGGCAGAAGGAGCCCAGATCATTACGTCGTCTGTACCTAGGCCGGAAGATCCAGCCTGGGGTGGAACCGGAGACAATTGTGTTATCTGGGATGATGAAAACCAAAGATGGATATGCTATTATCAGGAGCATTGGTTGATGATGGCCGTGTCTTATGATGTGGAGGGAAACCCGGGAACCTGGTTCAAATACTACAACGGCGGATTTGATCAACCGGGCCTGGGTGGAGCGAATTCGCCTATACCAGGATTACAATCCGTACCTGGAGGAAATCCATCAGTCCATTACAATTCTTACCTGGAGAAATTTGTCATGGTATGGCATTCGTGGGTGTCAACCTCAATTTATATTTCTACAAGTACCGATGGCATAGCCTGGGAGCAACCCAGACTACTTGAACCTAATTCAGGAACCGGCCGGCGGGCCTGGTACCCAACTATTATTGGCAGCTCTGACACAGAAGCGGGAAAAATTGCCAGGTTGTACTATGCTGATATTGCGCCCGGTTTTGCATCCAGAGATTTTGTAAGCAAGGCTCTTGTATTCGACAAGGAAGAGGAATACCAACCTCAGACAGCCTGGCAACACCAGCGAATAGGAGCCGTTCCGATCCTTGGCCTAATGGATAGCACAACTGATAATAAGCTTCGGATAGTCTCTTTTGATGGATCAATTGAAAACACAGAGAATATTGAGTACTATTTTAAGAATAAAGAGGGCTCTTACGTGGTATCAGGTAAATTTCAACTGGATGATTTATATGGTGAAGGATCAGTCGGGCTATCAGTCAGGTCCGGGCTAAATGATGGTGATGTTATGGCGGCTATTGTACTCAGTGCAGATCGTGTCACATTCCTTTCAAGAGAAACAGCGGGCGATTTGAATTTTAGCGGAGTAAATTCAATTGAATGGACATCCGACATCGTTTGGTTTCAGATAGAAAAATCATCCGGGGCTTTAACCTGCAGGTACTCTTCAGATGGTGAAGAGTGGGCAGATATTGGAAGTATTCCATTCGGATTTAGTCATTCTAAACTTGGTTTGTTTGCCACCGGAAATCCGGATACCGGAACAATTGCATACATAGAAAATTTTGAAGGGCCTGATCTGCCTGCGACTACCCAAGGTTCATTAGAGGATGGAAGTGGAAGTGTGTATTCTAACCCTTCCGGAAACCAGGTATTTATTACAAATCCTGAATACTATACGCATTTTTCAATCTACGGCCTTAATGGTAAGATCCAATTATTCGGATCGATTAACGGCAATCAAATAGATGTACAGAAATTGAGGCCAGGACTGTATGTATTAAGCCTTCATGGACGAAACAATGAACGGACAGTTGTAGAGAAACTTGTAATTATGAGATGACCCTATGCCGGATAGGAACATCCAGTATTGTTTTCGCTTTGGCTTCCGGCACCGGGTGGCCCGTGCTGTGAGACGGTTTAGAACAGCACCTATGCTGCCAAAAGTGATGTAATGCACCTTAACGCTCCACTCACTCTCCCAAAAAACCCCTAACCAAACGGACATACTGCTCCGGCTGCTCCTCCCATATACTGTGCCCGGCTCCCGGAATCACTTCCAGCCTTGAATTGGGGAATAATTCCAGGTACTCCTGCGCAAAACCCCATTTCTGGTTGTCACACTGCCCCCGCAGGACCAGAACCGGCGTGTTGCACGCTTTCAGACCCGCTCTCCGATCCTCCACAGTATCGAAACTTTTTACCGTCATGAGGTGCGCGTAATACCCCCCTCCGCCTTCCGATTCTCTCACCAAAGCCGTATCACAAAGAGTTGATTTTTTGAGCTCATTGTTCAGATAGGTGAAAAAATGATCCGCTTCCCGGTCAGAAGCCAGCTTTTTGCCGAAAGCATAAGCCACAAACCTCATGAACCTGCTCCTGATGTTGTTGGCTTTCCAATTCCCTTCCCGGTTGGAAACTGCGGGCTCCCTCAGATTCAGGCTATCCGGCGGCCTGATTTTTGCCAGGGCCGGCCGTATGGGCAATATCGGCCCCGGCCCGGTAACGATGGCCTTAGCCACTCGCTCACAGTTGTCGGCGAGGTAGGAGGACAACAGCATCGCCCCCCAGGATTGCCCGATCAGGGCCACTTTTTCACTACCGATCTTCTGTACGATCGCTTCCAGGTCCTTCTTGTGGCGTACTACGGTATATTTACCGATATCTTCCAGGCGGCCGGAATGCCCGCTGCCTACCTGGTCATAGAGATAAACATCATACCCATCCTCTGCCAAAGGTTTCAGCATCTCGATGTGCTGATCCGTGATCCACCCGCCCGGGCCACCGTGCAGATAGATGATGGGCGTTTTTCTCTTATCGTTTTTTCCCGGGAGCAGGGTATATCCTATCCTCGAACCGGTTGGTAGGTCCCAATATTGAGTCCCTGCCCTTTCACGGAATTCCGGCACATCGTAATCCCGGGGATATAGAATGAGTAAAAGAAAGAAAAGTACCCCCAGTCCAATTGCGAGCCCGATAAATTTGAAAATATTTCTGTTCATAAAATGGATATGGTCCGGCTTCCGTTAATAGAGGAGCAACACACCCCCTCCCCCCTTGTCTCCCCCTCACCCCCTCTCCTTCTCACCCTCTCATCTTGTCTCCAGCCACTTGCGCGCATTCACGAACGCCTCGATCCAGGGAGAGATCTCATCCGCCCTGTCCTTGGGATAATGGGCCCAGTTCCAGGGGAAGATGGAGCGTTCGATATGAGGCATGAGCACGAGGTGGCGGCCGTCGTCACTGGCCATCATAGCGGTGTTGTAATCGCTGCCGTTGGGGTTGGCCGGATAGCCCTCGTAGCCGTATTTGGCAACGAGGTTGTACTGATCTTCGGGCAGGGGCAGTTCGAATTTGCCCTCTCCGTGAGAGATCCATACACCCAGCCTACAGCCGCTCAGGCTGGAAAGCATCACGGAGTTATTCTCTTGCACCTCCACCGAAGTGAATCCGCTTTCGTGCTTGTGCGAATCGTTGAAACCCATTTTTGCCTTTTGTTCATGGCCGGGATTGATGAGCCCCAGTTCGATGAACAACTGGCACCCATTGCAGATGCCAACGGATAGAACGTCTTCCCGGGCGAAGAAATTCTCCAGAGCGGCGCGCGCCTTCTCATTGTAGAGAAAAGCGCCTGCCCAGCCCTTGGCCGACCCCAGCACGTCGGAGTTGGAAAACCCGCCGACCGCCCCGAGGAACCGGATGTCTTCCAGCGTCTCCCTGCCGGTCATCAGGTCGGTCATGTGCACGTCCCGAACGTCGAAACCGGCCAGGTACATGGCGTGGGCCAGCTCCCGTTCGGAATTGCTGCCCTTTTCCCGCAGGATGGCGGCTTTGGGGCGGTTCGCCGAGGGGCCAGGGACGGGCATCTTACCGGAAAAGCCTTCCGGGAAGCGGTACTGCAACGGCTGATGTTTGTAATTGCGGTAGCGCTCATCGGCCAATTGGTTGGCCGTCTGTTTGCGGTCGAGCAGCCAGGAGGTTTCGTACCAGGCGTCGCGCAGATCAGCAACGTGGAAATTGTAGGATTCCGAACCATTCCGGACACTCAGAGTATCTCCTTCCACCACCCGCCCGATGACATGGCAAGTTATGGGCAATTCCTCCAGTTCGGCTACAACAGCCTCGTCTCTTACCTGAAAAACCAACCCGCAGTTTTCCGCAAACAGCAGTTTGGTGGTGTCGCTTTCGCCAAGTGCGCTAAGGTTTACCTCTGCCCCCAGGCCATTGTCGGCAAAACACATTTCCAGGAGCGTAGTGATCAGCCCTCCCGCTGATACGTCGTGCCCCGCCAGTATCCTGCCTTCTTTTATCAACTGCTGCATCGCGTTGAAGGTGGCGGCAAATTTGTCAGCATCAAGAATGTCAGGCGCTTCGGCGCCCACCTTGTTGCGCACCTGGGCGAAAGAAGACCCTCCCAGCCTGAAATCGTCCATCGACAGGTTGAGGTAGCAGATGGGGCCGCCGTCCTTTTGGAAAACAGGCTCCACGACCCCCCGGATGTTGTCGCAAACGCCGACGGTGGAGATGATCACGGTGCCCGGAGCCAGCACTTCGTCGTCGGGGTATTTCTGTTTCATCGACAGGCTGTCTTTACCGGTGGGGATGTTGACGCCAAGAGCGATGCAGAAGTCGGAAGCGGCTTTTACGGCCTGATAAAGGCGGGCGTCCTCCCCTTCGTTGCGGCAGGGCCACATCCAGTTGGCGGACAGGGAGACGGAGCGGAGGCCATTTTCCAGAGGAGCCCAGATGAGGTTGGCCAGCGCCTCGGCCACTGCATTGCGGGAGCCGGCTGCGGGATCAACCAGCCCGTTCGCCGGGGCGTGGCCGATGGAGGTGGCCACACCGTAATCCGTATCGAAGCCCAGGGCCATCACGCCGCAGTCGTTGAGCGGGAGTTGGAGAGGGCCGGCGCACTGCTGCTTGGCCACCTGTCCGCCCACGCAGCGATCGACCTTGTTGGTCAGCCAGTCCTTACAGGCGACGGCCTCCAGCCGGAGCACCTGCTCGAGGTATTCCTGTATCTTTCCCGGCTCGTAGTCCACCTCTGCGTACTGGCGAACGAGGGACTTATCGGCCATAATGGTTTTTGGAGAGCTGCCGAACATATCGTCCAGGGCCATATCCATGGGTTTCTCGCCGGTGCTACCCGACTGGAAAACGAAGCGCCCGTCGCCGGACACATCGCCCACCACGTACATGGGAGAACGCTCTCTTTCTGCAATTTTCTTCAGGGTTTCCAGGTTTTCCGGGGAGATGATGAGCCCCATGCGTTCCTGAGATTCGTTGCCGATGATTTCTTTCATGGAGAGGGTGGGGTCGCCGATGGGCAGTTGGTCCAGGTCGATCCGGCCGCCGGTAGCTTCCACCAGTTCGGAAAAGCAGTTGAGGTGGCCGCCGGCGCCGTGATCGTGGATAGCCACAATGGGGTTTTCGCTGCTTTCCACCAGGGCGCGGATGGTGTTGGCCACCCGCTTTTGCATCTCCGGGTTGGAGCGCTGCACCGCATTGAGTTCGATGCCGGAATGGTACTCGCCGGTGTCGGCGGAGGAGACTGCTGCGCCTCCCATACCGATGCGGTAGTTGTCGCCTCCCAGCAGCACGATCTTATCGCCGGGCCGGGGTTCGCCTTTCAGGGCCTGGGCCTCCTTGCCGGAGCCGACGCCGCCGGCCAGCATGATGACCTTGTCGAAACCGAGCTTGCGGGCGTGTTCCTGGTGTTCAAAAGTGAGCAGGGAACCGGAGATGAGCGGCTGGCCGAACTTGTTGCCGAAATCTGAAGCCCCGTTGGAGGCCTTGATCAGAATGTCCATAGGGGTTTGATAAAGCCATGGGCGCTCGGCCATGGCCTTTTCCCAGGGGCGGTTGTCGTGCAGGCGGGAGTAGGAAGTCATATAGACCGCCGTGCCGGCCAGGGGCAATGACCCCTTACCGCCGGCCATGCGGTCGCGGATCTCCCCTCCGGAACCGGTTGCGGCGCCATTGAAAGGTTCGACCGTAGTGGGGAAATTGTGCGTTTCGGCTTTCAGGGAGACCACCGAATCAAACTCCCTTTTCTCATAGTAATCGGGATGATCGGCCGTTCTGGGGGCAAATTGCCGGATGCGCGGCCCTTTCAGAAAGGCAACGTTATCTTTATAGGCCGAAACGATGTAGTTGGGATGGGCTTTAGAGGTTTTTTTTATGAGCCCGAACAAGGAACCGGGCTGCTCTTCACCGTCGATGATGAAGGCGCCGTTAAAGATCTTGTGCCGGCAGTGTTCGCTGTTGATCTGTGAAAAGCCGAACACTTCCGAGTCGGTAAGCTTTCGGCCGATGCGTTGCGCCACCGCCTCCAGGTATTCGACCTCCTCCCCGCTCAGGGCCAGCCCTTCGGCCTGGTTATAGGCGGCGATGTCTTCCACTTCGCGGACCGGTTCCGGCTCAATATCGATGGTAAAAATGTCCTGGCGAAGGCCGTCGTACTTCTGAGACAGCATAGGGTCATAACCACCGTCGGCAGCTTTCATTGGGGTAAACTGCTCGATGCGGCGAATGCCCGTGATGCCCATATTCTGGGTGATCTCTACGGCATTGGTGCTCCAGGGGGTAACCATGGCGGCACGAGGCCCAATGAACAGCCCTTCGGCCCGCCCGGCCTCGATCTGTGGCCGGCCGCCAAAGAGCCAGGATAATTTGGGAATGTCTTCGCCGGCGAGTGGGGTGTCGGCCTGTACAGCAAAAATGGTGTCGGATGGGCTTCCAAAAAAGAGGATCATCGGCTAGTGGTTTGGATTTCCGGCAAAGGTCGGTTGTTCGGGCGGAAAAACCCAGCTGAAACAATAGGAAAATTCAAATATCCCGTTTGGAAGAGCTTATGCAGATCAGAAGCAAAATTGTCTAATAAGCAATGTGGATTTCAGGTATAGCCTCCATAAGGATTTGTGTCGTCAGGTACAAAATATCGGAAGAAAGGCATCCTGGTCAGGAGATCATTTCCAGCAGCTTGTTTATGGTATTCAAATTCCTTGCCGTCATGGTAACAGGCGGGAATGCTTTGCCGATTTTTTCAACCAGTTTTGAGCGGCCAATGCCTTCAGGAGCATGCAGATAAAATACCTTTTCTATCAGTTTGTACTCTTCAGAATCCGTTTTGAGAGCATCCAAAAACTCATAATTGACAGACGTTGGTTCTTCCTCTAAAAAGAAAAAATGCACTGTCTTGCCCTGATCCGTTTTATAGGGGTTATTTGCCGCTGCTTTTTTGAGGCCAGCCGTACTTAAAATGAAAACGGAAGGTTTGAAACCAAATCTATCCTCGATCAACTGCCCAATTTCATCTTTTGGCCTTTCGGGGCTTTGAAAAACTACATTCCCGCTTTGAATGTAAGTTTTTACATTGGCAAAGCCGTTTGCCTCCAAAAGAATGCGGAGTTCCTTCATAGGGACGATATGCTTCCCGCCGACATTAATACCTCGCAACAGGGCAATCCAGGTTTCCATTGGTAAAATTTCAGATTTTCCCCAATAAAGACTAAAATCATTGACCTTACAAGAAAGTTTGGATAATTTTATGGAATCTGTAAGGATTCACACTCCTTGACAGTGAACGAGCCCGCAGGCTCCTTTGATACAACTCAATAATGGCCTGCGGAGCAAGTGCTGAACCCATTTCATTAACCAAAGAACCGCTAAACCATGGCAAAAAAGTATTATTTGGCCTCCGTCTCCTGGAACCTCGACCAAAATTTCCCAACCGGTAAGCCGGGAGGATTCGTATGGAAGGCCAGCCGCGTCCTGTACTTCAGGATGGAAGAACCGCCCACCTATGGGCTGATCTTTAAACTGGCCCTTAAGAAAGGCGCTTCCAAAGAGGCGTTCCGCGTGGATGCGCTAAGCGAATTGCCGGACAACTTCAGGCAGCCCTGGACAGATGTGGATGTTTTTGATGATTCGACCGATATTTAGAGCCTGTCCCTGAATACCGGCGCGTTTGTTGAACACCAACGCCCATAACAATTGACAGCCCTTTCCGGGCCCTCGGAAGGGGCTGTCTGTTTTCCCTTACCTCCAAACCCGTCCTCATCTTCGGCCGGCCTGCTCCAGCAGCCACTCCCGCTCCGTCAGGACTTTGGCGTTGCGTATATCCTGCTCCAGTTTCTGCCGGCCTTCGTCGTCGTAAGGAGCAAGGGCAATGAGCCGTTGCACAAACCGGATGATGCTGAGGTAGTTCCTCCGGTGATAGTCGCTGAACTCCCGTCGAAGAATGAAAGTACGCAGGCTTTCCAGCTGTGCTTCCAGCCGGCCGTATTCCCCCAGGCCGTAGTAGGCCTTTATGAGCAGGTTCCTGGCGATAAGGCTGTTGACCAGGTCCTTAAAGTCTGCCTGCTGCAGCAGGCCGGCTGTCTCTGCCAACTGCCCGCGGGCAAAAGCCAGCCGGGCCCGTATGAAGCGCACACTTGACTCCCGGTACTCCGCCTGAAGGCAGCCCTGGTATTCATTGATAAAACGTTCTACCTCCTCAAGATCGCCCAGCCGTATGCCGGTGGCGGCAATGTTATTGAAAGTGAACCGGGACAGGCGCCCCCCCTCCAGCAGAGCGCCCTGTTTCAGCCCCTGTTGATACAAGCCCCAGCCCTCCCGGGTGAATTCCATACTGCCGGAATTCATCTGCCGGATGCAAAAGTTGAGTGCAAAGAGATAAAGCGCCTTCTGCTCGCCGAGAGAAAGCAGAGGGCCGTGCTCCAGAAGCAGGCTCCGAAAGCGCTGGAAGGGAGGCAGGCTGTACCCTTCGCTAAGAAAACGGTAGCAGTAATAATACAGCGCCACTGCCGGAATTTCCAGATACCCCAGGCGTTCAGCCTCCTGCAGGGCCAGCGGCAGGATTCCGAAACGGTACTCCCGCTGATAAACCGCTGAATGAGTAAGCTGGGTGCAGGCATACCGAAGCTTGGAAAGGAGATAAGAAATGTCGAGCGTATCGGTGAGCTCCTGCAGGTGAAGCTCGGCCGTCCGTTTGGAAGCCGACTGGAATTCCAGCCATTCATCCCGGTAGGCGAGCAGCTTCTCATAATGGCCGGGGTCGCGCAGGGGGCTGCGTTCCAGATGGCGGGCAACTTTCTTCATGGTTCGCCTGAACTGCCGCTCCAGGCCCCGGCGGCGATAGATCCGGGCCAGTTCCATTTGCACCTTATGGCTGTCTTCCCGACGGGCTTCCATCAGCCAGAACTGCTCGATGAGCTCCGCCAGGTCGCTCATGGTAGCCCGCATCTTCATATCGTCATAAGGTTGCCCCGGAAAGGTGCGCCGGTACAGCAGTTCGCGCTCCGGGGCGCTCCGGCCCGCCGCCCGCCGCTCCGCCAGGTAATCGAATGCCGCCAGCACATCTTCGCGGCTGGTGACATAGGGCGACTGCAAGAAACGCCGCAGCCGCCGCAACTCCCCGTTGCTCAGCGTATCGAACAGTTCATATAGTTTGTATTTCTTCATTCCGTCCGGGTTGCGTCAGGAGAATGACAAATATCCGGGAGATAATCGTCAAAGATAATTAGCACAAAAAATAGGCATAAATTCTTAAATAACAGCAATCACAGCCAAAATCATGTTTCTAAGATTTCCACAAAATGGAAATTTTGCACTTGAAAATCCTTCTCCAAATCAGAATATTGAACAAAAATTAAAGATCTCACTAATGTACTCTCTTTGAAATACCCGGGAGAAACTCCCTGAAAGCCCCATCGGGGGAGCCTGCCCCGCCGGTTTTCCGGCGGCAGGCCCCTCGAAACCGGATGCGTCCTTTTTTCATGCCTGGCAGTAAACCTGATAGCATCATGATACGGCAACTTCTGCTCTCTCAACCTCTGATCTTCCTTGCGTTCTCATTATGGGCCCAACCCTGTTACGACATCTCCGGCTGGGACATCCCGGCTCAGATCAGCTTCGATGACAACAATAACCTGATGGTAACCGGCTTTACCGACGGCGGCCTGCTTTTCCTCCGCACCAGTCTTTTTGGGGAAACGCTCGCCCAGAAGGCCATTCCCCTGGAAGGCCAGCCTTTCGGCAACTCCATTGTCGAGGCCGGCGAGAACAACTACCTGATCGGAGGAGAAGGCTATCTGTACGGCGAACCGGGCCAGAACCGGCCCTTCCTCCTCAAAGTTGATTCCGCCGGCAATGTGCTCTGGCGCCGGGATTTTCTTCCGGTTACGGAAGGAGAGGGAAAAACTATAGCCCGGCATATCCTCCGCAACACCCAGCAACAGGCAGTTTATCTGGCCACCACCGATACCGTTTGGATGATCGGATATGATGGAGCTACCCTGGCCCATATATCAGCTCAGGAGATGGGCCTGCCCGGGTTCCATAGCCTCGATATGGTGTTCACCGATGAGGGCCCATGCGTCCTGGCGGCAGCAACAGCAAGTGCTTACCGCCTGTTGAGGTTCGACGAAGAGCTGCAGTTCCTGGGCGGCAGCAGCCTGATCACTTCATTCTATAGTTATGGACAGGTGCAATCCTTCTACGCTGTTTCGGACGGGAACTTCCTAATCGGCGGACAGGCCCATACTGATTACCGGTGGAAGATCATTAAAGTTGATGGGCAGGGTTCCACGCTATGGGAACGCACCTATTCTTTTCCAAATTACTCCTGGGGTTACCCGAATGAAGTTGAAGCCTACGAAGATGGCTTCCTCATTGCCGGCAGCCTGGCCAAAATAACGCCATACGGCTTTTGCCCTGTCCTGGTGAAGATCGATGCCAATGGCAGCCCAAAGTGGTTGCAACAGGTGTCGGATTGCGGCACCAATAACGGCCTGGATGGCCTCGCCATTCACCCCTCTATTGATAACCTGATCGTCGTGGCCGGCAGAATGGAATGCTCCTCCGGCAATGACATCGATGCTTATATAACCATAGTCGGCCCTACCCCGACAATTATCCTGGCGGATGAAGAAGCAAACGAACCGGCTTCATTTATTGCCTTTCCCAACCCGGCCGGCGGCCCGGTACAGGCCCTGCTTCCCGACAATGGCCCCTGGGAACTCAGCCTCTTTGACGCCGGGGGGCAACTGGCTTTACAAACCAGGGTGCATGGCAAAAGCCACACTCTCGATACCAGCCCCCTGCCCCCCGGAATTTACCTGCTGAGGGCCGCCAACGGCCGGCAATTGTTCTCCCGGCGCCTCGTCATCGGAGGCCAGAATCACTGATGAGCCATGCGAATCAGGGGCTAAACGAAGACTATTATTGAAGTCCCGTAGGGACGATATATCGATAGATAATGCCACGGGGAAGCATTGCCCGTGCCGTCCGCGAGCGCTGAGGCCTCCACCAGAGGCTTCAGCCGCCGGTGGAAGCTGCTCAGCGGCCTCCAGTATCATATTGACGAATGGATTTAGCCCCTGATTCGCATGGGCCAACCCTCTTACTTCCACTGGTACTGCACCATGGCCCGGAAAGCGATCGATTTGGCGTTTTCCTTGCTGGCGCCCTGAATGGCCAGGTCCACCTGATTGAAGGAGATCAGAAAAGTGCTCGGATTGACGTGGTGTTCTCCTTCAAAAAAGGCCATGGGATAACCGGAAACGGTTTCTTCTTCATATTTGGCTCCCATATTTCGGGCCTGCCATTCGGCAACAAGGGCGTCGAATTTATCGGGGTCTTTGCCGGTTTTGCTCTCCAGGATATAGATCACCAGGATGTCATCTGAGCCACGGCCGGGCAGGGAGTAAGAGCAGGCGGATTTTTCTCCGAAATTGGCTTTGGTGGGCACCGGGCGCTCGACGGGTTCCAGCAAAATATCTTTCAGTTGGTCCACCGTCAGCAACCCACATGCGTCCGGCAGGTTTTCGGTATGCTGCGGTTCTACTCCCCCACAGGAAGCCAGCAGTAAAGAAAAAATGGCGATAAGGCTACAGTATTTCATGATCTCAGTTTTTTCTGCGAAGATAAACAACCCTTCCTTTGATTTGTAGAGCCAGCTTCAATTAGTTTGACGGCCCGGGAGAAGCGGTGCAGGCCACACAATTCTTTATGCTGAAAAATCGGTTTTAGGCCGGGGGGTTTTTAACTTTGCCGCAAAAAAGATCCTATGAAACAGTTCACACTAGCCTTGCTGGCATTCCTGATCCTGGCGTGCGGCCAGAACGCATCCGTTGCCGGTGATGGCCAAACGCAAAACGAACGGCAACTCGAATCCCCTGATATCCGCATACAGGTTCAGGGAGCGCCGGCTGGTATGGCGTACCTGATCGGCACTTTTACAGACCAGAATTACCGGGCCGACTCCGCTCAGATCGATGCTTCGGGCAATTTCCATTTCCAGCGGGATGAACCCTTCCGCCCCGGTTTATACTACGCCTTCTTTAACAACAATACCGCCCTGCAGGTCATCATCGATGCCGACCAGACGTTTACGCTGGCCACCAAGGCCTCCGACCCCGTTGGCAGTATGCAGGTATCGGGAAGCCTGGAAAATGAACTGTTGTATAAAAACCTCAAATTTGAGGCGGAGATGCAGCCCAGGTTCCAGGCCATATCCCAGAGGATGCGGAGCCTTTCTCCCGGCAGCCCCGAATACCAGCAGGCCAAAGCCGAACAGGATGCCCTCGTCGCCCAGCGCAAAGCCCACCTGCAGGAGATCTTCGACAACAACCCCGACGCCTTTTTCACGAGTTTCAAAAAGGCGGGGCAAAACCCGGAAGTCCGCGACATCCGGAAACCCAACGGCGCCATCGACACCGCCGCCCAGGTGTATGCTTTCCGCACCGAGTTCTGGGACGATGTGGACTTCAGCGACGAACGCCTGCTCAACACACCCGTTATCTTCAACAAGCTCAAGCGCTACATGAAGGAACTGACCCCCCAGCACCCCGACTCCATCAACAAGGCCGCTACCCTGCTCGTCGATAAAGTGCTGGACTACCCGGAATATTTTAAATTCTTCGCCAACTGGATCGTCCTGGAATACGAACCCACCAAGACCACATTGATGGACCCCGAGGCCGTCTTCGTCAACATGGCCCAGAAGTATTTTACCTATGATCGGGCATTCTGGTCGGACTCTGCCGAGATCTACGCCATACAGCTGCGGGCCAACGAAATGGCGGGCAGCCTCGTCGGCCATGAAGCCCCCGACGTGAAAGCCCAGGGGCCGGACGGCAACATGCACGCTATCTCAGACATCAAGGCGCCTTACGTCATCGTCTATATGTTCAACCCGGACTGCGAACACTGCCAGGAGCAAAGCCCGAAACTGGTCGAGTTCTATAAGAAATGGAAAAACCAGGGGGTGGAAGTGTTCGGCATCGGCGTGGACACCAATACGGAAGAATGGAAGGACTACATCAAAAAAGTAGGGATGGACGCCTGGGTCAACGTTTTCGACCCCACCAACAAGGCCATCTACGGCAAATACTTTGTGGATATCACGCCTGAGATATACGTCCTCAACCCCAACCGCACCATCATCGCCAAAAACCTGAAGGTCAATCAGATCGAGGAAGTGATCAGGCGGGACAAAATACAAAGGCAGCACCAGTAAGGACGGTTACGGAGGCGGCACTTCGCCCTCCTGTTTTTTCTTTTTCCTGAAATACCGCCGGAAGAGGAAGTTGTGCTTCAGGGCTTCCATATTCTCATTGAAGCGGGCGGCGCCCTGGTTGAGGTTCCCGAGGATCTGCCGGATGTCTTCGGCGGGGATGCTGTCTTTGAGCAACATGCCGGCGGCGCCCCGGCCGCTGTCCAGATCCTCCAGTAGCGACCTCAGGGTGGCGCTGGAGGCCGAAATGTCGCTGGCGGAGTGGTTCAGCTCCTGCAGGAAGGGCTCCAGCCGGGCGGCTACCGTGTCGATCTGGCTGATGGAGCTGTTCACGTTGGCGAGTACGGTTGTATCATAAAGCAACTGGTTGAGCAGGCCGGGGCTCTCCCGGGCGTCGGCAATAAAACCCTCCAGCTCCGCGCCGGTGGCCTGCAGGTGGGCGGAAGTGGCTTCCAGGTTGAATACGGCGCGGCGCAGGTTAGTGGCCAGCAGGGTATCGCGCAGCAGCATGGCGATGGTGCCTTTTCCCTTGGTCATCTGGTTGGTGATGCGCAGGAGGTCATTGGAGATCAGAGCGATGTTTTCGTTGGTCTTGCCCAGGGTATTGAGCAGTTCATCCGTCTCCACCCGGCTGTAGGAATCAATGACATCGCCTTCTTCCACCATCGCCTCATTCCCTGCTCCGGGGCTGATATTGACCAGCATGCTGCCCACCAGGCCGTCGGACCCGATGCTGGCGATGGCGTCTTTCTTGATATAGGGCTGTACGTTCCGGTCCAGCTTCAAATTGACCTGCACTGTGGTGTCATCCAGCAGCACGATGCTTTCCACCGTGCCCACATTGATGCCCGAATAGCGGACGTTGTTGCCCGGCTGCAGGCCGTTCACATTGCTGAAGACCGTACTGATCCGAAGGTTGGCGCCGAACATATTCTCCTCACTGCCGATGAAGTAAACCCCGACGATAAAAAGCGCCACCGCGATGGTGATGAAAATGCCCAGTTTAACCGTGTTTTCCGTTTTTGTTGCCATGGCTCTATTTGAAAAATGCCTGGACCCTGGGGTCCGTTGATTTTGATAATTCCGCATAAGTGCCCTGAGCGTAATTCGTCCCGTCGATCAGGATGATCATCCGGTTGGAAATGACCCGGGCGCAATCCATGTCGTGGGTGATGATCAGGGAAGCCGTATGGTACTCTTTCTGTATCTGCAGCATCAGTTCGATGATCTCCTTGGCAGTGATGGGATCCAGCCCGCTGGTAGGCTCATCGTAGAGGATGACCCGGGGGCGAAGGATGAGCGTCCGCGCCAGGGCGATCCGGCGCTGCATGCCTCCGGAGAGCTCTTCGGGCATCATTTCGAGGGTGTGGGCCAGCCCCACGCTCTTTAGCGTGTTGACGATCAGCGTTTCCACATCATGGCCTTTCATCTTTTCCGGGTGGCGCCGCAGGGGGAACTCCAGGTTCTCCCGCACCGTCATCGAATCGTACAGGGCGCTGCCCTGAAAGAGGAACCCCACCTCGGTGCGCAGCTGGTCCATCTCGTACTGGTTCAGCTCAGGAACCGGCTCCCCCAGCACCTCCAGAACACCCGAATCGGGGATCAGCAGCCGAACAATGCACTTGAGCAGGACAGACTTTCCGGAGCCCGACCGGCCGACGATCACCAGGTTCTCCTCTCCGAACAGGTCCAGGGAGAACCCATTGAGGACGTTGAGGTCGCCGAAGGATTTGTGGAGGTTCTCTATGTGGATCAGTGGTTCCATCGGGCTTTTTACAGGTCAAAGAATATATCGGCCACCAGCACGGCGATGAAGTCCAGCACGAAGAGCAGCATGGAGGCCACCACCACCGCCGTATTGGCCGCCCGGCCCACGCCCGCCGTCCCCTTTTTGGAGGTATAGCCTTTATAGCAACCGATCAGGCCGATGGCGAAGCCGAAGAAAAACGTCTTGGCCGTTGCCGGGATGAGGTCGCCGAAGCTCAGTTGGTGGAATACTTTGTTGAAAAACAGGCGGAAAGATACTTCTCCTTTTGCATGCTCCACCAGAAAGGAGCCGAAGAGGGCAATGGTGTCCCCGAAAATGACCAGCAGGGGCACCATCAGGGTGGTGGCCAGGATGCGGGTCACCACCAGGTACTTGAACGGGTTGGTGCCCGACACCTCCATGGCGGCGATCTGCTCCGTCACCTTCATGGACCCCAGTTCCGCCCCGATGCTGGAGCCGATCTTGCCGGCACAGATCAGAGCAATGATCACCGGGCCGATCTCCCGGATGATGGACACGCCCACCATGGCAGGCATATAGGCCTCGGCGCCGAAGTCCTCCATCGTCGGCCGGGTCTGCAACGTAAGCACCAGCCCCATGATCAGGCCGGTCATCGCCACCAGAAATAAAGATTGATTGCCGACGATGAAACATTGGTTGAGCAACTCCTTCCACTCGAAGGGCCGGCGGACGGCCTCCCGGAAAAAACGCCGGGCAAAAAGCCATACCTCGCCGGTTTCCCGAAAATACCGTTTCACGGCAGAACCTCGAAAGTAGGTGGTGTCCATGAGGCTGTTTTTTAGGGTTCATGTGAGGTTGTACACTATAATAACAATCCGAACGCCGCCTTGTATCGCTGACAGGGGTATGGATTTTGAGCGCGGGGCCGGCCATCCGTCATCTTTCACATCATATTGAAACCTGAGGTAGCCTCAAAAGAATAAATCAAATTTTGCCTCCTAATGATATTCTGGCATATCTGCCTGCCCCAGCCCCTCTAACTCCCCGAAGGGGAGAACCGGGCAGGCAGATAAAACTATTTTACCTCCCTTTTCAAACCCTTACTTTTGAGACGGCCTCATGTCCCCCCCATAAAGCTGCATTCCCCCCGGCTGTCCCAGCCGCATGCCCATTGCCGCTTAATTTGCAGCCTGCCAATCTGTGTTAGGTACTTTTTTACATATTCAAAAAGAGCTTGTTTGGAGGCCTGGTTTGAAAGCGAAAAGATTGGCCTCCAAACCAGCACTAACTCCCTCAGGAAAACCAAAACACAACCCATGCCATCCACCACACCCATCCTCACCCTCAACACCGAGATGCACACGGCAATGATCCGGCATATCAGTACGGACCGCCGGGGGCGCTACCTGCTGGCCTGCAGCCGGGACAAAACCGCCAAGCTCTGGGAACTGGCCAGCGGAGAGCTGCTGCGTACCTTCCGCCCGCCGGTCGGGGAAGCGCAGGAAGGCATGCTGTACGCCTGCGCCCTCTCACCGGATGGGCAGACAGTAGCAGTGGGAGGATGGAGTGCAAAAAATGATATTTACATTTTCGACGCCACATCCGGCCTGCTGCAACACCGCATCACTGGCCTGCCGAATGTGATCTTCAGCCTGGAGTATTCGCCTGACGGCCGCTTCCTGGCGGCGGCCCTGGGAGGTAAAAATGGTATCCGGATATATAACAGCCATGACTATACTCAGCAGGCCGGAGATACCGACTATGGCGCCGACAGCTACAACCTGGCCTTCGACGCCTGGGGGCGGCTGGCAACGGTATGCTGGGATGGCCATGTTCGGCTTTACGACAATGATTTCAAGTTGATCAAAAAAGCAGCAACTAAAGCTGGCAAAATGCCTTTTTCAATAGCTTTTTCCCCCGACACCCACCTTTTGGCTGTAGGTTTTGAAGACAGCCCAATAATCCAGGTTTTGGATGCGAAAACGATGGGAGTTTTATATGAGCCCGATATTGAAGGGGTCAATGATAATGGAGGCATGGACATTTTATCCTTTTCTGCTGATGGCGCCCGGCTGGCGGCGGGTGGGGCCTATCAACAGAACAAAGAAGGAAAATGGTGGCGTCAGATCCGCATCTGGGAGAAGGCAGGTAAAGGCAGTTGGACGGACTACAATGCTGGAGGCAATACCATAATGGATATTAAACCCCTACCCCACGGTGGTTTTGTTTTTGGCGGCGCCAAACCGGATTGGGGCATCATCGATCCTGACGAAGGCCGGCGCAGCCTTTACCGAAAAGGAGAAGTCAATGAATACCGATCAAAAGACCGATCCCACTTCCGCCTCGGCCCGGGAGGAACAGAAGTGGGGGTAACGCCATCCAACCAATCTCCCTTGATGTTCTCCATCCAGGGGCGGCAATTGTCCAAAACAGCCTCCCGACACCCGGCTGCATCATCCGAACAAGGGAGCCTGAAGGTAGAAGATTGGAAAAACCAATACAGTCCCAAACTAAACGGGAAGCCTTTGTCCTTTCTGGATGAGTACGAGAGATGCCGAAGTGTTGACATTGCCACCGGCGGCCAGGGCATTGCCGTTGGAACAGAATGGAAAGTACGCTGCACCGATGCCGGTGGCCGGCTGCGCTGGACGCAACCGGTCCAGGGGGGCGCATTTTGTGTTAAGATCGATGCTTACAACGAAGTCGTGGCCGCTGCCCTGGATGACGGCACCATCCGCTGGTTCCGCTTCCTGGACGGGCAGCCCCTGCTCTCCCTCTACCTCCACCCCGATGATGAGCGTTGGGTGCTCTGGACGCCCTCCGGCTACTACGACGCCGCCCCCGGGGCGGAAAACCTCATCGGCTGGCATGTCAACAACGGGGAGGACAAGGAAGCCAGCTACTATCCCATCTCCAAATTCCGCCAAACCTATCACCGCCCCGACGTCATCGACCTTATCCTGGAAACACTGGATGAAGAGAAAGCCCTGGAACGCGCCAACCGGGAATCCAACCGCCGCCGCACCGCGCCTACGCCCATCACCGCCCAGCTGCCGCCCACGGTGCGAATCCTCTCTCCTACCGAGGAGGCGGAGCTGAGCAGCACCACCGTCACCCTGGCCTACACCGTCGAGTCGCCCAACGACGAGCCGGTCACCGGGGTGCGCATACAGGTGGATGGCCGGCCGGTGGCCACCGAGCGGGGTTTCGACCTGGGCGCCAAACGGCACGAGGTGGCCGTCACCATCCCGGCCTCCGATTGCGTGGTGTCTGTAATCGCTGAGAACCGCTTCGGGGCGAGCGAGCCGGCAGCCATCCGCCTGCGCTGGCGGGGCGCTCCGCCTCCGCCCACCGTCGATGACATCCGCCCCTCCCTCTACGTGCTGGCGGTAGGCGTGAGCCAATACGAACACCCACAGGTGCGCAACCTGAGCTACGCCGCCAAAGACGCCACCGATTTCCTGGCGGCCATCCAACAACAGGAAGGGCGGCTCTACAAAAAAGTAAAGGCCCAGCTGCTCACCGAAGCTCAGGCCACCAAAGACAACATCCTCGACGGGCTCGACTGGCTGCAGCGCGAAACCACCAGCCGCGACGTGGCCATGCTCTTTTTCGCCGGCCACGGCCTCGACGACAACAGCGGGAACTTCTTCTACCTGCCCGCCAACGCCAACCCCGACGCCATGCGCCGCACCTGCCTGCTGCACGCGGAAGTGCAGACCACGGTGGCCTCCGTGGCAGGCAAGATCGTCGTCTTCATGGACGCCTGCCACTCCGGCAGCCTGATGCGCGAGATCCGCCGCCGCAACCTCCCGCCCGACATCGCCGTGGTCATCAACGAGCTGATATCAGCCGAGAACGGCGCCGTGGTCTTCTCCTCGGCCACCACCCGCCAGTATGCCCTGGAAGACCCCAAATGGAGCAACGGCGCCTTCACCGAAGCCCTCCTGGAAGGCCTCTCCGGCAGGGCCAAAGCCCCAGACAGCAATAAAGTGACCGTCAAGACCCTCGACGCCTACGTCTGCGAGCGGGTCAAGCAGCTCACCGGCGGGAAGCAGTCGCCCGCCACCGCCTACCCGCCCAATGTGCCGGATTTCCCGGTGGGGGTGGTTAATGTGTAAAAGTGCTTAGGTGGAAAGGTGGAAAGGTACGAGGCTGGGAGCCTGATGCAACTCTTTGCGGCCTTATATGCTGAGACTGTATTAGTCGCAGAAATCCCAAAATTCCATAAGCCAGGAGCAACTTTTTTTTCGTTTCACACCAATGTCAAAGGTAAACGCACCTTTCCACTCTTACACCTTTACACATTTCCACTCTTACACCCTTACACTTTAGCACCTTAGCACTCTTACACCCTCACTCCACCACCACCTTCTGCCCACTAAAACGCACCCCATCGCTCAGCCGCAGCCAGTAAACGCCGGTGGGCAGGCTATGGGTATTGATGTCCACTTCACCTTCCCCGGGTTTTACCAATCGTTCTAATATCTGCTGCCCCTGCAGGTTGACCAGATCTATCCGGAGTTCTCCTTCCCGGCAGCGGCCGAAGCGGATGCGAAGCTCACTGCGGGCCGGGTTGGGAGAGACGGCATAGAAGCAATCCAGTTGATGGAGGTGCTCCGCGCCGGTGGTAACCTGCACGGTGGCGGTGGCCTCGGTGCTGTGCTGTGGCCCGGCCAGTTCAGCAGCGGTGGCGATGACGGCCTTCACCACCCGGCTCATGAACGTGAAGTTGATGGTTCCCAGGGTATCGGTGGTGCGGTGGTAGTTGGAATTACGGAACTCTGCCCCATCGGTGAGCATCAGGGCGGGGATGCTGTCCTGCCAGAAATAGGCGTGGTCGCTGCGGGTGAGGTCGGGCGGCACCAGGTTGTCGGGAGCCGTTACGGAGAGGACTTTTAACTCTGGAACATATTGAGCAGCGGCAGCCTCAAAGGCATTGCTGAGCGGCGTGAAGCTTTGCACCGCTACATTGGTGAGGAAGTCTCCCCGGAATTCATTACCACTCACCTCCTGATAAACTTCGGGAAAGAGGAGGTTGAAACCGGTGGGGAACGTCTGGCTGTTGGGCGCCTCGGAATAATAACCGATCATTTCCATATTGAGTACGCCCTGAATGTCTTCCTCCGAGTTGCGGTTCTCGACGTAGTAGCGGCTGCCGCGCAGCCCCACCTCTTCCAGGTCGAAACCGATAAAGCGAATGGTTTTGGCAAAACGGTATTCAGAAAGGATGCGCGCCGCTTCCAGTACGCCAACCACGGCGCTCCCGTTGTCATCCGCTCCCGGCGAGCCGGCAACGGTGTCGTAATGGCCGTCAACGATGATCACCGCCCCATCTTCCGTAGCGCCGGGCAGGCTGCCGATGATGTTCTGGCCGGTGTGGATGATGTAAGGAAAATTCTGCCGGTAAGTTTGCAGCCCGTACTGCAGGAAGGCCTGCTCGATGGTATCCCGGGTTTCATTGAGCTTATCGGGAGCCAGGGAATAGTGGCGCGGGCCAACGATCCGGCTGAGGCGCTCCCGCAGCAGGCTGCTGTCCACCTGATCCACCATTTCCTGGATATCGATGGTGTAGCGGTCGTCCGCCACTACTTTCAGCACGTATTCGCCCGTCTGTAGTATGCTGCCGGAATAATTCCAGCTTACCTGCCTGCCTGCGCCGGGGCTGACAGGGTAGCCTATATCGCCAGTAGCATTATTTGTATTCAGGCGGAAGGTTTGGCCGCCGTCGTCTGATGCAAGAAAAAAGATCTCGGCGTTTTCACCTTCTGCGTCTTCCAGATCGTAGGTGAGGGTGGCTACCTGTGCCTCTTCGTCCAGGCTGATGTCCTGAATGATGACAGTGGGCGGCTGATTTTGGGCGTGGAGGGAAAAAATGCTGAACAGCAAAAAGCAAAAGGAGAAAAAATGGCGCATGTTTTTTTCCTAAAAATAGTAAAGCTTGTGGATACTGTTCTGTTTCTTAAAAAACCTTTGAGGTTTTGAAAACCTCAAAGGTTTTTTAGAACTAAAACGAAACCGCCCGGCCCCGAGGGGCCAGGCAGGTTTCACCGGGCCAATCCACATTTCTTGCGCGTGCATTCCCGGGTCGCTATGGTATGGGACACGCTTATTCAGGTTCCAGTGCAAAGGCGGCGAGGGCTGAAGCGTCAAAATCATCCAGTATGGAAGTGCCGTTGGTATGCAGGCCGTTGACATACAGGTGCTCGGCGAAGGCCGCCTTATCGGGGCAGGTGCCCAGCAGGTAACCCACGTTGACGCCATTCTGATAAAGGCCGGCTGCACTGAGCGCATAATTGGACGTCGATGCTCCCGTCATGCCGCCGGTATCGGCATTGGACAGCGGGTCGGAGCTGTTGCCCCGCACCACATTGAAATTGAAGGTAGCGAAATCGTTCGGATGGCTTGCCCGGAAGCGGAAGTTGACATCCGAAGTGCCTTTGTCTTTATACCTGACAAAACCGCATTCGGTCGAGGAGTACGCGCCGTCAACCTGCACATTGTAGATCAGGGCGGTGGATTTCTGGTTGTCGATGCGCACCTTCATGCGGAAGGGCTTGAAGCCGTCTTCCGAAGCCGGGAGCAAAAACTCACTGCCTGCCGGTTGCGACTGCCCCAGGTTGGCCGGGTTGGAGACCTGGTTGACGGTATCCGCTACGTTTTGCCGGACGCCGGAAGCATTGAAAAACTCCAGTTTGAATTCGTACAACCCGTCCCCCTTCAGGGAATCGCTGTCGATGGCCATGGTCATCGTGTTCTGGTCCCATTCGGCGGTGGGGTCGTTGCCGACATCCGGGCCTTTGGGCGATACCGGAGGGATCTTGTAGGCGTTGACTGAGCCGATGGTGAAGGGCCCAAGGGGGAAGTACTTCGTATCGAAGGTGGTAATAGAGCCGCTCGTCACCTCGACGGTGTATGGCTTGGAAATATTGCGCTGGTCGAGAGGTGTCCAGGCTTGTTCGGAGGCGCTGGCCGGCACCAGCTTGTCGTTGTGGGTCTTGCGGTATGACCAGCGGTAGTGGGTCACCGAACTGCTCGGGAAGCCGCTGCCGAACTGGACAATAAACCTAAGGTTGCGGGCAAAGGGCCGGACTTTCTGGTTGCCCAACCCGTGGCTGAGGCCGCCGGTGGCGTAATCGGTCAGGCCGACCGTGCGGAATATGCGCCCCTGCTGGAGGATGCCGGCGCCGAAGGCCTGTTCGATGCGGCTGATGTGGGCCCCCCAGCCAATGGTTTTGACCCAGGCTATCTGGCCGGGAATCGGCTGCTGGCAACCGAAGGGAATCCGTTCGTCCGAAACGCGGATCTCAACCTCGCTGCCGCATTCGTAATCCCAGTAGGTATTACAGGGGATAGAAGGACGATAGACCGTAGTGGGTACGCCGTCGATCTCGTATTCCACCCAGAAGTACAGGTCGGCTTTCTCTTCAAAGATCTGCCGCCAGAAACAGGCCTCGAAGCGGCCGTTGAAGTCAGTGCGTACCGTTGTTATCTCATCGCAGCGGTAGAGCCAGGGCCAGAACCAGGGCCAAAGACAAAGGTAGGGGCGGAAGATGCCGATGTTTTCCGCGATCAGGTTCCGGGTGCGGGTTGCGTTGGCATGCTGAAGCTCAATGCGGACCTCCTGCGGCAGTTCGATCGCCTGCCTTGCCAGAGATGCAGATGCTTCCTGCACGCCTCCCAGGGGGCGGGCTATGGTTTGGATCCTGTTTGCGAAAGGATTGGGCGGCGGAAGCGGCGGGAGTTGTTCAATAAAGGGGGGAGGGTCGGGAATGGGGTCGGGAAAAGGTATCGGAATGCGTTCCAGCAACACATCCCGCAGGCGTTCGATCACCCGGTCCGGAATGCGGGGAAGGACGATAAGAATGGGGTCCACCTCACAGATGTGGACGATGGCGTTGCAGACCGGCATGTCCTGCCAGGCGCCATCGATCAGGAAGCGTTTGGTGACGCGGCCACGGGCGCAGCAACGGGTCCACAACCACTTGCGGATGAGCTGTTGCGGAATGCGGGAGATATCCAGTTGGTTATTGGGGCCCAGCCGGATGGCGGGCTCGTAAGCCTGCAGGCGCTCCGCTCTGGCCAGGGTGATGCCTTCAATGCCGCCGGGTGGTTCGGGAAAAACAAATACCCGGGAATAACGAAGTTGTTCCGGTTTCAGGTCGAATTGCACTTGTTCCTTGTCGGGCCGGGCGCTGGCCAGCAACTGGCCGTCTTTGCTGAAAGCTACGGCGATCAGTTCGTTGGGAGAGCTCTTGGCCTTGGGGACGGCGGTTCTTTTTGCCATAATTTTGGGATTTTGAAGCGTGAGAAAATCGTTGTTTATTTATCTGTCCAAAAGGAGGAGTGTTACGAAATAACCTGTTAATTTTAAGTCAACAGGTTACAACGACGGTTTGGACATCAGGTGGAAGGCACTTTCGGAAGTGCCTTCCATCTGGGGCCGCGAAGGGGAGATACCATGGATTCGGCTGTTATCAAAAAAAACTCCGGGGAAGGGGCGCCTTTCGGCAGTGGGGGGAGCAGGGAGTGTCCGGGGCAGTCTGTCTGGTCAGCGGGCGAAATTCGGGAATACGGAGATTCGCAATTCGCTGTTCGCCTTTCGCAAATCACTGGATCAAAGGGTATTTTTAAAGACACCCTAATTTAAACGATCTCCAGGATCTTCCATTGGGGTAGAACCGTTTTTCCGGCCCGTCAATAAGGATCTAACGAAATCATAATGAGCTTTATTGGCTCACGCTTTCGGATTGAAATGTTTTTTTAATATCCTCGTGGAAGCTCGTATCAAAAAATTTATCCGCGATATGAAATACTTCACCTCCTGCACTTTTTTGCTCTTTTGCACACTACTCCTCTCCGCCCAGAATTTCGACGGCGGTTTTTCCTTCTTCCTGCCCTACTACGATTCTACGGCTCAGGAATTCCTGCCGGAGTTCCCGGCTTACACCATCGATGCAGCCCACCGGGTAAGCGCCGGGCCGGATGGTAAGTTCTACGCCAATGGCGAACCCATTCGCTTCTGGGGGGTCAATATCGTCTCCGGCGCCTGCTTCCCGGAAAAGGCTATCGCCCCGGCCATCGCCGCCCGCATGCGCAAAATGGGCATCAACCTGGTGCGTTTCCACCATCTTGACAATCCCAGTTGGGGCGGCGCCAACACCAGCCTGTTCTTCAACGGCCAGAACGGCACCCGCCAGCTCAACCCCGTCACGCTGGATCGCCTCGACTACTTCATCGCTCAGCTGAAACGCAACGGCATTTATGTAAATATGAACCTCAACGTTTCACGCACTTTCCAGGAGGCAGACGGCGTTCCCGGGGCCGATTCCATCCCCGATTTTGGCAAGGGCATCACGCTGTTCGACCCCTGGCTGCAGGTGTTGCAGAAGGAATACGCGGAGCAGTTGCTGGCGCACACCAACCCTTACACCGGGCTTCCGCTCGCCGAAGACCCGGTGCTGGCCATGGTGGAAATGAACAACGAGAACAGCCTTTACGGCTACTGGAAAGAGGGGAAACTGCGGCCTTTCGCGGAGGGAGGCGTGTTGCTTCAACGGCACAATAAGATGCTCGACAGCCTCTGGAGTGAGTGGCTTCTGGAAAAATATTCCACTCAGGAGGCCCTGGCGGCCGCCTGGAATGCGGGCGCAACCCAACCCGGAGAAGGACAACTGCTGGTAAACGCCGGCTTTGAGAACGGGACAGTCAACTCACCCTGGTTTGTGGAGGTGCACGATGCCGCCCAGGCCAGCCTTTCGGCCTCCTCGCAGAGCCCTTATGAAGGCGATTACTGCGCCCGCCTGCAGGTGGACAACGTAACCGGCACCGGCTGGCACCTGCAGTTCAAACAAAGTGGTTTCAGCCTGCAGAAGGATTCCTCATACGTATTGCAGTTTGCCGCCCGGGCCTCTTCTCCCGCCAATATTTCCGTGGCGGCCATGCGCGATAATGACCCCTACAACTGGTATGCGGGGGCAAACTACGCGCTGACCGAAGAGTGGCAGCTTTTTTCCTTCTCATTCGTAGCGCCGGAAGACAACATCGGCCACGGCCGGATCACCATCAGCCCCACCCAGCAGGGCGTTCTGTATTTCGACGCCTTCAGCCTCTCTCCTCCCTGGCAGTCAGGACTGTTGCCTGAAGAAGATCTGGCACAGGGCGCCGTAGAGCGCATCCTCTGGGCGGAGCGCCTGCTATACACCGACGCCCGCCTGGCCGATTTGGCGGCCTTTTACCTTCAGCTGCAGGAAAGCCATTTCGATGATCTGTCCGCTTACCTGCGGGAAAACCTGAGGGTGCAGGCGCCCATCACCGGGACCAACGCTCTGGGCGGCATCAGCGACGCTTCCCTCCACGAAAACCTGGACTATCTGGACGACCACAGCTACTGGGACCACCCCCAGTTCCCCGCCAGCGCCTGGGACCCCTACAACTGGCTGATCCGCAACGATCCCCAGCTGAAAGACGATTACCTGAGCTCCATCACCAACATCTGCGCCGGCCTGCAACTGGCGGACAAGCCCTACACCGTCAGCGAGTACAATCATGCGGCGCCCAACCGCTTTCGCACAGAAATGGTGCACGCCTTAATGGCCTACAGCGCCTTCCACGGCGTCGATGGCATCATGTGGTTCGACTACAATGGCAGCAATCGCTGGGACGGCAACTTTGTGGATGGCTTCTTCAGCCTGCATCGGGATAATTCAATTATGGCGTTGTTCCCGGCTTTTGCTTACGCCTTTCGCAACGGCCTGCTGGCGGAGGATGGCTCACCGGTAGAATTACAGTACAGCGAAAACTGGGTCTATCGCTCCGGCAAAGCCGACAACCAGGGCCGCTGGGGCAAGTTCGTGCCGTATGACAGACGCCTGGCGCTCATCCACGCCATCCGAACGAAAAGCTACCGGGCGCCGGCTACCACCGATCTCTCCACCTTGCCGCCGGTGGAGAGCAACCCCTATCAAACCAGCAACGGGGAGACTGTCCTGGATACGGAAACCGGCCTGCTGGCCTCCGCTTCCCCCCGCTTTGCCGCTCTCACCGGCTTCCTGCAGAATGCCTCCGGCGCCTCTGCCGGCGAATTGACACTGGTGCAGGCCAACCGATTCGGCTCCGTCAGCTGGCTGGCCTTGTCGCAGGCGCCGCTGGTTACGGCTCAACGCTCACTGCTTACCCTGTCCACCGTCCAGCAAAATACCGGCATGGTATGGGACGGCACGCAGACGGTGCACAACAACTGGGGTTCAGGCCCGACGCTGCAGGCGCCAATAAGGCTCACTCTGCGCCTGCATATCCAGGCGGATTCCCTTCGGGTGTATCCGCTGAGCGCCATCGGCGAAACGGGCACTCCATTCACGCTACAGCCCACAACCCCCGGATATTTTGAACTGGTTATCGATCAGGAGCAATACCCTGCGCTCTGGTTCGGGCTGGAGGCAATGGGCGGCCTGGTGCCGGCCAAAGAAGCTCCCGGTACGGGCATGCTGTTGCGCCATTATCCCAATCCGGTGGGGGCAGGGCCGCATTACATCGAATATCAACTGGCGGAAGGGGCAGAGGTAGAGCTCCGGGTGTTTAACGGGCAGGGACAGTTAGTGGCGCGGAAGGAAGAAGGCTGGCAGACAGCGGGCATTCACCGGGCGTCTTTTGAAACGGGGGGGCTGGCGGCGGGGAGTTATGTCTTTTCACTGGCTACCAGAAGAGCGGATAGCCGCTGGGAGGAGGGGCAGTGGGGAAGAGTGCAGGTGGAGTGATGGGGATGGGGGCAGGTTTCTGGAAATCAGCAGGTTAGGACACACTTATTGGAACTATCCCTTTCTATATCAAAATCTCCGCCACCGGAATACTCAACTCCAGGCCTCGGGCCTCTGCCACATCTCCGGCACGCAGTAATTCCCGGAATTTGTAAGCATTTCCCATTGGCTCCCGGTGCACTTCGATCACGTTCTCCTCTAAATTGATGAGCCAGAATTCCGGGATGCCACTTTCGGCATAGAGCGGCAGTTTAATCTCCCGGTCATATTCAACAGAAGTATCGGCCACTTCGATAACCAAAAGGGCATCCTTTGCTTTGGGAAGCTGGTAATAGTAACGATCCTTTGTTCTTTTCAATATCGCAATATCAGGCTCAGGTTCTGAAAGATCGCTCAATTGGACTGGATTCTGAATGCTGATGATGGCATCCTCCTTGCCCGGCTTTTCAAATAAAATTTCGTTCAGTAAGTTAACAACCGCGGCATGTTTGCTTCCAATAGGGCTTTTTTCAATAATTTCTCCATTGATCAATTCGATGCCTTTCTCCCGGAGAATGCCAGCCTTTCCCATCTTGTGGTATTCCTCAACCGTAAGCAACCTTTTTTTGACCTGAACCGCCATCAATGATTAATGTTAGTGGAAATGCTCTTCAAATATAACGTTTTTTGTTCAAATGGCTTTCAGATAGCCTGCAATCAATGGCAAATACCACTTTATAAAAAGTACGTTTTTTTTTGCTATTTTACATTCATCTCACCCGCCGATCATTCCTGTCTCAAAAGCTGCATTTTACCGAATTTTCTGTAAAAGCGACCGAATTTTAATCCATAGCTGCCGAATTTTAATTTCCTGGCGCAAAGTGCCCATTGTGTTTTACCTTCAGGTAAGGTGCTGTTGAGGCCTCTGTCCCAAAATTCGGAATAATAGAACACCTAATGCTCAGAACACCCCTCAATAACGAACTGCCAATAGGCTTTGCCAGGTCTTTAGCTTTACTGCTGGGGGTATTATCACTGGGCTATAAAGCATTGCATTGGATGGAAGGCAGCCTGATGGAACTTCCCTCCACGCATTCGGGCCTGCCCTACGGGCTGTTCCAATCTCAGTTTTGGCTTCCAAAAGCTGCCGGTGAATTGAGGACAGAAGGTTTCTTTCCCTGCAGTACAGCCCTTCATGCATTCCTGTCGGAAACGGATTCCCTCAGTTGCTGTTACCAGCTTAATTACGATTATGATGCTTCCGGCGTGCCGGTAACGGCCATTGAAGTCCGGCTTTTATCAGCTTCTGCTTATCTGTCGTCGGTGCAATACGACCTGGGCTCCGGGTGGGCTTACCAGACACTGGTGCCCGGGCGTCGCCTGCTATGGGAGCATTCAAACGGAATCCTGCCCTCCGGCAGCCTGCCCGTGTTCGATTTCTGCATAGACAACGGCCCGTACGGAGAGCCGGCAGAACTGGAGGTAAGCTGGAAAGCCGGAGTAGAAGAGGTTTGCAGCGACACCCTGGCGCTGCCCTGCTACCGCTGCCTGGCGCCTCAGGGAGAACAGCTGGATTGCCTCGATGAAGGCGGTTATGCCTACACCTTCGGGCTGGCCAACCTGACGGATTATACCATTCACAGCCTCCGCCTCAGGGAGCCGGCCGGGCAGGACCTCATCGTGGAAGATGTTCTCGACCTTGCCGGGCCCTGGCCCCCCGGAACTTCTGTCGGAGGATTCAGCCTGACAATACGACCCGAAGCGGAAGGGCTGGAAAGCCTTTGTTTCGAAATAACCGCCAGCCGCCTGCTGGCGGATTCCTCAGCCTTGGACTGTTGTACTTTCACCCACTGCCTGGAACTGCCGCTTTGTGACCGCTGCTGCACGCCCTTCGATGAATATGAAATGGATGTCAATGCAGGGTTTACGGTAACTGCCGACTGCAAAACCAGCATGCTTACCGCCAATTACGAACGCTGGGGCGCCTGCGACCGGGTGTTCTGGAACCTGCGCAACCTCAATACCGGAACGGGCATCGGAGGATTTGTCGATAACCGCACCATCTCTTTCTCCTTCCAGGATGAAATATCCTACCAACTCTGTATGGAGGTGGTGCGCCGCGATGCCGGCGGGATGAACTGCTACGGAGACACTACGCTCACCGTCTGCGACACGGTATTTTTCGACTGCCCCGACCCGCCCTGCCTGGACAGCAGCCTGATCGACTGGGCCTTTGACTGCCCGCCGGAACTGCAACTGGTTTGTGGCTGCGATAACATGACCTACATCAACGGCTGCGCCGCCATGAACTGGAGTGGTGTGCTGTACTGGAGCGACGGCCCCTGCGGTGAGCCGCCGGTGGATAGCATCCGGCTGGAACTCACCTCCTTTAGTTCGGATCAGGCCGAACTGGAATGGTTCACCGGAGGCGCGGTGGACTATCGCTATTTCCTGGTGCAGCGCCGGCTGCCGGGGGGCGGTTGGATAACCATCGGACAGGTGGATGGCAACACTTTCAACTTCACAGATAACGATCCTGCCAGTGGCTTGAATGAATACCGTATTGTAGGCGTCACCTGGCCGGGCAAGCCCGTGTTCAGCAACACGGTTGAGGCCTTCATCACCGGCTTGCAGCCAAGAGAGATACAGGAGGAAGGGCTGATATGGCCCAACCCGGCGAGGAATAAAGCCTTTCTGCTGCTGCCGTGGGAAGGAGCGGCAGAGCTGATTGCTTATGATTTGCAGGGAAGGGTTATTGAGAAATGGCAATTGCCGGCAAGCCGACAAGAGGTGGTTGAAATAAGAGTGGACAACTGGCCCGCCGGTTTGTATCTCCTCCAGGCCCGCGGGGCCAGGGGAGAAAGCTGGGTGTCGAGGCTGCTCATTGCCCCATAATTGGAGCAGGCGGGCAGATTCAGACTTAGCACCACTTTTTCTCCTAACCATTGGATCGGAGAATGGCCCCCCTTCCTTTGGAGGGGGGTTGGGGGGAGGCTACTCCCGGTGGCAAAAGAGAAGGAGTTTCTTCGGCCGGCTCAAATTAAGCGGCAATAGAAAATTGCCGCTTAATGTCAGAACCAATGCTGCAGGTGATACGGTCCTGTGGTTTTGTGGTATTGCGGCAAATACATGTAACCGGAAAGCTCAAACAGCGGGTTGGAAAAGCATCCGCCAAAACACATAAAATCACGAATTATGAAGCCCATATTCAGTGTGCCCCTGTTAATACTGGCCTGTTTGTACCTCGCTCCCGAATTCCGGCCGACGGAGGGAACGGCGGTGAACCCGGCGGCCTCTGGCAGCAGGATCGCTTCCATCTCCGGCAACATCCATCGCGCTAATGGCGCACCCCTGCCGGGAATAGAAGTAAACCTGACCGGCAACAGCATCGGCCAGCAATTCACAGACACCAATGGCGATTATGCTTTTCCTGGGCTGGCGGACGGCTTTGATTACACCATCACCCCCCAGTGGCAGGGCACTTGCAATTCGCCCTGCATTACGGTCTATGACCTCTATCTCATCCAACAGCATATTCTGGGGGTTACGGCCCTGCCATCTCCCTATGCGCTGATCGCCGCTGACGCCAATAACAGCGGGGGCATTACAACCCAGGATTATGTTCAGATCCGCTCTTTGATACTGGGGGATATCAACCAGTTCCCCACCAACAGCTGCTGGCGTTTTGTCGATGCAGGCTACCCATTTCCGGACCCGTTCGACCCCTTCACTTCCGGCTTCCCGGAAGTGGCCAATATCAATAACCTCACCGGGGATGTGCAGGCTGATTTCATCGGCGTGCAGGTCGGCGATGTGTCCGACTGTATGGAGATGGTTGGCGCCAGCAACCTTGTATTGTTCCTGGAGGCCGCCGATGTGTATTGCACCGACGAACTGGCCCTGGTTCAGGTTCGCGTACAGGGGTTTACAGATATTTCGGGCCTGCAGTTCACCATTAAATGGGATCCCGCCATTTTTGAATACGCCAACGTACTCAATTTCGGCCTTCCGGGGCTGACGGCCGCCAACTTCAGCCAGTTTGCAAGCTCCGGCGAACTGACGATGGTTTGGACCGACCCTTCCGGCCTCCAGCAAACCCTGGCGGACGGCAGCCTGCTGTTCAACCTCTACCTAAACCCCATCATATCCGCCAATGTACCTACGATTATCTACTTCTCGGATACCCCCTCTCTGCCACTGGCGATCGATGCCACCGGCCAACCCGGCTTTGTCGATGGGCAAATTGCCGCGACGGCCCTGGAGAGCCCCGAGCTGGCCGTCGGCCCCGCCTATTGTTACAACGGCCTGCAGTTCGCCTCCTTTTATGCAGAGGGTAATATGTCTCCATTAGATGGCGATAATGTCTTTCAGGACCGCGGCAACAACGGCTGGATGGTGTATAACCTCGCGGATAATGGGGCTATCTTCATGCAGGCCCTCTACCCTACTCCACCTTTCTGCGGCACCCTTTATAATGAAATGGTGAGCACCTGCGCCGCCGCCCTGGTTCCGGATTGCGAACAGCCTGTGGAGCTGGCGCCCAGTGTGGAACCCGATGCCAGCCTTCAGGTACAGGGCAATAAAGTGGTCTGGGTGAGCGATCAGGACGGCGACCGCGACATCTACGCCTACGACCTGGCTACGGGAACCCTCACCAATGTTTCGGATAATGCCGCCGATGACCAGTTCCCCAACCTGCACGGTGATCGCATTGTGTGGCGGGGCAATGAAAGCGGGAATTACGAGATCTGGGCATACGACTGCCAAACGCAATTTAAGCAGCAGGTTTCTCAGAACAGTACGGATGTTGACCAGTCGCCCGCCGTATTCGGCAACTACGTCACCTGGCGCAGCAACCAGGACGGGGACAATGATATTTACCTCTATAACCTGGTTACCGGGCTGGAAACTAACCTCTCCAACGACAACGCCACCGGCGCCGGCAGCCCCGCCATATTCGGCGACTGGGTGGTGTGGGAAAGTACCGATCAGGGCCCCGATGTGGACGTATTCCTCTACACCATCTCTATCCAAAACATGGAAAACCTCTCCAACAGCGCTGAAGATGAGCAGGATCTGGTGCTGCAGGGAGACGTCGCGGCCTGGGCGGCTTTCGATATGAATACCTTTGCTTACGACCTTTTTGCCTATCAACTGGCCACCGGCACGCTGGTTCCCGTAGCGAACGATGTGCCTCTTTCTCTCAACAGCCTGGCCGTAGGCGGCGACTATGTAGTATGGGCTGATAATTCGGATGGCGACAACGAGATCTATGCTTACCGCCTCTCCGACGGAACAACCCTCCAACTCAGCAATAATACCGATGAAGACAACCGCCCGGCGATCCACGCCGGACAGGTGGTCTGGGAAGCCTTTGAAGGGGGCGATCGGGAGATCCGTTATCACAACCTGGAAAGCGGAAGAACGGCCATCCTGGGCCCTGACCCGGCGGTGGACCTGTTTCCGGACACCTACGGCCCCTTTTCGGTATGGCAATCAGACCGCGACGGAAACGGGCAGTACGAATTGTACTTTTTCAATACCCAGCTACTGCCTCCTCAGCAGGTGCAGCTCGATGCCGGGGCTTCGGTGACTACGGGCCTTTGCCCGGGCGAAAACGCCACCCTGGTGCTGGAAACGGCCGGCCCCGGGCTGGAGGCTGTCTGGTTTGACGATGATATGATGTCCAATGAGCTTTACGCCGATGCCGCCAACCTGTTCGAACCCGTCGTGTCCGGCCCAACCACCTTCTACGGCGCCTGGCGTGACCCCATCACCGGCTGCATTGCTCCTCTGGCGGCTGCGGCAGTAGTTGCCGAGCCGACGGATATTCTGGGATGCAATGATATGTTCTCCATCAACTTGTCTGACTTTTGCCAGGCCACGTTGGATGCAAGCATCCTGGAGGGCGTCTTCGGCTGCCTGCAGGCAGATGATTTCGTCATCGACGTCCAGGATATTAATCCTGGCAACGGGCCCGTTGTTGACGAGGCAGGCTCCTATGTATATACAGTCGATCTGGCGCCGGGCGTAACCGCCAATTTCACTGGTTGCTTTGGCATGGTGGAAGCCCAGGACGGCCTTCCGCCCATCCTCACCTGCCCGGACGACCTCACCGTGCAGGCGCCCCCCGGCGCTATGGAAGCCAGTGTAAATGCTCCGATCCCCACCTGGGACGACAACTGCGCCGTTGACGCCTCAACGCTTATGGTTACCACTCCATTCAACCCCAGTGACCCTTTCCCCGTCGGCCAGACCACCATGGGGTTCAGCATTATGGATGTAAGCGGCAACCTGGGGGAATGCAGTTACATTGTGGAAGTGCTGCCCGCCTCGGCCGATGTCATCCTGGAGGTGGGCTCTAATGTCACTACGGTTGGCAATCAGGTATGTGTGGATGTAACGGTGCAGAATTTCGCCGATGTGGCGGCTATGCAGTTTACGCTGGAGTATGACCCGGCCCTTCTGGGCAACCCCTCGGTCACCGATATAGGGCTGCCCGGGTTTAACAACTCCAATTATGCCTTCCCGGCGCCGGGGTTTATCACTTTCTCCTGGTTTACTTCCCCGGCGGTGACGCTCCCGGACGGCTCGGTGATCTTTCAGCTTTGCTTTGACGCCCTGATGGAAGGCTTATCTCCATTGAACATTACGGGTTCGCCTACTCCTCTTGAAATAAGTGATGGCAATAGCAACGCCCTGCCGGTGACTGCCAATCCCGGTTCGATCACCATCAATGGGGCCCTCGTGCTGGCCTGTCCGAACGATATTGTACAACCTAACAACCCCGGCATTTGCGAGGCCCTTATCAATATCCCGGCGCCCACCATGCCCGGCCCGGGCACCCTCGTCAACAGCTATACGGGTGGCGATAATGCCAGCGGGCTTTATCCGGTAGGCGTCACAACTGTTACCTACACCTTCTTCGGGGCAGGTGATACGCTGATGTGTTCCTTTACGGTCGAAGTGCAGGATATAGAACCGCCTATTATCATCTGCCCGGCGTCTTTGCAGGTGGATGGCGAAGCCGCTGCCGGAGGCGCTACGGTAAACTTTCCCGCCCCTGCGGTCGCCGATAACTGCCCGGTAGCGGTTTTGGACTGCAACCACTTGAGCGGCGAACTTTTTCCCTGCGGGCCAACCACTGTCACCTGTACTGCTACGGATACGAGCGGCAATCAGAGCGAGTGCGCCTTTACCGTGGCCGTCAACTGCTCACCGGATACCTGCTGCCTGGATTTCAACGGGGTGACGATCGTGGATCCGCTCAACCTCACCGGAGGGCTGGCCGATACCGGTTTTGATTTCATCGACGCCGACAACGACGGCGACCAGGACATCATTGCTTATAATACAGTGGGCGTATTGGCAATAATCAGGAACCAGCCACCTTACGACCCACCGAATTTTGAACTGTTCAACCCCATAGCGCTCTTCTACAACGCCATAAGCCCTTCCACACTGGATTACAACCAGGATGGATTTGAAGATTTCTTCGCCCTTGAGCTGGGTACGAACGAAGTGATCTACTACGAGAACCAGGGGATCATCGGGACGCCCGCCTTCAACGTCATTCCCACCGGGCTCGTCCTCCCTCCGCAGGCTACCGACATCGCAGTCGGAGACCTTGGCAATGACGGCATTGCCGACCTGCTGGTGCACCTCAATGTCGGCGGTATTAATGCGGTTTACTACGAAGGCGGCTGCCAGGCGCCTGTTATCCCCTGCTTTACCCTGGTTGGAAACGATTACGCCACCCCTTTCATCGATTTACCTTTAGCACCGGTGACTTCCACCAACAAATTCGAGCTATTCGACGGCGACTGCGACGGCGACCTCGATCTGTTTATGGCGGATGGCGACGCACTCTCTCTGAATCCGGTGGTCTGGTATTTCGAAAATTACGGCGGAGTTACCCCTTCCGGCAGCCTGCCCAATGTCGAGAACGTGAACTACCTTACTGACCCCTTCGGGCTGACGGGCTGGTCCTCCAATTCGGACGCCGTCCTCCTACGGCTGGCGGATGTGGACAACGACCAGCAGGCGGAGGCCTTTCTCGACGCGGGCTCTATGTCCTATTTTGACAATTTCTGCCTGACGGCCGATTCCTGCTGCGTTGATTCTCTCGCCTTCGCAGATCTGGTGGCCCAGGGCTTTACCGTCACGTTAAACGACAGTTGTGGCGTCACTGTCACCGCACCGCAGTTTAATTCCTGTCATTGGTTCACTACCCCGCCGGACTGGGGAGATGGTACGGGTACCTTTCAGGTGGTGGTGCCGGCCAACGGAACCTGGATGTACACCTACGCCCAGGGCGGCACCTATGACATCTGCGTCACTGTTTTTGAAGCAGACAGCCTCGGCGCCACGCCCTGCTGGAGCGCCCAGATGTGCACCACGGTAACGGTAAACTGTGACTGCCCGGACATCAGCCTCACACCCAGCCCATCAGTGCCCGACAGCAGCCTTGTCGGCTGCTGCTGGAACCTCGCTTACAGCAATGCCGGCGCCGACACCGTATATGGCATTCGGCTGATCCCCCTCGATGGGGTGGACTTGTCCGTTCATAATGAAGAACCCGATTTCATGGTGACCAGCACCATCAATGGCGCCCTGATCGTCCCCACCGGTTTTGGCCCCATGCCCCCTTCGGCGCCCACTCTGGCGGACATCTGCCTGAACCACGTGCTGGCAACCCCGCAGTACGTCGCCGTGCAGTACATGGATGGGGCTTTAATGCCCTTTTGCTTTGACACGCTGGTTTTCAACTGCCCTGTGGAGGAAACCTGCCTGTATATCGTCACCGACAGCCTGAAATGCGATACCAACGGGTACAAATACGTGGCTACGGTCACCAACCCGTCCGGGGCCGATTTCCCGGTGAAATACGTCAAACTCAACGTCACTTCCGGCCCTCCGGGGCTCAGCCTCCTGCCCCAGGCGGGGATCGAATTGCCGGACACCCTCTACCAGGGCGATACCACCATGGTGATGTGGAACTTCCCTACCGATGAAGACTGGTTCGGAGATACGCTCTGTTTCATCCTCTCCGCTCACGACGGCCCCGAGGAGCGCCTCTGTTGCGCCGAGATCGACACCTGCCTTGCCTTCCCTGCCTGCGACCCCTGTAAGTACAAGGATGTGGCGGTGGCGGTGAGCACGCTGCCGGGCACCGGCGGCGGCGGAGACTGTTTTGGGGGCAATCCCCTGCTGGAGCCCTGGCTGCAGGACCTCATTGCCGGCTGCGCGGGGGATCCCTGCGGCATGCTGGTATATTGCTGCCTCTACCAGGGGCAGCCGGTGGTCAATGTACAGGATGACGACATGGCCTGCTCCGACCCCGGAGGAACCGTTTATGACTATCAGGGGAACCCGTTGTTCTTCTACGGCGGCATCGCGGGCATCAACCTGAACCTCTATGCCCAATTGGAGGACTGTACGCTTATCTTTGAATGTTCTCAGCTGGGCGATTGCTGTTACAGCCTGCTGACGAGCAACAATCATCCGGAGCCGGGGTTTTTTACCAGCATCCATGTGAATATATTGACGCCGGGAATTTCCTTCTCGGCGATAGATTACGACCCCGGTTACGGTTGGTCCTTTAGCCCGGCCATCGCCGGCCAAAGTGCTTATACCTGGGCCCACAACAGCGGCAGCGTGCCCTTAATGGTGGATTATCACCTGTTTGATTTCTGCCTGGAGGGCACCACCACTACCGGCCCGATCAGTATTGAAGTGCAATGGCAGCGCAACGATTCCACCCTTTGCCGGGATACGATAGAGGTATTCTGCCCGGAATGTGTAGTGGTCACCGATGAAGAGATAAGCTGCGACAGCGCAGGTGTTTACACCTACACCTTTAGTGGCCAGAACTGGTCGGATTACGAGGTGAACGCCGTCGGCTTCGTCGAGGTGCCTCCTCCGGGTTATGAAATTGTGGAAGAGGCGGTGTCCCTGCCGTTCCTGGTGCCCACGGGCGGAGGTGCATTCGGGCCGTTGTCTGTTACCATATTATCCGATTCACTGGCGGCCGGCGATACCCTTTGTTTCGATATCGTCCTGCGCCAGATAGTGGGCGACAGCATTGACATCCTGTGTTGCTACGCGAGGCATTGTATCGTGATGCCTCCCTGCGATACGCTTATCCCCTGCCCGGATATTCTCTGCCTGGCGCCTCCTGATGTAACCGAGGCCTGCAGTAACCTGCCCGCATTCGACCCCACCGACCCGGCTGAGCTTCAGCCCCTCTTCGGCACAGCGGCAGCCGGTGGAAACTGCCCGGGAGCCACCTGGCAGGAATTGCCACCCACCGTCAACCTCACCGATTGCGCCGGAGGCACCATTGTGCGTACCTTCCAGGCCTTCGACGGGGCCGGCAACCCAAGCACCAACCCCTGCACGCAGACGGTCACCCTTCAGGGCGATACTCTGAATTACGGCATCCGCTTCCCGGCGGATGCCGATGTGGACTGCGCCGGGCTGGATGCCCTTGATCTGGAGATCCTGGGCGGCTCCTGCGGCTTGTTCGCCACCACCTTCAGCGACCTCGAACTCAGCCCGCCGCCCGGCGCCTGCCGCCAGCTGGCCCGCACCTGGCGGGTGATCAATTTCTGCGAATACGACGGCGTCTCGGCCCCGGTTGTCGTCGGCCGCGATGAGAATTGCAACGGCACGGAAGGAGAGGAAGACATCTGGGTGCTGGTGGGCCCGGGCGGCATGAGCTATTTTGACCAGGATAGTGATGAAACCAACGCCGCTCCGGCTGCCGGCGTCAAAGGCACCTCCTGTGATGGCCTGACCAACCCCGCCGGCTACTGGGTGGACTCCGCTATAAAGCCGGCCATCGCCTCGGTGGGCGCCTGGGAATATACCCAGGTGATCACCCTGACAGAAGACTGCGTTCCGCCCACCGATCTGGTCTGTATTGCCACCCTGGCGTTAGAGATCCAGCCCCTTGCCGTCCCGGTGGATATAGACGGAGACGGCGACATCGACGATGCCGCCGCCACCCTCACACCCGGCGAGGTCGTTATCCTCCCGGCGACGGACGACTGTTCCCCGCCGGTGACCTATTCCATCAACCTGGAGGGCCAGACGCCAGACCCGGGGCAGGGCAGTATCTCTTTCTCCTGTGACCAGTTGGGAACGGCTGCACTGGAGATCCACGCCTGGGATGCCGCCGGCAACCACGATTACTGTCAGTTGGGAGTGGCCGTCAATGATACGCAGGGGTTGTGCGGCAACCTGGCCGCCCGGGAGGAAGTGCGCCTGCAGCCAAACCCGGCAACCGATGAACTGCTGGTCCGCTCCCGCCGGCAAGGCAGTTGCCGGATGGACATCCTGAGCCCGGAAGGGCCGGTGCACCAAACCCGGGAGGCCCGCTTCCGGGGCCAGGCCATCGGCCTGAGCCTCCAGGGGCTGCCGCCGGGCCTGTACCTGCTCCGCCTGCGCTATGCCGACGGGCATACGGTGGTGCGGCGCTTTGTGAAGATGTAAATGAATATAGATTGTGGAAAAAGCCCACTCCGCCGAAAGGCCACAAAATTTTGTTTTCTGATAGGGCTACTCTCCCCCTTCGGGGGAGTTGGAGGGGGCTAAGAAGAGGCAAAAAACAAAATTTTGCTTGGCAGGCAAAGCCGTGAGCCGGCTTTTTGTACAATCTCGCCTGGCATAAACAAAGCCCTGGAAGAGATGCCATTTTTGCAACGCGGGAATCTATATTCCCGCTTCTCCGTCCAGCGCCAGGCAGGAAGATTTCGAATATTAATGTCCGAATCTATTTATCCATAACTTTTTTTACCTAAAAAACTCTATTGCCATGAAAAGAAGATTACGATTGTTTCTAATGCTTATACTGGCGGTGCTGGGCGCCGCTTTGCCGCCTGGCCTGCAGGGGCAGGATTGTATTTCGGGGGTGGTGTACTCTTATCCCAACTTTGCCCTTTTGGCAGGGGAGACAGTGGTGGCTATTGCCAGTGATGGAACAGTAGATCAACAAGTAACCGATATGAATGGGTACTATGAATTCTGCGACCCCCTGGTAGCTGGAGATTATTATCTTTATGTGCAACTTAGTACTCCATCTCTCTCTTCCGACCCTTCTACCTGGACAGTGACTTATACCCCAGGCCAGTCTGCGACAGGGATAGATTTCTATATTGCGGACCTTCAGCAGTTGGGGTCTATTGCCGGCACTGCCTTTTACGACCTGGACGGCGATGGAATTCAAGGCGATTTTGAACCGGCACTGGTTGACATTCCTGTCTATTTGAGTGGTACCGATTCCCTTGGTTTAAAAACAGATAGCGAGGGTAATTTCAGGTTCATCAATTTGCCCCCTGGAGATTATGTCGTCGAAATCTTTGCCGACATACCCAACACCGAGTGGTCGAGCCCAGACATGTATAGTGTAGGACTAATGGCGGGGCAGACAGTAGATAACCTTCGTTTCACACGGATACCGTCACCTGGCTTTGGTTCACTAGTTGACTTTGTTTGTTATGACCTGGATGCCAACGGCATTAACGATCCCGCAACTGAACCGGGTATTGAAAAAATGGTGGTCGAACTTTTGGACACCATGGGAAACACGGTAGGCACTACCACTACAGACGGCCGGGGCTTGTATGGGTTTATCGGGCTTGCTCCGGGAGACTATACGCTAATGGCCCAATTTAATGCCCAGGATTTCACACCTACTACTCCCACCAGTTATGCTGCCATTGTGCCGGCTGATGATTTCCTGCGGGCCGGCCCCTTTTATTTTGAACCGCAGCGGAAGATCTTTAGATGCGGAATGGCAGTAACCACCTTTTTGGGAGATTACCCAAGTCCATATAATATAGGCAATAATGGGAGGGTGCTTGCCGTAAAGGACATTCGCAACCGAACGCTTGCACCAATAGGTGTTGGATCCCATTGGAACACCGTGACAGACATAGATAATCCAGCATGGAGAGATTCCAAAATGGCCCAGGTTTACGGGATTGCCGCCGATGATGAATTCTACGTTTACCTGACGGCTACCCGGCTGTATGGCCCCAATGCTATTACACCAGGTTCCGGGCTGATCTTTATGATCAATCCCTTTACCGGTGGGGTGACAGAACTCGTAACTGCGATCAACACTCCTACAGTTGTTGGAAATACGGAATTGGAGAACAATAACCAGGGCCTGGGCAACATTTCCTACAACCCAGGTAACGAAGTGTTGTATGTAACTAACCCGGAGGACGCGACCATTAATGTGATCGCCGCCAAAAATAATTCGAGTTATGCCACCGGGGAGGTTATCCAGTCTTATGCGGTCACTTCATTTACACCAACCAATACGAGCAGTGAAAGGGTTTGGGGCATCGGCTTTGATGAGTCGGAGGGAAAAGTATATTTTTCCAGCCCCCAAAGCACAGGCTCAGTAGATATTATTGCTGCCGATGTGGACGCTAATGGCCTGATAGTTGGGCCCGAAACCACCCTGTTCCCTGTGGCTGGTGTTATGAATATTGCCGATATTTCTTTTTCTTTTGACAGCCAGCGCATGTTAGTCGGCGAAAGAAATTCTGACCCACACGCTTCTCATGTTTATCAATACACCAAAACCGGGCCAGCCACATGGGGGCCGGCTCAGGAGATCTATGTGGGTGGAGCAGGTTCTAATATAAATGCCGCTGGAGGAGTTGATTATGCCTACACCAGTTTCTCAGGCAATGCCCCTCCCAACGATGGATGCGATACGGAAATTACAGCTACAGGAAATGCATTGATTTTAACTGGTTCATTAAGAGTCTATGGATTTGGCATCATTCCTGCCACCGGTAATGCTCCTGGGTCTTTTGCTAACCTGAACAGCATTTTTGTAGATAGTGACGTGGAAACCGGAAACAATGAATGGGACAAATGGGAACAAGGCGACGTCGAAGTCTTCGACTGTGCCTGCGCCGTCGATTGCTCCCAGCTCGGCCTCTCCGTCAGCGCCACCCCGGAGGATACCATTTCCGTTGACAACTGCTGCTACAGGATCGATTACCTCAACACGGGCCCCGAGGATGTTTATTTCCTGCAATTTCAGGCCCTCGACGGTGTGGAGATCAACCACACGGGCGATCCTTATGTCCTGGCCCCTGGTTTTATGACTTCCGGCTATACACCCACCTCTCTCAAGATCAGGCCCGTCGGCGGCGGCATCATGCCGGCCATGGCCAACGGCCTGATCTCCAATTTCTGCCCGAAAAATGTGCTGGCCTTTCCCCAGTATGTCCTGGTGAACTATCTGGATTCGTCCCAGGTGGCCATCTGTACGGACACCCTGGTGTTTTCCTGCCCCGTCGAGGAAACCTGCCTCTATATTGTCAGTGACACCCTGGAATGCGACTCCCTGGGCTACAAGTACACAGCCACGGTAAAGAACCCTTCCGGCGCAGACTTCCCGGTGGGTTTTATAAAGTTGAACGTCGAGCCGGACATTCCCGGCCTGACCGTATTGGGAGGCGAAGGCCTCATTCTACCGGATACGCTCTTCCAGGGCGACACCACCACTATTATGTGGACGTTGGAGACTTCCGAAGACCTGTTCGGTGACACCCTCTGCTTCATCCTGTCGGCCCACGACGGCGTAGAAGAGCGATTGTGTTGCGCCGAGATCGACACCTGCATCGCCTTCCCTGCCTGCGACCCCTGTAAGTATGTGGATGCGATGGTGAAACCCCTGGCCGACGACCAGGTGGGCAATTGCTGTTTCGAACTGTTCGTGACCGATACCTTTACGTATGATCCAAACCTGATCCAATCCATACAGGTCAACATACTGAACCCGGGCGTTTACTATACCGGGATAGACGCCACGCAGGCACAGATAGACGGCTGGAGCATCTCCCCGCCACTGGTGCTGCCGCCTATGACCAACAGTGTCCTCTGGACCCACAGCAGCGGCATCACCCCCAACGGGGTCAACTACAACCTCTTTGATTTCTGTATAGAAGGCACGACTTCCACCGACTCGGTTTACATAGAAGTGGTGTGGCTGGATGCCGACAGCATGGGGGTCTGCTGGGATACGCTCGCCATTTTCTGCCCGGAATGTCTGAATGTGATAAACGATACGCTCACCTGCCAGACCACAATTGACCCGGCAGGAGGAGTCACTCAGGACTATGTTTACACCTTCGAGGTGTTCAACTACTCCCCGTTTGCTGTGAATACCATCGGTATTGTGGAAAATCCTTCCAGTAATACCAACATCAGTCCGGATGTGATCAGCATCCCCACCATACCGCCCTTCTCACCGGGCGGGGCTTCGGTGCCGATCTCGATCATCATCGATGGCAGCGTGGGGTCCGATACGACCCTCTGCTTCGACCTTGTGCTCCGGCAGGTCATTGCCGATTCGATCGACATTCTGTGTTGTTACGCCACCCATTGCATCTATCTACCGCCCTGCGACAGCCTTCCGCCCTTCCTCTGCCCGAACCCCGAGCTGGCCAACCAGGGCCCCTGCCCGCTGGCCTGGGACCCGGTCTGTGGTTGTGACACGCTGACGTACAGCAACAGCTGCTTCGCCTCCAATGCCGGAGTCACTTACTGGACACCTGGTGTTTGCGACACGGCAGTAATGAACCCCGATCCACGGGTAGTATTGTCGGGCAGCCTGGGCGCCAGCGGGGAAGTGTTGCTCGACTGGATGCTGAATGACGACCCGTCTCAGTACAGCCATTTCGTGTTGCGCAACTGGCCCGCCGGAGGAGGAGCGCCGGTCACCTTAGCCGTACTGCCGGCACTGGCCGGCCAGCAACAGTACAACTTTGTGGACCTGAATGCCGGTTCCGGCATCCAGGAGTACGATGTGCTGGCGGTCGATCTCGACGGCCACCCGGTTTACAGTAATGTGGTGCAGGTATTGCTGATGAACGGCCTGCAACAGCGCGCCATGGTCTATACCTATCCGGTTCCCGCCACCAATTACCTGAATGTGACCTCCAACCTTCAGGGGGACGCTGTGCTGGAACTGATCAGCACCGACGGGCGGACGCTGCTGCAGCGCCGGGAAACCTTCCAGGGGCTGCCTGTTCCCGTCGATGTGAGTGGAATAGGGTCTGGTGTTTATATGGTGCGCCTGAGCTTCCGCAGCGGAGATATTGGGCAACAGCGAATAGTGAAGATGGAGTAAGGCGTGAAGGATAAAAGGCTCTAATTTAAGCGGCAATGGGAAATTGCCGCTTAAAGAAGGCCTTCAAGCGCTAATGGAACACGAGCGAAGCGACTGATGGAATGAAATGGAATAAATTAGCGTTTGAATTATCAAACATAAAATAAATAAGCCCAGTTACTTTAGTGTGAAAGGGTGACATCTTTTTCCAAATGCAGGAGAAGAGTGTCACCCTTTCTTTTTTGGAAAAAGAGGAACAAATGCAAGAACTCTCCCTATTTTTTCGTTTCTCAATTTCAAAAAACAGAATATGAAAATGCGCATCCGACTAATGTTCCTGCTGTCTTTCACCCTGCTGGCTGCCTGTTTCACCCCTGCTCAGGCACAATTCTTCAAGCGCGACAAAGACAAAGAGAAGCAACAATCAGAAACAGAAGGGAAAGAAGGCATTTTCTCCATCTTCAGAAAGGATGAACCCACCGAGAGCGACAAAGAGATGGAAGCCATCAAGGCCCGCCATAAGGACGCCAAGGCCGATGTGCGCGCCACCAAACGGGAGCGCAAGGCTGCCGAAGCCCGCGAAGATGCCGCCCGCGCCCGCGCCGAGGCCATCAAAGCGGAAAAAGCGGCCCTGAAGGCGGAGGAGAAGGCCCGAAAAGCGGAGGAGAAGGCCGAAAAAGCGAAGGAGAAAGCAGGGGGCAGGTAAGCCTACCCCTATTTCCGCAATAAAAACCCATCGATCCCGACGAGGTACCCATCCGAATAACCGGCGGAGCGGACATCCTTGCCCACCAGCTCCAAAACCAGCTCGTTCGTTCCTTTTTGCAGCTCCACCCATCCGAAGGAAACCGGGCCGGTGGACTCTACCTTTGGAGCATATCCATCCATCAGGTTGCCCAGCGGTTTGCCGTTGACAGACAGGCGGACGATGCCGTAGTCCCGGGCGCGGGTAAAGAAGCCGAAGAGTTCGTAGGTGCCAGATTCCGGCGTTTCCAGAGGAATGGACAGCCGGTCTCCAGGTTGGGCTTCCACCCACCACAGCTGCTCGCTGCCGCTCCATTCCCCACTGAAATTGCCCATTTTCTGGATACGGAGAGTGCCTCCGGTGGTTTGGGCCTTGTCAGCCAGGCTTTCCGCCTCTATGGAGGGCTGGCGGGTGCGCCCGACGTAGGCATAGTGCTTTTCCACCAACACCCGGATCTCCTCAACGACCTCCGGATGTTCAGAGGCAACATCATAATGCTCACCCGGGTCCTGCTCAAGCTGATACAACAGAGGTGGGTTGTGGAAAACAAGCGGGCCGGCCGGATAAGCGGTTTGGGTTATAAAATGCGCTTTCCAGGGGCCGCGGCGGGCAGCAAAGACGCGATCGCCCCGGTAATAAACGAAGAAATCGCGGGGTGAGGCCCCTTCACCGCGAAGCAGGGGCAGGAGGTTGTAGCCATCCAGGGGGCGCTCAGGGAGAGGAGCCCCGCACAAGGCTGCGGCCGTTGGCAGCAGGTCCATCGTAGTGGCCAGGCCATTAGAAATTTTACCGGCGGGTATCGTTCCGGGCCACCAGGCGATCATGGGTTCACGCATACCGCCTTCCCAGGTCGTGCCTTTTCCGTCCTTCAACAGTCCTGCCGAACCTCCATCGGCGCCCTGCACCAGCCAGGGGCCATTGTCGCTCGTGAAGACCACCATGGTTTGTTCGGCAACGCCGGCGTCCTTCAAAGCTTTCAGGATTTCCCCCACGCTCCAGTCGATCTCCTCGACCACATCTCCGTAAAGCCCCCTGGCGCTGCGGCCTTCAAACGCCGGAGAGGCGAACAAAGGAATATGAGGCATGGTATGGGCGAGGTAGAGAAAGAAGGGGCCGCCCGCATTTTTGCGAATAAACCGGGTGGCTTCTTCCGTATATCGCCGGGTCAGGGTTGTCTGATCGGCTGGGCGTTCGATAATGGTGGTGTCCCGAAGGAGCGGTACGTTCCAGTATCCTGGTTTCCCGTCTTTTGGCGCTATGTAGTCCATATCGTTCGAATAGGGAATGCCGAGATAACCGTCGAACCCCTGCGCCGTGGGCAGAAAGGCAGGCAGGTGGCCCAGGTGCCATTTGCCAATGGCCATGGTGGCGTAGCCCTGCCCCTTCAGCACCTCGGCAATGGTTACTTCATCAGGAGGCAGGCCGGTCTTGTCATTTGGAAAGAGGACGCGCCCCGGGATCAGGCCCTCCACCAGCCCGGTGCGTATTGGGTACCGCCCGGTGAGCAGCCCGGCCCGGCTAGGTGTGCAGACGGAAGCCGCAGCATAGAATTGGGTAAACCGCATCCCCTCCTCTGCCATGCGGTCCAGGTTGGGCGTGCGGATCGTAGGGTGTCCATAGGAAGCCAGGTCGCCATAACCGAGGTCGTCGGTGAAGAGGATTATCAGGTTGGGTGGAGAGGAAGCCGTCCCGGGCTGGCCAACGGCATTGAGGTGGATCAAAGCAAGAAAGGTGAGGCTGATAAATTTGTAGCGAATGTTGTAAGAAGCCATTACGGAAAGGTTGTTGATCTGATTAAAAAAAGAATAAAGGGACTGTTCGGAATTCGCTGTTCGCCGTTCGCAAACCCTTGAAAACCAAGGGGATTTTTTGAAAGACACACTTAATTGAACTATCCCAAAATAAAGGGAGTAGTTAAAATTAGTGGAGCCTGCGTTACGCCACCTGCTGGTTTCCGGAGTAACAAGAAACGCAGGAACCAGGAACTATGCTCCCCCGGCCTTCCCCTACTCCTGCCGGGGCAGCAGCAAAAAGCCGTCTATCCCAACGAGGTAACCATCGGAGTATCCCGCTGACCGGGCATCCTTGCCCACCAGCTCGATTTTCAGTTCATTTACGCCCTTGTGCAACTCTACATTTCCGAAGGACACCGGCCCGGTGGGCTCAACCCTGGAAGCATAGCCATCCACCAGAGGCCCCACTTGTTTGCCATTAACCAACAGGCGGATGATGCCGTAATCCTGCGCCCGGGTAAAAAAGCCGACGAGCTCATAAATACCATCCTGAGGCGCTTCCAGCGGGAGGGCCAGGCTGGCTCCTGCTGTGGCTTCCACCCACCACAACTGGGCGCCGACGCTCCACTCTCCTTTAAATGTCCCCATATCCTGGACCCGCAGTTGTCCGGCAGTAGCTCTGGCCTGCTCCAGTAAGGCTTCCGCTTCAATGGAAGGGGAAGCAATGGCCGAAAGCGGCATCAGCTGATCCGGCAGCGGAGGGAACGGCGGGTGCGGATGCGTCTGATACCAGAAAGCGACGGAAGAATATTCCACCCCCGGCGCATCATTTGTGCCGCCGTGCTCGATTTGAAAGCGAAAACTTTCATAAAAAGGGATGGGGTCTTCGATATGCCAACGGTAAGTGTTGATTCGGCCCCGCTCGTCGTCCTTGATGGTTACGCCGTGGTAAGGAGCACTGTATTCTCCGGTGATGTAATACCAGCCGGAGGAGAAATAGTCTTCCGTTCCGGTGCCGATGATGCCGGGCGTTTTTTCTCCGTCCACAAATATCTGCTCGTCTCCTTCCAGGTAGGAGAGGCTTTTTCCCCGTTGCGGCTGCATGGAAAGCAAAGTGCCGACATAATGGCCCCGCCCCTTCGTCTCCAGGATGGTAACGGGCTGCCCGGGCCGGGTGCGCGCCTGCCGGTATTGAGCGTGAAAGTAGAGGGCTTCTTCCGGCAATTGATTGTAGGTTCGGATATCTATATTGTAATAGAAGCTCGCCACCGGCAGCGTCCCGGTATTTTCGACGGTAATACGGGCGCTTTGCCGAAAAGGCATGGGCCAATAGGCGTTGTAGCCGCCGCTCGTCATGTTCAGGGGCAGGGAAATGTAGTCTTTCCACTCCCCGAACCCCATGCCGAAGAAATCGCCCACCGGCACTTCCACCGAAGGCTCTTTCTCTCCATCCCAGTAACAGCGAACGATGAGGTGGCGCAGGAGCTCAGGCTCCTCGCGTGGCGCGATGGTCACCCACCAGCGCCTTACCACTCCCGGCCCTTCGTGTTCGGCAAGGATTAGGGTTTCCCCCGGCGCCAGGGGGCGGCGGTCGTCATTGCCCCCGGTGGGATCGGCACTGGAATAGTGGGCCAGGCCGCCTTCGCGGGCCAGATACAGGTCGCCCAGGGGGCCTTCAGGATGGGCCTGGGCGGCGGCAGAGCCGGAAATCATTGCAAAGAGGGCCAGAGAGAAAAAGTAGCTGAAAAAAGATAGGTGAAGATTGATTTTTTTGCTGCCCATGTTGAAATCCATTAAATGGCTGCCAATAACGGCTTTCCTTCAAATTTAAAGTTTTTCTTCCAAGCCACCCTGATTCAGATGGCCTCTTTGGTCCATTCCCCGTTGACCAGCCGCCATATATTCAGCGGATTATCATCCTTCAGCGCCTCAGGCAAAGCGGGCTGCGGAAAATCCTGATAGCAAACCGGGCGGGCAAAGCGTCGGATCGCCGCCGTGCCCACCGAAGTCGTTTGAGGCGCTGTAGTTGCCGGATAGGGGCCGCCGTGCATCATGGCGTGGCACACTTCGACCCCGGTGGGGTAGCCGTTGAAGATCAGCCTGCCTACCTTTCTTTCCAGGACGGCGATAAGGCCGGCATAGTCCCGCAGTTCTTCCTCTGTACCGTGGATGGTCGCAGTGAGGTGCCCGTCAAGCGCTTCGGCCACTTTGATCATCTCTTCTTTGCCATTGGCGGAAATGCTCAGAGTGGAGGGGCCAAATACCTCCTCTGCCAGCGAGGGGTTGTCGAAAAAGGCAGAAGCATCGGCTGTGAACACCTTGGCCGGCACCCCATTCTTCCCCTCTGTCGCTATACTGGTGGCCAGCAGCCTGACCCCCGGAGCATTAGTCAACCGTTCTATTCCGGCGATATAATTCTTTTTGATACCGGAGGAGAGCATCGTACCGGGGCTGACGGCATGGAGCTGGCCGTCCAGCATCTGGTGGAATTCCCGGGCGCCTTCCGGTTTATCGGTGACGACCAGCCCCGGGTTGGTACAGAACTGCCCTACCCCCAGGGTGAGGGAACCGGCCAGCCCGCTGGCTATGGATTTTTTCCGCTCTTCCAGCGCGCCGGGAAGGATGAAAACAGGATTAGAGCTTCCCATCTCCGCAAAGACCGGAATGGGCGCCGGGCGCCGGTTAGCCGCATCGAAGATGGCCTTGCCTCCCCGGAAAGAACCGGTAAACCCGATAGCGGTAATCTCCGGGCGCCGGACAATGGCCATGCCCACTTCGTTTGAAGTGCCCTGGATCAGGGAAAAAACTCCTTCCGGCATGCCGGCTTTTCCGGCGGCAGCCAGGATCGCCCGCCCCACCATTTCGGAGGTACCCGGGTGCAAGGGGTGAGCTTTCACCACCACGGGGCAGCCGGCCGCTAGTGCAGAGGCCGTATCTCCGCCGGCCACTGAAAAGGCCAGGGGGAAATTGCTGGCTCCGAATATGCCCACGGGCCCAAGCGGTATGTGCATCTGGCGGATATCGGGTTTCGGAACGGGCTTCCTGTCCGGAATCGCGGTATCGATCCGAACATCGGCCCACCAGCCCGTTCTAACCACCTCCGCGAACAGCCGGAGCTGGTTCATGGTGCGGCCTCGTTCTCCAACCAGGCGGGCCTGGGGAAGGGCGGTTTCCGCCATACAGCGCCGGATCAGTTCGTCGCCCAGGGCTAGGATCTCGTCGGCGATAGCTTCGAGAAACTGCGCCCGTTCTTCGTTGGTTTTTTGTCGGTATGCCAGAAATGCCGAAGCTGCTTTTTCTGCTGCCAGCCCCACTTCTTCCTCGGTGGCTTCACGGAAGGTGGGAGCCATTTTTTCCGAAGTGGAAGGGTTTACGGCATGGAAAGTAGCCGTTCCTTTCCCGGATGCGGTATTGCCTATTAGATTGAGTCCCGTTAGTTCCATTTCTAAGTTTGCTTTATTATTCAACAATATTAACTAAAGTGCCGATCTGGCTGATCGATATCCTGATCTCATCGCCATGATCCAGCGTGAAATCATCGGGAGGGACGACCCCCGTGCCGGTCATCAGCAGGCATCCGTATTTAAAGGAGGTTTCCCGGAACAGGTATCCGGCCAGTTCCGAAAACTCCCGTTTTATCTGGCCAATATCCGTTTCCCCTGAAAACAGGAGCGCTCCATCCCGGATTATCTCCAGTCGGATGCCGGTATCCTTTGGCAGAGGGCCCCGGGGTATGAAAACGCACGGGCCTATTGCTGCCGCACCGTCATAGCTTTTGGCCTGGGGGAGATACAGTGGGTTTTCCCCCTCGATATCCCGGGAGCTCATATCGTTCCCGATGGTATATCCTATTATTTTCCCGCTGGAGGTAATGGCCAGAGTCAGTTCCGGTTCGGGAACATTCCATTTGGAGTCCCGGCGGATCCTCACCTTTTGCCCGTGTCCAACGGCGCGATAGGCGGGGCTTTTAAAGAAAAGCTCCGGGCGCTCCGCATAGTAAACCCGGTCGTAAAAGTCTCCACCGCCGACATCTTTTGATTCTTCCATCCGGGCTTCCCGGCTTCGGAAATAGGTCACTCCCGAGGCCCATATCTCCTGATTCCCAATCGGGGGCAGCAATTCGTTTTGTATCCGCTCCCGCCCGTCAGGAAGAGGGGTTTGCACGGAAATGAGGGTTAGGGTATCCTCGTAAATATTATCGTTATTAATAATAGTATCCCAATCGCCTTCGGCAAGATAAAAGCCATTGCCCTGTTCGATGATGACCCCTTTGGTGGTGTTGTATAATTTCATAAGCTGTAACTGTTTCGGTATTTCGGTTTTATGGTATTTTGGTATTGCGGTCGGAGGCCATACGACTGTCTGTCAAACGGCTTCCCTTAGTCCTGCCACAAAACCATAACGCCGAAACACCATAACACCTGAATGTTAACCATAGGCCTATATAAACAAACTCAATAAAAACAGGAAGATCATGGCCGAAATACCCAGGAAACCGGTTCCTGCACTTTGCAGGCGGTATCCCTGATTGACGTCCATATTACTCAGCTGGGTGACTACCCAGAAAAAGCTGTCATTGGCATGGGACACCACTGCCGATCCGGCGCCGATGGCAGCCACCACGAGCGCCCTGGAGGTGTTGTCATCCAGGCCCAGGGCCGGAAGCACCGGGGCTACGATTGATGCGGTGGTAATGATGGCCACGGTTGAGGAACCCTGGGCCGTCTTAAAGGCCGCGGCAATGATAAACGGCAGCCAGATACCCAGGCCGGCACCCAGGTTTGCGCTTTCAATGACCGAGCCGATGTCTGAATGTTGCAGTACTTTGCCGAAAGCGCCCCCAGCCCCGGTGATCATGATGATGATGGCGGCGCTCATCAGGGCCTCTCCCACCCATCCTGTCGTGCTCAGCATTTCTTTGTCGAGCCGCTTTGGAAGTAAAAATGACAGGATCATCCCGATGAACAGGGCGGCCACCGGATTGCCGATAAAGCTGACAAAAACTTTGGCATTCCCGTCTCCGAAAGGCTGCGTGGGGTACTCCGCTACCGACCTCAGCAGGATCAGCAGAATGGGCGCCAGGATGGGAAGGAAGGACTTCATCGCAGAAGGAGCCTGAGACACCTTTTGCTCCATGGCCGTTTCATCCGCCCGGGGGGCGGGGTCGATATAGATCCGTTTCCCCATTCTTTTGGCGAAAAATATGCTGGTTATCAATGCACAGATGCTGGCCAGAAGGCCGATCAGGATAACAGTGCCCAGGTCGGCCCCGATAATTCCGGCCGCCGCGATAGGGCCCGGAGTGGGAGGCACCATCGTATGGGTGGCGGTCAGGCCCATTGCCAGCGCCATAGCGGTGCCGGCCAGTGACAGCCCCGCCTTTTTGGAGAGTGCCTTATTCAGAGGGGAAAGGATGATGAACCCACTGTCGGCAAAAACGGGAATAGATACGATGTAGCCGATAAATGCCATAGCCGAATGCACGCGTTTCGGGCCAACCAGCTTTAAGGTGAAATTAGCCAGGGTATAAGCTCCTCCCGACTTTTCGAGGAAGGTGCCGATGATGATCCCGGCAATGATGATGATGCCAATGCTGCCGATCGTACCTCCGAACCCGTTATTGATCGTCTGAATGATCTCCTCCAGCGGCATCCCGGAGAACAGGCCAAACAAAAAAGAAGCGGCCAGCAGAGACAGGAACGGGTGGAGCTTCATTCTGACGGTCGTCAGGATAATGAACGCTATACTGAGCAGAATGAGGAAAATGGTAAACATGGTTCAGGTGTTAGGGGCATTGGGTATCCTGCAATATAACCATAAAGCAATATAACAATGGCCTGAAAGGGCCTCCTCCCTCTCTAGTGCGGTTCTCTCGAAACCTGATGGCCGGATCCTCCCTTCAGGAACCCGAGGTCGCATCCCTGGTCGGCCTGTTCGACGTGGTTGATGTACAGGTGGACATAGCCCCTGTCGGCTACCGGGGTAGGCGGCGCCCATTGTTTTCTCCTTTCCGCCAGCTCCTCCTCGGAGACGTGCAGGGTGAGTTTTCTGCCCTTAACATCGAGTTCGATCAGATCTCCGTTCCGGACGAGTGCCAGGTTGCCGCCGATGGCGGATTCCGGGGAGATGTGAAGTACGACGGTGCCGTAGGCCGTTCCGCTCATCCTTGCGTCTGAAATGCGAACCATATCTTTTATGCCCTTTTTGATGAGCTTCTCGGGCAACCCCATGTTTCCAACCTCCGGCATTCCCGGATAGCCGACGGGGCCAACCCCCTTCAGCACCATCACAGAGGTTTCGTCGATCTCCAGGGCGGGGTCATCAATTCTCTCGTGGTAGTCTTCGATCGATTCGAAGACCACCGCCCGGCCGGTATGCTGTAAGAGCCGCCCGTCGGTAGCGGATGGCTTGATCACGGCGCCGTTCTCACAAAGGTTCCCTTTAAGCACGGCGATCCCGGCTTCCTCTTTGAACGGCGCATCGATGGAGGCAATGACCTCCCGGTTGTAACAAGGGGCATTCTCACAATTCTCACCAATGCTTTTGCCGTTGACGGTTATGGCGTCATTGTGAATATGCCTCCGCAATTCCCGGATCACGGCCGGTAAACCTCCTGCATAAAACAGGTCTTCCATCAGGTATTCACCGGCAGGCATAAGGTTAACCAGCAGGGGCATGTGGCTGCCGATTTCATCAAAATCATCAATATTGAGCTCCACGCCCAGCCGGCCGGCGATGGCCGTGAGGTGGATCATTACATTGGTCGAGCCGCCAATAGCCGAATTCACCATAATGGCATTTTCAAAGGCTTTTCTGGTGAGGATATCCGATATTTTAAGATCCTCCTTCACCATCTCCACGATCCGGTTTCCGGAAAGATGGGCCATCACTTTTTTACGGGAATCAACAGCGGGAATAGAAGAAGCGCCGGGAAGGGCCAGCCCCAGGGCTTCCACCGTGCTCGCCATAGATGATGCCGTGCCCATGGTCATGCAGTGGCCGGCGCTCCGGCTCATGCAGGATTCGGCTTCCCGAAGGTCTTCCGGAGTAATGGCGCCTGCCTTCATTTCTTCCTCAAGCTGCCAGGTCAGGGTGCCGGACCCCACATCCCTCCCCCTCCATTTTCCGTTGAGCATGGGGCCACCGGGAACGACGATGGTTGGCAGGCCCACACTGCAGGCCCCCATGATCGTCGAGGGTGTGGTTTTATCACAACCTGTGAGCAGAACGATGCCGTCTAAGGGGTTGGCGCGGATGGACTCTTCCACATCCATGCTGACGAGGTTTCGCCACAGCATGGTGGTGGGCTTCATGATGGTTTCCCCGAGCGACATTACCGGAAATTCCAGGGGGAACCCGCCGGCCTCATACACCCCTCTTTTGACGATCCCGGCAAAATCCCGGAGATGGGCATTGCAGGGCGTCAGGTCCGACCAGGTATTGCAGATACCGATCACGGGTTTGCCGCGGAACATGTGATCCGGATGGCCCTGGTTGCGCAGCCAGCTGCGGTGGACAAAGCCCATTTTATCGTCCTGGCCAAACCATTCTTCGCTTCGGAGTTTCGTTTTGTTTTTTTCCATCGGTTGGGCAATTGTCAATATTGGAAATGGAAAGTAATATTATTTATGCATTTTCATGCAATCGATTGGCAAAAAAGCCCCGGGAAGGAACCCCTTTTATTTAGGAGGTTTGAATGAAGTTCCCCCGAATGATTTGTTAATTTAGCCCGAATGAAAAATCCGGGGTAGAGCTTGTTCCAATTTCGATCAATGGAGTCCGGCCCACACCCCCCGGAAACAGTACAACCCTATAACAATACAACCCTCAACCATGCCCACAAATACATACATCCGCCCCGTGGCTTTCTGGCTGATGCTTCTGGGTATCACTGCCGCTTTCATAGGAATGATCAAGGCCTTTCTGCTGGCCTTGTTCTGGGCGGCGCTGCTGGCCCTGGCCTTTAACCGCCCTTACCGCATCCTGCGCTGGCGGCTCCGGGGGCGGGATAACCTGGCGGCGGCGCTTTGCTCCATTCTGATCATCCTGATCGTGGTGGTTCCGGCAGTATTCATCCTGCTGGCCCTGGTAAACGAAAGCGTAAGCGTTTACCAGAAAATACAATCCGGAGAATGGGACCTGGCCAAAGTGGTGGATTTTATCGATGAACTGTCGCCCCGCCTGGAAGAAGCCCTGTCGTCAGTCGGTTTGTCCCCTGAAAAACTTCGGGAAAACGTGAGCAATTTTGCCGTGACGGCTACCGGGCTGGTAGCCGACCGGGTATTCAACTATACGCAGAACGCCATATCGTTCACAGCCCAGTTCTTTCTTACGTTGTACGTGCTGTTTTTCTTTCTGCGCGACGGCCGCAAGATGCTGAAGGCCACCATCAACGTGGTGCCTCTGGGCAATAAGTGGGAACGCACGCTGATCAACCGTTTTGCCAGCGTAGCCCGGGCCACCCTGAAGGGCACGCTGATCGTGGCCATCGTGCAGGGGTCCATCGGAGGCGTCATGTTTGCCATTCTGGGCATTGAAGGAGCATTGTTCTGGGGCGTGATGATGACCATTCTGTCCCTTCTGCCGATCGGCGGCAGCGCCCTGGTATGGGCGCCCGCGGCAGGTATCCTGGCCTGGCAGGGTTTGTGGGGCAAGGCCATCGCCCTGGTGGCCGTCGGAGCCCTGGGCATCGGCCTGATCGACAACCTGCTGCGCCCGATACTGGTGGGGCGGGACACCAAAATGCCGGATTTCCTGGTGCTGCTGGCCACGCTGGGCGGGATCGCCTGGTTCGGGCTCAGCGGATTCGTTCTGGGGCCAGTGATCGCTGCGCTCTTTCTTACCTTCTGGCAAACTGCGGGTAAGGAATATGGTGGAGCGGAGGAGTAAAAAATGGTTTCTGGTTTCTGGGTTTCTGGGTTCTGGAAACCAGCGGGTTAGCGTAATACGGACACTCTTATTTGAACTATCCCAAAAAATGCCTGGTATGAAGCAGCAGGAAATACAGAAAGACCAACCCAAAGTGATCAATGCCTGGGCGATGTACGACTGGGCCAACTCGGTATATGCCCTGGTCATCACTTCGGCCATCTTTCCGCCCTACTACAATCAGGTGACCCGGGTGAACGGCAACAGCCGCGTCGATTTTCTGGGGTGGGAAGTGGAGAATACGGCCATCTACTCCATCTGTCTTGGCCTGGCCTTCGGGCTGATCGCGCTGATCTCGCCGTTGGTGTCTTCTATCTCCGACTATTCCGGGAACCACAAGTCGTTTATGAAATTTTTCTGTTATACGGGAGCGGTGGCCTGTTCGGCCCTGTTCTTTTTCACAGGCCCCAACCTCCTGCTGGGGCTGGGCGCCCTGATGCTGGCCACCATTGGCTATTCGGGCAGTATTGTATTCTACAACTCCTACCTGCCGGCTATCGCCACGGAGGCCAGGCAGGACAATGTGAGCGCCCGCGGTTACGCCTTCGGCTACATCGGCGCTTCCACCCTGCTCATTCTCAACCTGGCCTTTATCCTGAACCAGGAGGCGCTGGGAGTCCCCGACGACACCCTCCTGCCCCGCATCGCCCTGCTCACCACCGGCCTGTGGTGGGTAGGGTTCGCCCAGATCACTTTCCGGCGCCTTCCCCGGGGTATTTATGCAAAAAAGCCACATGGACATTTCCTGCTAAACGGCTACAGGGAACTAACCAAGGTCTGGAGGCGGCTGCAGCAGGAACACCGCCTGAAAACCTTCCTCGCCGCTTTTTTCTTTTACATTATGGGCGTGCAGACGGTCATGTTCATGGCCGCCTCCTTCGGGGAAAAGGAGGTGCAGATGAACCTCACTCAGCTCATCGCCACCGTGCTGACGCTGGAGTACATCGGTATCGCCGGGGCCTTCTTCTTCGCCTGGATCTCCAAAAAGCGGGGCAATATACCGGCGCTGGCCATTGCCGTAGCCGTTTGGATCGGTATCTGCATCGGGGCTTATTTCATCAAGACGGCTGTTCACTTCTACATTGCCGCCTTCTTTATCGGGCTGGTGATGGGCGGCATACAGTCGCTGTCGCGCTCGACTTACTCCAAGCTCATCCCCAAGACACAGAATAACGCCGGCTATTTCAGTTTCTACGACGTCTGTGAAAAGATGGCCATGATGTGCGGACTGGTCATGTTCGGTACGCTGGACAACCTCTTCGGCAGCATGCGCAATTCGATCATTGCCCTGGGGATCTGTTTTACGATCGGGTTGGTGTTTTTGGTGAAGGTGAGGGAGAGGGGGAGATGAGGGGATGGGGAGACTGGGAAGAAGATACTGCACGGCTGTCGGCGAGATTCACCTTCGACAAACGCTGCCGGGTTCAGCAACGCAGGAAATTTGGCGAAACCCGGCAGGTTAAGATGCCTAACACAGGGAGTAATTTTTTCCAAATAAACGGATCATTTTGAACAGCCTCCTGCCAATGTAGGTGCTTGGCCTCAGCGTCCCTTCAGCGGGCGCTGCTACACCCTTTTTTCGGCCATCTTTACCGGTAGGATGCAGCCATTCTCAACGAAATACATCCGGCCGATACAGGTAACGGATGTATTTTTTGCCGCCGCCTGAACTCCCCTGTTCTCTCCTGAAAGAGGGGGAACCGGGCGGCGGCAAAAAAACTCCCTGCACTACCCTTCCGCGAGGGATACATTGATGGCCACCGGCCCTTTCGGCCCGGACGCCACCTCAAACTTCACCTTGTCCTTATCACGGATCTCATCCACCAGGCTGTCGGCATGGACGAAGAAGTCCTCGTTGGTATTCAGATCGGCAATGAAGCCATAGCCTTTTTCCGTATTGAAGAACTTCACTGTGCCGGTTCGGATGAAGTCCGTTTCATCAGATTCCTCCTTTTTGGGAATACCGATCACGATGTCTTCCGCCTTTACCTTTTTCTTTTTGGAGGGGTCCGGGGGGGTTGGAGACAGGTTGCCGTTCTCGTCCACATACATGAATTCAGGCGTATCGCTGCCTTCGTGTTTCCGCTGTTCTTTCCTTTCGGCTTTTTCCTTTTTCCTTTTTCGCTTTTTCTTTTCTCTTTCTTTCTTGTTATAGCTATCCGCCATAGATCTGTTTTAAATGATAAAAATTACTGCGCAATGATCAGAATTAAGCGGATCGCACTCTTTTCTTACCCGTTTAAGCCTGAAATTATCAATGGTGAAGGTAAGGAATAAAAATCTATTCTCCGGCCATTCGGAGCTGTCCGTTTTCCCCAACCCTGTAAATAAGCCGGGCAACGCTTGTGGAATCCACCTCTGCTCTGCTGTTCGCAATCCCGAAATATTCGGTTTTGGTGAGGTGGATCTCATCCTTACCCACCAGCTCACTTTCGATAACACATTCGTACCCTTCGCTGAGGTACTCCCGGGCCAATGTCAGCCGGCTCGTTTGGTTGGAATTATTGGCGATGGTAATGAGTTCTATGGAATTTCCGTAATGGGATTCCATGGAGTGGTTGTAAAACAGGTACATGCTAAACCGATCGGAGAACGTCAGGTCGGAAAAGTAATCCGTCACCCGCAGGAGCTTCTGCCGGGCTTTGGTTAGCGGGTTATTGATGCTCTCATATTTTTCAACAAGGGCCATGTCGATCTTTGCCGGCGCCTTTATTTCAAACTTTTCCCTCTGAAAGGAGTGCAGATCCCGGAAGGAATCGATTTCCACCGGCCGGCTGTTTTCAATGGCTTCATTGACGAGGGCCCGGGCCATGGAATCCGTGTATTTTTCTCCTTCGATGTTCTGTTCCGGATCGGGTTCTTTAAAATTATCCGCCCGGCCTGCTGATACCGCAGCATTGTCATTCGCGCACCCCGGCCCCATCAGGTTGAGCAGGAGGACAACACACCCCCAAATTACCTTCCTCATGCGTCAGTGCTTTTTTCTTTGATGTATTCCCGGAGGCGCTCCCTCACTCCCGCCTGCACTTTGGCCTTGAAAAAGCCCGTCCACCCCAGGAGCAGGCCCGGAACGCCAAAAGCCTGCCTCGCCCACCGGTAGAAATTAAACTGATCCGTATGCCGGAATATTTTACCATCTTTAAATTCGAATCCCGCTATAATCCTGTTGACGACCTTCCTCTTCTTTTTAGAAAAGGTGTAAGTGGCCTCCCACACCGCCTTTCCCTCCTTTTCGCCGGCTTCCACCCCGGAAAACTGTAATTCCAGATCCCTGCCGCTTTTGACCAGCATTTCCCACATCATCCCCGTTTCGTAGGCGTTCAGGCCCCGGAATACTTCGTCGCTGAATTCCGCTTCCGGGTGATAACACTTTTTCATGCTTTCATAGTCCTTGCGCTGGAAAGCACGATAGAAGGTGTGGATCAGTTCTTCGTTTGGATGCATCTGTAGTAATGAATTTTTTCAATATCCGAATATTCGGGTACTTTTAGTGCTTGTTTGGAGACCAATTTTTGAGCTGCAAACAATCACTTAGAAGCTGTTTTAACAAATTACGGGATCAAAAGGATGAAATTAGAATCCAAACGCTTAACCTTCACGCGCTATACACCGGCAGACCTGCCGCTGTATCTCCAACTGGTCACCAACGCCCGGGTGATGGAACACATTGCCGGCCGGGCGCTCACCGCCGAGGAGGCAAAAGCGCGGTATGAAAAAGCCCTGTCCTTCAACACCAAAGACGGAGAAACCGGCAATTTCAAAGCCTATACCCGGGAAGGCGGGCAGTACGTCGGCCTGGCCAAGCTCACCGTTACCGGGGCGAAAGAAGCGGAGATCGGCTATGCGTGGCTGCCCGAATTCTGGGGGCTGGGGTACGCCACGGAGACCGTGGAGTTCTTCGTTGGGTACGCGAAGCAACTGAAGCGCTTCCGCCGACTGTTCGCCATCGTTGACCCGGGGAACCCGCCATCGGTCAGGGTGTTGGAAAAATTCGGTTTCAGGCCTTATAAGAAAGGAGAAATTGACAAGCTGCCGGCAGTTTATTATGAGCTTCATCTCGTTGATCTATGAAGGCCATCAAACTGCTTCTCATCAACTCCCTCACTGCTTTGGTGATCGCGGAGATCCTGTTGCGGATACTGGGTTTTACCGGGCTGTATAAATACTCCGTCGTTTCCGATCCGCCCGGTTGTATTGCCCCTTCCGGACAGCTCGGTTTTCAGCTCAACCCCGGTACTTTTTCCATCACCATCAATGACTCTTTGAAATATACTGCCACCCAGGTATCCAATCCAGTACTTACTACCCGGGTTACCAGCACAATTCCCCGGCCCATCACTTCCGATAGCCTGATCTTCCTGAGCGGCTGCTCCTTCACCTACGGCATGGGGGTGGATGACAGCCTTACGTATCCGTACCGTTTGCAGTCTGAACTGAAGAATTACAACGTTATTAACGGGGCTGCACCGGCTTATGGCGCCCTTCAAACCCTGCTGATCGCCCGGAGGCTGGGGGAAAACGGCATTCGCCCCTACATCCTGGTTTACAACTACCTCGATTATCACCGGGAGCGCAATGTGCTGGGGCGCTCCTTCCGGCAATTGTTGTTTGAAGAAAGCCGGATGGAGGGCGGCCGGGAAGCCCAGGTACGGCAAACCGCCCGCTTCCCCTGCGGCGAACTGGAGAGCCCCGGCGGGCGGTTGGCCATTAAATATGTAGAAGTGGACAACCGCAACCTGTTCGGCCCGCTCCGTTCCTGGTCCGCCCTGGTTAACCAGCTCGAATATGCCTGGAACCGCTTCGCCTCAGATGATGAACAGGCGGATGCCGTTACAGAAGCCGCCATCCTGGATATCCGGAAACTGTGCGAGGAAAACGGCATCAACTTCATTGTCGCCGTACTGAAGGAATCCGAAGACGGGCCTTCCATCCAGCGGTTCTGCACCCGGAACGGCATCCCGGTTGCTGACCTGTCAATAGACTATGATGACCCCGGCTTCCTCAACCTGCCGTACGATGGCCACCCCAATGGGAAGGCACATGCTGTTTATGCAAGCAAATTGTACCGGTATCTGACGGAAGGGAAATGGGTAAGCCAGGCAACAAAATCAAATCAGGGCAGTTGAAAATTCTCAATAAACAATAATCCAATGGATCTATTCGAACTCGCCAGAACTGAGTTACTGAGAAGCCATGAAAGCCAAAGGCATCCCTTCCTGTATTTTTCCCTGGCCACCTTCGGCCACTATCCCGAAGCCAGAACGGTGGTGAACCGCAAAGTGAGCCGGGAACTGGACATATTGTTCTTTACTGATTCCCGTTCTCATAAAGTGAGCCAGATCAGGGAAAACCCCAGGGTTACCGCTCTTTTCTACCACCCGAAAAAGAAATTACAGGTAAGGGTGAGGGGTGTAGCGAATTTCATCGACAAAGGCGATAAAGGTTATTATCAATTGCTGGAGAGGATAAAAAAGGCAGGAAATGCAAAAGACTACACTACTCTTCAGGCACCCGGCAGCACAGTGGAGGAGGAATCAGATATTGCATTCGGAAATGAGATCTACTTTCTGGCCATCCGGATAAAGCCGGACGACATCGATGTTCTCCAACTCGGCAAGGAACAGCACAACCGGCGGTGCTACACGCTGAAGAAAGGCCAATGGGAAGAGGCTGTTTTAACTCCTTAAAAGCCAAACTTCAAATGAAACTATCTTTTGCGTAAAACGATTTTCAAGAACAATTCATCTTTTTCATTGCTTTTTTTGAAACATTTTTCCATTTTAGCTATTAAATATTTCTGATATTTGTTTTTTTAAAGTCGTTTTTAGCAATTGCCCTAACCTATGCTGAAGTGGATCTGTATCATCCTCCTGATGCCCTGCCTTGCACAGTCATCCCCACAAGCGAAACAGCACGTTTGCCAGGCGGGCCCTTCTCCTTCAACGTTAAATCCTGTTTTTAAAGGCCCATACCTTTCCCTTTATACTTCCGGAAGGATGCTGCGGCAATCCCGCCACCCTAAATCGGGAGTGTGGAACACCCCGGCCCGAAAAGTGAAGGAGATGTGGGCCAGAAGAGCGGGAGATGCCGAAATGGTCCGGCTCGGCCCGGCAACTTTCCGCCGGCAACTGGTGGAAATGCTTGCCGATTTTCCGGAAGTCCATGGAGCCATCCTCCACCGGTCGTTCACTTATAAAAACCTCACTGAAGAGATCCCCAACCTCAACCGCCACATCCGAAAGGTGATCATCATCCGAAGGGAAAAGGCAGGCTTCCGCGCCAGGTAGTTTAGTGTTTCCGAAGCCTCATTTTTTTCCATACTCACCGGTGCAGGCAATGATAATATTCCATACATTCGCCTCGATTTTGCAGTGACATAAAACCGGGGCCAATCTGAAAATGAAAAAAGAGAGGAAACGCAGGTTCCTGTTTGTTTCCCGCTGGGGAGACATTCTGGATATTGCCCACGCCACTCTACAGGAGGGCAATGACGTCAGGCTGTTTATTGAATACAAACCCTGCCGCGAAGTGGGCGACGGCTTTGTGCCGAAGGTGCGCAACTGGGAAAAGAAGATTGAATGGGCGGACGTCATTATTTTTGACTACACCGGTTACGGCAAGGTGGCCACCCAACTGAGAGCTGCCGGCAAATTCGTCATCGGCGGCACCGAATACACCGACCGGCTGGAGCTGGACCGCAGCTTTGGCCAGGACGAACTGAAGCGCCATAAGGTCAGGATACTGAACTATCAGGAATTCGCCTCTTTTCACGAGGGCATTGCCTATGTGCAGGCCCACCCCAACACCTACGTAATCAAGCCCAGTGGGGAAACCCAGGACTACAAGCAGTTGCTCTTTGTCGGCAAGGAAGAAGACGGGAGTGACATCATACGCGTGCTGAAGGCCTATGAAAAGACCTGGGGCGACAAAGGGTGGAACTTTCAGCTGCAACGCAAGGTCAACGGCGTAGAAATATCGGTGGCCGCCTTTTTCAACGGGCGCGAGTTCCTGCGCCCCATCAACATCACCTTCGAACACAAGAAGCTCTTTCCCAAGGAACTGGGGGTATCTACCGGCGAGATGGGCACCAGCATGTTCTGGGCCAACGATAACCCGATTTTTGACGCTACCCTGGGGAAACTGGCCAACACGCTGGCCAAAGAACAGTTCACCGGCCATATCGATATCAACTGCATCGTCAACGGCAATGGTATCTACCCGCTGGAATTCACTACCCGTTTCGGCTTCCCGCAGATATTCATTCAGCGAGCCGGCATCCTGGACCCTATCGGGCAGACACTCTACCGCATTGCCCGAGGCGACAGCTTCACCATCAATACCAAAAGAGGCTTCCAGGTGGGGGCTTATATGGTCGTTCCTCCCTTCCCCTACAATGACCCGGAAACCTTCAACCTCTTCTCCAAAGACGCCGTGGTAGTGGTAAAAAAGAACAAAAAGGAAGGTATCCACCTCATGCACCTCAAGCAGGTCAGCGGGGAGTGGCTCATCACCGGCGATTCCGGGATCGCTCTGCTGGCCACCGGCACCGGGACTACCATGAAGGAGGCCCAGAAACTTATGTATAACCGCATTAATAATGTTTTGATCAATAATGCCTACTACCGCACTGATATCGGCGACCGCTGGGGAGAGGATTCGGATAAATTGTGGGCGTGGAAGTTGTTGTGAGGGGGGGGTCTGGGGTTTCTGGGTTTCTGGAAACCAGGGACTCAGAAACAAGGAAGGGATAGTGGGATAGTTCAATTAAGTGTGTCCGCGTTAAGCTAACCCGCTGGTTTCCAGGGCAACGAAGAACTCAGAAACCAGAAACTATGAACACTCCCTGAGGCTTCCAATTTCATGCTTTTTTATTTCAGTTCAATGCCTTACCATTTCAAGGAAATAACATCCACCCCCGAACGCTTCTTTTCTATCCTGCCTGCCGACTGGCGAGGGGCCATTGCTCCATACTGGCCGGAATACTCCGGAACCGCCCGCATTTTCACTCTGGAATCGGGTGATGAGGTAGTGGGCGGAGGCATACTGTTTTCCACCCCTGCGCCCGATATCCTGGCCTATGGGGAGGAAGCACGGTATTGGTTTGAAAACGGGTTTTTGTATATTGGTTTTCTGTGGATCGCCGAGGTGCACCGGGGCAAACAGCTGGGCTCGCTGTGGCTGCAGCAACTCCAGGACAGGCTCCCCGGGCAATCTTTCTGGCTTTCGATCGACGACTATTCTCTGAAGGGCTTTTATGAGCGCAACGGATACCGGCTGGTGAAGGAAGTTTCACTGGAAACGGGAACCGAGTGGGTTATGACAAAAGGATGAGCGGAAAAGAAACGAACAAGGGTGTGAATACACTCATAGCCGGAAATTATTTACCTTTCGCGGAGCTCTAACAACTAATCCTGCCCAAAATGAAAAACCTCATTGCATTACTTCCTCTTTTGTTCTGCTTCCTGAGCCCGGCCCACGCCCAGATCCCCGCAGGCAATTATTTCCAGGGGTACCAGCGCGCCATTCACGGTTTCCCATTCAATTACCACTCCCCCATTCCCGATGTGACGGCTTCACTGATCGTACGGGCGAACAAGGACTTTCGCCCCATCGAATGGGAAACGGCGCCCGTACCGGAAAATTTTGATGAGGAATTCGCCTACTTCATCTGGGCCTACGGTATGGATACCGACGTGAAGACATACCGTTTCAGCCTTTCTGTAAACGGCGAAAAAAAACTCACCTTCTCCAACCCCCAAAGCAATGACGAAACGGAATGGAGCGTTGACGGCAAAGGCGGCGCCCGGCTGACGTTCTACCTCACCCTGATCGACAAGTACAAGGACCAGATGGGGTTTGCCGTACTCAGGCTGCCACGGGCCGCCCTGACGCCGGGCCGGCCGGTGCGCATCAGCGTCGAAGGAGAGGACGCCGGCAGCGACATCTGGTACATGGCCTTCAAGGCTCCCATTTATGAAAAGGTGGTGATCGAACAGCAGCATGTAGCCCTGAAAGAAAACGGCCGCCTTTTCTACCTCGCAAAGGTGGACTTTACCCATTTGGGAGAAAAAAACAGCTGCGAAGTCCGGATAGGTAATAACATTGCCACCACCACCCTCCTCCCTGGCCACAACAGCCTGGAATTAAAGCTGCCGGCAGTTGAAGAACCCACAAACTTCACCGCAGAAATAAAGATCGGAGACAAACCGGTCCAAAAACAGACATTCACTCTGGAGCCGGTGAAGGAATGGACCGTCTATATGGTGCAGCACACCCACACCGATATCGGCTACACCCGCCCGCAGACCGAGATCCTTCCCGAACACCTGCGCTACCTCGATTATGCTCTCGACTATTGCGATCAAACGGATAATCTCCCCGATGACGCCAAATTCCGGTGGACCTGCGAAGCCTCCTGGGCCGTCCGCGAATACCTCAAGAGCCGCCCCCCGGAACAGGCCGACAGGCTATTGAAGCGCATCGAAGAGGGCCGGATCGAAGTGACGGGCATGTTCTTCAACTTCTCCGAAGTGGTCGATGAGGCCAGCCTGGCGGTTCAGGCCCGCACGGCCGGGGAATTTCGGGAAATGGATATCCCCGTTACTGCCGCCATGCAGAACGACGTGAACGGCATCGGCTGGTGCCTGGCCGAATACTTTCACAATACAGGCGTAAAGTATCTGGTTATGGGGCAGCACGGCCACCGCGCCCGCATTCCCTTCGGCAAGCCCACCGCCTTCTGGTGGGAGTCGCCCTCCGGAAAGCGCCTGCTGGCCTACCGCAGCGAACACTATATGCACGGCAACACCCTGGGGCTGGTCTCCGGAGACCCCGAAGCCTTCCGGGACAACCTTTCCCGATACCTGCAAAGCCTGGAAGACAAAGGTTACCCTTTTTCGCACATCGCCTTTCAGTTTTCGGGGTACATCACTGATAATTCTCCCCCCTCCACCACCGCCTGCGAGCTGGTAAAAGAGTGGAACGAAAAATACGAATGGCCACACCTGCGGCTGGCCACGGCAAGCGAGTTCATGAAATACATCGAGGAGCATCACGCTGGTGAGTTGCCCGTCCGCCGGGTAGCCTGGCCCGACTGGTGGACGGACGGCTTCGGGTCGGCCATGCTGGAAACCAAGGCAGCACGCGCCACCCAGTCGGAAATGATCGCCAATACCGGCCTGGCCGCTATGGCGCAGGCTCTGGGAGCCGGCTTGCCGGCAACGCTGGGCGATGAGATCACAGACATACAGGATGATCTGTTGTTCTACGATGAACATACCATGGGGGCCGCCGAGAGCATTCGCGACCCGCTGGCGGAGAACTCCATAGTGCAGTGGAATGAAAAATCGGCCTATGCCTGGGATGCCGTCAAGCGGTCGCGCCTCTTCCGGGAGCGCGCCATGGGTTTCCTGCAGCCGTTCGTGGCGCGGCAGGAAGTGCCGTCTATTGCTGTTTTTAACACCCTCAACTGGGAGCGCAACGGGCTGGTGACGGCCTTTATCGACCATGAGATCCTGCCCAATAACAAGGAGTTCCGTCTTGTGGACAACCAGGGCAACGAGGCTCCTGCCCAGATGCTCAGTAGCCGGAGCGACGGCTCCTACTGGGGCATCTGGGTAGAAGGTGTCCCTGCTCTGGGCTACAAATCCTACCGGATCGAAGTGGGCGATAAAAACAGGGCCGCCCCCAGTGAAGGAGCGGGTAGCCGGGTGTTCGAAAATGCTTTCTACCGCCTGGAGGCCAACCCTGAACAAGGAGGCATTGCCAGCCTTTACGATAAAGAACTTCAGCGGGAGCTGCTCGCCACCGGCGACACCGTGCTGATGGGCCAGTTTATCTACGAGGAACTCGACAATCGCTATCAGCTGGAGCGCTTCACGCACAGCAAAAGAGATACCGTCTATGCGCCGCTGGAGGGCAAGCGGCATTACCTTCGCCAGCTTGAGATCACCGGCGCCCGGAAGGGCCCCATCTGGAACAGTCTGTATCTGGCCGGCAGTATTCCCGGCGCCGACTCCCGCGGGCTGAGCCTGGAAATACGGTTATACAATACCGAAAAGCGCCTTGAGCTATACTACGGCATGCACAAGCTGGCCATCACTTCTCCGGAAGCTGTTTACGTGGCCTTCCCCTTCGGGCTGGAGGGTGGCAGGCTCGGCTTCGAGGCCCAGGGCGGCATCGTCTATCCCGGCGAAAACCAGTTGGAAGGCACTGCTTCCGACTGGAACACCATACAGAACTTCGCCTTTGCACGCAATGAGGATGCCCAGGCGCTATTCGGCAGCAGCGACGTGCCCCTGGTACAATTTGGCAACATCAACACGGGCCGGTTCTACTACCTTCACCGGCCGGAAACCACCCACCTCTACTCCTGGGTGCTGAACAACTACTGGACCACCAATTTCAAGGCCAGCCAGGAAGGAGAACTGAAGTGGAGCTACTACCTCACCTCTTCCGGCGACAATTCCAATGCCTCCGCCACTCGCTTCGGATGGGGGTCGCGCATTCCGCTGCTCACCCGCGTATTCCCGGCGGGGGAAAAACAGGCCGGTTCTACAGCTCAGTCCTGGATGGAAGTATCCGCCCCCAACCTGCTGCTGGTGGCCGCCCGGCCGGCGGAGGGCGGCAATGGCGTCCTCCTGCAGTTCCGGGAAATGGAGGGGAAGGAAGCGGTATTGGAGTTGGAGGGGTTGCTAAAGGGCAATGTCTTTACGGAAGCCCTCGAAGTGAATTTGTACGGGGAAAGGATAACGAAGCTGGATGATGCGTTGAGGGTCGGGGCGCTGGAAACGCGGTTTGTGTGGTTGAGGAAGTAATCCTATCTTTGGCGATCGTTGAATTAAAAAAATAAGCGCCAATTTCCTGTTGGCGCTTATTTTCATCTGGCTGCTCTATTCTTTCAGATAAGGTTCAACATCACTGCCTAAAACTAGCTAAGCGAATGAAAGCCATCGAACTCTCTCAATACGGCCCGCCCGAAGTCCTTCAAATCAAAGAAGTGGAAAAACCCGTACCGAAGGACAATGAAGTGCTCATCCGGGTACATGCTACTACTGTTAATTTCGGCGACCTCATAGCCCGGAACTTCAAAGCCGTCACTCCCCGGAACTTCAATATGCCGGGGCTCTTCTGGTTCTTTGCCAAAATGTATTTCGGTTTCAACAAACCCAATGTAAAGAGGTTGGGCAGCGAGTTTTCCGGAGTGGTGGAATCCACCGGGAAAGCCGTGACGGCCTATAAGCCTGGCGACCCCGTTTTCGGGTACCCCGGGCAGCCCATGGGCGCCTACGCCGAGTACCTGTGCATGCCGGAAAGCGGCGTGCTGGCGCCGAAACCGGCGAACATGTCGCATGAAGAAGCGGCCGCCAGCGCCTACGGCAACATCATGGCCCTGTATTTACTGCGGGAAGCCGGTATTCAAAAAGGGCAAAAGGTATTGATCAACGGAGCGTCCGGGAGCATCGGCTCAGGGGCGGTGCAGGTGGCCAAACACTTTGGAGCGGAAGTCACCGCTGTTTGTGGCACGGCGGGGCTGGACTATGTAAAAGCTCTGGGTGCGGATAAGGCCATCGATTATAGGCGGGAAGATTTTACGGAGAGCAGTGAAACCTATGACTTCGTACTGGATGTACTGGGAAGGGTGTCCTTCTCCCGCTGCAAAAAAGTTTTGTCGGAGAACGGGCGGCTGCAGTATGTGAGCTTCAAAATGAAACAGCTGCTGCAGATGCTCACAACATCCATAGCCGGAAATAAGAAAGTGGTGTGCAAGCTCGCCCCGGGCAGTGTGGAAGACCTGAAGGCGGTAAAAGAGCTGATCGAGGCCGGCGAGATCAGGGCCATCCTCGATAAAAGCTTCCCGATGGAACAGGCCGCCGAGGCGCACCGCTACGCCGAGGAGGGAGGCAGCAGGGGGCCGGTGGTGATCACATTGACGTAAGATCAGATGGCAGGCACTTCCGACTTCTGAAGTGCCTGCCATCTTACCTGAATTAGGATGAAAAACGAAGAACACTTCCGCAAACTGGAGCGCATGTACCTGAACGCCAACGTCAACACCATGCTCTTCGACACCACCACCTGCCGGATATCCGACGAGGAGGCCGAGATCGGGCTGCGGATATCCGAGAAGTACTTCCACGCCCTCGGCGCCATTCACGGCTCGGTTTACTTCAAACTGCTGGATGACGCCGCCTTTTTTGCGGTCAATTCTATCGTGCGGGATGTTTTCGTGCTGACCACTTCGTTTAATATCAACATCCTGCGGCCGGCCAGCGAGGGGTTGATCACCGCCAGAGGGAAGGTTAAGTTCAAGTCGAGGACGATGTTCGTAGCTGAATCTATCCTGTACAATGAGGCGGGAAAGGAGATCGCTTTCGGGACGGGAAATTTTGCGAAAAGCAGCGTTCGGCTATCAGAGGAGATCGGGTACCAATAAGTTGAATCCAATATAAAGGTTAAGCATCATCCGAACCGACGCCACCCATCCGGATTTCATCGAACTCGTCCGGCGCCTCGACGCCGAGCTTGCGGAAAGAGACGGAGCGGAACATACCTTTTCAGAGGATAAAAATCTACTGCAACACTTTTCAACGAATGCATATAGAGTCGCTCATATCATACTTCGACAACTACCTTAGACTGGATGAGGAAGAGAAGGCCTTCATCCGAAAAAAATTCTTTGAAAAACAAGTGAAGCGCCGGCAATTCATCCTGCAGGAAGGGGATGTATGCAGACTCAACACCTTTGTGGTAGCAGGCTGTTTTAGAATGTATATGGTTGATGAAAAAGGTAAGGAGCACAACCTGCAATTTGCGATTGAGAACTGGTGGATTGGAGATATTGACAGTTTCCACAAAGAAAAGCCCAGCAAACTCAATATTGAAGCCATGGAAAATTCCATAGTTCTCCAAATAAGAAAAGAAGACCAACTGCGCTTATTTGTAGAGCACCCTAAGTTTAACAGAATATTCAGGGTATTTACAGAAAATGCCTTAATAAGTTTTCAGAATAGGGTATTGCAAAATATCAGTTCAACGGCAGAAGAAAGATATCTTGACTTCATGGACCGTTATCCCAATATTTTTAATCGCATTTCAAATGTGCAAATAGCCTCCTATCTCGGTGTAACTCCCGAATTTCTAAGTACCATCCGCAAAAAACTCTCCCGATCTTAATCTACCTTAAGACTTTTTCTTAAAGTACTTTATAGGCGCGCTTGCTCAATTCCGGTGACCTTTGTCATGTCATTAAAACATAAAATTCAAAGACATGATTAAGTATTCAATATACCTGGCAATTCTTGTGCTTTTTATTTCGTGCACCAACAATTCAAGTGAACCCGATTATCAACTTCAAAATCAAAATTCAGCTACCATGGAAAAACAAGAAAAACAAAAAATTGAAGCCTTATTGGGCGAATACAAAAAATCACTCAATACCTCGGATGCAAAACTAGCTCAAAGTTTGTATGCGAAAGACGGCATCTTTATGCCAACGGAAGCGCCGTCGGCGATCGGCTCCGAGAATATTCTGAAATCGTACGAATATATTTTCTCACAGATCCAATTGAACATTGAGTTTTTCATTGAAGAAATAGAAGTGGAAAATGATTTCGCATTCGCAACAACCAGTTCAGAAGGCACGACATTGATCCGCGCGACCGGAGATACTGTTCCGGAAGCCAATAGGGAGCTATTCGTTTTTGAAAAGGTTGACGATGACTGGAAGATTGCCAGATATATGTTTAACAAAACCAGTCCACAGAAATAATGATGAAAGCCCCAATACGGTTCATTACAACTATAGCTCGTATATTCGTACCCATTCTTCGAAATGAAACAATGTTACATATGAAATACGCCTTAGCTATTTTAATGAACCTGCTGCTATGCCTGGCCACAATCGGCCAAACCGTCGATCAAATGGCGGACAGCATACTGAACCTGATGACCCTGGAAGAAAAAGTGGGCCAGATGACGCAGGTGGAACGGGGAGAATTCGAGAATATCCAGGATATCGCCACTTATGGCATCGGTTCTGTTTTAAGCGGAGGCGGGTCTTCCCCTAATCCCAATACGGTAAGCAGCTGGGCCAACATGTACGACAACTTTCAGAGTATTGCCCTGCAAAGCAACCTGGGCATCCCCCTCATCTATGGCGTAGATGCCGTCCATGGCCATAATAATGTGTATGGAGCAGTCATCTTTCCCCACAACATCGGTATGGGGTGCACCTGGAACCCCGAGCTGATCAGAACAGCCAACCAGATCGTTGCCAGAGAGGTAGCCGCCACCGGTATCGACTGGACGTTTTCCCCCTGCATCGCCGTACCGCGCGACGAACGATGGGGAAGAACCTACGAAGGATTCGGCGAAACGCCCGAGGTACAGAAAATAATGGCCCGCGAATCGGTGCTCGGCTTACAAGGCACGGACCTGGGCTCGGGCGAAACTATTCTGGCCTGCGCCAAGCACTTTGTCGGTGACGGAGGCACAACCGACGGCATTGACCAGGGCAATACGGAGGTGACGGAAGCCATCCTGCGCGACATACACATGGTGGGGTACACCGATGCCATTGACGCCGGCGTGGGCTCGATCATGGCCTCCTATAACAGCTGGAACGGCGAAAAACTGCACGGCCACGAGTATTTGCTGACAGATGTCCTGAAAAACGAACTGGGCTTTGAAGGCTTCATCATTTCCGACTGGAAGGGAGTGGATCAGGTTGATGAAAATTACCGGACGGCAATAAAAAGAGGCATCAACGCCGGCATCGATATGGTCATGGTGCCGGATCGCTATGAGGTCTTTATCAGCCACCTGATCAGCCTGGTGGAAGATGGAGAAGTGAGTGGGGACAGAATAGACGACGCGGTGCGCAGGATACTGAAGCAGAAGCTGCTGTTGAACCTCTTCGAAGAGCCGTTTGCCGACCCTTCACTGGCATCCTCTGTCGGCTCTCCGGCGCACCGGGATGTTGCCCGGCAGGCCGTCCGGGAATCCATGGTATTGTTGAATGCCAAAAACGATGTGCTCCCCCTCCAAAAGGATGGCCAAACGATTATGGTGGCGGGAACGCTGGCCGCTGACCTGGGCGCCCAATGCGGCGGATGGACGATCACCTGGCAGGGTTCGAACGGCGACATCACTACCGGTACGGACATTCTCACCGGCATTGAAAATATGGCTGGCAACAGCGAGGTCATTTATTCCCCCAATGGAGATCACAACGGCCCTGTCGATGTGGCTGTTGTCGTTGTCGGCGAAAAAACACCTTATGCGGAAGGGGCCGGCGACCGCACCTCGCTGAACCTGGAGGAAGCGGATATCAACCTGATGAAGCGCCTTAAGGAAGCCGGCATCCCCACCGTTGCCGTCCTGGTCTCGGGCCGGCCGATCGTCCTGGGCGAAATGCTCCCCTACACCGACGCCATGATCGCCGCCTGGTACCCGGGAACGGAAGGCGAAGGCATCGCCGAGGTGCTCTTCGGCGACTATCAGCCTACCGGCCAGCTTACGCATTCCTGGCCCCGGGAGATGGCGCAGGTGCCCATCAATGTTGGGGATGAGGATTATTCCCCCCTGTTTGAATACCGGCATGGATTACAGGCGTTCCCTTCAGCTGCTTCTGCTGAAAAGCTCCTGCCTTTCGCCGCTGCCACCAGCCAGGACGGGAGCACTATCGTGCTGGCGCTTTCTGACAATATCACGGCCATGAACGCCGTCAACAGTGACTTTGAAGTCAGGATCGATGGCGTGGTAAGCCCTGATGTGATCAGCACCATCAGCCTTGCCGGTTTTGATGAGAGTATCCTGGTGTTCTCCCTGAACACTGCGATCCGGCAACAGGAGGCGGTAACGCTGTCTTATTCAGGAGGGAACATCGCCTCCTCCGATCTGATCCTGGAGGGCATGAACGACTTTTTTGTTTACAATGCAGTGGGCGGCGGGGCCATTACGCACCTCATCCCCGGAAGAGTGGAGGCCGAAGACTTCTTCGAGATGAACGGCATACAAACGGAACCCTGTACTGATGTCGGCGGAGGGCTGAATGTGGGATACATTGAAGGTGGAGACTGGATGAAATACAGGGTGCAGATCACCCAGCCCGGCCAGTATCAGGTGGTGAGCCGGATATCCGGTTACGCCGGAGGAACCTTACTCCTCAAGTTTGACGATGGCCTGCAAACAGAAGTTGACTATACCTCCACCAATGGATGGCAGAACTGGCGGGACTTTACCACCTCCATCTACCTCGAAGAAGGATTTTACACCATGCAGGCGCAGGCGCAATCCGACGCCTTCAACATCAACTATTTTGATTTTGCCCTGGCCAGCACCAGTACCCGCGATCAGCATTCCGGCATTCAGGACATCAAAGCCTATCCAAATCCGGTGGAAGATGTGCTGGTGCTCGAATTTTCCAGCACCCACAGCCGCGAGGCACAGATCAGACTCATCGATCCTTCCGGAAAACGAGTGCAGGAGCTGTACCGGGGAAGGTTGAATACCGGCCGGAACTCGTTTACTTTCCCCATCAACGCCAATTGGCCGGGCGGGGTGTATTTCATCGAGGTCAAAGATGAGGTTAAACGGTATTTTGAGAAGGTGGTGAAAAAATGATGCGGCAAACAAAGTGAACATGACCCGGAAAAAGAAATTTACACACTTTGTCTTCCGCCTTTTCCTGGCCATTCTTCCCCTGAATTTCATCACAGGGCAGCCAGCGCTGCTGCAGGTAGAAGCCCTGCCGATAGGTGCACAGGTAAACTAAGGCGCTGGCATTCAGTCATTCGCTAATTCATTAATTTTTACCCGGCTTGAATGAGACGGGCAGTCCATATACTTAAAAGAAAAAGGCTGCCAGTCATTTACACTTATACACTTTTTTTACCTGGCTCGCAGAGACAGGACACATTTACACAAATAGGGCCAAGCTGCCCAGTAGTGTGGAAAAGATGAGCAATTAAACTATAACTGAATGAAAATGAAAAAATTGACAACTGCGGTAATACTTTTTATTTTCACCCAAACGCTCTGGAGCCAGAATCTCTGGACGGAACAGGACCGGGCATTTTTACTGAAAGGGCTCCGGAACACCGGCTCAGAGCTCCTCGCGCAGATACGTGAGCTGGATGAAGATCAAATGTCATTCAAGCCCGATTCAAATTCCTGGTCGATAGCCGAAATTGTCGAACACCTGGGGGTTTACGAAGAACATTTGTACTGGGACCTGCTTTACCAGCAACACAGCCCGGAGAGGCCCGAACTGGTAGAAAAAGTTAAGGGGAATGACGAAGCGCTTCTCGCCTACGCCACAGACCCCGCCAAAGGAACGGCCCCCTGGCTGGCCGAACCGATCGGCAGGTTTGAAGAAAAAGAGGCGCTGATCCGGTATTTTACCAGGTTCAGAGATGAGGTGATCTCCCTCATTGAAGGAACGGATAAGGACTTCCGGCTGCATTTCATTTTCAGAGAGCCTACCAACAGCATCTGGGATATCAGGGACCTGCACCAATATACGCTGGTCTGGATCGCCCATACCGAAAGGCACCTGAATCAATTGAGGAGGGTAAAAGAGCATGAAAATTACCCGAAATAACAGGGCTCAATGTATTTCTTTATTCAGGGACGGCAACTTCCCCCCGCTTATTTATCTTTGGGGCCTTAATTCCCTGGTGATGAAACAGACTTGCTATCTCTCCCTTTTTCTTCTTTTTCTGCATACGAGTTGCACCGAACAAGCGCTGCTTTCCGGAAAACTGGAGTTGCCGCCCGACAACAGCTGGGCCTCTGCGGTGTACTTAATCCAACCCCGCAGCCTGGATGAAGTAGCTGCCGGTTATGCCGGACAGGTGATAGACTCCGCAGCGGTGCAGGCCGACGGCAGCTTCGCCTTTGAAAATCTGCCCGATTCGCCCCAGCCCATTCTTCTGGAACTGGCAGTCCAACAAAAAGGAGAGCGCTTCGCCAACCGGCTGGACAATGAAAACCCGGAAACGGACAATTACTTTCCCGTCATCTGGAAAAACGGGGAACAACTGGAGGTTGCCGCTTCCGCAAAAAACTTCCAAAGCAGCTTTTCTATCCGGAACCCATCGCCGGAAAATGCAGCGTTACTCCAATTGAGAGACATCCGGCTGGAGGCTTACCAGCAATTTCTGCGGGGACGCGATGAAGAGGGGCATGATGCGGAACAACTCCTGGGAGAAGAGAAAGCTTTGCTGAACTACCAACAGGCATTGATGGATTTCGCCGAAAATACCGATCACCTGCTGCCGGCCCTCACCGCTATCCGGTGGGTGAGCCCGGAAGGCGATTATGAGCGGGTGCCGGAATTCCTGGTTGCTCAGTGCGGCAAGTGGAAGGGCGAATACCCCGGCCATCCGTGGGTGGCCCAGTTGTGCGAAAAAAGCAGCCGGGAACAGCTTCCCGTGCTGAAAGGAGACCAGATACCGGACTTCCCCCTACCCATGCTTTCCGGGGATACGGTGTCGCTGTACCAACTCCTGGGCGAGCGCCTCACCTTGCTGGACCTCTGGGCGTCCTGGTGTGCGCCCTGCCGCCGGGAGAACCGGGATGTTCTGCTGCCCTTATGGGAGCGGCACCACGATAAAGGGTTTCAGGTTATTGGATATGCACTGGATAGCAGTGAAAAGGCCTGGAAAGGAGCGATTGAGAAAGATGGTGCAGGCCGCTGGCTGCACGCTTCCCACCTGCAGGGCGATGACGCGCCCCTCATGGAAGCCCTGCGCCTGCAGACGATCCCCGCCAATTTTCTGCTGGACAAGGAAGGGAGGGTGGTGGCCAAAAACCTGCACGGAACAGAACTGGCTAAATTTGTGGAAGAATACCTGGAGGAGGGACTATACATCGGTAAATGAACCCCATGCAGGCAACGAAAATGTGCCGTACCTACGGCACGGAAAGGCCTATTATGGGGGCTCCCTACCGATGTTTTGTGCCGATGGCACAGGCCTTGCTGGAAGCTCCGCCTGAAAACTCCAGTACGGTATCGACGGAGGAATTTAGCCCTTCCGTTTTACAATGACCAAAATCATTGGAAACCTTCCCGATATCCTGCTAATTGATGTCATCACAATGGCTCATCCACTCTCCGAAAAACGCATCTTCACCGATCTTAACCCTAATGGCTATGTATATGGGAAGGTTAGCCTAAAACCAGAAGCCATGTTCACAAGATTATTATTAGGAGCCGGCCTCCTTTCCTCCCTGCTTTACGCATTCATGCTGGCGTTCGTGCCTCAATTGTGGGAGGGCTACAGTTCTTCCGGCCAGATGGTCAGCGAGTTGTCAGCGATCGGCGCCCCGACGCGGCAGTTGTGGGTTTCGTTTGGCGTTGTTTATGCTATGTTCGTCATGGCCTTCGGATGGGGCGTCATTCGCTGGTCAGCGGGAAAAAGCCGTGCCCTCGGCATTGCCGGGTTCCTGCTGGCCGTCTATGGCGCCATCGTTCTTTTCTGGCCTCCGATGCACCTTCGCGGAATGGAGCTGACGCAGACGGATTCTCTGCATGTTGCCTTTACTGTGGCGGCCGTCTTGCTCATACTGCTCGCCATCGGGTTTGCAGCGGCAAAACCCGGCAAGTGGTTCCGCCTTTATTCCTTTGTGACGATGGTAGCCCTACTCGTGTTCGGCACACTGGCAGGAACGGCAGCCCCCAGGCTGTCGGCCGGCTTGCCCACCCCCGGGATGGGCGTGTGGGAGCGCTTTTACACCGGTGCCTTCCTGCTCTGGATAGCCGTGCTGTCCGTCATCCTTTTGCTTTCTCCGGAAGAGGAGGCCGACGGCAGTACGCCTGAGGTGCAGGAAGAGGAAAGCCGGCGGAGTGAACCCGAACCGGCAGGGTTTCTGTAAGCCGGTGGACAGAACACCAGCTTGAGTATAAACTTGATTCCACTGCCTTACCACATCGAAGAAATAAAGGCATTGAAATGGACCTCGTAAAAGCAATCCTCCAGATCCTCGCCGCCCTAGCCGGCTATCTGGCGGCGCTGGCAAGCCTGCTGCTTTTCACCCGCCTGCGCTGGCCGTACCCGGCCTGGTTTTTCTTGAAGCTTTATGTCTCTTCCTTATCCCCCGTACTGGCCCTTGTTGGGCTGCTGGCCGGAGCCATAGGCCTGGCTACGGGCTCTAATTTCATCAGCTGGATCGGCATCTATGTGGCCTTGATCTTTTGGGCGCACCGGATCAGGGTCACCCGCCCGCCCAGCATTTCCACCGGCTTTGAACAGGCCTTTGGGCCGGGCTGGGAGCAGCGGATCCCTTCCGGGCAGAAAGAGCGCTGGCTCTCCAGGCGCACTTTGTGGGTGCTGCCGGCTGCACCAGAGCCCCTCCTGGAGCAGGATGTCGTTTTTTTTGCCTTCCCCGATACCGGCCGGCAACTGCTTTGCGACGTTTGGCAGCCACCCGATAACATCACCCCTTCCGGCCTGGCCTTTCTCTATTTGCATGGCAGCGCCTGGTATCTGCTCGACAAGGACCTGGGGACGAGGCCGTTCTTTCGCCATCTGGTTGCCCAGGGGCATGTAGTGATGGACATCGCCTACCGCCTGGCTCCCGAAACGGACATGTTGGGTATGATACACGACGTAAAACGCGCCATCGCCTGGATGAAAGAGCAGGCAGCCAGCTACAACGTCGATCCGGATAGAATAGTCGTAGGCGGCGGCTCCGCCGGCGGGCATCTTGCCCTGATGGCGGCATATACCGGTAATGACCCGAAATTCACTCCCGAGGCACTTGCCGGAAAGGACACAAGCGTCTGCGCCGTCCTCTCTCTCTACGGCCCCACGGACCTGGAGGCCTGCTATTACCACACCAATCAACACCTCACCACCTGTGCAGAACTAGGCCGCCCCCAAAAAGAGGCCCCCTGCGGTATGCCCCCCTGGATGATCAAAAGAATGGGCGACGACTACCATCGCCTGGGCTTTGATAAGGGCATAGAGGACGCCGGCGCCCTGGCGCCCCTGCTGGGCGGCCACCCGGATGAGCGCCCTGAAGCCTACGCCCTGTTCTCACCGATCACCCACGTTCACCCGGGTTGCCCCCCCACCCTGCTGATCCACGGCGAGCATGACCTGATCGCGCCGGTGGAAGCTGCGCGCCGCCTGTTCGCCCGCCTGCAGGGGAAGGAGGTGCCGGCGATGATGCATCTTCTGCCCCAGACGGACCATGCATTCGACCTCATTATCCCGGGCATCTCTCCCTCCGCTCACAGTGCGATCTACGATGTGGAGCGTTGGCTGGGGATATTTGCTGAAAAAGAAATAAGAGAAAAGGATCTTTGGTACTCTTAGAGATGTTTGGAGGTAATATTATACTCCCAACACAAACTCACTGCCGAACCAGCACAAAGAACTCGTCTTCCTCGACTAGATGTATTTCATCATCTGAGATATCAGACAGTTGCCAGCTATCGTGTATCTCATACAGATCCTCTCCCAGGCTTTCGTTTTGATTCTCAAAGACAGGAACCACAATGTTTAGTTCTCTACCGTTGTTTTCCAGGTTCCAGTTGCCCGTTGCGGCCAGATTGGAATTCCGGCGCATTTTAAAAACCCCATCGGGTTCGAAGGCCAGCACGATACCGCTGAAAGAAGCGGTCTCATCTTCTCCTTCATCCACAAATTGCCTTACCACCCAGTTGCCTTCCACATTCCCGGAACCCGATAGTGCCGGATCGTCGCCGGGGATTGTCGTATTGCCAATAAGAGGAAAACCGTCTTCGCCACAGGAAAAAAATGATACGACAACAACTAATGCCAGAATGAGCCTGTAGATCATAGCAAAAAGTTTTTTTATGGTTAGTAAATGATTATCTGAAAAGCACTGAATAATGAATTTTGCGAAGGGGTTTGAGCGCCAGCCCATTGCCAGAGGCAAAGCAGAAACGCCCAAAGAAGGAGTCTTGTCTTCATAGGGTTTAAGATTTTTAAAAAAGATAGCTTTACTATAAGCAATTATAGTTTTACTTTGTTCGTGATTTATCCGATTTTTTTTAAAGCTGGCATCTATGCCTTCAGAGCTCTGGTGGGAGGTTAGAAAATAAGAAAACATAATCTCCGTTTTAAATACAAGCACTAAAGCTCTGAAAACATGAAGAAAACCATCGCGCTCTTTCTGATCACCGGCCTGTTCAGCTGTGACAAACCCGAAGAATTCACCGTCGATTGCCTGCCCCCCAACCTGCAGAGCGGCGTGATCGCCTTTTACCCGTTCAACGGTGGCAGCCTGGCCGACGAATCCCCCAACAACAACAACCTCAGCAACCCGACAACAGCCACCCCCGCTGCGGACCGGAACGGGAATGCCGGCTGCGCCTACCAGTTCGACAACACCACCGGCAACGATGAATTTCTAACCACCGCCAACACGAATTTCCTCAACGGGCGAAATACCTTCTCCCTCTCCCTCTGGTACCGGCCGGAGGGCGCCAGAGACGACGGCAGCTTCGAGGTCCTGTTTGCCCGGGGAGATCAGGGGCGGTGCCCGGACCGCAGAGGAGAATGGTCAGTGGGGCTTTACGATTGCCGGAGGGCGGTATTCGGGCACAACAACTCCGTGTGGGCCGATGCCGTGACGGGGTTGTCCAACGGCTGCGAAGGCGAAATGGCCGCTCTGACGGGGCAATGGCACCACGTAGTGGCCGTCAGGAACGGCGATGAATACCGGATCTACTTCAACGGTAACCTGGATGAGGTGGATTCGGGGAACGCCAGTTGCTCCAATCTGCATATCGCCCAGGATCTGGGCGACGTATTCGTCGGAACGGACTTCACCGGGCGGATAGATGACATCATTGTGTATAACCGGGCATTATCGGCGCAGGATGTAGCGGCGTTGTTTGAGCTGGGAGGGTGCTGCCAGTAAGCCCCTTTTAAATGGTGAAGATCACTTTATATCCCCAAAAGCTCTTCCTGATCGACGGCCTCGGCGCCCTGCTGTCGGCCGTTCTCCTGGGCGTCGTTTTGGTGCAGTGGGAGCACGCGTTCGGCATGCCCCGGCAAGCGCTCTACCCGCTGGCGGCTATTGCCGGCCTTTTTGCCGTTTACTCCCTGAGTTGCTATTGGCGCCTTTCCGAAAACCGGAGGCCTTACCTGAGGGTTATTGCGGTGGCCAACCTGCTGTACTGTTGCCTGTCTCTGGCCCTGGTGGTTTACTTCTATTCCCAACTGACGGTTTTGGGGGTGGCTTATTTTTTGGTGGAGATCGCAGTTGTCCTTATTTTGGCGGGGCTTGAATACAACCTTGAACAAATACGAGCAGAAATTAATGCCAGAAATAACAGTGGCTGAGCACTCTGTGGCCAAACATTAAATTGCGAAACATGAATAAATTAATAGCCCTGCTGCTGCTCATCAGCGCCGCCGGCCTTCCTTTATCCGCGCAAACAACCACCGAGAAAACCGACAAAGGGTGGCGCCTGATGGTTGACGGGCAACCCTTCGAGGTCAAAGGAGTGGGCTTTGGATACGGGGACGAGGTGGACAACTACGATGCCTACTTTCAGGGCCTGCAATTCCTCGGCGTAAATACCATCCGGACGTGGGGAACCAATGAGCATACCCGGCGGCTGCTCGATGTTGCTCACAAATACGGAATGAAAGTCATGGTTGGCATCTGGATGCGGCATGGCCGCCCCGGCATGGAAGACGACGACCGCTTCAATTACCTGGAAGATACCGAGGGGATGGAGGAGATGTACGCGAATGCCGTCCGTACCGTAGAGGCCTATAAAGATCACCCCGCCATACTCACCTGGGGCGTGGGCAACGAAGTTTACCTGAATACGGCTACCGACGCCGAGAAGGAAGCCTATTCCAGGCTGCTGGAAAGGATATGCAGTAAGATCAAAGAACTGGACCCTGATCATCCGGTCACTTCCGTAGAAGCCTGGACCTTCGGGCTGGACTGGTGGCAACAATACGTTCCCTCCATCGATATTTACGGGTTGAACATATACGGCGCCGGCGCTTCCCTGCTGGCGGCGGAACTGGAGAAGAGAGGGATCGATAAGCCTTATATCGTTACCGAATTCGGGGTCACCGGTGAATGGGATATACAGGAGGTGGAAAACGGGGTTAAAGTAGAACCAACCGACCGGCAAAAATACGATGCCATTGCCCGGGGCTACTCCCAATGGATCAAGAGCGAACCCTCCTGCCTGGGGGTTTATTTTTTTCATTACGCCAACGGGGCTGATTTCCTGTCCATCTGGTTGTTCACCCATTTTAAAGGGATGATCCGGCCGCAATACTGGGCGATCCGGGAAGCGTTCACCGGCCAGAAACCGGCCAATTACGTGCCTGCGATCGAAACTTTCGAATTGCCGGGCGGCGAAGGGAAAGGCGGCGACTGGGTTCCTGTGTCCCTGAAAGTATCAGATGCGGAAAACGAAGCGCTGGAAATCAGCTTTTACTACAATCAACGGACGGGCAGCCGGAAACGGCGGGACCAGGTCCTTCCACTGAATTCCCGGGGCAACGCCACGGACGGTTTTGAAATAAAGCTGCCCCATGTGGATGGGCCGGCCAAGATCTATGTTGCCGCAAAAGATACCTACAACAACGTCGGCATCGCTTCCACAGGCATTGTAGTGGCCGACGAAAAGGCCAGAGCCAGGAAATACCTCGTGCCTAAGGCCACCCTTCCCTTCTATGTCTATCAGGACAACGGCGACATGCCCTATATCCCCTCCGGATACATGGGGAACTTCGAAGCTATGGAAGTAGCCCTGGACCATACCGAAGATGTCCATTCCGGCAGTACCGCCATCAGGATAAGCTATAAGGGCAGAGACAACTGGTACGGCGTCGGGTTTGTGGACCCGCCCAATGACTGGGGCGATATCCTCGGCGGATATGACCTGTCTGGGGCCAAAACGTTCCGCTTCTGGGCAAAGGCCAGTATGGATGGGATAAAAGCAACCGTCGGGTTCGGGCTGATCGACAAAGGCAAACCCTTTCCGGACTCCGGTAAAAAGTCGGTGGACATCGTGCTGGGCACCAAATGGAAGCAATACACCATCAAGATCAAAAAGGTGGACCTGAGCTGCATCCGTTCCGGCCTCGTCTTGTTCTCCTCCGGCAACGGCTTCCCGCATGAAATTTACCTGGATGATGTTGTTTTTGAGTAGGGGCGGAATGCCCTGTACGGCAGCCCACAATGCCTAAACCCTGGGGGTTCGAAAAAACCGGCACAACAAGTACCAATGCACGAATGCACATATAAGTACCTGGACACAAATAGTGAGATATGCGGAGCTATCCAAAGGGCTGGTATTCAATCCCCGGCTTGAATGAGACGGGCAGTCCATGTACTTACACACTCACGAGCAACTTTCAATAACTTAAGTGATATATTTGGCTTAAATTGCAGGGTACTCATCAAAAATTTTAATCTATGAAAATCAGAATTGTAAGTATCCCTGTAAGGGATCAACAAAAAGCACTAGACTTTTATACTGGTGTATTGGGATTTGTAAAAAAGGTGGATGCCCCATTGAGTGAAGGAAACCGGTGGCTAACTGTAGTTTCTAAATATGATCAGGACGGCCCGGAATTATTGCTCGAACCTGCACCGAATCATTTCGAACCTTCCAAGGTTTATCAGGACGAACTGATGAAAGCAGGAATACCTTACACTCAATTTTACGTTGACAATGTCCGGGAAGAATATGATAGACTAACGAAACTGGGAGTCGAATTTAGTATGAAACCAACAGAAATGGGAACAGTAGTCGTAGCCATTTTTAATGATACATGTGGTAATAACATCCAATTAGTAGAAGAACTGTAAAAGAACCCAAATCAATAATAATAAAAATTATTTTTTATCCGCTCGCCGAAAATTAATTTCAGGAATAACTCCATCGAATATCGCTTTCTGTGCTTGATTGCCATCTCGCCCAGCCAAAAATCAAGCCCGGGGGAAAACGGGCCGTTTGACTTGACAAGTTTGCCGGAAGGCGCCCGGGAGAAAACTTGTCAGGTCTTTCCCAGTGTTACAAAACATTATTGACACAGTACTTACACTTTAGGAAGAAGTCGTCCACTCAAAGGTTCAAGGTCGTACATTACAAACGTGTCAATACAGCTCATATCCTCATTTTCACCGTGGTCGTCTTTTCCCTCTTTCGTTTCAAGAAAATGGTAAAGGGTTTCTTTCTTATCAAAAGTTACCCAAACAATTACAGCATTACGCTCCCTGTCAACACCAACTTGCCGGGCAATGACTCCATCGAGTTTTTCATCCATTTTTTCGCTTGGAGCTTTGGCTATTCGGATTAACTCGTCTAATCTGCCTGGCTTTGCCGTTGATACCGATACAAACGTGTAGGTTGGATTATTCATATTCATTGTAGTTCAGTTGTTTTACTATGTTATTGATGCAAATTTACGATTTTATTTCAGAACCACAACTTTTTTCTTAAATTTGTTCATTCAGGAACTAAATTGACGTAATGGACTATACTTTACTGAAAGAAATAATCAAATACATTGAGGAGTTTCAACACGTAAGCTCTGCAAATAGAATAGAGGATTTTGTGATTTGGCTGAACAACAATCTGTTTTCTGGCAAACATGGAGATAAGCATTCGGCTCATGATGAACTTCTGATTGCTTTTAAACTGATGTATCTGAACAAGGAATTGAAAAAGCAGACTAAGCGTGTTTTGTCAGAGTCAAATGTTTCTTCAATAGATGAATATAGTTTTCTACTGCACTTAGATTTTCAAGAAAGTTTCAGAAAAATGGAGATAATTGAATTGCACAACCTTGAAGCTCCTACTGGAATAGAAGTCATAAAACGTCTTTTGAAGAATAAGCTGATTGAAGAATTTGCAGATAAGGAAGATAGAAGGGCAAAAAGAATTAAAATAACCAAAAAGGGAAAAAAAGAGATAGAAGTAATGAAACCTCAAATAGATATGATTTTTGCTAAATTTACTGAACCGTTAACATTGGATGAAAAAATTCAAATAAGTGGGATTTTTGATAAATTAAGCGGACAAATTAAATGATTAAAACGAGGCACAACAATAAAGCGCCAAAGCGAGGCACAATGTCATTAAGTTAAGAGGCTAGCCCTGTCAGAAGGAGACTCTCCCTGCCCATCGAAGCCTGGCGAAGATGGGAAGCTCGCCTTCTGACTTTGCAAAGCCGCTATAATCAACAGGCGAGCGTAAGTCGCCTGCTGATAGAGCGGCGGCTGTCCATCTTAACTTAATGACATTGAAGCGAGGCGTAGCGCCGCGATCCCGCTATCCGGCAGCAGGCCGATGGCGCTCTGTTGAACAGCCTGTCCCGCCTGAGTGCCGAAGCCTGCTACGGTGGGCGACGGCCCGGCCGGATCATCCCCAAAGCACACCGCATAGAATAAAAAGGCAAGAGTTTAAGAAAACGCTCAGAACACTTAAGTATGGCATCGAAGACAGTTGATCGAAATGCGCATAAAAAAGTAAGCCCTAAATATTTGGTTGGATTAATCATTGTGCATCTCCTCGTTCCACTGGTTCTGTTGGTAAGCGGATGGGACCTTGGCTGGTGGCAGGCTTGGCTTTATTCCGTGCTGATCGTTGTAGCGGGTATAGGCCCACGTATGTGGGCGGAAAAAAGGCACCCGGGATTGCTGGCGGAACGAAGCAAATTAGGAAAAGCTCAGGATGTGAAATCGTGGGATAAAGTGCTTGCTCCATTAATGGCAGTGAGTATGTCTTTCCTGTTGGTTATTGTGGCGGGGCTGGACCACCACTTTGGGTGGTCACCTGCATTCCCGACATGGCTCAACATCCTGGGTTTCATCTTGATTGTGCCTGGATACACCGTCGCCGGATGGGCTTTGGTAGAGAACCGTTTCTTCTCGAGCGTGGTGCGCATTCAGACGGACCGGGGGCATATTGTATGTGACAGCGGGCCGTATCGGATGGTAAGGCATCCTGGTTATGCTGGAAATGTTCTGGCGCTGCCGGGCATCGTGCTGGCTTTAGGCTCCGTCTGGACAATCATTCCAGTGATAGTAGCGCTGATCATTGCCGTGGTAAGGACCGCGCTGGAAGATAAAACTTTACAGGAAGAATTGCCAGGGTATCAGGATTATGTGCGCCGTGTGCGTTACCGGTTGATTCCTGGTGTCTTCTGAGGAGCATCATTCCGTGATGCAAGGCCATTGTGCGAAAACGGGGAAGATCCTGAATGCAGGGATTTTATTGCCAATGCGGAAAGAATTGGAATCATAGGAGTTGGCGAATAAGAAGAACAGGGCGTTCTCAACCAACACAGAAAAAAATTGACCATAGACCATTTTTCAAAACATGAATTACGAATTCGATTACGACTTCATCAGAGACTATCAACCACCCGGGAAATGGGTTAAAATAGCTAATGCCCTTGGTGGGATAGGATTATTGATCTATGGGATAACTCAAATCCTTGAATACCTGAAACAGGAAAACATTCTAAACTTATCTGTCGGGTTAATTTCAATCCTGGGAGGATTGGGCTTTTTAGTCTTCGGAATGAATGGAAGCAGGCCACTGATCAGGCCCGGGCAATACTATCTCAGGATAGCAAATCAGGAAATATATTTGAAACTTGGGAAATATGCCAAAAGGAAAGAGGTGCCATTTGATGAAATTGACAAAATTGATGCCAGCGAAAAAGAAATTGTATTAAAACTAAAGAATGGAGAGGAAGTTTGGATTAACCTGAGCAGAATTCAAAATGAAAGAAAGAGAAATGATTTGCTTCAACTTATGAAAAGTTTGCATGGCAGGAAAGACTAATAACATTGAATTCCTCTTCCTATCCGTACTCGGCCTGGCCATACTGGCCCTGTTTTTATGGTTAGCCTGGATCATCATCGAAACCGGGTATTTTGTCCATGATCCCCATACAGAAGCCGAATGGGCGGGCGTCGTTTTGATCATGCTGTTGCTGAGCATGGCCTATATTGCCATTTTTTTTATCTGGCAATTTCGTTTATGGAGGACATTCTCCGTGTCAGGAAGGCGAAAGCCTGTCCAGCTGGCCATCATTTTTCTGTTGGGCATCTTTCCGGTTATCAACCAACTGGCCGACCTGTTTTTAAGGGCGGTAATGGGTATTGAACATCCGATCACGGAAAACGTGACAAAAGCCTTCATATCCATCCTGATATTCCCGTTAACGGGGGGGAAATAGAAAGTGCCGAAGACGCCATGTTTGGCGTATTCCTGATGATCCAGCATGCCGACGGGGATCAGGAATGGCAAAGGTCCCAGCTTGAGAACATTGAAGCGGCCGTTGAAAAGGGAGGCCTGGAGGGCCAGAGTTATGCTTACCTTTATGACAGGATCAAGATCCACCAGGGAGAGAAACAACGGTACGGAACCCAGTTTGCCAAAGTGGACCCGGTCAACAAGACGGTTGAATTAGCGGAAACTGAGGATATGGAAAACCTGGACAACCGAAGAAGAGCAATGGGGCTGATGCCGATAGAAATGTATAAAAGGTTTATGTTTAAGAATTTTTAGAACAGAAAACCAGAAAATGAAAACACTGAAGATCAAGCAAGACCCTCGGGTAAAGGAAAAGTTTCGAACTTACCCGGAAGCCGTAAAAGCAAAATTAACCCATTTGCGAAGCCTGATCATTGAAACAGCCGCGGACATAGAGGAGATCGAAGAAATGGAAGAAACGTTGAAATGGGGAGAGCCGAGCTATCTGGTGAAAAAAGGCAGTACGATCCGAATAGACTGGAAAGCCAAGACTCCCGATCAGTATGCCGTGTATTTTAAATGTACCAGCAAGCTGGTCCCCACCTTCCGGGAAGTGTACGGAGACACCTTCCGATATGAAAAGAACCGGGCGATCTGTTTCGGCCTCGATGACGAGGTGCCGGAAGAGGAGCTGAAAGATTGCATAGCCTTAGCGCTGCAGTATCATGCCGTTAAAGGCCTCCCTTTATTGGGTAAATGAATTGGATAAAACATGGGTAATAAATGGATATGGGAGTTGTAAATTCGATAATACAAAATGGCATTGAAAAAACCATCCACCATTACATTAAGGTTGCCAATCATGTATAAAACAACAAAATGAGTAAAAACATCATCGCAGTACTTTTTTTCCTAATCGGGATTAATCAGGTAAAATCACAGGATACCGGGCCAATTGTAATCGGCGAGAAACATATCCTACATTCCGGTATTTTGAATGAAGACAGAGAATATTGGGTTGGCCTTCCCGAATCTTACAGCAACGAAGGGGCATCCTATAAGCGATATCCGGTGCTTATCGCACTCGACGGAAATGCACATTTCAGGGCTGTAACAGGTATGGTAAACTATATGAGCGCTGGATACAATGGGAACACGAGGATTCCGGAAATGATCGTAGTCGCTGTTCAAAATGTTAACCGGCGCCGAGACTTTACCCCTGACAAAATAATTACAAAGCGGGAAAATGATTCCGGCGGTGGGGATAGCTTCCTGAGCTTTTTGGAAAATGAGCTTATTCCCGAGTTGGATCAGCAGTATAGAACAGAGCCTTACCGAATACTTTTTGGACATTCGCTAGGTGGTTTGCTGGCTACTCATGCCTATATGAAAGAAGAGACACTTTTCAATGCATTCATTGCCGTTGACCCAAGCTTTGGCACATGGGATGCTGAAACTATGGACAAAAAATTAAATGCCGTAACGGTTAATTCTTTTAAGCGGTTTATTTACATCGCGACGGCTAATTGGGGAAAAAGAAATATTAGGAACCGGGATCGCCATGTAAGATTTTACGAGGCGTTGAATAGTAAATGTGAAGGTGAGTTTCCCGCCAAACTGGAATACTTCGAAAATGAAAACCACGGTTCTGTCCCACCAATTGCTTTTTATAATGGGATTTCAGCCATTTTTGAAGGCTATGGAGTTTACTATCGGGATATTGACAGTAAAGAGCAGCTGATTCAACATTTCCAATCGCTCTCCCGGCGGCTTTCCTGGGATTTTAGCCCCCCGGAGTACCTCGTGAACCGAATTGGCTATAACATGCTTCGAAGCAAAAATGAAAGTGACAGGGCCAGGGCATTGGCATTCTTTATCCTGAATACAGAAAATTTCCCCCATTCATTTAATGCTTATGACAGCCTGGGAGAGGCCTGCGAAGCTCTGGGAAACAAGGAAAATGCAATCAGCAATTATAAAAAGTCTCTTGAACTCAATCCGGGGAATGAACACGCCAGAATGAAAATAGAAAGCCTGAAAAAGAGTGAATAAATACGATTGATAACCCAGCCAGATAGATCAATGGCAAAAAAACTGATCCCCGGAAGCAAAAACAAAAAAGCGCTCCCTTCTCCCCCCGGCGCCCGTAACCGGCATCCTGTCCGTATAAGGAAGGCCGGCGGCTACCTCTTTGAATTCCTGATGCTTTTCCTGGCCGTGGGCTACCAGCCTAAGGTTGGATATTATTGATAGACACGCAGTTGCAGGATGCCAGCCGCCAATTTACAAATACACGAATAAGTGCCTGGACAAAAAAAATCCAACCATCCAACAATGAATCCGGAACTCCAGAAAAAAGGCCTTAGCGCCTCAGAGCTTGTTTGGAGGGTTTATCCGAAATAAAATGTTCTGGAAAATAATAATAAGAAAACAACTGCCGGATATGCTGGAATTTGAATGGGATGAAAATAAAAACAAATCGAATCGAGAAAAACATTCGATAAGCTTTGAAAAAGCAAAAGAGGCTTTTCAAGATGAAAATGCTGTTGAATTTCGTGGAGATTCTTCAACAGAGTTGAGAATTATGAGAACATGAAAGACATTAAGCAAAATATTGGGTGCGATGGTGTACACAATCAGATCAGCCGTGATTCGGATAATTTCAGCGAGACAAGCAAGTAAAAAGGAGACAAAAGCTTATCTTGAGAATAGTTTATCAAAACAATTGGGAGATGAAACTGAAAATTGAGCAAGCTATAGAAATGGCTAGAAAAAACGAAAGTCTTGAGGGTGTGGTGATTGAAGACTTAAAAGAAACTCAAGTGCGCGCAGTTGGTTGATGCATTGATATTAGCTGAATATGGCATAGTCATACCCGAGCAGGATATCTTTTACAGCGATGAAGACATAGCGTATGACCCTGACTTTGATGAGGTGAAATGGAGTGAGGAACCACTCAAAATGGACTGGGAAGAAAAGATGCAATTATCAGAAGAAATAGAAAAAGGAAAAAACAATAAGAAAGAAGAGGAAATATCTTTCAAGGTAAATATCTCGGATAAGGAAGTACGCCAATGGGTTAATGAGAATGTAACTATTCAGCACGCCAAGCGTGCTGAATAGTTACTGAAAAATTATATATTTGAATAAGTATTTAAGTTCATTTATGCGGAATATACTCTTTGCATTTTTACTCTTCCTCCTGTTAGGTGGCCTGCTCACCGCATGGTATATATTTACTGATGCGCCTTCTGAACCTGTACATTCCCCCTGCGAAACCTGTTCTATCCCATTGGCCTATGATGAACAGGGCCAGGTAATTAAATCTGACTGGAACAAGGAAATATCTCCGAGTATAAAGGCAAAAGTAAACAATGCTGTCAAAGATTTCGTAGATGCGGAGGCCAGTGGTGGGATTGATCTTTCTTTTAGAGAAGGCCGTGTTACCAGAACTTTCCAAATGACCAGGCCGGCAGACCTGGAAAAAACACAGAATGCCAATCTTTACCGCTTAGTCGCCTGTACTTTCGAGCGGATTTATTGTCAGGATCTACGGCTCAGTGAAGAAGAGAGACAAGAAAAAATACTAGAGGTGTTTCGAGAATTTAAAAAGAATATTAACGACTTAATTCTCGAAGGGAAAGCATCCACTTCGAATGAGGATACTCCGCCTGGCTCCAAAAAGGCCAAAGAAAATACCCCAAAGGAAACTGAACTTTCGAAAAATGACGGGTATGAATTTCCATCTTCAGCTTCACCCGTAAAAAGGCACGGTACAGATTATCTTCAGGCCGACAATCTGGACATGGCATTATTGGCAGAAGGCCCTTACCGGGATCAACTCACAAGCGAACTCACTAACTACTTAAGAAGGTCAAAGGGAATTTCGTCCGATCCGTTCGGGTTAAATAGCCAGTTTGTCGCCGACTTCAGTTCATACTACCAAAAGGGGAATTGGGGTTTCCTGGACGATCTGGATTTCAAGAACAGATTGAATTGTATTTGTCATGCCATTAGTGACTTAAAAAAAACGGTTAGCGAAGAAGAGGGGGTGAAGTTCTTGACGGTCAGCGGTACTACCAAGATTACCGTTATTCATATCCCCAGTGGCAGGAGCTATCATGCTGTCATCAGCACCGCCGGCTCAGGCCCGCTGGCTAACGAAAAGAGTGCCGAAAAATCTTATCTGGAAAATATGTTGCGAAGCCAGGATTTTAACACTTTACCATTCAATTTATGTCATTAAATAAACTGCTCTATTCCGTAATTCCTCTATTACTAGCTTCGCATCTCTTAACAGCGCAAGCGATGCTGGATGCTGAATTGGAAACTATGGCTTCAGGTTTTTCCGAAGCAGCCAGCGAGAAATTAGCAGGCCAAAATGTTGCGATCGGGGATTTGTTGGACGAAGATGGACAGGCAATTCCGTTGGGGAAACAGCTTGCTGACGAACTGAGTTTTCGGCTTAGTGATAAAAGCGATGCTTTTTCTATCATTGACCGGAGTCATTTTAAAAAATTACTCGCAGAAACGAACCTGGGTGCTAAAGGCTTACTTAATGAAACCACCATTCCCCGGCTGGGGCGCATGGCGGGCATTTCGGTGATCGTGTACGGTAATATATACCAGCGATCGAATAATTATGTGATCTATCTAAAGTATGTGCACCTCGAAAGTCAAACGTCTCGGTCTTTAGTTAAGGCCTACCTTACCCGCATACCCTCAGTGGATAAACTTTATAACGCCACGGAAACCCCTGAACACACAGCTATTACAAAAGAAGATTCTACCCATACTATCTCTCCTGCCAATGGCTTACCACAGTCGTTTACCAGTGGCCCGATTCGCATTGATTTTCAAGGCTGTCAGGTCAACCAAACCGTTATTGATTGTACCTTTCACCTGATCAGCGCCGGCCGCAGCGAGTCCTTGACCCTTACACGCGATAATTCCTGGCTGCAAGTGGGTAACCGCCGGCTCCCGCCGATGCGGCTTTTCATTCAGGAACGCCAAAGTGGCCACCAGGTTACTTATCCGCTCCGGGCTAATCAAACGCATGTCGCTGTACTGCGATTTGCCACTACTTTTCTAGATAACAGTGCTCAGCTAAATTTACACGGACGGGCTCCATCCATTTACGATTTCGATTTTTTTCTTAACCGGCTTTAGCCACAATTTATCAGTCAGTATGTTTCGAATACCCCAGACTTTCGCTCTTTTTCTGTTTTTTATCTCCGTAAGTGCCTCTGCTCAATACAACTTTGACGAAAAAATGCGTCAGGTTGCGAATGATCTTACTCGGCAATTAAATGCCCTGCGAGCAAAAAAAATAGCCATTACACGGCTTGATTTTAATGGCGTGCCAAATACGGAGATTGGAGAGTATTTCTCTAAAGAACTCAATTTTTATTTGACTGGTAACACCACCAAGAAATTCAAAGTCGTACCGGTTGAACAATACGAAGAAGCCATTGCGGAACACGAGGCCCAACAACGTAAACAAGCAACGAATCAGGCCAACACCAACCAGGGGAATCAAAATTCTTACGAACAACAACGCAACAACGCCGACAATAACAATGATGGCAAACTTTCGACCGAAGAGCTAGGCACTGCAGCGATTGTTCTTGGAACGATTGCACTCTTCAGTATTAAAAAGGGCCCCCTGGCCGGGATAAAGATGACTATCGAGGGAGATATTGTAGATAATGGTGATTTCCTGACTGTCACTTATCGGGCCATCAACAAAAAGAAGGAAGCAGTAGCCAACGCCCGCGCCACTTTCGCCAAAACGCCTCAAATGGAGCAGCTCATCGGAACATTAAACAGGCCAGCGGCATCCAGCCAGATAAGCGGGCAAATGCCATTGCCCCCACCAGGTGCGCCTGCCGCTACTCCCACCTACCCTGCTAACAATGCCCCTAGTTGGAAAAACAATAACTTACTGTTTGAACTTGAAGGTTGTGTGCAAAGTCAGCAGACTATCGAATGTAATTTGCAGGTTACCGTACTTCAGGAGAATACGAGTTTAACTATCTACAATGAAACGGTTCTCTATGATGCTGCGGACCAAAGCCAGTTCAATCCCAGTGAAATGATCATTGCTGACCAATCTTCAACGGGGAGCAATGTCCAAAAAACATTGATCGCAGATTTTTCCGCCCCAATTACGCTTAGGTTTAATAATATCAGAAAGCGGATAGACAATATTGCCGCTCTAGCTATTCGGGCGTGGGGAAGTCAAAGCAGTTATTTTTGGGCGGAAATGAAAAATATATCGGTAATACACTGATAGGCTCCCCAAATCATACCCGAAAGCTGGTATTCCCCAGGGCCAGGGGATGGCTCTAATTTTCCAAATTTTTACTGGTCTGCCAATCTAATCCTCCCAGCGGAGTTAGCAGCCAATAGCTCAAATAGATCGGAATCTCTAATTTAGGTGTTTGCGCTTTTGGGAAAGAGGACAGGTTGAACTAGTAGAAACTGAAGATATAGAAAACCTGGACAAACGAAGAAGAGCAATGGGACTGATGCCAATAGCAATGTATAAGCGGTTTATGTTTAAGGATTTCTAGAACGGAATGCCCGGAAAATGAAAAACCTGAAGATCATCCAGCCCCGCCGGGTAGAGGAAAAGTTTCGAACTTACCCGGAAGCCGTAAAAAGTAAAATTAACCCATTTGCGAAGCCTGATCATGGAAACGGCTGCTGGATAAATGGCGCCATGATTTTTGGAACCGGTTTTTGGCACTTTCCAACTTGAATTAGCTTTGAATCTTTATGGGAATAGTTAGTTTTTGAGCTTGTTTGGAGCTTGCTCCTACTGCAAATCAAGGACTTATGAACCTGGCGTCACCTTTTATGGCTTTTTTGACCCGCCAAACGCGCCAAAAAAGGCTTAGCCAAAACCATAACTCCTTGATTTTCATGACGAACCCGCTCCAAACAAGCTCTTAGAGCTTGTTTGGAGGCCACACTTTGGGCTAAAAAATGCCCCTTTTTTGCTGATATGGCGTTGCTTTTTTCGTCCGTACCCCCGGGTATGCACTTCAAAAAGCGCCTTGTCTCATCAAAAAATTGACACTTTTTATCTCCAAAAGCGGCCTCCAAACAAGCTCTTAGGAAATGGTGGTATAATTTTTTATCCAAAAGCAGGGAAGATGAAAAGAACATTTATGCTATCAATCATTTGTACGCTGGCAATGCAATGTAATACCAGCGGAAAAGTGGGCGATGGATCAGCCTCTGAAGACAATACTTCTTCGGAACAAATATTATCAGGTTCAATTTCTGATAATGCACTCATTCAATTAGTACGAGAAAATATTCAGGCTATGGAAGATGAAGATTTGGATAAAGCTATGAGTATCATGTCTGAAAACATGAAGGGTGTTGAGGGGAATAGAATTTTTACGCAACAAATGTTTGATGTTTATGATCTGGATTATGAAATTGAAAAAATCAATGTTATCGAGCAGGCCGAAAATAAAGCACAAATAGAATTAGCTTACACTATAAAAAAAATCAATGGTGCTGAATTTTACGATCAACGGAACCGTGTCCTTCTTCATTTTATAAAGGAAAATAATGAATGGAAGGTGATCAGGCGAGATATAAAAAATATAGAATACCTGTAATGGAAAAAACAACCAACCGATAAACCAATGGCAAAAAAGGCTGACCCTCCCGATGACAAAAACCTGAAAAGCTCCACAGGCAGCGAATCGGGAAAAACAGAGGATGCAAATATTCCGGTTCCTGAGCCTGACAACCCGCCTGCAAAAACGGAAACTCAGGCTCTCTTGTCCCACCACTCTAGCCGGCAGCGGGCGCCCAAAAAAAGGGCCTGGAACTATTTATTTGAATTCTTAATGCTTTTCCTGGCCGTTTTCTGCGGCTTCATAGCGGAGAACTGGCGCGAGCGGTTGTCAGAACACCAGCGCGAGGAAGAATACATTCACTCCCTCGTGGAGGATATTAAATCCGACACCCTCCAGTCCGGTAAAATATTGACGCAGTTGAGGAGGATAAATGCCGGCATTGATAGTGTATTAACCCTGTTGTCATCTCCTGAGATAATGGAGAACTCCAACGAGGCCTACCGGCTGTGGAGCAAAAGCCTGGGGCTGGAAGTTTTCGTTTCCAACGACCGGACCATCCAACAGTTAAAAAACAGCGGAGAGCTGAGGCTGATCAGGAATAAAGCCGTTTCTGACCGAATAATGGAGTACGACCAGACCTTAAGAAAATATTACGTACAGTCAAACCTCATGTACAGCGCGCTCAGTGAAATGACCAATTACAGCGAGCTTTTCGATTTCATCCGGCTGGATAAAAATGAGAACATTCCCGTACCTTTAACCGAACAGGGGAAACGGTCCCTGAACCGGGCCTACGCCAACCTTCAATTGTGGAACAAGGGCCTGGTCGGGCTGATCAGCTGGCTGAAAATTGTTGATGAGGAAGGAAAAAGTTTGATCGCCTTTATTCAGGAAGAATATCACCTGGAGTAGTGGCCGGCCTGAAAGTCAACAAGAAAACCAACAATATGAGACAAGTAGCCAATCTGGCCCTTATTGCGATCCTATCCATCGCCGCCACCAACTGCGAACAGGCCGGTGCCAATGAACCCGAAACCCGGCAGCCGGCAGCGGAAGGCAGAGCATTCTACCAGCTGAAAACCTATACCTTCCTAACCGAGGATGAGGTAAAGGCTACTGATCAATACCTTGAGGCAGCTTTCCTGCCTGGGCTAAAAAGGCTGGGCATCACTACTGTCGGCGTGTTCAAGCTTCGGACAAATGAAACGGATACCATTCAGAAAACCTTTGTTCTCATTCCCTTCACTTCCATGGAGCAGTTTCTTACGCTCGAAGAAAAACTCGCCCAGGATGAAGAATATCTCACGGCGGGACAGGATTACATCAATGCCTCCCATGAAGAACCGCCCTATCAGCGTATTGAATCCACCTTGCTGAAAGCCTTTACGGACATGCCGAAAATGCAGACCCCGAAACTGGAAGGCCCACGATCTCAGCGGGTCTATGAGCTGAGGAGCTACGAATCGCCCACGGAGCAATACTACCGGAACAAAGTGGACATGTTCAATGCCGGCGGAGAGGTTGCCCTCTTTGATAAATTGGGGTTCAATGCGGTATTTTATGGAGAGGTGCTCTCCGGCTCCAGGATGCCCAATTTGATGTATATGACTACCTTTTCTGATATGGAAAGCCGGAAGGCGCATTGGGAAACATTTGTCAATTCCCCGGAATGGAAAGCATTGTCGGCTATGCCCAAATATCAGAACAACGTTTCCCATGCGGATATCATGCTGCTTTATCCAACGGAGTATTCGGATTATTAACCATCACCAAAATCACCCGAAATATGAACTTAGAAGCATTGGTAAAAAACTGGTTTGACAAATGGGACAAGGGAGATTTCCTCCACCTGCCCGTTTCCGAAAATTTCAAACACACCAGCCCCTTCGGCACCATCGACGGGAAAAAACTGTACATCAGCCAGGTAGAAGAAAACAAGGACAAATTCCTGGGGTATCGTTTTGAGATACACGACGGGATCTATGATGACTCTAACGGTAAAGCCTGTGTCCGCTATACAGCCATCCAGGGAGATTTCCGGTTGGATGTGAGCGAATGGTATTATGTAAAAGGGGGGCTGATCGAAGAGATCATCGCCTATTATCACATTGGGGAGATACGGGAAGAGCGGCAGCTTAAGGGCCGGCCTGGAGAATTTTCATAATGCGTTGTCCAGCATCTTCGATAAACGCTGCCGGGTTAACCCAAAACCGGTGCCTCGCCAAAACGCCGGCAGGTTGGCCCTGTGGAATAGTCGCCTTGCGAATTCCACAAGGTTGAGCCGCCCTAAAAGTATAGAGAACTTTTTTCTAAAAAACCTTTATTTTGAACAGCCTACCCGGCAGGTTTTGATCCTTTTGCTATCTTGAAGCTCACTGATGCCCGCTCCTGTCCATGTTCTCCCAATGCAGGTTCGATTCTACGCCGGGGTTAAAATTGGGGTCGTCAGTGAGGATATACTCTCCCAGGTTGTTCGACCATGCGTACTGGTAACCACTCGGCAGCTCTACTTCCCGCCCTTCGAAAGGGTCGTAGTAGCGGTCGATGTTCAGCATGTAGTCGCTGAAGTTCTGCGCTCCCTGGTCGTAGATACGGCCTCTTTCTTCAAATTGCCGGAGATTTTCTTCCCGCATCTGATCGCTCATGCGGCTTAGGGTTCGGCTCAGCTCGCCGAGGCTGTGGATGCGTTCGATCTGGTTTTGGGCCAGGTATTCGATCAAATGGCTGTATTTGGCATACCACTGCGGGTTGAGATGGAAAGAGGAGGATATAGCCTGGAATATCCTGGCGTTGGCCTCCAGTTGTCCGGGTTCTGCCTGAAACCCGAAAAGATACTCTACGTACCACAGGTAGTTGTTGTACTGTCCGTACATGGACTGGACGGGAATGTTAAGCACTTCCACAACTCCGTACAGTTCTTCTTCGACCATGACATTGCCGTCAAAAAAACGGAACCTCACTTTGGCGCCTTCGGCGTAACCCTGGCTACCGGCGCCCACCAGTTTGACCAGTTCAGGTAGCGGTTCGGCCTTGAGGATCTCCACCTTACCGTGTTCCTGCGGCAAGACCATATTGGTGAGGGCCTCCAGCGCCGACACCGGATATTTAACCTCCATTCCAAAGTACCGGGCCCCCGGCGGGAAAAGGCTTTGGTTCACCGGGTCCTGCGGCCAATAAAAACAATGGGAAGGATAAGTCACAAAAGCCGCCTTGCTGCTGGGGTCCGAAGCCCGGAAGGCGGCGCGGGCCGGCATCATGGGCACATCCAGCATCCAGGTGATGCCTCCTGTAAACTGCCAGTCGGCCGGCATCAGGAGGCTGAAGGCCTCCAGGCCAGTACCCGTTTGATCAATGTACGATACTTTTTTGAACTTCAATACTTCACTTGTTGATTTCTCAACGCTGTTGTAAGCCGTTTCCGCCACTGCATCATGCGGATCTCTGGCAGAGCAATAAAGTAAGAAGGCGGAAATGAACAAACCGAAAACTACTATTCGCTTTGCCATTTTTTTGTTATAAATAAAGAAGAAAGGGAGGATATTCGCAATGATCTTGGTCAGTGATGTTAATCACCACTGAAAGCCGAAAAATAAAGGATCCGCTCACCCCAAACCACCCGACATTAGTCGAAAAAGATCCTACAGCCTGTCAACAAAAACCTAATTTCCGGCGTCAGTACAATGTGCACCACCAAAAGAATACCAACGAACATGAGGTTTTTCCCGCTTCTTCTTTTCACCATCGTGCTGTTTTCCTGTACTACTGCCCAAAAGGGCCTTTCTCCCGGAAACGCAGTGACCTATGCTTACACCCTCAACCTCAACGAGCTGGAGGGCGGCCAACTCAGCGTTTCCCTCACCCTTACCGGCTGGGAACAGCCCACCGCCACCTTTTGCTTCCCGAAGATCGTGCCCGGCATATACGGAGACATGGACTTCGGGCAATACATCAGCTCCGTGGAAGCGGCCGATGCAGACGGGAACCCGCTGGCCATACGCCAGGTGGATGAGAACTGCTGGGAGATCTCCAATGCCGGGGAGCTCCGCACCATAACCTACCGCGTCGATGACGTCTGGGAAGATTTCGATTTTAACCTGAAGGAAGGCTTCTACCGTTCCGCCGCCAGTTCGTTCAAGCCGGAAAGCTTCGTGATCAACACCAACTGCCTCTTCGGATATTTCGAAGGCTTCGAGGACATGTCCGTTCAGATCAGCATCACCAAGCCGGAAGGGTTGTACGGGGCAACGAGCCTGGAGCGGGATAGAAATAAAACTACTGCCGGGCTGGATGTATTCTCAGTGCGGGATTACCACCAGTTGGTGGACAACCCCATCCTTTATGCTCCGGCGGATACGGCGATCCTGGAATTGCCCGGCATCGAGGTGGAGGTGGCCTGCCATTCCACCTCCGGGCAACCCATCTCGGGGGAAATCGCCCAATACATCCGGCCCCTGCTGGAAAGCCAGGCGAAGTATCTGGGCGGAAAACTTCCGGTGGACAGATACACCTTCCTCCTCTACCACAATCTGAATGAGAAGGCTAACGCATATATCGGTGACGGCCTGGAGCATTCCCGTTCCACCCTCATCCTGTTGTACATGCCTCTGGACCTGGAGGCCATCAGGCAGAATGTCTATGGCATCGCCAGCCACGAGTTCTTCCACACCCTGATGCCGCTGGGGCTGCACTCCCGCGAGATCGCCGATTACGATTTCAATCACCCGAAGTTCTCAAAACACCTTTGGCTGTACGAGGGCATGACGGAGTACTTCACCATGCACATGCCGGTAAAAACGGGGCTGCAAACCCTTGAAGGCTTCCTCAGGAATATAGAACGCAAGATCCTGGGGATGAAAGATTTCGACAATACCATCCCGCTGACGGAACTCAGCATCCACGCGCGGGAAATGCAGGATCAATACTACAATTTCTACCTAAAAGGCGCCCTGGTGAACCTTTGCCTGGACATCCGGCTGCGGGAGTTGTCCGGCGGGCAGTACGGCGTCCAGAACCTGGTGCTCGACCTGATCGAAAAATACGGCCCGGGCCGGCCGTTTGAAGATGATGCCCTGTTCGATGAGATCGTCAAGATCAGCGGCTACCCGGAGATCGGAGCATTCATCGACAATTACATTGCCGGCGCAGAACCTTTGCCTTTGCAGGTGATGCTGGAAAAGGTGGGCCTGACGCTGGAGGATGGGGCGGTTACTGAAATGGCCGATAGGACCTCGGAACAGGAGCAACTCCGCCGCGCCTGGATCGGGCAGTGAGGTGGCAGGCACTTTGAAAGTACCTGCCACCTGAACAGAACCTGTCTGAAATCAAAGCGATAAACCATGAAAAAACTCAGCCTGATTGAAGTCATAGCCATGGCTGTCGGCGCCATGGTGGGCGCCAGCATTTTTTCCGTTTTCGGATTGGGGGCGCAGGTAGCCGGCCACAATTTGCCCGAAGCCTTCCTCCTCTCCGGCGCCTACGCTTTCGTCGTGGCCTATTCCTATGCCAAACTCGGTTCAAAGATCATCTCCAATGCCGGCCCCATCGGTTTCATCCTGAAAGGTTTGGGCGACGGCCTGGTAACCGGGGCGCTGAGCATCCTGCTGTGGATGAGCTATGTGGTTTCGATCTCATTGCTGGCCAAGGGCTTTGCCGGGTATTTCCTGCCCCTGGTTCACCTGAAAACCAATGCCCTCAACTTCGCCATTACCGAAGCTGCTCTGATCCTGATGTTTGTGGGGTTGAACTTTTTCGGCAGCAAGGCGGTGGGGCGGTCGGAATTCGCCATTGTCATCACCAAGCTCACCATACTGTTCGTTTTCATCATCGTCGGCCTGCGGGCCATCCAATGGGGAAACCTGAGGCCCGATTTCGACTACGGCCACACTATGGGGATGGTCAACGGCTCCGTCATCTTCTTCCTGTCCTATATGGGCTTCGGGCTGATCACCAATGCCTCCGAAAACCTGGAGAACCCCAGGCGAAACGTGCCCATTGCGATCTATTCAAGCATCGTGATCGTCCTGTTCATCTATGTCCTCATTTCAATGACTACCCTGGGCAATCTTCCCCTTCAGGATATCGTGAAGGCAAAGGAAAACGCCCTGGCCATGGCTGCCCGGCCTTTCCTGGGCAACTTCGGTTTTTTCCTCATCTCCATCGGCGCTCTTTTCTCCATTTCATCGGCTCTGAATGCCGCCATTTTTGGCGGCGCCAACATTGCCTATTCCCTGGCCAAAGACGGCGAACTCCCGGAATTTTTCGAACGGAAAGTGTGGTTCAAGTCCACCGAAGGGTTGTACATCACTACCGGAATCGGCCTCTTGTTCGCCCTGTTGTTCGATTTGGGGGACATTGCCACCATTACGAGCAGTGTCTTTACCGTGCTCTACCTCTTCGTCGTGATCTCCCACATCAAACTGCGAAAAGAATACGGTGGGAATATCATTGTGCTCAGTTTCAACCTGCTGGTCCTGTCCGCCGTATTCATCGCCCTGATGCGCTATCAGTGGCGGTCGCACCCGGCGGCTTTCTACGGCACCCTCATCACTTTCGCCGGGGCGCTCATCGTCGAATTTTTGTTTCGGGTGGCCAGGAAGAGGTTGTTCACCGAACAGGACAAGGAAGGATTCGGCTCCGCCTGACTATATTAAAACACCTCTGACATGAAGAAACCCTTTTTTTGCTTATTCCTCCTCCTCCTCTACAGCTGCGGGCGCGCCCAGGATCAGGATTGTTGCGACCCCGCCCTGTTCAGCCAGGTGATCGCCACCGTTGAGGGAAACCACATCCGGCCCCTGCCCATAGACGACAGCCTGTCGGCGGCCGTGTTTCATCATTTTATATCAAAACTGAATGGAGATAAAAACCGGTTGACAGCCACGGAACTCGATCAGTTGAAAGCCTATAAGTTCAGGATCGATAATGATATGAGGAACGCTACGAACCATTTCCTGGAAGCAGCCTATAGCCTGTTGGAGGCCGGAGGGAAGAGCCGGCCCAAAGAGGAATTGTATCATGCGCTTATCAATTCTTATTTAGCGGTTAACGATTATCAGTCCTCCTTTCTCTCTCCCGCCGAAAAGGCGAAGTGGGATGCCGCCTACCACCGCTCCCTGGTGGGCACGGGCATCCGGTTTGACATCACCGATACGCACCCCCGGATCACGGAAGTCATCCCCAACAGCCCGGCATGGAAAACGGGGCGGGTCAACGCAGGGGCCCAACTGCTGGGCATATCAGCCGAAGGTGGCGGCTTCATCGACTTTGCCGGTTTATCAGGTAATGAGGTGGGCGGCTACCTCCGGGGCAAGCCCGGTTCGACGGCCAACATCAGGGTAAGGCAGCCCGGCGGCGCAACGGAAGACATTGCCATACCCCGGGAGCAATATGCTTTATCACGGGCCATGGCGTGGGTGCTGGAAGGCGGGCCTGGCCAACCCAGAGTAGGGTACATCCGCCTGCCCCGGTTTTACGCCGGCGAGCAGGGCTGTGCGGCGGACGTGCTGGCCAACCTGAGGCGCCTGGATAAGGAAGGAGTGGAAGGCATCCTCTTTGACCTGAGGAACAATCAGGGCGGCTCTTCCCTGGAGGCGGTGGAGAATTTGGCGCTGGCGCAAAAACTCCGGGGAGAAAAGGCGCATAAGCCGGAGGCGCCGGCCATTCAGGAGGATTCAGCACCCCGGCTCGTTATAGAATGGGAAGCACAACCCTCCGAGAGGCTGAAAGCCTATTGGGAGGATAAGGTTTTGAAGGATCAATACCTCTTTGAAAGCTATCTGATTTTGAGGGATTATCTTGAGCTGAAGCCCGGGGGATAGCAATATTTTGAAAAAGCTCTAAATGCGGTTGCCCAGGCCACTTTCCGGGCTCATGGTTACAGATCCGATCGTTCCCTTATATTTGCTCTGACATTTCAGTTCAAATACACAGGAACCACCATGATGAAAATACTCGCCTTATTTGCCACCCTGCTTTTTACTGCCAGCGCCCTGCCTGCTCAGGATATAACCGAAGGAGAGAAAGCATTCTGCTTCGGAGCGGTTGAGGTTATACAGTCAGAAGCGCTTTCGGAAGAGAGAACCCTCAATATTTATTTGCCCAGTGGATATAGCCCGGATTCAGCGGCAAACTATCCGGTAATTTACCTTCTGGATGGCTCTGCTCACGAAGATTTCCTGCACATCGCCGGCCTGGTTCAGTTCATGAATATGTATGAGCTCCTGCCAAAGTCGATCGTCGTGGGTATTGCCAATGTTGACCGGTACCGCGATTTCACCCACCCGACGACGGATCCGGAAGACCTGAAGGCCCTGCCTGCCGGTGGAGGCTCCGAAAAGTTCATCAATTTCCTGGAGAAGGAATTACAGCCCTTCATTGAAAAAAACTACAAAACCAACGGGCAGAAAACCATCATCGGCCAATCTATGGGCGGGTTGCTGGCCACGGAGATCCTGCTGAAGAAACCATATTTGTTCGATGATTACATCATCGTCAGCCCGTCGCTCTGGTGGGATAAGCAATCGCTGGTCAATCAGGCGGACGCCATTTTTAAGGCCAACATGGATCTAAAAAAGAAAGTATTCGTCTCTCTGGGCAAAGAGCACCCCGTCATGCACGAGGTCGCCGACAAACTGGTGGATGCCATCAAAAATTCGGGTAATGAGAACATCACTCTGTTTTACGAACCCATACTGGATGAAGGCCACGCCACCATCCTGCACATTGCGGTTTACAAGGCATTCAGGATGATGAATGGGACAGTGGGGCATTGACCGGGTTAAAATTTACAGGATTATGCCGGAAAGGCCTTAAAGCCGTCAGGGTGAACCCTTGGCTTGCATTGAGCCAACCGTAAAACCGAAACAACGAAATACCATAAACCCTAAATAGTTAACAATCATGATGAACAAAGGACGCCTGGAAGCCTTCAGCGACGGAGTGCTTGCCATTATTATCACCATTATGGTACTGGAGATCAAAGTGCCCCACGGCAGCGGCCTCGATGCCCTTAAGCCGCTCATTCCCATCGCGCTGAGCTACGTAATGAGTTTCATTTACCTGGCGATCTACTGGAACAACCACCACCACATGATGCAGACGGTAAAATACGTCACCGGAGACATTCTGTGGGCCAACCTGCATCTGCTGTTCTGGTTATCGCTGGTGCCCTTCGTCACCGGCTGGATGGGGGAGAACCATTTCGCGGCTACTCCCCTGGCCCTTTACGGAGTCATCCTCCTGATGGCGGCTATTGCCTATTACATACTGCAATACCGCATCCTGAAGGCTCATGGCCCGGATTCTCTGCTGGCAAAGGCGATAGGGAAAGATATGAAGGGGAAAATATCGCCGGTGCTCTACATCATCGCCATTATTTCAGCCCCGTTCAGCCAGTGGGTTGCCGGCGGGCTCTACGTTTTTGTGGCGCTGATGTGGCTTGTTCCGGACAAGCGGATCGAAATGGCTTTGGGTAATGAAGAATTAGGTGAAGAATGAAAGACGGCTAAACAAGTCCTTATAATCCAAAAATTAAAGATATTGTACCTGTTTCCCGGAGGGAAAGTCCCGGGAAAAAGGGCCACATGGACAAAGAACACCTCAAGGAATTAATCGGGCAGGATAAGCTGGAAGAGGCCTTCGCCGCTTTATTGAGCCGGAACAGGGAAGGCGGAAACGAGGCCTGGCACAATGCCGTTCTGATACAGCACAATCAGTTCAGGCAATATGAACAGGAGTTGCTAAAAGGAACTTTGTCTGCCGCGGATGCCGCGCTGGCAAAAAATCGGCTTCTCTCTGCCCTGCTCACCCTTATCGATGAATGGCCCGGAGCAGAGCAGGCCACACAGCCATCAGCTCCGGCCAAAACTTCAGGAAAACATAGCCGGGCAAAATGGCTTTTGATCGGCGCCGTGGCCCTGATAGGGCTGATCGTAGGGTATTCCAAACTGAACCGTTCCGAAACAAACAAAGAAACAGAGCCTCCATCCAGGGAAGCTACCGTTTCCGAAGGAAAACCGTCTCCTACCCGGCCTTTACACTTCCCCCAGGGCAACGAAGTTACCTTTATCTTCTCTACCGGTAGTGAAATAAGCTACCGGCTCCTTAGCGGCGAGCTGAAAAGCCTCGGAGGCGATGCCTGGCAGCTGTCCCTCAAGGTGCGCTGTTCGGCCCGCAAAGGAAACGGCGTCAATTTCTGGGACGACACCTTCCGCCTGGAACTGGATGAGCCAGATGCCTTTCTTGCCCCCTCCAGCGGACTGAATGAATTGGTGGAAAACAACAGCTTTAAGGATGGCACAGTATCTTTTGTCGGGAAAGGAGCTTTTTCCAGCCTGAAAATCGCCCTCATCAATCCCTGGGACAAGGAGGATATCCGTAAATTGCCGGCCAGTATTGAAAACTGACTGTTGTATTGATATGAAAAACATACCCAAACCCAACCCCGGTGAATATCCGGCCTACGCTGAACGGTATATGAAATGGATACCGGATGACGGCAACCTCCTCGGCCACCTTCAGCAAAATTTCGAAGCGGTAAAGAGCCTCGTCAATTCCCTGCCGGAGAGCCGCCACCTTTATCGCTACGCAGAAGGTAAGTGGACTATCAAGGAGATCCTGGTTCACATCATCGATAACGAGCGCATTTTTGCCAACCGGGCGCTGCGCTTTGCGCGAAACGACAGAACGCCGTTGCCCGGTTATGAACAGGATGACTATGTCCCCTATTCCGGCGCCAACGACCGGGACATGTCCGGCATAATGGAAGAATACGAAGCCGTCCGAAAGGCAACCATTACCCTGTTCGCCGGGCTGCCGGCAAAGGCCATAGAACGAACGGGAACCGCCAGCGGCAGCCCGTATTCGGTTCGGGCACTCGGGTACTTTATCGCCGGCCATGAGATGCACCACCTGAATATTATTAAGGAGAAATACAAGGAGGGTTTTCAGTAAACGGATAAATGATGTTCGTATAAATCGGAAGGCCAAATCCGGCGGCCTCCCAGTTGGATGGAACCTCAATGCTACTCCAGTCTGAATCATCGAGAGCCGATAACACTTATTCCTTTCATTTTTGGCATTTAGAGACGGTTTCATTTATGGTTGGCCCAAATTTCGCTGATGAGCCGGGGTATCCACATTCTTTGCCATCTCGATATTGGGGCTGAGCGGCCATTTTTCGCCCCAGATTGCTTTTTGAGGCCTTTTTGTATAAATTCAGCCGTGTAATCGGCCGAAGAATCAACCATATATTTCTCTTCAAAAAGATATGGAAACCGGCTATATATCCCGGCATTTCATCAAACCAATTCATCCGCCATGGCAAAACTCTTCCTCTCTCTGGCTCTCATTATAGCCGCCGGCCCGGCCACCTGCCAGCCGGCCCTGATCAGGCCTGCACCGGATGGCTGCCCCCATTGCCTCTTCCACGAAGGCGCCATCATTCGCGAAGACACCACCGCCCCGGTTATCTTCCTCGTTTTTACCGGTGGAGATTACAACGAGGGAGGGGAATACATCCGCCGGGTGCTGAAAGAACAGCAGGCGCCCGCCCACTTTTTCTTCACCGGCGATTTCTACCGCCTGCCTGCCAACGAAGCCCTGATCCGCGGCCTGAAGGCCGACGGGCACTACCTCGGCGCCCATTCCGACAAGCACCTCCTCTATGCCCCCTGGGACAACCGGGACTCGCTCCTCGTCAGCCGGGAGCAATTCACCGCCGACCTACTGGCCAACTACCGGGAGATGGCCCGCTTCGGCATCCGGAAGGAAGACGCCCCCTTTTTCCTCCCGCCCTACGAATGGTACAACGCCACCATCAGCCGCTGGACAAAAGAGCTCGGCCTGCAACTCATCAATTTCAGCCCCGGCACCCGCTCCAACGCCGATTACACCACTCCGGATATGGGTAACCGGTACCGCAGCAGCGAGGAGATCATGGAGAGCATACTGGGCTATGAGCGGGAAAGCGAGCACGGCCTGAACGGCTTCATCCTACTGCTGCACATCGGCACCCACCCGGGAAGGACGGACAAGTTCTACTACCGGCTGGGGAAACTGATCGGGGAGTTGAGGGAACGGGGGTATGGGTTTGGAAGGATAAAATAAGCCATCGGGTGCCCAAGGGAAGTGAAGGAAGGGCTGAACAGATGACCTGTTCCCTGATTTCCTAAAATGACTTTCTCAGGAAAACTCCGGTATTAGAAGACCCTGTCCACTCATGGCCAGACTCCGCAAAATTTGTGGCAATACCAAATTGAAACCCTCTAAAACCAGCTCCCACACGAAGCCGCTGAACACTCCCCAGGTGACTGTTCTTTCGGAACAGGGTGAATAGCTCAAGGCTGGAATAGAGTTTCCATTCACCGCCCAGAGATGGGGTGAACCGGAGGATGGAGAACCAGCTGTACTCCAACTGGTTTTTCAGGCCGACGGACGCCAGTCCGAACAGCATCCAGCTGGGTTTCGCTTTGAAAATGTGGGCGCCCGCGTCCGCCCCTCCGCCTGTATCCGCGATCTTTCCGACGATGCTGGCGCCGATGCCGCTGCCGGTGGTATAGTTCAGATAGGCGCCGGTAAAAAGGCTGGTATTATCGTCATAATCAACCGTGGCGCGGGTCCTGCTGAAAAGTGAAAGACCCTTTTTGCTCCCCATGAACTTCAGCCACTGAACATCCGCGAAAACCCTCTTATTTCCGGCCATTACCTCCAGGCTTTGCCCGTTTACATTCACGGCCGCCACAGCCCACAAGATTAACGGCAATGCATATTTATTCATATTGCTCATTAAAAGAGGGGCAGCAGAGCAATACTGCTGCCCTGCGCATTTTATTTCTGATTCAATTGCTGAACGGCCATCCTTGCCGCTGCGGCGCCGGAATTCTGCTGTTGCCCGGTGATGAGGTTCCCATCGGCGATGGCGTAGGAAGAAAAAGCGCCGGCTACTTTAAAGGTAGTATCCGAGAGCTTTCCGGCCTCATCCTCGATGCGGTACGGCTGGATCTTCCGGCCAACGGCCTGGTCGGCATAGTCCTCTTCCGAGTTGGCAAAGCCCGTCCAGGTTTTATCCTTTACGATCAATTCCCCATCCGATTTCCTGGCCTCCAGTAAAAGCGTAGTGGAGTGGCACACCGCCGCACTCGGTTTTCCGGCTTCATAAAAATCGGCGAAGAGCTTTTCCAGGTTGTGGTTCCCCCTGAAGGTGTACATGGGGCCCTGGCCACCCACCAGGAATATTGCGTCGTAATCATCTGCATTCACTTCTGTGATTTTCCTGGTATTGGCCAGCATTTCATTGAACCATTCCAACTGCATGTATCCCAGAGAGATGACATCGTGAGCAGAATATCCACTGGCGTCGGTGGGGTTGGAATATCCGTCCATTTCGACCTTCCCTCCTTCGGTAGAAGCCAGCTCCACCTCATAGCCCGCTTCCTGAAATACATGCAGAGGGTGTGTCAGTTCCGCAGCCCAAAAGCCGATAGGCCATCCTGTTTGTTTTGAAACTGCGGGGCTGCTGGCTACCATTAAGATCTTGCCTTTATAAGGCATTCCGTGGGCATGAACGTACTGTACCTCTTCTTTTACTGTACTCTTCGGATCAGTATCATTGGATGAAGGAGCACTGCCCTGCGCCCCGGCCAACACGGCCCAGAACAACAGGCCCATTGTAAGCAGAATTTGATTTCTTTTCATTGCAAATTGTTTTGGTTTAAAAATGCTTGTCAAAAGTATTGGAAAAACCTACCTTTGGATAGGTACTTACCCAAAAGTTCCATACTTACTTTTTTGAAAGTAAATTGATAATCAAATCTTTAGAAAATGCCCGATTTTCTATTCAAGGGAAAAGTTTACTACAACCCCGTAGAATTTGCCATGGACAGGCTGGGGGGCACCTGGAAGATGCCCATACTGTGGCGGCTGAAAGACAAAGTCTATCGCTACGGAGAACTGAAAAGGTCTATTGCCCATATTTCCGACAAAATGCTGACCGCTCAGCTGAGAGAACTGGAGGCCGACGGGTTCATCCACCGGGAGGTTTATCCGGTTGTACCGCCCAGGGTGGAATACAGCATTACCGAGAAGGGAAGGTCCGCGATCCCTATTGTTGAGCATATCCGAAATTATGGCATTGGGTTAATGGAACAGGAGGGGATAGATATTGAGGAATACTTATGAAAATCGGAACGGCCAATAATGCGAAGTTCATGTGCTCCCAACCTTTGAGGTTTCAGAAACCTCAAAGGTTTTTTAATAGGGATTCTTATTTTTGATTCTTCGAACCTCTAATTCGTACTTCCAAACCTTTGAGGTTTCGCAAACCTCAAAAGTTTTTTAATCCATCATCCATGATCCAAAAGTACCTGCTCTCCGCCCTGCTGGCGATGCTGTTCACCCTCCAGTCACACGCCCAGACCCTCGGCGTCACCCAATACGAAGAAGGCAGCCTGGAAGGCTATACCTTCTTCTCTCCCTTTTCCGGGACGAAGGCCTATATCATCGACAACTGCGGGCGGCTGGTTAACGTCTGGAATCGCGGCGCCCAGCCTGGCCTGGCGGCCTACTTCCTGGAAAATGGGCTGATGTTGCGCACCTATAAACCGGACCCCGCCGGCCCTTTCACTTCCGCCAGCAATTCCGGAGGGCTGGAACTGGTGGACTGGGACAACAATACCGTATGGGCCTACGAGTTTAATACTTCCACCTGGATCTCTCACCACGATGCCGTTTACCTGCCCAACGGCCATATCCTGGTGCTCACCTGGGAACTGGTGTACCGCGACGAGCTGGTCGAACTGGGCCGCGACCCCAATGAGATTGCCCCTCAGAATTTCATGTGGTCGGAGCGCATCATTGAAGTGGAGCCCGTCGGCGCCAATGACATCAACATCGTCTGGGAATGGCGCATCAAAGACCACTACATCCAGGACTTCGACCCCACCAAACTAAATTACGGTATGGTGGAAGAGCATCCCGAATTGTTCGATATCAACCTGCCCGAGCTGAACAGCTCCAATTCCAATTCGACCCGCGACTGGAACCACTTCAACTCCATCGATTACCACCCCGAACTGGACCAGATCCTGATCAGCGTACGCAATTCCGACGAGATCTGGATCATCGACCACAGCACTACCACCGAAGAGGCGGCCTCCCACAGCGGCGGCCGCTACGGCAAAGGCGGCGACATCCTCTACCGCTGGGGCAACGCATCGGCCTACCGCCGCGCGCCAGTGAGTGAGCAGAAGCTTTTTGGCCAGCACGGTGTCCACTGGATTCGGGAAGGGCTGCCCGACGCCGGCAAGATCATGATCTACAACAACGGAAACGGCCGTCCCGGGCCCGACTTTTCGACGGTGGAGATCCTCGTCCCCCCGCAGGACAGTCTCGGATTCTACTCCATCCCGGAGGAAAGCCCGATCGGCCCGGAACTGCCGGAGTGGGTATATGGCGACCGGCCGGGCGAAACCTTCTACTCGGCCTACCTCTCCAACGCCCAGCGCCTGTCCAACGGCAATACGCTCATCAACGCCGGCTCGCCGGGGCTCATCTTTGAGATCAGTCCGGAACGCAATGTGGTTTGGGAGTACATCATCCCTCTGTTCGGCGATTTCCCGGCCACCCAGGGCGGCAGCGTTTCCAACAACGGCAATTTCCGGGCGTATAAATTTGATGAAAGCTACCCGGGATTCAACGGGCTGGAACTCACTCCCGGTTCCACGATCGAGATCGGAGAAAACCCGCTGGGCTGCCCGCTGACGGTGGGAACCAACGGGGAGGAGCTTTTGGAGGTAAAACTCACCTACCTGCCCGGCAGCCAGTCCCTGCTGGCCCACAACCCCAATGCCCACCACCTCTCTCTTTTTCTGACAGATATGGCTGGCCGTCGGCAGCTGTTGGGCAAGACTCATTCTGAAAGCAGTATTACAGAAATTCCCGATCTTGTCCAGGGAGTTTACTTCGTTCAGGCGATTGCTGAAAAAGGAAGGGTGACAGGTAAAAAAATATGGGTTGAGGGCCAAAGGCCTTGATCCTTAATTAAAGCCAGAACACAAAAAAGAACGTTGTACATGAACAAATACGGACTCTACGGAAAGCTGAACGCCCTGCCCGGAAAAGGCAATGAACTTGCCGCCATTCTGCTGGAAGCGGCTGAACTGGTGCGTAACGCCAGGGGCTGCAATATCTACCTCATTGGAAAGGACGCTAATAACGCCGACACCATCTGGGTAACCGAAGTATGGGACAGCAAGGAAGACCACGACGAATCTCTGAAAGCGGATGCTGTCCGCCAGCTCATCGGCCGCGCCATGCCCCTGCTCGACGGCCGCCCGGAAGGAGGGACGGAACTGGAAGTTTTGGGAGGAGTGGGGGTGGAGTGATGTGTGATTTATGATGTATGGTGTTTGATGTACGATTTTTGCCCATCTTCCAATCGAGTCGCGTAAAGTTTTCACGGTTTGGCATTTTTCTGTTAACATTGGAGGATAAAAACAATTAGAATGAGCAGATTCCTCCTTCTCTTCGCCGTCGCCATCTGCCTTGGAGCCTGCAAAGAGGCCCCTCAGCTCACTTTTACTTCTGAATTAGGTGCTTTATACAATGACGAACTACCTGCCGATGAACCCGGCGGCGCCGTGCTGGTAATGAAAGGTGACAGCATCCTCTTCTCCAATGGCTACGGCCTGGCGGATCTCGAAACCGGGGAGCCAATCACGCCCAATACGCTCTTCAACACCGGTTCTGTCAGCAAGACCTTCACCGCCTACGGCATCCTGAAGCTGAGAGACGAGGGCGCCCTGTCGCTGGAAGACAGCCTGGGGAAATATTTCCCCGATTTCGACAACCCGGAGATCGCCGCAAAAGTAAAGATCAAGCACCTCCTCACGCATTCTTCCGGCCTGCCCGACCTCCGGAAAACGGAGGAGGACAGCGTTTTCTACCTCACCGCCAAAGACCGGGAAAACTGGGAGCCCATCAAACGGGCGCAGGCGCTAAACTTCGAGCCGGGCGAAAAATACCAGTACTCCAACCCCGCCTTCAACGGCCTGGCCCTCATCATCGAGCAGGTGTCAGGCAGCAAGTGGCAGGATTACGTCCGCCAGGAGATCATGCTGCCCGCCGACATGGAGAACAGCACGATCACCGACGGGCCATACCCACAGGAGGGCGTCGCCCACGGCTATGTGAAAGAGGATGGCCGGTACCGGGAGTATGACTACGGTGAATACCCCACCTTCGCCGCCGCCGGCAATGGCGGGGTCTGGAGCTCCGTCAACGAACTGGCGAAGTACGAGCTGGCCATCCGGCAAAATACCTTCCTGAACGAAGCCACCATCGCCGAATCCAGAACCGTTTATGAGCCGGAAAACTGGGCGGACAGCCTGCCGCCCTTCCTTGGTTTCAGCTGGTTTGTCGAGCCGCCCGCTCCGCCCCTGAACGTGCGCAGGGTTTTCCATACCGGCTCCCAGGGCGGCTTCCGGGCTTTCCACCTCAGCATCCCCGAAAAGGAGATCCTTTACGTGGCCCTCTTTAACCGGCCGGTGAACCGGGAAGCCTTCATGGAGAAGGGGTTGGAGCTGATGGCGAAATACGGGTGGCTGGATCGGCCAGATTCAGGTAATTGATAAAAAGTTCTCAATTTTCAATAACTCAACTAGCGGCTCATGAAAAACCTCCATTTCTTTGTTCTCTTTATCCTTTTCACAGCCTTCTTTTTGTCCTGCCGCCAGGAGCCGCCCCCCCTCCCCAACGTCGTCGTCCTCTTCACCGACGACCAGCGCACCGGCGCCATCCACGCCTGGGGCAATGAAGAGATTCAAACGCCCAATATGGACCGCCTGACGGCCATGGGCGTCAGCTTTCCCCACGCCTATGTGATGGGCTCCCACCATGGAGCCGTCTGCGCGCCCAGCCGGGCCATGCTGCTCACCGGCAGGCCCTATACGCATATCCCCAAGGCATTCATCGACCAGGGGCTGGGCGAACCGGACACCACCTTCACCCTCTTCCCGGAATGGTTGAGGATGCAGGGCTACACCACCTTCTTCACCGGCAAGTGGCACAACAATACATCCAACATGAGCCAGGCCTTCACCGGTGGAAAAAATATCTTCATCGGCGGTATGCACTGGCCGAAAGACGGCGGCCACCGGCGCCCTCAATTGTGGGATTTTGACCCCACCAATACCTATGCTCCGGAAGACAGGTGGCAGGCGGAAGAGTTCTCCAGCACCATGTACAGCAACGCCGCTGTGGAATTCATCCGGGATCAGGCCGGCAAAGGGCCGTTCTGCCTGTACGTAGCCTACACCTCTCCCCACGATCCCCGCGAAGCGCCGGACGAGTTCCGGCAACTGTATGATACGGCTAATATCCAACTTCCGCCCAACTTCCTTCCGGAACACCCTTTTGATAACGGGCACCTCCGCACCCGCGACGAGAACCTCGCTCCCTTCCCCCGCACCCCGGAAATCGTGAAGGAAGACATCGCAGCCTACTACGCCATGATCTCAGAAGTAGATGCTCAGATCGGGCGGGTGCTGGACGAACTGGAAGCCCAGGGCATACTGGACAACACCATCATCGTCTTTGCCGGCGACAACGGACTGGCGGTTGGCCAGCATGGGCTTTACGGCAAGCAAAGTGTTTATGAACACAGTTCCGGAGTGCCCCTCATCATCGCCGCACCGGGCATGGCAGGCGGCCGCCGGGCCGAAACCCTCTGCTACCTCTACGACATCTTCCCCACCCTCGGCGGGCTGCTGGGAATGGATGTCCCGGAGTCCGTAGAAGGAAAAAGCCTGCTGCCTGCCCTGCAACAGGAGGAACGCAAGATGAGAGGGTCTGTTTTCCTGGCCCACGCCGGCCAGATGCGCGCCATCCGCACCGACGACGGCTGGAAGCTGATCCACTACTTCGTCAAAGGCGATGTGCACCAGCAATTGTTCAACCTGAAGGAGGACCCCTGGGAGATGAACAACCTGGCGGATAACCCGGCTTTTCAGGAAAAGAAAGCGGAGCTGGAGCAGTTGCTTATTGAGAACATCGAAGCATACGGCGACGAGTTCATTCAGGCCCATATCAGCCTGAAGCAGGAGAACTTCGACACTCCTGTAGAAGCCGGCATTACCGCCACTTTCCCCAGCCTGGAAGTCCATTATACGCTGGACGGTTCCCCTCCCACCCCTCAAAGCCCTCTTTTCGCCGAACCCTTTACCTTATCGGAATCAGCGACTATCCGGGCGGCCATCTTCCGGGACGGGCGGCAGGTGGGCCGCACCGCCGAGGCGGAGGCCACTGTCACCCCCTACATCAAAGGCATCTCCCTGCTGACGCTTCCCTCGGAGAAGTACGCCGGGAAAGGGGCCTTCACTCTGCTCGACGGCGCCAACGGCGCCACCGCATTCGGCGACGGCAACTGGCTGGGCTACGAAGGAGGTGATCTTGAGGCTGTCGTAGAGCTAAAAAAAGAACAGGACATCTCTGAAGTGGGCATCCGTTACCTGAGCCATACCGGCTCCTGGATCTTCCCGCCTGCGCGGATAGAGGTTAGCTTCTCCACTGACGGACAAAATTTCGGAAATGCAATTGTGGAGGACATTCCGCCCCTTAAGGCGGCAGAAAAGCCGGAGGCCATCACCTGGAAGAAGGAGGCCGATGGGCGGAAGGCCCGCTTTGTGAAATTCGAAGTCAAAAACACCGGCCGCTGTCCGGACTGGCACATGGGAAAAGGGGAAAAGGCATGGATGTTTGTGGATGAAGTTTTCGTAGATTAGCCTGGCCGGTAAAACAGCAAAAATGAGATCCGCCTCCATTCCGGATAGCAGGATTTTGGGAGGAATCTGGCCGGAAGCATTATTTGCAATATATTCGAGGCAAAAACAATATTTAATGCACACTCCCATCATCCTCCACAACCGCCTGCAGGACCTGTACGACAGCCTGGGCATCCCCATCGAGCAGGATGTGGAGTTTACCATCCATCCCATCGAAGAGATCCATAAGGAGACGATCAGGTCGCCGGTGTTCCGGGCCAATTACTACAGCTTCCTTTTCATCGAGACGGGAAAAGGGAAATACATGCTGGGCCACCGGGAATTTCTGATCCGGCCCGGGACTATTTATTTCACCAACCCCGGCCACCTGAAGTCCTTCGAAACCTTTGAGCCCTACACCGGGCACATGATCTCTTTCTCAGAGAAATTCCTCAAGCAAAACGTCCATCCGAAAGTATTCGAGGATTTTCCCTTCCTCCTGGCGGAAACGGTGCCGCCTGGCTACCTGGAGCCGGATGAATATGCCGAATTTAAAAAGATTCTACTGCAGATCCTGGAGGAGGCCCGCTCCGGTTCCGCCTATAAATATAAGATCGTGGGCAACCTGTTCGTAGTTCTGCTGCTGAAGGTCAAGGAGCGATTCTGGAAGGATTATGACCCTCTGCACGAATCGGACCGCGGCTCGGAGATCGTCAATACCTTCCGTCAAAACCTGGAAAGAACTTATCGCGAGCTGATAAGCCTGGACAGGCTGCCCAATGTTCAGGACTACGCCGAACAACAACAGCTGCACCCCAACTATTTCAATACCGTCATTAAAAGCAAGACCGGAAAGTCCGCCAACACCTGGATCACCGAAAAGACGATAGCAGAAGCACAGGCCCTGTTGAGCCAGTCCCAACTAACGATCAAAGAGATCGCTTACCACCTCAAATTTTCGGAACCTACCCATTTCAGCAAGTTCTTCAAAAAGCATTGCGGAGTGCCGCCGACGAGGTATCGACGAGAGTTGTGATTGCCTGGCAGCCTGTCGTAAACCTCAAAACCCATCCTCCTGAGCAATGCGCCCTTCTTCCTGAGCAATCTGCCTTTTAGCCAACCTCTCCCCCTCCTACCTTTGCCAAAAAAAGACATGGAAAACAAGATCGCACTGATCACCGGCGGCAGCCGGGGCCTGGGTAAGAACGCCGCACTGCGCCTGGCCGAAAAAGGCGCGGACATTATCCTCACTTACCGCACGGGAGAAACAGAGGCCAAGGCCGTCGTTTCTGAGATAGAACAGATGGGGCGCAAGGCCGCCGCCCTTTACCTCGACGTTGCCGAAGTGCCCACCTTCGACGGCTTCCTGGAGCAGGTAGCCGGCCAATTGAAAGAAAAATGGGGGCGCAGCACTTTCGACTTCCTCATTAACAATGCCGGCCATGGGGCACACGGCATGATCGGGCAGACCAGTGAAGAAACCTTCGGCCAGTTGTTCAACGTACAGTTCAAAGGGGCCTATTTTCTTACCCAGAAGGCCCTTCCCCTTATTGCCGACGGCGGCCGCATCGTCAACCTGTCCACCGGGCTGACGCGTTTCGCAATGCCTGGTTACAGTGCTTATGCTGCTATGAAAGGAGCCATGGAGATTGTGACCAAATACCTGGCCAAGGAACTGGGCAGCCGTGGCATCACTGCCAACCTGGTTGCCCCCGGCGCCATCGACAATGACTTCAACAAGCAAGCCTTTGACGCCTATCCCCAGGTAAAAGAGGTGATCGCTTCCAATACCGCCCTGGGAAGAGTAGGCGTCTCGGAAGATATCGGCGGAGTGGTGGCCTTCCTCTGTTCCGAAGACGCCCGCTGGGTGAACGCGCAGCGTATAGAGGCCTCCGGCGGCATGTTCTTATGAATTTTCGCCGGCATTTTCTCTCCCTCCTTCAGTCAACCCGGAGAGAAAATGCCGGCCGCCTTTCCGCTTCCTCCCTTTTTACTATCTTGGGGCTTTGGCAAACCAACGGCCAACAGCTAATCGCCAATAGCTAATGGCCAATAGCTGAGTAATAACCGGACCACACAATCCGCCCTATGCCCTTTATCGACTTCACCGCCATCATCCGGGAGGCCTGGATGGCATACGACAGCAGCCGGGAGATCGCCCGTATTACCGATATCAGCGCACAGGTATCGACCAACCACGTCTATCGGATCGTGCTGAAGAACAAGAGCATCATCATTGGCAAGCTTTCCTACTTTGGGAAGTACGATTATTTTGTGGAAGACCATACCATCATCAACTCTCTGTCGAATAACCTGCCGGCTCCTTTCGAGCACTTTCTGGCCCGCTCTCTGATGAAGGGCAATTCCCTGTTCGTTCACCGCCACAAAGACGAGGTCATTGACGCCTGGGTGGTTTTCTACCGGCCCATTCAGATCAGGAACCGCCCCCCCCGGCGGCTGAGTGAAGAGCAGATCGTCAAACTGGCCGAGCAGTTCGCCCACTTTCACCGGGCCTGCCACAATATCCGAAACACCCTCCCCCCTTCTTCCAAAACCCTGGAAACCGACATTCACCACCTGCTGGATATCATGGATACGGACGTGGGGCGCCATGAATACCGACTGCACGAAAAGCTGATCCGGGAACAGGCCGGGCTCTTTTTCGAGAGTATGAAAAGGCTGAAGGCCAACGCATTTGATAAGATCCCGGTCTTTGTGGACTGGAACATCGGCAACTTCTCCCTCACCTCTTCCTTTAAGTTCTTTTCGCGCTGGGACTACGACTGGTTCCGGATGAGCTCCCGGATGATGGACTTTTACTTCATCAGCCGCATCGTTTCCGATATCGGCGACCGGACGGTGTTCACCTACAATATCGGCCCGCTGATGGAAGAGCGGTTCATCCTCTTCCTGAAAACCTATCACCAGTCCTTTCCCTTCAGAGCGGAAGAGGTCCGTTTCCTGAAAGAAGTTTACCGGTTTTTCCTGCTCAATTACGTCATCAAGGACGGGCGTTACTTCTTTCACGAAATATTTGCCACCAAGCTCCAGAAAGAGGCTTATGAAACCCATCTTCCTTCCATCGAAGAAAAATTCGACGCAGATATTCTGTTAAATGCACTCAACCTCTAAGCATGATGAATACACAATCCTTCTTTTCCATAGCAGGGCAATTCAAGGCCGTTTTTCTCGACTCCTACGGCGTGCTGAAGAACCACCGGGGCCTGATCGACGGCGTAAAGCAAACCATAGACTTCATCCGGGAACGGGGCATCGCCCTGCGCATTCTGACCAATGACGCCTCCCGCAGCCAGCACGAACAATACCTGGTGTTCCAGAGGCTGGGGCTGACGAGTATTCAGGAAGAAGAGATCATCACTTCAGGCATGCTGGCCAAGCAATATCTGCAGCACAAGGTGAAAAACGGCAGGATCGCCTACCTGGGCACGGAGAGCGCCGCCAGCTACATCCTGGAGTCGGGCAACTTTTCCGTTCCCGCCCGTGAGGTGGACCTGGAGCATGCCGACGGGATCGACGCCTTCGTTTTTCTCGATGACGAAGGGTTCGACTGGAACTCGGACATCAACACCACCGTCAACCTCCTGCGCCGGAAAACCATGCCGGTCATCGTTGCCAATTCCGATAAATTGTACCCGGTCTCCAAGAACGACGTCGCCCTGGCCACCGGTAGCGTCGCCCAACTGGTGGAAAGCATCCTGAACCGCTCCTTCATCCATTTCGGCAAACCGGATTCCCAGATGTTCATGTATGCCTTTGACCACCTCAACCGGGATGGGCAATACGATAAAGACGACATCCTGATGGTGGGCGACACCCTCCATACCGATATCCTGGGCGGGAATAAATTCGGGTTGAAAACCACCCTGGTCCTTTCGGGCAATACCAGCAGCCGCAATGCCGACCTGCTGATCAACGCGACGGGGATCATACCGGATTATATCTGTGATTCTATTGTGGGTTAGGGCTGGCTACCCGCCTCATCCTGCCCCGTACACGCAGTGTCGGGGGGGCTTGCTCGGTGGAAGCAGCCTTCGGGATACCGATTTATACATAACCTAAATAGGTTTAATTAATTATCGTAAATTAAAGTCCGAAAACCCTGCCCATGAAACCGTCCATATTTCTCTTCCTCCTCTTTGTTTCTTTTGGCTGCACGGGTGGCCAGTGGCTCACCGGCTTCCGGAAACCGGCAAAAAACCCGGTGCTGACGGCAGATTCCAGTTATACCTTTTTCTGCCCTGTCGAGCAAAAGACAGTTCGCTGGCAACTGGCCGATGTGTTCAACCCGGCTGCTGTAACCCGGAATGACAGCATTTTTCTGCTCTTCCGGGCGGAGGACAACCCGGCGGCGGCCATCGGCGGGCGCACTTCGCGGATCGGGCTGGCGGTGAGCGCCGACGGGCTGCATTTCCGGAAGTATGAACAACCGGTACTCTATCCTGAGCCCGGCCCGTATCAGCAATGGGATTATCCGGGAGGCTGCGAAGACCCGCGCGTGGTGGAAACGGAGGAGGGCGCATACGTTATGCTGTACACCAGCTGGAATAAAGAGACTGCCCGCCTGTCCGCCGCCACCTCAGCTGATCTGTTCCACTGGGAAAAACAGGGCCCCGTCTTCGAAAAGGCCCACGGCGGGCGCTTTCTCGATTTCTGGAGCAAATCCGGCTCCGTTGTAGCCCGGGTGGATAATGACAAGCTCATCGCCACCCGCATCAACGGCAGGTACTGGATGTACTGGGGCGAACAATTTATCAATCTCGCCTATTCCGACGACCTGCTCGACTGGACGCCTCTCCTTGGCGAAGACGGCGAGTTGTTGCAGGTGATGGCGCCCCGGCCCAAAAAGTTCGACAGCTTCCTCACCGAGCCCGGCCCGCCGGCCATCATCACGGATAAGGGGATTATCCTTTTCTACAATGGCAAGAATGACGAGGGGGAACTGGCGGCCCCTTCCATCCCCCAGGGCACCTACTGCGGCGGGCAGGCGCTGTTCAGCCTCAACGAACCGCAGAAATTCCTCGGCAGGATGGACGAGCCCTTCATCTGCCCCAGCCTGCCTCACGAGCGCACCGGACAGTATCAGGCCGGCACTACCTTTATCGAGGGGCTGGTGCATTTTAAGGGGAAGTGGTATCTGTATTACGGCACGGCCGATTCGATGGTGGGCGTGGCGGTGAGAATGGATAAATAACCCCGGAACCAGGTTTTTTCTTTCCATTCGCCCCGAAGAAACCAAAGAATCGATAATTTGCATAAAGCTCCCTGCCATAATACCGAAAAACCATAAAACCGCAATACCTTGACAATATGAAGTACGTCCTTGCATTTCTCCCCTTCCTCTTTCTTTTCTCCGCCTGCCGACAACAGACGGGCCCTGAATTACAACAGGAACTCTCCGAGGCCCGCATCCGCCTCCAGGAGTTGGAAACCGAACTGCAACAGGCGCGGGCCGGCCTGGCAAAGGGAAAACTAGAGCATATCGTCTTTCTGAAACTCAAAGAAAGCTTGTCCGCGGAAGAAACTTCCGCCCTCATTAATACCATTAAAAAACTGGGGGATGTAGAAGGTGTCAACAACCTGGAAGTGGGCAAGGTAGCCGATACCGGCGACGAACGCTTCGTCACCGATCACAACCTAGCTTTCCGGATGGATTTTGCCAGCATGGCCGATTACCGGTCCTATATGGGAGACACTACCCATGAGGCGATCCGGGAAAGCCTCAAACCCTACCTTGCCGGCCCGCCGGCAGTTTACGATTACTGGATCGAACCATAAACACCATGGGTAAACAACTGAAAACCATTACGGGCCAATAATTAGAGAGAGGGTTACTCTGGTTGATGGCTATAGAAGAGGCAAACGGATGGCAACCCTGGTGCCTGCCGGCAGGCCTTCCTCATCTTGCAGGTCGATCACCTGCAGGCTGGTGGCGGCGCCTTCCATTTCTTCGAGGAGCCGGAGCCTTTTTTCGGTTATACTGATCGCTTTTGATTCGTGGGAAGGCCTGGCCGCCTTGCCCTGGGCGGCGGCGGTCCTACCGATCCCGTTGTCCTGTACACTACAGACGAGCTGGCCCTGCTCCAGTGCAAATGAAATGGTGATTTTTTTCTTTCCTTTCTTTTTGGCCAGGCCGTGCCAGATCGCGTTCTCGATGAACGGCTGAAGGATCATGGTGGGAATGATGGCTTCATCGGGGTCGAGGCCCTCTGCGACGATGAATTCATAATCGATGGTGTCTTCAAACCGCATGGCTTCGGTATCGAGATACAATTCCAGCAGTTCCAGTTCCTGAGAAACAGCCAGGAAGGGCCGTTCCGCCAGCTTCAGGATCATCCGCATCAGGCGGGCGAAGCGGTTGAGGTAGTCGTTGGCGGTTTCGATATCTTTCTGCAGGATATAGCTACTGATGGAGTTCATGCTGTTGAAGATGAAGTGAGGGTTCATCTGCAGGCGGAGCACCGCCGTTTCCGTTTCGGCAACCAGCTGTTTGTACTCGGCCTCCCTGCGCTTGAACGCCTCTTCTTTGCGGATCTGATAGACCCGGTAGCGGTATAACGCATACAGAATAGCCAAAATCAGGAGAATAAATAATAACCGCGCCCACCAGGTTTGATACCAGGGCGGGTTGATCGTGATCTTTAATTCCTTAACCTCACCTGAAAGCACTCCATCGGAGTTTTTGGCCCGGATCATTAAGGTATATTCGCCCGGCGGCAGTTTGGGGTACCGGGCAAATCCGGGTTCTCCCTTCTCCAACACCACCCATTCCTCTTCGTACTTCTTCAACATATAATGAAGCTGGGTGGAAGCCGGGTCGCTGTAATCGATAGCGACAAAGCTGAAGGAAAGGGTATTCTCATCATAATCCCGCACAATGGATCCAAACGTCGTGACATTGGTGCTTTCAGTAACCGCATCGGCCAGGCCCGGGGCAGGCTTGTCGTTAACCAGAATCTCGGTGACCTGAATCTTTGGCTCAACTTCCAGGAATTGTATATCGGTGGGGTCAACGATCGTGATCCCATTATCGCCGCCGAACCAGAGGGTGCCATCTTCATGAGCCAATACCGCCAGGGGGTTGAAATACCGGGACTGGGCGCCGTCCGCCAGGGTGAAATTCACAAATTTGCTGCTATCCGGGTCAAACCGGACGAGGCCATGAGAGGTGCCCATCCACAGAGTTGAATCTCTACCCGGGGCCAGGCTCTGGATCTCGTTGCCGGGCAGGCCGTCCCTGGTGGTGAACAAGGTGAGGGGGGCATCGAGGTTGGCCTTATCCAGTTTGGCCAGCCCGGTAGGGGAAGCGATCCAAAGCGTTTTTTGGTCCGGATCTTCGTAAAAACCATTGATGGGGCCTTTAATCTCTTTAGTGGCAAGCTCCTGAAGCTTCCCTTCTACATAATTAAAGATGACGATCTCGGACTTAGCATGTGAGATATATATGCTCCCGAGTTGATCCTCGTATATTGTGGTAAACATATCATTTTCATGTCCCGGGGCAAGAATTTGCCGGAGGCGCCAGGAATTTTCCCAGGGAACGATTTTGAAAATTCCATGCTGGAGGGTGCTGGCCAGTATATCTCCATTTTTTAGTTGATACAGATAGGCTACATAATCGACCTGCTCCCCGTTTTCTCCGGCAATGGGAATAAACGTTCCGGAAGCACGGTCAAAACAGGAAACACCTTTGGCGGTCGCTGCCCAAAGCCGCTGTGTTTTATCCATCAGCAGATGTATAACCTGCCGGCTATTGAGTGAATGGTGCGGCGGGTTAGCCGGGTGATAATGACGGATCAGGTTTCCCTTCTCATCCAGCAATAAGATCCCGTTATCAAAAGTGCTGCACCAGATCTGATGATTGGCGTCCTGGACCATAGTCCGGATAATATAGTTGGTGCTTCCCCCGGATACGGGAATTTTTGGGATGGCCCCGAACTTCACCTTCTCAGGATCGGAAAAAACCAGGCCTTCTCCGGCCGTTACTATCCAAATATTTCCCGCCGGGCTGACAAAAGGGTCGGCAATAATCCGGTTGACGTCAAATAATGGGCCACTGGCCAGCCGGCAATTCATTTTATTCATTTCCCCGTTTTCATTCAAAATGAAAAGCCCTTCATTCAACTCCGTCACTATAAACCGGGTGGAATCAAAGGGAACCAGGAGTTTCGGCTGGCTGCCTTTGACTGGGAAAGCCTTGTATCTATCAGGTGACAACACATTCCATCGGTAAATGCCGGAGTCTGAGGAAAACCAGACGGTGGTATCGTTTTCGAGGAAAACCTGATGAATATTTAAGGAAGGAAAATCCGGGGTATCTCCCCTGAATTGAATAAAAGAACGTATTGGCTTTTCCCCCTCGTCAAATTCAAAAACCTGTATCCCCGGAGATTTAGAGCCATCTACGGAAAACAGATAGCGCAACCGGCCATTCAGTTTGACGCCAGGGAAAACATCAATATCAAATACCGTATTGGCAATCTGGCCAGATTGTGCATGAGTATAAATATTAAAAGTGTAAATCCTCCTATTTCCTACTTTTACCCAGAGGAGGCTGTCTCGTTCCAGGTGTATGGCCTTATAACCGGATTTGAAAGGGATGCCCTGCTTACTTATGGAAAACGACTTGAAATTATCATCATTACGCTGGTAACACTGTATGGCGCCATCGTGGCAGAACCAGATGTTTTTGCGGCTGTCCTCGAAAAAACGCCCGAGTACAAGGTTGCCGCACAGGGCCGTGGTGTCTTCCGGATCCGGCTCATAAGAAACGACTGAACGCCCGTCAAAGCGATACAGGCCGGATTCGGCTCCGATCCAGGTAAAACCTTCCGAATCCTGATAGACTTCATAAATTTTAATCGTATTTAAAATCCCTCCTTCCTTATTCAGCTTATGGAACCACAATGCATTTTGAGCTTGCGCTGCTGCGGGCAGTGCGAAAAGCAGGAGCAGGGAATAGAAAAATACAGGAAGATTCAAATTTGTTTGTAGTTTAAATGAACCTTTCCAGGCTTTTTTGGATAAAGGAAATCGAAGATGCAAAAAAGTACTGCCCTCCTCTGAATTTAACGAGTTTCTCCGGCCGCAGGTAAGGAGTTCTTGTATTGCCGGTGGCATTCCAGTATCTGTGGTATTCCCGTTCGTCTCCTTTGTCAACAAAGAGCACATCTTTGCCAATGCGCCTTTTTTTGTAATTGTATCCATAAAGCCCTCTGTTGACGATATCCTCAAACTGGTGCAAGCTATTCTGGTAGGACAGGAACAAGATGCCTTTCTCCCCGGAGCCCTCACGGCCATATACTCTACCCCTGCGTACGATACGCAGATTATCCTCCTGGCCGTCTCTGGGGTTTGCTTTTCGGATATGGGCGTGAAGTGGACAATTGTAACCTTCCTTGTCGTTGCTGAAATCAAAGGCATTCAGGTTTCTTTTCTGCTCCCGGATGTTGGGGAAATTAAAATCCGAATGAAGCGGGGTGCCATCCCTATACCTTCCCATAATATAAGCTTCAACCTGGCCCCGGTGATCTTCCATTTTGAGGTGCTTTGCAAGTTCTTTCACCATTTTTCTGAAGGCCTCATCATCCTGCTCCAGCTTCAGGAATACGACAAAGCTGCCACAGGCGAAGTCACCGGCGAGGCTGTTCCTGCGCAATACCGTATTGAGTTTTGAAGGCTTATCCGGCTCACCCTGCCCATCAGGCAGATAACGGGAAAAAAAGCGCGGGTTGCTTATGCCATCATTGAAACCGAACCATTCCCGGGAAGGGCCGTCAGAACCTTCGGGGTTCCGAAATCCGATCTCGAAAAAAACCTTTCCAAAAGCTTTCTTATACCTGTGGGTTTTTCTGGGATCCCTGGTTATTACCTTTGTTTTCTCCTCAAAATAATCCAGCAACTTTTCCTGCCGGATATCATCCTCTGTTTCCTCATTGCATTCCTTTAAAACATCGTCATTGGAAGCGAGCAGGATCAGGGCGTGCGAAGGCTTACTGTAATTCGGGTCAAGCTCTTCCTCGTTTATTTTGCCGAATGACGTTGAGCATCTCTGTTCCAATCCTTCCTGAAAGGCCAGGATATCATCATCCAACTTAAGTGTATATCCTATTTTCCTGGGGTCACAGAAAAATTCATAGCCCTGAAAGCTCAAAAAGAGGTTAATCGAATCCGCGGCTTCATCTTTTATTTGTTTATCCGTGGAAGTCAGGGGCAGGTTTTTCAGCCAATCCACAATTTCCAGCTTTCTGCTCTTCCGGAAGGTAAAAAAGCAATAGAGCAAATATTTGTGTTTGACCCCTTTAAGGATATTGGACTGCACATCCTGAGTGATCGTTTCTTTTATTTTGGCAAGGCCCAATTCTTCAAAAATGCGGTCGTCAGCCCTTTGATCCAGTATTTCATCCAGATCGTCCACGGTCCAAAGCCGGCGGTTGTTGGTTTCCATTCGAATGAGCTTTATTTGTGTTTAAGTACATGGACTGAATTAATGAATGACTGAATGATTGAATACCAGCACCTTAGACGGCACTTTGTGTCTCACTAATTGTGTCCAGGTACTTATTTATGAATTCTTAGTCCTCTACGTTCTTTTTCAACGGCGGCCGGGTATCCCCTGGCACATACTCGGGGCTTCCTTCGAACAGGTCTCCGATAAACCCTTCATTTTCCTGGTCCTCAAGGTTTTGGACACTTCCTCTTATGTAATACGGAGGCCAGGCTAACGCCACATTATCATACCAATCCTCATTCAGTATCCTGTCCTCCGCATCAGTTTGAATCTCTGATTTCGCCAGCGCCAGCCCGGTCACTTCATGGCGGTTATGGTTGCCCGAACCATCATTTCTTTTGAACACGATATTCAGTATTCGCAACTGGGAGAGTTTGGTATTTGTATCTCCCTGGGCAAGCACCAACTGAATATCCTCGGCATAAAAAAAAGTATGCCCTTCTTTAAAAAAACCGGGGCCATTTTCAATTCTATCGGTACCGTCAAACCCTTCAAGCTCAGAAATTGTCGTATAAGCCATAATTAATTGTTTTGTTATCAATTGAGAAGAAATGAAAATTGCTTTAAGTTAGCCAACAATCCATCGCAGCTTAAAAAACTGTATGAAAGACAGGGACGAATGAATGAAACGACAATCTCCCTGTAGGAAGGGGCCCGCTCAAATATGCTCCAGCCGGTCCAGCAACTCATCCCTGTAGGCTCTCGATACACTCACCTGAGTGCCGTCCTGCATTACCAGGTAGCCGCCATCGGCCCTCACAAAACGGTCAACAAAGTGCAGGTTGACGAGGTGAGAACGGTGGACTTTCATAAATTCCCGGTAGCGTTCGAACTGTTCTACATACTCTCCAATGTTAAGAGAGGCCAGTATCTTTCTGGCGTGGTCCATGATGGAAAACTCCGTGTAATTTTGCTGCGCCTGCAGGCGGACGATGTCCTTCACCTGTTTGTATAAAATGCCTTCGGAAGTGGAGATGGCAATCCGGGTGGGCAGTTTTCGTTCTTCGAAATTGCGCAGGGTTTCCAGCAGTATCTGTATCTGGTCTTCCGATATCTTCTCCTTTGTTTTTCGGTGAGCTTTCTGCAGTGCGGTGGCGAGTTCTTCTTCCGAAACGGGCTTGAGCAGGTAGTCCAGCGCGCCAAATTTAATGGCGGTGATCGCATATTCGTTGTGGGCCGTAATAAAGATGACCTGAAACTGATATTCCCCCATCTGCTCCAGCAGGTCGAACCCCAGGCCATCGGGCATCTCAATGTCCAGAAAAACCAGTTCCGGGCCGTATTTTCTGATGAGCTGACAGCCCTCTTCCACATTCTCACCGTCAGCGACAATTATTACCTCAGGATGGTTTCTGGCGAGCAGTTCTCTCAATACCTGCCGGCTTTGTAGTTCATCATCAACAATGATGGCGTTCATTGCACAGGGGTTCAGATGTTTTCAACATTCTCTCTCTGCTAATATACTGAAAATTACATTATCAACCTCTGTCTCCCCTTTGACTACCCATGGTTTTTGCGCCTTATCCTCATTTATTCCACCTTTGGGTCACCAGTATCAGCGCTGTTCCCCCATTTTCCGAACCAAAAAATTTGACCATGAAAAAGGCTCTATTAGCGGCACTAATAGCCTTACTGGCTATTGTCTGTAAAAAGGAAAGCGCTAACTACCCGGACAGCTTCGATGCTGTATTTTAAAGCGGCGGCAATTTCCCCACCGTCAACCGGGGTGAAGAAGTCATCGGCGAGGCAGGTTCTACCATCCGCACTATTGGTGAATCCGGCCTAAGCACCATTGTGGGCCTTCGGGCCCATCTTTTTTTTTAACCCTCCTACCCCCGCTGCATAGCTTCCAAAGCATTCCGGACAGCCACCTCCCAGGCCTGGTCCAGTTCTTCCGGCCCGGCCCAGTTGTCCTCATCGAAAGTATAGATGGCCTCCTTGAGGCAATCCAGGAACAAAGCGTAGTCCTCCGCCTGCACACCGACGGCAGCGTGCTGTTTAACCAGTCTTTGCAGGCTCTTACCCATAGCGGTTGATACCGACGGGAACTGAAGCAGCCGCTCCATGGCCAGGTCGAGCATCTGGTGCTGGTATTTCCACAACTCCTCTTCAGTGTGGTTCTCCCGGGCCATCCGGGCCGTGTAGGCACGGTCGAAGATATCTCTGGCGTTTGGAGATTTATCCAGGAAAAAGTCGTAGAAAGCCTTATAGAATCCCTCTATCCGGCGCACCCGGCTGTAGCTGTTGCGGAGTTTTTTCAACAGTTGGTATTCGGGGTGCTTTTCCTCCGGGTGGCTGCCGGAAGGAAGTTTCTGTACCTCTTCCAATACCTCTTCCATATCCAGAAAGCGTTCGCCGGGCTCGTGGCTCAGCATCCGGAGGAGGGCACGGGCAAACTCCGGCGGGCAGGGCGTATCACTGAGCTCCCGGCGGAGCATATCGGGATCCTCCTCGAAGTTCAGCCGCCGCCGAAGGATGTCCATCACGGTGTCTCCCCGGAAAAATGGCTGCCCGGTAAAAAGTTCCACGGCGATAAGGGCGAAGGAATACTGGTCAGAAAGCGGAGTTGCCGTATCGGTATTGACTTGTTCGGGGCTCCAGTACATCAAAAACAGGCGCAGGCGCTCGAAGGATCGCTTGTAATAGGAAGCCCTGATCACCTGGAAGGGTGAGATCCTCGGGCCTTTTTTCTTGTCGATGAGGATGTTGGAAGGCCAGAGGTTGTTGTGCACCAGCCCATCCTGGTGCCCCTGGTACAGAGCCCGGCCCATGGTGCTGAGCATCTCTCTGACTTCTTTAGGCTGGTAGGGCCAACCCTTTTCCAGGCACTCAGAAAGGCGCATGCCATCAACATACTCGGTCACGATATACCGGGGCGGGGCATCGAGGCCTTCATCAATGATGTTGATGATGCCATCCAGGCCCGAGAGCTGCTTGGCCTTACTGAGGTCCTCCCGGATATTTTCAAGGTTCTCCTCATCAATGATCGACAGCGGCTTGATCACCTTTATGGCCACTTTTTGAGGGCTGTTGGTCACCTTATCCACCTTTTCCGCCTTGTAGATGATGGCACTGTCGCCGGAGGATATCTTTTCCAGGTGGGTATATCGGTGGGCTACCTTTTCCTCCAGCAGCCGCTGGAACTCCTGCTCATTCCGGGCCAGGGTGGCCTGTATGGCCTCCCCGTTGTCTTCCTCTATCATATCCTCCGCCGCCTTGTGGATGTGCCGGAGCAACTGAAGCAGGGACTTCTTGATCTGGATGAGGCGAACCCGCTCTTCCTCCGTGGTAATGGCCTTGTTGAGGGCCTCGTGGCGGATCTCATTGAAATCACTCAACAGCAAAGAGACGGTAGTGCTGTATTCGGTATATTTCACCAACGGCTTCAACGCTCCAAATACTTCCTCCACCTGGTTGTTCTCGATAAGCGCCTGTAAGCGCTCCAGGTTCTCTGCCAATGCTTTCATACCCTCTTTCTGATGTGGAGCCAGATACAATAAGGGGAACATAATCGGTTTTTTTTCAAGGCATAGCCCTGCCTTATATTTCCTGAAATCGCTCTCTCCCTTAAATGACGAAAACACCATCCATTATGTCGCTTCAAAAAAAATATTTAACAAAAGATTATTTGTTCCTTAACGGGAGGAGGTTGGTTGATTCGCCCGGCTGGCTGGACGGGGGTTGATCCGGGATTCGTTAAAACCGCCATTCCATTTCCAGCTGCCTGACATAGCATTCAAACCCCATGCCCTGAAAAAACTGCCGGCTCTGCTCATCTTCACCGTCCACGTTGAGGACTGTAATCCTGGGGTTGCCCAGGCTGGCAAGGGAGTTGAACAGCAAACGCCCCAGGCCCCTCCTCCGGTGGGCAGGATGCACCCCATACTGAACGGCCCTTCCCGTACCGGCATTGACTATTCCATAGGCCAGCAACTGCCCCTTTTCCTTTATGGCAAGGTATTTCAAAGGACCATGCCCCCGGCGTGCGGCAGCGATGGTATGCTGCCAGGTTGGGCGATAATTCCAGAAAGAGGGCAACTGGGCCCAGGGCAATTCGGGGGCCACTTCGGCGGTAACCCCCGGATCGGGTACAAGAACCGGGTGCAGGATCTCTCCCTTAAAGCAATCCAGCATCCGCAAGCGGCGAAAGCCCACTTTTTTGTAGGCGCTTATGGCTCTTTCATTGGTATCGATGACTTCGAGCAGGACTTTTTGGATGCCCACTTGCTCAAGAAGGGGTTTCAGGAAATCGTACATCCGGCTCACCAGGCCCCGCCCCCGGTATTCGGGAATGATGCCGGTGCCTCCGTTGTAGGCAGCCGGTTCATCATTAACCTCACCGATCCCATGCAGCATCAGCCCCACCAGCCGGCCGTCGTCAAATACTCCGGCAGAGAATTCCAGGCGAATATTCTCCTGGGCCATCTTCTGTTTTAAAATGAAAGAATTCAGGTTTACCGGAACAATGTAATCGGAAAAAGCATGGTTGAAAGTGGAGATCAGTTGGGCTGAAGTAATACGAGTAAGGGCTGATATAGAAATCATGTTGGTTTTATTGGCTTTGGTTGGGCAAGACGAGCAACAGTCGTCATTCCATGCCTTCTGCAATAAGGAGCTGGTGAAGGTGCATTCCTTTTTTGTAAAAGCTGATGATCTCAGAGGGCAAAAGCAACCGGTTCTTTCGGTAAAGCACCAGGAAGTAATTCACCCCTTCCATGGTCCAGTCTTTTTCGATGGTAAAAAACTGCAGGACTTCCTCCTTAAAGCTCGAGCGGATAAAATCTTCATCGTCACCTTTGAGCAAATACTGGTTGGAAAATTTGGGGTACCGTTCAAAGTCTATATCCTCTACTCCCAGCCAGGCGCCTATTTTATGGAAGAAATTTTCCGGTTTCATCAGGAACTGAGGCAGGCCCAGTTTTTTGGATTGAACGAAAAAAACGGTTTGTTTAAAAACGCGGGAGTGGTTATTCCTTCTGACCGAGTAACGGTAGTCAAAAATGCGAACGTCCAGCTGAAGTAAACCGTCTCTGCGGTACAGCATATTGGTGATCCGGCGCCGGCGCCCGCGGCTGAAGAGTTTGAAATCCTTAAGCATGGTATGCACCCCCCATTCATCCTCCGGTGCGTATTCCATTCCCAGCTGGTAAGCTACATTTTTTAACTGAACGGCCCGGTTGTATGACATAAGACAAAACGTGAACTACAAGGACTGATAACTCTGGTAAGATAAGAATTTTGGAGAAAGGGAACAGTTAAAGCAGAACTTAAAGAGAAAGCAGCGAAAGCCGGTGCCGGGCCGGCAGGTGGTTTTGCCGGGGAGCCAGCCGTTCCGGCGACGGCTCCTGCGGCGCAGCAGTCGTTCAGGCAGCGTGTTTCTGGATGAAAAAGCTGGCGTCTTGAACAGTTTCAATGGCCTCGGCCTCTTCCGGCGTAAGATAGACGTTAAAACGGCTTTCCAACTCGGCGATCAACAACAGAAGGTCAATGGCGTCGAGGTTGAGGTCATCCTGAAGATGGGTATAGGGGTGGATGTGCTTAACGGGCACATTCAGCCTCCAGCTGATGAGGTCAATTATTCTTTGTTCCATATCTGTAAGTGTTGAGTGTGAGATTGTTTGGCCTGTCATAGCGAAAATTTGCTTCCTTTTGTTCGATGTTAAGAACGCACACCTCCCCCTATTGGTTGCCTGGCTTTTTTGTATTTCGACAAAAAATAAAGCACGGGCTGCCAGAGGCACAAAAAACGGCCTTAATGGCTATCTGCCGAAAGGCCGGGAAAGTCAGGTAATATTATGTTTTCGGGTGTTCTTGGAAAGCCGTGAGGCCCAAAAGGCTATCGCAATCGGGGCCCCGTTTTACAATTCGTAATTGGGCCCCAGTTCCTCCCCCTTTTCCGTGTAGAAATCATTGATGATCTGCACCACTTCCTCCGGGCTGTCGGTAATGGGCATCAGGCTGAGGTCTTCCGGGTTGATGTTGTGGAACTGGCCCAGCATCACCTCTTCGATCCAGCTTTTCAGGCCGGACCAGAACCCTTCGCCGACCAGAATGATGGGCATTCGGGTTATCTTGTTCGTCTGCACCAGAGTCAGTACTTCAAAAAGTTCATCCATGGTGCCGAAGCCGCCCGGCAGGGCGACAAGAGCCTGAGCGTATTTGACGAACATTACCTTTCGGACAAAGAAATAGCGGAAATCGAGGTTGCAGTCCGAATCGATGTATTGATTGTGGCCCTGTTCAAAAGGGAGGTTGATATTGAGGCCCACGGAGCGGCCGCCATAGATGTGGGCGCCCTTGTTGCCGGCCTCCATGATCCCGGGGCCGCCGCCGGTGATAACGCCGTAACCTGCCTCGGTGAGCAGGCGGGCGATGTCAACTGCTTTTTTGTAATAAGGATTGTCGGGTTTGGTGCGGGCAGACCCAAAAATGGAAACACAGGGGCCTACCTCATTCAGTGTTTCGAAACCGTCCACGAATTCGGAGATCACTTTAAACATGGTCCAGGAATTCTCACCTTTGAGCTGCCGCCCCCACGGCTTCATTTGCTGTCTTTTGACATGGTTCTCGGTCATGGTAATTATGGTCTTTAATTAAGCTATCGGGTAGAGTATTGCCAGGTATCGGTTTACACAGTGTGCAACAATGGAAAACCTCCCCGGGGCAAAAAAGCCTGCCCATTTCACTTTGGGCAGGCCTGTCTATTTAAGTTTTTTCGAGCTATTTTACAAGAATAGTATCTTAACTTGTCGGGATTAAGGCCGGAAAGGCCATTCACCCTTTATAGTTCGCGTATTCTTCTTCGATATACTGGTGCAGAGATTCCTTATCACTGAACTGGTCAAAGACTTCCCACAGCGGTGCTGCGGGAGATGCCATAGAGGGCAACACATAACGGATTACATCTTCCTCCGTGATTTGGTTGGCGCTCAGAATGATGAGCCGCTCCACTACATTGCGCAGCTCTCTGATGTTTCCGGTCCAGTTGACGGATTGCAGCCTGGCAAGCGCCTCCTCGCTGATGGGCTTGGGGCTGATGCCGTATTCATTACAAATATGAGCGATAAAATGTTGGGCGAGCAGCGGAATATCTGCCCTCCGGTCATTGAGAGGAGGAACATCAATAATGATCACCGCCAGGCGGTGGTAGAGGTCTTCGCGAAAACGGCCGGCGGCGATCTCCTTGCGCAGGTCTTTATTGGTGGCGGCCACCACCCGCACATCCACCTTTATTTCTTTGTCTCCTCCCACCCTGGTGATCTTGTTTTCCTGCAACGCCCGCAAGACTTTGGCCTGGGCCGAGAGGCTCATGTCTCCGATCTCATCCAGAAACAGGGTGCCGCCATTGGCCTGCTCAAACTTGCCAATGCGCTGTTTGACCGCCGAAGTGAAGGCGCCCTTTTCATGGCCGAACAGCTCGCTTTCGATCAGCTCAGCGGGAATGGCCGCACAGTTGACCTCAACGATGGGTTGTTCGGCCCGGGGGCTTTTCTCGTGCAGCCACCGGGCTACCAGTTCTTTACCGCTTCCGTTCGGGCCCAGAACCAGAACGCGGGCGTCGGTGGGGCCAACCCGGCCGATGGTCTCCTTGACCAGGGCGATGCGCTCTGACTCGCCGATGATCTCCTGAACCTTACTCTTGGACACTTTTCGCTTGAGGATCTTGGCTTCCGTCACCAGGCTCGATTTATCCATGGCATTGCGGATGGTGATCAGCAGGCGGTTCAGGTCCGGTGGCTTGGAAATGAAATCAAAGGCTCCCTTCTTCACTGCTTCCACAGCCGTATCGATGGTAGCATGCCCGGATATCATCACCACCGGGATGTCGGGCGCCAGCACCTGTATGCGTTCCAGGGCCTCCATCCCATCCATTCTGGGCATCTTGATGTCCAGGATGATTACATCGTATTTTTCTTTTTTCAGTTTTACCAGGCACTCCATTCCATCGGTGGCCTCATCAACCTGGTACTTTTCGAACTCTAATATCTCGCGAAGGGTGCGGCGGATGCTTTTTTCATCATCCACGATTAGGATTGTAGCCATAGGGGTTTTGATTTGATCTGATTCGTCACAAATTCTACGGAGCAGGAAATAGAAGGTTACAAAGAAATGAATTTTTTTGATATATGTGAAATCTATTAAATAGTAATTTACGAACCCCCTCCCTGGTCATATCTCAAATGACACCTCTCGCACCGCCTGGGCGCTGAAAAACCCCAATCCTCCGTTACTGACATTTCCCTTTACGGCTCCCGGGACACTGTCAAAAAGAGTGCCTCTCCATTCGGTTTCGAGGAATAAAGCCCGCAGAAACTGATAATAAGAGGCGGAAAGGCCGAACCGCTTCTGGGTTACTGTCCGGCCATTTCTAAAGCCGTAGAAATGAGCCTCTTCAAAATTCATCAGGCCATTGACTTCTATGTTGGGGTGGGTAAAATAAGTGAAGGTATAAGCCCCGGCAGTATCTACATCAACCCCGATCTGCTGCCCCAATGAAGAGGTATAGGTAGGCCGCCACAGCGAATCAGGAGGCCCGACAATGACCTGCCACCGGTTGGCCTCCGGGAAACCAAACTGATGGCGCCGGTATTCCATGGTGCGATATTCTCCATCATCGACGAAAACCACGGGGGCAAAAGCAGGAGGTATGGCGCTCATAGTGTCTGAGGCTTCATATTGGGCTCCCTCCCACTCTATCCGCAGGGTATAGACGCTGCCGGGCACGCCTGCCAGGCTGTCCGTCAGATACAGTCCCGCCTCCACTTCCTCCAGCGGGAAGGCATTGGCGCCATCGGTGATTTCAACCCTGGCGCCGGTAGCCTTTTGGTAGGGTTCTTTGTCCTGGTAGCCCCCACTCAGGCTCAGCCGGACCGCATGCCGCCGGTGCTCACTGGTTATACTCCCGTCAACCACCAGATGGGAAGCAGGGGTAAGTACATCCAATTCCACTTCTTCCCGGCAGGAGGCAATTAAGAACAAAAGAAACAGGCTGGAAAACAATATGCGGTTCATAGGATCAGAATTTAAAGTTGTAGGAAATACTGGGTATCAACCCGAAAATATAAGTCTTGGTGGCCTTGACGTCCGTTGGGTCCGGAACATTGCCCGTCGCGGGGTCACGAACGGGAAGCAGGTCGATGCTCAGGGCATTCTTGCGGTAATAAACATTATAGAGCGAAAAGGCCCAGAAAGAATCGTTGTGCCGGCCGGGTTTGGGTTTTGCCCGGAGAACGGCACTGACATCCAGCCGGTGGTAATCGGGCAGGCGGCGCCCGTTGCGTTCGCCATAAATGGGCACAATGGTTTCTCCGAGCTGAAAACTGCCAACGGGCAGGTTAACAGGCTTGCCCGTCATGTACTGCCAGTTGGCCGACAGCAGCCAGCGGGAAGAAACTTCATACTGCACCACCAGCGCTACCTCGTGAGGCAGGTCGTAATAGGCAGGATATTCCCTTCCCCCGTTCACTCCGGAGATCTTGCGGAAAGTCCGGCTGTAGGCATAGCTAACCCAACCCTGCAGGCGGCCCTTGCGCCTGGCCAGCATGAGCTCCGCCCCGTAGGCTCGCCCTTCGCCTACCCGCACCTCTCCCTCCAGATAGGGGTTCTGAATAAGCGTGGCGTGGTCGGCAAAGTCTATCTGGCCATGCAGCTTTTTGTAGTAAGCTTCCAGAGAAAATTCGTAGGTATTGTCTTTGAAATTATGATAATAACCGGCCGATACCTGATCAGCAACCTGCATGGGGATATTAGGCCCGCTGGGCATCCAGATGTAAAAGGCGCTGAACGAACTGGCCGCATTGCGCAGTTCCTGCTGGTATTGCACCATGCGGTTGAAGCCGGCTTTAAGGGAAGAACTGCCGGAAAATTGGTAGCGCAGGTTGATCCGGGGGGAAAACCCGGATAAGTGGTGGTAAAAACCTCCGCTTTGCATGGTTGAATCCATCAGTTGATTTTCATCGCCGAATTGATAGGTGGTTGTTTTGCCAAAGTTCTGATAGAGGCTGAACCGAAGGCCGTATTCCAGGGCCAGGCGTTCGCCGGGTTCCCATTCGTGCCCCAGGTAAAGGGCTGTTTCCAGTGCCTTGCGCTCCGGGACGGAGGCCAGCCGCCCGAGGGTTTCCCTTCCGGGTTCAAAACGATGTACGATGGTATTGGCGCCGAACTTCAGCCGGCTTTTGGGGTGCAGGTACCAGCTGAAATCTGCTTTCAGGTTTACATCCTCTACCCCGCTTTCCCAGTTGAAAGTCGTTACGCCTTCGATAAAATTATCTATATAGTAATCATAGCGGCTGTAAACCAGGGAAAAATTGGCGAAGAGATTGGCGTCAAAGAGGTGGTTCCAGCGAAGAGTTCCGGTGCTGTTGCCCCAGTTGTTCTCATACTGGCCAAAGAAGCGAAAGACATCGCGCCCGAAGTACCCGGAAAGATAGAGGTGGTTGTTGTCGTTGAGCCTGAAGTTCAGTTTGGCGTTAGCATCGTAAAAGTGCACCTTGTTGCCTCCGTCGTCCGGCGCCAGAGATAAGTACAAATCCGGATAGGTACGCCGGGCCGAGATCATGAAGGAGCTTTTGTCTTTCCGAATCGGCCCTTCCAGCAAAAAGCGGGCTGCCAGCAGCCCGATGCCGCCCTCCAGGCCGAATTGTTCCCGGTTGCCTTCCTTCATCCTCATGTCCACAACTGATGACAAACGGCCACCGTATTCTATCGGGAAGCTCCCTTTATACAATTCCATGTGGCGAATGGCATCGGCATTAAAGGCGGAGAAGAACCCCAGGAGGTGAGCCGGGTTGTAAACGGGCGCTTCATCCAGGATGATGAGGTTCTGGTCAATGTTGCCTCCGCGGACGTACAGGCCCGAGGAGCCCTCTCCAACCGATTTGACACCGGGCAGCAGTTGGGCCATTTTAAGTACATCCGGCTCGCCGCCGATTGCAGGCAGGGTTTTCAGTTGCTGAACATCCAGCCGGTGTTCCCCCATCGCTGTGCTCAAAACCTGTTCCTCTTCTTTCCGTCCCAAAACCACAACCTCCGCCAGTTGCTCGGCGCCGCTACTCAGAAAAATATCCAGGCGCCTGTCCGCCGACAGAGATACTTCAATCTGCTTTGAGGCATAACCGATATAGGAAACCTGAAGGCGATGTGTTCCCGGAGAAAGCTGCAATGCGTAAAAACCGTAGGCATTGGTAGCCGCCCCGCCCCCCGGGCCCTCCGCCACCTGCAAAGCAGCGCCGATGAGGGCCTCACCGGTGGCCTGATCCCGGATGTAACCATTCAGCGTAACCGGTGGAGACGGCTGGGTTTTGTCCTCGAGAATGTAGATGCGCCGGCCAACAACTTCAAAACGGACCTGCCGCCCATTGAAGACCCTCCTGAGTATGGACTCCAGAGGCTCTTCCCGGGCGGCCATGGAAACAGGGGTTTCCGCATCCGGCAGTAAGTCGGCAGCATACGCGAAGGTATAGCCCGAAGCTCGTTCCACTACTTTTAAAAGGCCCGGAAGGGCAAGATTTCCCACGCTGAAACTCACTTTTTGCTGAAGGGGATTGTCGTTCTGCCCTGTTGCCGCCAATGGTAATAGCAGAAACAGGAACATTTTGATGCTGGGTGATTTCATATTTATGTAGATTGTTTTCCTTTTGCCGGCCTCCAAACAAGCTCTGAGCCGCTGTCTCATTCATTCCCTTGCTCCTGCCTCCTCACCGGTTCGCAACCTTCGCCGTTCAACACAATAACCTGCCCTTCCCGCCTCCATTCAATCCCGAAAAGGGCGTTCAGAGCCTGCAGCACCGCCTCCAGCGGTTCTTCATTAAAACTGGCGGTAAACCGGCACGTGGATAATTGAGGGTTCTCGAAAACGATTTGCACACCATAAGTTTCTTCCACCACAGTGGCCATCTCCTCCAGGCTGGAATTCTGAAAACCCAGCTTTCGGGTGCGCCAGGCGATGCGGTTGGCATCACTGGCATTCAGGCGGTGCAGCTCCCCTGTTTTTCTGTCCAGCTCCGCACCCTGGCCCTTTTCCAGCACCACCTCCCGGCCCTCCTCTCCATTCGGATAAAAGGCGACCTTCCCGGAATTGACCTGTACCCAGGCCGCGCTGCTGTCCGGATAGGCCATCAGGCCAAATGAGGTGCCCAGCACGCGGACGGTAGCATCTCCGGTTTCGATGAGAAAAGGGTGAGCTTCATCATGAGCTACCTCAAAGTAGGCCTCACCGGAAAGGCGGACCAGCCGCTCCTGGCCTTTGAAAGCCTTGGGATAAGACAATACGGATTCCCTGTGCAGCCACACCTTGCTCCCGTCGGGCAGGATTACAGCCTCCTTCGCCATCTGTCCGCCCTGCCGGGCCTCCAGCTGCGGAACGGGCGAAGCAATGTGCCACAACCAATAGCCGGCCAACATCAACAGGAGCACCGCCGCCACTCTGCCCAGAATCCTGAAATAACCCGTCGATGGGCGAATGCGGCCGCGCACCTTTCTCCATGCGGTATCCACTTCGGGTGCTTCGGGTTGCAAAGCCTTACCTGAAACTTCCCACAGCTGCTTTATCCGCCGGAATTGCCGACGGTTTTCCTCGCTGGCCTCCAGCCAGGCCTCCAATGCTTCCCGGCCGGCCGGCGTAGCATGCCCATTGAGGTAATCGATGATGTCTGCGTAGTCCATTTCTGGTGTTTTCATTAATAGGACAGGTGAGGTGAGCGGGAGGGGGAAAAAGGGGGGAAATAAATTTTTGATGTTTGATTTTTGATGTCTGATGTTTGACTCAGAGGATTTTACTCACCACCACCACCAAAGCCAGAGCATGGCTTCCCACCGTTTACCCAGAAAATCCCGGAGTTTGCGGAGGGCGATCTTCACCTGTGATTTGACCGTTTCTTTTGAAACGCCCAGTTCTTCGGCAATTTCGTCATAAGTGAGGCCCGACTGGCGGCTGAGCTGAAAAATGATGCGGCATTGTTCGGGAAGGGCGGCGATACCCTGCCGGATCAGATTGGGGAGGGCCTGTTCGCCGAAGGTTTGTTCCGGTTCATTCTCCGGGAGAAGGGCTGTCGGCTCGGGGGACAGGGTAACGGCGCTGGACCATCGGCTGTTGAGGAGGTTGATCGCCCGGTTGCGCACCGCTGCGTAGAGGTAGGCCCTGGCTGAGGTGGAAATCCGGAGTTCCCGGCGCTTTTCCCACAGGCTGACAAAAACATCCTGAACCACCTCTTCGGCGTCTTCCCGGCGCCATAGATACCGGCGGGCATAATAGTACAATTCCTCATAGTGCTGCCGGAACAACGTTTCGAATTCCGGCAGGCTAAGGCTGCGGATGGGATATTTTTCCTCTTCCATCCGATAGAACTTACCCTTCCAGTTCCTTCAATGCCATCCAGGCCATCAGGCCGGTGCTGAGCGCCAGGCAGTCTTCATCCACATCGAAGGTATTAGTATGGATGGGGGAAGTAATGCCCCTGGCGGGGTTTCCGGTGCCGAGCCGGTAGAAGCAGGCGGGCATCTCCTGTGAATAATAGGCAAAGTCTTCAGCGGTCATTCGAATGGGCAATTCGACCACATTCTCTTTCCCCAGGTATTCTTCAGCGTAGAGAAAAACCTTTCGGGCCAGTTCCTCATTATTGACCAATACCGGATAACCCACCACGATATCGAGCTCGCAGAAGCCGCCCATACTTTCGGCTATTCCTTCTGCTATGCGTTTCATGCGCTGATGCGCCTCGAACCGCCAGCGTTCATCCATGGTGCGGAAGGTGCCTTTGAGTTTGACCTCATTGGGGATGATGTTGGTGGCTCCACCGACAGAGGCGATATGACCGAAGCTCAGGACTGAAGGCAGGGCGGGGTCGGCATTGCGGCTGACGACCTGTTGCAGGGCTGTCAGAATATGGGCGCTGATGAGAACAGGGTCGATGCAATCGTGCGGAAGAGCGGCATGCCCTCCTTTGCCTCTGACGGACATGTACAGTTCATCGGCTGAAGCCATATAGTTGCCTGCGCGTAAGCCGACTTTCCCTACCTCAAGAGGCGGATGCACATGCTGCCCAAGGATGCTGGCGGGCCGGGGATTCTCCAGAACCCCTTCCTTAATCATGAGGGAAGCGCCGCCAGGCAGGCGCTCCTCAGCGGGCTGGAAGATGAGCTTGACGGTGCCTTCGAACTCCCGTTTCAGCTCATTGAGGATGCGGGCGGCGCCAAGCAGGGAGGAGGTGTGCACGTCGTGGCCACAGGCGTGCATTATGCCTGGTTTCTTCGACTTATAAGGCACCTCATTGGCCTCTTCGATCGGCAGAGCGTCAATATCCGCGCGAAGAGCTACCACGTGCTTTGCCGGGTTGTGTCCCTCGATGAGGCCCACAACGCCATTGTCGGCAATGCCGTGCTGGTGAGGAATGCCCCACTCCTTCAGCTTTTCGGAAATGAACTTACCGGTTTCTACTTCTTCATAGGAAAGTTCCGGGTTTTGGTGGAGGTGCCGGCGGACGGCAATAGTATCCTGATGATAGGAATGAGCCAGTTTCTGGATCTTTTCTTTTTTCATAGCACGCTGATTTCAGGTATTTAGAGAGCGAAAAAGGAAATAGGCCCCTATTCCCAGCAGCAAAAAGGCCAGCCCGGCAAATGCCTGCACCGGCCGCTGAATGAGCGTATTCACTACAAAGGCACTGGAAATAAGTACAAAAATTCCGGGAATAAAAGGGTAGCCCCAGGCCCGGTAAGGCCGCTCCAGGCCAGGGCGGGTTTTCCGAAAGACAAAAACGCTCATCCCCGCCAGTGCCATAAAGGCAATATCCATGAAAGTGACGTAAGTGATCAGTTCGGAAAAAGTACCCCAGAAGAGAAGCAAAAGAATGGCCCAGCCAGCTTGCAGGAGCATGGCGCTGCTGGGGGTATGGAAGCGGGGGTGGATGTAGGCAAGCCCTTCGAAAAAGACCCCATCCTTTGCCATAGCAAAGTAGATTCGGGGAGCCGACATGGTATAAATGCCGATGGTGCCGAAGATCGAAATGGCTATGGCCACGGCTACCAGCCTTCCTCCAAAGGAGACAACCTGAGCTGCCGCTTCTCCGGCCACCCGGGTAGTGGCCGCTATTGCATCCAAAGGGAGTAAGAGCATATAAGCCAGATTGGCCAGCACATAGGTTGCCGTTACGATCAGTGCTCCTAACACCATGGCGCGCGGAACAGTGCGCTGGGGTTCGACGGCCTCCCCTGCCAGGTAGCTGGCGTGATGCCATCCTCCGAAAGACCAGAGCACTCCGATAAGAGCCAGGAGCAGAGCGCTGCCCAGGTTGGGCGGAGGGCTTTCCAGAAGGTTGAAATGGAGCTGTACTTTCGCAGGGTCGAAGAAAACCAGCCCGGCAATGATGATCCCCCCAAGGGCCAGCAGTTTGAGTCCGGTAAAAATATTGGCGAACCACTGGCTGGTATTGATACCTATCAGGTTCAGCCCCGTCAGCCCCGCAATGACAATAATGGCTATGATGATCTTGCCCCCGTAATCGAGAGGATAGAAATACGACAGATATTCCGCCAGGGCAATGCCCAGGGCAGCCAGGGCCCCGGTATTGATGACCAGCAGGATCACCCAGCCGTAGAGAAAACCCGCCAGTTCACCGTAGGCTTCCCTGAGAAAAACATAAACTCCGCCGGCCTGAGGAAACATCCCTCCCAATTCTGCGAAGGTAAGGGCTCCGGTCAGAGCAATCACGCCTCCCAACGCCCACACGATGAGCACAAAGCCGTGATGCGGTACAGCGCGCACTATCTCGTAAGGCGTCACAAATATTCCGGATCCTATACAGGACCCCACGGCGATCATAGTGAGCCCGAACAGGGTAAGCTTGCGGTCAAGTTGCGGCATGAGATTACCGAGTAGTGATTAAGGGTTACTTAGTGCTCAGCTGTTGCCTGAACTGAACATTTTTGACCACTAAATCGCCGACTTTTTCCCCTTGCGCCACGCCATATTCAATTGCCGGCCGATAGTGTATCCCTCCGTACAGGCGGCTTACAGCAGCTTCGCTGGAAGCTTCCATAAAAGAATTGAACTCCCGGGCAGGCAGGCCGTACTCCTCCTCGGTGGTATCGAGGAAAGAAAAATTATCTCCGAAAACCGAAGTAAGGGCTACGGCAGCAGCTCTGGAAATCACGCTGTGGCCGCTGGTATATTCCGGGAAAGGCGGGGTTTGTAAAGTGGGCGCCCATTTCTCATCAATGTACCGGTTGATGACGGTTTCGGGCCGGATGAGGTTGGACCGGTATTTCTCATCCCAGCAACTGATGAACGCATCAAAAAGCGCAATGGAAGTGATGGTATAAGCTTCCAGGGTTTTCATAAAATCGGCATTGGCCTTGCGGCAGGCGATCTTGGTAATGCCGATCCAGTGGCCTCCCGGAGTTATCTTTTTGGTGGCAAACATCACGTGGCCGGTATGGTGCGAGACATAGGGGTTGCAGTCCCAGAATTTGGCAATGGCAGTGCGTTCTTCACGTTCAGCCTGGTCATCTACTTTGAGCGCCTCATAGACTTCCATGGTCTCCTCCATGAATTTGCTGTTCTTGTCCATGCTGAATGCTGTTGGAGGAGGAGGAGTAAATTGCTGGGCGGAATCGAGCACCATTGTCCGGATCATCTTCCAGTGCGGCTCGATGCCATCCATATAGTCCGGCGGAGTAGGCTGCCAGCGGGCAGGGTCATCGGAAATGGAATATTTTGGATAAGTCCGGGTCTCTTTATACATATCCTCATTGGCCCAGGCCAGAATGTGATCCGCCACCTGGTCGCCATAGGCAAGAGAGCGGTCCCAAACATCGCCGGGGATGTGAATTGAATCCAGGGCGGCATAAAGCTCTTCCTGATAGGCCTCCATTTTATCTTCCGAAAAAGTAAAAGCTTTTCCCACCTTCAAAAAAGCATGGATACCGGCCAGAGGGAAGCAATAGGTTTTGCCTTCTTCCGGCTGGGGCGTTGCTTCCAGGCCGTTAAGCTGCCCGGCAAGGCTCCGGTAACCGGAAGAACCCGGGAGCGCTGCTTCATAACCGGCAATGCTGGAATAGGCAAAGATCCGGCTGGCTACCGGCGGGGAGAAAATGTCATGAACAATTACATCTGACAATTGCTTCATCGACTGATGAAAATATTCCGGATTGCCCGCATCTTCCTGAAAATTGGGATTGGCCTGTTCACAAGCACTGAATACGGCCACGATCAATAACATCCACAAAATACGCCTGATAATCATACCCTTAGATTTTATTTTTTCAAACAGTTCACAGGTGCAAATGTAACAACTTAAAGCCAACGGATGAAGCTTAGGCCCGACAGTTGTCCGGTAAATGAAACCGGCAGTCCTTTCTTCCGGCAACAGCTGATATTACCACTTTACTTACAGGCGCTCCATTGTTTGTCACTCCAGGGTATAAGGACGTTTACTGCCCCACTTCGAAAGTTTTTTCCTCTTTACCCACACCTGTCAACTTCAGCCCGCTCCAGGCGGCCGGCAACACCGCCCTCAACTGCCTGATACCCTCATTGGAAATATCAAGGCCTCCGATGCCAAAGAGCACCGCCTGCAGGGTGCCGCCGGCGCCAGTGGCGAAATAGGGGTTAGTTCCGCCGGCGGTCTCGGCCAGTACGCCGAAGGGTGGAACTTCATTGGGTTTATAGCTTTTTTTGAAAAGGCTATAGGCTTTTTCGACATTCCCGAGGCGGGCGTAAAGGGTACTCAGAGTTGATACGCCCATCGCGGGGCCATCCTCCGCCATGCGCGGTTCGTAATATTCCACGTCCTGGCGAATGCGTTTTTCACCGGTGACGATCTTCATGGGATAAGACAGCAGGTTGGCATCTGCCTGTTTGATCTTCTCGCCATTATAGGTGGCATTCTCCCGGGTAGCGCCCCCCGGAAAGGTAAGAATGGGGATATTCACGGCTACGTGTTCCCAGTCCGGGTCAGGCTCGAGCCCCAGTTCGTGGGCGGCCTGGGTAGCGTAGCGCAGAACGGTGATCGCCATTCCGTTGGTATAGGCATTGTTGTCAATATTTTCCTGCCATTCGTTGGCGCCAATGACGTTATTGATGTTGTATTTACCCGGGCCTTCACGTTCTACCCGGCTCGTCCAGAAGTCCGCCACTTCCCGGATGATCGGGTATCCCCTTGTCCGGAGCCATTCCTTATCGCCGGTTACCTGGAAGTACTTCCAGGCGGCCCAGGCGACATCACCGCTGATGTGGTGCTGAAAGGGCCCGGTCAGTGCCCAGACCGGCGTATCTTCCGACCCATCATCTGCCGATTCCCAGGGGTACATGGCCCCTTTATAGCCGTGGGCAAAGGCATTCTGTTTGGCAGCCTCCAGCCGTTCGTACCGGTATTCCAGCAGAGAGCGGGCAATTTCCGGATGTAAAACCAGCAGAGGGGGGTACATCCAGATCTCCGTATCCCAAAAAACATGGCCGTTATAGCCCAGGCCCGATAGCCCCATGGGAGAAAGGCTGTAGGCTGTGCCTTCGCGGGCGAAGGAATACAGGTGGTATAACATGGAGTGCACATCGCGTTGGTCCGCCACATTGCCCTCGATGACGATGTCGCTTTTCCACAATTCCTCCCAGGCCGCTTCATGGTGTTTGAGCAGGCGCTCGGTTCCTTCCAGACGGGCAAAGATGGTAAGGCGTTCTGCTTCGTTGAATGGGTCCTCGTATTGGGCGGAAGAAACAGCGGAGGCCACAAGGCTGAAACGGTAGGTTTCACCCGCCTTCAGTTGCTTGTAAAACTTAGCCAGGTGCATGTTGTAATCCCAGTCTTCATGGATGATGTCCGGTTCTTTTCCGTGTTCTTCCTCGAAGATAAAACTGCTGGAGGCCGCCACAGTAAGCCGCCCGGAGGGGCTTTTGGCGACTGAACTCAACAAGGGTATTTTCACGTGAGGCCGGTCGATCTCGCTGTAATAGTTGCGTACGTCGTTCAGGTGGCTGGGGGCTTCGATAACGCTCATCGGACTGATAGTGGCTGCTTTTTTCGCCGTAACCTCCACCATTACCATTGAAGTATAAGGCAGGTGCCGCAGGGCCATCATCGTATGCCGGACGCTCACCTTGTCGCCGACATCAAAAGTGGTTGTCAGCACGGCGCGCTTCATATCCAGGACCTGGGCGTAATTGCTGATATCGCGCCGGCTGATGCGGCGGCCATCAACATCGAGGTTCATATTTATATGGTTGAAGGTTTTGAGGATGTTGGAAACTCTTCCGCGCTGGTAGTAATCGTAAACACCATTAAGCACCACATCCCGGACTTTCATTGGTTCCGGGGAAGACACCAGGCCCACCATGCCGTTGGCGCAGGTAATGCCGAAGTAATTGTTCGGGTCAATGTCCCTGGCAACAATAAGCCAGGAGGGATCATTCTGTTTATCCTGAGCTAATAATTGGGTAGCAGCAAGTGCCAGTATTACGAAAATGGCCTGTTTCATGATATCGGTTTTTCTAAAACAAAATATTTTATTTGCAATTTTTTGTTTTTTTCTTTAATTTGCACCATGCCTCCTAATGCCCATAAACCGCACGATGAATTTTTCAAAGCGGCTCTCGGAAGAAAATCGCTGGCGAAAGCGTATCTGCAGGTTTTCCTTCCGAAAGAAATTATTCAAAAGTTAAAGCTTTCAGAACTGAAACCGGCTAACACTTCCTTTGTCACTGCCAAATTAAAAAAAGTTTTCTCAGATATTGTGTACACCTGTCCTTTCGGGGCGGAAGGACAAGAAGTACTTTTGACTTTTCTTCTGGAGCACAAGAGTAGGCCCGAAAGGTACCCACACCTTCAATTGCTCAGATACAAACTGGAAATATGGGAGTCGCAGATACAGCAAAAGGAACCGATCAAGCCGGTTTTACCCATTATTTTTTATCATGGGAAAAGCCCCTGGAAAAAGAAGCCGTTCGAATCCTATTTTGCCCCCCTTGATGAACATCTTACGAAATACATCCCGAGCTTTGATTATCACCTGACAGACCTCAATGAATACACAGATGAAGATATATTAAAAATCAAGGAAAGCTTTCTGATTAATGCCCTTTTACTTTTGAAACATGCCTGGGACGAAGAGTATTTAAAAAAAAGGGTAAAACTTGTTTTTACGGATGTCGATCCCCTCTCCAATGGGCCCATGGGCAGAAACTTCGTCAAAGCGATGTTTGTTTATTATTTCAGAATTACGGATTTTAGTGTAGAGCAAACTATAGAAATCATGGAACAACTTTCAAAACCTGTAAAAAAAGTGGCTAAAAGCACCTACGACCGGTTTGTGGAAATGGGGCTGAAAGAAGGGCTGGAGAAAGGATTAAAGCAAGGCATCGAACAAGGCATCGAACAGGGCATCGAACAAGGCATCGAACAGGGCATCGAACAAGGCATCGAGCGGGGCATTGAACAGGGCATTGAACAGGGCATTGAACAGGGCATTGAACAGGGCATTGAAAAAGGTATTGAAAAGGGAGACAAGCACCGCTCTCGGATTGCTGCCCATAATCTCCAGGACAAAGGATGGCCTATAAAAGATATCGCTGAAGCTCTAGAGCTTTCCGTTGAAGAGGTAAAAATATTCCTGAAAGAAGATAAATACAGTAAAGAGTAAACCTCCAGTGAGCATCGGCAAGTTGCACTGCCCCGCCACACTTTAACCTGTTGAAAATTCCATTCGGCCCGAACTTGTGCCGGGCAGCTGGGGTTTCAATTCAATGTCGGGAACAATAGGGTAACTTCTTTCCGATATAATGGCAACGTTTTCGAAAAGGTACGGGGAATTCACGGCTGGCGAGGCTACTCCGTATCCACTCCCTGCAACTGGTGTTTGTAGAAATCCACGCAGGCGCCGTATATCCAGCCCTGGTTGCCCTTTTGGGTTTTGACCTTCACCCAGGGTTCATTGGTAAGGAGGTTCTCTCCCAGTTTTATCTCCTGGGTCGTATCGGATACCTCACCCAGAAATTCCACTTCATCATACAATTCCAGGCGTTCGAGAATGCGGAAACGCAGGCCGGGGCCGGTCCGCATATTGACGCCATTAACCGTGACATAGAGTACGGGAACCCGTTCTTTTTTCACTTCCGGCTCAGGAGGGTTGACGGGCTGGATAGTGGTATCAAGAGGCGCCATTTCAGACATGAGGCTTTCCAGAGAATCGGCCTTAGCCTGCTCCGCCGCATCGAAGGCTTCCTGCTGACGGTAAAGGCGCCGGGTACTATTGCATTTGGAAACGGCCCACATCAGGAAGCCGATAAAAAAGATGCCGATGACGAGAATCTCCACTTTCGGTAGCAAGCCAGGTTTGTTGCTCATAAACAAATTGTTTTGGGGTGATGTTTTTTTTCAAAAATCTGCGTAAATTAGCTCCTTCTGCGATTAGATTCAATGTCGAAAGGAACAGGCGCTCTTTCCGGCTCCGATTAAGTAACGCTTTTCTTTTTTCTCACAGTAACGTATTGTTGATGCCGAACGGCTGCAAGCCCTTTCCCGGCTTTATGCGCTGATACTGCATAAAGGTAGAAAATCCTTCACAAACCACAGGGCTGTATCCAATTGTTCGGAGGGCATTCGCTTTGGATGCCCGGGTAATAAAAGGCAGGTGGAAAATTGGATAAAAGAGCTGCTTAAGCCATAAAAAAGGACTGATGGAGGATTTACTGTACAAAATAGGAATCACGCTCATTCCCAATGTAGGCCCGGTAACCACCCGCAACCTGGTGAGTTATTGCGGAGGGGTAAAAGCCGTATTCGAATCCCGAAAGCGGGAATTGATGAAAATACCGGGGATAGGCCCCATGATTGCCGATAACGTCACCAGGCAGGATGTGCTGGGAAAAGCCGAAAGAGAACTTCGTTTCATAGAAGATAACGGCATCCAGGCTTTTTTCTACCTGGATGAGGGCTATCCCGGAAGGCTTCGGCATTTTCCCGACAGCCCCGCCATGCTTTATTACAAGGGTACGGCCAACCTCAATGCGGAGCGCATCGTTGCCGTCGTAGGCACCCGCCGCCCTTCCGTTCACGGCATACATACCTGTGAAGAATTGGTAGAAGGGTTGCAATCCTATGGGGCCCTCATTATCAGCGGGCTGGCCTATGGCATTGACATCACCGCCCACCGAAAGTGCCTGAGCCTCGATATTCCTACCATTGGCGTTCTGGGCCATGGCCTCCAGCAAATCTACCCTCCTCAGCACCGGGCAGTGGCCAAAGCAATGATCCAAAAAGGAGGGTTGCTTTCAGAATATCCCAGCCATACCCTACCCGACCGTGAGCACTTCCCCATGCGCAACCGCATCATTGCCGGCCTTTGCGATGCCCTCATTGTAGTCGAAACCAAAAGGCGGGGCGGCTCTATGATCAGTGCCCACATGGCCAATGACTACAACAAAGACGTATTTGCCGTTCCCGGCCGCATCAAAGACCAATTTTCGGAGGGATGCAACCATCTCATCAAAACGCATAAGGCTGCTCTGATTGAAAGTGCTGCAGATATCGCTTATCTGCTGCGTTGGGATGAAGCTGCAACTCCAGGAGCCATTCAAAAGCAACTTTTCGTGGAATTGACAGAAGCCGAAAAAATAGTAGTAGATTTACTCAACCAGTATGAAGGTATCGATATTGATCACCTGACAAACACGCTGCAGGTAGCCAACAGCGAAATGGCCAGCCTGCTTTTGGAGCTGGAGTTCAAAGGGGTGGTGCGGGCACTGCCTGGAAAACGATATGTCCTGGCATAAAGGGACTGAGCACTTCACTCCATTTTTCAAATAAGGAATTGAACGCAAAATGAAAATGACCATTCCGCTCCTGTTTACCCTCTTGCTGTGCAATTTTGCCACGCCGGCGCCGGAAGCCCCACCTCCAAAGGAATTTATTCCACCCGCTCATGCCCACAACATCATCCTGATGATCGGTGACGGGATGGGCATTTCCCAGATCAGCGCTGGAATGTATGCCAACCACTTCAAAACCAACCTGGAAAAATTCCCGGTTGCCGGCCTGCAGAAGGCGCTCCCCGCCAAAGGCCTCATTACCGATTCGGCAGCAGCGGCCACCGCCTTCGCCTGCGGGGTGGAAACCTACAATGGCGCCATTGGCGTGGATAAGGATACCCTGCCGGTGGAAAATATCCTGGAAGAAGCGGAGAAACGTGGGCTGGCAACTGGCATAATCACCACCTCCTCCCTAACTAATCCGGTTCCGGCAGCCTTCATCGCCCATGCCAAAAACCCGGGCTTGACGGAAGCCATTGCCGCCGGCTTTCTGAATGTGGATGCCGACCTGTTTATCGGAGGAGGTGAAAAGGCCTTCTCCCGGCGCTCCACCGACAACCGGAACCTTAAGAAGGAATTGAAGGAAAAAGGCTATTTAGTCTCTGATTACCAGAAGCAGCCCCTTTCAGATATCACACCCTATCCTCAGAAAAATTTTGCCTATTTCACGGCAGAGGAGGAACCACCTTCTGCTTCAGAAGGAAGAGACTATCTGCCCAATGCAAGTAATATGGCTACCTTTTTTCTGGACAATCACAGTGCCGGAAAAGGGTTCTTCCTCATGATCGATGGGGGCCAGATAAATGAGGGGGGCCGTGAGAACGATTCCGGTTACATTATTTCCGAAATGGCCGACTTCGACAAGGCCATCGGTGAGGCGCTGAAGTTCGCAGAGCGGGACGGGAATACCCTGGTCATTGTCACCGGCACACACGAGACCGGAGGATATGCTATCAATCCGGGCTCCCGTATTGACTCCCTGATCCCCGCTTTTACAACCAACCTTCCTACGGCCGCCCTCATTCCCGTTTTTGCCTACGGGCCGGGAGCGGAACTTTTCCGGGGTTTTTATGACAACTCCGAAATATATACCAAGATGCGCCAGGCATTCGGCTGGGGGGAGCAAAAGGATTGACTCCGGAAACTTAGGCGCTAATTTCCCATTAGCGCCTAAGTTATCTAGTAATCAACGGCTTATCAATTAAGCTGGAAGCTCACGATAATGCCCCCGGAAGTATCCGTACGCGGGAAGCCGGCCGAGGTTTTTGGCACGGTACGCCGGTAATCGAAGAACAGGCGGAGTGACAGGCGGCGGTTGAGCTGGTATTCAGCCGAAGGCGAAAGGCTCAGCGTATAGCTCCCCCGGGTTGGTTCGATAATGCCCTGGTCGAGCCGGTGAGCGAAAGTCACATCATCGCGGAGGGAGAAGTCGAAATTGATATCCAGGTCCTGCCCCTGCAAACCACGGCCCCGGGAGCCTCCGCGGTTATTGCGCTGATTGGGGTCTTGCTGTTGTTGTTCCTTTTCCTGTCCGCGGCCTCGCCCTTTCTTTTTATTGCTGCCGGTCAGGAAAGGGATGTCCACATTGCGCAACAAGTACCCAAAGCCCAGTACGATCTCCTTGGTTTGGGTCTCGTTCAGCTGGTAGCTCACCGTACTCAAGGCCAACCCCCGCGATTTTTTGTAATCAACATTGAAGGACATCCCGTTTTTCAGGGTAGCATCAATGGCGATCAGCGGAGAGAAAGCTTCCTGGATGGTGACATCCGATATTTCCAGCCGTGGGTAGAAGTTGAAACTGGAGGTATCGATCGGTTCTGTGTTCCGCGTCGCCAGATAGGGCAGGCTGGAGCGGAAATTGCTCACCGCCAGGGTGGTGCGGTAACCATGGGTCAGGGAAAAGTTCTGGAAAATGTCCTGGAACAGAGGCACCCTCGACAGGCCGTTGTATGTCAGCCTCCAGTTGACCTTCGGCATGATATCAAAGATGTTGAGGCTAACCGACCGGGCGTCCTCGCCGGTGTAAGCTGCCATAAAAGCGGGAATGAGCACCTCCTGCTGGGTATTGCCATAACCCCGGGCATAGCCCAGTTCCGCCAGGTTTTCATCCCCGTGCTGGCCGGTGCCCAACCGGTTGGAAATGATAATGCGGTTGCTTTCAAACTCTTTGAAAAGATCGATTATCTCATCCCGGCTGTCCTGAAAGAGGGTTTGCATGGCGAAGTAAGTCACCTGCATCTGCCCCACTTCTATGGGCACGGTATGCACCAGTTTCTTTACCCCGTCCACGATTGAGGTGTCTTTGAAGGTCTCCGTATAGGTTTCCGAATAGTTCTTATTCATTTCCAGGTCGATTCGGAAATCCTTGAATGGTTCTACCGTCGCCCGCACATCGTAGGTCTGTGAATATTGCTGAATGACATCCTGGTTCTGGAAAACGCTGCCGGTGATCCAGTCGGCATTTTCCCGCAACCAGTCTCCCTGAATGTTGCCTGGGTTGGGATTAAACCGCTGGTCTTCGGTCAGGTTGCGGATATTGGGCTGCAGCCCGGCGACAAAGCCCCACCCGGGCGATTCAAAATTCGTCATACCCAAAAGGCCTGAACGGGGCAGGTAACCGGGCACGGAAGTAGATAACTGTTCGGAATAATTAAAGCGAAGCCGCCTTACCAGAAGCAATGGCCGGATAATGGCCCGCTCTACAGCACTGGGCTGGCGGTCCTTCTTTTGCTTTTCCTTATCCTTATCTGTTTTCTCTTCCTCTTTTTTATCCGTGCGCCCCCGGGGCGCCCTTTGGGTAGGCTTCCTGCCCGGCCGGGCATTATTCCCCCGGCTGATCTTACGCAGGTAAGACACCTTATCGTAGAGTTTTTCAAAATTGAGATCCACATTGCCGCTCCGGTTCTGATTGTTCTGGATCAGATTACCCAGAGAGTCCACGTTGAGGGCAGCGGCCGTCCAGTTATATCCGCCGGTGTAATTCGCCTTGGCAGTCACCCAATCCCCGAAGAAAGGCAGGTACCGGACAGGCAGGTTATAGCTGACGTTGACATTGTGCTGATAATTTTTCGGCCGGCCGAAATTCTTGATGTTCTGCCAGATACTGTCCCGCCGGATCTCCCGTGCCCGGTCGAAACCGTATTGTTCCACCAGCGCGGCCTCGTCAGGCTCATCAATTACCGAAGAATTCGCGGCGTTAAAGCTGAATTTCAGGGATTTGGTAATATCCCATTGCAGGTCGTAATCGCGGTCCCAGGTAAAGCGTTTGTTGTAAAACGTTTTAAAACGAGGGTCCACATCGGTGAAGCGGTAGCGTGTTGTCTGAAACCGGCGGTTCATAACCGAACTGAAGCTGAAGGAGTTGGGCAAAGGGTTGAAGTTGATCTCTTTGATCAGGCGCACCAATTCCCCGTTAAGTTTCTTAAACGGCTCAATGTAATTGGTTCGGGTGCTGTAGGAATAATCCAGCGCTCCGGTATGTTTCTGTTCCTGATCAAACTCGATGATGGGGTCCCGGTATTCGGTTTCGGTAAAAGAATAAGAGACACTAAAGTTGGAAATGTCCCAGGGTAAGGGTGGTTTGCTGTTGTCTGCCCGTTCTTTCCGAACGTTGGTAAAGTTGACGCTCTTGATGGTGGTCACTTCCTCAGCCTGGGCAAGGATGGAATCCCGATTCTGGCTGGCGACATTATTGAGTTTATCTTTCAGGGTAATATCCAGGTCATAGGGGTCGAACTCCGGCCTCTTGGCAGTATTAGAATACTGTGCGTAGAAAGGCAGGCGCAACCTCCAGTCCTCCGGGAAAAACTTATCGAGGTTAAAATTGGCGGCCAGGTCCAGGCCGGTAATGCGTTCCCGCTGGCGTTCCTGCACCTTCTGGTCGATGGCGCCAAAACCAATACTGCTGATATTTCCGGCGGCGGTAACGGTGCCGAAGTCAGCCAGTTGAGCATCGACGCGGGCGGTGGCCGCCGCCCCTCCCCGCTCGTCAAGCCCGGTCAGGCGCATTTCATTGACCCATACTTCCGCATCGTAGGGCACGTTATCAAAATCATACTTATTGCGGATCCCCACCATCACGACCTTGACCTGACCCACGGAGGGGTTACCCAGTATCTTAAGCCGCGCCGTTCCACCGGTAGGGGTTAATACTTCTTTCAGGTGGATGGCATTGAGGGGGATGCCTTCTTTATTGCGCTCCTCTTTCAGGCGAACAAAATCGTCCAGAGCAAAATCGATCTCATTCTCCGGGCGCCACACTTCCCTCTTGTACTCATCGCTGTTGGGGTTGCCGTTCAGCAAAGTAGAATCGGACATTGTCAGAGGGATCTCGTATTCATAGTAGTTGTTCCTGAAGTCACTCCCCAGGCGGATGTACAGGGATAAGGCCCCTTCCGGCACTTTGACGTTTTTCTCCTCGGCGTGAACGAACATCTTGAAGCGCTCATAGACGCGCATGTCCATATTGATGATCTTGAAGATCGCCCGTTCATCCCCATCGCATAGGTCGCGTACATTGATGGAGAGCGACTGCTCGTTCTGCAGGGCGCTGAAAACCCCTACCGACTGCTCCCGTTGGATGCCTTCCGGCAGCACGTAGTTGAACGGTTGCCTGCCGTTGTTCTCTTCGATGTTCACATTATCCACATTGAAAAAGGTCGAATCTGAAGCACAGACCGGAGTACCCGGCCCACCGATCTGGGACAGGTCGCCCCGGTAGCGGCGCCATTGGTTGCGCACCAGTTCCAGGCGGGCAAAACGAAGGACGACCGGAGCACGGAATCCGTGCATGAACATTCGCATGAAGCGGATGGAACGGAAATCCCGGATTCCGCCGACTGATACTTTTTCCGGCCCGTTCAGCGGAATTCGGAAGCGGTACCATACCCGTTCCCCGTCCGGGCTCACCCGCCGGTCCGTAACGAAAGGCGTACGGTCAACATCCAGCTCCCTGGGGTTCATGGGGTCTGCCCTTAGAGGTATTTTGTACTGAAAGTAAGATTCTGTTTCATTCAGAGTATTGTCCTGGTTGAGGTCTTCAGCATCGGGGATATTGGTGGCTGTCTGCCGGGTTTGCTGATTGTCATTGGACCGGGAGTTGCCCTGAGGATTGTTGAAATCCCGGTAGCGCTGCAGCACGCCGTCCTGGTCGGTGAAGCTGCCATCCCGGTAGTAACGAAAATCGTCATAGGCCGGATCCCGTTCCAGCCGGGCGGCCGCCTGGGTATTAGCTGCCCGGATGGCATTCAGGTAAGGAGCATACTTCTCACGCTCTCCTTCATTATCCAGGCCATCGAACCCTACATCCTGGCGCTCCCGGGTCTCCCGGTCATTATCGAAGGCGCGCACGATCTGCTGGGAGACCGGCACTCTTGCCCAGTTGGTTTCATCCGTACGCCTTTCCGGGTTGGCAGGGCCGGGCAGGCCGTTTTCGAAAAAGATTCGGGAATCCCGGAGGATATCTTCCGAAATATTACCCAGGTTGATATACAGGTCGCCCTCTTTCTGTTCATAATTCTGGGCGGGGTTGGTGGGGCTCGCCGGGTCCAGGAACGGGCTGAGCATCCAGAATTCCAGGAACTCGATGTTGGCCGTCTGAAAATCGTTGGTATTGAGGTCCCTCATGATTCCACCCCACCGGGTCTGCGGGTCGCGCAGCACCATGGAGTCTCCGAGGAACTCCACACCCTGGGTATAACCCGGATAGCCTTCGGGGGTATCGAAGTTGTAGGGCCCCCGTTCATTGGGGTAATAGGCCAGGTCAAGGGTCTGAACGTTGGGCAGCTGATCCGGGGTCAGCTGAAGGTTCGGGAACACCTCCTGTTGGGGCACCTGGCTGGTGTAGGGGTTGCGGTCATCGCCGGCAGCTCCGGAGCGTGCCCCCGGATCGATCCTGTACCAGTTCAGGCGGGCGCGGTTGGCGCCGTAACGCAGGTCGTTGATCAACGCCGATTCGGGAAAGATCGGATTGTTGTTCTGGCCATCGTTCTGAGGAGTACTGGCCAGGTACCAGCGGTTGGTGGGAATGCGCAGGTCGAAGCTGCTGCCGCTGCCCTCGAAGTCATCGATATAGACCACACCGCCTTTATCCTTGCGGTTCTGGTTGATGGCGCGGGCGTGGCCGGGCTTGAGCGCCGCAGCTTCCGCCGTAACGTTAATGGAGGACATTTCCTTGGTCGAAATGCCCGGAATGCCATCAACAATACGGGTCAGCCAGGGAGCCTCGCGGCTCATGTTGAGGTCGAGCCCGAATATCTTGTTGTTGATCGGGTCATCACCAACATTTACCTTCTGGGTGAAGGGGCGCTCGAACAACTGCAGATAGGTAGCTCCGATATTGACATTGTCATCCAGTTCATAATCGGCGCGCAGGCCCACCATGGTCTTGGTCTGGAAGCCGAACAGGGTATTGTCTTCAAAAGAGACGTTTATCGGCACCCCCGACTGGAGAATGGCATCATTGAGGATGCGCACCTTCCCGATGTTGTAATCGACCTCAAAATCCTTGCCTTCCTGCAGGCGCTGCCCTCCGGCAGTGACGGTCACCGAGCCCTGAGGGATGTTGAAGGCCCCGAGAGAGATCTCGGAAGAAACGCTGGACTTGTATTCGCCCCGAATGATGTAGCGGTTCTGCTCGGCGGCTTCCTGGGCAAGGAAGAGCGTTGTTTCGTAAAGGGAATCGTAAACGTATTTTCGTTCCAGCAGGTCGTTGTTGATGCTGTCGGCCAGGGTACGCCCGAAGGGTTCCAGAACGGGGAACATGATCCGGCCGTTGCGGGGGTTGATCGTCACCCCGGGCACAAAATCAAAGATCCCATCGGGCTGCGGGTCTCCCTGGGTGTTGAGGTTATCCAGGTTGAACACGCGCAGCAGCGGCTTGCCGGCAATGCGGCTCTCCGGAATGAAGCGCTTCTGGCCAGCGCCGGGGTCGTCGTAGAAGATGTCTAGGCGGAAGTCCTGCTGGTTGACCTGGAAAGCGCCAATGGAATAGACGTTCTTCATCATGAGGTCCCAGGTGGGCACGTCAGTCCGCTGGGTGGTGCTCTTCAGCATCTTGACGAACAGCACTTTTGGTGTCAGGTCCATGGTATCGGTGCTCACCGTACCATTGTTGATCGACATTTCGCCCACGCGGTAAATATTACCGTTGTATTCATATTCAAAGGCAGCGGCCAGCACCTGGTCCGGCTGGACGTTGATGTTGACAGAAATAAAGCCGAGTTGGGGGTGAAAGGTGTATTCGGATTCGCGCAGTTTGCGCACACTGACCTTCTCAAAGTCCCGCGACTGCTGCAGGCCGAACTCCCCTTGTAGAGTGGCCACGGCCTTGTCAATGTCGCGTACTTCCTCCCCTTTGGCGAGGATGCGGCTATAAAGGTCATTGGCCGCGTTATCCGGCAGGGGCTTATTGTCGATCAGGTCGCGCCGGTTCCAGGTGGGGTTGGGAGAGATCTTATCGGGGCTCACCAGTTGGAGGGGCTCGCCCAGGTCGGCCAGGGCTACGACATCCCGTACATCCGTTACCTCATTGCGGTCATTGGTGATCCATACTTCAAGTTTCTTGATCTTAAAGAGGTTGTTCACCTGGGGAAGGTTTCGGAGGGAACGTTCGAAATTATCGCGGTTGTAGAAGGTGAGCAGGAAGTGCCGGTTTTCGTCGTACTCATCGGCCCGCACTTCAAACTCCTGGATCTGGGCGCCGCCTTCTACCTGAATATTTTCCTGCTGTGATTTCTGCTGAGAAGCAATGGCCGTGAGGCGAAGGTGGCCGAACTGCAGCTCTGTTTTCAAACCGAAGAGGCTCTGGGCGCCCTGAATGAGGTTGCCCCGCAGAGGCAGGCTGACATTACCCGCCTCGATCTTTTTGATGATGGCGTCTTCGTCAAAGTTATCGCTGTTGTAATCCAGTTTGATCTGGTTATCAAAATTGAACGTGGCGTTGGTATTGTAATTGGTGGTAAGGCTCAGTTTTTCCCCGATCTTACCCGTTACGTTCATATTGATGTTCATGTCGAAGTCGAAACCACCCTGCAGGCGCTGGCGTTCGGTCAGAATGGGATTATCGACACGGGAAAAATCCACCCCGAAGGTCAGGTCGATATTCCCCTGAGGGCGTATATCGACAGTTGTGCCCCCAAAGAGGCGGTCCAGCAGGTCGTTTTCCACATCGATCTTGGCCAGAGGGTCGAGCCCGCTGGTGCCTTCGCCGGCAGCGATGCCGGCCAGGCGGTTGAAATAGGCCCGCTCCTCCTGTTTTTGTTTGAAATCGAAATATTCGTCAAAAGTCATATAGGTAGGCGGGCGGAAAAAATCATCCCCGATCTTTTCGGTGATGATATAATTCCCGGTCTCCGGGTCGTACTCTATGTTTTTTTCGATGTCGGAGGGGTCCTCCAGGTCGAAAGGGTTATCGCTGCCGCCGGTGACAAAGTCATCATAGCGCTCTTCGATATCCGGGATGGTATCGCTGGCGATCACAAGAGAAGCGGCATATGGGTCTTCCATCAGGACGCCATTTTCCATGGCGGCAAGGGAAGAAGTTGCAATTCCAAAAAAGAGACAGAAGGGTAAAAGTATTCTACTCATAGCTTTCAGCATGGGATTCGCGCACTTGGCAATACAGCTGTGCTCAATTCAAATCGTTATTCAAAACATCCTGCGGTTTTCCGGGGTCTTCATTTTTCACTTCCCTAAAACGCAACAGGCCTGGCCTTTCTGTTGTCCATCCGGATTTTAACACATCAAGTATTTGGGAATATACCAGCCCCAAATTTTGCCGGGAAGCTACACACTAGCCCTGCTGCGTCAGCGGGCTATTACTTTGGCTGGTTCGGATTGTTACGAAAGTTCTTTCAGTGCCAGCTTGATCAATTCTTCTACGCCGGCAATGCCAGGTTTTTCTTTCAGGGCTTTATTCAAGGCCTTCTGGGCCTGAATGCGGTTGAATTGTAAAGCCACTAAAGCAGATAACGCCTCTTCCCTGATTGTATTGTCCTGCGGGCTGGCCAGGGCCAGTTCCTCTCCCCCATCCTTAAGCATTTTGTCCTTAAGGTCCAGAATAGCACGCTTGGCCGTTTTGGGCCCGATGCCCTTGATTCGCTTCAGGGTATTGACGTCTTCAGCGATAATAGCCGCACGCATCTCATCGGGCGTCATCGATGAAAGCATGAGTTGGGCCGTGCTTGGGCCAATACCGGAAACGGAGATCAGGTGGACGAAAAGGCTGCGCTCGGCAGCCTCGGCAAAACCATAAAGCGTATGGCTGTCTTCCTTAATATGGAGGTGTGTCAGAATCTTGACGGACTCCAGCTTTTCCACCAGGGCATAAGTGTTCAGGCTGATGTTAATGTGATATCCCAGCCCGCCAGCCTCTACCACTATGTAAGTTGGGCTCTTGTGTGTAATATTTCCCTTGATGTATGTGATCATGGATTTCAAAAATGTCCACGAAGGTACAAAGTTTTCGGAGATTTGAAGGTATGCGTGCAAGGGTGTAAAAGTGGAAGTGTATAAAGGTGTAAATGTATCTGGCTGGCCTCTCAGGAGGAGTAGCCAAAATAATCTCTCCCATTTTACCACCTAACGCCCAAAAACCTCTATTTTGGCATAGAATTGCTGAAAAAAACGGATTGATCAATGGCGAAAGCTGATGCGTTGAGCCTGAAAGAGCAACCGAAGCTACTGGGACATCCGGCGGGCCTTTTCGTGCTGTTTTTCACAGAGTTGTGGGAGCGGTTTTCCTTTTTCGGCATTCGTGGCATTCTCGTTCTTTTCCTCGTTGCCCAGACTACCGGAAGCAATCCGGGGCTGGGCTGGGCCAACCAGGAAGCACTTGCTCTTTATGGCTGGTACACCATGCTGGCCTACTTTGCCGCCGTCCCGGGTGGCTTACTGGCCGGCCGCTGGCTGGGGCAAAGGCGCAGCGTTCTGGTTGGCGGCATTCTTCTGTGTGCCGGCTACGGGCTGCTGGTCATCGAAACGACAGCCGCCTTTTATACCGGGCTGGGGTTTATCATCCTGGGAGTGGGGTGCCTGAAACCCAATGTAGCCGGCATGGTTGGGGCATTATACCCGGCAGGAGATGACCAGAGAGACATTGGGTTCACCATTTTTTACATCGGCATCAACATTGGCGCATTCCTCTCCACCCTGGCTATTGGCTGGGTAGCCGTCCGCATCGACTGGCACCTCGGCTTCGGGCTGGCGGGAGTGGGGATGCTGATCGGGCAGGGCGCTTACCTCCTCGGGCAGAAATACCTCAAAGGCGTAGGGGAAAAGCCACCTGCCGGCCGGCAAAAGCAGGCAGAGCTTTCTTTCAGCGCTGCATTTTCCAGCCGCACTCCTTTCCTTACTGCCGCAGTAATGATCCTTGCAGCAATTGTATTGCTGGTTAACGGCTGGAATGGAGGCGGCGTAGTGGCTGCATTACTGGGGCTGATGGCCGGGCTGGGTATTTACGTCTATCAGGAGTGCGGGCCGCTGGAACGCGACCGCCTGCTCGTCATATTTTTCACGCTGCTGGCCCTCGTTATCTTCTGGGGAGCTTTCGAACAGGCCGGCGGGCTGATGAACCTCTATGCCCAACAGAAAACCGGCCGCATGCTGGCTGGTTTTGAGGTGCCGGCCCCCTGGTTTCAGTCGCTCAACCCTTTATACATCATCCTCTTCGGAACACCGGTAGGCCTGGCGTGGCTATGGTGGAAAAGGCAGGGGCGGGAAGCTTCCTCTCTATTTAAGATGGCATTGGGTACGATCGTTGTGGGGTTAGGTTTTCTCTTCATGAGCGCGGCCTCAGCTGAATTTGAGTCCAAGGGTGAATCAGCCATGTACTGGCTGCTACTCGCTTATTTTCTCCTTACACTGGGCGAGCTCTTTGCCTCGCCGGTGGCACTTTCCTTTATCACGAAATTGTCACCTGCCCGCTACTCCTCTTTCCTTCTCGCTTTCTATTTTGCTGCCGTAGGGTTGGGCCATAAACTCGCAGGCGCCCTGGGAGAATTGGCTCAGTATATCGGAGATTTTGCGATATTTACGGGAATTGCCCTTGGTTGTCTGGTTGCAGGCCTGCTGGCCTTACTGTTGCTCCCCCCCCTGAAAAACATGGCCCATGGCGCCGATGGCCTTCCCGGAAGCCACTTTGAAGAGCAGGAGGGTTTCGAACTGGCAGACCAGCCGGAAGCAGAGGAGGAATGGAAAAAAAATGAACAGGGTTTTTAAGAATACAGAGATGGATCAATAATTTCCGGTTTTTTCGGAAAATTTTCAGTGTAACTAAAATCAATAAACGAAAAACTTATGGATTTCGCATTAGGTTTACTCATCTTTGGCTGGGTGTTCGTACTCATCTGGGTGCCCCTGGTGGTTTACTCACAGAGAAAGATGCACCCGGAGGCCCTCTTCACCCTATTCTTTGCAGAGTTGTGGGAAAGGTTCTCTTTCTACGGGATGCGCGCCATCCTCATCCTCTATATGACCAAAGTCTTGTTCGACCAGATGGTACAGGGAGAAGCCGACGCCCGGGCTTACGGCATATACGGCGCCTATAACGCTTTGCTTTATGCCTCGCCCCTTATCGGGGGCTGGCTGGCCGACCGCATCATGGGCTTCCGGCACGCCGTAATCACCGGCGGAATCTTTATGGCGCTCGGCCAGTTTGCACTGGCTACGACCGCCGGCAACGACCTGGGAGAGACGCCCTTCTTCCTTGGCCTGGCCTTGCTTACCATTGGCAATGGTTTCTTCAAACCCAATATTTCCAGTTTCCTGGGTACGTTCTATGACAAGAACGATACCCGGAAAGACAGCGCATTCACCATTTTCTATATGGGTATCAATATCGGCGCCTTTCTGGCTCCGCTTACCTGTGGTTATCTCGCTGAGCGGGTCGATTGGTCCCTCGGTTTTCTTTCGGCGGGCATCGGTATGGTACTGGGCGTCATCGTCTTCTGGCGCAACATGCGCAAATTTGAGGACAAAGGCACCCCGCCCGATCCCGAAGATTACCGCAAACCCTGGTTGTTAGGGCTCAGTAAGCAGGTGATCATCATCCTGGCCTCCCTGGCTGTCATCCCTGTCTTCTCCATGCTCATCGACGCAGAGAAAGTGACCAATGTCATCCTCCTCGTTGGCGGGTTGGGTGTTATCGCTTACCTGATCTATACCTCCCTCACCGCAGAAGACAAAGAAGAGGGCCAGCGCATGATCGTCTTTATTTTCCTTTTCTTCTTCCACATGGTATTCTGGACGCTGTTCGAACAGGCCGGCGGCTCACTGAACATCCTCGCCGACCGGTATGTCAACCTCCATGGTATGGAAGCTCCGCAATTACAGGCTCTCAACCCCTTATACATTATCCTGCTGGCGCCGGTATTCTCCTGGATATGGACCAAGCTGGGACAGGCTAAGCGGGAGCCCCGCACCCCGATCAAGTTTTTCATGGGGTTGATACAAATGGCAATCGGGTATTTTATCATCGTCTGGGGCATCCGATCGGTCATCGGCACCGCCGACGCCGGCACCATGATCCCTCTGTTCTTCCTGCTCGGCATGTATTTATTCCACACTACCGGCGAGCTCAGCCTTTCTCCGGTAGGCCTTTCGGTCGTGACCAAACTGGCGCCGGCCAAGGTGGTGGGCTTCGTGATGGGGGCGTGGTTCCTCTCTATCGCTTTCGCACATAAGATCGCCGGCGAGCTGGGCAAGCTGATCGCAGAGCCGGGCCACGGCACGAACCCATCTGATGCGCTGAAAGCTTACGCCGATGTATATATGACCTGGGGAGTTTACGTAGTGCTGGGGTCCGCGCTGGTGCTCCTGCTGCTTTCTCCTATACTCAAGAAGTGGATGCACGGCGTGCATTGATTTTTTTTATAGATGGAAGGGCCTTTCGAAAGTACCTTCCATCGAGGCTGGCTCCAACAGCTTCGAACGCAAAAGGCCGGGCGTTTACCGCCCGGCCTTTTGTTCTTGGGCCTGCGCACCACTTAAAAGTGGCGCGTCCGGGTCAGGGGCGTATGTCTTTTTCCTTCCACTTCTCCAGCACCGGACAATCATTGAACAAAGGGTCGATATTGATGTAGGTGGCATCGACCTTATCCCTGATCCACTGGCTGATGAAATCACTTTTCTTAGCCTCTATGGCTGCCTTCTGTATCTTGGAATAATCTTGCTTAAGGTTGGCCTTGTGCGGGCTGGTCCTGGACTGCAACTGCACGATCCGGTAATATATATCACCGACCTGATCCCGGAACTCAAAAGGTTTGGAGAAGCTGCCGACCTCCATAGAGTCAATGGTGAAATAAATATCGGGGTCCAGGTCTCCGATCTCAAAAAAGGTATTTCCGGTGGCAGGGTTCACCAGGCGGCCGTCGTTGCTGTAGCTTTGAACGTCTTCATCAGAATAGAGCTTCACGGCCTGGGAAAAGGTCAGGGAGTCGGCCATAAGTAGCTGGCGTACGGAATCCAGGTGGGCCTCCGCCTTTTCCAGGTCTTCATCCGTAAGCTCCGGCTTGATGAGAATATGCCGCACGTGGATGGAGTTGCCCCGGCGTTCCAGCATCTGAATGATGTGAAAACCAAATTCAGATTCTACGACCGGAGAGATCTCGTTCTGTTCCAGCTTGAACGCTGCAGCTTCAAACTCCGGCACGTACTTTCCCCGCTTGGCCCAGCCCAGGTCTCCGCCACCGCGGGCAGAGCCGTCGTCGGAATACTTGGAGGCCAGATCGGCAAAGTCTTCGCCATCGAGGATGCGCTGGCGGATGGACTCCAGCTTCTCAATGGTCTTCTTCCGCTCCTCCGGGTTGACCTTTGGTTTGTAAACAATTTCGCCCACCTCCACTTCGGAGTTAAAATAAGGCAGGCTATCGGCCGGGATGGAGCTGAAGAACTTCTTCACTTCAGAGGGTGTCACCGTCACACTGGCCATTACCTGAGACCGCATGCGGTCGGCCAGTATCTGGTTTTTGAGGTCTTCCCGAAACTGGCTTTTGACTTCGTTGATGGTTTGCCCGTAGTAGGCTTCAAACTGGGCCACATCGTTGTTCATAAAACCGAGAATACGTTCGATCCGGGCATCGAGTTGAGCTTCCACCTCTTCATCCGACACTTCGATACTGTCCAGTTTGGCCTGGTTGATCAACAATTTGGAAGCCATCAGCTGATCCATGATGTTGCAACGGGCGCCTTCCGGCAACACGCCGCTCTGCGCCTCCATCAGGGCATGCTGCTCTTCTACTTCGGAAAGCAACACCAGTTCACCGCCGATAGTGGCCACCACTTTATCGATCACCTCGCGCTGCGCCAGGCATCCCGGGCCGAAAATGGCCATCGCCAGGATGAAACTATAAAAGATCTTCATGATTTCTTGTTTTAATACATGTAGCTAAAAGCGGCTCCTAATAATAAGTCTGTATATTATTCCGCCGCAATTCCCGCTGGTACATGGCCTCAATCTTTTCTGCCAGCAGCTTTTCCCTCCGGCTTCGCAGAATGACTTTCCGCGCCTGTTCTTCAATGTACCCCAGCGGAGCGATGTCCTTCCGGTTTTTCACCTCGAAGACCCTGAAGTAATACTGGTATTCGCCGTCGCGCTGAGAAAATTCCTGTTTGGCGCTGACGTTATCCGGAGTAACGGTGCCCTTCGGCATTTCCATGGCGATGTCTTCCACCTTGTACCAGGTACTGTCCTGCAGCAGGTACGCTTCAGCGTAGGTATTGCAATAATCAACCAACTGATCCAGAGCGTCTTCCTCTTCACTGTCGCTCCACAGTTGGCGGAGCTTCTCAGGCTCCTGAACCGGCAGGGGCACCTTAATGAAGAAACAACGCATAATGGGCGTTTCCAGTTGATACTGCTCCTTGTTGGCTTCGTAAAAAGCCATGAGTTGTTCCTGTGTGACTACGGAGTCCAGGTATTGCTCCACCAGAGCCTTTTCATAATTATGGCGGATCAGGGAAGCCCGGTAATCCCGCACCAGCTTATCGATATTGAGGTCACTGGGGACGTTCTGCTCCGCTTCATTGAGCAGCAGGGCTTCGCGAACCCAACGCTCCGTATAGGCCCGGATGATCACGAGGCTGTCCTCCGAAGTGGTGCCTTCGGGAAACATGCCATCCAGCTCAGACAGGTACAAGGACTTGTTGTGCACCTTGGCCAACAGTTGTTCCTGCCCATTGTCCTGGCCTCCCCCCATAGAACAGGAGGCAAGCCAGGCCATCAGAAAAAGGGCCGCACCGATCTTCCAGCTACGCATTTTCAAACTGACTGTCATTTACTTTACCATACTTTCAAAAACCTGAGGATTGACATCAACATCGTATTCTTTCTTAAGCTGTTCCACCCATTGGTCCTCCAGGTAATCCTGATAATCGGCCACGACATACCCTCTTGCTTCGTCCAGCGTTTTCGCCCTTGGAGGCAATATTTCCTCGATCTTCACAAATTTGATATTGCGGCTGCGCGGGTCCGGGTCCGATTGTGACATGGCGCCCACCTCCCACTTCATGTTCTTAAATTCCGGATAGATGCTCTGCTCCATGGTCTTTGTTTCGTGGCGCAACATTGTAGGTGTAACGTCACCGTATTTATCCATGACCTCCTCGGGAGAATGAGTGGCGATAAAGGCCCGCACCTCATCGAGCTGATCCTTGTAGCGGTCATCCAGGCGGTAAACGCTGGTCACTGCCCGGGATTCCCAGCGGTACTTGCCATCGATCAACTTAAAGAACTCGGCCAGGCCGACGGAATCCTGGGAGGCTTTATCCCATACTTCCCGTTTGGTGGCCTCGAAAAGGAGTATCCCTTCCTCGTATTCCCGCATCAGGGCTTTGAAATCGGGGTATTTCTTTTCCAGGTTCTGTTCTTCGTAAGCCATTGCACTTTCGTTGACAAAATCGTGATAGAGCTCCTTTACCAGGGCAGTAATATCCGCATCACTGCCACTGCGCATCCGCTTGCGGGTAGCGCGCTCCAGGTAGTTGGTGAAATCGCCCAGCGTAGCCTGGTAATCGGTTCCCAACTCGAAAAGCACCTGATCGCCACCTTCTTCCGGGGCCCTCCAGCGAAAGGTCAGGAAGGTGTCCGTCAGGCCGGCGGTGAAGTTGTCGAGGACTTTCAGGTGTTCCCGCAGGTTGCCTTCCTCTTTGATCTTCTCGACCATGGCATCCTTGGCCTCCTGAAAACGGTTGTCTCTTTTGACTTTGCTCTCTAAACGACTCTTTTCGATGTTGTAAGGTTGTATTCCCCGGTGACTTATTCTCTTAATAATGTGCCAGCCAATGTTGGTTTGGACCGGTTTGGAAATAGCGCCGTCTTCTTCGATTCCAAAAGCAGCATCTTCAAAAGAGGGGCTGTACTTATTAATGCCGAAGAAGCCGATGTAACCGCCCTGAGGCGCGGTGCGGCTGTCTTCCGACAGCTTTTTGGCCATTTCCTCAAAGTTGGCGCCGGCCTTCAGGGCCTGGTAAATGCTGTCGATCCGCACTTTGACTTTCTCCGGGTCTTTGTCCTGGGTGCGCAGCAATATATGGGCGGCTTCCAACTCCCCCCGCGCCGGCCGGCGGCCGTGGACCTTCAGGATGTGGTAGCCCGCATTGGTGCGAATGGGGCCCAGCAGTTTGTTCAACGGGCCGGCATAAGCGCCCTTTTCCAGTTCGTAAAAGCCGTTGGGAAACAAAGCGGTAACATAACCGATGTGCCCGCCATTGTTCTGGGCCGATTTATCGCCGGAAACTTCCTTGGCCACCGCCGCAAAATCTTCATTCTTCAGGCGTTGTTTGACGGCCAGGGCCTTTTCATAGGCCGCCAGGGTGTCTGCCGGGCTGGCGTTCGGCGGCAAACTGATCAGGATATGGCTGATGTCAACGTCCTGCTTGGAATGCTCATAAGCCTCCTGCAGCAGTTTTTCCGTTACCTCCCTGTCGATGAGGTAAGAATCGGCCAGCTGGCGGCGGTACCCGGCCAGCTCGGTGATCAGCTGGGGAATGGTGTCCAGTTTCATATCTCTGGCCTTCTGCACCTTGAGCTTGAACTTGATGTACAGGTCGAGGTACTCTTCGAGCGATTCCCGGGAGAAATCGGCATTTTTGCCGTTCGTCTTGGTGTAGATGTAAACAAATTCCGATTGATGCACCGGGGTATCTTCCACGGTGAACAGAACGGGGTCATCCTTTTGAGCCCAGATCGTAAAAGGCAAATACAACAGGGCTACCCAAAGGATTACATGAGGCTTTGCCATGGGTATGATATTTTATATTTAGTTGAGTTAATACCTGCTCTTGCCGCAAATGTAAGGTAGGCTCGGCAAAAGCACCGCAAAATTAGCAAAATTAAGAGTGAATGAATGCTACCGCGGCTATTTTGTAAGAGGGAACGCCTGGAACGGCGGGTTCATTGTGTTCATCAGGGGGGGCGGAAGGGTTTCTGGGTTGCAGCGGGTTAACAGAAGGCGAACTATGCCCGAGAGTGTTTAGAAATGTGTGTCTTTAAAAGAAAACACCCTCTATTTTCAGCGGCCTGGCGAATGGCGCCCGTCTCGGCAGCCGGGTAAAAACACCGGCCGTCCGTACGGCCGGGCCTGCGCCCGCGACCGTCGCCAGAGGCTATGGCCGCCGGAGACAGTAGCGGCTTCGGCCTGCAGAGGCGGGTAAAAATTCAGAACAGCGCCACTATCCCAAATGGGATGAAGTTTAGGAACCCCGTCTCAGTGCTTCAGAAACCTTCCTACGCCTATCCGCCGCCCCTGCCGGAAAACCTGAACGAAATACAACCCTTCGGGAAGGCCCTCCAGCCCAATCTCCGCTGAAGCAGAGGAAAAGGTTAGCCTGCGCACTTCCCGTCCCAGGGCATCAAAGGCCACCAATTGCTTTTTTCCCTCCCATTCCATTTCCACCCTTATCCGGTTGCGGGCAGGGTTGGGGTACAGGTGGAGAGCAGGTGCGACGCCCAGGCCCGGCGCTATTGCCGTGATCATCAGGGTATCGCAGGCCGAGCCGGCCAGGGGCCCGAGGGCGTAGTTCGGATAATGCGGGATCGTCCTCTGTATGCGCCGGGGCAGGCGCACCCCCTCCAGGGACACCAGGGCGGTGTCGGGTTGGCTGTCCCCGGGTTCGATCAGATGCAGGTAGGGCTCGGAAGCCTGAGGGGCGATGTACAAACGGCCGAACGGATCGCGGAAGATGTGCACGAAACTCGCCCCGAACCCGGCGGGCGGCGTGTAGGACGCCCTCAGCGTGTCGGGAGGATTTTGAAATGGCACCTTGATCACCCGGTACCAACGAGTGAAATAAACGTACTCCGAATCCTCGGAAAAGGCGCTGCCGCCACCCCCGAATATTCCGTTCTCCAGATGAGAGAAGCCCGCCTCCCTCAATTCACCACTGCATCGGTTGAAAGTCAGGTATTGAGCGCCACATTTGGAACTGAACCGCACCAGCCGCTCGCCGGAAGGGGAAGCCGACAGAGAGCGCTGCCACCGGCAGGGCGGAAATGGGAAATCGTAGCCCAGCGTTTGCGTTTCGTGCTGCCGCGGCCCCTCGGGCGTGAGCAGTATCTTGTGGTATTCGGCTGTACCAAAGGTGGTGGTGATTAACCACCAATCATCTCCGTTGCCGTGCCGGATCAGTTCAAAGGGATCCACTTCCCCTTGGATCAGTATTTCATTTTTGGACAGCACCGTTACGGCCCCGGTGATCGTGTCATAAGCTATCCGGGTGAGGTACAACGGGCCGTAAGATACGGAATGAGCGATGTTGTTGTCCATGCCCAGGTGAATGAGAAAGTACAGGTTGGGCTGGGTGCGGAAAGTGACAATAGAGGCGCCTTTGGGAGCGAGGTAGCCGTACTCATCGCAGGCCATATCGTGAACCTCGCCGGGGTTGAGGTTTTCCCCTCCGGGGATGGCCTCGTGGTTGGCGCCGTAGAGGTGGCAGCCATTGGTGTAAAAAAGAAGTTGCCCGTCCGGCCCATAGGCGCCGGCCATCGTGCTTTCGAACTGCACCGGGCTGTCGAAAGGCTGAATGAGCACCGTATCCGGCTGTGGCTTGATAAGTATCTGCCCATTGTACACCGTATCCAGGTTTTCGGTATAACCCGCCGCCCAGAACAGCTGGGCCGGAAGGGCGGCAGGTACTCCGAGGATACAGGTGGCCAGTAAAAACCAAAAGGTGTTCTTTTTCATATCAATTGCAATCTATAGGCTCCAGCCGGTAGTTGGGAAAATGCGGCACGGTCGTCCCATTCGAAGTAGGCAGCGGAAAACCGTGCTGCCGGAACCCACAGGCCTGCCCCGGCAGGTTGGGCCGCTCGATCACGTGCAGGTGGCGGCTGGAAGCGGAGGCGGAAATATAAATCTTTCCGTCGGGCGCCAGCTGGCTGAAGGCGAAACCGTCGCCGAAGGGAGGCGTATTCAGCTCGTAGTAGGCGTCCCAGTTGGCGATGGTGTCGAGGGGGTGCTCATCGGGATTAGCCCAGGTGTCCAGCTGCATCAATTGGCTGCTGGTATTGTAATAAATGAAGCGGGAGTTGGGCGAGAAGGCCAGGCTGGTGGAAGAATTGGTGCTGTCCACCGGATAAAAGCGGGGGTTGGAGAGCCGGCCTTCGCAGCGGTCGAAATCCAGCAAGGTGATGCCATGCCAGTAGTCGCATTTCGCAAATTTTGTCCCATCCGGCGAAAAGCCGCCGAGGCTCGGCTGGTCCCGCAGGGTTGTCCCTTCGTAGATATTACCCCCCAATGTATCAATCCGGTGCAGGCTTACGCCCAGGCTGTCCACGACATAAGTATAAAATATATTAGAACGTAGTGCGCCAAATACCAGCCACCAGCCTCGGTTATCTCCCGTTTTGGTGAGCCCGAAGCTGGAACTGTAATCGGCATACACCGTATTGTTTTTTGAAACTACCCTGCCCAGTCCATCGTTGGCGGACATGTCGATGTGGGAGTAATAAATATCCCTGGGAAACCAGCAACAGTTAGGGGGAACATTCAGAGAATCGAACCGCTGGTGAAAATATAGATATTCATCCGGCCGGCCGGGATAAGGGACGGACAGGCCGGACGCCGAATAAATATAAGGCTGTGGGTAGCTGAGCTGCCAAAAGTAGCCGGGGTTGATCGTATCTCCATTTTCCATGACCTGATTCTGCCGGTTGTAAATATGCAAACCATTGCTGTAATAGAGTACAGAAAGGCCAAGGCTGTCAGTAAGAATATGACCGTACCTTGCCAAGTTAACCGGCCTGCGTTGCGGCCAGGCCCGAGGCGGGTTATGGCGAAAGACGATTGTACCCCCCGCAAAATCAGGGTGTGAAGTTTCGTTAGACCAGCCGTAGTACCAGATATAATCATGGTTTTGGGCTGCTCCCCAAAAGGAACAGCCCAGGAACCAGAACGAAAGGGCCCAAAATTTACTTTTGAAGCACAATTTTTTCAACTTGCCGTCCGAATTTTTTATCCGAATGATATTTCTGGATTTCCTTCGTGAAAAAATTTCAATTCACTCCTCCACATACACCCGGCGCACCCGTGGCGATACACTCGTAAACACCTCATAGGGAATGGTGCCGATCGCCCCGGCCAGTTCTTCCGCGGTAGGCTCCTCGCCGAAGACTATCACCTCATCCCCCTCCATGGCCTGCGGGATCTGCGTCACATCGATCATACACATATCCATACAGACATTGCCGACGATAGGTGCGCGCCGGCCGCGCACCAGCAGGCTGAACCGGCCGTTGCCAGCCGCCCGTGGCAGCCCGTCGGCATAGCCGATGCTGACGGTGGCGATGCGGGAAGGCTTTTCGATGAGGCCGCTGCGCCCGTAACTTACCGTCTCGCCGGGCAGCAGGTGTTTGATCTGAGAAATACGAGCCCGGAGCGTCAGCACAGTCCGAAGCTGCGCCTGCACCAGGCCCGTACCGTCGATACCATAGGTGCCGATGCCCAAACGCACCATCTCCATCTGGTATTCCGGAAAGCGAATGATGCCGCTGGAGTTGAGAATGTGCCGGGGAGGCCGGTAGCCCAGGGCATCCGCCAGGCGTTCGTAAAGGGACTTAAAACGGGTGGCCTGTTCCCGGGTAAAGGCGTCGTGCTCGGGAGCTTCGCTGGCCGCCAGATGGGAGAATATGCTGCGCACCTCAAGGTGAGGATACTCACTCAGCAGGCCGATGGCCTCGTCCAGGTTGTCGGCATCGAAGCCGAGGCGGTGCATGCCGGTATCCAGCTTGAGGTGCACTGCCGGGCGGGCGCCCGCCTCACGGGTGAAGCGGGCAAAGCGGCGGAGCAGTTCGGGGCTGTATAGTTCCGGCTCCAGTTCGTAGCGAAGCATGCCGTCAAATACGGCTTCCTCCGGGTTGAGCACCATGATAGGCAGGGTGATCCCTCCGGACCTCAGCTCGATGCCTTCATCAGCATAGGCCACCGCCAGGTAATCCACTTTATGGAACTCCAGAGCTCGGGCTACCTCCAGGCTGCCGCTGCCATAGGCGGCGGCTTTGACCATCACCATCATCCTGGTGCCGGGCCGCAGCCATTGCTGGAAAACGCGGATGTTGTGGATGAGGGCGCTGAGGCCAACCTCCAGCTCCGTCTGATGGATCTTTCGGGACAGGCGGCGGGCGATGCGCTCGAAGGAAAACGGGCGCGCGCCCTTGACCAGGATGGCCTCATCGTGGAAATCCTGGTGTTGCTGGGCCTCCAGAAAGGCATCGGTAGTGGAGAAAAAATGAGTTTCCACTTCCGTTGGCAGAAAGCCCGCTATGGCAGGTATGTCTTTGCCAATACCGAATAACCGGTGGATGCCGGCATCCCGGATCAGGCCGGCAACTTTACGGTATAGTTGGTCCGGAGGTTCCCCGCTCTGTAGAATATCGGACAGGATAAGCGTCCGGCGGGCATGGTGTTTCTGCCGGTGCAGGTAGGCCAGTGCGGCGGACAGGGCGGTGAGGTCCAGGTTGTAGCTGTCGTTGATGATGCTGCAGCTGTTGATGCCCACCCGTACCTCCAGGCGCATGGCCACCGGCTCCAGCAGGGGCATCCTATCCTGAATAGTGCTCACCGGCAGCCCCAGATAGAGCAGCACCGCACAGCAGTGAATGGCGTTTTCCACCGATGCCTCATCGGTAAAGGGTATGCTGAAAGAAAACCCTGATGCTTTGTACTCCGCCTCGATGAGGCTGCTCTCCCCCTGGTTTAAAATGTTCTTTATCCGAAGGGAGGCCTCTCCTCTGCGCGACCAACTGAAGGTGGGCTTGCCGAGTGCCTCGACAGCCCGGGCCACCCGCTCGTCGTCGCGGCAGTATATTATGGTATCGGCATATTTGAAGAGCCGCAGTTTCTGATCGATCTTTTCCTCTATGGAAGGGAACCCTTCCTTATGCGCCTGCCCGATGTTGGTAAACAACCCAATGGTGCAGCGAATAACCGGCGCCAGTTTCTCCATCTCCCCCATGCGCGAGATACCCGCTTCAAAAATGCCCAGCTGATGCTCCGGCTTCAGCTGCCAGACAGACAGCGGAACGCCCACCTGGGAATTGAAGCTCTTCGGGCTGCGCACTATGCGAAAATCGGGATGCAGCAGTTGGAAGAGCCATTCTTTGACAATGGTCTTGCCGTTGCTGCCGGTAATGCCGATCACTGGCAAATCGAACAGCTTTCGGTGGTGGGCCGCCAGCTCTTGCAGGCACCACACCGTGCTGTCGCATAGCCACACGTTGGCTTCCGGTAAAAGCGACAAGTCAACTGCTTTGGAGACGACAAAATGGCGAACGCCCTTTTCGTACAAGGCCTGTATATAATCGTGCCCGTCGTGATGCGGGCCCTGGATGGCAAAAAAGACGGAAGTTTCCGGAGCCTGCAGCTGGCGGGAATCCAGCAAGAGATGGGAAATGCTCCCGGGTTTACCCCATTGGAGGCGGCGGGCGCCGATGGCGAGCTGCAATTGTTCGGTAGTGTAAGCCTGGTGCATTGGGGAAGTGGGGATTGCTATGTTGTTATATTGCTATATTGCTATATTGTTATGCGAATCCAGAGCTAAAACGTCCTGTAGGGACGACATATCGGAAGACGTGGCCCCGAGTTAGGGACGACCCGTGCCGTAGGTACGGGACATAGCGATCAGGCCAACGCCGATGTGCCGTACCTACGGCACGGAGGTTCATTTTTCACCATTTTTTTACCGATATTTTGTACCTAACGGCACAATATCTAAGTATCCGGCCGGCGCCGGTAGTCAAATCGCCCCCATTTAGCTCTGGATTCGCATATTGTTATATGGCTGTATAGTTGTTGCCATTCTACAAGATAATCAGCCTAACTCACAGGTGGTTTTCTTCTAAAATTTAAGCCAATCGGGGACTGTTCATAGTTCATGGGTTCATGGTTCCCTCGAAACCAGGGAGTGTTCATAGTTCCTCGTTCCTGGGTTCCTTGTTACTCTGGAAACCAGCGGGTTAGTCTTATGAGGACACACTTATTTGAACTATCCCTGTAAACAATTCAACTATTAAGTTAGGTGGACACAATTAGGTTAACAATACAGTCATATAACAATTCAACAATTATCCAAAGAGCAGTGTCCATTACGCTCCGCATTCAAAGAAGGCCATGTTAAACTACAATTGTCCAGATACTTACAAGTCAAACCCAATGTCCCTGCGGTAATACTTACCTTTGAACTGTACCTTCTCCGCATTCTCCAGCGAAGTGGCAACGGCAGCTTTAATGTCTGCCCCATAGGAAGTGAGTGCGATAACGCGGCCGCCATTGGTCTTCACCACGCCTTCTTCCAGTTTGGTGCCGGCGTGAAAGGGGATGCTTCCCTCCACCGCATCCAGCCCGGTGATGGTTTTGCCCTTTTCGTAGGCTTCCGGGTAGCCGCCGGATACCAGGATGACGGTTGCGGCGGCACGGGGGTCTTCGATCAGCTGGATTTCGTCGAGGGTTGATTTTTCAGCGGCGAGCATGAGCTCGACCAGGTCGGACTGCAGGCGGGGGAAGACCACCTCAGTTTCCGGGTCTCCCATCCGGCAGTTGTATTCGATAACGAAAGGGTTATTCCCCACTTTGATCAGGCCGAAAAAGATGAACCCGACGTAAGGAGCGCCGATCTCCTCAAGGCCGGTAAGCGTGGGGCTGATGATCCAGTTCTCCACTTTTAGCATCAGGTTCTCATCGACGAAAGACACCGGAGATACCGATCCCATGCCTCCCGTATTCAGGCCGGTGTCTCCTTCCCCGATGCGCTTGTAATCTTTGGCGATCGGCAGCACCTTGTATTGCTTGCCATTGGTGATGACAAAAACGGAAAATTCTATGCCATCCAGAAATTCTTCCACCACCACCGTTGCGCTGGCGTCTCCGAATTTCCCGGAAAGCATGGCCCGAAGTTCATCCTTTGCTTCCTCAACGGACTGGCAGATGAGCACCCCCTTGCCGGCCGCCAGCCCATCCGCTTTAAGGACGATGGGAGTAGGTTGTTGTTCGAGGTAGGCCAGGCCTTCATCCAGCGTATCGGAATTAAATTCTGCATAGGCAGCGGTGGGAATATCCCGTTCCATCATAAATTTTTTGGCGAAAGCCTTACTCCCCTCCAGTTGCGCCCCTCTCTTTGAAGGCCCGATGATGTGGATGTCTTTGAGCTCCTCGTGTTCCTTGAAATAATCGTATATGCCTCGCACCAGGGGTTCTTCCGGCCCGACGACGAGCAACTCGATCTTTTCCTGCCGGGCGAACTTACCCACGGCTTCAAAGTCATTGGGGTTGAGAGGTACATTCGTGCCAAGGGCTGCCGTACCGGCATTGCCGGGGGCAATATACAGCGCTTCACAGAGCGGGCTTTGCTTCATTTTCCAGGCAAAAGCGTGTTCACGGCCGCCGCCGCCGAGCAGGAGGATCTTCATCATCACTGAGGTTTTTGCTTACTCTGCAAAGATGGGAAAAATTGTGGAGAGTTGAGGGGAGGAGGAAAGGCGGCGGGGAGCAGGAAAGAGGAAAAGGCATTTTATTATTCTGCTATTGGCGGTTAATTAAAACTCCAAAATAAACTTCGACAGGTTCTGCCCTCGGTCCAGGCCCAGTTTTTTGCGCAGGCGGTAGCGCGCCACCTCTACTCCCCGGACAGAAATACCCAGCAGGTTGGTGATTTCCTTGGTATTCAGATTGAGCCGTAAGAAAGCACAGAGTTTTTGTTCATTGGGAGAAAGGTCCGGATATTCATTTCTCAACCGGGCCAGAAAATCACCATGTACCTGATCAAAATGGTATTCAAACTGCTCCCAGTCCTCCTGCAATTTCAGGGTGGTATCTATTTCTCTCACTATTTTTTCCAGGGCTCGCTTCGTTTCCCGGTTCTTGTCCCTTTGTTTTACTTCCTGCAATTCTTCTTTTATGCCTTCGATAAATTCATTCTTTACCACCAGATTCATGGTTGAAGCAGCCAACAGGTTGCTGACGTGCTGCAATTCGCTTTGCATTTTTTCTTCTTTCAACTGCAGCACTTCCTGCTCTTTTTGTCGTTCTACCTCGGCCAGTTTCTGCTGTTCTTTTTCCAGCTGAAGCTGGCTGTCCTCCTCGATCTTCCTGGCTTTTTTCTTATACCGGCGTTTTTGAAGCCTGAAACCAAAGAACAGGCCTCCCATCACCACCAAAACATATAAGGCCAAGGCCAGAGGGCTCCTGTAAAACGGTGGTTTAACGGTTAAATACAACGTATGGCCGGTTATTATTTCGCCGAGATAATTTCGGGTTTGCACCTTGAATTCATATTCGCCATCCTTAAGGTTGGTGTATTCTTTGGTTGAGGAAGTAGTCCAGTCTCCGAAATCTTCGTCAAGGCCCTTCAAAAAATAACGGAACTGCTGGTTCCCCAGGCCATTGAACTGAAAGGATTCCACATCGATTTTTAAAACTTTTGCCCCCGGGGCAACCTCCAGGCGTTCAATATCCGGTTTTACTTCAAATGGTTTGCGAGCGTACAGGGCCCTGTTCTGGGTAACGCTGAAGACCCGGCTGACCACCAATGGTTTTTCCACTTTCGCAGGCACCTCCAGTGCCGGGTCATAGTGAATAAAACCCTCATTAGCGGAAAAAAAGACCCCATGGCTTGTATTCATTGAGGCCTGCAGCAGGTCATTGTTCATATAATAACGAAACTGATACAAGGAAGAAGGCCGGAAGACGTAGTTATTGGCGCTGACCTGCCTGAAAAGCGCCACGACGTTTTCCGCTACCACGTGAACATTATTTTTCTGGTCCTGCGCCAGCAGGTAAACCGGTTGCTCGCCGATATGGGCGGAAAAGACCTCGGCTTTCCGAACGGAATTATTGATCGCGTCCAGTTGATACAACCCTGAATTGGTGGCCAGATACAGGCCATTGCCCACGCGGCTCAGGATAATTTGCTCTTTAACCGGGAAGTCGAGGCTCTCAGAGATGTTTTTCACCGATACCCGGGCCAGGCCTTCGGAGAGGGACAACTGGTACAGGCCCTTGTAGTACTGTCCGACCCAGATTCGCCCTGACTGGTCCTCTTCAAAAAAACGGCTTGAGGCGCTAAACCCGCTGATCTTTCGTACCGCCTGCAACTCCTGGTTGTCAGCAATCCTGAAAAGGTACAGGCCGGAATAAGTGCCGCCGATCACAAATTCAGGCCGCAGCCGCAGTTGTTTTACCTGCCATAACCCATCCGTATTGGCTATGCGCCTGGCCCGGCCACCTTCCAGAAGGAACAATCCCGTGTGGTGCCCTGCATAAAGTTTTCCGGCTATTTCCTGCATGCCGTACGCCGGCCCTTCGGTTCCCGGAAGAAATTTGCTTTGAGAGGCATTCCTGTCCAGAAAATAAATTCCGTTCGAGGTGGTGAAATACATGCCATCCGCTGTTTCAAAAGCTTCGTAGCCGCTTCCCTGAATGTTTATTTCCCGGTTCATGAAGCGCATCGGGGAATTGATATGTATGAGGGCGATCCCGTTTTGCATTCCTACCCACAGGTTGCCGAAATAATCCTGGAAAGAGCGCAAACAAGCATTGGATTCCAGTCCATCCTCTGTGGTTATGTTTTCTAACCACCCTTCCTGTAAATCGTACAGGAACAATCCCGACGTTTGGGTGGCAATCGCCAGGCGCGTATCGGATAATTGCAGTACGTGATTGACAAACGTTCCCCGCAGGGCCTGGCTGAGGGCGTCGTACCTGCGGCTGGCGCCAAAAGGCGTGATCAATTCAATCTGGCCGGAATTGTAGATCAGTAAAAACCCTTCATCCTGAGGTATTACGCCGGCAATCACCTCCCCGGTATGGCTTTGCGGATAGGTAGAAACCAGCTTCGGCCCTTCTATCTCAAACAGTTGGCCTTGCTGGCTCTGGGTAAAAATTTTTCCATTAGCCATGAACGACCGCTCAAAGCCACCTTTGTGTTCGATCACGCTAACCGACCGCCCATCATACAGGTAAATTCCCTGAAAAGTGCAGAAGTAAACATTGGAATTGACCAGAAAAACATCCCAGACCTCATCGAAATCTCTGAAGCCCGGGGGGATTTTATCGATTAGAGATACGTACTGCCAGTCGCCTTCAAAGTAGCCAAATTCGCCCTGAGAGCCTACATATAAACGGTTCGCATTTTCATCGAACGCCAGTGACCTTTTCTTTTTGCCGGTTTTGAAATCATGCCTCTGCCATGCATTCCCGTTGAAGGAAAGAACGCCCAGGTTATTGGCCACAAAAATGGACATATCCCTGTTTTGAGCAAAATCAATATTCTGAATACCGGCCTTGTATTCCGCAGGTGTGAAATTCCGAATAGGATACTTGCCGGAAAAAGCCCGTGCCTGATGCCCGGACACCAGGAGCGCCAGGAACAAAATGTATCTCATGGTGTATTCAAATTAGTACACGTGCAAATTTCCAATCAACTAAGTTAGCTAATTATCAAATAGTTACAACTTTTTTGTTTGTTTTTGACGTAATAATTTTTGCAGATGACGAAAGAATTGACGAGGTATTTTTTTATTTTTAAGGATAAAATAGTACTACATTTGGTTAAAATAGGATCACAAGGAGGTGCGAAAACACGCCTTCACCCTGACCTACACGAGCGTATCTTAAAAAATCAGACGTCAAGTCTATAAACCAGGACAAAATGAGATACTTTTTACTCCCATTCTTTCTAACTCTATTCACCTTATCCTCATTTGCTCAGGCCGGCCGGGTTTCGGTTGTAAAAGATGGCGATGGGGCGAAATTGGTGGTCAATGGCACTGATTTCATGATCAACGGTATGAACTGGGACTATATCCCTATTGGAACAAATACCGTAAACGCTGATTTCTGGAACAAACCGGATGACATTATCAAGGCAGGGTTGGACGCAGAAATGTCTCTCTTAAAGAACATGAATGTGAATGTCATCAGACAATACACCGGTGTTCCGGCCAGATGGATTCGGTATATCTATGAGAATTATGGCATATACACCATGCTAAACCATTCTTTTGGCAGATATGGCCTCACCTTAGATGGCGTTTGGACGCCCGTTACACTTTATGATGACCCAAGAACTCAAGAGTTCCTGATGGCGGAAATAACAAAACTAGCGGCGGAATACAAAGATACCCCGGGGCTTTTGTTGTACCTTCTGGGTAATGAAAATAATTATGGCCTTTTCTGGCAGGGAGCTGAAACGGAAGATTTCCCAGATGATGAAGGCAGAATAAACTTCATTGGAGAATCCCGGGGAAGGCCCATGTATAAATTGATGAATGATGCCGCCAAGGCCATGAAGGCTATTGACCCCTCCCACCCTGTGGCCATTTGTAATGGTGATGTTTTATTTATCGATATCGTAGCAGAAGAATGTAAGGATATAGACATTTTTGGAACGAATACCTACCGGGGCGTTTCATTTGGTGATATGTTTCAGGTAGTGAAAGAAAAGCTGGACAAACCGATCATGTTTACGGAGTTTGGGGCAGATGCTTATAATGCTCAGGAAAATGCCGAAGACCAAAAGGCGCAGGCTTATTACCTGGTGGGGAATTGGAAAGAGATCTATGAGAACGCGGCCGGAGTTGGAAAAACAGGCAATTCTATTGGTGGGTTCACCTTCCAGTTTAGTGATGGTTGGTGGAAGTATGGATTTGATGACAGAAAAAATGCAGATGTCCATGACAATAATGCTTCATGGTCTAACGGGGGGTACTCTTATGATTACGTTCCGGGGGAAAATAATATGAACGAAGAATGGTTTGGGATCTGCGCAAAGGGGCCTACAAACGAGAGAGGGTTATACACGCTTTATCCAAGAGCGGCTTATTATGCCTTGAAAGAAGCGCATCAATTGAACCCATACGCACCCGGTACGACCCTCGCGTCAGTCGATGCTTATTTTGACAATATCCAGCTCATGGATGCGGTGCTCAGAGCACGAGGAGACAAAGCTGCTTTGGAAAGCAACCAGAAAATCAGGCTGAGCAACTTCAGAGCCGAGATTGAAACCTATAATACGGGGGGAACTTTGATCACTACTCCAAAAAATGCTGCCCCGGTAACGGACCCCGATGAAGCCACTTATCCGGATCAACTTGGTTTTGACCACATGCAGTCTTTCTTTTTTGGAGTGGAAGCGAATCCTACCCCTGACCTGAGAGCCAGTGCAAGCTTTAACTTAGTTGGCAATGTAGCGGATAATCCGATCAATGAAATCTTTTACGAAAATATAGTTCGCAATCGCCTTAACAGAACGGATGGCAATTTAAGGCTTTACAATGCTGACTTTAACTGGACGGCAAAGGATTTTGACCTGAGAGGGTTCTACCGGACCGGCCATTACCACTGGGGCTATGAGGGCGACTTTTTTGGTTTGTATCCCGAAGCGAATTACGGCCCTAACCTGGACATTTACAATGGAGAAATACTAGGATTAGAATTAGATGGAAAAAGGGAATTGCAAGGGCTGAATGTTGCCTTTGGCCCTCAATTGTGGTGGGGAGCCAACCCGGCGGTTCTGGTAAAATACGGCCGGGAAATAAATCATTATAAAGTAACCGGTATCTTTCATGAAGATATTGACGACGCACCCGGCTTTGTTACTTCTATAGCCGTCCCACTTCCTAAAACCAGAAGAGCCACCATTCAGGTAGAACGAAAAATGGGGCCGGTTGAAGTTGAAGTTGGAGGGATATGGGGAGGGTCACCGCTCAATGGAAGAAGCTTCCAGATCGTACAGGGTGAACCCGGAAAATATGAAGTGTACGTAGATCAAATAAATCCTTCCGACAACTGGGGAGGGAAAGCAAAGATCCAGTTTTCGAAAGGGGCATTCAACTGGTATGCACAGGGCTCCGTAAGGGGGCTTGTGGCCAATGGCGGAGCCGATGCCACCCGTACTTTTACGGGGTGGAGTTTAAAGGATAGTGGAAGCGGAAACCTGAATAATTTCCTGACCGGATTTACTTTTTTGGTTGGTAATTTCCAGATCGCACCGAATTTCCTGTGGCAAAAGCCATTGGTTGACCCCATTCCCAATGATGTTCCACCGCCAGGGCGGCTTAGGAATATTCAGGATGATCCATTCGCAGTAAGAGGAGGCAACCGGGAGACCGTTGCCGGAGAATTATTGATCACTTATGACCCTACCCCCGGCACCTGGATGTATGAATGGGATAATGACCGTGCGGAAGATGCCAAATTTGCCATGAGCGCCGGTTTCGTTTATCGCCATCTGCCTACCACACAGGATGCAGCGATCGGGTTTTTAAGTAACCGGACCTCCTTCGCATTTCCACAGTCTGCGCCCGCACAAGACCTGTGGGAAACTAATATCAGGATGGTCTCTAAGATCAACCAGGACTTTGGCCTTATTGCCAATATCTTATTCGGAACCGCTCAGGCAAACGGTAGCGACGACCGGTTACTTGAACGTTATGCTATGGACCTAAGGGCTATCTACAAAAAATTGAAATTATCCTCTCACTTTAAGATCAATGACTGGGGGCCCTTTGATTACCATCGTGATTTCAACCTTACCTATCCTGTACAGTTAATGTTTGATTTATCCACTACTTTGAGCAAACCGGATTGGTTCGTATTACCAAGTACTCAAATGGGCGTGCGCTGGACATGGCGTTCCTTAGATGAGTTTTCACCTCGTTATCTTCCCAATCAAACAGCTTCTGAATTTGCCACAGAACCCATCCTTAGCCCGGTAGGCTTTGACAATGGAACGGAATGGGAATTAAGAACTTACATTCACATCAACATAGGTAAATAGAAGACATTGTGAAAAAAAATATAGTCATGAAATCAAATATCCTACTCTTATTTGGATTTGTTTTACTCCTTAGCAATTGTACAAGAGATCTTTCTGAAGATGCAGAACCTGCCACTTTCCCCAAAAATGGTGAAGTTTTCATCGATGGATTCAGCGCCGGGCTGGAGTATCTGCCATTCGGAGATTCTTATTTTGCAGCTTTTTCTGTAGATAATGACACCAAATACGCCGGGTCATCCGCTATGCGGTTTGATGTGCCTAATGAAGGTGATCCGGAGGGAGCTTATGCCGGGGCCATTTTCCCGGATTATGGCAGGCGCGACCTTTCCGGTTTTGATGCGCTTACTTTTTGGGCGAAAGCATCCAAAAAAGGAACCATCAACGATATCGGTTTTGGACAAGACTTCAGAGAAAATAAATATCAGGTTTCCCTTCCTAATCTGGAACTAACCACTAATTGGAGGCAATATACCATTGCCATTCCCGATCCTTCTAAACTGACTCAGGAAAGCGGCTTGTTCTGGTATGCCGAAGGGCCCGAAGATGGCGAGGGGTACACCTTTTGGATAGATGAATTAGAGTTTCAAAAAACAGGAACCATTGCTCAGCCCAGGCCTTCCATTATGGGAGGAGAAGAGGTTGACATTCAAACATTCATCGGGGTAAAGACTAACATTACCAATTTAAACCAAACCGTTAATCTGGGCAATGGCCAGGACCAAACCCTTAAAGTCGCTCCAGCTTACTTCGAATTCACTTCCTCTGACCCCGGTGTAGCAACCGTTGATGATCAAGGGGTGATTACAGCAGTAAGTATGGGGGAGGCGGTTATCACAGCCACATTAGGTGGTGTGGATGCGAAAGGTTCAGCCAGAGTTACCGTCGTAGGCGATTTTGTTTCCGCGCCAACACCTACACAAGATCCGACGAATGTAATTTCCATTTTCTCTGATGCTTATACCAACCAACCCGTAGATTACTATAACGGTTATTGGGCGCCATTTCAAACGACCATTGGCCAGGATGACCTCAATATTAACGGGGATAATATTATTGCATACTCAGAGTTGAATTTTGTAGGAATCCAGTTTTTAGAGAATGCTCCGACGATAAATGCATCTTCAATGACTCACCTTCACGTGGACGTTCAGCCCAGAGAAGAGGTAGAGCAAGGAGACTATTTAATAATCAGGGTTGCTGATGTTGGCCCGGATAATGAATTTGGCACCGGCGACGACTCCTCCGGCGAAATCAGGCTTGACAATTCCAATTTAGTAAGTGGTGAATGGTATAGCCTTGATGTTGCTTTTTCAGACTTAGTCAGCCTGGTTGGCCGATCCAATTTAGCACAGATCGTGTTTGTTTCAGATGCGACAATATCCAGTGTATTCGTCGATAATATCTATTTCTACAATGATGGAAGTTCAGGCCCTATGGGGCCAACCGTAGCCGCTCCAACGCCAACGCAAAACCCAGCCAATGTAATTTCAGTTTTCAGTGATGCCTACACCAATATTGAGGGCTCAGACCTAAACCCCGATTGGGGGCAGGCCACAATGGTTACTGAAATGCTCATCGATGGCAACAATACGCTGCGTTATGCAGGATTGAATTATCAAGGGCTGCAACTAGGGACGCCTCAGGATGTCACCAGTATGGAATATTTACATATTGATTACTGGACGGCAAATTCTGCTGCGCTTAACGTCTATCTAATTAGCGGAAATTCAACTGAGGTGGCCAAGGCACTAAGTGTTCCGACATCCGGTTGGTCAAGTATAAATATACCTTTGGGTGATTTTTCACCAGTGGATCTGGCAGACATCATCCAGCTGAAATTTGATGGCAATGGCGATATTTATCTGGACAATATTTATTTCTATGCTGAAGGGGGAGGGCCCAGCGAACCGACTATGGCTGCCCCCGAACCCATGCAGAATCCTGCCGATGTGATATCCCTCTTCAGCGACGCCTACAACGATGTGCCGGTAGATACCTGGCGCACCGACTGGTCGGCAGCCACCCTGGAGGATGTTACCGTAGATGGGAACCCCACCAAAAAGTATTCCATGCTCGATTTCGTGGGCATTGAGACGGTCGCCAACACCGTTGACGCTACCGACATGACCCATTTCCATATCGATGTATGGTCACCTGATTTCACCTTCTTTGGCGTTAAACTGGTCGATTTCGGGGCCGACGGCGCTTTCGGCGGCGGAGATGATGTAGAACACCAGATCGATTTTGCCACCCCCATGCAGGGCGGTTGGGTGAGTTACGACATCTCGCTGGATGACTTCACCGGCCTCACCACCCGGGCGCATATCGCCCAGTACATCCTGGTAGGACAACCGTCCGGGGCCGCTACCATCTATGTGGACAATGTTTACTTCTACGGCGACGGCGGCGTAACGCCTACTGAGCCCACTCAGGCTGCGCCGGCTCCCACGCAAGCTGAGGCGGATGTGATCTCCCTGTTCAGTGACGCCTACACCGATGTGCCCGTAGATACCTGGCGCACCGACTGGTCGGCAGCCACCCTGGAGGACATTACCGTGCAGGGGAATGCCACCAAGAAGTATTCCATGCTCGATTTCGTGGGCATTGAGACGGTCGCCAACACCGTTGACGCCACCAACATGACCCACTTCCATATCGATGTCTGGTCCGCCGATTTCACCTTCTTCGGCGTTAAACTGGTCGATTTCGGGGCCGACGGCGCTTTCGGCGGCGGGGATGATGTAGAACATCAGATCAATTTTGACGCCCCGATGCAGGGCGGCTGGGTTGGTTACGACATCCCGCTCAGTGACTTTACCGGCCTCACCTCCCGGGCGCATGTCGCCCAGTACATCCTGGTGGGACAGCCGTCCGGAGCCACCACCATTTATGTGGATAATGTCTATTTCTACGGCGACGGGGGCGTAACGCCCACCGAACCCACCCAGGCGGCGCCTACCCCCACGGAAAATGCGATGAATGTGATCTCCCTGTTCAGTGACGCTTACACCGATGTGCCCGTGGATACCTGGCGCACCGACTGGTCGGCAGCCACCCTGGAGGACATTACCGTGCAGGGGAATGCCACCAAGAAGTACTCCGCCCTCGATTTTGTGGGCATTGAAACGACCACTAATACCATAGACGCCACAGGTATGACCCATTTCCACATCGACGTCTGGTCCGCCGATTTCACCTTCTTCGGCATTAAACTGGTCGATTTCGGGGCCGACGGCGTTTTCGGCGGCGGAGATGATGTAGAACACCAGATCAATTTTGACGCCCCGATGCAGGGCGGTTGGGTGAGTTACGACATCCCGTTGAGTGACTTTACCGGCCTAACCACCCGGGCGAATGTGGCACAGTACATCCTGGTGGGGCAGCCGACCGGCGCTACTACGGTCTATGTTGACAATGTCTATTTCTACCAACAATAATTTCCAGCACCGTTCAAAAAATGAATTTGACATTTTCATTTTCGAGTAAATACGGAACCATTAAAAATGAGGATGTTTTGCTCGAAAATGAAAATCAAATGGAGGATCAATTTTTTTGAACAAAAATTAATGAATAAAATGCGAACGCCATTCTTATCCAAAATATATAGATCTCCCGTAAGCATAATCTTATCAATGGCCCTGGTGCTTTTGTGTATCAGCTGTGAAACAGATGAAACCCAAACGGTGACCACTTTCACCAACCTCATATTTGAGGATAACTTTGACACGGATGGCCCAATTGATGAAACTTCCTGGAATTATGAGCTGGGAGATGGCACCGATAACGGCCTGCCTGCTGGTTGGGGGAATAATGAACTACAGTATTATACGGATCGTCCGGAAAACATTAAAGTCGAAGGTGGTATGTTGCATATAACAGCACTTCAGGAATCTTTTCAGGGTGCTGCATATACATCTGCCCGTATAAACACAAAGGATAAAGTGGAACAACAGTACGGACGCTTTGAAGCACGAATACAATTGCCCTGGGGACAAGGCCTTTGGCCGGCATTCTGGTTACTGGGTAGTAATATTGATGAAGCGAGTTGGCCGCAATGTGGCGAAATAGATATTATGGAATATCGTGGACAAGATCCGTCAACGCTCATCGGAACGGTACACGGCCCGGGGTATTCCGGCGGAGATGCCGTGAGTAAGGATTACGTTTTGCCTAATGATCGATTTGACACCGGCTTCCACATCTTCGGCATTGAGTGGGGCCCGGAATATATCAATTTTTACGTAGATGATGTGTTATACAATCAAATAACTCCTGAAGATGTGGATGGCGAATGGGTGTATGATCAACCGTTCTACATTATCTTAAATGTTGCAGTAGGCGGCTGGTTTCCCGGCCCACCAAACGTCAATACCGTTTTTCCACAAACTATGCTTGTGGACTATGTGAGGGTGTATAGCCGGCCTAATTAAGAGTTTATTGGGAATTTGCTTTTGGAGCGATCGCCGCCAAATTTTGTTCTGAACAAGGCGCGATAGCCTGCCCCGCACACGGAGTGTCGGGGAGGGAGCATAGCCATCCGCGTGTCGCTGAAGCTTTAGCGGAGGCGCAAGCTACGTGACCGAAAGCCTGCCCCGTACCCGAAGGGTCGGGGAGCAACGAAGTGCAGGGCAAAATTTGGCAAGAGCAGCCCAAAGTGTAAATTCCCAACATACTCTAAATCGGTTACTTAGAAAGCTTACAAATAAAACCGAGGAAATGAAATCGTATAGGATAAGGCATAGCATTCAATATATCGGAATAGCCCTGGCTGTTTTGTTCTGCTTTTCATGTCAAAGTAATGAGCCTGGCAAAAATTCAAATCAAGCCCAATCCATTACAAAGGTAACCGCTGAAGACATTCTGGGGAATCCGGATTATTTAGCTATTTCCTACGGTGGATACAGACACCGGGATCACGATATTGAGCCAACTGTAGAGGAGCTCAAAGAAGACATGAAAATCTTATCTGCGATGGGGGTCAAAGTTTTGCGTACTTATAAAGTCCACCTGCCGCATGCCTCTAACGTATTAAAAGCAATAAGCGAACTAAAGAAAGAAGACCCTGATTTCGAAATGTATGTCATGCTGGGCGCCTGGATCGACTGCAAGAATGCATGGACCGACAAGGAACCTGATCACAATGCGGAAAGCGAAAAAAATGAAGTTGAAATTGCCACTGCTGCATCTTTGGCAAATGAGTATCCGGATATTGTAAAGGTATTGGCAGTTGGTAATGAAGCTATGGTGAAGTGTATGCCAGCTATTATGTTCAACCGGGGGTGATCCTGAAATGGGTCAATCATCTGCAAGGCTTAAAGCAATCCGGCCAACTTCCGAAGGACCTCTGGATCACCAGCTCCGATAATTTTGCCTCCTGGGGTGGCGGCGGGGAGGAATACCACGTCGAAGACCTGGAAAAATTGTTGCAGGCCGTCGATTTTGTGTCCCTTCATACTTACCCTATGCACGATACCCACTACAACCCTGATTTTTGGGGTATTTCCAAAGAGGAAGAGAACCTGCCAAAGCGCGAACAGATCGCCGCCGCCATGGAACGGGCCAGAGATTATGCCGTTTCGCAATATCAAAACACGGCAGACTATATCAAAAGCCTGGGCATAGACAAACCCATCCATATCGGTGAGACGGGCTGGGCGAGCGCCTCGAATGGGCACTACGGGCCGGAAGGCTCCAAAGCCACTGACGAATATAAGGAGGCCCTCTATTATCAGCTTATGCGGGAATGGACCAATGAAGCCGGCATATCCTGTTTCTACTTCGAGGCTTTTGATGAGCATTGGAAAGATGCTCAAAACCCGGGGGGTTCGGAAAATCACTTTGGGCTCTTTACGATTGACGGGCAGGCCAAATACGCGGTATGGGATTTGGTAGATAAAGGTGTTTTTGAAGGCCTGGGCAGAGGAGGGCGGCCAATTTCAAAGACCTACGGCGGAGACGAAGCCGCCCTGCTCGAAGAAGTCCTGGCGCCACCGGTAAAAGAGTAGTAACCAAATGTCGAAAAACTTATTTGACACAGCACTAACTACAGGAACAGTATAAATCTTCACAGTAATGACAAAAGCAGATACCGACATCCACGTTGAGGCCAGCCAGGTGCAGATAGAGGGCGAAACCTACTTCCGGATCTCGAATAGTGACGCCATGCGCCCTTTTTTCATGAGCATCGTCAGCGACTCCAACCACTGGATGTTCATATCGAGTAACGGAGGACTGACCGCCGGCCGAAAGAATGCCGAGCATGCTCTCTTTCCCTATTATACGGATGATAAGATCACGGAATCTGCTGAAATTACAGGCAGCAAGGCCATCTTTTGGGTGCGCCGGGGAAAGGAGGAGCCCCGGTTGTGGGAACCTTTCTCCGTCAGAGGCGGCCACGAATACCGGATCAGCAGAAACCTCTTCAAAAACTTATACGGCAATAAGATATTGTTTGAAGAAATCAACCACACCCTGGGCCTCACCTTCCGATATCAGTGGAGTTCGAGTGACACCTACGGCTTTGTCCGGCAATCCACACTGATCAACAATTCACCTCAGGAAGTAAACGTCACTATTCTGGACGGCATCCAGAATATACTGCCCAGTGGAGTGCCGAGTGAATTGCAGATGAGGTCCAGCAATCTGGTCGATGCGTACAAAAAAAGTGAACTCGAAAAGGATACGGGGCTGGGTATTTACGCGCTTAGTGCGATCATTGTCGATAAGGCGGAGCCCAGCGAGGCATTGAAAGCCAATATCGCGTGGCAGCTCGGCATAGAGGATGCTGAATACCTCTTGTCATCATTACAACTGGAACAGTTTAGAAAAGGGCTGCCGGTTCAGGAAGAAACGGACGTCCGGGGAGAGAAGGGCGCCTATTTCATTCACACTGAGGCCAGCCTGGCCGCCGGGGCGGAAAAGCAGTGGATGATCATGGCCGATGTCAACAAAAATCATTCGGCGCTGGCCAGCCTTATGGATCTCATCAGGCGGGAACGGCGGCTGGGCCAGATGGTGAGGGAAGACATCGAACGAGGCACCAGCCGCCTTGTGGGATTGGCCGCGGCCGCCGACGGCCTGCAATTGACGGCGGATGCCTACCGGGACGCCCGCCATTTCTCCAATACCCTGTTCAATATCATGCGGGGCGGAATATTCGACCAAAATTACCAGATCGAAAAGCAGGACTTTAGCCATTACCTGGCAAAAGCGAACAAAGAGGTTTATGAAGGAGCCGGAAAACTGCTTCGGGAACTTCCCGAACTTTTCTCCCTTACGGAACTGCGGCAGGTTGCCGATAATAGCGATGATGTCAATTTCCGAAGGCTGGCCCTGGAATATATGCCGCTGAAATTCAGCCGGCGCCACGGCGACCCCAGCCGGCCCTGGAATAAATTCTCCATCAATACCCGCAGTGAAACAGATGGATCAAAGATCCTGGACTATGAGGGGAACTGGCGGGATATTTTCCAGAATTGGGAAGCTCTGGCTCATTCCTATCCCGGTTTTGTCGAAAGTATGATCCACAAATTCCTGAACGCGACGACTTTCGATGGGTACAACCCCTACCGGGTCACCAAAGATGGCTTCGACTGGGAAACGATAGAGCCCGACGACCCCTGGTCATACATCGGCTACTGGGGAGATCATCAGATTATCTACCTGCTCAAGTTCCTGGAGTTTCTCGAAGAATATGCTCCCGGTGAATTGAGCACCTATTTCGGCCAGGCATGTTTCGTCTATGCCAACGTGCCCTACCGGATCAAACCCTTTGCCGACCTGTTGAAAGGCCCCAAAGATACCATTGAGTTCGACCATGAAGCAGACCTCAGGATAAGGGAGAAGCGGACTGAATTGGGAGCCGACGGCGCGTTACTGCAGGATCGGAATGGCGCCATTCACCAGGCCAACTTCATTGAGAAGATACTGGCCACAGTTCTGGCCAAGCTCTCCAATTTTATCCCGGAAGGCGGTATTTGGATGAATACCCAGCGCCCGGAATGGAATGACGCCAACAACGCTTTGGTCGGAAACGGAGTGTCGATGGTCACGCTCTACTACCTGCGGCGTTTCCTCCATTTTTTCAAGGGCCGGTTTGCCGCTTCGGGCCGGAAGGAAGTTTTGGCCTCTTCTGAGTTGGTGGAATTTTTTAACGGGGTGAAGGAGGCCTTTGGCCAACACCAGCATTTACTGGCGGGGACAATCGATGACAGAGGCCGCAAACTGATCCTGGCCGGCGTAGGGCAGGCAGCTAGCGATTACCGGTCTAAAATTTACGAGCAGGGTTTTTCGGGCGACAGGAAACCGATCAGCCTTCAGAGCCTGGAGGATTTCATCACCCTGTGCCTTAAGTATCTGGAGCACTCCATAACAGCGAACAAACGCCCCGATAATTTATACCACGCCTATAACCTGATGGCTGTCACAAATGATGAGGAGATATCCCTGTCCCATTTAAGTGAAATGCTGGAAGGCCAGGTAGCGGTATTGAGCTCGGGGTATCTTTCTTCCAAAGAAGCGCTGAAGCTTTTAGATGCCCTCAAAAGCAGCAGGCTTTTCCGGGCCGATCAATACAGCTATGTGCTCTACCCGGACAAGGATCTTCCGCGGTTTATGGAGAAAAACAACATTCCCGAAGCCTCAGTCGCCGCATCACCCCTTCTGCAACGGCTTGTAGAGGACGGCAATATCGAGGTCATCGAACAGGATATCAACGGCGCCTACCATTTCAACGGCAATTTCAAGAACGCCAATGACCTCCGCCGCGCCATGGAGACGCTTTCCCGCACCACGCCCGGGTATGCGCCATTGGTCGATTCAGATTCCGGGCAGGTGCTGCAGATATTTGAAGAGGTGTTCAACCACAAAGCATTTACCGGGCGGTCGGGCACCTTTTATGGCTATGAAGGGCTCGGGTCCATCTACTGGCACATGGTATCCAAATTGCTGTTGGCCGTACAGGAATGCTGCCTGAAAGCGATAGAAAGCCACGAAAGTGAAGAAGTGGCCGGGAAATTGCTGGAGCACTACTATGAGATCAATGAAGGGATCGGCGTGCACAAACCCCCATCGCTGTACGGAGCATTCTCCACCGACCCTTACTCTCATACGCCGGCAGGCAGGGGCGCCCAGCAACCGGGTATGACGGGCCAGGTAAAAGAGGATATCCTGAGCAGGTTTGGAGAACTGGGCGTATTCTTCAGAGACGGCCGGTTGTGTTTCGATCCGTGCTTATTGAGAAAAGAGGAGTTTGTTGAACAACCCGAAACGTTCGAGTATGTCGATATCTACTCGGCAAAGCAACAGATAGCGCTCGAAGCAGGCTCGCTCTGCTTCACCTGCTGCCAGGTGCCGGTCATCTACCAGCTCGCGGAGCGCGAGGGCATCGAGGCCAAACACAAGAACCAGGCATCCACCCGGTTCGACTCGCTGGAGCTCGACCCGGACACGAGCAAAAAGGTCTTTGCCAGAACCGGCGAAGTACTCATGGTTACCGTACAGGTCAATGCCAAAAGGCTCAAATAAGCCTCCGGCAACTCACCTACAAGGGCTGAAGCAAGCCGCCCTGTTGGAAGAAACCCTGGCGCCGCCGGTAAAAGAATGGTGAGCTTTTGGGGTTACGGACTAGAAAATACTGAAAATGAATAGACTATACCAATATTATTTCACTCTGCTAACAGCGGCCATGTTCAGCGCCTGTACTTCCGAAAAACCTTTAGAAGTGGAGGTATATGAAACCTCCGCAGCCGGTAATCAGCTCAAAAAACTGACGGAATTCTCCTCTGGGGAAAATGCGGTGAACATCAAATTATTGCCGGATGAAACCTTTCAAACCATCACCGGGTTCGGAGGCTCCTTTACCGAGGCGTCCGCGTACCTGCTGAACCAGCTGGGCCGGGAAAACCGCGCCCGTATCCTGGAGGCCTACTTTGGGGAAAGCGGAGCAAAATATTCTCTCACCCGCACCCATATAAATTCGTGTGATTTCTCGTTGAGCAGTTATTCCTATGCGCCGGTGGCCGGCGATACGGCCCTGCAACATTTCTCCATAGAAGAAGACCGCGAGGATATCATTCCCATGATCAGGGAGGCCATGGCGATATCCAAAGATGGGTTCAAGATCATCTCCTCGCCCTGGACGGCGCCGCCCTGGATGAAGGATAACAACAACTGGGTGGGCGGCCGGTTATTGCCCGAATATTACGATACCTGGGCCTTGTTCTTCTCCAAATATATCGACGCATACAAGGCCGAAGGGATTGATATCTGGGGCTTCACCGTGGAGAACGAACCGCTGGGCAACGGCAACAACTGGGAAAGCATGCACTTCACCCCGGAGGAAATGACCCTTTTTGTGCAAAACCACCTGGGCCCCAAACTGGAGGCCGGCGGCAAAGGCGATATCAAGATACTGGGCTATGATCAAAACCGGGAACATTTGAATGAATGGGTGGATGTAATGTTCAAAGATGAGGCCTCATCAAAATATTATGATGGCACTGCTATACATTGGTACGCCAGCACTTACGAGGTATTCCCGGAAGCCTTGCAATATGCCCATAACAAAGCTCCCGGCAAACACCTGATCCAATCCGAAGCCTGTGTGGATGCCGAGGTGCCCAAATGGCAGGATGATCAGTGGTACTGGTCAAAAGAAGCCACCGACTGGGGATGGGACTGGGCGCCGGAAGGCCAGAAACACCTTCATCCGAAATACGTCCCGGTTTACCGCTACGCCCGCGATATCATCGGCTGCCTCAACAATTGGGTCGATGGCTGGGTGGACTGGAACATGGTGCTGGACAAGAAGGGCGGCCCCAACTGGTTCAGGAACTGGTGTGTGGCGCCGGTGATCGTAGATCCGGAAAAGGACGAGGTGTATTTCACGCCGCTCTATTATACTTTGGCGCATTTTAGTAAATTCATCCGTCCGGGCGCCATAAGGATCGGATTTGAGAATCCGGATCCGGACCTGATGGTGGCCGCTGCACAAAACCCGGATGGTTCTATTGCGGTAGTAGTTTTTAATCCTGGTGAAAGTGCAAAGGGTATAAACCTTTCATCAGGTGAAGGGTCAATCAATATTTCAATAAGCGCCCAGGCTATTCAAACCATTGTGATTTCCAATAAATGATACTGCCAACTAAAGGTTATTAATCAAAACGAAAAGTCATGTCAAAATATAAAACTGCCGCTAGTGATAGAGTCCCTATTGTTCAAAAGGCTGCCTTCGGCGCCGGCCACCTGGTAAATAACCTTTTGCCGGGCGCATTGGGGATCTTCATGTTCTTTTTGCTAACTGCCTTTGGGATGGATCCTTTTCTGGCAGGGATACTAGGTGGTTTGCCAAGGTTATTTGATGCCGTTACTGACCCTATCATGGGGTTTATTTCTGACAATACCAGATCGAGGTTTGGGCGCAGAAGGCCCTATATTTTTGCAGGCGCTATATTAAGCGGAGTATTATTTGCCATCTTGTGGCAGCTTGATGAGAATAATTCGCAAGTATTCAATTTCTGGTATTTTCTCATCGTATCGCTGATCTATTTAATTGGAAATACCATCTTCTCAACACCTTTGATCGGATTGGGATACGAAATGACTTCGGATTATAACGAACGTACCCGCCTGATGGCATTTTCACAAATAGTAGGCCAGGTCGCCTGGATGATCGTTCCCTGGTTTTGGGTGCTTATCGCCGACCCTGACCTGTTTGAGTCACAAGCCGTTGGTGTTCGGCAACTTTCCATAATTGTCGGCGCTATATGTGTCGTTTTAGGGATATTACCGGCTATTTTCTGTAAAGGCATCGATGCTTCACACATGGGAAATAGAAAAGAATTATCGTTTCGTTCTTTGTTCTCTAATTTGAAAGACCTTTTCCAGGGGATTATTGAGGTCAGTAAAAACAAGCCCTTTGTCAAGTTGTGCGGCGCTACATTTTTGGTCTTCAACGGATTTCAGATGGTGGCGTCCTTCAGCTTTTTCATCATCGTCTTCTACATGTTCAAGGGCGACTACGGCCTGGCCGGCAACTGGCCGGCGTGGTTTTCCACCATCAGCGCCGTGGTCACTGCTTTTATGGTCATTCCTATTATTACCTGGATGGCGAATAAAGTGGGCAAAAGAAAAGCTTTTATCATTTCCACTGCTATTTCCATCGTAGGATATGGCCTCAAGTGGTGGGGGTTCAACCCGGCCAATCCGTGGTTAATCTTTATGCCCATTCCGTTAATGGCATTCGGTATAGGTGGCTTGTTTACATTAATGATGAGTATGACGGCGGATGTGTGCGACCTGGATGAATTGAATAATGGTATGCCTCGCAAAGAAGGAACATTTGGCGCCATCTATTGGTGGATGGTGAAACTCGGCCAGGGATTGGCCCTGGTTCTGGGCGGATTGGTATTAAAAATGGTAGGTTTTGACCAAACGTTGGCTCAGCAAACCGCTGAAACGATGACCAATTTGCGCATTGCTGATATCGCCATTCCGGCATTCACGGCCGGATTGGCCATTTGGGTCATGTGGACGTACAGTCTGACGGAAGATCGGGCAAGAGAAATAAAAGCAGAGTTGGAATCGCGCCGGGGGAAATTATAATTATGCCATTTCAAAAATCGTAGAATATGTCTGCAGAATTAGTAATCATGATAGTGGGTGCTGTTTTAACGCTCATTGCGATCGTTGACAGCATAAAGCTGGGCCTGATGGATATCAAAATGAGAATTCTACTGGGGATCATTGGTTTCATGTTGATCATTTTCGGTGGATACTCCTACGGAACGGCTACAACGCTAAGCCAGATCGAGCAAGTGGCGGAAGGAAATAAATTGCAGGTAGAGTATCCGGTTAACAAGGTTCAGATCATCTCGCCGGTCAAAGGCGATTCCGTCAAATGCCGGATCTTAACGATGGGGGTTTATCCGGAATCTCATGATAAAGATATTTGGGTGCTGTTAAAACCCTCAGATAATAAATATTATCCCCAATCGGATTATACCAACACCTCCTTTAAAAGGAACGGGGAATGGCAGGTTATCACCAGGTTTGGAGGTGACAAGGGGGAATCTTATGATATAATCGCTTACGAAACGGATTCATTAGCCTCTCAATTTTTTAGCGCCACCATTCAAAGTTGGAAAGAAGCGTTATCTTATCCCGGTTTAGAACCGGAAGAGCTTCCTGATGGCGCTAAGGAAGTTGACAGGATCACGGTGTCATTGAAAGAGAATTGCAGAGGTGTCTTCTAATAGAACCAACTTTTAAAATGAGCAGCACAAAAACAGCCACGCACAAAGTCCCTTTCGGGCAAAAGGTAGCCTTTGGATTGGGAATGCTCGCGAACCAAATGTTCCCGGCCGCCCTGGGGATTTTTATGGTTGTACTGGTACAGGACCTGGGGTTCCCCGGCTGGATGTGGGGGATCCTGTTTTTCCTCCCACGGGTCTTTGATTCCATCACCGATCCCATCATGGGGTTTATTTCCGACAACACCCGTTCGATATGGGGGCGGCGAAGGCAGTACGTCTTTATAGGCGCCATTATCCTGGGAATTGCATTTGTTGTGATGTGGCAATTGTACAGAGAGAACGGGGTGGACTACAACTTCACCTACTTCTTACTCTGGTCATTTGTATTTTATCTGGGGCTGACCATTTTCAGCGTGCCATACGTCGCCATGGGTTATGAGATGAGCGACGATTTTCACGAGCGCACCGACATTATGGCCGTCGCTCAGTGGATCGGGCAGTGGGCCTGGGTGATCGCACCCTGGTTTTGGGTAGTCATGTATGATCCGGGTTGGTTCCCAAATGCCGATTCGGCGACAAGGACACTATCCATCTGGGTTGGGGTATCCTGCATGATCCTGGCGATGATCCCCGCCATTTTTATAAAGAGCAAATCCACCAAAGATGACGATAGCCTGGTTCCGTTAAGCCTAAGCAATATCGGTGGCGGCCTCAAAGAAATACTGAATGGGTTTGTGGAAGCTTTCCGGTCCGTTCCGTTCCGGAAATTGTGTATTTCGACTTTTCTGATCTTCAATGCTTTCAATACGGTTGCCGCCTTCTCGTTCTTTATTATTGTTTATCATTTGTTCAACGGTAATGCGGGAGCAGCCGGCGTATGGCCTACCCTTTTCGGAAGCGTAGGCGCCCTGGTGACCACCTTTGCCGTGATCCCCACTGTGGCCTGGATGTCCAAAAAAATGGGAAAGAAAAATGCCTTCATGCTCTCGCAGGGCATTTCCATCGTGGGATATATTCTGCTTTGGTTCCTGTTCATACCGGGAAAACCGTATATGTTCATTTTTGCCCTCCCGTTCTTTTCCTTTGGGATCGGCAGCCTGTTCACCCTGATGATGTCTATGACGGCCGATGTATGCGACCTGGACGAACTGAATACGGGCAAAAGGCGGGAAGGCATTTTCGGCGCCATTTACTGGTGGATGGTGAAGTTTGGTTTTGCCATTGCCGGGCTGTTGAGCGGCGCCATAATGACCCTGGTTGGGTTTAATCCGGATGCCGGCGTTCAGCCGGAGGGAGCCGTGACCGGTTTGAGGCTGTTTTATTCCGGAGTACCCATGTTCGGAACGCTTATTGCCATGCTGGTAATGCGCACCTATGATGTTACAGAAGAAAAGGCCCATGAAATACGGGCTGCCATAGAGCGGAAAAAAAAGGCCAAAAAAAGTTCATCCGCGTATTTGCCGGGCAAGTTGCTTTCCCTGTTAGAAGGCAGATTGAATCTGAATGGCCTTCCCGGATTGAATTTTAACGGACAGTCCACGGCAGAGATCCAAGCCTTGTTTTCCACCACACTCAGAGACAGCCTGCACGGGCTCTGTTTCAGTCCCTACGTAGAGGGCCAGGAAGCGGGGGATATATTGTCGGAATCCCAGATCCGCCGAAGGTTGGAAATCATTATGCCCTACACCAAATGGATACGCTCTTTTTCCTGTACCGAAGGCAATGAACTGATCCCCAGGATCGCCCACGACAAAGGCCTGAAAACAATGGTGGGCGCCTGGATCAGCAGTGACCGGGAGCGCAACGAAAGAGAAATTGAAGCCCTGGTAAAACTGGCCAGGGACGGTTTGGTGGATATAGCGGCGGTAGGCAATGAAGTATTGCTTCGCAATGAACTCTCCGAACAGGAAGTGATCGATTACATTCGTCAGGTCAGGGCATCAATCCCCTCTCACATTCCGGTAGGATATGTGGATGCCTATTATCATTTTCTGGAAAAGCCCGCTTTGACAGACGCTTGTGATGTGATCCTGATCAACTGTTACCCCTTCTGGGAAGGCGCCGATAACAGCCAGGCCCTGTTCTACGTGCAGCAAATGTACGAATTAACGCTAAATGCGGCAGATGGCAAAAAAGTGATCATCGCCGAAACCGGATGGCCAAGCGACGGGCAGGAAGTATCGGATGCCCGGCCGTCAGCTGAAAATGCGATGAAATACTTCATCAATGTTCAGCAGTGGGCTAAAAGCCAAAACATCGGCCTGTTCTATTTCTCCTCCTTTGACGAATCCTGGAAAGTCTATCACGAAGGGGAAGTAGGAACCCGGTGGGGGTTGTGGGATAAAACGGAAAAACCAAAATTTGTCCCCTGAGGTTAAATAGCTTCTTAAACCAACTTTAAATCGATAAAGATATGTCTTTCAGGTCAGGTAGAATCGAAGGGTTAAAAGGAATAGACCTTTCCAACAAAAGCCAGAAGGAACTGAGCAGTTTGTTCCACGAAGTATTGAAAAACGGCATGCACGGCCTATGTTACAGCGCTTATGAAGAAGGCCAGAAACCGGGCTCTATACTCACGGAGGAGCAAATACGGCGCCGCATGGCCATCATCGCGCCTTATACGAAGTGGATCCGTTCCTTTTCCTGTATTGAAGGCAACGAACTGATTCCGGTGATCGCTCGTGAATTCGGGTTAAAAACGCTGGTCGGCGCCTGGCTGGGCGATGATAAACAGTTGATCGAAGAGGAAATTGCCGGCCTGGCCAAACTGGCCAAAGAAGGTTACGTGGATATTGCCGCCGTCGGCAATGAGGTCATGTACCGAAAGGACCTGACGGAAGAAGAACTGCTCAGATACATTGCCCGGGTCAAAGAAGCATTGCCCGGTACTACGGTAGGATACGTTGACGCCTACTACGAATTCAGCGCCCATCCGAACATTACAGCTGCCTGCGATGTTATTCTAGCCAATTGTTACCCCTACTGGGAAGGCTGCCACATCGACTATTCTCTGATGCACATCAAACAGATGTATTATCAGGCCTTACACGCCGGACAGGGAAAGAAGGTGATCATCACCGAAACCGGATGGCCAAGCCAGGGCACGGGCCTGGGCGACGCCCAGCCATCCCAGGAAAATGCGTTGAGGTATTTCCTGAATGTGCAGCAATGGGCTGCCCGGGAAGGCATCGAAATGTTCTATTTCTCTTCCTTCGACGAAGCCTGGAAAACCGGGCCGGAAGGCGATGTAGGCGCCTATTGGGGATTGTGGGACGCCCGGGGGAACCTCAAATTCTAAGGCGCCGATTCAAAACCTCGAATCCAGTGGCAGAAAATGCCCTGTTTTGCCCCGGGCCTAAAGGGGGACAGGGCATTTTCAATTGATGCTGAATAGTTACATTTTAAAAAGAAATATCACCCATGGATCATTCTGAAAAACTGCCCTTCCCGTATGATCGGGCCATCTGTTACTCCGGATTCCGGGAAGGGCAACACCCCGGAGGCCACTACCCCACCTATGACCAGGTCAGGGAAGACCTGTTGATCCTTCAGGGACACTGGAAATATTTACGCCTGTACGATTGTGACCAGCATAGTGAGGCCGTACTGGAGGTCATTCGCAAAGAAAAGCTCGACTTCAAGGTGATGCTGGGAGCGTTCATCGAAGCCGAGATGAACAACTTTGGCTGCCCCTGGGGAGGCGGGGTTTATTCAGAAGAACAGTTGAAAAAGAACCGCACCGAAAACCTGAAACGCATCAACCGCCTGGTCGAACTGGCCAATCAGTACCCGGATATCATCTGTGCGCTGTCATCCGGTAATGAAGCCTGCGTGGACTGGACCGACCACTATGTACCGGTTGATCGCGTGGTGGAATACACAAAACTGATCAAAAAAGGGGCTAAACAGCCTGTTACCTTCTGTGAAAACTATGTTCCCTGGCTGAGTAAACTGAAACCTTTAGCTAAAGTAGTCGATTTCATTTCCATCCATACTTACCCCGTCTGGGAATACAAGCACATCCACGAAGCGCTCGGCTACACCAAAGACAACTACTATTCCATTGCCAACTTATACCCCGGTAAAGCGACTGTGATCACCGAAGCCGGCTGGACGACCAACTCCAATGGCCGAGGCATTGATGCTGAACACGTCAATGAAGAAATGCAAAAAGCCTATTATGACGACCTTATGGAATGGACGGACTCCGAACGTATCCTCACCTTTGTATTCGAAGCCTTCGACGAACCCTGGAAAGGATCTCCCCACCCCATGGAACCCGAAAAACACTGGGGCTTGTTTAAGGTGGACCGCACCCCAAAAATGGCCGTCCGTGATCTGGTAAGGCATTAACGATAATTATTGCGGTGTTCGGGTGGCATGGCATGGGACTGGTTATGGTTTTTGAGGTTTCTGGTTTCTGGGTTTCTGGTTTCTGGGTTTCATTACCCTCTCCCTCCCTCTCATCCCAACCTCAGCTCAAACTCCAGCTCATGCCTGATCGGTATCCCCTCCTGGCCTGTAGCCGGTATCCCCGGCTTCAGCTTTCGGGATTCCTCCAGGGCATTGCGGTGCAGGGCCGCCAGGTTGAAGCCCCGTTTCTGGTAAAAGCGAAAAGCGCGGATGTTGTCGTTGGTGGTGATCATCCATACCCGGGAGCAGCCGAGGTGGCGCGCCCGTTCCACCGCCAGTTCTATCAGCCGGGAGCCCACCCCCTGTTCCCGCTCGCGGCTGTCCAGCAGGGTGACCTCCATCTCGCCGTTCTGCACGGTGTAAGTGACTACCCCAACCAGAACGCCACCCCTTTCCGCCCGGAAGCCCTCCTGCCGGGCGGGATAATGAGCCTGCCCTCGCGAAACCATCACATCTCCACCCCAAAACTCGCGGATAAAGTGCTGAAGGCGGGGGCGGTGCGCCTCTTCAATCTCCGAAAAAGTGTATTTTTCCATGGCTTAAATTTAAGAGTTTGTTAAAAAAAAGTATCCTTGTAACTTCCTGGTTACCCAGTTCGTCACCCCGGGGAAACAATCTACATTCACCTAAAACAGAATCATGCGACTGTTAACAGCAACCCTTCTGCTGCTCTGGAGCAGCCTGGCGTACAGCCAGATCCTTACCATCACCGGAACAGTTCAGGATGCCGATAACGGCAAGCCGCTGGCTTATGCCCATGTCGGCATCCCGGAAAAGGGCATCGGCACCGTGACCGGAGAAGACGGCTCTTTCACGCTGAAAGTACCGGAAGGCTACCGGCAGTCCAAACTCTCAGTTTCCTTCATCGGTTACGCCACCTATGAGCACCCGCTGAGCGGCCTGAGCAACCCCGTCACCATCCGGATCAAGGCCGTGCCGTCTGTCCTGCAGGAGGTCGTCGTCATGGACGAACGGGCAGTAGAAGACATCATCCGGCGGGCCGTCCGCCGCATTCCCGACAATTATCCGCCCCGCCCCACCTCTGTTACCGCCTTTTACCGGGAGTCGAGGACCAATGCGGTGCAGGAGTACCTCTACATGGCCGAAGGCGTACTGGATGTGTATAAAACCAGCTACCGCAACAGCAAGGAAGGACAGGTGGGGCTCATTCAGGGCCGCAAGGTCATCCTTTCGGCTGAAGAGGTGGAGCAGCACTCCGGTTTTTCCTCCGGCCACATGGCCGCCCACCGGTTCGACTTTGTAAAAAACCGGGAGGACTTTATCGACGAAGCCTACTTTGACGATTATAAATACTGGATCGAATCCATCACCTATTATGAAGGAAAACCCGTCTATGTGATCGGTTTCGGCCGGGCCGAGGGCGGAAAAGGCCGCATGAAAGGCTCCATTTATATAGACACCCTCTCTTATGCCTTTCTGCGCGCCCGGTTCGAAATATTGCCGGAAGGGTTGCGCAAGATCGACGACTATCCACTCTATGCCGGCAACTGGAAAGCCAACCGCTATACCGTCAACTACCGGAAAGTGGGGGAAGAATGGTACTTCAGCAATGCCCTGCGGGAAGGAGTTTACCGCGATGGAGGGGTTTACAGCAACGAGATCGCCATTACGGAGATACAACCCGGGCGGGGTGAGCCTGTCCCCTATCTGGAACGCCTCAACCGTGGCGATGAATTTCTCGATATTACCGGCGAATATGACGAAAACTTCTGGAACAACTACAATACCACCCCGCTCAGCTCGGGGTTGAGGGAAACGGTCGTTCAGATGCGCAACCAGGAAAAAGCGCAGGAGGTATTCGACAGCCTTTTCATTGCCCGCCTGCAAACCCGGCGTGATTCCGTACTCCGGGCCAACAGCGAAGGTTCGGAATTCATGGGCAAAGCCACTCCTCCCATGGAAAAGCCGGACGGCTTCAAGTGGCGTTTCCAGACCGTGGTTGGATCCGGAGCCCATTTCCTGGAAACTGGAGCTGCCGGCATGCGGGCTGCTTTCCTGGAACATGCCGACGGGCCGGCCATCCTCGATGCCTCCGATGAATGGGTTACCCGAAGCTTCGAACCCATCGCCCACCTGGATTTCAACCTCTTCTTCCGCCCCAATTTGTTCATTCGCGGCGGCTGGTCGCGCGACCTGTGGAACAGCGTTTACCGGGAACGATCACTGGGCGTGGGTACACAGGTCAACCTCTCAAAGGGGAGGCCGTTCTTCGTGCGGGCGGTGGCGCAGCACAGCCACCTCAAGTACGCCCGAAAGATCGGTGCGGCAGAGAATGATTATGGAAAATTCAAGGCAGACAAAAAACGCTTCAACGCCGACAGGATCAACCTTTACTACGGCAGCCGGATCCACAGCCTCAAATTATCTCTGGAGCTTGCCCTGGAGCTCCACCCCGGGCAGGAATTGTTTATCCGGGGAGGATATATGCTTCCCTTCGCCCGGCAGCAGCACGTCTATCTGAAAGAGCGCCGGCAACTCTTTAACAAGAAAGAACGCCTGCCGCTGGATGACAGAATACTGGTGGAGCGAAACGGGGAACCCTATGACGGAAGGGTGACGCCGGAACAGTCGTTCCTGGTGACGGTGGGGCTGGTGTTTAAGTAAAGAAGGGTTTTTGATGTTTGGTTTGCGATGTGAGCGCTCAGCAATCAACGCAGGACTGTTCAAAGTTTCTGGTTTATGAGTTCCTGGTTCCCTGGAAACCAGCGGGTTAGCGTGACCCGGACACACTTATTTGAACTATCCCCTGGAAACCGGCCCATCTTCGTGCCTCAGCCGGGTAAAAAACTATGAACAGTCTCAAACATCGCAAATCGCACCTAACCCACGAATAAAAACCATTGAGTAAGCACATGGGCACAATTAGTGAGACACAAAGTGCCGTCGCCGTCTAATGTGCTGGTATTCAATCATTCAGTCATTCATTAATTCAGTCCATGTACTTACTTAAAGCTCAATTCCTCAACAGGCTATCAACGGGCGCTTCAATTCCACCATTTTCCACTACCATTTCCCAGCCGGCGGACTCTATCATAAAGCGCATGACGTCCAGCATCTGGTTGCCCTCTTTGCGGGCTTCGTCGATCAGGCGGCTTTCCTGTGCCTTTTTGCGGAGGACTGCTTTGGCATTTTTGTTGATGCGGGTATAGTCCTCAGGGGTAAAACTATTGAAGAAACTCTCCTCCAGGTTTTTGTATTCCACTTCATGGTCGATGGAGAGGATGCGGGGTTCGGGAAGGTTGCCGATAATAATGCGGCGCTGCAGGCTGTCAACGGTGATGCTGATCTTTTCCATGTCGTAGCCCACCAATACCTTCCCGGTAACGTGAAGGATGGCCTGCTTGGAAAAGCGCCAGGTGCTGGGAAACGGCATGTAAACGGTAAAATTCCGAATGTTGGCCTCATCGTACAGCTCGCTGAAGTGGCCTTCCACCGTGACCAGTTTGCGCACCTTGCTCACCTTTTCCAGCAGTACAGTGGACTGGCTGCGGATCTCTTTTTCCGCCTGTTGGCGAAAAAAAAGGCTGGCGGCCCAGAAGCCCAGCCCGAAGACGGCGAGCAGGCCGATGATGGCTAAGGTTCTTTTGATCATTGGATGGTTGATTCGGGATTCGTTGATTCGGGAGTCGGGAGTCGTTGATTCGGGAGTCGGCAGATGGTCCGGACAAACGATTCCCGAATACACGATGCCCGAATACACAAATAACGATTCCCAAAATCACTCCCGTTCCGAGGCCAGGTCATAGCGCAGGCCGTTGTACTCTTTCAGAACGGCTTTCACCGAGCCGACGGACACCGGAGATTCAATAATGAGCGGGATCTTGTTCTTATCGTCGGAAGCCCAGACATTCATGGCAGCCCCACCTTCGCCGAAGACGTAGCCGGAGATCACCTCCGGGCTGAACTTGATCGTATTGAAACGCCCCAGGCCTTTTACTTTGACATTCTCTTCCTTACCCTGATATTCTACCTTGAGAGGCCAGACTTCTTTATCCATAAATATTTTCACCGGTATCCTTACGCCTGGCTGGTAATCCTCAAATGCAATGTTCCGGGTATAATAAATAATGGAGAGAATGTCGTGCATACAATTCTCGACGTCATATTCTGAAAGTTCAGCTGTTTCTTTCGACTTGCCGCGCAGAGAATAGGCTTTTGCCCGGCTTTGGTCGAAGGTCACTTTATCATACAGCCGGTATTTGCCTTCATGGACATCCCGGATAGAGATGACGGGCAGCAGGGTGTTCTTATCCACATAGGTGTCGTATTGGTCGCGTACCTTATAGAACCATTCATAAGACTTGTAGGTGCTGCCGGAAGCGGAAAGGTGGTACTGGTCATCCTTTTCTTTGACCCTAAAGGTTACCTCGCCGGCGGCCAGCCAGATAAAGTTCCAGTTGTAGTATAATTTGTAAGTGATTGTCTCCCCATGCCGGAAGGAATTGTTGTAAATACTGCAGGGAGAGACCTCCTCGATCAATTGGGGAGGTTCATCCTTATTCCACTCCGTTCTTTCAGGAGCGGAAAAAGCCATCAGAAGTATCAGTATAGTGCCTATCAGGCTCATTCTGAACAACTTCAATTTCATAACCTAATGATTTTAAGACATTTATTCTGAAGATCACGGCCATTCCAAGTAACGAGGGCAGGCACAGGTTTATTATAAAAAGAGTGAAGGTAGCGGCCAGGATTGCTACATCCTGGCTGTTATTTACTCCCAGAGACAGCAGAGCAGCTTCTCCCCGCGCCAGCAGGCCAAGGGCCGGAGGCAGGGGAATGCTGGTTTGTATTAAGAATATCGTAGCAATGCCGGCCAACGCTGCCCCCACCGGAATGGTAACGCCAAAAAAGGCCAGCAGGCAAAAATACTGGAGGCAGTAGGTAGCGTACCGCGCGGCTGCCAGCCCCAGAGCGGCTGCCAGGGAGCTGGGCTGATATCGCTTCAGCAACAGGATCACCCGCAGGGCTTTCCTCGGCAGAGGCAAATTCCGGCTCATCGTGCTTAACCAGCCGATATTAAAGAACAGCAGGTACAAAATTCCCATAAAAGCTACAGCCAGCCACCAAAAGCCGTCGAACAGGAGCATGGCCTTTCCATAATAGAGCCCGGCCACATAAAGAGCGCCCACAACTCCGAAGCCGATAAGCACCAGCAACTGCGCCACACTCCCCACTACAGCCGCCATTATGGCATGCCAGTTGTATTGAGCCGGCACTGCCAGCACGCGCCCTCCGTAGTCCCCAATGCGGTTGGGGGTAAACAGGGAAAGCGCTACCCCGGCCATCACTCCGGTAAAGGCCCGCAGAAAAGGCATCTTCCAGAAAGGCAGCAGCAGACGCCGCCATTTTTCCGTTTCAAGAGCCCAATTGACCGGGAGCAACAGGAAAACAGCCAAAAGCCATGGCCAGTTCACTTTCCATAACGGCCCCCGCAGGGCCTTCAGTGCGAGGAAAAACCCTCCATCCTCAAAAACCTGCCGGTATAGAGTAAACATCAGAACAGCTGCAATTGTGCCCTTCAGCAGCCAATTGATAAGTATAAAGGCCTTTTTTTTCGGAGGCTTTTGCATGGTTTACCGGCTTGACAAAACAAAAGTATTGAAAGCTTTTGTTTTATCCATAGTTTTAAGGTACCTTGTAGTAATGGGATGATCGAAAACGGAGTTTCCCCCATCCCGAATTCATAAAACTCTATTATTGGACGTTTGGAAGCGAAAAAAGATACCTACCGCCTACTCGGCATTGACCCCGGCACCAATATTCTGGGGTATGCCATTATTGAAGTGGAGAACAAAAAACCGCGGTTACTCGACATGGGGGTGGTTTATCTGAAAAAAATGCAGGACCATCAGGATAAATTACAGCACATCTTCGAGCGCCTGCAAAGTATTATCGATATCTATCAGCCTCGCGAAATGGCAATCGAGGCCCCCTTTTACGGCAAAAACCCGCAGTCGATGCTCAAACTTGGCCGGGCGCAGGGAGTGGCCATTGCCGCCGCCATCACCAAAGGCGTCCGGATCACCGAATACTCTCCCAAAAAGATCAAACAGTCCGTCACAGGCAATGGCAATGCCGCCAAAGAACAGGTGGCCGCCATGCTCTCCAATATCCTGGACTTCAAGCTCGACAACTACTACCTCGATGCGACCGATGCGCTGGCCACTGCCATCTGCCATTTCTACCAGTCAGGCAGCATACTTAGTGGAAAAAAACGATATAACGACTGGAGCAGCTTCCTCAAAGACAACCCGGATAGAGGGAAGGAGTGAGGGATTGAATTAACGAAGGAATGAATGATTCGCAGAACCCAATTCAATCATTCCCTCATTCCTTCATTCCCTCATTCCTTATATTTCTTCCGTATAGCCTCGGCCAGTTCCGCCAGTTCTTCCTGCGAGGGAGAAAGTTTCGGATTGGAAAAGTTCATATCCCCGATATCGTTGATGGGAATGAGATGAACGTGAGCGTGGGGGACTTCCAGGCCGATCACGGAGACTCCGATCCTTTCACAGGGTACTACCGCTTCGATGGCCTTGGCCACGCGTTTAGCGAAGGCCATCAGGCCCGCAAGCTGATCGTCTTCAATATCAAAAATGTAATCGACCTCCTTTTTGGGGATGGCCAGGACGTGCCCCCTGGCCAGGGGGTTGATATCCAGAAAGGCCAGGTAATCATTGGTTTCTGCTACCTTATGAGCAGGAATATCTCCCTGAACGATCTTGGTGAAAATACTTGGCATGCCAGGAGGTATTTTTTAAGAAAGAGAAATTTCCACGATCTCGAATTCGAGGTTGCCGCGGGGAGTTTCCACAATGGCAAGGTCACCGACGGCTTTGCCCAGCAGGCCCTGCCCCATAGGAGAACTCACGGAGATCTTCTTGGCTTTCAGGTCAGCCTCCGTTTCAGAGACGAGCTTGTATTTCAGCTGCTTTCCGGTTTTCTTATTCTTGATGGTCACATTGGAAAGCACAGTCACTTTGGAGCTATCCAGCTGGCTTTCGTCAAGGATGCGGGAATTGGCCAGTACCTTCTCGAGATCATTGATGCGCATTTCCAGCATGCCCTGGGCATCCTTGGCTGCATCGTACTCTGCATTCTCCGAAAGGTCTCCTTTCTCGCGGGCTTCCGCAATGGCCCTGGCCACTTCTTCACGGCCATTCGTTTTCATTTCTTCCAGTTCGGCTTTCAGCTTGTCGTAGCCCTCTCGCGTCAGATAGTTGTATCCAGACATAGTCATTCATTTTTTACAAAAACAATATACCGTCAACTCTCCCCCCTCTGGCCATGTCGCGTCAGAGCTGACAATTCACCACCTTGAGTGAAGGAAAATCGGCACAACCTTTTTTATTTTCGGCTCAGAGGGAAGCAAGTGTCTCCCTTTTGAGCATAAAAGGCAAGAACGCTTCCGCGAGGCATTGCGAAAACGTTCTTGCCGTGGTTGTACTGCAAAAGTACGGATATTCGCCGAAAAATTCAAGGGGCAGCAGTATAGAACCGTTGTAAAAGGTTGCTGATCAACGCCTTCGGCTACTCACACGCCCCCAAACATACTCTAAAGATTGAAGCGGATACCGATATTGTGCGTACCATTCCAGATCTTGGTATCGCGGTATGCGTAGTCAATAGAGAAACGAACGTCTTTATTCTCCTTACTCATCGGCACCGAAACAGAGGCGCCGGCACTGAGGCCCGTATAAATTGGCTGTTCAATAACATTATCTGAACCAAACTCGTACCGATAAGCCCCCCGGAGCATAAACATATCGTTGAGCGAATACTCCAGTCCGCCCCCTACCTGGTCCTGGGAGAAGGAATTAGAGGTAAAATTGCCCAGCGCAGTCAGTCGGTGCTTTTCCCCGATCAGGAAATCGTAGGAAAGGCCGATGTTCAGCATCGAAGGCAATTCAAAGTCGGCAGCGCGCTGAGAATAAGTCAGCTCATAGCTCCCATTATTGGGAGACGGCCCCTGAGTAGAAAGGCCCTGGCCGCCGTAAGTCATTCTCGAACCGATATTGCGCAGGGAGATGCCGAACTTGAAATTGTCTCTCGGGCCGGTTACATACTGTACTCCGGCATCGATCGCAAAGCCAAAGGAACTAACATCCTGGATGGACTCGGAAACACCCCGAAAAAGGACGCCAACCGACACTTTATTCTCAAAAGTGTGCGCGTAGCCCAGCCCCAGGTTGAAAAAACTGGGAGAAAAGGTAGTGCCCGTCCCCTCCGGCTGGTCAACAGTAGTGACGCGAATGTCACCGAAGTCAATGGACATAAGGCTGAAGGCTATCGCCCCGCCTTTGCCGACCTTTTGAGAAACGCCGGCGCCATTGAGCCGGATATCCGTCCCCTGAAGATACAACGCATGGCCCAGCTGGATCTCCGTTTTATTGATGCGGCCGATACCGGCGACATTGATATGCATGGCTTCTACTCCTGAAACAAAAGAGGTTGACATGGTATGAAGGCCGGCGCTGCGGGCATAGGGGTTCAACAACAACTGTCCGGCCCCGGCCTCGCCCTGGCGGTCAGGGTTGCCCGCCCAGGCAGGCGCCGCAGTAGCACATACCATCGCAAATAGCAGAATAAAGTAAATAAGCTTATTCATATTATCTTTTTTGGTCCTTCGACATGCTGGTGTTGCCGGTAAAAGGCAGGATCACCGCCAATGGCTTTAACGGCTACCCTGATGTCAAAGAAATTCTTTTTTTGAAGCTGGCTTCCGGGACTGAATCCCGGAAGCCTCGCTTCTTTTTTTCATACTCAGCGGTTTGGGCTACAGCCCTGATGGATCGAACTCGCGGTTCACGCCAAACCACTTCAGGGTGCGCTCGCCCAGCCCTTCGGCAGCGACATGGATCAGATAAACACCACTGGCAATGGGGATACCCTTGTTGTTCCGAAGGTCCCATTCAATTGCCGGCGTGATCTGGTTGCGGTTGAGCGCCCGGTTGTTGCCCGGAGGAACTGCCCCAACCTCATCGCGCACGTACTGGCGAATGAACTTGCCTTCCAGCGTGTAGATCGTCACTACACACTTGGCCGGCAGGTTGGTAATCTTCACGGTATTGGTAAACTGCGACGTCTCGTAGTCAGAGAAGCCGTAGTACGGGTTCGGAACCACATCGATCATATCCAGCGACTCATTAACCTGAACTTCGGAAAGTTCAGAAGCCTGCTTATCCACAATGCTGAAGCGGTACATGGGGTGATAGTTGTTCTCCCCTGAACCGGTGCGCTCGTCACCGTCGTCATAATCGTTACCGTAATCAATATTCTTTTCAACCTGATAGGGGTCGTTGGTCCGCAGTTTGACCACGACATCCGAGGGAATCAGCCCTTCGCCGTACGACAGCATCGATACGCCGGACAGTGGCACGATCATACCGCCCCAGGTGATTTCCCGCATGGCCTTGACCTTCGTCAGCGGGCTCGGGCCCGGGTCGAGGTTGTCGCGGAAGATCGAACAGGAGTCGTATGGAAGCCTCGTCACGTAAACCATGTGCTGTCCACCCAGGTAATAGGGAAGCGGAAGGTTATTAAAGAACTCTTCAGACCCCAGAATTACCTGATTGCTCGGGTTGAACATCATATCCCGCCCGGTGGGCTTGCCGTCATAGGTTTCCGGAGCGATGGAACCGTCATAGACAGAGTTTTCACCCCAGAATACATTGAGGCGCTGGCCGGTTTCCACATCAACCGCATAGCCCGGGAACCATCCCATACCCTCGCCGTCGCCATCCTGCACAGGAAGGCCATCCGCATCGGCATCTTTGCCGACAGAAGGAGCGGCGCGAAGGTCAAATTGCTTGCGTTCTCCCTCGGTAGGCCAGCCGGCGTCGGTGTAGAAACGGTTGGCTGATTCCACCACTACACAGCGGCTCCACAGGTCCTTGTTGGAGGTGAACACCAGGTCAACGTTATTCAGGTTCGACAGCTTCATCTGGTTACGGACGATGCCGGCGGCACTGTTATTGGCCCACACCGGAGTAATAAACTGGAACTCTCCGGTAACCGGTGAAAAGCCGCGCGACCTCCAGTCAAGCAGGTAGTAAGGCAACAGAGGAGAGTCACCGTACTGTGCCAACCCGCCATCCGGGTCGATCGAAGCATCCACCTGCCCGGCTTCCAGGGAGGTATAGTCAAACAGGAAGTCGTCAAACCCAACCTGAGGGATCAGGTCAAATCCATCGGGGAAGTAAGAATACCAGGGGTCCTGAGTGGCATCCCGATAAGCGATCTCGCTGGGGATATAACCGTTGTCTTCCGTGTCTTTCGATCCTGGTTCGGAAACCTGGCCGATAGAAACGGTGAAACCGAAGTCGCGAATGATCTGCTCATTCAACTGTTCGATGGTCTTCTCGGAAACGACCTTGTAATTGCCGTCATCCGGGAAAAGGGTCATCTCCCAGCGGGCATTCTGAGCCAGTTCACTATCGTCCATGTTGCCGTCCACAAACTTCAGCTCGAAGCTGCCGTTCCTGACATCAAGCGGGTTGAATACCTGGACGGTAATGGGCCCCCGGCCATCAACGTAAGTCAATTCGCCTAAGGATTTATCCCCTTTGCTGAAAGCATCTTCGATAGCGAGGCGAGTTTCCTCACTGAGGTCTATAAAATTACCTCCGTTGCCCAGGCCGTCTATGCGGGTAATGGTTGCTCCGCCACCGTAATCTGAATTGAGCTGGCGGTCAACGATCGGGCGCGGAATGGCCGTATAGGGCAGGCCATCGCCGTTGGGGCCGATGTTTCTACGCCCTTCCAGATAGGGTTTACGCTGGCCGATGATATCCCGGGGGTTGAATGGTTCATATTCGTTGAAAGCGTAGGCCACCGCAGCGAAGTAGTACTTCTTGTGGTTGACCAGGCGCCGGTCTTCATCAGCGAAGGCATCCTCACTGACGCGGAAAGTGTGGCGAATGCCCCGGTCACCGCCGTCAACCATCAGTGAAGGAACGTAATACGTCTGGTCGGTAGGCGCATCTTCCGGAGACCAGTTGAAGATCCTGGCGACGCCGTTGCGCAGGTCAACCTGATAGATCAGGCGCGCTTTGGTCGGATCGGCAACATTCTCAGGGCTCAGGCCGATGTTCGGGCCGTTGAGCTGATAGATCTTGTACCCTTCGAAGCGGTAGAGGCTGTCTTCCGCCAGAGGCGGGATCTCCAGGCCCACTTCTTCATAAGCTTCGAAAGCATTATTGGAAGTTGAAGTATCGTTGGTCAGTACGATGATCAGCTCGCGGTCCAGTTCAATGATATCCAGGTCCGGTGCATCCGGGCCATCAGTGTTGTCGAAGCAGTTGTCGAACAGGGCCTGAGCAATGTCATCTGCCTCCTGCAACCTTCGGATGCTGGGGCAGGGATAATCCTGGTCAGGCACCCATACCACGCCGATGATCAGCTCGTTCACTGCCCCGGGGTCAAGGCGGAAAGGCCCGGAAGCCTGAATAGTCCGGCGGTCTCCTTCTCCCAGGTCCTGGGTGCACATAGACCATCCATCATTATCGTCCGGAGATTCTGTAAAGGCGTAGCGGATCGGGAAGGTCGGCTCATCGAAGGCATCACCTCCGTACATGAAGGGGCTGCCGTCCCGCCAGGACCCCGTCAGATAACGGTAGTATTCCAGGCCCGTATTGGGGTCACCGGTCTGCTGCGGGTGGTTGCCCACGCTGGGGTTGTTGAAGTAGGTAAAGGAAGACATACCCAGCTCCACGATCGTATCCGGTTCCTGGTCGCGGCCGGGATTGATCAATTCGCCGTTGGGGCCGAAAACCTTCGGGCCGAGCGGGCCGCGGAAGTAATCGACACCGAGTATGGGCACTTCGTCGCAGTAGGTAACAACGCCCTGCGGGCAGGAGCAACCGGTCTGTCCGTCCAGCACATCTTCATTGTAAACATAACCAAGGCTACGCAGCGTATCACAACCAATGTAGTCATCAGTGTAGCATCCCAGGTCCGGGTCAACCCACATGGCGAAGAAAGCACTGTCGATCGGTTCAACAGCCCGGTTGATCAGTTTGTAACGCTGGAAGGTCATATCGTTCAACTCATCGTTGGTGGCATAGCCGAAGGCCTGCACCTGCACCTCCATCTGAATGGGGTCGGCATTCGTCTCCGAGTGGATGTTACCGTTGTCGTTGTAGATCCAGAAGATCATCTCATCCGGATACTGAGGCGTCTCACAACCACGGATCTCGATGACCGGGTAGTCCCCGTTCTGGGGGTTGTAAAGGCCGTCGCCGTCTTCATCGTGAAAGCCGGCAAGGCCCTGGCTGGTGTTGGGCAGTTCAAACCCGTTGACATCCAGGAAGAAGGGGTTGCCCCTTCCCGGCCACCCACGGACGCCTTTGGGGATGGAAGTAGGGTCATAAGTACCGCCGGTATTGACGGTCTCTTCGAATTTGCGGATGTGCTCGTCGATCTCCGAGCCGGTAACGACGAAGAAAGCGTCCCACTTGGAGCAGACTTCCTGGTCGGTCGTACCGGGATCGGGGTCATCTTCGTTCTCCTTTTCCGGATAGAGCGGCCCGGACCAGAAGTCCGTCTGGCCACCGGAGCGGCCATAGGTCTGAGCAGCTACTTTGAGGTTGCCGGCTTCATCCACGCCACCGAGCCATACGGCCCCGGCGAACAGGGAGGATGCTTCCGGTACTCCGGGAGGCACTTTCGGCACCACATAGCGGCCGTCATTACCATCCCACCAGACGTCACCACCGGTGGTGAGGCGGGCGCGGACGTTGTTAACGGCCTGGTCGCGCTGGGCTTTAGCCGCATTACAACTCTCCCGGAATGTTACTCTATTATTATTAGGATTTTCTGCCTGCGGCCTGTTGGGGTTGATGTGGGCAGAGGCGATAGCCACTGCAAAAGCCACACCCAACAAGCTTAGAAATAATTTACGCATAGCACAATTTTTTTAAATGAATGATTTAAGGGCAGCAGCCGGGAGGGAGCACATCCTCATTGGATCTGCTTCCTCCGGCCGGTTTCCCTGTATATTAAAAGTCAAAAATGGCTCCGACATAGATCCTCCGCGGCAGGCTGAAGAAGTTGGGGTTCAGTATCCGCCACTGGTAGGAAGCCAGGAATGATTCCAGGCTGCGCTGGGAGGTCACGATATTATCGATGGTTCCCTGCCCTTCCGGAGTGCGAAGGAAACCGTCGTCTTCCGGTGAGCCGGTTGCCGAATAAACGTTGATCACGTTCCTGCGGTCCAGCAGGTTGGAAACGCGGCAGTAAACGTTCAGGCCAAGCTTGCCGCCCAGGTCGAAGTTCTTATCCACACGGAGGTTGAGGGTAAAGTTCCAGGGCTTGCGGGCGCCGTTGAGCGCGCCGATCGTGCCGGCGCCACCCAATTGAAGTGGTTGTTGCGTTGCAGTGTACGGGCGTCCGGAGACGGCGATCGTCTGCAGGTTGAGTCCGGCGTTGGCGAAAATGTCGGCGCCGAACAACCGCGGCCCGGTGTATTTGTTGCCACTGGAGTAGCGATAATCTAAAGTAGCGACAATGCGGTGGCGTTCATCGAAGTTGAGCGGGAAGAGGGTACGCAGAGTACCCCGGCTGCTCAGGCTGCGCTGAGAGTTCGCATCCGAACCGGTGCCGTCAGCAAACTGCAGGGTGTAGTTGGCGTTGAAAGACACATTGCCGGTGCGCCGCATGTCGTACTGGAAGGAGAAACCCTTTACCGTACCGAAGTCCTGGTTATCGTAAGTTGTGTATTGAGCAACGATCGGAACCGGGAAGAAGGTGCGGATCTGGATCATGTCCCGCATTTCCTTATAGTAAGCGGCGATCTTCAAAGCGGACGTATTAGACAGCTTCTGCTGGAAACCCACTTCGTAGTCGATCGTCCGTTCCGGCTTCAGGTTCGGGTTATTAAAGGGGGCATTCGGGCTGCCAGGCCGCTCGGCGAAGTAGAAGTAGTCGATCGGAGTAGCAATGGTATTGGAAGGCGGGCGCTGTACGAGGATATCGTAGTGCGCGAAGAAGTTGGCCTCATCCGAGATTGGGAAGGAGAAGGCCAGGCGAGGCATGAGGTTGATCTGCACCTCGTAATCTTCGAATGCCGAATTGATATCGAAGCCCCGCTTCTTGATGTAGTCCAGGTCATCGCGGACATTCAGGTCGCGGTAAACGGGATTGACCACACCTCCCTGGAAGATCAGGGCCGGGTTGTTTACCGGATTACCGTTGGACTGATACCACTGGTCGCCATCGCGGTAAGCCAGCACCTGCTCACCGGATTCGTCGGTGGCATATACTTTGAAGTCGTCGCCGATATTACCGGGGCGTTCACCTCCGAATTCGCCGTGATAATCGGCAGCGCCCTGAATTTCATAAAGAGAATAGTTGTCCTTCAGCACCTTGGTGTTGGCGTCATAACGATCCACCCGCAGGCCAAGGCGGAAGATGATATCCTTAAAGGTAAACTTGTCCTGAATATAAGCGGCGCCGTAGATCGGCCGGTTGGGCGCGACCGGGAAGGTGCGGATACCGGTATTCGGGTCGCCGGTGGTGGTCATGGTAAAGAAATCTTCGAAGTTGCCGTCGAAGTTATCGCCCAGATAGGTATAACCATAATAGCTCAGGCCCAGGTCCTGATAATCGTTCAGTTCCTTTGCCGAGAACATATCCAGGCTCAGGTCTTCGGGCCGCAGGCCATCGACATTGACGAAATCGGTCAGGGCGTCGCCCGTCACTTCGCGCACGCGCTTGTAGAACAGGTCGTCCGCACCTTCGGCGATAGCCACCTGATAGCGGGTGCCGACGATGGGAATGTTGTTAATGAGCAACGTATCGGTTTCGCCCGTAGGATCAGTGAGGGGGTTACCCTGGTCGTCAAACGGAATACCCTGAATGTGATTGTTGGCCAACTGGCGGGCCAGTACCCACAGCGCTCTCGGGCCGATATCGTACTGGCGGTTGGTCCGCTGCTCATACCAGACGCCCAACTGAATGTTGTGGCGGCCCTGGTCGGAGCTGCCGGGCACGAGGTCGAAAGAAGCCCGGGCCTGGAAAGTGTAGGTATCGTTGTCGCGCTTGCGGTTGAGGTTATAAACCGTACCGACGTTGGTGTGGAAGTTCCAGGAGTCGCCGAAAACGTTGATCGTCCGGCCATTAATGGTGTTGAAACCATCGATGGTTGCGGGCAGGTTGCCACTGTCGTTCTCAATACCGAGCGGGTTGTTGTAAGCTGCCAGCACCGGGTTCATACCGGGATCCGGCTCATAGCCGGTCAGTACCTGGCGGTAGTCAACGTGCGTGGCTACGATGTTCAGGTTGCTATCCTGGCTGAACTGATAGACCGGCACCCATTCCTGGTCAAAGCGGCCAATGTACCCATAATCGAACAGGTTGTCCTGATGGCGGCCGTCATAAAGGTCGTAAAGTTGCTTTTCGTAGCCAAACTGCAGCGTATAGCTGGCGTTCTGGATCACAGCCCCTTTGCCGGAGCGATCCTCTTCGGAGGACGCGCCGCCCAGGCGGTGGCGGAAACGAAAGTTACCACGGTAGGTACGGTCAAAGTCCGTCGGGTTGTTGTGGCTGTTCAGCACGCGCCAGTTGGTGCCGGATACGCTACCTTCACCGGGGGTGAAAGTATCTTCTTCGCGGCTGAATGCCCCGGTAAAAGTCATGTCGATGGCGCTGCTGAGGCGGGCATCGATCTTGGCGGTAAGGTCATAGCGCTGGTAATCCTCAAACGGCTGATAGTCCAGTGCTTCCACATCTTCATCGGTCAGGAAATCAGCGGCTACGAACTGGTTGCCGCCCAGTTCTATAACCGGATTGGCCTGCAGCTTGGCCAGGGCGTCATCCTTGATGCGATAGACGTTCACCGCTGTAGGGTCATCGTCCAGTTGGTCGGTAAGGCGGCCGGCCAGGCGGAAACCGAGGATGGAAGTCTTGCTGCCGTCCTCTTCCTTACGCTGAAGGATGGGCCCGCTGAGGTTGAAACCCACCAGGCTTTGCTCAAAGGGGTCGAGATAACGGGAAGTCTCCGCCTCAACACCTCCGGAAAATTTGCTGGACGGGCCCTTGGTGGTAATGGAAATGATACCGCCGGTAACGTCTCCGTATTGCGCTTCGATACCACCGGTGATCACCTGCAACTGGTCGATCTCCGATTCCGGGATCAGGTTGCCACGAACGCGGATGCCGTCGATATAGTAGTCGGTAGCGTTGTTCCTGGACCCTCGGATGGTAATGTCATCCCCTTCATCGGCGGAAGCCAGGCCGGCAGTAGTGGCCGCCAGCGCGTTGATGTTCCGGGTGGGCAGGTTTTTGATCTGGTCACTGGTAATGACCGCACCCTGTGTGGTGTTGTCCTGTTCGACCAGTGGAACCCGGTACTCAGTGACTACGACCTCATCGAGGACGACGCCTTCCGCACTCAGCTCGATGTCCAGCTTGTTCGCCTTACCGGCCAGTACTTTCACGCCGGTCACCCGTTGCCGGGCGTAACCCACATAGGTTACCTCCACATCATAAGTACCGGGGTCGAGTTCAGTGAAGTTAAAATTACCGTCGAAGTCCGTCTCCGTTCCGGTTGTCAGCACTCCGTTTTTGTAAAGGGCCACCGAACCGAAGAGAATGGGCTCCCCCGTCTCCTTGTCCGTAACCTTTCCCTGAAGCGTGGTCTGCGCATGCGCGCCCGCTCCAGCGATCAGGAGTACAAAAAATAATAGTAAATAACGTGCCATAAATTTCCTGTTTTAATTTTCGACTAAAACCAAGGGCTTGAACGCCAGTGCACAATGTTAAAAAAAATAAACGTTGTTTTCAAAAAATTTCAGACAGCCCGGTTCAACAGCGGGGTTTACCCGTTTTGGACATGTAGATGAACCGGCTGAAGAAATCCCAGTTTTTCAATCTCAAAAATAGGTATTATGAATTTCTCAGCTGCATCTTTTTTTGTCAAAAGTCAGGTTTCTGATTTTGGTATTCCGGGAAGTTTCTGGAGATCTGGCTGCTTTAAGGGGCCATGCAAGATGTAAAATTTAAAAGAAAACACCTTCCTTAATCTTAAACTTTTCACCTTAATGCTATATTTCCTTTCATAACGTGACGCGCAAATATAACGCTTCCTCTGAAAATTCCCGGCATCTACTTTTCGTCCTTCAGATGACAACACGGGGATTGCGGGAAGCAGCCTGTGTGAAACCAATTGTCCGGCCACTTACCTGGACAAAAATAGTGGGGCTTAAGAGTATGTTTGGAGGCCAATCTTTGGGCTACGAAGGCCACTTTTTTGGTGATGCCGCGTTACTTTTTTTGTCCGTACCTTCCAGGTATGCACTTCAAAAAGTGCCTTCCCGACACTTAGTGTACGGGACAAGTTGCCTAACCAAAAAATTGACACTTCTCGCCTTCAAACCAGGCCTCCAAACATACTCTAAAGCATAGGGTAAACCGCGGGTATTCAGTCATTCGCTAATTCATTAATTCAGTCCATATACTTACACCTAAACAAATTCTCCTCATGATCCAACGAATATCCATACTGGGCTGCGGCTGGCTGGGGCTCCCCCTGGGGGCGGCGCTGGTACGCAGAGGGTGCGAAGTAAAAGGCTCCACCACCCGCTCAGGGAAGCTGGAGCAGATAAGGGAGCGAGGTATCGAGCCCTACCTGATAAAGGTGGGCGACACGGTGGAGGGGCCGGAAAAAGAAAGTTTTTTCGATTCCGGCCTGCTCATTCTCAACATCCCTCCCGGAGGGCGGCGCAACCCGGAAGTAGAAGAAACCTATCCACAGCAAGTGAAGGCCGTAATGGAGCATATTCAATCCGGCGCCGTGGAATATCTGATCTTCATCAGTTCCACCAGCGTTTACGGGGAGGAAAACCGGGAAGTAGATGAAGAGGATAAACCGGCCCCCAACACCCCCTCAGGGCGGGCCCTGGTGGCCATCGAACGTTTTCTGGCGTTGTACAAACGGCCCCGGGCCACCATCCTCCGCATGGGCGGGCTGGTGGGCGGCAGCCGCAAGGCCGGCCGTTTCCTGGCGGGGAAGAAGAAGGTTCCCAACGGCGATGCTCCCGTCAACCTCGTGCACCTGGAAGACTGTATCGGCATCATCGAAGCAGTAATAGAACAGCAAGCCTGGGGGCATACCTTCAATGTTTGTGCCGATGAGCATCCAACCCGCGCCGAATTCTACACCGCCCAGGCCCAAAAACAGGGCTTCGAGCCGCCCACTTTTCGCGCCGGCGGCAAGCTGGCCTACAAGATCGTCTCCAATGAGAAAGTGAAGAAGGTGCTGGGGTATGTTTTCCGGTATCCGGATCCGATGGGGTTTTAGTGGATGGGTTCTTTTTCTATCCACTATTTTGAGTTAGGCAATTTTTTCTTTAATATTACACAATCGATTGCGCAAACTCGGTTCAACACCCCTGATCCTTTAGAAAAAATCAACATTATGCGGCTCCTCCTGTCCCTTTTCCTCTCGGTATTTGCCCTTTGTACCCTTGCCCAACCGGAACAGGTTTCTTCCGATTTCAAAGGCCTCAAAGACTACTACGCCGCCTACTTCCCCATAGGCGTAGCGGTAGCGCCCTCCAGTTTCAACGGCATCGACTCAGCGCTGATCGTCCGGGAATTCAACAGCCTCACGGCGGAGAACATCATGAAGATGGGGCCTATACAACCCCGGGAAGGGCAATTCAACTGGAAATGGGCGGACCGGATGATCGAATTCGCGGAAGAACATGGCATGAAGGCCCGGGGACATACGCTGTGCTGGCACAGGCAGGCGCCCGACTGGATGTTCGTCGATGATAAAGGGGAAACCGTCAGCAAAGAACAACTGCTGGAACGGCTGAGGGCGCACATCTTCGCGGTGGCTGGCAGATACAAAGGAAAGATCTATGCCTGGGATGTGGTTAACGAGGTAGTTTCCGATAACCCCGGAGAATTTTTCCGAAATTCCAAATGGTATGAGATATGCGGAGAAGACTACATTATCAAAGCCTTCGAATACGCCCACGAAGCGGCCCCGGATGCCCTGTTGTTCTACAACGACTACAACGCCGTGCAGCCGGACAAACGAGCCAGGATCGTCAAACTGCTGGGAATGCTGAAAGCCAGGGGAGTTCCCATCCACGGCATGGGCATTCAGGGGCATTGGTCCGTTTTCGGGCCATCGGAAACGGATATCCGGGAGGCCATCGAAGCCTACAGCAGCCTGGGACTGCAGGTGCAGGTCACCGAACTCGACGTTTCCGTCTATCCGCCGGAAAGCGGTAGGCGCGCCAAAAGGCCGGATGAACCGGAAGAATTTACCCCGGAGCTGGCCCAGAAACAAATGGAACAGTACCGCATGTTCTTTCGGGTTTTCAGAGACTACAAAGATGCCATCACAGGAGTTACCTTCTGGAATGTGTCCGACCATTCCAGCTGGCTGGATTACTTCCCCGTTCGGGGCAGGAAAAACTACCCCCTGCTCTTTGGCCAGGACAGAGCGCGTAAGAAAGCCTATGATGCAGTAATTGACTTTTAAACCTGGCGGAATGGACTATCTCAACAAAATAATTGTATTTTGACCTGAAGAAAACCCACTAACTTCTGACCGGATTTTGAGAAACGGGATGATAGTAACCTCCGACATACTATTCTTCGATCTCGAAGTGCATAAGAAATCAAAGCAAATCCTGGAGATCGGGGCGCTTTTGCGGGGCGATCAGTTCCGGAGAAAGTCGGTGGAAAGCTTTTTGCAGTTTGCCAACGGGGCAAACCTGTTGTGTGGGCATAACATTATGGATCACGATCTTCCGATCCTGAAAAAGTATCACGACTGTCAGGCCCTGTTTGCGAAGCCGGCTATTGATACCCTATACTGGTCGGCGCTCCTGTTTCCAAAGAAACCCTATCACCGGTTGGTGAAGGATTATCATCTCCATGGAGATGAATTTAATAACCCTCTGGCTGACGCTAAGCTGGCCAGGGAGTTACTCATAGATTTGCTTGCTGCTTATCAAAGGCTTCCTGAAGATAGGAAGGTCATTTACAATAGCTTGTTAACCGCACAACCGGGGTTCAACGGTTTCTTTGAATTGACCGATGAAAAAAAGAGGCCCCAAATTTTGACCAGACGGCCGCTGGCCGCCCTCTTACAAAACCGGCACGCCTCCTTGTTTTGTGGGCGGGCCGATCTGGAAGAACTGATCGAAAGGTTTCCAGTAGAACTGGCCTACGCCATTGCCCTGATCACTACGGACGATCCGGAATCCTTACCACCACCCTGGATATTACATCGATTCCCCTCTGTGATGCAGGTGATCAACCGGCTACGTATTTCCTGCGATGGCAAGGGTAGTTGTGCTTATTGCCGGCATCTACAGCCTAGATGGGGGCTGCAAAAGTGGTTTGGATTTCCTGGGTTTCGACGCTTTGAAGAGCACAGGGAGCAGCCCTTGCAGGAACAGGTCGTAGAAGCGGCGCTGGCCGGTAAATCCCTTATTGCAATTTTCCCAACTGGTGGCGGTAAATCTTTGACTTTTCAGTTGCCGGCCTTAATGCAAGGAGAAGCCAACCGCTCACTCACCGTAATCATCTCTCCTCTTCAATCGTTGATGAAAGACCAGGTGGATGTACTGGAAAGACGTCATGGTATTACGGCGGCTGTGACGATCAATGGAATGCTTTCCCCTTTGGAACGAACAGAAGCGATCGAGCGGGTGGAACAAGGCGGTGCTAATCTTTTGTATATTTCACCGGAATCCTTGCGTTCCAGGTCCATAATCAACTTATTAAAAGGTCGGTTGATCAATCGGATCGTGATCGATGAGGCCCACTGCCTTTCCGCCTGGGGCCAAGATTTCCGGGTGGACTACCTCTATATCGGCCGGTTTATCAAAAAACTGCAAGAAGAGAAAAACCTGTCCCGCTCCATCCCCGTATCCTGTTTTACGGCTACCGCCAAACCGGCAGTGGTTGAGGATATTCAGCAATACTTCAAAGAGCATCTCAACCTGGAGCTGGAGCTTTTCCAAACCAGTGCCAAACGCCGGAATCTGCAATATTTTGTGTTTTCTGCCAAGAGTGAACAGGAAAAACTGGAGAGCCTGGTTGAGCTCTTGCAATCGGAGGCGGGGCCGAAGATCGTCTATGTGTCGAGGGTAAAGACCGCCGAGACCTTAGCTGAAAACCTCCGGACAAATGGCTTCCCGGCCAAAGCTTACCATGGGCAACTGGAACGAGACGTCAAGAAAAAGATCCAGGAGGAATTTATGGATGAAGGGAGTGGATTGGAAGTGATTGTAGCCACCTCTGCTTTTGGCATGGGGGTCGATAAGGATAACGTGAGAATGGTCATCCATTACCAGATCTCTGACTCCCTGGAGAACTATATGCAGGAATCCGGACGAGCCGGCCGGAACCCGGAGTTGCATGCCAAGTGTTTTATCCTGTTTGACGAAAACGACTTGAGCGGCCATTTCAACCTGCTCAATACCTCCAAACTCAACTTCAAAGAGATCAATCAGATCTGGCAAGGTATCAAACAATTTAAAAAGAAGACCTTTACTAAGTCGGCCCTGGAAATCGCCAAAGCCGCAGGATGGGATTCGGAGATGTACCAGCTCGAAACCCGGGTAAAAACGGCCATTTCCGCCCTGGAAGAATCGGGATACGTGCGGCGGGAAGAAAATGAGCCCCGGATCTTTGCTACCAGCATTGTTGTCAAAAATGTAGAAGAGGCCAACCAGCGAATTGATGCCCGGGCAGACTTATTTGAGGGAGACCAGGATATGTTCAACGCAAAACGCATTTTCACTTCGCTGATCTCCCGGGCGCGGACTGAAGAAGATACCCGGATCGACAGCATGGCCGAAGCGCTGGGAATGGACAAAAATGAGATCTCCCGGTACCTGACCCTGTTCAAACAGATCGGCGTACTGAGCCATGATAAGGACCTGACCGCCTACTACTTTACGGTAGGAGGAAAGCGTCATTCCCAATCCGTATTTCAACAAGCCTCCCAGGTAGAAGCAAAAATGTTTGAGCTGCTTTTCCCAAATGAAGAAATCCGGACCAAAACCTTCTACTTGCGGGAACTGAACGAAAGCCTCATCGAAGCCGGGTTTGACGGAGGGCTGCACACCATCAAATCCGTTCTGAACTATTGGAGCGTCAGCAATTCCATTCATAAAGAACGAATAGACCGGACGACCGAGCAATATAAAATCAAACTTAAAAAACCTCACGACACACTCGCCCAAAAGATCCGGCAACGTAAAAAGATGGGGGCATTTTGCCTGGCGGTATTGGAGCGCGACTACCTCTCCAGGGCCAAAACTGATCCTGATTTCAAGGATAAAAAACTGATCGAATTCTCCACCCTGGAGATACAGGAAAAGGTCAACTCCCTTTTGGGCGAAAGCCGGACGGTTCGAGAATATGAATACCTGTTGCTTTACCTGCATCGACTTAATGTGATCGAACTAAAAAGCGGCCTGCTCATATTTTACAACCCCATGAAGATCATCCGGCAACAGGAGAACAACCGCAAACAATATACCCTGGACGATTTTGAGCAACTAGCCCGCTATTACCAATCTAAGACCGAGCAGATCCATATCGTTGGCGAATACGCCAAAAAACAGTTGCGGCAACAAGAAGAAGCGCTGCAGTTTGTCGATGATTACTTTGTGATGGAATATGATGGTTTTCTCAGTAAGTATTTCCCGGGCCGCCGTACTAAGATCCGCCAGGCCCTTACGGAAGAAAAATTTGAACAAATTATTAAAGACCTCTCGACGGAGCAACTGGAAGTGGTCAAAGACAATAAAAGCCAAAATATTCTCGTCGCCGCGGGTCCGGGCAGTGGAAAAACGCGCGTACTGGTGCACAAGGTTGCTCACCTGCTTTTGCTGGAAGACATCAAGCCCGAGCAATTCCTGATGCTTACCTTCTCCCGTCCGGCAGCCCTGGAATTCAAAACCCGGCTGAGAAATCTGGTTGGCCGGATGGCTTATGATGTCGACATTTTTACCTATCACGGCTTTGCCTTCCAGCTACAGGGGCGGCTGGGAGACCTGGAGCGTTCAGAAAACATACTGGAGCAAATGGCCGAAGCTGTTAAGAACCGAGAGGTGCCCCTGGAACGGCTGCTTAGTAAAAGCGTGATGGTGGTGGACGAGTTTCAGGATGTCAGCCAGGCCGAGTACGAATTTATAGAAGCTATCGCGGAGATGGCCGGCAACATCCGGATTATCGTCGTTGGTGATGACGATCAGAATATTTACGAATTCCGGGGCGCCAGCATTAAATACATGCGGGAATTTGCTGAACGATATGACGCCAAAACGTATTACCTGACCGCCAACTACCGCGCTCGCCGGAACCTACTGATGTTCAGCAACCGGTTTTTGAAGGATCAGATCACTTCGGCTCGCGTGAAAAAGGATATTGACCTGGTCGCCAGGCAAAAGAAAAACGGAAAGATCGAGATCGTCCATCACTACCACGATCAACTGATTCTTCCGCTGTTGGAGCATATCAGACAAATTGAGCCACGTGGCACAACCGGTGTACTGACCCATTCCAACGAGGAGGCTGTTTTGATGACCACTTTACTCAAGCAGGAAGGTCTTCCTGCCCGATTGATCGTCCACAAAGAAGGTTTTGCTTTGCGCGATGTGTTTGAAATTCGCTGGTTTACCTATAAGGTCTTTGCGGCGATTCAGGATGGTTCCGGACTCATTGCCGAGGAGGCCTGGCAGCAAACCAAAACAAGCCTTGCAACTACTTTTGCACAATCCACTACCCTGGAACTGGTAAATCGCGTAGTCGATCACTTTGAGCAGGTCAACCCCAAAAAGTTCAAAAGCAACTGGCTCAGCTATTTGGGTGAGTGCAGAATAGAAGATTATTATTCCCCGGAAAATGAAATTATCTTGGTATCGACCATGCATAAGGCTAAAGGGAAGGAGTTTGACAACGTGTTTCTGCTGTTGGATCACTATCCCCTGACTACGGAGGAAAAGAAGCGGGTGCTGTATGTGGCTATTACCCGGGCAAAAAAGAACCTTTATATTCATACTAATTCCATTTCATTTCCCAGAGATGGAATTGAAAACCTGGAGTACAGGGAAGACCAGAGAGCCTGGCCGTCACCTGGTACACTAGTATTGCAATGTGGGATGGAGGATGTCTGGCTGGACTATTTTAAAATGCAAAATGTGGCCGGTAATGTCAGAGGTTTACAATCCGGCCAGGAACTTTTCCGCCACGCTGAAGACCCTGCATTATTCCTGACATCTACTGGGAAGCACATTCTGAAACTCTCCCGTGCTTTTTCTATTAAACTGCAGGATTATTTTGATAAGCAATATCAACTGGAACAGATCCATGCACAATATATTGTAGTTTGGAAGGATAAAGAGACCGGTAAGGAGGTGAGAGTAGTGTTGCCGGAGGTACGGTTGTGCCATACCCCATAACCCCAGCTAACACCTTACCCTTCAAGTGCGGGACTGTTCATAGTTCCTGGTTTCTGAGTTCCTGGTTGCCTGGAAACCAACGGGTTAGCTTAACGCGGACACACTTAATTGAACTATCCTTCAAGTGCGTTTTGAAATCTAAACTTGTAGTATCACAAGTCTTCGAAACAGCCTGAGAAAGATTCAATAATTGAAGGATTTTCGTTCTAATATACCATTGGGTTCGCCCCCTTACCGGATCGCCAGTTTTTTGGAGTAAACAAATCTGTCATCATACAGCAATAGCATATACAGGCCCGGCGCCGGAAAAGTGCCGAAGCGTACCGTATTGCCTCCCGGATTACCCGACCATATCGGCCTCCCACTGAGGTCAAAAATCTCCACCCGCTGCAACCCATCTATCCCCTGAATGGTTACCTCATTTGACGTCGCCGGGTTAGGGGAAATCCGAATGTGATCGGCCGAAGGCGCCGGTTCATGGGTACCAAGCACGGTGCTTTCCACGTAATTCCTCAGCCATTCCATAGCCGGCCGTTCGGTGACACCGTCCTGCCCGATGAGGTAGGCCCCCTGCTGGGTGCGCCACATACCGGGGCGGAAGCCCCACATGGTGATCCCTTTTACCGCGGGGTGCTCCCAGAAAACCGGGAAAATGCGCTGATAGCTGGCCAGCTGGATCTCATCAGTTGGGCCATCGATGTCCATTTCGGAAACATATACCGGCAACCCTGTGGCAGCCAGGGCGTCCAGGTTGCTCCTCATCATGGATTCGCTGGCAGTGGTGGAGAAAGCATGGGCCTGCACCCCGATCTGGTCGATGAGGCCTTCGTTTTGCAGCAATCCAATGATCTCAAGATACTGGTTGGTGTTGCTGGCGCTGTTAACGATATTGTAATCGTTGATGAGCAGCGCAGCATTCGGGAAATACTGCCGGGCCAGGCGGAAGGCCTCCAGCACCCAGTCCCAGCCGGTAGCGCCACTGCCCCCAAGGGCTTCGATGTAGTTGCCTCCACCCTGCCCCGGCGAATTGGGCGGGTCATGAAGCGCCTCGTTGACCACCTCGACAAAATCGATGTCCGAATACCGGTTGGCCACCGCCTGGAACCACTCTTCGATCTCTGCGCGTTGTTCGCTCACCGGCAGGTTCTCGATCCAGGAGGGTTGCTGATTACCCCAGATCAGGACGTGGTGCCGGTAGGGGAAGCCATTATCCTTGGCCAGGGCATAGGCGGAGTCCAGCTCCGTCCAGTTCATAATATCACGGGAATATTCAACACTTCCCCATTTTCCGGCATTTTCGGGGGTCACCTGGTTCCAGTAGTTGGTAAAGCCCACTTTCTGCGACTGGCTGTAAACACTGCCCAGGAACTTGGGCTTGCCGTCTGCTATGGGGTCCATTGAGATGCTGCCCCCGGGATTGTCAGACCCCGGTTCCCCATTGTCGAGGTTGGACACCGTGTAGTAATAGTCGGCCCGTGCAAAAGCCACCTTATCGATATCCAGGCCGTCTTCTCTTGCTCCGACCTGAAAGGTTTGGGTGAGTGCTCCGGGAGTTACTTCAAAAGTTACAGGCGCTTCATCTCCCATAAACGCTGAAAGGTTGATCCATTTCCAGACGCCGGAGGTGGCAACACCTTCCCCACCAACCACCTGGGTTCCACCTGCATAACCCACCGAGTACAGGTTGTTGGCCCGGATCCAATCCGCATCATCCCCGGGAGCCTTGGCCCCGAATCCATTGCCATAGAAAAAGCTGTCGTCATCGGCTCCTGCCGGCCCTACCCTCACCCGGGCATACAGGCTGTATGCCTGGGCCGCCGGAAAAGTGACTTCCAGCGTAACAATCCGGTTTTCATTTTCCGGGCTGCCTGCCGTGCCGTTGGAGGAAATGGAGATATACCCCACTCCTCCTTCTTCCAGGATATTAAAATCAGCACCAACCATCCCGTCCTCCACTTCCAGGATGACGGGAGCGTTCTGGCTGTAAGTAGAAAGTGCGGTTAGAATAATAATAGAATAAACAGTAAAGGTTTGTATGATAATTTCCTTCATTATAAAATGGTTTGATTGGAATATTCTGGTTTCGGTTACTCTGCCCAGCCATCCGTCCGGAAAGGCGATGCCGGCAGGCCTTCCTGGTTGTACAGGTTGGCGCTTTCGGGATTATCCGCCCATGCGTACCGCACCGCCACCGGATGGGGCACCTGATCGCTCCATACAACAACTTTACCGCTCCCCTCGATCCTGGCTTCCGCCCAGACAAATTTACCATCAGCGCCGGCAATGGCAAAGGAATGCAGCTCTTCTCCTCCCGTTGCCATCAGGCCGCTGCCGGTATTCCCAAAGGAGAGGTTGGCCGTGTTGTCAACGATCTCCATGGACTGAAACAGCGGGCCGGAATAAACTACATTTTCCTCTCCGTAAGCCACATGCCGTGCCGCCAGGGCCAGCCTTTTGCCGACATCTTTTTTATTCAAGGGGTGAATGTCATTCCACTCTCCGATATCAATCGTCACCGCCATTCCCGTATTGGGGAGGGAAAGCGTTTTCAACTGAGCCTCCCTGAGCATTGCCCAGTCGCTGGGCCCCGGTTGGGCATGAGGTTCCATAAAATTGGCCAGTTGAACGAAGAGGAAGGGAAAATCGCCCTGCCCCCATTTGTCTCTCCAGTTCCTGATCATGGCAGGAAAGAGTTGTCTGTATTCTTCCGGCCTCCCCGCATTGGATTCGCCCTGGTACCAGATCACTCCTTTAATGCGGTAATTCAAAAGGGGAGCAATCATCGCGTTGAACAGGCCGAGCGGTTTCCAGCGAATGAATGTCTGGCTCTCCAGCGGTTCCATCTTCGCTCCCGGTTTGTATTTCCAGGTTCCTTCCAGGTTTATGGTATCGCCTGCGGTAATCAGTTCGTAGGGTTTGTCCGGCACAAAGCCTCCCCTGCCCTGGTGGCTGACGACCCGGACGGCGATCTCATTCTTTCCTTGTTTCAGCACGCCGGCTGGCACGGTGTATCGCCTCGGAGGATACTGGTAGGTAACTGCACCTGCAAAGGCCCCATTGATGAAGGCCGAATCGGCATCTGCTATCCTCCCCAGCAGCAGCCGGGCCGGCTGGCCTGCCGCCGAAGCCGGCGCCTGGAATTCCCTCCTGAACCAGAACACTCCGTTTACCGGCCCGTCCTCAGCTTCCGGCCAGTATCCCGGAATATCCATTTCCCGCCAATCGACAGTGTTGAGGCCGGGTTGGTTCCAGGGGCGACCAGGTTTCTCGTAACCCGCATCGAGGCGCTTCAATTCCGCGTACCATTTTCCTATGCGGGCCTTGTCACCAGCCTCTATATTGGCGATCAGTTCATCGTCTTTAAACCGCTGGGCCTCTTCATAATGGACGGGAAACTGCTTCAGGGCTTCTTCGCTCATCCATGCCTCCGCCGGGGAGCCTCCCAGGCTGGAGTTGATCAACCCGATCGGCACCTGGTATTTTTCGTACAACTCGAGCGCATAGAAATAGGCTACTGCCGAGAACTTCAGTATGCTTTTCGGATCAGGGGATATCCATGTTCCACCGTCTAAATCCTGGTGAGGAGCCTTGAAATCATAGGTTTTGGGCACTTCAAAATACCGGATGTAGGGGTTGCCAGCATTCGCGATCTCCTTTTCGTAAAGCGGCCGCGCTCTTTCCATATTCAGCTCCATATTGGATTGCCCGGAGCATACCCACACATCTCCCACGAGGATGTCCAGAATGGTAATGGTATTGCTCCCGGATACCTTCATCGTGTAAGGGCCGCCACTTCTCATAGGGGGAAGCACCACTTCCCACTCCCCCGGCTCTTTTGTCTGAACCGTATAAACTGAATCCATAAAAGCCACTGCCACCTGCTCGCCGGCATCGGCCCACCCCCATATTTTCACCTCCGCATCCCTTTGCAGCACCATTCCGTCGCTAACCAGCCGGGGCAGGGATACTGCACCAAAAACGGAGGTGCTCATTGCAAGGGCCAACAGAGATACAATACCAATCTTTAAACGCATGATTTTCTGAATTACTGATCTTTTTGAAAGGTGCGTTACTTTTTTCCATTTCAGGGCTGAAAAAAAGCCGTCAGGTGCAATCGATTGCGAAATATATGATATTTTAGCGAATTGACGCTCAGATCCGGAGCAGTGATTTTTTAATCACTTCTAAAAACCTCAACTCTCTCAATATGTCAAAACCAGGCTTACACCTCAAACATTTCGGTTTCTTCCTTGCTTTTTTCCTTTTCATCGGCTGCGGTAAAGAGGATGCCCCTCCTACCCCGCCTGAACCGGACCCTCTCCAAATATCGGTGGATACAGACATCACTTATCAGACAATCGCCGGGTTTGGAGGTGCAAACCGAATGTGGGGCACGCGGTTTCTGAAGCCCGCGGAAGCCCAAACCGCCTTCGGCCTCGGTGAGGATGGCCTGGGGCTCAGCCTTTTCAGGGTCCGAATAGCCTCCGATGAGGCAGAATGGCCCCTGATCCTGGAATCCGTTCAGGCGGCCCAAAGCCACGGAGTAAAGATCCTGGCGTCTCCCTGGTCTCCCCCGGCGGAACTGAAGAGCAACAACAGTGACGTGGGCGGGAACCTGCCGGAGGAGAATTTCGAAGGATTCAAAGGCCATCTCAATTCATTCATCAGTTATATGGCGGCAAACGGCGTTGACATTTACGCAATATCCATTCAAAACGAACCGGATATAAGTGTCTCTTATGAGTCCTGTGACTGGACTTCCTCCAGAATGGCCAATTTTATCAAAACGTATGGCCCTCTGATCGAAGGGGCTAAAATTGCCGCCCCGGAGTCCTTCAATTTCAGCCAGTCTTTTACCAACACTTTGCTTTTTGATGCCGAAACCGCTGAAAATTTCGATATCGTGGCCGGCCACATCTACGGAGGCGGCCTGGCTCCTTTCCCACTTGCCGAACAAAAGGGCAAGGAGGTATGGATGACGGAATACCTGCTCAACCTGAATGTGGGGCAGTCGGGCGCTCCGGCCTGGGCCACCTACGACGAAGAGACAAAATGGGCGGAAACCCTCACGATGCTCAACACCGTCCACCAGGCCATGTCCAACAACTGGAACGCCTATATATGGTGGTATCTCCGGCGCTACTATTCATTCCTGGGAGACGGCGAACAGGGAACTACGAATGGGGAGATCCTCAAACGAGGATATGCCTTTTCTCAATTCTCAAAGTATGTGCGGCCCGGGTTCGTGAGAGTAGAAACGGGCATCAACCGGAGCAGCGATTTACAGGTAACGGCCTACGATGGAAGTGATCAGGTCGTGGTTGTGGTGATCAATCCGGAAGCCACTGCTGTGAACAAACTCAATGTAAAAGCCCCTTCCGTATCCTCGGCTGCCGCTTATGTTACCAGCCTCGACAAAAACAGGGAGCCGGCAACAGTTGAACTGGCCGGCGATACAACGGCCGTACTGGACATTTTGCCCGAAAGCGTCACGACTATAGTGATCGGGAAATAAAAAACCCAAAAAACAATTATTATTTGCCAAAAGCAACAATCGATTGCACTAAATTTCCGCTTTTAGCACTCAAAAAAAAATTATTCTCTCAATTTTTACATTCAAAAATACACAATCGATTGCATAAATTTTTACCTTTACTACTAGAACAATTATTATTAACACCAACCTAATAACTACCTAAAATGGAGAATGGGTTTATACGATCTTCAGGGCTACCCATCCGACAAAAGCTGCGGATAGGGGTGACAGGATTGGCATTATTCCTGTGCCAGATGCTGTTTGCACAAAATATTACGATTAGTGGCACGGTATCTTCCGAGGGGGAACCCCTGATCGGGGCTTCCGTCCTGATACAGGGTACAACGAACGGTACGGTCACTGATATTGACGGTTCTTACTCGCTGTCAGCTCCCGCTGATGCAACACTTGTCATCAGTTATACAGGCTATAATACCAGGGAAGTTGCCATCGATGGACAAACCTCGCTCGATGTGGAACTGACTCCCGGCCTGGTCCTCGATGAGGTTGTAGTAGTGGGATACGGCACCATGGAACGAAGCAATGTAACGGGGTCGATCGTTACGGTCGATGTTGACGAACTTGAAAAAGTACCGGTTCCAAACGTTGTGGAAGGGCTCAGGGGGCAGGTTCCGGGCCTCAGGGTTTCAAGGACCAACGGGCAACCCGGTTCCGGCATTACCTTCAGGATAAGGGGCACCAATTCTCTGGGCGCCGCCGCCGGTGATATTGATGCCAACAACTCACCGATCATAGTAGTGGATGGTGTACCTCTGGCAGATGAAGGAAACCTGGCAGAGCTGAACCCCGACGATATTGCGTCAATAAACATACTGAAAGATGCAGCTGCGGCATCGATTTATGGGTCCTCCGGCGCAAACGGAGCCGTATTGATCACGACCAAGAACGGCAGAGCAGGCAAAAGCCAGATCACGGTTAATGCGTCAACCGGCTTTGTTGACCTGGCCAATCGCATCGATATGATGAATGGCGAGCAATATGTTCAGTACCTCATCGATTCAGACATTGCCGGCGGAAACACCGATCCAAGCGTAAATGGATTTCTGGATCCCGTGGAATTGAAAAATTACATAGCGGGAAAAGATGTAAACTGGCAGGACGTATTGCTGAGAACAGGGCGGCAAAACAGGGTAGGCCTTTCCGCTTCCGGCGGAAATGAAAAATTACGCTATTATGTCAATGGCGACTACTACTTTGAAGATGGAATAGTCACACGCTCGAACTACGAAAGATATTCCGTACGGTTTAATGGGGATTTTAGTGCTACAGACTGGCTCGAAATCGGAATGAGGGTGCAATTATCCAAGAGCTTTGCGGATGAAACGGCCAATGCGATCACAGAATTTAATATTAATGATGGTTTTGCTCCGTTCATTCCCATCAGCAATAATACGCCGCTCGGCGATGTCTATAATGCAGATGGCACGCCGACTAAATTTGTCAAGAACGACCAATTCCAGATAAACCCCCTGCATCGATATAATGAATCTTTGCTGGATAGGTTCGTCACCCGGTCCTATGTTAATCCATATATCAACATCAAGATCCTTGACGGCCTCAAATATACGTTGAATACCTACGCTGAAGACCGGGAAGTTTTTTATGGCAGGTTCTGGTCAACCAATTATGCGGATGGAACTCCAAGTGAGGCCCAGATAACTGAAGACAAAGGTATAACCTACCTGATGGACAACATTTTGAATTACGATAAACGATTCGGTGTTCACGGAATTAATGCAACCGCCGTTTATGGTTTTCAAACTTTTGATAGCAGACGGTCCGATACCCAGGCTGAGAATATTCCTACCGACTTGTTGAATTATAATGCCATCGGATATGCCCTTAGTGAAGACACTCAGTACGATTGGTATAGGGATGACTGGGGCAAGGTTTACTATGTGGGAAGACTGGGGTATTCTTACGATGACCGGTACAGCCTGACCTTGACGATGAGAAGAGACGGCTCCTCCAAATTCGGCCCCAATAACCGGTGGGGCACTTTCCCCTCCGCTTCCCTGGCCTGGAATGTCCACAATGAAGCTTTCATGGGCGACAACCTCTTCAATTTCCTGAAGGCCAGGCTAAGCTACGGTGTGATGGGTAATGACAGGTTCCAAACCTATTTCTACCGGGCAGGAACCAACAATGTTCAACTCATCCTTGGAAACGAGACATTCAATGGCTTTGGCCTGGCAAACGAGGCATCAAACCCGAACCTGAAATGGGAAACAAGTGAACAACTCAATTTTGGTGTCGATTTCGGATTGTGGGCAAACAGGATCAGTGGTAGTGTCGATGTTTACAAAACAAACACGAGTGACCTGCTTCTTTTTGAAACGATTATTGGAGTAGTGAACAATGGCTATACCCGATTTGCATCCAATGTAGGAGAAACCGAAAGTAAGGGAATAGATATTGGCTTAAGGGCCAGGGCTTATGAAGCCAGAGATTTTTCCTGGGACATAAACGCTAACTGGGCCATGGACAGGAATAAAATTGTCCGGCTCAGCCAGACCAGTACTGATGCAAATGGCAACCCTATAGATAACCCGGCTAACGGGTGGTTCATAGGCGAGGACATCAGGGAGATATACAATTACGATGTTATAGGGATCTGGCAAACGAATGAAGCGGATGAAGCCGCCAGCTGGGGAGCCGCTCCGGGCGACCCCAAGATCAATGATATCAACGGCGATGGTGTAATTACCAGCGATGACCGGACCTTCCTGGGTAATCCGACCCCAAGTTGGTATGGAGGATTGAATAATACCTTCAGCTACAAGGGGCTCGAATTATCCGTATTGTTTGAAGTTGTCCAGGGTGTAACCCGGGTCAATAATTATATCGGAGCTTATTCCGGCCGGAACAACCAGGTAGCGATCGATTACTGGACGCCGGATAACCCCTCTAACCGGTGGCCGAGAGTCGGGGCGGGCAACGCCCTGTCCGGTGGCCTGTTCTCGGATGCACTGAAGATCCAGGATGCCTCTTTCGTATCGCTGAGGAATGTTTCTTTAGGGTACAGGCTGCCGGCCAGCATTATGGATAGGCTGCCGGTTAGCGAAGCTTCTTTTTATGTGAGAGGAAACAACCTCAAGTACTGGACGAATTACGAATACGCTTTTTCACCTGAATCATCAATCGGGTCCTATCCGGTGACCAGGGTATGGCTGTTCGGCACCAAAATTGTCTTTTAACCAAGCATAAAAACCTGAAAAATGAGATATAGTAAAGCTTACATAATAATTGCCTTGCTGTTAACAGCAGTAAGCTGCAACGATTCCATCCTGGACCGGGAAGAGAAAGATGTCGTTCCGGCAACGCAAGTACTGAACACGCTGGATGGAATTGAAGCTATTTTATTCCAGGTCTATACATCCGGGAGGTCCGTTCATCAAAACCCGGACATCTCACTGTACAAACAATGTGGCACGGACCTGGCGAGGTCAGGCACAAACATGGCCGATGTACCGGAAACCGGAATGAGAGGTATGATGACTTACAGCAGCGGCCTGGCTGCTACCAGTGACCTGATCACTGATATCTGGGATGCTTATTATGCTGCCATTGCACGATGTAACCTGGTTATCCAGGCATCGGAAAACTTTATCATCAATGACCCTTCCGATGAGATAAAACTCACCCAGTTCAGGGGTGAGGCGCTGGTCATGAGAGCAGTCATGTACCTGGAATTGGTAAGAAGGTTCGAGAATATACCCATTGCCGAACCACTGCCGGAAGGAGAACCGCCGAGAACAGAGGCGCCTTTGGCTAAATCATCAGATATTTACGCCCTCATTATCTCGGATGCTACGGAAGCCGCCGGCTTGTTGCCAACCAGGGCGGAAACCGGTACGGTCGGCAAACCTTCAAAAGGCCTGGCCAATATGATCTTAGCCGAGGCCTACCTGGATTTGGGCGACTATACGAATGCAGCAGCGGCAGCGGAAGCGGTCATTAGTGATGCGTCCTATTCGCTTCAACCCCTGGATGTCGTGTTCAGCCTGGAAGGAGGCAAAGAAGGGAACGAGAACAATGCTGAATTGATTTTCTCCTGGGTGTTCGACCCTGCCGTTGTTGATCAGTCTCAATATACCTCCGTCCATTACACGCCACTATATGACAGGTTGCCGGGTGTTGCCCGTACTATGGAACAGGGAGGCCGCCCATGGAGCAGATTTTCTCCAACCGACTATTACTGGTCGCTCTTCGACGAAGAGGATGGCCGGCTTCCGGCCTGGCATAAACTGAATTGGTATTTTGATGACCTGAGCGAAGACGGAATTCCGGCCGGTTTCAATCCGATACTGGGAGAGCCGGTTTCACAGGAATATCTGGAAGCCTGGTGCTCCAATGAGCGGGAATGCAGATATCTAGAGCCGACAACTACCAAGTACTGGGAAGATGGCACCTATGGCAGGACTACCGCAGAGGGAGAAGGGTATAGAAACATAATTCTGTACAGATATGCACAGGCATTCTTACTGGCCGCAGAGGCCTATGTCCAATCCGGACAGGGCGACAAGGCTGCAGAAAAGCTGAATGCGCTGAGAGAACGCGCTTATGGAAATTCGGACCACAATTTCGCAACCGTGGACATGGAAACCCTTATTGAAGAACAGGCCAGAGAACTGGGGCATGAAGGCCACCGGTGGGATTTCCTCAAAAGGCTGGGGTTGCTGCAGGAAAGGGCAACGATGTATAACATAGACGCGGTAAACATGAAGCCTTACAATGTGAGATGGCCCATTCCTCAAACATTTATTGATTTGGCTGGCGTGCAGCAGAATCAAGGTTATTAGTGAAAAAGTAACTATTTACCATGCCGGCTAAAAATGCCTGATTTTGCCCCGGCCCTAAAGGAAGATCAGGCATTTTCAGCCTTTGCTGCCTTTAGGGTTGGGGCGAACAAAGGCTGAAAATGCCGGTTCGAAATTGGCCTAAATAGCTAAAAAAATGAACAATTATGAAAAATAGGTATATAATTTCTTTCACGCTTATCCTTTTCATTGGGGCCCTGGCCATAACGGGGTGCAACAAAGACGATGAAATAGGGCCAACCGTGACCATTGCGAGCTTAAGCCCGGACCCCGTATTTCAGGGAGACCCGGTAACCATTTCCGGAGATAATCTGAATACGGTCCAGCACGTCTTTTTCAATCAACAGGAAGCGGATTTTACCTTAAATGGGAGTTCACTTGAGGTTACCACCCCATTAAATGCCGACGTAGGGCCTAATGTGGTTACCCTCGCCATGAAAAACAACTATCGGGTCACGGGTAGTATAACCGTTGAATTGATACCTACCCCGGTGATCCAATCATTTGATGCATGGGTCCCGATCGGAGAAGAGTTGTTGATCACCGGGACCAGCCTGGACAACAATACCGTGGTTACCATCGACGGAACGGAAGCTTCCATAAAATCAAATACGGGCACGGAGATGGTAGTCACCGTTCCGGCCGGCATTCCGGATGACAGGCCGCTGGAAGTAGAGATCACCACAAGTTATGGTTCTACCACAACGCCAACCCCGTTTTTCGCAAGAGAGAATCTATTGTACAATGGCCAACTGGAGCTCGGTTCCGGTGATGAGTTTGACGGCTGGGAAAAGCTGAACGGCGGCGACGGAATGACGGAGGTAACCGGTGAAGACGCTTTCGGCGGCGGAAGGTCGATGAGGGTGGTCGGAGCAGCATCCAACCCCTGGAATACCCAATTGGCCAGTACACCGGTTCAATTGGATTATCAGGCGGAATATACCATAATTTTCTATGCCAAAGCAGAGGCCGAGGGAGCGGTCATGAGAGTTTCTCAATCCCAGTATGACGGCAATGGCGCCGATTACTTCTACGGGCCGGATACCGAACTGGCCACCGAGTGGAAAGGCTATTCTTTCACGCTTACCGTCGGCAAGGACCTTCCGGAACACCGGACGGTCTTTGATATGGGGGCTACCAACGTACCCTTTCTGATCGACCACATGGCATTGGTGCCGGGCAGAGTGGATCTGTCGGGCGTTACCGGAGAGGCTCCCGAACAGCTGACGAATGGAGGTTTTGAGGATGGCCTTGCCTCGTGGGAGCTCCTGAATGGCACTATCGAACTTACTACCGAAGACGTACACTGCGGCGCTCAGGCCATTAAAATCACCCCGGGCGGAGGCAATCCCTGGGACCAGCAAATGGCCGCTGATGCGATACCGCTTATTTTCGAAAATCAGTACGAGATCAGGTTGTGGGCTAAAGGCGCCGGCCCGGGAGCGGTCATGAGGGTGTCCTGTTCGAGATATAATGGCGGTAACGGTGACGACTATTTCTACGGTGATGATATAAACATCACAGAGGAATGGGCAGAATACAAATGGGTGTTCACGGTAGGAAAAGACATTCCCGATGGCCACCACCTTGTATTGGATATGGGAGCAGGTTCCCAGGCTTTCTATGTCGATGACGTAAGCCTGAGAGAGTACAGAGAGCCCGAAAACATCCTGCCGGATGGTGGGTTTGAGAATGGTATTTATCCCAGCGGGTCACCGGACGGAGTCGCCTCCTGGCAGCTCCTGAACGGCTCCATAGAGATAACCACCAATGCAAATGAGGTGTTCAGTGGCAACCAGGCCATCAAGATCACCCCGGGCGGTGGCAACCCGTGGGATCAACAGCTGGCCGCCGATGTAGTACCTCTGGTGTACGAGGGCCGGTACGGCATCAAGCTTATGGCTAAAGCTGAAACCGCCGGCGCCGTAATGCGCGTGTCCTGTTCGAGATACAACGGCGGTAACGGCGATGATTACTTCTACGGTGATGATATAACCATTACCGAAGAGTGGGCAGAATATTCATGGGAGTTCACCGTCGGCAAGGACATCCCCGACGGACACCACCTGGTTTTGGATATGGGAGCCGGGAGCGAGGTATTTTTCGTCGATGATGTAGTGCTGTACGAAATTCCGGAGTTCATGTGCCCATAACCGCAGATGAAAAGAGTTTTGTCGCTATCATAAGTAACCGTCCACGCAATCGTGGACGGTTTTTTTATCTTTCTTTTTGAATAACAACTGATGCCATGCACTTCTATTTTCGCCCATGCTCAACGATCCTTTACCTCCTGGCAGGGTTTTCCTTATTGTCGTCCTGCCAGCCCTCCTCCCCTACCGGCGCGCTGCCCCGGGAGCGGATCTCTATCAATGAAAGCTGGCGCTTCATGAAATACGAATCGGAACCCGATTCTCTGATCTATGATATCCGCCCGGAAGTTACCGATCGCAGGGACAATAAAGCAGCGGATTCCAAACCTGCCGAAGCCATTACGGTGGAATCTGGCCGAAAGGTGTTGAAAGACTGGATACTGCCTTCCGGTAACGATTTCATAAAAGCCCCTTCGAAGCGCCATGTGCGCCCGGCAGGCGATCCGGGCAGCGATTTCCCATTTGTGCAGGATGACTTTGACGACAGCGGCTGGATAGAAGTCAATTTGCCGCACGACTGGGCCATTGAAGGGCCTTTTATGGAGGGATGGGACGCGGAAGTAGGGGGTGGCATGGGGCGCCTGCCCGGCCACGGCGTAGCCTGGTACCGGCGAAAACTGGACATCCCCGAGGCTGATGACGGCAGGCCTATCTTCCTGGACGTTGACGGGGCTATGTCTTATGCTATGGTATGGCTGAACGGCCATCTGGTGGGAGGCTGGCCTTACGGCTATAATTCCTGGCGGCTGGACCTCACCCCCTATCTGGCGCCCGGCGGGGATAATCAGCTCGCCATCCGGCTGGATAACCCGCCTCACTCCTCGAGGTGGTATCCCGGTGGAGGCATTTACCGAAATGTGTGGCTGGTCAAAACGAACCCCGTGCACGTTGCACAGTGGGGCACGTTCATCAGTACAGAAGAAGTTTCCGAAAAATCGGCGGTGATAAACCTGGAGATCAGAGTTGACAACGATTCCGGTTCGGATCAAGAGGTAGAAGCCAGAACTGAGATCTATGAGCTTGACAACCAACTCCAATATTCCGGGAACCCCGTCGCCTCATTCCCGGATGAAACAGCAGTAGCTCCGGCCGGGGAATCCATTAGCCTGAATAACTCAGCTGTTGTGCAGCACCCTTTGCTTTGGGGCCCGCCCCCGGCGCAAAAGCCCCACCTCTACGTAGCGGTAAGCCGCCTGTACTCTAACGGCGATCTGATAGATGAATACGAAACTCGTTTCGGTATCCGCACACTGGAATTCAGTCCGGAAAAGGGATTGCGGGTGAACGGGGAAGCCATTCGCATTCAGGGAGTAAACCAGCATCACGACCTGGGCGCCCTGGGAGCGGCATTCAATACCCGGGCAGCGGAAAGGCAACTGGAGATCCTGCAGGAAATGGGTTGCAATGCCATTCGCATGGCCCATAACCCGCCGGCGCCCGAATTGCTTGCCCTTACCGACAAAATGGGGTTTCTGGTGATAGACGAGGTTTTTGATGTATGGGAGCGAAAGAAAACCCCACTCGATTTCCACCTCATCTTCCCCGACTGGCATGAACAGGACCTCCGGTCATTCATCCGGCGCGACCGCAACCACCCTTCGGTTATACTGTGGAGTTATGGCAATGAGGTAGGCGAGCAATATACCGAAGCCGAAGGCGCAGCCCTGGCGCGGAAATTGCGTGACATCGTCGCCGAAGAAGACCGTACCCGGCCTTCCACCGCTTCGATGAACTTTGCCAAACCAGGCATGCCTTTTCCGGAGCAAATGGAAGTGATCAGCCTGAATTATCAGGGCGAAGGGATCAGAGATGCTCCGGCTTATGCCCATCTGAAGGGCATAAAGACCAGCCCCTTATACCCGGCATTTCACGAAGCATTTCCCGGTAAGATGATCGTAAGCAGTGAATCCGCCTCGGCACTGAGTACGAGGGGCACCTATCTGTTCCCCGTCTTTGAGGGCATAAGTGCGCCAGCCGAAGACGGAGCCGGCGGAGACCCCGAAACCAAATACGTGAGTGCTTACGAACTCTATACGTCGGCTTTCGGCGCCTCAGCGGATAAGGTTTTTTCCTCGCAGGACCACCATCCTTACGTCGCGGGCGAATTTGTCTGGTCGGGATGGGACTACCTGGGCGAACCTACGCCCTATTACCTGGCCCGGAGCTCCTATTGCGGCATTATCGGCCTGGCAGGGTTCAAAAAAGATCGCTATTATCTCTATCAATCCCGATGGAGGCCGGGCATGCCTCTGGTGCACATTTTGCCCCACTGGAACTGGCCGGGCCGGGTTGGTAAGGTGACGCCGGTACACCTATTCACTTCGGGTGATGAAGCCGAGTTATTCCTCAACGGGCAATCGCTGGGCAGGAAGAAAAAGGGAGAATACGAATACCGGCTCCGATGGGACGATGTAAAATACCAACCCGGGGAGCTGAAGGCAGTGGCCTACAAGAATGGAAAACGCTGGGCCGAGCAAACCGTCAAAACAACCGGCCCGGCAGCCCGGCTTCTGACGGAAACGGACCATAAGGAGATCGATGCCGACGGAAAAGGCCTGTCCTTCATCACGGTACAGGTATTGGACGGCAACGGCCTCCTGGTTCCAACGGCAAACAACATGATCGAATTCAGTATCGAGGGGCCGGGAGAGATCCTGGCTACAGACAATGGAGACCCAACCGATATGCTGGAGTTTCCTTCACATAAGCGCAAAGCCTTCGGAGGGCTCGCCCTGGCAATAGTCCGCTCGGATAAAGGCCGGAAAGGTACGATCAGGGTCACGGCAAAAGCACCAGGGCTAAAGGAAAGTGTGGCGGAAATAAGGAGTGAGTAGCATCAGGCTTTGGGAAGCCGGCTGAAAAATTCCTGCCGGTAACTTTTTCCAATTGGCATCCGGCGATCTCCGATCTCTGCGGTATTCCCCTCAACGGCGGTGATCTTTTCCAGGGCGATGATAAATGATTTATGCACCCGCATAAAATGGCCATCCGGTAAAATAGCTTCCATGCTGTTGAGTTTCTGATAAACCACCAGGCGCTTGCCGGGCACAAAAATGCTGACATACCCACGCATCCCTTCAATGTAATTAATTTCCGAAAAGAGGACCTTTACCAGCTTGTTATTGACCTTTAAAAAGACGTGATCTGGTGTATGGGCAGGAGGAGCGCCGGGGGCATGAATGGAGCGATCTGCCTGTATTCTTTTTACGGCCTTATTGACGGCCCTGGCAAAATGGGGAAGCTCTAACGGCTTTAACAGATAGTCGGTTACTTCCAGCTGAAAACCCTCCAGAGCATATTCCCGATAGGCGGTTGTCAGAATAACCTGTGGGCCGGGTATTTGCGGTTAGCTTACGTATCTTTTTTGAAGAGGATTAATTGGCCTGCGCATTTACTTTGTCTGCGGAGCACTATCCTTTACCTTGCTTTCAGGCAATACACCTCTGAAACCGTCTTCGGAGCGTTCTGTTCCCAACCGATCCGAAGAAGCCCTTATCACCACATGGGTATCGAGGGTCACGCTGCTGACGGGCCCGGTGCTGGTGTCCCCGGCCAGAATGGCCAGCGCCTGCTTTACAGCGGCCATTCCCATCTCAATCGCCGGGTGGTGAATGGAAGAAAGCGGAGGGTCGATGATCTCACAGATGGGGTCGTTATTGAAGCCGATGACCGCCAGTTCTTCCGGTATCTTTATTCCCCGGCTTTTGGCGCACCGTATAACGCTGACGGCGGTGGTATCGTTTGCGCAGAATATGCCGTCGGGAGGGTTATCGATATCCAGGAGTTGTTTGGTAAGCCGCATCCCTTCTTCAGCGCTCAGGAGGTTAGCCTGTATGATAATACTCTTATCTACCTCCAGATTATTTTTTTTCAACGCCGCAATGTACCCCGACCTCCGGTCTTCATAGATACTCTGGTGGCGCTCCCCACCGAAGTGTGCGATCCGCCGGCATCCTTGCTGTATCAGGTGTTCGGTAGCTTCGAACGCGGCCGAAAAGTTATTGATGTGCACCTTGTGAATATTATGAATGGTGGGAAACCTGTCAACGAAAACGACCGGTATTCCGTTTTTGGTGAACAGCTCGAAATGGCTGTAGTCCGTCGTCTCCATGGCCAGAGAAACGATGAGGGCGGAGATCCTGCTGTCGTAAAGCACCTGCAGGTTTTCCATTTCCAGCTCGGTAATGTCATGTGACTGAGAAATGATCACCCGGTTCCCGGACTCGCGGGCCGCTTCCTCGATTCCCGAGATCAGGGAAGAAATAAAAGGCCGGTTGATCCAGGATACCATAATGCCAAAAGTGTTGGAACGGTTGGTTCGCAGGGAGGAGGCTATGGTGTTGGGGCGGTAACCTCTTTCTTTGGCGAGCTTCCTGACGGCTTTCTTGGTTTGCTTTCCAATACTTGCGTGGTCATTCAATGCACGGGATACCGTAGAAGGAGAGACTTTTAATTCCTGTGCCAGGTCATGGATCGTTACGGCTTTCTTTTTGTTTCCCATTTTGATATTAGGCGTGTGAGTAGTACGCAATAATTAGAATACGAAATTGCGCAACAAAAGTTCTTGAAGATACGCAATTATTGAAAAATAACAATGCAATCGATTGCGCTTTGCAGAAAATTTCTTAGCTTCGTCAATATTAAAACTCAATAATGATCCGGTTTTTTCTTATTTTTTTTCTGTTGCTCTCTTTTGGCAATAGTACTATCCGGGCCGAAGACGGTTATCGCCTCTGGCTGCGGTATGAAAAGATAGAAAATGCAGCGCTGAGACAAGCTTACCTCGGGCGGCTCAGCCAGATATTCATGGACGGGGAAGGCCCCATATTGAAAACAGCAGCGGAAGAACTGGAAGCCGGGCTTGGCACGCTTCTCGGCAAGCCCATTCCGGCCACCAGAGTATCAGGTGGCACCGGAGGGGTTATTGCCGGGATACTGGGCCGGTCAGATGTGCTCGGCAGGCTCGTTTCGGACGAAGATGCCCGGAAGATCACCGCAGAGGGCTTCCTGTTAATGAGCGGCCCGGAGCACCTGATTATTGCCGCCAAAGACGCCAGAGGTGTCCTCTATGGCGCCTTTCACCTGATGCGCTTACTGCAGTTGCGCCTGCCGCTTGACGGCCTGCATATCATTGAGAATCCCAAAGTGAAACTGCGGGTGCTCAATCACTGGGACAATCTCGACCGCACCGTTGAAAGAGGATATGCCGGTTTTTCAATCTGGAACTGGCACGAGTTGCCGGAGTATATCGGCCAGCAGTACATCGACTACGCCCGCGCCAACGCCTCCATCGGCATCAACGGCGCGGTGGTGACCAACGTCAATGCCAATGCCCTGGTTTTCCGCCCGGATTACCTGGAAAAGGCAGCCGCCCTGGCCGATGTGTTCCGCCCCTATGGCATCAGGATCTACCTCACCGCCCGTTTCAGTTCCCCTATTGAACTGGGCGGCCTGCCTACCGCCGACCCACTGGATCCGCAGGTCCGGCAATGGTGGAAAAACAAGGCTGACGAGATCTACCGTCTCATACCCGATTTCGGGGGCTTCCTGGTCAAGGCCAATTCAGAAGGGCAGCCCGGCCCCCGGGAGTACGGGCGCAGCCACGCCGAAGGCGCCAACATGCTGGCGGATGCGCTCGCTCCTCACGGAGGAGTGCTCATGTGGCGGGCCTTCGTTTACAGTGAGGAAGAACCCGAAGACCGCGCCAAACAGGCTTATAACGAATTCGTGCCTCTGGACGGACAGTTCAGGGAGAACGTACTGATACAGGTCAAGAACGGCCCCATCGACTTTCAGCCCCGGGAGCCCGTCCATCCGCTGTTCGGCGCCATGCCCCAAACCCCGCTGATGATGGAATTCCAGATCACCAAGGAATATCTTGGCCAGGGTACTCACCTGGTAGGGCTGGCGAAAATGTACGGAGAAGTCCTTCAAACAGACACCTACGCCCGCGGAAAGGGTTCATCCGTGGCAAAGGTGGTCGATGGGACACTACACGGATACCAAATTACCGGAATGGCCGGCGTTGCCAACATAGGAACCGCCCGCAACTGGACCGGCCACCTGTTCGGCCAGGCCGACTGGTACGCCTTCGGCAGGCTGGCCTGGAATCCTTACCTGCCCGCCGAAACCATTTTCAAAGAATGGGCGGAACTGACTTTCACCCACAACCCCGAAGCGGTTGCCACCATTACCGATATGCTCTCCTCCTCTTACGAAACCTGCGTCAATTACATGACTCCGCTGGGGCTTCATCACATTATGGCCGCCGGGCACCACTACGGGCCGGGCCCCTGGGTCAGCAAAATGCCAAGGGCAGACTGGACTTCGGTGTATTACCATCGAGCCGACGAGGAAGGGCTGGGGTTCGACCGGACGGAGACTGGCAGCAATGCCCTGGAGCAGTACACGCCTGACTTTCGCCGCCAGTATGCCGATATGGATAAATGCCCCCACAAATTTCTGCTTTGGTTCCATCATGTTCCCTGGGGGCATGTGCTCTCCACCGGGCGCACCTTATGGGAAGAACTGTGCCTGCATTATCATCAGGGAGCTGCAGAGGTGGGCCGACTCAAAAAGAAATGGGAAAGTATCAAAGAATTTATTGACAAAGAGAGATACCGGCAGGTAAGTATGCATCTCGAAATCCAGGAAAAAGAAGCCAGGTGGTGGCGGGATGCCTGCTTGTCTTACTTCCGGGCATTTTCAGAAATGGAAATCCCCTCCGGTTTGGAACAACCCGGGCATACCCTGGAGTATTACAGGTCACTGGCCTATCCTTATGCTCCGGGCATCCGGCCACGGTGGTAGCCTATATCGATCATTCAAAACAAGACAGAGTACATGTCCCACACAAATGTAGCACTCATTACCGGTGGATCTTCCGGGATAGGATATGCCATAGCTCACCGCTTCATCCGGGAAGGCTTTCGTGCCATCATTACCGGCAGGAATGAGGAAAAGCTGGAAGCCGCCACCCGCAAACTGGGCAATTCCTGTGAAGGGATACCGTTCAACATGAACTGCCTGGAAAAGATCCCGGAATTTGTAGAACAGTTAAAAAGCCGGTACGGAGCCATCGGTGTACTGGTTAACAACGCCGGGATCAACCAGAAAAAACCACTGGTGGAAGTTACGGATGAAGATTATAACGACATCATTCTGACCAACCAGGCCGCCCTGTTCGCCCTGACGCGGGAAGTGGCCAAAGTAATGCTCCATCAGGAAAGCGGAGGGGCTGTTATCAATATCAGCTCTATGGCAGCCAACCATGGTATCCCCAAGGTGGTGTCTTATTCGGCCTCTAAAGCTGCCCTGGAAGGCATGACCCGCGCAATGGCAGTGGACCTCTCCCCTTACGGGATCCGGGTGAACAGCGTAGCCCCCGGCTTTATCGAGACCCCGATGTCGTCCAAAGCGCTGAACGGCGACCCGGAAAGAAAGGCCAGAGTCATGGCCCGGACGCCCATGAAACGAATGGGGCAACCCGAAGACATTGCCAATGCCGTCTATTTCCTGGCTTCCGCCCAGGCCGCTTTCATCACCGGCCAGAGCCTCAATGTCGATGGTGGTTATTCCATAGGCTTCTGAAAATGCCTTTAAGAACTTTGTTTTAAATTTACCAGTAAAACCATTTCCAATGACAACCAGAACCAGGACATTTACCCTCACCCTGGCCCTGCTCCTCACCCTGGCAGGGTATGCCCAAAAATTCGAGTACAAATTCCAGGATCCGAAATTGAGCATCAGCGAAAGAACGGATGACCTCATCTCCCGGCTGACCCTGGAAGAAAAAGTTGGCCAGCTGATGTATGGCGCTCCGGCCATCGAGCGGCTGGGCATCCCTCAGTACAACTGGTGGAATGAATGCCTCCACGGCGTGGCCCGGAACGGCCGGGCAACCGTTTTCCCCCAGGCCATTGGGCTGGCCGCCACCTTTGATACCGATCTCATCCATCGGATTGGCCGGGCAATTTCCATGGAAGCCAGGGCCAAGTACAACGCCTCGGTAGCGAATGGACTCAGAGAACGATATCAGGGGCTCACCTTCTGGACGCCCAACGTCAATATCTTCCGGGACCCCCGCTGGGGCAGGGGGCAGGAGACCTACGGCGAAGACCCCTACCTGACCTCCAGGATCGGGGTCGCCTTTGTCAAAGGGTTGCAGGGTGATCACCCCCGCTACCTGCAGGCCGCCGGAATGGCCAAGCACTACGCCGTGCACAGCGGCCCTGAGAAGCTGCGGCACGAGTTCAATGCAGTGGCCAGCCGAAAAGATATGTGGGAAACCTACCTGCCGGCATTTGAAGCTCTGGTGACAGAAGCCCATGTTGAAGGAGTAATGGGCGCCTACAACCGCACCAACGGCCTGCCCTGCTGTGCCCACCCCTACCTGATGCAGGAGGTGCTCCGGAAGAAATGGGGTTTCAAGGGGTATTTCGTATCCGACTGCTGGGCCATTGTCGATTTTTACCAGGGCCATAAAGTGGCGGGGTCTCCTGCCGAAGCAGCCGCCATGGCCCTCAATACCGGCACCAACCTCAACTGCGGCAGTACCTACCCCGAACTGGTCAATTCTGTCAAACAAGGGCTCACCACTGAAGCGGAGATCGACAAAAACCTGAAGGAGCTGCTCCCCACCCGCTTCCGCCTCGGCCTTTTTGACCCTCCGGGAACCGTGCCCTTCGACACCATCGGCACCTCCTGGATCAGAAGGCCGGAGCATGTGGCCCTGGCGCTGGAGGCTGCCGAAAAGGCGGTGGTCCTGCTGAAAAACGACAACAATACCCTTCCCATCAGCCCGAACGTGAACAGCGTTTTTGTTACCGGGCCTACAGCGGCCCACATCCAGGCATTGCTTGCCAATTACTACGGCGTTAGTGAAAGCCTGACGACTATCCTCGAAGGCGTCGTGGCCAATACCGCTCCTCATACTTCTGTAAAGTACCGGCAGGGCGCCCTGTTGGCCGAACCAAACCACAATCCACAGGACTGGTTTTCCGGGGTGGCTGCCGAATCGGATGTGACGATCGCCTGCCTGGGTATCTCCCAGCTGATCGAAGGCGAAGAAGGCGAATCCATCCTCTCCGACCACTTCGGTGACCGGGAAGATATCGGCCTGCCGCAGAACCAGATCGATTTCCTGAAGAAGATCCGGGCCAACGCCAAAAAGCTGGTCGTCGTCCTCACCGGCGGGAGCGCCATTTCCTGCCCGGAAGTTTACGAAATGGCCGATGCATTGATCTTCGCCTGGTACCCCGGTGAACAGGGAGGGCTGGCAGTTGGAAATGTGCTTTTTGGAAAGGCGGTGCCTTCCGGCAAACTACCCGTCACCTTCCCCATGTCGGTGGACGACCTGCCTCCTTATGAAGATTACGCCATGGCCAACCGGACTTACCGTTATGCGGAGAAAGAGCCGCTCTTCCCCTTTGGCTTCGGCCTGAGTTATACCAGTTTTTTGTTCAGCGATGTCTCCCTTTCAAAGGCGGAGATCAATAGCACTGAAAGCACCAAAGCCGTTACGACCGTCACTAACACAGGAAAATACCCTGCGGAGGAAGTCGTTCAGCTTTACATCACCGACCTGAAGGCATCGGTAGCGACACCCCATTTTGCGCTCAAAGGGTTCCGGCGGGTAGCCCTCGCCCCGGGGGAATCAAGGGAAGTGTCTTTCGAGATCAACCCTGATATGTTGAAGGTCGTCAATGAAGAAGGAGAAAAGGTACTGGAGCCTGGGGAATTTCAGATCTCTATCGGAGGTTCTGTCCCCTCTCAGCGAAGTATTGAGCTGGGCGCGCCGGAGTATAAACAAGCTGAGTTAGTTGTGAAATGATATGAAGCCTTTGATGTATGCAAAATAATAATTCGCTACCCGTCCCGGACCCTCTTACTCCCCGCCCGTCTTCATTCCCATTCGTCCGGGTAAAAAGGGGAGAACCTTACGGGCTGCTCTTGCCAAATTTTGCCCTGTACTGCGTTACTCTTCGGTCGCGTAGCTTGCGCCTCCGCTAAAGCTTCAGCGACACGCGGATGGCTATGCTCCCTCCCCGACACTCCGTGTGCGGGGCAGGCTATCGCGCGTTGTACAGAACAAAATTTGGCGTCGTTCACTCCAAAAGCGAATCCCCAACATACTCTTAATCTTTTGGAACAGCCTCAATTTCATCAGGACCAAATTCATGCAACCAGCATTATTTGATTATGCCTTCAAAGAAGATTCCCCCCTCCTTCAATTTATCCGCGCTCATATTGGTTGTGTTTTTAGTTTGCAAATGTGGCTCCGCTTCCACCCCACCCCAGCTATCCGGCGAGGTCAAGCCCTACAAAGGCAAACCCACCATCCACCTCAACGGAAAGCCCGAAGCTCCCATCCTCTACGCCCTATCCGATGTGCCGGGCGGCCGGTGGTCCTGGGAAGAAGTACCGCAACACAACATAAGCGCATTTTGCGCTCAGGGTATTCGGTTGTACCAGCTGGATATCTTTCTGGAACAGTTGTGGCCTGAAGACGGAAGCTTCAGTGTGGAAACAGCCCAAAAGCAGGTTCGTGGAGTGCTGGAGGTATGCCCGGAGGCCGGCATTTTTTTCCGGTTCCACCTCAACGCCCCGAAATGGTGGACCGACAAATATCCGGAAGAAAATGTGGCGTACGACAAAGTGGAACCCAGCCCGGATGAACACATAGGATTGAGCCGAATACTCGAAGCAGACCCCCGAAATCCCGTCCGCGCCAGTATGGCTTCCGAAAAATGGCGCCAGGCAGCAGCGGAAAAACTCAGGCTTTTTTGCGAGCAGTTTTCCCAAACCCCCGAAGGCAACGCACTGGCAGGCATCCACATAGCCTATGGCGTCTATGGAGAGTGGCACCAGTGGGGGATCATCAATTACGAAGCCGATTTCAGCCCGCCCATGACGGATCATTTCCGGCAGTGGCTGAAGGCCAAATATACAAGCGCTGAAGCCTTACAGGAAGCATGGAGCAGCCCGGACATCACTTTCGATGCCGTTTCGGTACCGGATACAGAAGAGCGTGCGGTAATAACCGAAGGCATTTTCCGCCATCCTCTAAAAGGCCGCAGAGTCATCGACTATTATGAATGCCAGCACGAACTGGTGGCCGGCAACATCATACATTTCTGTAAGGTGGTAAAAGAAAACTGGCCCCGCCCGGCCATAACAGGCGCTTTTTACGGCTACTTCTTTTCTATGTTCCACCGACAGGCCGCCGCCGGGCACCTTGCCCTGCAGAAAGTATTGCAGTCGGAATACATTGATTATCTGAGCGGCCCCCAGGCGTATTATCCCGAAAACGGATACCACGCCGGAGAGCCGTACCGCTCCCGGGGCCTCATCCATTCGGTATTCCTGAACGGGAAGCTGTGGCTGGATGAATACGACCAGCAGCCCCGCCGTTCCTGGCCCTGGCTGGGCGATAAAGACAACCGCGAGGTTTACGAAAAGACGCTGGAAGAGAATGTCTCCATGATCCGGCGCAATATGATGTTTCCCATACTGAAAGGCCAGGGGCTGTGGCTGTATGATTTCGGCCCGGCAGGCATGAACCTGAACCCGGAAAATGATAATAACATTCAAGCAGGCAGCAGTGGATATTGGGACAACCCCGTTTATATGGAGAACATCGGAAGAGTAAAGGCCCTTGCCGGTCAATTCCTGCACGAGGAATTTGCATCAGCAGCCGATGTGCTTGCCGTTTACGATACCGAGAGCATCCTCTACCTGCCCGGTACGGTTGACAACAAATGCCCTGTAACCCATCAGATGATCAACTGGCCCACCCTTGCCCTCTACTATTCCGGCGCTCTTTTCGACCCCATTCACATCGACGACCTCGGCAAAGTGGATATCTCCCGGTACAAGGCCGTCGTCTTTTTTAATGTATTTGTGATGAACGAAAAAGACAGGGAGCTCATAAAAACCAAGATAGCCGGGAGAAACCGCCATCTGATATGGATGTACGCGCCGGGATATATCGGAGGTAATGGGATAAGCCTCTCCTCCGTATCAGATGTCACGGGGATCAACCTGGACACCTTGTCTTTTTACGAAAGGCCCTGCCTTCGGATAGATCCGGATTTTGCCGGGGCCCCTGAGCAGAAAGCATGGGGAGATTATGCCCCCTTATTTTTTATCCGGGATGACAAAGCAGTTGTCCTCGGGCAATATGCCGGCCTGGGCAAACCGGGGTTCGGGTATAAAAAGTTTCCGGAACACTCCTCCTGGTACATGGGCGTGCCCGTATCCGATCCGCTTGTATTCAGGAAGATATTTGAACGGGCGGGTGTTCAGTTCTATGCTCCGCTGAAGGACGTCGTTTACGGAGGTGGAAACCTCCTGATGATCCATTCCGTGAAAGAAGGGGTAAAGGAATGGGAGAAGAACGGCCGGCGCTTTGAAATGAAATTCGATGAGGCGCCGGCTACAAAGGTGATCGATTTACGCAGCGGCAAGGTTATTTTGGAATAAATAAGTACCTGGACACAATTAGAGAAACACAAAGTGCCATCTAAGGCGCGGATATTCAATCATTCAGCCCTTCATTAATTCAGTCCATATACTTAATGGCATCAAACACCCCCCATTTTTGACAAAAACACCCCACCTTATTCCACCTGTCTTCCATTATTTTTGATAAAACAGACAACAGAGAGCTTCTACTTACCACAACTGAAAATGTATGAAACGCACCGTTCCGATACTGGCGCTCTTAATGATGAGTGCCCTGGCTATTGCCCAGGACGCTTACCACACCGCTCTTCAAAATACCCTTCAGAACAATTATGGGCTACCCGCCGGAGCCTGGCTGCTCAACAACACCGAAGCGGCCAACCTGAATAGCGATTTCTGGTATGGCGACATCACCGCCGCTAATGAACCGGCCACCGGCCAGGCCTTTTCCCAGAAAGTCCGCATCACGATCAACAGCGCCGGCGCCAACCAGTGGGACGCCGGGTACGGCATCCGGAACGTCCGGGAACTCAGTGGCGGCAGCGCCTGCCTGCTGGTAGTCTGGCTGCGTGCCGAAGGGGGAGATGGGCAGGCGAGCCTGTTCGTGGAAAATTCCTCCACTTATGAAAAGGAAATCTATCTCACCCTCCCCTTATCCTCACAGTGGACGCAGTACTTCGTGCCCTTCGACGCCAATCAAACCTACCCGCCGGACGGACTGACGGTTGGCCTGCACCTGGCCTGGATGCCGCAAACGGTGGAAATCGGAGGGCTCGCCGTTCTCGACTACGGCACGGCTATTGCCGTCGATGATCTTCCCAATCAATCCAACAACGATAAATACGGAGGCTGGGAACCCGATGCTCCCTGGCGCGCCGAAGCAGCCCAACGCATCGAACAGATCCGAAAAGCCAACCTGACGGTACGGGTTGAAAACCAGGACGGCAGCCCCATCCCCGGAGCATCCGTGGAGGTGGAAATGCTGAAACACGAGTTTGCCTTCGGCTCCGCCGTCGTCTCCCGGCTCTTTGCCGGCAACAACAGCCACAACCCTACTTACGAAGCCAGACTGCTCGACCTCGACGGACAGGGCCACGGCTTCAACTGGGTGGTCTTTGAAAATGCTCTGAAATGGCCGGGCTGGGAGCAAAACTGGATCACTACCAAGCCGGAAACGGCCAATGCCGTACAATGGCTCCGCAACCATGACATCCAGGTCAGAGGGCACAACCTGGTCTGGCCCGGATGGAGTAACCTGCCTCCTGATATAGAAGACAACCAGAATAACCCCCAGTACATCAAAGAACGCATCTTCAACCACATCGAAGAGATCACCACCTATCCCGGCATCGCAGGCAACATCGCTGAATGGGACGTACTCAACGAGATCACCACCAACCGAGACCTCGAGTACGCCCTCCAGGGCCAGCCGGGTTATCCCACCGGCCGGGAGATATACGCCGAGATCTTTAATAAGCTCGCCGAAGTGGACCCCAACACCAGGGCCTACATCAACGATTATGTTACCATCAGCCAGGGCAATACCGGTGGGGGGATCTACGATCTCAAAAAGCAATTCGCCCGGGAACTCATCGATGCCGGTGTACGGCTCGACGGCATCGGCTTTCAGGGGCACATCGGCGGTTTTCCCACTTCCATTTACGATGTCTATGATATCCTGGAAGATTTCTACCAAACCTTCGGCACCACCGCCAAGATCACCGAATACGACACCAACGAGGCGATGAGTGACGAGCTGGCGGCCACCTACCTGCGGGATTTCCTGGCCATGGTGTTCAGCCACCCCAGCACTGACGGTTTCCTGATGTGGGGCTTCTGGGACGGAGCACACTGGTATGACAACGCGCCCATGTTCTATCAGGACTGGTCGCTCAAGCCCGCCGGCCAGGCATTTATCGATCTGGTGTTTAATGAATGGTGGACCCAGGAAAGCGGCCTGACTGATGCCGGCGGAGAATTCCGGCTGCGCGGCTTCAAAGGCACCTATAAGGTCACCATTGACAATGGCGAGAGCGTAGTAACGGACACTATCGAGCTGCACAACGATCTGCTCGTGATAAGGACGGGAGATGAACTCGTTACCGGTGCCAGCAATCCCGCTAAAGCCCCGGAATTCCGTGTTTTCCCCAATCCTGCCAGTGATATCCTCTATATCGAAAGAGCTAAACCAGGCTCAGCGGAGATCAGGATCTATGACACTTCAGGCAGGCAGGTTTTTCATCGGGAAGCCACCGATGCGAAAATCAATATTCCCCTGAGCTTCGGAAAGGGCATTTTCCAGGTCGTGGTGGAGGCAGAAGGGCAAAGGACGGCGGAAACGATCGTGGTGCAATAAGTGCCCCGGCATTCATTCAGCCAGATAAGCTAACCAGGAATCATATTAACAATTCATCGAACAAAAAACAAAACCTATGAAAAAGCGATTTTACACCATTTTGGCAGCTTGCTTACTCCTGAGCGGGATGGGCTTTTCACAGAATATACTTTTGGAGAGTTTTGACGACCCGGCAGCCATCGGCAGTTGGGACAATACCGACGCAGGCAGTTTCACCCTCACCGGATCAACGGATGCCGCCGAAGGCGCCGGCTCGATCGCCCTCAACTACAACCTGGTGGCCGACCAGAGCTGGGGCGGCAGCGTGGACATACAGATGACCCCCGATGGGGACAACTACGGGGACCTCACTCAAGCCGAAGGCATCAGCTTCTGGTATAAAGTCACCACTCCGGCAAGCGTTGGCGATGGAGTTGCCTGGACCACCAAGCTCTTCGTGAACAGTACAGGTGGCACTGAAGAATGGCATGCCTCTCTTTACGGCGTGATCGACGACATGTCCGGCGAGTGGGTGGAAGCCAAGATCCCCTTCTCCAGCTTTGCCATCCCATCCTGGCTGACCACTTACGACGGTATCCTCTACCAGGACCAGATCACGGAAATACAGATGCAGATCGTAACCAGCAACGCCATCACCACCACCGGAGAGATCCTGATCGACGGCCTTAGCGCCTACGGCGGCGGTTCCACCAACATCGGCCCCCTGCTGGAAAGCTTCGACGTGGTTGGCGATATCGGCAACTGGATCAACAGCGATGCCGGAAGCTATTCGCTCACCAGCTCCACCGATGCCGTGGAAGGCGCCGGAGCGGCCTGCCTGGACTACATCCTCATCGCCGACCAGAGCTGGGGTGGCAGTGTTGACCTGCAGTTCACCCCGGATGGAGACCTGTTCCCCGACCTTTCGGGAGAAGATGGTATCCGTTTCAACTTTAAGGTAACTCAGCCGGCCAGCGTTACGGCCGGGTACAACCTCAACGTCAAACTGTTTATCTACAGCGGAGATGGAACCCAGGTCGAACAATGGCACGCCGCCCTGACCAACGTCATCGGCGATACTTCCGGAGAGTGGCAGGAAGCCAAACTTCCGTTCGATAATTTCGCCATTCCTTCCTGGGAAGCCATTTACGACAACATACTCTATAAAGACAAGATACATACCATAGAAATACAGATCGTCACCAACCAAATGGGAACGGAGACCAACGGCACCATCTGCTTCGACAACCTGACCAGTTACACCGATGCCGACGTCACCCTCTACGAAGGTTTCAAACTCAATAACTTCGACGATGTGGAAAACAACGTAGGAAACTGGATCAACAGCAACGACGGCAGTTATTCCCTGGTTTCTTCCGCTGACGCCGCCGAAGGTGACGGCGCCGGATGCCTTACCTACAACCTCGTCGGCGACCAGGGCTGGGGCGGCAGTGTCGATCTGCAGTTCCTTCCGGCCGACACCGTAGCCGGCGTTTTCCCCGATATGACCGAACACCTCGGCATCAGTTTCTGGTATAAGGTGACCCAGCCGGCCGATGTACCCGGTAATGTCTCCTTCATAGTAAAGCTATTTGTCAACAGTACCGGCGGCACCGAAGAATGGGACAAGACCGTCAGTGGCATGCTGACCGACCCTTCCGGAGAATGGGTGCAGGTTTACCTCCCCTTCAGCAGCTTCGCCATACCCTCCTGGCTGACGACTTATGATAATGTTTTATACCAGGATCAGATCTTTGAGATACAATTTCAGATCCTGGGGCAGGAAGGCACCACGACCAACGGCGGCATCTGTTTTGACAACCTCACCAGCTACGATGACGAAGAGGTGGTTTTGGGAACCATAAACCCGGTGGATGCAGCAGTAAGCATTTTCCCAAACCCGGCCTCTTCCCAGCTGTACATCCAGGGGCTGGACAATATCGAAACCATTCAGGTATTTGATATGAACGGGAGGCTGATAAAGTCCGTTGGCAACCCCTACGCATCCATCGACGTGGCCGATCTGCGAAGTGGGTTCTACGTTATGAAGATCTTTACGGACAGGCAGGTTTATTCAGCGAAGTTCCTGAAACATTAAGAGCATACATTACTTAGTTTTCAGCCGGGCCGATCCAATAATGGCCCGGCGTTTTTTTGGAGAGGCTCACTTTAAAGTAGCCCTTCCAAAAATCATTTCAGAATTGCCTCGACCTCCTGAAGCTCTCCTTCGGAGAAGGTCAGGTTATCCAGCGCCCTGATATTGTCCATCAACTGCTCCGGCCGGCTCACGCCCACCAGCACCGAGGTGATGCGTTCGTCTTTCAGCAGCCAGGCAACGGCCATCTGAGCCAGGCTTTGACCCCGGGCCTCAGCGATGGCATTCAGCTTTCGAACCTTGCCAAGCCTTTTCTCTGTGACCTGGTTTTTACTCAGGTAACGCCCGTCCCGGACGGCACGGCTGTCTTCCGGAAAGCCGTCCAGATATTTATTGGTCAGAATACCCTGTTCCAGTGGGGAAAAGGCGATGGCTCCCGTTCCCTGCCGCTCCAGTTCATCCAGCAGCCCGTTCTCCACCCATCGGTCGAACATATTGTACCGCGGCTGATGGATGAGCAGAGGAGTACCCATTTCTTTCAGTATCTGAGCAGCTTTTGCAGTGCCTTCCGCATCATACTGGGAGACCCCCACATACAGCGCCTTGCCCTGCTGCACGATATGGTGTAAAGCGCCCATTGTTTCCTCCAGCGGGGTGTCGGGGTCAGGGCGGTGGTGATAAAAGATATCGACGTACTCCAGCCCCATGCGCTTCAGGCTCTGATCCAGGGATGCAATAAGGTATTTGCGGGAGCCGAAATTGCCGTAAGGCCCCGGCCACATATCCCAACCCGCCTTGCTGGAAATGATAAGTTCGTCGCGGTAAGGCCGGAAATCTTCCCGGAAAAGGCGCCCAAAATTCTCTTCCGCAGCGCCGTAAGGCGGCCCGTAGTTGTTGGCCAGGTCGAAATGGGTAATGCCATTATCAAAGGCCGTACGCAATATCCTCCGCCCCTTTTCCAGATCGTCGGTATGGCCGAAATTATGCCACAGGCCCAGAGAGATCATCGGCAGGAGAATACCGCTTCTGCCACAGCGGCGGTATTTCATGGTTTCATAGCGGCCGGGAACAGCCTGGTAATGGCCGGGGGCGTACGTGTCGTTAATGTTCATATTGATTTTTGACGTTTGATGTTTGATGTTTGACGATTGATTTTTACACAAAATGTACAACGCTGGCGCCCCATCCGGGCTACATCGAAAATCACACATCACACATCAAAAACCTCAACTCCTCACCCCCCATACCCTGACGGCGGCACTCCGAACTCCTTCTTGAACTGGTCCCGGAAGGACTTCAGGTCGTTATACCCAACCATATAGGTCACGTCGGAAACGTTATACTGCCCAGATTCCAGCAGTTGAGCCGCCCGTTTCAGACGGAAATTGCGGATGATGCGGTTCGGCGACTTCCCGGTCAGGGCCTTCAGCTTTCGGTATAGCTGCATGCGGCTCATATTGAGCGCAGCTGCCAGGCGGTCAACAGAGAAGCCGCTGTCGTCAATGTGCCGTTCCACCACGGTTTTGACCTGGGAGAGGAACTGCTCATCCACAGAATTGAGCGCCAGTGCCGAGGGGCTAAGGTCGAAATTTTTGGCGAAACGCTCGCGCAAAGCCCGGCGGCTGTTGATGAGGTTCTTGATGCGGGCGGCGAGCAGGCGCATGTGGAAGGGCTTGGTGACGTAGTCATCAGCGCCCGTTTCCAGGCCATCTACCTTAAATACCAGAGAGGTGCGGGCGGTCAGCAGAATGACCGGGACGTGGCTCGTGTTGATATTGGACTTGACCCGGCTGCACATTTCTATGCCATCCATTCGCGGCATAGCGATATCGGCGATGATGAGCTCTGGAGGTTCGGCGATGGCCTTTTCCAGCCCCTCCTGCCCATCTGAGGCCTCGATGATGCGGTAGTGAGCCTCCAGGTTGTCCCGGAGGTAGGCGCGAATATCGGGGTTGTCCTCCACCAGTAGGATCAGCGGTTGCTCTGCGCCGCCATTCAGGAACGGCACCCCGTTTTGTGGAGCAGGCTCCGGCAGGTCTTCCGGCGGGTCGGGAAGGGTGAAAGCCGGCGTACCGTTGACGGCCTTTTCGATGGGTTGCAGCTCTTCCTCACTGAACAGTTCCCGGCCCACCGGCAGGTTGGCCCGAAAAACAGAGCCCTTGCCCTCTTCACTTTCCACCTCAATACTGCCGTGATGCTTCTCTACGATCATTTTGGCCAGGGAAAGGCCGATGCCGGTGCCGCCCTTCCGGGCCCATTCATTGCTTTTTTCCACCTGAAAAAAGCGCTCGAAAATGCTTTCCCTCTGGCCGGCAGGAATACCCACCCCCGTGTCCTTAACGCTGATCACCACCGGGCCGGGCCGCCGGATATCGACCGATACCTTCCCGCCATCGTTCGTAAATTTGAATGCGTTGGAAAGCAGGTTGAACAATACTTTTTCCAGTTGGTCGTGGTCAAACCAGGCTGGAATAACATCCGGTTCCGCTGAAAAGGAAAGTTTGATATTCCGCTGCCTGGCCAGGTTCTTAAATGAAGTGGTGATCTCCCGGGCAAAATCCACCATATCTCCCTCCGAGACGTGCAGCTTCAGAAGCCCCGCTTCGTTCTTGCGGATATCGAGCAGCTGGTTGATCATCGTCAGGAGGCGGTTGGCGTTGAAGTGCATGCGGGTGAACAGGCGGTGCGCTTTGCGGTCGGCGGGGTTCTGCAGCAATTGCTCCAAAGGGCTGATGATCAAAGTGAGAGGGGTGCGCAATTCATGAGAAATATTGGTAAAAAACTGTAGCTTCAGCCGGTTCACCTCCTCCAGCTTTTCCCGTTCTACCCGCTCCAGCTCCAGGTTGTGGCGGAACTCAGCCCGCAGCCTCGTCACCCGAAGGGCCACATAAACCAGAAAGGCGGCCAGTAACCCATATAGGGCATACGCCCAGCCGGTGAGCCAGAATGGGGGAGAGACACAAAGGCGCAACTCCACCGGTTCACTCCACAGGCCGTCGCCATTGGATGCCTTCACCTTGAATACAAAGTCATCATACGGCAAATTGGTGTAATGGGCAATACGCTGGCTGGCGCCGGTATAGACCCAATCGGGGTCGAAGCCTTCCAACTGGTAAGCGTACTGTATCTTCTTGGGCTCACCAAAATGCAGGCCGGTAAACTCAAAGGAAACCACCTGGTCACTGTAGGCCAGTTCCAGTTTTTTTGTTTCAGAAATGCTCTTCGACAGGATCACCCTCCCGTCCTCCAGCTTGCCGATGGGCACCGAGCGGTTGAAGAGGCGAAAGTCCGTAATGGCGATCTTCGGCGGGATGGTGTCCGGCCGGATCTCTTCGGGGCGGAAAATGGACAGGCCGTTCACTCCGCCGAAGACCAGATGGCCAACGGCCGTGGTGGCGGCCGCATCATCGTTGAAAAAATTGTCCTGCAGGCCATCAAAGGCATCGAAATTCTTTACGGTCATGGTATCTCCGGCGAAGTGCAGGCAGGAGATGCCCTGCTGAGTGCTGACCCAGATGTTGCTCTCATTATCTTCCAGGATAGATTGTACGATGCCGTTTGCCAGCCCGTCGCGTTCGAAATAGGAGGTAAATTTACCGGTTTTGCTGTCCAGCAGGTTTAATCCGCTGTCGGTCCCCACCCAAAGCCGGCCCTGCCGGTCGGCCAGGAAGCCATTGATGAAATTATTGCTCAGGCTTCCTTCCTCTGTCCCATCCGACCGAAAGCGCTGCAAGAGATCCAGGGCATTGTGCTCTTCGTCGAATTTTAGTTTGTAAACCCCGCCACCCCGCGTGCCGATCCAGAGAAAAGGCTGCCCCTTTTCTAGCGTTTCGGTGATATGGACGACGGGAAAATCCTGAAAGTTCAGGGAGAGCCCCCTGGTGGCCAGATAGTGGTGGAACGTACCCGTGGCGGGATCATAACGGTCGAGCCCCTTGTCCCAATAGCCCAGCCAGATGTCGCCTGTTACCGATTGCAGCAAGGACATCACGTAGTCATCGCTGAGCCTGTCGTTCTTGGTATACTGCTGGAAGCTGCGCAGCGTTCCGCTCTGCTGCGGGATGCCGGACTCCTTCACCCTGATGACCCCGGCGCCGTCGGTAGCTATCCAGAGCCAGCCGTCGCGGTCCACCAGCAGCCCGGAAATGAACCCGGCCAGTTCCGGCATCTTCGGGGCGGCGAAACGGTAATTCCTTACCGGATTGTTGAGCTTGCCTTCTTCATCGGCTGGCAGAAAGTTGAGCCCCCCGCCCCGCGACCCCGCCCACAGGCCCGTATTCCCGGAAGCCGGGGCCAGGCAGGTCACGTTGTTACAGGTGCTGCCGCCCATATCGGGGCGGATGCTCAGAAAAGCCTTGGCGTTGAGGTTCAGCTTGTTCACCCCTTTGTCCATCCCGATCCACAGGTTGCCCGTGCGGTCTTTGGACAGGCACATCACCACATTATTGCTCAGGCTGCCGGGGTCGTTCTTACTGTAAGTAAAATGGCGGCTGCTGCCACTCTTCGTATCCAGCAGGTTGAGGCCGTTGTAGGTGGCCACCCAGACATGGGAAGCATCCTCTTCCAGCGCATCGGGAACAAAAGGATGGCTCAGGCTGTGAAGGTCATCAGCCGCATGGCCGTAAAATTTTACTTCGATGAAAGCGGGGTCATCAGAAGAAAAGCGCACTCTCTTCAGCCCGATACTGGTGCAGGCCCAGAAAACATGGGGATCGAAACGGGAGGGAATGATCCTGTAAATGAAATTGTGAGGCAGGAACAGGTCGCCGGAAACGCCCTCCGGCGCCAGGTTATAGCGGATGAAATATTCTTCTCCGTCTTTGCGCACCAGCCGGTTCAGCCCTTCTTCCGTGCCCACCCATAATGACCCGTCGGGGGTCTGGGCAATAGTATAGACAAAATCGTGGCTCAGGCTCCGGCTGTCGGCGGGGTTATTCATATAGTGGACGAACTGGCCCGTTTCCGGCCGGAAGCGGTTAAGGCCCCGCTCGGTGCCGACCCAGAAGGTGCCTTCGCTGTCTTCAAAAATAGCCCAGACGTTGTCGTTGCTCAGGCTGTTCATGTCCTCGGGGTCGCGGCAGTACTGCTCGAATACATCCAACTCGCGGTTGTAGCGGTAAAACCCCGTGTAGTTGGTGCCGGCCCACAGGTTGCCCTGGCTGTCCTCAAACAACTGGGTGACTTTGTTGCTTTTCAGTCCATTGGCATTATCCGGCTGCTGGCGGTACATCTTTACGCTGTACCCGTCGTACTTCGCCAGCCCCGACCAGGTGGCCATCCACAGGAAGCCGTAGTGGTCTTCGAGGATGTCGTTCACGCCCGTATTGGAAAAGCCGATCTCGGCGGGAAGTTTTTCGAAACGGTAGTTAGTGCTCCTGCCCTGCCCGTGGAGGGAAAGCGGGAGAAGGGCCAGCGACAGAGCAAGGATGCAGGCAATGGTTAGATTGTTAGATTGTTGGATTGTTCTCGTGCGAAGCCATCCCAGCCCAGCAAAATAACCATTTAATAATTTAACAATCCAACAATATAACAATTCAACAATATAACAATACAGCCCTTTAAACATCCCCTCCTCCCCCGATGGCCCAAAGAACCACCGCCCCATTCCCGAATCAGGACGGAGTAAACGATTATACCCTGGGTAGTTATGCCTCATGCTCTGTTCCGCGCAAAGGATCGCGTCGTTTGTTAAAAAGTAGCCGGACAAATTTATTTTAAATATGATAATTCAAGCGCTAATTTCCTATTAGCGCTTGAAGGCCATACATTAAGCGGCAATTTCCCATTGCCGCTTAATTTGAGCCAGCCAATCTAAATCTGTCCGACTGACTAATTAGTATCGGAAGACGGTACAATTTACTAAAATTCGGCGGAATGCCTCAACGATAGAGGGTGAGGTTTGTCAATGTGCACTCACGGCCGTTCCCGCCGGTTTCGCCGACGAGTTTCTGAATATCCAATACCGGATTTCCGCCAAACCCCACCGAATTTTAAATAGAAGCTACCGAATTTACAATGAGCCTGATCAAACGGTATTTTTTGAGTAATTTGGGATGGCCAAAACGGGAACCTATGTTTCCCGTCGGTTCCCTGAGAAAAATTCACCTGTGACCCCATAGCCATGAAAACACCAGTTCCGTTTTTTGCTTTACTCTCATTGTCTTTGCCCTTCAATTTACGGCCGCCGCCCGGCGGATGCCAGCCAACCTCGACTAAGCGCTCTCTCCGGTAGATGGCCTGGCCGGCAATTTTTCCGATCAGCGACTATTTTTCAATCTGATGGCCGGGGTCTATCAGGCCCGGTTTGCTCTTCAGCAAAATACTTTCCTATAATGGGAGGTGAATTGTGCCTGGGCGAAACGCATATACCCCCTTGCTGCCGATACGTTTGCGACCGAGGGGCATACTCTGGCGAAGGAGGCGGAACAATCCGGGATGAGTCCAGAGGCCTATTGGGTGATGTGCCGGACGGAGGGGAGGCGCTGGAGGAGTGAAGAGGATGAGTTTTTTTGAGGGGATAGACGCCCAAAAAACATTTTATATTTTGTTAATTTCAAAAATATTAAAATTTTTATTTGACCCCCTGCAACATTGTAAGTATTTTTATCGTAAAAAAATGAATTAATGCAACTATGCACCGACTCAGATGCCTAAAACCAAAACCCTTTTGCTATTGGCCCTGGCCGCTTTGTCCATATATACAGCCGATGCTCAATGCACCGGGCAAGAAATGGGGCAACCACAGGAATGGTGCAACCTCACAGGCCCCACCAACGAGATGGTAGCGGAAAAGGCCCTGGCGCGCCTAGACGAGTTCGCACCCTTACCCCCAGGAAAGCTTAAACCAATATCCTCGGAAACATACTGGTTGTACCTGAAAGAAAACCCCTTTTCACAGGAAGTGGAAAGATACCTATTACTGGGCATACTGATCCCATTTTTCCTCAACGGCCTGATCTTGTTTTTCCTCAGGGGAAAAATGTATTATCTGTACTGGGCACTGTATGTGCTGTTCAATTTATTTTCGGGTTGCTTTCATTTGAAAAATACGCTCACCTGGATCTGCTCTTTTCCTATGAGCCATACATTACGATAAACCTCGGGAGGGGGGTAAATATCGTAAAGGAGTTTGGGACGTTTGCCCTATCCAAAAAGGCATTGCCGGAATAATTTCCATAAATAAACACAAAAAGTGAGCATAAACAGCTAAAACACCAGCTATGGCAACATCTAACTACACTTCTCTCTTCCTGTGTATCTCTCTTTTGATTTTGCTGTCCGGTAAGCCGGCGGGTGAATTTCTCTCTGGCCGGGAAGAATTTGGCGGTGGGGAAAAATCATCGGCGGCTGTTTCCTTTTTCCTGCTCTCTCCCATGGGCACCCTCAATTTGATGCAGGGAGAGGCGCTGTCCTTTGAATGGACGGCCCTGGCCGGGTATACGGGAAATTACCGGCTGAAAATACTCCAGCAGACACCGGGAGCCCCTCCGCCAGACGAATTGCCGGATACCGGCCTGTTCTTTGAAGAAAGCGCCATCAGCGATACGGTTTTCCAGTACCCGATGGGAGCGGGAGTTACTGCTTTCAGCCCAGGCAGCCAGTACGCCTGGCAGGTGGAAACCACCGAACTGGTGGACGGCCAATTGCAAAAATCCGTTAATATAGGGGTGATCATCTTCCCGCTGAGCTGCGATTTCACCCTTATCGGGATGCCTACGGATACCCTGTGCCCGGGAGATTGCTTTACCCTACTGGCCTTTTTCGGCGGCCTGGCGCTGGAACACCGGGTAGTCCTTTATGCTGATCACAACAATCTGTCAGCTATCTCGGTCGAGCCGTCGGGCCAGGCGCCCTTTCCACTCTCAGAGCTCGGAAGCCCACCCCTGGAGTCGCCCCCCCATTACGCCGATTCGCCCAGCGCTGTCTCCTTTGATATCTGCATCAATGAAGGGGCAGAGAGCCCGATAAACTTCTCCGCCTATTACTACCAGCCCGGCCTGGCTTGCAGCAACGACCCGATGGGCAGCCAGTGCTGCCACGATGTGGAAAGCTTCGAGGTGGCCGTGGCGGATATTCCCGATTTCACTAACCTGGAACTCGAACTGCAGGGGCTGATTACCGGAGCACCGGTGGAAGAGATATGCAGCGGCGACCCGCTATTGTTCAGCATCCTGAACCTGCCGACTGCCGAAAATACCACGCTGGAATGGCAGTACAACGACGGCGACGGCATGGGGTGGCAGGTGATAACCGCGCCTCCGTTTTCGGATTACACCTTCCCTGTTCCCGCCGGCCATGAAGTGCTGAGCATAGACTGTGGAAACAACACGGACGGTTATGTAGAAAGGGCATTTCGGGCAAAGCTCACCATCGACGACGCGCCCTTCCTCTGTGAATACTTCACGGCTGAAGATACCCTCCGCATCTGCTGCCCGATAACCGGCGCCGCTCTGGAGATAACCGCCGGCGATGATTTCGACCTGTCCGTAGGGCTGTGCGAAGGGGATACGGTATCGTTCGAAGTGGAGCTCCTGCCCGATGACCCCTTCGTCAGCCCGCCCGGCGAATTCGTCAGCATTCAGTGGCGCCTGAATGGCGAGGAACTGCCGGAGCAGGAAGGGCAGATCAGCTTTTTTATGGATAGTGTCATTGCCGTCGGCGCCGAGGACATTTGCCTGCAGGCGGAGGTGAGCAATTGCGCCGGCAAGAAAAAGACATTTACCCAGTGTATCAACGTTGACCCTCAGCCGGTTTGTGACTCCATCATCCTGAAGGCCCCGGTTTTGAACCCCGTGGAGGTGGAGGCCGGGCTGGTGGTTTACGAAGCCTGCCCCAACAGCGCTTTCACCCTGGAGGCCATCGGTTTTGATCAGAACACCTGTGTGATACAGTGGGAGTATTCTTACGACCAGGTGACCTGGTTCCCGCTCGGTTCTTCCAACACCATTCAGAATACCAACCTCATCATTGAGGGCGATGCCACCAGTATTTTCTACCGGGTGAAGTGTAACCCCATGAGCAGCCCCTCGGCCTGCGCTCCCTGCCAGAGCGACAATATCATCGAGATCCGGGAAATACAACCTCCCGCCGAGCCCGCCTTCATCGATTGCCAACCGCTGACGTGGTGCGTGGGCGATGTGGTGGAACCTTACGTCACCTACGAAGAACCCGGCGTGGAATACACCTGGTACGTCAACGGCATCGCTTTACAGGAAAGCCCCCTCATACTGGAGTACACCCTGCAGAGTAATACCTGCTTTCAGTACACGGCCTCCAACGAATGCTACACCATCACCTCCAACCTGTGCTGCCTGGAAGTATGCGAGGTGGACGCCGCCATCAGTTGCCCCGATGAGTGCCCCTACCCCGGCGGCAGCATTACTCTATTGGCTGGCGATTCCCGTTCCAGTTGCGAGGAGAGCGTCCTGGTTTATGAATGGATGTGGACGGATGCCAACGGGGTGCCTCAAACGGCGGAAGGCTCTGAAATTTCGGATATCCCGCCGGCCGGCGGAACTACCTATACGCTTACCGTTACCGACCTCAGCCTCGGTTGCTCCGATACGGCCACCCTCACCATCATTCCTTGTGACAAACAGTAAACTCCAACTCCAATGAAAAAGCTACTGCTCTGTTCTCTGTTCTCCGCCCTGGCTTGCTTTACATACGCACAGTACGACATCACCGGAAATATCCAGCGCCTCAGCGGCCAGCCGGTGCCGGAGGTGGTGGTCTATCTCGGCGGTGACATAGAAGACTACACCCTTTCCAATGACAGCGGCGACTACGCTTTCACGGACCTGCCCGCGGGCAGCAACCTGTCTGTGTTGCCGTTTAAAGACGACAACCCCACCGAATGTGTAAGTGTGCGGGACCTGATCGTCATCGGGAAGCACATCCAGATTATCGATCCGCTGCTTGCTCTTCCTAATCTGATCGCTGCGGATGTGGATAATTCGCAGGACATTACGATCACCGATATGACTGCCATACGCCGGGTGATCCTGGGCAGAGACGCCAGTTTTCCCAACAATACCAGCTGGCGTTTCATGAATCCCCCCATCGACCCTCCCAACTTCGTGGAGGAAGTGCAGGTCACCAATCTGCAGAGCGACAGGGTTGTTGATTTCATAGGGATCAAGATCGGCGATCCCACCGATTGTGAAGGCGATGCGCCCGGTGCGCCCTTCCTGACCCTTTCGGCTTCCAGTGTGGAGGGCGAACCCGGAGAGCTGGTTACGGTCGATATCATTGCCAATGGTTTTGTCGATGTGAGCGGGCTGCAGTTCTCTGTTGAATGGGATGATGCGGTGCTGGAATTAGAGCAGGTTTACAGTGTTCCATTGTCCGGTCTGATGCCCCAGGATTATTACGCCAACGGCAACCGCCTTTCGGTGTGCTGGCTTTCCAATTCGCTTGTCGGGGAAGAACAACCCGATAATGCCCCCATCATTACTATGGAATTTACCGTAGTAGGCCAGGCAGGGGACGTTACACCCATTGCCTTTACGGAAAACCCCACCCCCTTTGAAGTCGTGGACGGTAACTGCCTCCCCTATGGCCTGAATACCAACGACGGTATGGTAACCGTCACGCCGCCCGCCTCCCTCTTCGCCAAGATATACGGGGACACAGCCCACAACACCCCCACCAAGATCAAGTCTTTTCCCGAAAGCGACGGCGTCTACGTCGCTGGCACGCGCCTGCAGGGGGGCGTCCGTTACGCCACCTTCAGCAAGTTCAACCGCAACACCGGGGAACTGGAATGGGATTTCCAGCTCAATGAAGGCTCCATCTTCCACGATTTCGAGCTCGTCAAAGATACCCGCGAATGCCTGCTCATCGGCGCTACCGAACCCTTTCAGGTCAATGGCGTGGCGCAGGATAATGAATCTATCCTTGTAAAAGTGGATGATTCCGGACAACTGGTGTTCGGCAGAAAGTACCAGCAAACCGGCCGGGAGCACTTCAACCGAATCATCCGCCACCCGGACCCGCCGCAGGAGGACGCTCCCTATTTCATCGTCGGCACCATCAACCCGGACGCCAACCCGCCGGCCTATCCGCCGCCGCCTTCGGCCACCGACCGGGTGTTCGTCATGAACATCGACGCCGACGGAGGGGTGATATGGGCCAACCAGTACGATTATGGCGGCACGGCGGTGCCGGATGATGAGTTTCACCGCGGCCTCTTCGCCGTTAATTTTTTCGATGGCGGCACCCCCAATAATGGTGATATCGTACTCACAGGGAACGATTCTCCCACCAACGACGGGATCGTGGTGGAAATCGACGGAGAGGCAGGAGGGGTCGTTCAGGCCTATAAATTCGAGACGGGATATGACATTTACGACGGCATGGAGGCGCCAGGTGGTAATATTGCGCTTGTCGGTTCCGATTTTGCCAATTCTCAGGCTTTTTTCTCCTTCCTGACCCCCCTGTTTGACAATATTACAGGACTACGGTTTGAGGAGGTTGCGCTTTTTCGGGAAGTAGGGATTGATTTTCGGTCCCGGTTTTATGCGGTCGGCCCCACCAATTTCGGCTCGTCGGAAGACAACTTTAATTACATTCACCGGATTAGTTTCGGGGCGCTGGGGGCGCAGTTGGACTATGCCCGCTTCCTGCCTGGCGAGGCCACCCAGTTTAATGGCCCCCGGCTGATGGTTTCTTTTTATTTCGACCGGATCTTCTATACCGACGGCCGCCTGAACCCCGCCGGCGGGTTCGGGAACCAGGATATCCTTGTCGGTAATTTCGACCTCGATCTGTCTTCTCCCTGCCGGATGGACGCCCCACCGGCAGTTTCCAGTTTCGCTCTGCAGAAAAGCCCTATCGACGTGACGGTGGCCCCTCACACGCTGCCGCCTCCAACCCCTCTTACGAGTATGCCTTTGAATTATGAGTGCGAGGATTTCTGCACCACCATACCCTGCGAAATAGCCTTCACCTGGTCGCCTCAGCAATGCGGAGAGGTGCAGTTCAATCCCGTTCCGTCCGGCAATGTCCCCATCGTTTCCTATTCCTGGGACGCCAACTGCGACGGCACGGTGGAATCCGTCGCTTCCAACCCCTTGCTCCAGTTCGACCAGTGCGGCGCGACCCTGCGGGTTTGCCTCACCGTGAAATACGGAGACGGCAGAACTTGCTCCTACGAAGAAGTGGTTTCTACATCGGGGGATGTGACGCCTCCCGCTATTCCCGACATCCAGGACATCATCGTGATCGGCAGCCCGGACGGGAATGGGAACTGTACGGCGGAAGTTACTTTCCCGTTTTTCATATCCGTGGATGACTGCAGCCGGTTCGGCGCCTGGATCAATGACTACAACAACAGCGGCGACGCCAGCGACACCTACCCTCAGGGCACCACCACGGTCAATTTCATCACTTTTGATGATTGTGGCAATGAGGCCTCCTTTCAGGTGGACGTGACGGTGGTGTGCCGGAATTGCGGAGAGGCGGTGGTCTCTTGTTTTCCGGGTTTTATGAATAACAATGCTGACTCCAGTGTAGATCTTACTTCCTCGGTGTTGGGCATCGTCGACGTTCGCAACCTGGATGCTTATAATCCCGGCGACTACGCCATGGATCTAAGTGGAGGAAACATTTACCACCCGGATGTGGATGGCCCGAATAGCTGGAACTTTACCAACCTGGGCCTGGTATTCGGCCTTGCGATCGACAACCAGAACAATATTTACGCTGCTTCCAGCACCATTTACGGGTGCTCTTTTTTAAATGACACGCAATCGGCCTTCGGCCCGAGTGGTAATTCCCGTATTTACCGGATCGACGCCTTTGATGCGATCAGCACCCTGGCTGAACAGGGCGGTTTCACGCCCGGCGGAACCACCATTCCCAGCGACGGCGCCGGCTACGGCAATATCTGTTATGACCACGACCACCACCAGCTGTTCGCCACCAACTTTCACGACGGCTTCATCTACCGGATCGACCTCAACAGCAATACGGTGGTGGACTTCTTTGACCCCTTTTCCGGCCCCAACCCGATATCTGATAACGATCCGAACTTCGTGGCCCTCGGCCAACGCCCCTGGGGCATTGCCTATAATAAACTGGACGGCAAGCTGTACTACAGCCGCTGGACCGAAGACCGGGGCAGGCGCAACCCCGATGAAAAGAACGAGATCTGGTGCATGCCGATCGATGAAACTACCGGCGGCTTTGCCGGCCCGGAAGCCCTGGCCATTGAACTGCCCGACCATATCGATACTTATAACCAGGCCAACTTTCAGGGCTACTCCAACCCCGTATCCGATATTGCCTTTTCCGAAGGGGGTATTATGCTGCTCGCCGAACGTTCCATGCGTAAGGATTGTGGAGATGCCACTCAGGTACCTCCAAATGATTATTTCAGATGGTACTCCCATCAATCCCGGGTATTGGAATACCAGTTTAATGGCCTGGCCTGGGAACTAACGCCCGGACATGGCGCCCTGCCTTTTAGCGATTATTCCGATGACCTGAAATACAACCTGGGTTCCACTGGCCATGAAAGCAGAGGGGCCACTACCGCCGGTGGAGTGGATTATGGCTACGCCAGCTTCGACCCCGCAATAATCGGCCCTTCTGATTGTGACCAGATGATGTGGGCATCAGGTGATTGTTTGTATTGTATTGGTAGTTGCAGTAATGCTGTATATGGCATACAAGGCACCCCTACTGCCGCTCTTGATGGCGATGCTTGTGAAAGCATATTGATTGATTTTGACGGAGACCCGGGTTATGGCAACAAAGTCCAGCAAGGCGACGTAGAGATCTTCAAATGCCTCTCCTGCCCTCCGTCCGACACCTGCCTCATCTCCTTCACCTGGCAGCCGGCGGATTGCAATACCGCCCAGTTCACTCCTCAGCCGGTGGGCATCATCCTGGTGAACACCTACTCCTGGGACGTCAACTGCGATGGCGTGCCGGAATCCACCGAAGCGGAGCCGGTGCTTACCCTCGGCGAGTGTGGCGCCGCCCTGCCCGTTTGCCTGACGGTGGAGTACCTGGACGGCCGCACCTGCTCGTACGAGGAAATGGTGTCTATTCCTGCGGAAAGTATGCCACCAGTGATCAATTGCTCCGGAACTTATGATTACTCTACAGACCCTGGTGCCTGCTATTACACCGGTGGGTTTGGCCTGGCCATTTCGGACAACTGCGATCCGGCGCCCGAGATCTTTTCTTATTCCCTGACGGGAGACACCCAGGGCTCGGGAATGGGCCTGCCGCCCCAGGTCAATGAAGGGGTCACCTACGTCACCGCCACCGCCATCGACAACTGCGGCAACGAGAGCCTGCCCTGCACCTTCCGGGTGACGGTGGTGGATGAGGAAGCGCCGCAGATACAGTGCCCGGGCACGGTGGTGGAACAAGTGCCCGGCTGTTCGGATGGCGCCAACGTCAGCTACCCGGACGCCACTGCTATCGACAACTGCCAGCTGGACGGCATCACCTATGACATCAGCAGCGGGAGTTTCTTCTCCTGCGATCAAACGGTGGTCACGGCGACGGCGACAGACATCTTCGGCAACAGCTCCCAGTGCAGCTTTTCCGTAGTGGTGAATGGCTGCCGGGACTGCGCCAGCATCTGCGGCGCAACTCTAGACTGCGGGGCCGCTTCCGGACAGTATCTGTTCGATATTTGCGTGGACAACCTGACCACCCTCCCCGACGGGAGCGCCGTTGTGGGCGTCAGCAGCCAGGATGGGGTGGTCTCCGTACTGGACGGTGAACTGCCCGGCATTTCCGGGGCCATCGAAGTGGCGCCGCCCCTGCCGGCGGAGCTTACCTTCGTGCTCAGTTTTGAATTTCCGTGCCCGTTCGGCGTTATTACCTGCGTGGATTCCATCACTGTGGCCACCCCCTGCTGCGAGGAGATAACGGTGGATGGCCTGGCCGTATGTGCCGAGGAAGAGATGATATCCATACCGTTGCAGGGCGATCTCCCTTTCCTTACCGGCGTGGATTACATCAAGTGGTACGTTGCTCCGGCGCCCTGTGAGTCTTTCGTCCTCGCCTACCAGGCGCCCGGCATTGCGGACCTGCCGTTTTTCCCCGCCCTCTATTCCGAATTTGATTCGGCCTGCGTCTACGCCGAGGTGGCATTCCTGCCCGGCCGCCCCTGCAGCCGGCTCGTTTCCGATATCGCCACTATCTATATCTGCCAGCCGGGGGCGGGCAGCCTGGAGAACGCCAACGGCCCCTACTGCTCCGATGCGCTGCCCGCCGTTTTCGAGCCGATCACCTTCTCTTCCGATGAGCATCCGGCCTGTGCTTACACCATCCAGTGGTACCAGGACGGCGAGGCGGCGCCGGGCGCTACATCGGATACCTATGTCCCCACCGGGCTGTCCTTCACCGGCGGGCCTATGGATTGTTCTTCCGAGCACCTGATCACTGCAGAGGTCACCAATCTGTGCGGCGCCACCGGTCACAATACTACTATTACCATCTACAATTCGGAAGCGCCCACCGGAGAGCTTTTCCTCGACCCCGATGAAGCCATGCCGTTCTGCCCGGGGGAGGACGCCACCCTCCGGTACGATCCCAAGTGCGTGGGCCCGGACCCCAGTAACTGGCGGTGGTGTGTACGAACAGCAGATACCGATTACCAGCCCATCGAAGGGGCCGGCGCCACCAACGCCACATGGAATACCAATCCGCTGGATGAGGACACCTGGTACAGCATAAAAAAGAAGAACGGCGCCTGCCCGGAAGATACCATCAGCCTGATGATAGACGTCCGGGAAGAACTGTCCATTACCGGCTTTTCCGCCATGGAGGATGACGATTGTTACCCTGGACAGGTGGATATGGCGATGGCTTTTACCCCTCTTCCCGGGCCGGATTGTGAGATATTCGTCTTCTGGTACAAGGACGGCCTGCTGCTGGGAACGACAAATCCGGCAACCTCTCCCGCCACCTTTACCCACAGCGGGCCGGTTTTGGCCGGCAATTACTATGCCGTAGCGGAGGATGTCTGCTGCGATTCTACGGCAGGGTCGGAAGTGGTGTACATCGGGCCGCCGATGGAGGTGGGGCTCATCGCACCCTGTTTCCGGTGCAATGACGAAACCATCATCCTGGAAGGGTTTGTCGAGAACCCACCCGAAGGTGCGGTGTGCACTTATCAGTGGCTCAAGGACGGCGTGCTCATTCCCAACGCCAACGACGAGATCCTGGTATTGTATGAGGCCAACGCCACGTTTACCTTCCGGGCCACCTGCAGCGATTGCACCAAGGAAGTGAGCTATTTCCTCCTGCAATGCGGCAACCCGGTCAATACCCGGGTTCAGCCCAAACCCGGCCTGGCCATACGGGCGGTTCCCAACCCCACTTCCGGGCAGCTTTCCCTGCGGGTGGATGGCTCCCTGCTACCCGGCGCTCATTACCGGCTGATCGGCCAGTGGGGGCGCAGCCTGCAATCTGGCGAACTGCTGCCGGGCAGGGAGGAATACGCCTTGTCGCTGGAACGGCTGCCGGCCGGGTTGTACTTCATCCAGGTTTTCGAAGGCGACAGGCTGGTTTGGGTGGAAAAAGTAGTGCTGCAGGAATGACGGAGGAAGGATGGCGCCCGGATGAAGAGGGCAACATTTTGTGTTAAATTTGACATATAAAAAATAAACTAGCCTTATGAAAATCAACTCTTGTAATATTCTTTGCTCATCACCCTGTTCCACTTGTGCCCTCTCCCACCGCCTCCGGACAAACTTATCAGGAGAAGCTACCCTGCCTCAGCCAGGAACAAAAAATACTGGATAGCCCACTTCATGTAAAAAAGGGCAATCTCTTTTCGAAATTATCCTTTGCTTTTGCACTGGTATCAGTGATCCTGATTGTCCTTCTTTTTAGCATGATCCCATCCAGTTTTAAACCAGGAGAATTGACATTGCCACCTTGGGGGTTGGTCATCGCCACTCAGCTATCCTGTCTGGCTGGTGTGGTTTTTACCATCCTGAGCTATGTCCGGAAGGAAAAATTAAGATATGTAAAAGGAATCGGCGCTTTGTTAAACATTCTGATCCTTACATTCATCGTCAGATTGATCGTCTTTGCCAGGATGATGGGTTAGCACAATGATCGAAGGAGTTGCGTGATGTGGAAACGGATGGACATGCTGCTGGCGCTCTGCAGAAAGCATGGGCACAAGACCCTGATCCTTGGCGCCTGGGGGTGCGGCGTTTTTCAGAATGACCCGGCTGACATTGCCAGGTGGTTTAAAGAACTGCTGTTCGGGAAGTACAAAGATCAGTTTGCACGGGTGGTGTTTTCGGTTTATTCGAGGCGTGAGCGGTTTATCTTGCCGTTTCGGGAGCATTTTGAAGAAGCACAGGCATGAGATGAAAGCATAACAACTGGACAAGGCCACCTTCACCAACGCCTCTGTTTTCAACTCCCGGCAGGGGGGTAATGTTCCAGTAGCTTTTGAATTTCAGGGCTATTATTTTTTCGTAACACAAGTTACGGTAATCATTGTTACTGTAACCTATGTTACTAAAAAACCTTATCTTTGCATTATGAAATTCATCAACCGGGAATCAGAGCTGAAGCTTTTGGCCGGAACAAGGCGGGCCAGCCACAAGTCCTCAAAAATGACGGTGGTAACCGGGCGGAGGCGCATCGGCAAAACCAGGCTCATCCTGGAAAGCCTGAAAGGGGAGCAGTACCTTTATTTTTTCGTTGCCAGAAAAGATGAAAAGCTGCTATGTGACGAATATACTGAACAGATCCGGGAAACGCTTGGCATTAACATTTATGGAGAGATTAGCCGCTTCCAAGACATCTTCGAATTATTGCTGGATTACACCAAAAGCCAACCAATAACTCTGGTTATCGACGAATTTCAAGAGTTCAACCGCATCAACCCCGCCATATTCAGCGAGATGCAGTCTGCCTGGGACCAGAAAAAAGACCAAACCAAAATGAACCTGGTAGTGAGCGGGTCGGTGCATTCCATGATGAAAAAAATATTTGAGGACAACCGGGAACCGCTGTTTGGGCGCGCCAACGAACGCCTGCACATCAAGCCCTTTTCAGTAAATGTCCTGAAGGATATCATCGCTCAGTTTCAGCCGGATTATTCCTCCGAAAGCCTGCTGTCTTTCTACATTTTTACAGGGGGTGTACCCAAATATGTGGAACAGTTCGCAGACAAAAATATTTTCACTTTCAAGGCCATGCTGGATGAAGTGTTTCGGGAGAACTCCCTTCTCCTGGACGAAGGAAAAAATGTATTGATAGAAGAATTCGGTAAGGATTACGCAACCTATTTTTCAATACTTTCATTGCTCGCTTCCTCCAAAACCTCCCGAAGCGAGGTAGAAAGTGTCCTGAAAAAAGACGTCGGCGGCTTCCTGAGCCGGCTCGAAACGGAGTATCACATCATCCGCAAAGTGCGGCCCATCTTCTCAAAACCGGGCGGCAGGAACATCAAATACGAAATAGAAGACAACTTCCTCCATTTCTGGTTCCGGTTCATTTACAAAAACAAAGGAGCCGTCGAGATCGGCAACTTCGAATACCTCAAATCGCTTGTCATGAGGGATTTTCCAACTTACAGCGGCCGGTTCCTGGAAAAGTATTTTACCGAGAAATTAGCGCTGTCGGGCGACTGGGGAGAGATCGGCAGTTACTGGGAAAAAGGATTCAAAAACCAGATAGACATCGTGGCAATCAACCACCTGGAGAAGAAGGCTCTTTTTGCAGAGGTCAAACGGAATGAAAAGGAATATTCGGAGCAGCAATTGAGGTTTAAGTCCCATCAGCTTCAGCGAAAATTAGGTGGGTATCAGCTGGAATACCGGGGATTTTCACTAAAGGACTTGTAAGTCAGAGCGCGATAGAAAATCGCACCCTGACAGGGTCCTACCCCAACCGCCTCCCCATCTCCAGGCACATCCTCACATTGTGATACGGCGCCTTCCACGGCCCGGCCTTATCCTCACTGAGAACAGGCTGGCCGCAGCGGTCCGTCCGCCAGTGCCACTCGCCCTCTTCCTGGTCCAGCAGGTGAGCTTTGATGAACGACCAGCAATTGACGGCCGCTTCGGCGTATTTTTCCTCCCCCGTCATCTCCCACGCGTTCCAGAAGCCCACTACGGCCTCCGCCTGCGGCCACCAATGCTTGTCGGCATCCTTCAGGCCGAGGGGGCAGGCTTCGTAGAGGATGGCCCCGTCGCTGTCAACGGCGGACAGCAGTACTACTTCCGCCAGGTGCAGGCAGGCCGGGCGTACCCTTTCCCGGATATTTTCATTGCCCAACACTTCGGCTGCCTCCCAGAGGAGCCAGCCGGCCTCTACGTTGTGCCCGAAGGAGATATCGTGCCCTTTTGGCGACCAGTCCTCATCAAAATAAACCTGCAGGCTGCCGGTTTCAGGAAGGTAGAAGCGATCGAGGATCAGGCCGATTACGTTGCCCAGGGCCTCCCGCAGGGCGGCAAAGGGATGCACCCGGAAGAGATTCGTATAGGCTTCCAGGAGGTGCAGGTGGGTGTTCATGATCTTGGCCTCATTGGCGTCCTTTTCGCTGAGGCGGATATCATCGATATGGCTCCAATCGCGGGCGAAGGCGCTGAGATAGCCGTTTTTCTTCCGGTCGAAGCTGTATTTCTCAATGAGCCAGAAAATTTCCTCGGCATGCTCGAGCACTGCCCGTTTTTGCGTCAGGGAAAAATACTCTGCCAGGGCGTAGATGGAGAATGATTGGGCGTAAACCTGCTTCTGGGTGTCAACGGGGTTGCCCAGGTAGTCCACCGTCCAGAATACACCGCCCTCGAGGTCGTCCCAGAAATATTCGCAAAAGTAGTTGTAAGCCCGGTGCGCCAGTTGGTGGTGCAGGTTGCTCCCGGTGGCCCGGGCCACTGCCGAATACGTCCACAGCAGGCGGGTATTGAGAATAACGCCTTTGTCCGCCTCGGGATACAATCTGCCGTGCCCGTCCATACGGCCGAAAAAGCCGCCGTTTTTTTCATCCACCATGTTCATGCTCCACCAGTCGATGATGTTGTACAGTTCCTGCCGAAATTCGCCCTTTAGCCTTGTTGCGTCTATCTGGGCGGAGGGAATCTTTTTAATAGAGGAACTCATAGGCTTAGTAATTTTTATTCAGGACTCCAGGTAAAATGCCGGCTTTTCCTCATCTAAAGCAAATCCAGGCATTTTCCTAAAAACCTGTCAATTGTTTCATTATCTCCAGATTCCTGTTGATCAACTCATTCCGGGCCGCCACGCTGGCGGCGGAGCGCAGGCCGTCGGGCGGAGTATTTGTCACGTAATCCAGCAGTTGCTTTACGGTAGTGGTGGCAACGTGCATGCGGGTATCCGAAGAACCGTAGTAAATAAACACTTCATCGCGTTCATTCCTGATCCAGCCATTGCTGAAGACGACATTCGACACGTCCCCTACCCTCTCCTCACCCTCGGGAGCGATGAAATAGCCGGCGGGAGTGTGCGTCACCTCCCAGGGTTTGTCCGGACGGGTAAGGAAGAGGTAAAGTACATAGCGGAGCCCGGCGGCCGTATTGCGCACCCCGTGGGCCAGGTGCAGCCAGCCTTTGGGCGTCTTGATGGGCGTAGGCCCCTGCCCGTTCTTCACTTCTTTGATGGTGTGATAAACCTTGGCGTCGATGATGACTTCTTCTTCTACTTCGGCCCGCTCCATACTTTCCGTCAGCCCCCAGCCGATGCCACCGCCGCCGCCCACCTCGATGAAGCCATCCTGGGGGCGGGTGTAGAGGGCGTATTTCCCATCCACGAATTCGGGGTGCAGCACCACGTTGCGCTGCTGCCCGGCATGGCTGATGAGGTCGGGCAGGCGCTCCCAGTTCACCAGGTCCCTGGTGCGGGCTATGCCGCAGGCCGCTACGGCAGCGGAGGTGTCGTCCAGGCGGGAAAGGTCTTTGCGTTCGGTACAGAACAGGCCGTAAGCCCAGCCGTCTTCGTGCCGGGTGAGGCGCATGTCATATACATTGGTGTCGGGATCTTCCGTTTCCGGCATCGTCACCGGGTGGTTCCAGAACCGGAAATTATCGACGCCGTTGGGGCTTTCGGCTACGGCGAAGAAAGACTTGCGGTCGTTGCCCTCCACCCGCACCATGAGCAGATATTTGCCTTTCCAGAGCATGGCCCCGGCATTGAAAGTGGCATTGATGCCCTGCCGCTCCATGAGAAAGGGGTTGGTTTTTTCATCGAGATCGTAACGCCAGAACACCGGGGTATGGGCCGCCGTCAGCACAGGGTATTTCCAGCGGGTGTAAATGCCATTGCCACCGGATAAAGGCTCGTTCCCGCGGGCGATGAAGGTTTCGTGATCGTCGAGGAGGGATCTTATTTTTTGGTGGAATTCGGAAGTCATTTTTCTTGTGTTTTCCTTTTTCTCCCAACCCCAAATCGAAGAAATAAGCCGCCTCCCTCGGAGGGGGTTGGGGGAGGCTTCTCTCGGCGAATAAGCCCCCTCCGCCTTCGGCACCTCCCCCGAGGGGGAAGGAATTTCTTCGATTCAGGAGGCGGAGTATTGTTGTCTATAGATGATACAATTTTTCCCGGCAGGATTAAGCATCCTTCGGCAACCGGTCAAACCACGTCCGCTTCAATATCACCGTACAAACCACCGCTACGCCGATGGACACCAGCGCCGGCACCCCTTCCAGCAACACCACATAGATCGGGAAGATAACCAGCGCCGTCTGCCAGATTATCCCGATGACGACGTTGAACATATCCCGGCGGAAATTGGTGTTGGGTTTAAAATCCGGATCTTCCGCCACCACCTTGTCGTGGATGGGCTTCCAGAACCCCCAGGGGCGCACATTGCGGTAGAAATCCTTCAGCACCTCCTCTTTCACCGGCGGAGCGCTGTAGGTGCCGATGAGGCAACCGATAACGGAAACCAGCAGCATGAGCGGAAAGGTGTAGAGGTCGAGCACCCCGTCGAATATGAAACGGAAGGACAGGGCCGGTATAAGCCCGCCCACCATGCCCCAGAAGAAGCCATGGCCGTTGAAGCGCCACCAGTACCACTTCAGCACGTTGGCGGCCACGTAACTGCCGTACAGGCCCGAGACGATCCACTGAAGCACGTCATTTACATCCCTGGCGTAAAAACCAAGTACAATGCTGATGATGACCATGATCAGGCCGGCCGCGTAATTGATGTACTTGATCTCCGTATCGGGCGCATCGGGTTTGATGAATTTGAGGTAGATGTCATTGACGATATAGGCCTGTGTAGCGTTCAGCGTGCCGGCAAAAGTGGACATGAAGGCCGCCAGCAGCCCCGCCAGCAACAGCCCCAGAAAACCGGCCGGCACAAACTCGCTGATGGCCGAGGGCAGTATCTGCTCAAAGTCGATACCGCCTCCTACAATGAGGTCCAGCTTGTCGTAAAAAAGCAGCCCCAGTACTCCGAAGCCGGCGATCATGAAATAACGGATGGGCATCAGGATGACGCTCACAGAGCCGCTCATCAGGGCCGCTTCCCGCGGCGACCGGGTGGAAAGTATCTTCTGCATGTCGTAATTGGGCGCCGGCCCGGCAAGGCTCACCAGCACGCCCTTGAAGATCATCATCATGAAAAATATGGAGAACAGGCTGAAGCCGTCGCTTTGTATCTTCTCGTTCACTTCCGGGATAATGGCGCTCCAGTCGAGATCGAGACGCATGCCGAAGAACGGGGTGAGCCAGCCGTCCGGCGCCAGCAGTGCATTGTCCGCCACCGCGTTCATGGCAATGATGCCGACCACGAGGCTGGAAATGGCCATCAGGCCATACTGCACCACATCGGCCCAGACGATGCTCATCATCCCGCCCAGCAGGGCGTAGAACACCGCGAAACAAGTAAAAATAATGCCATAAAAATGCGGCACATATTCCAGCGGGACGTTAAAGGGCACGTAACCGGAAACCACCTCCCAGGGAACGAAAATTTCCACAAACTTACCGATACCGATAAAGCCGTAAGCCAGGTACCCCAGCCCCATGATGATGGCAAAAACAACGACGATGGCGTGCGAGAGCCTTGCGCCCTCCCGAAAACCGAAGCGGGTGTTGATCCACTCGGCCCCGGTTGTCACCTTCGACCGCCGCAACCATATCGAGAGGAAAACCATCAGGAATATCTGGTTGAAAACCGGCCACAGCCAGGGGATCCATACGCTTTTGAGGCCATAAACGAAAAGGAGGGTGACCAGCCACATCGTCCCGGAAATGTCGAACATTCCCGAGGCGTTGGACAACCCGAGCAGGTACCAGGGCAGGCGGTTGCCGCCGAGCAGATAATCCTTTTTGCTGCGTTCGGCCTGCTTTCTCAACACCAGGCCGATGACAACGGTAGCCGCCAGGTAGGCCAGGATGATGAGAATGTCGATCGTGGAGAGTTTCATTTTTCGTTTTTTAAGTGAGGCTTACCTGAAATCGTACCTCCTTACGGCCTCCCGGTCAACGCCTTCCGCTCGGAAAAACGCGCACGCTCCCGCATTTCCTTGCGGTTCAGCCTATACAATTTCGGTAGTTGCCCCTCCATCAGAATGAGGGGGTCCCTGCAGAATTCCACAAAATCCGCTGCGCTCAGGTGGCCCGGGTAGGGAGCATAATGGTGCTCCGGGCGGGCATTGCGCCAGACCAGCACCCAGGCAATGCGCGCCGCCACCGGGTCGGCCTTGATGTAACGGAGCAGCCGGCCTGTCCACCAGCCCTCTTCCGGAATGCGCTCCAGGCCGGTCTCGGTCAGAGCGGCCACCTTACCCCGTTCCTCGGCCATTTCCACCAGCAACCTCAACTGCCGGGTCAATTCATCCGGGTCGTTCTCCGGCCGCACATCCCGGTAATCGTCAAAACCGAAAATATCGACATACTCATCGCCGGGATAGCATTCGAGATAATGGGCCTCGTCTTCAAATACGTCAGTGGAATAGCAGTACAGCAGGTTGTGCACTTCCTTCTCATCGCGCAGATATTCCACCGTAAAGCGCCAGAGCGCTTTGTACTGTTCGGGCGTACAGTGCGGCTGCCCCCACCAGAACCAATTGCCGGTATGCTCGTGAAAAGGCCGGAAGACAATTGGGATGTCGTGTTTGAAAATGAAACCTATGCGCAGGCTTTTGAAGAAATCGGCCAGCACGTCGAGGCGGGCCTTATAGGCCTCGTGGTGAGAACCGCCGGGCAGAATGGCGGCCACGACATTTTCTCCCACATCCCAGGAGTTGCCGTTGGTCACAAAATTATCCAGGTGCCAGCTGACAGTATTGACGCCACCCATTTTATAAGCCTCTGTCATCCATTCTTTCATAGAGGTGAACCGGACGGTATCGATGTTCTTATCCCTTTTACCCAGCTTGCCGATGTCCCAGCCGAATACTGCCGGATAATGGCCACAGACGTCTTTTACGTCCGACCTGCTCTCCGGCCAGTCCTTCCACCCAACTCCATATGCCAGGTCGTCCTGATGGCCGAAAAGGATGTGCCGGCCGGCCAATTCCCTGAGGTTGGCATAAAGGGACTTAGTCCTTTTCGTGGCATTTGGATCCGTCGTCCTGATCCGGCTCAACCACTCTCCGCCTCCGTCTGAAGGGGCATTATCCGGCCCGGCCGCGCCCCACAAGGACAGGGGCAGCAACAGCAGTATCAGTACCCTCATGGTGTTTGGTTTAAAGGTTGTCCGTCTTCGTAATAACTCAGTCAACTATCTCGCCTCAAACCGCACATTGTCGATGCAAACATTGACAAAAGAATCCCCGTTGTTGAAGGCCACCCCGAAATCTTCGGTGATGTTGGCCAGGTTGGGGATCTGGTTGCCCCCATCGAGGAATTCCGTTAGCGGTATGGTAATCGTTATCCAGCCATCGGTCATAAAGGAACCGGTGCCCTCCCAGGGTTTCCAGGGGCGCCAGAAGTCCCCGTCGGAGCCTTTCAGGCGCCAGGCAAACTCGCCGCCGGTAATGGGCTCCAGTACGTTGATATCGAATTTCAGGACGTAATCGCCGATGCCGGCGCCGACGACAGCTCCGGGGAAATTATCGCCGCCGTTGCGCCAGAAAAAGCCCGTCCATCCGGAAAGGCTGGCGTTCACCCGGAAATAGTTGGAGCCGTCGAGCGACAGGCCAGGGTCGTTCTCTATACCTCCCGTATCGCCCCACCAGCTGTCGAGGCCGTCAAAGTTGAAGAACACCAGGGTGGGGTCGGCGACGGGATCGACGCCCTGAATATTGATGGGCGGCGAGAAGAATTCCTCCCCGTCAAAAGTGATAAACTTGATATTCCCAACGCCGGTAGCCGTACCCATCGGCACAAACACCTCGATCAGGGTTGCCGTTTTCTGGCCGAACATGGTAGCCGGCACCTCGCCGGGGAAGATCACCTCGTTCAGCTCATCCAGATTTTCTCCGACGATGCTGATCATATCGCCGGGAGCCGCCATGGCCGGCATATCGGTGATGACGGCATTGGTGGAAAGCAATATGTTGAAGTCGAACGCAGAAGCCACCTGGGTGCCGTTGATCATAACCACTGTGAGCGGGCCGGTAAGGGCGCCGACCGGCACATCAACCGTGGCCGCATTCGGCAAAGCATTGTTGACCGGTACGGCATCAGCCGCGCCGGTGAAAATGACGCTGCTCACCAGGTCGAGGTCTTCTCCCTCAATTGATATCTCCTCGCCAAAGCGGGCTTCCGAAGGGGTAAAGCCGGTGATCACCGGCCTGACGAGCTGCAGCGCCTGAGCGCTGGCCACTTCCTTTTCCGCTGCCGTCCGGAAGAGGACGACATCTTCCGTAGCGCTGATGGGCACTTTTACCCTGATCTCAGTTGCCGTACCTCCTCCCAGGATGGCCCCAACCTTATTGCCGCCGAAAACGACCCGGGTCACAAGGTCCAGGTCAGCCCCGGTAACGGTGACGTTTTCCCCGTTTTTCACCGGGTTGGGGGAAATATCCGTTATCTGGGGAACAACCATGATGAGTTCTTCGGCGGAAGGCACTTCTACAAATGAACCGGGAATGAGCAGGATCTTCCCGTCATGGGCATCAGCCGGGACGTTGACCTCGATCTTGTCTGCGCTCTGGCTGACGAAACTGGTTACCACCGAGGTTCCTTCGAACCCGACCTGGCGCGCCAGGTCCAGGTCAGTGCCCTGTATCGTCAGCACCGTTCCGGCCTTGACGGGGTTGGGCGACAGCTGCAGCACCTGTGGCACTGTGACCGACAGCTCCTTCTCTGACTCCACGATGATGGGTTCCTCCTCGCCGTTGGACACGGCGATCAGGCCCGTCTGAGCCGCTTCCGGGACCTTCACCTCGATCTTTTCCTTCGACTGGCTGACGAACAGGGTGTCGCCAACCGAAACCTCCGAGGAGAAAATGACCGACCGGATCAGGTTCAGGTAATCCCCCTGAATGGTAAGCAGGTCCCCCGGCCGGGCAGTTTCCGGGCTGAAGGATGCCAGGATGATGGGTTCTGAAATAGACAGCCTGGAAATGGAGGTAATGTCTCCCTCCGGAGTTTTCAGGATGATCTTCCCTTCCACCGTTTCCTCCGGAATGGTAAGGGTGATCAGCTCGGTTGTACGGGTATTGAAAGAGGTGACATTCACATTGTCCGGCAGGACGACGGCGGAGACCCGGTCGAGGTTCGCGCCGATGATCTTCAGTTCCCCTCCGCGAAGGGCCGGTGAAGGGCCGAAACTGAACAGTTCCACCCCGGTCGATGCCTCCTCATCCTTTTTACAGGCGCTGAACAGGAGGGCAAAGGCCAGAAAGCCGGCGGACAGATAGGTTAGAATTTTATATGGCCTATACATAGTTTTACTTTTTTTAAATGAAGGGATAAACCTGCCAGGTTTATGAAGTGGATCCAGTTTGAAAACCTGGCAGGTTTTTCTTCGATTAAATTTTCACTACCCGCACATTATCAATGGCGATATAAATATCATTCGCATTGTCTGCAGCCCCGAAATACATGATGGTCAGGTTGGTGAACTGGGAAAGGTCGTCCAGCTCGGCAGGGTTGCCATCTTTGTCTTCATTAAACTCCGTCAGCGGAACGGTAACGGTAACCCAGCCGTCCGTCTGATAAACGCCGGTTTCCTCCCAGGGCCTCCAGCGGGCCAGCGGCACGGGAATGTCCCGGCCGTGGTCAGCGCCGAAGGGGGCGAAGAAGATCTCCAGCGGGATCTCCCGCCACTCTACCGGAACGTTGATCTCAAAGCGCACCCCCCAGTCGTTTACCGTGGCTCCTCCCGGGAAGATGGGAATATTTCCTCTTCCCGTCTCGCCGTCTTCGGCGACGTACATCATGTTGAGTTCATTGACCCATTGCCAGGCTCCTACGCCATCCATTTCGAAGTAAGTGTAATTGCCGGAACAGGGTGGAACCCGGCCTTCCCCAGCCGCCACATCGGCGATGGGCGAGTTCCAGGAGCGGTGCCGTTTATCGTCAAAATTGACCACCACGTTGCGATCGTCCCGGAACAGAAAGCCGGAAACCGCCTTGCCGAAATTGGTGGCTACGGTAATCTCTCCCATTTCAGCACCCTCCGGCACCCGCACCTGCAGCTCGGTCTTGTCCAGGGAAACGATCTCAGCTTCTTTTCCCCCTGTGAATTCTACTGTTGTGGGCTCGAAGAAAAAGTCACCGTGCAGCACGGCGATATCCCCATCTTCCACGTATTCGCTTTTGATGGAATAGAGGACGGGCGCCGGGACGTTCACGAAGAACTCGTAGAGCATCTCTTCGTCATTGGAAAAAACGAACCGGATCTGGTTGGTCACCTCCGTCGGCACGCTGCTGGGCACGTTCACCAGGATCGTCCGGTTGGTTACATACGTTGGGTTCAGGGATGCCTGCTGGTCGTTGAACCAGATCTCTACGGTGTGATCCAGGTCTTCGCCTACGATGGCGATCAGGCTGCCCATAAAGGCTCCGGTCAGCAGGGAGTCTGCCTGTTCAGGAGCCGTTGAGCGGATGTAAAGGACCCTCGGGTTTCCAATGTCTTCCGGCCCCGTATCATCCTTTTTACAGGAAGTGGCCAAAAAGCCAAGGGCCAGAAGCAGGAAAGCAATGAGCGATAATTTTTTATAGGATAGTTTCATTTTCTGTGAGTTTTTGATGATCCGGACAGGATGGGCAGAATGAACGTGATTGTAAGAGCTTGTTTGGAGGCAGTAAGGGGCCCAGGTTGATCCTGGCCACTTCATATTTCTCGTTTTGCCTGTCATAAACTCTCCTCATTCCGGTTTGTCATTTGAAAGTATAATCCACAGCCGGTTCTTCGGGAGCCAGCAAAGGGTTGGACACCACCTCCGCCGACGGGATCGGCAGCCACATCTGCGATTCGTTGATCGTGATGGGGGTAGTGGGTTCCTGAATGACATATCCCTCGATGGAATTCTCATCGGCGGCATTGGGCCCGGTGTCGCGGTAATAGGTCACTTCCCGCTCCATGCCGTTGAGGTAGCCCATCGCCCCTGCCGGGTCGCGGTAGTAGTAGCGTTTGATGTCGAACCAGTTGATGCTTTCCAGTGCAAATTCAATCCTTCTTTCCTTTAGAATGTCCATGAAAGTAAGGCTGGATTTCGACGGCAGGTTGGCCCGCTGGCGGATGGCGTTGAAGTATTGCAGCGCCGTGGCGTCGGTGGTGGATTCCTGCGCTCCGAGCGCCGCCTCGGCATAGACGAGGTAAACATCGGCCAGGCGCAGCAGGATCTGGTTGATCCGGGTGGCCTGCCCGGTGGATACGCCTCCGTCGGTATCTTCATTGCTCCCGATTATATACTTTTTCAGGTTGTTGAGGGTGGCGGAAGCATTCTCCAGTATGGTGTTCGGGTCATTGGGATCCCGGTGGACGATGTAGTAGGTATAGCCACCATCGTTTTTCCTGATCTCCGGATAGTAGTCTCCGATGGCCATGTAAATGGCGGGTTGGCGGCGGTCGCCCCCATCCATCTGCTGCAGGAAGTCGTAAGTCATGCTCTTGTAGCCGCCCCAGGCTTCCGTATTTCCGGTGATGAGGCTGCTGCGCGCCCAGTTGGCCTGGCGGCTGTTGCCAATGGCGTAGGAGCCTTCCATCCACTGCAGGGCAAACAGCGACTCCTCGTTGTTGTTGTTGTCGTACCGGAAAATGTCGGCGTAATTCGGCAAAAGCGACAAGCCGCTGTTGTTGATCACCTCGGCGGCAAACTGCCTGGCCAGTTCGAAATTCTGGCTCGAATTAGGATCGTTCAGGCTAGAGGCCATGGTCAGGTGCAACTTGGCGAGCAGCCCCAGAGCCGACCATTTGGTCACGCGGCCGGGCGTATCGGACTCGGGGAGGTTCTGGGAGGCAAATTCCAGGTCCCGGCGGATGAATTCCAGCACGCTGGCACGGGTGTGCTTGGGCAGGAAGAAGTCGTTGCTGACCACAATTTCCGTCGAATTTTCCACGATCGGTACTTCGCCCCAGTATTCCGATAAAAGGTAATAGGCCATTGCCCGGACAAAACGGGCCTCACCCAATGCCTGGTCAATAACTTTCTGCGGCACATTGCCGGAGGCGGCACGGGGCATGTCATTTATGATGGAGTTGGCGTAGGAAACCACGCGATACAGGCCCTTCCATCCCGCCGACAGGTGAGCGTTCCCGGAGTTGAAGGAAAAGTAAAAGAACTGCCCTTCCTGATCCCAGTTGTGGTAAAGGTCTCCCGACATGCAGTCGCCTGCGCACCAGGCGAATTTGTCATTGTAGTCAAACCACGGAAAGCCGTAAAGGGAAGCGGTGGCCGCCTTGATCTCGCCCTCCGTTTTGAAGAAATTATCTGCCGTCAGCCGGTCCACCGGTTCGATCTCGAGGAATTCCTTGGTGCAGGAACCCGATGCGAAGGCCAGGATCAAAGGCAGAAGCAGGTATTTGAATATATTTTTCATCTTGATTGATTTTGCTGTTAGGAAATTCCGGGCGGTTTAGAAATCGAGGTCCAACCCGAAAGTGAACAACCTCGGCGAAGGATAGCGCCCCATATCGACATTCTGCAGCAGCGGGTCCTGGTTAAAGGCCCCGATCTCCGGGTCGTAGCCGGAATAGTTGGTAAAGGTGTACAGGTTTTGTGCGTTGACGTAGAGCCTTAATCTTTCGACCCGGTACTTTCTGGTAAGGGCAACCGGCAGCGTATAGCTCAGCCTTACATTCTGAATGCGGATGTAAGACCCGTCTTCAATGAAGCGGTCCGACATGCGGTTGTTGCGGTTGTTGTCGTTGGTAGTAGGCCGGGGCATATCCGTATCGGGATTGGCCAGGAAAACGTTCTCGGGGTTGTCATCCGGGCCGTTCGGATCGATCAGTTCGATCTGAGCGCGATCGGTGACGGTTGCTGCCTGGTTATTGAAAACGCTTGTCTGGCCTTCAATGACCACTCTTGAGTAGTTGAGCACCTCGGCGCCGTAGGAACCGTTGAGATAAACGGTCAGTTCGAGCGGGCCGTAGCTGAAATTGTTGTTGAAACCGAAGGTAAAATCCGGGTTCGGATCACCGATAAGCGTCTGGTCGTTTACATCCACGACGCCGTCCCCGTTGAGGTCTTTAAACTTCACGTCTCCGATCCAGACCCCCTGGGTTTTGTTCACCAGGTTCCGCCCGTTGGGGAATTCATCGGTGATGTTGCCGTCACTCACCTGTACAGCGTGGTTCAGGATGTCGTCCTGGTCCTTGAAAAGGCCGTCGGCCTGATAGCCGTAAAACATACCGACCGGCAGGCCGACGCTCGTCCGGGTAGCCGTCTGGAACTCGCTGTACCAGTAGAGGTTCCGCCAGTAGATACGGGAATCATCATCGAGTTCGAGGATTTTATTCTCATTCCTGGAAAAGGTAAAGTTGGTCGTCCAGCTGAATTTTTTACCCGCTACGTTGCGGGTGGTCAGCGAGAGGTCGAAGCCTTTGTTCTCCATCCTGCCCACATTGGCGAACGGCGCCCGGATGTCATTCCAGTTGGTGCCGCCCAGGTAGCTCGGAATGGACAGTTGGAGCAGCATATCAGAGGTTTGTTTCTTGTAAACATCGATCGTAAAGTCGATGCGGCCGTCAAACAGGGCCAGGTCCATCCCGGCATTGAACTGCTTGGTGGCTTCCCATTTCAGGTCGGGGTTCGAGATCTTCTCCAGCCGGTAGCCGGTGCCGAAGGGGGTATTGACCGTGAGCAGAGAGGAGCCGTAGAGGTAGTTGCCAATGGCCTGGTTGCCCACTTCGCCGTAGCCGGCGCGCAGTTTCAGGTCGTAAATGGCGTCAACCGATTTGAGGAACTCCTCGTTGCTGAGGCGCCAGGCCACCGACCCCGAAGGAAAGTATCCCCATTTATTATTGGGCCCGAATTTGGAGGAGCCGTCCGCCCGCATGGTGAAGGTGAGGAGGTACCTGTTGTCATAGGAATAGTTGAAGCGGCCGAAGTAGGAAGCCAGGGAGGCGGCGTCCTCCCAGCCGTTGGTCCTGGAAGTAATGTCATTCCCCTCGCTGAGCACCTGGATGTCGTTGCTGGAGAATTCCTTCTTGGTCACCTGCGAGCCTTCCCAGGAGGATTTCTGGGCTTCGGTGCCGAGCAGTGCCGTAAGGTTGTGCCTTTCGCCGAAGTTGACGTCATAGGTCAGGTAATTCTTCCAGATCCAGAAGAAGCTGTTCTCTTCCCGCTGGCGCAACTGGTTTTCGTTGTTTTGCAACACCCCCCAGTTGTAGGTGGGGTGGAAAGCTTTGTTGATCGAATGGTTGTCGTCAAACCCGATCTCGGAGCGGAAGCTCAGCCCTTTCAGCAGGTCCACCTCTCCGTAGATATTGGCCATGAGGCGCTGCCGGTCCAGGGTGTTGTTCCTCAGCAGAGCCGCCCCCACCGGGTTGAAGCTGATATTGGAAGTATTGCTGGTGGGGCCGGCGAATTCACCGTCGAAATCCCGCACCGGTACATCCGGCGGCATGACCAGGGCCTGCATGATGATGCCGTCTCCGCCGTCGTTGAGGGTGATCGTTTCGTCGGTATTGGCATAAGCGAGGCTGGCCCCGGCCTTGAACCAGTTCTTCACCTGGTTGTCGAGGTTGACGCGCGTAGTGAAGCGTTCAAAACCCGAACCGATGATGATGCCATCCTGCTTGAAATAGCCGCCGGAAACCGCATACTGGGTATTGTCGGAGCCTCCGGTTACGGAGAGCTGGTGGCTGGCCATTCCGGCATCGCGGAAAATTTCATCCTGCCAGTCGGTGCCGTTGCCCAGCAGGGAGGGGTCGAGGTAACGCTGGTTGACCTGCCGGTCGAGGTCATTGGCGATCTGAACCTGATAGGAAGCATAATCGGGCAGGGGCATCATGTCCAGTTTGTTGGGCAGCGACTGGTTGGCATAGTACCCGTTGTAGGAGATCTTGGCCTCTCCCTTCTTGCCCCGTTTGGTGGTGATCAGAACGACGCCGTTGGCGGCCCGGGCGCCGTAAATGGCGGTAGCCGAAGCATCCTTCAGCACTTCAATGCTCACGATGTCGTTCGGGTTGATGGTGGACAGCGGGTTGACCCGGTTCTGCCCGTTGGCGCCGCCGGCCCAGTCGAATCCCGCCACCGAAGTTCCGTCCCCCTGGAAGGGAATGCCGTCGATGACATACAGCGGCTCACTAGAGCCCGTGATGGAGTTGGAACCCCGGATCCGGATGGAAGCCGCTCCGCCGGGCTGCCCGGAGTTTTGAGTGACCTGCACGCCGGCAACGCGGCCCTGCAGGGCCTGGTCGATGTTGGTGGTAACGGTGCTTCTCAGTTCATCTCCCGACACTGAAGAGACTGCCCCCGTCAGGTCGCTTTTCTTCTGGGTGCCGTAACCGATCACTACCACCTCATCCAGGAGTTCAGAAGCCACATCGAGCACAATATCCATGTTGCTCTCGGCGCCCAAAGTAACAGACTTGTTCTCATAACCGGTGTAGGAGACTTTCAGCGTTTCTCCGGTTTCAGCCTCCAGGGAAAACCGGCCGTCAAAGTCGGTGATGGCGCCCCGGTTAGCGGAATCTTCCACAAGGATGGTCGCACCGATCAGGGGCTCCCCGTCGGTAGAAGTAACCGTTCCGGTGATAGTGCGCACCTGAGCGCTCAGGCCTGGCGCGATGAACAGGGCCAACACGAGGCAGAGCCATCGGCAGGTATTGGTAAGTTGTGCAAATCGTTTCATAAACCTTTATTTTTAACCAGAGCAAATCAAAATGATATTCTGGTATCAAATTTATCCATACAATTTTCTACCAACAGGGGGAATACTGTACAAATAAAGGTGGCGTTCGTTACAGGGGCATTCTATTCCGCTGCCGTTACACATACCCCTTGTTTTTGAAGAGAACGGGATACCCGCTTCCCGGTAGTTTAGAATATCTTGGCTCTTACTTTTCACATGCAATACCACCATGAAAAGACCTTTACGCTCCTTCTCCCTTTATACTTTTTTGTTTATGCTGATCTCTGCAACCACTGCAGCCGCCGGCCCGCAGATCAATGGGATAACCATAAACAGTTCCAGTGTGGAGCAGTACGGCAAATTCGAAGCAGCCATCAGCCTGACTGCGGCCTATACCAATCCCTACGATTATGAGCAGGTGGCCTTATCGGCCATTTTCATTTCACCTTCCGGGGAAACGATTGCTGTCGATGGTTTTTTCATGCAGGGCTACACGCTGAATTCAGTGACAGGCGGCCTTACACCAACCGGGCAGGGAGAATTCCGGGTGCGCTTCGCTCCCACCGAAACGGGGGAATGGCGCTTCACCGTATCAGTTGCGGATGCAACCGGGACGGCCTCGTCGGAGGAATCCACTTTCCAGTGCACAGGGGCTGCAACTCCGGCCAACCATGGTTTCCTCCGCACCGGCCCGTCCAACTACCTGCAGTTTGACGACGGCGCACAGTACATCGCCATCGGCGAGAACATCGCCTGGCAGATACCGGGCCAGAACCCCTACCTCAATTACAAAACCTGGCTGAACGGCCTGACGGGGAACGGCGGCAACTTCTTCCGCCTGTGGCACGCCCACTGGGGGCTGGGTATCGAATGGAGCAACGGGAACGGCTTTCAGGGCCTTCGGTATTACAAGCAAACCAATTGCTTCTATCAGGACTGGCTGTTTGACTATTGTGCGGAAAACGGCGTCTATATCATGCTTACACTGCAGCACCACGGGCCGGTCTCCACCCAGGTTGACCCCAACTGGGATGACAGCCCCTACAACATAGCCAACGGCGGCCCCTGCCAGAATACCCTCGAATTTTTTACCAATGAACAGGCCCGTGCCCATACCAGAAACCGCTACCGCTATATCGTCGCCCGGTGGGGCTACACCCGCAGTATCCTCTGCTGGGAACTGTTCAACGAAGTCCTTTGGACGGACAATTTCCAGGCGAACAAAGACCTGGTCGCTCAATGGCATTTTGAAATGGCGGATTACCTAAACAGCATTGACCCCAACGGGCATCTTATCACTACCAGCTATGGAAGCGATCTCACCGATGAAAACGTATGGTCGCATCCCGATATTCATTTCACCCAGACCCACAATTACAACAATACGCCCAACCTCGAACGGGTGCTGGCCGGCAGCAATCTCAACCACCTGGACGTATTCGGAAAGCCGACCCTCAACGGCGAGTTCGGCCTGGGCGGCAACGCCAGCCTGGCCAATCAGGACCCCGACGGCATCCACATCCACAATTGCCTGTGGGGCGGCCTGTTCAGCGGCGGCCTCGGCACGGCCATGACCTGGTGGTGGGACAATTACATTCATCCCCGGAACTTGTACTACCACTTTCTGGGGCCGTCTCTGGTGGCCGGTGAAGTGCCCTTCACACAGGAGAAGCTGGCGCCGGCAAGCGCCTTCGTCACCGGCGCTCCCGGCGACCTGGTGCTAACCCCCTCGCTCAACTGGGGCGGCATTGGGGAAGGACAGGTCTCCATTGACGAAAACGGACAGGTTTCGCCCGCCGGGGCTGCCCTTGGGCAGTTCCTCTACGGCTCACAATGGAATATACAGTACCGCAGCCCTCCTACTTTCAGCGTGCAGTACCCGACTGAAGGAGCCTTTACCGTCAGAACATCGTCTGACGCCAGCACAGATCCGAAGATCGCCATCTGGCTGGACGGGGCTCTGGTGCTGCAGCAGGATGGCATCCCAAATAAAGACTATACCATTACTGTTCCTGCCGGAGCACATGATATTAAGGTCGATAATACCGGGACGGACTGGATCACCATCGCCTCCTATCGTTTTGAGGGCCTCGGTTCACAGATAGATGCTTATGTGCTGGTGTCCGAGGAGAAAACTACCGCCGCCGGGTGGGCGCTGAACAATCAGTACAATCACCAATACGTCATTGCAAACGGTGAACCCACTCCCGTTCCTGCTTCCTCAATAATCGTTGACGGTTTTCAGGACGGCAGTTACTCCGTCCGCTGGTACCATCCGCTGACGGGAGGGCTGTACGGTAGTGCTCCGGCGGAAGCCAGCGGCGGCACGCTCACCATACCCCTGCACCCCTTCATCTGGGATGTGGCTTTTGTAGTGGATGCTTCGCCCGTTGCCATTGAGGAGGCAAGGCGCGAGCTGGCCTTTAGGCTGTACCCGAACCCCGCGCCGGCGGGGGGCGAAGTGAGTGTGAGCCTGCCGCAAGGGGAAAACCTGGTTGAAGCCACCCTGCTGGATATGGAAGGCCGGGAGGCCATGCAGTTTCCGAACAGCAATGGCCGGTTCCGGATCCCTGCGGATATTCCGGCAGGGCTTTACTGGGTGAGGGTAAAAAGTGGTGGCAGAACAGGAGCGCAAGCCTTGGTGCTGACGAGGTGACACGCGTAATAAGTAGTCGGACAGATTTAAGTTATGTATTGAGGCGGTCTGGATGAGCCTCCCCCAACCCTCCCGACACGTTGTGTGCGGGACAGGCTCTCCGAGGGAGGGGGCTTTTGCCCAATGGGAGCCGCAAAATGGCCGCTGGCCCAGTGTTTCCAGTTCCTCCCCTTTTGGGGGAGGTGCCGGAGGCGGAGAGCCTGCCCCGTACACGCAGTGTCGGGGGGGCTTGCACAGCGGAAGCAGCCTTTGGGATGCCGACTTATACGTAATATAATTGTGTCCGGCTACTTGCTTAATGTCTTCATTCAAACCTAAAAAATGGCCAAATCCATAATTTTCCATCTGCTTTTCGCCAGCCTGGCTCTAACGAGCTGTAGCACCCAGGCTCCTAAGGGTACCATACACCTGAATCAACTTGGTTTCTATCCGAAGGGCCCGAAGATCGCCATTATCAGTGCAGAAGGTGACGGAGCCTTCTCGATCTTCTCAGCAGATCTGAAAAAGGAGGTGTTCAGAGGCCAGTTGAAAGGGCCGCAAACCTCTTCTTTTTCCGGGAAGAAAACGTGGATCGCAGATTTTTCTGAATTCCGGGAAGAAGGAGCCTATAAGCTGGCAGTCTCCGGGCTTGACACTTCTTGCGCTTTTGAAATAAAACCTGCTGTTCACCGGCAGGTAGCAGAAGCCGCTCTGAAGGCCTTTTACTTCCAGCGCATGTCCACCGAATTGCCGGAACAGTATGCCGGCCAATGGAGCCGCCCGTTCAGCCATCCCGACACCAGCGTTCTCATCCACCCCTCGGCGGCAACGGAAAAGCGGCCGGCAGGAACGATCATTGCATCGCCCGGAGGATGGTACGATGCCGGCGATTACAACAAATACATCGTCAACTCCGGCATCACCGTAAGTACGCTGCTATCCCTTTACGAGGATTTCCCGGATTATTTTGATCATTTAACCATCAGCATACCGGAAAGCGGCAGTGCCCTGCCCGGCCTGCTCGACGAGGCCCTGTGGAACCTCCGCTGGATGCTCACCATGCAGGACCCCGATGACGGCGGTGTTTACCACAAATGCACTACCGCCGGGTTTGAAGGGTTTGTGCCGCCACAGCAAGCCACTTCCCCGCGATACGTGGTGCAGAAGAGCACTCAGGCCAGCCTGGATTTTGCCGCTACCCTGGCCCAGGCGGCGAGGGTGTTCCGGAAATTTGAAGCGGAACTCCCGGGTTTCGCCGATCAGTGCATGAATGCGGCCGTTAAGGCCTGGCAATGGGCGAAGGCCAACCCTGCTGCCCTTTACGATCAGCAAAAAATCAATGAACAATTTGATCCCGACATCACTACCGGCGCCTATGGAGGGCGGGAATTAGAGGATGAATTCATCTGGGCTGCCGTTGAACTTTACATTACTACCGGTGATGAGCACTATTTCAAGGCGGTGGAACTATTTCCCGAAGAGGAAATTACCCTGCAGAGCTGGGGCGACGTCCGCACAATGGCTTATTACACCCTGCTGCGCCACGCAGGAAGCCTGACGCCGGCCGCCCAGCCTGCACTGTTTCCACTGAAAAAACGTTTCATTTCTTTTGCAGATGGGCTGGCCCGCAACACGGAAAAAACAGCCTACCTCGCGCCGATGGAGAACGAAGCCCGAAACTATGTATGGGGCAGCAACGGCGTCTGCGCCAATCAGGGAATGGCCTTCCTTTATGCCTGCCGGTTGACAAATGAGGAAAAATTTCTCGATCTTGCCCTGGCTAACCTGGACTACCTGCTGGGTAGAAACCCCACCGGCTATTCGTTCGTCACCGGATACGGAAGCCGAACCCCAATGCACCCGCACCACCGCCTCTCCGAAACCGATGGTGTAGAAAACCCAGTTCCCGGCCTGCTGGTAGGTGGCCCCAACCCTCACCAGCAGGACAAGTGCCCCGGCTACCCCAGCCAAGTACCGGACGAAAGCTACCTGGACGACGTTTGCTCCTACGCCTCAAATGAGATCGCCATCAACTGGAATGCCGCTTTCGTATATTTGGCTTTCGGAGTGGAGATAGTAAGGAATAATGAATGACGGGATGATGCTGGAAAATAAAGCTTCTATCAGCATAAAATCAGGACATGAAACCCAAAACTACCCTAATCATTTTTAGCATTTGCCTTATGGCTTATTCCCCTTTTGCTCAAAACCCGGCCGGTATTTTTGAGCATACCACCGACGTAGGCCCGGTGCGCCATGCCGGAAGCACAACATACGATCCTGAAACCCAGGTTTATCAACTTTCCGGTTCCGGGGCCAACATCTGGTTTTCCAGGGACGAATTCCATTATGCGTACAAAAAACTCAAGGGGGATTTCATCCTTCGGGCCAGAGGCCGGCTCCTCGGGGAAGGGGTGGAGCCACACCGGAAGTTCGGATGGATGGTGCGCACCGGCCTGGATACCAGCGCCGCCATGGTGAGCGCCACCGTGCACGGTGATGGGCTGACGGCGATACAGTTCCGAAAAAAGGCCGGAGCGAACGTCGAACAGGTCATTTCCCCGGTAAAAATGGCCGATGTGATCCAGCTCGAACGGCGGGGACAGAGCTTCCTGCTCAGCGTGGCCCGTTTCGGCAACCCTTTCTGGACGGTGGAAGTGCCCTTTTTTGAATTCCCGGAAGAGTTGTTTGCCGGGTTATTTATCTGCTCCCACAATGCGGATGTAGTAGAAAAGGCAGAGTTCGATAACGTGCGTATGGTCATCCCCGCGGCGCCCGATTTCCAACCCTACCGGGACTATATCGGCAGCCATATAGAACTGATGGATATGGAAAATTACCGGCGAAAGATCATCCACACCGCTCCCAACTCTCTGCAGGCCCCCAACTGGACACCCGACGGCAAGACATTGATCTACAACAGTGAAGGGCTCCTTTACCGATGCGATCTGGCCTCTGGCAAACCGGAAGTGCTGAATACGGATTTTGTAAACCGGAACAACAATGACCACGTGCTGTCCTTCGACGGAAAAATGCTCGGTATCAGCAGTGCGAGCGGAGAAGAGGAGTACGGCTCCCTGATCTATACCGTCCCCGTTGGTGGTGGCGTACCGAAACGCATCACGCCCGTTGGCCCCAGCTATCTGCACAGCTGGTCGCCGGACGGCAAGTGGCTGACGTTCACCGGGGGGCGGGATGGCATTTACAACATTTACAAAATCCCTTCCGACGGCAACGGCCCGGAAGTAAAGCTAACGGGCCTATCAACCCTCGATGACGGCCCCGAGTACAGCCCGGACGGCAAGTACATTTACTTCAACTCCACCCGAACCGGCTCTATGGAGTTGTGGCGCATGAAACCCGATGGCAGTAGCCAGGAACAGCTCACCGATGATGATTTCCAGAACTGGTTCCCGCACTTTTCCCCCGACGGAAAATGGATCGTCTTCCTCTCCTACCTTCCCGAGGTGGCGGCGGAGGACCATCCGTTCTACAAACAGGTTTACCTCCGGAAGATGCCGGCCAATGGCGGCAGGCCGAGGGTTATTGCCTATCTTTACGGAGGACAGGGCACCATCAATGTGCCGAGCTGGTCGCCGGACGGGAAGCAGATCGCCTTTGTGAGCAATACGGTGGTGGAGTAGGGCTGGAGGGGAGCAGGTGGTTGAATGGTTATATTGTTATGCGAATCCAGAGCTAAATGGGGGCGATTTGACTACCGGCGCCGGCCGGATACTTAGATATTGTGCCGTTAGGTACAAAATATCGGTAAAAAAATGGTGAAAAATGAACCTCCGTGCCGTAGGTACGGCACATCGGCGTTGGCCTGATCGCTATGTCCCGTACCTACGGCACGGGTCGTCCTTAACTCGGGGCCACGTCTTCCGATATGTCGTCCCTACAGGACGTTTTAGCTCTGGATTCGCATTGATTGCTGTATTGCTGTATGGTTATGCCGTTTGCGGCCTGATCGCAAAATTTGCGGCCAATTCAAAAAATAATCCGGGAAATAACTCAAATTAGCATGCCCACGTTACGCTAACCCACTGGTTTCCAATGCAACCAGGAACTCAGAAACAAAAAACTCAGGAACCAGAGTCTTTGAACACTATCTAATCAGGTTGACAATGAAAACCAAATACCCATTTCTCCTTACCATCGCCGCCTTGTTTACTACCTGTAACCCTGCCGAAAAGCAAACGGGTGATAACGCCCAACCCGAAAAAGAGGCTACCTTCGTGGCCAATCCACAACCTGTCCCCGAACAGGAAGTGCAAACACTGGAGATCGGCGCCCCGGCGCCCGATTTCCACCTTCCGGGCACGGACGGAAAGTTTTACTCCCTTGCCGATTTCGGGAATGCCAAAGCACTGGCCATCGTTTTCACCTGCAACCACTGTCCTACTGCCCAGGCCTACGAAGAACGGCTCAAATCAATCGCCGCAGATTACCAGAATAAAGGAGTGGCTCTCGTGGCCATTTCCCCGAACAGCCCCAGGGGCCTGTTGTACGAAGAACTGGGCTACACCGACCTGAATGACGATTTCGATGAAATGAAGATCCGGGCAAAAGCCCACAATTTCAACTTTCCCTACTTGTATGATGGCGATACGGAAGAAGCCTCCCTGAAATACGGCCCCGTAGCCACGCCCCACGTTTTTCTCTTTGATGAGGGCCGAAAGCTGGCCTACACCGGCCGGATCGACGGTTCGGAAAAACCCGGAACGGCCAATGCCGAGGACCTGCGTGGAGCTATCGATGCCGTATTAGCCGGACAACCCGTGGAAACGCCTGTCACCAAGACCTTCGGCTGCTCTACAAAGTGGGGATGGAAGGTGGCATACAAGGAAAAGGTGAACAAGGAGTGGGCGGAAAAGCCCGTCAGCCTCGCGAAGCTGGATGAGGAAGGGGTAAAAACCCTGCTGAAGAACGAAGATTCCGGCAAGCTGCGCCTCGTCAACATCTGGGCGACCTGGTGCGGGCCCTGCATCCTGGAATTCCCTGAATTCATCGTACTGCAACGCATGTACGGCGCCCGCGATTTCGAGTTCGTTTCCCTTTCAGCCGACAACCCGGAACAGGAAGATAAAGCCCTGGAATTCCTCCAGGACAAACAAGCGGCCTGCTCCAATTACCTGTTCTCAAAGGACGACAAGTACGCCCTCATCGAAGCGGTCGGCCATGAATGGAATGGCGCCCTCCCCTACTCCATACTCGTCGAGCCGGGCGGCAGGCCCGTGTGGAAGCACCAGGGGGAAGTCGATTTTTACGAACTGAAGCGCGCGATCGTGGAGCATGAGATGATGGGGAGGTATTATTGATTGAAATCTCTTGGGCGGCAATTTTCCATTGCCGCCCAAGTTCCTGTACGCCTAATAATCAAAACCAGTCACCATGCAATTAAAATCACTCATTCTCTTCTTAGGTTTATTTCCCTTCCTGCTCCCTGCCCAGGTCACCATCACCGGTTTCAACCACCTGGCGCTTTCGGTAAGCGATATCGAGGCCAGCACGGCATTCTACCGCGACATCCTGGGCCTGGAACCCATCGAAGTGCCGGACGACCTAAAGGACATCCGCTCCTGGTTTAAATTCGGGGGCGGGCAGGACCTGCACCTGCTGGCCGGCCGCACCGAGCCCGTCTCCGACAACAGCCGCAGCTCCGGCCATTACTCCCTGACCATAACCGATGCCGATGAAGTGGAGGCCTTTCTCAAAGAAAAAGGACTGGATTACCACCGGCAGCAGCGCTTCGACGGCGCCTGGCAGATCTACATCTCCGACCCGGACGGTTACGTCATCGAACTGAACGAACCGCCCATCCACTGGGAATACCTGCTGAACGGAGAGGACCTCAGCGGTTGGGACACCTACCTGGGCGCACAGTACCTGCCTGGCAGCGATAATCAGAAGGGCACCGAACCCATCGGCATGAATAAAGACCCGCAAAACGTCTTTACCATAGTAGAAGAAGACGGGCAGCCGGCCCTCCGCATTTCCGGAGAGCAATTCGGCGGCATCTCCACCGTAAAGGAGTTTGAAAATTACCATCTCCAGCTCCAGTTCAAATGGGGCACAGCGAAGTGGCGCCCCCGCCAGAACGCCAAACGGGACAGCGGCCTGCTCTACCATGCCAACGGTGAGCATGGTGTGGGCAGCGGTTTCTGGATGCAGTCCCAGGAATTCCAGATACAGGAAGGCGACTGCGGGGATTACTGGGGTGTCGGTGGTGCTGTAATAGATGTTCCTGCTGTGGAGCAGGGCGAAGAAGGCCGGGTTTATGACCCTGAAGGCACCCTGGCCTCATTCGGCGCAAATATGGCAGGCGGCAACCGGTGCATCAAATCAGCGGATGCGGAAAACCCGTCCGGCGAATGGAATACGCTCGACCTCTACTGCTTCGGCAGTACGTCGGTGCACATGGTAAACGGCAAAGTGGTGATGGTGCTCTACAGCTCCCGCCACCCCGTCGGAGAGGAGATGCAGCCGCTGACGAAAGGGAAGATACAACTGCAGACGGAAGGGGCGGAGGTGTTTTACCGGAATATTAGGATTCGGGGGATTGAGGAGTTGCCGGAGAAGGCCTTGGATTCTAAGTAACTGGCCTTTCGCAGGCGAGGCGAAAGGCCAGTTACTAAAATTTGAAAAAAATCTTAATCCGCTATTCAATTATCATTTTTGAAGTTTGGATGCCAGAGGCAGTTACCAGGCGTGAAATATAAAGGCCGGGAGGCAGGTTGCCGCCATCAAACTGTACCGTATAGGTTCCTGCTTCCTGCAGGTTTATGCGAACAAGTGTTTGCACCAACCTACCACTGGCATTATAGACTGCAAGTTCTGCAGGGCCGGCATCGGTCATTTGATAAGTGATCGTGGTATTTGAACTAAAAGGGTTTGGAGCCACCCTAAGCCATTCATTATCAAACTTCCGGCCAGAGGCAATTTCATTAGAAACGCCCCGTCCTGTTACCGCTTCTTCATGAGAAACACCATGGGGGTCATGGCTTCCGGGAGCAGGCCTCGGAATATCCGGAGCACCGATCAGGCAAGGCTGGACGGTGGCATAAAAATAATTTCCATTGTTCGCCATTGCATTGAATCCAGGCTTGAGAAGAACCTCATCTCCCGCCACAAAACCAACCACATTTTGGGTTGCACTGACAACCGTATTGCAGGAATTGCTTACAGTATATATCCCCTGATAAATGCCATCAGCTATGTTACCGCAAACTTCATTATCGTAGTTCTCCAGCGAGCTTCCAACATTTACAGCATGCCAGGCTTCTGCAACCTGCATTTTCTCAAAAGAGCAACCACCATATAATTCAGCAGCAGCATTTAAGGAAGCCCTGCGGGCATCGAGATAGCCGTCATTGGGATTCAGATGATATACCAACGTATAGTAGGCAATATCGCCGGCCTTATCGATACCTATTCCATTAACATCATAGGCTGTCCCAACCGAATTGGTGCTGCCGCCTCCTTCGCTGAGCAGATAAAACCAGTAGTTTTGCACACCGCTGTTGGTGTGAACTCCTCCGTTATCATTATTTCCACTGTACCAATACGTTCCCATATAGGTATCAGGGGCACCAAACAAACCAGGATTAGACAGGCTTTTGACACCTCCAACAGTCCAATCTACAGTGTTCAAGGCATGGTATTCGATCAGCTCACCAAAAATATCGGAAAAAGACTCTTCCAGGGCCCCGGATTCATCCATGTATGCAAAGCCAGCTGAAGCCTCAGCTACGCCATGTGTGAATTCATGCCCTACAATATCTATCTTATTCCAATCATCAGATGGATCTGTATTGTCATTGAGGCCAAATACCATTTGCCCCAAAGAAGAGATCCAGTAGGAATTATTGAAGCCCGGGTCAATTACAGCATCTATATCGGCGCCGTTATTATCCCAGCTATCCCTGCCGTGGACAAAATAAAAATAATCTCGCGCCTGGTGGATTCCCCAATGTGCAGTCCCTCCGGCTATTTCCATAGGGTTCGAGCCCCAATTATTGTCACTGGAAGTGATGGAAGATAAACCATTGCCATTGAAAAAGCGCGTATGCAGGGTATAATCCTGTGGCCCCGTACAATTGTCCAGTAATTCAAACTGATTACCATTGAAGTTATAATTAGTCCATATGGTTTGTGTACCATACCACGGTGTTTGGGCAGAACCTGCGTCACAGGCCCTATCCAATGAATAACTGTTCAACGTCCTACCAGTCTGTGCGTCAATAATCAGGCGTTGAGAAGGTTGAGAAGCCTTGAAGTGGTCCATAAAGACGTCAAAACGCCATCCAAGGGCCATATTGTCGGCAACGAACCCCCTGGTCTTGTCCTTGCGGGTGATAATCAGTTCACCCCTTGGATAAAAAGAAGCATTAGGGTTCACTTCCCGTTCTTTCAATCGTTTTTCCTCCGCCTCATTATGCCACAACCCGGCGGTAAAATCGACCTGCTTTTTTACTGGCCGAAGAGCCATCGTTTCACTCAGCACAGGAACGGTTATCAAATCCAGCCCGCTAACTATAGTGCCATTTGCGCAGTAAGCCTTCCCTTCACGGTCAACGTGGACAATATAGTCTCCGCCATCTACTCTAATTCCGTTGTAATACTGCTGGAATCGGTAATGGGTATATCCCCGCCCGTCAGTTTGCACCTTTACCAACCTCATTTCATCCTCCTTACCCAGGCTGAATGCTTTTGGATAATTCCGGAAGAGGTGTTTTCCGTCGAGGGCCAGCTCCCTTCTCAGGTAGATCCAGCCTGGTTCGCTGTTGGGCTGAGCAATCTGGTCAAGTTCCGGATTCCAGAAGGCCCGTTTCTGGCCGAAACCCGGGGCCCATAACAAGATGGAGGACGCTATGATCAGAAATGCTCTGTGAATTGAACTGGCAACCGCATTATATTGCCAGCATTTATTTTGAATATTCATGATCTGTCATTTTGAGGTGATCAAAAGTTTTGCATACGAACGGCAAAACATTTATTCTTCAAGCTGGCCGATACGCTCTTTCAGGGTTTCGTTCTCCTTTTTCAAATCAATGACGTACAGGGTCAATTCTTCTATCTTTTGCAGGAGAATGGCATCGATCTCACCCAGGTTGGTGCCATTTTCCATAACCTCTTGTGCTGATGGCACATCAGGAAGGTGGTTGTTTTCTTCGATAAAGGCTTTCACTTCTTCCAGGGAAGGCAATTGATAATCCTCATCAAAAACAAAGTCAGACCACCCATCATTGGTTACCCGTACTTCGCGGCATTTTACTTTCCCGTTGACCGAGAGTTTGTAATCGCCCAGATTTTCCTCGCCAATACCTACCTGGCCATTATGCTGGATGATGAATTTTTGATCCACAGAAAGTTGATTGTGAATGCGTATTTCACCACCTTCAGCCTGAAGCCCGAGGGGTGAATATTCGGGAATGTTATTCATATTGCGCGCCATGATCTCGTTATCGTCGATGACCAGGTTTGTCCCACTGGCATTACCAATCAATACATAGCCACTGTTGTTTTCAATCAGCGTCGCATCAGTACCGCTTCCGACATGAAGGGTAGTGGTGGGAGAAGAGCTGAAATTACCAATACCAACCTTGCCGCCGACAATTTTCAACCGGTCATATCCTCCTGTTCTGACCTTAAATTGATCACTTGCCGGAAAACCGAAGAAGGTGTTCGCATCGCCATCGTGTTTGAAGTAGGCTGGGATGAACATACCATCATCCTGGATACTGAGCCAGTCGGTTCCACCGGCCCTGATCACAAACTGGTCATTGGCAGGAAATCCGAAATAGGTATTTGGGTCATTATTATGATTGATATAATTATCAATCTCCAAATTTTCAGGCGTCCAGTTTGTTATGTCCAGATAATCGGCATGCAGGCTGGTAAATACCCCATTGCCCAGGCCATCGATCGAAGCCACGACGGTTCCCTCATTCCGGCATTCGAGGAAATGGTTGTCATTCGATGCGCCGCCATCCATCTCCAGATGCAGCACATCCGTATTGCGGCCATAGCCGCCCAATCCGGTGTGGTTGAATTCTTTGTTGAACTTTACGATGCTTTCGGGAGCTGTCGCTGAGCTGTTTCCCTCGAAAACTTCCTTGAGCGTAAGCTTTGATGCTGGAGACCTGGCGCCAATACCTACATTGCCGTTAGATAAAACGGTAAGCCCTGGATGCCCATCATTCCAGCTTTCTGCTCTCAGCACAGGAACATCATCATTGCCATTATAACCGGCTTTGATCAGCAGGCCTCTTCCAAATCCACCCAGATTTTCCAAATGAGCGGCCCAGTTTTCATTGGAAGCTTGCCGGACATGGAGCTTAGACTGGGAAGTATCAGCGCCAATCCCAATACGAGCAGCCGGGTCTGTATTAGAAAAGGCCGGCCCCTGAAGGCTATTCCACTGCGCCTGTAAAGAAGAAAATGTGAAAAGGGCAAAGACAAAGAATAAAATGTTCGTTTTCATGATAAAAATATTAATGGTTAAGAAATAATTGATTTCATCTGATTCTGGAGAAATACAAGGTGTATTGATCCGTATGTCACAAAGGTGCAGGCAACGGGAAAAAGGGCCTTACACTGGTTGTGCAAAGGCTTGACTTATTGGTGCGGGACGAAAAAAAGGTTTGACCTATTGGTGCAAGGGGCAGGAGCAAAAAACCTTAAATAATTGAAAAACAAACACTTGCATGTTGCATAACTTAAGGAGGTGTTTTTCTTGCAGATGTAGGCTATACGGCTGTTTTTTTGCCCTACAGGCACGAAAAATTATTGGATCGGACTATTGGAGGTATCTGGTGTCAGCTGACAACTTTCCGTTGTCTGCTGACTTATACCCCGTATTAAAACCGCTTGTTTTGTGTGCAACTTAAGGAGGAAGAGCTTGTCCTGCAAAGTCAAGAGACAACTCCAAGTTGTCACTTGACCTGCACCCTTAACTATTCCCGCACTCCGCTCGGCGCCACCCCAAACTCCTCCGAAAATGCGCGCGTAAAATAGGCCGGGCTGGTGAACCCCACCTCGTATGCAATTTCCGAGACGTTCAGGCCGGTATCCAGCAGCAGCTGTTTGGCCTTCTGCAGGCGAATGGAGCGAATGAATAGGGAGGTGGGCTTGCCGGTCAGGGCCTTCAGCTTGCGGAAGAGCTGGGAGCGGCTCATATTCAGCGCCCGGCAAAGCTGGACGATGCCATAATCGGCGTCGGAGAGGTTGTCATTGACCAACTGGCGCACCTTGCGCAGGAATTCATCCTCGAGGGGAAACGCACGGCCACCTGCCGACAATTCTGCAGTATTATTGCCAAAACGTTCCTGCAGAGAACGGCGTAGTTCGATGAGTTTTTTCAGGCGGATGTTCAATTCGCGTTCATTGAAGGGTTTGGGCAGATAGGCATCGGCGCCCAGTTGCAGGCCCTCCAGTTTGGATTCGATGTCGGCCTTGGCGGTCAGCAGGATGATGGGGATGTGGCTGGTGCGCTCGTCCTGTTTCAGGGTATTGCATACTTCAAAACCATCTTTCTCGGGCATCATCACGTCGCTGACGATGATGTCCGGCACCAGTTCGATGGCCTTGTCGATGCCGGCCTGCCCGTTGGGAGCGGCCACCAGTTGGTATTCCCCGTCCAGGCAGCTGATGAGGTATTGCACCACGTCCTGGTTGTCCTCGATGATAAGCAGCAGCGGCAGGTTAGCCTCTGCCGGAGGTACTTCTTCGGAGGAGGTGAAGGAGACATTTTCTGTAAAAGACAGGCCCTGAGATTGCACCAGGGCATCCTCCGGCTGACCGGCCTTTTCCGCCACCTGAGCCACCGGAAGGATAACGGTAAAGGTACTGCCCTTACCTTTCTGGCTCTCTGCATTGATCTCACCGCCGAGTAGTTTGACCAGTTCCCGGGTTAAGGCCAGGCCAATGCCGGTGCCAGCTCCCCCTAGCCCCCCTCGATCCCCCCAAAGGGGGGAAGTAGGCTCACGACGGCCTGCTTTTTGCTGCCCTGTTCTGGCTATCCCCCCCCTCTCTGGGGGCCTGATCTCCTCCCCCCTTGGGGGAGGCTGGGAGGGGGCTTGGGCTTGATAAAACCGGTCAAAGACGTGCTGCAACTCCTCCTCATCCATCCCCACTCCGGTATCCACGACCTTAATTTCCAAAAATGGCATGCTATCCTTTTGCACCTCCTGCACCTGCATATAAACGTTGCCGCCTTCCGGGGTGTATTTCACCGCATTGGAAACCAGGTTGGAGATGATATCCAGCAACTTCGCCGGATCGAAATCCATGGGATACACATCAACGGAAGGTATAAAATGCAGGCTAATGCCTTTAAGCTCGGCATAAGAATGAAAGGACTCATTAAGGTACCGCAGATAACGAATGATATCTCCATTCACCATATGGAGCGGCATGGAGCCGGACTCCAGCTTGGCCAGGTCCAGCATCTGGTTGACCAGATGCAGCAGGCGCTGGCCGTTGCGTTTGATCATACGCCCGCCCTCCAGCAGCCACTCTTTGGGGTTGTTGACCGCCCGGTCGGCCATGCCCAGGATGATGGTGAGCGGAGTGCGGAACTCGTGGGTGATGTTGGTATAGAGTCGGGTTTTGACCTGGTCGAGCTCGCGCAGGCGGTGGGCTTCGGCTTCTTTGAGGCGTTGGGTGAGGAGGTAGCGGTAGAGGGCGTATAGTGTGATCAATAACAGTATTATATAGCTGGCCTTAGCAGTTGTCGTCAGCCACCAGGGAGGCCGGATAATAATTTTCAACCGGGTCCCTTTCTCATTCCAGATGTCATCTCCGTTGGAGCCCTTTACCCAGAGATTATAAATACCTGGGTTGAGATTGGTAAGGGTTAGTTCTCTCTTGGTGCCCAGTTGAATCCAGTTGTCATTGATCTCTTCGATCTTGTAAGCATATTGGTTCTTAGGAGTTTTATTATAACTCAGGGCGGCAAATTCAACCACGACGGTATTCTGGTGATACGGAAGGCCGATCTCCTCCTGATAACTGATGTTCTGTGCTTCAATTGGGGTTCCGCTTTTGTCCATGCTGTCGTAATAGTACAACGAAGTGATGGCAATGGGCGGGATGAAAGGATTGTCTTTCAGGCTATCGGGATGGAAGATCAGCAAACCACCATCCGTCGGAAAAAAAAGCTCTCCGGTCCTGGGGCTCTTGAATTCTTGGCCGGTAAACGATTTGCCGGGCGCGCCATCTATGATATCGTATTTCCTAATGATTTTTGTTTCAGGGTCAAACCGAATGAGGCCTTGGAAGGTTCCCAACCAGAGGATGCCGTTATCATCTTCCAGCATACTGATGATGGGAACTTTGACTAATTGCCCTTGCACTATGGCAATGGGGAGTTCTTGCCCCTGCTGAAAGGCAAAAAGGTCTAATCCGGCCGCTGAAGCGACCCAAAAACGGCCTTTTTTATCTAGTAAAAGTTGAGTTACATAATCACTGCTGATACTGTTGGGATTATCCGGATCATGTCGATAATGGGTAAGCCGGCCAGTTTTGGGGTTCAACATGGTGATTCCTCTTTGATGATAGGGAATCCAAAGGTTACCTTCATTATCTTCTAAAAGTTCATCAACGACATAATTATCATCAATCGTTTCGGGTTGAGAATAATGCTTGAATTGCTGATTTTCCCAATCAAAGAGATTTAAGCCAAAAGCAGTTCCAACCCAAAGCCTGCCTGTCTTATCCTCATAGATCGTATTTACCCAATCGCTGTTTATACTAGTGGTATCATCTTGATTATAGCGAAAATGAGTGAACTTTCCAGTTTTTCGGTCCAGGAGGTTCAACCCACCGTGTGCAGTTCCAACCCACAAATTTCCTTTTTTGTCTTCTAATACACAATGCACAGAATTACTACTGAGGCTGTTAACATCATAAGAGTTATGCTTGTAATGTGTAAACCGCTCTTTTTTACGGTCCAGCCGGTCCAGTCCTTGGTTTGTACCAACCCAAACCATACCCTGGCTATCTTCAAAAACAGAAGACACCTGATTGTAAGTCAGGCTGTTCTCATCATTAAGGTGATGGGTATAAGTTTTAAAGGTTTGATGGGTATTAGCCAGGCGGTTAACGCCACGTTTAGTTCCTATCCACAGGTTATTTTCTCGATCGGTAAAGATGGCGGCTGTATTAATACTGCTAGTGCTAAGGCTAAAAGGATTGTTAGGGTCATTGACATAGGCAGTAAAGTCTCCGCTTTTGAAATCCAGGAAATTCAAGCCAGCAACCTGAGTGCCGACCCATAATCCAGATTTTCTGTCCTGGCCAATTGCCATTACCAGGTCGTTGCTAAGTGTAGAAGGGTTGCTGGGATCATTCCGAAAATGAGAATAACTGAAAGGTTTGCCGGTTAAACCAGATATAGCCCTCCTCCATAAGAGGCAACCCATAGCCTTTCACTCCAATCTTCAAAAATGATCTTCCGCACTATTTTCTTTAGGCTCCGGAGGAACACCATTTTAAACTTCTCTTCAGGATTGAGATAAAATCTAGAAAAAGATCCTTCCTCCCGGTTAAATAGATTCAGCCCTAACTGCGTCCCAATCCACAAATTGTTCTTCGAGTCTTCATAAAATTTTATCGATCCAATTCCTTACTAAGGCTGGTCGAATCCCCAGAGAGATGTTTATAATGAATGAATTGACCCATCTTCCTGATTTAGCCTGTTCAACCCATCTCCATAAGAGCCAACCCATAAAACTCCATATGAATCTTCCAGAATCGAAATAATCGGACCACTGCTTAAGCTATTAGAATTCTTTGGATCGTGCTTATAACTGGTAAATTGCCCGGTTTTGAAGTCGAGATATTTAAGCCCCTTATCCGTTCCTATCCAAAGGCCTCCTCTTTTATCTTCAAATAGACACCAAGCAGAAGTGATAAGCGTTGAATCTTGAAGATCATACCGGTAAATCTTAGATCCATATCCGTCATAACGGCTAAGTCCTAAAGAGGTACCTATCCAGAGAAAGCCTTTACTGTCCTGGGTAAAAGCATATACATACGGGCTTGGCAATCCCTGCCCGACAGAAATATGTTCGAAATGAAGGGGATTGGGAGGCTGAGCCGAACCTGTTATAGCAAAGACCCCAAATAAGAGGTTGAAAAAGACGATAAAAAGAAAGGGCAATTGGGCTTTCATGTTTTTCTCTTGGAACAATAGCCTTTAGTTTAAGCTTTTGCGTTTGATAAATTTACAAAATTTTATTTTTGTGTTTGTTGCTTCCAAATATACTCATCGCCAAATAAGGGCCATGCTGAAAAACACCCTTTTATTCCTCCTCCTCGCCCTGGCCTGCTCCTGCGCCACCGGCAACCAGGCGAAGCAATCCACACCCCGGCACTTCCCCGCCGACAGCCCCCTCCTCCGCTACACCGGCCGCATCGATTTCCGCAACCCTACCCGGCCCCGCGCCTACCAACCAGGGGTATACATGGAAGCGGCATTTCAAGGCCCTTCCTGCCGGATCATCGTCCGCGACCAGCAGCTTTGGGGCAGCAACCAGAATTACCTGGAGGTGGTGGTGGACGGGCAGAGCCGCCGCATTCAAACCACCGGCAGTACTGACACCATAAAGATTGCCGACGGGTTGCCGGACGGGCTCCACCAATTGCTGGTGTGCAAGAATACGGAAGCCAACATCGGCTGGCTGGAATTTGGAGGAATTATTTGCCAGGAACTGTTACCTCCGCCATCGGCACCAAAGCGAAAGATCGAGTTCATCGGCAACTCCATCACCTGCGGCACCGGGGCAGATACTTCAGAGGTACCCTGCGGGAAAGGCAAATGGCAGGACCAGCACAATGCTTACCTTAGCTACGGGCCCCTCACCGCCCGGGCGCTGAACGCCCAGTGGCACATCAGCGCCGTATCAGGCATCGGAATAGTCCGCAGCTGCTGTGATATGGATATCCTGATGCCTCAGGTGTTTGATAACATCGATATGCGGGGGGACAGCCTGGAATGGGATTTCTCAGAATATCAGCCTGATGTGGTGACTATATGCCTGGGGCAAAACGACGGCGTTCAGGATTCAGTAAAATTTTGCGGCGCTTATGTCCAATTCATTGAAACCTTACGGAGATACTACCCTCGGGCGCAAATCGTTTGCCTCACCAGTCCGATGGGGGATGCCCGGCTGACGGCTGTTCTGAAAAACTACCTCACCGGGGTTGTCGAAGAAATGCACCGCCGGGGTGATAAAAAAGTGGATCAATTCTTTTTCTCCCGGCAGTTCAGCAGCGGCTGCGACTATCACCCTAACCTGGCTGAGCACGCGGAGATAGCAGGGGAGTTGGCCGCTTTTCTGAAAGGGAAAATGGGGTGGTGAAAGCCGTTTTAAAACCTTTGAGGTTTCGGAAACCTCAAAGGTTTAGAACAGCATTACATCTTCTCTTTCACCCTGGACGGACAGAAGCTGGAGTTAACCTTTGACAACAGCCTGTCTTACCGGGATGAACAGGGGGATGAGCGGGGAAGCCTCCTGGCATCGCTGGAGTAAGCCTGATCGTTCCATTTTCATCCGGGTAGGATTCAGCGAACAACCAAACGCTCCACTGCCGGGCCCGCATCTGTCATCACCTGAAGGTGATAAACTCCTGAGGATAAGGCTGACCGGTTTACGAATTGGCGGCCCGTACCGGAACCGGCCATTATTCGAATCAACCTCCCATGAATATCAAAAAGGCGCAATTCCCTGATGGGCAGGGACGAGTTAATCTGAAGCCCTTCAGTTGTCGGATTGGGAAACACTTTCAGGTCCGGCATATCTAAGCCGGTTTCCTCCACTGCCGTTGTGCATTCCAGTGCCATAATGCGCTGCCAGAGCTGATTATCGAAGGAAGAAGCTGCCGGCATGACGCCCCCGGCGCTTTCTCCCATCCGGACGACGACAAGCCCCTCACTCGGCGCCACATAAACTTTCTGGTCGTTCTTGCCCAGGGCGGCGATGAGATCGGCCGGCGCATCGGGAAGGAGGCTCCCGGGGAAGGAAAACTGCAGGCCCGGCAACATGTAGGAGGCCTTGCCGTTGAGCCACCACAAATAACCGTAGGAAGGGTTAACCGGCTGAGAGGAATTCACCATGGCGTTGAAGTAGGCCGTGTCGGAAAGGATGGCCTCACCATTCCAGGTTCCCCGAGCCAGAGTAAACAGCCCGAATCGGGCCATATCACGCGCCCGGCTGAAGAAGATGTAGTCGAACCACAGGCCGTTCATGCCAATGCGGCTGCCCAGGCGGGTGAGGGTATAAACGTTCTTATTAACTCCGGTGGCCTCTTCCAGGACATCCTGCAAAATGCGGTAGGCTGAATTGTGATAAGCCCAGCGGGTGCCGGGAGCTGCCAGGCACTGGAAGCACTCCGGGTCAAAGCAATTGACGATGGAACCGGCAGGTTCCAGGCTGTCATCCAGGCCACTGGCCATAGAGAGCTGGTGGCGGATGGTGATCAGCTGTTCGTCTTCGGGAGAGCAAGCCGTCCAGCCCTCCCCCAGGTAATCACTGGTGGGGTCCCCGATACTGAGAAAACCTTCCTGCTGCGCCAGGCCGATCATGGCCCCCATAAGGCTTTTGCCGGCGGAAGCCCAGTACCATAGGGAGTCCTGGGTGAACGTACCGAAGTATTCTTCCACCACGATCCTCCCGTCCTTGAGGATGATGAAGGCCTTGGTGTTCTTGTCTTCTACAAACCGGATCAGGCTATCCACTTTGTCGCTGCACCAGCCCAGCTCTTCGGGCGCCGTGGTTTGCCATTCGCTTCCGGTGGGCGGTGGGAAATAGAGGTTTTGAGAAAAAGAGAAAGTGATCCAGAAGGACAGAGAGAGGGTAAGGAGTGTACGCATATATGAGTTTTTTCGGTTAGACCATCGCCCGGGAGGAAAGTTTAATCCGATTTTTCCGGAAAACACCATGTTCTAAACTTACGAAGCCGCTCCGGGGTGATCCGGAACGGCTTCGTTGTCATCTCCAGCACTTCTAATTAAAAAGGAGTGCTGAATGAAAAATAATTACTTAGACCACTCGTCGATGGACTTTTTATTCATGCGCACATAATCCTCGTTACCGGCTTCAATGGCCAGTTGCATGGACATCTCGGCGGCTTTTATGGCTTCTTCTTTCCTGCCGAGGTCAGCCAGGATGAGGGCTTTACGGCGTACCTGCCAGTATCGCGGGTTTTTACCTGCCGTTGCTTTCTCGATCCAGTTGAGGGCCTGATTGAGGTCCTTACCAGATTCGTGATAGTAGGTGGCGGCAGCGTAGTAGTCATTCTGGCTGGGTCCATCCATTACGCCTTCGATGGAAGACATCACCTGCTCATCGGTATTGACCTGCAGGGGGAGGATAACGGCCGTTTTATCCCAGAAAAACATAATATCGGCCGAAGAAGGCTGTACGTTCCCTATCATGAAGGTCATGGTTTCTACTTTGTTATCCCAGGTACGTGGTTTAACAGAAATGGTAGCAGCAGGCTCCTTTTCTACGTAGCTGCCCCAGTTTCCACTTTCGTAAGGGTAGAACATGAACTTCCATTCCTCAGCGGTGGGGGTAGCCAGCACCGCATAATCACCGGCTTTCAGGCCGGTGCCGGCGATCTCAACATCCTCACTGAAGGAGAATTTGGTGGCGGCATTAGCTCCCAGGCGCCAGGGCTTTCCGTAAGGCACCAGGCCGTCTTCAGCGAATATCTCGCGGCCTTTAACGCCAGGCCGGGAATAGGCGATAGTAACGTCTGTCAGGCCAACAGCTTGCTTGATTTCACTGGAAGGGCTGGGAGCAGGTGTCCTGATTTGAGCGTTGAGATCCAGCGCAGACAAAGAGATCAGCAGCAACAAGGCGCTGAGATTCAGTAACACTTTTTTCATTATAACTTGGTTTTGATTTTAGAATTGGCAAAATTCGCGCCTAAATTAATCCTTTTCAGCTGCATAGTTAACATTTAACCCTTTTTTTAGATTTCCTTAAGATATGACCATAGCTATTATTGCCCACGATGGAAAAAAAGCTGACATGGTGGCCTTTATCAAGGATAACACCGAGCTGTTCCGGAAAAAAGACATTCAACTGATCGCCACCGGGACCACCGGTTCCCATCTGGAGCGGGCTGGCCTGGAAGTGGAAAAGATGGAAAGCGGCCCGATGGGCGGCGATGCCCAGATCGCCAGCCGGCTGGTGGAGGGCAACATCGATATGGTCATCTTCTTCCGCGACCCTCTGGGCAAACACCCTCACGAAGTGGATGTCAACATGCTGATGCGCCTGTGCGATGTGTATAATATCCCGCTGGCAACGAACCACGCTGCGGCTGTGCGGTTTATACAGACGTTGTGATGGGTTCTGGGTTTCTGGTTTCTGGGTTTCTGGAAACCAGCGGGTTAGCGTAATGTGGACATACTTATTTGACCTATTCCCCGTAGTACGAATTTACGCTCTATATGCCGCATTCTTCACCCGCCCCTTATCCTTACGCCTTTCCTTCTCGTCCGTTTTTATCTCCTGTTCGATTTCTCTTTGTAAAAGTTTCCACCATAAAATTGCCGGAATGAGGCTCTCTACGCTCAACGCTCCGGCAACCTTATCTTTAGTTATCGGTTATTAAAATATGCAATACCTGAAGAACTCCCAACTCCCCACCATCCTGCCCGGCTGGGAGGGTAACCCGCACGACGGAAAGCGCTTTCATTACATCCACGAGCCGTTTTACCCGTCCTTCCGCAACCTGCTGAAGTGGCAGTTCGGCCCCAAGCCGCAGCGGGCGGAGAAAAAGGCCGATAACTGGGCCCCCGCTCAGGCTACCCGGTTCGGCTACCTTGAGGACAAGCAGCAGGATTGCATCGCCTGGCTGGGCCATGCCACTTTTCTCATCCAGCTCAATGGCGTACGCCTCATTACCGACCCCATTTTCAACGGCCTGCCGTTCATGGAAAGGCGGGTACAAGTTCCTTTTCCCATCGAACAGCTTACCGGCATCGATTACCTGCTGCTCTCTCATGACCATCGCGACCATTGTGACAAGCGCAGCATTAAGGAGCTACTGAAATACAACCAACCCCGCAAGATACTGGCGCCCCTGAAACTTTCCAACGTCATTTCCTCCTGGGTAGGGAATATCCCCATCGAAGAGGCTGCCTGGTATCAAACCTATGCCACCGAAGGGATAGAGATCACCTTCCTGCCCAGCCGACACTGGAGCCGGCGCGGCCTGCTCGACTTCAACCGCGTACTCTGGGGCAGCTTTATGATCCGACAGGATGGCCGGACGATCTACTTTGGCGCCGACAGCGGGCCGGGCCCTCATTTCGGAGAGATCGGCAGGCTCTTTCCCGATATCGGATGCGCCATGATCGGCATCGGGGCCTACAAACCTGCTTTCATAATGCAGGAGATCCACACCAGCCCGGAAGAAGCCCTTCAGGCTTTTCAGCAACTGGGCGCAGAACAGCTCATTCCCATGCATTACGGCACCTACGACCTTTCGGATGAGCCGGCCAGCGAACCCTACCGGGAAATTCAGCGCCATTTCCTCGAAGCCGGCATTCCGGAAAAACTTAGGCTGCCCGCCGTAGGCGAAGCAGTTGGTTTGAGTTGAGGATTTTATTTATCTTCAGGCAGGCGATTTAAGGTGTAAAGGTGCCTGGGTGTAAAGGAATTGTAACCCTGATGCCCAACCACAAGTCTCACACCTTTACACTTTTCCACTTTTATACAATAATAATGTCCGCACCTCAACGCATTACCATGCGCAGCATCGGCGAAGAGTTGCTCCAGTTGGCCAACCTGGAGAAAGGCCTTGGCTATACCGTGAAAATGCTGGCCATTGCTCCCGGCAGGGCCATCCGGAATTATCTTTTCGAAGACCGCCGGCGGATGACCAGGCCTTTTGCGTTCCTGGTCCTGACGATAACCGCAGCTACTTTTCTAACGCTTCGGTTCATCCCGACCGGGGAAGCCCTTTGGAAAGACTTTCAGGGAGATGTCGATGTTCAACGGTTACCCGGACAACTGTCCACCATTCTGCATTGGTTCACGGTGGCCACCAATCAATACATGAACCTGCTATACCTGAGTTCTCTTCCCGGGCTGGCACTGGGCACCTATGTTTTCTTTTACAAAAAAGGGTTCAACCTGGCCGAACACCTGGTGATCAACTCCTACATATTCAGTTTTCAGAATTTACTCTACTGCCTTTTTGTACCCTTTTTTCTCAGCGCGCCCTGGACGGGCTTCCTTCTGGCCTTGTTACTGACAGCTTACACCCTGTTTGCCTATCTGTCAACCTTCGAGGAAAGATTCTGGCCGGGAACCCTGAAGAGCATTGGCTCCTATTTGTTGTCACAAGGGGTCACCACCTTCCTCTTTTTACTGGCCGGGCTGTTTCTTTATGCCTGGTTATCCCTTTGATTTTTTCCTTACCTTTGGCCTTCCGGATAATCTGTAAAGCCAAAATTTCGTCATGCAATCAGCAGTCGTTTTCTGCGGGGCCAATACCGGCTCCAATTCCATTTACGCCCGTGCCGCCGCCGAACTGGGCCGCCAAATGGCCGAACGCAGGATACAGGCCGTTTACGGCGCGGGCAAGGTAGGGCTTATGGGGGTCTTTGCCGATGCCGCCCTTCAGGCCGGTGGAGAAGTCCTGGGTGTAATCCCCTTCTTTTTGCGCAAAAAAGAGGTCTGTCACGAGGGGCTCACCAAACTCTACGTGGTGGACAGCATGCACGAGCGAAAGATCAAAATGGCCCAGCTGTCAGAGGCTGTGATCGTACTCCCGGGCGGCTACGGCACCATGGACGAGGTATTCGAAATGCTGACCCTGGCCCAACTCGGGCAGGGGCGCCATCCGGTAGGCCTGCTCAATATCAATGGCTTCTATGGCCCCCTCATCGCACAGCTCGACACCATGGCTGCCGAAGGCTTCCTCAAGCCCGCCCACCGCGAACTCCTGCTGGTGGCCGATGACATCACCACTCTGCTGGACCGGCTGGAAAGCTTCCAGGCCCCACCAAAGGAAGGGAAGTGGATAAAATTGTAGGGGAAAGGTGGAAAAGTGTATAAGTGGAAAAGTGTAAGTACCTGGACACAATTAGTGAGACACAAAGTGCAGCCTAAGTTTCTGGTATTCAATCATTCAGTCATTCATTAATTCAGTCCATGTACTTAATGGTGCGAAGGGGCACTGGCGCCGGTGGCAACCAAGTATTAGGCATTATCATTAGCATAAAAGAGCAAAAAGGCGTAATTTTGCAGCCGCAAATTTGATCAATTCCGCCATTGAGTGGTTTAACAACTGAACCCTTCTGGCTCTTTGACAAACTGCACGGCTTCCTCCTGGATCCGGCAATTTGTCAAAGAAAAAATTTTTAACCTACCAAACCGGATATTAATGCAATCAGTAGAACACAAGCTGAAGTATAAAGTAAAAGATATCAACCTGGCGGACTGGGGCCGCAAAGAGATCGAACTGGCGGAAGCCGAAATGCCAGGCCTGATGGCCCTGCGCGAAAAATACGGCAAGGACAAGCCCCTGAAGGGCGCCCGCATCGCCGGATGCCTCCACATGACCATACAGACGGCTGTGCTCATCGAAACCCTGGTCGAACTGGGCGCCGATGTCACCTGGTCTTCCTGCAACATTTTCTCCACCCAGGATCACGCCGCTGCCGCCATTGCCGCTGCCGGAATCCCCGTTTATGCCTGGAAGGGACAGACCGAGGAAGAATTCTGGTGGTGTATCGAACAGACCCTTTTCGCATTCGAAGACGGCCAGCCGCTCAATATGATCCTCGATGACGGGGGCGACCTCACCAACACCGTCCTGGATAAGCACCCCGAACTGGTCGAAGGCATCCGGGGGCTGAGTGAAGAGACCACCACCGGCGTCCACCGCCTCTATGAGCGGATGAAGAAAGGAACCCTTCCCATGCCGGCCTTCAACGTCAATGACTCCGTTACCAAATCCAAATTCGACAACAAATACGGCTGTAAGGAATCTGCGGTGGATGCCATCCGCCGCGCCACCGACGTGATGATGGCGGGCAAAGTGGCCGTTGTCGCCGGCTACGGCGACGTAGGCAAAGGCACCGCCGCTTCCCTGCGCGGCGCCGGATGCCGGGTGGTCGTCACCGAGATCGACCCCATCTGCGCCCTTCAGGCCGCAATGGATGGTTTTGAAGTGAAGCGCATGGAAAATGCCGCTGCCCGCGCCGATATCATCGTCACGGCTACCGGAAACTGCAACATCATTACTGAAAGGCACTTCCGGATGATGAAAGACAAAGTCATCGTCTGTAATATCGGCCACTTTGACAATGAGATCGACGTGGCCTGGCTGAAAGCTACTTACGGCGACACGCACGTCAACATCAAACCCCAGGTTGATAAATATACGATTGACGGCAAAGACATCATTCTGCTGGCAGAGGGCCGCCTGGTCAACCTGGGTTGCGCCACCGGCCACCCGTCCTTTGTCATGTCCAACTCCTTTACCAACCAGGTGCTGGCGCAGATCGAACTGTGGAACAACCACGGGGATTACGAAAATAAGGTCTATACCCTGCCCAAACACCTCGATGAGGAAGTGGCCCGCCTGCACCTCGCCAAGATCGGCGTAGAACTGGAATCTCTGACCGACGAACAGGCCGAATACATCGGCGTGGAAAAACAAGGGCCGTTCAAGCCGGAATACTACCGTTACTAAAAGCAGGCATTGCTGAAATAACAAACGGCCCTGCAGGCATTGCTGCAGGGCCGTTTTTATTCGGGCATATTAATGCCGTTAAAAAGAACTCAAATTTAAGCGGCAATGGAAAATTGCCGCTTAAAGATGGCTCATGTTGAATTATCATAATGCCCGATCACTTGAACTTACGGATTTGCCTTAACAAACCGCTTGGTCAGTACTTCCTCGCCGGTATTTACGGTAAGAATGTACATTCCGGGCGTCATTTGCAGGCCGGACAACTGCAGGTTGACGGTGTTGCCGTTGATGTTATGCACATTGCGGTACAGCTCCCGCCCGTCGAGGCCGAGAATGCTGATCGTGGCTTCCTCCGCCGGCGCGTTGCCAACCGAAACGGACAACTCATCCGTTGCCGGGTTGGGGAAAACGCTGAAAACAACCGGCTCATCACTGTTGATGGTTACCGGGTTGGTGGGCCGCGGCGGGGCAGCAGATCCGGAGATCTGTACATTGGTGAAATCTGCCGTCGTCGATATTCCGGCAGCATAAGCGGAAAGAACCATGCCGCTCTGAACGCAGTACGACATACCCGCCATGTATTGCTGATAGATATTGGTCCAGTTCACCCCATCATAAGACACGGAGCAGAAGAAGTAGTCTCCCACCCGGTTGATCCGGACAAAGTCCATGTAAATGGTGTAGGATGGCAGCCAGAATATCTGATACGGAGCATTCGGATAGGGCCGGAATTCCACATACTTATAACCATTCGGATAACGGATGACGGACATCTTCCGGGCGCCCGGAGCATCGGATTCCCGCATGGTAATGCCGGCATAACCGTAAGAGGGGAATACACCGGCGATCCGCGCCATGATCTGGGCATCACCGCAGGTTTCCTTGCCTACGAATGTCACCTGATCCTGGCCGCCATAGACGTGTCCGCAGATTGAGGTAACAGAATAGGTGTCCAGATAGTCATCATAGACCGCATCGTTGTATCCAACGCAGCCTATATTACTGACTGAAAGGTCAGCCGGCAGCCCGCAGTACTGGCTGATGCTAACGTTGGGCTCACCTGGCGTGACGCACTGAACGGAGAAATCCGCGTTGTTCTGATCCGTATCCACTCCATCCACATAACGGCCGATACCACGAAGGGCAGTGGCCAGGTCTTCCAGCCCGTCGCCGGAACCTTCGGTAAAGCCATTGGTCGAACCTTCATAGCTCACCGCGTCGGCAATAGCCTGAATATAAAGCAGGGCCACAGCATCCGGGTTGCCGTTCTGGATCAGGTTCGTATTCGGAGAAACATCGAGGTCGCAGTTCGGCGTAGTATAGCCATTGCCGCAGATGACGAAGAATTCACCCGGGTCAAGTGCTACGGCAGGCAACTGGAAGTTGCCATAGATCTGCCCGTTGGAGCCATTGACAAAAATTACGGAGTAGTCTCCCAGGTTGATCGGCTGAGTGCAGGGGTTGTAAATTTCAACAAACTCCCGGTCATCGGTGCCCGGGTTGTTGTAATCCAGCTCGTTGATCACCGGCGTACAATCCGGCAATGAGCAGGGATAAACCGCCGGGGCAAGGCCATCGGCAGAGCAATCCTCATCACTGAAAGAAGCCGTGACCATTACCGGCATGGCATTGGCGGGCAGTTCTACGTTGGAGAACACTGCCTCTCCGCCGGAGAGGGAACCCACCGATACCTTTGTGATAAAGCCATTCGGCCCGTAGAGTTCCAGGTCGCCGGTAGTAGGTGCATTGCTAAAGGTGACCGTAACCTTAGCCAGGTAGTAATCATCCCCCTGGCTATCCGTTCCGTCATCCTTACAACCGGAAGTAGCATCGATCGTCAGGCCGGTGATCAGGCAGGTCGGAACAGCGACACAGTCGCCGATATGGAATCCCAGCCCATCGACGGTATTCTGGTCGTACAACTCCCACTCCGTATCCAGGGTGGCAAAGCTGCCCGCCGGGTTGGCGGTGATGCCCTGGGTAACCGAAGCGATCCTTCTGAGGGTTTTATTGGCGGTGGAGTAGCCCCCTGCGGCCGTCCAGGCGCTGCCCGGGTCCTGGCCGATGACGCCAAAGATATCTGCCGTCATTCCGGTAGCTGCATTGTACAATTCGACGGCGTCGTCACCATTGAAGTTGACTGCGCCGACAGATACACCACCGCTGAAAAGCGTAGCACCTGAGTTCTTAAAGACCATGACTCCACCGCTCGGCAACACGCCGCCGCCATTCAGGTTGGAGGTACTGTTGGGACTGGAGTTGCCATTGCTGTATAGCCGCAGCTCGTAATTGGCCAGGTCCACCGGGCCGTCGGTAGGGTTATATACTTCTATGTATTTTTCACTGCCCGACCCTTCGATGTATTCGGAGATGAAGAGCTCACCACAATCGGTAGGGCCGCCCCCGCCCGGGCCGGCGCTGCAACCGGTAGGGGCAAAAGCACAACCGGCGGGCACCTGGTTGTTGGTATTGTCGCCCACCCAGTTGGCGGAATTATTGATGGCGAGGAGCAGGCTGCTCACGTCCCCGCTTTCGGTGGCACAGTTGTACCTGGCATTATCCGCTTCATTCAGGGCCACTGCTGTCATTCCATCAACCAGCCCTGCCGGCAGAGCTGAAGTGTTGGAACTGGTGGCGTCGGCCTGCCACACTCCGGCCCCTTCGTTATTGATGGCCGCTATGAAAGAGGGAGAGGCCTCATCCCCCTGATAAGCCAGCACCTGGTCGCCGCCGGTCGAAAGCACCAGGGCGTTGCCCGGGGCGGGAGTGACCACACCAACCGCGCCCCCCTGAAGGTCGGTAGCACCGGCGGCTGTAACGACGACTTCGGTTCCACAACTGACATCCGAAGAAAAGGTGAGTATCCATGTTCCTTCATTGGCCCGAAAACTGCCGGAAGCCAACCAGCCATTATCAGTGAATTTAATGACCGTCCCGGAAGAAATATTGGCCAGGGCTACAAAGGAAACAGCGTCCGTCCCATCGGCATCATAACCGACGAAGGCGATGTCTCCCGGGCTCAACTGTGCATTTGCGTTTCCGACAAACGCAAATGCCAGCAGAAAGCAAAATAATTTGGAAAAGTGTCTCATACGCTTATGGCGTTTTGGTTTATAAAGTTTATTGATATTCCTTTCCTGTTCCCGGCGGCAGCAAATACAACCTGTTATCTGCCAGGCCACCCGGTAAGGGAGGGGGTAACTCCTGTCTATTCAGCCTCTGTACGTTGTAATTTTCCAATAGCGATAAAGGGGGGAATTCCGGACAAAAAGCCGGATCTGTTGGAGGGCCGTCTTTCTGAGACGTCGGTAAATTTAATGATTTTTTTGGAAAGCGGTTATGGGATCGGAACAAGAAAATATATAAATCCGAATAATTAATATTGATTTAACTTCAATTTGAAGAAGTAGGAGATTAGCCTGCCTACCCGTTTTTTTTACGGGGCAGCATTAAAAAAGTTCGGCAAAAGAGGAGCAAATTTAGGAGAAACCTTTTCAAACAAATAAATTGCGCTGCAACTGGATAGTTAAGAGTTTTCTTTTCACGCAAAAAAGATCCATGCAGTCAGTTTTCAGTGCTTATCTGGAATTGGGTTTTGGCCATATCGCAGACTTCAGGGCATATGACCACATCCTGTTTGTCGTAGCCCTTTGCGCCATATATCGCCTCCGGGAGTGGCGAAAAGTTGCGCTGCTGGTAACGGCATTCACCCTGGGCCATTCATTGACCCTCGCCCTGGCAGCCCTTGACATTATTCCGGTAAACTCGGCCTGGGTGGAATTCCTCATCCCGCTGACCATTTTGGCCACCGCCCTTTACAACGTCATCGTGCACCGGGAAGAAAGCCGGCTGGCCACCCTCAGCCGCACCCTTCAGATGAATTACCTCTTTGCCCTTTTCTTCGGGCTCATTCATGGTATGGGGTTCTCGAATTTTCTGCGTTCCAGCCTGCTGCCCGGCGAAGAAGGGCAATTGATCACCCAACTCTTCGCGTTTAACATCGGGGTGGAGGTTGGGCAACTGGCCATTGTGGCGGCAACCTTGTTGTTATCTTTCATCATGCTTTCCTTTCTCAGGGTAAAACAACGGGAATGGAATATCTTTGTCTCCGGTTCGGCCTTCGGCCTGGCAATGGCCATGGCGCTGGAACGGATACCGTAGGGGGATAGATGGTTGGATTGCTGGATGGTTGGAGGGGTAGATTGCTGGAGTATTGGAGTGTTGCAACTTTAATTAAAGATAACCGGAAATCATGAAAACGATATTTATCACTGCTTTTATAATAGGTTCAGGTTTGGTTTCCCTTCAACAATCGGGCCATTCAGCCATCCTACCATTGGCCCCGGGCATCGTGGTTCTTCCTGGCCTTAGCTCTCTGCCCGAAGACCACGACTTTCACGTCAGCAAATGCCTGGTGGAATACAATGAGAGCGAACAGGCCCTGCAGATGAGCCTGCACCTCTTCATCGACGACCTGGAGGAAGCCCTGCGCAGGCAGGGCGCCGATAAGCTTTTCATCTGCACCGGCAAGGAAGATCCTCAGGCGGAAAAATACATCTACGAATATCTGCAGAAACACTTTGCGTTTAAGGCCAACGGGAGGGAAGTGAATTATACGTTCATCGGAAAGGAAGTCTCGGAAGACCTGGCGGCGGTGTGGTGTTACCTGGAGATTACAGGGATTTCCAACCTGAAAACCCTTCAGGTCAGCAACAGCCTGCTGATGGATGCGTTTGACGACCAGAAGAACCTCGTAAGCATCGCCGGGCCGGGGAAAACCCAGGGGCTTCTGCTTTTCCAGAAGGGTGATACTGTGAAGGAGGCGAAGTTTTGAGAGGCTAAGAGTTTGTTCAAATTTCGATGATGAGTCGAAAGCGAGGAAATTTTATTTCAGACAAGGCAAATTTTGCAGCCGGATACGGGCTATCCGGCGAAAAATTTAACACCGGATGAAACAAAATTTGCCGCTTGCAGGCCATTGATTGAATTTTGAACAAACTCTAAATTACCGTAGGGCCGGATTGTTGTTTTGGGGCACTGGCCACTCAACCGCCTTTCAGCTCCACCTGTTAGTTAAGATAACAATCAAAGTCAATGAATCGCATTCTCAAAAAAATATTCATTCTGCCCATCCGCTTTTACCAGATGGCCATCTCCCCCATGCTGGGCCCCACCTGCCGTTTCAAGCCTTCCTGCTCGCATTATATGATTGGCGCCATTGAAGAGTGGGGCGTCCTGAGAGGAGTATGGCTCGGGCTGAAACGCATTTTCAAGTGCCATCCATGGGGGCCTCATGGATACGACCCCGTGCCAAAGAATCCTAAAAAAGTATCAAAAGTAAAATAATAATGTTGAGAAGACCAAGACGAAACCGACGCAGCGCGGCCATTCGCGGCCTGGCGCAGGAAACCCATTTAAGCCCGGAGCATCTGGTGCAGCCTCTTTTCCTGGTGGACGGAAAAGGGGCCCGGGAAGAGATCTCTTCCCTGCCGGGCAGCTTCCGGCTGTCCACCGATGAGGCCTTACGGGAGGTCGAAAGCTGCCTGGAACTGGGTGTAAAAAGTTTCATCGCCTTTCCAAAGATCGCTGATAACCTCAAGGACAAACGGGCCACCCATAGCTACAGCAACGACAATTTCTACCTTCAGGCTGCCCGGGAGATTAAATCCCGGTTCCCGGAAGCCTGCCTGATCAGCGATGTAGCCATGGACCCATACAGCATCGACGGGCACGACGGCTTCGTATATAATGGAGAGATCGTCAATGATGAGACCCTCCACATCCTGCAGAAAATGGCCGTGGCCCAGGCAGAGGCCGGTTTTGACATCCTCGGCCCTTCCGATATGATGGACGGCCGGGTAGAAGCCATCCGCATCGCTCTCGATGAAGAAGGGTACAACAACACCGGCATTATGTCTTACACCGCCAAATACGCCAGCGCTTTCTACGGCCCCTTCCGCGATGCCCTCGACAGCGCCCCGCGGGAAAGTGAAGAAGACATTCCCAAAGACAAAAAAACCTATCAGATGAACCCCGCAAACCGGCGGGAGGCACTGATCGAAGGCGAACTGGACACCCTGGAGGGCGCCGACTTCCTCATGGTCAAGCCGGCCCTGAACTACCTGGATGTGATCTTCCTCATGAAGCAAAGCTTCGAACTGCCGATCGCCGCTTATCACGTCAGTGGCGAATGCGCCATGCTGCTGGCCGCCTGCCGAAACGGCTGGCTCGACTACGAACAGGCCATGCCCGAGACCCTGCTCAGCATACGCCGGGCCGGAGCCGATGTGATCATCACCTACTTCGCCAAGGATTTCGCCAGAATGACGGCGGGATAAGGGCCCGGACAACCGGAACTCCGGACAGCCCGGACTTGTGCGTGTAAATGTAAGTAGATGGCCAAAATGGTTGGATTGCTCCGGTAAGGCGCGTTGACTGCCAACCATCTAACAATCCGGCAATTGAACCAATTGATCTGGCGGCCTACTTAAGTACATGGACTGAATTAATGAATGACTGAATGATTGAATATCTGCGCCTTAGATGGCACTTTGTGTCTCACTAATGGTGTCCATGTACTTCCACATTTACACCTTTCCACAATCCCCAAGTGCCCATCCGGGAGATTCCCTCCCGATTGTCATTTCCCCAGCTTTTCGGCATTTTCATTTCGAATTTCCTAAAATCCTGCCACGGGTATTCTCTTTTGCCTAAAAAAAGCCGGGGAAATTTAATTTCCGTTTTTTATTTCTAAAAAACCCGGTTATTCCTAATAAAAACCCGGAAAATTTCATTTTTTCTTAAATTTTTGTTGCGAACACCTGGTTAGTTTACCAATTATTTTGTAAGGCTGGTTAATTTTCTGTTAATGTTTAAAAAAAAATGCGGCATATATTCGCAATTCCGGTAATTTGCCTTTATATTTACGGCATCATTTTGTTTCACGCTTCATCATTCACATTTCATCACAAAACCGCTAGTCTATAGAAAGTAACTTCTACACTAAATAATTTGCTTACATAAGATCCCATAACGCTAAAATTATTTAGTTATGCAAGTTACGCCGCTTAATGACCAGCAGCTTATTGGCCGTTATCTGGAGGGTGATGAACGCGCCTTCGAAGAATTGCTGAACCGACATCAGCAAAAGATCTACACCTCCATCTATCTCTTCGTAAAAGATCAAAGTCTCGCCGAAGATATTTTCCAGGAAGTTTTCATCAAGATCATCGATACCCTGCGCAAGGGCAAGTACAACCACGAAGGCAAGTTCCTTCAGTGGGCGCTTCGCATTGCCTACAACATGTGTGTTGACTACTTCCGCCGGACCAAGCGCCGCCCGAAGGTTTCTCCTACGGAAACTTTCGACATCTTCGACGTACTTCAGGTTACGGATGACAATGCCGAACAGCGCATCATCCGCAGCCAGACTCACGACAAGGTTCGGGCGCTCGTTGACATGCTTCCGCCCGAACAGCGCGAGGTCGTCATTCTTCGCCACTATGCCGATATGAGCTTCAAGGAGATCGCCAAGCTGACCCGGGTGAGCATCAATACCGCTTTGGGCCGCATGCGCTACGCTCTGATAAACATCCGCAAGATGGTCGAGGAAAGAGATATCGTGCTACAGTAAAACTGACAACCTGAGTGGGGCAGCGCCGCTTTGCTTTCCCACTGACAATGACCTATCTGAACGTCCTTCGGGGCGTTAGATTCTCCTGACACCAATTTTCCCATATCACCCATCGGCCGAAGGGGCAGCAATGCCTTTTTGGCCGATTTTTTTTAGGCCACCGACCCAAACAAAAACTCTACCTTTGCTATTTTGTTCCAATTCTTGTCAAAAGCAAAGAAATAAACCATCAATGCCGAAGAAAGACGAAGTCGCACTGGAGATGCCCCGACAGGAGCGGTTCAGAGATACCATTTTTATTAAAGGCGCCCGCGCCAACAACCTGAAGAACGTAAGCCTGAACATCCCCAAAAACCAATTGGTTGTCGTAACCGGCGTTTCCGGCTCAGGCAAGTCCTCCATCACCATGGACACGCTATACGCGGAAGGACAAAGGCGTTATGTGGAAAGCCTTTCCTCCTACGCCCGCCAGTTCCTCATGCGCATGAAAAAGCCGGATGTCGATTACATCAAGGGCATCTGCCCGGCCATCGCCATCGAACAGAAGGTAAGCACCAGCAACGCCCGCTCTACCGTCGGAACGCTGACTGAGATCTACGACTATCTCCGCATTCTCTACGCCCGCATCGGCCAGACCATCTCACCGGTTTCTGGTAACAAAGTGAAAAAACACGAGGTTTCGGATGTAACAGACTACATTCACCAGTTTGAAGAGGGCGATAAAGTGCAGCTCTTCATTCCTCTCCCTTACAAATACAAGGATCGTATCCTGAAGCAGGAACTGGAGCTGCTTCTGCAAAAAGGTTACACCCGCCTGCAACACAAAGGCAGCCTGCAGAATATCCAGGACGTACTCGAGGAAGGCCCCGCCTTTTTAAAGAACAACCTGGAAGAGGCCAAAAAAGAAGATATTCGCATTCTGATCGACCGGTTCGTAGTCAAACACGATGATGAGGAAAACGTCAAACGGATCGGCGACTCTGCTCAAACGGCTTTCTACGAATCAGAAGGGGAATGCCTGGTGGAAATTCTGGGCAAGGAAGAAAAGGGGTTCAACAACCGGTTTGAGCTGGACGGCATGGCCTTCCCGGAGCCCAGCCCCCAGCTGTTCAACTTCAACAACCCCTACGGCGCCTGCCCCACCTGCGAAGGATTCAGCAAGGTGATGGGCATAGATGAGGACAAGGTCGTCCCAGACAAATCAAAGTCGGTTTACGAAGGGGCCATCGCCTGCTGGAAGGGTGAAAAGTACGGCCTGTGGCTGGACCGCCTGCTGGAAAATGCCCACCGGTTCGACTTTCCCGTTCACCGCCCCTATCAGGAACTCAGCAAAGAGCAGCGCCGCCTGCTGTGGAAAGGCAATGAATACTTCTGGGGCATTGACGATTTTTTTGCCGAACTGGAAGAAAAAACCTATAAGATACAGAACCGGGTCATGCTCGCCCGCTACCGGGGCCGCACCACGTGCCCTACCTGCGAAGGAGGCCGCCTGCGCAAGGAAGCGACTTACGTCAGAATTGACGGGAGTGACATAACAGAACTGGTGGAGCTGCCCATCGATGAACTGCTGGAGTTTTTCAACACGCTCGAGCTCAGTGAATTCGACGCCAAAGTTGCCCGCCGGCTCCTGCTCGAGATCACCAACCGCCTGCAGTTTATGTGTGACGTCGGGCTGAGCTACCTCACCCTGAGCCGCATTTCCTCCACCCTCAGCGGTGGCGAAACCCAACGCATCAACCTAACCCGCACACTGGGGTCCAACCTGACCAGCTCCATGTACATCCTCGACGAGCCCAGCGTCGGCCTTCACCCCAGAGACACCAACCGGCTGGTGCGTGTCCTGAAATCACTGCGCGGCCTGGGCAATACCGTCATCGTCGTCGAACACGAAGAGGACGTGATCAAAAACGCAGACTATCTCATCGACATCGGGCCGGCCGCCGGCATCCATGGCGGAGAAGTCGTCTTCGCCGGCCCCTATCAGGCGATCTACGACGAAGCGGCAGACAGCCTGACGGCAAAGTACATGAGCGGCAGGATGGAGATCCCCGTCCCTAAATTGCGCCGCAAAAGCAACAATTTCCTGGAGATCCGCGGCGCCCGCCAGCACAACCTGCAGAATATCGACGTTCGTATCCCCCTCCATGCCCTATCGGTCGTATCCGGGGTATCGGGCTCCGGCAAGACCACCCTGGTCAAGTCCATTCTCTACCCTGCCCTGAAAAAGCACCTGGGGGAAAGCTATTCCCGCCCGCCCGGGCAGTTCAGCGAGCTATCAGGAAGCCTTTCTCTGCTCACCCAGGTGGAAATGGTCAACCAGAACCCGATCGGAAAATCCTCCCGCTCCAACCCGGTGACCTACGTTAAGGCCTACGACAGCATCCGGAAGCTGATGTCCGACCAGCAGCTCTCCAGAATTCGGGGCTTCAAACCCAAGCATTTCTCCTTCAATGTCGATGGCGGCCGCTGCGACACCTGTAAAGGCGAGGGCGAGCAGGTAATAGAAATGCAATTCCTGGCCGATGTTCGCCTGGAATGCGAGGAATGCGGCGGCAAACGCTTTAAGCAGGAAGTACTCGACGTAAAGTATAAGGGAAAAAGCATCTACGACATTCTGGAACTCAGCGTAGAAGAGGCACTGGAATTCTTTGCCGAAGAGAAGGACGTCGTCAGCAAGCTGCAACCCCTGGCAGATGTCGGCCTGGGCTACATCCATCTCGGGCAATCCTCCAGCACCTTGTCCGGAGGTGAGGCCCAGCGCGTAAAACTAGCCTCCTTCCTCACCCGCGAACGCTCCGACGAGCACATCCTCTTCATCTTCGACGAACCCACTACCGGCCTGCATTTCCACGACATCCGCAAGCTGCTCGACGCCATGAACGCCCTGGTCGAGAACGGGCATACCGTGCTTATCGTAGAACACAATATGGAAGTGATCAAGAGCGCCGACTGGGTGGTGGACCTGGGGCCGGGGGGAGGAAAAGACGGAGGGCAACTGGTATTTCAGGGGACGCCGGAAAGCCTGGTGAAAGTGGAAGGCTCTTACACCGGGCAGTATTTGAAAGAGAAGTTATAGAATACGGACGCTGTCACCCGGCGCTTAAGCTATAAGTGAGTGACAGCGTCCGTATTCTATTCTTCTTTTCTACTTAAACGGATTCTCGAAGCGGCTGGCCGTCACCAGTTCCTCATCCGTGAGGGTATTGAGGAAGGCGACGAGGGCCGCTTTCTCCTCATTGCTGAGATTGAGCCGCTTGGGAGAGTCTCCGTTCGGAGCCTTCAGGCGGTGGTCGAGGTTCGGGTGGTTCTGGAGGCCCGAGTTATAATGGTCAACGACTTCTTCCAGGGTAGCGAAGCGGCCGTCGTGCATATAAGGGGCAGTCAGCGCAATATTGCGCAGGAAGGGCACCTTGAACTTTCCGTTATCGGCCGAATTGCCGGTGATCTTACCCACTCCTCTATCCGTGTACTCCATATCCAGGCCGTTGTTGGCCAGTTTTTCCTGAGAAATGGACATATTAGCTCCGTGGCAGGAGGAGCAGTGGTGGATGAAGATCGTTTTTCCCAGGTTTTCCTGCTGGGTAAAGTTCGAAAAATCGCGGTTCACATCACCGTGGCTGGCGGCAAGGCCGTCGTCAAAGCGGGATTTGGTGGAAACGATGGAATTGATGAACTCCTGCAGGGCATCGGTGATCATGTGAGGCTTAACGGCATCGGTGTCGTAAGCCTTATTGAACAGCACCTTATAATGTGGTTCCTGGGCCAGGCGCCCGGAAAGCTCATGTAGGTCCATCCCCATCTCGATATCATCCTGAATGGTCATGGTGCTCTGTTCGGCAATACTGTGAGCGCGCTCGTCCCAGAAGAAGAACTGCTGCTGGGAAGGAGGAGCAATGCCATTGCCGACGCCTCCTTCGTAAGAAGATTTGAAGTTGGCCACCGACCCCAGCGCCAGGGAGTTGCGGAAAGTCAGTTCTCCGTTAAACCCTTCACTGAACGGCTTGTTGTCGGAGAAGGCCAGCTCCTGATGATGACAGGAAGCACAGGATACTTTTTCGTTTCTCGACAACTTGTTGTCGTAAAAGAGCACCCGGCCCAGTGTGGCTTTTGCATTGTTGATCTCCGGCGGCACCATGCCCAGGTCGAGCATGTGCTGAGGCAGGGCAACGTCGTAATCCACCCGGTCGTTGGGCAGGTCAAGTACGGCGGCAATGGCCTGGTATTCCTCATCGGTGTATGTTGTATATTTTACATCAACCGTGTCTTTCACACAGGAAACCAGGGCAACAGAGAGCATCAGGAGAAGAGCGAGTATAGTTCTCGTTTTCATAACTTAGGGAATTTAGTGTTATCAGTTTAACCTCCAATATACGGCTTTATTGTTTTGTCATCAAATTGTAACATTTACAAAGAGCCGCTTTAACGTGTTAAAGTTGGTTAATGTGGTTAAATTACTCCACATACTTGTTTACCAGCCTGACGATCAGGTCGTTGAGGAATTCCACCTCATATTCGCCGACGGTGGGTTCCAGGTGGTCGTTGCCGATACCGCTGTGGTTGGTAATGAAAGTATAGGTGCCATTGGAGGCGATGGCCAGGATGCGCATCAGGAACTCGGTTTCCCGGTCGATGCCACTGGCGGTTACCGGAATGACCTTCACCCCTTTTTCAGCTGCCAGCCGGAGCTGTGCCTGCACCGCTTCCAGCACGTCCTCCTGGTAGTGGGGCGGAGCATCCAGGATCAGGAAAAGCAGGCGTGTACGGGCCTTATCCCGCCATTGCTGTTCTTCAATGGCCTTCTTCAGGGCAGAATGCACAGCCTCCGGATAATCTCCTCCGCCATCGGCCCGCTGGCTGTTGATAAAACCCACAGTCTGAGCAAAATCGGAAGACAGGTTGGAAGTACGGGTGACGTATTCGTCGCCTTCGTCCCGGTAAAAAACTGACCCCAGCCGGAAGTCCACGTCGCCGTTGTTGCTCCGGATACGGCTGATGATGTCATTGATCTCTACTTTGATGTACTCCAGTTCGTCACTCATCGAGCCGGTGGCGTCAAAAACGAAAAACACATCGGCTTCCTGGCTGGATGGGCCACTGGCCGGGATCACCATTTCGTTTACGCCTGCTTCAAAGAAATGAACTTCATTGAGATAGTACGACTGCCCCTGATCAACTACTTTGATGGTGGCCGGCTGGCCGCCTGCCCCTATTAAATTGGGAAAGAACTCAGCACGCCCGAAATTGTCCGTCCGGGCTGTCCAGAGAGGCTCTCCTTCGGTTCCCAGCAGGGTGGCCCGGGCATCGATCACCGGTTCGCCGTTCTGCCGGCTGAGTTTCAGGCTTATCCTGTCCAGGCTGTTAAACCTCCAGTGGGAGGGATAATCAGAAAGGGTATCCTTGGCCATCAGTCCGTTCCAGAAATCCCAGTTGTCGAGGTCGTTCCACTCTCCGGCGGTCAGTTGGCCGGCCTGTATGGTGGTGTCCCCGGCCTGGCCATTGGAGGTTCCTGATTCCCCGGCAAAGGAGCCGTCGGCGGTGATACTCAGGTCCTCGGAAGAAGAACGCTTAACGCCAAAATTATCTTTTTCGCAACTAAACAGGGCCAGCGCAAGGCCCAGACAAAACAGGAGTGTATATTTCATGGTTTTGATCTTTTGCATTTTAACAAACGGATGTTATTCGAAAGCAGGACGCACCGACGGTAAAAAGCGTTGGGCAGGCTACACCTTTTTCCCAAACTTTTTACATTTTCCCTACCTTCGCAAAAAAACAACAACAACAGATGAAATTACTGGAAGGAAAAGTAGCACTTGTCACCGGCGGGTCCCGGGGGATCGGGGCAGCTATTGCCCGCCGCTTTGCCGAACAGGGAGCCGATGTGGCCTTCACTTACCATTCTTCTGCTGAACAGGCCAATGCCGTAGCTGCCCGGCTCAGCGAATCGGGGGTTAAGGCCAGGGCATACCAGTCGGACGCCAGTTCCTATCAGGCTGCCGAAGAGCTGGCCAATGCCGTAATTCAGGAATTCGGAAAGGTCGATATACTGGTCAATAACGCCGGAATTACCCGCGACAACCTCATGCTGCGCATGACGGAAGAGATGTGGGACGAGGTGATACAAACCAACCTCAAATCCATCTTCAACCTGACCAAACACCTCATCCGCCCCATGATGAAAAACCGGGGAGGAAGCATTATCAACATGAGTTCGATCGTCGGCGTTACAGGCAATGCCGGACAGGCCAACTACGCAGCCTCCAAAGCCGGCATCATCGGCTTCACCAAGTCAGTTGCCAAGGAGATGGGTTCGCGCAACATCCGCTGCAACGCCATCGCCCCGGGTTTCATCGAAACGGAAATGACGGAATCGCTGGATGAAAAGGTCAAAGAGGGATACCTGAGCAATATCCCCATGAAACGACTGGGCAGGGCGGAAGAAGTAGCCGACGTCTGCGTTTTCCTCGGGTCGGATCTGTCCGCCTATGTTTCCGGCCAGGTCATTAGCGTCTGCGGAGCCCTGAATACCTAGGCAATCAGCGTAAAGAGGGCGCCAGGGCCAGAGCATTGGCCATCTGAAGGGAAATGCTCAATCGAGTGTGCCCACCTTACGCTGCCCCACTGGTTTTCAGAAACCCCAGAAACCTTAAAGCCTATGAAGAGGTGGCGGGGGAGTCAGAAACCAGAACCCTGCGCCAGGGCCCGGGCGCAGGCCACCAGGCCCGACAGGCGTTTTTCGTCAACCCAAAAGCGGGGTTGCCAACTTCGTTCCTCCAGTTTTACCGCTCCGGTGCTGCACAGCCTTTCCAACTGTAGATCCAGTTCATCGGTATTCAGGCCGGTGTACATCATCAACTCCAGAAATGTATTGCTACGATGCTCTGTTAACGCTTCAAGAACTAGTTTGGAATGGGTACTGTTTAAAGTTTCTAAGACAAAAATAGCTCTTTGAAGTTTTTCTGTGTTTACTGGCACAGGCGTAGTCCATGTGTGCATAAGCGAAAGGGTTTAGCTATTTCGCAAATAGTGTTTCATATAATACTGCCGGGGGATAAAATACGGGGGGAGGAGAAAAACAGTATTTGGGCTTAGTTTGTGAATTATCAAAAGGGGGACAAGTGCAAATATATGGAAAGTGCCGGGAATAGATTAAAAAAAAACCTCATAGCTCCATGATTTCATGTAATACGGAAAGCACAAGGAAAAGTTACACAAAAATTGACGGCAAATCCCATCAGAATTCCAGATTTTTGAGTCAACTATAACCAAACGTATTGCTGTATGCCTATCAGAATGGAAAAAGACGACCCGCAACCCCGTTCCGGCGGAAGCGGAGGGCGTTCCGGAGGTGGGGGGACAAACCCTTTGATCAGGTTTTTACCACTCCTCTTTATGTTTTTGCTAAAACGGCCAAAACTGCTGATCCCCATCCTGCTGGTGGGAGCAGTATGGTATTTCTTCCTCGGAGGCAATGAGATGCTCAGTGGCGGCGGTTCCTATGAAGAATACGACACCTCCGATTTTTCTCTGGGCGCCGCCCTCGACCCGGAGGTCTATGACCGCGCCAGGGTCTATGAACCCATATCCTTTGGCTACGGCGGGCAGGCCGGCCTGCCCGAACGCATCTCCCTGGAACAATATGCCCCCCGGCGGCGCCACCAGGGGCAGCAGGGGTCCTGTGTGGGCTGGGCCAGTGCTTACGCCGCCCGCACCATTCTGGAGGCGGAGGCCACCGGGCAGAACCCCGATAATGTAGCGTTCAGCCCCGCTTACCTCTACAACCAGATCGCCCTCACCGGTTGCCAGGGCGCATATATGCTGGATGCCATGAAAACCATGCAGCAGTTCGGCGGCCTGCCTTTCAGCCAGTTCCGGTACGATGACCGCAGTTGCGACAACGAGCCCTCTTCCAACCAGAAGCAGGCCGGTTCCCGGTTCCGCATCCAGGGGTTCGACCGGCTCACCGTCGGCGCCAGCCAGTACAAACCCGACCTTCCGGCCATCAAGCAACACCTCGCCCAGGGCTATCCGGTAGTGATCGGCATGATGGTGGGTGGGTCCTTCATGGGCCCTATGATGGGGCAACCGGTATGGAATCCTTCCCAACGCGACTACGGCATGCCCGGCTTCAGCGGCCACGCCATGTGTGTGATCGGTTATGACGATAACCGGCAGGGCGGCGCTTTCCAGATCATGAACAGTTGGGGGGAAGACTGGGGGGAAAACGGAATCGGCTGGGTGAAATACCGCGACTTCGAACACTTTACGAAGGAGGCTTATGGCGTCTATCCGGGCGCGACACAACAGGACAAAAGCCGCATGGTGGTTGAATTCGGGCTGGTGGATGTAAACACCAAAAATACCATCGGCCTGTTCAAAAAAGACGACGGCATGTCTTTCCGGACCATCAAGCCCATCGGCAAGGGAGACAAGTTCAAAGTACTGGTGGCCAATTCCATTGAATGTTTCATCTATGTTTTCGGCCAGGAAACAGATGGCTCCAGCTACGTCCTCTTCCCCTATACCGAAAAGCACTCCGCCTACTGCGGCATTACCGGCACCCGCGTCTTTCCCCGGGACTACTCCATGGTTGCTGACGAGATCGGCAGTAAAGATTTCATTGCCATCGTCGTCAGCAAAGAAGAGCTCAACTTCCAGGATTTCAACGCCAGGATCAACAACAGCCGCGCCGGAGATTATGCCGGGAAGCTACGCGATGCCCTGGGCAGCACCCGGGCAACCGATATATCATTCAAAGCGGGGAAAACGGTGGCTTTCGAGGCCAATACAGAAAGTAAAAGTGCGGTGGGAATGGTGATCGAGATCGATAAGGAATGATGCAGGTGTTTAGATGGAAGGCACTTTTGGAAGTGCCTTCCATCTATATGCTTTAGAACTTCAGCCCCATGCTGACGGTCAGCATGTTGTTTCTTCCCTCCGCATCTTTAAAGAAATCATTGAGGCCGATCTCGTAATTGGCATCGAGGGTAAAGATCAGAAAATCGATACCGGCGCCCACGTTGGCGCCCAGGGTAAAGGTGTTGAGGTCGTCCTTATTGAAGGCGAAATCCTGTTTTTCCTTTACGCCGGTGACCATGGTCGGCACTACTCCTCCCTTGACGTGCAGGCCGAGCAGGCCGTTGTCTCCCGTCAGCCGGATGCCGAGGTTAACGGGAAGCTTAATGTTCTGAATCGTCGTTTCGTCCTGGAATTTCACATCATCGGGTTTTTCCACATTCTTGATGAGCCGGGCGGTGTAGCTGTAGTAGTGAGCCCCGGGATTGAAAAACAGGAATCCGTCGCCAACGCGCAGGTCAATTCCGGCATTCCAGCCTACGCGGGCGTCAGCAGTGATGTCCTGTAACTGAGCATTGACACCCGAGAAGTTGACGCCAACTTTCGGATTGACTCTCACCTGGGCCATTGAAGGAAGGGAGAAAAGGATTACTGCCAACAGGGCCAATAGGAGCTTTGCAGATTGTTTCATGGTTTTCATTGTTTTTATTTCCTATGAAACGCCCCTGTATGCGAAGTTCTTATAAAGGCGGAGTTAAATTCTGTTAATGGTGTTTTAAGGAGCCACCCAGTAATTACCCGTTGCCACTTTCAAGGGTATGCGCCGGAATGGATAACACAGGCGTACGCGCGTGATAGGACATCATTTTGGTCCGGCTGTAATTGAACAGTTCTTCCAGAAAGCCTCTCTTGTGGGTGACCATGGCGAGGATATCGATCTCATAATCCCGCAGAAAACCTATTATTTCCTCCTTGATATCATTCCCTTCCAGGACGTGGAAGCGGATATTCTTATGCTTCCGGAAGCCTGCCCTGAACTCATCCATTCGATGGGTAAGGGTTTCGGTATGAGCAAGATCGACATTGACGCAGTGGATCTGAGGCTTGAAAGGAGCCATGATGGAGACGACCTGCTCCAGTGCTTTTCGTTCTTCCTCCTTGTAGGTAGTTGTAAATGCCAGTTGGTCGATCACTCCGTCGAATTCTGCTTTTTCAGGAACGGCCAGTACCGGGCAATCGGCATTTTCCAGGACCTCGCCGGCGATGCTGCCCAGAAAGATCTCTCTCAGGCCACGGGCGCCGGTCGTTCCCATAACGATCAGGCCCGCCGACTCCTCCCTGGCAGTCTGCAGGATGGCGGGCACGATCCTGCTGCCGGGCTTCAGCAAATGCACGACTTTAACATCAGAAAAGCCGCTGTTCTTCTGAATTTCCGTCAGCGGGGGAATGGCGTCCTTATAATTCTCAAACTCTTCCAGGTCGTAAGAAGCATAAAACTCACTGAGCGTATGTGGAAGCTTGGCCTTTACTTCCGGCTTCACATAAATGTGGAGGGTGGTGACCATAGCATCCAACCGGCTGGCCAACTGCAAGGCATAGATGAAAGCCTTTTCAGCGGCAGGAGACAAGTCAGTGGGAAAGAGAATATTTTTCATGATCCTTTTTTGATTGAGGTTTTAGAGAAGCTCTGTAAGTTTAACAACTATTTCCTGTTTCCGGATTGCAGGATTCGGCAATTATTGCCGGCAAAATGGCCTACTTTTTTCCCTGTAATTATACCCGGCAGAAAAAAATGCCGTTTTTTGAAGGAACAATACTCCAGGCTCACTGATGAAAATCAGCCGGGCCGGCTGATTAGGGCCGGCTATCCGGCACAAAGCCGCAGCTATTTTTGTTACAGGGTAAAATGAAAAGCATGAAAAGATATTTAACATTGGCCGCAATTCTCTCTCTCGCTATAGCCCATTCTTCCGCTCAGACAGTACGGGAGCTTCCTCCTGAGGCATACGAGCTTTACCCTACCCTGCAAGACATGTACGGGTACGCGGTCGGTAAATCCGGCCAGTACCTGCTCATTTTCGGCGGCAGCATCCGCTCGGATGTACCCCAGCAATATACTCAGGATTTTCCCAACCTGGATATCCTGATGATCGACTTTAAACACAAGCGCGCCGCCGCTTACACCAGCGGCAACCTCGAGGGCATACTGGGAGAACAGATGAGCGCCACCGGTATGGCCTATTATCAGGATGGGAATGTCCTTTATCTGCTCGGAGGATATGGTTTCAGTGAAACCAACGGCCAGTTCATGACCTTCCCCTACCTGACGGCCATAGACATGGAAGCTACTGTGAAAGCCCTCCTGGAAGGCAAGAACCCGGTAGCGAACTTCTTCCAGGTCTGTGACGAAAGAATGGCCATCTTTGATGCGGTGATGGACTACAACGGCGAGGAGTTCTTTCTCATCAACGGCAAATCCGCCTACAAGCTGGAACCTTTCTCCGATACGCCTGTCTATGTCGAGCAACCTTTCCAGGGCCAGGCCCGGACTTTCAAAGTAAATGGAAAAGCCGATAACCTGAAGATATCTCAGTTCCAGACCTGGTATGACCTGGAAGGCTTCCGCGAACACTATGGCCCTTTGTTGCCGGAAGCCATCGAAAAAGAACTCCAGCTTCTGCTTGAAGAACCGGTGGAATAGCAAAAATGGGGGGGGGTGACAAAAATCAATAAAAAAGATGACCGAGGTCATCCCACCCACTAACTACCGGGCGTACATTTGTATCAGAAACAAACAAAAAGCAAAGTTTATAGAAGTAATCGGCTAATCTTCTGTAAATAACATGGTCAATTGGGTGTTCAATCTTTTAGGCCGGTAAGTGTTTGAGTTTTCGTAGAGAAGATGAAAATTACCGGCTGAAGCTGTCGCTCTGAATAAGATCAGAGCGACAGTTATTTTTATGAAAGGCCAGTAAGCGCTTGGTTTTAAACCCGCTTACTGGCCTTTCTCTTTGGGTTCATCCGAGAGGATAAAGCCGCTGCCGTAAACATTCCGGATCTCGATATTGGGGTCGGCTGCCAGATACCGGCGCAGGCGGGAGATGAACACATCCATGCTTCTGCGGGTAAAGTAGTCGTTCTGCCGCCACAAGGCCTTAAGCACTTCCTGCCGCGGCAGCAGGCGCCCTTTGTGGTGGCAGAGCAGGCGAAGCAGGCCGGCTTCCCGTTCGGTAAGCTGCCGTTCTTTTCCCTGGCGGGTTAGTTTCTGGTTGACGGGGTCAAAGGTGTAGGCTCCCACATGGAAACAGCTATCTTCTTCTTCCGCCACCCGGCTGCGGCGCAGGACAGCCTGAATGCGGGCAACGAGCTCCTCTTCGTCAACCGGCTTGATAAGGTAATCGTCGGCGCCCAGGCTGAAGCCTTTCAGGACATCAACTTTTAAAGACCGGGCGGTCAGAAAGATCAGGGGGACTTTTGGCGCCTGCCTCCGCATTTCGGCCGCCAGGCTGAATCCATCCTTATCGGGCATCATAATATCCAGCAGGCACAGGTCAACCGGATGGCGTTCAAAGTAATTTAAGCCCCGGGCCCCCTCCCGCATCCAGATCAGCTCGAATCCTTTCATCTCGAGATATTCCTTGAGCACGTAGCCCAGCGTTTCGTTATCTTCTACCAGTAAGATCCTGTTCATGATGTTGTGGTTTTAATAATGATGCGCCGGCAACTCAATGGTAAAAGTACTCCCCTTTCCTACCCTGCTATTTACACTCACCCTGCCGCCGTGGGCCCGAGCGATCTGACGGGTAAAGCTCAGCCCCAGCCCGAACCCTTTTGCCTTGTGGAGGCTGCCTTCCTGTATCCGGTGAAATTTCCGAAAGAGCAAGCGTTGTTTTCCGGCGGGAATACCCGGGCCCTTGTCTGTTACGGAAATCAGGATACGCCCATCTTTATTATGAGTCGAAACCTTTATTTGCGGCGTTTCACCGCCATAGAGCAAGGCATTGTCCAGCAGGTTCCTGACAGCTGATGGCAGATAACGTTCATCCGCCATCAGCAGGTCGCATTCAGCGTCCGGAGCATAGAGCAGCATCCCCTTCCGGCTTTCGGCCTGATGCCTGTATTGCCGGATGACATCCTCCAGCAAGGGGTGCAGATGCTGCTCTTTCAGTTGAAGCTGATACCGGCCAGCTTCCAGGCTTGCCAGTTCCAGCACCTTATTGATATGGCCTTTTAATTGTTCATTTTCCCCCTGTAGAAGGTTCAGATATTCTTCACTGCGCCTGCGGTCTCCCGCTTTTACGGACTGCCGGAGCAGTTTGGCCAGGAGGGAGATGGAAAAGGCCGGCGTTTTCAGCTCGTGGGCCAGGTTATTGATAAAATCGTTCTTTACCTGGTCGAGTTTTCGCAGTTGGGCAAGTGCCCTTAACATAAACAGGAGGGCTGCCAGCAGCAGTAACAAAAAAGCAACGGAAGGCAAAAGCAATTGGTAAAGACGTTCCATCAACAACGGTAAGAGGTTCTTTACCTGAAAGTAGAAAAAGAAATCGCAGCCGCATTCCTTTCGCAGTTCTCCCTGTAGCAGGCGCCCGTAGGTCCGGTAGGCTTCCTCCTGGGCACTTTTGAACCCGTTGCCGGAAACAATGGGATACAACAGAAAGCCTTCTTTGATCGCAAAGGCATAATCCATGGATACCCCCTCTGCCCTCAGCACCTCATCGATCAGCAGTTGGGCTGAATCGGCCAGGGCACGGGCCAGGCGCTGCTCTTCTTCATGCCGGAGCCCTTCCCGCGTTCCCTTCAGGTGAAGAAGCTGATGCCGGAATGGGGGGCTCCCGGCTATGCGGCGGGAAACCGCGTCCAATACCAGCCTGGCTTCTTTGTCAAAGCGCACTTTCTCCAATTGTATGGCCACCCGAAGCAACCGGTACTGCACCACGGTTAGCCCCAGCAGGGCAACGAAGACCAAAGTTGACAAGATCAGGTTCCTCATCATGCTCAAATTAAGGATTCAGCCCTTACGGCGCAGGCATTTTAACGATCCTTTCAAAAGATTAACCTTTTGTTGACATTCTGGCATTGCCCTCCTTTTCCACAGGCCCTGAAACTGATCCCCTCTGTCCTGTAAATCCCCCTCCTTGCTCGCAAATCCTGCCCGTCTTATCTGATATTTCAAATTTTTCTCTTTATGTTTGCTACGGTAACAGATCTGCTTGCGCCACCCGGCCCTGACAAACCGGTTTCCGGCAGGGCCGGGTGGCGTAATTAATATCCCAATCGCAAAACATAAGCCCAAAAAAATGAGAAACCGCGTTGTCATTGAAAATGTACACCCTGAAATAAATAGCGGACAGTTCTTTATAAAACGCGTCCCCGGTGAACTGGTCAACATAACTGCTGATATTTTCGGAGACGGGCATGACCACATCCGCGCCTCCCTCCTTTACCGGCACGAAAGCCAGAAACGCTGGACGGAAGTGTATATGGAAGAGCACCCCAATGACCTGTGGGAAGCCTCCTTCCGCGTGGAGAAAAAAGGAGTATATTACTACAAACTCGAAGGATGGATCGACCACCTGTTGCACTGGCATGACGGCTTCAAGAAAAAGTACGAAGCGGGCCAGGGCATGAAGGTAGAACTTCAGATCGGCGCCAAATACCTGCGGGAAACAGCCAAGCTTTATTCCAAAGGTAAGGCCGAAGGGCTCTTGCAGTTCGCTCAGCAACTGGAAGATGAAAAGGCCTACGAGCGGGCCATTGAGATCGTCCTCAGCCCTCATTTCGCCCAGGCTGTCTATGATTTTCCCATGAAGCAGTTCCAGACGGTTTACGATAAAAACCTGCAAGTACGGGTAGGGTGGGAAAAAGAGCTTTTCAGCACCTGGTACGAACTCTTTCCCCGATCCGCCTCCGATCAGCCCGGACAGCACGGCACGTTCAAAGATGCCGAACGGCTGCTGCCCCGCATTCAGGAAATGGGGTTCGATGTGCTCTACTTCCCCCCCATTCATCCTGTAGGCAGGCTGAACCGCAAAGGAAGGAACAACGCTGTAGATGCCGGCCCCAATGACCCGGGCTCTCCCTGGGCCATCGGAAACGAGCAAGGAGGCCATAAAGCCGTTAACCCGGACCTGGGTACGCTCGAAGATTACAAGGCCCTGATCAAAAAAGCCAAGGGGTTTGGTATTGACATCGCTTTCGACCTGGCATTCCAGTGTGCTCCGGACCACCCCTACATCAAGGAACATCCGGAATGGTTCCTCTGGCGGCCCGACGGCACCATCGCCTACGCCGAAAACCCGCCTAAAAAATACCAGGACATCGTTCCCATAAATTTTGAGACGGAAGACTGGAAGAATCTCTGGGAAGAGCTCAAAAGCGTGATCCTCTTCTGGTGTGAAGCCGGCGTGCGCATCTTCCGTGTGGACAACCCTCATACCAAACCGTTCCGGTTCTGGGAGTGGGCCATTGCCGAAGTCCAGAAGGAATACCCCGACACCATTTTCCTGGCGGAGGCCTTCACGCGCCCCAAAGTGATGGCAGAACTGGCAAAAGGCGGATTCAACCAGTCTTATACCTATTTTACCTGGCGCACCAGCAAAAAGGAAATGGAGGAATACCTCACCGAGCTCACCCAAACAGAGCTCCGGGAGTATTTCCGCCCCAACTTCTGGCCCAATACACCGGATATCCTGGCCTATGAGCTGATGAACGCCGGCCCCAATGCCTTTGTCAAACGCTTCCTCCTCGCCGCAACCCTGTCCTCCAATTACGGCATGTACGGGCCTTCCTACGAATTTATGGAAAACGCCCCCAACACCAACGGCAAAGAAGAATACCTGAACTCTGAAAAATACGAGATCCGCCATTACGACTGGGGCCACCGCAACCGCCTTACCGAAATGATCACCAGGGTCAACCGGATCCGCAGGGAGAACCCTGCACTTCAAACTACCTGGAACATCCACTTCACCCGCACGGACAATGACCACCTGATGAGCTACGTCAAATACAATGACGATAAAAGCAACGTCGTCTGGTGCATCGTCAATTTCGATGTGGAATACAAACAAAGCGGTTTCATTGAAGTGCCTAAAGCGCTCTTAGGAATTGGCCGGAATGTCAACCTTAAGGTCACCGACCTGCTCACCGGGGAGGTATTCCACTGGTTCAATGAATGGAACTACGTAGAGCTCAACCCCGACCTGTACCCCTGCCATATTCTGCTGGTGGAGAAACCGCAGCGGTAAGGGGGGATTTCGGGATTCGTTAGCTCCTAGTGGCCAGGCGACTCAAGTTCGCCTGGCCACTAGGAGCCCGCAATTGACGCACTCGCAATAAAATTATTCCTTTTTCGAAACAAAGAACAAGACAGTTACCTGACTCCTGTCCGCACCTGATTTTGGAAAAACCACTTAATCCCACCCTTAAACGACTGATTTTCAGTCAAATATTCGGTTGAAAACCATGGTCAATGTCATCCCACTCAGCGGTAAGGCCATCCTACCCTACATCGACGCCCTCGCCCGCCTTCGGATAACGGTCTTCCGGGATTACCCCTACCTTTATGACGGAGACATGGATTACGAAAGACAGTACCTTAAAACCTTCACGGAAGCTGCCGACAGCCTGCTGGCAATAGTACTGGATGAGAAGAAGGTGGTCGGAGCTTCCACCGCTCTTCCCCTGGAGCATGAAACGGAAAACATCCGCAGGCCCCTTGAGGAAAACGGCTATGAACCGGACAAAGTGTTCTATTTCGGCGAGTCTGTGCTACTGAAAAGTTATCGCGGCAGGGGGATTGGCGCCCGCTTTTTCCAGGAACGCGAAGCCTGGGCCCGCACGCTGGGCCGTTTCGATACCCTGGCCTTCTGCGCCGTTGTCCGCCCGGAGCAGCATCCGCTGAGGCCCGAGAACTACCGGCCCCTAGATGACTTCTGGCGCAAACGCGGATTTGCCCCTACGGAAATGTACTGCTACATCAGCTGGCAGGATATTGACGAAGAGGTGGAGACGCCCAAACCGCTTCGCTTTTGGGTGAAAAAACTAAAATGATGAGGATTTTCTTTCTTTTCACATTCTCTGTTACTTTTTTTTCCTGCAACAGTTCCCGGCTCCAGCCTACCGCTGAAGAGATGCAAAAGATCCGTTTTGATCTTTCCCAACTGGATGAAAACGGCCTTCTCGGCCCGGAAAACGGCAAGGTGGCCCTTGACTACGAATTCTGCATTCCCCAAAAAGGCCAATACCGGCAGGAAGTTGAACGTATAGACCCCAGCCTGAAGATCCAAACTGCCAAAGGGCGCATCGGCTGCAGCAGGGATCAATACCTCTGCCTGGGCAACACCCATCAGAAAAATTATAAGGAAGTACTGTACCGGCTGGCACGACTAAGTTACATAGAGCGAATTGAAAGGACTTTTTTTGAATAGGGGGCTGTTCCTGGAGACTGTTCAATAAAGTGTGTCAGCGTTAAGCTAACCCGCTGGTTTCCAGGGCAACGAGGAACTCAGAAACCAGAAACTATGAACAGTCCCACCTTTCCACCTTTACACCTTTACCCCCAACACCTCCCTTAACACCCTCACATCCTCCACCCCGGTCCGGCAGCAGCCGCCGATGAGGCGGGCGCCCAGGGCGCACCATTTCTGAGGCAGGGTTCCGAAACCCTCTTCCCGCTCCCCTTCGGCCCAGCAGTGGCGGGCGGCATCCCAGTGTTCTCCACTATTGGGATAAACGATCAGCGGTTTGTTCGTCATGGCCTTGGCTTCTTCAAGTAAAGCAGAAATATAGCGGGGAGGCGTACAGTTCACCCCTACGGCAATTACCTGCTGCGCACCAGCCGCCAGGCGCACCCCTTCAGCAAAAAGTTCCCCCTGGCTGATGTGGCGGCCATCCCGGCAGCTGAAACTGAGCCAGGCCCGGGCATCCGGAAATTCTTCCAGCAGGCGCAACAACGCCTCCGCCTCTTCCGGGCAGGGAATGGTTTCAAAAGCCAGCACATCGGGGCCGGCCTCCAGCAATGCCCGCAGGCGGGGGCGGTGCCAGTCCGTCAGCGCCTGAACGCTCAGCCCGTAGCGGCCCCGGTATTCAGACCCGTCGGCCAGATACGCACCATAAGGGCCAACCGAAGCTGCAATCAACGGAAAAAGGCGCCCCTTCCGGTTCTCCGGCTCTGCCCAGAACAAGTCCCGGGCTTCCTTCGCCAGTTCGACACTGAGATGCATCAGCCTCCGGGCTTCCTCTTCCGAAAGGCCGCGCCGGCGAAAGCCCTCAAAACTGGCCTGATAGCTGGCCGTAGTGGCCACATCCGCCCCCGCCAGGAAGTAATCCAGGTGAAGGCGGCGGATCATCTCCGGCTGTTCGAGCAATACCCTGGCCGACCAAAGGGAGTCGTTGAGGGGAGCGCCCCGGGCTTCCAGCTCAGTGGCCAGTCCCCCATCGAGAATGATGGCCTTTTGTTGTTTAAGCAGCTCTTCGAGGTTTTTCTTCCGCATTATTGCATCTACTTTTTCAACTCATATTCTACCTGCAGTTCCAGGACATAGGCCAGCATAAAATGGTTTCATGATCACCTTTTTTTTATCAACCTTGCCACCGGGCAAAAAATTGTGTTTTAATGTGAGGTTTGAGGTTGTGGTCAAGGCTAAGGCCGGAGAGCGCCCGGGGAAAGGAATATTTTATCCTCTTTACTTCGTTGACCAGTCTTGGCCCCTCAATCTCAACCTTAGCCTCAACCTAAATCTGGCTTATCTTACTGGAAAACCAGGATAACCAGGCCAAACCTCACATTACGTTAATATTAACCGCCGGCCTTGACCAGCTTCAGCCGGGCCTTGCCGTGAGGGCCTTCCACGACGAGGAAATAGATCCCATCGGGCATATCCGCGCCATCCCAAAAAACGGTGGTTTCCTGGCCGGGCGACAGGGTTTGGGTGGGCAGAAATTCCACCAGCCGCCCCAGAGCGTCATAGATGGCAAACCGGTATTCCGCCCGGGTAGCGCCGGGCAGCAGTTCGATGCGGGCCTGCACCCATTCAGCAAAAGGGTTCGGGAAGGCCCGGAGGCGGATCAGCGGATCTTCGGCAGCCAACTCCTCAGTACTGACCGGAAATACGATTTCGCCATTCGAACCGTCTATGCAACTGATGCAGGGGTCTCCGCCGAGATTGGGTTCCAGACAAAGAAAAGCCGTATGAATAGAAAGCACGCGATATCGGATACTGCTTTCTACGATCTCCTGGGCGGTGGCATCACTTTGGTTGCTGTTTTCCAATGAAAGCAGATAATTTGCCGCCCAGGCTTCCTCGGCCAGGGTGTCTATGGTATAGATCTGTTGGGGATCAACAGTTCGGGTGGCGAAGAAAGGCATTCCCTCCGCCACACTGAGATATTCAAGGCGGAAAGGGAAAAAGCCCTGGTAGCGGCCCACCTGATAAACCGGCCGCCGCAGAGGAACGTTGACGCTGCTGCCTCCCAGGAGGAAGCGGTTGTAGCAGATGCCGTTTTCCAGGGTAGAATACACTTCTATGGAACCCCGCAGCTTATCTGCCGACTCCAGCGCTTTGCGGATCTTGTACCGGAACTGGCCGGAACGGCGGTAAGTGCCTCCGGAAAGCCGGGCCAGCTCGGTATAGAGAAAGTCATTGCCGCGCCACTCGGAAGGCGCCCCCCACCAGTCCCACCACTGCTCAATGTTCCGGTTCTGATAGTTGATGGCATAAAAGTCGGCAAGGCCGAAGCCCGCATGGCGGTTGAGCTGATCTGCCAGTTCTCCCGCATACCAGGGGCCGCCTTCATCCTGGGAATTGGAGATCAACAGAACGCTGGTTTCCTCTCCCTGTGCCTCGACCTGATCCAGCGCGTGGAAAAGGGCATTGTTCAAACGCCCACCATCCATGAAGGAGGACAAGCTGATGTTCTCAAATACAGCGTTAACAGCTTCCGGCAAACCAGGCGCCCAGTCTCCGCTCAGCAATACCGGCTGGCCGTTGCCGGTAGCCCATAACTGAAACTGATCCTGTTCCGACAGCCCCGCCCGCAGTTCGCGGTGCAGGCCGGCAAGCAGGTCCTCTTTAGTAAAACCGCTGGCATTATAAGGTTTATAATCCACGTAGATGAGCAGGCGGCGAGGGGGGGCTTCCGGTAAGGCCACCAGCTGATCCGGCAGGGCCACCAGTTGAAAAGCTTTCAGGTTGTCGTTGTGGTTTACATAGATGCCATCCTGCAGTGGAGCGTCCAGGGCCAGCGTCAGGCCGGGTATTATTTCCTCCGGGCTCAGAATGTACTCATAGAAGCTGCCCAGATCGGGGTGGCTGCCGAGGTAGAATTGCGCATCCGGCAATTCGGGAATGCGGGGTTGCCCCCATTCTGCTCCTGCCCATACCCTCAGGCTGAGGAACTCCAGGGGAATGGCAGAGGTAGTAATGGCCTCCATAGGCAGGTCGGCCAGGATTTGTTCTGTCGTCCATTGAGCGGGAAGGAGGTAGCTCACCTTCACTTTTCGTTCTTCGGGATAGGCCATTGGATAGACCCTCAGCTGGTACTGGCCAGCTCCCAGCTTGTAAAGAATGGAGGGATCCTGCCGCCGGTTAACGATATCTTCATAAATGTTGGTGGCCGTACGCCGGTCCAGGATGTCCGCCCTGACGATCACGTCATCGATCCAGAGCCAGGAATCGTAAATGGCTGCTTCTTCCGGCAGGGTAAAGTCCAGAGCAACCTCCAGGGAATCTCCAGCGTCAAACCCCGCACCCCGGGCGGAAAAGGTAAGATAAAGGCCCACATCCAGATAGATGCCTTTGGGCTCGATGGTAATGGTTGCCTCCTCGATGGTACCCTGCTGAACCACCCAGTTTTGATTGGGGTTCAGCACGCCCAGAGAAGCCTGGGTAAAGCTCAAAAGAGACATTACAGAGAAAAGCGTAGTTAGCAATAATGTTCTCATAACGCGCAGGTTTAAATTATGAAATAGGGTGTTGTTTACTACCTGGTGTAGCCTTCATAGTGCCTGACAGTGGCGGCCCCGGCTTTTCCAGCCGAAAACCATCAACGAAAGTATCAGACAGCAGATACCGGACGGGGCAAACCCGCCGTTTCCATAAAGTTGAATCTAATATCACCAGGAGCAACTGGTAGAAGGTGAGCCCGGTGAGCGCGTTAGAGGGGCTGGTTCGGGATTCGTTGAATCGGGATTCGTTACCGAATTGGCCCGAACTGCCAAAAAATTTGAAACAATATACAAAAATCCCGTTTTGTATGAGACGGTAATAAGCGTTTTGTATTGTCTCTTACCGATTTTCCAATATACACTCAAAAGGGGTTATCACTTTGCCGTCATGCGTTCTATGCCGGTCCAGTCGTCCGGCACGCCGCTGGCGATACATTCGAGGGTTTTGTTCAGAAACAACTGAGTGGTCGCGTCGGCGGGATTTTCCTTGAGTATGGTTTCAAAAGTGCGGTAGGCCCTGGCAAAATCTTTATTGAAGTAATGTTCCCGGGCCTCTGAGAAGGCGTCGAAGGTAGCCAGTTTCTTTTCGAATATTTCGGGGCTGTCCCCATCAAAACACTCATAGATCTGTACCGGCACTTTCTTTCCTTTCATTTGAACCTTTCCCAGCATGCGGAAATGGAAGGACTCTGCCCGCGGGACCTGCGCCAGGCTTTCTCCGCTGAGCAGTATCCGGGTGCCGTAGTACTTGTTCAGGCTTTCGATGCGGGAAGCGGTATTGACCGTATCGGAGATGGTAGTGGCGTCGAGCCGTTTTTCATCACCGATGATGCCCATGATAAGCGGGCCGGTATGGAACCCGATTCCTGACCGGATCGGCCGGCGATTTTTCTTTTCGCGCTGGCCGTTGTACTGCTGCAGGGCTTTCTGCAACTCGATGGAAGCCCGCAGGGCATCAGCGGGGTTGTACTGGAAGATGGCCATAATGGCGTCGCCGAGGTATTGGTTGACAAACCCCTGGTTGCGGTCGATGATGGGCCCCATGCGGCGGTTGTAAGCGTTCACGAACTTGAAATTCTGTTCCGGTGTCATCGACTCCGAAAGGGTCGTATAATCCCGGATGTCGGAAAAGAAAACCGTCACCTTGCGTTCTACCTGGTCTCCCAGGCGCACCTCGGTGATATTTTCCCTTCCCAGCGACCGCAGGAAAGCACTGGGCACGAACCGGCTGGTCGCCCGGTTGATCTGGTGCAGGTTGAGCTGGGTTTTGACCCGCGCCAGGAACTCATCGCGCGTGAACGGCTTGGCCAGGTAATCATTGGCGCCCGTGTTCAGCCCGGCCACCAGGTCTTTAACCAGGTTCTTGGCCGTGACCATAATAATGGGCAATTCGGAGGGCAGAAACCGCTCCCGGATCTGTTCGCAAACCTCGTAGCCCGACATGCGCGGCATCATAATATCCAGCAGGACAAGGTCGAAGGGCTTACCGGAATTGAGGGCGGCAATGGCCTCTTCCCCATTCATGGCCGATGTCACGGCGTAATAGTCGGAATCCAGGTGGTTTTTCAGAACGTGCTGGTTGATCGGCTCATCATCTACGATCAGGATGCTGATGCGTTCATCGGCGGGAATCGGAGCCGCCGGGCCCGGTTTTGCTTCTTCCTTCCGGCCCACCGGCATGGCCTCCCGGGCATTTTGTTTAACTTCTTCCTCTCTGACAACCGGTTTTTCATCAGAAGCGGGCAGGGTAAAATAAAAGGTTGAACCCTTCCCGAGTTCGGATTTCAACCAGATCTTCCCTCCGTGCAGTTCAATGAGATAACGGGTAATGGAAAGGCCCAGGCCCGTACCTTCATACGCTCTGGCGGCCGAACCGTCGCCCTGCTGAAAAGCCTGGAAGACGGACTCCCGTTTCTCTTCGGGTATGCCGATCCCTTCGTCACTTATGGCGACTTCCACCTCCCCATCTACCTCCCGGGCGCTGATGGCAACTTTTCCTTTATCTGAAAATTTGATGGCGTTGCTCACCAGGTTCTGGAGGATCTGCTGCAGGCGGTCCTCATCGGCCATCACCGGCGAAAGATCAACCGGCGCCTCATTGGCCAGTTGCAACGGCTTCCCCTTAGTCAGGGGCAGGTTGATCCGCAGTATGATATCGACGAGGGAACGCAGGTGCAGCGGCTTGGGGTAGAGTTGAAGCTCCGCATTTTTCAGGCGGGAAAAGTCCATGATATCGTTCACCAAATTGTTAAGCCGTTTGCCTGCCGAGATGACGACCGACAGGTTCTCCTTTAGGGCTTCAGGCCCAACCTCATTCCGTTTCTCATACAGCCATTCGGCGATGCCGATAATGCCGTTAAGAGGGGTGCGCAACTCGTGAGAGGTATTGGCCAGGAACTGGTCCTTCAACTGATCGATCTCCTCCAGCCGTTCGGCGCGCTGTTTTTCAATTTCTGCCAGCTTCCGCTGCTGATTGAACCGGTGCCACTGCCAGGCCCCCACCACGATGAACAACAAGCCTATGACAAAGGCAAAAATGCGGTTTCGCATGGCGCGTTCCCGGCTCAGCTGTAATTCCAGGAGGGCAGCGTCTTTTTCCATCATGGCGGCCTCGCGCTCCAGTTCCGCCTTGGACCGGGCCAGTTCAGCGGCTTCCTTTTCTGCGACCGCAAGTTGGGTTTCCTTCAGCAATTTCTCGGCTTCGGTGAGTTTCAGTTCCCCCAGGACGGCAGCTTTTTCCTGAGAGATCTGCTCCTTTTCCTGTTGCACCTGCCCCAGAACTTCGGAGGTGTTCTCAAATTCCTTTTCCAGCCGGGCCAGTTGATCTGAGGTTTGGACAAGGTCAATTTCCTTTTTCAACTGGCCGTATTTTTCCCGGTATTCGGCAGTTTTCTTATCTCTTCCCGCAACCTGGTAAATGGTCTCAAGGATCTTGTACCCTTTCAGTTCCGCTATCTTGTCGCCGGCAGCCCGGGCAGCGGCCACCCCCTGCTCCCCGAAACGGGCGGCCCGCCTGATATTCCGCTGGTCCCTTTCGGCAATAGCCAGAAAATAAGCACTGGTAACCGTTCCGGAGTGATAGGAAAGCTGTTCGCTCAGTTCAAGAGCCTCCGAGGCATAGCTCACGGCCTGGGCCGGCTGGCTGAATTTGACTTTCTCCACCAGGCTGTTAAGCACGTCAACCCGTTCTTTACCCCGGGCCGAAGCCAAGGCGGACCGTAAGTCCTCAGTGGTTGCCTCCTGCCCCCAAGCGGGATGAGGAAGATAAAAAAGGAGCAAAAGGAGGAAGGTAAGTATTCTCATGTGTAAAAGGTGTATGAGACAGTTGTATCATTAATACGGAAAAGCGGAACAAATGATACACCGCCCGGCCATACAGCAACCGTTGCCTGTTACGCAAAGGGGAAGCTCGAAATTACACAAATTGAATGGATTTACCAGGACTACTCCCTGCGTTTGCCCCGCAGGGATACATTAAATATTTGACACATTGAACTATTATCCCTACCTTGCGCGTTATTCTGAAGTATTCTCCAAACGGAGAGCACGATTTTTAATTAAACAAAGGGAGCTAATCCCTGCAACACACAACTGCTGATCCGGAACCCACCAAAGTTTTTGCCAGCCGTTTTCAATTCATTTTAATGACATTTCAAGACCTCAATCTTATCGAGCCCATCCAGCGGGCTCTCAAAACGGCTGGATACCAAAGACCAACACCCATTCAGGCACAATCCATTCCCCTGGCGCTGCAAGGCAGAGATCTGCTGGCCTGCGCTCAGACCGGCACCGGAAAAACTGCCGCCTTCGCCCTGCCCATCCTGCAGCTGCTGAACGACCAGCAGCCGGGAAGCAGCCGGCGGGGCGCCATACAGGCGCTGATCCTGGCTCCCACCCGGGAACTGGCCATACAGATCGGGGAAAGCTTCGATTCCTACGGGAAGCACCTGAGGCAACGCCACACCGTCATTTTCGGTGGAGTATCGCAAAATGCCCAGACGCGCAAGCTGCAATCTGGCGTTGACATCCTCGTCGCCACCCCGGGCCGCCTGCTCGACCTGATGAACCAGGGATATATCAGCCTCGACAAGGTCGAATTCTTTGTCCTCGACGAGGCCGACCGCATGCTCGATATGGGCTTCATACACGACGTAAAGCGGGTGATCCGCAAATTGCCACAACAACGACAGACGTTCTTCTTCTCGGCCACCATGCCGGACGCCATCGTCAAGCTGTCCCGCGAGATCCTCGACCGCCCGGCCAGGGTACAGGTCGATCCGGTGTCCTCCACCGCCGAGCGCGTTGAACAATCGGTTTACTACGTGCCCAAAAAGCAAAAACGCAAGCTGCTGATGCATTTGTTGCGCAATGAGGACATTTCCGAAGCTCTCGTTTTTACCCGCACCAAGCACGGCGCCAACCGGGTGGCCAAGGACCTGTCCCAAAGAGGGATCTACGCCGAGGCCATCCACGGCAACAAGTCGCAGACGGCCCGCCAGAAAGCCCTGAAGAATTTCAAGGACGGGCGCACCCGCGTGCTGGTGGCCACCGACATCGCCGCCCGCGGCATCGACATCGACGAGCTGTCCCACGTGATCAACTTCGACCTGCCGAACATCTCGGAGACCTACGTCCACCGCATCGGGCGCACCGGAAGAGCAGGAGCCAGCGGCATCGCCCTGTCCTTCTGCGATACCGAAGAACGCCCCTACCTGCGCGACATCCAGAAGCTGACCGGCCAGCGCATATCCGTTGTGGAAGGCCATCCTTTTACTGCTGAGGACGAAGACAACCAGCCGGCGCCCCAGCCGGCTTCCGCACCCCACCCGAAAAGAAATAATGGGAACCGCAGCAACAACAACGGAAACAAAAGAAAGCGGTGGAATAAGAATCGCCGGAACGGCTCTAAGGCTTCCGGCGATAATCGGAGATAAAACTCAGGCGCCATTAAGCGCTGATTTTCCATCAGCGCTTAATTTTTGGTGCTCCTGATAACTTAGGCGCTAAAAGGCCTGCTTGAATTCCATCGATCGAAGAAAGCTTCGGCAGCCGGAGAAAATTAGCGCCTGAGGTTCAATACAACAACACACCACTATCCGCCTTAAAATAATTGCTGCCACTCCTTTTCGGCGCCGTACTTCTCACCTCTTTATTGATGATCCTAACCTTGCTCAGGTCGGCATCGGAGTCCAGGCGCAGGAGTTGTTCTCCCAGGCCGGAAGTGGCGGAAACAGAGACCATTTTTTCCTTTTCACCGGGTTTCAGAATGATGCTGCAGCCAACCTGAGTGGCAGTTCCAATCTGTTTATCGTCACCTCCGAAACTGGTCTCCATATCGTCATAAACGTCGAAGGTACATTTGCCGGTCCGGACCAGATACAAATCGGCATAGGAAGAATTTATAATCAGGAAGAACAGGGCCAGAGTGATGCCTACTATCTTTTTCATTTTGTCTGTTTTTTGTTAGATGAAGAAATACTTTTTCCAGATGAGCAGGTGAACGACCCGCATCAGGGCGTCGTAAAATCCCCATACTTGATGACCTGCCGATGATTAATGGGGGTATCCGTCCCACCCTTGATCTGCTTCTGTTGTTCTTCCCTAAGTACGATGGCATGGGCTTTCATTTCTTCAAAGGTTTTCTTTTTCATGGTGTTTGAGTTTTTATTTAGCCCTACTCTGTTTGATCTTTCGATCCGGCTTTTCGGGAACCGCCTGTTTTTCAATACACTTACAAGTTAGGTTTTCCAGCCCCTCGGCACCGGGGTAATTAGAAATGCTCATGAATGGAGGAGGATTTGGTTGCAGGGAATGAGGATTTGGTTTGCCCCCTAGGCGCCAATTTTCCTCGGCTGCCGAGGCCATCGGCGGAGGCATGCCCATTTACTCCTGAGTTTGTCCTCCTCGTCTTTAAAAAAATTAAGCGCTAATGGGCATGCCTTCGCGTAAAGCTAGCGCCTCCGCTGAGTAGCTTCCACCGGCGGCCATAGCCTCTGGCGGAGGCCTCAGCGCTCGCGGACTGCAGCCAAGAAAAATTAGCGCTTAATGAAAGCCGCCCCCTCCCCGAGCAGGGCGGCGGCGGCTCTTAATTCACACTTTTTACAGAACCTAATTTATTGCTCTACAACCAGCCGTTTGGTTACCGTTTCGCCGTTCTCCATTTCAATATGGATGGTATATAACCCATCGCGGAAACCACTAAGGTTCAATCGGATCTTCGGCTCGCCGGGTATGGGGGTATATTCCCGCACCAGTTGCCCCAGGCTGTTGAAAGCACGAATAGAACGGATCACTGCTCCCTCATCCCCTATTGAAAGGAATGCTTCTTCCCGGGCGGGGTTGGGATAGAGGATTAGGCTTTCATTCGTCTCATAAGCCGGCTGACTATTGGGGGTAACAGGCCGGGAGCCAATACCTGTACAGTAAAGCACTGTTTTCCACCAGGCCAGTTTGCTGGCATAGAAAGCCGTTCCAACGATGTCCAGGTCGCCGTCTTTATCCAGGTCAACCAGGCTTACGCTGGCCGGGCCGGTGAAGTTGACCGTGATCGTCTCGGGGTAGAAACCGGGAGAGGGTGCCCCATTGCTTTTCCATAAGGTGATGTTGTTGTTGGAACCACCGAAAGTTACCAGGTCAATATAGCCATCAGCGTTCACTTTACCCGCAACGAAGCCCTTTAGCCCGGGTGTAGAAGAACTGATGGTATTCCATCCTGATGAGAACGGGGTGCTGCCGCCTCCATTTTCCCACCACACAATCTGATTAGAGCTAAAACTGGCAACGCTGATAATATCCTTCAGGCCATCATTATTCACATCCGCCACCTGCAGGGCGATAGAGTAATTGTAATTGTCAATAAAATGATAATTGGAAGCATAGTTCTGGCTGCCGTCGTTCTCCCACCAGGCCACTTCACCCGGCATTGCATAGCTGCTGGCCACTACATCCAGGTCGCCATCATCATCCAGGTCACTGGCAATGATATTATAAGTAAAGCCAAAGGCAGGGGAAATAGAATGCTCGGTAAAACTCAATCCTCCACTAGTACCGGCCCCCAGGTTCTCCCACCAGGTTGGGCCATTAGATCCGGCCCCAAGTACATCAACATCGCCGTCCTGGTCAAGGTCTATGGGCCTGACATCCTGGGCGTCGAAAAAAGGAATGGCTACATCATTCACATTGTACCGCGTGAAACTCTGGCTGCCGTCGTTCTCCCACCAGTAAATGGCATGGCCCGATTCGGAAGCGCCTAGTATATCCTGGTCTCCGTCACCGTCCAGGTCGATGGCGTAAAGGCGCCTCAGCCCACAGGTGCCGTCAATCTGAATTCTGGAAAAATTCTGGCTGCCATCGTTCTCCCACCAGTCGAGAGAACAACCTCCGAGCATGCGGGAGGAAATAATGTCCTGGTCGCCGTCGCCGTCCAGGTCGATGGCGAAGGTAGCGGACGCATTATCATAGACATCGCTTACCAAATGCTCGTCGTACTGGTCCAGCGGATAAGCACAGCCGTGAACAACCACTACGTTGGTGTGTCCCGAAATGGCGCCATCATCCAGGTCGAGGCAATAGTCCATGCTGTTCTCATCGGCCTCTATTTCTTCCAGGTCGCTCATTCCGTATCCGCTGCTGGCAATGACCTGATCCAGATAAACGTCCACCAGGAAGGGGCCATTGAAGATATCGTAAGACAGGCTATAGACATAGTAAGTGCCGACAGACAGGATCGAAAAATCAAAGTTGCCATAGTCAGCATCACCCAGCACGCTGTAGGCTGCGATATTTCCATTTTCATCGAACAGAATGAACGCGTGTGGATAGTAGCTGCCCGGATCAGTTTCATCAGCGGCGGCGTAGCTTTTATCAAATACGACCTCTCCACCGGTGCTGCTCATCAGGTCATTGCCTGCCACCACCTGAAGTACGCTGGGATCAGAGGCATTATTGAGCAGGTCACCAGCATCAGCGGAGCAGTAACAAGGGGCATCCACCGTGATCGTACAAGTTTCCGTATGGACGCCATCCGTTACCGTCACCGTTGCAGTTGCCGGGCCGTAGATCTCGGTGCCGGCAGCCGGAACCTGGGAGAAAACCAGGCTGGAGGAGCAGTTATCGCTATACGTCACCAAAGACTGCAGGCCAGGTATGTAGGCGCCGGTGCCATTGCAAAGCGCCTGAACGGAAGGGGGGCAGTCAAGCGTCGGGGGCGTCTGGTCTTTCACCGTGACCTTGGCCAGGCAGAAGTCGTTGGCAATGCCGTCACTTACGACCAGGGTAACCACACTGGGAGGGCCTACCGGATAAGGCCCGCCGGATCCAATACCGATAAGGGTAAGGGTGAGCGGCCCGGGGCCGCCATCCGGGTCGTAGGAGCCGGCATCGACCATAGTCGCTGTGGCCCATCCTTCGCAATTGGCGTCAGCGTCCACAGTGATATCCTGACAGAGCGCTACCGGAGGCTGGTTGTGACAAAAATTATCAGTGTCTGTTACCGTGACCTGGGCCTGGCAGGTAGCGGTATTGCCGCCGCAGTCTTCTATAGTAAGGGTAACGGTATTGCAATTTATTGCAGTGGAGTTCACCCAGTCCGTAACGGAGTCCATATTGCCAAGGGCGCCGTCATTGCCGTTGCCGGTGAGGTCAACAGCAGTGATGGAGCCGGGCCCGTCATCCATGTTCCAGTAGCCGACGAGGTGGGGTGTAGCGGGGTCCAGGTTGCAGTTGTTCATATCCACCTGAATATCGGCAGCCGGCCGGGCCTCATCCCAGATACTCAGTTCGTCCATCTGGCCGAGGAAACTGAAGGAATTGCTGGAAAACCAGCGCCCGAGCTGAATGGTGGAGCCGATGGAACCGGTATTGGAAAAAGTACCCCTCAGGGTGCCGTCGGCAAATACCCGCCAGGTGTTGGTAGCATCTCTGGTGACGGCTACGTGAAAATAGACATTATCCGGGATAACGTAGTTGGTTTGGGTTACACTCCCCGAAGGAAGCAGGACAGACAAACGGCCGCCGTCCATACGGATCTCAAATCGCCCGGGGTTTTTATACAACAGTAAAATATCACCGGTGGGATTAGCCAGGGGCGTACGGGCCCAGAATTCAATGGTGAACTCGTCAGTACCGGTTACCGGGGCATTTATGCTTACCTGGTCGTCGATGCCGTCAAAATCGAGAGCGAAGTTGAGATCATCGCAATCAAACGTCGTTTGCGACAGGTTCATGTTGGTGATATCACAGTTATCAGTGGAACCGGCGTCGATATCCGCCGGGGTGATGGTGGCCTGCCCGCTGCTGAGGGCTACGGTGATGTCCTGGCAATGGGCTTCGGGCTCTTCATTATCGTTAATGTACAATGTAGTGGTTTCGGAATCGCTGCCGCAGGCGTTGCTGACGGTAAGGGTCACCGTATGGGCGCCGCAACCGGAGATGGCGGCCGGAGTGGCGGTGTAAGTCAGGCCAGTGCCGGTGGAGCAGTTGCCCAGAACGGAAGCGGCGATCACGTGTTCACAACTGGCATCGGCAATGATCGGCGGATAGGCATAATTGATACAGGCATCCGGTCCGATGCCGAAAGTTGCGGCGATAATTTCCACCCAGCGGCGCTCCAGCAGGCAGCCATCGGCCTTTACCTGTACTTCATACACTCCCGGCGCCAGGCCGGTAAAGGTATTGGAAGGCTGCCAGGTTGCCCAGTTATCAATGGAATATTCGTACGGGCCGGCGCCCACGCAGGCATCCACCGTAACGGTGATCGTACCGTCTTCCGTACCGATACAGGTTTCATCGGTAGTGGCCACTGTGTAAGTTCCCAGGCTGTATTTGGCCAGAAAAAAGTTGTAGCGCCCGCTGCTGGTAAGGTTGAAATCGTGATCAGGGCCGTGGTCGAAATCGACCGTGGTGGGGGATGAATAGCCGCCGAACTGGCCAGTGGTTACGAGAGCGTTTTCGTGGAAGATCAGGTCGCTGCCTTTTAGTTTTACGCCGTAGCGTTCATCGACAACCTTTGTCAAAGCGCCGGATGTGAGGTCGTAATCATAACCCAAAATAGCCGTCAAGGCGTTGTGATAAAACCCGGTTGTATAAACCCTTCCATTTTCATCGGTGACGATATCCGTTCCGCGGGAAGTGTAGCCGCCCAGGTCATTGGTCTGGCCATCTTTCCATTCTCCATCGGTACCATAGGTGGCGATGAAGTAATCGGGCTGGGAGGTGTTGGTGAGGGTATAAGGGCCGGCTTGAGCAGGAAAAGGAGGAGGCATTGATGATTGTATATGCTCGGCACTGTAATATCCGGAGGTGCCCTGGGTATATCCTGTCACAAAAACCAGGCCGTCACTGACGGCGATGCCCAACCCCTCGTCGGCATTTTCGGCGCCGGCGCTTTTTGCCCATTCACAGATGCCATTCGGATTATATCTGGCGATAAAAGCATCGTGGTTGCCGGCTACGGGCAACGTCATGGAAACTCCGCCCGGATTAAACTCCGCCGAACCTGTTGTCGTGAAACTCCCGGTAACGTATATGTTTCCCGTTCCGTCTATAACCATATCATGCACCATGTTACTGGTGCTCCCCGGGCCATCGGCAATGATATGAGCCCATTGTGGAAAGCCTGCCGGAGAGTATTTGGCAATGAAGCCATTGCGGTAGCCCGTACCATAAGCGGTTATTTCCGAACCCGGGAAAAGCTCGACCCCATTATCGTCAGAACCGCCCGGAAAAGTACAATTGTCTCCTACCCCGCCGGCCATAATGATGTCCCCATTGGAGTCCACGGCCAGGCTGGTAGGGAGCCCGGTGCTGTGGAGGAGCAGGCCCCACTGGTAGGTAAGGCCAGGTGAGGAAACATTATCAATGGTATAAGCGGCAAGAAATAGTTTCCCCATTCCAGAAGCATGGCCGGGAAAAGCGGTAGAATGGGGCGAAACCAAAGGATCATTAGACAAGCTTACCAGCGCATCCCCATCGCCGTCCCGGATGTTTCCGGCCAGATAGAGGGTATTGCCTTCAACCGCCACCGCTCTGCCGTAGTCCCCGTATGCTTCGCCAAGAGAATAGGCCCAGAGGAATTCGCCATTACAGTTAAAGGCAGCTACAAAAACATCCTGCATTCCGGCGCTGGTGAGGGTAGAAGCTGCATCAAAGCTCATCGTACCGGTAAAGGTGCCGGTGACATAATAATTGCCATCGTCATCCATGGCGATATCTACACCCTCGGCCTCATCAGCCCCTGAGCTTATTGCATCGCGGGCCCAGGAAAAAAAAGGGCCATCCGCATGAGGCGGGCAGTAGGAAGGAGGAGCAGGCGGCCAGGCCTCCGCTTCAGCGTTGGCAAATAACGGCCGGCCGGCCAGGAACAAAGATCCGATCAGGAACAAAGTGTGAATTAAACTGAAGTGTTTCATGATTATTAAATTTTAGGTATTCTTTAATTTCAATCCCGAATACCTGCAATGTAGGGGCTGCCGAGGCTTCGCCGCCGAAGAACTGAGAATAGGGCCGTCCGCCAATGAGGATTTGGTGAGGAAGGGGTAGAATTTGGGAATGCCATTAAGCGCTAATTTTCCATTAGCGCTTAATTTCCACTGCCCGAACTGCAGCCCGAGCATGGCTCGTCCCCGACTAACTTAGGCGCCAATGGGAAATTGGCGCCTAAGGGGGCATTAAGCGCTAATTTTCCATTAGCGCTTAATTTCCACTGCCCGAACTGCAGCCCGAGCATGGCTCGTCCCCGACTAACTTAGGCGCCAATGGGAAATTGGCGCCTAAGGGGGCATTAAGCGCTAATTTTCCATTAGCGCTTAATTTCCACTGCCCGAACTGCAGCCCGAGCATGGCTCGTCCCCGACTAACTTAGGCGCCAATGGGAAATTGGCGCCTAAGGGGGCATTAAGCGCTAATTTTCCATTAGCGCTTAATTTCCACTGCCCGAACTGCAGCCCGAGCATGACTCGTCCCTGATTAACTTAGGCGCTAAGGGCATGCCTTCGCTAAGGCTCCATCGACCAAAGAAAGCTTCGGCAGCCAAAGAAATTTAGCGCCTAAGTCGTATCTTCCCCTTCAAAAACACCTTGCGCCTGCTATCCCGAACATATCTCACCCTCCTACTGGGCCTGCTTCTCCACGCTCTGCCGGCCCAGCGCCCCCACCCCGCCTTCCGCAACTACGGCACCGGTGAGGGCCTGCCCAGTTCCGAAGTTTTTGAAGTGCTGCAGGACCGGCACGGCTACCTCTGGTTCGGCACCGACAACGGAGTAAGCCGCTTTAACGGGTATGAGTTTGAGAATTTCGGCCCGGCTCAGGGGCTGGCCAACAATGTGGTGTTCTACCTGCATGAAGACCGTTGGGGGCGCATCTGGATGGCCACCCTTTCGAAAAACCTGTATTATTACGATTATGCACAGGACAGCATCCTGGCCTTTCCCCACAACCACCTTTTTCAGGAAATGCCCTATTTTGATGGCCGCCTTTTGGGATTCTATGTGGATTCGGTGGGGAATGTATATCGCAGCTCAACGATAAAGGGGTTTATCCGTATTTCTCCAGGTGGAGAGCACCAGTTCCTTCAACTCCCCGATGTGCAAAATGCCATCCTGATGCTGGAAATTGAAGGGGCGGGGCTTATCACCAGTGTCTCCCCCAGAAACCGGCGGTATTCCGGTGAGTTCAGCTTTCACTTCTATGTTTATGACGGCTTTGACAGCCCCGGCCTGTTATCGGAGACGCTCGCCCTGGAGAGAAAGCCTTTTTTCTTAAACTCGACGCCTAACTTTTATCCTCTTAACCAAGGATACTACCTGTACCAACTCTGGGGACAACTATTCCTTGTCAAAAATGAAAAGATCGTATGGTCGCAACCAGAGCTCAGCCTGGGTATGGCCTCAGCCTATCAGATGAAAGATGGCCGCATCTTAGTAGGAGGAAATTATGGAGGCGGAGTTCGAAAATACGCCGGGCTGGAAGCGCTCAAACAGTCCGATTTCCAAACCTATCTGCCGGGCCTGTCGATCTCCCACATTCTGGAGGACAGCGACGGGGGGTTCTGGCTCACCTCGACCGAAAACGGAGTTTATTATCTTCAGGACTGGGGGTTTTCCATCTACGACGAAAGCAGCGGGCTCTCCGGAGAAAATGTTACTGCCATCGCATTACGCGATCCGGAAACCCTGTATTTCGGGTTGAAAAGCGGTTCGGTTTTCGAACTGAACATCCCGGATCAGGAATGGAGGCCACTGCCGGAGATTGCAGGCGGAGGGGAAATATTCGGCTTGTTCTGGGACACGATACAAAACCAACTGGTGATCAACAGCAGCCCCAACACCTATTATTATAAGCCAGGGCAAACAATACGGGAACAACCTGTACCGGGCAGAATTAAATTATCCGGCCGGAAGTTCAACCCTTCTCCGGACGGGCGAAACCTTTACAGCAATTCTTCCTCTGGTTTTATCAGGTTGACTCTTGAAAAAAGCGATTCTCTCTTTTTTTCAAGCATCGCCCACAATTGGGTCATGCGCCTTTTTGACATCCACGAGGACCGCTCCGGAAAGGTATGGGCGGCCGGGCTGGATGGGCTGTTTGAATACATTGGAGACACCCTTCTTCCCGCCAACCTGCACCCGGCGCTATCTTCCCGCATCGAAGAGATTGGTGAATTTGAGGATGGCGGCGTTCGGCAGGCTCACGCCGGCGCCCTGGTATTCGGCACCAAAGGCAGGGGTGTAGTGATCTGGGATGGAGAGGAATTTCAGATCATTGGGGAAGAAGAAGGCCTCACTTCCAGTATGATCGAACGCCTGCACATCGACAGTGCCGGCAACCTGTGGGTGGGTACCCTGAACGGCCTCAATAAAGTCAGTTTTGACGGAGACAGCTCCTTCAGCATTCAGCGCTTCACCATTGCCAACGGGCTGCCTTCCAATGAGATCAACGACATTCAATCCCGGGGAGATCAGGTATGGGTAGGTACTACCCGGGGGTTGGTAAAACTGCCGCCTGACAAAGAAATAGAAAATGATTCCCGCCCGCCGGTTATTGAACAGCTCCTTGTAAACGGAGCAGAGGTACGAGCCGATTCCCTCCCTACCCTGTCCTATCGCCAGAACAACCTGCAGCTCACCTTCCTCACTTTGGATTTCAGCCAGAATGGCAAGATCGATTACCGTTACCGCCTGCTGCCCAACGAATCCTGGAGTCTCACCCGGCAGCGAACGGTGGACTATCCCGCCCTGCCTCCCGGCGATTACACTTTCGAGGTGCAATCGCAGAACAAAGACGGCTTCTGGAGTGAGCCGGCCCGCCTGGCTTTTTCTATCCGCCCGCCCTTCTGGCAGCGCCCCTGGTTCTGGGCCGCCCTGGGGCTGCTGGCGGCCGGGCTGGCCTACCGGTTCTATCGCAACCGGGTGGATCGCCTCAAAAAGGAGGTGGCCTTCCAGAAACAACTGGCGGAAAAAGAACGGGAGATGAACGCCCTGCAGCGCTCCGCCCTGCGCGCCCAGATGAATCCCCACTTCCTGTCCAACTGCCTGAACACCATTCAGAGCTTCATCGCCAAAGGGGAAAAGATGACAGCCATGCGCTACCTGTCCAACTTCAACCGCCTGCTACGCCGCGCCCTCGACTTCTCTCAGGTAAACGAAATTTCCCTGGAAGAGGAGGTCCAGTTGCTGAAGGACTATATCGAGCTGGAGCAAATGCGTTTTGGAGGCCGGTTCACCTATCAGGTCGAAGTGGATGAGGCCATCGACTTGTTCGACACCCAGATCCCGCCCATGCTGGTGCAGCCGTTCGTGGAAAACGCCATCATTCATGCCTTTCCCGATGAGGTAAACGACCCGAAACTATACATCTCCTACCGGCAGGAAGGCGAAAACCTGCTCATCACTGTCACCGACAACGGGATCGGCATCGCTGAAGCGAAACGGCGGAAAGCCTCCGGGCCTCGCAGCAAGCGGAAGTCCTATGGCATGGGCCTGCCGGCCCGCCGCCTGCAGTTGCTGGGAGAGCAGGAGGAAGAGCCGGTGGTGATCGGGGAGGTGAAGGGTGAAAAAGGAGAGGTGTTGGGGACGTGGGTGCGGATCAGCATTAAGCGCTAATTTTCTATTAGCGCTTAATTTCTTGCTGCCCTGCGGTACTGCCGAAGCCAGAAGGTTCCCCTCTGAAACTTAGGCGCCAATGGGAAATTGGCGCCTAAGGGCCACATTAAGCGCTAATTCCCCATTAGCGCTTAATTTGTTCCCCTGTGGAACTTAGGCGCTAAAGGGAAATTAGCGCCTAAGAGAACTACTTGACAAAATGCAGTAAAGCCCTTAACTTTTATTGCTTTTTCTCTCAACGATAGAGTCATGGAATTTTACGAACAACAACTTTTCCACATCTACAATCAGGGAAACAACAGGAGGCAGATCTTTTTTTCAGACGATAACTACCAATTTTTTCTCTGGAAAATGAGAGCCTATCTCCTCCCCTTTGGAGACCTCGTAGCCTGGTGCCTTATGCCCAACCATTTCCATTGGTTGTTTTTTGTAAAAAGAGTGAAGATCCAGCGCAGCCTATTACGGGAACATGTGGATCAAATAGAACAACTCCGCAGAATTAGAAAATATGGAACAAAGGCCCGGGCGGTAGACCGCGCCTACACGAGGACAGCAAAAGGTAGCGATACCATTATTTTGAACGACGCCATCGGTATTCTTCAAAAGGCTTATACTAAGGCACTAAACAAAGAAAAAGAGTGGACGGGAAGCCTGTTCCGCCGAAAATTCAAGGCCAAGGATGGCTGGATAGATGAATTTGTAACCTTACGAAGGCCTGATGGCAGGCTGGATCCCCGATTCATGCCGGGAACGGGCTATGCTTATAAATGCTTCTGTTACATCCATGATAATCCAAGAGAGGCCGGGTTGGTTGAAACAAAAGAAGGTTGGGCCTATTCTTCTGCCAGGGATTATGCGGGGCTGCGAAAGGGTACTTTGTGTAATTTGGAAATGGGAAGGGACCTGATGCATTTTTTGTAGCCATTAAGCGCTAATTTTCTATTAGCGCTTAATTTCCTCCTGCCCTTCGAAGATGTAAACCATCACAAGCTCCGCATACCTAACTTAGGCGCTAAAGGGAATTTAGCGCCTAAGGAGCACATTAAGCGCTAATTTTCTATTAGCGCTTAATTTCCTCCTGCCCTTCGAAGATGCAAACCATCACAAGCTCCGCATACCTAACTTAGGCGCTAAAGGGAATTTAGCGCCTAAGGGTTAGCGCCCAAGGGCCTGGTTCAGCGCTTTGCGAAACGCCTCCGGGTCGGCCAGGATGAACCGGTCGGACCGCCCGTCCCGGGAGCGCACCAGCAGGCCCAGGCGGGAGATGTTGAACACCAGGAAGGAATCGACCTCTTCAACCTCCGACAAGGGGATCTCCAGAGACAGGTGGCTATCGGGGAAATCCGCCGGCTGAAACCGGATGCGGCCCGGCAAGAGTTGTATCACTCCCGGCATCCGCTGTTGTCCGTTCCATAACCAGGCATCCATCATAAGTATCGGTTCATTAGGTTGCGGCCCTGACATCGGCACACCGTTTTCTATTAGCAATCCTTAAATCACTACTTAGAATGTGAAATATTTGGTTTTCTGGGGCCGGAAGCAAGAAGCTAATAAGCAGGTGATCAAAATTGTATTGACGTTTCTGATCGAGGGGATTTTGGGCTTAATCAACGAAGGAATGGGGAAGGGGCCCCTATTCCTGAGTCTCCCGGAACCTGATAGCCCAAGCTATCAAGGTGAGGACGGAACGAAGAGTAAGCTCAAAAGAGCCCATCAGAAATGATAAGCTCAATTTGATCACCTGCTTAACAAAAGGCTGGGAAATAGGTGTCGAATTTCTCGGGAATGCTCAATGGTAGGTAAATCCGCATAATATTCCCGGTTCAATGAGAATTTGGTAGGTTTCACTGAGAATTTGGTAATTGCCTGAAGTAAAGCAAATGGCCTTTCTATTTCCTTCAGGCTGCGATTCATGGAAGAAATTATTATATTTCGTGAATTTCACCCCCTTTATCATTATCAGAAGCGGCAATAACCATAAACCATGTTATCCATTGCGATCATAGACGACGAGGCCCATGCCCGCGAAGCGCTGCGGGCCATGCTCACCGAACTCTGCCCCGATGTCCGCATCCTGGGAGAGGCCAATGGGGTGGCCTCCGGCATGCGGCTGATCGAAGAAATGCGCCCCGACGCCATATTTCTTGATATTAAAATGAACGACGGCACCGGTTTCGACCTGCTAAAGCACTTCCCCAACCCCGCCTTCAGCCTCGTCTTCACCACCGCCTACGACGAATACGCTCTAGACGCTATCAAGTGCAACGCCCTGGATTACCTCGTCAAGGCCATCAATCCGGATGAACTGGTGGCAGCGGTAGATAAACTCCGGGAAAAAGAACAGGGCATCAACCAGCGACTGCTCAGCCTGATGGCTTCCCTCAATAATAAGGAGGAAGAGAAGATCGCCCTGTCCAGCAGCGAAGGCTGGAGCTTCTGGAAGCTAAAAGACATCTTCCGCCTGGAGTCCAGCAGCAATATGACCACCTTCTATAACGCCTCCGGCAATAAGCTCATGGTTTCCCGCACGCTGAAGGAATTTGAGAACATTTTGCCCAACGACCGCTTTTTCCGCACCCACCAGTCCCACATCGTCAACCGGCGCTACGTTAGCCAGGTCCTGCGCGAGGACGGCGGCTATGCCCTCCTGCCCGGCGATACCAAAATTCCCATCTCCCGCCGCAAACTCAATGATTTCCTGGAATGGCTGCGGGAGGGCGGGCTTTAGCATTAACATTAAGCGCTAATTTTCCATTAGCGCTTAATTTCTGAATGCCTCAAAAAGCTGCAAAAAGTACCTTTCCCTCTCTGATTAACTTAGGCGCCAATGGGAAATTGGCGCCTAAGAAGCACATTAAGCGCTAATTTTTCTTGGCTGCAGTCCGCGAGCGCTGAGGCCTCCGCCAGAGGCTATGGCCGCCGGTGGAAGCTACTCAGCGGAGGCGCTAGCTTTACGCGAAGGCATGCCCATTAGCGCTTAATTTTTTGCAGCCTCCCAATACAACCAGAGGCCAGAACATTGCCCGTTGAACTTAGGCGCTAAGAGAAATTTAGCGCCTAAGGGCCATATTAAGCGCTGATTTCCCTTGGCTGCCGTAGCTTCCCGCGAAGGCATGCCCGTCAGCGCTTAATTTTTTCAACTTCTACAGGTTTCCTTCCCCCAAAAGATCAATGCACAAAGCCGCCGACCAGGAAAAAGTATGCGTCCCGCAGGCTGCTTCAACCTCTACCGTTTTTCGCGGGTCGAAATACTCAAAAATGCCATGTTTTTCCAATAGTTCCAGGCTGTGCTGCCGCACCCGTTCCGCCATCTCCTCCATGTTGTAGCGCAGCAGGCCATGGTAGAGCAGCCAGTTCATGTTGATCCAAACGGGCCCGCGCCAGTATTTTTTGAAGTCAATGTCTTCCGCGAGAAGGCTGTAGGTGGGGCAAAGGTAGATATCATCCCGGGTACCGCCAAACATAGGCCCTTCCAGGGCCAGGAGCATCTTTTCCGCCTGTTCCTGGGTGGGCACATCTCCGCATAAGGGCATCAGCCCGGAGGAAGTGTGGACAGGGATGAGTTCCTCGTTGCGCAGGTCATAGGCATTGTAGATGCCTCTTTCCTCATCCCACAGTTTCTCATTCATGGCATATTTGGTGTGTTCATCCCACTGGATGGCCTCGGAGACATCTTCCCCGAGCATGCCGCCAATCTGAATGAGGCACTCATTGGACCAGGCCAGCACACCATTGAAGAGAGGGTCCTGGATGAGGAAAGGGCACTGCTCAAAAATGGCCTTGTCGTCATAATCATTGCGGCGGAAAAGGTCCACCAGATAGACATACCGGTCATAATCCGCATTGGTGGGCCGGTGTTTGGCCGATTGGGGGTTCTGCAGGTCCTTGCGCTCATAGGAGGGGATCTCAAGTTGAGAGATGTCCATACGCTGCAGGGCGCTATCCCAGATGGGCGAATTGTCGGTACCGCCCTCCCAGGGGTGGCGGATATAGACGAGGCCTTCCTCCTGGGGATCGCGGTATTGGTAAAGGTAGCGGTGAAGGTTCAGTACTTTGGGGTACATCTCCCGGAGAAAGGCCCGGGCGCGATTTTTGTCTTCGGCGATCTCGTAGATGCGCCAGAGGACAAAGCCATGGACCGGCGGCATGGTGATGCCCGAAGTCCGGGGAGATTTTGGTGCATCGGGAGAACGTTCGGCCTGCCAGAAATCGGGGCCGGGGAAATAGCGGGCCTGGGGGTCATCGCCAAAGACGATCTGGGGAAGTAAGCCATTGGCCCATTGGGCACTGAAGAGGTGGCGCAATTCGGCTTCCGCCCTGTCCATGTTGTAATGAGCGTTGCCGATGGCTATGAAGCCGGCATCCCAATTCCACTGGTGAGGATAAAGGCTGGGGGCGGGTTTGGTAAATGTTCCGTTCCAATTAGTTTCCAGCACGGCCCGGGCCGCCTTCATTAGTGTTTCGTGCATAGTGTGAATATTTGTCAGGTTTATGGCTGTTGTAAGTTGGCTGCCACCCAGTTTTGTATTAAACCAAATAAAGTTACAAAATCTCCTTCTATTCGCCTACTGAATTTATAAAACGCAGGTTTATAGCAAATTTTCAGTATCCGTAGGCCGGATACCTCACAACTTTTTCTCCTTCCTGTACTGCTCAAAGGTTTCCATCAGCATCAGCCCTCGCCTGGCCGCATCTCTTGCCGCCTCGGAATAACCCTGCACCAATTGAATATCGGCGCCGACATTATTTATGAACCGGGCAATGCGCCGGGCGCGCCGGCCGGAACGCACATCGCGGATATAGGTGGCGGCAATGCGCCCGGGAAACTCCTGCGCCACCGCCCAGTAAACATAGGCGTCCTTTTCTCCACTGTCGCCGATCAGAACAAAAGGAAGTTCCGGGTAGGTTTCCAGTATCCGGACGATGCTGCTGTGCTTGTGCCCTTTGTATTTTTTGGGATGTTCCTGATAAGGAATGCCGAAATCACGCAGCAGTATAGGGCCGTCGGGCAGGCCGTTAAGGCGCAGGAACTCTTCCAGCAGGTCGTAGAGGTTCCAGGGGCTGTTGGAAACATAAAATACGGGATTGCAGGGCCCGGACTGATGACCCCGGTGCATCGCCTGAAAAAATGCCGCTGCCTGGCTGAAGGACCGCCGAAGGGCCGCACTTTTCAGTAAAGTATGGTAAAGCACCCGCAGTTTGAGCAGAGAAGTGACATCGGTCTGCAGGATCGTATCGTCAATATCACTGATGATGCCGAACTCCGCCTGAGGTTGTGGGACAAGCAGGCTGCCGGATGCCTTCACATCCACCTTGCGAAATGGTGTAGAAATAACGTCTATTTGTGCTTCCCGCCACTGGGCTTCGCTATCCGGCAGGGGCAACGGTAATGGGCCGTCAAACCAAAAATACCCTTCCTCATCCGTTACCAGCTGAATCTCATTTTCTCCGATCCGGAGCTGCAGGCGGGCCCCTCCGATCTCCTTGCTGCTGAAACGTTTGTAATTGTTGATCAGCGCCCTCCACCGCGAATTGACGTTCCGGGCGATGATGCGCCGGTCTTTCAGCACTCTTCCTTTCAGGAAAGCCTTTTCCTTCCGCCCATACCCCCGGTAAGCCGCCACCATAACCGGCCAGTTGGGTTTATAGCCCAGTAAGCCTTTCACCCATCGCGTCAGGCGGCTGAAGAACCGGTCTGTATTGCGGAGCCATTGTAGTAAAAAGCCCTTCACTGCTTTTTGCCCTGAAAATAAGGGTTATTGGGGAAAATTGGCAGTACTCACTCCTTTTCAAAGGCGGGGTTGGTAATAAAAGTACTGTCCGTCAGGGCGCCCAGGAAGGCGATGAGGCTCCGCTTTTCCGCCTCGCTGAGGTGCAGGGGATGGATGAGCGTATCCTTATTAGGGTGAGCCGAGCCGCCGCTGTCGTAGTGCTCAATGACAGCCTCCAGGGTGGGGAGGCTGCCGTCGTGCATGTACGGGGCGGTGAGCGCGATATTTCGCAGGGTGGGCACCCGGAACTTACCGATGTCTTCAGCATCCAGGGTTATCCTCTGGCGGCCGGGGTCCTGATAAGTGGCGTACAGGCCATTGTTGCGGAAGCTGTTGTCCGTGAAGTTAAAGCCGTGGTGGCAGTTGCCGCATTCCGCCTTTTCACCGAAGAACAATGCCATTCCCGTTTTTTCCAATTCATTCATTGACGTTTCGTCCTCATTGATATATCGGTCGTAGCGGGAATTGCCGCTGATCAGGGTGCGCATAAAGGAGGCCAGGGCGCGGGTCAGGGTGAAAGGCGTCGCCTCCTTTCCGTAGGCCCTAAGGAAATCATCCGGATAACCGGGATGGGCATTGAGGCGGCGGACTGCTTCCTGCAAAAGGAGGTCCATCTCGTTATGGTCTTCGATCGGCACCACCGGCTGCAGGCCGAGTTTGGCCACTCCCCCATCCTTGTTGAGGCGCTCCAGGTAGGCTACATTGGCCAGGGTAGGCGCATTGCGGAACCCCAGCCGGCCTTTTACGCCGGGGCTGACAGGCACATCATCGGCAAAGGCCAGGGCCTGCCGGTGGCAACCGGCGCAGGAGATGGACGAATCCTGGGAAAGGATGGGGTCGTAAAACAGGCGCTTGCCCAGAGCCACCCGGGCGGCCGTCAGGGCATTGTCCTCCGGAATGTCCGGATAGGGGAAACCGGCAGGGACTTCCAGTGCGAATGGCGTTTCATCCATTGGGCTGGCCTTCTCTGGCTGGCAGGCGGAAAGGAGAAAGGCAATCAGAAGGAACAGATAAAAAGGCGCATGTTTCATGGTGGATCTGATAAAACCTGAAACAGGTTGGGCTAAAATTAAGCGGCAATTTTTAGTGCCGCAGGCCGAAAACTCATAATACTATTGCCAAATGGAAGGCACTTTGGAAGTGCCTTCCATCTTATCTCCATGCTCTTAATGCCGCATCTAAAGTTACAATACGCCATTCGCTTTCTTACTGATGTTTATAAGTAAAGGCGGTGGCCAGGTTATCCCTGAACTTTGTGGCCAGCTCCGGAAAATCATCCACGTGGGTGAAATAATCCTGAGACAGGTTAATCCCTTCCAGGGCCTTTGCCAGGTCAAACTCGAAATGCATGTCTCCCTGTCCCGGATCAGCATCTTTGTGGATGATGAATTCCAGGTTCTTCAGCATATCGTCGTTGCCCAGGTGGAAGCTCATTACGGCATCGGGTACGCCATCGGCGTCGGTATCCACTTTGCCATCCACCCGGATGAACTTGTAGCCGTTGTTCCAGCTCCAGTGCATGGTGGGGAATTGCAGAGAAAGCGGGTCACTTGCATCCCGGCTGGTGAAGTCCTCCTCCGTCTGGCTGTTGGCAACGGGGTCAACCCCGATGAAGAACTGGGCCATGTGGTAGTGGCCGGTAGCCAGTTCGCCTACTTCCTGCATCCCTGATCCAGGAGTGACCAGCAGGTATTTGTCCTCTATTTTAGTGGGCACCCCTTCTTCCGAAAGGAAAGTGATGCCGCCAACGTAAAAATTGGCAATGGTGAATTTCACCGCCGTCCCGTTGATGGTATATACTTTGGAGGTATCATAGGCCTCGCCGTCCACGACATAGTCAAATTCAAACCCGGCCATTACTTTTTCTTCCGGAGTGGGTTGATCGTCTTTATTACAGGCAGAAAACGCAACAGTGGTAAGGATAAAAAGCGCCAGCAGAAGGAATTTGCTCGATCTCATATTATTGGGTTTAAAATTCAATTTTAAATAAAAGACTGATTCATAGTGAAAGGACACACTTCCGGCTCCAAAGGCTGCCATTGGCAAAGCTTTCAGGCCAGAATTCCATATTGGTTTGAGCGTGGTGAGGTTCTTCAGCCAAGCCTGGGCGGGCGGAAAATGCTCTGGTTGAAAATGGAGGGAACGGCTAAAGGCCAGTAGCAGGGCTGAGGAGAAAGAACGGCAGAAGGAGCAGCGGGGAACGCAATACTGCCGGGCAGAAAAACGGAAAACAGGTTTTGTTCCTTCTGTGAAGATGCCGGGGGCATTTCATCGGAAGGGCCGTTTTCCATAGCATCTGAAATTACCTGGTTGATGTGGCAGCTTCCCTGGCACATCAGCTCCGGCCGGTTTCGGTTGATACATAGTTCCTGCGCGATGATATCCCGCCTGTTTTCCAGCCATGCCGAAAGCAGCGGCAGGTAGGCTACCTGGCCGGCAATAAGGGCAATGAGCAATACGGAAAGGGCGGTTTTCATGCGGATGCAGGGTACGATATTGCCAGCAAAACTAAAGATTTCATAAAATAAAAACAGTGATTCCCGTCACATTGTCCGACAGGAGGCAAAAGAAGAGGCGCGGCTGAAGCCACGCCTCTAAACAGTTACAATAAGGATCTCAATTTTATAGGTTCCCTGCTTTTTCCACCAGTTGCAGGAACTCCTGCCGGAAGCCGAAGGGGTCGAAGCCAACCGCTCCTCCGGCCCATTGGCGGATGGTTTCGCAGGATGTTTCGCCCTTGTATTCCGAATCGCGAAGCAGCAGGCCGAAGCTGGCCACCGCGGCGGCAAAGCGCATATTCTCCGATGCCTGAGCAAAGGACAGCCCTTCGTCGAGGACTTCCAGGTTGAGCAGGGCGCTCACCCCCTCATCCGGGTGCTTGTAGCGGAAATCTATGGAGAAGGCAGGCACGTTCAGGGTGCTTCCTCCGCTGGCCGGCACGATCTCGTAGAGAGCCGTAATGGATTGCCCGGCGCCGATCTCGCCGGCATCCTTCTGGTCATCTTCAAAATCTTCATTCTCCAGAAGGCGGTTTTCATAACCGATCAGGCGGTAGGAATACACAATGCTGGGGTTAAAATCCACTTGTACCTTTACGTCTTTTGCTACAGTGTAGAACTTGCCGAATTCATAGATGAAGACTTTTTTAGCCTGTTCCAGGTTGTCGATGTATTCATAAGTGCCGTTGCCGTTATCGGCCAGTTGTTCCAGCATGGCGTCATTGAGGTTGCCCGTTCCCACCCCAAGCACCGTAAGGAAAATCCCAAAGTCGCGCTTTTCTTCGATCAGGCTGACCAGTTCCTCCTGGCTGGAAGGGCCTACGTTGAAGTCGCCGTCAGTGCCCAGGAGCACCCGGTTGTTCCCTCCCTGGATGAAGTTTTCCTGAGCGATCTGGTAGGCTGTGATGATGCCTTCCGCTCCCGCCGTCGAGCCGCCGGCGCCCAGCTTATCGATAGCACTTTTGATCTGCGCCTTCTCACTGCCCGGTGTAGAGGGCAGCAACAGGCCCGCCTGCCCGGCGTAAGTGACGATGGCCAGGCGGTCTTCTCCCGAAAGCTCATCGACAAAAAGCTTGAAGCTCTCCTTGAGCAGGTCCAGTTTATCGCCACTTTTCATGGAGCCGGACACGTCTATCAGCAGCACCATATTGGAAGCCGGGTAAGCGGGCAGTTCCTTCCCTTTGATGCCGATCCGCACCAGGCGGTGCTCCGGCGCCCAGGGGCAGCTGCTCACTTCCCCGTTCAGGGCAATGGGATGGGCGCCGGCGGGCGCTTCATAATCGTAGTTGAAATAATTGACCAGCTCTTCGGTGCGTATGGCGTCCACCGGCGGCAATTGATCGTTGTTCAGAAAACGGCGCACATTGCTGAAGGAGGCGCCGTCAGCATCGATGGAGAAAGTGGAAGTGGGCTCCTCTTCAACGAGAATAAAGGGGTTCTCTACGATCTCGTTGTAGGTTTCCCCGCTTCCGCTGAAGTTGATGTTGCCGGAACCGGTATAAAAGCCCCCGTCACTGGTGGCACTAAGCCCCGTGTAATTCCTTTCCTGGCCGAGGTCTTCTTCCTTGGTGCAGCCGGCCAGGGCCAGAGCGAGGGACAGCGTGTATAGCAAGAGTTTTTTCATGGTATTTCGCGTTAATGGTTCAGGTAATCAGGAGTTGTCCAGGAAAGGACGAAGGGAAGGGGCAAAACGTTGGGACGTTGTTTACTTCTTCGAAAGGCGGGGGAAAAACCTTTGAGATTTCAGTAACCTCAAAGGTTTTGCCTGCCACGTTGGAGAAAAAATGGGCGCATACATCGAATAAGCCCCAGGCATCATCTAAAAAACTGGCGGAGCGGCCACTTTGTGCTAACTTTGGCGGGCATAAAAACCCAACTGCATCCCCGCCATGAAGAAAAAACTGGACCTCAAAGAATACGGCGAACAATTTCGCTATACCCTTTTCAAGATGCCGGCTGCCGGCCGTTTTATTCAGGAACACCGTCTCTGGGAGGGGTTCTGGGCGTACGGCTGGGTAACCCGCTTTTTGATCGTGATCGCGTTACTGGTGGGCGTTAAATTCCTGTCGGTGGCCATCAACTGGTTTCAGAACTTCAGCCTTACCAACCCGGGGCAGGCCCTTCAGAATATGGGTATGATGTTCAGCGAAGGCTTCGGCTTCCTGTTCAGCGGCGGAATGAAGTACGCCATGCTCGTTCTTCTGGAAGTCCTGGTTTTTCACTTCAGCCGCCGGACGGTATTCATTCTCACCGGCAATGATTCCGCAGCTACTTTCCATGAATTTATGGACGCGCAGGTGCGCATGTTCAAGGTGGGCATTTATGCGTGGGTGATGGAACTGCTCTTCACCATAGCCTTTAAGATCTTTTTCGGCATTTTCGGAGCCATCGATTTTCTGCAACCCGCCTGCGTTTTTGCGGTTCAGTGTTACTTCCTGGGCTTTGCCATTCTGGACAACTACCACGAGCAGTTTGAACTTTCGATCAAGGAAAGCAGCCGTTATGCGCTCAATTATGTCGGCGTAGCCGCCGCTGCCGGCCTGGTGGCCTACCTGATGATGCTGGTGCCGGTGGCCGGGGTCATTGCCGCTCCCATTATCACCTCTGTTGCGGTGTCTCTCATCATGTACGAACTATCGGACCTGCACATTCTGGGCAGGGGTGTGCTGGAACAACCGGAAGAAGTCGTTTGAACCGGCAGGGATCTCGCCGGAAAGCGATAAATTGGCCCTTCAATCAAATCTTCCGGGCATGAACGACCATCATAAGGATTTTGGCCAGGCGGGCCAACTGGCTGCCGGATTCACCCAGTCCCTTTTCCATCAACTGGAGAACCTGCCGGCTCTCCCCCGCGTAGCACCGGGGCAGGCACTGGGAAGCCTCGAAAAGGAAATTCCGGACAATGGTCAGCCTCTTGAACAGATCCTCGACGATTTCCGGCAGCATATCCTGCCTGGAATGACTGTTTGGAACCATCCGGGTTTTATGGCCTATTTCAACTCCACGGCCAGCCCGGCCAGCCTGCTTTCCGAAATGCTTATCGCATCCACCAATTCCAACTGCATGAACTGGCTGTCCTGCCCGGCGGGAACCGAGTTGGAGCAGTTGGCTATCAGTTGGCTGGCTCAATTGCTGGGCCTGCCGGAAAACATGTGGGGCATCATCTTCGAAGGGGCCTCACTGAGCAGTTTCCACGCCCTGGCCGCAGCCCGGGAAAAAGTACTGGGGCCGGCATTCCGGGAAAAAGGATGGCAGCCCGGCCGGAAACCCATGCGCGCTTACACCACTGCCCATGCCCACTCTTCCATTGCCAAAGCCCTGATGGCTTTGGGAGCCGGCAAAGAAAACATTATCTACATCCCGGTAGATGAAGCTTTTCGCATGCAGCCGGAAGCACTGGAAGAACAGATCCGGCAAGACCTGAAGGAGGGTTTTCAACCTCTTTGTGTAGTAGCTACCCTGGGCACAACATCCTGCACGGCGATGGACCCCGTTTCGGAAATAGCCGGCATTTGTGAAATATTCGATATCTGGCTCCACGTCGATGCTGCGCACGCCGGGCCGGTAGCTATCCTGGAATCCCACCGCTCTCTTTTTGAAGGGTGGGAAAAGGCCGACAGCATCACGGTTAATCCCCATAAATGGATGTTCCTGTCTATCGATACCAGCGTCCTTTTCATGCAGGAGCGGTATTACCTGCGCGAGGCCTTCTCCCTGACTCCCGACTACCTGAAAACGGCCTACGATGAACAGGTTACCAATTATTATGACTACGGCCTGACCCTGGGGCGGCGCTTCAAGGCCCTGAAGCTGTGGGCAAATATCCGGTACTTTGGCCGCCGGGGTTATCAGGAGATCATCGGCCGGCACCTGGAAATGGCCCAGCTTCTCCGATCCTGGCTGGAGAAAGAGCCGGGATTCGAACTCCTGGCTCCCACCCCACTGAGCACCCTCTGTTTTCGTTATGTGCCGGAAGGAGAAACCCTCACCGCCGAAGCCATAGACGTGCTTAACGAGCACCTCCTGGCTGCCATCAACCGCACCGGCCAGGTTTTTCTCACCCCTACCCGCCTGAACGGGAAATTCACCATACGGCTGGTCATTGCCAGCCTGTGGACAGAGGAAGAGCATGTAAAAAAGGCGTGGAAAGCGATCCGGGAATGTGCCGGAAAGTGGTAAAAAAAGTGTCGGATGGTTTGATTGCCCAGGCACCTCTCAACAATCAAACCATCCGACGATCTCAACCAATGAACCAAAGCCCGCCCAACCTCCTGCCCTCTTAGCAACAATCCCGCCCCAAAAGACGGCGCTTTTTCGTAGCTTTGCGGCGCTCGTTAATATGCTTTCCATAGAATTAATAATCAAAACCAAATCGGTATGCGAAATAGAAATGTATTCCTCGGGCTCGCACTCCTGCTGGCGATGCCCACCTTTGCGCAGGTTGACCTCATCAATAAGGTCAAAGACAACAAAAGCGAAAATGCCAAAGAAGGTTTTCAGTGGGAAACCGTGGTTGATGTAGAACGCCTGGGAGTGGAAAACCAGGGCGCCTCCGGCACCTGCTGGAGCTACAGCACCAACTCTTTCCTGGAATCGGAAATGGCCCGAATGGGTAAAGAACCGGTTGACCTCTCCGAGATGTTCATCGTTCGCACAACCTATGAAGACAAAGCCGACCGCTACGTCCGCATGCATGGCAACCTGAACTTCGGCCAGGGAGGCGCTCTGCCCGATGTCTTCGAAATGTATAAAAAATACGGCATGGTGCCGGAAGCCGTTTACGCCGGCCTTAATTACGGCCTGGACTACAACCGGCACGGAGAAATGGAGGCCGTGCTCAAAGGGATGCTGGATGCCGTGGTTGCCAATAAAAACCGGACACTGACCCCGGTATGGAAGGAGGCCTACAAAAAAGTACTCGATGTCTATCTCGGGGAATATCCCAGCGAATTCGAGTATATGGGGAAAACCTACACCCCCCGAACCTTCGCCAAAGAAGTCGTCGGCATCCATAGTGATGACTATGTGCAATTCACCTCCTGGACCCACAACGAACTCTATAAGCCCTGCGTCATTATGGTGCCCGACAACTGGGCCTACGGCACTTCCTACAACGTGATGATGGAGGATATGATAACCATCATAGACCACGCCCTTCGCAATGGATACTCGGTAGCCTGGGCCGGAGACGTAAGTGAAAAGTATTTCTCCTGGAAGAACGGCGTTGCTTATGTCCCGGAAAAAGACGTTAGCGATATGAGCTTCGAGGAAAGAGAGAATATGTTCAACGGCCCCCGGCCAGAGATGAAGATCACCGTAGAAGCCCGGCAGGAGGCGTACGACAACTATTCCACTACCGATGACCACGGCATGCAGATCGTTGGCATCTCCAAAGACCAGAATGGCAAAGAATGGTATCTGATAAAGAACTCCTGGGGTACCGACAACGACCACGATGGATACCTGTACATGAGCAAAAACTACGTCCGCTATAAAACCCTGTCGTTCATGACGCACAAGGATGCAGTACCGGCAGAGGTGAAGAAGAAGCTGGGGTGGTGAAAAGGTGCGTAAACAGAAAGGTGGAAATGTGTAAAAGTATGGGCATTCATTAGCCTCCTGTTCACTTTTACACTTTTACACATAATATATATAATAAGGGGCGCCATCTGTACGATGAGCGCCCCAATTTGGCGGTTCTGTATAAATAATTGTCACAGTGTCTGTCTGGAGAAAACGAAGTCTCCACGTTATGGCCACCGCCTGTAGAACTGAATTTTTATAATCAACCTGCCGAAAGGCCGGCCGCCTGATTTTATATCCAAAAGAACTTAAAAACGAAGTGGGAATGGAACCCAAACATTCAGGCAACCCCGGTAGCCTGAGCCCCATTCCCCGTGATCTTAGGTGCTCTTCTGGAGTTATACAATCATACAGTGACAGCATCTTCTCTGACTGGAAAAGCCAAAAAAAGGGTACACAGTCCTGTATGAACTTCACACTAATAGAATGGGGAATCCGGGTAACTGAAAGGGATGCTAATTTGCATTAACCCCGGCGCTTTTTAATTTGGCCAGGGCATTATTTGCTGTAAAATAAATAAAACTTTTTCAAATAAAGAAAGCCTGTAAAGGGTAAATTGCCAAATCCGGAATTTTCCGGGTATTTTGAAGCCAGAAGCCTATGAAAATAGTCCATTTCTCTGACGAACACCGGCGCAAGCACTACGAGTTCTTCCGAAATATGAGCCAACCCCATTTTAATATTTGTTCCCGGGTTGACATCAGCCGCCTGCTGCCGGTGCTAAAAAAACGACACCTCCGGTTTACGCCAACTATTGTATATTGTGTTGCCCGAGCTGCCAACGATATCCCTGCCTTCCGGCAACGCATTCGCGGGGAGCAGGTTGTCGAACACGAGGTAGCCCACCCCTCCTTCACCGTTCTGACGGAAATTTCCGAGGTTTTCAGCTTTTGCACCGTCACCTATCAATCCGGCTATTCCGCTTTCTCCAGAGAGGCTCTCAGCAGGATCGAGGCCATGCAGCAACGCCCCTCAATGGAAGATGAAAAAGGCAGAGACGATTATCTCTACCTTTCCGCCTTCCCCTGGGTAAGTTTTACCAGCGTTCAGCATGCTATGCATTACGATCCCGTCGATTCCGTGCCACGCATCGCCTGGGGCAAGTTTTTTGAAGAAACAGGGAAAACCTGGCTTCCCCTTTCCGTTCAGGCCCATCATGGCCTCGTAGATGGCCGGCACATGGGCCGGTTTTTTGAAAATATTCAATTTTTGCTTTCCCAGCCTGAAATTTTTTTGTAGCCCGGAAGCTTTTTTTTATCCGTAGAAAAATTTTGCAGCCGTTCTCCCGGCAAAATCAGGTTTGGCTCCACCGGATTTTGTCTGATTTTATTCTGAATCCTCTGCCACAGACCAATATACTACCAGTCGGCGCTCCTGTTGCTCTCTCCTGTTTTTTGTCCTAAACTTTGAAAATCAATTGACTGTAATCTAATTTTGCCATACATTTGCACCTTAGTGTTTTAAATACACTAAGTTTTGAGGCGCACGCGCCTCGGATACCGGGAAAAAAGAACAATAATGCATTGAAAATAGTGTTCTTTAACCGGAGGGCTTTCGACAAACCAAGAACCAAAAATAAATACCATGCTTAAGAAACAATATCTCAAGACCAAACCAGCCTGTAAGGTTACCTTCACCTTACCTAAAGAAGCAGCTGCCGGCGCCAGTGAAGTAAAGGTGCTTGGCGACTTCAATGACTGGAACTGGGAGAACGGAGCTTTGATGAAAGCCGAAAAAGGCGAGTACAAGGCAGTCCTGGAATTGGAAACCGGCCGTTCTTATCAGTTCAGATACATGATCGACAAAGACAACTGGGAGAACGACTATCAGGCCGATGCCTATGTTCCCAATGAATTCGGAGGAGACAATTCCGTTCTGATCTTAGACTCCAGCCCAGCTCCGGAAACGAAAGCAACTACTACCAAAAAGGCCCGGAAAGCACCGGTGAAAAAAGCTGCTGCTCCCAAAAAGGCCGCTGCCGGTAAAGCAAGCGCTACCGCCGATGACCTGAAGAAGATTGAAGGGATTGGCCCCAAGATCGAAAACCTCTTTAACGAAGCCGGGATCAAAACTTTCGACGCCCTGGCCAAGGCCAAAAAGAAAACCCTGACGGATATCCTGGCCGCTGCCGGCCCCCGCTTCAGGATGCATGACCCCTCCACCTGGGTACAGCAGGCTAAACTTGCCGCCAAAGGCGACTGGGACAAGCTGGCTAAACTGCAGGACGAACTCAAAGGAGGGAAAAAGAAGTAATTCACCTTACCATTTTATAACCGTTTAACTCTAAACTCATGATCAAGAAACAATTTCTCAAAAGCAAGCCGGTGTGTAAAGCTACCTTTACCCTGCCGGTAGAAGCCGCTCCGGAAGCCAAATCCGTTGCTCTCGTTGGAGATTTCAACAACTGGAATGCAGAAGAAGCGGTATCCATGAAAAAGCAGAAAAATGGCGTTTTCAAGGCCGTTGTAGAACTGGAGGCCGGAAAGGAATATCAGTTCCGCTACCTCATCGATGGCCAGGCCTGGGAGAACGACTGGGAAGCTGACGCTTATGTATCTACTCCTTATGGCGTGGACAACAGCGTCATTAGCGCCCTGAACTAATTTGTCCCTTGAACACTTTTTCGGTTGTCAGTTGTGAGTTGTTGGTTGTCGGAATCCACCGATAACTGACAACAACCAACTGACAACTCACAACCCGCACTCACCTCTCCCACCGCTGCAGCTCGACCAGGTTCCCTTCCGGGTCGGCAACATAGATAAAGGTAATGATGCCAAGGCCTTCCACTTCTTTGGTAACCACTTCCCCGATTTTTTTACCGCCCCCGGCAATGACCTTCTCCAACACCCCTTTGACGTCCTCCACCTCAAAAGCAATATGCCCGTAGCCCTTGCGGTTCGCCGCCGGCTCCGGTTTTTCCTCCATCTGGCTGTATTGAAAGATCTCAAGGGTAGGCCCTTCCTCTCCGTATCCGGGCAGGCGCAGGTGCACGCCCTGAAGAGCGGCGTTCTGAACTCCGGTGCCACGGGAGAGCCACTCTCCGGATTGGTTGCGGGGAGGAGGCACAGGGCAGCAACCAAAAACATCGATATAAAACTGAACCAGCTTCTGCCAATCGGCACTGACAATATTCGTGTGGACGTACTTGGTAGGCATTTTTATTTTTTTTCAGTTTTCCTCAAATCCAGCACCCGGTTCAGCTTCCCGCCTTCGCTTCTGGGAATGCTCCCCGGTTCCACCAGAGAAATGGCCATGGTCAGGCCGATGCTTTCCTTGATCTTTTTGGACAAAGCGCCGTGGAGGATGCGCAGGGTATCCGGCCATTCTTCAAGGTGTAACTCCAGATTGGGCCGCCCCAGAGCCTTAAGCACTTCTTCTTTCACTTCCACCTTCACCGCCAGGCTGTCCATGGCTCCCTCCCGACGGACAATGAGCTGGTAACTTGGCAGAAGCTGCTCGAAACCGTTGATCACATCTTCCACCTGAGTGGGAAAGAGGTTGACCCCTCTGATGATCAGCATGTCATCGGCCCTTCCGCGGATGGGGCCCATCTTGATATGCGTCCGCTTTTCGGAATACTCGTAATAAATGTTAGTGATATCATTCGTCCAGTATCGCATCAGGGGCATGGCCTCTTTGGTGAGCGTGGTGAAAACGAGCACGCCAAACTGGCCTTCGGGCAGGGGTTCGCCGGTGTCTTTATCCACTACTTCCGGAAAAAAGTGGTCTTCCCAGATGTAGCTGCCGGTTCCCCGCTCTTCGTAATCCTCATTGGAAACCCCCGGGCCGATGATCTCGCTCAACCCGTAAATATTTACAGCCCGGACGCCCATTCCTGCTTCCACCTGGGTGCGGATGGCTTCCGTCCAGGGTTCGGCGCCCAGGATGGCCGTTTGTACATTGAGGCTGTCGGGATGGATCTCCCGGGCCGCCAGCTCCTCCGACAGGCGCTGGGCGTAGGAGGGCGTGCAACAGATCACCTCCGGCCGGAAATCCTGTAGAAGCAGCAACTGCCGCTCCGTCATGCCGCCGGATACCGGGATGACCGTCATGCCCAGCAATTCCCCCCCGTAATGCAGGCCCAGGCCACCGGTGAACAGGCCGTAGCCATAGGCATTCTGCAGTTTCATGCCCGGCTGACAGCCGGAAGCCACCAGAGAGCGGGCCACCACTTCTGAAAAGGTATCGATATCCTTGCGCGAGTACCCTACTACAGTTGGCTTGCCGGTGGTGCCGCTGGAAGCGTGCAGGCGGATGGTGTCCTCGACCGGCATGGCGAACAGATCGAAAGGGTAATTCTCACGCAGGTGGGGTTTACGGGTGAAAGGCAGTTTGGGCAGGTCCTTCACCCCCTTGATATCAGCAGGTGTTACCCCGGCTTCGTCCCATTGCTTTTTGTAAAAGGGTACGCGTGCATAAAGATAGGCCGCCAGCTTCCGCAGGCGTTCATCCTGGAGCTTGCGAAGCTTATCAAAAGGCAGGGTTTCCACCTCCGGATTGAAGTATTTCATTGTCAGGGCAGTTATGGAGGTTGAAGTTAGCAAATATGCTTTAGGAAATAAGGTTTTTATCCTCAGGAATGGAGGGAAAAAAGCAGTTTCCGGGGGTTGACCGAAAGAATTTTAAAAATCAGATGCATTAGAGAGCTGCCTCGCCTGCCGTTCAGCGCCGCTCTTTGCCCGATCGGCCAGGAAACAAGCTCATTCAGCAAAAAATAATTGACAAAAAATTAAAAAACAGAGCTTTACACATTAAAAAAACAATCCTATTCGACACTGAAAAATTCCCGTTCAGCTGGTTTTAGTTTCATCGCCTCCTGAACCCGCCTAACTTGAGGCCAGGAACAAAAGAAAAACTATTCATTAACTAAAAACATCCGACTATGAAAAAGTCAAAATTGACATTCCTGCTTACCGTTTTATCTCTGGCCCTTTCACTTAAAAGCTGGAGCCAATGCTCCACCCCTGCCGGCCTCGAAGCATTTAATATTACTCCCACCAGTGCCACGCTGGCCTGGGAAGCCGTTCCGGGCGCGATCAAGTATGCGGTAAAGATACTGAACGGGCCCAATACGCCAATTTATGAAGTATCTGTAGCGCTTAGAGAAACCAGCCTTGAAGCACTCGGGCTTTCCCCTGACGGTGAATACTCCTTCAAGGTTCTGGCCTGGTGCCGGAACGGAGGGAGCAGCGCTTTCTCCCGCCCGGTGTCTTTCCGTACTCCGCCTGCTCCGGTTGGATGCGATTCACCTACCGGCCTCTTTGCTTCCGACATTACCAACCTCGGCGCCACCCTAAACTGGGATGCTCAGCCGGATGCCTTGAAATACGAGCTGGAATTATCCGACGGAGATCAGTATTTCCTCAGTGAGGTTCTCACCCAAAACAGCTATCCGGCTTACCGGCTCGCGTCAGGTACTGCCTACAAATTCAGGGTAAGGGCAGAGTGCAGCAATGGAGATGTAAGTGATTTCTCCCCATGGATTGCCTTTATGACCGACCGTTCCGGGGCTTTTCGCCCGCAGTTGCCAGGCGGCACTCAAGCGGAGGCCTACCCCAATCCTGCAGACCAATCCCTGAACCTGATGTTCCCGAATGTGGAGGAGGGCGAACTGGTCGAAGTAATGGCCTTTAACGCTAATGGACAGCTGCTCAGGCAGTTTTCCCTGACCGCACTGAAAGGGCAACCGCAGGAGATAGACGTAGCCGGCCTGCCCGATGGGATGTACTTTATCCTGGCCGAAAGTGATGGAATACCCCTGGCCCGACAAAAAGTAATGATCTCGCACAAATAGGGTTATGATTCCCCCTGGTACCAAGCCGGGTTTGAGGTTGGCCGTAATGACGGCCAGCCTCTTTTTATTTATCTTGGGCTGAAAACCACAATCTATGAATGCTCGCCTTCGCAACCAATGGGCCCAGGGCCGTTCCTCCTACAACTTCTTTCTCACCATCCCCAACGCCTGGACTGCCGAGCTGATGGCGCGCACCGGCTTCGATGCCATCACACTTGACATGCAGCACGGTTTGATCGACTTCTCCATTGCTCTGCAGCAACTGCAGGCCATCAGCACTACGAAAGCTGTCCCCTTCGTCCGCCTGCAATGGAATGAACCCTCCATTATCATGAAGATGCTGGACGCCGGCGCCGCCGGCCTGATCTGCCCCATGATCGAAACGGCCGATGATGCCGCCGCCTTTGTACGGGCCTGCCTCTACCCTCCAGCGGGCAACCGGAGTTACGGCCCTGTCCGCGCCGGGCGCCTGGCAGAGAGCGATTATTTCAAAACGGCCAATCAACAGGTACTCACCTTTGCTATGATCGAGACGGCCTCCGCTGCCGAAAACCTGGAGTCCATCGCCGCCGTTCCCGGCCTGTCGGGCCTGTTCGTGGGCCCTTACGACCTCAGCGTGAGTATGGGCATTGAGCAGGTTGCCGACATCTACGGCCCCACCCTGCGGGCTGTACTGGAGCGGGTACTGGCAGCCTGTGAAAAACACGGCCTCGTTCCCGGCATATACAGCGGCAACACCGAACACCTGAGGGAATTGTCTGAAATGGGCTTCCGGCTGATCTCCACGGGGGATGATTCGAAGCTGCTGGAACAGGCGGCAAGAGTGTTGCTGGGGGAGATGAGGGGGGAGTAATCCCCTCTGTGCTTCTTTGTCGCCCCTACTCCAACCTCACCGGCTCATACTCTTCAAACAACGAATACTTCACTGCTTCCACCTTTTGCCTGTAAATTGCAAAGTCATTGGCAAAAAAGGCATTGATGCGTTCCAGCACCTCCGCCGTCTGGGCTTTTGCCTGTTCCATCATCAGTTGGGCCGGGCCGCTGAGCTGCCCCCCGGAAGTGCGGATGTAGGCCGAGGCTTCCCACAAAGTGCTGTTCAGCATACCGGTACTCCGGCGGATGCCTTTGAAATCTTCGGGCAGCATGTAGAGTTCCTCCAGCATGGCCAGGCTGTCCTTGAGGGATTTGCCGAGGGCCCCAACTTCCTTGCGGGTGCTGTCGGGGGCATTGGCCAGGGCCTTTTCTACCCGATCAATGGTTTTGGCGGCTTCCTGCAGTTGATGGAAGGCCTCAGCCGCTTTTTCTACAATGGCATAGTAACGATCATAAACATCATGCTGCGCCTGCAGATCCTCCGGCGTTTCGTTGGAAAGCGGATCTTTGTGGACAGTGACAACAGTTGAGTCGGAAAAATCGCCACAGCTCACCAACAGCTTGTACTGGCCGGGCAGCACCGGCTGGCCTCTCGGCGGATCGTCATCGGGGCCGGCATTGCGCCGGGAAGGGAAGCGGACGCCATCCTGGCGCAGGCCCCAATAGTAACGAGCCATTCCCGGTTTGGCTTCTTCGGTAAAGGTGCGGATGGTATCACCTTTCGCATTGACCACCCTGAATTTAATCTTCCTGCCCAATTTGAGTGCCGCATCCGGTTCCTCTCCTTCTGTTTTGCTATCTTTCTTTCTATCCTCCGGCTTGACCCAAACCGTCAGCATGGCATCGCTGCCGCGGTTATCCCCCCGGAAATCTCCATCCGCCGGGTTGGAAACACCCTGGCTGAGCCGGTTGCCGGCCAGGTAGGCATCCGGCGCGTCAAAAGCACGAAGCGGTTGCTCCAGAACCTGGCCTTTTGTCCGGGCCACTTCCCTCAGGGGGCGGATGTCATCCAGTATCCAGACGGAACGGCCGAAGGTGCCGATCACCAGGTCCTGGTCCCGGGGATGGATCACCAGGTCGCGGGTGGGCGCAGAGGGGAAGCCGTTTGTCCACTTCGTCCAGTTGCCGCCTCCGTCAATACTGATATACAGGCCGTGGCCGGTGCCCAGGAAAAGCAACTCCGGCGCCTCCTTATCCTGGCGTACGGCCAGGGCATGGCCGCTCACCTTGTTTTCATCGACAATGCGGGTAAAGCTTTCGCCAAAATCAGTAGTATGATAAACCATAGGGCGCCAGTCGTTGCGGCGATAGTCATTGACCACGACAAAGGCCTCCCCCCGGTTCCGCCTCGATACTTCAATAAACGGGATCCAGCTGCCCGGGCGGGCATCCGGCAGGCGGGAAGCCAGGTTCACCCAGGATTGGCCTCCATCGCGGGTGAGCTGCAGGTTGCCGTCATCGGTGCCCACCCAGATGACGTTCTCATCCATCGGGCTGGGAGCGATGGCGACGATGGTGGTAAAGTTTTCGGCCCGGGTGTCATCGATGGTAAGCCCTCCGCTTTCGTTCTGTTTCTGTTTCTCCGGGTCGTTGGTGGTCAGGTCCGGCGAGATGATCTCCCAGGACTCGCCGCAGTCTGTGCTTTTGTGCAGGAACTGGCTGCCGAAGTAAATGCCACAGGCGTTGAACGGGTCCTGAGCAATAGCGGCGTTCCAGTTGAAGCGCAGTTCCTCCCCATCCGGATGCACCGGCTTGATGAAGCGGGAATCGCCCGTTTTGCGGTCGATGTAAGACACATTTCCTCCCTGGTACATGGAGTAAACATACCGGTTGTCGCCGGGCCGGAAGACGACATCGAAGCCGTCGCCCCCTCCTACCCGCTGCCAGTCGTGGTTGCGCAGGCCGTCCCAGTTCCAGGCGGCGCTGGGGCCCACCCAGGAGCCGTTGTCCTGCAGGCCGCCTCCAATGTTGTAGGGAACATCCATATCGACGTTGATGTGGTAGAACTGCCCGATGGGGAGGTTCCGGACAAACCGCCAGGTTTCCCCTCCGTCCCGGGAAATGTTCAGCCCGCCGTCATTGCCTTCGATGAGGTAATTCGGATCATCGGGATGCACCCAGAAGGCATGGTGGTCGGCGTGGGTTCCACGGGCAATCCTTTCAAAAGTCTTCCCCCCATCTTCCGAGCGGGACAGGCGCGACCACAAGTTATAGATCCGGTTCTCATTGTGTGGGTCAACGAAGATGTCAGCGTAGTAGAACGGACGGTTGCCGATATCTTCATCCGACACCTTTTTCCACTTGAAACCTCCGTCTTCCGACCGGTAAAGGGCATTCACCTTCGCTTCTATCAGGGCGTAAACGATGTTGGGGCTGGAAGGAGCAATGGCGAGCCCCATGCGCCCGAGGTTTCCGGAGGGCAGGCCGTCTTCCGAGGTGCGCTTTGTCCAGCTGTCGCCACCGTCGAAGGTCACATAGAGGCCGGAACCGGCCCCTCCGGAGTAGAAGGTCCAGGGTTTGCGGCCGTAATCCCACATGGCGGCGATGAGTTTATTGGGGTTGGCGGGATCGACGACCAGGTCGGCGCAGCCGGTGGAATCGTTGACGTAAAGTACCTTTTCCCAGCTGTGCCCTCCGTCGGTGCTTCGGAAAACACCGCGTTCCTCATTGGGCCCCCAGGCGGAGCCCAGGGCGGCCACATGGATGATATCGGGGTTATCCCGGTGAAGGATGATGCGGTGGATCGTCCGGGTATTTTCCAGGCCCATTCGCGTCCAGCTTTTGCCGCCGTCGAGGCTCCGGAAGATGCCTTCTCCGCTGTTGTGGGAGTTTCGGGGGTTGCCCTCTCCGGTACCTACCCAGATCTCACTGGGGTTGCGCTGGTTGATCGCCAGCGCCCCGATGGATTGCACGGGCTGGCCGTCAAAGACAGGGGCCCAGGTTGTGCCGCCGCTCGTTGAGCGCCACACGCCCCCGGAGGCTGTACCGACAAAGATGATATGCGGCTGGCTGTTTACCACATCAATGGTAGTGATACGCCCGCTCATACCGGCCGGGCCGATGTTGCGGATCTTTATCTCTCTGAAATGTTCCAGGCTGAGCTTTTGAGCTGCTGAACCTGCGGTGAAGCAAACCGAAAGGATAATATAGAGAAGTAGTCTGGGTTGCATAAAGCTTGGATTTGTGGTTAGAACGCCGGAGTTTCACACCGGTAAGCACACCGCAAAAATACAATTTTGGTAATTTTGAGGCGGCCTGTAAACTTTAAAGGCTTGTTTGAAGGCTCTGCCGTCTGTGCAGCCGGGCAAGCCTCGGGCCGTTCGGCCACCCGTAAACTGTTGTCATGTATCAAAGTGAATGGTTGGATATCATCCTCATCGCCGGCTTCGCTCAGGGTATTTTCCTGTGTTTTGTCCTTTGGAAAAAACAGCGGGCCAACCGGCAGGCCCTGCAGTATCTGGCTGCCACCATCGGGCTCGTTTCCCTGCTGATGATCGGCCGGGCTACTTTCCAGCCTTCATTCGTTCAGCAATTTGCCGAGGTCATTATGCTCCCTGATGTCATTCTCTTCCTGATCGGGCCGCTAACCTATTTCTTCATACTGTCCCTTCTGCGAGAGGAACTACCCACCAGAGCAAAAAGGCGCCTGCATTACCTACCCGCAGTATTCCACGTCGTCGTGGTCAATACGACAGTCGGCCTGAACCTCAACGGCACCTGGGATTTCCTGGATGCAAAGTGGATCCTTCTCATTATGTTCATCATAGAGGCTGCGGCCATTTTAAGTTTTCTGGCCTATTACCTGCTGAGCTATCGGGCCTACCTCCGGTATCGGGGAGCCTACTATCAAAAATATTCGTCCCCATTCCTGGGCCGGTTCCTGCATCCTTTTTTTCTCCTCTCTTTTCTCCTTGCTATCATCTGGGTCATCGGGTTCTCCTATAACTATTCCATGGAAAACCCCGACTACATCGCCTATGTAGTAGTCTGGTTTCTGCTGGCATCTCTGATCTATTTTCTGGCTTACCAGGCCTACAGCCATCCGGGCCTTCTGGAACTGCCGGAATTGCGCGAGGAAAATAAAGTGCCCGCAGTGGAAGTGTCTCTGCAAATGGTCGAGCGGCTCACCCGGTTCATGGAGCAGGAAAAACCCTTTCTGGACCAGGAAATTAAGATCGGAAACCTGGCGGACGCACTGGATATTCCCAAACATGAACTATCGCGGGTGATCAACCACGGTTTTGGTAAAAATTTTTTCGACTTCATCAACAGCTACCGGGTTCGGGAATTCATCAACCTTCGCCAGGACCATCGCAATGAACACCTCAACATCCTGGAACTGGCCTATCAATCCGGCTTCAATTCCAAGTCGGCCTTCAACCGGTCGTTCCGCAAAGAAGCCGGGCAAAGCCCGAGCGCTTATTTCAAAAATTACCGGCCAATAGAACAGTGAGGCTTTCGATTGGGATTTACGATTTGGGATTTTCACCTCATGCTTTTGTCTCTTCAAGGGCCAAATCCGTCCCACTTTGCAAAATGGGGCGACTGATCCCCCTGAATTACCCTCTTTTGCAGGGTAATCATCATTTTTCAAAAAACAAAAGCTATGAAAAAAATCACTCTACTGTTGTGGATGGGAGTAGCCAGCTGTTCCCTTTTTGCTCAAACGGTCACGACCATTGCCGCCAATATCCCGATCGATGATGACCTCATCGTGGATGCGGAGGGCAACATCATCGGTTCTCATTATAGCGGGACTGCCCTGCGCAGGCTCACTCTCGGTGGAGAATCAGAGGTGTTCATTACCGGTTTTAACACACCCAACGGACTGGCCTATGATGCTCAGGGCCAATTGTTCATGGCCGACAACCAGGGTAATAAGGTCTATAAAGTTGCCCCGGATGGCTCTTATGAACTATTTGCCGAGCTAACCAGCCCTTCCGGCCTGCTCCGGGAATGGGACAGCGACACGCTCATTGCCACCAGCTATACCGGTGACAAAATCGTCAAGATCGCCCCGGATGGCAGCATTGCGGACTTCCTCACCGACAGCCGCTTCAACGGCCCGGTAGGCCTTTGCTATGACGAAATGCACAACCTCTACATCGCCAATTTCGACGACCGGAGGATCTTCAAATGGACACCGGAAGGAGGGCTGTCTGATTTTTCCCACCCCGGCCCTAATGGCTGGCTGGGTTTCATCGCCTATGCTCATGGCTACATTTACGCCACCCTTTTTAGCAGGAACCAGATCTGGCGCATTGACTCCGCCGGGCTAGCCGAGCAATGGCTGGGCAGTAGCGCCGGCTCTGTTGACGGAGATGCTTCGGTAGCCAAGTTCAACCGCCCCAACGGCATTCGCCCCAGCGTCACCGGCGATACGCTCTTTGTGTCTGATTTTCAGACCCGCTCCGTTCGGATGATCACTAACCTGGATGCCGTAACACCCAGCCGGGAAGAGCTAAAGACAGACTTCAACCTGTCGGTAAGCCCCAACCCCGCCACAGCTTCGGCCAGCGCCAGGTTCTTCCTTCCTGATGCCATGGCCGCTTCCCTGCAGTTGCTCGACAATCAGGGGCGCCTGGTTCGGAAAACCTTCACCAATGAACAATTACCCGGTGGGTGGTATGAGTATCCCCTACCGGTAGGCGCATTGCCGAACGGCACATACTATTGCGAACTGTGGGGAAGGCCCGGAAGGATAGCAGTGGCTCAGTTCGTGTTGAGCAGGTGATGAATAAAGGGAAGTGCTCCTCCTGCGGAGGCTCAACGCAATGCTTCGGGTTTCAGGGTGGCATAATGAAAAACATCCAGCACCTGGTCATTTTTTACCACTGCCTGGCGCGCCATGCCTTCGAACTGGAAGCCGGCCTTTTCCAGAACCCGCCGGGAAGCGACGTTGTTGGAGAAAATGCGGGCATAAACCCGCCTAAGGCCCAGGTCATCAAAGGCATGGTGCACCATTGCCTTAACGGCCTGCGAAACGATGCCGCGCCCCCAGTATTCCTCTCCCAGCCAATAGCCCAGTTCGCCGGACTGGCTGTAAACGTCCTCCTGAAAGATAATGCCTACAGCGCCGGCGGCTTCACCATCCACTTCGATGGCGAAAACGGTTTCCATCTCGGCATTCTGCGCATAATCGATGAACTGCCGGGCATCATTTTGGGTATAGGGGTGAGGGAAGCGGTCCTGCAGGCGGACGGCAATGTTGGCGTTGTTGGCGTGATAGGCCAGCCGGGAAATATCATCAGGAGTAAAACGGCGAAGCCGGAAGCCCCTCCCTTCAATGAGCACTTCCCTGTCTCCCAAAGCCGGGCTCTTTTTCGGGTTCAGCAACCGGATCAGCTGGCGGAGATTGTCGATCTCGTCATAATCATACCCATTGGCCTGGTGGCTTTCTACTTTCTCATGTTCCCAGGTGGTGTGGAAGGGAATGTGAATGGCCTTCCCTCCCAGCTTACAGACAGGCAGGACATCCGACTTCAGAGAGTTGCCGACCATCAGTACTTCTTCGAGCCTGATGCCGTTGCGCCCGAATATCTCCCGGTAAGTCGCTTCGTCTTTCTCAGATACGATCTCTACCCGTTTAAAATAGTCGGCCAGGCCGGAGCGGGCCACTTTGTTCTCCTGATCAAAAAGGTCTCCTTTGGTGATGACCATGAGTGTGTAATATTCAGAAAGGGTTTCCACGGCCTCTTTCACCCCGTCCAGCAGGTCAACCGGATGTTCCAGCATCTCTTTACCCATGTCGATGATCTGCTGTACTTCCTCTCCGGATATTTTCCCTCCCGACAACTGCACTGCCGTTTCTATCATAGACAGGACGAAACCTTTAACGCCATACCCGAACAGGCGGAGGTTGTTGCGTTCGGTTTCGTAAAGGCGCTCGTCGAGCTGGCCCGGATCGATGTAGGGACTGAGTAATGCTCTGAGTTTGTCCTGGGTTTGCTGAAAGATGGGTTCGTTTACCCAGAGGGTGTCATCGGCATCCAGGGCGATGATCTTTATGTTTTCATACTTCTGCGCAGAGGACATCAGGTTGGATTGTTTCAACATAAGGGCAAAAGGTTGAATGATGAATTAAGAGCTTTTCAAATTCCGGAACGGCGCCCGGGCTGATAAGGCCGGGCCGGCTATGCAAGGCGAAACATGCCTGGTAAAAACGTTCATCTGGCGGATTCAGTTTTAACCCGTAGTTTATCCTTCCTGAAATATAAGCCCGGATGCTCCAAAAAGTCAAACTCCTTCCAGAATTCCAGGCCAATCTTTTCCAGTACACGGATGGAGGCCCCGTTTTCTTTCATGGCTCTGCCGACGATGCGCTTCAGGCCCAGTTGGTTAAAACCGAAATCCAGGCATGCCCGGGCGGCCTCGGTGGCGTACCCCTGCCCCCAGTAGCGCCGGAAGAACCTAAACCCGATATCCGTTTCATCCAGGCCGGGGACGTATTTGAGGCCGCACCAGCCGATCCATAAGGGGCGGCCCTCTCTTCTTTCCGGTTTTCGCAGCACTGCCCAGCGGCCGTAGCCGTATTTTTCGTATTGATCGTAGTCGAGCAGGAACTGCCGGGCTTCTTCCAAGGAAGCAAAGGGCGGGTCGCCGGTATAGCGCACCACTTCCGGGTCTTCGTTGAGCGCAAAGAAATGCGGGGCATCTTCCTGGCGGAATTCGCGCAGGAGCAAGCGGGGGGTTTCGAGTAAATAAGTATCTTTCATCATGCAAATTTGGGGAGGCTTCACTTCAGGGCATCTGCATCATTCCCCGTCAGCAGGTGAACCTTTTGGGTGATTTCCTCCACCGGCCAGTCCCACCAGCGCAGCTCCAGCAGTTTGCGTATCTGCTCTTCCGGAAAACGCTTACGGATCTCCCGGGCGGGATTGCCGCCCACGATGGTGTAGGGGGCTACGTCTTTGGTGACTACAGAAAAGGCGCCAACGATGGCGCCGTCACCGATGTGAACCCCCGGCATGATGGCAGCCCGGTAGCCGATCCAAACGTCGTTGCCGATGACGGTGTCCCGCTTTACGGGATATTCCTTCCCCTCCATGGCGTGGCTCCAACTGCCGCCGAAGACGGCAAAAGGATAGGTGCTCACCGCTTCGGCCAGGTGGTTGGCTCCGTTCATGATGAATTCCACGCCGGAGGCGATCATACAGAACTTGCCGATGATGAGCTTGTCGCCGGTAAAGTCAAAAAGGTATTTTACATTTTTTTCAAAGTTACGAACATCTTCAAAATCATCATAGTAGGTGTAATCGCCTATGATGATGTTCGGGTTATCGATGAGGTTCTTCAAAAAACAAAGCCGCTCGATATTGGGGAGCGGAAAGAGGGTATTCGGGTTGGGTGGTTGCATAAGGAATGGTTAGTTGATTGGTTGCCCGTCCTCATTTGAGCTCAGCCGGGCCTTCGCCCGCCGTAGCGGGCTTCTGCCCCCAAAGGCGGGCAAAATTGAATGATTGGTTCGGGGATCAGCGAGGGCACGAGATCCGTACCTGCGAAGAACAGAACGTTAAAGTCAGGAGGATAATTCCAGGAAGGAAGACATTTTGAGTTCTATCTTTGCAGAAAAAAGCTATGAAAAACAAGTACTTCCCTTTCCTACTTCTGATCGCGGCCTTGTGGAACGCCCCCACCTTTGCCCAGGAGGAGGCCGAATGGCCCTGGTACCTGCAGCTCAACGGCCACCTGCAGGGGGGCTTCCCCATTGAAGGCTTTGCCGGACGGCAGGAAAAGAACGGCCTGGGCTGGGGCGGCCAGCTGCTCTTCCAGCTCAAGCGCGGCCGGCCTCTGTTTGTGGGTTTGGAAGGCTCTATGTTGTACCTGGACAGGGAAAAGCTCAGGTTCACGACTGTAGAGAACGGGCAGGCTGTTGATTACCGGCTGGTGTCCAGCAACAACATTTTTCTGGGGCACGGGTTGCTGCGCTTCAAGCCCTTTACCAACAGTTGGGCACAGCCCTACGCCGACGGGTTGGTGGGGCTGAAAAAGCTCTACACCCGCACCCGCCTTATCGACGAAAGCCAGGAGGAAGATGAGGTGGTGGAGGCGACTACCGACCTGAGCGATTCGGCCTTCAGCTACGGGCTGGGCCTGGGAGTACAGGTTTTCCTTTCGGATTTTCCGGCGGTTCTGGGCGATATCCGGGTGGCCTATCTGCCCGGAGAGAATGCCACGTATTACACCCGCCGCGCTGAAGAACCGGATGTCATCGAAGACCCGCTCGATGTGTTCGAAGAGGTTAGCTCGCCGGCCACGCTGCTCCTGATCCAGGTGGGCGTAACCATTCAGCTTTCGGATAGCGACTTCAGAGGGGAAGCTCTGCCGGATGACGACAATTGAATACCCTGCCCGTATGGCCAAATCTTCATTTCAGGCTCCATGCTAAATAGTTACAATCCGGAAATTTCCTGAAGCGCACTAAGCGGATAAAGACAAAATTCCTATCTTTCAAGAGAAAAAGAATTGGGCCCTCCAACTATCCCCAGCTTTTTTCCGCCCTAAAACAAAGGACCATGTTGCGTTTTTATTCTGCAAGTAACAGTATAGTTAGCTCTGAAAAAGCTATGCAGCGCTGCCTGGAGGCAGCATTGGCAGGACGAGATGCCGACATTTATGAAAAGCATCTGCTCATCGTCATTCACACTACCGTAGGCCATGATTTTCGGGGACTTTTGTCTGCCGCTCATCAGCTGTGCCCGCAGGCGACTGTAGTGGGTTGCACCTGCAACGGCATCATCGGGGTCGAGGGGGCCAATGAGAACATGCGGGCTTTGGGTATCATGGTGGCCGAAGCAGAAGAAAGAGAGTTTGGCATTGCCTACTGTGAAGGCCTTCGCCACAATAATTCTTATGAGAAAGCCAGGGAAATGGCGAGAACCCTGAAGGCCGGGACGCCGGGGATCAACATGGTCCATATCCTGGCCTCCGGGATAGATGTCGCTGCCGACCGGGCGCTGGAGGGGGTTGCCGAGGTTTTCGGCCCGGAAATGCCGGTTTTCGGAGGTACTTCATCTGATAATATGCGAGCCATCAGTACCTATCAGTTCGTCAATTGCCAGGTTCTGGAGCGCGGAGCGGTTATGATCGGCTACGCAGACCCCGGGCTGAGCGTTGAGATGGGCGTACACCACGGCAACGTCCCCGTCGGGCAGCCTTTTACGGTAACGCACTCCAAAGACAACCAGGTCTTCGCGCTCGACGGCCGGCCGGCATGGAGCCTGCTGATGGAAAAGCTAAACCTTCCCCAGAATTCACCTCCGGGCCCCTGCATCCCGTTTGCCGGCCTTGCAGAGCGGCTTCCGGAGGAATACCACCTGGCCTATGACAACCAGTACATCCTAAGGGCTGTCGTCAAAGTGGATGAAGAGGATTACAGTTTCTATATGCCGGCCGATTGCCCTGAGGGCACCCGGCTGTGGCTGACCCAGCGGGATGAGAACCTCATTTTTTCAGGGCTGGAACGCATGATGGCCCAGCTAAGGCAACGCATTGGAGGCAGAAAAGTAGCCGCTATATTTCATACGGACTGTGCCGCCCGGGGCCGGGCAATGTTCAATAAGATCGTGAAAGATGAGATCATCGAGAAAATGCAAGAACCGTTGATGAAGGATGGGAAGGTACCCTGGCTGGGTATGTACGGGTTCGGAGAATTTACCAAAATAAACGGTAAAAACCTGTTCCACAATTACACCACCTCCATCTACGCCCTGGTACGGAATTGAATGAAAGATACCTCAGTTACAAAAAACCATCGAAATGGGTGGGACAAAAAGCTCCGGGAAAAAGCCGACTTACGAGGAGTTGGAAAAACTGTACGAGGACTTACAGGCCAGGTCCACCAGGAATATCATCCTGCAACAGGAGCTCATCTCCCTCAAAGATGAGCTTGATCAGGAGCTCAACCGCTTTCGCCTCATCCAGGAGTTCAGCGAAGTAGGGCTGTTCCAGGAGTCCATTCAGGACTTTGCCACCACCGCCACCGAATATTTTATCCAGGCTTTCGAACAACCTCACTGCCTGCTGGCCGAGTATCAGCCGGACGACGACCGGCTCAGGACGTTAAGCACCTTCGGCTTTTCAGGAATAACGATACCTGGTTGTTTTACCATTTCCAGGCTTCAGTTCCGCGAACAGGAAGGATTTCTGCTCAGCCAGCGCCCCGGCCTGAAGCAACAGCTTGCATTCCTTTTTCTGGAAGATGCCCTCGTTGCTCCTCTTTTTGCGCCTGATGGGGCCTTCCTCGGCATGGTGGCCTGTGGCCAGCAGGAAGAAGACCAGCGTTTTTACAACCCCATCGACCCCAAAGACCGCCATGCTTTTATCGTAATGGCCACCAAAGTAGGATACCTCCTGCACAATTTCCGGGTCACTGAACAATTGAAACAAGAGATCGAAGAACGCCGAAAGGTAGAAAAGATGCTGGAGGCCAAGGCCGCCGACCTGCTGCGGTCCAATGCCGAACTGGAACAATTTGCCTACGTGGTTTCCCATGACCTCAAAGCACCGCTGCGCAACGCCATGGGCTTTGCCCGGCTGCTCAGGAATCACTACCAGGAAAGCCTGCCCGACAAAGGGAGGGAATACCTCGATGTGATCTGGCAGGAAACCAACCGTTTCAACCAGATCATCGATGACCTGCTTGCTTATGCCCGCCTGTCTTCCTCTCGCGGAGAAGAAGCGTTATCCATGGTTGACCTCAACCAGGTGGCCAGAAGAGTGCAGGCCCGCAACTCTTTCGCCATTGCCCAAAGCCAGGCAAGAATACAGGTTGCGGACCTGCCCGCTTTGCCCGCCTATGCCTCCCGGATGGAGCAACTTTTTCAAAACCTGATCCTCAATGCCATAAAATTCACTCCTCCGGAAAGGCAGCCTGAGATCAGAATAGGCATAAAAGAAGAAAAGGACAGCTTCATCTTTTCCGTAACGGACAATGGCATCGGCATAGAAAAAGAAAACCAGAAGCAAATTTTCGGCCTGTTCCAGCGCCTGCCTGCTGCCGAGGCTTACGAAGGCAACGGCCTTGGCCTGAGCATTTGTAAAAAGATCGTCGAACAGCACAATGGCAAGATCTGGGTTAAATCTGAGGGAAAAGACAAAGGGGCCACCTTCTCTTTCTCTTTGCCCAAAGAGGCCGAAGGAAACGGTGAGAGGAAAAGGGAAGAGTAAAACGTCATTTTTTGTGGCCTCAGAATTCTATTTCGTCAAAAGGCAGTTATTAGGCCTGAATTTTAGGAAAAAACCCATAAATTTAGGCTTTCCATTAATTATCCAAAACCATCAAACCACACGCTCTATGTTTGAGATCTTCAAAAGCGAAAAAGGAGACAAGTTTTATTTTCGCCTGAAAGCCAAAAACGGGCAGGTCATCCTTTCCAGTCAGGGTTATGCGACCAAGGCCAGTGCAAAGAACGGCGTCGAAAGCGTTATGAAAAACGCCGGCAACGACGACCTCTACGAGCGCAAGGAAGCGGCCAACGGAAAATTCCATTTCAACCTGCTGGCATCGAACAAGCAGGTCATTGGCAGCAGCCAGATGTATGCCTCCAAGGCCAGTATGGAGAACGGCATTAATTCCATCAAGTCCAACGCTCCCGGCGCTACCGTCAAGGATCTGACCGTCGAAGGTTAACCGCAACGCGCAGGAGGGGAAAAAGGGCCTTTCAGCATCATGGTTTCATAGTGTTCCGCCTCAAAACATGAATCCATAATGCCGGCTCTTTCCCCTCCCGGCCTTCCCCATTATCACCCTCTATGCCCTCAACTGTAAAACGCATCAATACCTGGTCCAGCCCAAGGAATGTTTCCACCGCTCTCATGTACGCCTTTGCCCAGCGCAAGGATACTCAGGTATTCGACGAGCCGCTGTATGCTCACTACCTTTCCTCCACTCAACGCCGGATACTTCATCCGGGGGCTGAAGAGATCATTGCCAGCCAGGAAAAAGACGGAGAAAAGGTGGTCCGCCGCATCCTGCTTGGCAGCCACAGCAGGCCCATTGCCTTTTTCAAGCAAATGGCCCACCACCTCATAGGTTTGGATGAAAGTTTTCTTCTGGAAATGGATAACGTTCTGCTGATCCGGGACCCGCAGGCTATCATTTTTTCCTACAACAAGGTCATCCCCAACCCTTCCATGGAGGACATCGGGATCAAAAAAATGTACAGCCTCTTTCAATTCCTTTCGGAAAACGGCAGGCTCTCGGCGGTTGTGGACAGCCGGGAACTCCTATCCGGCCCGGAATCAGTCCTTCGCCAGTTGTGCCGGCGCCTGTCCATTACTTTCGACAAGGACATGTTGAGATGGAAGCCCGGCTCCCGGCCCGAAGACGGGGTATGGGCCCGTTACTGGTACAGCCGCGTTCACCGGTCTTCGGGATTCGAACCTTTTCTGGAACGCGATTATGAGCTGCCGGCCCGGCTCCGGTCTCTTGCAGCCGAATGTCGCCCTTATTATGAAAAGCTGTACGCGGCGGCCATTAAAGCCGAACTGTAATTTACCACACTATGCTTCAGGAATACAATCCGAAAAACGAGCATATTCTCGTTTACATCAATGGAGCGCTGCTGCCCCGTAAGGAGGCCAAAGTCTCCGTATTTGACAGTGTCGTTCAGGGTGGCGATGCCGTGTGGGAAGGCCTGCGCGTTTACAACGGCCGCATCTTTTCCCTGAACCGCCACCTCGAACGCCTGCAGAATTCGGCTCATGCTCTGGCCTTTCGCCAAGTTCCGGATAATGAATTTATCACACAAGCACTCTTCAAGACCCTCCAGGCAAACAAAATGCGCGACGGCGTCCACATCCGGCTTACCCTTACCCGGGGCGAAAAGATCACTTCCGGAATGGACCCCCGCCTCAACCAGTCGGGCCCAACGCTCATCATCCTGCCGGAATGGAAACCACCGGTCTATCCGCCGGAGATCACCCTCATCACTTCTTCGGTGCGGCGCAATTCACCCATGTTCCTCGATTCCAAGATCCATCACAACAACCTGCTCAACAACATTCTGGCCAAAATAGAGGCCAACCACGCCGGCGCAGACGCCGGCATCATGCTCGACAAAGACGGGTTCGTCTCCGAAGCCAACGGCGTCAACCTGTTCTGTGTTTACAAGAATGTGGTTTATACCCCTCATGCCGACAGCTGCCTGCCGGGCATCACCCGCAGCCTCGTGATCGGGTTGTGCCGCGAACAGAGCATTCCTGTAAAGGAGAAAAACCTTTCCCTCACCGAATTCTACACCGCCGATGAGGTTTTCACTACCGGCACCATGGGCGAACTCACCAAAGTTTCCGCTATCGATGGTAGAAATATCATTAACAAATCCGGCCAATCTACGTTGGAAAAGATACAGGAACATTTCAGAAGGATGACTGAAACGAGCGGTACTCCCCTTCCCTTCTGAACCAGGGATTAAGAAACCTAAGGCGTATGAAAAAAAACTTTGCCGATCAGCTCGGGCGAACGATATCTGTTGACTTCCCTCCCCGGAGGGTCATCTCGCTGGTACCTTCCCAAACTGAGTTGCTGGCCTATCTGGGGCTCGAAAAGGAAACGATAGGGATCACCAAATTTTGTGTCCGGCCCGAAAAGTGGTTCCGGTCAAAAAACCGGGTCGGAGGCACCAAGCAAATAAAACCGGAAAAGGTTGCCGCTCTGCAACCCGGCCTTATCATCGGCAACAGGGAGGAGAACGATAAAGGCCAGATAGAAGCCCTGGCGGAAAAATATCCGGTGTGGCTCAGCGATGTCAGAACTTTAGAGGATGCACTGGACATGATCAGAAAGATCGGCAGCCTGTTAAACCGGGATAAAGAAGCGAACAAACTTGCCGGAGAGATCCGTTCGGGCTTTGATGCCCTGGCCGAAGAGCTTTCGGGAAATTACCGCCGCAGGGTGGCTTATTTCATCTGGAGAGAACCTTATTATGTTGCCGGCGCCGATACTTTTATCCACGACATGCTGGAGAAAGCCGGTTTTGAAAACGTTTTCTCCCACCTTAGCCGCTATCCGGAGATCACCCTGGAAGAACTGGCCGGCGCCCGCCCTGAGGCCATTCTGCTTTCTTCCGAACCCTATCCTTTTAAAGAGCAACACCGGCAGGAATTCCATGCCGCCTGCCCCATAACTGCCATTAAATTTGTGGACGGCCAGCTCTTCTCCTGGTACGGCAGCCGGCTGATCCATTCCGCCGATTATTTCCGCAAGATCCGGCGGGAACTGGCCGAGGCCTTCAATACGCTGTAGGATGTGTGCCATTAAGTTAAGAAAAACAGCCGCCGCTCTGTCTAGGGCCAAATTGAGCTACCCTGTTGACAGAGCGGCTTTGGGAAGTCGAAAGGCGAGCTTCCCATCTTCGCCAGGCTTCGATGGGCAGGGAGAGCCTCCTTCCGACAAGCCCGGCCGCTTAACTTAATGGGGTTGGTGTGGTGGTGTGGCGGCACAACCTCCGCAAACATCTGTCATCAAATGACAGGCAAGGGGATTTAGCCTCGGGATTTAGCCAAATTCCTATAACTTTGACCTCCTAAAGTATGCAAAAAATGATCAATAGGTTCTTCTGGCTCTCGTTATTGCTGTTCGTTGTGCATTTCGCCCATGCTCAAATGGCTGCCGCCGGCTCCGGAAAGGTAAAAAATGAGCTCCTGGTTCAGCTGGATAAAGAAACCGGAATATCGGCCCTACTGGAAAAGATCAACCGGCAAAAGCCGGCCTCTGCACTTCACAAACGGGTGGCCTCCCGCCGGCTCAATATCCATCTCCTGGAATTCAACCCCACTGTCTGGCCCGCCGAAAGCCTGCAGGAATGGCTGAAAGCACAAAAAGAAGTACAGGCCGTACAATACAATTACGCCGTAGAATTCCGCCAGGAACCCAATGACCCGGACTTCGAAAGGCAATGGGGGCTTTCCCGGATCGGCGCCCCCGGAGTCTGGGACATCAGCACCGGTGGGGTCACCGCCAACGGAGATACCATCGTAGTAGCCATCCTCGACAGCGGTTGCGACCTGAGCCACCCGGACCTGCAGGGCAATATCTGGAACAACTCCGGGGAAATACCCGGCGACGGCATCGACAACGACAACAATGGCTATATCGATGACACCTTCGGCTGGAATTTCATCGACGACAACAACGAAATGAAGGTCAATGGCCACGGCCTGGCCGTCACCGGCCTGGTGGGAGCCAGCGGGAATAACGGGATGGGGGTCACAGGCATCAACTGGAACATCAAACTGATGGCCTGCGCCATCCAGTACGTCGATCAGATCATTTCCGCTTATGAATATGTTATCGATCAGCGACAGCGGTATAATGAAAGCGGAGGAACTGAAGGAGCTTTCGTGGTAGCTACCAACGCTTCTTTCGGGTTACCCACTCCAACCTTCTGCGACGAACAGCCTATATGGGGCAGCATGTATGACCAGCTCGGAAATGTGGGTGTGCTGACCGGGGCCGGAACGGCCAACCGAAACGTCAATGTGGATGAAGAAGGCGATATGCCGACAAGCTGTGAGAGCGATTATATCATCACCGTTACAAACATGAACGAGGACGAGGAGAAGGAATTGAGTTCCGGATACGGCCAAATATCCATCGATATGGCGGCGCCGGGCCAGAATTCCTATTCTTTGTGGTTATTTGACCGATACGCTGTTTTTGACGGCAACTCAGCCGCCGCACCCCACCTCACCGGAGCCATAGCCCTACTGTACAGCCTTCCCTGCGAAGAACTGGCTTCCGATGCCCTGGCCAACCCGCAGGAGACCGCCCTCTTTATCCGCTCCGTTCTGTTGGATGGCGCCGAGCCGCTCGCCGGCTTCGAAGGGATCACCGCCACCGGTGGCCTGCTCAACGTGTTCAACGCAATGGAGCTCATCAACGAGTCCTGCGGCAGTTCCACCGGCCCTCTGGATATCCTCAGGATCTATCCGAACCCAGCCGCTTCCAGCTTTTTCGTCGAATATGAAACTCCTGATTTCGAGCCTTACGATTTCCGGGTGTATAACGCGCTCGGGCAACTGATGTACCGCAATACCGAGGCCCCCATCCGCTTCAGCACCAAACGCCTGGAGATCGACACCCGCAACTGGGCGCCGGGAGTTTACTTTGTCGCCATACAACGGGGCGATGAACGGGAGGTAGAACCGGTAATGGTAAAGGCCCAGTAACCGGGGAAGGATCAATCCCTTACACCTTCATTTACCGCTTCCCCCTTCACATACCCTTCCAGATACTGAAAATGAGCGCCCAGCCTGCCATTCTCGGCGATCGTCGCCCGTTCGATCATAGCGCTTTTTTCCTTCAGCAATTCCGGAAGAATGCACGAGATAAACTGCCGGCCAAAAGCTTTGGAGGCATCGCGTGGCAGCTCGTTGGGCAGGTTGTCGATCGCCATCACGTCAATGGAATGGGGCTGATAGGGCTCCGTTTCCGCCTCCTCTTCCGGGCCGTATCCATAGATGGGGTCAGCGATAGTCGAAGCGCGCAGGGTGGAAGGGACGGAAGCCAATGGAGCAATATCACAGGTCACATCAGCGATCACCTGGATGTGAAAGTCCTTTCGGCGCATTTCTGCTTTGGAGAAGAAAGCCGGCGCATTTTTATCCCAGTAAATGCCATTGATCATCACGTCGGCGGTTCGGTAGTACGGTTCGAAAATGCTTTTGAACAACTCCGGATGCCGATAGAAATCCTTCTTGCTGAAGGTTCCCCCGTCCTTACGGGCAGCGTAATGCAGAGGGCTGAGCTGAGTAAAAACCGCCTCCTGAAACTCCTGTTTGAGGAATTCCCCGGGGGTAACCCTGCGAATGCCCATATCCTCTAAAACGTCAGCTGCTCCCTGCCCTACCCTTCCTGTACCGGTGAGCACTATTTTCATCGGGGGCAGTTTTACCTTTTTATACAGCATTTTGGCCTCAGCATAGTCCAGGCAGTCTTTCATGCGCGGCAGGGAAAACTTTCCGGTCCGCCGGCCATAGGCCAGAATGCCGTTGTGAGCACCGACCATGCCGGCAAACCGCCCGAAGGCGATCAGGCGTTTACCCCGCTCATCGGTCAGCACCTCATAATCGACCAGCCGGATATTCTTTTCCAGAATAGCGCGCAAAAGAGTACGGTTATAGGGCTGTTCCTTGATAGTATGAGAGAAGAAAAAGTAGGTCTTTTCAGGGATGAGCTGCCCGACGGGCACCTCTTTGACCCCCAGGAGGATATCGCAGTCGGAGAGGTCATCCGATAAAGGAATACCCCGGCGCCGGAAAAGCTCATCCGGGTAGCACCTTCCGGGAAAAGGTTCCACAACAATATCTACAGGATAATCTCTGACGATCTCAGCACACTGTTCTGGGATGAGAGGAACGCGTGAATCAGGTGGGATCTTCCCCTCGCGGATGATACCTATCTTCATGGGCTTGTCTTTTATCTGGTTAGGCCGTCCAGCAGTTTTTCCTTCACTGCTCAAAGAGTTTGTTCAAAACTCTTACCGCACAAAAATAGACAAGATTGGGAGGATTCAAAGGCAGAAGGCGGGATTTTAAATAATGGGCGAAGGGCATAGAATTATATCAGGCAAGAAGCAAAAGGGGGTAAAAAACAGCCGGCTATACACTTTCCGTAAGCTACCGGCTGCTCCATTTTTGGGGTTATCTGAATTGAAAGGGTTTTTGATGGTAGTAGTGCCGCAGGATGAAAATTTTATGTGGCGCCGGATAGAAGGCGCTTCGAAAGTGCCTTCCATCTTATACCACTTGAAAAACATTAGATCTCCACCCGCGGCACTAATCAGTAATGGGTTAGAGGCCCTCCTGGTCTCAGGTGTTTTGTGGTAATTTAATCACTCTCCGGATTAAATTCCCATCTCTCTGGCCAGTACTGCATTCTATTTATTGAAGAGGGGGGTTTGCTGTAGGAACCGTGTAATTGGTGATTGGCCCGGACATGAATACAAGAACAAAAAAAACTACCTGCAAAGGCTTTCCGCAAAGACACTGCACAGGTATTCGATATCCGCAACCCGAGCCAATTTTTCCACCCAGTGAGAAGGAATGTCATCAAACCCATAGGCCAGGCCGGCCAGCCCGCCGGTGACAGCGCCGGAGGTATCCGTATCTTCCCCCAGGTTGACGGCGCGAAGCACCGCTTCCGAATAACCGGAGGTAGTCAGCAGGCTCCACAGGCTGGCCTCCAGGGTATGGACCACATAACCAGAGCTGAAGATATTATCTTCATGAGCTTCCGGCAGTTTGCCCTGCAGAGTACGGCTGAAATAAGACAGTTCCCGCCGGTTGAACCCCTCATCTTCGGCAAACTGGCGGGCAGTAGCTATTCCCTCCTTGTAGGCATCGGCAACATGTTTGCCCCACAACAACTGACGAGCGACTTCCAGATAGACAAAACAACTGAAAACCGACCGGAAATGGCCATGCGTAATGCCCGATACATCATTGATAATGGCGTAACGTTCCTCAACCGGCAAGTTGTGAGTGACGAACAATAGAGGGAGGATGCGCATCAAAGAGCCATTGCCGTTGCTTCCTTCGTCCATGCCTCCGGCCAGTTGGGGGGGCAGGTCGCGGTTGCGCAGCCGCTCAATGGCGGAAAGGGTGGAGTTTCCAATGTCGAAAACCTCTCCGTAAGGAGTCCATTTCTGCCCAAAATACCAGGCGAGAAACTGTTCGGCAATATCCTGAAGGTCATATCCCCGGCAGAGGCTTTCAGCCAGGCAGAAAGACATGGAGCTGTCATCCGACCAGGTACCGGGCGGCTGGTCATGAGTGCCGTGGCCCCGCATATCGTCCACGGGGAAGCGCCGGAGCCAGGACCGGCCGACAAACTCCACCGGCACGCCCAACGCGTCACCTACCGCCAGCCCGAAAAAGGCGCTTTTGACCGGATATTCCAAGATGGTTTTCGTTTTCTGTTTCGACTAAAGATAGGGATTTTTGGGAGGAAAAGATTTTCCGGACGAGAGAAATCCGGAAAATCAAATCTACATTAATTTTCGGCCCCTTTGCGGACCTTTGCCTGGGAGTCTTCCCAGTCTAATATCCGGTAAAAGTCATAGGTTTCAGGGATGTTAACCCATTTTTTAGCCTTCTTGTAGTCCTGTTTGGTCAGCACGTGCAGGTCTCCCAGCACCATTTGGGAAAATTCACTATTGATATCGACCAGGCGGGGAGGAATGATCCCGTTCTCATCCTCGATATCTTTCAGAAATATGGGTACGATCTCGGCAGAGCGGGTGGTGGAAACGATGCATCCCTTAAGGCCCTGGTCGTATAGCTTTTTGACCCCCATGCCCAGAATAGTGCACAGGGTGAGGTCGTAGGCTACCGGACGGTGGCAACGCAGCTCATAGCCCATTTCCACCGGGCGGCTTTTGATCTGAATGTCCAGCTCCTTGAGTTTGCGCTGCACGAGTACGTTGATGATGTGCGCTTTACTGACGTTGCCCAGTTCAGGGTGCCCGTGGGCGTCATAGGTGAAGGTAATGCCGCAGTTTTTGATGTCCTCATCATCCAGCACGTGAAAGATCCCTTCACTGACGATGGCCACGCCGTAGCCGATGCCTTCGATCAGGCGCTTGACCATAGAGGAAACGATCAGGTCGATCACTTTGCTGAGGGTGATGCGCGCCTTGTTAAACATTTCGGGAATGATGATGACGGGGAAGTGGCAGCTGGCGCCGATCTCGAAGGCCAGGTGCCCCGCCGAACGGCCCATGGACGCGATCACGAACCAGTTGCCGCTGGTGCGCGAATCTTCGTAAATGGTATTTCCGATGGCCACGCCGGCATCTTTGGCCGAGTTGAAACCAAATGTGGGCATGCCGTCGGGAAGCGGTATGTCATTATCAATGGTTTTGGGGACGTGGATATTCTGGATCTCTACTTTTTTCTTGGCCAGGTACTTGGCCAGGCGGTTACTGGTAGAGGCGGTATCATCTCCGCCGATCGTCACCAGAAGCTTGACGTTGTTGTCCAGGAAAAAATCTGCGGAGAACTCATCGTCCTTCGGTTTATAACGGCTCATGCGCAGAGTGGAACCTCCCCGGGGAAAGATCCGGTCGGCATAGTGGAAGTTGATATCAACGGTTTCCGCCTTTCCGTTAAAGAGGTTTTTGTACCCGTCGTGGATCCCGATGATCCGGTAACCGTCCTTCAGAAATACTTTGGCGATGGTGCTGATAACGGTATTGATGCCGGGGGCAGGGCCTCCCGCACAAAGAATGGCAATTGACTTTTGCATAGGCGTTTTTTTCTTCGGCATGATTTACTTTTCCTTTAAAGATTAAAAACTGGGTTACAACTATCAGGGGGCCTGGTTGCGGCCTCTGTTTACAGGCCGCCCCAACGCGGGCAAAAATATACGAATAAGTATCGGGAGGTTGATAACGCCTTTCCCTTGCCAATACCCGGAATTGCCACCCGGCATCTGCCCAGCCAAGAAAAAGAACCTTTATAAACAACTGAAAATCAATTCAAAAAATAGCCTGCGACAAATTTACAAACCTTTGCGACATTATTTCAAACCTGCCCTTTCCCCTGCCCCTACCTTTGTATCGTGCTTTTTGAAAACAGCATCATCATTATTTAAAACCTTAAAACGCTATTGTCATGAAAACCTTTTTTCAGATCATCGCCGCTCTGCTCTTCACCACCAACCTCGTTGCTCAGGCTCCCAGCCTGCAGGGAGCTGTTTCCACCGATGAAGGCATCGTCAAATCCTACATGCAGGAAATGATGGACGGTTTCAATAACAAGGACGCCGCCCTCTTCGTGAAGCATCTGGCCGACAAACTGGACTTCATTCCTCCCAACGCTTATCATGCCACCAACAAAATGGAGATCCGGAAGATGCATGAACAGCTCTTCCAGGGGCCTCTGAAGAACAGCACCTGGAACAACCTGGATATCCAGGCCAATTTGCTTTCTGAAAATGTCGCCAACGTGATCGCCAAGGGAAGTTCAACAGATATTGACCCTGAAACCGGAAAGGAGATCTCCTTCCGTGGGATCATCTCCGGTGTATTCCTGAAGGAAGGAGGAGATTGGAAAATCGTGCAGTTGCAGGTAACCTCTGTTCCGGCTGAGTAAGTGGCCGGGCTCGTCCAATCTGCTTATTGCAACTTAAGCGGTAAGGAAATTTACCGCTTAAGTCCACACATTACATCAATAAAAACCCAATTGTCATGAAAAAAGCCTTAAAAATAACCGGAATTGTTCTGGGCGCAATGGCCCTGTTAATCGCTGCCGCCGCTGTTTATTTCAACATCAAAGGCATTCCCTCCTACGAGGTAAAAGCACCGGACATCACGGTTGAGCCCACGACGGATCGCATTGCCCGGGGCGAATACCTCGTCAACCAAACCTGTGTGATCTGCCACCTGGGTGAAGACGGCAAACTTTCCGGCACCCTGATGGAAGATGACCCGGGGTTCGGCACCTGGTATGCGGCCAACATCACCCAGCATCCGGAAGCCGGCATCGGGAAATATACGGATGGCGAACTGATGTACCTGCTCCGCACCGGGATCAAGCGGGACGGGCAGTTTGCTCCCTCATTCATGCCGCGTTTCAACCTCCTGAGTGACGAAGACCTCAAGAGCATCATCGCCTATCTTCGTTCGGACGCCCCCCGGGTCCAGCCCGTTGCCACCCAACAACCTCCACAGGATCCTACCCTCCTCGCAAAGGTAGTCTGTAATCTCGCTATGGAACCCCTCCCGTATCCCGAAGAAGAGATCAGTGCTCCCCCCAGAACGGATGAAGTGGCTTACGGAAAATATCTGGTCAATGGAACCATGCTGTGCTTTATGTGCCACTCCGCCAGTTTTGAAACGCTGGACGAGGTAACCCCGGAAAATTCCCCCGGTTATCTCGGAGGTGGGAACATGGTCAGAAATCCACAGAACCGAGGCGAGATCACCCCTTCCGCCAACCTGACCATGCACCCCAAACACGGCCTGGGGCAATGGACCGAGGAACAGTTCGCCCAGGCCGTCCGTTTCGGGCAGAAACCTGACGGGAAAGGGTTGAGCTCCGCCATGCCCAAGTTTTCCCTCTTGTCGGATGAAGACATATCCGCCATCTGGGCCTACCTGCAAACCGTACCGGTCCTGGAGAATAATGTCATGGCGGAAGCCAGCCGCCAATAACCAACAACCATCATCAAAATCAAACGCTATGAAATTCGAATTGCCGCACACCATCGAAAATGTACTCGGTGAAAAGCTGACTTTCAAATCCATCGTCAATGAACCGGACGGAGACAAGGTTCTGGCGGAAGCTTTTGTTCAGCCCGGAGCAGGGCCGGGCATGCATGTCCATTACAAGCAGGACGAAGGCTTCACGGTGATCAAAGGCAGGATGGGCTATCAGTTCCAGGGAGAAGAGCCCCGGTACGCCGGCCCGGGCGAGTCCGTCTTCTTTGAACGGGGCAAACCCCACCGTTTCTGGAACGCGGGCGAGGAAGTATTACAGTGCGAAGGCTGGCTCAAACCGGCCAATACCGCCGTTTTCTTCCTCACTGCCCTGTATGACGCCCAGAACAAATCCGGCAAACCAGAGCCGGAAGCTTTTGACGGAGCCTACCTCATGACGCGCTATCGCTCCGAATACGGCATGCCGGAACTGCCGGGCTTCGTCCGCAATTTCATCATCCCCACCACTTACTACCTCGGCAAACTGATGGGTAAGTACCGCAAGTTCGCAGGAGCGCCGGAACCGGTGCGGTGAGAACCATAGGCGCCCCAGTTTATGACTGGCCGGCAGCAGAGGGGAGTGCTGGTTCTTCGTGGTTAGCTGCCGACGAGCCCGCCGGGAAGAGAAACATCTCATGCCCACCTCCAGCCGTTTCGCTTCTCCGCAAAAATACTTTCAACATGCGTTTTTATTGATGATAGCATGGGAGTTGCCTCTTCGGGGGCGGCTCCTGGCTATGTATCCCCTGGCAACCGCCTCAACTGTGAAAAAACCACCGCTTCGGAAAACAGTGGGCAGGGGATGAGCAAATGAGGTTCCGAAAGCAGTCATTTGCAACCCAATTCGCCTCTCCAAACAAGCACTGAGGCCGTCGCCGCCGAAACGGCCAGAGCACTTTTACACCTTTCTCTCTTTCTCCCTTGCGCCCCTTCTGGTCAAAAGCGCCCATTTTCTGTACAAAACAGAACCCTTTTTAATATTTTGATAATCAGTATTTTATAAAACAATTGTGTGCTTTCACTCCGCTCTTGCCTCCTCAGTCGCGGGCAAAAGGCGTCAAAAAGTGAACTTGAAGCCCTGCTCCATCCGGGCTTATACTTGTGGTAAACATTAACCAAAAAGTTCACATCATGAAAACCACCAACCTTTTCTTTATTCTTACCATTCTTTCCCTTTTTACGATTACCGCCTGCCAGGATGAGGCCCCGGTGCCGGAACCCACAGAGGACATTCCCAAAGTCAGGGACATCAGCATCACCGAAATCCGCCTGCAGCAGGCGGAAGCCGGCCTTTTTGCCCTGAATACGGATGTGAGCGTCATCGCCGGGCCAGTTGCCCCGCAAGGGGGGGCTACCGTCCGCATTTACGAAGAAGGCAGGCTGCTGCATACCTTCGATATCGGCCTGGCGGGCATCCCCAGTGGAGAGTGTTGTCAAAACGGCAAATGCGAAGAAGTAGAAAACTGGACATATACCTGCGACGCCCCCTGCGACAACAACAGCCGCCAGGATGGCTGTAACTACCACCGCCAGCAGCAGGTGTTCCTGCCCCTCGAACCCGGCGCCACTATCCGTGTTGTTGTGAATGAAGGGGGCGCCATCCGGGAAATATTCGACGCTTCCGGCAACAACAACAGCATTCAACTTACCGTTCCGGCAGTCCAGGATGATGTCGATCCAGCCAACCCGGACAACCCTTACGACGAGGTAGGCCGCCTGCACAACGAGCAGCTTCAGGCGCTGCTCCATCGCGTCGAAGCCGAGCCCGCCTTTGCCGACTGGGCCAGGGAAGAGCAACAACAGGCCGTTCTGGAGTGGGCCGTCAAAGAAGCCATAACCTTTGATGAGTCGGCCGCCACTTTTGCTATGCCTCGGTTTATTAACGCCTATACCGGCAGCGAAGACGGCCTGATGCGCGAGGCCAACCCGGAAGCCTTCAAAGCCGCTTTGGAACGCCTGGATATCGATGATAGCAACCGCCAGCGCCTGGCCCATCTTTATCAGTTGCTGCGGGAGCACCCTCTGGAAGGAAGGCCCGATGTCGCCAGCCTGCTCACCGCCATCCACGCGCTTGAAATAACGTGGATGGAAGGCCAGGAAGCCGCCCGGGTGGAAATGCCGCTGATCGCCGCCTCGGTGGCCCGCCACAGCCTGTACTTCTGGGCTGCCCGCCAGCCGGCGCCTTTTCAGGGGCCGCAACTGTTCGGCATCCGGGAAGGTTTCTTTGCCGATGCGTTCGGCGCGGGTATCGGAGCGGCCGCGGGCGCCATTGGAGGGCCAAAAGGGGCGCTGATCGGCGGCCTGATCGGAGGAGTGGCCAGCTCGGTGGTTTTCGCGATCGATTGAGCGCGGAAGGAAAACGAATCCCTTGGATATTAGACTTGACAAGTTTTTAAGGAGGCGCCTGCCGGGAAACTTGTCAAGTCTTACCCTCCCGGCACAAAATTTAATTGACAAAAACCATAAACATTTTCTTCCTTACATGCAAACCATCATCGACAACTTTTCCGGCCTGACTCCGATCACTCAGGCGCTGTATGCTACTCTTTTTACCTGGGGTGTTACTGCCCTGGGCGCGGCAATGGTTTTCTTCTTCAAAAGCGTCAATCAAAAGTTGCTGGATGCGATGCTGGGCATGGCGGCAGGAGTAATGATTGCGGCCAGCTTCTGGTCGCTGCTCAAGCCGGCCATTGAATTGAGCCGGGAGGTCAGCAACATGCCCGAATGGTTTCCGGCTCTGACTGGCTTTTTGGGCGGCGCCCTCTTCCTTTCTCTCATCGATAAGCTGTTGCCTCACCTCCACCTCGGGTTGAGTATCGACCAGGCTGAAGGGCCCAGCACCAGGTGGCAGCGCAGCGTGCTGCTGGTGCTCGCCATTACCCTTCACAACATTCCGGAGGGGCTGGCTGTAGGCGTTGCTTTCGGCGCCGTTGCTCACGACATTTCAGCCGCCTCTCTTGGGGGCGCAGTAGCTCTGGCCATAGGCATCGGCCTGCAGAATTTTCCGGAAGGGACTTCCGTCTCTGTACCCCTGCGTCGGGAAGGAATGAGCCGAAAAAAGGCCTTTTTCTACGGGCAGGCCTCCGGGATCGTAGAGCCGGTATTCGGAGTTCTGGGCGCCTTTGCGGTCCTTTCCCTGCGGCCTATTCTACCTTATGCCCTGGCCTTTGCCGCCGGCGCCATGATCTTCGTAGTTGTCGAGGAGCTCATTCCTGAAGCTCACCGGGGAGGCAATGAGGACCTGGTCTCCCTGTCCGTCATCGGCGGGTTCAGCATTATGATGGTGCTGGATGTGGCGCTGGGGTGAACAAGCATCTCCAAGGGACACAGAAAAACCGGTGTCCTGCCCCTATTCATACCTCAACGCCTCCACCGGGTTTCTTCTCACCGCCAGCAAGGCGTGATAACTCACGGTCAGTAAGGCGGCCAGCAGGGCCGCCAGTGCGGCCATCAGCAAGGTGCCCACATCTACCTGCACCCGATATTCGAAGCCTTGCAGCCAGTTTCGCATAGCCAGATAGGACAAGGGCAGGGCGATAAGGCTGGCAACGGCCACCCAGCGGGTGAATTCTTTGGCAAGCAGAAGGAAAAGGGTTTGAGCCGGCGCCCCCAGCACCTTGCGGATGCCGATCTCCTTGGTGCGGCGCTCGGCGGTATAAGCGGCCAGGCCCAGCAGGCCCAGGCAGGCGATGAAAATGGCCAGAAAGGTAAACAGGGAAACGATATGGCCGATGCGTACCTCGGTATCGTACATGGCGTTGAAGTCGTCGTCCATAAAATCGAAATCGAAGGGTTGGTTGGGGGCGAAATGTTCCCATTCCCGAAGCAGGGAAGCTCGGAGCGCGGGGATATCAGTAGTTTCTACTCTCATGGCCAGATGGCCGGTGCTGCTTCCGATGGCGAGCATGAGCGGCTCGATCTTATCGCGTAAACTGGCGAAGTGGAAATCCTTTACAACTCCGATCACTTTGTAGGTGAGCAGGATCTCTCCGTTGTCGCCATCCGGCCGGCTGATTTCCTGGCCCAGCGGATTTTCCAGGTTAAATATCTTCATGGCCGCCTCATTGAGGATCACAGCGCTGGAATCCGAAGCATGCTCCCGGGAAAAATCCCGGCCCAACACCATATCCATATCCAGCGTATTGATGTAATCGTGATCTACATACCATACCTGAAGGACGTGGGTATTTTCCGGCCTTGAACTCCTGCCCAGAAAGACGCTGGTACTGCTCCTCCAGGAAGGGGTAGGCAGATAACCGGAAAAAGTGGCGCTTTTTACCTCCGGCTTCTTCAGTATAGCTTCCTTAAAAGGGAGGGCGTTGTTACCCAGAGCGTAGGCGTCGTTCAGGATCAATACCTGTTCCTTGTTGAAGCCTAGCTTTTTATTTTGAATGAACCGCAGTTGTTTGTAGATCACCAGAGACCCGACGATGAGCCCGATGGTGATGGCAAACTGAAAGGCCACCAGCGCATTGCGAAAAATGCTCCCTCCCCGCCCCCGGGTGAACAAGCCTTTCAGCACCTGCACCGGCCGGAAGGCAGACAGGAAAAAGGCGGGATAACTTCCCGCCAGAATCCCAACCAGGAAGGAAAGCCCCACCATCGCCGCCCACAACCAGCCGGCGTCGGCCCGCCAGATGCTCAATTGTTTGCCGGACAGCAGATTGAAATAAGGAAGGGCCAACTGCATCAGCAGGACTGCCAACACCAAAGCGACAAAACTCAGCAAAACCGACTCTCCCAGGAATTGCCCGATAAGTTGTTTCCGCTGTGCTCCCACCACCTTCCGCAGGCCCACCTCACGCGCCCGGTTACCGGATCGGGCGGTTGTCAGGTTCATGAAGTTGATGCAGGCCAGCAACAGAATGAAGGCGCCGATGAAGGAAAAAATATAGACATAGCGGATATCGCTGTTGGGGGCCAGTTCGTCGAACTTATCCGAATACAGGTGGATGTCAGTCAACGGAAATAAGGAATACTCCACCTGGTTGCCGGCCTTGTAGAAATCCTCCAGCGTAATGCCCAGGAATTGTTGCAATTGCCGGGCGATATAGGTCTCGATAAGCGTGGGAAACTTGGCCTGCAGCGCTACCGGATCAGCCCCTTCCCTCAACACCAGGTAAGTGTGGAAATTATTGCTGACCCACTGATTGAGGCGGCTCTCCTCCAGGGAAGACAGGGAGGCGATGATGTCGTAGTGGAAATGGGTATTGGAAGGCATCTCCTCCATCAGCCCGGTGACCCGGTAGTTATAATCATTATCGAGAATCAGGGTTTGGCCTATTGGGTCCTGATCAGCAAAGTATTTTTTTGCAACTGCCGGAGTGATCACCAGCGTATTGGGCTCTGCCAGTACAGCTTTTGGGTCGCCTTTGAGCAAAGGGAAAGAAAAAACATCAAAAAAAGTAGAATCGGCAAAGACGACGTCTTCTTCCCGGTAGCTGTTCTCTTCATATCGCACCAGAAAGCTGCCCCTGTCCCGTAAGCGCACTTGCTGCTCCACTTCCGGAAATTCTGCCAGCACCGTAGGCCCGAATGGGTCGCCAACTTCCGGTAGTTCGAATTCCTGGCCAAAGACAGTGCCCTCAAAATCTACCCTGTAAACGCGATCAGCCTTTTCGTGGTAGCGGTCGTAGCTCAACTCGTCTTTCACATAGGCCAGGATGAATAAAAAGCAGGCCAGCCCTAAGGCAAGGCCCAGGACGTTGATCAGGGTGTAGTATTTGTGTTTCCAGAGGTTGCGGATGGAGGTGTTGAGATAGTTTTTCCACATGATGAAAAAGTTGTCGGGTGATTGATTGCTTTTTGCCAAAAAATTCAAATAGGCCTATCAGCCAGCCAGCCTTTGAATTTTTAGGCGCCGGATGGGGATTTGACGGGCGGTATCCTGTTTTGGTTACAAGGTTATGGCAGTTGCCGTTTACCCTTGCCAAAAAGGGGTGCCAATGCTCCGTTTTTGTTTTGAATGATGTTTCTCCGGGAGAGTGGTATATTGAGGATGCAAAAAGGGAAGCTGCACCCCTATGGAGAAAACCTGAATACCGGATGATTACAAACTGGGTATATTACGGAAGGAGGAAAGGGTGGGAGGGTTTCTGGTTCTGGTTTGGGGGTTCCCCCGGGACTGTTCATAGTTTCTTGTTACTGAGTTCCTGGTTCCCTGGAAACCAGCGGTTTAGCTTAACGCGGACACACTTAATTGAACTATCCCCTTTTACACCTTTACACCTTTACACCTTTCCACTTTTCCACCTTTACACCTTTACACCTTTCCCCACCAGTTCTCCTGCCAGCACCTTCACCCGTTCCTCCAGTTCCGGCATTACCTTCTCCACTTCCGGCGAAAGGCCAATGTGCATTTCCTGCAGTTCGGCAATAGAAACGGCAAAGAGATAGACTTTTGGCATCTGTCCCATCACCTGCAAGCCTTCCAGCAGATCGCGCAGGCCGATATCGTGGGTGCTCATGGATCGGGGAAAGTCAGAAGAAAAGCGGGGTTCCAGCAACCGGATGGTGCCGGGCGGGCGTTCGTCGAGGGTAGCATCGATAAGGATGAGGCAGGGATAAGAAGTAAAATAGTTGGTGAGGTGAAAGCCGCCGGTTCCGCCGTCGAGGACGTCAATGCCGGAAGGGAGCGGCTGTTCCGCCAGGCGTTGCGCCAGGTGCACGCCCACGCCTTCGTCTCCCATCAGCAGGTTGCCAATGCCGAGGACGAGCAGTTTTGGATAGGAAGTGGTTGGCATAGTAATGGCTTTTTGCGAAGTCGGAAGGGGAAAGCGGGAAGTCGGAAGGGGGAAGCCCTCCGGGAAGGCCCTCCTTCTGACTTCGCATTTTCCATTTCTAATTAAGCTTTCTGCCCTTCGATCACTTTGCGTTTAAACTCCTCTTCCTCTTTTTTCTCCTCTTCCAATTCTTTGATAAAGACGTCTTCTTCAATGAATTTCCATCCACCGATGATGGAGGAAGTCTCTCCGCGGCCCTCCACATAGTCGTGGTAAAAGACCAGATAGACATGGATGATGGAGAAGACAATGAAGAACCACATCGTGGCGTGATGGATCTGCCGGAGGTCAAAATCGCCTCCGAACAGGCCGGGCACCCAGGCGAACAGGTTGGGCAGCCACCAGTCGCTCATGGCGGCATACAGGCCGAACCCGGTAAGGCACTGTACGGCAAAAGCGAGAAAGACAAAGAAGTAAATGAAGCCGGCCAGAGCGTTATGGCCAACGGCAAGATGCTCTTTGTCTTTTTGCAGCAGGATGTCGATCTTGATCACCTCCCACATTTCATGAAAGAACTTCCGGTTGGTGGGGATAAAGTTTTTCCAGTTGGCATAACGGTTGCCGACAAACCCCCAGTAGAGCCGGAAAAGAAAGTTGAACAGGAAGATATAGGAAAAAGCGAAGTGTAGGAAACGGTTGATGCCGAACCAATAGGCGAAGGAAGCTTCCGTTCCCTGCTGGAATGCCGGTGGGCGGGCTATGATGTAACCCGTCACGCACAGCGCTACTATACATAAGGCATTGACCCAATGGTAAAACCTGATGGGCAATTGCCAGACAAATACGCGGCGGAGATTTTGTGTAGCCATTGTATTGTGGTTTCCGGATTAATATTTGGCTATTGGCAATTAGCAGTTGGCTATTGAATCCGGTGCCAAATGCCAACCGCTAACCGCCAACAGCGATTACAGTACCTTCACGCGGTTGACCTGCTTTCCATCCTCATCGTACAAATGCACGGCGCAGGCCAGGCATGGGTCGAAAGAGTGGACGGTACGCAGGATCTCCAGCGGCTGTTCCGGGTCGGCAATGGGCGTATTATCCATCAGAGAGGATTCATAAGCCGACGGATTGCCTTCCGGATCGCGGGGAGAAGCATTCCAGGTGGTAGGTACGACAAGCTGGTAGTTCTCCAGCTTCTGGTCCTTGATCACACACCAGTGGGCCAGGGCGCCTCGGGGCGCTTCGGTATGGCCGACACCCTGAGCGGAGGCTTCCCAACGTTCGGGGTTGAACTTGGAAGTGTCCGCCATGCGGGTATCGCCATTGCGTATGTTCGTCAGCAACTGATCGTAGAAATCCATTGCCCAGTTGGCGATGAGCTGGGTTTCCAGGCCCCGGGCGGCAGTACGCCCCAGGGTGGAGAACAGAGCGGTAACCGGAACATCCAGCTTGGCCAGCGCACTATCGACCACTTCCTTGAAATCTTCGCGGCCGCGGGCATAGCCCACCAGCATTCTGGCCAGCGGCCCTACCTCCATGGCGTTGCCTTTCCAGCGCGGGGTTTTCAGGTAGCTGTATTTCTCTTCCACATTCAGATGTTCGTAGGGCGGCTTGGGCCCGGTATATTTGACGTTGGTCTCTCCTTTCCAGGGGTGCAGTCCGGCCTTGTCGCCTTCGGAATATTCATACCAGGAACGGCTGATGAATTCCTGTACCTGAGCGTCCTCCCGGAGATCTACATCATAGACCGTGCTGATGTCCTTATTCAGGATGGCGCCGGAAGGAATGAGGAAGCTCGACGGGTCGTTGTAGCCGTTGGTCGGCAAATCACCATAAACGAGATAATTGCCCAGTCCGCCGCCGATGGCAGCCCAATCTTTATAGAAGGAGGCGATGGCCAGCAGGTCGGGGATATAAACCTGCTCGACAAAACGCTTTCCTTCCTCAAAGAGGCGGCCTATGTACGCCAGGCGTTCGGCATTGATAACGCTTACATCGTCCAGCCCGATCGAGCAGGCCATGCCGCCGACCAGATAGTTGGGGTGAGGGTTCTTACCGCCGAAAATGGCATGCACCTTCACCATTTCCTTCTGCCATTCTAGGGCTTCCAGGTAGTGCGCCAGGCCAATGAGGTTGACTTCCGGCGGCAGTTTGTAGGCAGGGTGCCCCCAATAGCCATTGGTAAAAATGCCCAGCTGGCCACTTTCAACAAAGCCTTTCACCCGCTTTTGCAGGTCGGAGAAGTAACCCGGCGAGCTTTTCGGCCAGTTCGAAATGCTTTGGGCAAGCTCTGAGGTGGCCTTCGGGTCGGCCTGAAGAGCGTTGACTACATCCACCCAGTCGAGAGCATGGAGGTGATAAAAGTGCACTACGTGATCGTGCATGTACTGCGCACAATACATCAGGTTGCGAACGATCTCGGCGTTAGGCGGGATGACGATGCCCAGTGCATCCTCTACAGAGCGGCAGGAGGCCAGGGAGTGCACCGTGGTGCATACTCCGCAAACCCTGCCCACAAAGGCCCAGGCATCACGGGGATCTCTGCCCTGAAGAATTCTTTCGATAAGCCGGACCATGGTGCCGGAGCTGTATGCGTCCACCAGCTTGCCATCCTGAATCTCGGCTTCGATGCGCAGGTGGCCTTCAATCCTGGTGACGGGGTCCACGACTATTCTGTTACTCATGATTATTTTTTTGAAAGGCACAGCAGGTTTTGGAAACCAGCCAAGCGTTTAGTTAAGGCTTAGGATAATTCTTTGTCAGATTCTTTGCCTTCGGCGATCAGGTCGTCGATGAGCTTCTTCTTGCGAAGGTTGGTGCCGATAGCGTGAGCAGCAATGCCCGCCGCAGTAACACCGGCAACTACCCCACCGATCTTATCGGCATTGCTTTCGATGCCAAACCCCGGGAAGTTGGTGATCCGGCGATAGAACGGCCCGTTATCCCAGAAGTTCTCCTCACTGCACCCGATACAACCGTGGCCGGACTGAATGGGGAAGCTGGTGCCGTTGTTCCACTTCGTTACACCACAGGCGTTGTAAGTCATCGGCCCACGGCAGCCTACCTTATAGAGGCAGTAACCTTTCTGTGCGTTTTCATCGTCGAAGCTTTCCACGAACAGGCCGGCATCGTAGAACGGGCGGCGGTAACAGGTGTCGTGTACGCGCTTGGAGTAGAAAGCTTTCGGGCGGCCGATCCGGTCCAGTTCCGGAACGCGGCCGAAGGTGACCAGGTGCACCAGCACGCCGGCCATCACTTCACCGATGGGCGGACAACCCGGAACCTTGATGATAGGTTTGCCCTTCACCAGCTTGTGGATGGGCGTAGCGCCGGTCGGGTTGGGCTTGGCTGCCTGTACACAGCCGTTGCAGGCGCAGCTGCCCCAGGCGATGATGGCCTTGGCGCCGGCGGCCGTTTCCTGCAGAATATCTGCGGCAGAACGCCCCCCGATACAGCAGTAAACCCCATCCTCATATACCGGTACGGACCCCTCAACACACAAGACGTATTCGCCGGGGAACTCTTCCATCGTTTTGTGCATGGCTGCTTCCGCCTGATGGCCCGAAGCAGCCATTAAGGTTTCGGTGTAGTCCAGCGAGATTTTATCCAGAATAACATCCGCCACTATAGGGTGAGAGGAGCGGATGAAAGATTCACTGCAGCAGGTGCACTCCTGAAAGTGCATCCAGATCACAGGCACCCTCGAATTGGATTTCAATGCTTCGGCCACCTGCGCCGCGCCCGAGGCCTGAAGGCCCATATAGGCGGCGATAGTGGTGCAAAACTTCATGAAATCCCGGCGGGAGTAGCCTTTCTGGCGCAGTTCTTCGTAGTAGGTGGGTCGATTGCTTGAAGGCGTCATGGCTGCTAAGGTTTGATTTTATGACTATCCGGCCTCGCCGAATATTATTTGACAACTTGTCCGTAAAGAAAAATCATTGCAACCATCCCTTTCATGATATATATCAGTAATTTAGTGTGACTTTTGTCACTCGTTTAGCGCATGAAGCCTGCTATTTTTGACCTCAAAGTATTCCTTCATTCCTAAAAACAACAGAGAGATGTTTCGTAAAGCCCTTTTCCTCTCGTCTGCTCTGATGAGCACGCCACTGATCACCCAGGCCCACGACGGGCACGGATTCTTCCACGGCAATGAGCTCGCTCATTATATTACTTCAGCGGAGCACGCCATCCCGCTTGCCCTCGTTGTCGCCGCAGCTGTGCTGCTGATCAGCTACCAGAAGTGGAGCCAGGCGAGGAAAAATGTGTAAACGTTTATGTGTGTATAAGTGTATATGTGTATAAGTGTATATGTGAGAGCAGTCACAAAGCTAAGCCTAAATTCTCAAGAAATATCGATGAAGCAGCAGAGCCCCCCAACTTTTACACTTTTACACTTTTACACCTTATACCCTCTTCCTCTGAAAACAGGAATGAGAACTTAAACCGCCAGCTATGCATGAGCTATCCATCGTAATGAGCATTGTGGATTCCGCCCGGGAGCAGGTGGCCAAATACAACGCGGCCCGGGTGGAGCGCATCGGACTGGAGATCGGCACTCTGGCCGGCATCGAGCCGGACGCCCTGGAGTTTGCCTGGGAAGCAGCTGTACCGGGTACGGTTCTCGAAGGGGCCGAACGCCATATTCATTACGTGCAGGCAAGAGCTAAATGCGCCGGCTGCGGCAACGAGTTTGATATACAACAGCTCTTTGAGCCATGCCCCCTGTGCGGTGAGTACTTCAGCGACCTGCTTCAGGGGCAGGAACTTCGGATCAAAACCATGACGCTACTGCAACCGGAGCCGGTTTGAGCGATGTTTGACCGTCTCTGTAAGCCGGTTAAAATTTGCGATTATTGATTTTTGATGTGGGGTGTTGACGTGGGATTTCACCTGGAGGGTGTTCCATTATGAATCAAAAATCAAAAACCAAAAACAGAAATTATCCTAGTCTAAAACCAATTATCATGTGCAGCACCTGTGGATGCAACCAACCGTCTGACGCCGTCACCATCACCCTGATCGGGGAAGAGGAGCACGGCCATGAACATACCCACGAACACAGCCATGGCCATCATCACCATCACGAGCATGAACATGGCCATCATCACCATACGCATGCCCACAGCCACGATGGGCACCACCACCACAGCCACCATGAGCACGAGCACGGGCACACCCACGGCAAGACCGTCATCGAGCTGGAACAGGACATTCTGCAGCAGAACAACCTGCTGGCCGAGCGCAACCGCGGCTTCCTGGAAGCCAAAGATATTCTCGCCCTCAACCTGGTCAGCTCGCCCGGCTCGGGCAAAACCAGCCTTCTGGAGCGTACCCTGCAGGACCTCGGCGGGGAATTTCGCTGTTATGTAATCGAAGGCGACCAACAGACCAGTAATGACGCCAACCGCATTGCAGCCACCGGTGCGCCGGTAGTGCAGATCAATACCGGCAAAGGGTGCCACCTGGACTCCGACATGGTCAACAACGCCCTGAAGAAGCTGAAACCGGAGAACGGGGGGCTGCTCTTTATCGAGAACGTCGGAAACCTGGTGTGCCCCTCCCTGTTCGACCTGGGCGAGGGAGCCCGCGTGGTCATCATCTCCGTCACCGAAGGCGATGACAAGCCCATAAAGTACCCCGATATGTTCTACTCCTCCGACCTGTGTATCATTAATAAGGTTGATCTGCTGCCCTATGTGCAGTTCGATGTGGAACAAGCCAGGGAGTACGCCCGGCGTGTCAACCACCACCTGGAATTCATTGAACTGTCCGCCACAAGTGGGGAGGGAATGGAGCAGTGGTATGAGTGGTTGAGACAGAAAGCCTCCCCCTAACCCCCTCCGAGGGAGGGGGAACTGGCAGACTATGTGCACCCCATTTGGAGCAAACTCCCTTCCCTCGGGGAGGGTTGGGGAGGGGCTATTACAGAATTATAAATCACAAAACCATGTGCCTCGCCATACCCGGAAAAATAACCGACATACCTGCTGGACAAGACGCCCTCTTCCGCGTCGCCAAAGTCTCCTTCGGCGGAATCACAAAAGACGTTGACCTTTCTCTGTCGCCGGAAGCGCAGGTCGGGGATTACGTGCTCGTCCATGTGGGCGTAGCCATCAGTATAGTGGACGAAGAGGAAGCTAAGACAACCTTCGAGTATCTGAAGCAGATCGGGGAGTTGGAGGAGTTGGGGGATCCGTAGGCTGCCTCAATTTATCCAATTCATCTTCCGGAATATTTCCGTCCACCTCCCCTCCCGTTTTTCGAAGAGGCAGGTATAGCCGTACCCGGCGTCCGGTGAAAGGTATTCCTCTACCCTGGCCAATACTTTCCTGCCATCTGCGGATAATAAGGGTACGGAGAAGCGCCGGTGCGGAGGAAAGCTCAACTGCCCTTCTTTATTTTTCGGATGCAATTCCGCCTTTGAAATCACTTCCACATTCAACCCGTCGCCTGCCTCCCACTCCACGGGCCTGTGGGTGTTCAGCAACTGGTGTTTAAAACTTTCAGCCTCTTTATCAGAGAGGAACTCCTGCTCCACCATTTCCCGGAAAAAGGCGTCGCTATAGAGAACAGTATCTGCCGGCGGCGGAGGCGGCTCCAGGATTGGTTGTTGCCCCTCCCCCATTTCCCTTTTGAATTTGTCGATATCAAAACCTTTTTGCTCGAACCACTCCTGGGATGACATGAGGGGTAGCAATTCTTTCATTACCGGCAATTCAGCGAAGTGGGTGTTGGCAATCTCCGCCAGAGCGGCTTTGGGCGGAGAGGCAACAGGTTGACAAGAGGCCAGAACGACGAGTATGAATAAGAAGCAATATTGCAAATTTAAAACCATAATGAGGATAAACGGCAAAAATGCAGTGATAACCTTTTTCAGAAAAACGGTAAGCGCTTTCAATAGACGGGAAGGCCTCCATCAAAAACCTAACCCGCTGGTTTCCAAGGAACCAGGAACTCAGAAACCAGGAACTATGAACAGTCCCTGATAGGCTGATACGCCACTCTCTTCTCCCCTTACACATTTACACTTTCACACTTTTATCCCTACTCCCCATACACTTTCCCATCCACCATCAACCGGCTGTTCTGCCCCAGGGCATACGGAGTCTGCGCACCCTCGATATTCACTTTACTGAGAGAAGCATAAGCCTCCTTATATCCGGTTTGTTCCTGCTCCAGGCGAATGCCGGTGCGGCTTTTCATGAGCCGGGCATCGGCCAGCATGAGCCGGGAGGCGCCCTTTCCGGCGACACCTACTTCGGCGTTGCGAATATCGACCCAGCGGGCCTCGAGCTCGGTATCTTCTCCGGCGCGAATGCCTTCGCCACCGATACGGCCCAAAAAGATATTCGTTAGTTCTACCTCCGCTCCTGCAAGGGTGATGCCATTCTTTTCCACATTTATAAAATCGGTATGGCTGGCTTCGCCGCTGCAGAAATAGCCCGCAAAAGCATTGCCCTTAACATCCATGAACTTGCTGTTTTCTATGGAAAAATCCGCCCGGACGATGCTCAGGAATTCCTCGCCGCGCTGGTTACCTGAAAAAGTGCAGCCGTAGATGGTCACAGCCGATTCGTAGAAGGTAACGGCCCCTCCCCACGGACGGCCTCCTTCTTCGGGGCTTGACAGCCCTTCAAAACGAGTGTAGGACAGGCTGGAACGCCCACCGGCCCCAATAACGGAAAAGCCCGTGCCCGCACCGTCAGGAGAGCGGAAAATTACCGGCGCTTCTTCTCTGCCCAGGCTAATAACCGGCGAGTAACTGATGATGCGCCCACCGGCCTCCAGGTTGATGTTGGCGCCGGCCTCCAGCCGAAGGAGCTTGCCTTTGGGAATGACCAGGGTTTCCCTCAGCGTCCAGGAACCGGGAAGGACGGAGAGGGTTTGTCCGCCGTCCAATTCCCGGATGAAGGAGAAAGAGGAATAGTTTGCGGTTCTTTCCATCAGCTTTTCGGCAGGAGATAAAGCATAAGCATTCTCAGCCGGAAGTACGGGAATGGACTTTTCTCCGGGTTCCAGGCCCAGGAAGTTGTAATGGGCCTTTAATTCGGACAGCAGGCCATCGTTCCAATCAAAACCATCGGGTATGCTAAACTGATAAAGGTTGAGCTGATCGGCGCCCTCTCTTGCCCGCGAGTCGATGACAATGGGTTTTTCGGGATAGAAACGAGCATCGCCGGCGCTGAGCCAGGATACCTCAACGGGCAGGTCCTGCTGGTTTTGCAGGTGAATGCTCAGCTGGCTTCCTTCCTGTTTCCGGAAATGGGCGAGGAGTTCCTTTTCTTTTGGAAAAAGCACAGCGTGCATGTATTCCTGGTTGGCGTACAGTACATCGCCCGGGAAATTGTAAAAGGGAAGGGTGCGGTAAACCTTATGCAGGATGGCTTTCATCTCTTCATCGTACTTGCTGAAGAAATTGTCCAGAAATTCCTTACGGGCCACGGTTCGGGCCTCGCGGATGTAGTGGCGTTTGAATACTTCATTGTTGTAGATCAGCCCGATGATGGACTCCTGCTCAAGCCAATAGTGGCGCGTGTATTTATCGGGTTTTTCCATAAACATTTTCATACTGCCGGGCTCGCGCTTGCTCAGGTCTTCGAATTCGCGGGCGATGGGTTCGGCCAGGCCGGTAATGGGATTGAAATAGAAACGCAGGTTGATCTTGTTCAGCGGGTGTTTGTTGTTCATCAGGTCGGAAATGACAAACAGCTTGGCCATTTTTTCCATATCGAAGAAATTCTCGGCGGGCAGGTCGCCGGCCGTCACATCCTGCCACATTCTTTTGATCAGCAGCAATTGGGCGCGGGTGCCGTCAGAGGCCATCAATTTGCTTTCCCGGTAGGGGTCCACCTGTTTTTCGAGTTTAAAAATGATGCCTTCGCGCATCCGGTTGTTCTCGATCATGTATTTGTCGAAGCGCTCTTCCATATAGAAAACCCCTCCGGACTTTCCGTTGATGGATACATCGACAAAGTTGACCCGCATTCCGATAATGCCCAGTTCATCCATCAGGCGGAAGGCGAGCCAGTCGGTCATATAGCCCCGGGCGGTCGGCACCAGCATGGCGAAGCGCTTCATGCCTTCTATCGTATCGTCCCCTTTAACTTTAACCTCAAAGGACCACTTGTTGGGGTTGCCCACGTGAGTACGGGACACCATGCCCGTCAGGGCGATCTTCACATTGTGAACCTTGCCGTTGTAAGTCAGTTTTGCCGGAAACTCTTCCTCTTTAAATGCCGGGTTGATGTACTTCTCCTGCATCGCCTGTTCCCGTAAGTACTGTATGCGCAACAGGTGCTTGAATTTGATGTCGATCTTCACCTCGTCAAGCTCCGCCATCCGGCCCTGGGTATAGTTGCGGATAAAGGAAAAGTCGAGCCGGGAAAGGTCCTTAACGACAGGTACGAAATGCTGGGTCTGCCCCGACTGATACAGATAAAGCCCGTAGTTGAATACGCCGAAGAAAGACATGGCCAGAACACCAATACCCAGCAGGGCGATCATCCAGAGCGGCATGCGTTTGCGCTGCCGGACTACCTGCCGTAAACTTTCCGCCAGACGGGAGTTATTTCTTAAGCCTTTGACTCTCATTTTCAGTTTTTTTTAAGGTTTTCGGAATGGCGCTGTGGTTTTCATTATCGCACACTGGCCTTTCCGTATTCGGCCCCGTACAGGATCTTTTTCACGTCCTCATGATTGGGAGGGAAAGGTTCACCGTCCAGCATAAAACTGGAATTGTACTCGATCAGATAGGGCAGTTCCGCGCCCACGATCTCAACATTTTCGGCTTTAGCATAAGCCGGGCCGTATTCTGATTTTTTCATAAAGAGGGTGATCCCGATCCGGCTGTTGGTGACCTTCGAATCGGAGATATACAGGCGGGAACGGTCTTTGCTCGTAAAAGCGATCTCCGAACCGGAGACCTCCACCCACCGGGCAGACATATCGCTGCCTTCTCCGGCACTGAGGCCTTTATCCGCCACTTCATCCATCGATACATGGCTGACCTCGATCTTGGTTCCCGATACATCTATGCCATCGTTGCCGACATTGACAAAGGTGGAATTGGTAACGGTGCCCTTACAGAAATCGCAATCAAAGGCATCGGCATTGATGTCCTTGAACACAGCCTTATCTATAGTAAAGTCAGCGCGAACGATGTTCAGAAAATCGTCGCCCACATGGTTATTAGAAAAAGTAACGGAATTGATATCAACCGGCGATTCATAGAACACCACTGCTCCTGACACTCCCCAGCCGTTTTCGCGGGGGCAGGAAATATCTTCGAAAGTAGTATGCTGTACTGCTGATCGCTCACCGGCTCTCATAATGATTAACCCTTCAGCGGTTTTGTCGGAAGAGCTCACCATAATGGGATCCTTTTCGGCCCCCATGAAGAACACCGGAGAATAACAGATGATCTTGGCGTGGTTGACGATATCAATCCGGGCGCCGGCTTCCACCTCAAAGCGCCGGCCAACCGGGATGACCAGGTCTCTGTCCAGGGTCCATTCTCCTTTCGGGATACTGATTACATTGGTTTCCGGCACTTCTTCGACAAAGGGGAAAGAAGTGTGGTTCGCATCCCTTACAATGGGGTTGCCGTTGTGGGCGCGGCGGCCTTCATAGTTCCAGGGGCTAACCAGCGCGGTACGCCTTCCCGATGTCAGCCCCGGCAAATTGAAATACACCTTCAGCTCCGGCAGCAGGCTATCCGACCAGGCTACCCCCGGAGGGAACTGAAAGCGGTAAGCCTTCGGTTGCGCCCCGGCCTTTTCTGCCCTGCCCTCCAGCAGGATGGGCGCTTCGGGATAGAAGATCAAGGTATCTCTCCAGCCCAGGTAAGCGACCTCGAGAGGGGCCTGCTGCTGGTTGAGGAGGCTGACATCGAGCGCGCCTTCCTCCGCGCCATTGAAATAGGCCGTTATTTCCCCTTCATCGGGGAAAAGGACGAAGCGCAGATAACGCTGAACGCCGTACAGGGATGCCGTCGGCAGGTCATAACCCGGCCAGTTTTTATACACTTTCTTGAGCAGAACGTTTACTTTCTCTCCATTCCGCATCAGCAGCCCGTCTATGAACTCCTCCTTGGTGGCCACTTCTGCTTCCCGCAGGTAGGCCCGTATAAATTCAGGATCCTCAAGGATCTGGTGCATGATCGGGTCATGGGCCAGGGCGAAGTGCCATTTGTTATCCGGTTCAGGTTTCTCCAGGATGGAGGAGAAGGCCTTGTTGTCACTGTTGTTCAGCCCGGTAAATTCGCGGGCTATCGGCTCAACCTTCCCGGTTGCCGGGTTGAAATAAAAGCTGAGGTTTTCCCGGAGAAGGGGATGCTTGTGGTTCATCAGGTCGGCAATGGCAAACAGTTTGCCCATCTTTTCCATATCGAAGAATTGAGCCGTCTCCAGCTTCCCGGCTTTGAGGTCAGTCCACATTCGCTTCAGCACCAGCAGGTTGCCTTTGGCATCTGCGTCATCCATTAAGCGGTTCTCTCTGTAAACCACCATGTCCTCCTCAATTTTGAAGAGTATGCCTTCCCCGAAACGGCGGCTCTCCCTCAGGTCATTATCAAACCGCTCCTGGAGATAGAACAGCCCCACGGGTTTTCCATTAATAGTGAGGCTTACAAATTTGCTTTTCATGTTTTTGACGCCTCTTTCCTTCAGGATCTCATTGCCGAGCCAATCGGTCATATATCCGCCGGTGAGCGGAGGCAGCAGGGTGAAGCGCTTCATGTCATCCACCGTAAAGTTTTTCCGGGCCTCTACCCGGAGCGGCCAACGGGCAGGATCTTCGAAATGCATGGCCATGGCATCTGCCAGGGCTATTCTTATATCATAGGTATGCCCCTGATGGGTCATTTTTGCCGGCACTTCTTCCCGCAGTATGTCCTCGCTGATATAGCCTTCCTGCACCACCCGGTCTCTGAGCGCCTGCAGTTGGTCCAGATGTTTGGAACGGATATCCAGTTCGACCTCCTCAAATTCAGGTTGCCTTCCTTTGGTGTAACCGGCCAGAAAGGAGAAGTCCAGGTCAGATATCTGAAGCATAACCGGTTTGGAATAGGCATATTGGCCCGATTTCCCCACATACGCACCATAAGCCGCCACCCCTACGAACAGGATGGCCAGAGCACCAATACCGGCCAGGCTGAAAACCGCCCGAATGAGCAATTTCCTGTTGTTTAAAAACCTGCGAAATGATGAAGAAGAAGCGTCGCTTTCTTTTCGCCCTATTTTCATGATCAAATAATTTTCTAACTATCAACGGAAAGCATCCGTTCCGGGAAAGGGGGGGATAGGGAGGCGAACGGGCCTCCGTTTTCTATTTATTTCAGGCAATGCGGCCGACGAATATTCATGCCTTCAACCTGCCTTGCTGTCACAGCAGGCCGAATGCCTCTGAATACCAGAAAAGCCGCTGCCGCAGTCAGGCCGGAGCGTCCGTCTCTGAAAAATGTCTGTCAGGATATTCTGCAATCTTCCTTTCTGGTACGGCAGGAAGGCGTAATGGTTACATTTGGAAAGAGAAAAAAGTATATCAGGGGAGAAAGCAGGGAGCAGGGAGCAGTATATCAGAAAGCGGCATGTCAGGAAACTGATATCCTCATACACTGCCCTCTGCTCTCTCCTTATTCATACCTCAAGGCATCCGCCGGGTTGCCCAGAGCCGCCCGCAGCGACTGTGACAGTACCGACAGGCTGGCGACGAGGAGTGTCAAAAGGCCGGCCATCAGAAATGCCCAGGGTGAGAGCCGCACAGCATAAGCGTACTGTTCCAGCCAGGAGTGCAGGAGATACCAGGATAAAGCCCCTCCCATCAGGAACCCTACCAGGGTAAGATAGAAAAGGCGGTGGTGCAGAAGCATCAGGATCTGGCCCACCGAAGCGCCCAGCACCTTGCGGATGCCGATCTCCCTGACCCGCCGGGAAACGGTGAAAGAGGCCAGGCCGTAAAGGCCCAGGCAGGCGATGAAGATGGCCAGCAGGGAGAAAAGCCCGACGACTTTGACCATTCGTTGCTCCGCCAGGTAGTCTTTGGCGAAATGTTCATCGAGGAAATAGTAATTGAAAGGGAACCGGGGTTCGTAGGATTCCCAGAGCCGGCTCAGGGCGGGGAGAAGAGCAGGCAATTCGCCGCGATCGAACCGGACGGAAATGTGGTTCTTGCGCCCGTCCAGATACATCACCAGCGGGCCGATGGGCTGCTGAAAGGTATCGAAATGAAAATCTTTGACCACTCCAACGATGGGATAAGCCGTCCCATCGGCAGTGAATTTTATGGTTTTGCCCAGCGGTTCTTCCCACCCCATCTGCCGCACCATCTGCTCGTTGACCACCAGGGCGCCAACGGAAGTATCCGTAGGGAACTGCGTGGAGAGAAAACGCCCCTCCGCCAATTCTATTCCGAAAGTCTCCAGGAAGTTCTCCTCTACCCGATACGACTGGGCCGGAACCTCCTTCCCGTTGCTGCCTTCCGGCAGGACGGTGGTGCCAAAGGTGCCCGAACGGATAGCGGCCTGGCAGATGGACACGGATTCAACACCCGGGAGTTGTTCCAGCTCCGCCCGAAACAACTCACTCTTCCGCTCAATGCCGGGAGGGGTGGACATTACAAGTACCTGTTCTTTATCGAATCCCAGGTCTTTGGAGAGGATGAAATTGAATTGTTTGTACAAAACGATTGCCCCGGCAATCAACCCGACACTAAGGGAAAGCTGCAGGGCCGTCAGCACCGCACGGGGGCCGGCGCTGCCCCTGGCCTGCACCTTCCTGGCCTTTAATACCTGGATCGGCCGAAATCCCGAGAGCACCAGTGCCGGGAACACACCTGCAGTCAGGCTAACGACAACAACGGTGAGGCCCAGGAAACCAAAGGCCAGATATTCACTCAGCAAACCTGACGGGATATCCCGGCCAAACAGGATATTGAAGCGTGGGAGCAAAGCATGAGCCAGAGCCAGGGAAAGCATACCGGCCAGGCCGGTGAAAATAAATGTTTCTGTGAGAAACTGAAAGGCCAGCGCCCGGCGCCCGGCGCCCAGCACCTTCTTCACCCCGACCTCCTTGCTGCGCTCCACCGACTTGGCGGTGCTGATATTGATGTAATTAAAGCAGGCGACCAGCAACACCAGGAGAGCGATGATGGAAAACGTACGCATAAAGACGGCGCTGCCGTATTTATTGCCCCGCAGGTAACGGATATTGTCGGAATGAAGGTAAACTTCAGAGAGGGGTTGCAGGAAAAAGTCATACCTGCCGGTTCGGTTAGCCATGTACCGCTCCACAAAAGCAGGAAACTTAGCATCCAAAGCCTTTTCCTGTCCGGCATCCTGCAGGAGGACGTAGGTATAAACCGTTTGCCCGAGCCAGTTATTCATAAAACTGAAATCGTGAAAGCCTGAGCCCGGCCGGGTGGAACTCCAGGAAGCCAACGCCTCAAACTGCAGGTGGGAGCGCCGGGGAGGAGCTGCGATGATACCTGCTATGGAATACATATTATCATCCAATCCGATCACCGCTTTGCCCAAAGGGTCTTCATCTCCAAACAGGGCAGCCGCCAGTTTAGGCGTGATCAGCAACTGGCCCGGCACCGCAAGAGCGGAGGGGTCGCCCCGCACCATTTCAAAATCGAAGAGCTGCAGAAAGCTGGTGTCGGCAAAAACAAAACCTTCGGTATTCACCGACTGGTTTTCATGAGTCAGCAAAACTTCATCGAACCAGGGGGCGTAGTGCGTGGCTGCCTCCACCTCCGGATAATCCGCCACCATGGTTGGCGCCATCATCCCCGGGGTTTCCGCCACCAGAAAGCGCTCTCCGCTGTCTTCCTTAACCCATTTGTTGACCCGGAATATGCGTCCGGCTTTGTCGTGAAAGGCATCGTACTGCGACTCGTCACGGATAAAGGTAAAGGCCAGTAAAACGGCCGTCAGGCCCAGCACTAACCCGCTCAGGTTGATCAGGGAATAACCCCACTCGCGGGTGAAAAAACGGCGAACGATAGTCAGGTAGTGGTGTAGCATAGGGTGATTATTATTAGGTATAAGGGTGTAAAAGTGTAAATGAAGCCCATTTTTACACGTTTACACGTTTACACTTAAGCACTTTTAGACCTTTCCATATTCATCATTCATACCTCAGCGCCTCTACCGGGTTTCTCACCGCCGCCCTTATGGCCTGGTAACTCACAGTAACTGCCGCGATGGCCAGGGCCAGGAATACCGGAAGCAGGAAAAACCACCAGCTCAGGCTGATGCCGAAGGCGAAATTGTCCAGCCACTTTTTCAGAAAATAATAGGCTACCGGCAGAGCAAGTACAGAAGCGGCCAGCACCAAACGGACATATTCTTCTGACAACAGCACCAGGATCTGGGATACGCTGGCGCCCAGTACCTTCCGGACGCCGATCTCTTTCGTCCGCCGGGCCACACTGAAGGAGGACAGCCCAAACAGGCCCAGGCAGGCCACTATAATTGCCAGTAGAGTAAACAGGCCGAAGGCAAAACCAAAACGCAGGTCGGCCTGATACTGGGCCTCGTAGAACTCATCCAGGAAGAAGGCGCTTACCGGGGATTCGGGGAAATGGCCCTTCCACTGGCCCTCGGCAAAACGCACCAGTTCCCGGGGATCGGAAACCTCCGCTTTAATAGAATAATAGGTATAACCATAAGGCTGGTAATAGTAACAGATCGGTTTGAAATCGAACTGCAGGGATTCCTGATGATAATCTTTAATAACGCCCACAACACGCCCCAGGCTCTGCCCGTTGGAGGCAAGTATCTCCTCTCCCAGGGCCGCCTCCGGGCTGTCAAAGCCGAACACGCGCACCGCCGTTTCGTTGAGGACAGTGGCCTGTCGGCCGGCCTCGAAAGGCACATCAAATTCCCGCCCGGCGATCAGCTCAGCTCCATACTGCCGGAAAAACCGGCGATCGACTAAAAAGGTGCGGAACCGTTTATAACCGCTGCTCGGAGAATTGGCCCAGCGAAGGCCCCAGGAATTGCCCACTTCTTTGCCGGGAATATCGCCCGAGGCAGCCACGCTTTTCACGCCAGGCCAGCGTAGAAGTTCTTCCTTAAAGGTTCGGATCCTATCCGTAAAAGTACTGTCTTTATAAGTCACGTCCCTCAGCACCAGGGTTTGATCAATATCAACTCCAAGGTCTTCCTGCCGCATGAAATTGATCTGCCGGTAAATGGCCAGTGAACCCGCGATCAGGGCAATGGTGGCAATAAACTGTAGCGCAACCAGGCCTTTACGGAGGCCGCCGCCAGCGCCGGTAGCTGCCGATTTATGGCTTTTCAGCACCAGCACGGGGCGGTGAGCGGAAAGGATAAAGGCGGGATACAAGCCCGCCAGCAAGGCTCCGCCCGTGAAGAGCAGAGCCACAAACCCCCAGAACCAGGGCACCTGCAGCAAAGAGAAGGAGATCGCCTTACCCACCAGCCGCCCGAAGGCGGGCATCAGGCTGTTCGCTGCCAGCAAGGCCAGGCCGAGGGCCACGAAATTAACCAGGGCCGATTCCAGCAGGAACTGCCGCAACAGCTGCCCGCGACGGGCTCCCACTACCTTCCGCACGCCCACCTCGCGCGCCCGGTCCAGTGAACGGGCAGTAGAGAGGTTAATGTAATTGAACCAGGCGATGAGGATGATGAACAGGGCAATGGCCATCATAGCATATACATAGCGGGCGTTACCCGCCGGTTTATACTCATAACCTAAATGAGAATTCAGGTAGATGTCTTCCAGCGGCTGGGTAAAGAACCGGATCTTGTAATTGCCTTCTTCCATGCTTTCGCCCATGTGCCGCTCGGCAAAGGCAGGCAATTGCTCTTCCAGGGAAGTGATTTCGGTACCCGGCCGGAGCATCACGTAGGTGTAAAAATCCGACCAGCCCCAACTGTTCTCCGCATCACCGCCGCGGGCCGCCGCCAAATCGATGTAAGTCACATAGGAAAAGGCAAAATCGAAGGCCAGATGGGAGTTTTCCGGAATGTCTTCAAAAACGGCGGCCACCTCGAAAGGCGTAGCGGCAGTTCCTATTTCGAGCGTTTGCCCAATGGGGTTTTCGGCGCCGAAGTACTTTCTCGCCATGGCCTCCGAGACCGCTCCTTTGTAAGGCTCGCTGAGAGCAGCTTTGATGTCTCCCCGGCTCACGCCAAAGGAAAAAATGTCAAAAAGGGAAGAATCGGCATAAATGATGCCCTGTTCTCCGTAGCGCTGATCTTCATGAGCCACCACTCCGCCTGTCCGCCTGATGCGTGTTGCTTTTTCGACCTCGGGAAATTCGCGCAGCAGGTGCGGCGCCACTGCCGGAAAGGTAAAAGCGAAATCCTGCTTAGCTTCTCCCGGCTCGTATTTCTCCATTGCGATCCGGAAAATGCGCTCCTTATTTTCATGAAACTGGTCATAGCTGCGCTCCCAGGATACAAACTGCAAAATGAGCAGACAGGCTGTCATGCCAATGGCCAACCCGAAAATGTTGACGGAAGAGAAGAGCCTGTTCTTTAATAAGTTCCGTAATGCGATCTTGAAGTAGTTTCTTAGCATGGCTTTTTATTGTGTATGTAGTGTGCATTCGTGTATAAGTTGGCTCCCCCTTTCCGCTACATGGGGGGATAGTCCAAATTAAGTGTGCCCGCGTTGCGCTAACCCGCTGGTTTTCATGAACTCAAAAACTGAGCCCGTCTTCATTTCTCAGCCGGGTAAAAAACCAGAAGCTGTGAACACTCCCCAATATGTCCCCTGCAAATGCACCTGCACACTAAAGTTTCCCCTTCAACACCTCCACCGCTTTCTCCAGCACAGGGTCCCGGTTTTGTATAAAATCCTCAACAGTGGGAGATACTTCTACTTGTGGAATGATGCCGTAGCCCACAAATTCCCGTCCATCCGGGAACACATCCTTCTTGGTGCAGATCCGGGCCGAGGCGCCACCGGGCAGCTCGAAAATCAGGGGTTGCCCGGTGCTTCCGTATGTTTTCTGGCCCATGCGGGTAATATGGGGTTGGTTATCGAGATATACCAGAAAGTCTTCCGCAGCGGAAGCTGTATTGTGGCTGGTAAGAATGACAGTGGGCGCCACGAGTTTGGGCCCTTCTACATCATTGGTGTCGGGTTCGTATTCGAATTCATACCAGACGTCTCCGTTGAAGTAGTCCAGGGATTTTTTTGCCCATTCGTCACCTACGGTGTCGATTTTTTCGGCCGCTACCCAATACCCCCAGGCCTTGTAGGCTGCCCGATGCTCCCGGGTCATGCTTCTGGACCCGTACAACAATTTGTCCTTGGTAAGATATTTGGCGATCGCCAGCCCGATGTCCGTGCTTCCGCCGCCGTTGTCGCGTATATCGACCACCAGGGCTTTGGCGTTGAGGAGTTCCGGTACTTTTTCTATAAAGAGGGTGTCGATCTTTGGGTCGCCGAAAGAATTGAGCGCCACATAGGCTATGCTGTCTTCCAGCCAACGAAAGCTCATCAGTTCCCAGTCGGGGAAGGGTGGATAGATGTCCTCCTTGTTCAGGGCACGAGTGAGGTTGAAATCCCGCTCCTCCCCTTCCGGCGTGCGGATGCGGATATCGACACGCTCCCCCGCAAAGCCCATTAAAAGGTTTCGGATACCATTGTCCCAGAGAATGTATTCTGTGGAGGATGAGATGTAAGGAATAACTTCCTGCTCCAGGTATTCTTTAGCCGGAATGCTGTTTACCTCAATGATCTCACTCCCCACTGGTATCTCTTCCTTTTTCGGTTCATTGACGTGGGTGACGATGGCCCTGCCGCCGATATTTTCCAGAAAAAGGCGATAATCGCCAAAGCTGGTGCGGTACAAGAGGGAATCGATCCGGCGGGGCATATAAACATTGGTATGCCCATCCTGCAAAAGAGCGCAGAACCGCTTAAGTGCCCGGTAATAGTCGTAGTCAGTTTCCGTAGCGAGAACTATGGGAATGTAGGCCTGATAGGCGCTGTCCCAGTTCAGGTTCGGCACCTGATCGAAAAAGGCGAAATTGTAGTTCACCTCCTGCCAGAACTCTGACAGGCCATAGAGCTTTTCTTCCGGGCGGAGGGTATGCTTCCGCTGGGCCAGAATAACAGTTGGGACAACGAAAAAGAGCAGAAGGAAGGTACTTACTTTGTGCATTGAGATGGTTGTGGTTGATTGGTTATTGATTGATTAGTGAGATCAACTTGTGCGAAAGCGCCCATTCCAGACAGATCGTTATTTTTATAATCATTCAAAATATAACGATTACTTTTGTAATCATTACTTTTATAATAATTATATTTATTACGATTTAAACCGCACTACCCCATCTGCCTCCGCTGAGAGCTTGTTTGGTGGATGGCTGTGGCGCCATTCAGGTTTCCTTTTCCAACTACCAAATTGCATGCCAAAGCACTTAAACAACTAAAAAACAACAACTTAAGAAGCCCCTCATGCTTCCCGCCTGTGCGCTGGTGCACAATGGAGTGTTCGTTTTCGGACAGAGCAGGCCTACTTCACTTCACTGGGGGATATGCCAAATTCTTCTCTGAAACTCCTTGAAAAATAGGAAAGGTTGGAATAACCAACCTGGTAAGCTACCTCAGAAACCGTTCCGGACCTTTTCTCCAGTAATTCCCTGGCGTAGTACAGGCGTTGCCGGCGGATCTGCTCCAGAGGAGTTTTGCCGGTAAGCGCCTTGAGTTTTCGGAACAGCTGGCTGCGGCTGTAACCGACATCCCTGCCCAATTCTTCAACGGAATAATATTCATTGGACAGGTTCTTCCGGATCGCCGCCATGACGTTTTGCAGGAAGCGTTCCTCCAGAGAGGTTACGTTCTGAAGCGCCGGGCTCCAGGGGTGTTTGCTGTATTTTTCTTTCAGCTGTTCCCGGATGCGGATCAGGTTGGCCACTTTCACCGCCAGCTCTTTGGCGTCAAAGGGCTTGGTGAGGTAATCATCTGCACCGGTGCTCAGTCCGGCCAGTTTATCTTTTTGTTCTGCTTTGGCGGTCAGCAGCAGGATGGGAATATGGCTGGTTTTCTCCTCCTTTTTCAGATGATCGCACAGTTCAATGCCGCTCATTTCCGGCATCATGACATCGCTGACGACCAGGTCGGGCAAGTGTTCCAGGGCTTTTTCAACCCCCTCTCTGCCATTTCCTGCCAGGAGTACCCGGTGTTGCTCGCTCAGGATCTCCTGCAGGAATGCCTGCAGGCCAACGTTATCCTCCACAACCAGCACCAGGCTTTCTTTTTCAGAGCCTTCAGCAACAGGAACGGCCTCCGGCGGCTTCTCAGAGGCCGGCAAGCGGTAGGGTAAGGTAGATTCTCCTGCCAACCGGGAAGGTTCAGTAGAAAATTCCTCCGGTGAGAACAGGTTCGGGCTGATACCGATCCGGCAGGTGATGGAAGTGCCCGCCCCCAGCTGGCTATCCACGGAGACCCGCCCATGGTGCAATTCCACCAGCTCTTTAACGAGGGCCATGCCGATGCCGCTCCCCTGCTGAGCGGCCTTGTCGGCCTGGTAAAAGCGGTCGAAAATATGCTCCGCTTCTACCTGGCTCATTCCTGGCCCCGTGTCCGTCACCTTTATTTTCAGGTACTGGCCTGAAGCTTCCGCCATCACGCGCACCTCCCCTTTGAAAGGAGTGAATTTGACTGCGTTGGAAAGCAGGTTCACCAGTATTTTTTCCAGTTTATCCGGGTCGAAGCAGGCCTCGGCGGCCGCTTCGGAATAACTGGCGACCAGGTGTATGCCGTTCCTTCCGGCGATGTCTTCGAACTCCGCTACTCTGCTGCGGATAAATTTCAGGACATCGCCGCGCTGCAATCTCAACTCCATTTTGCCCGATTCTATTTTCGAAAGGTCGAGGATCTGATCGATCAATTCCTCCATACGCAGGGCATTGCGTTTCATCAACTGAATGTGCGCCGCCCTGACCGGAATTTCATTATCATCATCCTGCATTTCGCTGAATGGGACACTCTCCGCAGCCCTTTGCAGCGGGCCCAGGATGAGGGAGAGCGGCGTGCGGAACTCATGGCTGATATTGGTAAAAAAGCGGGTTTTCAGGCGGTCCAGGTCCTGCATTTTCTCAGCCTGGGCCTGTTGACGTTCTCCTTCCAGAAGCCGGTAGCCCAGCCCGGCTGCGAATAGGAACAACAGTGTTACCTGCCCAACCATCCAGGAAACCGGGCCCCACTTGTGGCCATTTATGATGGCGAAAACGCCGATGATGTTGCCGGCCACAAAACTGAAAAAACCTGCTCCGAACAACCGGGCAGGCCAGTTAGTGCTCAGCACAAACCGGATGCAAAACGGGATAAAAAGCAAAAAGGACAGGATAAGCCAGGGCTGGATCACCTGGTATGGTTTCCAGAAATTTCGAATAAAGTAAAAGGCTGTTACTGCCGCCAGTAGGATCAATACGAACTGATAGTATCGGCTCCAACGGGGAAAACGGGCTTTGATGTCAATGAATTCCCGGCCGAACAACATCAGAAAAGTAAGGGAAAAAAGATGGGCATAAAAAATGGGCGCGCTCCACTCCGGATGCTCGGGAATCAGGCCAAGGAGGCCGCCCTCCGGCTCGGTGGACAACAGGTCCAGGGAGTACAACAGGCAGAAGATCCCGAAATACAGAAAGGCGCGGTCGCGTACATAGTAAAAGAACACCAGCACGTACAGGCCAATGATGATGAACATCCCCCAGGGCCCCAGGATCACCCAGCGCAGGCCGAAATCCGGCGAAGGCAGCCCCGCAGAAGCACTCCTCAATTCCAGCCCCAGCCAGGCCGTTTGCGGATCGGTCGCATTCTGCAGGCGTACATACAGTTCGTAATGCCTGCCGGCCTCCAGAGATACCGGGACGGCCGCCACCATATAGTGGGCCGGCAGCTTCTTCTCAGAACGGGGAACAAAAAAACCGGACCGGCCATGGTTGCGGACTGCCCCATCCTGATCGACAAGATACGCATCCATATAATCCAGGCGGTGCTCAGTATAGCCGGTTTCCGGGTTGCCGGGAACGACTATTCTGGCGCCGGTAATGTCCTCTTTGGCCACCACCGGGATCCGCAGCCAGTAAGCTACCGGATAAGGCCCTTCCTGTTCAAGGTTGTAACCGGCAATAAACGGAGGCTGCTGCTGAAGCAGATCCTCCAGCGTCTGCTCGCCGGTAGTATCCACAAAAAGGCCGGCGTACCGGGCCAGCCCAATGCGGACAAACATGGAATCTATTGTCAACGTATCTGAAGCGATAGCGAAAAGCGGAAGGGCTGTTAACGCTATGCCCACAAGCCAGGTTCTGGTGTTCATGACAAATTCAGTTTCTTACCCTGCGGCTTTTCTCAGCATCAGAATTCCCGTGGCGGCAAACCAGAGGACAACCAGAGGATAACCGACAGCAGCAATAGCGAAAATCGGGAAAAAATACCTCAACAGCACGATCGTCACCAAAAAACCGGCGATCATCCCCCACCAGCCGAGCCATCGGGGCAACACTTTGGAACGCAATCCGGCATAGGCATACAATCCGTTGCTGAGGCCGATGAGGCAGGTGGCCAGGTCATCGCACACCAGGAAACCGCGCATCCCCATTGTCGCCAGTGCACTGATGCCGCCGGCGCCCTGCCCGTTTGCGGCGCCGGCCAGATCCGTCAGCGCCCAGGTAAACCCAAAGGCGAAAGTGAAGGCCGCCAACGCCAGCGATACGCCAAGAATATTGAAGGCCAGGGCCGCCACAGGTTGCCACCTCCCCTCACCTGTTAGTAGTTTGTAAAGCACCAGCCCAAAGGGCATAAAAGAAATAATTGCGGCAATAGAAAAGGCCACACCCGTCATGGCCGTGGCCCGGTTGGCCGCCACGTGCTCCAGCCAGGTTGTCATATCTCCCTGCTGAAGGGCTTCTTCCGGGAACCAACTGGTTAAACCCGTCTGCAGGATCACACCGGGCAGGAAAAGGGCCGCTCCGATACCGGCAATGCCCCCGAGGCGGAGCAAACTGTTGTCTGAATGCTGATCTAGTAACATGGCAATTTGTTTTCTGAGATTAAAGAATGCCACAAAACTAACCAGGGCTGAAAAGCGGGGTTGTTGGCCAGGTTGCAACACCTGACTGATTTGTTGCACAGGGACGGCAAAGGGCTTCTCTCCTGCCCTATTCGAGCTTTTTAAACCTTTCGAGAAACTCCGCCCGGCTGCGTTTGCTGAGCGGTATGCGCTCTTTGCCCACCAGTGCCTCGCCGCCTTCTATCCGTTCCACCTTACTGAGCTGCACGATATATGACCGGTGGGTTTGGAAAAAATCCGGCTCCGGCAACTGGGCCATGGCCTCCTTCATGGTCATCAATATGGTGTAACTGCGGCCCGGAGTATGGATGCGAATGTAATTCTGCATGGCCTCGATGAAGGTAATGTCTTCAGTCCTGACCTTCACCAGGCTGGCGCCCTCCTTCAGGATCAGGAATTTTTCCTCAGGGCCCGATAGCCGTTCCACCCGGCGCAGGGCCTTGTTCACTCCCTGGAGAAAGCGCTCAAAGGAGAACGGTTTTACCAGATAATCCACTACATTGAACTCGAAGCTCTCCAGGGCATGCTCGGGGTAAGCGGTAGTGAAGATCACCGGGGGGTGGTTTCTGAGCAGTCGCAGCAGTTCGAGGCCGTTCAGGAAAGGCATGTTGATGTCCAGAAAAAGGAGTTCCACCGGATGGCTTGCCAGAAAATCTTTTGCCTCCATCCCGTTTTTGAAGGAATGGGCCAGCTCCAGTTCGTCCACTTTCCGGATATAGGCGCTCAGGGCCTTTCGGGCGATGGCCTCGTCTTCGATGACAACACATTTCAACTTTCTCATTGGGCTTTTTTTAGCGGAATTCCGAGCCTTACGACAAACAAGCCCGGCTCATTTTCAATCCTGAGTTCATACCCCGACTCGTACAATAACCGCAACCTGTTGTTTACATTCTCCAGCCCGATGCCTCCCGGCCCGGAGATCCCGGGGTTATCCGGATCCACGGTATTGCTGCATTCAAAGTCCAGCCGGTTGTCCTCTATTTCCAGGCGAATGCTGATCCTGTTGTTTTCTTTTTTCGGGTAATGGCTGATGTATTTGAAAGCGTTCTCGATAAATGGCGTAAGCAAAAGAGGAGCCACGAGAAAGCCTCCCTCTTCACCGGCAAAGTAAATGTCAATGACGGCATCCTCCTCTACCCTCACCTCCTGCAGAGCGATGTATTGCCTCAGGTAAGCAAGCTCTTTTTCCAGAGGCACGAATTGTCCGGAGATCTCGTACAACTGATAGCGGAGGGCATGGGAAAGGTTCAGCACCAGGCCCTTGGCCTTCGGCGGGTCCAGGTCAATGAGGTGGTAAACGTTATTCAGCCCGTTGAACAGCGTATGGGGGTGGATCTGAGCCCTCAGGAACTTCAGTTCCGCTTCCAGTTTTTCTTTCTGCAGTTGCTGTTCCCTTTCCTGCAGCTGCTTCCGGTCGAAAGGTATCCGGTAAACAAAAGCAATGATGTAGTAGAACAGGTTGATGGGAAGGATGTATATCATACCATCCAGAATATATTCTCCCCAAAGAAGCTCTACTGCACCAAGATAGGACCGGTTCTGGTACAGTTCTCCAAAATGCCGGTCGATGGCCAGCTCCACTGCGGAAATACCCAGTAAAAACAGGGCACTGTACGTGTAGAATACCTTTTTCCGGCCGGTGTTGAAAAATTCAGGGATCAGAAAGAAAGCAGTGAAGTAGAAAACCGCCGCATTGGTGGCCGCTCCGTATAACTGGGGGATCAGGGTGTCGTATTTTGAGGAAACGGCCCATCCCCAGGTGAGGCTGGAGTTGCGCAGCACCACAACGGCCAGAGCCCAGATAGACAGGTGTTTTAATACGATAAGTAACTTCTTCCGGTTCATGATCTTCCTTTGCAATTGCCCTGAAGCAACGCCTCCACAGTAGGCGCCCACAGAGAACAGAGGTGTCGCTTCCTGATCTGCCCTCTAAAAATCACATCCGGGAAACCTGTGTCGCTTCCCACCTCCTCAATAGCCCATGGCATCTTTTCCTTTTTACGAAGGCGACACCTTTTACCCAGGTACAGGCTTCGGGCGAAGGCATCGCCTAATGATGCCTCAAATATAGCAACTATCCGGGCTCGCCCTCTTCGCTCTTGATGAATAGCCTCCACCGCTTGATGAACGGGCGCACCTCGGCAAGCCATCAACTATTCCTTCCCCTTCAGCCATTAAGTTTTCATCTCCTGGCAAAAGGGCTGACCTTGCCGAAAAAACAAAGAGATCATGAAAAAGAAATTTTTGGTGCTGATGTTCTTCTTTCTCGGCAACTATCTTATTCATGCCCAAACGCCACCGGCCCGGGCTATCATTGATGAATACCTCAACACCCTGCCGGAAAAAGCAGAGATCGCCATCGGCATCATACAGCCAGATACGGTTTATCGGCAAGGTTACCTCATCAGAGGTGGAAAGGCGGCCCCTGTCAACAATACCCGGCAGGTATTCGAGATCGGTTCCATCACCAAAACTTTTACCGGCGCCCTGGTGATGGATCAGGTGAGAAAAGGAAACATGGAGCTGAACGGCCCGATAGCCGCCTGTTTCCCGGAACGCGATAAGATAAGCAGTGAAAAGGCAAAACAGGTTACGGTCAAACAACTGCTCACCCACACCTCCGGGTTGAGCAACGGGCCCGCCAGCTTCATTCTGCCCTATTTCCGCGCCCGTCTGTTCTCTCCCGGCAACCCTCATAAATACTTCAGGTGGAAACAATACCGCAGATACCTCCGCAATGAAAAGCTGGACTATACCCCCGGAGAAAAATGGGCCTACAACAACTGTGGTTTTGCCCTGCTGGGATACCTCGCGGCTCAGCAGGAAGGAGTATCCTGGGAAGAACTGGCCTGCCGGCGTTTGTTCACCCCTCTGGGTATGAGCCATACTTATCCCACGGGCCAGGGGGCGCCCAGGGCCCTAATAGTGCCGGGATACAACGCCAAGGGGAAGCCGGCAAGCCTCTGGGACATGGATTTCATCAACCCGGCCGGTTCCGTCAAATCCTGCCTCGACGATATGCTGCTCTGGGCAAAAGCCCACCTCCAGGCGCCGGAAGGAAGCCTGTTCGACGATATGAAAAAGTGGTACGAGGTTCCCACCGGCTGGGACGACAATTTTATGGGCAATGCCTGGGTGCACCACATCACCGACAGCGGGCACATCATCTGGCACGGAGGAGCCACCGGTGGCTATCGGGCTTTCATCGCCTTTAATGACACCCAAAAAACGGGCGTTGTCATTCTAACCAATTTCAGCTCCCATCATCCGAATATGAGGGACGAAGACGGGAAAAGCCTGATCAGGAGATATGGGTTCCATCTACTGGAGTCACTGAGTATTCAGACGACTGGGCAAAACCAGTTGGCCGGCCAGTAAATTCGGGAATCCCACTCTCTACTCATACCGCAAGGCCTCCACCGGGTTGCCCCGCGCCGTCTTCAGAGACTGCCAGCTCACCGACAACCACGCCAGCGCCAGGGCCAGCAACGCCGCCAGCAGGAACCAGGCCGGGTTGATGGCTATGTGGAAAGCAAAACCCTGAAGCCAGCGCTGCATCAGCAGGTAGGCGATGGGGGAGGCAATAACGCTGGCCAGCAACACCATCAGCGTGATGGGCTTGTTCAGGGTAAAGACCAACTGGGCCACGCTGGCGCCCAGCACCTTGCGCACGCCCACCTCCTTAGTCCTCCGTGCGGCGGTGAGGGTGGCAATGCCGAACAACCCCAGGCAGGCAATCAGGATGGCCAGATAGGTAGCCCAGGACAGAATGTTGCTAAGGTATTGTTCAGCGCGGTATTGGCTGTCAAGGGCATCATTGAGGAAGCTGTAGTTGAAGGGTTGTTCGGGCGCCACTCTGCTCCAGGTTTCTCTGATGGCCTCCAGGGTAGCAGGAATATCGCCGCCCTTCAGGCGGAGTGCGATCTTGGGTATGGGCAGGTCTTCATAAGACACATCATTCACTACCTGATAGACACTTCTGAGGTTCATGCCCATCATCAGCGGGCCGATCTGAGTGTGCAGAGAGCTGTAATTGAAATCCTTCACAATGCCTATCAGTTGAAATGCTTCGAAGGGAGGAGGCAACTGCCGGCCCACCAGGCTCCGCCAGCCAAAGGCATCGGCCATGGATTCGTTGACGACCAGGGCCTTATCCCGGTCGCTGGGGATATCCGGGGAAAAGCTCCTTCCTGCGGCCAGGCCAATACCCATAGTTTCCAGGTAATTATCGCTTACTGCATTGAAAGTAAAAGTGCGGTACTGCTGGGTGGAGGGGTCCGTATAGCCCAATGTCGTCCAGCCGGGGATGCCCACAGCATGAGCAGAGGCGGTAACACCCAGCACCCCCTGCTCGCCCTTGAGTTCCTGCCTCAGGCGGGCCTCCGCTTCCCGGCCGTCGGCAAGGATGGCGGCAGTGCCGTGATCGGCGGTAGGTGTCGCCTGGTAAGGAAGGATTACCACCTGCTCTTTATCGAACCCCAGGTTCTTCTGCTGTAAAAACCTCAACTGAAAGGCCATAACCATAGTGCAGATGATGAGGCTGAGGGAAAGGACGAACTGGAAGCTGACCAGCCCGCGCAGCAGCATCTGCCGGCCCCTGCCAACCTTGGTGATCATCCCTTTAATGGCCCGGAGCGGAGAGAAACCGGAAACCACCAGGGCCGGGTACGCGCCCGCCAGCAAACCCAGGGCCAACCCTCCGCCCAGGAACGAGGCCAGGCTCGAAATGGAATACGGAATTTCCAGAATTTTTCCGGTAATAAGGTTGAAGGCCGGAAGGCACAATTGGGCCAACGCCACGCCCAAAACCACCGCCAGTAGCGTCACCACAAGCGACTCGCTCCAGAACTGCTGCATCAGTTGCCAGCGCAAAGCGCCCGTCACCCGGCGGATGCCCACCTCCTTGGCCCGGGAAACGGAACGGCCGATGGCCAGAATGACAAAATTGACAACCCCCAGCGCCAGAACCAGCAGGGCAATTCCGCTTAGGATAACAGGGTACCGGTGGTCGCTCACCTCCGCTATGCCCTGAGGGAAGTCGTTGTTCAGGTGAATGTCCAGAAGGGGTTGGAACCCAACTTCGTATTCTCCCGCTTTATAAATGCTGACGACCTGCCGGTCGATCACCGGGGCTATTTTTTTCTCCAGGGTGTTAGCATCTACACCTTTTTTGAGCAGGACATAAGTCTCCGGATATACGAAGGTCCAGCTGGTTAACGACTGTTTGGAAAATAGGGTTTTCATATTCTCGTAAGGAATGAGCATATTGTACTGAATGCTCGAATTGGCCGGCGCTTCTTCGATAATGCCGGATACGGTAAATTCTTCCCACTGCCCGTTGGCCTGTATCGTAAGCGCCTTACCCAGAGCGGGGGCATCACCGAAATACTTGCGGGCGGCTCCGGGGGTAAGCACCACTTTGCGTAACCCGTCGAGTGCATCCTCCGGGTTCCCTTCCAGCAGTTTAAAATCAAAAACATCCAGAACGGATGGCGTAATGACATGCATTTGCTCCCGGCTCACTTCGCCGCCCTGTTTTACCAGAGTGCCGGCCTGAATAAACTGGACCGTTTTCTCCACTTCCGGGAAGTTTTCTTCCAGTACGCCTGCCAGCACCACCGGCGTCACCGTATTGAAGAATACCTCGCCCTGATAGTGTTCCTTGACCCAAACCCGGTGTATCCTGTCCTTTTTGCTGTGAAAGCTGTCAAATGACCATTCTTCCCTGACGTACAGGCCAAGCAACAGGGCCACCGCCACCCCGATGCCCAGCCCCAGAAGGTTGATCGTGGAATACAATTTTTCTCTCAGCAGGTTCCGGATGGCGATCTTGAGATAGTTCTTCAGCATGATGATGAATTGTTTAATGTGGATATGTGGATACGTGTTTAGGTTAGATTGCTTAAGGCTCCGGCTCTAAACAGAGAAATAAGTACCTGGACAAAAACAATTCAACCATCTAACCATCTTGGACTTTGGACGGTCCTAGGGTAAAGTCGGAAATCGGAAGGCGGAAGGCAGAAAAACAGGCGTTGAGCACCTATTTGGACCCAAGTTCCGACTTCCGATTTCCCACTTCCGACTTCAAATGGGGCACGTCCAAAGTCCAAAACCATCCAACAATGAATCCGGAACCCCGGAAAAAAAGACCTTAGCGCCTCCAATCCGAAGCAGAATAGGTATAGCTAAAATTGTCCAGGCACCTACACAAATACACGAATCCCCTCCACCTGGCCAGCCGAATAGCCCCCTACTCACTCCCCAGCGCCTCTACCGGGTTCGCCATTGCCGCCCTGATGGAGTGGTAGCTCACCGCCAGCCAGGCCACCAGCACCATCAGCCCAGCGGTTGCCAGGAACATCGAGGCTCCGATGCCCGTCTGATAAGCAAAGCTATCCAGCCAGGCCGTCAGCAGATACCAGGCTACCGGTACCGAAATGACAAAGCCGATGAGGATGAGCTTCAGGAAATCCTTAAAGAGCAGGTTGACGATATTGGCCACGCTGGCGCCCACCACTTTGCGGATGCCGATCTCTCGGGTGCGGCGCGCCGCCGTGAAAGCCGATAAGCCGAACAGGCCGATGCAGGAAAGCAGAATGGCAATAAAAGCAAAGTAAAAGGCCAGCTTACCGATGGCCATTTCGCTCCTGTACAGGCGGCTGTACTCTTCGTCGAGGAAGGAATACCCGAAAGGATAGTCGGGCACGACGCGCTTGTATAAAGCTTCAAGGCCAAGCATGGCCTGCCGGGTTTGGCCGGCGGCTGTACGCACGTAGAGGTTGTCAGAGCTCCCGCTCCGGCTGAGATAAAGGATGAGGGGAGCAATGGAGGAGTGGAGAGAGTTGACATGAAAATCCTTGGCCACGCCGATGATCTGCCCCGTTACCCCCCAGAATTCCACTTTCTGCCCAAGAGGCTGGCCCATACCCATAGCCCGGGCAGCGGTTTCATTGATGACAAGGGATAAGGTATCGGCAGGCCTGTCCGGTGAAAAATCCCTGCCGGCAGCTATTTCAATGCCCATGGTTTCCAGGAAACCGTTCGTTACTTCCATCACCCGGAACCCGGTTTGATTATCCGGCGCTTTGCCGGCCCACACCGGGTCGCGGGTCTCGCTGTTGATCATAAAGGGCGTCTGATTGGAAGCAGCAAACTGCTTTACGCCCGGAATGGCTGAAATTTCATCTTTCAGGTTGGGGTATTTATCATAAAGAGCGCCATTCATGGGGATGCGCACCACATTCTCCCGGTCGAGCCCCAGGTTTTTGTGCATGATATAATTCACTTGTTGATGCACCCCAAAAGCACAAACGATAAGGCAGGCGGACAGAAGGAACTGCAGCACCACCAGCCCTTTGCGCAAAGAAGCCCCGCTGAATTGCCCGGCTTCCTTCCCCCGGAAGATATTAACGGCACGGAAGGAAGACAACAGGAAGGCCGGATAACTGCCGGACAACAGGCCCGCCACCAGGCCGGTGCCCAGGATCAGGGACAGCGTGCCCGGCTCCAGGTAATTGATAGAAAGCTCCGTACCGGTGATCTGCCGAAAAGGGCCTTTCAGCAATTCTATCAGAACGATGCCAACCCCGGTCGCCACCAGAGCAATGGCCACGGCTTCGCTCAGAAACTGCCACGCCAGTTGCCCCCGGCTGGCGCCCACCACCTTGCGCACGCCGATCTCACGGGAGCGGCGGGTGGCCCGCGCAGTGGCCAGGTTCATGAAATTGATGCAGGCGATCAGCAAAAGAAAAGCCGCTGCTCCGATGAACAGGCGGACGTAGGTGATCCTGCCGCCCACCGGCCGGCCATTCTCCAGCTTGCTGTACAAATGGCGCCCGGGAAAGGACAACAGGCTGATGGTGGTATCTTCCTCATCATCTTTATTATTGTGAAAAAGGCTTATCAGCTTATTCTCCAGCGCCGGAATATCCGTGCCGGGCTTCACCTTGACGTAGAGGCGGGAGCTGAAGTTGCCCCAATGCTTTTCCCAGGGACGCTGGCGCAGGTAATCTTCCATAGAAAGGAGGAAATCAAACTGAAGGGTAGAATTTGCCGGGGGGGCGGCCATCACTCCACTCACTGTATATGACTCCTCTCCGGCAGCCTCCAGGGTTTTCCCAACCGTTTGCCCTCTCCATCCGGAGCCGAAAAACTTCTCCGCCAGCGTCTCCGTGAGGACAATATCGTTGGGCTTACTGAACAGGCTTTCCTTATGCCCTTCCAGCAAAGGGAAGTTGAAAACGTCCGGAAAAGCATTCCCGGCATAAACGCCCTCTCCTAAAAAAGGTTCCTGTCCCCTGATAAAGGATATCTCCTTCGGATAGGTAACGGACAGGGCGGCTTCTGCTTCCGGTATTTCTTCATTGATTTTCTCCGCAAAGGCGATCGGCGCCGTTATCCAGGTGCTCAATTCCCCGTTCTCCTCCGGAAAGTTAAAGGCCACCTGGTAGATGCGTTCGGCATCGGCGTGAAAACGGTCGTAGCTCAGTTCATTTCGCACCCAGAAAAAAAGCAGCAGGCTGACGGCTATACCGGTTCCCAGCCCCATCACGTTAACAAGGGTGTAACCGATATCTCTCTGAAGATTGCGAATGGTAACGACCAGGAAATGTTTCAGCATTGGTTTTATTTTAATGTGTATTAGTGCATTATTCATACCGCAAAGCCTCCACCGGATTCTTTGTCGCCACCCCTATCGCCCGAAGAGCCACCGTCAGGAAGGCCACAAGGAGGGTCAGCGCACCGGCCAGAGGAAATACCCACCAGTCGATACCATTACTGTAGGCATAGCCCTGCAGCCAGCGCTGCATGAAGTACCAGGCCAGGGGAAAGCCAATTCCCATTGCGATCCCCACCATTCGGAGGAAGCCTTTGGAAAAAAGGGCGATGATGTTTGCCGCACTGGCTCCCATCACCTTGCGGATGCCCACTTCTTTTGTGCGTTGCTGAATGGCCAGGGCCGAAAGCCCCAGCACCCCCATTAACGCAATTAGGATAGATAGAATAGAAAAGCACAGAAAAGCTTCCTGAAAGCGCCGTTCATTTTCATATTGCTGTGCAATGGATGCGTCCAGGAACTGGAAATCAAAGGGGGCCTGAGGCAACACGGCTTCCCATCTGCTGCGAATGTCGCTCAGGGTTCTTTCCCAGTTGCCGGTACGTGCCTTCAGGGCCAGCCGGTGGTAACGGCCGTTCCAGGGTTGTTGGGTAATGATCAAAGGCCCGATGGAATGATGCAGGGAGGCAAAGTGAAAATCCTTTGCCACTCCGATGACCGGATGTTCTCCGTTCCGGATAATTTTTTTCCCTATCGGTTCTGCCCAGTTGAGCTGTCGGGCCAGGGATTCGTTGATGAGGACCGCCTGTTCATCCGCCGGACGGGCGCGGCCGAAGAAACGCCCCCGGGCCAATTCCAGGCCGAACACATCCAGGAAGTTTTCATCCACATCGATGGCGTGGAAAAGCAAGGATTCTTTATGCCCTTCCGGAATGTAGCCATTACGGGTAAGGCCTTGTCCGGGCACTTCCGAAAGCGCCGCCACTCCCTCTACTCCCTGTATGGACAGCAGTTCCTGCTTGAGGGCAGCCTGTTTGGACTGCACTTCCTTCCCCACCAAAGGCAATACAACTATGCCTTCCTGTTCAAAGCCCAGCCTTTTGTGCAGCGTATATTGCAATTGCTGAAAGATCACCAGTGTACAGGCAATAAGGCCGGCCGAAATGGCAAACTGTATTACCAGCAGGGCATTGCGCAGCCCTTGTTTATTCTTACCTGTTGCTCCTCCTTTTAACGCCTTCACTGCCTGCAGGCGGGAAACGAAAAAGGCGGGATACCAACCAGCCAGCAGGCTTACCATGACGAGTACTCCAATAAGGGCCAGCGCAGTTTGGGCATCGAAAATGCCGGATGGAACAAAGGTTTTCCCGATCAGTTTCCCGTAAACCGGCGCAAAGGCCTCCGTAAACAGAAAAGCCAGCCCGGTAGCGATCAGCACCAGCAGTAGGGCCTCTCCCATGAACTGCCTTATCAATGCCCCCCGGCTGGCGCCCAGTACTTTGCGGACTCCCACTTCCCTGGCCCTCCATGATGCCCGTGCAGTGGCCAGATTCACAAAATTGACGCCGGCAATAATCAGGATCAAAAGGCCAATGCCGCCAAAAGCGAGCAACCTGGTACGCAGAGCTGTTGAGTCGGGATCGTGCCACAAGTGTATATCCGGCAGTGGCTGCAACCGGGCCTCCAGCTGTACACCATAAGGCTTAAGATCTTCATTGATGTGCCGCCACATAAAAGTCGGCAGTTTTTCTTCGAGTTGAGTTGGGATAATATTTTCCGCCAGCAGCAGATAGGTGATGTATTGATTGCCGCCGTTCCACCCCATATAGCGTTCGGAGTCCTGATACAGGGTAGAAAACGATAGAAGAGCCTCGAATTGCAGGTGGGAATTGGCCGGCGGAGCAGCCGTCAACCCTGTCACTTCGAATTGTTGCTGATTGTCAAGAAAGACCAGCTTGCCCATGGGATCCTCGCTACCGAAGAGACGGCGGGCCAGGGGAACAGTAAGCACCACAGTATTGGGGCGTGCCAGAGCAGTTTCGGCATCCCCTGACAGCCACTGAAAATTGAACAAGGTGAAAAAGGAAGTGTCGGCGTAGTGAATTTCATCCACCTGCAAGGCTTCCTCTTTGTAAGAAAGATAAGCCGGTTGTTCGGTTGAGAAACGGGTATAGGCCTGTACTTCGGGAAATTCCGCCTGCATGTCCGGCCCAATGGGCGGGGTAAACACATGGGTTTCCTCGCCCTCTGCATCTTCCCCGTGGGAAAGAATGCTCACCCGGTACAGCCGTTCTTTCTGAGCATGCCAACTGTCATAACTGTACTCAAACTGCAGATACAAAAGGATCATCAGCACCAGGGACAGCCCTAAAGTAAGGCCCAGTACATTGATGCCGCTGTACAGCCGGTACTTCAATAGGTTTCGGGCAGCCACTTTCAGATAATTGCCGATCATGATTCTCTGCTTTATAATAGGGTGCCCCGGGAAAATCCGAATACACGAATTTTACCCGGCTGAGCTTAAGCGAAGACGGGCCCGAATCAACGAATCCCGAAATTACTTGCCATTTGGCACGCCTTTAGGAGCATCGCCCTGCCCTGCCGGCTGGCGGATCTGCTCATCGCTGCGGACATTGCCATCGACCAGCTCGATGACCCGGGTGCCAAAGGAAGCATTGCGCTCCGAGTGCGTCACCTGTATGATGGTCACGCCTTCTTCGTTGAGTTCCTGGAAGAGTTCCATGATCTGGTCCCCCTGCTTTGTGTGCAGGTTGCCGGTAGGCTCATCGGCCAGCAGAAGGCGCGGCTTACTGATCACGGCGCGGGCAACGCCCACCAGCTGTTGCTGCCCACCGGAGAGCTGCTCGGGGAAAAGGCCCTTCTTGGCCACGATATTGAAGCGGTCCAGGATCTCGGCCACCATGCTTTTGCGCTCCTTTCCCTTCACATTGCGATACAGCAGGGGCGTTTCGATATTTTCATAGACCGTCAGGTCATCGATGAGGTGGTAAGCCTGGAATACAAAGCCCATGTAGGCCTTGTGCAGGTCGCTGCGCCTGCGCTCGTTGAATTTGTGGACGGGCTCGTCAAAGAAAAAATACTCCCCGCCGGAGGGCTCTTCCAGCATACCAATGATGTTCAGCAGGGTGGACTTGCCGGCGCCACTAGGGCCCATAACGGTGACAAATTCGCCCTCTTTGATGTCCAGGTTGATCTGGTTGAGGACCCAGGCCTTGCGCAGGCCGTTGCGGTAGTACCGTTCAATGTCTCGGAGTCGGATCATGTTTTAATTTTTTTGCTGCCGAAGCCGCCTGTCTGTCGGCTGGCGGCGGAAGGAACAGGCGGCTCCGGCAGCGGCTTGTAGAAGGCCCGCTCATCTCCGGAGGCCGGAAGACAGCTGTAATTTTCCAGGCTGGCTTTTTTAGCCTTATTTCCAACCTTAGGAGGGCAAGCCTCGTGCCAAAACCACAAAAAACTGATAATCAATAACTTAAAACAATTTCAATAATTTTTAAACTGCCAGTGTTGTGCGTTGGTGGACAGGTTGGTGTTCAAAAACGGACAGTGGGCGTAACCGGCCGCTTCCAGGTAGGTAGAGATCAACCTACTGGACTTTGGACGTGCCCCATTTGAAGTCGGAAGTGGGAAATCGGAAGTCGGAACTTGGGTCCAAATAGGTGCTCAACGCCTGTTTTTCCGCCTTCCGCCTTCCGATTTCCGACTTTACCCTAGGACCGTCCAAAGTCCAGAACCTACAACCCTTGTATCCTTGGCCACATACCTGGCGTAAACGAGCAGGGCATCATTGTAGGAGGCTTCCGGTATTTGCTTATAAGTGGCCCGCCAAATTAAATGGTTCAATTGCTGGATTGTTAAATGGTTGGAAGTCAACACCCCACTGGAGCAATCCAGCCATTTCAACAATCAAACCATTTTGGCCATTTACTTATTATCGATAACAAAAACCTGCAGGAAGCCTTGGAGGATAAAAATATAAGGGCTCAGGGAAAACACTCCTCCCTAACGGCGAATGATCTTCACCCCTGCCTCTTCCGTTGCATGGCCCACCCTTAAAATGTACATTCCCTGCGGAAGGCCAGACAAGTCAAGTGTTTCCTGCTCTTTCCGGAAAACCCCCGCTGCGGCCAGTTGGCCGTTGGCATGATACAGTTGGTAAACAACTGGCAAGGGTATGTTGTGAAGGCTTACCTGCACCGCACCCGAAGCAGGATTTGGATAGGTTTCCACCCTTTCCCTGTGAAGCGGCGGCTCTTTTACCGGTACGACGCCCGAAACCCGAAACCGAAGAATTTCAAAATTGACGGCTCCTGTCTCCTCAAACTCATCTCTGGCCCGGAAAGCCACAAGATAGGGCTGCCTCCGGATGTGTTCATCGCGAACGATCCAGGTAAAGGCGCCCTCCGCATCGTCATTGATATTGGTGGCGGTAAAGGAGGCCGGGGACGCAAAAAAGCTATCCTCCAACAAGCCGCAGGAGGCCGTCAGCTCCACCATCTGCCCCAGTGGGCTACTTGCCGTGACATCCACCCGGACGGTATCGCCCACCGCCACATCGATAATGCCTTCCTCTGTTTCCGTTAGGGTTATTGTGGGCAGCAGGTGCTCTGCATCATCAATGAGGATCTGCATGTCTCTGAATACGACATCCACCAACTCTCCGTTCCGGTAAGATCGTATTTCCATGGCGATGTTGTACTCTCCGGCCCGTTGCGGGGCATCCCAGACCAGGACGCCAGTCTCCGGGTCGATGGATAACTGATTGTCCGGGCCGGCCCCAACCATATCTGGCCATACGTAATTCGGTACTTCCACCCCCCGCTCCTGCAGGGGCACGGCGAGCGCATACGCTACGCTGTCATCATCTATATCGAAAGCATTAGGCACATGGATAAAAGGCTCCCCTACGATGCCGATGCCCACCGGGGGCTCCTGTAACACCGGCGAGTGGTTGTTCATCGGATCGTTTTCCGAAAGGATAACCGAGGATTCTATGTGGAACTTTACCTGGTCGGAATTGGGGAAGTTGATGTTCAGTATCCCTCCGTTGCGGTTGGGGTCCGTCATGGTGAGAACGTAGGCTCCTCCCTCTTCGTACTGGTGGGTATAGGTATAAATGTTCATCTTGACGTTGGGCGCAATTATCTCTCCGTCCGGCACGCCGTTGCCGTTCAGGTCGGGGCCGTTGACACGGGCGATTCGCTCACAAATGCCGTCTCCCCAGCAGATGGTGACGGTATCCCGGTCGGCGGGCAGCGAACTCGCTCTCGTATAAGTGATCACGGAAGCCTCCAGTTCCTTGGGGCCAACCTGCCGGTATTCTATTTCTCCGCTTCGGTTATGGGTGGCGTGCAGGGAAAGGGAAAAGCAAAATAAGAATAGGCTTAGAAAGGGCGTAATTCTGGTAATCATAGCTGTGCAATTTTATGGTTTGATGATATATTTTCCTGCCGGAACGAAGGAATGTTTTTGTGGACAATTGTTCGGGGAAAGAGCGCAATTCTTCAGGCTTTCAAAATAAGAAATTTCCGGAGAAAATGAAATAGGAAGGATGGAACGTGTGTATAACAAATTACACTTTTTGCTTGGGTAGTGGATTGGTAAGCCCGCAGCAAAGCGAAGGGATTGCTAAGCCTTTCATAATCTGACTGTGCAATTTGTTATACACACGGATGGAACGAACATTGTCGTATTGCGGGGCTTTTCCCTGATTCGCATGAATCATGCTTTCCTCACTCGGCCCGGAGTGATTCCGCCGGGTTCTTCACCGCTGCCCGCCACGCCTGAGAAACGACGGTCAGCGCCACCAGTAAAGCCAGCAGCAGGATACCCGGCAGGAACAGCCAAACTGTCATTTCCGGCTGGAAGACGAACTGTTGCAGAAACTGCCGGCCCAGCAGGAGGCTCAACGGAACGGCCAGCAGAGTCGCAATACCGAGCAAGATGAAGTAATTTTTCGAAAGTAACCACAGAACGTCTTTCACGCCCGCTCCCAGCACCTTGCGGATGCTGACCTCCTTTCTTCGCGTTTCTACCGTGTAGATGGCAATGCCCAGCAGGCCCATAAGGGCGATCACGATCCCCAGGAGGGCAAAGACGCCCACGATCCAGGCCAGGTCAACGAAATTGGCGTAGTTATCCCTTACCTCATCGTCAAAGAACTGATAACGGAAAGGGTGGGCGGGGTCTATCTTCTCCCAGGCGCGCTCCAGGGCGGCAATAGTGGCGACAGGGTCCTGCCCCCCGACTTTCAGGTTCAGTATGCGGAGTTCGCCCGGGGCATAGCGCAACAGGAGCGGCTCCAGGTTATAGACCGCCGGTTTGTAATAAAAATCTTCCAAAACCCCACGGATGGCCAGGCGGGTGCTGTCGCCGGCCCAGATGGTTTTGCCCACTGCCTCGGCAGGGCTGCCCAGTTGGAACCGTTTCAGGAAGGTTTCGTTGACGATGGCAAACCGCTCCTGCTGCTGCTCCGGCGCTTCCGGGAAGTTTTGCCCGGCCAGCAACCGGAGCCCGAAATTGTCGAGGTATTCGTGGTCGATAACGTAATCCCGTACTTCCACCGGTTCATCCTCTTCCCTTACCCGGAGGTCAGTCTTGCTGTCCGCCCAGGTGCCCATGCTGTGAGAGATGGCGGAAATCCGTTCCACTCCGCTCACCGAAGAGAAAGCGGGCCGAAGCTTTTCAATATCCTGTCCCTGCATTTCAACGTTCAGGACCTGAGCCTGGCCAAAACCGAAATTCATCGTCAGCGCCACATTGATCTGCTTCCAGGCAATGGTAACCAGGATCAGGAACACCAGGGAAACACACAGCTGTAAACCCAGCAGGGCCTTGCGCAGCCCTACGCCCCTCATGATCTTCAGGTTGTTCAGTTTTTGCAGAACGGCCAGCGGTTTTGTTTTCGAAAGCACTAATGCCGGCAATACGCCTGCCAGCAGGCCCACCGCTACGGCAAACAATACGAACCAGCCGTACAACTTCAGGTCTTCCCGCAGGTTCATATCCGAAAATTCGGTGAATTGCAGTTGATTGAACCCCTGAATGGCCAGCTTCAGCAAAGGATAGGCTAGCACCAGGGCGATCAGCGCAATGGCCACCGCTTCGGCCAGAAACTGCCAGAAAACCTGTCGGCGGTTGGCGCCGAATGTTTTGCGCACCCCAACTTCCTTCATGCGCCCCACTGCCCGGGCAATGGTCAGGTTGGTGTAATTGAAAGAAGCCGACAGGATGACCACCAGGCCCAGGCCCGCCAGGAACCACAGCAGGAATTCGGGCAGCCCTCTGCCCATGTTATTGGACAGGAATGGCCCGGGGGTGATATCGCCCAGGGGCTGTAGTTCAAAGTGGTAGCCGGCGTCCCGGGTCTCCAGTTGCAGGCCCTGATAGCCGGCCTGGGCCACTTCCGCCAGTGCCTTTTCCGCCTTTTCGGGTTCAACTCCCTCTTTCAGGCGGATGAAGTTGTAGTTGCTGTAATAGTCATTCCAGCTTCCGGTAATGTTGTTGAACCGGCCGGCCGCCTGCAGGGAGGGCACCGAGGCATAGGCCCCCAGTGCTTCAAACTCCAGGTGGGTCTTTCCGGGAGGCTCTGCCAGCACGCCGGTTACCGTAAAGCTGGCGTCCAGTCCCGGCATTTCCACGGGCTTCCCCATCGGTTCTGTTTTTCCGAACAACCGTTCTGCCGCTGCTTTCGTCAGCACCAGGGAAAAAGGCCTGGCAAGAGCTGTCGCCGGGTCGCCCTGCTCCAGGGGAAAGCCAAAGGTTTCAAAAAAGGCTGGTGTGGTGAACAGGCCTTCCAGTGACAGCCTGTTGCCGCCCTGCTCAACTTCGCCCCGAAGAGCGGTGCAAAAGGGCACCCACTCCTCGACGAAAGCGTATTTGTCCGACAGGCTTTCTGCTACAACGTAGGGCGATGTAGCGTAACGCTCCGAGCCACCGCCCTTCCGCTGCGCATCAGTCAGTATGCGATACACCCGATCTCCTTCCGGATGGAAATTGTCGAATTCATGTGCTCCCTTGATGAGCATAATGAACAGCAGGCAGGCCGCCATGCTCAGGCTGAGGCCGCCAATGGTAAGGGCGCTGAAGGCTTTGCTCTTCCAAATGTTGCGCCAGGTGATTTTCAGGTAATTGCTCAGCATCGGGTAATTTTTTTTGCAACCTGTTTTCCTGGCGAAGATGGAAGGGCACAGGAAAACGGCTTACTTCATGACCCAACAGGACCAACCTTCATGCCAAGGCCTTAATTTCTGATTATCAATTGTTTAAAAATAACCCATCCCCCATTGGTGTTCGCTATCGGACACTCCTTGTTCGGTTGTGAACAATGAGGTTAGAGTTGGATGTGAGATTATCAGGGTTGAACAGGACTTCCAGATTTATTGGCCAACCAGCAATTTTTCCCTACCCCCAAGCCTTTCGCAGGAACCCGATCCAGTTCTGATGAAGGATATTTTTGATATCGGTTTCGCTGTACCCTCGTTTTTCCAGCAAAGCCGGCAGTTTCTGCAGATCGGCAATGGTATCGATATCCGCCGGGCATTGTTCTTTACCGAAACCGCCGTCGAGGTCAGTGCCGAGGCCGACATGAGTTGCGTTTCCCGCCAGCTGGCAGATGTGGTCGATATGATCCGCCATTACCTCCAGGGTAAGCCCGGTATTTTCGGGCGTAGAAACGCCTCGCTCCCACCCCGGCTCCATCATCCAGGCGTCCAGAGGCATACCGATGACCGCCCCGCGGCCGATGAGTTCCCGGAGCTGCTCATCGCTGAACTGACGGTGGTGGGGCACCAGGCTGCGGCAGTTGCTGTGGCTGGCCCAGACGGGGCCATTGAAGTGATCCATGGCTTCCCGGAAGCTGTCGTCGCACAGGTGGGTGGCATCCAGGATGATGTTGAGCTCTTCCATTTTTCGGAGGAGCGCCCGTCCCTTCTCCCCTATCCCACCGGTAGCGTCGGTTCCCTGGGCGTAAGTCCCCGGGCCGTAGTGAGCCGGGCCGATGGCGCGAAGGCCCATCTCCCAGGCACGCTCCACATGATCGAGAGTAACCATGGAATCGGCGCCCTCCAGGCTGAGGATATAGCCGATGGGCTCGTCCGGAGCGGGGTTTTCCCAGCGTTTCAGATGGGCATTCAAAGACTCGATATCCACCACGGGGGTGAGTTGCCCGGCCTCTTCCATAGACCGGTACCAGGCCAGTTGAGCCTGCGTCATGGCCCAGGCCTGCTGCGGGGAATGCCAGCCGGGCAGCGGGTTTCCTTTTTTGACGTAGCGGGCGATCTGAGTAGCCACACACAGCCCTACCCGTCCCTCGCGCATAGCCGGAAAAGAGACGGTGTTGTGCCCCCGGTCCGGTTTGTCCCGCATGCCTTTTTCGCTTTGGCGGATATCGGCCACCGGCCAGGTGAGGTCGCGGTTCCATTCCATGGCGTTCATGGCCAGGTCGAGGTGGGCATCGAAGAGGAAGTAGGGTTCTTTTTTCATGAATTATGTATTTGGGACTTTGCTGAAGCCATCTGTTTAAACCGCCCGCTCGCGGGCCACCACCGGCCACCGTTCCAACGCCCGGTTTCCTTCTACCGCCCATACCTGGCCGTGCAGGGCCATCGTCGGGCAGATGTGGCGGGGGATAGCATAGAGGCAATCGCCCACCTCGTAATTGTCAGCCTCGGGAAAAGCAATAACCATGTGTTCTTCGCTGTGCACGGCCAGTTCGTATTCCGGAATGCCGAAAATGGCGGCGCGCGGCGGCTGCATCTCCGAGGCAATCGCCTTGTGGCCCAGGTCCAGACAGAGTTTGTTCGTTCCGGGTTTGCTGGCCACCCGGGTAAAGGCGACAGCGGCGTGGAGGAAATCCATATCCCGGAACCTGGTGGAATACCCCGCATCCCAGAGCAGCGTGGTTCCGGGGCTCAGCGTTCGCTCGGGGTGCTGAGCGTGTATGGGGAAAGTAGGCGACCCGCCACAGATCACTTCCCCCGGCGCCAGGCCTTCGGCTTCCAGGATATCAATCATCTCCGTTACCGGGGCAAAGCAGGCGTCACAGGCCTTTTCCCGTTCCTCCCGGGAAGATATGTGAAGGTGGCCATCGTAAAGATGCAAACCCCGCGGGCGCAACCAGGGCGAACGGGCCATGCTGCGATACAGCTCCAGCGCCTCCGGGCCGGGCTTGATGCCGGTGCGCTCCATGCCGACATCGAGGTCCAGGAAGACATCGAGAGGGTGGCCGTGGGCCCGGGCAGCCTCCTCCAGCCACCGGCATTGCCGCAGGTTATCCACAATGGCGGAAAAACGGATGCGGCCGTATTCTCCGATCAGCCGGAACAACTGCTCCACCGCAGGGCCATATAGTGGATAAGCCATCAGAATATCTGCCGCGCCGGCCCCGGCCACCATTTTTGCTTCACTGATGGTCGCACATTTGAAGCGGTTAATGCCGGCATCCAGCTGCATCTTTACGACCTGAGGCAGTTTGTGGGTCTTGACGTGCGGCCGCAGGCGCTCCGGGCTGCCCGCAACGGCGATCATGCGCCGGATGTTCTCGCAGATGCGATCCGGAAAAACCAGCATCGCAGGGGAAGGGACGTCGGATTCATTGGAAATCTGGTACCATTGCATATATCAGTCTTTCAATTCAAAAATAGCCTCAACTTCCACTGCCACTCCCCGGGGAAGGATCATCCCCACGGCGCTTCTCGCGCCTTTGCCGTTCTGCTCGCCCAGCAGTTCCACCATCAGTTCGCTGAACCCGTTGATGACTTCGGGCTGGCTGCCGAAACCCGGCTCACAGTTCACCATGCCCAGGGTTTTGACGAGCCGTTTTATGCCATCAAGGCTACCGAGCTGAGCTTTGATCGTGGCCAGCATAGTCAGGCCTACCTGCCGGGCGGCCTTTCGGCCTTCTTCCACATTCATATCCTTACCCACCGTGCCGGTGATCAGCGAGCCGTCTGCCCTTACAGGGACCTGCCCGGAGACGTACAGCATTTTGCCGGCAATGACTACGGGATGGTAAATGCCGCCGGGTGGCGGCGGGGGTGGTAGTTGTAGCCCGAGTTCTTTGATCTTGGTTTCTATCATAATAGATTATTTTAAGTCATCAGACCCATATACTCAGCACCAGCACCCCCACCAGCCCCACCACCGAGACCGTTGTCTCCATAAGTGACCAGGTGGTGATCGTCTCCTTCACCGAAAGGTTGAAATATTCTTTGAACAACCAGAACCCACCGTCGTTGACGTGGGAGAAAAAGATGCTTCCCGCCCCGATAGCCAGCACCATCAGTTCCGGGGAAACACCGCCCTGGCCGACGAGAGGCAGGGCGATCCCCGCAGCCGTCATCCCGGACACGGTGGCCGACCCCACACTTACCCGGATGGTGGCGGCGATCAGCCAGGCCAACACCAGAGGCGACAACCCTGACCCCTTCATCAAATCGCCGATGTAATCGCTCACTCCGCTTTCCACCAGCACTTCCTTCAGCGAGCCGGCGCCGCCGATGATCAGGAGCACCATTGTGATACTGGCCACCGCCCTGGAGAGGGAATCGCTGATGTCGCTCATCTTCCGCCCCCTGCGAATGCCCAACAGATAAATGGCAACCAATACAGAGATCAGCATGGCCAGCACGGGATCGCCCACCACATCCCCAATGCGGCGCACCAGGCTTTCTTCGTCAAAAAACAGGCGCAAAACGGCTGAAACCCCAATGAGGATGACCGGAAGCAAAGCCGCAAACAAACTGGCGCCAAATGACGGCAGCTGCTCTTCCGGGAGGAGCTCGGTATTGTAGAATTCCTTCAGCGGAGAAGGGTGGAGCTTCCTGGACCTTTTCGAAAAAATGGGCACTACCAGCACCGCCGCCGGAATGGCCAGCACAAGGCCCAGCAACAGGGTCAGGCCAATGTCCGCCTGAAACATCCCGGCAATGGCCGTCGGCGCCGGGTGCGGCGGCAGGAAGCCATGAGTCACCGACAGGGACGCCAGCATGGGCAACCCAACATACAACAGTGGTAACCGGGTGGAAGCCGCCACCGTGAACACCAGGGGCACCATGATGACAAACCCCACGGTGTAAAACATCGGAATGCCGACGATCAGGCCGGTCAGCATCAATGCCCAGTGCACCCGCTGCAGGCCGAACGCCCGGACCAGCTTCTCCGTGATGTGCTGGGCCGCGCCACTGTCGGCCACCAGCTTGCCCAGCATGGCCCCGAAACCGAGGATCATGACCAGAGAGCTCAACGTGGCGCCTATGCCTTTCTGTATGGCATCCAGCGTATCCGGCACCGGCAGCCCCTCCGCCACCCCGACGAACAGCGAAACGAGAATAAAGGCGATAAAGGCATTGAACCGGGCTACGGTAATGAGCAGCAGCAGCAGCAGGACTCCCAGGAGGACGATGATCAGGGGCATGGGTGGATGGTTGTATTGTTAGATGGTTGTATTGTTAGATGGTTTGATGGGTGGATGGCTTCTCTATAGGCCCTGCCGGTTTCTACTCAGGGGCTATTCCAGCGAAGCAGCTGAAAGATAAGAAAGTTAGGTTACTATCCTTGTTTTTTGAATTTGCGATTGCCTTCGCCTGCGAAAAACAGTATATTTACCACCATCAAAAGGCTTACCCAACTTGCTATTTCTTCCTCTGATGGCCTTTCAGAGGAGGATATTCGATTTATAGCCAGGAATAAATATTTGGGATGTGCAGAGCGCTTGTGCATTCCCAAAAATATG